>NZ_CP050316.1:0-2521134 GCF_011765605.1 Avibacterium paragallinarum
TTTTAACGCACCGTGCGTTTTTAATGCTTCAATACCGTAGCAAGAACAAGTTGGCGTAAATCGGCAGCGTGGGCCAATGAGCGGGCTGATGAAGAGTTGGTAAAATCGAATACACTTAATTAAGATTTTCGAGCCAAGCGAATGTGGCGTTGCCATAATTTATCCAATGAATTGAATATGTGCTGATTATCTAACCGCCCGATACCCTGTTTAACCACAATGACAAAATCATAATGCGGTAGATCGTGCTGTAATTGGCGAAAACGTTCACGGCATAAACGCTTAATGCGATTGCGATCGTGAGCACGTTTTAAATGCTTTTTGGCCACTGCTAAACCTAAACGTGGAATAGATTCCTGATTAGGACGGGCTAGAATAGTAATTTCAGGGGAACTCGCACGTTGCGGATCTTGGAAAACGTATTTGAATTGAGCGGGAGTTAGCAGACGTAACTCCCGAGAAAAGTTTAGCTTAATCACAGCGAAGGGCTGGATTATGCAGATAAACTTTTACGACCTTTAGCACGACGACGAGCTAAAACTTGACGGCCGTTTTTAGTTGCCATACGTGCACGGAAACCGTGAGTACGACTGCGTTTTAATACAGAGGGTTGGAATGTACGTTTCATAACTATAATCTACCTAAATCAACATTGTTTAATTATTGCCTTTGACATTTAGATAGCCAAAAACGAATTGAAACAAGGGTTACTAAAATAAGGAACGCAATTGTAATCACAAATTAAACGTTCGTCAAACCAAGAATAAGAAAAACGCTGAGAAAACCAGCATTCTCTTAATAAAAAGCATAAAAGCGGGCGAATTATACTGTTTTCCGTAAAAATCTCAAGGTCGCTTTTTCAATTTTTTTCATTCTTTTCTAAAGATCTTTCGCCCAGTTTATTGTAAAATTGGGCAAAATTATGACCGCACTTTTTTGTGGCATAAAATCCCTTTAACTAAATTTAGCCAAATAATAACAATGAAAATGACGCTCACATCGCTTTGGCAGGATTGCCTTTCACAACTGCAAGATCAAGTTTCGCCCACGGACTTCAGCACGTGGTTACGCCCATTGCAAGCTGACATTCCGAGTGAAAACCAAATGGTATTATATGCCTCCAATGTGTTTGTCAAAAATTGGGTGGAAACCCATTATTTAGAGCTGATCACCAAGCTCAGCCAAAGTTTATCTGGCAATATTGATTTTTCAGTGAGAGTGCAAGAAGGCACGAAGCCCGCTAAGCCTGTGGAGAAAAAAGCCGTTGTGCCACCACATTCGCCAATGCAAACGGAAAGCACCGCAAAGACGGAAGCCAAACAGTCCTATCGCTCCAATTTAAACACCAAGCATATTTTTGAAAACTTCGTAGAGGGGAAATCAAACCAGCTTGCTCGTGCTGTTGCACAAAAAGTCGCAATTAACCCAGGTGAGCAAAGTGCCAATCCGCTTTTTCTGTATGGCGGAACTGGTTTGGGGAAAACCCACTTATTACACGCGGTGGGCAATGGTATTTTGGCAGGCAAACCTGACGCACGGGTGATTTATATTCACGCCGAACGCTTTATGCAAGAATATGTGAAAGCCTTGCAAGCGGATAAAATGGAAAACTTCAAAAAATTCTACCGCACTTTAGATGCGTTGCTGATTGATGACATTCAATTTTTTGCGGGGAAAGACGGCACGCAAGAAGAATTTTTCCATATTTTCAATTCCTTATTTGAAAGCAGTCGCCAAATTATTTTGACTTCCGATCGCTACCCGAAAGAAATCGAAAAAATTGAAGATCGGTTAAAATCCCGCTTTGGCTGGGGGCTGAGTGTCGCTATTGAACCGCCTGAGCTTGAAACCCGCGTTGCCATCTTATTGAAAAAAGCAGAAGAAAAACAAATGCTGTTGCCTGAAGAAGTGGCATTTTTTATCGGGCAAAAATTACGCACCAATGTGCGAGAATTGGAAGGGGCATTAAACCGTGTGCACGCCAATGCAGAATTTACGGGTAAAGCCATCACCATTGATTTTGTGCGGGAAACCCTGAAAGATATGTTGGCACTACAAGATAAATTGGTTACGGTAGAAAATATTCAAAAAGTGGTTGCCGAATACTATCGCATTAAGGTGGCTGATCTGAAATCGAAAAACCGTTCTCGCTCTGTGGCTCGCCCTCGCCAGCTTGCGATGGCATTATCAAAAGAGCTGACCAATCGCAGCCTGCCCGAAATTGGTAAAGCCTTTGGCGATCGCGATCACACTACCGTGCTACACGCTTGTCGCACCATCGCCACCTTACGCGAGCAAGATAACAATATTCAAGAAGATTGGTCGAATTTGATCCGAACTTTGTCAGCTTAAAGGACGAAACTATGCAATTTACTGTATCAAGAGAAAATCTGTTAAAACCATTACAACAAGTTTGCGGCGTGTTGAGCAATCGTCCAAACATTCCCGTGCTAAGCAACGTGTTACTCCATATTGAGGGGCAATCTTTAACCATTACGGGAACGGATTTGGAAGTGGAACTCTCCACCCAAGCCCAACTTAGTCAAGTGGATCAGGACGGACGTTTCACGATCCCCGCGAAAAAATTTCTTGATATTTGCCGTAGTTTTCCTGATGACGCGGATATTACCGTCAGCTTTGAAGAAGATCGTGCCTTAGTGCGTTGCGGTCGCAGTAAATTTAATTTAACCACCCTGCCAGCGGAAGAATACCCAAATCTGGCGGACTGGCAATCGGAAGTGGAATTTAACCTTGCCCAAGCCACCTTACGCCGTTTAATTGATGCCACTCAGTTTTCAATGGCGAACCAAGATGCCCGCTATTTCCTGAATGGAATGAAATTTGAAACGGAAGGCAATTTGCTCCGCACGGTTGCTACAGACGGACACCGCCTAGCGGTTTGCACCATTCCCCTTGAACAAGAATTGCAAACTCATTCAGTTATCGTACCGCGCAAAGGGGTGCTTGAGTTAGTGCGATTACTCGAAAGCAGCGATCTGCCTGCCAAAGTGCAAATCGGAACGAATAATCTCCGCATTGATCTTGGCAATATTATCTTCACCTCGAAGCTGATTGACGGGCGTTTTCCTGATTACCGCCGTGTTCTCCCTCGCAATGCCCAACGGATTATGACGGGCAACTGGGATACCCTCAAGCAAGCCTTTGCCCGAGCGGCGATTTTATCCAATGACAAAGTGCGTACGGTGCGTTTACAACTGGCAGAAAATCAGCTCACTATCACCGCGACCAACACGGAACAAGAGGTTGCCGAAGAAATTATTGATGTGGATTACAACGGCGAAGCAATGGAAGTGGGCTTTAATGTCAGTTACTTGCTTGACGTGCTGAACGCGTTGAAGTGCAAACAAGTGCGTGTTCGCCTCACCGATGCCACCTCAAGTTGCTTAATTGAAGACGTGGACGACAACACAGCGGAATACGTCATTATGCCAATGCGTCTATAACCTTATGGCAATTTCCCGTTTACTGGTCGAAAATTTTCGTAATTTAACCGCCGTGGATCTAGAGTTTGACCACGGCTTTAACTTTTTGGTCGGCAATAACGGCAGCGGCAAAACTAGCCTGCTGGAAGCCATTTTTTATCTCGCACACGGACGCTCTTTTAAAAGTGCGGTGGCAAATCGCATCATTTCTTATGAACAGCCTCATTTTACCCTGTATGGGCGAATCCAAGAGCAACAACATCAATGGTCGGTTGGGCTACAAAAACACCGTCAAGGCAACACTCAAGTAAAGATCAACGGCGAAGAAGCGAAGAAAATCGCCGATCTCGCTCATTTATTGCCGATGCAAATCATCACCCCAGAGGGGCTGACTTTGCTCAATGGCGGGCCAAGCTATCGCCGAGCTTTTTTAGATTGGGGATTATTTCATCATCATAGCCATTTTCACCCTGTTTGGAGCCAGCTCAACCGCCTGCTTAAACAGCGTAATGCTGCCCTTTCGCAAGCCTACCACTATGAACAGATTTACATTTGGGACAAAGAACTGATTCATCTCGCCGAACAAGTGAGCCAATGGCGTGCTGAATATGCCGAAGCCCTCCGCCCCGAAATCGAACGCACCTGCCAGCTTTTCTTGCCTGAATTAGAAATCAGCGTCAGCTTTCATCAAGGCTGGGACAAAAATAGCGATTATGGCGAATTATTACGCCAAAATTTCGAGCGAGATCGTACCATTGGCTATACGGTATCAGGACCACAAAAAGCCGATTTTCGCTTTAAAGCCAATGGGTTACCTGTGGAAGACGTGCTTTCACGTGGGCAATTAAAACTGCTAATGTGTGCCTTACGCTTGGCACAAGGGGAGCATTTAATGCAACAAAAAAACCGCCACTGCATTTTTTTAATCGATGATTTCGCCTCCGAATTAGACAAAACCAAACGTGCATTACTCGCCGAACGCTTACAACAAAGTGGCTCGCAAGTCTTTGTCAGTGCCATCACCCACAATCAACTCCAAGAAATGCAACCGCAAAATCACCGCACGTTCAGCGTTAATCAAGGTGAATTGAGTGAAATTTAGGCAATTTCATATTTTATGCTCTTTTCAGCTGTTGTAATCTCTGTAGAATCATATTGAGAATTACACCGTATGTAGGCACAAAGAATATCATTCCAATGCATAGTTTGAATAAGTAATCTACTAAGCCAATCTCTAACCAATGTTTTGCCATAAACGGATCGCTACTTGCATAGAACGCCACAGCGAAGAAAATATAGGTATCTGCCATTGAGCCTAAGATCATTGAACTACTCGGTGCTATCCACCATATTTTTAATTGACGCAATCGGTTGAATACTAATACATCAAGTAATTGTCCAAAGGTATAAGCTAAGAAGCTGGCAATTGCGATACGGAAAACAAAAACATTGAAATTCAGTAATGTAGCAAACCCTTGATATTGACTATCAGAAAACAGAGTGGAAATTAGGTAACTAATAATCAGTGCAGGAAACATCACAACAAAGATAATCAAACGTGCTTCTTTTGCACCAAAAATTCTCACTGTAAGATCTGTTGCCAAGAAAATAAATGGGAAAGTTAGGGTTCCCCAAGTGCTATGGAAAGAAAAATCTTGACTGCCAATAAGATGGAGAGGAAGCCGTATTTCGAAAGGAAGCTGTACTAAATAATTACTAGAAGCAATAATCAAAATATGAAATAGACTCAGTAAAATAAGAGCATATTGTTTTTGTTGAGCGTTAAAGCTTGGTGCGAGAGTTTTCATTGTTGTACCTTTTTATTTTATTAAAATTTGGGGTAAGGGAACCCAAATTAATGATGAAGTTAGAAATATATTCTTACTTTGAATAAAGGGGCGGATCATACTTATTTTTTTAATAAGTTCAAGAAAAAAGCATTAAAAATAAGTGGTGGGGTGGTGTACTTAATGCCATCTTATTATAAGAATATAAAAAATCTGTTAAAATAGTGCTGTTTTGAGATAGCGTTTAAACTAAGGGTATATTTATCGAAAACTGGCAACGTGGTTTTGTTTTGCATCGCAGAGCATATAGCGAAACAAGCTTATTGGTGGATTTGTTTACGGAAGATACGGGGCGTTTAACGGTGCTTGCCAAAGGGGCGAGAACAAAACGTTCTGCGTGGAAAAGTATTTTGCAGCCGTTTACGCCGTTGCTGTTGCGTTGGGCAGGACGAGGGGAACTGAAAACCCTCACCAAAGCTGAGGCGGCGTCGCTTACTTTGCCAATGCCGCCTGTCGCACTCTATAGCGGTTTCTATGTGAATGAGTTATTAATGCGGTTATTAGCACAGGAAACGCCTTACCCGGATATTTTCCAAGATTATTTAAAATGTCTTATGGGGTTGGCAAGTGTGTCAGAGGCTGTTGAACCTAGCTTACGCACTTTTGAATTTCAATTACTTACCGCAATGGGCTATGGCATTGATTTTTGTCACTGTGCGGGTTCTGGTGAGCCAGTTGATGAAAATATGACCTATCGTTACCGTGAAGAAAAAGGTTTTATTGCTTCTTTAATTAAGGATAATCTCACTTTTTATGGCAGAGAACTGTTGGCGTTTGAGCGGCGAGAATTTCGCGATCAGGCTGTATTGCAAGCGGCTAAGCGATTTATTCGTATAGCCTTGAAGCCTTATTTAGGCAGTAAACCATTGAAAAGCCGAGAATTATTCACTCAACATATTTTGTATCAGAAATAACCTATGGCATTACTTTATACCCCTAAAAAAGTGGAAAAAAAGCACCGCACTTTTACCGCTCAAGTGCAAGATTTGGATTATCAAGGGCTAGGTGTGGCGAAAATTCAAGGCAAAACGTGGTTTATTGAAAATGCTTTGCCTGGTGAACAGGTTCAAGTGCAGGTGTTGGAAGAAAAGCGTCAGTATGGCAAAGCGATCGTAAAAGAATGGTTGAAGGCTAGCCCAAAACGAGAGAACCCAGCCTGTATTTATTATGAAAAATGTGGGGGGTGCCAAACTCAGCATATTCCGTTGGATATGCAACGTGATACCAAAGAACGAGCGTTATTTCAGCGATTAAGTAAATTGCAAGCTGATCCCATTGCGTTAATGCCCCGAATTGTTGGAGAACAATGGCATTATCGCCGTCGTTTGCGTTTGAGTATTCACTGGGATAAAAAGAAAGGCTTGCTTATAGGCTTTCGGCAAAAAAATTCGCAACTTATTGAGCCAGTGCAATCTTGCCTAGTGATAGAAAAGCCATTGAATGATTTGTTGCCAAAAATAACCGCACTTTTGCAAAACTGGTCTAACCCGAAAAATTTAGGGCATATCGAATTGGTGCGTG
The DNA here is from genome assembly GCF_011765605.1 of Avibacterium paragallinarum. Classification (NCBI taxonomy): domain Bacteria; kingdom Pseudomonadati; phylum Pseudomonadota; class Gammaproteobacteria; order Pasteurellales; family Pasteurellaceae; genus Avibacterium; species Avibacterium paragallinarum. Next base: position 6,812 of record NZ_CP050316.1, read on the forward strand.
CTAGCAATGGGATCGCGTTATTGTTGCGTTATCAAAAAAATCTGGCAGAAAAAGACCGCACTTTGTTATGCCATTTTGCAAAACAAGAAAATCTCATACTCTTTGTGCAAGATGATGAACGTATTTATCAACTTTATGGTGAAAGCCCTTATTATGACTTGAAGAACGGATTAAGATTGCATTTTGACATTCGCGATTTTATTCAGATTAATCCGCGATTAAATCAAGCAATGATTGACACCGCACTGGATTGGCTCACATTGACTAAGCAAGATCGGGTGTTGGATTTATTTTGTGGAATGGGAAATTTTACTTTGCCAATGAGTTCTTCCGCGAAACAAGTTGTCGGTGTGGAAGGCGTGGCAGAAATGGTGAAGAAAGCAACACAAAATGCGGAACGAAATGGCTGTGAAAATGTCGAATTTTATCAGGGTGATTTGGCACAATCTTTCGTTGATCAGCCGTGGGCGGCGTACCCTTTTAATAAAGTTTTGCTCGATCCTCCACGCACTGGAGCGGCGTTTGCTATCCCATTTTTGTGCGAATTAAAAGCAGAAAAAATATTGTATGTGTCTTGCAATCCCGCTACTTTGGTGAGAGATGCTCAAATGCTATTACAAACAGGCTATCAATTAACAAAAGTGGCGATGATCGATATGTTCCCTAATACAGGGCATTTAGAGAGCATTAGTCTATTTGAACGGAAATAAATAGGAAGGCGTTATGGTTGCTGTTCGAGGTTCTCATCTACTTAACCCAAAAGATTTTGTGATTGAACAATGGAGTGAAAGTCTGAAATTGTCTCCAGATTTAGCACAAAAATTAGTCCAAACTTGGCATTATTCGCAAGAGAAAATCCAACAGAACCAAAATTTGGCTGAAAATTCACAGTGGCATTGTTCATTATCCTCTGGCGTAGAGATGGCAGAAATTTTGCATAGTTTGAATATGGATAGTGAAAGTCTGATTACCGCAATGATTTACCCTGTGGTAAGCCATAATATTGTTGCATTGGAACAAATCAGTGAGGATTTCGGCACAGAGATTAGTAAATTGGTGAAAGGCGTAATGGAAATGGATAACATTCGCCAACTCAATGCAAGCCATTCCGCAAATGCCTTACAAGTGGATAATGTTCGTCGAATGTTATTGGCGATGGTTGATGATTTCCGTTGCGTTATCATTAAATTGGCAGAACGTATCGCTTTTTTACGAGATGCAGAGAATTGCTGTTCCGAAGAAGAGAAAGTGCTTGCGGCAAAAGAATGTTCTAATATTTACGCACCATTGGCAAATCGTTTAGGTATCGGGCAACTTAAATGGGAGTTGGAAGACTATTGTTTTCGCTATTTACATCCTGAACAATACCGTATGATTGCTAAATTATTGAAAGAGCGTCGTTTAGATCGGGAACAATATATTGCTGATTTTGTCGCGGAATTAACCCAATATTTGCAAGAAAGCATTAAACAGGTAGAAGTTTATGGTCGCCCTAAGCATATTTATAGCATCTGGCGGAAAATGCAGAAAAAGCATTTAGAATTTAGTGATTTATATGATGTACGAGCAGTACGTGTGATTGTGCAAAAATTGCAAGATTGCTATTCCGCCTTAGGAATTGTGCATACGCATTTTAAGCATTTACCGAAAGAATTTGATGATTATGTCGCAAACCCGAAACCCAATGGTTATCAATCCATTCATACCGTCGTTTTGGGCAAAGGGGGAAAGCCTATTGAAGTGCAAATCCGTACCCAACAAATGCACGATGATGCGGAACTAGGGGTGGCAGCACATTGGAAATATAAAGAAGGGGTAACAGGGCGTTCAGCCTATGAAGATAAAATTGCGTGGTTACGTAAATTATTAGCATGGCAAGATGATATTACGGATTCTGGCGAAGTGATTGCCGAATTGCGTAGCCAAGTGTTTGATGATCGCGTTTATGTGTTTACACCGAAAGGGGAAGTGATCGATCTACCGACAGGCTCAACACCGCTGGATTTTGCTTATGCGATTCATAGTGAGATCGGGCATCGTTGTATTGGGGCAAAAGTAGGCGGGCGGATTGTCCCTTTCACCTATCAACTACAAATGGGTGATCAAATTGAAATTATTACGCAAAAAACACCGAACCCAAGCCGAGATTGGCTTAATCCGAATTTAGGCTTCACTAACACCAGCAAAGCCAGAGCAAAAATTGCAGCTTGGTTTAAAAAATTAGACCGAGATAAAAATATCCCAGCGGGTAAAGAGTTATTAGAAAATGAAATTGCCCGTTTAGGCATTACACTCAAGCAGGTGGAACAATATGCTTTACCTCGTTATAATCTGAAAAATGTAGAGGATCTCTATGTGGGGATTGGCGGTGGAGATATTCGTGTCAATCAGCTTATTAACTTCCTACAAAGTAAGTTAATAAAAACCTCGCCACAGGAAACGGATGAACAAATTCTACGCCACGTTGCACAGAAAAGTGCGGTAAATTCTCAGCATAAAAATGAATCCAAAGATTATGTGATCGTGGAAGGGGTGGGCAACCTGATGCACCACATTGCTCGTTGCTGTCAGCCGATTCCTGGTGATGATATTGTGGGATACATTACGATGGGACGAGGGATCTCTATTCACCGCAGTGATTGCGAACAATTTCTAGAATTGCAAAATAGTCATCCTGAACGGGTCGTGGAATCGATTTGGGGTGAAAGTTATGCTAATGGTTTCCGCATTGGTATTCGCATTATTGCCAGCGATCGTCATGGTTTGTTACGCGATATTACTACCGTGTTAGCTAATGAAAAAATTAGTGTGCTAGGTGTTTCTAGCCGTACGGATATAAAAAAGCAAATTGCCACAATGGATATGGATATTGAGTTAAATAATGTGCAAATGCTGAGTAAAATCTTGGCTCGTTTAGCAAAATTAGATGATGTGATCGAAGCAAAACGTTTATAAGAAAAAATAAGTGCGGTGGTTTTTTGTGTAATTTTGTTGCGATTAAAGCAAAAAATTGAGTTATAACATTCAATCAGTTAATAAGGAAAGAAAATTGGAAAAAACAACGGGCTTGACCCATTTAATTAAATCCACAGGTTATTCATTAAAAGGGCTAAAAAGTGCATTCAAAAATGAGGCAGCATTTCGTCATGAAGTGGCGTTATCCTGTATTTTGATTCCCCTCGCATTTTTCTTAGCAAATAACAAAATAGAATTAATCCTGATGATTGGTTCCGTATTGTTGGTGCTAGTGGTGGAATTACTCAATAGTGCTGTTGAGGCAGTAGTAGATCGCGTTGGTAAAGAATACCACGAACTTTCAGGTCGAGCGAAAGATCTGGGGTCAGCAGCAGTGTTTGTCGCATTAATTATTGTAGGAATCGTTTGGGGAAGCACCCTATTTTTGTAACTTTAACTAACATCGGCACAAGTAAAGAGCTAGATAATACAGTAGAGAACGATTATTACTGTATTATCTCTATAATATTGTATTTATATAGGACTATTATGATCGGGTTTCATAAAAAGTGTTATGTGGATTGTACGGTTATTATCCTTCCATATAAGTTTTAAGATCCTCACCTTGCAGACCTGCATTCAGTGCAATCAGTAATTTTAGGCGAGCTTTGGGCGCATTCAACTCTTTCACGAACATTACGCCTTGCTCTTGTAAATTTAGCCCTCCACCTTCGTAACCATAGACTGGTTCTGCAATACCGTTAAAACAACGTGAAACTAATGCAATAGGAATATTCTGTTTAATTAAACGCGATAACCCTTGCATCGCTTTAGGGGGCATATTACCCGCACCTAAGGCTTCAATGATCACTCCGTCTAATTGTTGTAAATCTAATTGTTCAAATAACCAGTTATCCATTCCAGCATAAATCTTAATGATGGGTACATTGCCATTCACTTTTTTTAGCGAATCTAGCATAAAACGCTGACGGGGTTCAGCTGCTTTAAAAAAGAGAATATCTTTTTTCATAATAATCCCTAAGGGGCCATGAGTAGGCGTCTGAAAAGTGGAAACGTTGGTAGTATGAGTTTTAGTAACGTATTTAGCTGCATGAATTTCATCATTCATAACTACTAAAATACCTTTATCAGCACTTTTCTCGTGGCTAGCTACGCGTAAAGCAGAAAGATAATTATAGATACCATCACTGCCTAATTCATTGGTTGAACGCATTGCACCTGTAAGAACAATAGGTATCTGAGGTAACTGTATTGTATCTAAAAAATATGCGGTTTCTTCTAGTGTATCCGTCCCATGAGTAATTACAATACCATCATAGTTTCTGCCATCTTGATTAATTTTTTGTCCCAAAGTAAACATATTATCAACCGTCATATGAGGACTAGGTAAGTTAAAAAAATCAACAGATTGCACCATAATATCTTGTAAATCAAAGGAAACTTTTATCATTGGATTGGCTGTACTTGGTGCTACTTTACCATTACTATCGGTATGCATTGAAATAGTACCACCAGTGTGGAGAACGAGAAGTTTTTTCATATAATTATAGGTCTTGAGATAGAAATACTAGTTTTAAAGATTTTAATTTGGGAATTGCATTTGTGCTATCATCAAAATTGATCATTTCAATTCTAAAACTCAATGGGTTGTATTCTGTCATAACTTCAACTTTTTATCTAGAGCAGCGATTTTTAAGAGCGGTTGAAAACATTTAAGTTATAGTATTTTTAGTTTCGTTGATTACACATCATCAAACCCAAGATAATCAATACACCGCTGATGAGATGATATGGATAGAGGGTTTCACCTAAAACGCTGATCCCGAGTAGGGCGGCAAATAACGGCGTTACATTGGTAAACACTGCCCCTTTCGATCCGCCCACAAGGCTTATACCGTAATTCCAAAAGGCGTAAGATAAAATTGACGGCCCGATAACCAAATAGCCAATCATTGCCCAATGGCTCGTAGAGATTTGGCTCATAATCGGCTCGCTGGCGGTTAAGGCTTTCCAAAGAAAAACTGGGCTAAAGCACAACATCGCAATAGCAACAAGCAAGGTGAGCATCACTGCGTTGGGTAAATCTGTTGGGCGTAGGCGGATAATGCAGCAATACACCGCCCAGCTCAATGCCGAACCAATCGCCCATAAATCCCCTTTATTCACATTAAACTGTAGTAAGGTTTGCGGATCGCCTTGGCTTAATAAACATAATACACCAAAGAAACTTACCACTGCGCCTGCGAGCATTAAAGGGTGGATTTTATCCCCGAAAACAAGGCGATTAAGCAATAACACCGCAATCGGCACAACCGCAAGATAAATGCTCGCATTCAGGGCAGTGGTGCTTTGCAAACCTTGATAAAGAAACAGCGGAAAGATGACGATGCCGAGTAAAGAAAGTGCGGTCAAAATTTTCCAGGTTTTTTTGATGATGGGGAGGAAAGGGAGCGTGCGTTTGGCAAATAAAACCAGCAAAATAAGTGCGGCGGGAAACCAGCGTAAATAGGTCAGCACAATGGGATCAACCTCACGGCTGAGCATTTTGCCGAAAATATAATTGCCACCCCAAAATAAGGTGGCTAAAATCAGGCAAAAATAGCCATAATGCTGTTTGTTCATCTTGTGCCACGTTCTACAATAATCCCTACATTGCGCGCTTGTGCTACGGCTTTGGGCTTGCTTAATTTGATTTTGAGCCAGCTTAGCCCATATTTTTGTTCAAGTTGTTCAGCGACTTCATACGCCACGCGTTCAATGAGGTAAAAGGGTTTAGATTGCACATAATGGATAATAAATTCGCTCACTTCCGCATAATTGAGGCAGTAGGCGACATCATCGGTTTGGGCGGCTTGACGACAATCCCACGCCATTTCCACATCAAAAATCAATTTTTGTTTGATTTGTTGCTCCCAATCATACACGCCGATTTGAGCGAAAACGACCAGTTCTTCAATAAAAATGCGATCCTTCATAAAATCCTTCTTGGTGTCAAATTCTATTAGGCTTATGCTATCAAGTTTATGTACAATAGACGAACAAATTTTTCATTTGATCAGTCAGGTAGGTAAAAATGAGCCTTTTCGCCCTTTTTTATATGCTCTTTGCATATTTACTCGGTTCTATTTCCAGTGCCATTTTAATTTGTCGCCTCGCGGGCTTGCCTGATCCCCGCAATGCGGGTTCACATAACCCCGGTGCAACCAATGTATTGCGTATTGGCGGGCGTTGGGCAGCGTTAGCCGTGCTGATTTTCGATGTGTTAAAAGGAATGCTTCCCGTGTGGGCGGGATATTACCTCGGCTTAACCCAATTTGAACTTGGAATGGTGGCATTAGGTGCGTGTCTAGGGCATATCTTCCCCATTTTCTTTAAATTTAAAGGAGGAAAAGGGGTCGCCACTGCTTTCGGTGCAATTGCCCCCATTGGCTGGGGAGTAGATGCTTGGATGCTCGGCACTTGGCTTGCGGTATTTTTGCTCACTGGCTATTCATCTTTAAGTGCAGTTATCGCCGCAATTACTATTCCTTTTTACGTCTGGTGGTACAAACCTGAATTTACTTTCCCCGTTGCTTTGGTTTGCTGTCTGCTCGTTTACCGTCACCACGACAATATCCAGCGTTTATGGCGAGGGCAGGAAGATAAAATTTGGAAGAAATTAAAGAAAAAACGTTAAATTTAAACTTTGTAAAGGCAATTATCGTTGTTTAAGTTTAAATAAAGCATAATATGGCTCTCTCAGATCGAGAAATAAGATTTTGAAATTACAAGTTGCTATAAAAACATAGAAAGTCTATTTATCTTATTTTATTGAAAATATGTAGGGAGATGAGTTAAGACTCCATACATTGAGAAAAAGTGATAACTTCAAGGTTTTATCGTAGTCCATTGTAATATAGCCCCTTGAAAGGGGCTGTAAGGGAGAATTATTTGCCGAGTTGTTTTTTTAATTTAATCAATTTATCTTTCATTCTTTGACGTTTTAGCGGAGAAAGATAGTCAGCAAAAACAATACCATTTAAATGGTCAATTTCGTGTTGAATACAAATAGCAAGCAGATCATCAGCATCAAGAATAAAGGCTTTTCCATTTTTATCTAGAGCCTCTACGCGTAGTTTTTCTTTTCGAGGAACAAATCCACGAAGACTCGGAAGTGATAGACACCCTTCTTCAATTCCAGTCTCCCCTGAACTTTCAATGATCTTAGGATTAATCAGTACAATTTGGTTTTCTTTTGTTCCTTCAATATCAATAACAATTACACGGCGGTGTACATTCACTTGGGTTGCAGCAAGCCCAATTCCTTGCTCTTTATACATCGTTTCAAACATATCATCGATGAGCTGGTGTAATTCTTGATCAAATGTATTTACTGGTTGGGCTACAATTTTTAGACGATCATCAGGGTAAATTAATATTTCGCGTAATGCCATAAATTTATGGTTCCTTTATTAACTTAAAATTATAGTGTAACGATTTTAGATAAAAACACCAAGAGGAATACCCGTATTTTAAATTAAAAAAGTTGCATTATTTTTATCGAAGAGAGTTATTTGCGAAAATATAATTTGAATAAGGTAGGTATATTATTATAGGAACATATTTACCATAAGGTGATTATTAATAACCCTTGCTTAAAATTTAAATGTTAAATGAAATTAGGGCAGTATTGGATTAAACTAATACCACCCTACAGCATTTCAATTTTCTTACAAGGGATTAATATAGCTCAAGAGTACTACACAGCCCCTTATTAGGATTTCAATCATATGATCAGAAAAATAAACTAAAGTTTATTTAAACCAACCTGATTCTTTTTTTACTCTAGCTTCACCTTCTTTATTCATTAATGATTCGGCTCCTCTAGAAATACTGCGATTAGCATCAGCTTCAGATTGAATAACATCTGTTCTTGCGGCTTCACGTTTTAATTCTTGTTCAATGAAATCATCTTCACGTTCAACGCGTTTTTGCTGACGTTTAAGGGCTAAACGGCGTTCTTCTAAATCTAACTTACGGTTTTCATCTTCATACGCCTGCTCTCTCTGTTTATCCTTAAGATACTCTTGATATGCCCGTTCTTTTTGACGAGCAACTTCTGCTGCTTTTGCTGCTGCTCGCTCTCGAGCTTTTTTCGCTGCTGCAGCTTCAGCACGTTTCCCTTCGGCTTCTGCTGCCGCAACGCTAGCTAATTCACTGCTTAAATCAGCTTGCACAAAATTCGTCGTTAAAAGACCAACACTCAGTACGCTACAAATTAATATAGATTTTTTCATTTGTATAGCTCCCTATTTTTTCACTGGACATTCAGCATTTGGTTGAATGCGAGTTTCATTAGCCTTAGTTGTAATTAATAGTGCAATACCCGGCTTAAATTGGCATTTTTTACCAGCTTGAGTTGAGGTATAAATTTTTGTCCCTTGTTTATAGGTTAAGCTTACCCCTTCAATGACGACTTTATCTTTTACCATAGCTCCAGCGACACCACCTAAAGTAGCTCCAGCGACACCACCACCAATCGCACCAGCTGTATTGTATTGATAACCGACAACAGCCCCAGCTACAGCACCTAAAAGAGAGCCAGCGGTTTTTGCAATTTCTTTATTCTTACTGTTGTCTACTGCAACTTTTGCTGGAAGAACTGCGATAATTTTGACGGTTTTTGCTTCTTGACGACTATTTAGCTGAGTTGTGTCGTACACATCTGCACCGAGAGAATCCGCATCTACTGCACAACCAGTAAGTAAAACAGGGACAACCAAAGATGTAACTAGCAATTTTTTCATTTGATACCTCAATAACATAAGAATGCTTAAATAAAAACTAAATATCAGATACTTTTGGATGAACATCAGTTCGGCTACTTATCGTACAATAAGAAGCATTTGTAATCAAGTAAGAGATATATTTTTGAGCTGTTGTTATAGCTTAAAAAGCTAGCCACGGTTTTTCTGCGCCTAAAGAATAGCTTTGTGCAAATACATGTACGATTTTATTTTAGGTCTGTAATAAAGTGGGAACATTGTCGTTGCTTATTACATAATATATCTAACTTTCCTACCTCAGAATATTTTCAAAATTTGATCTCTGCCACAAAAATGAAATTTATTTTTCATTTTTATTTTATTTGAAATAAAGATGTGATTATATAGCATCAAACAATGCGTTAAGGTAACGAGGAGAGAAAGATGAAGACAATTAGACTAACAGTTGCACAAGCCTTAGTAAAATTTCTAGATAATCAATATGTAGAATTTGATGGCAAGGTTACGAAGTTTATTGAAGGGATCTTCGGTATCTTTGGACACGGCAATGTATTAGGGCTTGGTCAAGCTCTTGAGCAAGATGCGGGAGAATTAATCGTCCGTCAAGGGCGGAATGAGCAAGGTATGGCTCACGTTGCGATTGGTTTTGCGAAACAAAAATTACGAAAACAGATTTATGCTTGCACCTCTTCTGTCGGTCCCGGGGCGGCTAATATGATTACAGCTGCGGCAACCGCAACGGCAAATCGCATTCCTTTGCTATTACTGCCCGGTGATGTATTTGCAACGCGTCAGCCTGATCCCGTATTGCAACAAATTGAACAACCTTATGATCTCAGTATTAGCACCAATGATGCTTTCCGTGCGGTGAGTAAATATTGGGATCGCATTAACCGCCCAGAACAATTAATGACCGCTTGTATTAATGCAATGCGAGTGCTGACTGATCCTGCGGAAACGGGAGCAGTAACGTTGGCTTTACCGCAAGATGTGCAGGCTGAAGCCTATGATTTTCCTGAATATTTTTTACAGAAACGCATTCATCGTATTGAACGTACTTTGCCTACTGAAGCAATGTTACAAGATGCGTTAGCCTTAATTCAATCCAAGAAAAAACCGTTAATTATTTGTGGCGGCGGCGTGCGTTATTCAGAAGCAGCAGAGCAACTCAAAGCCTTTGCGGAACGTTATCATATTCCGTTTGCGGAAACGCAGGCAGGAAAAAGTGCGGTGCTTTCTTCTCATTATTTGAATGTGGGTGGCGTGGGTGAAACGGGCTGTTTGAGTGCCAATTTACTCGCCAAAGAAGCTGACCTAATTATCGGCATTGGCACAAGATATACGGATTTCACCACCTCCTCGAAATGGATTTTTCAGCACCCAGAGGTGAACTATCTCAATATTAATGTTTCGCGTTTTGATGCCTATAAATTAGATGGCGTACAAATTACCGCCGACGCGAAAAAAACCTTAGAAAATCTGACCGCACTTTTATCTTCGACCCATTATCAAACTGCGTGGGGAGAACAAATTACACAGGTAAAACAACAGTTTGAAGCAGAGCGGGAGCGTCTTTATCACCTTTCTTATACGGAAAAGGATTTCGTTCCCGAAGTGGACGACCGCTTAAATCGTGAAGCGGTTTTCAATGAATTTATCCAGCTAACCCATTCACGCTTAACCCAAAGCCGAGTGCTTGGCATTTTGAACGAACAGCTTGGTGAAAATGATGTGATTGTGGGTGCTGCAGGCAGCTTGCCGGGGGATTTACAGCGAGTATGGCAATCTAAAGGAGAAAATACTTATCACCTAGAATACGGCTATTCTTGTATGGGCTATGAAGTGAATGCCGCACTTGGGGTGAAACTCGCCCAGCCAGAGCGGGAAGTTTATGCACTGTTAGGGGATGGCTCTTATATGATGTTGCATTCAGAGCTAGTTACCTCAATCCAAGAACGCAAAAAAATTAATGTAGTGCTGTTTGATAATATGACCAACGGTTGTATTAATAATCTTCAAATTGGACATGGTATGGACAGTTTTGCTACGGAATTTCGTTTTAGAAATGCGGAAACGCAGCAGCTTAATGGGGATTTTGTTCCCGTTGATTTTGCGATGAATGCGGCATCTTATGGCTGTAAAACCTATCGAGTTACCAACGAAGACGAACTCATTGCGGCGTTAGAGGATGCCAAAAAGCAATCTGTTTCAACCTTAATTGATGTAAAAGTGTTGCCAAAAACAATGGTGCATTCTTACGGTAGTTGGTGGCACGTTGGAGTGGCTGAGGTTTCAGAAAAAGAACGGGTGCAGCAAGCCTATGAAAATGCGGTAAAACACATTGATGAAGCGAGACGTTATTGATTATTCATTGCTTAATGAGGAAAAAATGATGAAAACTGAAAATGTAAAATTAGGGATTGCCCCTATCGGTTGGACCAATGATGATCTTCCTGAATTAGGGGCTGAGAATACGTTTGAGCAATGCGTGAGTGAGATGGCATTAGCCGGCTATACGGGCTGTGAGGTTGGCAATAAGTATCCTCGTGATGTGGCATTGTTAAAACATAAACTCAGCGTTCGTGGCATTGAAATCTGTAATGCGTGGTTTAGTACCTTTTTTGTTGATGGCAAAAAAGAGCAAACCTTGCAAGATTTCATTAAACATCGGGACTTTTTGCACGCAATGGGGGCAAAAGTGATTGGTTGTTCAGAGCAAAGCCGAAGCATTCAAGGGCAGCCGAAAGCCATCTTTAAGGAAAAAACCGTTTTCACTGATGAAGAATGGCAATTATTAGCCGAAGGCTATAATGAATTAGCAAACTTAGCCGCCGAAAAAGGTATGCGGGTGTGTTTACATCACCATATGGGAACAGGTATTCAAACGCCAGAAGAAATCGATCGTTATATGCAAGTGGTGAATGATGATGTTTATTTGCTGTTTGATTCTGGACATTTGTATTATTCCGAAGGGTCGCAACAGGCAATGCTTGCGGTGCTAGAAAAATACATCGATCGCATTATTCACGTTCATTTAAAAGATGTGCGAGATGAGGTGGTGGAAGAAGTGCGGTCAAAAAATTTGAGTTTTTTAGAAGGCGTGAAAAAAGGCACGTTTACCGTTCCGGGTGATGGGGTGATTGATTTCAAGCCGATTTTTGAGATTTTAGATAAGCATAATTACCAAGGTTGGATGGTTGTTGAGGCAGAACAAGATCCTGCGATTGCCAATCCGTTTGAATATGCCGTGAAAGGTCGTCAATATATTAAAGAGGTTGCGGGGGTGTAAAATGATTAAAGTTGGCATTATTGGTGCAGGTCGTATTGGTCGAGTGCATTCAGAAAGTATCACAAAATATGTGAAAGGGGCGGAGATTAAAGCCATCTCTGATATTCGAGTCACAGAGGAACTTGAGCAATGGGCAAAAGAAATGGGCATTCCCAATGTCTATGATGATTACCAAAAAATTCTGCAAGATCCTGAAATTGATGCTGTACTCGTTTGTTCTTCCACCAATACTCACGCCTCAATTTCGATTGAGGCAGCACAAGCTGGGAAGCATATTTTCTGTGAAAAACCGATTGATGCGAATGTTGATCGAATTAAAACTGTGCTAGCCGAAGTCGAAAAAGCAGGGGTTAAATTCCAAGTGGGCTTCAACCGCCGTTTTGATCATAATTTTAAAGCGATCAAACAACGTGTCGTAGCGGGTGATATTGGTGAGCCACATTTGATTCGTGTTACCTCAAGAGATCCCGCCGCACCGCCGATTGACTATGTGAAAGTTTCAGGCGGAATGTTCTTTGATATGACCATTCACGATTTTGATATGATCCGCTATCTTTCAGGCAGTGAAGTTACCGAAGTTTATGCGGTGGGTGGCGTATTAGTTGATCCTGCCATTGGTGAGGCGGGTGATATTGACACTGCTGTGATTACCCTAAAATTAGCAAACGGTGCGATTGGGGTGATTGATAATAGCCGTAAAGCCGTTTATGGTTATGATCAACGTGCTGAAGTTTTTGGTTCAAAAGGGGCGGTACAAACCCGTAATGATACCGATTCTACCGCAATTTATTCCTGTGAAGCGGGCGTTATTGCAGAAAAACCAAAATATTTCTTCTTAGAACGCTATATGCAATCTTTTGCTGATGAAATGGCGTGCTTCGTTGATGCAGTCGTAAATGATAAGCCAACTTTAGTGAATGGCAATGATGGCTTACAACCTGTACTTATTGCGATTGCAGCGAAGAAATCCTTAGACGAGAAACGACCTGTTAAGCTTAGCGAAATTTAACTATTTTTAATTAGTATTAGATGTTCTATCATAGGTTTATTTCATCTTACTATCAAGGTTTAGCTCCAAGGCTAAACCTTTAATGATTGGTGCCTTATATTGTGAAATAAATACGCTTGATTAAATTAATTTCGCAGGAATTTCTGGAGCAACGAGGCGATGAAGCCTTGTACCTTCCAGATCAATATGTCCAAAGCGAGAATGCCCATTGTTCCAATCTGCCACCGCTTGACGCAACTCCTCTTGGCTGTCTGCCACGAAATTCCACCATACTAAGGTTTTATGTGGTAATGGTTCTCCGCCTAGCAGCATAATATGGCTGCCTGCTTCACCTTTAATTTTGAATTCGTGAGCTTGGCAATCCGTTAAGCTAACCAGTTGATCTTGTTGGTAAACTAGTCCTTCAATTTCTACTTCACCTTTCAGTACCAGTACGCCATATTCAAAGTTTGGCTGTTGTTCTATGTTGATCGTTTGTGCTTGTTGAAATTGAATATCTACGCCAACTAACGGACTATATTGCTGAGTTGGTGCGGTTCTACCTTGATAGCTACCTGTGGTTAAAATGTAATTCACGCCATTTTCTTGCCATTCAGGTAATTCAGGATAATGTTGAAAATTTGGTTCAATCTCTTGATCCATTGGGAGTGCAATCCAAAGCTGTACTGCGTGAAGGTGATGCACGCCTTCTGGAGTTTGTTCTGTATGGCTAATACCACGCTGATTGCCTGTGCCAGCGGTCATTAAATTTACTTGTTTTGGCTTAATTAATTGACGATAACCAAGGCTGTCTTGGTGCCACACTTCACCTTCTAACATCCAAGTAAATGTCTGCAAATTACAATGTGGATGTGCCCCAACTTGCAATCCTTCATTATCGTCAGTAAATTCTGATGGTCCTGCGTGATCAAGAAAACACCACGCGCCAATGGTGCGTTTACCCGCTTGTGGTAGCAGACGCGCGACAGGAATTCCTCCCACATCTTTAGTAATTGCATTTAATTTATCTACGCTCATTTTCACTCCTTATGCTTTAATTCGTTGCTTTATGCTTTCGCCCATTGAATAAAAGTTTGTGCAAACTTACTTAAGAAACCCGCAGTGCGTTCATCGGCCACTTCACCTTGTTCATTCAATGCCTGATTGGCTTTGCTTAAAAAGACTTCTGCGGTTGTCAGTACATTCGCACCAATGCTTTGCAAGCTTTGGCGAATTTGCAAACCAGAATTAATTCCACCATAAGCCCCTGGTGAAGCCGTAACAATCGCCACTTTATTGCCCAGCCATAAATTTTGGCCATAAGGACGAGAAGCAATATCAATGATATTCTTAGTCGCGGCAGGCATTGCACGGTTATGCTCAGGGCTAACAATTAGCACCGCATCGGCGTTTTTAATTTGCTCACGCACACGATCATATTCTGGTACGTCCACCTGATCGCGATCCTGTGTATAAAGAGGCAAATCATCAATGCGGACTTCGGTTACTTTCACGTCTGCAGGGAACTGTGAAACGATATAATTGGCTACACTGCGGTTAATGGATTTTTGGCTTAAACTGCCGATAATCAGTGCAATGTTCATTATTTATACCTCAAAATGTTAGGGAAAATTTTCGCCAATTATAAATCCCCACGAAATCCCAAACAATTGGCATTTTAGAAATGATCTTTTTCTCGATCAGAAAAAATGCGGTGAAAAATCACCGCACTTTCTCTTTTCTAAGCGTTATTATTTCAACGGCACTCTCGCATTTCTGAATAATCGCATCCACGCGCCGTCTTCTGTCCAGTCTTCTGGATACCACGAGTTAGAAACTGCACGGTAAACACGCTCTGGGTGTGGCATCATAATGGCAACACGTCCGTTGCGGTTAGTGAGTGCGGTAATACCGTCCACTGAGCCATTTGGGTTGGCTGGGTATTGAGTGGTTGGCTTGAGATCATTATCAATATATTGCGCGATAATCAGATTTTGCTCGCGCAACATTGTAAGTTGTTGATCGTTTTTGAACTCAACACGTCCTTCACCGTGCGAAACCGCAATTGGCATATGAGATCCTGCCATTCCGTTAAACCATAAAGACGCTGTATCATTGATGCGAACCATTGCAGCGCGAGCTTCAAAACGCTCTGATTGGTTACGCACAAAACGTGGCCAAGCTTCTGTTCCTGGGATAATTTCAGCCAAATTCGCTAACATTTGGCAACCATTACATACCCCTAAAGCAAGGGTGTTTTCACGTTCAAAGAAACGAGCGAATTGATCACGAAGTGCGGTGTTAAAAAGGATCGATTTTGCCCAGCCACCGCCAGCCCCTAACACATCGCCATAAGAGAAACCACCACAAGCAACAAGGGCTTGGAAATCTTGCAAATGATGGCGTTGTTGCTGTAAATCACTCATATGCACATCAATAGCGTCAAAGCCTGCACGGTCGAACGCTGCTGCCATTTCATAATGGCTGTTTACCCCTTGCTCGCGTAAAATGGCAATGCGTGGACGCACACCTGTAGCAATATAAGGGGCGGCAATGTCTTCGTTTAGATCGTAAGTTAAGGAAACGGAGAAGCCTTTATCATTCGGATTTTTCTTCGCAGCAAATTCTTGATCGGCACATTCTGGATTATCACGCAATGCCTGCATTTTGTGGGTCAATTCCGCCCAAATGCCACGCAATTCAGAACGAGTTTCTTTTAATAACACTTTTGTGCCACGGGTAATTTCAAATTGGTCATCTTGGTTTACTGTGCCGAGTTCTTTCAACAGCGGTAGCACGCCATTTTGTTCAAAAATGTGGCGAACGACGTTGAGATCGCTTTCTTTCACTTGGATCACCGCACCGAGTTCTTCATTAAAGAGGACGGCGGGATCGTTATCGCCTAAGGCACTGATGTCCACCGATAATCCGCAATGCCCCGCAAATGCCATTTCTGCAAGAGTGATGATTAAACCACCATCGGAGCGGTCGTGGTAGGCGAGCAATTTTTGTTCATTGACTAATTGTTGCATTGCGTCAAAGAAGCCTTTGAGGTGTGCCACATTCACCACATCAGCGGGCTTGTCGCCGAGCTGTTTATACACCTGAGCAAGTGCGGTCGCACCTAAGCGATTTTTTCCTTCGCCGAGATCGATCAATAATAAACGGCTGTTGCCTTTATCGGTGCGAAGCTGTGGGGTTACGGTTTTGCGAACATCTTCCACTCGAGCAAAAGCACTGATCACCAAAGAAAGTGGGGCAGTAACGGATTTTTGTTCGCCATTTTCCTGCCAAGTAGTTTTCATCGACATCGAATCTTTCCCCACGGGAATGGTTAAGCCTAACTGCGGGCAAAGTTCTTCGCCAACGGCTTTGACCGCTTCATATAGCCCCGCGTCTTCGCCATTATGTCCTGCGGCAGACATCCAGTTTGCAGAAAGTTTGATACGTTTAATATCGCCAATATTTGTGGCTGCAATATTGGTTAGGCTTTCCGCAACTGCTAAGCGTGCAGAGGCTGCGAAATCTAACAATGCCACAGGCGCTCGTTCGCCCATTGCCATTGCTTCGCCGTGATAGCTGTCTAAAGAGGTAGTGGTAACCGCACAATCCGCTACAGGGATTTGCCACGGGCCGACCATTTGATCGCGAGCCACCATACCCGTTACAGAGCGATCGCCAATGGTAATCAGGAAAGTTTTCTCTGCCACCACAGGTAAGCGTAATACGCGGTGTAACGCTTCTTTGAGCTGAATTTGAGACTGATCTAAGGCAGGATTATTCACTTGTGCTGATGCCACATTGCGGGTCATTTTCGGCGTTTTTCCTAATAGCACATTCATTGGCAGATCGATAGGATCGTTGGCAAAATGTTCATCGTGCAAGGTGAGATGTTGCTGTTCTGTGGCTTCCCCAATCACCGCGAAAGGGGCACGTTCACGCTGGCAAAGTTGCTCAAACAAAGCGAGTTTTTCAGGGGCGACCGCAAGCACATAGCGTTCTTGTGATTCGTTACACCAGATTTCTAATGGCGACATTCCTTTCTCATCGCATAAAATTTCACGCAGTTCAAAGCGTCCGCCACGTCCGCCGTCGTGAACTAACTCTGGCATTGCATTAGACAAACCACCTGCGCCCACGTCGTGGATAAATAAAATCGGGTTGTCATCGCCCATTTGCCAACAGCGATCGATCACTTCTTGGCAACGGCGTTCCATTTCAGGGTTATCACGTTGCACGGAGGCAAAATCAAGATCCTCTTTGGATTTGCCTGATGCCATCGAAGAAGCCGCCCCACCGCCTAAACCGATGTTCATCGCAGGGCCGCCAAGCACGATCAATTTCGCCCCCACAGGAATTTCCCCTTTTTGCACGTGTTCGGCACGGATATTTCCAATTCCTCCCGCTAGCATAATAGGCTTGTGATAGCCACGCACTTCTTCTCCATTGAAACTGTTCACTTTTTCTTCGTAAGTGCGGAAATAGCCCAATAACGCGGGGCGACCAAATTCATTATTAAATGCCGCACCGCCTAATGGAGCTTCAAGCATAATGTCGAGAGCGGAGGCAATACGGTTAGGTTTTGATAGCGGCACTTCCCAAGGTTGTTCAAAATCAGGAATAATAAGGTTGGACACCGAAAAGCCCACCAAGCCTGCTTTCGGTTTTGCCCCCCGCCCTGTTGCCCCTTCATCACGGATTTCACCGCCTGAACCTGTGGCTGCCCCCGGGAAAGGCGAAATGGCAGTTGGGTGGTTGTGCGTTTCCACTTTCATTAAAATGTGAGCGTCTTCTTGGTGATAGCGATATTGTCCATCTTGATCAGGGAAAAAACGCCCGACTTTTGATCCTTCCATTACTGCCGCGTTGTCTTTATAGGCGGAAAGGACATAATCAGGGGTTTTCTCAAAGGTATTTTTGATCATTTTGAACAGGGATTTTTCTTGTTTTTCGCCGTCAATGATCCAATCTGCATTAAAAATTTTGTGGCGACAATGCTCTGAATTGGCTTGTGCGAACATATAAAGTTCTACATCTGTTGGATTTCGCCCAAGTGCGGTGAAATTTTCCACTAAATAATCAATTTCATCTTCTGCCAATGCCAAGCCAAGTTCCACATTTGCTTGCTCCAAGGCGCTACGTCCGCCAGCTAAAATATCCACTCGGGTAAATGCTTTTGGCGGCTGTTGTTGGAATAGCACTTCCGCTTCTTGTGGTGTGCGGATCACCGTTTCCATCATTCGGTCATAAATATGGCTAATGAGTTGAGCCTGTTCTTGCTCATTTAACGCACGTTCTAACTCAAAATAAAACGCCAACCCACGCTCTAAACGCACCACTTTATTTAAACCGCAGTTGTGTGCAATATCGGTGGCTTTTGATGACCAAGAAGAAATGGTGCCAACGCGTGGAATCACGATAAAGCATTCTCCTTTTGGCTCGTGCTGAGCCAAGGTTGGGCCGTAATGCAATAATTGGGTTAATTCTTGTTCTTCCAACGCATTAAGGGCTTCCCTTAGCTCAGCAAAATGCACATATTCGGCATAACAGGATTTAACGGGAAGCTGAGCTTGTTGGAAGCGAAGAGAAAGTTGATTTAAACGGAAAGGCGAGAGGGCTGGAGAGCCACGAAAAATCTGTAACATAGACTTTACCATTAGTTAGATGAATAAAAAACTTGCCTATTATAAAAGAATTTCGTGCAAAACGAAAACGTTTGCGTAAGTGTTCAATGTCTTCTGAAGCTATTTTCTAGCAATTAATATATCAATATCCATTGTACATTCTACGTTCAATAAAGTAGTAAGTTAGAAGCGATAAAAAATGCGTTTTAATAATCTAACTGCAATGCATAAAAAAGAAGTGTTCATCAATGTAATTTATTATTGAGTTTTTGCACAATAAAAATTAGATAATGCACACTTCCTATAAAGATTTTCCCTGACTGAATATGAATAAATAATGGTTTTGCATACATAACTGTACACAAGCAAGGATAAGCTATCAGTAGCTTGATGATAATTTAAGAATTAAAAATCACAGCACCACCATATCATCACGATGAATCGCCACTGAGCCATATTCATAACCGAGAATTCGCTCAATATCTTGGGATTTTTTGCCTTTGATTAACTGCAAGGCATCGCTGTTATAGCGAGGAATACCAAGGGCGATGATTTTTCCGTTCGGCTGTTGAATTTTAACTACTTCACCGCGAGAAAAACGCCCTTCGATATTTAAAATACCAGCTGGTAATAAAGATTTATGTTGAATTAGCACCGCACTTGTTGCCCCCTCGTCAATGGTAATTGTGCCAGCGGAAGGGGCAGCGAAAAGCCATTGTTTACGGCTTTCAAGACGGTCGGTTTGCACCCTAAATTTTGTGCCGATGTTTTCGCCATAAGCTAAATCCACAATCACATTTTCTCGATTGCCTGGGGCAATGATGGTTTCAACTCCTGAACGGGTAGCAACATCGGCGGCGATAACTTTGGTGGACATTCCGCCTGTGCCAAGTGTCGTGCCGCTGCCGCCTGCGATTTTGCGAATGTCATCGGTGATTTTTTCTACCACTGAAAGCAATTTTGCGTGGGGATTTTTTCTCGGATCGCTGTCAAATAAGCCTTGTTGATCCGTCAGCAAATAAAGCTGTTCTGCCTGTGCTAAGATCGCCACTAATGCGGATAGATTATCGTTGTCGCCCACTTTGATTTCCGCCGTCGCCACTGCATCATTTTCATTAATCACGGGAATGATACCGTTATCTAACAAGGCGTTAAGGGTGTCACGGGCGTTGAGGAAACGTTCGCGATCTTCAATATCGGCTCGACTGAGTAAAATTTGCCCAATATGAATATCATAAATGGAAAAAAGCTGTTCCCACGTTTGAATCAGTTGGCTTTGCCCCACTGCTGCCAACAGTTGTTTTGAGGCGATGGTAGGGGGCAAGGTTGGGTGATTGAGATAATCTCTCCCCGCTGCCATTGCCCCAGAGGTAACAATAATTATGCGAAAACCAGCTTGATGCAATTGGGTGATTTGTCGCACAATTTCCATCATATGCGGACGATGAAGTTTCGTTGTGCCTTGCGTGAGGGTGCTTGTTCCAAACTTGACGACAATGGTTTTCTTTTGTGCTTTCATTCTTAATTTATCCTTATTCTCGATCGCCTAGAAATTATCATTAAATCCAAAAAAATGCATTAAATTTCCACCGCACTTTCTATTATTTAAAATAAATTTCTCACTACGTTCATTACAAAATGATCTAATTTTGAAAGTGTAAAAGAGAAATGTAACTATTTAATTATTAGCATAATACTGTTTTACATTGCATTAAAGTATTATTTATAGGGTATCTATCTTATTTTTGTACTAAACAAAAATTAAGTATAATTTTAATGTGTTGCTAAGGGGAAAAAGGGTATTTCTTACAAATTACACTAATTTCTTTTGTTTGTATTTCTTGTATGAAAAAACAATGAATCGTTTCTTCATATCGTTAGTTATTGAAAGAAAATATTTTGATAAATAGAAAATAAATTTAGCTTTGTTTTTTATCGTGGTTTGAAGGTAAGTATAAATTTCCACGAAAGAGCATTCTAGAAAGTATTCGATAAGCCTATTATCTTGAGAGGTAATTTCATTCTTGAATTGCTTTTGATAGGTCAATAGATAGGTTTGAGCAAGGGAAAGTTGCTTAATTTTAAGGCTGATGCTATTACCTTCGTGAGTGCTAGATAAAGGATTGAAATGATAAATATAAAACACGTTATCTATAAATGAAAAACTGTTTGTTTCCATTAACATAGCCATATAAATAAGCAAATCTTCGGCAAGAATAAATTTACGATTAATAAAAGCCAATTTTTTGATTGCGTTTTTCAAACAGGTTGCATTGTACAGTTTTCCAGCGGCGGACCAATTTATGATATTTCGATTTTGTAGTAGAGCCGTTAAGAGGGCATTATGTGATTGAATATTGGTGAAATCTGTGATTTCTTGAGAAGAAGTTAAATAAGGTAAGGCTTCTTCTACCCCCCCCCTATCATTTTTGGAGATTGTAAGCAATTTTTTTTTAAATATTGAAACATAACAATATCTGATTTAGGGTGAGAAAATAAAGAAGCTAAGGCATCTTCTGTTAACTCATCATCGGAATCTAAAAAAAGGATATATTCTCCGGTAGCAGCTTCTATACCCGTTTTTCTAGCCCAAAAAGTTCCCATATTCTTAGGATGTTTGAATAATTTTATACGCGGCTCAGATACCATATAGCTTTCAATAATCGATGAAGTATTATCCGTTGAGCCATCATCTATAAAGATAGCTTCAAAATTCTGGTATGTTTGGTTTAAGCAGGATGTCAATGATACCAAAATATGATGTTCAGCTTGATAAAACGGAATAATAATCGAAAATTTCATTTTGTTTTCCTTAGAGCATATTTATGAATGCTTTTTCTCCTGTACTTTAATTGCTGCGTAAAAAATAATAACTGAAAGAAAATAAAAGGTATTTCCTGAATTATGTGCGAAGAAGCCTTGAGATAAATTATAGCACATTGTGGAAATAATATGTACCGTTCCACATAAAGCTAAACATCGTATTTCTAGGTTAGTTTGTCTTATTAATCGGCTCCCAAAATAACTTAGAGGAATAAGAAAAATGGTTAATAACCCAATTAATCCGATGATTCCGCGTTTTGCGGTTTCATCAATAAATTGATTATGGTTATGATAGAATTCTGCAGAATGTTTACTGATAATTCCGTTTTCAGCCAACTTTTCTTTTTTACTTTTTAAGCCTTCATTTCCCCATCCTAAAATAGGTTTTTCTTTAATAGCGATCCAAGCACCTTTCCACATATCAAAGCGATAGCCAAGGGAAGTATCCGAATCATTCTTATAGAAATATCTAGTAATTTGGTCTTGGGTGGTCATTATGCGATCTCTTAAGCGTCCACCATCTGTTAAGTTAAATAGATAACCAGAAATAATAAATACACCTAACATAAGGGGAATAAAATATTTAGGTATAAATTTACGATATATAATCAAGATAAAAGGGATAATAATAGGTAATACAATCCATCCTCCCCTAGCTGTGGATAAAATACTTCCAAATATTCCCATTAGACTACCTAGAAAACAAAATAAGGCTAATAGTTTATGACCTTTACTAAGGCTATATAACATCATACAAATTGAAAATATTCCCAACGACATAGAAATATCGCCACCCTGAATTAATTGAACATGCTTAAATGCTCCCCAATCTCCAAGGTAAAAGCACTGATAACAGGCAACACATCCAGCTAAAATAGCTGACATAGGAATGCTATATAATAATGTCTTAAATCTTAATTTATAATGAATTAATAAAAGCAGTATCGGTAAATAGAGTATGATTCTACTAGGTTTATCTAAATCTTTTAGTTTATCTTGATGTAAAATAACAGTAAGTAATATTATTACGAAATATACTAGATAGCTTAGAACTAATATTTTGTGTTCTTTCTCAGTAAAAAAATCTATTTGTTTTCTCTTTAAAAATACAAATACAATAGCACTAATAATTAATAGTGTGGGTGCAAGGTTATAACTTCTTGAGAAAAGAAGGAATAGCAAAAAATACAAAGCGATAGTGAAATTAATAAATAAATCACCCCAGTTTTTGTTTCTTTCCATAAGTTAACCTATATATTTTAGACACATCAATAAAAATCATATCTTAATAATTATTTAATCTTACTCGGAATGATTCGATCATTGTAGAGTCTGCCTTTTTTAAACCCTCTTGAAAAGTCGTTTTGGCTTCCTCTTTTTCTCCAAGTGCAAATTGAATATCGCCTTTTAATAATAAGACTGAACTGTCCCAGCTACTATTACTTTTAATAGAATTTAAAGTTTGCATCGCATCATTAAATTTTTTTAACTGAAATTGAACTAACGCTAAACGTAATGAAACAAGAGATTGTAATATATCATCATCAGAATTTAGCAGAGCTTGCTTAAGTAGGTTTTCTGCCTGAGAAAAATCTTGATTTTGAACAGAAACAGCCGCGGTATCTAATAAAGTAAATACAGCATAAGCAGTTTTACTATTGTTTTGTACAAACTGTTCTATGTCCTGAATTTTTCCTTTATCCTCTTGGAATTGTTTCACAATTTGTTCATATTGGAGAGAACGTTGCTGGCTCTGTACAATTTGATGAGATTGCCAATAACGCCAGCCGAATACTCCCGCGAAAGCTAAAACAAAAATGGCGATGACCATTTTGCCGTTTTCTTTCCACCAGTTTTTAATTTCGTTCAGTTCTTGTTCTTCTTCAATGGTATAAGCCATAGTTTTTCCTTACTCAAATACAGTTTTTAAAAAATCGATCACGTTGGTTTGTGCGATAGTTTGCTGCTCACCGCCCTGTAAATCTTTCACCACTACTTGTTGGTTTTGCACTTCACTTTCACCAATGACAAGGGCAACTTTCGCTCCTACTTTGTCTGCACGCTTAAATTGTTTTTTGAAATTACCGCCGCTGCAGTGGGTCATTGTGCGTAAGTGCGGTAGGTTTGTACGCAGTTTTTCCGCTAATTGGAACGCGGTCAATGTCGTGCCTTCACCTTGATAAACTAAATAAATATCCACCGCTCTTGGTAAATGAATTTGGCTATTCACTTCTTGAACTAGCAAGACTAAGCGTTCTAATCCCATCGCGAAGCCCACGCCTGTGGTGGCGTGTCCACCAAGTTGTTCGACTAAGCTGTCATAACGCCCACCGCCGCATACCGTGCCTTGGGCACCCAGTGCGGTCGTAACCCATTCAAAAACGGTTTTGTTGTAATAATCCAAGCCTCGCACCAGTTTAGGATTAACTTCATAAGCAATCCCCATTGCATCAAGCAAGGCACATAGCTGAGCGAAATGCTCGCGACTTTCTTCATCAAGGTAATCTAATAATTTAGGCGCGTCGTTTAGCACTTGTTGCAGGGCTTGATTTTTGCTGTCTAAAATCCGTAATGGATTTTTTTCTAAGCGTTCTTTTTCTTCTTCACTAAGTAAATCAATGTGCTGTTGTAAAAAAGCAACGAGTGCCGAACGATAATTTTTTCGTGCTTCTAAAGAGCCGATAGAATTGAGTTGTAAGCTAACGTGTTGATCGATACCAAGTTCTTTCCACAAGCGAGCCGTTAATAAAATGAGTTCCGCATCAATTTCTGGATTGGCGATCCCAAACACTTCCACGCCTGCCTGATGAAACTGGCGATAACGCCCTTTTTGTGGACGTTCGTGGCGGAACATTGGCCCGAGATACCACAAACGTTGCTCATTATTATAGATCCAGCCGTGTTCAATCGCCGCACGCACACAGCCCGCTGTTCCTTCAGGGCGGAGGGTAAGCTGTTCATCATTATCCCAAAAGGTGTACATTTCTTTAGAAACCACATCGGTAACTTCACCGATAGCACGTGCAAAAAGCGGCGTACTTTCCACAATCGGCATACGTACTTCAGAATAACCATAACTTTGTAAAACATCACGAACCTTGCTTTCCACCCATTGCCACAACGGGCTTTCCGTTGGAGAACAATCATTCATTCCACGAATTGCTTGAATTGTTTTCGCCACAATATTTTCCTTAAATAATTCGATTTTTGGATCTTGTTGTGCCACTTTAG
The DNA here is from genome assembly GCF_011765605.1 of Avibacterium paragallinarum. Taxonomy (NCBI): domain Bacteria; kingdom Pseudomonadati; phylum Pseudomonadota; class Gammaproteobacteria; order Pasteurellales; family Pasteurellaceae; genus Avibacterium; species Avibacterium paragallinarum. The sequence continues at coordinate 31,508 of NZ_CP050316.1, forward strand.
CACGAATCTTTGCTTCTAATTGATTGATTAAATCTTCATTATCAAAACGTTCTTTTTGGCGTTCACCATCAACATAATAACCGCTTTTCTTGTTGCCACCCGTAACGCCAAGATCTGATACCAGTGCTTCGCCCGGCCCATTCACCACACAGCCAATAATGGAAACGTCCATTGGGGTGATAATATCTTCAAGGCGTTGTTCAAGAGCGTTCACTGTGCCGATTACATCAAATTCTTGACGAGAACAGGTTGGGCAAGCGATGAAATTAATTCCACGAGAGCGGATACGCAAGGATTTCAAAATATCAAAGCCCACTTTAATTTCTTCTACAGGATCAGCGGCTAAAGAAACGCGTAAGGTGTCGCCAATCCCCTCTGCGAGCAACATTCCAAGCCCCACCGCCGATTTCACCGCACCCGCTCTTGCACCGCCTGCTTCGGTAATACCTAAATGCAACGGCTGTTTGATCGCTTTTGCTAGCAAGCGATAACTTTCTACCGCAAGAAACACATCTGAGGCTTTCACGCTCACTTTAAACTGATCGAAATTAAGACGATCCAAAATTTCAACGTGGCGTAAGGCACTTTCGAGCAAGGCTTCAGGCGTTGGCTCACCAAATTTTTCTTGAATATCACGCTCTAACGATCCCGCATTAACCCCAATACGAATAGGAATATTCTTATCTTTGGCACAATCCACCACGGCACGAATGCGATCTTCACGCCCAATATTACCGGGATTAATACGCAAACAATCTACGCCGTATTCTGCCACTTTCAAGGCGATACGATAATCAAAGTGAATATCTGCCACCAATGGCACATTCACTTGCTGTTTAATTAATTTGAACGCTTCTGCCGCGTCCATTGTGGGAACGGAAACCCGCACAATATCAGCCCCAACACGTTCAAGCGCTTTAATCTGTGCTACGGTGGCTTCCACGTCTGTGGTACGGGTGTTGGTCATAGATTGCACGGCTATCGGCGCGTCGCCCCCCACAGGCACATTGCCGACATAAATTTTTGTCGATTCACGACGTTTAATACTGGGTTTAAATGATGACATTCTGTTACTCTTTGCTTACTGCAATTTAAATTTCGCTACTCGACCATCAACTTTTAATGGATAGTCTTCTCCTTTATAAATGATTTCAACATTGCTTGGAGCACCAATGGTTAAATCATAGATAGTATTTTCATTAAAAATTAACTCATCCCCTTTATTATATAATTTTTGAGCTAATACTTGATGATGCTCGTTTTTTATGCTAATCCAACAATTTGATTCAGTTACTTTAATCTGTAATATTGGGGTATTTGATGCATTAGGACTATTCACTATTTTTTCATTAGTTAAAATTTCTTTATGAGCGGTTGGTATCTCTGCAATTTTAGTACTAACGATGGATTCCACATCAGGTTTGGAAGATAAAATAACTTCATTGGAATGTTTATTTTCCTCAATATCGTCGATAGCTAGTTGTTTTACAGTTTGAGCTTCTTCTATTGTTTCTAATTTAGGAAGCTCAGGTACTTTGCTTTCTAATTTGACGGATGTATCTTTTTGATTTCCAACATATTCTTGCACTAAATGATCACGTTCAATATTTGATTTTTGATAATTTTCCCACCACCAGAGTACACTTAAAATCAGCAGAATAGCTGCAATAATAAAGGAAATACAAGTTATTGAATAATTGTGTGAATTATGCTGATTTATTGCTTTATTTGCTCTTGCTCCTCGAGATAAATCATTTACTGTCGTTTCAGCAAGAGAAGCAATAACAGGTTCCCAAGTTTCTGAAGGTAAACGTAAAAATTTTGCGTAATTACGAATATATCCTTTCATATAAGTCGCTGAAATAGTACGATGAGTAAATTCATCATTTTCAAGACATTGTAAAATCGAAAGACGTAAATTGATCTGTTTAGATACTTCTTCCAAAGATAAATTCAACGCATTTCTAGAGTGAAAAAATAATTTTCCTAAACTTGGTTGGTTAATCTCTTTATCCTCATTTAAAATGGTCATAATGAATTCTCTTCTGGCATTCAGTGCTAAAATAAAAGCTACATTTTTATCATGATTCTATATGTTAAAAATCCTTTAAAGTTTAAAGTTGTCTACACCTTTTTGCAACTATTTATCAGGAAAATCTTTGATGTAAAAAGACAAAATTGAAGATAACTATTTATAATATGAGGGTGATATACTTGGGACAACGAGTGATGAGGTAAGTCCGTTATTAAGGAATAATGATATGATAGTTCCAATCACTTCAACTACCTACATAATAGGGGAGTAATCGATGCCTTTATCATTAATAGCTAATATTCCTTTACTTACAGTTGTTATTTTTCTTGCTATTGCGGTGTTCTGTTTTATCCGTAACAAAATCCGAATGGATGTTATCGCTCTGTTGGTCATGCTCGCTTTCTGTGTGAGTGGGATCTTGAGCGTGCAGGAAGTCTTTGCAGGCTTCAGTGATCCGAATATTATTTTGATCGCCTTACTGTTTATTGTCGGGGAAGCGTTGGTACGCACTGGCGTAGCCTATCAAGTGAGTGAATGGCTGATGAAAGCCGCGAAAAATAGCGAAACTCGCGTGCTGATTTTAGTGATGTTAGCGGTAACGGGATTGGGATCTTTTATGAGTTCCGTAGGGATTGTGGCAATTTTTATCCCTGTGGTATTGGTGATTTGTCGGCAGATGAATATTTCACCAAAACGCCTGATGATGCCATTGAGTATGGCTGGGCTAATCAGCGGTATGATGACCTTAATCGCCACCGCCCCAAATTTGGTGATTAACGCGGAATTAATCCATCTCACCAAACAGCGTTTTGATTTCTTTTCTTTCACGCCCATTGGCATTGTGATTTTGTTGCTAGGTATTGTGTATATGTTGGTGGCTCGCCGTTGGTTAGGGCAAGCTGAAAATGAACAAAGCGAAGGCGTGAATCGTCATTCCATTCAAGATCTGATTGAAGATTATCAATTACAAGCACGCACCAAACGCTTTGTGGTGCGAGCAGGATCAGATTTTATCGGGCAGCCCTTAGAAGCCTTGCATCTGCGCTCTAATTATGCCTTGAACGTGCTGGCAATTGAGCGTTGGAAGCGTTTTCGCCCAAGATTTCTGGCGGAGTCTTTAGGCAAAATTGAAATTCGTGAAAAAGATATTTTGCTGATTGATTGCGCTGATCCTGAGTTAGATATTAATGCATTTTGCCAACAACATCAGCTTGAGCCAACGGAGTTGCGTCCTTACCACTTTGAACAACAAGCCAAGTTTATGGGAATGGTGGAAATCACGCCAATTCCTGAAGGGGATTATCTCGGCAAAACGGTAGCCGAAATTGGTTTTCGTTCACGTTTTGGGTTAAATGTAGTGGGCATTAAGCGTAATAATGAGATTTTGACGGGAAGTTTGATTGAACAGCCATTAAAGATCGGCGATTTGCTGCTGGTGGTGGGATCGTGGAAATTGATCCAAGCAATGCGTAATAAAACCAAAGCCTTTTTTGTGCTGGATTATCCAACGGAAATTGAACGCGCCGCACCCGCGCAAAGCCAAGCACCTTATGCCATTTTATCTATTGTTACAATGGTGGCATTAATGGTAACAGGCGTTGTGCCGAACGTAGTTGCCGCTCTAATTGCCTGTTTAATGTTAGCCAAATTCCGCTGTGTAGATGCCAAAAGTGCTTATGCCTCTATCCACTGGTCGAGCTTAATTTTAATTGTGGGAATGATGCCATTTTCCACCGCACTACAAAAAACAGGCGGGATTAATTTAATCGTAGAATTTATGATTAACACCGTAGGGGGAATGGGTAAACATTGGATTTTAATCAGCTTGTTTACACTGACTGCGGTGATTGGTCTGTTTATTTCTAACACCGCCACTGCGATTTTAATGGCGCCGATAGCTATCACAATGGCGCAGCATTTGCAGCTTTCCCCATTGCCTTTCGCAATGACGGTGGCGATTGCTTCGTCCGCCGCTTTTATGACGCCGATTTCTTCGCCAGTAAACACAATGGTACTGGGCGCAGGGAATTATAAATTTGGCGATTTCATCAAAATTGGCGTGCCTTTTACTTTGCTGGTTATGCTGGCAACGGTATTTCTTGTTCCCGTATTATTTCCGTTTAAATAAGGAGAAATAATGAGCATTTACGATTTAAAACCGAAGTTTCAAAATTTACTTCGTCCCACGGTGGTGAAGTTAGAACGCAAAGGTGTTACGGCAAACCAAGTTACCCTTGCAGCCTGTGGAATTTCAGTGATTTTAGGCTTATTTTTGACCGCACTTTCTGCGGTGCATTGGCTGTTTATTTTAATCCCTATTTGGCTTTTTGTGCGAATGGCGCTCAATGCCATTGACGGAATGTTAGCACGAGAATTTCAGCAAAAATCACGCTTGGGTGGTTATCTTAATGAAATTACCGATGTGGTTTCTGATGCGGCGTTGTATCTGCCTTTTGCTTTTATTGCCCCTTTTGATCCCCTTGTTATCGGGCTGATTATTTGGCTTGCCGCCTTAACAGAATTTTGTGGCGTATTAGGACAAGTGCAAGGGCAAACACGCCGTTATGACGGGCCTTTGGGGAAAAGTGATCGTGCCTTTTTATTTGGCTTATTAGGATTGATTTATACCTTTATGCCGATTTTACCAACGTGGTTTTATGTGCTCGCTTGGCTTGTAGTCGCGTTGTTAATTTTAACTTGCGTGAAACGCGTGAAATCAGGGCTGGCGGAAGGTAAGGCTTTAGAACAGAATGTTGAAAATAAACCTGATGAAGAACAAGCAGAATACCACACAGACAATGAAAGTGCGGTGCAATTTTCCGCAGAAAATGCTACGCAACAAAAATCAGAGGAGAATGAAAATGCTCGCTAAACTGGTTGATTTTCTTTTATGTCGTTTTACCTCTTTTATTACCGGTGTTCGTCCGGCGAAAAATATCGCCTTGCTTTCCGCAGATAAGCCAAGGCTTTATTACGCCAATCACAACAGCCACGGAGATTTTATTTTATTCTGGGTGTCTTTGCCTTATGAAGTGCGTAAGAAAACCCGTCCTGTGGCAGGTGCGGATTATTGGACGAAAGGCAAAATTCGCCGTTTTCTTGCGGAAAAAGTGTTTAATATGCTGTTGATCGAGCGAGGCGGCAATGATCCTAAAGCGGTAACAGAGCAAATTAGCCAAGCGCTGCAAGAAAATTCGTTGATTATTTTCCCCGAAGGCACAAGAAAAACCAATGATGATCTTGCTCTTCAGCCCTTTAAAAGTGGTTTATATTATTTAGCCAAAGCCAATCCTAATGTGGATCTCGTGCCAGTTTGGATCAGTAATACTCATAATTTATTGCCGAAAGGCTTTATTCTGCCAATTCCCTTGCTGTGTGATCTATATTTGGGCGAGCCGATTCATTGGCAGCCGCAAGAAGATAAAACGCAATTTCTAGCGCGAGCAGAGCAGGCCTTGCTTAATCTTAATCCGAAACATCAAGGAGCATAAAATGGAAATGTGGAATTTATTTTGGGGATTAATTTGCACCTTGCTATTGGCATCGGGCATTGGTTATGCACTGAAATGGAAAGTAGGTTTTTCCACGCCCCATTCGGTGATAGATAACCTAAACGCACGCATTAATGCGTGGTGGGTGATGATTTTAATTATCTTCGCCGCCGCTTATCTCGGTTTTTATGGCGTATTGGGCTTATTTTTTATCGTTTCTTTTATGGCGTTACGGGAATTTTTATCGCTGATTGAAATTCGCCGTGGCGATCATCTTGCTTTAGTAGCCTGCTTTTATTTCATTTTGCCTTTGCAATATTATTTTGTCGCGGTGGATTGGTTTAGTATGTTCAGCATTTTCATTCCTGTTTATGCGTTCTTATTTTTACCGATTTTATCCGCCTTGCTAGGCGACACGGCACATTTTTTAGATCGTTCAAGCAAAGTGCAATGGGCGGTGATGATTTCTGTGTTCTGCATTTCGCATATTCCTGCCATTCTCACCCTAAATATTGCAGGATTTGAAGGCAAAAGTTTATTATTAATGATCTTTTTGATCCTGATTGTGCAAGCGAGCGATGTGTTGCAATATGTATGGGGAAAATTATTCGGTAAACATAAAATTGTGCCAACTTTATCCCCTTCCAAAACCGTAGAGGGTTTTGTCGGTGGCGTATTGAGCGCTTCAGCGTTAGGCGGATTGCTTTCTTGGCTAACGCCATTTAGCGCCGTGCAAGCTACCTTAATTAGCTTGGTTATTTGTCTAATGGGCTTTTTAGGTGGGCTGGTGATGTCAGCAATGAAACGCAGTATGGGCGTGAAAGATTGGGGCAATATGATAAGTGGACACGGTGGAATGTTAGATCGTATGGATAGCCTATGCTTTGCCGCACCGATTTTCTTCCATATTGTGAGATATTATTGGATTTAATAAAAAAAGAGGAAAAAATGACCGCACTTTTAAAAATTGGCTTAGTTTCCGTATCGGATCGTGCCTCGCAAGGCGTATATCAAGATCAAGGTATCCCTGAATTACAAAAATGGCTCGAGCAAGCCTTAATTGATCCTTTTGAAGTGGAAACTCGCTTAATCCCTGATGAACAGCCCATTATCGAGCAAACCCTATGCGAGCTGGTGGACGTGCATCATTGCCACTTGGTGCTAACCACGGGGGGAACAGGGCCAGCCAAACGTGATGTTACGCCAGATGCCACCTTGGCTGTGGCAGATCGAGAAATGCCAGGTTTTGGTGAACAAATGCGTCAAGTGAGCTTGCATTTTGTGCCAACGGCGATCCTCTCTCGCCAAGTGGGCGTGATTCGCAAAAATAGCCTGATTTTAAACTTACCAGGGCAGCCAAAGGCAATCAAAGAAACCCTTGAGGGGGTGAAAGACGAGCAAGGCAAGGTGCTGGTGAAAGGCATTTTTGCTGCCGTGCCTTATTGCCTACAACTGATTGACGGCATTTACATTGACACAAAACCTGAAATTATCGCCAGTTTCCGACCGAAATCGGCAAGACGCTAACCCAACTGCTAACTAAGCGAGGTAAAAAATGAAAAAAATCGAAGCCATTATTAAACCCTTCAAACTTGATGATGTGCGTGAATCCCTGTCAGACATCGGCATCACGGGAATGACCGTTACCGAAGTGCGTGGCTTTGGTCGTCAAAAAGGGCATACGGAACTTTATCGCGGAGCGGAATATATGGTGGATTTCCTGCCAAAAGTCAAAATGGAAATTGTGATACCTGATGAGCTGGTGGAGCAATGTATTCAAGCCATTATGGACGCGGCTCAAACGGGCAAAATCGGCGATGGAAAAATCTTCGTTTATGATGTGGAACGCGTGATCCGAATCCGCACAGGCGAAGAAAACGAGGAAGCGGTTTAAGAATGGATAAACGTTTATCGCTAAGCCAATTATTAATGGCAATGTCTGCCCTTGTGATTATCTTCGCAGGGGTGAAACTTGCCAGCGAAATTGTCGTCCCGTTCCTACTTTCCTTGTTCATAGCCATTATTTGCTCGCCTGTGGTGAAGTTTATGACACAGCGTAAACTTCCCCATTGGCTCGCTCTCACCTTGCTCTTTTTGATGATCCTGACGGTGTTTTTCTTCCTCGCCAGTCTCATTAATAGCAACGCACGGGAATTTACCCAGTCGATCCCGCAATATCGCCTATTGCTTTCGCAACGCTTAAACGATCTTGCCGCGATCACACAGGGATTGCATTTACCGCTGGACAATCTGCGTCAGCAAATTATGCAACATTTTGATCCCGCAATGATAATGAACGTTGCCAGCGGGTTTTTGCTCAGCTTTTCGGGGGTGGTAACCAACGTTTTCGTACTGTTTCTAGTGGTGCTTTTTATGTTGTTAGAAGCACCCACTGCCAAACATAAATTTGCCGTGGCATTCAGCAAACCGAACCAAGTGGCACAGTATGAGGGCTACATCGACCGCATTTTGCAAGGGGTGATGGATTATCTCGGCGTGAAAACCCTTACCAGCCTTTTGACAGGCTTTGGCGTGTTCATTCTGCTGAAAATTTTCGGCGTGCAATATGCCATTTTATGGGCAACGCTCAGTTTTCTGCTCAATTATGTCCCGAATATCGGCTCAATTATCGCCGCCATTCCCATTATCGTCCAAGCCTTATTGCTTAATGGCTTTTTCACCGGCATAGGCGTTACCATTGGGGTTATCAGCCTAAATATGATCATCGGCAACGTGCTAGAACCTAAAATGATGGGCAAAACCCTCGGACTTTCAACCCTTGTGGTCTTTCTCTCCCTTTTATTCTGGGGCTGGTTGCTCGGCTCGGTGGGAATGTTCCTCTCCGTCCCCCTCACAATGGTACTCAAAATCGCCCTCGAAGCCAGCCCAGACACGCTGAAATATGCCGCATTGCTGGGTGAAACTCAACAAGCTAAAGAGCAAGATTAATGTAAAACGAAAAATAAATAGGCGAACATTGTGTTCGACTATTTATTGTGCTGTTTTATGTTCGCTAATTATCAGTAAAAAATCCCCCAAAATCCCACCGCACTTTGTTTTTTTTGAGATTTTATTGTGTTCTCTAAAATTTTTGCGATCGCTATCGCAAAGAAAGTGCGGTGGTTTTTTCTTTTATTTTTCTTTTGGCTAAAATAGCGTTCAGGTTAGGCTGAAATTGCTAGATTAATCAAATAGAACTCTGTACAATCGCAACTCATTTTTTAAGCGGTAGAAATTTTTTAATTTATAGTTTGTAAACTTAACCTGAAAAAAAGCAAAAAGTTTAGCTATATCAATGCCGTAATGTGTAATAACGAGGCTTTATGTTAGAACAGAATACAACTCAACAAGAAGGCTGCCAGCCTTCAGTAGAACCTAAGAAAAAAATCAATTTAATGAATTTAACACGTCAGCAAATGCGTGAATTTTTTCAAGAATTAGGGGAAAAACCGTTTCGTGCGGATCAATTAGTCAAATGGATTTACCATTTTGGTGAAGACAATTTTGACAATATGACGAATATTAACAAGAAGTTACGCGAAAAATTAAAAGCGGTGGCGGAGATCAAAGCCCCTGAAGTGGCAGTGGAACAGCGGTCTGCAGACGGTACGATTAAATGGGCGATGCAGGTGGGCGATCAGCAGGTGGAAACTGTGTATATTCCTGAAGCTGATCGTGCAACTCTTTGTGTGTCTTCCCAAGTGGGCTGTGCCTTGGCTTGCACATTCTGTTCTACCGCCCAGCAAGGGTTTAACCGTAATTTAACTGTTGCTGAAATTATCGGGCAAGTGTGGCGAGCGTCAAAAATTATTGGTAATTTTGGTGTAACGGGCGTGCGTCCGATTACCAATGTGGTGATGATGGGAATGGGCGAACCATTGCTAAACGTGGCAAACGTTGTGCCAGCAATGGAAATTATGCTTGATGATTTTGCTTATGGGCTGTCTAAACGCCGTGTTACCCTTTCCACTTCAGGGGTTGTGCCTGCGTTGGATAAATTGAGCGAAATGATTGATGTGGCATTGGCTATTTCTTTGCACGCACCGAATGATGAATTGCGTGATGAAATTGTGCCGCTCAATAAAAAATATAACATCAAAACCTTGATTGATTCCGTTAATCGTTATTTATCGGTGTCTAACGCCAATCACGGCAAAGTAACCATTGAATATGTGATGTTGGATCACGTTAATGACAGCATAGAACACGCGCATCAGTTAGCGGAAGTATTGAAAAATACACCTTGCAAGATCAATTTGATCCCTTGGAATCCGTTCCCTGAAGCGCCTTATGCGAAAAGTTCTAATACGCGTATTGATCGCTTCCAGAAAACGCTGATGGAATATGGATTTACGGTGATTGTGCGTAAAACGCGTGGTGATGATATTGATGCCGCCTGCGGACAGTTAGCCGGTGATGTGATTGACCGCACTAAACGTACTGCACAGAAGAAACGTTGTGGGCAGTCTATTAATGCAGTAGAAGTTCACTAGAACCTGAGCAATCAAAAAATAAGGAGAGAAAAAATGAAAATTTATCAATGTATCTTAAGCATTCTTTTTTCTCTCTTTCTCGTAGCCTGTGTTTCCACTCCCTTAAATAAGCAAGACTTTGATAAGCAGCAAGCCGCAAAGGCGAGAGTGGAGCTTGGCATTGGCTATCTTGAGCAAAATGAACTTGGTCTGGCGAAGCAAAATTTAGACAAAGCTTTAGCTTATGCCCCGAATTATTATTTAGTGCATTCAGCGTTGGCATATTTTTATCAGCTTCAAGGGGAGAATACTCGTGCGGAAAATGCGTATTTGAAAGCCCTAAAACTCGACGATAAACAAGGCGATGTATTTAATAATTATGCCGTCTTTTTGTGCAAACAAGGACAATTCGAACAGGCTTATCTACGATTTGAACAAGCTCTCGCCACACCTAATTATTATCAGCAAGCGGATACTTACGAGAATATTGTACTTTGTGCGTTAGCAGAGAAAAATGCAATACGTTATGAAAAATATAAAGGCTTGCTGGAGAAACTAGATCCTAAAAGAAATCAAAAGACAAATGTTATTCATTAAATACCTTATTTTAAAATAGTATAGGTATTTCTCTAAGATTGGTTAAATTTTGCGATCTTTCTCGCAAAACTAAAATAAAAGAATATATTCAATTCAACGACGATTTTAAGATATAGTCAAATTTGTTCAAGGCTTAAAATATCGATGATAACCAATGAGATGTTACTCCGTTTGCTCCAAATTCCTAAACTTGGAGCAAATACCATTCAAAAAATATTGGGTGAAATTAGTCTTACACAGCTTTTAGATTATGATGAATACGCGTTTAAACAGATTGGTTGGTCAGAAAAGCAAATTCAACGTTGGTTTTACCCAGAACGAAAATTCATTGATCCTGCGTTACAATGGGCAGAAAGTGCGGGTAATTTTTTGCTTAATTTTACCGATGAAGATTACCCTTATTTGCTGAAGCAAATTCCCTCCGCCCCGCCGATTTTATTTTTGCAAGGAAATTTGACCGCACTTTCTCAACCACAAATTGCAATAGTAGGTAGCCGTTATTGCTCGAATTATGGGGAATATTGGGCGAAGTATTTTGCTTCAGAGTTGAGTCTTGCGGGCTTTGCGATAACCAGTGGACTAGCTTTAGGGATCGACGGATTTTGTCATCAAGCCGTGGTGGATATTCAAGGGCAAACGCTGGCGGTGCTTGGAAGTGGGTTGGATAAGGTGTATCCTGCAAAACATCGCCGTTTGGCTGAGCAAATTATTGAGCATAACGGCACATTGATTTCCGAATTTCTCCCCGCGCAAGCGCCCGTTGCGGAGAATTTCCCACGCCGAAACCGTATTATTAGCGGGCTTTCGCTTGGCACGCTAATTATTGAAGCCACCGAGCGGAGCGGTTCACTCATTACGGCTCGTTATGCGTTGGAGCAAAACCGTGAGATCTTTGCCTTGCCGGGCAATATTCAAAATGGCTTTAGTGAGGGCTGTCATAAGCTCATCAAACAAGGGGCGACATTAGTGGAGAGCGTGACGGATATTTTAGAAAATCTCCCACATTATCAGTATGTTACACCGAATTATACCGAACAGAAATCGCCATCGTCGGCGAACGAGCAGCTAACTTCAGAGCCACCAAGTTATCCCGAACTTTACGCTCAATTAAGCCACATTCCCATTAGCCTTGATGAACTTTCAGCCCGTTTGTCATTGCCGATTGATGTCTTATTAACCCAATTATTAAGTTTAGAATTGCAACAATTAGCGGTTTGTGAAAATGGGCTGTATCGGCGAAGTTAGCGTTCGCTTTGCTGATATAAGCGATAACTCACTTGCCCTGTGGCCTTTTCTTTTAATAATTGCCAATGGGCGGGTATCGTCAGGGTTTTATTTTTTTCCGTTTCCACATAAATTAACGCCTCTGGCTTGAGCCAGTGATATTGCTCTAAGGCATCAACAGCTTGCTGTGCCAAATCAAAATGAAAGGGCGGATCGAGAAAAACCAAATCAAATTGGGGGCTAGGTGGCATTTGTTGCAAATATTGCAAACTATTTTGATTAATCACTTGCCCTTGCAGCGGTGAACATTTTAGTTGTTGCAGATTTTTGCTTAGCTGGTTTGCTACCTGCTTATTTAGCTCTAAAAAAATCACCTGATTTGCTTGACGTGAAAGCGCCTCCAGCCCGAGCGAACCACTGCCCGCAAAGCAATCTAAACAATTTGCTCCCACAATATAGGGCATTAGCCAGTTGAACAGGGTTTCTTTCACGCGATCGCCCGTTGGTCGTAAGCCCTCAGCATTCAAAACGGGTAATTTTCGACCACGCCAAAGCCCTGCAATAATGCGGACTTCGCCTTTTGCTAATGACACATTGCTTGTGCGTTGCGTTGGATTTTTTTTCATAGGGATTTGCCAAATTATGATAGACTATGCAAACTTTTCACTGAACATTATGCCGCGTTTTCAGCCGATTTTATCAGTAATCAAATCAAAAAGAGGGGCATAGTGTAGTATAAAATGCAAAAAATCAGTAATGTTTTCATCATAGTGAGTAATATATGACAGAAAAAAATAAAAAAGGCGGATTTTGGTCTTGGTTTGGCTTAGGTAAAAAGAAAGAAGAAGCGGTAGAGCCTAGTTTATTGCAAGAAAATGCGGAAGAAATCAACGTTTCACAAACAGAAATCCCCTCAGAACAAAGTGCGGTGGAAAATTCACAAGGTTTTGAGCAAGAAACGGAAACTCTAACGCAAGCTGAAATTTCCTCAGAGCAAAGTGCGGTAGAAAATCCGCAAGGTTTTGAGCAAGAAACGGAAAGCCTAACGCAAATCGACATCACGCCAGAGCAAAGTGCGGTAGAAATTTCACAAGATTTTGAGCAGGAAGAGGAAAGCCTAACGCAAACCGACATCACGCCAGAGCAAAGTGCGGTGGAAAATCCGCAAGATTTTGAGCAAGAAACGGAAAGCCTAACGCAAATCGAAATCACACCAGAGCAAAGTGAAGCAGAAAATCCACAACCCGCAGAGAAAGAAAAACCAAGCAAAGGGGGCTTTTTCAGTCGCTTAGTGAAAGGGCTGATTCGCACCAAACAGAATATCGGTTCGGGCTTTTTGAGCCTATTTTCAGGTAAGAAAATTGATGATGATCTGTTTGAAGAATTAGAAGAACAGTTGCTCATCGCCGATATTGGAATGCCGACAACAACCAAGATTATCAATAATTTAACTCAACACGCCAGCCGCAAACAGCTAAAAGAGGCAGATTTGTTGTATCAACAGCTTAAAGCGGAGCTTGCAGATATTATTAAGCCTGTCGCACAGCCGCTGCAAATTGATAGCAGCAAAAAGCCTTATGTGATTTTGATGGTGGGCGTAAATGGCGTGGGCAAAACTACCACCATTGGCAAACTTGCACGTCAATTCCAAATGCAAGGCAAATCGGTGATGTTAGCCGCTGGGGATACTTTCCGTGCCGCCGCCGTAGAACAGCTACAAGTGTGGGGGGAACGCAATCATATTCCTGTTATCGCTCAAAACACGGGGGCGGATTCTGCTTCCGTGATTTATGACGCAATGCAATCAGCCGCGGCGAGAAATATTGACATTTTAATCGCCGATACCGCAGGGCGTTTGCAAAATAAAAATAACTTAATGGACGAGCTGAAAAAAATCGTGCGAGTGATGAAAAAATACGATGAAACCGCACCGCACGAAATTATGCTGACCCTTGACGCGGGTACAGGGCAAAACGCCATCAGCCAAGCGAAATTATTCCACGAAGCCGTAGGGCTAACGGGGATTAGCTTAACGAAACTTGACGGCACGGCAAAAGGCGGGGTGATTTTCGCCATCGCAGATCAATTTAAATTGCCGATTCGCTATATTGGTATCGGTGAAAAAATTGAAGACCTCCGCCCATTCCAAGCGGAAGAATTTATTGAGGCTTTATTTAGTAAAGAATTGGAAACTCAATAGCTGAGAAGATAAAATTTTGTTTAGGGCGAGCGGAATAGTTCGTCCTTTTTTATTAGCCTGTTGTTTTTGTTTGGGTGAATAGTTTTTTCTTCGGTAGCTATAACGGATTTCGCTCGTTGAGCGACTTACTTTCTTTTGCGTTCCCAAAGGAAGTAAGCAAAGAAAAGGGAACCCGACTAAATTGCTTTTCCTCATTTCAATAAAATTTTCTTAACGAAAAATAAGCCTGATGTTCGCTTTGCTCTCGCTCGGCGTTACGGCTCTCAAAAATTTTATCTTCATTCAGGCAATTTACACGGGGAATGGGGTATTTACATTTAAAAGTGCGGTGGGATTTGGGATCTATTTTGTGAGAGATAAATGAAAAAAACACCGCTAGAAAGCACCGTCTTTTCATTATCTAGGATAAATTTTTAGAAATTTTGGGTGGGTAGCTGATATTTTTTTATTTTCATAGTCTGAAATCATTCAGTCAATGGCAGGGGCGTATGGCATACGCCCCTGTGTTGTGTACTATTACACCACCTTTTTTGTTGTACTAAATGGTGTTAATTTGAATTACTGCTTATGCAAAAACTCTACGGCGGTATCTGGAAAATCAGTAAAAATTCCTGTCGCGCCAGCTTGGTTTAGCAAGGCATCGTACATTTGGTTTACGTTCGTAAAAAATGCAGGTAAGGCGTCTTTACGGACGGTGTAAGGGTGTAATTCCATTTGGTATTTTTTTAGCTCTTGCACCAATGGGGTGTAAACCACCTTATCTTTGGTGGAATTTTCTTGATCGATTAGCATATACCAACCTGGCCCTACGCCGTCTGCATATTTTGCCACTTCAGCCATTGCACCATCTTTGAACATCCAACCATAATCATAGTTTACCCATTCGCCTTGCGGATTTTTTTCTTCCGTTTCGTGCCAATCGGTGTAGGCGATAAGCTGGACTAATTTAAGATCCATTCCTAGACTCGGCATTAGCTCAGTTTTGATGCGTTTAAGCTCATTAAAATCAAAGGTTTGCAAATAAACGCGATCGGATTTTTGCGTATAACCATATTTTTTCAGCACTTCCAAGGTCGCTTTGGCAATATCTTTCCCTTCTTTATGGTGTAGCCAAGGGGCTTTGATTTCGGGGTAAATGCCGATTTTTTTGCCTGTGGATTTTTCTAGTCCTTGGATAAATTCGATTTCATCTTCAAAGGTGTGAATTTTAAAATGGGATTTCCACATTGGGAAGCGATCAGGGTAAACCTGTACCTGTTTGCCATCTACCACTTTGAAATTTTCGGTCATATTGAGCGATTGAATTTCCGCAAGCGTAAAATCCACCACATAATAACGCCCATCTGCGCGTTTACGATCAGGGAATTTTTTCGCCACGTCAGTCAGCCCGTCTAAAAAATGATCGTGGATCACGATTAAATGATCGTCTTTCGTCATCGCTAAATCTTGTTCTAAATAATCCGCTTTTTGTCCAAAGGCAAGGGCTTTACTTTCTAGCGTATGCTCAGGCAAATAGCCACTTGCTCCGCGGTGAGCGATAACAAGTTTTTCATTATTATTCACTGTTGGCATTGCATTTGCTGCTTGCACACAAGTAAATGCCAAGGTGGATAAGGCAACAACTAGAGCTAATTTTTTTAATTTGAATGTCATAAAAACTCCTTTTAGTAAAGTGCGGTGCTTTTTCACCGAATTTTTATCAATAAAAAAGGAAGGGCATTGCTGCACTTCCTTTCTGATTATTCACTATTTACCGTAGTGATCGGCTAATGTAGCTTTATGTTTTGCTTCTTGAATGGTTACGATTAAGAGTAATAATACAGCTAAGATGCCGCCGGTGATCATTACATAGAAACCACCGTCCCAACCGTAGTATTCCGCAGCCCAACCCACAACGGCTGAAGCAGAAACTGTACCACCGAGATAACCAAATAAGCCTGTGAAACCTGCTGCTGTACCTGCCGCTTTTTTCGGTGCAAGTTCAAGAGCGTGTAAACCAATTAACATTACTGGACCATAAATTAAGAAACCGATAGTGGTCATTAAGATAAAGTCAGTTAATTGATATGGGTTTTCATACCAAGCTTTGCCTGCATATTGTGCGAGTTCAGCTTCAGGCGTTGCTGGGTTTAACCATAGTGCCACTACTGCAATGGTCGTTAAGATCATAAAGATGAAACCCGTTAAACCACGTTTACCTTTAAATAGGTGATCCGATACCCAACCACAGATAAGCGTTCCTGGAATCGCAGCTAATTCATAAATGGTATAAGCCCACGCCGTACCTTTGATATTGAAATGTTTCACTTCACCCAAATACACTGGCGACCATTTCAATACGCCATAACGAATGAGATAAACAAACACGTTAGCAATGGCGATGTACCATAACAATTTGTTTTTCAACACATAAGTAACGAAAATTTCTTTTGTGCTGAGATCATTCTCGTAGGTTTTTTCGTTGTAGTCATCTGGGTAATCATTACGCCATTTTTCAATGGCAGGTAAACCACAAGATTGAGGCGTATCTTTCATTACTAAGAACACTGGAATAGCTGCGATCATCGCGGCAATACCCGGATAATAGAGAGCTTGTTGCCAAACATCTTTTGCCGTAGCTTGCACACCGTGTTCACTAAAATAGATAGCACCAGCAAGTAATACCATCGCACCTGGAACCATTCCTCCAACATTATGAGCACAGTTCCAAATGGATACGATGGTTCCACGTTCATTTTTTGACCACCAGTGAACCATTGTACGTCCGCACGGCGGCCAGCCCATACCTTGGAACCAACCATTAAGGAAAATCATCACAAACATTACTAAAATGCCTGATGTCGCCCAAGGCATCAAGCCCATTAGGGTCATACATAAACCTGAAAGTAATAAGCCACAAGGTAAGAAAACTTTCGGATTTGAGCGGTCAGAGATGGTCGCCATAAAGAATTTTGACAAACCATAAGCTAAACCCGCACCAGTCCCGATAATACCGAGTTCCGCTTTATTATAAAGTCCTGCTTCAATTAACCCTTTTTGTGCTAAGTCGAAATTAGCACGCACAAAATAATAGGCTGCATAACCAAAGAAGATTCCCATAAACACTTGCCAGCGTAAGCGTTTGTAGGTGGAATCTATTTTTTCTTTTGGCAGCTCCGCAATATGGGGAGCTGGTTTAAATGGTCCAAACATAGAATTCTCCAAATTGTTATTATTTATAATGTAAGGTTCGTTCTTTTACGAACATTCCATAGATATGATATAGAAAAAATCCAATACGAAAAGCAGAGAAATGTTAAGTTGTGATGTTTGTCACAAAAATATAACAAAATTTTTTCTTGACTGATTTAAACAGTGATCTTTATCACATTATTTGATACAAAATTGCTCATTTTATTTTCCAAAACGAACATTTGGAGTATGATTATATTGTTATTCTTTATTTTGCTTATTTTTATGAGGGGGAACTATGCCAATATCACCTCAGTTTTATCAATCAAATGGGGATTTTTCACCGATCAGCACTGATGTCATTATCATCGGTGGTGGGGCTACGGGGGCAGGTATTGCACGAGATTGTGCATTACGCGGTATTGATTGCGTGTTATTAGAACGCCGCGATATTGCCACAGGGGCAACAGGGCGTAACCACGGCTTATTACATAGCGGGGCGAGATATGCGGTGAATGATGAAGAATCCGCACGCGAATGTATTCAAGAAAATTTGATCCTGAAAAACATTGCTCGCCATTGTATTGAAGATACCAAAGGGCTGTTCATCACCTTACCCGAAGATGATTTGGCGTATCAGAAAACCTTTCTCACCGCTTGTGATAAGGCAGGTATTGAAGCGGTAGCGATTGAACCTGATTTAGCTAGACGCTTAGAGCCTTCGGTCAATCCGAATTTAGTGGGCGCGGTGGTGGTGCCTGATGGTTCTATCGATCCTTTCCGCCTTACTTCCGCCAATATACTTGATGCCAGCGAACGTGGTGCAAAAATTTTCACCTATTGCGAAGTCAAAGGGCTAATCCGTGAAGGCGATCGCGTAATTGGGACGAAAGTTTACGATCATAAAAATAAAGTAGAACGCTTGTTTTTTGCCCCAGTTGTGGTGAATGCAGGCGGGATTTGGGGACAAGGTATTGCCGAATATGCCGATCTCAAAATCCGAATGTTCCCAGCCAAAGGGGCGTTGCTGATTATGGGGCATCGCATTAATAATCTAGTGATTAACCGCTGTCGCAAGCCTGCCGATGCGGATATTCTCGTGCCAGGGGATACCATTTGTGTGATCGGCACGACTTCAAGCCGTATTCCTTATGATCAAATTGATAATATGGTGGTAACGCCTGAAGAAGTGGATATTTTATTCCGTGAAGGGGAAAAACTCGCCCCTTCCCTACGTCATACCCGCGTGCTGCGTGCTTATGCAGGCGTGCGTCCCTTGGTAGCGACCGATGATGATCCCTCAGGGCGAAATGTGAGCCGTGGTATTGTGTTATTGGATCACGCAGAGCGTGATGGGTTGGAGGGTTTTGTTACCATCACAGGTGGGAAATTAATGACCTATCGTTTAATGGCAGAATGGGCAACGGATTTGGTGTGCAAAAAACTCAATAAATCTGCCACTTGTACCACTGCTAGCCAACCTTTACCGGGTTCAGGTACAACACAAGAAGAAACCTACAAACAAATTATTTCACTGCCAACACCGATTAAAATTTCTGCGGTTTATCGCCACGGGCAACGAGCCACGAAATTATTAGAAAAAGAACGCCTTGATCGCTCGTTAGTGTGCGAATGCGAAGCGGTGAGTGCAGGAGAAGTGCGTTATGCCGTTGATGAACTCAAAGTGAATAACTTGGTGGATTTACGCCGCCGCACCCGTGTAGGAATGGGAACGTGCCAAGCGGAACTCTGTGCTTGCCGAGCGGCGGGCTTAATGGCACGTTTTAAAGTAGCAACCCCGCGTCAATCCACCACACAACTGGCTTCTTTTATGGAAGAACGTTGGCGGGGGATTCAGCCTATCGCTTGGGGAGAAGCAGTGCGTGAAGCAGAGTTTACCAGCTGGATTTATTACAGTTTACTTGGTTTGAATGATGTTAAACCACTTGATGAACAAGCCACACAGGGGACAGACAGCAATGAAATTTGATGTGATTATTATCGGTGGCGGATTGGCAGGGCTAACCTGCGGTATCGCTTTGCAACAACAAGGTAAACATTGTGCCATCGTAAACAACGGACAAGCGGCGATGGATTTTTCCTCTGGCTCGTTAGATTTACTCAGCCAGCTACCAAACGGAAGTGCGGTGCAAAATTTCGCCGAAATTTACCCGCACTTTGCTGAACAAATGCCACAGCATCCTTATTCGTTATTGGGAAAAGATCAGGTGCTTGCCAAAGCAGAACACTTTGAACAATTAGCCCAATCGCTCAATTTGGATCTGATTGGCTCACATAAAGAAAATCATCTCCGTGTTACTCCTTTGGGCGGTTTACGTCGCACTTGGCTTTCGGCAAACAGCGTGCCAACCTTACCATTATCACAAGCTGAATTTCCCCATAAACGCATTGCCGTGCTAGGCATTGAGGGTTACCACGATTTCCAACCACAATTATTAGCGGATAACTTAAAACAAAATCCGCAATTTGCCCATTGTGATGTGAGTATTGGCTATTTGCACATTCCGCAATTAGACCAACTTCGCAACAACGCACGGGAATTTCGTAGCGTCAATATTTCCCAAGTACTGGAGCATAAACTGGCGTTCGGCGAGTTAGTGCGAGAGATCCAACAAGCCGCAGGAAACGCAAGTGCGGTGTTTTTACCCGCCTGTTTTGGTATGAGCGACAATCATTTCTTCAACAGCCTCAAACAGGCGACAGGGCTAAATTTATTTGAACTGCCAACACTGCCGCCTTCTTTACTGGGAATGCGTCAGCGAAAAGCCCTGCGAGATCATTTTGAAAAGTTGGGCGGTGTAATGCTCAATGGCGACAAAGCGTTGCGGGCGGATATTGAGGATCACCAAGTGAAAGCCCTTTACACGCAATTACATCAAGATGATGCACTTTATGCTGAGCATTTTGTGCTGGCTTCAGGGCATTATTTTAGCTCGGGGATTGTGGCGGAATTTGAGCGGGTTCTCGAGCCTATTTTTGATCTCGATATTATCGGCAACGGCGATTTTGATAATGGCAACCGCCTTTCTTGGACAAGAGATCGCTTTTCCGCTCCGCAGCCTTATCAAAGTGCGGGGGTGAAAATTAACGAAAAATGCCAAGTGCAAAAGTGCGGTGAGATTTTAGCGAATTTATACGCTATCGGCTCAGTGATTGGCGGTTACAATAATTTAGAACTCGGTTGTAGCTCGGGCGTGGCGGTGGTTACTGCACTCACCGTAGCAGAACAGATTCTTGCGGGGGGCAAATAATGAACATTCAACAATTAATCGAAAACGCAAAACAAAACGCTACCTTGCCACCTAGCCACCAATATGTGGATAACAGTTTTGAGAGCTGCATAAAATGTACGGCTTGCACGGCGGTTTGCCCAGTATCAAAACAAAATCCGCTTTATCCTGGTCCGAAACAAGCTGGCCCAGATGGGGAACGTTTTCGTCTAAAAAGTGCCGCATTCTATGATGAAGCACTGAAATATTGTACCAACTGCAAACGCTGTGAAGTGGCTTGCCCTTCTGATGTAAAAATTGGCGATTTGATCGTGCGGGCGAGAAATAACCATTTGAAAGAGCAGAAAAAATCGCTCATTCATAAATTACGCGATGCGGTGCTAAGTAACACCGATATTATGGGCAAACTCAACACGCCATTTGCCCCTGTGGTGAATACCATTACAGGCTTAAAAGCCACGAAATTCTTACTGGAAAAAACCTTAAAAGTCAGCCAACATCGCAGCCTGCCGAAATATTCCTTTGGCTCATTCCGTCAATGGTATAAAAATAATGCCCTTGAACGTCAGCGTTATTACAAAGACAAAGTGGCGTACTATCACGGCTGTTACGTGAATTATAATAATCCACAACTCGGCAAAGATTTAATCAAGGTTTTCAACGCCTTAGATATTGGCGTAATGTTGTTAGAAAAAGAAAAATGCTGTGGGCTGCCACTGAGCGTGAATGGATTTCCAAAACGTGCTAGACAACTTGCCGAATTTAACCTTGCTCAGCTAGAAAATACCATTATTAATCAAGAGCTTGATGTGGTGGGAACGTCCTCTAGTTGCACAATGAATTTACGTGATGAATATCATCATATTTTGGGAATGGATAACGCAAAAGTACGTCCACACATTAATATTGTAACGAAGTATTTGTATCAATTATTTCAACGTAAAAACGCACCGCAGTTTAAATCAATGCCGTTGAAAGTGGCATATCACACTGCTTGCCACGTGGATAAAGCGGGCTGGGCACCTTACACTCTTGCGTTATTAAAATTGATCCCTGATCTTGAAGTGGTAATGCTACCAAGTCAGTGTTGTGGTATTGCTGGCACTTACGGCTTTAAAGCAGAAAACTATGAGGTTTCTCAAGCCATTGGTAAAACCTTGTTTGAACATATTGAAGAGGGGCAATTTGATTTTGTAATTTCAGAATGCGAAACCTGCAAATGGCAAATTGATATGTCCACCAGTGTAACTTGTTTGCACCCAATCACGTTATTGGCAAAGTCTATTAATTAAAAAGCAGAGGAAGATAGCTAGTGGTAGCTTATCTTCCGCTTTTTTATTATGAATAAAGTGCGGTGCGTTTTATTCGCAAATATGCACCGCTGTGTTACTGGCTTCTAATAATTGGCGGATACTTTCCGACGGTGAGGTGTCGGTGAAAAGATGACTTAGTTCGGCGAGTGAGCCTAAACACACTATTGCACGGCGGTTAAATTTAGAATGGTCTGTGGCAAGAATGGTGTTGCGGGAGCTTTCCATAATCGCCCGTTTCACTTGCACTTCGTGGTAATCGTAATCTAATAATGTGCCGTCGCTGTCAATGGCACTGATCCCCAATATGCCAAAATCTAAGCGGAATTGTTTGATAAAAGCCACAGTGGCTTCGCCGATGATACCACCGTCTTGTCGCAGTGAACCGCCCGCCATTGTGATGTCAAAACTTTTATTTTGCATTAGGATATAAGCGGCGTTCAGATTGTTGGTCACAATGCGTAAATTTTTGTGATTTAACAAGGCATTCGCCACCGCTTCTGGGGTTGTGCCAATATCCATAAACAAAGATGCCCCGTTTGGAATGAGTTTCGCCACTTCTTCCGCAATACGCCGTTTTTCTGTGGAGAAGAAATGTTTGCGTTCCACATAATCGGAATTTTCTGATGTGGAAGGGGAAGCCGCACCACCGTGATGACGGCTGATTAAATTGTTTTCCGCTAATTCATTGAGATCACGGCGGATTGTTTGTGGGCTAACGCCCAATAAATTCACCAAATCTTCAGTGCTTAAATAACCATTTTGTTTAACTAGTGAAATAATTTTTTTATGTCGTTGTGATTGTTTCATTTTTCTTCCTGATATTTTTTATAAGGTATTTTAAGCTTTACCAACGCGAATTTTTAACAATGCCAGCACAACGCCCGTAAACAAGCCCGTAATATGGGCGGTGTTCCCCATTGAAACGCCAATGAGCGGGCTGACGAAACCGAACGCGATCCCCACTAATAACATAGTGAAAAAACCTTGGGGTAAGTGAAATTTTTGCTGATTGCTCAATTTATCTAATACCAACACATAGCCTAACACCGCATACACCACGCCAGAAAGCCCAAAGAATGCCGCACCCGATGCCATATTTTGAGCAAATCCGCTGAGAAAAGCCGAAACTAAATATAATATGACAAGCTGGCTTGTGCCACATTTTTGTTCGATTTGCCCCGCAAAAATCCACCACCACACTAGATTAAAGGTGATATGCCAAGGGGAAAGATGAACAAGGCTATGGCTAAAATATCGCCACAATTCCCCTTGCTGAGAGGCATTTTCGGGATAATGGGAGAATAATAAAATAGGCAGCTCGAAACCGATCAGTTGGAAAAAATAGATGACAAGACAAAGTGCGGTAATAAAAACCGTGAATTTTTGTTTTTTGCCAACGTCAAGGAAAGAGAGGGCAGGAAGCCAATTCGCCCATTTTATTTTTTCCCTTTTTTCTACTTGCCCCGTTTGCCAACTGAATTGCTCATAACGCGAATCAAAAGGGTTTCGCAAAAATTCGTTGCATTCTTGTTCAATTTGAGTAAGCACTGGGCAATGGGAATCCACATAGGCAACGAGCATTATCCCGTGTTCCGTTTGTTCTTCTTTGATGATTAATTCCACCTTGTATTTTTGCAAAATATAATCGCGAAAATGGTATGTCCAATTACTGATTTCGCTACCAAATAAACGGTGCATTTGCTATATTCCTTTTTTGTAATTTAAGTTGATAATCCTGAGGAAAAAATGAAAAAACAATCAATGCCAAGCGGCTTTTCCCCCTTTACTTGGGCGTTAGCAATGTTTTGCTTACCCATTTTGCTTTGGCCGCTAGCCTTGCTGATTTCCCCTAATTTACTCAAAAATCCCCAGCTTTCCGATCTCCAAATGACGTTAATGTCGATCTTTTTTTGGGTATATCCTTTTCTTTTAGGCATTATGGCACGGATGCTTTATCTCTGTCATCAACGTAATGCCTCCCTTGCGAGAAAAGGGCTGGCACTAAGTGCGGTGCTTTTTTACAGCGTTTTATTTTATATTTCAGCCGTTGGGTTTCAAGCATAAAAAATGAGCATTATAGAATAATGCTCAATGTTTTTATAAGGTAATGTGGAGCTGTGCGTAAGCCCGTTCCACTTTTTGCAAGGCTTTTTCAACGCTTTCATCGCGAGCCAGCACCACACCCATTCGGCGATGTCCATTGACTCCACCTTTACCAAACAAACGAATGTCCGTGTTAGGCTCGGCAAGCACCTTTTCCAAACTGCCAAATTGCACTTGTTGCGACTGCCCCTCCACCACAATAGCTTTGGAAGCGGCAGGACTGAGCAACGAGATTGGCGGGATTGGCAGCCCCAAAATGGCTCTGGCGTGCAAGGCAAATTCGGAAAGCTCTTGTGAAATCAGCGTGACCATACCCGTATCGTGCGGACGAGGGGACACTTCATTGAAAATCACCTCATCGCCTGCCACAAACATTTCCACTCCGAAAATCCCACGCCCGCCAAGTGCGGTGGTAATTTTCTCCGCAATTTGTTGTGCCTTAGCGAGAGCCTCTTCAGACATCGCTTGCGGCTGCCAAGATTCTCGGTAATCACCATTTTCTTGACGATGTCCAATAGGGGCAAGAAAAGACGTACCGCCAATATGACGCACAGTGAGCAAGGTGATTTCATAATCGAATTTCACAAATCCCTCGACGATCACACGCCCGCCGCCTGCTCGTCCGCCTTGTTGGGCGTAATCCCAAGCCCGTTGCAATTCATCAAGGGATCTAATGACGCTTTGCCCGTGTCCCGATGACGACATAATAGGCTTCACTACGCAAGGAATGCCAATTTTTTCCACCGCACTTTGGAAATCGGCAAAGTTGTCCACAAATTGATAATGAGAGGTTGGCAAGCCCAATTCTTCGGCGGCTAAACGGCGAATGCCCTCACGGTTCATCGTTAAGCGGGTGGCTTTCGCAGTCGGCACGACATTAAAGCCCGCTTGCTCCAATTCCACTAAGGTTTCAGTGGCGATGGCTTCCACTTCAGGCACGATATAATCAGGCTGTTCTTTTTCAACCAATGCTCTCAAGGCTTTGCCATCAAGCATCGAAATGGTATAAGCACGGTGTGCCACTTGCTGAGCAGGTGCGTTTTCATAGCGATCCACCGCAATTACTTCTACGCCTAAGCGTTGTAATTCGATGACCACTTCTTTCCCCAGCTCCCCTGAGCCTAACATCATCACTTTTGTAGCGTTGGGGGTGAGGGCTGTACCTAATGTTGTCATTGCATTTTCCTTCCTGTTTATATTGTTATATTGATAGGTATTTTCCGATTTTTATAGAGTTAGTTTGATTTATTGTGCAACTTGTATCTAGCTTTATATGAAAATGAAACTAATTTTATAAGTTAATACAAAGTGCGGTGAAAATTAGGCGAGTTTTTCGCCTAATTTAAAGGGAGTAATTAAGGCGCAACAAAACCAATGGCTTTGTACACCGCATCTAATGTGGCTTTAGCACGGGCTTGGGCTTTTTTCGCCCCTTCGGCGGCAATTTTATGTAATAAAGCTTCATCATTACGGAAATGGTGATAGCGTTCTTGCAACTGGGTGAGCATTGCAGACACTTCATCGGCAACGGCGGTTTTTAAATGACCGTACATTTTGCCGTCAAATTCTGCCTCTAATTCAGCAATGCTTTTGCCGGTAATCCCCGCCAAAATATCTAACAAGTTAGACACGCCTGCCTTGTTTTTTACGTCATAACGAATCACAGGTGGCTCGTCAGAATCCGTTACCGCTCGTTTAATTTTCTTCACCACCGATTTTGGATCTTCTAACATACCAATCACGTTGTTGCGATTTTCGTCGGATTTCGACATTTTTTTCTCTGGCTCAAGTAACGACATCACGCGCGCGCCCGCCTTCGGAATAAATACTTCTGGAATAGCAAAATGTTCGCCATAAAGCGCGTTGAAGCGCTGTGCAATATCACGGGTGATTTCTAAATGTTGCTTTTGATCTTCCCCCACTGGCACTTGATTGGTTTGGTAAAGCAAAATATCTGCCGCCATTAAAACAGGATAGGTAAATAATCCAACATTCACATTTTCGGCGTGGCGTGCGGATTTATCCTTAAATTGGGTCATACGCCCCATTTCGCCAAAATAGGTGTAACAATTTAGCACCCACGCAAGCTGAGCGTGTTCTGGAACGTGCGATTGAATAAAAATCGTGCTTTTTTCAGGATCAATGCCGCAAGCTAAATACAACGCTAGCACATCAAGGGTAGCAGAATGTAATTTTTGAGGATCTTGACGAACTGTGATGGCGTGTTGATCCACGATACAAAACAGGCATTCATAATCATCTTGCATTTTCACCCATTGGCGTAACGCGCCAAGGTAGTTACCAATAGTCAATTCACCAGAAGGCTGAACGCCACTAAATACGATAGGTTTGGTCATTGTTATATCCTTTTTAATTCATATTAAACAATTTGCAGAATTTGCGCGAAATCATCAAAAACCCAATCAGGGTGCGCTTCTGCAATAGGAATATTGTAATTGTAGCCGTAGGTTAATCCCACCACAGGGCAACCAGCAGAAGTGGCGGCAATAATGTCATTTCTTGAATCACCCACAAATAAAATTTGTTTTGGATATAAGCCAAATTTACCGCATAAATAATAAAGCGGAGCGGGGTGTGGTTTGATTTGTGGTAAGGATTGCCCCCCTAAGGTTTCGCTAAATAAATGATCAATGCCAAAGGCTTTTAGCACAGGGAGAACGTGTTGTGTTGGCTTATTGGTTACCACAGCTAAAATAAAGCCACGTTCTTTTAACGCGGTGAGCGTTTCTTTCACATTAGGATATAAATGGCTGAGATTACACAGGTTTTCGCCATAATAAAAATTAAAGCGCGTTTTTACTTGCTCAATTTCCACCGCACTTAATGTTTTGCCAGTTTGTGCGGTTGCCCATTCCAATGCGCGTCCAATCAATACGCCCGCGCCATTGCCGATCCAAGTTAGCACTAATTCTTCAGGCGCTGGCGGCAAATCTACTTCACTTAACGCAGAATTCACCGAAAGGGCTAAGTCAGGCAGGCTGTTTACTAGCGTGCCGTCTAAATCGAAACCAATCAGTTTAAATTGTGATGTCATTATTTGCTTACCTTACTTAATTCTTGACGCATTTCGTCAATCACTTTTTGATAATCGGGTTGATCGAAAATTGCCGAGCCAGCCACAAAGGTATCCGCCCCTGCGCGTGCAATTTCCGCAATATTATTCACTTTAACCCCACCATCAACTTCTAAACGAATATCCAAACCACTTTCATCAATGCGTTGGCGAGCTTGTTTTAATTTTTCCAACGTCGCAGGAATAAAAGACTGACCGCCAAACCCCGGATTTACTGACATCAGCAAGATCATATCCACTTTATCCATCACATAATCCAAATAGCTCAATGGCGTAGCGGGATTAAACACCAAGCCTGCTTTGCAGCCATTATCACGAATAAGTTGCAATGAGCGATCGATATGCTCTGTGGCTTCAGGGTGGAAAGTGATGTAATTCGCCCCTGCTTTGGCAAAATCAGGGATTAAACGATCCACCGGTTTCACCATTAAATGCACATCAATGGGGGCGGTGATGCCGTAATCACGCAGGGCTTTGCATACTGCAGGGCCAAAGGTTAAATTTGGCACATAATGGTTATCCATTACATCAAAATGAATTAAATCTGCACCGCACTTTAGCACGTTTTCCACATCTTCGCCTAAGCACGCCAAATCCGCTGATAAAATCGATGGGGCAATTAAAAATGGTTTCATTTTATCCCTCAAAAATCACAAAAAACGATGGCGGATAGTGTACTACTTAATAAGGCAAAGTTTAAGGGAATTTGCCCTTTGTGATTGATTATTTTCACCTGTGGCTTTTATAATCGCCGTTTTGAATCATTAGGGAATAACTAGGGGAAAGCAATGGAATTTTATCTACAAGGCTTTTTAATGTGCTTTGGGCTTATCGCCACCATTGGTGCACAAAACACATTTTTACTTAAACAAGGCTTGCTCAAACAGCACGTTTTCGTGCTTTGTGTGTTATTTTTTCTCTGTGATTGCTTATTGTTTTCCCTTGGCGTGTTTGGCTTAGGGCATTTCATCAGCCAAGAAAAAATCGCTAGCGTTGCGTTGGCTTTAGTGGGTGGGCTATTTTTGCTGGTTTATGGGGCAAGAGCTTTCCTCTCCGCCTATCGCAATAACACCGCGCTCGCCTTAGAACAAGGGGCAAGCTTATCCCTTAAAAGAACGGTGGCGATCGCCCTCGCGCTCACTTTTCTTAATCCGCACGTTTATTTGGATACCATTGTTATCGTAGGCGGTATTGCTGGCACGTTAAGTATTGAGCATAAAACCGCGTTTCTGCTCGGCACGATTTCCGCGTCAGGGTTGTGGTTTTTCAGTGTGGGTTATGGCTCAAGATTGCTGATCCCCTTTTTCCAAAAACCAATCACTTGGCGTTTGTTGGATTGCTCAACCGGGATTATTATGTGGTTTATTGCCTTCGGCTTGATCAAATATGCCTTGGCGTAAAATAAAAAAGAATAAAAACGAAAAAAGGGCGATGGCATTCGCCCTTATTTGGGAGGGATTATTTTCTTACGGCAATCGCTTCAATCTCTAAGCCCACATCTTTTGGCAATCGAGCCACTTCAACACAAGAGCGAGCAGGAAAGTTAGGGTGATTATTTTCTTTAAAGAAACGTTCATATTCTGCATTTACTGTAGCAAAATCATTTAAGTCTTTAACAAAAACCGTCGTTTTCACAATATCAGCCACAGTTAAACCCGCTTGTTCAATAATGGCTTTAACATTTTCTAAAGATTGGCGCGCTTGAGCTACAATATCCACAGGCACTTCACCTGTTGCAGGATTAACCGGAATTTGCCCAGAAGTTAGCACTAAATTGCCTAAATCCACCGCTTGCACATAAGGCCCAATCGCCGCAGGTGCTTTTTCTGTATGAATAATTGTTGTCATTTTATTTCCTTTTATTGAATGAAAAGATGGTTTTATTCTATGCAATCTTGCCGAAAACTGAAAGGAAAATCTATTGGTATAAAGTGCTTATTAAGGACGTGGATAAAGCCTGCGACTATGAATAATGGTTTTGATATGCACTTCATCGTCTAAAATATCATAAACAATACGATAACCACGGCAAAAGGCTTCGCGCGTTCCATCATTGCGCATTCGACCGATAGCTTGGGGCATAAAGGCAATCATATCAATTTTGGCGTGAATATCTTGGTAGAGTTTCATACCACTGATGAAAGAATAGGTAAATTCAGCTACATTTTCTACAATATGATTGATGTTATTTTGTGCTTCTTGGCTAACAATAACCTTATACATAGGAATGATTTTCCATTTCTTCGAATTCACGCGCCTTGCGTTCAAGCAATGCAAGTGTTTGTCGTCTGGATTCTTCTAGCGTTAAAACACGCCCCGCTTTAAAATCCTCATCGCCACGGCGGATTTTTTCCGCTAAAAATTCATCATAACCTTTTTCTTTAAACATTTGGCTTCTCTCTAATAGACTTGAACGAATATTGAACCGATCCTAGCACCTTTTCCATTGAACAACAACAGATTCAAGGAGCTTTAGTGTGTAGCTGTTGTGCTACATTATCACGCATTGCGAGCATTTGGGCGTAAAAAGCCAACATTTTGGCATCTTTATTGTCGGTTTTTGCTAGTGACTGCGACATCGCAAACTGATTGGTTTGTCGCGGGTTAGCAATCACCACACGAAAGCCTGTGCGGTGGAGTGCTTTAGCTAATGGAAGTTCAAGCCCACCGGTGCTTTCAAGGACAATTAAGTCCACACTGAAACGACGTAAATACTCAATGGTATGTGCAATCCCTTTCGGGTTGTTGGTTTCGGTTTTTGTTCGTTTTTGGGTAGAAAGCCCAATGACGAAATGACGTTTAGCAACATCAATACCACAATAAGTTTGTTCATTCATCATTAACCTGCCTTGCATTCGGGTTTAAGTCTGGCAACTGTTCGGTTTTTTGGTGAAATGTTATTTGCTCTCATTGCTACAACTCGGTTTGTTGCCTGGGGCGGATGCGAGATGCAGATAACGGGGTTTTGTTGCTATTTTATATTAATTTTAATATACAAGGGGCGGACCGATGTGTCCGCCCAACATTTAACACAACCACTCTATTCGGGCAGGCACACAGCCTAGTCCCTACACAAATCATCAAAAGAGCGGTTAAAAACTCACAACGGATTCAATGCATTAATCAGTCTAATTTCCTCATAGTCAGCTAAATCCGTGAGAAAAATTGACCGCACTTTAATTTTATTTTGTTGTAGCAATGCGGTGCGTTGGGTGCCGATTAACAATGGGCTGTCGGGGGTGAACCATTGTGAGCCTTGGCGTAACACCAGATTACCAATGGAACAATCCGTTACCTTACCATTTTTGATAATCATAATCTCATCGCAGTCGCCTTTTTGTTTCAGCAATTCATTGAAAATAGCACGGTCACTGTATTTGAGGTGGTAGTCAATGTCATCGCAAATTACGGGTTGAAAGCGTTGGTAGGTTTTACGCTGATAGGGAAAACATTGCAGGTGATATTGCGTGGCGTTGTAGTCGATACGGCAGCGGATAAGCGAGCTTTGGTTGTTCGCCCAAAGTGCGGTGTTTTTTCGCAGAATTTTTGCTAGGGAAAAAATTTCATAAGGTTGCCCGGCATAAAATTCACGCAGACTAGTTTCATAACGCTGTTGGTGTTGGGCAAGATTTTGCACTTGTCCCTTTTCAATGCATAGGGTTTCAAACAGAGGAAAATTCATTATTTTTCACCTTCCTGATATTTAAGTGGAACATAAATTTTCTCTAACAATTCTTGATATTCTTGCGCTGCTTGGCTTTGAATAGTGATGCCGCCGCCACTGTGGAAAGCAGTGTTTCCGTTTTGCTGAGAAATAAAGCGAATGGCCACCGCACTTTCTAGGCTTTCGCCGTTAAAAATACCAAACACGCCAGTGTAATAGCCCCGTGGTGCTAGTTCGGCTTGTTGAATGGTGGCAACGGTTTTTTCTTTCGGCGCACCGCTGATTGAGCCAGCGGGTAAAAGTTGGCTAAGCATTGTGCCGATGTTGGCTTGCCAGTTTTTCTTAAGATCGGCGCAAATTTCAGAACTTGTTTGCCAGATCGCGCCACGTTCGGTAAAAATCTTTTCTAAATAACGAAAGCGTTTTACTTGCACATTTTGCCCTACGATAGCCAGATCATTACGCATTAAATCCACAATGGTGTAATGTTCCCGTTGTTCTTTTTCGCAATTGAGCAATTGATTTTCTGCATCAGGCAAGTTGGCGTTAATCGTGCCTTTCATTGGGTAAGTGAAAATTTGGTTATGCGAGATTTTCACGAAAGGTTCAGGGGAAAAGCAGACAAACTCGTTTTTAAACAAGAGTTTATATTTCGCCTGCGTGGCAGAAAAAAGTGTATTTAGATCGTAATTTATCGCAATCGGCGTGGCATAAGTCAGATTAAGCAAATAGGAATTTCCTTGCTGTAACGCCTGCTGCACAATCTCAAAACCTTGCTGATAAGTGGCGAAATCAATGGGAAATTTTTCTAGCTTAAAGGGCTGTTTTGGGGGGGCTTTTTGTGCCGTTGCAAGATTATTTTGGCTGGCAAATTCAAACCAAATGCCTTGCTCTGCACATTGTTCAAGAGGGCAAATGATGGGCTTTTGCTGTTCAAAATCAATCAAAAAGAAAAAGGGCGTTCGCTGGTTTCCTAGTTGGTTGGCTTGTGAAATCAAGTCATTCAATAGCATAAAAAGGGCTAATCAAGTAAGATAACAAACATTTTGGTCATTGTAGTGAATCCCTGAGATGAACACAAATTTATTAATTATCAATAATCACGATTCTTTTACCTATAATTTGGTGGATTTAATTCGTCAATTTGACGTGCCGTTTTCTGTGGTGAATGTGGAACAGCTAAACCTTGATGAAGTGGATAATTTCAGCCATATTTTGATTTCCCCCGGCCCTGATGTGCCAAGTGCTTATCCACAGCTGTTTGCGATGTTGGAGCGCTATCAGCATAGCAAATCCATTTTGGGTGTTTGCCTTGGGCATCAAACCCTGTGCCAGTTTTTTGGCGCAACCTTGTATAATTTGCCGCAGGTACGACACGGGCAGGCAAAGCAAATCAAAGTGCGGTCAAATTCTGCCTTATTTTTCGGCTTGCCCACCCAATTTCAAATTGGGCTTTATCATTCGTGGGCGGTCTCGCAGCAGCATTTTCCGCCTCAATTGGAGATTACCGCCACTTGCGAAGACGATGTGATTATGGCAATGCAGCATCGCCATTTGCCGATTTTTGGCGTACAATTTCACCCAGAATCCTATATTTCAGAACAGGGCAAGGCATTAATTGCTAACTGGCTGAAAACTTAAGGCTATCGATGGGTGAGTGATGAATAGTTTTAAGCTATCAAATCTATCATTTATATCCATTTTATTTGTAAGGGATTAATCCCTATTATATTTCCAACAAAACAGAGGAGAACATACTATGGCAACAAATATCGGCTTAGACAAAGCAACTTCAGAAAAATTAGCACAAGAACTCAATAACTTACTTGCGACTTATCAAGTATTTTATATGAACGTGCGTGGTTATCACTGGAACATTAAAGGGGTAAACTTCTTTGAATTACACGCAAAATTTGAAGAAATTTATGATGATTTAGTGGTGAAAGTGGACGAAATCGCAGAGCGTATTTTGACTTTAGGCTATACGCCAAGCAATGCGTTCAGCGAATATTTAACCAAATCTTTAATTAAAGAACACGTTAGTGTAAGCGAAGCACAAGAATGCTTAAGCGGTACGTTAAGTGGTTTCAAAACCTTGTTGGAACAACAACGCGAAATCCTCGCCTTAGCTGCCGATGCTGATGATGAAGGTACAGCTTCACAAATGAGCGACTACATCAAAGAGCAAGAAAAATTAGTGTGGATGTTTACTGCTGCTTGTGAAAGTTGCAATAAATAATTACAAACTTTACTGAAAAGGCGATCGATGGATCGCCTTTTTTACTTTATATCTTTCATTGTGTTTTCGAATATCGCTTTAGGCTATGAGGATTTTCAATTTTTACTAGAAAAATGAGTAAAGATAAATACTTAATAATATATAATAAAGTAAATTTGTCTTTGTAAGGAATGGTAATGGAGTATAACCTCAACCAAAAAATCTTCGCCGCCGTTGTAAATAGCGAAAGTGGGGAAGTGAGTAACCAAACGCGTTTTCATTATTTTCAACAAGGCACGATGATTTGGGCTGAGTACGCAGGCGGTGAAATTAAAAAAGGTTTTCTGATTGGCAAATTTATTTCTGATAATGAAATTAGCTTTACTTATCAACATCTTAATCAGCAATTTGAAAACCGCCTAGGCAAATGCGTTAGTAAAATTTCCTCCTTGCCTTCAGGCAAATTGTGTTTAAATGAACAGTGGCAATGGCTAGACGGCGAGCAAGAAACAGGCGAATCAGTCATTGAAGAAATTTAAAAACTCATTGAGAAAAATTTAAAATCAACTTAACAAAATCTAAGCATTTTAAAGTGCGGTGTTTTTAGGAAACATTTTTTATGACAAAAGAAACCATTGTCGCCCAAGCCACGCCGATCGGACGTGGGGGCGTGGGGATTTTAAGGGTGTCAGGGCCTTTAGCCAATCAGGTGGCTGAAGAGGTGCTAGGCAAGCCTCTCAAACCGCGTTTGGCAAATTATTTGCCTTTCAAAGATAGCGATGGCACGGTGTTAGATCAGGGAATTGCGTTATTCTTCAAAGCCCCAAACTCTTTCACGGGCGAAGATGTGCTTGAATTGCAAGGACACGGTGGGCAGATCATTTTAGATCTTCTCCTCAAACGCATTTTGCAAGTGAAAGGCGTTCGCTTAGCACGTCCAGGGGAATTTTCCGAGCAGGCATTTTTGAACGACAAACTCGATCTTGCACAAGCAGAGGCGATCGCCGATCTCATTGATGCCACTTCTGAGCAAGCAGCACGCTCAGCCTTAAAATCCTTGCAGGGGGAATTTTCCAACAAAATCAACCAGTTGGTGGATTCCGTCATTTATCTGCGAACCTATGTGGAAGCGGCGATCGATTTTCCTGATGAAGAAATTGATTTCTTAGCCGACGGCAAAATCGAAGCCAAATTGCGTGAAATTATTGCTCAACTTGACAGCGTGCGAGCGGAAGCCAAGCAAGGAACGATTTTGCGTGAGGGAATGAAAGTAGTGATCGCGGGTCGCCCAAATGCGGGAAAATCTAGCCTACTTAATGCACTGGCAGGGCGTGAAGCTGCCATTGTTACCGATATCGCAGGCACAACCCGTGATGTGTTGCGGGAACATATTCATATTGACGGAATGCCGTTGCATATCATTGATACCGCAGGCTTGCGTGATGCCACCGATGAAGTAGAACGCATTGGGATTCGCCGTGCGTGGGACGAAATTGAGCAAGCAGATCGCATTATCCTGATGTTGGACAGCACTGATAGCGAAGAAAATCTCGCGCAAGTGCGGTCAGAATTTTTGGCAAAATTGCCCGATAATATCCCTTTAACTCTTGTGCGAAACAAAGCGGATTTGAGTGGCGAGGCAGAAACTCTCCGCGAACAAAATGGGCAAACCACCATTAGCCTTTCAGCGAAAACCCAAGTGGGCGTGGACTTACTGCGTGAACATTTGAAGCAAGCAATGGGTTATAACACCAGTGCCGAAGGGGGCTTCTTAGCCCGCCGCCGCCATTTGGAAGCACTAGAACAAGCGGATTTACATTTGCAAGCAGGGCTAATTCAGCTCACTGAATTTCACGCGGGCGAATTGCTCGCCGAAGAATTGCGAATGGTGCAAAATCACCTCAGCGAAATCACTGGGCAGTTTACCTCCGATGATTTACTCGGCAGCATCTTCAGCTCATTTTGTATCGGTAAATAAGTCGGTAGAAAATTAAAGTGCGGTGTGATTTTGTTATTTTATTATAATAATGCGATGATTTTTGATAACGGAATTAAATAATGCAATTAATTCGAGGATTGAACCATTTACCCCAAGCGTTGCAGCAGGGCTGTGCTTTAACCATTGGTAATTTTGACGGTGTGCATTTGGGGCATCAGGCTGTGCTACGCCATTTACGCGAAAAAGCCACGGCGTTGTCTTTGCCAATGGTGGTGATGTTGTTTGAGCCTCAGCCGAGCGAATATTTTATGGGGGATAAAGCACCGCCACGA
The DNA here is from genome assembly GCF_011765605.1 of Avibacterium paragallinarum. NCBI lineage: Bacteria > Pseudomonadati > Pseudomonadota > Gammaproteobacteria > Pasteurellales > Pasteurellaceae > Avibacterium > Avibacterium paragallinarum. Next base: position 66,612 of record NZ_CP050316.1, read on the forward strand.
CTAATGCGATTGCGGGACAAATTAAGTGCATTAGCGGATTTGGGCGTGGATTATGTGGTTCGTATCAAATTTAATCGGGCTTTTGCTTCCCTTTCCGCCGAGCAGTTTATTCAAGAATACTTGGTACAGCGGCTCAAGGTGAAATTTTTGAGTATCGGCGATGATTTTCGCTTCGGTGCAGGGAGGCAAGGGGATTTTGCCTTATTGCAACAAGCGGGCGAAAAATATGGCTTTACAGTGGAAGATAATTGCAGTTTTCAGCTGAATGAGCAACGTATTAGTAGCACGGCAATTCGTCAAGCCTTGGCGGAAGACGATTTAGCCCTTGCCCAGCAATTATTAGGCAAGCCTTATTGCATTTATGGGCGCGTGGTGCAAGGCAATAAATTAGGGCGAACCATCGGCTTTCCTACCGCGAACATTCGTTTGCAACGCCAAGTCAATCCCGTCAAAGGGGTTTATGCGGTGAAAGTGAAATTGCCAAATGGTGCGGAATATAAGGGCGTGGCAAATATCGGTCGTCGCCCGACCATTAATGGTGTGAAGCAACTGCTCGAAGTTCATCTGTTTGATTTTAAACAAGATATTTATGGGCAACCCTTGCAAGTGGAACTCTGCGATAAAATCCGTGATGAGGTGAAATTCCCTTCTTTTGACTCGTTAAAAGAGCAAATTGCCAAAGATGTGGAAGTGGCAAAGGATTATTTTAGCCAAGCCAAAAGAACGAGTTCAATGGCTTAAAGTGCGGTAAAAAAGTTTCCAAAAAAGCACCGCACTTTAATCAGGGATTGAATAACAATTCCCAGCCCCCATTCTTTAACATTAGGCTATTTATGCGTATAATGCGGGAATCATTGTGCATTAAATGCAAAATTTTATTTTTATACAACGTGGAAAAAACAAATGTTGAATGAAACTGTAGATTACAAAAACACGCTAAACCTGCCAGCGACAGGTTTCCCAATGCGTGGCGATCTGGCAAAACGCGAGCCAGCAATGCTAAAAAATTGGTATGAGAAAAAACTTTACGACAAAATCAGACAAGCAGCACAGGGGAAAAAATCCTTTATTCTGCACGATGGTCCTCCTTACGCCAACGGCTCAATTCACATTGGACACGCTGTAAATAAAATTTTAAAAGACATTATTATTAAATCTAAAACCGCAGCGGGCTTTGACAGCCCTTATATCCCGGGCTGGGACTGCCACGGTTTGCCGATCGAATTAAAAGTGGAAGGCTTGGTAGGTAAAGCGGGCGATAAAATTTCTGCCGCACAATTCCGCGAAGAATGTCGCAAATATGCCTATGAACAAGTGGAAGGGCAGAAGAAAGATTTTATCCGCTTGGGCGTGTTAGGGGATTGGGATAATCCTTATTTAACAATGAATTATGACACCGAAGCGAATATCATTCGCACCCTTGCCAAAGTGGTGGAAAACAACCATTTATACAAAGGCTATAAGCCCGTGCATTGGTGCTTGGATTGTGCTTCTTCGCTGTCTGAAGCGGAAGTGGAATACGAAGACAAAACCTCGCCGTCAATCTATGTGGCATTCCCTGCCGTTGATGAAAGTGCGGTGTTAAATCAATTCAATTTAACAGAAACGGGGAGTGGTGAAATTTTTGCTGTAATTTGGACAACCACCCCTTGGACGTTGCCATCAAACCGTGCCATTGCGGTGAATGCGGATTTAGATTATCAACTGCTCCAATTTGGCGATAAACGCTTGATTTTAGCCAAAGATTTGGTGGAAAGCGTGCAAAAAGCCCTTGGTGAAGAAAATGTGAAAGTACTAGGCTCAGCCAAAGGGGCGGATTTAGAATTGCTCCGCTTTAACCACCCATTCTATGAGTATAGCGTGCCTGTGATTTTGGGCGATCACGTTACTACTGACGGCGGTACGGGCTTAGTGCATACCGCTCCCGATCACGGTCAGGACGACTATATTGTCGGACAAAAATACGGCTTAGAAATGGCGAATTTAATTACTGACGCAGGTGTCTTTAATGACAACACACCATTCTTCGCGGGCAAAAAAGTCTTTGAAAGTAACGACTTAGTAATTGAAAAACTCATTGAAAAAGGCAATCTGTTAAAAGTACAAAAAATTCGCCACAGCTACCCGCATTGCTGGCGACACAAAACGCCAATTATTTTCCGTGCCACACCACAATGGTTTATCGGAATGGAAACTAACGGCTTACGCAAGCAGGCGTTAGAGGAAATTAAAAAAGTGCGTTGGATTCCAGATTGGGGTCAAGCACGCATTGAAAAAATGGTAGAAAACCGCCCAGACTGGTGTATTTCCCGTCAGCGTACTTGGAATGTGCCGATCGCCCTGTTTATTCATAAAGACACAGAAGAGCTACACCCGCGTTCGTTGGAATTAATCGAAGAAGTGGCAAAACGCGTGGAGCAAGCGGGCATTCAAGCGTGGTGGGATCTCGATCCTGCAGAATTGCTTGGCGAAGAAGCGAAAGATTACAAAAAAGTACCAGACACCCTTGATGTGTGGTTCGATTCAGGGTCAACCTATAATTCTGTCGTGAAAGTTCGCCCTGAGTTTAACGGCAAAGAGCCAGATATGTATTTGGAAGGCTCGGATCAACATCGCGGTTGGTTTATGTCGTCCTTAATGCTTTCCACCGCAACAGACAATAAAGCCCCGTATAAACAAGTACTTACCCACGGTTTCACAGTGGACGGACAAGGGCGTAAAATGTCGAAATCCATCGGCAACATTGTTACACCGCAAGAGGTAATGGACAAATTTGGCGGCGATATTTTACGTTTATGGGTGGCTTCCACCGATTACACAGGGGAAATGTCGGTTTCTGATGAAATCCTCAAACGTGCGGCAGACAGCTATCGCCGTATTCGTAATACCGCCCGTTTCTTATTGGCAAACCTTAACGGCTTTGATCCGAAACGGGATTTGGTCAAGCCAGAAGAAATGATCGTACTCGATCGCTGGGCGGTGGATTGTGCTTTAAACGCACAAAAAGAAATCCAAGAAGCCTATGATAATTATCAATTCCACGCGGTGGTTCAGCGTTTGATGAAATTCTGTTCAATCGAAATGGGATCGTTCTATTTAGATATTATCAAAGATCGCCAATACACCACCAAAGCGGACAGCCTCGCACGCCGTAGCTGTCAAACTGCATTGTGGCATATTGCCGAAGCCCTCGTGCGTTGGATTGCTCCAATTTTATCCTTTACCGCTGATGAAATTTGGCAATATATCCCTGGTGAGCGTGCGGAATTTGTGTTTACCGAAGAGTTCTACAAGGGATTATTCCCATTGAACGCGGATGAAACAATGAATGACGCTTACTGGCAACAAGTGCTAAAACTGCGAGATGAAGTCAATCGCGTATTAGAGCAAGCCCGTGCGGATAAAGTGATAGGTGCGGCATTGGAAGCGGAAGTTACCCTTTACGCAAACGAAGAATACGCGAAGATTTTATCTCAATTAGGCGATGAATTACGCTTTGTGCTGATTACCTCAAAAGCCGAAGTGAAACCACTTGCCGAAGCTGATGTTGAGGATGGTGAAGTGGACGGCTTTAAAGTGAAAGTGGTGCGTTCTGCTAATGAAAAATGCCCGCGTTGCTGGCATTATTCCGACACCATCGGACAAAACGCCGCCCACCCAACGCTTTGTTCTCGTTGTGTAGAAAACGTGGACGGCGAGGGAGAAGTCAGACATTTCGCGTAAAAAACGTCAAAAAATCTGACCGCACTTTGTCTGCAAAATAACAAAGTGCGGTGCTTTTTTCGCACGCTTTTTGTGTAGCTATTTGTCGGGGCGAACCTGTGTGTCTGCCCGTATTAATAAATAGCGAATTGTAGCGATAAAAACATCGCTGAATAAAACAGGATACCCAATGTTAAAAAAATCAGGACTAGCGTTCCTTTGGCTAAGTGCGGTGGTTTTTGGCATCGATTTATTGAGTAAATATGCCGTTGTGAGCCATTTTGCCCTGTATGACAGCGTGCAAATTTTGCCCATTTTTAACCTCACCTATGTCCGCAACTATGGGGCAGCCTTTAGCTTTTTAGCGGATCATTCAGGCTGGCAAAAAACCTTTTTCATTTTGCTTGCTATCGGCATTTCCGCAATGCTTTGCGTATTTTTAGCCAAAAATAAAGCAAGCCAACGCTTACAAAATAGTGCCTATGCTCTAATTATTGGCGGTGCGTTAGCTAATATGGCAGATCGGGCTTACCACGGCTTTGTAGTGGATTTTTTCGATTTTTATTGGCAACAATGGCATTATCCCGTGTTTAACGTGGCAGATATTGCCATTTGTATTGGGGCGGCATTGCTTGCCATTGATGCAATAAAAAATGGCGAGAAGAAAACGGAGAAAGCCAAGTGAAAATTATTTTAGCCAACCCGCGTGGTTTCTGTGCGGGCGTAGATCGTGCCATTAGCATTGTGGAATTAGCTTTAGAAATTCACGGTGCACCGATCTATGTTCGCCACGAAGTGGTGCATAATCGCTTTGTGGTCAATGGTTTGCGTGAGCGTGGTGCGGTGTTCGTAGAAGAATTAGACGAAGTGCCAGATGGGGCGATTGTGATTTTTTCCGCCCACGGCGTTTCCCAAGCGGTGCGTCAAGAAGCGAAAAAACGCGAGCTAAAAGTGTTTGATGCCACCTGTCCGTTGGTTACCAAAGTGCATATGCAAGTGGCACGAGCCAGTCGCAAAGGCACAAAAGCCGTGCTAATTGGACACGAAGGCCATCCCGAAGTGGAAGGCACAATGGGGCAATATGATAACGCGGAGGGTGGGATCTATTTGGTGGAAGATGTGGAAGACATCGCCAAACTGGCGTTGAGCAAAGAGGACGACATCACCTTTATGACGCAAACCACCCTGTCTATTGATGACACTAGCGAGGTAATCGCAGCATTAAAAGCGAAATATCCCGCCATTCAGGGGCCGCGTAAAAATGATATTTGCTATGCCACCACCAACCGCCAGCAAGCGGTGCGGGAGCTGGCAGAGCAAGCGGATTTGGTGATCGTTGTGGGATCGAAAAATTCCTCAAACTCAAACCGCTTGGCAGAGCTGGCTACCCGAATGGGCGTTACCGCGAAATTGATCGATGATGCTAATGACATTGAAGAAGCTTGGCTGAACAATGTTTCTACGATCGGCATTACCGCAGGAGCATCTGCCCCTGAAGTGCTGGTGCAATCGGTGGTTAATCGCTTAAAAGAATTAGGCGTAACCCAAGTGGAAGAGCTACAAGGCTGCGAAGAAAACACCGTGTTTGAAGTGCCGCGAGAGCTACGCATTAAGGAAGTGAATTAAAGGCTTCCGCGAGCGGTGCAATTTTTTTGAAAAAAATGTGTTTGCTAATTTTGTGCTAATTTTGGCTTTTTATAATGCTCCCGTCGTTAAGGAAGTGAACAGCAACCTACGATGAATTTTAATGATTAACAAAGGAGTATACAATGAAAAACTTACGCAAAACACTTTTAGCCACCGCCTTAATCGGTGCAGTAACCTTCGGGGCATTGGGAACGGCTTATGCGGACAGCTTGAAAGACACCGCAATATTTGATCAAGCCAGCATCACCGCACAACAAGCGATGGATCAGGCAAAATCCAAATTCGACGGCAAAGTGATCGAGGTGGAACTCAAGCACAAGAAAGACAATCTCTACTATGAAGTGAAATTGCTGAAAGAGAGCGAAACGCAGGAATTTAAAATTGATGCCAAAACGGGGGACGTGTTGGGATCAAAATCTGAGCAAAAAGCGGAACAGGCTGAAAAACGCCAGCGTTTGCAGCAAGAGGTGAAAATTTCACTCACCCAAGCAATGGACATCGCCCAACAGCAAACGGGCGGAAAAATCAAGGAGATTGAATTTAAGGTGAAAAAAGATCGCCCGCAATATCAGATTAAAATGATCGTGAATGGCAAAATCGAAAAACTTCGCCTTGATGCCAACACGGGCGAGCGTTTCTAACACCGAATGAAATTTGACTTCAGCAACCGCATTGATAAAGTGCGGTTGTTTTTTTATTAGTTTTTTGGAGGCAAAATGCGAATTTTATTAGTGGAAGATGACAAAATGATCGCACAGGCAATGGTGGAGAGCCTCAAAGAAAGCCATTATGCGGTGGATTGGGTGAACAACGGAAACACTGCCGAGCAGGCATTAATCACGCAAACTTATGATCTCGTCTTGTTGGATCTCGGGCTACCAGGGCAAGACGGCTTGCAGTTATTGCAACGCTTACGCCAACAGAAAAACACCACGCCCGTGTTAATCGTTACCGCCCGTGATGACATAGACAGCCGTTTAGCGGGGCTAGACGGCGGGGCAGACGATTATTTGATAAAACCCTTTGATATGAACGAGTTACAAGCCCGCATTCGTGCCATTTTACGCCGCCATTACGGACAAAGCTCGCCGAAAGTAATCAACGGCGATATGAGCCTTGACCCCACTACCTACCAAGTGGAAGTGAACGGCGAAGCCATTCCGCTGAGCAACAAAGAATTTGCCTTGCTCCAAGTGCTAATGACGCGGGCGGGGATTATCCATTCCAGAGCAGAGCTAGAAGACAAAATCTATGCGTGGGGCGAAGAGGTGGAGAGCAATGCCATTGATTTTCTTATTCACAGCTTGCGGAAAAAACTCGGCAAAGAGCGAATAAAAAATGTGCGAGGCGTGGGCTGGCTAATGGCGAAAACGGAGGCGGTATAATGCGTTCCATAAAAGCAAGGCTCAGTTTCAGCTTGATTTTGACCGTTGTCATTGTTGCGATTTTAGGCAGCGGTTGGGCGTTTTACGATACCTATTACCAAACTCATAAACTGCAAGATGAAATGCTCAAACAAATTTCGAGCTACATCTCACCGCACTTTGTACACGAAGAAAAATACAATGAAAACGGCATCGCGGTTTACTTTATTGCAAAGGATAAACCTACGGATCAGCTCAAATTGCCCGAAAATCCACAAAATGATTTTTACACCTTCGCACGAAAAAAAGGGCATTATGCAGTATTGAATAACAAAAAAAATTCCTTTCATTATGACCTAAAAAACGCGGGCAAGTTGTATCGCGGCTATCTTCGCACCGTGCCGCAAGGCGTTATCGTGGTGCTACAAGAAAATGAATACCGCGAAGATTTAGCCATTCACGCCGCACTGGCGAATTTTCTTCCCTTTATGCTGATTTTGCCCCTTATCGCCGTGCTGATTTATGTGATCACACGCCAAACAATGCAACCCATCGAACGGCTTTCGCAAAAAGTGCTACAACGTTCTCAGCAAGATCTCACCCCCTTACCGACAAACCATTTACCCAATGAAATTACGGGCTTCGTGTTGGCGATCAACCAATTTTTAGCACGCACGGATCGCTTCATTCAACAGCAAAAACGCTTTATCGCCGATGCCTCGCACGAATTGCGTAGCCCGATGACAGTGATTTCCTTACAGGCGGAACGCCTCACTCAGCACCCGCTACCGACGGAAACCGTCCAGCAAGTAGCACAGCTCAACCAAAGCATTCAACGCAGTCGCCATCTTTTGGAGCAATTACTTTCCTTAGCTCGAATGCAAAACGGCGAAAAAACGCACCGCACTTTATGTGCCATTCAATCAGTATTTAGCCAAGTGATCGCCGATTTATACCCCCTCGCCGAACAAAAACAACAAGATTTAGGCGTGGAGTCGCCCCAACCGATTTTCTTTCAAGGCAACGAAACGGAACTTTATCTTTTAATCAAAATCCTAGTGGATAACGCCATTCGCTACACGCCAACGGGCAGCCGCATTGACCTCTGGGCGGAAGACAGGGCAGAGCATTTAATTTTGAACGTGGAAGACAACGGCAACGGCATACCTACAGCGGAACGCCAACGCGTGTTCGACCCGTTCTATCGCATACTTGGCTCAGACCAAATGGGATCAGGATTAGGGCTTGCCATCGCCCAGCAAATTGTCCAAAACTATGGCGGAAAAATTGAGCTACGCGACAGCCGCCACTTCCCAACGGGGCTATGGGTGCGAGTGAGCTTAGCGAAGTAACACTGTAAAAAAGTGAAAGAAGTTTAGCGATATACTAATTTTGTGCTAATTTTTCTTTTGTATGATGAGGGCAATGAAAAACGTATCGCAAAAGGCATTTCACGTTCAACCGCATTAAGCCGAAAACGTACAAAAAGTACGGCAAGGCGAACTGCGTATGAAATGAAAACCAGCCCGCGAGCTTTTAACCCCTAACATTTTAAAGAGGACAAATTTATGTTGCACAATTTCATCACCTTTTTACAAAACTTTTTATTAGCCGCCATTAACTTTGCCGTAATGGGAAGCCTCGTATTATTTACCCTATCCGCCTTCTGCATCAGCTCCTTAGGCTTCGTATTCGCCACCCTACTTGCACGCGGAAAAGACGACAATATTATTGACATAAAAGCCGAACGCGTGTGGTTTGGGGAAAAATAAGAAACCTTACTGATATAGCAAGGTTCTTATTGATATATTATTTAAAAGATTATTACAAGCTAAAATAATTTTATGATCTCAACCGCACTTTCGCTTCAGCAATGGCTTCGGCGACCCGTTGTGGGGATACGCCGCCTTTGGCACAGCGTTTGTCGAGGCAGGATTGGAGGGAGAGAATGGCGTAAATATCGTCGCCTACAACGTCGCTAAATTGGCGGAATTCTTCTAGGCTGAGATCTTCTAACCCTTTATGCACGCTGATGGCATATACCACGGTTTCACCAACGATATGGTGTGAATCACGGAATGGCACGCCTTTGGCAACTAAGTAATCCGCAAGTTCGGTGGCATTGGAATAGCCTTTCAATGCCGCTTCACGGGTGCGATCCACATTCACTTTAATATCATCTAACACGAAAGTCGCCATATCTAAGCAGTCTTGCCAAGTGTCCAACGCATCGAAGATCCCTTCTTTATCTTCTTGCATATCTTTATTGTAGGCGAGTGGCAAGCCTTTGACGGTCATCAACATTCCTGTTAATGCCCCCACCACACGCCCCGCTTTACCGCGGATTAATTCGCACGCATCAGGGTTTTTCTTCTGAGGCATTAATGATGAACCCGAGGTTACGCGATCGGAAAGCTCGACAAAATCCGCTTCGCCACTATTGAAAATGATCATATCTTCCGCAAAGCGGGAAAGGTGAGCCATACTCAACGAGGCGGTGGAGAGCAATTCGATAATGTGATCGCGATCGGATACGCTGTCTAAACTGTTACGGGTAGCACTGGCAAAGCCGAGATCTTGGGCGAGGGCTTCGCGATCAATTGCATAAGCCGTTCCCGCTAACGCACCGCTACCGAGTGGGCAAGTGTTCATTCGTTGATAGGCATCGCTAAGACGTGAATAATCGCGATCGAGCATTTCCACATAAGCCATACACCAATGGGCAAAAGTGATGGGCTGGGCACGTTGCAAGTGGGTGTAGCCCGGCATTACGGCGTGTTGGTTGTTTTCCGCTGTTTCAACGAGTTTGCGTTGCAACGCACGAATGGAATATTGCAATTCCGTTACACGCTGTTTGCACCACATTTTGATGTCGAGTGCCACTTGGTCGTTACGGCTTCGCCCCGTGTGCAGTTTTTTACCAAGATTGCCTACTTTATTGATGAGCTTACTTTCTACCCAGCTGTGAATATCTTCCGCGTCATCTTGTAAAATCCCTGTTAAATTTGACCGCACTTCGATCAGCAATTCATTCAAGGCTTGTTCTAATTGTTGTTGCTCTGCTTTTGTTAATACGCCGACGCTCACCAAGGCTTTTGACCAGCCGATCGAGCCTTCAATATCTTGCTCAGCAAGGCGATAGTCAAAACGTAATGAATCATTAAAATCTTTAAACCGTTTATCTGCGGCTTGTGTGAAGCGTCCACCCCAAAGTGCCATAGTTTTTCCTTATTTTTGCTTTTATGGTTAAAAATGTAGAATGGCTGCCATTCTACAAGGGTTTATTATCAAGGTAAAATTCTTGTGCCGATTATCTCACCAGCAAAAAGTGCGGTCAATTTTTCTGGGTATTTCCAGTTGGCAATATCCACGCCCGTATTGAGTATTTTAGCTGCATCTAGGGCAGCATTGACTTTAACAATCATTCCGTCTGTGATGACACCTTGCTGAATAAGCTGGCTGATTTGCTCGCTGTTGAGCTGTTCCAATCGCTGTTTGTTTTCGTCTAGCACGCCGTCCACATCAGAGAGCATTACCAAATCCCCTTGAATTAAAGCGGCGATGGCAGTGGCTGCTTGATCCGCATTCACATTCATTAAGCGACCTTGCTCGTCCACTGCGATAGAGCTGATAATCGGCAAAAATGCCTCGCTGAGCAAATGGTGCAGTAACTCAGGTTTGTTTGGCACAACATTGGCGACGTGCCCCAGCTCTACATCAAATTGATGGGCTTTGGTGAGCTTACCGTCCGCAAGGCAAAGCCCGACAGGGTTTAGGTTAAACTTCGCCGCTTGTGCCACTAAGGTTTTATTGGCGATCCCCGCAAGGGCAGCAACTATGATGTCAATTTGATTTTCAGGGGTAACCCGCAAGCCATTTTTCTTTTTCACTGGTAAATCAAGGCGTTGCATTAATTCATCAACCACACAGCCACCACCGTGTACGATCAACAGCGGGCGAGCAAAATGTTGCTGATACTCCGCAAGGGCGGTAAATAAATTTTCCATTGCCTGCGGGGTATCCAACAGCACGCCGCCTAATTTAATGACTAAGGGTTTCATTGTTTTCATTTCGCGTTATTCCTTTAAATTAATCCTAAACTCTCTGCGAAGCCATAACGAATATTTGCACATTGCACCGCCTGTGCCGCCGCGCCTTTGAGCAAATTATCTTCCGCACCCACAATAATAATATAGCCATTTTTAACCGCAAAACCAATGTCGCAATAAGGGGTGAACTCCACCGCTTTAATGCTCGGCAAGCCTTGCTCATAAACACGCACAAGGGGCTTGTTAGCATAATATTGCTGATATGCCTCGCGGATTTGTTGCTCGCTCACGCCGTCTTTCAGTTTGGCGGTAATGGTGGCTAAAATTCCCCGTTTAAAATTGCCAAGGTGTGGGGTGAAAATCACCTCTGTGCCTAAATGGGTGGCGATTTCGGGCTGATGACGGTGATTAAACACGCCGTAAGCATTCAGGCTCACCTCGCAAAAACTGTTGGTTAGGGAGGCTTTACGCCCCGCACCGCTCACGCCACTCACTGCATTGATGATCGGTAACTGATTGAGATCCAACAAATGATTTTCAATTAACGGCTTTAAGCTCAGTTGCGACACGGTAGGGTAACAGCCTGCCACGGCGACTAAATCGGTTTGTGCAATGGCGGCAGCGTTCCATTCTGCCAAGCCATATACCGCTTGCTTTAATAACTCAGGGTAGCGATGTTCAAAGCCGTAATATTGCGGATAAAACTCAGGGCAATTAACACGAAAAGCCCCTGATAAATCAAACACTTTGCAATCATTTTGCAAAAAAATCGGGGCGAGATCGTGGCTTACCTCGTGAGCAGTGGCAAAGAAAACCAGATCATTTTCTTGTGCCAGCGAAGTTAAATCTTCCCCCAAAGGTTGCAAGGGTAAATCCACAACCTGCTTCAGTTGGGGATAAATCGCAGAAATCGCCTTATGAGCATCTTGGCTCTGAGCCGAAACATACAAGCCGTTAAGCTGAAAGTGCGGGTGCAAGTGAAGAATGCGAGCCAATTCCGCCCCCGTGTAACCGCTCGCCCCAATAATAATTGCTTTTTGCATAGCTAAATGTGCCTTATACTGAACAAAATAAACCGAATAATTTGATTAATTATGCTATTATTGTGCATAATTAATCACAAGGCAACTTAAATTTCACTGCATAAGGAAAAATGAATGAAAAAACGACCGCACTTTATGGAAATGTATTCCCAGCTCATCGCCTTACCTACCATTAGTAGTGTTGAAGCAGAATATGATCAAACCAACAAAACCCTGATTGATCTGCTTGCCACTTGGCTGGCGGATCTTGGCTTTAACATCAACATTATGCCTGTTGAAGGAAGCCGAAAAAAATTCAATTTATTAGCCACTTATGGCGAAGGTGAGGGCGGTTTGTTGCTGGCGGGGCATACCGACACCGTCCCCTTTGATGAAGGGCGTTGGACATTCGATCCTTTCAAACTCACAGAAAAAGACGGCAAATTTTACGGTTTAGGCACGGCAGATATGAAAGGTTTTTTTGCTTTCGTACTGGAAACCTTGCACAACCTTGATCTCAGCAAACTCAACAAGCCGTTGCGAATACTCGCCACCGCCGATGAAGAAACCACCTTGCTCGGGGCAAGAGTATTCAGCCAGCACAGCCATATTCGCCCAGATTGTGCCATTATTGGCGAGCCAACTTCCTTAAAACCCGTGCGTGCGCATAAGGGACATATCGGACAAGCGGTGCGAATTATGGGAAAAACGGGGCATTCGAGCGATCCTGATCGTGGCGTGAATCCCATTGAATTAATGCACGAAGCCACAGGCTATTTAATGGAAATGCGTAATGAGTTAAAGGAAAAATATCATCATTCTGCCTTTGCCATTCCTTATCCCACAATGAATTTTGGCGCAATCCACGGCGGTGATGCGGTAAACCGTATTTGTGCCTGTTGCGAACTGCATTTTGATATTCGCCCTCTACCGCAAATGCGATTAGAGGATCTCAACGAAATGCTACAAGAAAAATTGCGTCCGATGTTTGAAAAATGGGGCGATCTGATTTCCATTCGCAATCTACACGAACCCACCCCCGGCTATGAATGCGAACATTCCGCCCAAGTGGTGCAAGTGGTGGAAAAATTGTTGGGTGAAAAATGTGAAGCAGTCAATTACTGCACCGAAGCCCCATTCATTCAACAGCTTTGTCCAACCTTGGTACTCGGCCCTGGCTCAATCGAACAAGCCCACCAGCCCGATGAATACCTAAGTGCCGAATTTATCCAACCCTCTCATCAATTATTGCAGAAATTGATTCAGCATTTTTGTGTTGAAAGCTAGAGAATTATCTATTGTTAAATAAAGAGCAAGAATTAGTAACCAATTATTTATAGTGAATTTATTTGAGAAAATATTGATTTTGAGGCATAGAAAATAAAACGGTATAGGGAATTTAACATCATTTATTTACTAGAGTTTTGCAGCCTAGAATGATATTAACATATCGAAAACGCTATAAAGTGGACTATTTTCTAGTGCGTGATTTTAGACACTGTGGCATATTGCTACTAAAAATCTGATATGGCAGACAAAATGGTTATTTTTTAAGAGTCTATGTTTCTATTCCTCCATCAGTCCTGGCAAAAAGGAACAAATGAAAATTCAAATGGTTTACTGAGGGAGTATTTTCCGAAAAGATGTTACGCCATTTTCGGAAGCTAACTAGAAAACCCCCTATGAAGTTTATTTTGATAAAGCGTTGTTGTTAGTTTGACAATTCAAGCATTATTAAATTAGGCACTAAAATCATTAATCAATATGAAGAAAATGAACGATAATAAATGATCAGATATTAAAAAAGCCTTGATTTACAAGGCTTCTTAAACTGTTTTGAATTAGTATGAACTACTATGAATTATGAAATTGGTGGAGATAATCGGGATCGAACCGACGACCTCTTGAATGCCATATTTGTCTATTATTATAAAATAATTTATAAAACAATGCCTTACATCTCTTGTTTGATTTTTTATTGCTGTAGTACGCCGTTGTTTTTAGTTATATAACAAGTATCACTGGCACAAAATTGACACAAAACAATTATCAATATTTCCCACCTTTTTATATCTATTTCGTCAAATTTACGTCAAACTAAAACCCTTTCTCCACACAACATTCTTTTCTCGTTATATTTAACATTACTTAAACAAAAAAACGAGAGCCATCGCCCTCGTTTTATTCCCAGCTTAGGTTTCAGTGATGAGCGGTAAAATCCTCCGGATATTGCCGCCGTTTCACCTCGCTTTCATAGGCGGTTTTGCAATGGTCTTTGTCGAAAAACAGCCCATTCACCAGCCGAAACCAAAACCGCCAGCGGGCTTTGGGTTTGCTCTCTAACACGGCTCGGCGGTAACAACGGCTGGAAAAGGTTTCATCTGCCCCACCGCCCGTTAAGGCGTTGCAAAGTTGGTCGAGGGCAATCAAAACGTGATAGCCCCACGTTTTAAATGGATTTTTCTTGCTCATTTTGGTATTCCTCATAGGTTTGCGACCAGCCGATTGACCAATCATACTCAAGCGGATTTTCCGCTTGTTCTAACAAAATTTTGTGCATATAGGCGTTTTCAAACATTTTTTCTTTGAGCGTTTTCGCCGCGTTCCACACCGCTTTAAATTTGTCAAAATCTAACGGTTGTGCCGTGTTATCCGCACAAATCAGGGTGAAAATACGTGGCTCGCCGTTTTCCTCCGTTTTGCCGTTTAAGTCAAAATCCGCTTTGATTTCTACCAAGGTGGCACGCCCTTTTTCATCTGTATCCACCCATTTGCCGATTTCTGGCACATACACACCCCCATCAACACAGTTATTTCTTTTGGCATTAATTTTTGACCGCACTTGATTTCGCTGTTCGCTGAGCCGCTCCCCTTGTCTTGCCTCATCCATCACCCATTTTCCCCCTTGCAATCTGTGATAAGGGCTTGGCTGGGGCTCAATCAAAACGGGATAGCCCCGCTCATCGGGGATAATCTGTTTTCCCTCACTTTGCCCGATAAGTAAAGTGCGGTAGGTTTCTTCGCTAATTTCTACTGAACCCTCGGGGATAACATGTATCCCCGCTAGGAAAAAACCTTGTGTGAGTCTGTTAAAAAAATACATTGTTCCCCCTTAATAACCTATTGCTAAAAACATCGTGTCATTTCGCTGGCTGACTACCTCAAAACCACTATTATCCATCTGTCCACGGCTTTGTACGGTACTTGTGTAGCTCCACATCTTAGTAAACTCTGTGAGTCCAATAAAAAATACTTGATTAGGAAAGGTTATTGGAAATGTTACTCGCCGTTGTGTGGTTGCTTCCCACCCTGCTCTAAACTTACCCCATTGAATAATTAATCCATTGGGCAATTTGCTCCAGCCATTTTCTGTAAACTGTTGGCTAAAAAGATTGTTAAGGTATTGCTCTACGCTTCGTTCAAAATCCGTTATTTCACTCACCCTATGCGTATGTAACACGTCCGCTTTTTTTGCCTTCACTTCTTGAATATCTTGTGCCAATCTACTTGCATCAAGTTGCCCTGCATTAGCAATCTCTCCAAACGCCTTAATCCAAAACTGCACCCCATCGAGCGTGTTTTGTGCTTTAATGCAGAGTTTGAGAACAAGGGATTTCGGGCGCGTTTCTTCCGAAGTTCGCGTATCTTTCTCTGTCGTATCCTTCGTAGAAGCAAGGTAGGTTTTTGCCCTTGCCCCATCGGCGACCGCCGTGTTGTTCGCCTGCACCCTGCCTTTTTGTGCGGGCTTAAACGCACCCGGATCCACATCGGTGGTATCACTATCGCGAATAACGACAGTGATATCTTTCTCGGCTTGATAATCGCCCCCTGCTTCGGTAGGAATATAGTGAAAGTGGTCTTGAAGGGCGTCTTGTTGCACCTCACCCACCGCAAGCAATGCCCCCGCGTTACGAATAAAGCGGTCTTTCGCTTTCGGCACGGCGGAAAGGCTGCCATATTTCGCCACAAGGTGGCGATACAGTTCGGGATAAGCCTGTTCACTCACCTGCTCTTCAATGTCATCAAAGGCAATCCAGCCCGCCGGAATGTTATCTGTGGGAAAATACGCCGTCATTCCCACATCAGAGCGGCGTAAATCAGGCAGTTT
Source organism: Avibacterium paragallinarum (assembly GCF_011765605.1). Classification (NCBI taxonomy): domain Bacteria; kingdom Pseudomonadati; phylum Pseudomonadota; class Gammaproteobacteria; order Pasteurellales; family Pasteurellaceae; genus Avibacterium; species Avibacterium paragallinarum. The sequence goes on from NZ_CP050316.1 coordinate 82,504, forward strand.
GTTGTTATTGCCTAACGCGCGGTATAAATCGGGGTAAGTGCTACTACCAAAAGTTGAGCCATCGCATCGCAAAAATCCGTGCGGATTTTGCACCGCACTTGGAAATGCCACGACCGCGCCGACAGGAATGATGCTTTGGATTTTCTCGTCGACCCAACCCCGATACGCTACAACCTCATTTTTAGTAAGCTGCGGAAATGCTAAACAGCGTTGCTCGCCACTTGCAGAGCGATAGACATAATTAAATCTTGGGTCGGTTGCTGAGGCAGGATTGACGTCCCACTGCCAATAGCCACCATCGGGTAGGGTGGCACGGATGCGCCCCCAACGATTGTTAGCAATATTAATAAGACCTGTTGCGGTTATATCTGGTGCGGCAATATTACCCGTAAATGTCCCACCAAGCTCGGTCATAATGCGCTTTTGACCAAGGTGATTGCCATTGGCATCAAAGGCTGTCGTAAATATATCCCAAGCAATATTGCCCGTTGAGCTACCATAAGCAAAGCAAATCCCCCTTGCGTGAGCATTGGTGCTGTAGTGTGGGTGGGTAATGTGCATCATCAACCCATTGAGCGGGAGATTATTAAGTCTATCGCCATTAGGGCGGTAAAAGCCGCTGTAGGTATAGCCATTAGCCTTGGTGTAGTCGATGGTCTTCAAAAATGCCTCGCCACCAACCTTATCTAGCTTGATGCCGTTAAGGTCATACACTGCCTTACTTGTGGCTACGGTGTCTTCACTTTCACTGTCGGTGGCACTGGATTTTTGATTGGTACGAATAAATTCGTTAATTTCATCCAGATCGATTGCCCAGCGTTTCCATTTATCTGTATCAGCGGTATTAGGTGGGCTATTTTTGTTTTGCATTAAGGCTCGATAGGTTTTGCCTTGATGTTGTACATATGCTCCTTTCGGGTAATCTAAGGTTGCTGACCATTCAGGCAAGCCTCGTTGTAAATGGTAAAGTAGATTTTCGTCAATGCGTTTGAACAGGAAGTTAAACCATTCCATAGGCGGAATACCTTCTGTTTGTTCAAAAGTGATCCCCCATCCTCTTAACATATCAGGAAAGTTATCGATCTCATTTCGTTTAGCTTGGCTTGCGAAGATCTGTTCGTCAGGTTTATTGGCAATGCTCATTGCTTTACTCCGTTAATTGATAGTGAAATTTTACGCCCGCTTGTCTTGGGAGGATGTCTAAATGCTCAATGGCAAACTTCTTAAAATCCGTCATTTTATGTCGTGGAATATCAATGGATACGCTCATATCATAGTTATCCATAACCTGACATTTCACCCCAAAAACAAACTGGCACGCGTCGATAAGGTTCGCTACCGTGCCAGTTTGATAATTTCTTAAAATTCGGCATTTAATTAAAAAGCGGTAATCGTCATCGCTAAGCCTCACCGCGTCTCTTAACGGGTCACGCTTGCGGTACCACTGTCCGCCCCCTTGCCATCTTCGTTTAAACGGCATTGCCAAAGGCGAACCACGAAAGCCAAAAAACTTACGCAACTGGTAGCCATTAATCACGCGAGGTTGCCCTACGTGTTTACCAACCAAGTCAAGATTAGCTCCCGTTGCCGTTTCAATGTCCAGCACCTCAGGCAAGCGTGATAAATCGACAAATCCTTGAGCAATCTCTTGTTCAAAAAGCTTGATGGTGGCAAGGGCTTTAGGTTTATGGCGATATTGCCAGATGAGTAATTTGTGATAGTGCATTATTCCACCTCAATAGTGATGTCTGAGGATAAAATGCGGGCAATTTCTCGTGGCTGAATAGGGATGTTTTCTGCCTGTTTTGTTTGCCCTTTACGAGCGATTTTGAGGGATTTTACCCAGAACCCGCCGATAGTGTTAATCGGTGAATAAAGCCTTGATAGCGAGATGGATTGCCCGATAGCAAAGGTTAATGCAGATAGTACCTTTTTAATCCCCTCTTTATCTATTTCAGTGAAGTCCTCGTAGCGTACCGCCGTGATAGCAATTTCAATATCTACCGGCACTGCACGATCGAAATAAACCGTTTGCCTTTCAAACTCAACCGCTGTGTTGCCTTGCAACCCTACCCCCGCTCCTTTATTGTGATAAATCACCTTGGCAATATCGCGATCAAGTCCGCCATCAACAATGACGTTAATACTGTGTGGATTAACGCCTTTCTTGTCTATGGAAGCGGTATTATTCTCTAGCACCACAACCTGTTTCACATCATTGAGTTCGCTGATTTTCGCTTCTATTGCCAATACGGAATTTATCGCGTTTCTTGCTCGGCTTAGAAAAAAGCGGTGGCGTAGTTCGGCATCGGTTTCCTCTTCTGTGCCTAGCTGGCTTGTTTCACTTGTTGTGGCAGTGGCGAGACCTAAGGTTACGGTTTCAATCGTTAGCGTTTCACTTTGTGCAACACTAAACGCCCCTAATAATTCACTGCGGAAATCTGCACGGGCAGATCCTTCTTGATTAAGTTGCGTATCTTGCACGAGAACCCATCGCCCTTTTTGTGGATCTGAAACAACTAACCCCGCATAAAGTGTTGTGTAGGGATCGCCGGTTAAAATCACTGAGCGTAAATAGCTGTAACTGGCAGTTCGCCGAATAAGCCCAGCGTAGGCGACACGCTGATCTAGCCACGCCCCACTGGCAACATCAGGATCGAGCTGTTTATAAATCATTTCTGCGAGTTCTTCGATATCCATTCGCATTTGAGCCAATATGCCTATCATTTGCCCATCTGGTGTATCGGGAGCGAGATTAATATTTTGTCCGTAAATAGTACGGAAACCATTTTCTAGCCGTTCCACTAAGGTATCTAACCGCTCAATGGTGATGCCGTTTTCTGTTATTTTTGCCATAGATTATCCTTATTTTCGTGTATCGCGATGCTTTACATTTTTATTTAGCCTTAATAACTCACGCGATGTTCTAGACCGTAGATATCTAAATAATTAATTGAGAGAGTAAGTTTTCTCGTATTGGGGTCAAAACGCGATTGATAATGAGTAATTTGTTTTACCCCTTCGGTTTCAAGCACTTGTTTTTTCACTTGCATTTCTAGCTCACTCAGATCTACCGCCCGCCCCATTTTCTCAATCCAAGGCAAGCCGTGATCTAAGTCTAAAAACCAATCATTTGCGAATGACCAAAGACGGCATTGCACATTTTGTGCTATGCCCTCAGAATGATCGGCATAATTGGCTCTGCCTTGTCCAAAGGTCCAGTCGTGATTGTGATCTAATCGTCGTACTTTTATCATTTTGGCTGTCCTGTTGTTCCCCCACTATCGCCGCTATGGGTGTGAGATTTGCCTGATACCCCGCCTGCAATCACATCAGTTTGTCCCGTCAGCGTTCCTGTTGTTGTGGTGTTGCCTATCTGCTGTGTATTACCATTGTGCGTAATATCGCCCTTAATGGTAATGCTTCCCTCTACCATACGGATAAAGGTGTTACCACTCAATGTTTGAAGCGATAACCCTGCCGCAAAAAAATTTTTAACACATTGCGGTTGCGAACAAATACCTGGAATAAACATCGCGTCAGAGAGATCGTGAAAACGGTGATCTAACGGCTCGCTGGCGTTACCTGATTGCCACCAGCCATCAATACAACGTTCACTAAAAATAGCGATCCCTTCATCACCTGCACGCAACGGAAATGTTATGGCAAAGCCTCCCCCGCGTGGATAGCAGATCGGTACGTCCATTAAAGGAGGAATAGCAATACTTTTCCCATCAACTAACACCTGCTTAATTTGCACCGCAAGGCTCACCGTTTGCTTGGTCGGATGAAAATGTATAACTTTGGCGGGCAATGCCGTATGTAATTGTCGTAAGGTGTTTTGAATTTGAATATCTGTCGCACTTTCAGGTGTTGCGGTTTGATATTGGAAATCAGTCATTTTTTACTTTCCCCTTTCACTTTATTAAACTTGCCGCCAACTACGGTCATTTTGCTTAGCCAATCCCCACCTAGACCGTCGCCATTATGCGAGAGTTTGACAATTTTGTACTCACCATTGAAATATTCGATAATAGACTGCACCTTGACAAGTCCGCCAATTTGCAATGCGGGATTAAGTAAACAAGTCAGCTCCAAACCATCATCGGTTTGTTCTGGCGTACCTATCATCCCCGTTGCTTGGTTTAATAATACCGCCTCATCATTAAGCACCTTGTCATAAGGAAGAAAAAGCAACTTGCCATCTTGAATTGACCAGTTTGCTTTATTATTTTTAGCGATACGATTAAGGATCTCTCGGCTATCACCATTTAATACTCTTGCACGGGGTAATTGACGTTTATTGACGACATCTTGCGTCCCCGCCTCAAGTGCGGGCATATTTTTTTGCACTTCCGCGAGGATTTGTTCATCCGTTGCCCCTGAATTTAACGTGATATTTGAACGCCCTTGCGTGTAGGCTTGATGCCCATCTGCACATTCAAGCTCTAAAATAAAATCAAGTCCTTCACGCTTGATTTTTGCCTTAGTAATATCCCCTTGATAAATCTGACTAATTCGCTGATACCCCACCGATAACCTCACCTTTTTAAACTGTTGGCTTAACAATTGATTGATATGATTACGGTTTAGATTCCATATTTGAATCTGGGCTGGGTTAGGTTTTTCGCTTATGGTCTTATCGATAGAAAAAGCCACTCGCAGTTGGGTGATTGAGAGGATCTCACTGTCGCTGATTAAATCAAGTTTCCATTGCCGTCCGAACTGTTTCATACTTTGCCTCAATAAAAATGACTTAAACATGCTTGTAACATTCAAAACTACACAAGATAAGATACGCCCTGTCTTGTTACGCTGTATTTCAGCGCATTTTATCGGTTACCTACGCTCTAATCGGTATCAAACTAACACTTAACAACATTTATCGGAGAGCACTATGCGCGATCTGGTCTATTCGGTTTCCGTCTTGTGTAAACACAACAAAGACGGGAGCTTTGGTACGGCTGCTGAACGTCATAAATCGCTTAAATCAGCAATGCAAGCAATTTCTGACGCAGGATATGGCATCCGAGACGTTAAACAGTTAAAAGGTAAACACATCAGATTTTTAGTCGAGAAATGGAAATCTGATCCCAATCTCTCAATCGGTACAATAAAAAACAGAATGAGCCATTTACGATGGCTCGCTGAACGGATCGGAAACCCTCGTATCGTAGAACGCTCTAATTCGAGCTATGCCATTAAAAATCGAAAGTACGTAGATAACATACCAATAAAGCTAAAAACCTCTCTATGGAGCGTTTAGACGCATTAACGGATGATTTTGTGAGATACTCTCTTCTGCTTCAACAAGAATTTGGGCTAAGGCGGGAAGAGGCGATTAAATTTCAACCTAAATTCGCTGATCGAAACACTGAAATCTGTCTGAAAGGAAGTTGGTGCAAAGGCGGCAGAGAACGAACAATCCCCATCACATCACAATCTCAACGAGATTTGCTCGATGAAATACACACTTTTTGCCGGCAACGTGGCACAAAATCATTGATACCCACTCATAAAAATTATGAACAACAAATGCGAACTTACGAATACCAAACTGCAAAAGTGGGGGAGTTAAAAAATCACGGTTTGCGCCACGCATACGCACAGAGACGATACGAAACTCTTTCAGGCTTATCTTCCCCTAAGAACGGTGGAAAAACCTCTAGAAAACTCTCTGATGGAGAAAAACAGCGTAATTTGGAGAGTAGGTTGCAGGTAAGCAGTGAGCTGGGACATAATCGAGAAGAAATTACAGCTGTTTATCTTGGACGATAGCAAGGCAAGCTACCGCAGTCGCTTCGTTCCTTTGCTTAATCCCCGTGATTATTACCGATAAACGCTAATAATCACGGGGATTTTTATTTTATGGAGTAAAGCTCTTTCGCTACAGGTATCACTTCTTCAAGGTATTAAATTAATAGTGTTATATATACAAGTTTCTATATAAAATTCAATATCATCTTTACTATAACCTAATAGCTTTCCTATTTTTCTTTCATAATTTGAATTAAAGCAGTTTTTACTCTTTTCTAGTAACAGCGATAGTTTTTTTGCTTTTCTTTTATGCTTTTGTTTATATATTATATAGTAATAAAAAAAATTTTTATTAGAAATATTTATTCTAATTTTTTTTACTTTAAAAAAACCACTCTCCAGATATGGAATAAACCCATCTGGAATATTATAATCAGTATAAAAAAGAGCTAAATTTTTTAAACCTCTTAACATTAAATCTAGCTCTTTTCCTTCATGGGGACCAATTACTCCCATAAAATTTATGGACGTCTAATACCGTTTATTCTAAATCCTTTATTGTAGCAGTTATAGCATACATTAGGAGAATATACCCCTCCATGTTTCGCTCCGCACACTGAGCAGGTATACACGGGTGATCTAGCCCCACCTTTAACCTCAGACATCTCTTTCTGAGATAACACAGTAGCACTGTTATTTTGAGATGACTTGAATAAGGATTGTAGTTCACTGCTACTCGCTAACGAAGCTGATGAAAAAATAATTGCTATTAATAAAATAAAAAATTTCTTCATTACTGTTACTCCTCTTAATTGATTATTCATAGATTTAGTATACTGCTTAGATAGGTGTGAGAATTATCTTGCATAATTTTACGATACATATAGTACACGTTTGTATCTCTAAAGTTAACTATTTTTACGCCGTTTTTTGTTACTTCTAGTAACTCTGAACTAGGGGTTTGCATGATAATAGGTGAATGGGTTGCAATGATGAATTGAGCCCCATCTCTACTTAGGGTTACGATTTTTTCAATAAATTTAAGCTGATTGTTGAGAGATAAGGATGCCTCGGGTTCATCTAATATGTACAGACCATTTTTATGAAATCTATTTGTATATAGTGCATTCATTGATTCGCCATGAGATAACTTATGCAATTCAACTCCCCCATAGTAATATTTTATCTTCTCCCCTCCTGATTCTGGGGTATCTAACCTTTTCATCTCGCTCATAAAGGTATAGAAAGTTTCTGCTCTATAGAAAAATACATCCTTAGGAAATCTAGTTCCTTTTTTTACCACGATATCAGGTACTTGGATGTGTGTATTTTCAGTTGAAAAATTAAAATTTTTTGAACCTCCTTCTGCTGGGCATCCAAGGTGTACGGCTAGAGATTCCATTATAGTCGATTTACCTATTCCATTCTCACCAAAAAAGATTGATATTGGGTTATTAAATTTTATTGGAAATAAATAATCAAGAAAAAATTTATTTTTATTTTTTCTATATATTTCATATATATACATATTTAATTCCTTAGGAAGATTCTATGTTTTTTTTCAATATTATCAATAAACTCTAAGTAATCTTTTTTTTCACTATATAAGTATAAAATATCTCCTTTTTCACCATCCCTTAACATCCATATTTTTTCAAAATCTGATGCTCTTAATGAATAATTACCAATCGCTGGATCTGATATTAATAATTCTTTGTTAATAATACCATTAATGATGACAAAATGATCGTTGTTCAAATTGTTATTTACATACGCAATTACTGGTTGCTTTATATTCAATAACTCCTTTAATGTTAAGGATATTCCAATAGCGTTGATGTTGAATGTTTTTGAAATTTTTGCAAGTTCAAAAAAGGAGGCTTCTTCATTTTTATTTTTCATCTTGGATAAAATGACATCTTCATTAATTTCGCTAAGATGGAATTTATATTTAAGCATCGTAGCAAGAGCCGCTGCTCCACATGAATTGGTTTTTGTTTGCCTAATAACATTAAAATTTTTAAGCTCATTGTATGAGCTTATTTCTTTGGCTAGAAGAGAATCTGATATACATAATAGGAGTATTATATCACAAATCCTTCTCAAGGTTAAGGTAAATTGTAGCACCTGAGTTCCCCGTCGTATTAAAAGAAGTTTCAAAATATAAACGATTTTTCAAATCTAAATTATACGAAATCCCCATTGATAAGAAGTTTTCTATTCCAGATACATTTGTTACTTTTCCATTATATTTTTCACTGCTTCTTAATTGAATCTCTGTAGATAAACTTAAGGATATTTTTTGGTTAACTAAAAAATCCACTCTAGGCTTTATACTTATTTCATTTGATGGTTTAAAATCAAGATTACTGCTTTTTATTTTTGAGAAATATTTTACACCTGTTTTTAAAGATAAAACTATAGGATCTATTGTTTTGTCTATTATATAGTCAAAATAAAAGTTTTTGAATAAATTTGCTCTCTTGCTTATGGCGTCTACTGAAAAATATATAGATTTATTCCAGCCTGATTCAGAATCATTTAATTTAGTGGATAATCCAATATTTATTGTGTCAAACCTTAATTTATTAAATGATTTTTCCTTACCTATTTCTTCACTAGATAAAAATGAGTATTTACTATATGAACCACTAATATTTCCAAGTATGTTAATCTTATTTGTTAAACCATACCTAACCCCTTGTTCAAATGATAAAACTTGATACTTCTCACTTCCGTAAGAGTTATTATAACTTTCTATGTCAAATATATTTCTTCTCAAAAACTCATGACTATTTCTTAAATAGAATGAGGATGATGTCAATAATGTAAATTTTCCATAGCTATCAAATTCATCATTTAAGGTAATAAAATTATATTCACTTGAATAACATAGTATTGGATTTAATATAAATAAAAGTAATGTTTTCTTTTTCATACATATCCTTAATTTTTTAACTAACTCCATAACGTCAAATTACTATAGTTTCTCCCTCCTTGTCAAAAAATAAACAAGTCACATATTCATCAAGCATTCTTACTTGAATTGTTTTTGATCTGACCCCAACCTCTCAACCGGTACAATCAAAAACAGAATGAGCCATTTACGATGGCTTGCTGAACGGATCGGAAACCCTCGTATCGTAGAACGCTCTAATTCGAGCTATACCATTGAAAATCGAAAGTACGTAGATAACAAAAACCTCTCTATGGCGTGTTTAGACGCATTAACGGATGATTTTGTGAGATACTCTCTTCTACTTCAACAAGAATTTGGACTAAGACGAGAGGAGGCGATTAAATTTCAGCCTAAATTTGCTGTTCGAGGAACTAAAATTTGCTTGAAAGGAAGTTGGTGTAAAGGTGGTAGAGAACGAACAATCCCCGTTACATCACAATCTCAACGGAATTTGCTCGATGAAATACACACTTTTTGCCGGCAACGTGGCACAAAATCATTGATACCCACTCATAAAAATTATGAACAACAAATGCGAACTTACGAATACCAAACCGCAAAAGTGGGGGAGTTAAAAAATCACGGTTTGCGCCACGCATACGCACAGAGACGATACGAAACTCTTCCCCTAAGAACGGTGGAAAAACCTCTAGAAAACTCTCTGATGGAGAAAAACAGCGTAATTTGGAGAGTAGATTGCAGGTAAGCAGTGAGCTGGGACATAACCGAGAAGAAATTACGGCAGTATGTATTGGTCGCTGACTTAGCTTGTAGCTAACGCCCTACGCCTACGGCTTCGGTTGTTCAACCCTTGTCAAACGTGCAACAAGTTGCCCGCTCGACAAGGGTTTACATAAAACAAAAACCGCCCTTTTAGGCGGTTTTATGCTAAAATCATTCTCGCACTATGGCGGCGGCGGCTCGCACTACCGCTAATAGTGTGAGCCTAGCCGCTTAGCCTTGTAGTGCTAAGGAGGTGATTTATGTGAAAGTATCAGAATTATTCCTGATAGTAACGCTAGTTTTACTAGCTGTTACGGCTAGCTTAAAAGCACTCGCAATGCTTAATTTGCTAGTTTACTTGTTAAATAGATTAGCCTAACGGCTAGGAAGGGGGTAGGGTTGCAACCTGCCCCCGACCTAATTCCATTGTATGCCCGATCACCTTACTTTTCAAGTTTAACCAGTTCACAACCAGCAATCTTATAGCCACGCTGTCTAAGCTCATCAGCGAAGGTGTTTTTACTGCCTAATTTTGATTTGTGGCTTTGGTTTACCGCAAAAAAAATCCAGTAGTAAAGCAAATCTTCATTCGGTACGTCTTCAATATTTGAATAGAAATCTTCAAGGATTTTCAGGCAATCTCTTGCGTAATTGCCGTATTTAGCTGAACTCATTTTAGGATCGATACGATCTAACTTCACAAACTTGCCGTACTTGTTTTTATGTGGGAATTTTGGGCGTTTTTTTACGGTTTTTTCGTATGTAATGCTAAATTCAATGCCAACAATTTTTCGCCCTTTTTTTATTGGCTCATACTTAGCAAAGAGATCTGATTTTTCGTTAATCTCAGACAAAGCAGGAAGTAAAACCCACTGATTAAGATTGTTATAGCGTTCATATTTATCTTCCAACTGTAACCACTTTTTCAAATCTTCCACTGAAATATAGCGATCACCCAATCGCTTATACTGCGTAAATAACTCATACAAGCGAATTGCGTGAACACTGGAAAAGCCAGAGATATGATTTAACTGATATTGCGTAAATTGCCCTTTCAACTGCGTTAAATAAGGCATAATTTCATTAGTTAAGGCTATTTTAAATCGCCCCTCTTTCTTGAAATACGTTTGAGACGACACCCATCTAAATTTAGTAACGTGCCTTTCATCTTCCGTCTTTACCCAACGTTCAGATATACGCTCAATCGCTGATTTTATTTGTGTGTACGCCCTATCTGCGTTCACATCAGGGAATTGATTTATAATCTGATAAATAGCTGACAACGATTGGCTAAATCCTCAACAGTAGTTGGATCTAAATGTGTTTTGCTTAACTCCATTAGCCAAAACTGATAGGGTTGTGATGTGCGGTGCAATAATGGCACACCAATAGCGAGTGCCATCCCTTCACAGATTGTGCGTTGGTTGATCGGCTCGCTTACGTCCATCACCCAGCATTGCCCAATACTGTTATAACGTAATGTCAGTTTAATTTTCACCCCGTTAAAATCAAATACTTGCTCTTGATAAGGGGCGTTTGTAATTGGAAGTTGATACCACATCGTTTAACTCCGCAAATTATTCAGCCAAGATTTTATCTTTTCAGCCGCTTTAGGTTGAGTGATTCCTTGATTGACTTTACTCGCAGATTGCACACTTGCCCGCCCACTTTTTTTATTCCCCATTACTCCCTTTATTGATTTTGTTTCGACAATAAAAATCTCGCGGGCAGTCAGGGTAAATTTAGCCGAACCGTCCGCCGTTTGTTTTACGCTAACTGATTGTAATAGCATATTTTGGTAAAGGTGTAAGCCCGTTTGAATATCAATGGTTTCACCTGACTTTTGACAGGCGATTAAATCCGCATAGCATTTTTTTACTCTGCTGCTATTCGGTGAACTATCAAGCAGATTACCTAACCCAAAATCCGGTAAAAAAGGGGCTAAGGCTCTGACTTGCCCGAAAACTTGCTGAGCCTGAGCAGCCATTCCTAACCCTTGACTAAGTAGTCGCGTTGCTTTACTCAAAGTTTGTGCGGTTTGCATAGCAAAAGGAACAGGTAAAGGCAATTGGTTAAGAAAATCTGTTGCTCCCCGAATGTGAGGAAGCCCCAATTCAGACAATCCTAAACTTTGCTGATCGTGATCGACCATTACCCCTACAATCGTGATTTGTTTAGGTTGCAATACGCTGTGATCCGCAATGCTTGCTCCAGACTCAATCGGATTTTCCGTAATGGATAATTCCGATTGATGGCTCTCTTCTGTTGTCGCATCCAATTTTATATTACCGATCGCACGGTTAGAAATTTGCACAAAATCTAACATAATTATTGCCTTTTTTTATAAATAACTAATATAATACTTATATTACATAACTAACCCTATCATTATCATGAATAAACTCATTTATCGCCCTAAAGCCGTTAAACAATTAAGGAAAATTGCGGATCAATCAATCATTCGTGAAAAATGTAAAACGCTAGTCAATTTCCCGAACTGCAGTAACGTAAAGGCATTAGTAAATCATCAATATGATTACCGACTTAGAGTAGGGCGATATAGAGTATTTTTTAATTTTGGTTCAAATAATGATATTCAAATCGTTTCTATCGAAGAGGTGAAAAAACGCGATGACAACACATACTAATATACAAATCATCAATGACCATAGTGGCGTACCCGCCTTTGTCGTTATCCCTTACCCTCAATATATTGCACAGCAAAAACTTAGCCAAAGAGATATTGATTTATCTGATGCCATACCTAGTGAGGTTGTCGATCTCGCTTTGGATAGAAATTATTCAGCCTTACGTGCTTGGCGTGAATATCTCGGTTTAACTCAAATAGAGATTGCGAAAAGATTAGGAATCACTCAAGCCGCTTATTCTCAACACGAAAAGGCAAAATATTTACGTCCTACAACAAGAAATAAAATCGCTAACGCATTAGGGATCAACCCTGAACAACTTGATTTCTAACTTCACATTGCGAAGCTAGATTGTCCATTTTGAATTGTGCGATTGACTTCATTAGCGATCAATTTTGCGTCTTGTTGAGGGTTTCCTGAGCTTTGCAAGGTAATGTTCGTCGTTACCTTGTTGTTGCTATTTTTTACGCTGTTATCCGCGTTATTCGCAACCGCCCCTGCGGCAGGAAGTGCGGTCGGATTGAGATCGTTTTTCTCCGCCTTATCACCGCCAAACCAGCCACTGAACCACCCTCCGCCTTCTTTGTCAGAAGAGAAAAATCCCTTTACCCCTTCAACAATCGGCTTAATGTAAGTATCGTATTTTTCCGTTACCCAATTAAACGCCGCCTCAAAAGGCTTTTTGATAAAATCAGTGACTTGAGCAAAATTCTCTTTCACATTTTCTACGCTAATTTCTTTGCCGGTAAACAGATCCCAAAGGGTTTTGACGAACGTAAATCCGGCTTTAAACGGAAAGGTGATAATCTCAATCACAGTGTTAAAAATCTCTGAGAGGGAAGACATACTAAACCATTGGGTAAATTGATTCCATTTCGCTTTTACCCATTTGAACGCGAGGCGAAACGGCGAGGTGATAATCTGCCATAAGCCCGATAGTACCGATCCGAGCATTGTTATACTCGCTTTGACTAAATGAACCATAAGGTTAAAGAAATTTTTAGCCACCTTGATCGCCCCGCTTATCATTTTAGTAAAGCCTTGTGCAATCAGATCGCCATCACCGCTAAATATCCCTTGTAGGAAATCCCAAAGCCCACTCAGATAATCCCAAAGCCCTGAAAATAGCTCAATAACATAATGAATGCTTTCTTCCACCCAAGCCTTCATCAGTGCAAATATCGGCTGTAGCTCCTCAAGTTTTTGTTGAATTTTTGCGATAACCTTAATCACAGGCTCCCAGGCTTTGCCAAAATAGCTTTCGCCACCTTGCATATACACAATAAGATCGTCGATTAAGGCGATCAACCCCACTAAAGCGGCACAAATTGCGGTAACGGCGAGTAGCATTGGGTTTGTTGCTAAGGTAATGAGCAATTTCCGATTTAACCAGGCGACGGCCGCCCCGACAAGATAAATGACATTTTTCCAGCCGATAGTTGCCGAAATAACCCGATCTAACGCGTTGATAAAGCCGCTTATAAAGCGAATGACTTTACTCAGTTTATCGACAAATTTCGTCAAGGTGCCTTTAATGAGCTGATTGTTGGTAATAAACCATTGCTTAAATATCGCAATAAGCTCTCGCACGACGGGGGATAGACGAAGCGAAACAAACTCACTCACCCCTTTAATGATTTGCCAGAACTCCGTCATAGCATCTTTAAACGCGGCTGCCTCATCCGCATTTTCAGCCGTACCTAACGAAAGAGCTTCCGCATTTTGCAATGCTGCTTCCATTTGCTCATTGCTTAATCGCAGTGTCTGAATCATTGAGGCATCAATACCGAGTTTAGCTAACATCGCAATTTGCTGTTGTTCGCTCAACCCTTTCATTTTTTGGCGAATCTCTTCCATCATTTCAGAAGCGGTTTTCACATCGCCATTGGCTTTTTTCGCACTCAATCCATAATGCTCGAAGGCTTTCGCACCTAAGCCGACACCATTTGCTGCTTCACCGATCGTGCGAGAAAGCCCCGCAATGGAGGCTTGAGCTGCCTCTGCGGATGAGCCATTGACTTCAGCGACTTTGCCGAGTAGTTGAATTTGTTTCGCTGATTCTCCCGTCACACGTGAAAGCTGAGCGATTTCATCAAGTGCGGTCAAATTTTTATCTAAAAAAACGCCGATCCCCACTGCCATTGCCCCGATTGCCGCCCCGACAACCCCTGCGGCTTTCCCAACGGCTTTGAGTGTACTATCAAATTTTTTTAGTTTTCCTGTATCAGCCTCTACGGCAATTTTCACTAATAACTCACTCAGTAGCATTTTGCTCAGCCTCCAACATTTCTACGACCACCGAATGAAAATCGAGCAAATCGCCTAAGCTATAGACCGTTCTTAAATCGTTTAGGGTGCAAAGGTTTTTCACAATCGGGGTAAAAATAAACCAATCAACTAAGGATTGGCAGGTTTGATGTCGTTTAGTGGATTGATTGAGGGTAGCATATCTTTCAGCAATCCACCCCCACCGATAAAAAAATCCGCAAATTGATATCTCGTCCCGTTTATCAAAACGGGGAATAAATGCCCTCGATATTGATTAAAATGTTTATCGAGCTGATGAGATAAACGATATTGCTGACCGTGTAGATTGGCAACGGTATGATTAAGTACAATCTCTTCAATTGCCTTGATCTCAGGTGAACCTAAATGAGCTAATAATGCCCCTAATACCGATTCACCGATTTTTGTGGTATCTTCGCCAAGCTGAATACCTTGTGCTAATTTCAATGCGTTTTTAAGTGCCGACCACGCCCCCATTGCATTAGCCGGTGTCATTCGGTATTCAACCTCATCTAATTGAAAAACAAACTCTTGCATTGTTATACTCCTTTCTCAAGATTAAGCGTCATTTTTTCAAATTCAATCACCCAAGTTTGAGCGTTATGCCCCGCCCCACGCGTAAAACCGGTTGGGGTGGTGAAATAGCCTTTCGTTGCGGTCACCACATCATCATTAAGTAAATCTCGAATAGATAGGGTCATCGGGCTAAAGGTTTTAATCGCGGATTTTTGTTGGTTAAATAATTTACTTAAATACGCATTGTCCTCAGAATGTTGCTTAATTTTTAGGGTAAGTTTGCCTGACGCATCAGGATTTGCCACAAAAACCCCTGTGCCATTTGCTCCAATTGTCCAGCTCCCCGCATCTTGATTTTGCACCGCACTAATCACATCAGCACCGTCTGCCCAATCACTAATTTCTCTGCCGTCTAACAAAACAATCACTTGTTTTGGATCAAAAACCGCCATAAAGCCTCCTTATCGGTTATAGTTAATAATGACATCAGATTGATGGATTGCCCCCGCTAGCTTCACCGCCGTTTGAATTGGCGTAGCTTTGCGTTGCTCTCGATCGCTATCAGAAAGCGTATCCATTGGAGCGGCCCAAACATAATAGCCTTTTTCGAGATAATCGTTCGTATTGAGATTTCCAAAGCTGTCGCCAGTCCATTGACCGGGTGCAAACGCCCCGTTATTAATCCCCTCTTGGCAAACTTTTTCCACCGCTGAAATTAAAATTGCCTGCCCTTTATCGGTAAGTGGAATTTTGGTTGGGGATTTATATAACCGTGCAAACACTTCTTTTTGTACGGCATCAGTAAACCAATCTAAGATCACAATTTCATCCGCAAATTTACCGCCAATAACGGTTCCCTCAGCTAACATTGCTACATCGTCATAATAGGTATAAAAGTTGATCCCTAATCGTTTCGCTTTATTCGCTTCAGTTAAGGTGACATCATCTGCGGTAATGGTGGGCTGCTGTTTAAATTTGAGTGTGATGGTTGAATTATTCGCGGCAAAATTCATCGCAAGGAGGCGAGCCATTGCGGAAGACGCGGCGTACATATCATCTTTATCGTAAATCGCCAGCGTATGATCTAAGCCGGCATCAAATAATTTTTTATAAATATTGCCTGTAGTAAATTCTAACTGTTCAGAGCGGATCACATTTGCCCCAAATAATTTTGTATTGGCTTGTGCGTATTTTGCTGCGGTTTCTACCTGTTCATCGGTTAATTGTGCGGCGAATAAGAAACCATAGAAATTATTATTGACCTCCGCAAAATTAAATAAGGCTTCACCGATCGTTTCCGCATTGAAACTTATCTGATTTTTACCGATAATCTGACTAGCTTGTCCGTTTTCCAGCTTAAGCATTGCTCCGATATAATCGCCATCGCTACTATCGGCAAAAACATAATGAAGTAACGTTGTCTTATCCTCACCTGCCGTTTTCGCACTAAAAATAAAACGGTTACCCGTTTGATCGTAGCTCACTTGAATTTTAAGTGCGGTGAGTTTTTCCTGAATTTTGCTCGCAATCGCGGCAAAATCCGCACATTCACTAAAATTTAACCCCGTTACTTTTTGAATCGTACTGCCTTGCGTAAAGGCAAAACAGCCGTTGGTAATTTTCTTAAAGGCTTCTAGCGTATGGTTAAGGGTGGCACCCCGCAATTCATTTTTGGTCGCCTCAATGGTTTTTGCGTTTTTCTGCCAGCGTCCAATAATTAATTGTTTTGCTCGTGGGCTTTGGGCAAAAAAAGGCAATGCCGCTTTTGCCGTTTCGCTTTCCGTCCCAAAGGCAAGCTCCACCTCACGTTGGCTATTAACGTATAGATAGCGGGTTTTCATATCTGTAAACACATTCCCCGCCTCGGGGTAAATAATACCACTACGCCAAAATCTTTACGTGAAGCAGATTTTGGCACGGTATTAAGTTGTACATTGACAATATTCGAAATCGATAATGCCATAGCTTATCTCCTTATATTTTTGGTTAATTGCTGATTGGTTGCGACATCAACTTGTGCGATTGCTTCAAGTGGTGTTTCGATAATAATTTGATGAGATAAGGTGAGATCCATCTGCCCGCGTTCTTCATAGCCGCCACCGAGCGTTGCCGTAAGATTGCGTACAGCAGAATAATCAATGATCGCACAGTGCATTGCGTTGAATACGTCAATCATTGCTGAGCTTTGCAGTACACTGCGTAATTTATTGACAAGCGTGATCGCCCCTGTCCCATAGGCTGAAAGGCTAATTGTTGATAAACAGCTCGTGGTGATCCGCTCAGTCTTACCATTAAATGCTCGCCTGCTCTGCCCGATTTCCTCCGTTGAGAGTAAATCAACCGTAACAAAAGCACAGGGGTAACGCTGACCTTTTGGTAGATAACCACTTATCACACTGTGTTCAGGTAATTGTAAAGCCTGTTGAATGGCCTTGCGTAGTTGCACTAAGTCGAGTTGCGAAATAGTGGTAGTAACCATAGTCCCCCCAGTCTGTCGCACTTGTAATACGGTATTTGAAATGACGAAATAGCACTAAATCCCCGCATTTAAGCGGTTCTTGCGTAAAAATTTTCAATGTGGGTAAATAACGCTCCCCCTCAGGAAGTCGTTGAAGATCGTTAGCACTTGCGGGAATAACAATCGCCACCCTCATTTCTTCTGTGAAATCCGTTTCATCTTCGTTAGCAATAAAAACGGTTACCGTTTTACGAAAAAGACTTGAGCGAAATCGCCCTGATTGGTTAATCATCTCACCACTCCTTTAATTGATTGCCCTAAACGCCCCGTATCAATTAAGGGTTTACTTGATTTCTTGCGTTTTATCGTTGAAGGTGCATTTTTCGCCCAATCACCCTGTTCAATGTTTTTCTGAACATCAGCTTGGGCAATTTGAGCGATTTTACTTAACAAATGGTGTGCGTCCTCTCCGTTGTTAATGCCCTCACGATAAAGTGCGGTGTATTTTGCGGTATTTTCTTTCAGCGTTTGCGTTAAAAAAGGACGTGCTGGAATGCGTTTATCCGCTGAACCAAACTCTAAAACAGCCGCTAAAGTCGCAAGATTAAACCCCTCTTCCAACACCGCGTTATCCTCAGCGGGAATACCCACAGCAATATCACGTTTAGCTAACTGTTCCAGTTTTGTTGCCAGTTCTTGGATCGCATTTTCCCCATTCCATTCCACACTCATACCACCATCACCCCTATGCCAACAAGATTGCGTAATCGAAGATACTCCTGTCCATAAGCGGTTAAATGGTAAGCCTCACCGCCGTTAGGCGGTATAGCATAACTTGCCGATAATTCGCCCACACTTTCACTAGCCAATAACGCAATTGGTCCTCCCGCATTTTCACTCACCCTTTTACGCATTGCGATAAAATGAGCCGTTAATGCCAACACACCGCGACAATACAGATGACGCCATTGCCTTTCGTCAATCTCTTGTTTTGCATCCTCAATAAAAAAGCCGATGGTATTATCATCGGCTCGCTCAAATTCAGGATAACGCCCCTTAAAGGCTTCAATGGTTGGCATTTTGCCTCCTAATAGTCAATGTATAATGCAGAATCAGGCTCGAGGAAGGTTACGCCACCAAAAGCCATACGTAATCCTGTTTCATAAGTGACCAAGCCTTTTTCTTTCGCCCCTAATACACTCGGCGACATCGGCACATCAAACACCACATAATTTGGATCGTTAATATAAGCAATCGCCCGTGTTTTACCCGTCGTCACTTGTGTACCAAAATTAGACGGTAACGCTTTAATTGATACCGTTTTCCCCGCAGCCGCACTTAAATTTTTTGTCAAATATTCAAGAGCGGTAATATCGGTTTTATCACGGGTAAGTAACGCAAGATGAGCCAAGTCCATACCGTCAATGGCAAAGACATTCGGCGTATCAATACGGTGTGTTTTTTCCATTCCACGCAAGAAAATCTCTTTGAAGAAGGTAACCGCCTCCTCAAAGCTCATCGTTTTCACCGCTTTTTTAACTGTCGGTGAATAAACCTCCACACCAGAAGCATTTAACAGCCCTTTTAAGCGAGTATCACGCCCGTGTCCCAAAAACGCCACTTTCTGCAAGGTTTGTTGAGCATTTTTGTTTAATGCCATAATTTTTTGCGTATCTACCGCCACATTAAACAATTTAGCACGCTCTAGCTCAATCTGATTATATTGCACGGTTTTGATCCAATCTACAATCGGCGTACGTGCGTGATTAAAGGTGACAGAAACTTGATCAAAGGTCGTGGTGTTATCGCCAACTAAACCACTATCTAAATCCCCTGAAATATCTGCACCAAAGTGGATTTTTTCCGTTATCCCCACGCCACCATTTTGATCGACGTGAACAAATTGAGGAAACACAATTTCAGGGTATTTCGTTTGTGTCATTTGCCCACGCACTTGCGTTAATGCACTAGTTAAATAAGATAATGCCATTTTAATTTACTCCTATAAACGTGTAATTTCTGCTAAATGTTCCGTGGCATTGATGACCACAAAATCGGTGGCAATGGTTTTACCGCTATCTTCAGCTTTATCAATCGTGCCAACCTCTTTATCGCCATTTTTCACCGCTCTTACATAGACCTTATCGCCACGCACAACGCTAACGCCCTTACCAACGGTAACCCAAACACTGTCCCCTTGCGTAATATGCATCACATCGACCAAATCATTGGGCTGAAAATCATCTTTAATTAGCGATCGCACAATCACCCCCGCAATCACATCTGTTAGCGCACTTAATGGCTTAACGCCTCCTGTCGCGTCAATGGCAACAAACAAGCCCGCCTGAATAGGACTTTTGCCTTTAAATTGTTCTGAAGTGGTTTTCGCACTGGCTAATCCGCCTTTACCCACTTCCCCCGCAAATGTACGAGTAGTGCTATTTGCATATGCCATTATTGTTGTCCTCCATAGAGTTTATTAAAATCAATGCCCACCGATTGAGGCTTGCTATCGTTTAAAAATGCCGAGCCTAACTGGTGATCTTGCAATTTCTTACTGATATTTTTTGCCGCTTGATACATCCCCTCAATCGCCTCATCAGAAAGGGCGGTTAAGGTTTCAGCGGGAGCAATACCACTATGAACAATCACTTTTTCTTGAATTTGTCTAACCGTATCACTATCAGCAAAACTCAAATCAGCGGAAATCATTTTTGCATCAGCCAACACAGCGGAACGTTTCTGAGCAGTTACACTCGCCTTAGCCTCATCTTCAAGTTTTTGAATTTTAGCTTTCAATTCCGCATTCTCTTTTACTAGTGCTTCATCTTTCACGTTTCGTTTCTCCTTTTCTTTTTCCTCATCAGAAGCGGCGTTTTTTTCTTTTTTAGCAGACTGTTCTGCGGGTTTTTCAGGTTGATTCTCTCCGCTTTTTTTCTTAGGCATTTCACTGGTTTGCTCATCATCCTCTTCTTCAATTTGCTTTTTCTGCTCATCAGAAAGGCTGATACCAAAAACGCCTAAGATAGAGTCAAGAAGTTTCACTTTTTTGCTCATCGCATTCTCCTCATCGGCTAGCTTAACCGTTCCCCCGCAGCGACCTCTAGCCACAATCGCCACGTGGTTGCCGATCATCGGCGACATCTCATAATCAGCCCCATTGACTTGAGTTTGCGTCAATTTACAGTCATACCCACAAGAAAGCTCTTGAATGCCGTGATCTTGAATAAGGCGAATGGTTTCCTCATCATAAATCCACGCCTCCCCTTTTAGCGTATCTTGATCACGCACGACATTGCGAACTACCCCAACAGAAAGGGCTTTCCAGTTTTTCGCATTTACATTTTCCTTAGGGTGGCCCACCGTAATAGGCACGCCCTCAAAACTTTTTATGGTTTCATTCCCGAATAACGAGCCTTCCGTTCGGGCAACCTTTTTCACCGCTTTTTGATTACCTACATTCAACTCACTATCTAAATAATCAAAAATCCCCACCTTAGACAAGGTAGCCGGCACGACTAAATAACCGTCTTTAGTAAAGGTGCGTGCGGTCTGTGCTTTATCATTAAATCGCATAGCCACTCCTTTTTTAGGCATAAAAAAACCGCACTAAAAAGTGCGGCCTGTTTTGGTTTAATTTTTCCTAATCGCTTGTTTTGGTTTTTTCTAAGCGTTTGATAACTTGCTCCACAGTCAAATCATCATTCATCGAAATACGGCGATAATATTCAATGGCAAAAGGATTAGTCCGTAAATCATTAATCTTACGGGCTATCTCCGCTTTTGTGGGTTTATAGGCTTCTGCTTCGGCAAGTTCACGCTCTGTTTTTTCTGCCCTTTTCTTGTCCATTTCTAGCCAAGCATCAAAATCGGAATAACCTTCAAATTTAGCCAACTCTTTTTGCTGTTCTAACGTTAATCTCATATTTATTCCTCAATAAGTTCAACGAGATAAGTTTTCTTAAACCAACCTTTCTGTTGCACGTTTCTCACATAAAACCTTTTCTTAGTTTGGAATAATACCTCTCTTTCGTGAGGATATAAAGAGATTTGTTCAATATCTCGCCCTGTTTTGCCGTGAATGATAAATTTCACATTTCCCGAAAAGCCTATATTTTGCTCTGTTTTAGACGTGCTTGTAAATTGATATTCCTCCACAATCGCCCCTTGTTGGTAGCGGGCTAGAAAGGCTTTAAGCTCTTTCTTCGACAATTCAATATTGCGATACGTGGTTTTATTATGTACGGGTATCTTCTTCAGTGCGTTATCTAAGGTTTTTGCTAATACTAACTGCTCGGCACTGGCTGTTCCTGTCCTTAACGCTTTATTTAATGGTCGGTGGATTGCCCCCGTATAAGCTATGACTGACATTGCCTCACTACGGGATAAGCGATACGCCGCAATATTCGGCACGATTTTAGTCAAATGCTCAGCAACAAAATTAAATGCGGTTGCTCCGATTAAGCCTTTTAATAACCGATCTTCTTCAAACTGTTGTGTGAGTCCTACCACAAGTTTTTCGCTATCTTTGCCGAAATAAGGTAAAGCAACACAACGGCAGTTTACCTCGTGCGTCGGATGTCCTGTCGGTGGTGGACTCGCCCAGCTAAAAATTTTCCCCTCGTTTTCCGCGTGGCTTTCTCGCACTCGCTCATCACCGGAGGTTGACCAGATATAGTGGGTAATCCCTAACGCCTCCTGCTGTGCTTGGTCAATCGCTCCGTTAAATTTGCTTGATTGATCTCTTGCGATCAGTTTGGCTCTTTTTTCGGTGATATTGCCAATCTCTTTGAGTGATTTAAGTAGATCACGGTTTAATTTGCCATTTAATACGGATTGATGTACTACAGTTTGCACTTTATCCAAATATTGGTTATGAATGGATTTAATCAGTTGTACATTGGCTTGAGCAAGCTGGTTTACCTTATCGTTCACTGTAGGGTTGCTTTGAATATAGCTTTTTAAATCAAGCCCTGTGGCTTGCTGTAGGCGTTGGCTAAAATCGTTATCGTGCTGAGCTTTCGCTCGTTGAGTAAAGCCACCTGCGATACGGCTTGCCATTTCATCAATCTTTTTTTCCCCTAAGCGATTGAGCTTGTCGAGTAATGCAGTGCGATCATCATTAGCAGCATCGTGAAATTGCGACGAAAAAAAAGTGCGGTTATTTTCCACCGCACTTTCAATTTCATCTCGCAACTGCTTCACGAACAGTAACAATTCCCGCTTATACCAGATTTCTGCCCGCCTACTGTTCTTGATCGGCTTGTATCGCTTCAGTTTGATCAGCTTGTTGTTGCGAAGAAGCTCGGGTAAATTCATCAACATCTTGTTGCTCCTCAAGTAACGCAATATCTTCTGCTGAGATATTGGCAAATAACCCATTTTCATTGAGTTCATTCGCCACCTGCACTTCACTCAATACGCCATTTTGAATAAAGATATTCATTGCATTGGCAAAGCTTGTTAAGGCATTCATTTTTTGCTCAAAACTGATTTCTTGAAGGCTCGGAAACTCAAACCACCAATCTTTCGGCTGAAACCCTATCACCATTTGGGCTAATAATGGGTCAAGCCGTTCAAATAATGGTCGTAGTCGGCTTTCTTGCAATGCGTGAATGCTTTCGTGGAAGTTTTGAATATCTTCATCACCACTGGCTAAACCGCTTACGGATTGTCCGAATAATATCGTCACAGGCATATCAGCGGCACCCGCTACGGCATTGCGAAACTCCACTAATAACTCTTTTAATCCCGTAAAGGTTAGCTCTTTTTGTTCATACTCACTTTCACCGTCAATCAATAAGCAGTTTGTAATCGATTTAATATTTTGTATATGGCTCATTGCTTCAGTGATGCTTTCCGCCCCACCTGACGCAAGCTTAACGTTAAGCCCGGATATTTTAAAAATATCCGTCTTGCTCTCAGTGACCAACTCACCAATATTAATACTGAGCATATCAAAGCGTTTAAGCGTAGGGTAAATACCCTCTAAATCAGAAAAACCAAACAACGAATTATCACTTTCACTGCGATACGCTCCCTGCATTAAATATAAACGGGAATGATGCACCTCAATTTGACCGTTGAGGATATAGTAATTATATTTGCCAAAATTAGCAGAAAGGATATCTGTGTTTTTATTGCCTTTTCCTTGTATTAAATTTGGCTTAATCACTAATAAACGTTCAATGACTTGATTTGAGTTTAATGGAGATTGCACGCTCGCATTCGTTAAAATGAGTACACCGCACCCACCGTAAAGGCTTGTTGTAATACAAGCCTCTTTTGTGATTTCTTGCAATTTTAAGCGACGTTCTAGATCGTAAAAGCCATTAAGCTGTTTGGCAGCTAAATCATTCGATTTAATCTCCCGCCATTTACGCGTCATATGCTCCGCTCTTTTTAAGCAGACTTTTTGGGCAATCCAATTTTCCGCCCATAGCGTATCAAGCTCTTTTTGATTATCTGTTAATTTTACAGAGGGCTGATAAGTTGCCTGCTCTTGTCGTCGCCCCAACGCCATTGACATTGAGGTTAAACTATCATTTATACTTGTTGTCATAGTGCGTCCCAAATTGCTATGTTATTCCGAGCTAAACCACTCACCGCCATAACCAAGCTATCTGCAAGATTAGGTGAAGGAATGCCTCGTTTTTTCATTTCTTTTTTACTCTCCACTTTCACACGACCGTTATTGTCATAATCCACGCGAGGTCGAGAAAGCTCAGCGACCAAATAATCCAATTCACTTATCTCACTTGATAGGCTAATTAATTCTTCTGATGGATAGTGATCACCGAACTTAATTGCTCGATAGGTTTTATAAAAACGATCTCTTACC
Organism: Avibacterium paragallinarum; assembly: GCF_011765605.1. Lineage (NCBI taxonomy): Bacteria > Pseudomonadati > Pseudomonadota > Gammaproteobacteria > Pasteurellales > Pasteurellaceae > Avibacterium > Avibacterium paragallinarum. The sequence continues at coordinate 106,692 of NZ_CP050316.1, forward strand.
GCCCACCAAGACTGAGCTTTGAGATTGGCAAACATATCTTTATTTTTTTTACCTAAGCTATATTCTCGTTCTGGATATTCCACCGCACCACTGGCATTAAAGCCTATCGCTTGTAATTTACCTTGTTGTAAAGTGCGGTTATAATGTGCTTTAACACCTGCCCCAACACCAATTGAGTCAAAAATAATTTCATCTGCGGCAAATTTAATGGCTTCATCAGCAGTACGATCTGCACTGCTTATCACATCGCCCCCTTTCCAAGAAAAGCAATCCATTACCACCGCACCGTAAACCAAACAATTTGCGTTAGCGTCTTCTCCCTCATCAGCCACATCAAAGCCAGTCACTTTTTTACCCAACGGTTCAAAGCCTAATTGTTTATGTGCATCAATGGCAGCCTCAATCCACACGGGCTTAATGATCACTTTATCGCTATCTGCAACGGGTTCCCCCTCCCAAATATGCCGATAAAGCTCATAATCTTTCGCCTTGCAATCTTCCATTTCTAATCGCAAGGTTTCGGGGAAAAAGGGATTATCTGTGAAATTAACTTTAATCAGGACAATATCGCTTGGCGGCGAAACAACAAAGCGTTGATAAGTATCATCAAGAATATTTTTCGGGTTAAAGGAAACCCAAATTTCAGAATATTCTTTCCGAATAGTTGGGATTAAAATTTCCCAACTCTCTTTTGACACATTTTCGGCTTCTTCCACCCAGCAAATATCGATCCCCTCAAGGGATTTAATTTTAGTTGGGTTATTTTTGATGCCGTAAAACAGGAAAATCGCCCCCGTTTTAAGGTTGTAGATTTTGTTTTTCTGCACATCAAATTCAGATTGATAGCCATAGCGTTCGATTGTGTCGGCAAGTAACTGAATCACCGAATCACTAATCGAGTTCTGTAATTCCCTTGCACACAAAAAACGGCTTGATGATCGGCGGGCAATTTCAATTAACAGCCTCGCTATCGTCCAAGACTTACCACTACCACGCCCACCATAAGCCACTTTGTAGCGATGAGGCTCAATAAAAGGCAAAAATTTACTAATCAGCTTCTGCGTCATCTGAAAATAAATCCCTTAATGAGCCTAATGCCATAGAGCCATCGCTTGAGGTTAAATCTACTTTTTGGCTGAACATTCCTAAATGCTTGCCAAGTAATTCAAACGCCTTATTAGCCCCAGTTGGTTCAAACACAAAACATCGGTCATCTACCGCTTGCGTTGTTCCCTCTTGGGCGTTTTTAATTACAGTAGTAATGGTTAATGGCTTCTTACCTGTACATATAGCGAGATATTCTTGCAGATCATTAATAATCCCATCAACCGTTAAATTATGGCGTTGTTTATGTTTATCTTGTAATGCTTCAATACGGAGTGCGATCGGAGTGTCCTTTAATAATTTTTTTGCATTTGAGTTGATTGCACTTGATTTCATTTTAGAACAATCATAACTCTGCCGATACGCTTCACTTGCATTCCCAAGCTCAATATAGAGCTGACAGAATTTTTCTTGTTTTGGTGTCAACCCACGCCCTTTAGACGTGGACTTAACCCCGTCTTTCTTTGGCATAGGTTAATCCTTATTTAATTTCTCCAGTAATACGAATTTTAAACATTGGCACATATTCAGGGTTGTGGATATTCAGCAGTCCCTCAATAAAAAAGCCGATTTGATCTGCGACAGTTAAAACCCATTCAGGAATAAAATTAGCCGCCCCAATAATGGGGGCTTCACTATCAATATCTTTGACATAAACAGGAATACCCCAAAGCCATCCATAATGCGTGAAGCCTTCCTCAATCAATTTCTTTTTCGACTTATAAAGCATTCCCATTTGATTTACTCCACTCAATCACCCCACTTAACCGCCCCGCACAAATCTCACGTTCTTTCTGCACCACTCGCAAATAAATAATCGCATCACCATACGTTGAGCCGTTAAATGCGGTTTGCTGACAAGGGATTAAATAAATGCTCGGTGGTAGGTGATACTCTGTTTTAATTTTTGTGCTGCAACCGCTTAATAACATCATCAGGCAAAGGCTCGCGGCTACAATCCTGCCCTTTAATCCTTTTATAAATAACGCGAATATCTTCATCGGCTTTTTCTCGCTGTACTTGTTCAAGTGCGGTCTGTTTTTGTGTCGTTTTTCGTTCATCTTCGAGCTGTTTTGTTCTTTCTGCGAGATTATGGTTCAGTTGCTGTATGGTTTGAGCTTGCATTTGATTTTTGGCTCTCAAGCTACTTATCCTCTGCGACTGATACCAAACCCAACCACACAAGCCCAAAATCACGCATAACCACAACAGCGAGGAATATTTACGGATAAACGGCACGATGTAATTCAAAATGCGGGCCATCATAAAAACGTTCATCTTCACTTTTCCCATTACCGTTCCAATCTCCACCCCAGCGAATGGTGACATTTAATTCTTTGGCCGCTCGAAACATTGCCTTCGCAATTTCCTTAAATTTATCCCGTTCTGACCAAGGGATTTTTCCTTCAACCAGCGGGGCTAAATCCACCGCGTGACCGGTTAAATGACGGCTATTCATTGTTTTAGTTGCCCCTTGCTTAAAGAGTTGGGCTTGGCGTGCTTTTGTTCTTACCCCTTCAATCACCGCAAAATCAACGGTGCTATATTCAAGGGCTTTTCGCACGACCTTAACCAAATCACCGTGAACACCTTGTAAATGCTTTTCACTACGTTGGCTAAATTTAAACATCTTTTTCTACCCGTTTTTTTAACACCAGCATTAAATATTCACGGATTTTCTCCGCACCAATAAACCCGAGCATTCCCCCGATAAAGGTAGCTAGCCCCTCTGAAAAACCAAGATGATTTAACAGCGACATACTTGATAAGGTTAAAGCACCACAAATTGCCCCATCCAATATCCGCTGGCGAAAACTCGTTTTCTGACGCAAAAAGGCAGCGCGTAGCAAAGACATAAAAAACGCCATCGTGAAACCCACAATGGCATTGTAATTTTGATGAATATATGCCCCTAAAATAAGCCATATATTCGGATCGTTGTTTGGCATTTTCATCACTCCGCCTCCTTTTTGAGGCAATAAAAAGCCCACCTGTTACAGTGGGCTATAAGTTCTGCTAAGATAAAGTTTCCACACAATAAAATAGCAGAGGTTTAAAATGAAACTCGATAGAACTATACAAAAGGAAATATTATTAAAACTTGCTGAAACATATCCTCATCCAAATGGAGAAAACTTAGTTCATTACATTAAAAATAAAAGAGAATATACTGGTTTTAATGAATACCCTTATGATTATATTGTCGCCAACTTATTTTATTTACAAGAACACCAACTTGTTGACGGTTTTTCTATAAAATATGCACTAGGTGGAACATCTATTGAAAATTTTTATAGTGCAAGATTAACAAACAAAGGTGCGGATTTTTTACTTGACGATGGCGGACTTTCTGCAATTCTTGGCACTATTACAATAAAATTCCATGAGGATACAATTAAATCTATTTTATCAACCAAAATAGAATCATCTTCTCTTCCTAAAGAGGAAAAATCATCACTACTCAACATTTTAAAAGGGTTGAGCGGAAAAGCCCTAGAGCGGGTAATAACGAAATTGGTAGATCTTGGATTTGAGAATGCGGATCAAGCAATCCCTCTGCTGAAAATAGCGTTTGAGTCCTTGCAGAAATCTGTTTCTTAAACACAAGATTTGCTATTAATTCACCTGACTGATTACGAATAGGTAATAAAACCTCTTCTAGTTCCTTTTTCTGGCAAGAGTTAGGAACGGAAAGCATTAATCTATCGTTTTCATCTATCCAAAGCTCTATACCTAAAAAAGTAAAAGGTTGAATAAAACCGCTTTCAGCTTTCATCATTCCTCCAATATTGAGCTTCTAAGTTTCAAATAAAAAGCCCCGACCGTTTCCGATCAGGGCTGTTAAAAGTTTGCTCACTCTATTTTGTTACATCTCTAACACAAACGCCAACACCTCTTCCATTGATGAAAACGTGAGTTTGTTTAAATCTTGCTTAATCAACACAATTTCAAATGAGCCATCAATATCTGTCCACCCTAACTCGGCTAAACGTTTTATCATCGCTTGATACTGCATAATCTCCGCGGATAAATCACCCGTTTGAATCGCATTAAAATATGCTCGTTTTAAATTAACACTAAAGCCATAGGATTGATTTAAGTAATCGACATCAATAGTAATATCTGCACCAATAAAGCTATCTGCTGGATCAGAAAATTGAATACGTATATTCATTGAGCCTTTATAGTTAGCTTCAATCGTGCTTGGAATATTATTTATTACGGTAAAACCTTGCTCTTGTAAAAAAGAAACTGCTTCATCTACCATTAACGAAATTGCGTTTTCTTTTTTATCTCGCAACACACTCAAACGTTGTTCAAATAACGCATTACATTCTGCCTTTAAATCTGCAAGCTGTTTACGCAATTCAAATGACATAGTTATCTCCTTTTAGGATTGACCAAATGCAGAGCAATTTATAGTGAAAAATAAACCCACAAAAAAGCCCTAGATTGTATTCTAGGGCTGTTAAAATTCATTCGTGCGTTTTAAACGTGCGAAACCGCACTATAGATAAGACTATACACTTTTAGTTCGAACAAAACAAGCATTTTTTATACATCACGCTAAGAAAAGGCATTTGTTTTTACTCAACATCAATTTCAATGCAGTTTCAGCGATTTTCATCTGCTCAAAATAACGTGTTTTCTTAATCCCAAACCTTTCCAAAATCCCCATTCTCACTAACGCACGATTGCGATCGTACTCATTATAAAGCGGCAAACGGTAAGCATAAGTTGCCATAAATAAATCGTAAAGCTCAGGTGTTGCTTTACGCATCACTAGCACGCAACGCTCGATTTCCTCAGCTAACGACTCACTAATGGGATCAACTCGTCTTTTGCTCTCATCAATCGGCGTGGGAATGCTCACCGAAAGGCAAGGATATTCCGTGCCTAATCTAGGCGTTGCCCAGTACCCCCATTGTGTGCAGACTTTTTTAATATCGTTAAAAACTAATTCCATTGCTTACCTCGCTTTACTAACCACTTCGCTTTCCGCTCAAAAATCCGCTTAATCCGTCTTAAATCATCATCGCTATAATGCCTTGGGCGTTGGTCGTTTTCGATTTCTTGCACCTTTTCAATACCCAAACGCTCAATCAGCCCTACGCGATATTCGTGATAGTTTCCTCCTAACCAGCGATTACAGCGTTTGCACTGCCCGTGAATGTTTAACGTATAAAACCGCAAGTGCGGGGCTGAACCACGGCTACGATAATGCCCCGCATCAAATCCCCCGCCTAATTTCTCGCTAATCAACGGCGTACCGCACGAGATACATTCCTTATTCGCATCACGAAAACGGATATATTTATTCACCGCACTTTGAGCTTCAGCAATGAGTTGATTATGCGTTTTATTCTTTTCCTTAAGTGCGGTCATTCTTTTGCGAGTTTCTGCCCGTTCTGCTTTTGCAATTTTTTCCCGTTTTTTACGTGATTGTTCTGCCGATAATTTTATTGCACAGTCCACACTACAAACTTTTTGCAGGCTGCTGACTGTCTTTGTGTAATAAGTGCCACAGACTTTGCACTTATGCTGTTTTGGTGCTTTTGCCATTAAACTTCCCAACCTTCCATAATCATTAATTCATCTCCAATCTTGACAACCCCACAATTCAAGCGTAGGATTTAACACAGGTCTCAAAAGCCTACCAAAAACGGTTACTCACCCCGTTAGCGTGATTTTTTTGTATCTGGGTTTCTCCTATCTCTTATACCTGATACAAAAACAACAACTTAAATCAATGTTCGACAGTGCGACGAATACAATACCGCAAGGGAATAAGTCCGCCTGATTTTTGGCAGGTTTTGAGCTGTCGAACGCCCTAATAAGTTAGGGATTTCTCTCAAAAGGAAACCAAAAAAATGTCAAACTTAACTATCTTCAATTTTGAACACTTCCAAATTCAAACTATTATCGAAAATAACGAAATCTTTTTCCGTGCTACTCAGCTAGCTGAATTATTGGAATATTCAAATCCACATAAAGCCATTAAGGATCACGTTGATCCAGATGACCTAACGAAACGTGAGGTCATCGATACAATCCGCAGAAAACAGCGTGTACTATTCGTTAATGAAAGCGGAATGTATTCTTTAGTGCTTGGTTCAAAACTTCCATCAGCTAAAAAAGTAAAACGTTGGGTAACCTCTGAAGTTCTTCCACAAATCCGCAAAACAGGGGCTTATTCAACACACCCCCAACAACTCGCTTTGCCTGAACCCGAGAAAATATACACCTTTAAATTCACCGAGTACGAGCTTGAACAACTTGCTTGGTTATGGTTCAGCCACAAACGAATGAATACCCTACTCGCCGAGCTTTACGAGCCACTCAATGCCCTTGGCTCAACCTTTAGTGGCACAGTTTACAGCCACGCCTACGAGTACAAACGCCATTATGAAGAAAGCCAAGCCACCCTACAGCGTTTAATCCAGCCCTTTACTCAATCGAAAAAACTCAATTGGCAACGGGTTATTCCAAAAATTAGCCCCGCACCAAAACAGCTAGATTTCTAAAAACTCCTCAAAATCCAACCGCACTTCGGTGCGGTTTTTAATACCCGTAAAACCCTTGCTTGTCGCTAAATCGCACGCCTTGCTCCGCTGCCCAAGCATCAACATACTCAATCAAACTCGCTAACCGCTTTACGCCCATTTGTGCGGTGCTTTCGCGTAAATTCACGACTTCACCCTCAAAGCCAATCGCCATCTCCGCTTGCCCACCAGTGGCAATTTTATGACCGCTCACAAAAAGCATTTTCCACGTTTCCAATGTTTGCTTTTTGCCCTGAAACTCGCATTGTTTGGCAATATCGCCAAGCATTGCGTGAAGTTTTGCATTCTGTGCTAACGTACGCGTTAAGGGCTTTATTTCCACCACTACGGGGTTTTTATCATCTAAGGCAAGGGAATGTATTACCCCGATCGCATTTTGCTGTATGCGTGCATTACGCAAGAAAAAGCGTTGTTTAGTTTCCATACCCACCGCACTTCTTCACAAAATCTAACGTAACCGAACGCTGTAAGAGCCAGTCAAAAACATATTTCGGCGTGCACCACGTGTCTTTGTCGAATTGTTGTTCGGTCATCATTTCATCCCTAAAATCGCTTTGCATTTTTCAATGCCGTGTTGATTAATTTTTCTTTGCACTTCAGGCGGAACAAAGCTCGGTTTCGCTGGCAGGGTGATTTGCGGTTTAGGCAACGTTTCACCCGCTTCCAAGCGTGCTGCCATCGCTTTCAACGCTTTGCTCACTGCTTTGCACAATTTTTCTTCCGTGGCTTCTCGGTTGTTGCAATACAAATCCGTCAGCAGCCAATATTCCGCATCGCTCTCAAAGTGGAATTTGTGAATTTCCAGCATTCCGTAGCCTTGGAATTTCTTGAGTCGTTGGTAAAGCTCTTCTTCGTTCGGCAAACCTAACGCTTCAAAGCGATCTTGCTTGCACCAAGAAATAAACTTGCCCACACCGGGGAAATAATCATCAGGTTTCGACCGCACTTTACGCATTCCCGCACGAACTTGCTCAATGGTGCGAATATTGTTTTCCGCAAAGCCTAAAACCCAAGTGCGCTTGGTGATGGGTAGCTGCACTTCGTCAAATTGACCACGCATTGCTGGGCAAGCAGCGAATAATTGCGAAAAAATCTGATCAACCAATTTTTCAATCTCATTGGGCAAGCGTTGCGATTTTTGCTGTGGCTGGCTGGGAAATTTAGCTTGTCTTGCCATTGCGTTTTGCATTGTTTGCGGATTAACTTGTCTGATCACAGCATTCCTCTCCAACCTTCCTCGGTGTTCCATTCAATCGCATTCAATTCTGAAGCCGTTTTACGCTGTGGTTTTGAGTTGTTTTTCTTCACCGTGAGCTGATCCCATTTCTCCCGCAGCTTGGCAGGGCTAAGAATATTGGTTTTCCAGAACAAGTCTTGGTTTGCCCACTGAAACAGTCCGCAAATTTCCCTATGCGTTCGCTTATCACGCTCACGCATCAGGCGGATCTCATTCGCCCAGTTTTCGAAAGACGGCGTTTTGGTGTTGGGGTTAAGTTTTAGGATTAATCCAAAAATCCACTGTGCGGCAGTCATATCGTCATCGGAAAATTTAAACCGAGATTTTTTGCCCACGCTGCCGTCCGAAATTTTTTCGGACGAAGAAGTATGGTTAATTGACTGGTTAATAGAGTGACTGGTTCTGGGTGAAATATTTTCACTAGGGGTTGGTGAAATATTTTCACTAGGGTGGTGTAAATTTTTCACTACCCTTAGTGAATCATTTTCACTAGGTAGTGCAGAATTTTCACCATCTCGATCAAGGTGTAACACATATAAATTTGAGGTGTTACCCTCTGGTGTTTTGCGTGTTTTTTTCTCAACAAAGCCCGTTTCTATCAATGCCTCAATATGCGAGATCGCACTGCGACGGGTAATTTCACACTGATCCGCAATGTTTTGGTAAGACGGAAAACAAATGCCCTCATCATTAGCGTTGTCCGCTAATTTCAATAATACTAATTTGCGGGTAGGGTTACCCACTTTGCACTGCATTGCTTTAACCATTAGTAACATACTCATAGCATTAACTCCGAAGCATAACGTTGTGCGATCCACTCAATACCTTTGCCCGTTACTCGCGTTTGCGTGTAATTGTGATCGTGATCAGTTGTCCCCGTTTTCACGGTAAATAAACCTTGTTGCTGTTTATCTGCATAAGGTAAGAGGTTGCCAGATTGACGATATAACGCCTTATCTTCAATAAGGCGGATAATCATTGCTTTCTCCGGCATATTTAAAATTTTGGCGGTTTCTCGCAGGGATTTGCTTGTGCCAACGTCAACATAATGATCAACAAATGCTGCTTTAGGTTTTAGCTCCTTGTTTTCTAATGCAAGAGCTTGATTTTGTCGTTCTTTCTCAACCAACGCCTCTAATGCCTGCAAATAGTTTTGAGGCAAAAGTGCGGTGCTTTGTTGCTGATTTTCTAGTTCAAGCCAGCGATCAATAATTCGCTTACGCAGAATGACGTTATAACCAGAAATAACTGTTAACGTTGCAGATTTGTCTAAATAATAGATTGGATAGCGTTGATTATTTTGAGAATTAACTTCATACTGGCACACAACACCGCCAATGGGGGTATGTCCAAAAAGTTCTACACCCTCTTTCTCACTCCAATCAAGAGATTTAACATTGATACCTCGTTCTATTTGTAAAATAGCTCCAACATAAGCTCTAATATCTCTTAATACGTGGTTATGTTGTTTTCCGCATAACTCCGCAATTTCGCGACTGCTCATTTTTATGCTTGCATTTTGTTCTGAAATCATTGATAATCTGCTCATAGATAATTCCTTTTTAATGAATTGCCACCGTGCCAACGGTGGTTTTTTATTGCTTAAAATTTACTTTTTTCTTACAATCTAATGCATTTTCACAACGAGTAGATTTGCTATGGATATGTCCTCTATTTTCACTTCTGTCAAAACCACGCTTGATTTGCTCTCTGGTTTTGAGAGTAACGCTGTCTTGAGTGAGCGTGTTGCGTTGCTCAAGGATCAAATTGAAATACTCAGATATGCTCACGAAACGGCTCAGAAAGAACTGTCCGAATATAAAGAAAAATGCACCGCACTTGAGAATGACATAGCGCGTTATCGTCAAGCGGAACAATTTATCTTTAAACGGGGTGCAGCGTTTAAAAAAACCTCTAGCGGGTATGTCGAAGCGGTTTATTGCCCAAACTGTTTCACTGTCGCGGCTGGCGGTTCTAGCAGCTTCCCGTTTCAATGTGGAGCCTGTAAATGGCGAAGCCTGTTTAGGGTTTCTGAATTTAAAAGTATCTTTAAATCTCTGCCGTAAGGTCATTTTTTTGCTTCCTTGTTGTTTGTGTGTCGTCGTTGTCGTTTTTATTTGAGGTATTTTTTCCGTAACCTGTCATCAAAGCCTTTGGCGGCTAATAACAAAAGTTCGAGTTCACTTTTTTCCAGTGCAATATGGGTTTGCGTATCAAAAACATCGAACCCGTTTGCGGCAATAAAGTTAAAGGTGTTATTTCCCTCTCCGTTACTCACAAAACGGCTGACCGTTGAGGGCGTGGTTTCCATTGCTTCTGCGATTTCACACTGTTTTTGCTTGTAGTATTTTTCCATAACGCGATCTGCAATGGGTTTTGCGGATCGTGTAAGTTTATTGCGTGCCATTGTTCCGTTCTCACTGTATTGTTTACTCAGAAAGTGAACGTAAGATTTCTGCTTCGGTCACTTTGCCGTTGGAGGCTTTGGCAATTAGGGGAATGTATTTGGCATTTATGCCTCCTCCTCTTAGCCAATAAGAAACGGTCATTTGAGAAACACCGCATTTTTTAGCAAGAGATTTTTGCGTGCCTCCACATTCTGCAATGATTTTTGTTAAAACTTTATTCATAAATAATACTTTAGATGAAATAAAGTTAATTTTATCAGAATAACATTTTGTTTTAAAGTTTTGTTTTTTGATCTCAATAAAAAATTCTTTTACTATTAAAAAAAATTAGAGGATTTATCATGGACAATTTAGGCGAGAGACTAAAAAAAGTATTGGATGACAAGGGGCTTACCCAAGCAGATTTAGCTGAAATGATTGATACAACGCAAATGGCGGTAAGTCATATAATTGCTAACAAAACGAAAAAACCCCGAAACCTCTTAGAGATCGCGAATGCTTTAGGGGTAGATCCGAATTGGTTGAGAACAGGGAACAGTACAAACATCATCAACTCAACGGTGAAGAATTCACCAATCAGCAGTAATCAAAATAATTTTTTTGACGCTCACGGTGGAAATAAACCTACCGCTGAATTACAAAATAATACTGCAGAAAATTTGAGTGTTCTAGCCCTTAATTATGAACGCTTGGCAAAATTAGCAGGGGTTGAGGTACTTAATAAACATTTTGAGCAGTATTTTGATGCGTTACATTTTTCTGAAGAGGGGGTTATTGCCTTATTAAGGCAACGTTCAGCAGATAACATTGTGGTTATGTCGATGTTTAACGATAGTATGCAGCCTCTGATTAATAAGAAAGATTTGCTATTTATTGATGTGAATTGTAAGCAATATGCGGGGGAGGGAATTTATTTATTCATACTTAACTCAGAGCTTTATATACGCCGATTATTGCAGACTCCTGAGGGAATGTTAAGGGCTGTGGCGGAAAATGAACGTACGGGCTTGAGCTTTGATATTTCAGAGGAAAATAAGGCGAGATTAAAGGTAATTGGACGTTGCATTAGAAAAATGCCGATTAATGTGCAAGAGTTATAAAAAAAGCTTGAAATGGGTACCCGTTTAGTATAGTATTTTCCGTATAGTGCGGTTTTGCACGTTTAAAACGCACGAATGAATTTTTACAGCCCTAGAATACAATCTAGGGCTTTTTTGTGGGTTTATTTTTCACTATAAATTGCTCTGCATTTGGTCAATCCTAAAAGGAGATAACTATGTCATTTGAATTGCGTAAACAGCTTGCAGATTTAAAGGCAGAATGTAATGCGTTATTTGAACAACGTTTGAGTGTGTTGCGAGATAAAAAAGAAAACGCAATTTCGTTAATGGTAGATGAAGCAGTTTCTTTTTTACAAGAGCAAGGTTTTACCGTAATAAATAATATTCCAAGCACGATTGAAGCTAACTATAAAGGCTCAATGAATATACGTATTCAATTTTCTGATCCAGCAGATAGCTTTATTGGTGCAGATATTACTATTGATGTCGATTACTTAAATCAATCCTATGGCTTTAGTGTTAATTTAAAACGAGCATATTTTAATGCGATTCAAACGGGTGATTTATCCGCGGAGATTATGCAGTATCAAGCGATGATAAAACGTTTAGCCGAGTTAGGGTGGACAGATATTGATGGCTCATTTGAAATTGTGTTGATTAAGCAAGATTTAAACAAACTCACGTTTTCATCAATGGAAGAGGTGTTGGCGTTTGTGTTAGAGATGTAACAAAATAGAGTGAGCAAACTTTTAACAGCCCTGATCGGAAACGGTCGGGGCTTTTTATTTGAAACTTAGAAGCTCAATATTGGAGGAATGATGAAAGCTGAAAGCGGTTTTATTCAACCTTTTACTTTTTTAGGTATAGAGCTTTGGATAGATGAAAACGATAGATTAATGCTTTCCGTTCCTAACTCTTGCCAGAAAAAGGAACTAGAAGAGGTTTTATTACCTATTCGTAATCAGTCAGGTGAATTAATAGCAAATCTTGTGTTTAAGAAACAGATTTCTGCAAGGACTCAAACGCTATTTTCAGCAGAGGGATTGCTTGATCCGCATTCTCAAATCCAAGATCTACCAATTTCGTTATTACCCGCTCTAGGGCTTTTCCGCTCAACCCTTTTAAAATGTTGAGTAGTGATGATTTTTCCTCTTTAGGAAGAGAAGATGATTCTATTTTGGTTGATAAAATAGATTTAATTGTATCCTCATGGAATTTTATCTTAGCAGAACTTATAGCCCACTGTAACAGGTGGGCTTTTTATTGCCTCAAAAAGGAGGCGGAGTGATGAAAATGCCAAACAACGATCCGAATATATGGCTTATTTTAGGGGCATATATTCATCAAAATTACAATGCCATTGTGGGTTTCACGATGGCGTTTTTTATGTCTTTGCTACGCGCTGCCTTTTTGCGTCAGAAAACGAGTTTTCGCCAGCGGATATTGGATGGGGCAATTTGTGGTGCTTTAACCTTATCAAGTATGTCGCTGTTAAATCATCTTGGTTTTTCAGAGGGGCTAGCTACCTTTATCGGGGGAATGCTCGGGTTTATTGGTGCGGAGAAAATCCGTGAATATTTAATGCTGGTGTTAAAAAAACGGGTAGAAAAAGATGTTTAAATTTAGCCAACGTAGTGAAAAGCATTTACAAGGTGTTCACGGTGATTTGGTTAAGGTCGTGCGAAAAGCCCTTGAATATAGCACCGTTGATTTTGCGGTGATTGAAGGGGTAAGAACAAAAGCACGCCAAGCCCAACTCTTTAAGCAAGGGGCAACTAAAACAATGAATAGCCGTCATTTAACCGGTCACGCGGTGGATTTAGCCCCGCTGGTTGAAGGAAAAATCCCTTGGTCAGAACGGGATAAATTTAAGGAAATTGCGAAGGCAATGTTTCGAGCGGCCAAAGAATTAAATGTCACCATTCGCTGGGGTGGAGATTGGAACGGTAATGGGAAAAGTGAAGATGAACGTTTTTATGATGGCCCGCATTTTGAATTACATCGTGCCGTTTATCCGTAAATATTCCTCGCTGTTGTGGTTATGCGTGATTTTGGGCTTGTGTGGTTGGGTTTGGTATCAGTCGCAGAGGATAAGTAGCTTGAGAGCCAAAAATCAAATGCAAGCTCAAACCATACAGCAACTGAACCATAATCTCGCAGAAAGAACAAAACAGCTCGAAGATGAACGAAAAACGACACAAAAACAGACCGCACTTGAACAAGTACAGCGAGAAAAAGCCGATGAAGATATTCGCGTTATTTATAAAAGGATTAAAGGGCAGGATTGTAGCCGCGAGCCTTTGCCTGATGATGTTATTAAGCGGTTGCAGCACAAAAATTAAAACAGAGTATCACCTACCACCGAGCATTTATTTAATCCCTTGTCAGCAAACCGCATTTAACGGCTCAACGTATGGTGATGCGATTATTTATTTGCGAGTGGTGCAGAAAGAACGTGAGATTTGTGCGGGGCGGTTAAGTGGGGTGATTGAGTGGAGTAAATCAAATGGGAATGCTTTATAAGTCGAAAAAGAAATTGATTGAGGAAGGCTTCACGCATTATGGATGGCTTTGGGGTATTCCTGTTTATGTCAAAGATATTGATAGTGAAGCCCCCATTATTGGGGCGGCTAATTTTATTCCTGAATGGGTTTTAACTGTCGCAGATCAAATCGGCTTTTTTATTGAGGGACTGCTGAATATCCACAACCCTGAATATGTGCCAATGTTTAAAATTCGTATTACTGGAGAAATTAAATAAGGATTAACCTATGCCAAAGAAAGACGGGGTTAAGTCCACGTCTAAAGGGCGTGGGTTGACACCAAAACAAGAAAAATTCTGTCAGCTCTATATTGAGCTTGGGAATGCAAGTGAAGCGTATCGGCAGAGTTATGATTGTTCTAAAATGAAATCAAGTGCAATCAACTCAAATGCAAAAAAATTATTAAAGGACACTCCGATCGCACTCCGTATTGAAGCATTACAAGATAAACATAAACAACGCCATAATTTAACGGTTGATGGGATTATTAATGATCTGCAAGAATATCTCGCTATATGTACAGGTAAGAAGCCATTAACCATTACTACTGTAATTAAAAACGCCCAAGAGGGAACAACGCAAGCGGTAGATGACCGATGTTTTGTGTTTGAACCAACTGGGGCTAATAAGGCGTTTGAATTACTTGGCAAGCATTTAGGAATGTTCAGCCAAAAAGTAGATTTAACCTCAAGCGATGGCTCTATGGCATTAGGCTCATTAAGGGATTTATTTTCAGATGACGCAGAAGCTGATTAGTAAATTTTTGCCTTTTATTGAGCCTCATCGCTACAAAGTGGCTTATGGTGGGCGTGGTAGTGGTAAGTCTTGGACGATAGCGAGGCTGTTAATTGAAATTGCCCGCCGATCATCAAGCCGTTTTTTGTGTGCAAGGGAATTACAGAACTCGATTAGTGATTCGGTGATTCAGTTACTTGCCGACACAATCGAACGCTATGGCTATCAATCTGAATTTGATGTGCAGAAAAACAAAATCTACAACCTTAAAACGGGGGCGATTTTCCTGTTTTACGGCATCAAAAATAACCCAACTAAAATTAAATCCCTTGAGGGGATCGATATTTGCTGGGTGGAAGAAGCCGAAAATGTGTCAAAAGAGAGTTGGGAAATTTTAATCCCAACTATTCGGAAAGAATATTCTGAAATTTGGGTTTCCTTTAACCCGAAAAATATTCTTGATGATACTTATCAACGCTTTGTTGTTTCGCCGCCAAGCGATATTGTCCTGATTAAAGTTAATTTCACAGATAATCCCTTTTTCCCCGAAACCTTGCGATTAGAAATGGAAGATTGCAAGGCGAAAGATTATGAGCTTTATCGGCATATTTGGGAGGGGGAACCCGTTGCAGATAGCGATAAAGTGATCATTAAGCCCGTATGGATTGATGCCGCCGTTGATGCACATATTCAACTCGGGTTTAAACCTGAAGGCAGAAAAATTGTCGGCTTTGATGTGGCTGATGAAGGGGCTGATGCAAATGCCAATGCGTTTTCGCACGGTTCAGTGGTGCTACGGGTTGATGAATGGAAAGGCGATGATGTGATTGCCAGTGCGGATCGCACAAGGCTCAACGCCATTGAGTTTAACGCTGATGAAATTGTATTTGATAGCATTGGCGTTGGGGCAGGAGTGAAAGCCCATTACAACCGCATTAAAGATAAAAGGCTCGTGATTAATGGGTTTAATGCAGGCGGGGCGGTGTTTGAACCTGAAGAAGAATATGTTTTCGGTAAAACCAATCGAGATATGTTCGCCAATATCAAGGCTCAAGCGTGGTGGCGGCTGCGAGATCGCTTTTACAAAACCTATCGAGCCATCAAGTATCAGGAAAGCTATCCCGTTGATGAGCTAATCAGCCTTTCATCGCAAATTCACGATCTGGATTATTTAAAAGCGGAGTTATCCCGCCCTTATGTGGATTATGACAATAACGGGCGCGTGAAAGTCGAGAGCAAAAAAGAAATGAAAAAACGGGGCATCCCCTCACCAAATAAAGCAGATGCCTTGGTGATGTGCTTTGCCCCGAAAGACGATGTGTTATCACGATTTATTGGATTAGGTAGTTAATTATGCCATTTAACCAAGACGGCTATGCCGATGCCTTAGGGCTAAACCACTTTCAAAAAACACCACAAAAAAGCACCGCACTTTTGGATTTAACCCTGTATGAACTAGGTGGGTTGGCGGCTCGGGTGGTAGATATGCCAGCCGATGCGGCGATTTCTCGTTCTGTTGAGATTGAAGGTGATGAGGATAACGTGATTTTCAATGACCTTGATCGCCTGAAAATTTTGCCAGCCTTGGCGGATATGGTGCGTTGGTCGCGGCTATTCGGTGGCTCGGTGATGTTGCTTTTAACCGATGATGGGGCGAAGCTTAGCGAGCCGTTGAACATCAATAAACTTACTCGCATTGATGAGGTGAGGGTGTTTGATTTAAGTCAAATTTCACCGACAACAAGACGCTATTTAGATCCACGCCAAACCAATTATGGGCGGTTTGAAACCTACCGCCTCAATATTGGGGCGGTGAATGGCTCTCTTGAAAGCCAAGTGGAAATTCACGAAAGCCGCTTGTTATTTATGGGTGGAGATCCAATGCCTGAGCGATTAAAAAAAGGGTTGCATTGGGTTGGGCGTAGTGTCGTGAAGACAGCGTATCAAAAAATCCGTGATTATCAAACATCGCTCACTTGGTCATCATTAATTCTGGAGCGTAAACAGCAAGCCGTGCATAAAATGAAAGGGCTTGCCCTTGCCATCGGTAACGGTTTAGAAGATCAGATTAGAGAGCGGATTAACCTTGTTGAACGGGGGCGCAATCTACTAAACGGGGTGGCGGTAGATTTTGAAGATGATTACACCATTTTAAACGCTGATTTAAATGGCATCGTTGATGTGCTTGATGAGTTCAAAATCGCCATCTCGGCAGATGTGAATATTCCCGTGGCAATTTTATTCGGGCAATCAGCAAAAGGAATGAACGCCACAGGAAAAAGTGATTTTGAGAGCTATTATGACCTGATTGAGGGTATCCAGCAGCACAAAATCAAACCTGTACTAGAGCGGTTGATTGAATTGATGATGTTGCAAAAACATATTAAGCCATTTGAAAACTGGCAAATTCACTTTCCATCACTCAATACGCCAACAGATAAAGAGCAAGCGGAAGCCCGTAAATTGAATGCCGAAGCCGCCAAAGCAGAAATCGGACGGCTGATTGACTTAGTAGATAGCGGGGCATTATCAACGCAAGAATTACGGCAGCAAATTGCAGAAGAATTGGGGATTACAGCGGCGGCTTTGCCAGAGGTAAGCGAAGATGACATTAACGACTATCAAAAAGCCCAAAAAGCAAAAACGGTGGCTGTTTCCTGAGGCGATTGAGCGGGAGTATGTGAAGTATTTGCAAGCTATCGCCAAGCAAATTAGTGATACAGCAAGAAAAAAACTGCCTGAAATTGCACCGCACTTAAAGAGAATGCTACGCCAAGATGACAGCATTGAGATTTTAGAGCAATGGCTAACCGAATTGTTACAGGCAACCACCTTTTACACCCGTGATAATGACATTCGCCCTGCTGTGCGACAATTCCTGTCGCAAACGGCAGAGTTTAACAAGAAACAATTTCACAAAGTGCTAAAATCTGCGTACAAAGTGGATATTTTTGTATCAGAGCCTTGGCTTGATGAGGCGTTAAAGCTCGCTGAATGGCAGAATATTAGTTTAATTAAAACGGTACCGCAGCAGTTACACGAAAAACTACGTTATCGAATGGTTGAAGCACTACGCAAAGGCGAAAGCTATAAAAGCCTTGCGGCGGATTTAGAAAAGCTCCTTGATATTCCTAAACGCCGTGCAACGTTAATTGCACGCGATCAAATCGGCAAGCTTAACGGACGACTCACCCAATTACGTCAAGAAAATATCGGCGTAAAATCCTATATCTGGCGTGGCAGTTTAGATGAACGGGAACGTTTATCACACGTTGAACGAGAGGGAAAGGAATTTCGCTGGGACAATCCCCCTGATGACGGACACCCTGGGCAGCCAATTTTATGCCGTTGTAGTGCGGAGGCGGTATTGCCTAAGTTTGAGGAGTTGGAAGGTGTAGTTGGGGCTGAGCTATCATTATCATATATGATGTGGCAAAAACAGATTAATGAACCCAAAGAGATTAGAGAAATTAATCAAAAAAGCTGGTCTTTTGAGTTTAAAGAAAAAGCAAAAAAACTATATAATAGGTTTGCTGATAATGGAATTATTCTTGATATTCACGCTATCGCTAGATTGGGAGAAAGGTTAAATCAATTAGGACTAAGTATTGACGAAGCCATTGCTTTTATTCTTTCGACTAAGCCTAATTATATTGATGAGCGTAAAGATAGATTAGTTATTTTCGATGCTAAGCGTAAAATCGCTGTTATTCAATCTAAGGCAGATGGTAAAATTATCACGTTTGAGAAAAAAGCCACGCCAAGCCCTAATTGGAAATCATTATGAAACACTTTCTTAAAGTATTAGTGCAGTTTGTTCACACCAAAACCGATGATGATCGCAAGGCATTATTTGCGTTACTCCCTAAACATATTCTGAAACATAAGGCTTTTTTTGAAAAAGAAATGTTTGCCGATGCCGATCAGCACACATTTTATATTTTGACTTCGTTATTCATTTATTGGATAAATGAGTTAGAAGAAAGTGAGCTTGATAGTGATGAAATGAACCTATTAGATGAATTGCAAGCACTTTTTGAAGAAATTGATGATGATATTACTGAAACCGAACAAAAGAAAATTCTTTTAGCAACGAAAGAGATTATAGAGAAGCAAGATTCATACTCAATTCACGTAAAACACCTGACGAAGTCCGAAATACAATCCTTGCGAGAAAGTAAAAAAGATGCTTACCATCGAATGATGGCGATTAGTTGATTTAATGTTCACAGCCCCCCCCTGAAATATACAAAATTTCAGGGGGGGGTCTATTAATTAGAATATAAATTTAGGATAAATATAGAAATGGTAATGCGATACGATCGCCGAGCGATACAAGCAAGGCGAGATGATAACGGGTTTATTTTTGATACCCCAGTTCTAACAAGGACTGGGGTTTTTATTTATCAGTTGCCTGACGGCACAAAACGGCGGGAATATCGGCCACCTGATGAAGTGTTTAATGCTGATAGCTTGCGAGCTTATAAAGGCATTCCAATCACTAATGAACATCACGGTGTAATCAACAAAGATAACGCCCATCTAGTGGTTGGTTCGGTGCTTTCAGAGGGCAAACAAGATGGCAATAACTTAACCGCGGATATTGTGATCCACAATACGCAGGCGGTGGAATTAGGCAAAAAAGAATTATCGGTTGGCTATGCTGTTGAGCTTGAGATGAAAAGCGGCATTACGGAAGATGGTGAGCCTTATGACGCAATTCAACGTAATATCAAGCCCAATCATTTAGCTATCGTTAAAGCAGGGCGTGCAGGTAATACACAGCTTAATATGGACGCGGCGGATGCCGTAGAATTTCGTGAAGATGGAGAACCTCAAATGAGTGAAACAAAACTCGCAGACATTCGCTTAGATAGTGGCATTACTTATCAAGCCGCCCCAGAAGTGATTGTTGAATTAAATAAATTGAAACAAGATGTTGCAACTGCTGTTGCTGAAAAGGACAAAGAAACCGCTCGGGCAGATGCGTTAGATGCCAAAGTGAAAACCCTTGAGGCAGATATGGAAAAGCTCAAGCAAGATGCGGTTAATATCGCAAAAGCTCGCGTTGAGTTAGAGAATGTGGCGAAAGCGCATCAAGTTGAAGTAAAAGCAGATAGCACAGATCGCCAATTGCGTGAAGCGGTGATCGGGGCTATTCGTCAAGATGGTGCGGATTTATCGCAAAAATCTGATGCCTATATTGAAGCGGCTTTTGATATGGCAATGGCTGAAGCAAAATCTCGCCAAGACGCGTTAGGTTCGCAACGTAGCCAAGTAACACACACCTTTACCCAAGACGGGCAAAAAGGTGAAAAATTAACAGGACGTGCGGCAATGCTTGCCAGTCGCAATCAATAAGGAGAACAGCAATGTACGAATCATTTCAACGCCCTGCGTTCGCAGGAATGAAAGGCGATAGCCGCTATGATTTAGTGGAAACTTTCGCCGCAGAAAGTGCGGTCAATTTTGGCACTGTTTTAACCCAAGGGACAAAAACCACACAGGTGAAATTAGGTGGCACAACGCCCGTTGGCATCGCATTACATTCTCACGCCGTAGTGGGTGGCTATGCTCAATTTGATGCGGTTTCCGTGCTACGCAAAGGCGTGGTTTGGTGTGTGGTTGAAAACGGCAAAATAGTAACGGCAGGCAGTGCGGTGAAGTTTAACCCTGCAACGGGCGAAGTAGGGTCAAATAGTACGACTGCGTTGCCCAATGCCGTCTTTAAAACCGATGTCGTCGATTGCGGTCAATACGGCAAGCTCGCCTTAGTGGAATTAGCGTAATCGCAAGTCGGTTCCCTTTTAACTGTTCAATCCGCCTCCTCAATATTGAGGGGCTTTTTTATAAGGAAAAATTATGTCAGATTTTCATCAAGATGCCTTTGAACTCAATGAAATCAATAAATGCTTAAATGCTGCTGGCGTTTTTAACCAAGATGCGGGGTTATTTACTGCCCGCCAATTGGAAGTGGTTCGCAACCGCACTTATGAAGAAAAACTCCCTGCGATGAACGGGCTTAGCCTTGTGCCGATGTCCTCAGAAGCCCCTGAATGGGCAGAAACCATTGTTGAACGTACCTTTGATACGGTGGGAATGGCGAAAGTGATTGCCAACTATGCTGATGACTTACCACGTGCAGATGTGGCAATGAAGGAACGTGCCATTAAGGTGAAAAATATCGGTGCGTCTTATGGTTACAATCTTCAAGAGCTTAAAGCGGCGGCGGCTAACCAAACCGATTTACCTGCCTCAAAAGCCAGAGCAGCACGCCGTGCGGTTGAAATCAAAATGAATGAAATTGCCTTGTTAGGCGATAAAGAATTTGGCTTAAACGGCTTTATTAATCACCCGAATTTGGGCGAAACCACAATCGCGGGCGGTTGGAAAGCGGCGAAAGCGGACGCAGTTTTAGCGGATTTAGATAATCTGCACGACACGGTGATTTTGCAATCAAAAGGCACGCATCAGCCTACCCATTTATTGTTAGCATTGAGTGATTACCAAACCTTATCCAGCAAATATATGGACACCGCTGACAAGGTTGATGTTCTAACTTTCTTCAAGCGTAAACACCCAAATCTTGTGATTCAGGGCTTATGGGAGCTAGAAAAAGCGGGTTCAGGCAATAAAAACCTTGTCATCTGTTATGAGAAAAATGCGGATAACTTGAGCCTTGAAACCCCGCAAGATTTCACGCAGTTACCAGCACAAGAACGCAATCTTGAGCTTGTGGTGAATTGTATTGCCCGTATTGGCGGTGTGTTCTTGCGTTATCCATTATCAGCAACCAAAGCGGAGGTAACTGCCTAATGTTAGTGCGTAATATTGAGCCTCGTTTAATTCGCCTTGATGGGGTGTTTATCGCCCCAAATCAGGAAATTGAAGTGGCTGAGAATGCGGTAGGGTTAGCCTCTTTGCTTGAACGTGGGACGTTGATACAAATCAACACTGATGCAAACTCGGAAGTACCTGAAAGCAACTCAGAAGTGCTAGAGACTAAGTCCGAGAAATCAAACAAAGGCAAAAAATAGGAGTCATCAATGGGCGTTACCGCATTACTGCATTTTTTCTATCCCGTATCTCAAAAAATGGAAACGGAAGAAATTAACACCGCACTTGAGCTTGCAGAAAATTATCGCCCACAATGCTTGACGGAAGAAAAGCAAGATGAGGCGGTAGCGTGGTACGCCGCCTATTTGCTGGCTCAATCTGTCGAGGCGAGGGCGAACCCGTTAGGGTTAAAGCGTGAGCGAGAGGGGGATTTAGAGCGTGAATATTTTGCTAATGGCGAGAGCGGCAGCAATGCCCAACGCTTTTTAGCCAATTTCGACGCACTCAACGATCTTTGCTTACGCTTAGGGGCAATCACGGTGGGCAATAATGAGCGATGTTGAAGTCAAAATTAATAACAAGGGCTTAGAAAAAGAGCTTGCGTTAATGCAAAAGATGGCCAATGCCAGTGTAAAAATTGGTATTCAGTCTGACGCAGGACAGCACGAAAAAAGCGGAGCTAATTTGGTTGATATTGCTATTTGGAATGAGTTTGGTACAGATAAAATTCCCTCTCGTCCCTTTATTCGTCAAAGTTTTACGGATAACCAAAAAGCAGTTGCTCAATATTTAGGCCGTGTTTTTTCTAATGTGGCAAAAGGCAGTGACCTGAGATTAGAAATGGCAAGGCTTGGTCAATGGTATCAGAATAAGCAAGAAAATACTTTGCGAGATTACCCTTGGCAACCAAATGCAAAAGCCACGGTAAAACGCAAGAAAAGCTCAAAGCCGCTAATTCATTATAAGTTGCTATCCAAAGCTATTCGCTATCAAGTGGAGGTGTGATGCAGTCTTTTCCTTTTCAGTCCTCTTTTCGCAAGACTTACAAGTTATTGGTGCGAACAGAGGGGCAATATATCAAAGGTAAATGGGTAAATGGCGAAGAAGTAGAGCAAGAATTTACGGCATCAATTCAGCCCTTAAACACGCGAGAGATGGATAGATTGTCATCAATGATGCAAGGGCGACATATTGCAAGTGCGGTGAAAATTTACACGAATTTTCGCCTTGATGTGGCAGGTGAAAACCAAACTAACGGCGCGATCGTGTTGTTTGAGGGGGAACGTTATGAAGTGGTGGCGCGTTCTACTTACCATTCAGGCGTGATCGAACATCACCGCTATGTAGCGCAACGGGTGAAATAAAATGCAAGACACACTTTATGATTTGCTTTCTACGCTTTCCGCACGTCCTTTTATTCGTGCTTATGAAAATGGACGAGAGCCTGAAAAGCCTTTTTTCACTTATGAATTACGTTTTGAACAAACGCCTACACATTCCCATTATTCCAAGCTTGATGATCAAGGTAATCAACAAGTGAAAACCCATGTTGATGCCATCCTTGAGATTAACTATTTCGGAGAAAACAGCTTAAATGCGTTGCGTGGCCTTTGTATGAAGTTAAGTACCGTAACACAACGGAATAGATGGAATGAGCAAGGTGTTGCACTGGTGCGAATTGGGCGAATTACGCACTTAGCTTATCTCAATGAACAACAGGAATATCAAGATCGTGCGATGGTGGAAATTGAAATCCGCTATGCCGTTGCGGTTGAAGATATGCTTTCAATTATTGAACAGGTGGAGGTCACGAGCCAAGTTGGCGGGCTTTCCGACATCACTCAAATAGGAGTAAAAAATAATGGCAAAAATTGATCGTTTGGTCAATGTTACAATTGATCTCAACACAACAGCAATCGCTGGCAAGTCGTTTAGTGATTTGTTGATTTTAGGTGAACATACTTTAAAAAATTCCGCTCGTCTGTTAGTGGTTACCGATCCGAATGAATTATTAGATCTCGGCTTGCGATCTACCGATCCGCTGTATAAAGCGGTGGCAACGGCATTTTCTCAACCTACGCACGTTGCACAAGTGTTTATCGGGCGTAAAGATGCGAGCGAAAGCGTTACTGACGCATTGGCAGCCGTGGCAAAAGAAAATAATGATTGGTACGGCTTAGGCTTTGTTTCCCGTGAAGTGGATGATGTGCTATTAGCCGCCGCTTGGGCAGAAGCGAACGGCAAATTATTCGCAACCGCAAGCAATGATGAAAAACTCTTGCAGTCTTCGGATAAAACGGACATCGCCAGCAAGTTAGAAGCGAAGCAATATTACCGTAGTGCAGTGATGTACTCCCATAAAGCCGATGAAGAATATCCAGAAATCGCCTTAATGAGTTACGCGTTCACCTTTTACCCTGGTGCGGAAACGTGGAATTTGAAAAAGCTCGCCGGGGTGTCTTTCTCGCCATTAAGTGAGGGGGATTATCTCGCCTGTGCGAAGAAAAACGCCACAACCTTTGAGAAATTCAACGGCAGTTTTGCTGTAACCCAAGGCGGAAAAGTGGCAGCGGGAGAATGGATTGATGTGATTCGCTTCCGTGATTGGCTAGTGCAAGAGGTGCAGATTAACGTTACCTCCGTACTGATTAACGCTTACGGCAAAGTGCCTTATACAGATAAAGGGATTGAGCTAATCGGTGCGGCCATTCGCAAAGCGTTAGATTTAGGTGTCAGTCGTGGCGGGATTGCCCCCGTTGAATTAGATGACGACAACAAGGAAATTCCGAGTTATGTCATCAGCCTACCAAGATCGGCGAACATTTCCGATAACAACAAGGCAAGCCGTATTTTGCAAGATGTGAAATTTTCCGCACGCCTTGCGGGAGCAATTCATATTGCCGAATTGAAAGGTAACTTGGCATATAGCCTTTAATTGATTAACCCTAGACCGCAAAAGTGCGGTCTTTTTTATAGGAGAATTTTTATGGCAGCGTTAGCAACCTATGCGCCTGATGAAGTGAGTATCGTGATTGGTGCCGCTATTGCCACAGGCTTTGCCGATGGCACTTTTATTGATATTGAAGAAATTTCTGACGGCATTACCTCCGTTGCAGGAGCAGATGGCGAAGTAGCACGCTCAACCAGTGCTGATCCGCGTAAAAAAATTACATTAACGTTACTTCAAACCAGCAGCACTAATGACGTGTTAAGTGCGTTATATGCGGCGGATAAGGTGAGCAAAAACTCCACTTTCCCCATTGCGGTGAAAGATTTGCGTGGACGTTCCTTATTCGCCGCAAGTACGGCGTGGGTAACAAAATCCGCCAAACTTGATTTTGGCAAAGAAATTGGCAGCCGTGAATGGGTGATTGAAACCTCAGACGGTATTTTATTTGTTGGAGGAAATGACTAATGGCACGACAAGAAATTCAAATCGGCGAAAGCACGTTTTTCGTGCAAAAGTTTTCAGCGATGGATCAGTTACGCATTTTTGGCGATTTACAGAAAACCCTTGCTCCCTCGTTCGCAAAAATGTTTGGAATATTTGGTGTAGATACTCCCGAAAAAGCGAATGCCAGTCAGCTCGCAGAGCTTGCGAAAAAAAGTGCGACGGAATTTGCCGAGGGTTTACAGCAACTAAGCCAACAACTTAGTGGGGCGGAACTGGTTAAACTCGTCGATATGTTGGTGAAACCTGAATTGGTAACCGTACAACGTGATGATTTCAACAACGGCACGGATAAAAAATTGCAAAAAAATGATTTCGATCAGGTGTTTGACGATATGTCAGAAGTCATTGAGCTGGTGATTTTCATTTTAAGGCTGAATTTTGAGCCTTTTTTTATGAAATTTCTTGCCCGTCTTGGGTCGGGGCAAGAGGGAGCGAAGAAAGCCTAAGCGTTGGCAAATATAGTGAAAGGACGTTAAGTGAAATGCTCGCTTGGCGTCCTTTTTTAGCGGGCAAAGTTACCTTGACGGAACTCAATACCGCAGGGCTGACGGATATGGGCGAACTGTTGAAAATTAACCGATTACTTGATGCGGTTGAGGCAATGGAAGCAAAACAAATGGAGAAACACCGATGAATGTTATTCGTGAGCTGGTAACCGTCTTAAAGTACAAGGTAGATAATTCTAAGCTCAAAGGCTATATCACCCAAACCCAGACCGCTGCGGGGCAAATTCGGGACAAGTTACGCAACGCATTGCGAGGGGCAGCCCAAGAAAGTCGAGCTATTGGGGAGGGGATCAATCAAGCGAAAACCCATATGCTTTCCTTGCGGAATATGATTGGTGGTTATTTTGCAATGGTCGCAGGCGGTAATGTAATTAAAATTGCCGATGATTGGGCGGCGGTAGATAGTCGGGTTAAACTCGCAACCAAATCCGCTGAGGAGCATAAACACGCTCTTGATGAGATTTTTGCCATTTCGCAACGCTCAGGGCAGGATTATTTAGCGAGTGCGGATCTGTTTTCTAAAGTTAATCGCAATGCGAGCGATTTAGGCTTAAGCCTTGATGATACGTTAAATTTAACGGAAATCATCGGGCAAACAATGACGATTGGCGGCGGCGATCCTGCGGCCCAGCAAGCGGCATTAATGCAGTTAAGGCAAGCGTTAGGCTCAGGGGCGTTGCGAGGTGATGAACTTAATTCCATTATTGAGCAAGCTCCACGCCTTGCTAATGCCATTGCCGATAGCTTCGGCGTACCCATTGGGCAATTAAAAGATCTTGGCAAAGCAGGAAAACTCACATCAAAAGAGTTGGCCCAGGGA
The DNA here is from genome assembly GCF_011765605.1 of Avibacterium paragallinarum. Classification (NCBI taxonomy): domain Bacteria; kingdom Pseudomonadati; phylum Pseudomonadota; class Gammaproteobacteria; order Pasteurellales; family Pasteurellaceae; genus Avibacterium; species Avibacterium paragallinarum. Next base: position 132,961 of record NZ_CP050316.1, read on the forward strand.
TTATTAAGGCAGGCGGAGAAAATTCAAAAAGAATTTGATCAAATGCCAAAAACCTTTGGGCGAGGAATGACGCTACTCAGGAATAAAGCAGGACAGCTCATTGATCGTGTTGTAAACAAAGCCTCAAAGCTAGGTGAAACCTTTTACAACGCAGCGGAATGGATCACGAAAAATATTCGCTTAGTTGGGATTTTAGCCACTTCCGCGATCGGGGCGAAACTGCTACCGATGCTGAATGCGACCAAGCTCAGCTTAAAGCAGATTATCATTAACGGCACCCGTGCTGCCGCTCCTTTTTTAGCAATGGCAGCCGCATTAACTGCGGTAGGTTTGGTGTTAGAAGATATTTACGGCTGGACGCAAGGGGATATTTCTCTTACAGGGGCATTGATTGGCAGGTTCGATCAATGGGCGGACAAATTCCAAGCAGTAGGAAAACTCGCCAATGGCGTATGGCTAAATATTAAAGGCTTACTTCGCGACCTCGCAAAACTGGCGAATGTTGATCTTGACCTGTCAAACTGGCAAGGCTTCGCTACTAGTGTAATGAACTATGTGATTGACGGGCTGAAAAATCTCATCAAAACCGTAGGATCAGTAGTGCGGATTATTCGGGCGTTAGTGAATGGTGATTTTTCGGGAGCTTTCAGCAATGCAGGAAAACTCATTGATGGGCTAAGTCTGAAATTTTTACCGTTTTATTCCATCGCCTTAACCGTAATCAGTGGGATTATTTCACTACTTTGGGCGATATTCGCTCCATTGAAATTGCTAGGGAAAGCGTTTTTTTCTGTTGGAACGATCATTGGTAAAGGGTTTAAATTCGCCATTTTTATCATTAAACCCTTTATTTCAATCTTACTTTTTACTAAAAAAGCGATCTTTTTAGTCGGTAAGGCATTTTTATTTGCCTCAAAAATGATGATTAAAGCAATCTGGGCAGTGGCCAGAGCAATGTTTGTTGCAATGGCCTCTAACCCGATTTTACTTGCTATCGGGTTAGTCCTTGGGGCAATCGCGTTGTTAATTATTTACTGGGACGATGTCAAACGGATCGCACTTGCAGTTTGGGAGGCGATTTCAACCAAAGCCAGCGAGATTTGGGCGGCGATTACCACATCCGCCGATGAGATGTGGGAAGGTATCAAAAACAAAGCCACCGAAATCTGGGACGGTGTAAAAACCACGGCGGTGAATAAATGGAATGAAGTAACCGACACATTTAAAAATGCGTGGCAGAAGTCTATTGATACAGTCGTAGGTTGGTTTGAAAGCCTTATTCCAAATTGGATCAAAGATTTGTTTTCTGATGGTGCGAAAGCTGAAGTCAATGTAACGGGAGCGGCGTTAGTTTCCCCGACTAGCCAATATGTGCAACCGACAAGCACATTGCCTAGTTATACAAAATACGGCGGTAACGTGCAATCTACCGTTACTCAAACGAATAACTTCAATATTCAAGGCACTGCCAATCCAGCAGGGGTCGCCAATGCGGTATCAGGAAAGCTCAAACAGAACCGCCCTGCCCCTTTTGGTGTGGGGTCAATTGAATATGCAGGATAAAAGTGCGGTCAGTTTTGACCGCAGTTTTAGTAGAATATTAACTCACCGCCAAATGAATTTCCCGCCCTAGTTTTTTAAAGGCTTTTTCAACAAAATCAATTTTAGAAGGATAGCGAAAATCTAATAAGCGATCGATTTGTGGCATATGTACATCAAGGCGACGAGCCATTTCTGCTTTGCGAACACCTTGAGCAAGCATTTCATTCAGTAATAACACTTTTAATGATCGCAATAAAGAGAGCGGAACAGTATATTGCCCCTCTTGAGGTTTACTCGGTAATGGGATTGGGCGTTTATCATCAAAATAAAATTCCAGTGCGGTTTCTAATCCTTCCTCTGCTTCAAGTAAGGCACTTTCAATGTCTTCTCCGACACTTGCCGCTTCGGGAATATCGGGAAAGGTAACAAGAAAAGTGCCGTTATCATCGGCTTTTAGTTCAACAGGATAACGTAACATTTTTCCTCCTTAAATCAGGCTAAAAAACGCCCCTCGAAAAGGCTTATTTTAATTTTAAGTCTTTTTTGATTTTGTGAACTAACCCCGTTCCGATTTCTTGACTACCGTGGTAGGGAAATACAGTTTGGTGTCCGTTCAACATTACCTTGCGATGGCTTCCTCGCTTTGTATTTTCGACTTTACAGCCTTGCTCAAGCAAGTATCGCAAGAATTCACTGTATTTCATCGGGGGACCTCCTTTGCTATACAGTGATTATATTATACAACAATTTTGTTGTGTTGTAACAGTTTTGTTGTGTTTTTTAGAGGTATTTTATGAGTATCGTAAACCTTTTATTTTCCGCTATTGCGGGCAAACGCACCACCATTGGCGTGTTAGAGCTTGATGCCCTTTTAACGGAAAGTACCTCATTAAGTAGCCAAATCACGGAATATCCCGTTGAAGACGGCACAGTAATTTCCGATCACATCACGCAAGAAAGTGAACGCTTGAGTTTAAGCGGCGTGATTACCAGTGCGGGGACATTATTTAATATCAGCCTTGGCAAATATAAATTAATCGAAGCCAAAGAAACCTTGCGAGAATTACACGGTCGCCGTGAGTTGATTACCATTGTTACTGGGCTTGATGTGTATGAGGATTTTGCCATTGAGAGCCTTGAGATTGAACGCAATAGCGATGATGGCGAACGGTTAAATGTTAAGGCTGAGTTTCGCAAAATCAATAAAGTTACTCTCAGAACCGAAGAAATGCCTCCTGAAAAGGTTGATGCCTCCACGAAAGGTAAAGCAGGACAAACAAAAGCAAATGCGGGTAAAGCAGCAACAGGAAAGCCAACGGATTTACAAAAAAAACGGGGGATAACTGGGCTTGGAAAAATAGCAGGCATTAAGGGCGATGCAAATTGAATTCGCAATCTCTTAAACATCAAAATTATTACCTATAGCTTTAGTTATTTAATTAGCTTTGTGATCCCGCTCACTTTAAATATTATTTATTTTTGCTATGATTAATTCCTATTTTCAGCTTAGGAGTTAATATGAGCCAGAATTTATTTAAAGATCGCGTTTTATCACATATACAACACGTCATTAATGTTGGAACACATTGCACAACAGAAGAAACAACAAAGCAGGCATTAATATTACCTTTATTAGATATATTAGGATTTAGCCCATATGATCCAACTAGAGTTAGAGCTGAATACACTGCTGATTTTGTTGGGGCAAAAAATGGTGAAAGAGTGGACTACGCATTATTCTGCCACGATGTCCCGGTGATGTTTATTGAGGCAAAATCGTACAATGAGAATTTGACGAATCACGTTCCACAGTTATCAAGATATTTTAATGCAACGCCTGAAGTTACCGTAGCAGCCGTTACAAATGGGAGAGAATGGCGTTTCTTCACGGATCTAAAAGAAAAAAATATAATGGACGATACGCCATTTTTACGGATCAATTTTGAGAATGTAGATGATTCCAAAATAAATCAACTAAGCCAGTTCTGCCACGATAGATTTCAGCCAGAAGCCTTGAGAACACTAGCAGAAGAAAGTGTTTATCTTTCGGCTTTTACGAAAACAATTACAGAAAGCTTAAAAGATGTTGATAGTGAATTTGTTCGTTACGTTGCCAGCCGCTCAAATATTGGCAGACAGCTGAATCAAAGATTTATTGACTCTATTACGCCGATTGTTAAGCAGGCAGTAGAAAAATCAGTAAGTGCAATGGTTGTATCAGGCTTATCAAGACAAAATCAGCCTTTGGAAGAAGCCGTAGAACAGGAACACGATCAAGAAATTGACGAGAAAGCACCGGTAATTGATCCAGAGAACAGTAAAATTGTAACAACATACACGGAACGCTTACTGTTTGATTATGTTGTTTTAATTCTAGGCGAAGATGCAGAAATTGATGCCAAAGATACCGAATCATATTTTACGGTATTGTATAAAGGAAAAACAAACCGATGGATCTTGCGTTACTTTGATAGTAAACAGCGACCAAGTATCACCGTTCCTTTAGAGCTAGCTGAAATTCATAAAGCGGAAATTCAGCGAGCAGGATTAGAAATTAGTGGATCTAACATTATTATTGATATACCTGAGAATATACTAAGAATTAGCGGTTTAATTAAAGATTGCTTAGAATATTGTCAGGATGATAACAATTTTTCTAGGAAAAAGTAGAAAAAAGCATAAGCCCTATTGCAATAAATAGGGCTTTATTTTATATTAATCTCATAGGTGTCGAAACCTACATACAAGGCGGTAACCCGCACCCGACAGCATAGCGGTTTTTTTATGCGTAAAATTTGTGTCTCTCCTATTTCTCATCACGAATGGATCGCACATTTCACTCTATGCCGAGAGGGCGGAGAATAAAATACCCAAAAGGGGAATAATCCCAGCCTACCTTGTAAGGCTTTCGAACCTCTTGGCAACCCTATAACAGGGTTAATCTTAATATCGAAAAAAATACAAGGAGTTCTTATGAACACTCAACTTCAAACAATCCAATTTTACAACCGCACTCTAACTACATTTGAGCAAAACAACATTCATTATGTTGCAATGAAACCAATTTGTGAAAATATTGGTTTAGATTGGCACGCCCAACGCCAGCGTATCCATCGGGACGAAGTGCTTTCACAGGGTGCGGTTATGATAACCTTACCCTCAGTTAGCGGCGAACAACAAACATTATGCCTCCCAATCCAATACCTCAACGGCTGGCTATTTGGGATTGACGTAAAACGTGTGAAGCCTGAAATCAGAGAAACACTCATCACCTACAAAAGGGAATGTTATCAGGCGTTGTTTGATTATTGGAATAAAGGCAAGGCAGAAAGATCGCAAACCACAGTTGATGATCGCACAGGTTTACGCGATGCAGTCAATATGCTTGTGAGCAAAAAAGGCTTAATCTACTCTGACGCCTATCAACTTATTCACCAGCGTTTCAACGTCAATCACATTGATGAGCTAACAAAAGAGCAACTACCGCAAGCAGTGGAGTATGCTCACAAAATTATCTTAGAAGGCGAATTGATTATTCCAGAAAAACAAGAACATATCGCCATTGGGCTTAATACCGCCCAAGCCTTAGTGAAATTTCATCGTCTCGCGGTCGCCAAAGCCCAAAAAGCAGAAATAGCACTGCGACAAATTCACCAAATAATGGGCTACGAGCCTTACGTCCGCAATGATTTAGCGGCAGGGCTTTTTGACATTCACCACGAATTTACGGTTTGGCTCAATGATTTTGAACAAGCCGTAACCGCAGCCACAATGCCAAAATTAGGCTATGTGAAATAAATTTTACAAAAAATCACCGCACTTTAACCGCTTGTGGGAAACCGCAAGCGGCTTTTGGCGTGCTTAAAATTTTGCACCAAAAACGACTCTTTATATAAGGGAAAGATATGTTTACCATTCAACTTGCTAATAAAAACGATTTTATCACCGAAGTGAATTTCGATGATGAGGTCTTTTTCTTACATTTTTCTTGGAATGATACGCTGAGCTTTTGGACGTTAGCCATTGAAAATGCTTATAACGATGAGCTAGCTTCAAACATTGTGCTGTTACCTAACCGACCATTGATTGAGCCTATTCGCCGTGAGGCATTGCCACTCGGTGAGCTAATTATTGTGCGTGAGGATAATCAACAAATTATCGGGCGTGATGATTTTGTATCAGGGCAAGCAACGCTCATTTATATTGAGGTGGACGATGAGTTACCGTTTTTTGCGTAGTTATCAATTAGTGATCGGAAAGAAAGGACAGAAAGAGGGCATTGTGATTGAACCGCCTATGCGGATTGCTTTTGATATTGAAAAAGACAGCGAAAATAAACCCAATGAAAACACAATCAAAATTTACAATTTAGCCCCCACCACAAGGCAAGCGGTGGAGCAACCCGATATGCGTTGCGTGTTATATGCAGGCTATGAGCAAGAGGGCAATATTTTGTTATGTTCGGGGGATATTGCTACAGCTTATTCTTATCACGATAACGCCGATTGGGTGACGGAGCTTTATGTACTTGATGGGCTGATAGAAATTCGTGATACCGCGGTATCGCTAGGCTATCAAGGTGGAGTGAGTTCAACGCAAATTGTCAATGATATTGCCGCTAAAATGGGCGTGCCACTTGTGGGGGCAGATAGTTTGAAATCTCGCCTTTGGGCGAATGGCTTTAGTTTTTACGGGGCAGCTCGTACAGCCTTAGATAAAGTGGTCGCAGGCACGGGGCTTGAATGGTCTATCCAAAATGGCGAATTGCAAATTGTCAATCGCAAGGGGGTAACGAAGCGGACGGGCTATGTGCTGGCGAAAGACAGCGGACTTATCGGCTTTCCTGAGCGTACACGGGAAGCGGCACGCAGTAAAAAGCAAGATACACCGAATAAAAAGCAAGAAGAAAAATTCGCTTTTGATCGTCAAGCTCGCGATGGCTGGAATGTAAAAAGTTTGCTGCTACCAATGGTTAATCCTTGCGACAAAATCAAGCTAGAAAGCCAAACCATCACCAACTGGTTTCGGGTAGAAAAAATCAAGCATTCGGGCGATAGTCATTCAGCGGATTGGCAATCGGAATTACATTTAATCGATCTCAATGCCCCAACCAAAGCGGAACAAAAAGCACAACGCAAACACCGTAAAAAACGCAAAAAAGCGGAGGAGCAAAATGCGTAAAATTTTGACCGCACTTTCTGAAATTAATGTGGCATTGCCCGCTAAAATTTTAGCTTATGATGCCAATACGGTACGGGTAACGGCACAGCCTACTATCCCGAAACGCCTTGCTAACGGGGAGGTGCTGAAAGCCCCGCAAATTGTCAATATTCCCGTTTTGTTTCCAATGGCAGATATTAACGGATCATTGGCTCAGATTACCTTACCGATCAAGGCGGGCGATGGTTGCGTGCTGATTTTCTCACAACGTTCACTGGAAAACTGGCTAAGCGGAAGCCAAGACGCACCAGACGATCCGCGAATGTTCGATCTTTCCGATGCCTTTTGTGTACTGGGTGGAAATAGTCGCTCACCCGTAGCCGATCCCGTCAATTTATGTATCAAATATGGCAAGGGTTCAATCAAAATTGAGCCTAGCGGTAATATTGTGATCCAATCGCCCGATGTTGCCATCACCACTGACAACTTTACCGTAAACGCCCCAATCAGCACTTTTAACGGCAATGTGCTGGTTAATGGTGGTATCTCAACGGCAGGCGATGGTGGTAGTGTTTCAGTGAGCGGAACTCTCAAAGCAACGGGCGATGTGCAAGCAGGGGGAATCTCTCTACAAGGGCATACCCATCAAGGCGACAGTGGAGGCAACACAGGAACAGCACAATGATCGATTTAAAATTAAATGCACAGCACGATTTGCTATTTAAAGATAACAAGCTAGTCATAGTCGAAGGCATAAATCAAAAAGCACAACAAATCAAAGTTGTGCTTTTAACGTTTTTAGGGGAATGGTTTTTAGATACCACCATAGGCTTGCCTTATTTTGACGAAATTTTAACGAAAAATCCCGATAGCACCCGCATTCAAGCCATTTTCAGAAAAAAGATAATGGGCGTTGTGGGCGTAAAGGCAGTGGAACGGCTTTCTTTAGAATTTCACCGTAAAGAGCGGACGCTTGTGGTGAGCTTTTCCGTTCGGACAAATGAGGGGAGCATTCAAGATCGCATAGAGGTAAAACGAAATGGCTAATTATGGATTAACACGCAGCGGCTTTGTGCGTAAGCGTATGCCTGAGCAATTGCAAGAATTATTTGAAAAAGCAAAACAGGCGTTTGGGAATGAGATTGAAATCACTCCTGAAACCGTATTGGGTACAATGCTCAGCATTGAAGCAGAGCGTTTTGCGAGCCTTTGGGAATTAGTTGAGGGTGTTTATGGGGCGATGTATCCAATGAGTGCCACAGGGGCGAATTTAGATCGGGCGGTATCCTTTACAGGGGTGAAACGCCTGCAGGCTGAACGATCCACCGTTCCCGTGATTTTCTTCGGGCAAGCGGACACCCTAATCCCTGCTTATACAGCGGTTCGCAATGTAGCAAGCCAAACCCTTTATTATACGGATAGCGAGGCGAGAATTAATGCTAATCAAGCCGCTTATGCACGCATTGAGTTAAACACCAAAACCATTAATCCTAACGATGAATTTTCGGCGATAATTAATGGCGTAGCCTATCGCTTTCGTGCCACTCGCTCTTCTGTTGCAAGTGTTATTAAAGGACTAAGTGGGCAACTCAAAGAGATCGATTATGTCAGCGTGCAAAATGATAATGTGATTATTGAAATCACCGCACAATCTACTCCGCACTTTTCGATTTCTGTCAGCCCGAATTTAACCCTATCACGGCTTGGCTTGCGTCTTGAACTGGGTACCGAAGAACCTAGCGAGGATAAAGCAGAGATCGGACAGATGAGCGAGCTTATCACAATGCTAGATGGCGTAGTTGAAGTGAATAATCTGGTTGAGGGGACGGCGGGACGCTTTGAAGAAAGCGATACCGAACTCTATCAACGCTATCACCTTGGCGTATGGCAAAACGGTGCGGCAACGGTGGACGCACTGTATGCCAACTTGCGGAATGTCGTGGGGGTGAACGCCTTGCGAGTGTATGAGAATGATACGGATCAAACGGTTAACGGTATACCAAAACGCAGTATTTACGTTGTGATAAAAGGCGGGTTAGATCAAGACATTGCAAAAGCCTTGTTGAAATATAAGCCCATCGGCATAGGTACACACGGACGAACCTCGCTCAGCGTAAAAGACAGCCAAAACCAACCGCACTTGATCAAATTTAGTCGCCCTCGTAAGCGATATATTTGGTTGAAAATCATCGTTGAAACCTTTGTTGATGAAGGAGAAATGGCAAAAGCGGGCTATATCGTGAACGTAATGAACAATATTTTAGATTATGGCAAGCAGTTAGGGGTAGGCTCTGATGTCATTCATCAACACCTCATCGCCGCCTGCATTGCTGTGTCAGGGGTTGGAAAAGTTACCGTGCAAATAGGGAAAACCAATCAAATCACCGATCCCGAACCCCGTTACCAAGAACAAAATATTGTCATTGCACCTGATGAAGAAGCAGTGTTCGATCCTGCTATCATCGTTATCAGCTAGGAGGAAAAATGCCAAAAATTTTGACCGCACTTGAGGCGGATTTTGTGCAATTAGGCTTAGAACGACAGCTTTCTCAATTTCGCTATTCACCTAATTTAAACACCCTCATCTCACTGTTACTTTCCCCTCACACCGATTTACAACACAGTTTAAAACAAATGCTCCTTGAACGGCATATTGATACCGCAATCGGGCGGCAATTAGACGGGGTAGGCGATATTGTAGGAATGCCGAGACCTTTTACTAAGATGAATGGTGATTGGTATTTTGGCTTTACAGGGCAAAGCAAAGCCAAAGCCTTTAGCCAAGCTCCAATTCGTGATCTCGCCCTACAAACGCATACCAAAGCCGTGAGCTATATGCCTGATGAAGCCTATCGGCGACTGATCAAATGGAAAATAATCGCCAACCATTCACACGGTACAGTGGAAGATGTGATTAAGGCGTGCCAAGCCTTATTTCTGGCTAGCAAAGTATTAGTACAAGAAAAGATGGATGCAGAAATTCATATCAAAATTACACGTAATCGCAAAAATAAAATAGATGCGATAGAGCAAGATCCCAAGCCGTGGATACCCGCAGCGGCTGGGGTAAAAGTGTCTGTTGAACTGATTGACGAATAAGGACAAGCAATGAAATTACTGGATTTATTTAAAATAATTGTTTGGGCGAAAAATGGCGATACCACCGATTTTTCACAAACCAACTATGAAGCAGGTTGGGCACATTTAGGCGATGATACGCCAACAGTACAAGATTTTAACTACGTTCAGCAGATGAACGACAAAAAAGATCAGTGGCTTTTTAAACAGCTCAAAGCTGTAATGGAAAATGCGGGCATCGAACCCACAGAAGACAATATCAATGCGTTACTTAATGCCATTTTGAAGATCGCTAAAGGACACAGCACCCCAAAAGCGATCAACGCTGAAACCGTGGATTTTGTGGATGAAACAGGGCATACCCACTCAATTTCAAAAGCCAGTCTAACCCAGCTAGGCATTGTACAGCTTACTAATGCGTTAGACAGCGATAGTGAAACCCTAGGGCTCACCGCCAAAGCAGGGAAAACGTTGAAAGGGCTGATTGATGCCTTAACCCGCAATCTGAGTAACTATATCCCCAACAGCAAAAAATCTAATGCAATTAATTCGGCAAGTAGCGACACCGTGGCAACGAGTAAGGCGGTAAACCAGCTTAACGAACTTAAAGCCGATAAAGCCACTACCCTCGCCGGCTACGGCATTACAGATTTTGCTCAGCGAGCCTTAACAGCCAGTGACAATCTCAATGACATCACAGTCAAAGGGTTATATCGCAACACCAGCTACCTTAATACCACCAATAACAACTATCCCGAAAATGCCTCTGGCGTGCTGTTTGTGCTATCCAGTGCGGAACAAGTGTATTTTTCTATCACAGGGAAAATTTGGAAACGCTTTAAAGACACGAATAATTGGGCGAATGGCTGGGCACGAGTGGATGGAAATGCCATTTTTGAGGAAGGCGGTATGATAAAAAAAACGCTCGTACTCAATGAAACCTTAGTAATGAAGCGATTATTTGCAGGCAATCAAGCAAGAGAATGGGCAAACTACCACAGCCAACAGGGACACACCTTCTACCTAAGTGAGGATAGAAGCAAAAAAGGAATGTCACTCACTCAAGAAGGATTAGAGGTTGTCGGCACTCTAAAAGGTGAAGATTTTAACCTAGGAAATGGTCACTCTTTAAAAACGCTTTTTACTCAAATTGGTAGCTTTAGTCTCATCGCAGATTTAGGTGAGATGAACATTAACGAACTGAAATTCCCTTGTATAGCAGGGCAACCTAGAAATAACAATGCACGTTGTGACAGAGGCTATCCCGTTGAAGCCACAGCAGGGAGCCTATCGGTAATGCCATCAGCTTATGGTTATAAACAGGTATATAACACCTATGATTATGGATTGATATTCACTCGAAATCAAACCGCCAATGGGGAATGGGGTGAATGGAGACGCTGTGATAGCCGTATTAAAGATGTACAAATATTAACTGGCGTAGTTCAGCACGGTAGCACGCTTCCTATACCTTCTGGTTTTTCTGAAAATGAATGTAAATTTTTTATCTCCTTAAACTTCGACGACCCCAGTTTATCAGGCTGGGATATTCAAGAAGTGGGGGCTGGAAAACATTATTATCAAAAATGCTATTTAACCGGACGAGAGGTAACCGCTCAAGTCTGGCACGGCTCTGGACGAGGAATGGATGTTGGGAAATGGATAGATGGAAAAGCCAATTACTTAGTGATAGGGATAAAGGAGGGATAAATGTTTTACGTATTTAATCAAAAAGGGGAATGCATTTTATTTTGTGACAACGCCCCCGATGAAAAGGACTTAATGCTGCGAGGAGAAAAAGCGATTGAAACAACGCAACACTTTCAGCAGCCGTGGCTAAAAGAGGGCAAGATCATAGAACAAGGTTATCGCCCTAGTGTTTATCACCAGTGGAATGGCGAAAAATGGGTGCTAAACAAAACCCAACAAGCCAACCTCCTCACCGAGCAACAAACCCAAGTGCGGTCAAAAATCAACGCAAAACGGGATAGCTGCGTCAACGGCGGGGTGTATGTGCCAGAAATCGGCAAATGGGTGGATACAGATGAAAAAGGGCGTGCCACCTTGGTTGAAATCAAAGCGGATTTTGACTTAAACGGTAAAACGGAAGAAAACGGCGAGCCACGTATTTTCACCCTGATTTGTGCGGATAACACCGCTCAACCGTTAGATTTTGACAAATTCAAAGCGGTGTGGAACGCGGCGAAAACGCTCAAAGAAAAAATGTTTGAAAACGCCTATATGCACAAAATTTTGTTAGAACAAGCGGAAAATCCGCTTGAGTATGACTGGTCGATCGGCTGGTCGCAAACCTATGAGGAATACCAAAATGAGCAAGAAAAATCCATTTAAAACGTGGGGCTATCACGTTTTGATTGCCCTCGACCAACTTTGCAACGCCTTAACGGGCGGTGGGGCAGATGAAACCTTTTCCAGCCGTTGTTACCGCCGAGCCGTGTTAGAGAGCAAGCCCAAAGCCCGCTGGCGGTTTTGGTTTCGGCTGGTAAATGGGCTGTTTTTCGACAAAGACCATTGCAAAACCGCCTATGAAAGCGAGGTGAAACGCAGGCAATATCCGGAGGATTTTACCGCTCATCACTGAAACCTAAGCTGGGAATAAAACGAGGGCGATGGCTCTCGTTTTTTTTGTTTAAGTAATGTTAAATATAACGAGAAAAGAATGTTGTGTGGAGAAGGGGTTTTAGTTTGACGTAAATTTGACGAAATAGATATAAAAAGGTGGGAAATACTGATAATTTGATGAGATAAAATTATAATGATTAGACGATTAGATCATTGATTTTATTAGTGATTATTGTTTATAAGTATTTATAATGGATAGGATTTAAAATCCCTCGACTTTCGAGTCGTGGCGGTTCAAGTCCGCCCTCGGGCACCATTTAAAAGCATAAGTAAATCAATAAGATAGTCGCCAATAGCGGCTTTTTTTATATCTCATTTTTATCCTCCCTTTTCTTTTGGTGTCCATTTGGTGACCATTTTTAGCCTATTATAAAAAAACTAACGCTTTGCTTTTGTCTGATTTGGTGACCAATGGTCACCAAATTAGTTACTTATATCATCTTAACTGTAAATAAATTCTATAAAAAATCTCACGTAAAATAGAAATTTTATTGATATTTCAAGATATTAATGCAAACCTTTTACAAGCTCCGATCTTTTTTAACTGAAAATGACTGAAATTTACTGTAATTTTTTCAGTTAAGATCAAATTTATTTTTTATAGAGATCCCTTTTCCGTACTGGCTTTAGTGAGTTTTTCCCTATGAAATTTAACTGAAAAAACAGCAATTTTTAACACAAAAAACGCGGGTGGGAGAGTGGATTTTTCGTGGCGTTTGACGTGGCGTGAAAAATTTTCCGTGGATCAGTTTGGTTTCACTTTATAAAAGGAAAGCTGTAGCCAAAGCCTTTTAAATAAAGGCGGCAGGTAATAAAAAGCCACCTAAATAGGTGGCTAGATGTGCGGTGATATGGCTACTTTTCAATAATCGGCGTGAGTTTACCTTTCTCGGCTAAGGCTCTGTTATTGTAGCTATTAAACGTGCTGCTTTGATCGGGGGCTGAACCGCCGTTGTGGGTGTGGCTTGCAACGGTGTTAGCAAGGTCAGCAACGATTTGAATTGTTTCTTCCATAATGTTTAATATATTTTGTTTGCCTGAACCGATATTGATTTGGCTCGCTAGAAGCTGAATGGCTGGAGCTTGTAGCTTAATGAGTACATCAGAACAACGCTCGGCAATGCCGCTTATTTGTTCTTTGAATGTGCCATCAATCGCTGTTGTATTATTGCCCGCAGTAACCGTTGTAATATTGCCAATAACACTAAGGCTATAATTTCCGCCTACGTTGATTTGCTTATCTGCGTCAATATTGCTTTGTGATGTCCCAATATTTTTCGTTTCGGTGTCTGTTTCAATCACGCGGATAAATGAACGATCGGTAATGGTTTGATCGGTTTCGCGGGTTTTATTGCCTGCCGCATCGGTACGTTCAAACACTTCTGGGCGTTGCTGTTTAAGTTGCTCGCCAATAGCTACTGATGGCACGGTTTTATCTTGAGCTAATAACGTCCGCACGAAAGGCTTATCAGGTCGCCCATAGGCATAGCCAATTTCGACAATCGTCCCCACTTCAGGAAAAGCAAAATCGCCACCTTGTGAACCTGTACTTGTAACGGGTAAAGGTACGGCGGAATAAGGTGGCGTATTTGTGTCATCACTTCCATCTTCATTGAGAACTTGTAATTCTACCGCATACTTAGGGCGAAACGGATCGGCAATATCCCCGCCCGAACTTGGATCAGCTACACCGATCACTTTGGCATAACGTGGTAAGTGATAACCGCCTGCAAGTTCAGGAAATTCTTTCTCCATCATTTGGCGTTGTGGGCTTTTCTGTTTTGGTTTACCCTTCTCATCAACACTTTGCCATTGCAAAATGAGTTCATCATTAATCAATTCCGTCTGTGTAATTTTATGTTGATTGACTAACGCACCTGGGCGAATCGCAGAGTAAATTGGCAACGTCATTCGATTGTTACTGCTATCTAAGGCTTCAGTGCTGTCTATCTCAATATTCTTGCCATACCAGCGGCTATCTTGATAACTTCCTACAAAAACCGTGCCATCAGCTCCTTGTTGCCATAAATAATCAGGGATATTGAACAACCGTCCTAAGTTATTTAGTAACTGATAGCCTGATCCCGAATGGGTAAAGTTCGGGATTGGGGTTGTGGCATAAGGTTGAGAGGGAATTTTAAAGGTAATCCCCGTTTTAGATTGCAAGTAGGCACAAATATCATTCAGCGTTGCGTGGCGAATGGAGCAGTTATGTACGCCCTCAAAAATGGCAACTTTCTCACGAATAAAGCACTTTTTAAATTTAGGTTTGTCATCTTGAGCGTGTTCAATCACGCCATTAAAATATTGGTAAAAATGGGCAGCTTCTCCTACATTAATTTCTACGGCTCTCCCCGCTAAGTTCTCATCGCTTTCAATGACAATAAAGCCCCGCCCTGCATTATTGAGTTCTAACACAATATGGCAGTGGCTTAAATCATATTCTTTGCCGTCAATCAGGCATTCTTTAATAATTTTCATTTTTCCCCTCCGCTTCCGATTGCGTCATCAATTTTCTTCCAAATGCTATTGTCTTCTTTTGGTACTTCTTTCGAGGTGGCTTCTACTTTCGGTTGTGTCGATTTCGCTTCAGGTGCTTTTTCCGTTTGCACTTTTTTCTTCGGTTTGGTCTTACGCTTCTCTTTTTTCTCGCTGACGCTATTGACTTCTTTTAGCGTAAAATTCACCTGCCAAGCCATTTTGTCCCCTTGTTCAACCATACTTACTGATCCGCTAAATTGTACTTCACGCATATTTACCGCTTCAGCCGATATGGAAGAAACCCGATATGTTACTTGTTCACCTGATTTTTCTGTGGCTTCAGCAAAATTGAATAAATCCTTTAGCCATTGTTTTTCACGGTAAGGGATCAAACCTGAAACGGTCATTTCTTTTGCTTTCACACCTTTATCAGCTTTTTGGGTGCTAGATTGTTGCCCGCTCATATCGGCTTCATCGCGTTTTAACGTAATATTTATTGATGGGTTAAGCAAAAAAACAGGCTTACCATTTAAAGCAAGTTGCACAGAAGGGCGGGGGCGTTGAGGCTGTAAAAAACTCATCTCATCATCTCCTTCAAATTCGTTAAATCCTCACCGATAAAAACCAGTAACGCCGTAAAAATATTGCTTGCATTGGGGATATGTTGATAGATCTCTAACGCAATTTGCTCAAGGTGAGCCTTTTTCGTGTAGCAATAGGCTTCCACTGACGCATTTAAAAGTGCGGTGGTTTTTTCTTGATTTTTTTGTTCACGCTCCGCTTTTTTCGCTTTCAGTTCTGCCAACATCGCCATAGGATCAAGACTTTTTGACGCAGTAGCGTTGGCGTTACGCATTACCGCTTGCAACGTTCTGGCAGATTGCGGGGTAATGTCCGCACTTGGCAAAAAAGAGGGATTGCCGATGGTCGGCATTTTTACCATTTTGCTATCGCTTAACGTTTGCTGTGATTTGGCATAATCCAAAGCCTGTTTAAATTCAGGATAGGGTAGCAAAACCGCCGCATTTTCAAGTGCGGTAATAAAATCTGCGATTTTTGCCGCAGTAATCATTATCGCCACACATTGCACCTCGCCTTTAGGGCGGTGGGGGTCGCTATAATCGGTAAATTTTGCCTGTATCACGTTCACTGCATTTTCAGGCGATAAATACCGCCCGCTATCCTCTCTAATCCCGTGCGTCCAATTATGCACGCCTAATTTTGTCCCTTGCACCGATAACGAAAAAGGGGAGGTAATCCCCTTTTGTGCGTTTTGTAAGGCTGTTTTTGTTTGTGGGGGAAGTTGTAATTGTTGTTTTTTCCACATTGTAAATAACCTATTTCACATTAATTAGTGATAAAATCCTCCGGATATTGCCGCCGTTTCACCTCGCTTTCATAGGCGGTTTTGCAATGGTCTTTGTCGAAAAACAGCCCATTCACCAGCCGAAACCAAAACCGCCAGCGGGCTTTGGGTTTGCTCTCTAACACGGCTCGGCGGTAACAACGGCTGGAAAAGGTTTCATCTGCCCCACCGCCCGTTAAGGCGTTGCAAAGTTGGTCGAGGGCAATCAAAACGTGATAGCCCCAAGTTTTAAATGGATTTTTCTTGCTCATTTTGGTATTCCTCATAGGTTTGCGACCAGCCGATTGACCAGTCATACTCAAGCGGATTTTCCGCTTGTTCTAACAAAATTTTGTGCATATAGGCGTTTTCAAACATTTTTTCTTTGAGCGTTTTCGCCGCGTTCCACACCGCTTTGAATTTACCAAAATCTAACGGTTGAGCGGTGTTATCCGCACAAATCAGGGTGAAAATACGTGGCTCGCCGTTTTCTTCCGTTTTGCCGTTTAAGTCAAAATCCGCTTTGATTTCTACCAAGGTGGCACGCCCTTTTTCATCTGTATCCACCCATTTGCCGATTTCTGGCACATACACGCCGCCATCAACACAGTTATCTCGTTTGGCATTAATTTTTGACCGCACTTGATTTCGCTGCTCGCTGAGCCGTTCCCCTTGTCTTGCCTCATCCATCACCCATTTTCCCCCTTGCAATCGGTGATATGGGCTTGGTTGTGGCTCAATCAAAACGGGATAGCCCCGCTCATCGGGGATAATCTGTTTTCCCTCACTTTGCCCTTCAAGTAAAGTGCGGTAGGTTTCTTCGCTGATTTCTATAGCACCTTCAGGTGCTGTGCCGTGATAAAAGCCTGATTTAAAATAAATCGTCATAAATTCCCCTTAATGTTAAGTTAATAAGCCAGCTTCTCTAAAATAACTTTCCAGTTCCTCTAATACTTCTGGTGCAAGTACAGTCTCTCTGCTTCTGCGGCTCGTTTTCCATCTACCGATTGCCAAAAACTGAATTCGCATCGCTCCTTGATTAAGGGTTCCGTGTTCATACTCATAATAAAAACACTGTGATTTGTTAGATTTAGTTAGAATATTTATACCGCAATCGTGAGAGGTATTAACCGAAGTGGTTAGTGATGCGAAAATTAATGGTATATCAATGAAGGCTTCAGGCCACATAAAGGATTTCTCTCGCGTACCCACAATATCATTTTGATTAAAACAATAGGTCTGAATCATTGTCCCATCGGGGTACTTCATCACTTTGAACCCACCTATGACGGATTTATTTGAAATTGATCTTGCAATAGACTCTTTTATCAATAGCTTTAAATCCGTTATCTCACTTGCGGTATGCGTATGCGAAATGTCCGCTTTTTCTGCCCGCACTTGTTGGATATCTTGAGCCAAACGGCCCACCTCAAGCTCACCCGCATTGCTCACATTGCCAAAGGCTTTAATCCAAAACTGCACCCCATCGAGCGTGTTTTGTGCTTTAATGCAGAGTTTGAGAACAAGGGATTTCGGGCGAGTTTCTTCCGCAGTTCGCGTATCTTTCTCTGTCGTATCCTTCGTAGAAGCAAGGTAGGTTTTTGCCCTTGCCCCATCGGCGACCGCCGTGTTGTTTGCCTGCACCCTGCCTTTTTGTGCGGGCTTAAATGCACCCGGTACCACATTGGTGGTATCACTATCGCGAATAACGATAGTGATATCTTTCTCGGCTTGATAATCGCCCCCTGCTTCGGTAGGAATATAGTGAAAGTGGTCTTGAAGGGCGTCTTGTTGCACCTCACCCACCGCAAGCAATGCTCCCGCGTTACGAATAAAGCGGTCTTTCGCTTTCGGCACGGCGGAAAGGCTGCCATATTTCGCCACAAGGTGGCGATACAGTTCGGGATAAGCCTGTTCGCTCACCAGCGCTTCAATCTCATCAAAGGCAATCCAGCCCGCCGGAATGTTATCTGTGGCAAAATACGCCGTCATTCCCACATCAGAGCGGCGTAAATCAGGCAGTTTGTTGCTATTGCCTAACGCACGGTATAAATCGGGATAAGTGCTACTACCAAAAGTTGAGCCATCGCATCGCAAAAATCCGTGCGGATTTTGCACCGCACTTGGAAATGCCACGACCGCGCCGACAGGAATGATGCTTTGGATTTTCTCGTCGACCCAACCCCGATACGCTACAACCTCATTTTTAGTAAGCTGCGGAAATGCTAAACAGCGTTGCTCGCCACTTGCAGAGCGATAGACATAATTAAATCTTGGGTCTGTTGCTGAGGCAGGATTGACGTCCCACTGCCAATAGCCACCATCGGGTAGGGTGGCACGGATGCGCCCCCAACGATTGTTAGCAATATTAATAAGACCTGTTGCGGTTATATCTGGTGCGGCAATATTACCCGTAAATGTCCCACCAAGCTCGGTCATAATGCGCTTTTGACCAAGGTGATTGCCATTGGCATCAAAGGCTGTCGTAAATATATCCCAAGCAATATTGCCCGTTGAGCTACCATAGCTAAAGCAAATCCCCCTAGCGTGAGCATTGGTGCTGTAGCTTGGGTGGGTAATGTGCATCATCAACCCATTGAGTGGGAGATTATTAAGTCTAGCGCCGTTTGGACGATAAAACCCGCTGTAGGTATAGCCATTAGCCTTGGTATAGTCGATGGTTTTCAAAAATGCCTCGCCACCAACCTTATCTAGCTTGATGTCGTTAAGGTCATACACTGCCTTACTGGTCGCCACGGTGTCGCTACTTGCCGAATTAATTGCATTAGATTTTTTGCTGTTGGGGATATAACGCCCATCGAGTAATCGCCTGTCGGTAATATTTCCTCGGCTGTCAATATCTGCAATAATCTGTACATAATGCTGATGGTCGGCATTATCCCGATAGTCTGCTTTGCTACGCGTTAAAAACTGGATCTCCGTTTCATAAGCCCCCGTTACGGTACAGTGATGAACAACATCAACATAGACGGAACAAGGTAAATTAGTGGCAGTAATTTCTGCTTTTTGTGTAATGTTTGCTCTTACCCCTTCAATATAAGCCGTTCCCACATTAATATTGTAAGTATTTCCTGTTTTTCTGGTTACTAAAAAACCATCATCAAAAAACACTGCACGGCCGTAAATATCGCGATTGGTTAGGCGAATTTTTTCATCAAGCCCAGATAAGCGTAGAGTGAAATCAATTTGCCACGTTTGGGCATTCACATTGATATTGGTTAAAGTTTTGGCATTGCTAAATTCCAACAAGACGGAGCGTGTAATGCTGTTACCTTGTATGCCCGCTTTATTTTTGATTTTTTTAATGGGTTCAGATTGAATAGCACAGGCAAGCAATTTTTTGCTTTTATTGATTAAGCCAATAAAATTGTAATTCCAATCGCCAATTTCAGTGCCAAGGGTTACGGAATAAACCACCGAATTTTGATTGATTACACCCGCTTTTGAAACCGCTTGTCGATGAACAATATGATCATTCACCGCAGATAAGGTTAAATAATCCGTTAAATTATGCTCATTCAGTGCGGGAATATTGGCAAAAATAAATTCATCAAAAATAACTGTGCCATTATTGACGGTCTGCTTTGTAATATATTGTTCAAATTCAGGCGTTAATAAATTAGCCATTTTTCACCTCTTATTTTTATTATTGTTATACGTTGGCTTTAAAATGATACGCACGATAATCACAGTCAAATTCACCGTGATAAATGGTGAGTTTATTATTTGTCATTACTTCAAACGTATATCGGCGACAAGTTCGCCCATATTTGCGAATAATTAACATTAATAATTCGGGATTTTTTGCAAGTTGTGAGTCATTAAGTTTAATTTTAATGACATCCCAATTTTCTAAATCAAAACGCTCTTCAATTTCAACGTATCCAATTCCTAAACGGTCAAAAATACGGATAAATCCCATTTTGCTGCCTGCGTCTTTGGCATTTAAAAAGGCATATTTGACCCGCTTACGATAAAGGGCTAAGGGTTCACCCTTGAAACGTTCAATATCACGAGAATACGCAATGAAATTTAAAATAGTTTCACTGCATTTTTCTTCGTCAAAGATTGAAAATGGCGTGGATAACATCCTTAAACTATAAGCCCACCATTTTTCAAAAAGTCGGGCGATTTTATTTAATTCGCCTTTATCCAACCAAAAAGGCAAGGTTATTTTTATCATTGTTCTATACTCACGGTTAAAGATTGAATGCGTGGAATAGCGAGATCGCTCAAAATATCCTGTTGTCCCCAAATAATTGAAGAAATCAACGGTTGAGCTTCGTGAATTTCTTCACCTAACCGCGACCAAGAAAAGCGGCTATGCGGATAGGTTTTAGTTACCGCATAATTATTATTTTCGCGGAATGCACAGCGGATCATATTTTCTACTTGGGTTTTAATTTCAGTTTGTTTTAATTCGCTCACATTTTGGCTAGGAGCAAAATAAAGTTTACAGGTTAAACGATGTTGCGTTTCAGGCATTGCAAAGCAAAGTAAATCGTCCCCGTGTCCGTGATATCCCTCATCACGAACATAGTGATTAACGCGATCGACAAAAGGCTGACTGGTTACCCCCGTATCTAATAAAAGATAGGCGTTCGCTGTTCCCGGTCCTCTTGGTGCGTCGTGTTTAAAGTAAATACGATCCACAGATAACCCAGCAATTTTGGCTATCATTCCGCGATAAACGCTATCAATATGATGTTGTCCCACACTAGAAAACTGAGTGCGATAGCGTTGGCGTAACTCTTCGTCGGTTTCTTTATCTGATCCCGGTGTAAGCAACCATTCGGCTTCATTGAGTACGCTTTCAATGCCGTTAATGGGTTCGGGTAAAATGCGATAGTAGCCTGACGCAAGGTTATAATCGCTGCCTGCAGCTTCCGCAATAACGGGAACTTTTCCGCTGATTGAGCCTTTGGGGATCTCCGTTGCCGCCGTGGTGATAACTCTAAAAATCACCCCATTAATTCGCTCGGTTTGTACGATTGTGCCTTGTGGAATAATGATCGGCGTGAGATCGCTTTGTTTGTAAAAGGTGATTTCCCCCTCGGCTTTGGTTGCTTCTTTAAAATCCAATCCCACCGCCCAAGCCTGAATCTGTAACCATTTTCCCTTTGCGGTTTTTACAAATAAATTCGGCAAAATTTCACTGATTAAATGATGAGTAAGCCATTTCACAGGCTGAATAGCAACTGCGGAGATTAAACGCCAAAAAGGCGACATTCGGCTAGTGTTAGTGATTAGCCCCTCTTGCTGTGTGAGCCGTTCAAATTCTTGGCGAATTTCGCTTTCTTCTGTGGGTAATCCTGAATCAACAAGGATTTGTTTAAATTCATTACTCATTGACGTTAATTCCTAAATTGATCGAACCAAAATCATAGGTTTCTGCGGTTAAAAATAAGCGGTTCGGGCTTTCTTCCTCAATCGTGATAGTTCCAGGGATAAGCCGTTCATCATCTTCAGCTAAAAAAATCATTTGCAAAATAATATCGCGGCGTAAAATTTTGCTCCGTTCCGCGATTAATTGCGTCGCCAAGCCACTTTCCAAAATCGCGTGCTTAATATCTTGGGCGATAGATTGCTGGTTGTAGCATAATATCGGCAAGCCGCCGCTATCTAAGGTTAAATCTTCGTTTTTGATCAATAAGTCAAAATACAGCTTATCCATATTAAGCAGCTCCAAGTGCGGTTCTATCCTGCATTTGTTTTTCAAATGCCTTTGGATCATTGGCATACACATTTACTCCACCGTAATTCACGGTGTGCGAGGTTTGATTTGAAATGTTTTTGTTTGCCAAAAAGCCTTGCTTAAATTCGGTTTTCGGTTTCACCGCGTCAGGAAGCGACGGCAAGACCGCGATATTGCCTGCATTTGCGGCAAGGTTTGCCGCGTTCAGTGAATGGCTTAAGCTCGCCATTTTTTCTGCACTTGTTAGCGAGTTATTTGTGCTTTCTGTGCTAACAGTTGGGATTAAATCAATATTCACGCCCGGCAATTTATTCAGCTTCTCAATCAGCCAATTCACCATTCCGATGAGGCTATTTTTTAGGCTGTTATACGCGTTCGTAAAAATATCAGTCAGCCCTTGCCCTAACTTTTTAAAACTCTCTAATGGGCTGATGTTGGAGAAAAACGCCACCACTTGATCCCAACCGTTTTGAATACCCGCCCATAAATCCGTAAATACGGCAGAAATACCATCCCACAATTCCGCTAGCACACCGCTGAAACTTCCCCAAAGTTCAGAAAGCCACTGCGTAAAGGCGTTCCATTGTGCCGTGAGCCATTCCCAGCCTGCTAAACAAGCGGCTTTGATTTTGTCCCAGTTGGCATAAATGGCATAACCAATTAAGGCAATCGCCGCAATCACCAAACCAATAGGGCCCGTTACCGCCGCCCACATTAAGCGTGCACCAATGGAGATCACTTTCATTACAGTGTTAATTACCCACATTGTCGCCGCCCAAAGTTTATTAAGCACAATATTGAGTTTTGTCGCTTGTGCGAGTTTTGTAATGATTGCCCAAGCCCCTTTCATTGATCCCCACCAAAGCCCGAAAATACCTTTTAAGGTCATAATCACAGGTCCAACCGCGGCAAACCCCATTAAGGCACTGAATAAATAACCAATCCAACGGGCAATATTGCGATAAGTATTAAGCCATTCTAAAAAGCCTTTACCAATTCCAACAATTTTACTTAAGATAGGGTAGAGTACGGGCTGAAGTGATGAACCAATAGAAATCGCGATCCCCTTGGTTAAGGCTTCTAGCTGTTCCCATACGTCCGTCATCTTATGAGCTTGAGCACTCACTGCGTCCATTCCCTTCACGTTGGCGAGTTTGTCAATGTTTGATCCAAGTCGATCGCTTTCGTCGATCATATTGGCAATAAACTTGTAAGCTCCATCACCGCCAAAGGCTTTTTTCAAAATGTCCCGATGTTTGGTTACATCGCCAAACTTGGCTTTTAATTTGCGTAAAATTTTGTCGGTGCTAAGTAGTTTGCCGTTGTTGTCGTGAAAGCTCATTCCAAGTTTCTTCTCTGCGGAATCAAGCCCAAGTAAGAAACTTTCAAATTGTTTTCCTGCTTTTGTGGTATCCACTTTATCGCCTAACTGACCGATCACCGCCATTTGTTCACCAAGAGAAACGCCCATTTTTTGGGCTGTGCCTGAAACGGTTTTAAAACCCGCTTCAATATCAGTAACACTGGATTTAAATAGGGTTGTAGCGATCGCAGTTTGTGAGGCGACTTTTTCGGCCCATTGCACTTTGCCCACACTGTCTGCTTCGTTTTTGTAAATGCTGTAAAGGCGGGAAAGGTAATCTTTGGCACTATTCGCGTCGGTTTTGATTGCTGCTGCCATTACATTTGTGGTTTTGGTTAAACCGCTTAATTCAAGATCGGAAAGTTCGCCGAAGGCTTGTTTAATGCCATAGGCAGATTTCACCACTTCAACGGAATCTTTGCCATACTCCACGGCAAATTCGGTGGCTGTATTGCGAAGTTTCTCAATCGCACTATCAGCCACACCAAGAGAAGCCATCTCACCTAAAGCCCTATCCATCTCGATTGCGGGCATTAAGGCGGCTTGCATACTTTTACCCACCGCAAAAAGCCCCGCCCCACCCATTGCAATATTGCTCATTGCGGATTTTGTTTTGCTAACAAAATTATCAACGCCTTTGCTTACGCCTTTGAGCGGACCAGTCATTTTGTCGGTTAAATGGATTACATAATCCAAGCCTTTAATTGCCATCTTTTACCCTAAAAACATTTGCTTATCCCATTTGCGACGGTGTTCGCCATATTCTCCCAGTGCCTTTTGTCTAGCCATAAGGCACGGGCTAAATTTTGAGGGTGGTTATCGGCGTGCGGTAAATAGTGCATACGCAAGGCGATCGCTTGTGCGTAGCCGTTTTGCTCCAACCGTTCCACCCTCTCAATTAGTTTTTTACTTTAACTTCAATGTCAGCGATAAAGGCTTTACTCACTTTTTCATTTAACGCCAACGCCACACCCGGCAAATGAATAATTTGCAACAAGGTTTCTTTGTGTTCCTTGCTGATTGTCGCAAGCAGATAATCTTTGATCGGCGTGATACGGTTGTCTTTTTCGACTTCGTTCGTAAACGCGTCAAACGCGGCATCATCACGATTAAAAGTTAATTCAATGCCGTTAATTTCAACGGTAAGCGTATTTTTAATGCCGAATTTTTCAAGTAATTGGGTTGCTTCATTTTTCATTGTGTTTTTCCTTTTGGTTTCTTATTGTTGTTGTAAAAATTGGTTGTAGTCCCTAATACACTGCTTTAATGTACGGTTAGCTAATTGGCATTGGCTCAAATTGTGCTGATAATCTATTAAGGCATTGACTAAATCGCCATTGGTTTTAATCGCTAGCGTAGGGCGATCGCAACTTGCTACAATCGGGCAAATAATCACTTGAGCCGTGTTAATGGGCTGCGTTGAGCAACCGAATAACATCATCAGGCACAGGCTGATTAGCCCAGTTTTTATGTTTTTCATTTGCCACCTTTAACGCATTTTGTTTTTGTTGATAAAGTGCGGTGTTTTTTTCTGCCATTTTTGACGCTTGTTCAGTCATCGCGTGTAATTTTTCCAACCGCTGAACCATCGCCTTTTCTTGCTTTTCAAGTTGTATGACTTGCTGACTAAGTAGGCGGTTTTCTTGCTTTAATTTACTGTTTTGGGAACTTATAAACGCGATAAATAGCACACCGAAGAACATCACCACAAACAAGCCAATATCCGCAAAATTTAACCGTCCAAACATAAATCACGCTCCTTTTTTCTCCGCTCAATCAGCCCTTTAAGGGGCTTCCCGTTGCTATAAACCCAGCGGGGAAACTGATCGCACATTGCAGGCTTATAACCTTGTTTTGCTAGCTTAAACAGGGTGCTTTTTTGCATTTTTCCGCAGCCTACGTTGTAAGTAATGCTTACTAAGGCATCAAATGCCCCTTGTGGCATTGCTTGCCCGTTGGCGTGTTGGTTTACGCATTGTTCTGCTTGTTTAATCCCTTTGGCATACAAGCGGGCGATCTCATCAAGGGAATAAATTTTATTCGGCTTAATTTTTTCTACGTTGTCCGTTGTGCCGATACCTACCGTTAGCACATCACTTGGGCATTGATAAGGATTGCGTACACAGCCTTCTGCGTTGGCAATCAGTTGCAAACCTTGCGGGCTGGTGCGTAAATCTTGGCTATATTTCGCTCCAACAAGGGCAAGCACAGCGAAAACCGCACACATTAATAATCCTTTATGGTTTGTTTTTTGGCTCATTTTCATTGCGATATTTCCGTTCGATTTCTTGTTTACGTAGTTTCAGCTCACGATGTTTAAAATAAAAATTCATTGCGATAGTGCAAAAACCAAAAACAATACTGGCAATCGCTGCGGCTTCATTTGGCGATAAGCTGCCAAAAGCCACGGCAACTGATCCTGAAATCGGAGCAGTATTGGTTTTGAAAAAATTGATAATGTCGTTAAACATTGGTACACCTCAAAAAGATTGGCGAACTCGTTTCTCTTGTGTTTATTATTATTGTTATGTTAATGCCAAACGGTCGCCAAATAGGGTTAGCCGATTAAATCGCGGGTGTCGTAGCTAGAGAGATACGGCACGCCATCAATGCGAACAAAATCGGGGCTAGTTACAAAATATTTGATTTTACGGGTGGATTTACTACCACCTTTAGGATCAATATCTAACAGATCGGTAATCAGTAATTTACAGCCGAAGGCTTCCACTTTTTGGCGTTCGCTGCCTCGTTTGGCAAAAAACACAAGATCAGTTTCGGGTAAATCCCGATAACTGCCTACGGCAGCCGCAACCATTTTGATTTTGCCGAAGTTTTTTGTATCTACTTCAAGCTCACCTTCGGCGGATACATCACCATCAACAAAACCATCTGGCACACCGCGGCTTGTCGCCGCTGCACTGTTGTCGGAAATGGATAAGCTCACCGCCTCCACGTGGATCGGCTGACCTAACATATAAATATCAAAGTTCATTCCTGAAATTCTTGCACTCATTGCCTTAATCTCCTAAGGTGGTTAAATCTAAGAAAATATTGACTTCGATGCCTTTCGGGCAATCATAAGTTCGCACTTTCATATAAATCTTGACTTCGTTTTTATTCATCCAGTTAATCACGATATCGCCTTCTTTCGGTGGCATACATTCTCCAGGGAAGGTGATCCCTGCAATTTGGGTGGATTTACTCATTTCGCGTAAAGGGGTTGCGAAATAAGTTTGGTGAAACTCAGTACTTGATGAGGTTGAGTTAAATGAACGATCGGCAATTTTCGCAATGGCAAGTAATCGCACTTTACGAGCCGCTTTATCAATTACCCGCACATTTTCGATCGCTTGATAATCACCACCTTCTACATCAAGGGTTCGCCCATCAGACCAATAGTAGCCATCATAGTCGGGATACCACATAAACGTGGAATAGCGGGCTTGCTCAAGGCTTTTTAGGTGTGCAATGGTGATTTCATTGCCGTCTTTGTCTTTCGGTTTGTTATCACCAATATTCACCAACGCCCCTGTTTTAACGCGAGCGGGGCTATCTGCGACGGAAACGGCAGAATTGGCTAAACGTCCAGCCAACGCACCAACATCATTGCCCATTAAATTAGGCACAAGCATAACGTGTTCGGCTACGATCTCTTGTTGTAGGGTAACGAGTTTTGCAACATATTCGTCCCACGTTTCTCCCTCGCTTGGATCAGCGTTAATTCCGCCGATTGACTGAATAAAAAAGGTGCGACGAGAAAGGGAATTAAGCAATTCTTTATATAAGGTTTGCAACGCGTTGATTTTGCTTTTATCAATGCCCGTGGTGTAGGTATTGACGCAAAATTCAAAACTTGCCACACTTTGAGCCGCTTTCACGCACTCGACAAAGTCATAACCGCTTTCATCAGCAATATACACGTGGGCGTACCAATCCGAATTGGCATTGACCATCGCGGTATGCACCTGTTTTTTTAGCTCGGTTTCAGTTGTGCCAAAAACCTTGTCTAAATCACTGTCAGGGGTGATCGCAATCAATTTCTCTTTATTGGTTTCACCCACGCCAACAAATAGGGCGTGGCGTTCAATTTCTTTTGTCGGGCCACTTAATTGATTAAGGGCGTTAATTCGTACATAAGGGTACATAGTGATTGACCTCTTGTTATTGTTGTTATTTTAGTGTCAAAACTTTAGCTAATTCGGCAGCCATTATTTCAGCATTGTGCTGCGTGTTTTCATCTAAAAATGGGCGTGCAGGTAGTTTTATTTTTCCATTTACCGCATTTTGCTTATTTTGATTTAATGCTTTACTCATTAGGCGGATAATTAGCCCAGCTTGCCCCATTGTTAAGCGTGCTTTGATTTCCCGTAAACTGGCATTTTTTCTTCGCCCACCTTTAAGCCTAATTTGGTAGCCTAAATCTTTTAATTTTTTAGCTTGGCTATCAGAGCAAGGATTATTTTTATTTTTGATAAGTTGAATTTTGTCGCCTAACGTCAATTTTTGATTTTTCGCTAACTCAACTTCTAAGCCGTATTGATGTTCTGCGGATAACTCCGAACTTTTTTTATTTTTATAGCCTAATACGCCCGTGTTATTGCCTTGTATTTTTGTATTCAAAAATTTTGCACGGCGTTTAAGCATTTTCCCTTTGCCAACTCTTCGCTTTTCCCACGGTTTACCATCAGGGCTTCGCTGTTGATTAACGGCTTTTTTCGCGTTATCTTTAATTCGCCAAGCTGTACGCTGAATAACTTGTTTCTTCTTATCGGGGGAAAGAGTTAGTAACCGCATATCACGGCGGAAGCGTTTTAAACTTTCTTTTGATAATTTCAAAATAATGTCATTCATTAATAATTAGCTCTATTTTTTCTGCGGTAATAATTTCAATGTCATCAAGTTTGTACCGCTGACCGTCAATTTCTAACGTGCCTTTTGGATCAATAACGGCGGTAATTGGCTCTTGAAATTCAATATCAAAGGTTAAATCTGCCGTGTCATCGTCATAAATATCTAAGCTAAAATCACAATCCGCAAAATCTAATTGGCAACGTAATTCATCGTGTTCATTAAGCCACGTTTGAATTTGAGCCATAACCAACGAGGCGGATAATTTACGATAAGGAAACTCATTAAAAAGCAACGTAGCTGAATAGCGAATATGAGCAACCTCAATTCCTGTTGGGGTAATATCGCCACCTTGATTAATCAATGACCCTTTTTCAATCCAAGAATAAAGGTTCTTCCGATAACTTTCGGGCAGTTGCTTTTTTAAAAATTCCGTTAATTGCTGATACAGCATTAAAGTAGCCATACCTTCCCCCGTTTTTTCCCTTTCAAGCGACGAATTGCGAAAGAGGATTCAGCCAACAGGCTTTTTTGTGCTTGTACCAGCTCCCGCCCCTCGTGGATTTCCCTTGCGGATAGCGTGAGGAACTCGGGTAATAAATCCGCTTTGGCACGGGCGAATACCGCTTTTTTATATTGCGTTTGAGCGAAGTTTTCCCCGCCAATTTGTACGGTGGTAATCTCGCGAACGTGCAAAATGCCCTTGGATTGATAATGCTGTGCCACTTCCTCAAGCTCCAATTCAACTTCTTGCATTGCCTGAATCAGTGAAGCCTTAATCATTTCGATTGGCACTTGAACGGGGATAGCACGTTGTTTTTGAAATTCGCTCACTTCAATATCGCCCCAAAAGCCATTAGAACTGATAACGCTATCATCATATTCAATCGCCACCCCGTTAAACATCGGCTTGCTCCTTGTCGGCTAGGGCTGGAGTTGCTAAAGAAGTGCGGGATCGTAACTTTTCTATTGCGTCTTCTACAGTAAGATGGCGAATAACCAAGTTAAGATCCGCACTTTGGTGGAGTTTTTTAAGTCGCATAATAATGCGGTCAATCATTGAATTTACGCCCGCTTTATGGTTGTATTCATTGGCTTTTTGTGCCAAAAATAACGCCATTTCAAGGCTTTCAATGTCTGCAACGCTAGCCGCGTGAACTTCGCCTTGTGCGTTGCGTAAAAAGAGCGTTGCGGCGAATTTGTACCATTTCGCCGTTACGATTTCGTGGAGTTTCCACGCTGTCGCCACCGCTTCAAATGTGTCAGAAAAATAAGGCTCCACACTTTGACCTTGGTGAGCCATTCTTTCAGCCCACGCCAACACTTGGTCAGCCACAAAGGTCGGCAAGGTACTGCGAAAATTGGCTGGCATTGCTTGGTTTTGGGCAATAGCCATTCTCGCCAATCGTGTAGCACTGCCCAAATCGCCAACATCAAAAGAATAGATAATGCAATAGGCAATAACGTCATTTTGATAAATTTCTCCTTTGGCAAAATATTCTTCAACCAACGGCAACCACTTTGGAAAAAAGTGATTGCGTTTGTATTCTGCACGGTCTGCAAGGCTAGAGAGTGAGCGAATTTTCTCAACGTCATTTTTTAAGGCAATATCAATCACCTCTTGCTGACTGTGCGAAACCACATCAGCCACTTTTGCCGCCTCTGGATTTTCAAGTGCGGTCAGTTTTTCCATTCGTTTTTGAAATTCACGCATTCCCATTTTTTACCCCTTAGCTTTCACCTGCAAATTTGACTTTAGTGTGATCGATTGCGGTCATTAAGCCTAAATCCTCAACCACATAGCCTTCTTGGCGATAGTAAGAGGTAATCACCCCTTTACGATCTTCATCACTACGCAATGCACGGCGTACGCTTTCCGCTTCGGTGTACACACTCAAATTACTTAATGCCGTTACCACCGCACCACGAGCAGGGAAGTTAGGCGGAGTGATGGCATTCATACCGCCAAAGCTACCCATTAAATTATGCGAGCCTAAAACGGCTTTTTCTGTTGGGGTTAAGCCGTGTTGTTTCTGGATGAGTTTGGTTTCTTTGCTGACTAAATCCGCCCCCACCAAGAACACTAAGTCGTTTCGGTTTTGGTGGCGATAGTCTAAGCCTTGGCGTAAATCGAAGGCTAATTCATCAAGGTTAGCGTAATAGGAACCTTCGCCAAAAATCGTGATTTTTCCACTTGAAGCCTCTGCTTCTGTCATAAAGTTAGCGGCTTTTTGTTCCGCAAGCAGCTTTAACCAACCTTTATTTACATCAGATAAATCTGATTTTGTGGTATTTGCTGCCACACTTTGACCATTCCAACCAATTTGCAAAATATCTAATGCCACTTGATTTTGGAAATATTCGCTATAAAGCTCAACAAGGCGATCTTTGAACAATGCAAAAGAATCAAATAACGCCCAAGGAATGAGAATACCGCTATCGGTTTCCGCTAATTCAAAGCTGTTTTGTGTGTGATCCAGTGAAGCAAGGTTGCGTCCGTTTGTTTTACGACCTGTTACCCCTTTTTCAGTTGCTCCAAAGAGTTTGTTACCTTTCAAGGTAGCCACTTGCACCATATTGATCTGTTTCAAAAATTCAGAACGTTGCTGAATATTTGATCCTAATAAGGCAGCTTCAGGGGCTTTCAGTGAAAAACTTTCACCGCGTAAAACCGCGTCCATTGGCACATTAAAATGTGCGGATAATGCCGCCGCAAGGGCGTAATATGCTTGACGATTCATTATTAAAATCCTTTACTTAAATCAATGTTATAGCCATTTACGGAATACACGTTTTGTTTGCCTTCTACTGGCACGCCGTTTGGCACGGGCGTTGCTTCTTGGCTTAACGCATTAAATTTTTGCTCAAGGGTTTGGAAAGAAGTTAAAAGTTGGTTAAATTCTTCTTTGGTTACGCCTTGATTTTCCGCAGCAGGGGCTTCTTTGGGTTGCTCTGCCTTTGGCTCTGCGGGCTTTTCAGGCTCTTGCTTGGCACTAAAAGCGGAAGCCACAGCGGTAGCGATCACAGCACCAAATTTGGCAAGTTGTTCATCGGTCATAAGGTTTTCCTCTTTGTTATTGTTATTATCGGATTGAGTTTGCTCATTGGTTTGAGCTGGTTTTACAAAAAATTCCTTTAACGCCCCAAGAAACCCGCGCTTAATTTTTTCTTCTTCGTTTTCTGTGGGAATAGCAAAATCAATTCTTACAAATTCGCCAAATTCGCTACCATTTTGATTTACATTGAAAAAATCAAGTTTTGTTGTTCCTGCGGAAGCTGGGTAATTCGTTACCCCTAAACCGAATAAATAGGCTTTTCCCGTATTTCGGAAATTCGGCATAATTTCAACGCTAGAAAATAAGCCTTGCCCTTCAGCATTGAGACTAACAAGATGTTGATTTGGGGCGATTACGGCATAAAGTTTGGTTTCGCCGTTAGGTTGATCTTCAGCTTTGAGTTCTAGCACTTGCCCGAAACTCATAAAGCGGCGATGTTCTAGCCATAAATTCGCAGTGTACAATTCAGGATCATAGCTTTCTGCCATTTCGTGCAATTCGGCGGCAGTAATCTGACGACCATCAACGGAATAACCCGATGTCGCCACACAAATAAACCCTGTTTTGATTTTGCTTTCGTTCTTCATTTTTTCTGCCTTTTTGTTGCAAGGTTTCAATCATTACTTCGGGCATTCTTTCCCATCTTTGGCAAAAAATCACGGTGTAAAATTCGGATATGTTCGGATATACCGCAAAACAAGCCATATCCGAAC
Organism: Avibacterium paragallinarum; assembly: GCF_011765605.1. NCBI lineage: Bacteria > Pseudomonadati > Pseudomonadota > Gammaproteobacteria > Pasteurellales > Pasteurellaceae > Avibacterium > Avibacterium paragallinarum. Next base: position 164,906 of record NZ_CP050316.1, read on the forward strand.
ATATCCGAATTCTGTCGCTATTTTTTCCGTTGAAATGGCGAAAAATAGCGGTATGGATACGATCAAAACATTACGCAAGCGAAAATCCCAACGTTATTCTGATGAAGTGATTTACGGGGCAAGACATTTATATTTGAAAAAATGGACACCCGCCGAAATCGCTCAAGAACTGGGGCTAAATTCTGCCCGCCCGATTTATTATTGGGCGGAAAAATACAACTGGCGAAATTTAATCAACGAACAAGGCATAGAAGAATTGATTGCCTTGCGGATTATCACGCTCACGGAAAGAGAGGGCAAAACAGAGCAAGAAATCAAGGAATTAGAAGCCTTGATTGATAAGGATCTGCAATATAAAAAGCAACGGGCAACACAAAAACAAAAGCCGATTGCGGAAAATCAAAGTGCGGTGTTATCTGAAGCCCATTTTTCCGAAACAGAAGATCGCAAGAAAAAGCCGAAAAAAGCGAAAAATGACGTTTCGCACATTACGCCCGAAATGTTTCAGCCGTTTCTTGATACGCTTTTTAGTTATCAGCTCACTTGTCGCGACAACAAGCATCACAAAGTCCGCAATATTCTAAAATCTCGCCAAGTGGGTATGACCTACTATTTTGCTTTTGAAGCCTTAGAAGATGCCATTTTAACAGGGGATAACCAACTCTTTTTATCTGCCTCCAAACGCCAAGCGGAAATCTTTAAAACCTACATCATCAAAATGGCGAAAGAATACTTTGAGGTAGAACTTAAAGGCAATCCGATTATTTTGAGCAATGGGGCGGAGCTGCATTTTTTATCCACTAATAAATCGACGGCACAAGGTTATCACGGACACGTTTACGGCGATGAATACGCGTGGTTACGCAATTTTGAAGAGTTTAATACCGTATCTTCGGCAATGGCAACGCACAAAAAATGGCGTGAAACCTATTTTACTACCCCTTCTTCAAAATTTCACGGAGCTTATAAGTTCTGGAGTGGTGAGCTTTGGAAACAAGGATCGGCTGAACGTAAAGAAGTTGTTTTCCCCACTTTTGAAGCAATGCGAAAAGGCGGCTGCGTTTGCCCTGATGGGCAATGGCGTTATGTCATCACTATTGAAGATGCCATTGCAGGCGGGGCAGGCGTGCTATTTGATATTGACGCTCTACGCCAAAAATATAGCAAAGCCGCCTTTGAACAGCTCTTTATGTGTAAGTGGGTTGATGATGCCGATTCCATTTTCAATATTGGGAAATTGCTCAAATGTGCGGTAGAAACGCACAAATGGAAAGACGTTAATTTTAACGATCCGAACCCGATCGGAGGGCGTGAAGTATGGGGCGGGTATGATCCCGCTCACAGTGTGGATGGAGCGAGTTTTGTCGTGATAGCTCCGCCTATTCTGCCAAAAGAAAAATTCCGCATATTAGAACGCCACCAATGGCACGGCTTAAGCTATAAGTATCAATCAGAACAAATTAAAGAACTGGCTGAAAAATACCATTTTACCCATATCGGCATTGATGCCACGGGCGTAGGTGTGGGGGTGTATGAAATGGTGAAAGATTTCGCCCCACGTGCAACCACCGCGATTAATTATAGCCCAGAGGTGAAAGCCTCAATGGTGTTGAAAGTCTATGATTTAGTTGAAAACGGCTTGATCGAATGGTCGGAGCAAGAAACGGATATTCCAGCCAGTTTCTTAATGATTAAACAGACCACCACCCGAAGCGGTGGGCAAATGACTTATATCGCTGACCGCACTAGCCAAAACCAGCACGCTGATGTGTTTTGGGCGATTTGTAATGCCGTTGATCACAAACCTCTTAATGAAAACAAAAAACGCCGCAGCGTTTGGAGAATGTAAAAAATGACGAAAAAAAAGACCGCACTTTCAAAATATAAATCTGTTCAAGTTAAATCATTCAATTATGATGAACTAGATAAAAATAGCCTAACGGGTGCACCAGCCTTGGATTATATGGGCTTAGGCTTTGATAACACATACCACTGTTATCTTCCGCCGATTAATCGCCAAGTGTTGGCAAAGTTACCACACCAAAACGCCCAACATTGCGGCATTTTAAATAGCCGTGCCAATATGATCAGTAGTGATTATACGGGCGGGGCATTGTCAAAAATGGATATGCGGGCGTTATGTTTAAATCTCATTCAGTTTGGCGACGTGGGCTTGCTCAAAATCCGCAATGGCTTTGGGCAAGTGGTACGGTTGCACGTGTTATCTTCCCTTTATTTGCGTGTGCGTAAAGACGGCGGCTATACCTATTTACTGCGTAAATCCTTGCTGAATGAAGATAACGAAGTGTATCAATTTGAGGCGAAAGACATCATTTTTATTAAGCTCTATGACCCAATGCAACAAGTTTACGGCTCACCCGATTATGTGGGCGGGATTCAATCCGCTTTGCTCAATTCAGATGCAACCATATTCCGCCGCCGTTATTTTAGCAATGGGGCTCATATGGGCTTTATTTTGTATGCGACCGATCCCGATCTCAACGAGGAAATGGAAGAAGAGCTAGCGAAAAAAATTGAGCAAAGCCGCGGAGTGGGGAATTTTAAAAGTATGTTTATCAATATTCCCAATGGTTCGCCCGATGGTGTGAAAATTATTCCAATTGGCGATACTGGCACTAAAGATGAATTTGCTAACATCAAAAACATATCCGCCCAGGATATTTTAACCGCTCACCGATTCCCACCCGGCTTAGGGGGAATTATCCCAAGTAATGCAGGCGGATTGGGCGACCCGATCAAATTACGTGATACTTATCGACAAGATGAAGTGTTGCCAATGCAGTCCATTATTAGCCAAGCGATTAATAGCGATCCCGAGATTGGAAATGTGTTAAAAGTCAAGTTCTTAGACGCAAAAAAAGTGGAATAATTTTTCATTTTCAATCTGTATAAATGCACAGTGATTTGATATAGTAATAACATTAATTGGTAGATAGGGGGATTTGAAAATGGCAAGGAATCCGAGAATTTATTGCAATGTATGTAAATCAAAGGCAAGAATTGAAAAAACAGAACATTTGAATGAAAATTTTAATAAATTGTATTGTTCTTGCTGTAATCCCGAATGCAACCATCATTTTGTTTTTAATCAAGAGTTCAGCCATACAACTAAAACGAGTTTGTTAATTAAAGATAGTTTATTAACACATATTTTGGGTTTGATATCAGAACAAGATAAAGAAAAAATAAAACGAGCATTATAACGATAATAAAGCCGCGAAAGCGGCTTTTTTGTTGAGGAAAAAATGAAAAAATACTTGCGTTTATTATTTTATATAGTATAATGCAAAACATCTAGCAAGGGCTAGATACAGCAAACCCCACGCTGTTCAGAGTGGGGCTAAAATGGAGTTTAGGATATGCTAGTCAAAGTGATTATCCTAATTATCTTGCTAATGGTGGCTATGCCAGCGTTCTAAGATAATCCATCGGGAGGTCGCACCCTCCCGATGACTCCAATCTTAATGAATATTCAGATAAAAATCAAGTTTTGATGTAATAGAGGAAGACTTATGGCAAACGCAATGACAGAACACAGCAAAAAATTAAGAGCCAAAACCGCAGCCGCCCACACCAAAAAAGCCCTTGAAGAAGGGAAAGTTCGCCGAATTATGCTACAAATGCCAACAGACCTAGCCAATGAATTTGATGAAATTCTTGCCGAACTTGGCAATTCACGTCCGCAAGGAATAAAAGCCCTTTGTGAAATTTACCGCACTTACAAAAATAAAACCGCTTAAGCGGTTTTGTTTTTTTATGAGCGTCGTACTGATTTTATTTTCTATAATCACAAAAAGAGAAAGGGCTGCATTCTCTGATAGGAATTACTTGTAAACTATTTTCATATTTCATAGCTAGATAAATAGTACATAATAAAAGTAACACACCAAAAATAAATTTTAATATAGTCACTATAAATTTAATGATATTTTTAATCTTATACATTATTTCTTTTCCCTAATAATATAATTCTTTTTATAAATATTTTGCATAATATTAAAACGATAATCTGACATAAACCCTTTATTAAAATAGTAGGTTGTTTTGTGTTTACCCGTTTTTAAATTAATCCAATAAATTCTATGGCTTTCTGCTCCTATCTTGCTGTAACTAATATCCCGATAATTTTCATAAGAAACGGGATACCATAGCCCGAATAAAAAATATTTCAGTTTCTTAAGCATATTTTCACCCTCATTAATTATGGTTGATTAATCTTCCAATAGATTATCAAAGGCCTCCTGCGTTTCTTGCAATGCCTCTTTACTAATTAACCCAAAATCATTTAATAACACACGCCACCAATGTTTATAAGCGATAAACCATTTGAAAAAATCTAACTTATCTCCCATTAATAAATCCATAGGGATTTTGTAGAAAAGTATTATATGGAACGAAATTAATAATAATAGATTAGGTATGGCTATTACTAGGTTTAATAATTTAGTGAAATGCTCTTTCATAATACACCTTTATTTATAAAATTACTTAGATTAGGTTTAAAGTAGTTTTTCCCTTTTGCGATCTTTCCTTGCTCATTAAAAACTGGTTTACCATTTTCAAATTTTGACCAATTAGAGCGATTAACTTCATTTAATGCCCCTTGAATATCCATTCCTAACATATGGGCTACGCCAATTGCAGTAACTATTTGATCGCACAGTGAATCTAATAGTTCTTTTTTCTGTTTATTAGTAAATGAATTATTTTTAACCAGCCAATCTTGTTTAAAATGTTCTGATAATTCACTGAATGATTTACGAGAGTCTAAAATAATAGATGGATTTTGTAAGCCATCTTTATAAATAGCAGTAGTCATTTCTGCTACTTCTTCAAAATGTACTCCAATTTGTACAGCTCTATTTTTATCTGTAGGCTGTGGTATAGCAGTTTTAAACCAATCAATAATAGGTGTGATATTGATATTATTCATTTTTTTATCCTCATTTTTAGGTTGATAAGGTAAATCATAAGGCAATGCATTACGATTTACGGGTATATGACTAAAAGGCTGATAAACCATTTTCACGCCCCCATTGATTGCCAATTTCTCGCATTTTTAGCATTGAAACATAGCTTGTTTTCAAACAATCTAAGCCGTTATTCGGGGCAAATAAAACCAGCATTTGCCCTTTATTATTTTGATCGGTTTCTTCGCCCGTTTCGTTATTAATAAAAGGAATACGCCGATCCGTGATGTAAACAATCTCTTTAGCATTACGCACACATTGATTAAACCATTTCGTCGAATTATCCACATTGAGCAGCATTACTACGGTTTTGTTGTGTAGTACGGATTGCTGAATAGCCCGCATTACAAACGGCAACGGGTTAGAGTAGGGCGGGTTGCACCAACAAAAACGCCCGTTCCAGTCTGTAAGTAGGGTGTTTTGTTCTGGGCTGATGTATTTTTTCACTTTTTTATTATGTGCCATTGCACACACATCAAGATCAAATTTGATCCCGAAGTAGGCTTCTGCAAACCAAAACACCCACCAAGGCGTAGCCCATAGGTCTTTATCTTGCTTCTTTGTATTAGATTTATTCATAATTGCATTCCTTTTTGTGAATTTAATTAATATCAAGAAAAGAGCTTCCAGATTTTTTGCAAAATGCCGCTTGCGTCAGACAATACCGTCTGCACGGGTTGCTTGCTTTCGTTGATAACGACATCATTATTGATAATTTGTATCGAATATTTCCTATTCAAAATTAGCCTTTTACCTATCAATAATTGTTCTATCTGGTGATCATTGAGCGGCTTGGCTATCGGTCTCACTGCTTCCCTTATTTTTTGCTCTAAATTTGACCGCTCTTTAAGGTTACAGTTACTGACACAAGTCCAAGGGCGGGCAAGCCCGCCTAAGTTAGCCTCGCTTCGCTCGTGGGGTTTGGTGTGGCGATTTGGATCACCTTTCTTAATCACCCATTTTTTAAGACGGGTTAAAATAGGTTCAGCCAAGGAAAAGGCATTTTTCACCCCCTTAATTATTTTCCGTGTTTCATTGTATTTATTCGGCTCGCTGGTTTCATAGTGCATTTTGAGCGGGTTATCTTTCCGCTCACTTAAAAAACCGTTTGGCGTTAAGCAATCTACAAACGCCGCATAATCGCCCACGTCGGCACAAGTTACCGCACGAGCAAGGGTGCGATCGTCAAATTGCCACGCTTTCGGATAAGGCTTTGCTTGTGAGTGGGATAACTCAAGGCTTAACTGATTGCTGTAACCTTGGGCTTTTTGGTTGCGTTCTTCTTTCGTTACTTGGCTCGCAAGGCGACGTAACTCACGCCATAACGTAACGAATTTATCGCCGTAGAATTGGAATTGACGAATGCCCGAAAGGCTCGCCCAGGCTCTTGCTCGGGCGGCATTGTCTTTTAATCGCATTTCTGGATCTTCGTCTGAATATTCATCATCAAGGGCAAAGCCGTTGATATTTTTTGAAATGTATTTGGCAATATAGCCCGTTGGTGTACCTTTCGCGGGATCGCATTCTTCCACTTTACAGCGGTGTTCGTCTGCCCCTCGCTCGTCGCCATCTTCCTCAAGGGCTTTCAAGCGAAACAGGCGGATCACTTCGTCTTTATGCTTCGGTTGGATATAAAGCAACAAATGCCAGTGCGGCGTGCCGTCGTGGTGTGGCTCGGCGACACGCATACCATAAAAGGCAATGCGACGCTTTTTGAGTAAGGCACGGAAGCGTTTCCATACCTTATTCAAATAGCTCTGCGTTGTCTTTGGTGTTGCTCCGTTATATTTTTTATTTTCCTTTCCGTTTTCGTGGTATGAATGGTATTTGCTCGGGGCGGTTAAGGTTAAAAATAACGCCATATGCCCTTTTTCCTCCGCCCACTCTTCAATGCCGCGTAAACGGTTCATTAGCTCTTTACGACGTAACGCGGGATTGCTGGAACTTTTGAAATACATATCGAACAGCTCGGCTTGCTCGGCGGGGTCGTCAATATTTTCTACGATCATTTGCTTCAAAAAATCGTGATTTTTCTTGATTTGATACGTCCACTCTTTGAAGCCCTCGTTAGAAATATATTGAGCCAACCCACGACGCACGCCACCGCACGCAATGGCGATATGTTCTACCATTTGCTTTTGTGTGGTTCGCATACGTTTAAACCAATATTTTTCACACGCCATACGGCAAAGAGCGGCATCGACAATTTCCCCTTTCAATTTCTTAGCGTTTTTGTGGCTTTCCCAATGGTTCATCGGGAAGCCGATTTTTTCGCAAAGTTCGCCGCATTGTTGGTAGAGCTTAAAAAAATGTTGCTGAATTTCCACCGTACTTAATGGCTCGCCTTGGTGCTGTTTCGCAATGCGTTGCACATAGTCATAATGATGTTGGCTAAAGGCACGGGCTAACTGGTCGGCAAGGGCTTTTAACTTGGTTTCGGTGAGCAAATAAAATGGCACACTGGCTTTATTGCGTTGTTGAGCATACCAGCGGGCATAGTTTTGAGCAGTTTTCTCGCTGTCATAGTCTGCTTCAAAGGCTTTTTTGTATTTCTCGTTTGCTGCACTTACCTTGAGATCAAACAGCAAATCTTCTAACCATTTCGGGTTTTTCCCCTGAAAGGCAAGCAACCCCTCAAGGTGAATAGGGTATTGGCCAAACACCAACTCCAACCGCCCGCCCAAAGCACGCAGCCAAGTATTGGCGTGATAACGTTGCTTATTGCCACAAGCAAAGGCAATCGACCCATCATCTTTCACGCTGCGATATTCTCGCAAATACAAATGGCGAAAATGCTCACGCAACCTTGCTCGGGGGAATTGTTTTAAAAAGGCTTCGACAAATTCATAATCTTCTGGCACGGTTTCAAACAGTTCCAACTGTGCCGTGGTGAGTTGTTCATCGGGATCGCGTTGCGGTTTATAGGGAATAGGTGGCGACACCTGAAAGAAAGGTTCAGGGCTTGCTGCTGTGGAATTGCTAGAAGGAAGTAATGACATCACAACCGCCCTGAAAATGGATTATTGACTAACTGATAACGCTTTGATTTCTTTAACTTCGCCTAAAATGGCTTGTAACGTGCTTGCACAATCACGCAAACTATTTACGTCTTCATTGTTTAACTCGCAATGCTCAAGGGTTTCAACCACCGCTTCAAAGTTACGGCAAACTTGCCCTTTTGACCGTTTCCACACGCCCTCATTATTGAGTGTGAGCTGATAAAGAATAAACCCGTTATCATTGACACAAAGTTGATAACGATTGGAAAGTTCGATAATGTGTTGATGTTGGATTGTCATTGCTTCATTCCTCTAGCTTGGTTTGCGAGTTTAGAAAATTGAATGCGTTCATCAGCAGCACAAATAAGCTGCTGATGATAAAAATCGGCTTGCTGTTGATTGCCCTCGTTAACGGCTTGAAGCCATTTATTACGCCATTTCAAATATTGGCGATAGCGGTGATTAGCATATTGCCCACAAATAATCGGATTAATTTGAGCCATTATTGTTCTCCTTTTTCTGCTCGGTATGGCAAAAGTCGGAAAAGCGAATCCCTTTAGGAAAGGCATTACTAATTGTTCTTAGTAATTTCAATCCTTTAGCGATTTTTAATTGTCCTGTTACGGAATAGTGATGTAATTTTTCACCACTCACGGGGCTTTCTTGCCGTTGAAAATCTTGTAATGCGTCAATGTTGGCGACCGTAGTCAGTAATGCACGCTGAAAACGAGAAAGGGAATTAAAAGCTCGCTCCACGGCATAACGGCTTTTATCTAAAAACTGCAAACAATCTTTCCAACTTTTCACTTTGGGTGGCTCAATATGATGTAATTGGCAGTATTTTTCTGCCAGTGATTCGTGTTCATTGATATAAAGCATTTTTTCTCACCTTGTATTACAGGCTATTTTTACTGTATCCTTGCGTATAAATTTCAACTAACTCACAACTTAACTTAAAGAGGTCATCATATGTCTGTTCCCCAAAAGCAAAACGATCAAGCACAGCAAGAACGTCTAAACGAGCTTGAGATGAAAGTGGCATTTTTGGAAACGCTGAATCGCTCACTGGTGCGGGCGTTGGTTCGTTCTCCAACGATTGATGATTTTCTTGACGTTTTTGAGCAAGAGACTGTTCACGCAAGCGACACAATAGCCGAAACGTCTCCCGAATTGGCTGGTGTTTTTGAACGCTATTTGGCTGAATTGTTGGTTGATAAGGGGCAGGATTAATCGCTTGCTTAACTTCCTCAATGGCTTTTCTTACTTCGGAAAGCTCATCACCAGTTTTTTGATTAATGACGGTTAATGTTGTCAGGTTGTAGCTTGATGCTTCTAATTTAATATGAATTTCACGTTGATTTAATTTTTCCATTTTCTCCACCTTATAAATTTTCTTTAAAATCCCACCGCACTTTGATGAGTGCGGTTTTTATTGCTGTGCTGATGCTTCTTTTGCAATCGCCACCATATTGATAAACACGGTATCTCTTAGCTTTTTCTTTGGTCGAATTGGCAAATTACCTTCAATCACCATTTTTCGCACCTTATCGACAGAAGCCCCTGTTAAACGAGCGTATTCCTTTACTGTTACATAGGGGGCTGTGTGTAACTGTATATTTATACAAATTGAATTTTGAGCTTCCATAGGGTAACCTCTCTGTTTAGTAAATATTGGTAAATATTGGTAAATATTGAATTTAAGTCATTTGACCCATTAAATATAAACTGGGTCATTTGACCTTGTCAATATAAAATTTAAGGTCAAATGATGCCTAAAAAAGAATTAATAGGTGGGAAAGAAGTAATTTCTCGGATAATGGTTGCTTATGGTTTTGCAAATAGAAAGCTGTTAGCAGAGCATTTAGGAATGCCACATAGTACCTTTGGAACTTGGGCTAAACGCGGTTTTTTTCCTGCTGAACTTGTAATACGTTGCGTTAAAGAAACTGGTGCAAGATTAGATTTTGTGGCATATGGTGAAGAGCCTATTTTTGATGAAATGAGCGACTTGAAATATTTTCATACAATCTTACTTGAAAATGGAAAATCTTTCATAAAAGGCACAACGCCTTTATTTATCAATCTGTTACCAAATTTAGAAAGCCGCGAAGCTTACGACAATGTTTTTGCCATTGTGGAAAATAATTTGACTTATTTCGCTACAAAAGAGGTTGGTAACTTAACTGACGGGGAGTACTTCGTTATCGTGGAAAATTCCTACCTAATCCGTTACATCACTGTGCTACCAGCAGGCAAAATTAGAGTGGACGGCGGGAAGTTTTCTTTTGAGTGTGATGTCAATGATATTGACATCGTGGGTAAAGTGATTTTGAAAATGGAGATGATGTGATGAAACTTGCTCTTCGATATTTATCTGGGTGGGTTATTGCTAATATCCTTATTTATTTGGGGATAAGCCTTTTTAGTTCGTCAGAAACGGCAAATAGTTATATTATTTATGTTGCTATTGGTTGGGCTATCATTTCTATTTTTGCATATAGGGAAGAGAAGAAAAATCCTAATAAGAATAAAGATATAAAAAAAGTTTTGACAAGAGAAGAACTTATCAATAAACGTTTTAAACTGAATGAAAAAGGCTATTTTTCTTTATGGAAAGGGAAAATAATAGTTTCATTTAAAGCTCCTGAAACACCAAAAATTGAGGATTATACCGTGACAGAATTGATGGTTTCTCAAACTGGGTGGGATAAATTGTTATGTATAGATAGTCAAAATAACGAATTAATTATTGATGTTGAAGATATAGAAACAAAGTTTACTTATAAAAGTAAACGTTATGATGATTTTGATGAAGTTTTGGAGGAAGCTATCGGATTTGATGATTTCTGTGAAATGGTTGATGAGCCAAGAACAGATTATATTAGTTATATACAAGAGCTTGATAGCCAAGAAAGAGATGAGAAACTCAAAATTGCTTCATTCTCTCCTGTGCTTTTGAATTTTTCTATTTTTGGTGATTACTTTGATCTTAATCAGCCAGCTAATCATATGAAATTTGAATTATTATGCGATGGTATTCTTGGGTATGCAGATAGTGGAAATCCTTATGCTTTAACGGGTATTAATACAGCCAATAATGAACGTGTTGATATTAGAATAACAGCGATTAGAACATTGATAAAATACAACAATGAAAAATATGAGCGTGATGATTTTGTGGAATTAGCAAAAACTTTTAAATAATAAATGTCAGTACGAAAAGATCCTAGCAAAGGCGGCAAGTGGCTCGCTGACTTTTATCAAAACGGCAAACGCATTCGCAAATGGTTTTTAACCAAGGGCGAAGCGTTACGCTATCAAAATCAGCATAGCACAAAAAATGATGAGCTAGAAGATATTGAGTTGGTAACGTCAGACGATGATAGCCCAACGCTGAAAGAGTTAATTAAAGAATGGTATGAGCTACACGGGCAAACTTTATCAGACGGTGAAAATCGTTTAAATAAATTACTTAACCTTGCCACAAACTTAGGCGATTTAAAAGCCAACGCACTAAGCAAAGAAACTTTTGCGGAATATCGCAAACAACGTCTTGCGGGGAAATTTTCTAAAAACCCAAAACGCCCACCGAAAGAAGCAACGGTAAACCGTGAACACGCCTATCTGCGTGCCGTTTTTAATGAAATGCGTAATCTAGGAAAATGGAAAGCGGGAAATCCGTTGGAGGGTGTACGCTTATTCAAAGAGGCTGAAACGGAACTTGCTTTTTTGTATAGCGATGAGATCGAGCGGTTATTGATTGAATGCGATAATTCCCGCAATAAAGATTTAGGGCTAATAGTGCGAATTTGCCTTGCAACGGGGGCAAGGTGGAGCGAAGCAGAACAGCTTACCCAATCGCAAATAATGCCTTATAAAATTACTTATACCAACACAAAATCTAAGAAAAATCGCACAATCCCAATTAGTAAAGAGCTTTATGATATGTTGCCTAAAAAACGCGGGCGTTTATTTGATGACGCTTATGAAGCATTCGAAAATGCGGTGGAGCGTGCCAACATTGACTTACCCAAGGGGCAATCTACCCACGTTTTACGCCACACTTTCGCCAGTCATTTTATGATGAACGGGGGTAATATCCTTGTGCTAAAAGAAATACTAGGGCATTCCACTGTTGAAATGACTATGCGTTACGCTCATTTCGCCCCATCTCACTTAGAAAGTGCGGTAGCACTCAATCCATTATCTAATCTAAAAAGGGATTGATTTTTTCAAAATCCCTTGTTCTTTTTGGTGACTATTGGTGACTATTTTCGTCAATATATATTCATATATATTTATATTTACTAATTAAATAAATAAGAATATTAATAACTTATTGTTTTTAATAGGGTTAAAAAGTATTTAAAATCCCTCGACTTTCGAGTCGTGGCGGTTCAAGTCCGCCCTCGGGCACCATTTAAAAGCGTAAGTAAATCAATAAGATAGTCGCCAAGAGCGGCTTTTTTTTATATCTCATTTTTATCCTCCCTTTTCTTTTGGTGTCCATTTGGTGACTATTTTTAGCCTATTATAAAAATTCTAATTATGTTTTTTATCTGTTCAATATCCATTTATCCTAGCTACGTATTGTTTAACGGGTCAATCATTTTATAGAAAATTCAATATGTCATAGGGATTTTATTGAGGCATATCAATAAAATGTTTGCAATGTTTGATTTTTGAATTTTTATTTTTGTAAATATATTTTTATGAAAGCTTTCTTATATTTTATTTAAGATCATAAATTTACATTTTTATTTAAAATTTTGTGATAAAGCACTTGAAAAGCAAGATTGATGGCGTTATGTTGTAGGCATAGGATTTCATTCAGGTCGGGCGACCGACAATCAACAAGAGGTAAATGCTATGACTCTAAATATCACAAGTAAACAAATGGACATCACCCCCGCTATTCGTTCTCACATCGAAGAAAGACTTGCTAAATTAGGAAAATGGCAAACTCAACTGATTAATCCCCATTTCATTTTAAATAAAGTGCCGAAAGGCTTTGCGGTGGAAGCGTCGATTGGTACGCCGTTTGGTGATTTATTCGCCAGCAGTGAGGCGGAAGATATGTATAAAGCCATTAATGAAGTAGAGGAAAAATTAGAGCGTCAGCTCAATAAATTGCAACATAAAGGAGAATCTCGCCGTGCTGAGGAACGGTTAAAAGATTCGTTTAAAGAATAAGTAATGATAGCCCGCGATGTGCGGGCTTTTTTTCGCTGTTTAAATTTAAAACAAGCTCAATACAAATGCCCGATGTGTAACGATTATTTTGAAATCAAGGGGCGATCATTATAGAATAACGCTCTTTATTATCGTGGTTCGCGACCCTCCCACGCAAAAAAACTAGGACAATTTATGACAACAACCAACATTCACCGCCGTCAAGCGGTGGTTATCTTTTCGGGTGGACAGGATTCCACCACCTGTTTAATTCAAGCCATTGCTGATTATGGCAAGGAAAATGTACAAGCGGTTACCTTTCATTATGGGCAACGCCACGCCATTGAACTCGAAAAAGCCCAATGGATAGCTCAGGATTTAGGCATTAAACAAACTTTGATTGACACCTCCGTAATCAAAGCCATTACCACCAATGCGTTAATGGACGATCACGCTCAAATCAAACAGGCAAAAGGCGAGCTTCCTAACACCTTTGTGGATGGGCGTAACGCCTTATTTCTACTCTATACCGCGATCTATGCCAAAGGGCAGGGCATTTCTGACATTATCACTGGGGTCTGCGAAACGGATTTTAGCGGCTACCCAGATTGTCGCGATGTGTTTATAAAATCAATGAATGTAACGCTCAATCTTGCGATGGATTACAACTTCAACATTCGCACGCCCTTGATGTATCTGACAAAAGCCCAAACTTGGGAACTCGCAGACAGCCTCGGGGCGTTGGACTATATCCGCACGCACACGCATACTTGCTATATGGGCGTAGAGGGCGGCTGCGGCGAATGCCCGAGCTGTATTTTGCGTAACAAAGGGCTAGAAGAATATTTACAACAAAAAAGTGCGGTGCAAAATGTTTAAGGTTTCTAAAGAATTTAGTTTTGATATGGCACATTTGCTTGACGGACACGATGGCAAATGCCAAAACTTACACGGTCATACCTACAAATTACAAGTTGAACTGCAAGGCGAGCTTCACCCAAGCGGAGCGAAAAAAGGAATGGTGATGGATTTTTCCGATTTGAAAAAGATCGTCAAAGAACAGATCCTCGCTCCAATGGATCACGCCTTTATCTATGACGAAACCAGCGAACGCGAATGTAAAATCGCTCGCTTACTGCAAGAGTTGAACTCCAAAACCTTTGCAATGCCAACGCGAACCACGGCGGAAGAAATGGCACGTTTTATTTTTCAGCGTCTTGAACAGCAAGGGCTGCCACTGAGTGCCATTCGCTTATGGGAAACGCCCACTTCATTTTGTGAGTACCGAAAATCCTAATGGCAGCGTTAATTTCTAATCCCCATTACCCCATTGTTGAGATTTTTGAAAGCCTGCAAGGGGAGGGGGCAAACACGGGAATGCCGAGCATTTTTGTGCGTTTTGGCAAATGCAATTTGGCTTGCCCTTGGTGTGATACGCCGTACAACCAATTTAGCCAATGGTCGTTGCAAGCGATTTTGCAAAAAGTGCGGTCGTTTTCGGCGAAGAATATTATCATCACGGGTGGCGAACCCACAATCCAACCGCAACTTGCGTTATTGCTCGATCAACTCAAAGCGGAAGGCTATTTTTTAGCCATTGAAACCAACGGATTAAAAACCATTCCGACGCAAATCGACTACATCGCCACCAGCCCAAAGCGGGAATACGAAGCGAAATATCGCCAACGTTGCATTTCTCACGCTGATGAAATTCGTATTGTGGCTGACGGTGATGTGCAAGATTTCTGTGCCTTAATTGAAAGCAAAATCCAAGCCACGCATTACTATCTTTCCCCTTGTGAAATCAATGGCGAGATGAATTTACTCCACACCATCACCCAATTAGGGCTGCTCAACCAGCGTCCCAATAAACCGAAATGGCAACTGAGTATTCAAACCCATAAATTGATCGGGATTGAATGAAGTAAGAAAAAGCACTGCACTTTATTTTATAAAGTAATTTACCTAAAAAAATTTGGACACTATCCACGAATTAAAGGGCAGATTCTTTATGGGAAAACATTATTCAACATAACTTAAACTACAAACCATCTCATTAGTTTCTGAGCAAGGAATGAGTGTGCGTCAGGTGGTGGAATATTGTGGTCTTTCCAATCAGACCCAAATTGTGATTTGGTTGCAACGCGTATAAAGAATACGGTATTAATGGGCTAATTCGCCAGCCTAATCGGAAGAAAAATACGACGAAACTACCCAAAGACCCGTCAAAATCTATGAAAAAACCTTTTATTACAATAACTTGAATATCTTCGCTCGGAGAATGCCTATTTAAAAAGTCTTTGGAGCTCAGAGACCTCAAACTCAAACGGAAAAATGTGCCACCGTCTGCTGACTAAGGGCACAATATCCCCTTTCCGTATCGAAGCTACCTCGTGCAACCTTCTGTTATGCAAGAAAAATCAAGAAATTAGATGATATTGATAACTTAATACTGAAAATATTTAAGGCACATCAAGGGCGAAATGGTTACCGCATCATTCGAGCGAAGTTACGCGAGAAAGAGTATTGTCTAAGTGGAAAAACGGTGCTGAAACAAATGCGTCAACTGAATATTCGTTCCTGTGTGAAAGCCAAAAAACTTGTGAAGACGGGAAGAACAGCCTATGTCGTGCCGAATTTGATAGCTCGAAACTTTAAGGCTAAGATGTGACCAAATTTCGTGTTAGGAATGAAAAGTTATATCTTTCACCCATAATGGATTTGGTGAGCCGTGAGATTATTACCTACCAAATCAGACGGCGACAAAGTTTTGGGCTTTTTTCGAAAATGCTTGAAGAAGCCTTATCAAAGCGAACTTCTGGCACAGTACCGATGATTCATAGAGAGCAAGGTTGCCTTTATCAACTGTCTGCGTGTCGAGAAATATTGATGGGTAAAAAGGGCTTTCCAAAGGCGATTCAGAGTATGAGTCGTAAGGGAAATTGCTATTGCGGTGATAGAGAGTTTCTTTAGCATTGTAAAATAATGTTTTTACCCGAATCGCTTTGCCAATGTCGCGAAGCTAGAGGTGGCACTGTACGAGTATATTCGTATTATAACGAATTACGGAAATCCGCATTAAACAACTTGAATCCTGTGCAATACAGAGCTCAATATTTAACTTCCTAGGTGTCTAGGATTTGGGGGTAGATCAAAGTACGATGTTTTCTTTTTGTGAATTTTATAGGTGTTTAATTTAGAAATCATCCAGCGTTACTTGGCATAAAAGTGCTATTTTCACTGTATTCAGCTTGTTACCTTGATTTATTTCGAACTTAACTATAGCCATTGAAATTTATGATAAAGCAAGAAAGTAACGTTATTTTATTTTAAAATCTAACCTCTATGTCTGATTATAATATTGATAAGCCTCATCAATAGAAGAGAAATCTAACAATTTTCCTTTATCTAATACTTTTGCATTATCACAATATTGTCTAATAGCGGTTGGACTATGAGAAACTAAAATAATGGAACGATCTTTGCGTTTTTCAAAAAGTTCATAGCGACATTTATCACTAAAACGAGAATCTCCAACGGCAATCACTTCATCAATGAGATAGCAATCAAACTCAACGGATAACGACAATGCAAAAGCTAAGCGTGCTTTCATTCCTGAAGAATAATTTTTTACAGGCTCATATAAATAATTGCCCAATTCGGAAAAGGATTCCGTAAATTCAGTAACATAATTAATATCAGCATTATAAATACGACAAATGAAGCGTAAATTATCCATTCCCGTTAAGCTACCTTGGAATGCACCGCTAAAGGCTAATGGCCAAGAAATGCTCATTTCTCGTCGAATTATTCCTGAAGTTGGAGCTTCAACACCACTCATTAAACGAATTAATGTTGATTTTCCTGCTCCGTTGCGTCCTAAAATACCAATTTTTTCTCCTTTGTTAAGGCTAAAATTAATATCATTTAATACGGTTACCGAACCTGTCCGTGTTTGATATTTTTTATAAACGTGTTCTACACTAATCATCTTGCATTAATCCTATTACTAAAACTACGCACCATCAGTAGACCGATTAATAACATCACCAAATCACAAATAAATAAATAACTCGGTGATTCCATTGTAATAACTGAAGAACCAAAATAACCGTGACGAAACATTTCCGTACCGTGAACCATTGGAAACCAAAGCAAAATAGATTGCAGATTGTTTGGCAAACTATTCACTAAAAAGAATGCACCGGAAATAGGAAACATCACAAAAGATAATGTTCCCCAAATTTTACCGAAAAACTCTAAATAATAAGAAATAGCACAAATAATTAAACCTAAACCAATGGCAAACAGTGCCATTAAGAACCAAGCAAAAAGCATATACAACACATCATTTGGCAAGCCGATCCAATCAATAGCAATTAAAATCACTAACATCACAATTTGTGCTACAGTCGCACCAGCAATCTCCAAAATCATACGAGAAAAAAGCGTATCAAGAGGACGTACATTACGGTGATAAAGTAATGAGATATTGGAATCAATACCGCTAATTGCACGGTTAGAAGCGTTACGCCACATCATTAATAATGGATAACCCGTCATTGCAAAAGCAACAATGTTTAATGTTGAAAAGCGATCAGCACGAAAAAAATGCCACATTAACACAATAACTAGGCTCATCAAAAATGGCTCAACGAACAACCACAAAAAGCCTAAATTTTTACGACCATAACGAGTGATAATTTCACGCAACAACAACGCTTTCAACACCCGTCCTTGGATAGTAAATGAATCTTTTAACGAAGTTTGTTCACCATACTGCATCAGTTCTTATGCTCTCTCACACCGGCTAATAATAAAGTTGAAACGCCATAAATAACTAATCCAAGAATCAAAGTTGCCAAAATATTGTATAAACGGTGCGGTTCCAATGCTAAATCTGGATGGCTAGGTTTAGCAATAATTTCCAGATAAAGCTGTTGTCTTCCAGCTTCTTCTTTTGCACTTTGTAACGCAGACATTGCAGCTGTTAATTGCTGTTTTGCCAAGGTTTCATCTAAAATTAAACGCTGGTACTCTGCTGATTGTGTTGTTAAAGAATGGTTTCCCTCAAAAACCCGATTCAATTGTTGTGCCACTTCTTCACGAATACTTTTTTGCCTTGCCTTTAACACTTTAACCTGAGGGTTATCCGGAGATAACGCCCTCACCTGATCAAGTTGCGTCTGAATGGCAATCAGTTCATCCTGCAACTTCTGCACTAAAGTTAAAATCGATTCAGATTGTGCCCCAATATCAAATATCCCATTTTTTACACGATATTGGCTTAAGGCTGTCGAGGTTTCAGACAAATATTTTTCTGCTTCATTTACCGATTGTTCCGCAAAAGTAATTGTATCTTTACGTGCACGATCATTGAGTTTATTCACTAATGTTTCCGCCAAATGCAATAATGCTTCATTAATCTGTTGTGCCGAGTCAGCATTAAAACCACGAACCTGTAAAGTAGCAATACCAGATAAAGAATCGATATTAATCATCAAATGTTTACGAAAATATTGATAAAACGATTCCTGTTCATTAAAAAAACCTAACGGATTAAAACGGCTGAAAAAATCCCCTTCATCTTCATAAAATTTTCTCACCGGTAACTCACTTTCCAATGTTGTCAACGCATTACGCGAACGCATAAATTCTTGCACCGTAAAAGTATCATCTTGCGAACGAGCAAAACCGATACTCTGCAATAAAGCCCCCATACCTCCGAGCGATGCTTGAGCACGAGAAGAACGCACAATAAAACTGGACTCCGAAATATAAACATCGGAAGCCCAAATAGAAAAATAAAATAACGAACAAAAAGTCGGAATAATCACCGTCAGTAAAAATAACAGATTAATTTTTCGCAACCACTGTTTTAACTTTCTCAGTTGTTCTTTCGATTGAACTACTACATTTTGTTCCATCATCTCCCCCTACAGATTATTAACACTGTTTACAGTTGAAACCGCCGGTGTAGTTGCTCCAAAAATCATACGAATAAATTTTTGGTATTCAGCCAATGGTGCATTAGATACATAAACAATATCTTTATCTTTAATTGGAAATTGTTGAATCCAAAACATTGATTGAGGTTCAAGTAAATTCGCTTGATATACTGTTGGAATTTTCATTCCGTTGTGATACCCCTTGGCTTGCCATTCATTTTGTTTACTTAAGGGCATTTCTTCAAATGGAACATAACGAAAGATAAATACTCCTCTTGGATCTGCACGATCATCATTCAATCCACCTAAACGACCGATTGCTTCTGCTAAAGTTAAACCTTCTGCCGAAAAACGAATTTCTTTACTATTTCCTACCGCACCCATTGCAGTGAAAGAAAGTGGATTATTTAATAACGTTACTACATCGCCGGAACGTAATAGGATATTTTGCTGTGGCTCCTCCGTTAATCTGGCTAAAGAAATCGTTTGCACCTGATTTCCACGAGTCAGTCGCACTGAAACATCTTGCACATTACCACCGGCTCCACCTGCTGCCGCAATAGCATCTAACACTCGTTCACCGTAAGCAGTTAAAGCCATTCGAATAGTAGTCGATTTAGTTAAAACCGTCACATTAGCAGAATTATTCTTCACAATTCGCACCACTGCTTGTGGTTGATTGGCAATTGCTTGTAAACGTCCAACAATTTCAGATTGGATCTGCTCCGGTGTTTTCCCTGCTACTTTTAATGCACCAACAAAAGGAATGGTTATTCTTCCATTGCTATTAACCACCTGTTCCGGTAAGTGAGTGCTTTGTCCGCCCGACACACCGGCTTGATTCAACACACTGCCAAACAAAGTTGCTGGCGGTGCTTCCCAGAGAGTAATATCAAGTAAATCACCAGCATTTACTACCCCCTGATAATGTGCTTTTGATGAAGGAAACTGCAAAAATGATTGAGGTTGTTGTTGATTAAACATACTTTCCACAACTTTATTATTCACCTCGATCAACTGTACTGCAAGCAAATCCTCATTGGATTTCTGTTTATTGACTACCTCAATATTGCCTTTGCTCGGTCCTGAATTTGGCAAATAAGAACAAGACATTAATAATAAGCAGTAACTTACTGCAATCAGCGATTTACGCATAGTTTTACCTTAATTATTTTGTTTTTGATCATGATTTTTCTATTAAAAGTGAGTAATTATCATAGATAATTATTAATTTTTGCTCAATTTCCTGTAGAAAACTTTTTTATAAAAATAATTCCAATTTTTTAAAGACTCGGGAAATTTTATTTATATCAACACTTATCTCTTTTGGAATAGAAAAAAGCTCTTTTCTATTTTTATAGTTCATACGAATAGAATGCCCTAACATTAACTGTTTGATATGCCAATTATTCCAATTCTCCCAATACTGTTGTCGAATTAAAACACTATGATCTGAATAACCTGTTTCAATGCTAGTCATCAAAGAATTTTCTCTATGAGCTCCAATAGTCAAAGGCTTATTAATAACAAAAATAGCTTTATTACCAAAAACAAGCTTTAATCTTGCATTAAATTCACTATCAGCACCTGTTCTTACCCAATCCCATAATCCAGTTTTTTCTTCAACAATTTGACGTCTAAATAATGCAGAAGAAGGATTCAAACGGATAAAAGGATAGATCATCCTTGAATATGCTTTTCCTTTTTCTGTAACTCTAAACCACTTAGAAAAAGTGACTATTATATTTTTATTTTTCAATAGAGGTTCTACTTGTTTTGTTAATTTTTCTGGATGTGCCCAGTCATCAGAATCTTGGCAAGTTATAAACTCTCCAGTTGCAAATTTAGCCCCAATTGTTTTAGCCAAAAATGTCCCCACATTTTCTGACAACTGAATTAATTTAACAAAAGAATATTTATCAGAAATTTTTTGAACAATATTGCACGTATTATCGGAACTGCAATCATCAATCACAATAATTTCTTTATTCGGATAGTCTTGATAAATTAAAGATAACAAACTATTTTCTACAAATTCTTGGCTATTAAATGTCGTCATTAAAATCGACACCAAAGGAAAGTTTTCTGCATTTTTTTGTTCTATTTTAACTCTATCACATCGCAAATTAGTACTAAATATAGCTTTAGTGTAATTAATTAATACTATTTTTCTTAACCCATAAGCATCCATTAATTGGTTAAAATAATACTGCTGTTTTAATGGATTATCTATTGCTAAAAAATTACTAGCCAATAATATATTCTGAGGTTTTTTTAATAAACTAATTTCTAAAAGAGAATTATCCTTTAGTTTCTCATCTATAACACTTAAAATAGAATAATATAATATTTTATCCTGTGGAAAATAAAATTTACAAAAAGCTTTTGCTTTATGTGGGTAATTAATATATAAAGATTTTAATATAATTCTTTTATCAGATGCACTTAGTTTTTTCTTTTTAGAGAACGAACGCCAATAAACCCTAAAATCAGTATAATCTTTATAAAATAATAATCCAACGGCATAAAAAACTGATCCTTTCCATTGAGGATCCGTCAAAAATTGACTATATAAACCGGACTCAAAAATAGTTTTTCCTAATAAAGATTTATTAAATTGAGCTGAATATTTTGCCAATAATAGAGAATATTGTCTCTCTTTAAATAATCGATTTATCTTTGAAAATTTAAAAATCACTACCCCAAATATCCCTTGTATAAACTTTATCTATAACATCAAATAATTCTTCCGATAGACGATTAGTAATAATAAGATCTGACTTATCTTTAAACTCTTCCAAATCTTTAATAATTGTAGCACAATAATAATCATCGTCTTTTACAACGGGCTCATAAGCGATTAACTCTACTCCTTTTGCCTTTAAACGTTTCATGACACCAAAGATAGAAGATGCTCTAAAATTATCAGATCCAGCCTTCATAATAAAACGATGAATACCCACCACCTTAGGATTCATCGCTTCTATCTCATCTGCAATAAAATCTTTTCTAGTACGATTAGATTGAACAATTGCTTCAATTAAATTCTGAGGAACGTTTCTATAATTTGCCAATAATTGTTTGGTATCTTTCGGTAAACAATAACCACCATAGCCAAAACTTGGATTATTATAATGTTTACCTATACGTGGATCTAAACACACACCAGCAATAATCTGTTTTGTATCCAAATGATGAATAGCCGCATAAGTATCTAGCTCATTAAAATAAGCCACACGCATAGCCAAATAAGTGTTAGCAAATAATTTTATTGCTTCCGCTTCGGTACTATCTGTAAATAAAATAGGAATCTCTTTTTTATTTGCACCATTAGCAAGTAATTGAGCAAATATTTTAGCCTTTTCGCTATGATCACCCACAATAATTCGACTAGGATATAAATTATCATATAACGCTTTCCCTTCTCGCAAAAACTCAGGTGAGAAAATAATATTATTAGTATTAAATTTATCACGCATTTTTTGCGTAAAGCCAACAGGAACAGTTGATTTTATAATAATCGTCGCTAATGAATTAATGGTTAAAACATCAGAGATAACTTTTTCTACTGATGAGGTATCAAAATAACCGCTTTCTACATCATAATTTGTAGGAGTCGCAATAATAATAAAATCAGCTTCTTTGTACGCATAATTAACATCTGTCGTTGCAGATAAATTTAACTTTTTACTTGCAAGATATTCCTCAATTTCTTTATCTTTAATTGGTGATTTTTTGTGATTAATTAAATCTACTTTATCTTGCATAATGTCAAGAGCAATAACCTGATTATGTTGTGCAAGAAGTACAGCATTAGATAAACCTACATATCCTGTTCCTATAATAGCTATCTTTGTCATTTAAAGTCCTTAGAATATAGGGTCTATTTTTTATTTTTATCAAATCTAAATAAGTTATCCTTATCCAAAATTTGCTTAACTAGTAATACTTGGATTAATTGCCATAAAGGCTGATAATGCCCCATCTATACCCTCTCCCCCCCCCCCCCCCCTCAAAAAAAACACACAATCTTAAATTTTTGTTTTGATAATAATATTTATATTATATTGAAAAAGAATTGTTTTATTTGCATTTTCTGCACATTCTCTTAATCTCGATAATTTTTTTTCTGATTTCAGAACAGTTAATAAGAAGTCCATTTTTATTTCCTTATGAATAGTGAAATATTAGAAATAAGCTCATCTAATATATATCTATTATTAATTGATATTTATATATTAATAAGAAATTGATTCATCTAATTCAATTTGTTTTACTACAGAAAATCTTAATTTTGAATATCCTGATATGACTTGTACTTCTCTAATAATTTCACTAGGCCATTTTTTTAGTAAAACTGGAAAGATAGAATTCTCTACTGTTATTTCTTTTTGCCAGTTAGCCTCTCTAGGAATGCATAATAAAGATATATTATTCCTATAAATATTTACTAAATCTCACATCAACATATTTTTGTGAATCCCTCCATATAAGATAATGAGGGTAATTGATGACCTTTCACAAAAAAACAGTTCCCGTACCTAATTGATTTACCACTCTTATTTTATCTAAGGTCTGTCTAAAACGAAAAAACTTTTCTTGCTTTAAATGAACCATTGTATATATCGGAATATATAACGCCATGCGTACCGATAACAACATTCAAGTTTTTATTTTCATAAAATATTGTAGATGTTCTACATAATTAGGAGGATAATAATATCATCATCAACTAAGATATAAGAGGGCATCTAATACTATAGGGTGTATAAATTTACCTACATCCTTATAATCTTTATTAGGAATAATAGGATTCAAATTAAGAACTTCGCATATTCTTTAGAATAGATGTAATTCATTTAAACAAAGATTTAGCAAGTCTATTTGTTTATGTAGAGATTGAATACTTTTATAACATATCCTTTCTTGCTGGGAAGGTTGCCATATTAGCATAATCATATTTATACTCCAAATTTTCTTTAAAAATGCTATGTTCCTTCAACACATCATTAATATCTTCATCAGAAAAATTTCATTTCCTAATAATCTTTGCCTTGCACATATATCAGAGAAGCTCTTCTTTTTTTGCAACAAACCCACTATTTCCTGCTACTAATGTTTTTTGTTTCGTTAAGGAGCCATCTCCCCATAATCCTAAAATCAATGGTTTTTCTAATTTATAAATGCTTTCTCTACCATAAAAATGAATCACTCTTTCGTAGAAATCAGTATCAGCAGCAACTAAAGAACTTTTAAAAGAACCTATTTTTTCTAAAATCTCTTTTCTTATCATTGATGAAACAACCACAATCTATTTAATTTTCCATCAAAAAAATAGAAAATCTTCCATCTGGTCAATTCTGACCCATTGAGAACACACAACATAATATGCTGATGATTATTTAATATATTACTTGCTCATCTATTCTAGTCGGCAAAGCAAAATCATCAGAATCATGAAATGTAATATATCTCCTTTTGCTAATTTAATCATTTCATTTCTAAATTTATATGTGCCTTGGTTTTTAATAGACTGATAGACTCTTATTTTAGAATTTTTTAATTCCATATCTTTTAAATAGCAAGGTATTATCTTTAGAGCAATCACTCACAAACTACTATTTCAATATTCGGATAACTCTGATTCAATAAAGAATTAATGGCATACTCTATAGTATCTTGTGAATTATAGGCTGACATTACAATAGATAGATACTAGGTTTCTGTTTGCTCAATACAATCCTATCATTGTTTCAATTGTATTCTTTTAAGAATATTACCTTTACCATTATTGACCTTAGTTATTAATGGTAAAGCATAAGAATTTAAAAACTTATTAAAAATATTTTATATTTTTCAAAATCATCACTAAAATTATTGCAAAATACACCATATAATTCTGGATTAATCTTTAGCTTAGTTTCTATGTTCTCTTTTTCTATTAGAATGTGAAAGCCTGTTTAGGATCATCTTGCAAATCAAATAAGAGATATTTATCTTCGGTTTGTGAGTAATCCCAGTATCCAGAAAAATTCGTTTTAAAAAGTTATCCTTTAATTTTGGTGATAAGGGAAGATCCTTTATTAAATAAGGAAAACTCATTATATATCTCTATATAATCTCTGAATCTTCTGAAATTCTTAATGCATTGGATATATGTACTAAAAATTGCTTTTTATTTTTAAGATTGAGTGAATGATAATGAGACATAAATATTTAACTAATGCTATATATGTTTCTGTTAACTCTAATTTTTCTAATCTAATTTTCTAATCTCTGTATATTGCAATAAAAAATCAAATTCTTCTCCAGATTTTTTACTGGAAATTTCTTCTGACAATAAATGGATTTTATGTGCATTTGATTTAGTCTTAACGAATCTTTATCTAAAAAATATATTTATTATTCTTCTTTTTATAAAATCTATAAGAAAATCAAGAGCACCAATATTTCGACCCAACTGATCACGTTTATTCTGTAATTGCTGTAATTTATTTCCCATAGCCTTTTTTATTTTTTCTAAATTCTTTTACTACTTTCGGCACTTTAGCTAAAAAACTAAAAATATTATTCTTTAAATAAAGCTCACCTAATTGATAAGAAAGATGACGTTTCACTTTCTCTGATTGAAGATAATCTTGATATTCTTCTAATCTAGGTAAAGTTTTCTGCTGTTGGTTATATTTTTTATGTATTTTATATTCACGTTGAATATGAGACAGTGAAAACGGCATTTTTAGCCAACCTGATAACTACGACTATTCTTAATCATTTTGCACCAAGCTGATAATTCAGTTGTTGCTTGACACGTTCAGGTGCTCCGAATAATAATGGCTTTTGTTTTAATTTTTGATTTTCTTCAAAATAGTGCTCTAACTCTTGTTGCAAGATATGCACCTGTTCTAAAAGTTCTTTATTCTCCTCAGATAATTCTTTTTGTAATAAATGATTTTTCTCTTTTATTTGTTGCAATTCCTTAGCAATCTTTTCTTTTCAGTTATAATTCTAGTGGTTTGTTCTTGTATATTTCCTAGCTGTCTAGAAAGTTCTTGACTATTTTTCTGCTATGATCTAAATCGTCTTGTAATTGATGATTTTTGAGTTCTAGATTTGCTTTTTGTGATGAAAATGAATTTTGTGCTGTATTTAATCTCTCAGACAATTCTGTTGTTGAAGAAGTTAATTCAGCTATTCGATCTTGATTCTTTTTGATGGTATATTTTTGGCTCTCTAAATCAGATTTTTGTTTAATCAGATCTTTCCAAGCACTTAACACTGCTGAATTTTGCCCTTCAAGAGTAAGGTAAGGTAAGGTAAGGTAAGGTAAGGTAGCGTTATTTTGTAATTCCTCATAAATATTAGCAACTTCTTTATAGCCTTGAAGGATATTATTTACTACAAATTTTTCTAATGTTGAGTTCTGCCCTTGTTCAGTATCATCTTCAACATCCATAACATCACACTGCTGTTCTAAAGATAAAGGAGCTGATAATGTATTTGCTACTTTCTCTACAGCACTATTAACTTCATCAAGCATTTGTTGCCCACAAAGAAGTACACTACGTGATTTATATTGATTAAATAAGGTCAACATTTTTTGGTTATATTGTTGCCACTGCTGTAATTTATTATCTATCTCGTTAGCACTTAAAGATAATGCTTGCTCTACGTTAGAATGTAAGAAGATATTACTTGGGTGATCATAAACAAAAATAAATTTAATCTCAGGATCTAATTCTGCCCAGTAATTTAAAACTTCTATCGCATTAGAATCTGCCCATCCCCACATATCTTGCTCTAAGTTGGATAGCATTAAGTCTAGAAATAATCCATTCCATATTGGATTAATTTTTAGTTGATTATTTGAACCAGTTACAGGCATTACAGAGATAATCTTCTGTTTCTTTCTTCTTTTGTTTTTATTACCTTTGATAGCAATCTGAGATTTATTAATAATTGTTCTGGGAAAATAGTCGCCGATGTATTTTCTTGTTGCGAACATACTTTTCGTAAAATTTCTGTAATTTCTACTGGAGTAAGTTGCTCTCGTTTTGATTTATTAGCAGGATCCAATCCATGTTGTTGAAGTAGCCGCTCAACATTCAAAAAATGAGAAGAATGATGTCCAATAATAATAACTTATTCATAAGTGCCTGTATATCTGAATATTCAAATTATAAAAAGGATAGATTTAAAAATGCTGTTCATTATAAAATAAAAAAAGCAAGCAAGCAAGCAAGCAAATATTACAAAAATTTCTGTTTTTTCAAAATGATAAATACTTTTCTTTTATTTGATACTAATCAAAATAGCATCCTTCCGCTGTTTTTTTATCCATTATTTTTAATTTTGATTTTGGACATCAAAGAAAAATGCTGAAAGATAGCTAGTTTGTTTTCTATACAGACCATTTTATTGATTCAATAGCTTCTCTGCTTTAGGATAGCGACAATTTAATATTGAGATGATTTGATGAACCCAATTATTTTTTCCTCTGGAATCAAAAAAATCCCGAATCTATCTAGTTTTCTAAAGGATAGCCCAACCTGTTCCTTTGAAATTCTGTGATGGGTTGGGGATTTCGCCCTACGGCAAACAAAGCACGTGATTATGCTAAAAAGCATAATCTGCACTATATTGCACTTGAAGATGGCTTTCTTCGCTCTATCGGACTTGGGGTTGAAGGATACCCTCCATTTCTTTGGTTGTGGACGATATGGGTATTTACTATGCGGCAGAAAAACCTTCACGGTTGGAAAAGTTAATTGCTGATTGCTGCTTAAATGATGAGCAAGCGCAACAATCCCATCGAGCTATGGCATTGATTCGTGAATGGCAATTATCTAAATATAATCACGCACCTTGCGAGCCAATAGACACAGAACATAAAAATCAAATTGTATTAGTTATTGATCAAACCTTTGGTGATATGGCGGTGCAATATGGTTTGGCTGATGAAAATGGTTTTCGTCAGATGCTGCGATCAGCACTGCAAGAAAATCCTGATGCTGAAATTTGGGTAAAAACACATCCTGATGTGATTGCAGGGAAAAAACGTGGATATTTAACCGATTTATTAGATCAAGCTCGTGTGAGAATCATTAGCCAAGATATTAATCCTCCTACCTTATTATCTCAGGTGGATAAAGTATATTGTGTTACTTCACAAATGGGATTTGAAGCATTGCTACAAGGCAAAGAAGTGGTTACCTTTGGTGTGCCTTGGTTTGCCGGTTGGGGCTTAACAGATGATCGTCATCCTTTTGTTGCTAAATTAATTCAAACAAAGCATCGCATTTCTCGTGATTTGGCTACTGTATTTTATGCTGCCTATTTTCAATATTGTCGCTATATCAATCCTTTCACGGGAAAATCAGGCGATATTTTTGATGTCATTCATTATCTAAATTGGGTTAAACATTGGCAATCTGTATTAGTGGGCGATTTTTATTGTATTGGGCTTTCTTTGTGGAAAAAAACGGTGTTAAAACCTTTTTTTCATTTGCCAAACTGCCGTTTACATTTTGTCCATTCGCTTGCTAAGTTTAAGAAAATTCAACTGAGCGAAAATGCAAAACTTTTGCTTTGGGGGCAAGGAAAACCAGAAATCATCTCATACGCAGAACAACGTAATATTCCCATTTGGCGAATGGAAGATGGCTTCATTCGTTCTGTTGGATTAGGCTCAAATTTAGTGGCACCGCTTTCTCTTGTAGTGGATCAACTGGGGATTTATTTCAATCCGCAGCAACCTTCACAACTAGAGTATATTTTGCAAAATACGCAGTTCTCAGAAAATGATGAGTATTTAGCAAAAGAGATCCAACAACAGCTTATTGAGGCGAATATCGGTAAGTATAATGTGGGCTATACAGGTTTTTCACGCCCAAATACAGCTAAAAAAATGATTTTAGTGCCGGGGCAAGTAGAAGATGACGCTTCTATACGTTTTGGTTCCCTCCAGTGTAAGTCAAACCTGACTTTACTACAACGAGTTAGAGAAACTTACCCCGATGCTTATATTATTTATAAACCACACCCTGACGTATTGAGTGGAAATCGAACAGGCGATATAAAACAAGAAAAAGCATTAATGTATGCTGATCAAGTGGTTACTGATGCAAATATCTTAGATTGCATTCAAGCTGTTGATGAAGTTCATACAATGACTTCTTTAGCCGGCTTTGAAGCATTATTACGAGGTAAAACAGTCTATTGCTATGGTTCACCGTTTTATGCTCACTGGGGGTTAACCATTGATGCCTATGACTTGCAGCGTAGAAAAAGAAAATTAACATTAGAGCAGTTAATTGCAGGAACTCTGTTATATTATCCACTCTATTTAAATCCAAATACGATGCAACTCACTGATGCAAAAACAGCTATTCAAATTTTGTTGCAACAACGTGAACAATTAAAAGATAGCGGAATGTATAAAAATTGGTTAAGTAAAAAATTAGGAAAATATTGGTATTTCATTAGAACATTTTGGTTACAATAAGCCAAATTTTATAGGATATATTTAATTCAATGATTGTGGATAACCTCACTGAGCTAGTAACTTCATCACAACGAATTTTGTTATTGCAAGGTCCAATTGGTCCTTTTTTTAAGTATTTTGCAGATTGGCTAGTTAACGTTCAAGGCAAATATGTTTATAAATTGAACTTTAATGCCGGAGATAAATTTTATTTTTCTTCTGCGTTAGAACAACAATCTATTATTGATTATCGTGATACCTTTGAGAATTTTGAAGCCTTTCTTTTGCAGTTGTGTCAAGAAAATGAAATTGATGCTTTGGTATGTTTTGGTGATACTCGCCCCTATCATCAAGTTGCTAAAAGAGTATCAGAACAATTGCAATATTCATTTTGGGCATTTGAAGAAGGCTATTTTCGCCCTCATTATGTTACCCTAGAAAAAGAGGGCGTAAATGCCTATTCAACGCTTCCGAGAAATAAACAATTCTTTCTGCAACAAGCAGAAAACTTAACAGAATATATACAGCCAATTCCTATTGCAAAAGGTTTTTTCCCGATGGCTAAATTAGCCACCCAATATTATGTCGTTGCTAGACATAGGGAAGAACAGTTTCCTCATTATAAACATCACCGCGTTTATAACCTCAATTATTATATAAAATTATGGCTTATTTCAGGGCTAAAACGTGTTTGTCGTTATGTGAAAGAAAAGCGATTTATTCGCAAAATTGAGCAAAATAAATTAGGTGATTTTTATATATTACCTTTACAAGTTTATGATGATAGCCAAGTGAAAGTACATTGTGATTTTGATAGTGTTGAAGCATTTTTAATCTATGTACTGAATTCCTTTGTAAAAAATGCTCCAAAGTCATTGAGTTTGGTAATCAAGCATCATCCAATGGATCGCGGGTTTATTAGCTATAAAAATGTGATTAAATGCTATTTATCTGAACATCCCGAACTGCAAGGGCGGGTATTCTACGTCTATGATGTACCAATGCCTGTTTTACTTCGATATGGAAAAGCAATGGTAACATTGAACAGTACGAGTGGACTATCTGCACTCATTCATAATATGCCTGTAATGACGCTAGGACTAGCCAATTATAATATTCCTGATATTACACACCAAGGAACACTAGAAGAATTTTGGCATACTCCACAACAACCCGATGAAAAAGCATTTAAGGCATACCATCTCTACCATTTGCATAAAACCCAAATTAATGGCAGTTTTTATAATAAAGTGATCTTACCAGAAGAGAAAATTGAATGATAGTAGCTGTTCGATTATAGTCATTTTAGTTCAAAATAAGGCAAAGCGTTGTACTCCATAGACAGTACGACGACTATGACGAGGCAGGCTAGTGCCGTATTATTTTGAAATCAAACGAGGTATAGAGCTTCAGTTTGATTTTTTCTATTAAATAAAGTGCGGTGCTTTTTTGAACCATTTTTATCTTCTCGGATGGAAGTGCTCGTGTAAATATTTCAAGCAAGCCATTACTATCTTTCCCCTTGTGAAATCAATGGCGAGATGAATTTGCTCCACACCATCACCCAATTAGGGCTGCTCAACCAGCGTCCCAATAAACCCAAATGGCAACTGAGCATCCAAACACATAAATTGATCGGGATTGAATGAATATAGTTTCATTTAAAACATACTGACCACGAATTTTGAGATTATTCGCTTTTTATTCTCCAATAAGTCGCAAATCTAGGTAGACCTTTTGAGGTTAATCCTCGATATTTGTAGGTGATGGTTGAGCCGATAGGCGGAGGATTTTGGCGATCTTCTAAGGTGAACCCTGACCCGATACGAAATTCGCCACGCTGGTTTTTGCAGGTGATTGCACCTAGGAGGTTGGTGAATTGCCCCTTTCCTTGATGATGAGCGATGACTTCACATTCTTCGTCGTGAGTACTTTTCAGTTTCAAAATTTGGTTGCTACGTTTCTTTTCGTAAGGGGCGTTTGGATTGCGTAGTACGATACCTTCGCCTTTTTGTGCTTCAACTTGATACAGAAACTCTTTGATATGTTGATGATTTTTAATGGGGATTTGCGGAATAATAGTAATGTGTTTGCTTGGGTGCTGAGCGAGGTATTGCTCTAGCACAGCGAGGCGGGCAAAAAGATCGCCCTCCGCATTTGGCACATCAAAAACGTAGAGTTTAATGTCTTCCCAGCCTTTATCTTTTTGTGAGCGGATAATGGATGAAATGCGTTCAAATTCATTGCGTTGGGTAAAAAGTTCGCCATCAATCGCAAACGGTGGAAAGTCTTTTACAAAATAAGCAGGAGGCGTGAGGATTTTATTTTGTCTAGTGAACAGTTGTTTACCGTCCCAATAGCCTCTTACGCCATCTAATTTTTCGCTCATTACCCAGCCTGCGACATTTTGGTTGCTGTAAGTGCCAAGCAGCATAAAATCTGGTGGAGTGGCACTGAGGAGGTTAGGTATAAACAGCAATGTGATGAGGTAAGTAACGAATTTTTTCATTCTAGTTTCCTTATTGGGCTTGGATATGGCTTAGCTTATTAGGTAAAAAGAAAATGGAAAGTAGAAATGTTTGGTTTTGCGATCACTGTCGTAAAAGTGCGGTTATTTTTGAGTATATGTTTTATGGAATTGACAAAAATAGTCTAATTTTGTGATGTATCTCACTATTTTGCCTTTTTTCTCTAAATTCACTTTATTTTGGAGTTTATATTACTTTATAATTCAAAGTGTGAAATATTTCTTCGGAATAATGTTTTAATTTTTACAAAATAGGAGATTGCTATGCGTTTAATTCCACTCAAAACCGCTTCTCAGGTGAGCAAATGGGCAGCTCGTCATATTGCAGATCGCATTAATGCGTTTAAACCAACGGAAGATCGCCCTTTTGTGTTGGGCTTGCCAACGGGGGGAACGCCGTTGGAAACCTACAAAGAATTGATTAAATTGTATCAAGCGGGTGAGGTGAGCTTTAAGAATGTGGTTACGTTCAATATGGACGAATATGTGGGCTTGCCAAAAGATCACCCTGAAAGTTACCGCTCTTTTATGTATAACAATTTCTTCAATCACGTTGATATTCAAGAAAAAAACATCAATTTATTAGACGGTAATGCCCCCGATCTTGATGCGGAATGCCGCCGTTATGAAGAAAAAATTCAGTCTTATGGTAAGATCAATTTGTTTATGGGCGGAGTGGGTGTTGATGGGCATATTGCCTTTAATGAACCTGCTTCTTCTTTGGCATCGCGTACTCGCATTAAAACTTTGACGGAAGACACGTTGATCGCTAATTCGCGTTTCTTTGATAATGATGTAAATAAAGTGCCGAAATATGCCTTAACTATTGGAGTGGCGACCTTGCTTGATGCGGAAGAAGTGATGTTGTTGATCACTGGGCATAACAAAGCACTTGCCTTGCAAGCGGGTGTGGAGGGTAGTGTAAACCATTTCTGGACAATCAGTGCCTTGCAATTACACCGCCACGCGATTTTTGTATGCGATGAACCCGCAACGCAAGAATTGAAAGTGAAAACCGTGAAATATTTCACCGAGTTAGAGGCGAAAGCGATTCACAGTGTAGTATAAAAAGAAGGTAAAAAATGAGCTATGCGTTAGTAAATGGCGTAATTTATACAGCGGAAGCCGTGCTTTACGGGCAAGCTGTGGTGGTGGAGGGCGATAAAATTGTCGCCATTGTGCCACAAGAAAATGTTCCGTCAGAGTTAGAACAGATTGATTTACAAGGTCATAATTTGACCGCTGGGTTCATTGATCTGCAATTAAATGGTTGTGGTGGGGTGATGTTTAACGGCGAAACTAGCGTGAAAACCCTTGAAATTATGCAGGAAACCAATTTGCGTTCAGGTACAACCAGCTATTTGCCAACCTTTATCACCGCCGATGATGAGGGAATGAAAAAAGCCGTTGTGGTGATGCGTGAGTATCTCAAAACCCATCAAAATCAGGCGTTGGGCTTGCATTTAGAAGGGCCTTATTTGAGCGTTGAGAAAAAAGGGGTGCATCAGGTTGAATATATCCGTGCGATTAGCGAGGAAATGAAAGATTTTCTTTGCCAAAATGCGGAAGTGATTAGCAAAATCACCCTTGCTCCAGAAAATCCAACGGCTCAATATGTGGCAGAGTTTGTCGCAAAAGGCATTGTGGTTTCTATTGGACATTCCAATGCCACTTATGAGATTGCCAAGCAAGCCATTGAAAATGGGGCGAGTTTTGCTACTCATCTGCATAATGCGATGTCGCCAATTAGCTCAGGACGTGAAATGGGCGTTGTCGGCGCGGTGTTGGAAAGCGATATTTATGCAGGCATTATCGTGGACGGATTGCACGTTGAATTTGATAATATCAAGATCGATAAAAAAGTGAAAGGCGACAAGTTGTGCATTGTTACGGACGCAACCGCCGCAGCTGGTGCGGAGATTGATTCTTTTGATTTTGTTGGCAAAACGGTTTATGTTCGCAATGGCAAATGCTATGACGCCAACGGCACACTGGGCGGCTCGGCGATCACGATGATGGAATCGGTCGAAAATGCGGTGAAACACGTTGGTATTCCATTAGACGAAACCTTGCGTATGTGCAATTATTATCCTGCCAAAGCCATTGGCGTTACCGATCGCTTAGGGGATATTAGCGAAGGCAAAATTGCTAATTTAACCTTGTTCACTAATGATTTTAACGTGCTAGCAACCGCCGTTAATGGGCAGTGGGAATGGCATAAAAACTAACCGCACTTTGATTTGTCGTGATTTTCATTAGTTTTATCAAGGGATTTATTCTATTCAGAAGATAGCATAGTAATGCTCTTGAAAGGTTGGGGGGAATACTCAACTGAGTAAAGAGCAGATTTTTTATGACCAAGCACGACCATTTTTATTTAATGGCAAGTGATCGGATTTAATCTTCTAAATCATAGCTAGTTGTTATAGGGCTGAAATTTTTTCTTTATGAACTTGTTTTTCTAGTTTTTTTTGTTCCCGTCGTTTTTGGAAAAAACGGCTGAGTTTTTGGCTACATTCTTCCTGCAATACGCCGCTGGTGATTTCCACGCTGTGGTTCATTTTGTACTCGTCAAAGAAATGAAAGCGTGAACCCACCGCCCCTGTTTTTAAATCGCTCGCACCAAAAACTAAGCGTCTGATTCGGCTATGTAAAATTGCCCCTGCACACATCGTGCAAGGCTCGAGGGTAACGTAAAGGGTGGTGTTGAGTAAGCGGTAGTTTTGGCGTTTTTCTCCCGCTTGACGCAAGGCAACAATCTCGGCGTGAGCGGTGGGGTCGTTGTGGGTTATGGATAAATTCCAACCTTCGGCGAGGATATTCCCCGTTTCATCAACCAGTACCGCCCCCACGGGGATTTCTCCCAAGGCTTCGGCTTTGTCGGCGAGGCTTAGGGCATAACGCATCATTTTTTCGTCAAAATTTGCATCAAAATCTGACCGCACTTTTTTCTCCGTTAAGGTCGTGGTGGGTTAAAGCAAAGTGCGGTGGGTTTTCCGCACTGTTTTTTATACCGAGAAAGGGTATTTGATCGCGGGGTGAGATTCATAGCCCACCACCTTGAAATCGTCCATCGTTACCCAAGTTTCTAAATCTTCTAGGGTTTTGATGTCAGGGTTGATTTCCAATGTCGGCAACGGCAATGGCTCGCGTTTGAGTTGCACATCTTGCATTAGTTCCAACTGATCTTCGTAAATATGGGCATTGACGATTTTATGATACGCCATTCCTGCCTTTTTTCCCGTAATCTGTGCCATCAATGCCAAAAAGGTAAATACTTGAATTTGATTGAAATTTAAACCGAGTGGCACATCGCAAGAGCGTTGATAGCTGGTTAAATAAAGGGTGTCGCCAAGCAAAGAAAAGGTATGGGTGTGCATACAAGGGCGTAAGCAGCCGAGATCAATTTCACCGGGATTATAGAATGTGATGATTTCCCCACGATCGTCAATGCCTTTGCTTAAATGGTTTACCACTTTTCGCAGTTGATCCAGCGTTTCGCCGTTGGGTTTACGCCACGCTCGCCCTTGCACGCCGTAAACGCGTCCCATATCGTCCGTGCCTTTGCGGTGCGGATTATTCAACCACGCTTGATTTTCATTGGCATTGGCGTCCCACGTTTTTGTGCCGAGCTTGCGGAAATCCGCTGCGTTGTCATAGCCACGAATATAGCCCAAAAATTCCGCAATCGCTGCTTTCCAGTAGCTTTTACGCGTGGTGATAAGGGGAAATTCGTTATCCGCCACGTTGTAGGTGAGATCGGCATTGATGAGGGTTAAACAACGTTTCCCCGTGCGTTCATTTTCTACCCAAGTGCCGTGATCAATAATTTTTTGGCATAAATCTAAATACTGACGCATAAAAAACCTCGTTATTTTCGCACCGCACTTTTATAGGCGATGAATATAATGATTGCACCGAGCAAAATCATCGGCAGAGAAAGAATTTGCCCCATTGAAATATGCTGGCTGAAGAAAAGCCCGAGTTGAGCATCAGGCTCACGGAAATATTCTACAATGAAGCGGAAAATGCCGTAGCAAAGTAAAAATAGCCCCGCAACTGAGCCAGTTGGGCGAGGTTTTTTGATGAATAAATTTAAGATGATAAATAGCACCACACCCTCTAAAACCGCTTCATAAAGTTGAGAAGGGTGGCGAGGGAGATAACCGCCCGACGGGAAAAGCACCGCCCAAGGTACATCGGTTACACGTCCCCAAAGTTCATCATTAATAAAGTTGCCAATGCGTCCCATTCCTAAGCCAAAGGGAATGAGCGGAGCGACGAAATCCGCCGTAGCCCAAAAGCCACGATGTTGTAATTTAGCGGTGATCCACATTGCTAAAATCACGCCGATTAACCCGCCGTGAAAGGACATTCCCCCTTCCCAAACGCGGAATAAATAGCTGGGATCTTGTAGGAAATAGTCAAATTGGTAGAACATCACATAACCAATACGACCGCCAAGAAACACGCCTAAAAAACCGTTGAAAAGCAGGCTGTCCACCTGTTCAACGCTCCAACCACTGTTCGGGTGATTAGCTCGGCGAACCGCAAGCCAGCGGGCGAACAGGAAGCCGATTAAATACATCAAGCCATACCAGCGTAAACTGAGTGGCCCGAGGCTGAAAATCACGGGATCGAATTGAGGAAAAGCGAAAAATTGAGAAGTCATAATGTTCCTTTATTTAATAAGCATATTGATCGCAATACAGATCAGCAATACGGCAAAATAGCGTTTAAGTGTTTTCACGGGCAGTTTATCGGTGGTACTCGCCCCTAATTTTGAGGTGAAAAATGAGGTGGCAGTAATGGCGATGACCGCTGGCAAGTAAACATAGCCCAGTGAATAGTTTGGCATTCCTATTTGCCCCCAACCGCCGACAATAAAGCTCAGCATTCCCGACAATCCGAGCAGCATTCCGCAGAACGCTGATGAGCCAATGGCTTTTTTCATCTCAATGCCTCGTGCGTTAAGGAAAGGCACGATAAAGCCGCCGCCGCCAATGCCCGCGATACTGGACGCGATACCGATTAAAATTCCGCCGATAATTGAAGATGCTGTGGTTAGCGTTTTTTGCACCGCTTTTGGCTTAATGGAAAGCAGCATTTTGACCGCAAGATAAACCACTAAACAGGCGAACAGTTTGCTCGCGATGGCTTTGTCTAATTTTCCAACGAAAAGCCCTGAAATAAAGGTGGTAATCATTATAACTGGAGCGAGAATTTTCACCGCGTTCCAAACAATATTGCCTAATTTGTGATGACGCTGAGCCGATGAAAAACCTGTAATTACTATAGTGGCAAAAGATGTTCCTAACGCGGTGGATATCAACAGTTCATTAGGTACGCCTATCATAGGTAATAGATACACTAAGGCGGGAACAATGATTAATCCTCCCCCTATGCCGAATAAGCCCGCGAGAAAGCCGACAACGCAGCCCAAGGCTAAACAAATAAGAAAAAAGCTAAGCATTGTTATCCCCTTATGCGATGAAATGCACGTTTCTGATATTTTTTTGATGAATATTTTTTATGTGAGTTTGAATAAGCCAGCTTATTTTCATTTTGCTGAGATGTTGAACCCCCAGCGGTTTTGAGGTTGAAAAGCACTGCCGCAAATTCTTTCATTGCCTTGCGGTAAACCTCTTTTTTAAATGAAACCACTTGCCGCACAGGATACCAAAAACTCACCCACCGCCAACCGTCAAATTCGGGGGACTTGGTGGCTTGCATATTGATGTCTTTTTCATCAGAAACTAACTGTAATAAAAACCACCGCTGTTTTTGCCCGATGCACATCGGTTTGCTGTCATAGCGTAATAAGCGTTTGGGCAGTTTATAACGAAGCCATTGCTTTGATACATAAAGCAATTTTACGTCTTTTCGCGTTAAACCCACTTCTTCAAAAAGCTCACGATACATCGCCTGTTCAGCTGTTTCATCATCGTTTATACCGCCTTGCGGAAATTGCCACGAGTTTTGCCCATAGCGTTTTGCCCATAATACTTGTCCTTTACGGTTGCAAATCACAATTCCCACATTCGGACGGTAGCCATCGAAATCGATCACTATCGTTCACCTTTGTTTTCAAATTCATAATGAGTGTGAATTGTTACATAAACGCGAAGTTTTCACAATCCACAAACCCGCTTTTCTGTGGCAAAGAACGGATTAGGCTTGTTGATAACTGAGATAAAAATCAGCGGGCTGTGCATAATGTTGTGGAAGAGGCGGGGATAATCCTAGATGACTTGTGAATAGTGGAAAAAAATAATTTATCTATTAATGAGTTAAGCTATTGTTGTGGAAATTTTTACGATCTAAAAATAGGATCTGAGATCGCATTTTTTTACATCGATCTCCGTTGATAAAAAACGCACACTGTATTTTTATCAGGATTTGCACCGCACTTTTTTCCGCTTGCTGTGAGTTATTCAGAATTTCTGTGGATAAAATTGTGGTTTTATACCGAATAGTCGGGAATTAATCGTTGTGGTTCACCAAGATAGATATGGAATAAATAAAAAAATCTTTATTTATTAAAGAGATAGAGAAAAAGTTCCTGAATAATTGGTTGTGAATGAATAGCACAAAATGAGCTGATTACTAATTCACCAATAAAAAAGTGCGGTGTGTTTTTTCAGCGTTTTTTTACATAGTGAGGAATGATGAATTTATGATACAGCCAGTCATAAAATAAAAGTACTGTAATGGCAAAGAGGAGAGCGATTAGGTAACTATGATTGTCGGTAATCACAAATTTTTTTGTATAGAATAGTGCGGTGAACAAAATGACTGTGAGGATATTGCAGAGCAAAAAATAGGACACAGTGGCTTTTGCATTAAGGCAAATTTGGTTTACCTCTTTGATTGCATTAAATTTTTTATCTAAAAATTGAGCAAAAAAACCGAGTTTTCTAAGCAAGCAGGGCAAGATCAAAAAAATGACTAAAGCAATTTCAATCCTATAATCGTGATTTAGCTGGTAAGGTTTTCCAAAATGAAGCAAAATTTGTGAATAGATAAGTGCAACAAGAACGTTGATGGTTCTAATTTTCATTTTGCTCAGCCCCCAGAAAAGATAATGGCACATTATAGAAAAGATGTGCCAAAAAAACCGTGATACGCCTCACAAAAGAGAATAAATTTCACTCATTTTTATACTCCCTCAAGATATTTTTTCCAATCAAAATATTGCCCAGGGTCAATTTTCCGCCCAGGGGAAATATCACTATGCCCCACAATGCGATCTTTAGAAATTTGGGGATAACGTTGCATTAGGTTTTGGGTAAGCTTTTGCAATGTGGCATATTGTTGCTCGGTGAAAGGTTGATTATTACTACCTTCTAACTCAATGCCAATCGCAAAATCGTTACATTTTTCCCGCCCTTGAAAACAAGAAAGCCCCGCGTGCCAAGCTCGATCACCAAAGCTAACATACTGGGTGATTTCCCCTTTTCGGTCGATCAAACAATGTGCAGAAACACGAAGATCTTTGATTTCTTCAAAGTAAGGGTGAAGGCGGGGAGCTAATTTTCCCTGAAAAAACGCATCAATATAGCCGCCACCAAATTCTTCAGGGGGTAGGCTGATGTAATGAATGACTAACAAAGAAATATCCTGTGGATCAGGGCGTAAATCATAATAGGGTGAGGGGCAATGTTTTTCATTTTCCAACCAGCCCGCTTGGTTAATTAAATAGGGTCGTGTCATCTTTTTTTGCGATCCAGATCGAGAAAAAGTGCGGTGGTTTTTGGCGTTATTTTTCATTTGCGGCACACTTATCCCGAGGTTGATAAAACCCTCACATTGTAACGAAAATTTATCAGAATAGAAATGCAGAGGATAAGTTATGCAAAACCCAACCCATTTAAAAATCAAAAAAGGCTTTACTTTGATTGAACTGATGATCGTGATTGCGATTGTGGCGATTTTAGCGACCATTGCGATTCCTGCCTATCAAAATTACACCAAGAAAGCGGCAATATCTGAGTTAATTCAAGCCGCAAGCCCCTATCGTTCAGAGGTGGAATTATGTATTTATAATACGGGGGCTACCACGAAATGTAATGCGGGTTCAAATGGAATTCAGAAAAAATTAACGAATAAAGGGAAAGTGGCTTCTATTGATGTACAAAAAGGCACGATTACGGTTAAAGGAAAAGATAATCTTTCTGATATTACTTATTCATTAAAAGCCAGTGGAGATGCCTCAAAAGGTGTATCTTGGACGGTAAATTGTGGAAAATCTGTAGAGTTTTTCCCAGCGGGATTTTGCGGATAATAGGATAATGTAATGGCTGAGTATTCTTTAGACGAGGACGACATTGTATATGCTGTTGATGGAAAATGCTTTGAAATAACACCGCACTTATGGCAACAGAATAAGCAGCAAAAAGATATTTTAATACGTTATTTAGCAGTACCTTTACAGGAGGATGAACATACACTTTGGCTTGGTATTGATGACTTAACAAATCTATCGGCTTGTGAAAGTTTTTCATTTCTAACAGGAAAAATAGTTGAGCCGATTTTGTTATCAGAACAAGATTTAAAATCGCTATTACAGAAGTTATCTCCCACATTAGTAGAAGAGCCGGCATTACTTGATTTTTATCAATCGTCTATTTCACCTTATAGCGAAAATCAACCAGAAAAACTTGATGAACCAATTATTCAAATACTAAATAAAGTTTTTGAATCGGCAATGCAATTAAATGCCTCAGATATTCATTTAGAGCCACAAAATGAGCAATTGCAGATCCGTTTTCGTATTGACGGGGTATTGCAACATCAGCCTCCTATTTCTAAACAAATGAGCCAACGTTTGATTTCTCGTTTAAAACTTCTAGCTCGTCTTGATCTTAGCGAAACTCGCTTACCACAAGATGGAAGATTTCATTTCAAAACGACATTTTCCGATATATTAGACTTCCGTATATCGACATTACCTACATATTATGGAGAAAAAGCGGTACTACGTTTACAAAAAAATAAACCTGTTACCTTGGATTTTTCTGAGCTGGGGATGACAGCGATACAACGAAAAACATTACAAGATGCTTTATCTCAACCTCAAGGACTCATTTTAGTAACGGGGCCAACTGGGAGTGGGAAAAGTATTACGCTCTATACAGCATTAGAATGGCTTAATCAATCGGAAAAACATATTCTAACAGCAGAAGATCCGATTGAAATAGAACTTCCAGGGATTATCCAAACGCAAATTAACCCACAAATTGGTTTAGATTTTAACCGTTTGTTGCGTACATTTTTACGTCAGGATCCAGACATTATTATGCTTGGTGAGATCCGTGATGCAGAAAGTGCAGCGATTGCGTTACGTGCAGCACAAACTGGACATTTAGTCCTTTCAACATTACATACAAATAATGCACATTCAGCTATTGCTCGCTTGTTACAGCTTGGTATTCAACAATATGAAATTGAAAGTTGTTTATTATTAGTGATTGCCCAGCGTTTAGTCCGTAAAAAATGTCTACACAAAACGAAAAATTGCGAATGTTATCAAGGTTATAGTGGGCGTACTGGTATTTATCAATTTTTACAAGCTATTTTTGATTCAAATACAGGGCAAATTTCTTATCAAACCGATTATCCCTCATTATGGGATAGTGCTTCACATAAAATAGCACAAGGTATCACAGATATTGCTGAATTAGAACGAGTTTTAGGTAGGCATACAAAAGCTGAACTATAGCTTAATTAAAAATTAAGATAGTGAATTATAAACATTTGTAAATTAATGCAGCAAATTGCTATTCCAGATTAAATCTGAAGCCCGATACTTTTAAAGTATATCATTGATATTCTGCGATATATCTCTCTATTAAATAGAGGTTCTAATCATAGAATCCAGTCTATTTTTTGTCTGAAGTATTTTCAGCAAATCGATGTTGCTCTATAATACGCAGAATTTTATTCTCAACTTTTGTGAGGCGAAGAAAAAATGAGCAAACCAGTATATAAACGCATTTTACTCAAATTGAGTGGTGAGGCGTTGCAGGGCGATGAAGGCTTTGGCATTGACCCCTCTATTTTGGATAGAATGGCGTTAGAAATCAAAGAATTGCTAGAAATGGGCGTTGAAGTTGGCGTGGTGCTTGGCGGCGGAAATTTATTCCGTGGGGCGAAGCTGGCGAAAGCAGGAATGAACCGTGTAGTGGGCGATCATATGGGAATGCTCGCAACGGTGATGAACGGGCTGGCGATGCGTGATGCTTTGCACCGTGCTGATGTGAATGCGAAATTAATGTCTGCCTTCCAACTTAACGGCATTTGCGATACTTATAACTGGTCGGAAGCGATTAAAATGTTGCGTGAAGGACGCGTGGTGATTTTTTCTGCAGGAACAGGCAGCCCATTTTTCACTACGGACTCAGCCGCTTGCTTGCGTGGTATTGAAATTGAAGCCGATGTGGTGTTGAAAGCGACGAAAGTTGATGGTGTGTATGATTGCGATCCTGCGAAGAACCCTGATGCCGTGCTGTATGAAAAACTCACTTATGCGGAAGTGATCGATAAAGAACTTCAAGTGATGGATCTCGCCGCCTTTACCTTGGCACGGGATCACGGAATGCCAATTCGCGTGTTCAATATGAGCAAGCCGGGGGCATTACGCAACGTGATTTTAGGTGAGCGTGAAGGTACGCTTATTTGTGATTAACTAAGACGACTAAAAGGAATAATTGTGATTAACGAAATTAAAAAAGATACGCAACAGCGTATGGAAAAAAGCCTTGAAACCTTTAAAAATCATATTTCTAAAGTGAGAACAGGACGTGCTCAACCGAGTTTACTTGATGGCATTCAAGTGGAATATTATGGGGCATTAACCCCATTACGCCAACTTGCCAACGTGGTGGCGGAAGATGCTCGCACCTTAGCGGTGAGCGTCTTTGACCGTAGCCTTATTGGGGCAGTAGAAAAAGCGATTTTAACTTCTGATTTAGGCTTAAACCCATCATCAGCAGGCACAACCATTCGTGTTCCCCTTCCACCATTAACAGAAGAACGCCGCCGCGATTTAATCAAAATCGTAAAAGGTGAAGCTGAGCAAGGAAAAATCGCTGTGCGTAATGTTCGCCGTGATGCCAATGATCAAATCAAAGCCTTATTGAAAGAGAAAGAAATCAGCGAAGATGAAGAACGCAAAGCACAAGATGAAATCCAAAAAATCACCGATCTTTATGTGAAAAAAGTGGACGAAGTGTTAGCGGATAAAGAAAAAGAATTATTAGATTTCTAATCCTCAGGAAAGCAAAGTCGCATTATTAAAATGACAGGGCGGACAGTAAGTTCGCCCGTTTTTTCTTGCTGAATGGCAGGCTTTTGAGTATATTCAGCACCACTTAATGAACAATATCATTATTTGAGTTTAACACCAAAAGACGGTAACAACCTTTAATAAAGTGCGGTCAAAATTTTATGCAAAATCAACAAAAACTCGTTATTTTAGGCTCAACAGGCTCTATTGGCACAAGCACCCTTTCCGTTATTGAGCAAAATCCTGAACAATATCAAGCCTTTGCTTTAGTTGGCGGACGCAATGTGGAATTAATGCTCGCTCAGTGCGTCAAATTTCAGCCGACGTTTGCGGCATTAGATGATGAAAATGCGGCGAAAAAACTGAAGCAAGAACTGACCGCACTTGGTATTCAAACCCAAGTATTAAGCGGGCAAAAAGCGATTTGCGAGCTAGCCGCTCACCCAGAGGCGGATCAAGTGATGGCAGCGATTGTTGGAGCGGCGGGGTTGTTGCCGACACTTTCAGCCGTGCAGGCGGGAAAACGCGTACTGTTAGCCAACAAAGAAAGTTTGGTTACTTGCGGTCAGCTTTTTATTGATGCGGTGAAAAAACATCAAGCCCAGCTTTTGCCGGTGGACAGCGAACACAATGCGATTTTCCAATCTTTACCG
The DNA here is from genome assembly GCF_011765605.1 of Avibacterium paragallinarum. NCBI lineage: Bacteria > Pseudomonadati > Pseudomonadota > Gammaproteobacteria > Pasteurellales > Pasteurellaceae > Avibacterium > Avibacterium paragallinarum. Next base: position 208,963 of record NZ_CP050316.1, read on the forward strand.
CCGCAAGCCCAAGAGCAAATCGGCTTCTGCCCATTGCAAGAATTGGGAATAAGCAAGATTGTTTTGACGGGATCGGGCGGGCCTTTCCGCTATACGGATCTAGCTGAATTTGAACACATCACCCCAGCTCAAGCGGTGGCTCACCCGAATTGGTCGATGGGGAAAAAGATCTCGGTGGATTCAGCCACGATGATGAACAAAGGCTTAGAATATATCGAAGCCCGTTGGCTATTTAACGCCAGTGCGGAGGAAATGGAGGTGATTATTCACCCGCAATCCATTATCCATTCAATGGTGCGTTATATTGACGGCTCGGTGATTGCACAAATGGGCAACCCTGATATGCGAACCCCAATTGCCGAAACAATGGCTTATCCGCACCGCACTTTCGCGGGCGTTGAGCCGTTGGATTTCTATCAGCTAAATGGGCTAACTTTCCTCAAACCTGATTATCAGCGTTACCCTTGTTTGAAGCTGGCAATGGACGCGTTTGCCGCAGGACAATATGCCACCACCGCGATGAATGCCGCAAATGAGGTTGCTGTGGAAGCCTTTTTAGCTGGGCAGATCAAATTTACCGACATCGCCAAACTGAATTTACGAGTGGTTGAAGCCATTCAGCCACGCCATATTGCTAGCGTGGACGACGTGCTAAACGTGGATCAGGAAGCTAGAGCGAAGGCTTGGCAGCAGGTTCAATCTTAAAAGAACAAGTGCGGTCTAAAAACGTTGTAAAAAAAGCACCGCACTTTTGTTTTCCCCTGTTGTCTTACAAATGAACGCGAATTGGCTTTTCATAGCAAGTTAGTGGAACTTGTGATATATTCTCACACATTTTATAGCGTAACTCATTGAGCAATGACAGACATCGATCTTAACAACATTCCACAGCACGTCGCTATTATAATGGACGGAAACGGTCGCTGGGCTAAGCAAAAAGGCAAGATGCGAATCTTCGGTCATAAAAATGGCGTGGCAGCGGTGCGTCAAGCGGTTTCCTATGCCAGAAAGATCGGGATAAAGGTGCTGACATTATACGCTTTCAGCAGTGAAAACTGGAGTCGTCCAGAAAATGAAGTGAGTGCGTTGATGACGTTATTTATGCAAGCTTTGGATCTCGAGGTCAAAAAATTGCATAAAAACAATATTCGGCTAAAAATTTTGGGCGACACCTCGCGGTTTAGCAAAAAATTACAACAAAAGATCGCCAATGCAGAAAATTTAACGCAAAATAATACCGCACTTACGCTAAATATCGCCGCGAATTATGGCGGCTATTGGGATATTGTGCAGGCAACCAAGCAGCTTGCCGGCTTGGTGAAAAATGAGCAGCTGACGCTTGATGAGATCACCGCTGAGCGTTTCCAACAACATTTGGTTACCCAAGATCAGCCAATGGTGGATTTGTTGATCCGCACCAGTGGTGAGCAGCGGGTGAGTAATTTCTTGCTGTGGCAGATTGCCTATGCGGAATTTTATTTTTCTAATGTGCTATGGCCTGATTTTGACGAACAAGAATTTAATCAAGCGATTTTCGCTTATCAACAACGAGATCGCCGATTTGGCGGTGCAGAACAAGAGGACTAAACTGTGCTTAAACAACGTGTTATTTCGGCAATAATTCTCATTGCGTTAGTCTGTGTGGCATTATTTCTCTTTTCCCCCTTTTATTTTGCACTCGCACTGGGGGCGGTTGTCGCATTAGGTGTGTGGGAATGGACGCAATTTGCTCAAATTAAAAATCCGTTTTGGCGTTGGATTATCGCTGCATTAGCGGGATCAGTGCTGTTTTTATGGATTGTCAGCGAGAAGCATTATCTCAATGCGGGACGTGTGTTTGAGGCTTATGCACAACCGATTTTACTCACGGCAGTAGTCTGGTGGATTGTGGCGATTGGCTTTGTGGTGAGCTATCCGAAGTCAGCGAAAATTTGGGCGAAATCGGTGCTGTTGCAAGGGGTTTTTGCATTGGTTACACTAATTCCGTTTATTGTTGGGGTCTTGCGTTTACGTTTAGACAGCTATAACACGAACCCTTATCACGGGCTGATGTTGCTTTTTTATGTGTTCATTCTTGTTTGGGCAGCCGATTCGGGGGCGTATTTTGCAGGACGAAAATTTGGCAAACATAAACTCGCTCCGAAAGTTTCACCAGGTAAAACTTGGCAAGGGGTATTAGGTGGTTTGGTTACGGCAGGCGTGTTAGCGGGCATTTTTATGCAAGTCGCACCGCAAAATTTATTTAATGTGCCGACCTTGCCTTTTATCGTGTTATCTGTAGCAACGGTGGCAATTTCAGTGCTGGGTGATCTCACAGAAAGTATGTTCAAACGAGAAAGTGGTATTAAAGACAGTAGTAATTTAATCCCTGGACACGGGGGCATTTTGGATCGCATTGATAGCTTAACTGCCGCTGTGCCGTTCTTCGCGTATTTCTATTTTTATGTGTTATAGGGCTAGGTTGTAATGTCGTTTTTGTGGTCGCTAGGTTCGTTTTTAATTGCCATTTGTGTGCTGGTTTTCGTACACGAATACGGGCATTTTTGGGCAGCAAGAAAGTGCGGTGTTAAAGTTGAGCGTTTTTCCATTGGCTTCGGCAAAGTGTTGTGGTCGTTTTTTGATAAAAAAGGCACGCAATTTTCCATTTCGCTGATTCCGCTCGGCGGTTATGTCAAAATGCTTGATGAACGCAATGAAGCCGTGCCTGAAGCATTGAAATCGCAAGCTTTTAATAATAAATCTGTGGCTCAGCGAGCCTTTGTGATTGCCGCAGGGCCGATTGCCAATTTTATTTTTGCCGTGTTAGCGTATTGGCTGGTGTATTCCATCGGTATTCCAAGCGTGAAACCTGTGATTGCAGAGGTCGAACCACAATCTATCTCCGCGACTGCACAGATCCAACCTGATTCACAAATTCTGGCTATTGATGGAACGGCAACGCCAGATTGGGAAACCATCAATATGGTGCTAGCCACCAAAATGGGCAGTTCGAATGTGGAAATCACCCTTTCGCCTTTTAATTCTGATGTCAAACAGCACCGCACTTTAGATTTAACTCATTGGCGATTTAATCCCGAGAAAGAAAGTGCTTTTGGTGCATTGGGAATCGTTCCCGTGCGAACTAAAGTGGAAATGATCTTGTCTAAAGTTGCACCTAATTCACCAGCGGAAAGAGCCGGCTTGCAAGTTGGGGATAAATTATATACCAATACGGGAGAGCCACTAAGTTGGCAAGATTTTATACAAGATGTGCAGAAAGGTCAGCCATTTACCATTAAGATTGTGCGGAGCGGGGAAACGTTATATAAAACTTTAGCCCCAATTTTGAATGAAAAAAGAAGATGGTTTGTCGGCGTTTCGCCAACAGTTCAGCCTCTTAATGATAAATACCGTACCGAATTAAAATATGATCCGATTGAGGCTTTACAAAAAAGTTTCAATAAAACGAAAGATCTAATGGTGTTGACGCTCAAAGTTGTTGGTAAATTATTTACTGGAGAACTCTCCTTGAATAACTTGAGTGGTCCAATTTCTATTGCGAAAGGGGCTGGTATTTCCTCTGAAATTGGTTTTGTTTACTATCTAAGCTTTATGGCACTAATTAGTGTCAATTTAGGCATTATGAATTTGTTTCCATTACCAGTGCTGGACGGTGGGCATTTAGTTTTTCTTGCGGCAGAAGGGATAAAAGGCAAACCACTTTCTCAAAAGGTGCAAGATATCGCTTATAGAATAGGTGCAATATGTTTATTAGCTTTAACTATATTTGCCTTATTTAATGATTTTTTACGTTTATAATTCTTTCTTTTATAAGGATAAAAAGTAACAATGAAAAAACTTTTAATCACAAGTTTATTATTTGGTTCAACCTCTGTGGTTGCCGCTCCTTTTGTCGTACAAGATATTCGTGTAGATGGCATCCAAGCTGGCAGGGAAGGAAAATTCCTTGCAAATTTACCTGTTCGGGTTGGTCAAAGAGCAACGGATAATGATATCGCGAATGTAGTTAGGTCGTTATTTTTACAAGGGTATGATGGCGTTAAGGCCATCAGAGAGGGCGATACATTAGTGATCACGGTGAAACAAAATCCAGTGATTGCTGATGTTGTTTTTAACGGTAACAGTTCGATACCCAATGAGGCTTTAAAGTCTAATCTAGATTCTAATGGTTTTTCTGTAGGCAATATATTAAATGTTGAGAAATTAGAAGCTTTTCGTCAAAGCTTGTTGGAGCATTATCATAGCGTTGGGCGTTATAATGCAAAAGTTGAAACCATTGTTACTCCTCTGCCAAATAATCGAGCGGAAGTAAAAATTCAGATAAAAGAAAATGATGTTGCAATATTAAAAAATATCACTTTTGAAGGTAATCACAACTTTAGTGCAAGTAAGTTAGAGGAACAGATAGAGTTACAACCTGACGCGTGGTGGAAAATTTTTGGTAATAAATTTGAAGAAGTTCAGTTTAATAAAGATTTAGAAACCTTGCGTAATTTTTACCTTGAACAAGGATATGCGAAAATGCGTATTCTCAATACCAATGTTCAATTAAATGATGAAAAAACAGAAGTTCAAGTTTTTATTAAGATTGACGAAGGTGAAAAGTATATTGTCAAGAACGCTCGTATCGTTGGTAATGTAGCACAAATGGAGAATGAGTTACTTCCATTATTAAATCAAATTCATATTAATGAGCACTTTCGTCGTAGTGATGTTGCTGGTGTTGAAAATGCTATTAAGACAGTGTTGAGCCAGCAAGGATATGCTAATCCGCAAGTAAGTATTAGCCCAGAATTTGATGATAAAAACCATACGATTACTTTAACCTATGTTGTAGATATTGGGCGTCGTTATTCAGTTCGACAAATCCGTTTTGAAGGGAATAATGTCAGTGCCGATGAAACATTAAGACAAGAAATGCGTCAGCAAGAGGGTTCTTGGTTATCATCACAACTTATTGAGTTAGGAAAGGTGAGGCTAGAACGTACAGGTTTCTTCGAATCTGTCGAATATCGAACAGATGCAGTGGAAAATACAAATGACGAACTCGATGTTGTTTATAAAGTAAAAGAACGCAATACTGGAAGTATAAACTTTGGTATTGGTTATGGAACGGAAAGTGGTTTAAGTTATCAGGCAAGTATTAAACAAGATAATTTCCTTGGATTGGGATCATCTGTGAGCTTTGGGGGTTCTCGTAATGATTATGGAACCAGTTTAAATTTGGGGTATTCTGAACCTTATTTCACTAAAGATGGCGTGAGTTTAGGAGGTAATCTATTTGTTGAAAAATACGATAACTCGAAAAATAATAATACCGCTTCATATAGTAGGGCAAGCTATGGAATTAATGGAACACTTGGTTTCCCTGTAAATGAAAATAACTCATATTATATTGGTTTAGGATATATCTATAATAAACTCAAAGATGTTACACCTGAGTACAATCGTAATTTGTATCGTTTATCAATGGACATTGATGATTGGACATTTAAATCTCAGGATTTTGAGCTATCACTGGGGTGGAATTATAACAGTTTAAATAGAGGATATTTCCCTACCTCAGGGCTTAAAGCTTCTTTAGGTGGAAAAGTAACGATTCCAGGTTCTGATAATAAATATTATAAATTATCTGCGGATATACAAGGTTTTTATCCTTTAGATAGGGATCATTCTTGGGTTATTTCAGCAAGAGCTTCAGCTGCTTATGCAAGTGGTTTTGGTGGAAAAAGATTGCCTTTCTATCAAACCTATAGTGCAGGAGGAATAGGTAGTTTACGAGGTTTTTCTTATGGTGCGATAGGACCTAATGCCATTTATCAACACAAAGATTGTAATGTGAGTGATAAATTTTGTCAGCCAAGTAATGATGTTGTAGGCGGAAATGCGATGATAACAACAAGTGCTGAGCTAATAATTCCTACTCCATTTGTTGCCGATAAGAATCAGAATTCAGTAAGAACTTCCCTTTTTATTGATGCGGCGAGTGTGTGGAATACAAAATGGAAATCTGATGGAAAAACACGTTTCCCAGATTTACCTGATTATGGCGATCCAAGTCGGATTCGCTCTTCTGCTGGAGTGGCATTGCAGTGGCAATCTCCGATAGGACCATTGGTTTTCTCTTATGCTAAACCAATCAAAAAATATCAAGGAGATGAGATTGAGCAATTCCAATTTAGTATTGGTGGTTCTTTTTAATTAGAACCTATGATTTTTTATCTAGTTTAACAATGATAACCTGTTAAACCGTATTATTTATTTAACTTAAGGACATTTACAATGAAAAAAGTAGCAAAATTGACAACCCTTTCTTTTGCATTAGCATTAGGTACATCTGCTGTGGCGAATGATAATATTGCTTTTGTAAACATAGATTATCTTTTTGCTCATCATCCAGCTCGTCAAGTAGAGTTACAAAAATTAGATGATGAATTCAAATCCCCATCTGAAAAATTACAAGCGGCAGAAAAGGCGTTACAAGATAAAAAAAGTGCATTTGAAAAAGAAATCGATGGTAAGGTAAAGGCCTTAGAAAAAGATGCACCCAAATTACGTCAAGCTGAGATAAAAAAACGTCAAGATGAAATTGTGAAATTAGAGCAAAAACGTGAAGAAGAATTTAAAAAGTTAGTCGCGGATTATCAACAACAATTAGAGCAATTCAGACAAGATGTACAGAAAAGACAAATGGATATTCAACGTAAATTGGCTTCGGATATTCAAACTGCAACGAGTAATGTCGCTAAAACTAAAAAATATACTATTGTTTTAGATGATAAGGCGTCAGTATATTCAGTTGAAGGAAAAGATATTACTGAAGATGTATTAAAAGCGATTCCTGCTCCAGCTGTGCCAGCAAAGGCCAAATAATGCAAAAGTCTTATTCTCTTGAAGAATTAGCACAACAAATTGGCGCTACCATTCGTGGTAACGCCAATGTGCTTATTGATAGTATCGCTCCGCTTGACAAAGCACAGTCAAACCAGCTCACCTTTATTTCAAACATTAAATTCCGCGATTTACTTGCACAATCCCAAGCAGGGATTTTAGTGGTAAGCGAAAATGATGTGGAATTTTGTTCACCTGAAAGCAACTTGCTTATTGTCAAAGATCCTTATGTGGCTTACGCCGTGCTAGCACAATATATGGATTCAACGCCAAAAGCGGCTGCTGGCATTGCACCAAGTGCGGTGATTTCTGCCTCTGCAAAATTAGGCGAAAATGTGTCTATTGGCGCAAATGCCGTGATTGAAGATGATGTGGAACTTGGCGATAACGTGATTATTGGTGCAGGTTGTTTCATCGGTAAAGGTGCAAAAATTGGTGCAAATACACAGCTTTGGGCAAATGTAAACATCTATCACCAAGTGCAAATTGGCGAACATTGCTTGATCCAATCTGGTGCTGTGATCGGTAGTGACGGCTTTGGTTATGCAAACGATAAAGGTCGTTGGATCAAAATTCCACAGACTGGAACCGTTATTATTGGAAATCACGTTGAAATCGGGGCTTGCACCTGTATTGACCGCGGAGCATTAGATGCCACCGTTATTGAAGATAATGTTATCATCGACAACCTTTGCCAAATTGCCCATAACGTGCATATCGGTACGGGTACAGCGGTGGCTGGTGGTGTGATTATGGCGGGTAGCCTAAAAGTGGGGCGTTATTGCTTAATTGGTGGTGCAAGTGTGATCAATGGCCATATGGAAATTGCCGATAAAGTTACCGTTACGGGAATGGGAATGGTAATGCGACCAATCACCGAACCGGGCGTGTATTCTTCTGGTATTCCATTGCAGCCAAATAAAGAATGGCGTAAAACCGCCGCATTGACTTTAGACATTGACAAAATGAACAAACGTCTAAAAGCGGTAGAAAAAAAGCTTAATAATGCTTAATTCCCCTCTCAAACGTGCCACTTTATGTGGTGCGTTTTGTATTAAATGATGAAATACCGTATAATTTGCATCAATTTTATTTTCTATTATTTTCAAATTAAAAAGGTACTATTGTGACAACAGAACAAACCGCAAAAGTCATTGAAGCAAAAGAAATTATGACCTTACTTCCGCACCGCTATCCCTTTTTATTAGTGGATCGTGTAACTGATTTTGAAGAAGGGAAATGGTTAAAAGCGATCAAAAACATCAGTGTTAATGAGCCTTGTTTCACTGGGCATTTCCCAGGTGAACCTATTTTACCTGGTGTGTTAATTTTAGAGGCACTCGCCCAATCAATGGGGATTTTGGCGTTTAAAACTCACGAATTACAAGGTGGCGAATTATTTTATTTTGCGGGAATTGATGACGCACGTTTCAAACGCCCAGTATTACCTGGGGATCAAATGGAGCTTTATGTTGAAGTCATCAAAGAACGCCGTGGTATTACCGCATTCACCGGCATCGCAACGGTCAATGGCGAAGTGGCTTGCGAAGCGAAACTAATGTGCGCACGTAGATAACCTAACGAGAGGTCAATATGATCCATCCAAGTGCAAAAATTCACCCCTCAGCCATTGTAGAAGAAGGGGCAAAAATTGGCGAAAATGTGGTAATAGGGCCATTTTGTATTATTGGTGCTGATGTAACAATTGGCAAAGGCACAGTATTACATTCGCATATTGTGGTTAATGGTGTAACAGAAATTGGCGAAGACAATGAAATATTTCAATTCGCCAGCATTGGTGAGAAAAACCAAGATCTGAAATACCAAAATGAGCCAACGAAAACCATTATCGGCAACCGTAACCGCATTCGTGAAAGTGTAACTATTCACCGTGGCACGGTGCAAGGTGGTGGCGTAACGCGTGTGGGTGATGATAACTTATTTATGATCAACGCCCATATTGCGCACGATTGTAAAATCAAAAATCGCTGTATTCTTGCTAACAATGCCACGCTTGCTGGGCACGTTGAGCTTGATGATTTCGTGATTGTTGGCGGAATGTCAGCGATTCACCAATTTGTCATTATCGGTGCACACGTTATGTTGGGCGGTGGTTCTATGGTGAGCCAAGATGTACCGCCTTATGTAATGGCACAAGGCAATCACGCTCACCCTTTTGGGGTGAACATTGAGGGATTGAAACGTCGCGGTTTTGATAAACCTACATTGCACGCCATTCGCAACGTGTACAAATTAATTTATCGCAGTGGAAAAACCTTAGAAGAAGTGATGCCAGAAATTGAGCATTATGCCAAAACAGAAAGTGCAATTAGCTTTTTCCTTGATTTCTTCAAACGTTCAACACGCGGGATTATTCGGTAACACCGGCTAAAAATATGACAATTTTTCACCGCACTTTATCTATTAAGCTAGCAATGATAAAGTGCGGTTATTTTTATGAAAGAAAACGGTTTATGAGAAAAAACGAAATGGAACAAACAAAACAATTTCCTACCATTGGCATTGTCGCTGGTGAAGTTTCGGGAGATATTCTCGGTGCAGGGCTAATGCGTAGCCTAAAAATTCGTTATCCTAACGCACGTTTTATCGGCATTGCTGGCAAGCAAATGTTGGCAGAAGGTTGCGAAACCTTGGTGGATATGGAAGAAATTGCCGTAATGGGGCTAGCCGAAGTGGTGAAACATTTGCCACGTTTGCTGAAAATTCGCCGTCAAGTGATTGACAAAATGCTACAAGAAAAACCTGATGTGTTTATCGGCATCGATGCACCTGATTTCAATCTTGATATTGAACTCAAACTTAAAGAACAAGGCATCAAAACCATTCATTACGTCAGCCCATCAGTATGGGCGTGGCGACAAAATCGCATTCACAAAATTGCACGGGCTACCAACCTTGTTCTCGCATTTTTACCTTTTGAAAAAGCCTTTTACGATCGTTTCAACGTACCTTGTCGTTTTATTGGACACACAATGGCAGACGCCATTCCGCTAAAGCCTGATCGCTTTGCCGCTTGCCAAATGCTTAATATTGATCCACAACAACGCTATTTAGCGATGCTGGTTGGCAGCCGTGGCTCAGAAGTGGAATTCCTTGCCGAACCTTTCTTGCAAACCGCCTTATTGCTGAAAGAACAATATCCAGACGTGCAATTTCTCGTGCCTTTGGTGAATGAAAAACGCCGCCAACAATTTGAACAAATCAAAGCGAAGATAGCCCCTGATTTAGAAATGATCTTGCTTGATGGGCAGGCTCGCCAAGCGATGATCGCCGCCCAAGCCACCTTGCTTGCTTCAGGCACGGCAGCATTAGAATGTATGCTATGCAAATCGCCAATGGTGGTGGGGTATAAAATGAAACCCTTCACTTATTTCCTAGCTAAACGCTTGGTGAAAACCCCTTATATTTCATTGCCGAATTTATTAGCGAATGAAATGCTCGTGCCAGAAATGATCCAGCAAGATTGCACGGCAGAAAAATTGCTAGAAAAGCTCGCCCCTTATTTTTCCACAGAAGAAAGTGCGGTGCAAAATCGCCATAATTTAGTGCAACACTTTATTGATCTGCATAAAATGATCCAATGTGATGCGGACAAACAAGCCGCCGACGCAGTGATTGAATTATTGCAAGGGGAAAAACAATGAGCGAATTTGTCTATCCTGATTATGAATTGATCGCAGGCGTTGATGAAGTAGGGCGTGGGCCTTTAGTGGGCGCAGTGGTAACTGCCGCAGTGATTTTAGACCCTAACAATCCCATTGAAGGCTTAACGGACAGCAAAAAACTCTCGCACAAAAAACGCCTTGCTTTAGCGGAAGAAATTAAGCAAAAAGCCAAAGCTTGGGCGTTAGGGCGAGCTGAACCCGAAGAGATTGATGAACTTAACATTTTGCACGCTACAATGTTAGCAATGCAACGCGCAGTCAATCAGCTCAACATTACACCGCACTTTGTACTCGTGGACGGCAACCGCATACCCCAGCTTGCAATGCCCGCTCAAGCGGTGGTGAAAGGGGATAGCCTTGTGGCAGAAATCAGTGCGGCTTCTATTTTGGCAAAAGTCGCCCGCGATTTAGAAATGGAAGAGTTGGATAAACACTATCCTCAATACGCCTTCGCCCAACACAAAGGCTACCCAACAAAATTACATTTAGAAAAACTGGCAGAACACGGCCCCTTACCCCAACACCGCCGAAGTTTTGCCCCAGTAAGAAAACTGATTACAGAATAAAAAGTGCGGTCATTTTCCCCAAAAATTCTAAAAAATTCCACCGCACTTTAAATTTAAAATTAAACGTGAAATGTCGGGCAACCCCCTTGTATTGCCCTAATGAAAACAAAAATACAGCAGCTTATTACTTTTACCGATTATGCTTTCATCTATCAAACAAATTTACACATTAGAAATGTTTGAAGGTGAGATCGAAGCTAATGAAAGCTATTTCGCTGGTACTCGCAGAAAAATTATTTGTAAATGCAATGGTTATATAATAGTTTAGACATTGGTTATGCTTAATTAGCTCAGTAAAACAATTAAAGATGCGGAGGATTTAATTGTTTTGCTGTTTTATATTCTACAGCAACAAATCAATGGCAAATTTTCACTGAGAGATCTGCCAATTTTCCCCACACTTCATCACTAAACTCTTGTTTTACCAAGCGTTCAAGCTCTGCCAGTTGTTGGATAATTTGATACAGTTTGCGGTAGGTGAGGCGTTGGATCGCTTGGGTGAATAAGCTGCGGCGGGTTTGCCAGATTTTTAGTTGATCAAATTGTTCCCGCAATCTTGCGGTAGAAAGAGGGGAATCGATATTGATCTGCTGTTGAGAGGCGGTGAGCGTTAGGATTGTGATCAGCTCGCGTTGTAAAGTGCGGAGCAAAATCACGGGCTGAATGTCTTCGCCGCGTAAACCGTCTAAAATGCGTCTTGCACGCTGGCTTTTGCCCTCCAATAAGGCATCAATCCATTGAAACACGGTGAAAACGGAAGATTGTTCCACCACATTTTGCACTTTAGCAAGGGTGATTTTCTCTTTTGGATAAAGCAAAGCGAGCAGTTGTAAGGTTTGCTTGAGTGCCAGTAAGTTATTTTCGTAGCTGTAACAAAGAAGCTGAACCGCGTCAGGCTCAATAAACATATCCAGCGATTTCGCCCGTGCGGTAATCCAACGCGGGAGCTGATCAATATTTGGCGTTTGGCAATTAACAATGCAAAGTTGCGGTTCAAGCTGATTCGCCTGCATAAACCAAGCCTGTTTTTCCATTGCTTTCGTCAGTTTGGGCGATTGCAACACCAATAAAATATCGGGGTGCAATAAAGCGACCAACTCCGAAAGTTGCTTTTGTAAAAGTGCGGTCAGATTTTCGGGCAAATTTAGCAATAGGATTTGACGATTAAAAAACAGCCCCATTGATTGCACTTGCTCAAACAGGGCTGTCCAATCGGTGCTATTTTCAATGGTGATTTCGTTTTTTTCATCAAATCCCTGTGCTTTTGCGGCAGCCCAGATGTGATCTTTGCTTTCTAACAGCAATAGCGGATCTTGCCCGACTAAATAATAGATCGTGGCTAAGCGAGCCGTTAATGATCCCGCGAGCTGTTCCGCAAATAAACGCTGCATTATTGACCTTTCACCTGCTGTTTTAATGCCACCATTTTGGTGATGAGCTGACGAGCGGCTTGCTCCCGCATATCATTCCAAATTACTTCTTTTTCTGCTGATTTCGCCAATGCCGCACGGGAGTTGTCAAAGAAGGTTCGGCTAACTTGGGTTTCGATTGGGTAACGCTGTTTGTTCGCCAGTTGCACTGTCGCACTCACTTGCAACACCAACACTTTCTCCGCCTCTCGCCCTTGTTTGAAAACCGATGCCACTTCGCTATTGGTGCGGGCGTTATTCAGACGTAGTACCACCGCGTCCGCCTCTTCAACCAATTTGACATTATTCGCACGCAATTCTTTACGCATTGCCATTGTCATTGCGTCATAAGGATCATTGCTTTCTAAGCGTAGGGTTTTCATTTCTTGTGGGATCAATTCCCCATTTTGGAAATGGAAACCGCAAGCACTTAGCACCGCAATGCCTGCAATAAGACAGAATTTTTTCATTAGATTACGCATTTTGTTTTCTCTAAAATCCTAAATGAACCCCACGCGGGTGGCGTGGGGTATTGCTGTTATTTGGCAACGAAGCTGAATAATTTGCCTGGTACATAGATGGTTTTCACAATGTTTAAACCCTCTAGGAATTTTTGTACATTCGGATCGGCAAGGGCGATTTCTTTAATCGCGTCTTCTGCCATATCCGCAGGCACAGTGATTTTCGCGCGTACTTTACCGTTTACTTGTACCACCACCAATTTTTCGTCATCAACCATTGCTTGCGCATCAGCTTTTACCCAAGGGGCGAAGTCAATAGCGTCTTGGTTGCCAAGCTCTTTCCATAATTGGAAACAAATGTGTGGGGTGATTGGGTAAAGCATTCTTACCACTGCATTTAAGGCTTCTGCCATTACCGCACGATCTTGCTCATCGTCCAATGGCGCTTTGGTTAATTTGTTCATTAGCTCCATAATGGCTGCAATGGCGGTATTAAAGGTTTGGCGGCGACCAATATCATCGCTCACTTTCGCAATGGTTTTATGCACATCACGGCGAAGCGCTTTTTGGCTACTGGAAAGTGCGGTTGGATTTAGCGCAGTTTTTGCTGGATTTTTGCTGTATTCAAACACTAAATTCCATAAACGGCGTAGGAAACGATTTGCCCCTTCTACGCCTGATTCTTGCCATTCCAAGGTCATTTCCGCAGGGGAGGCAAACATCATAAACAAGCGCACGGTATCCGCACCGTATTTTTCCACCATTTCTTGTGGGTCAATACCATTGTTTTTCGATTTGGACATTTTTGTCATTCCGCTGTGGACTAACTCGCGTCCTTCATCATCAATGGCACGGATAATGCGTCCTTTCTCATCACGCTCAAGGGTTACTTTTGTTGGTGATACCCAAATGCGCTCGTTGGTGTCGCTGGTGTAATAGAACGCATCAGCCAACACCATTCCTTGGCACAATAATTTGTTTGCTGGCTCGTCAGAGTTTACTAAGCCCGCATCACGCAATAATTTGTGGAAGAAACGGAAGTAAAGCAAGTGCATTGTGGCGTGTTCGATCCCGCCGATATATTGATCCACTGGTAGCCAGTAATTGGCTTCTTCTGGGTTCAGCATTGCTTGGTGGAAATCTGGGCAAGTATAACGCGCGTAATACCACGAAGATTCCATAAAGGTGTCGAAAGTGTCGGTTTCTTTCAATGCGGGTTGTCCGTTATAAGTGGTTCTTGCCCAATTTGGATCGGCTTTGATCGGGCTGCGCACGCCGTCCATGACCACATCTTCAGGTAACACGATTGGTAAATCTGCCAATGGGGCAGGCACAACTTCACCGTTTTCCAGTGTTAGCATTGGAATTGGCGCGCCCCAATAACGTTGGCGAGATACGCCCCAATCGCGTAAACGATAATTCACTTGGCGTTTGCCCACGCCCATTTTTTCTAATTTATCGGCGATGCCATTGAATGCGGCATCAAAATCCAAGCCATCAAATTCTGCTGAATTGATCAAAATACCGTGTTCGGTGTAAGCCTGCTTTGATAAATCTAGCGGGCTACCGTCTGCTGGCGTAATCACTGGATAAAGCGGTAAATCATATTTTTTAGCGAACTCATAATCACGCTCATCGTGCGCTGGCACGGCCATTACCGCACCTGTTCCATAGTGCATTAACACGAAATTCGCCACCCAAACAGGCACTAATTTTCCTGTAATCGGGTGAATGGCGTGAATGCCCGTTGCCATTCCTTTTTTCTCCATTGTGGCAAGCTCGGCTTCCGCCACTTTCGTATTTTTGGCTTCTTGAATAAATTGCGCAAGTGCGGGGTTATTTTGCGCTGCTTTTTCTGCAAGCGGGTGTCCTGCCGCTACGGCGAGATAGGATACGCCATAAAAGGTATCTGGGCGGGTGGTGTAAACCGTTACGCTTTCTTCTGAATTTTCAATATTGAAGGTAATTTCCACCCCTTCCGAACGGCCAATCCAGTTACGTTGCATTGTTTTCACCATATCTGGCCATTCTGGCAGATGATCTAAACCGCCTAATAATTGCTCGGCATAGTCGGTAATTTTGATAAACCATTGTGGGATCTCTTTTTGTTCCACAGGCGTATCACAACGCCAGCAACACCCTTCGTGAACTTGCTCATTGGCAAGCACGGTTTCATCATTCGGACACCAGTTTACGCTAGAGGTTTTTTTATACACTAAACCTTTGCGATAAAGCTCTGTGAAGAACCATTGTTCCCACTTGTAATATTCAGGTTTGCAAGTAGCGATTTCACGATCCCAGTCAAAACCAAAGCCCAAAATTTTGAGCTGATTTTTCATATAATCAATATTTTCGTATGTCCATTTTGCAGGCACGGTTTTATTTTTCACCGCCGCACCTTCCGCAGGCAAGCCAAATGCGTCCCAACCCATCGGCTGTAACACATTTTTACCGTTCATTCGCTGATAGCGCGAAATTACATCACCAATGGTGTAGTTGCGAACGTGTCCCATATGCAAGCGACCAGACGGATAGGGGAACATTGAAAGGCAATAATATTTCTCTTTGCTTGGATCTTGCACCGCTTTAAATGTTTTATTCTCAGCCCAATATTTCTGCACTTCAGGCTCAATTAAATCAGGGCGATATTGTTCTTGCATAATGTTACCTTTAAAAAATTATCAAAAAATTGACCGCACTTTGCCCATTTATTACGGCGATTTTAGGCGGCATAGATGAATAAGAAAATGTAGTATAGGATAGCGTAAAATGGGGAAAATTGATAGAACTATTGCGAAAATTGCCACCCTTATTGGTGGTGGCATTTCTCATACAACGGCACTAACTCTTGAATGGTTTGTGCGATAAATTCCACAGCATCAATGTGATCTAACTCGGCTTTTTCAATATTTTTCCCTATACAGAAAAAATCTTCATCATTGTTGAGTAAAAAATCCTGCGCAGAAAGCGACCGCACTTTACGGAAATCGGCGTATTCGCTTTCATCACCACGCCAAAAATCAAAATCGGCATACTGAGTTTGATCCAGCTGTTCAAACCATTGGTTATATTGTTGCACATTGATTTGCGAACGATCGGCGCGGTAGCAATGCCAATCAAGGCTCACTTGTAAACGGCGGCGATTTAAAATAACCGATAAAATGGCGGCAGAATTTTTGTTAAATTCATATTTGAAATAAGCGAAAAAATGCACCCGCACTTGCCAACCGTTACACCATTTTTCAATATGGGGGTCAGCAAAAGGCGTGCCAAGGCGTTGAGCCACTTGCAAAATCGCTGTTTTCCATAAATGCCATTGCCGTTTGTAATCCGCTTTAATTTGTGGGATTTGCTCTGGGCAGAATTTTTTCATCTGGGCGAACTGAAAAAAAGGGAGATTGAACAGCTCGCAACTGGCAGAAGTAATCAGTTTTTCTTTCATAGATTAGGTGTATTGTTTCATTGCAGGTTGAGTAAAATACTGTTTATCTTCCCAGCGTAGCATTGTCATGCGATTGCCCCACACGCAGCCGGTATCAAGGGCATAAATATTAGCTGGCGTAGGCGTATCCACTAAACTAGCCCAATGGCCAAAGACGATATTTTCCGTTTTGAATAGGGGATTATTAAGTCGAAACCAAGGCGTTAGCGCCGCAGGTGCTTCATCAACAGGGGCTTTGCAAGCGAAATCAAGGCGGTGATCATAATAGCAAAAACGCATACGGGTAAATACGTTGATAATGTAACGTAGGCGATCGATGCCCTGCAAATCAGGCAACCAGCGATCAGGCTGGTTATCATACATCTGTTTGATCATTGCATAATAATCACCGTGGCGTAGCACTTGCTCCACTTCGGCAGCACAGGCTTTTGCCGTGGCAAGATCCCAATCTGGCGAGATCCCAGCGTGAGTGAGTAAAAATCCTGCTTGTTGATTATGAATAAGCAAGGGTTGCTGGCGTAGCCAATCAATTAATTCGTGAAAATCAGGGGCGTTAAAAATGGCGTCCACGCGATCCTTGGGTTTGATTTTTTTTATGCCAAGTGCGGTGGAAATTAAGTGCAAATCGTGGTTGCCGAGTACGTTATGTGCGGCGTTACCTAGTGATTTCACCAACCGCAAACATTCGAGAGATTTATCCCCGCGTGCCACCAAATCGCCCACGAGATAAAGCTGATCCGCGGCGGGATCAAACCGCACTTTTTCTAATAAAAGGCTAAATTCGTCATAACAGCCTTGTAAATCACCGATTAAATAGGTCGCCATTTTTGCCTCTGGTTTACGATTATTCTTGCTCTAAATCCGCAAGCTCTGCCTTGTCTTGCACGGGATTATCCGCTAGCCAATTTGCTAAGCGAGCATAATCGGCAATCGACAGATTTTCTGCCCGAGCATTTAAATCAACCCCAAGTGCGGTGAGATTTTCCGCAGAAAATAGCGTAGAAAGGGCATTACGCAAGGTTTTACGGCGTTGATTAAAGGCTTGGGTACAAACGCGGTTTAGCCAATACAAATCTTTAACGGGGTGTGGCAAGGTGCTGTGGGGAATTAACCGCACCACCGCAGAATCCACTTTCGGTGCAGGTTTAAAAGCCGTTGGCGGCACTTCTAGCACGGGCATCACTTGGCAAAAATACTGTGCCATAATGGTTAAGCGTCCGTAAGCTTTGCTATTCGGTGCAGCACAAAGGCGTTTAACCACTTCTTTTTGCAACATAAAGTGCATATCTTGAATTTGTTCGCAATAGTTGAATAAATGGAACATTAATGGCGTAGAAATGTTGTATGGCAGGTTGCCGAAAATGCGTAATTTTTGATTTTTTTCTGCTAAATGCTCATCGCGATAAAGCTCGGCAAAATCAAACTGCATTGCGTCCGCCTCGATCACGGTCAATTTTTGATGTAAGAAAGGATGATGGCGTAGGCGATGTGCGAGATCGCGATCTAGCTCAACCACAGTCAAATGGGAAACCCGCTCAGCCACAGGCTCAGTTAATGCCCCTAGACCGGGTCCAATTTCTACCAAGAATTGATCGGGTTGCGGATAAATTGCCGCAACAATACTTTGAATAATATTATCGTCAGATAAAAAGTTCTGCCCGAAACGTTTACGGGCGGTATGCCCTAAATGTCTTTTTGAGTTCATTGCTTGTATTGTATCGAAAAAAATTGGCTTTATTATAAAACAAAATCCCAACCTTAGGGCTGGGATTTTTCATTTAAATACAGATTAGTTGAAGTATTTAATATCGGCATTTTTACGTAAAATTTTAACCCAATCTTTAGAAACATCTTGTAGTTGTTTATTTACCAATTTCTGGTAGGCTTCCTGCATATAAATATCTTTAGTGCTATCTACTTGACGAGTATTCGTTACTTCCAATATATGCCAGCCAAATTCTGTTTTAAAGGGCAAAGAAATTTTTCCTTTTGGCGTTGTTAATACGACTCTTGCAAAAGGAGGAACATAGGTTTCTGGAAAAGCAAAGCCTAAATTTCCTCCATTTGCACCTGATAGATAATCTTTAGAGTATTTTAATGCGGCTTCTTCAAAAGTCATCTTATTATTTAAAATATCAGAACGAATTTTAGTCAATAGTGCTTTTGCTTGAGTGTCATTCAATAATGGTGTCAATTTTAATAAAATATGACGAACTTGATATTCTGTTGCAGTTGCTTTCTTTTCTTTGCCTAATTCTTTAGCTTGAGCTAATAATTTATTGCCAAGTTCTTGGACTTCCTCGTGGCTCACTTCCAAACTTTTTCCAATGGCTTGGTTTCGAACCTCAGACATTAATAACTGATTAGCAATCTGATTACGGTATTGCTGGTAATTAATGCCTTGATAATCTAGTGCATCTAATAATTGCCCAAAAGTCAATCCATTACTTGCAGCGATATCTTCAATAACTTTATCTACTTGTGCATTAGTCACGCTTATTCCGGAGTTTTTAATAGCTTGATTAACCAAAATATCATCAATAATATTATCTAAAGCTACTTTGCGATTATTCTCAGTATAGGCTTTCTTTCTTAAAGCCGTTTTTACTTGGCTCTCAAGAATTGGGACACCATTTACACTTGCGATTACAGCATCTGATGAATAACTATGAGTGGAAATAAAGAGCAATCCAAATAAGGTGATAAAAATACCTTTAATATTATATCGTTTCATATACATCCATTGATAAAGTGATTTATTTTACATTTAGAGTATTAATTGATTAAAAGGTTCATTAATTCTTTTTTATTGAGCCTAAAATCAATTTTCCTTTGAGACTAATGCCACTTGATAACGCTGATCAAACTTCATAGTGCGAACTTGCACTTTTTCCGTGCGGCTGGTTGGCACATTTTTGCCAACATAATCGGCACGGATTGGCAATTCACGATGTCCGCGATCAACAAAAATCACCAATTCTACTTTTGCAGCTCGCCCAAAATCAATTAAGGCATCAAGTGCAGCACGGATTGTCCGCCCCGTAAATAAGACATCGTCTACCAAAATCACAATCTTATTTTGAATGCTCACATAATTTGATGCACCGCTATACACGGGGGATTGGCTCTGTGGTTCAACATATTCTAAATCATCACGGTAAAAGGTAATATCTAAATCAATTGAGGGCAAGGTTTTACCGCTCAAATCGGTGATTTTGCGTTTAATAAGCTCGGCAATTTCTGACCCACGACGTTTAATTCCGACAATGATGAGCTCATCCAGATTTTGATGTTTTTCAATAATTTCGTGGGCGATGCGAGAAATGGTTCGCATAAAACGGTTTTCATCAATAATGATTTTTTCTACCATTCGTTATCCTTAAAGCGAGATTAAAACTTTGGTTACTATATCAAAAAATCTGCCAAAAATGACCGCACTTTATAAAATTCTTTGTGAACATCGCAAAAAGATCAAGAAATCTTCCAACTTTTCCCTATAAAAAAGTACAAAATCTTGTTTGTACTTTCTTGCTTAGTCTGTGGCATAGCCGTTAGGCGGCAACATTTTTTCATCTAAATAGGCTTTACCCGCTTGCAATGTTAGGCGTTCGGTAACAAACCAATTAATCACCAATGGATAAATGTGCTGTTCCTGATATTTCACCCGTTGTTCAATGTCTGCAATATCATCATTAGGGAAAATTGGCACTTTCGCTTGCAAGATAATCGCCCCACCGTCCACTTCTTCATTAACGAAATGCACCGTTGTGCCGTGTTCTTTCTCACCCGCCGCCAAGGCTTGTTGGTAGGTGTTTAAGCCAGGGTATTTCGGCAATAAGGAGGGGTGAATATTCAAAATCTTGCCTGCAAAACGCTGAGTAAATTCCGCACTGAGAATTTTCATATAGCCCGCTAGCACGATTAAATCAGCCTCCAATGACGTAATATAATCGCCAATCGCTCGATCCATCGCGAGATTATCCGCATAATCACGGCGTTCAAAAAGTGCGGTGGGAATTTCAGCCATTTTTGCACGCTGTAATCCATAAGCATTTGCTTTATTGGCGATAACAGCACAAATTTGAGCGGGAATATCGCCCACCTTGCAAGCATCAATAATCGCTTGCAAGGTTTGCCCTTGTCCTGATATTAAAACAACAATTTTTTTCATTAGCTGATAATAACCTGTGCTTCGCCTTCAGCTGCACTTTCAATGCATCCAATTTGCCACGCCGTTTCACCCACTTGTTTCAACAGTGCTAATGCCGTTTCCACTTGATTTTGTGGTAATGCGATGATCATTCCCACGCCACAGTTAAAAGTGCGGTACATTTCATAGCGATTGATGTTACCTTGCTGTTGTAACCAAGTAAAAATCGCGGGCCATTGCCAACTGGCTTCATTAATCACTGCTTTCACCGAATGTGGCAATACGCGAGGAATATTTTCCCAAAAGCCGCCGCCCGTTAAATGAGAAATCGCGTGGACATTAACCTGTTTGATCAGCTGTAAAATGGATTTTACATAAATTTTAGTTGGTGCAAGCACTTGATCCGCAAAAGGTTTTCCCTCAAGCTCGGCTTCAGCTGGATTAATTCCAGAATGTTCAATCACTTTACGAATCAGAGAGTAGCCGTTGGAATGTGCTCCACTTGAAGCTAACGCAATTAACGCATCGCCCACTTTTACTTGGCTGCCATCAATGATTTCTGATTTCTCAACCACGCCAACGCAAAAGCCAGCAAGGTCGTAATCGCCCGCGTGATACATACCCGGCATTTCTGCCGTTTCACCGCCCACTAAAGCACAACCTGCTTGCTGACAGCCGTCTGCAATGCCTTTAATCACATTCGCCGCGACCTCAACGTCTAATTTGCCTGTGGCATAATAATCTAGGAAAAATAGCGGTTCAGCCCCTTGCACCACTAAATCATTAACGCACATCGCCACCAAGTCAATGCCGATGGTATCGTGTTTATTCAAATCAATGGCAAGGCGTAATTTTGTGCCAACGCCATCAGTGCCAGAAACTAAAATCGGCTCTTTATATTTTGTAGGCAAAGCACAAAGTGCCCCAAATCCTCCCAATCCCCCGATCACCTCTGGGCGAGAGGTTCGTTTTACATCGGCTTTGATTTTTTCCACTAACGCATTACCCGCGTTAATATCTACGCCCGCATCTTTGTAACTTAATGATAGTTCTCTCACGATTTTTTCCTACTATATAGCCTAAGAATTAAAAATTTTTGTGTATTGTACCACGCTTACGCAATCGTTTGCGATAAATTTTCTAGCCCTCTTATAGAAATTTCGATATTCAAAATTTTATTTAAGATAATTATATTGAACTTAACAAGTATATATTTTTCATTATTAAGATTATTGAATGAGTTGCAGTTGCTTTAAGGTGGTTCATTGCCTAAAGATATTCGTCTTTATTCATAATGCAGCATTGTTTTAATTTTTTTTTTGTATTTTTCAGTTATTTTTATTTGACATCTATTTTTTTTTATGATATGCACCCATTTTATAGTATTTATGCTCCTGTTTTCTTGTTGTGTTTTGTGAGTAGCATAATTTTTTAGATTTCTAAAGGAATTAAATTTATGAAAAAAGTATTAGTTGCATTATCAGTTGCTGTGGCTGCCGCATCAGCAAATGCTGTAACGGTTTATAGTAATGATGACTCTCAAGTGGATGTTGGTGGGTATTTTGATGTTGTATTAGGTAAATTTAGCAAATATCAACGTACAGATTTACGCAATAATGAGTCTCGTATTAACTTTCAGGCTCAACATAATTTAGGTAATGGGCTTAAAGTGTTGGGGTATGCTCGTTTACGTTTTGATGATTTCAGTAATGGCGTATTTGAGGATTATCAAGCGAATACAAATACATTTAATAATCCAGTAACCAATAAATTATGGTTGGCTCTTGAGCAAGACGGAATTGGACGTGTTTCATTTGGTAAACAAAATACGACTGGTGATGCAGTTCAATTGAATGATAATGCCTACTTCTTGGGAGGAAACAATAACCTTTATACGGGGGGTAATAAAGTTGTTTCTTTCCGTTCAGCTGATTTTGAATTGTCAGCTGGTCAGACATTAGGGTTTGGAGCGGATTATGTTTTTGGTGATGCAAGAAAAGATACAACAACAGTCAATTTAAAAAATGCTTATGGAGCAAGCCTGTTTTATCGCGGTGACTTTAGTGGCGTGGTGTTAAATCTTAATGCGGGTTACACAATTGAAAGTAAGGACAATAACTTATCAAATAATGGTACAGGTAGAAAAGATAAAAGCTGGCGTGTTGCTTCCCGTTTAGATTTTTCAGGTGCAAAATTGGGTGTGGAATATGGCAAAACACATATTACAGATAGCACTCGAATGAATGTAATGAATTTCTTAAATACGCATTATCTTGTTGGTGCTGAATATCAGGTTTTACCTTCGTCAAGAGTGTTTACTCAGTGGAAGCGTAAAGTTGAGGTAGGTAAAACTGCACAATACATTTATCGTAGAACAGACTATTACATTATTGGTGCTGACTATGACATTGCAAAAAATGTAACAGCTTATGCTCAATATGCTCAAAAACGAATGAATAATGGTCGCCGTTCAGGTTCTACAAAATCTAAAGATAGTCTTTATGGTGTTGGATTGCGTGTTTATTTCTAAGTGTATTATTTAGAATAAGTCAATTTAATCAGCATATGAGTAAAATCGTATGCTGATTTTTTTATTTTTAATTTGTAGGATTTTCTTTTGTGTGGTGAATTAAGTTTAAAATAAGGTGGGTGTCATTTGAGGGGGTAATGAAAGTTATTTCGGATACCTGAGATAAATAGAAGCAGGTTAAATGTCATTTACAAAATGTTTGCTGGTGCTATCAATGTGTGTTTTAAGTTGTACTTAATTGATGAGGTAATGTGGCGGAACGGACGGGACTCGAACCCGCGACCCCCTGCGTGACAGGCAGGTATTCTAACCAGCTGAACTACCGCTCCGAATCTGATATGCTAATTGGCGGAATGGACGGGACTCGAACCCGCGACCCCCTGCGTGACAGGCAGGTATTCTAACCAGCTGAACTACCGCTCCGAATCTGATATGCTAATTGGCGGAATGGACGGGACTCGAACCCGCGACCCCCTGCGTGACAGGCAGGTATTCTAACCAGCTGAACT
Source organism: Avibacterium paragallinarum (assembly GCF_011765605.1). Lineage (NCBI taxonomy): Bacteria > Pseudomonadati > Pseudomonadota > Gammaproteobacteria > Pasteurellales > Pasteurellaceae > Avibacterium > Avibacterium paragallinarum. The sequence goes on from NZ_CP050316.1 coordinate 232,607, forward strand.
ACCACTCCGCGTTAGCGAGTTGAATGATAATGGCGAATAGTCATTGCGTCAAGCTATTTTTCCTTTGCTTCGTTTAATTGATTAAGCAATGAGCGTTAATGCAGGATTTCGTTTTCCATTCGCTTTGTCCATAAACAATTTTCTTTGCTTTTTTTGTTGATTAATTTCAAATAATCCAAATGGGCTTGCTCTTCTTCCGCGTTTGGCGTTAATACAGAAAAATCGTAGGAAAAACTGACCGCACTTCCAGTTTGACTATCTTCCTCAATCTGTAGGAGTGGAATTTCCGCTTCGCTTTCATCAAATAAGCTGGTTTGGCCGCCAGTCATTGCTAAATAAACATCACCCAAAATTTCCGCATCGAGTAACGCTCCGTGTAGGGTTCGCTTACTATTGTCAATATGCAAGCGATCGCAAAGTGCATCTAAGCTATTCCGCTTGCCAGGGTATTGCTGACGTGCCATTTGCAAGGTGTCAGTAACTTCACAAATGTCACTGGTTTTGACATTACAATGATGCTTTTGAAATTCATAATCCATAAATCCCACATCGAAGGGTGCGTTATGAATGAGCAATTCTGCCCCTTTGATAAAGTCAATAAATTCTTGAGCAATTTCAGCAAAAGAGGGTTTATCCGCAAGCATTTCATCGGTAATGCCGTGAACTTTGATCGCTTCAGGATCAACAGGGCGATCAGGCTTAATATATAAATGGAGTTTTCGTCCCGTATATTTTCGGTTAATTAATTCCACCGCACCAATTTCAATAATGCAATGTCCCTCATAATGTGCACCAAACTGGTTCATACCTGTGGTTTCGGTATCCAGCACAATTTGTCGTTCAGGCGTTAATGGCGTTGTCATTGTTTTTCTATCTCTTTCGTCATTTTTGCGGTATTATCGCCCCATTTGAGAAAAATTTATAGTGAAAATTTTGCGGGATTTATGTTGAAACAGATCGAAATTTTTACCGATGGCTCTTGCCTTGGCAACCCTGGGCGAGGCGGAATTGGGATTGTGTTGCGTTATAAACAGCACGAAAAGCACCTTTCCAAAGGCTATTTTAAGACCACCAATAACCGAATGGAATTGCGAGCCGTGATCGAGGCACTGAATAGCCTGACCGAGCCTTGTGCTGTTACGCTACACAGCGATAGCCAGTATATGAAAAATGGCATTACCCAATGGATTTTTAACTGGAAACGCAATAATTGGAAATCAAGCCAAGGCAAGCCCGTTAAAAATCAAGACCTGTGGCGGCAGTTAGATAACGCCATTCAACCGCATAAAATAAATTGGCAATGGGTGAAAGGGCATAGCGGACATCGTGAAAATGAAATTTGTGATCAACTGGCAAAGCAAGGGGCAGAAAATCCTACACTCGATGATGTGGGGTATGAGCCTTAATCCTTTGCAAAGTTTATTCACCGCATTGTAAAGTGCGGTGTGATTTTCACCTCATTTTCACTATTCAATACTTTCATTGATGAAGCCTTCTCTTTTTTATTGATTATGTGTATAAGAGGAAAGGGGGGAATAGTTTCCCCCTTTATTATGATTACACCTGTTTCGGCAAGGTGGCGATGATCGCATAGCCCTGTGCCATTCCCTTAATTTCATATTGTGAGCCAGCACTAATAAAAGCAGATTGTCCTTGTGTTAAATAAAGTGCGGTGTGATTTTCACGGATTTTTATTTCACCGCTCATCACTAATAAAATCTCCGCACTTTCACTGTGAAGCTGGTGCGTTTGGGCTTTTTCATAAGTAATTTGGGTAAGTGCAAAATCTTTTGCAGGCGTGCTGTAAGTAAATATCGCTTGCTCAATAGGGGCTACGGGAATAATTTGTGGCACGACTTCTCGGCAGTCGATCACGTTTAATAGTTCAGCAATATCAACGTGTTTTGGGGTTAAACCACCACGAATTACATTATCCGAACACGCCATTAATTCAATATTTTGCCCGCGTAAATAGGCGTGGGGAATGCCCGCGTCTTGGAAAATGCCTTCGCCTTTTTTCACTTCCACAATGTTAAATAAGTAGAAACAGATCAGCCCCACATCAAGTTTTTCCGGGGAAATCTGCATTGCGTCCATTGTGTAAAGCACCCAATAATCAGGATTTTCAAGGCTAAGCTGATTTTGTGCATAAGCACTTTGATTGGCTTGAATAATCGGATTAAGCCAGTTTGCCAGCTCGGTTTGATCCGCTTGCATAATTGTGGCGTAAAAATCCGCGAGGGGCTGTTGTTTCAGCTTCTCTGCTAAAGAGGCGAGAGAGGGACGAGCCGATAAGATTTCAATGATCGCTTGTTTCGGTTTAAAACCGTGTAATAGCCAGAAATCAGAAAGGGCAATCATCATTTCAGGCTTATGGTTATCATCTTTGTAGGTGCGTTTCGGATCGTCCAACGCGATGCCTAGGGCATTTTCTCTTGCAAAGCCTGCTTCAGCTTGTGCTTTTGTTGGGTGAAGCTGAATGGAAAGGGGCTGTTTTACATCTAAAATTTTCAGCAAATAAGGCAAGTTATTACCAAATTGAGTTCGGCTTGTTTTCCCAAGTACGGTGGGATTTTTCGCTAAAAATGCGTTTAGTGGCTCAGAGGTGCCATTTTCTTCAATGATTGATGGGGCAGAATTGTGATCTCCTAGCCACCATTCGGCATAATATTGATTTTGCTCGGCTGGAATGCCGAGAAACTCAGGTAAAAATTGGTGTCCGCCCCAGACATAATTCTGGAGCTGACCATTTAATGGGTAAAGCATTGTTATTTTCCTTTTTTATTGTTTTTTTCGTTTTTATTTGCCGTGGATTTTTGTTTCGCTTGTTGCTTAGCTTGTTCTAGGGCATTTTGATCTTGCGAAATGCGGCCGCTATCGGTGAGATATTGTAGAATTTTTTCCACATCTTTAGGATTTTCAGCCACTAAAGGCACGGCTTTGCCGTTTTTTAATACTAATTGCAAAAAGCCATTTTCACCAATATTAATGGTATTGATATAAGCATATTGCAAATAAAGATTATTTAAGAAAAAGCCGTCTTTTTTCAAAATAAACACAGGGTAGCGGATAAAGAAATGATAAATCATCAAAATACCGAACATTACCAATAAAAACATTGTGTAAGGTTCGATGCCTTGTGGTAATGCTTGATAAATAGCAACGCCAACCAGTGCGAGCATAATAATGCCTTCAATTTTTGATTTACGGCGTAAACGCACTTTTAAGATGGTTTCACCAAAGCGTTTTTCCATGAGAAATTGATCATAGAAAGCATATAAAAAATAAAGAATGATAAAAACTAATAAAGCGGTATTGATCATAACAACGTCCGTATTCTGGTTAGACAAAAAATAAACTCTCCGCGAAAGTTCGGGGAGAGTTTAATTTTAGCATTATTCTGCGTTTAAGTAACGATTAAGCGAGAATACCGGTTGCTGCACCGATGATACCGATGATGAAAATGCCCACGATAATCCATAACGCATTGACGCGGTTGCGTAATAACCACATACACGCAAAGGTGAATAGCAATGGTAATAAACCCGGCATTAAGCTATCAAGGATAGATTGCACGGTGGTCACTTCAATCGTACCGTCTTGTTTTTCAATGGTGGAAACCACCAGTGGCACATTAATGCTTGTCCATTTTTGCACTAACGCCCCCATTATGAATAGACCGAGAATTGATGCTCCTTCAGTGAGTTTTTGTAATAAGCCCCCACTCATATCTTGCACTACATCAAGCCCTTTCTTATAGCCGTAAACTACGCCGTAATAACGGGTCGCTAAACGTACAAGGTTGAATAAGACGAAGAATAATAATGGGCCAAGGATACTTCCGCTTAATGCTAAACCCGCACCAAGAGCTGCAAATACAGGACGAGCCGTTCCCCAGAAAATTGGATCACCCACACCCGCTAATGGGCCCATTAGACCTACCTTGATCCCGTTGATCGCCGCATCATCAATTTCTTTCCCATTTGCACGCTCTTCTTCCATTGCGATGGTTACACCAAGCACAGGCGCGGCCACGAAAGGTTGCGTGTTAAAGAACTCTAAATGGCGTTTGATTGCATCTTTGCGTTCTTGAGAATTTGGATCTGGGTATAAACGCTTGATAACAGGCACCATTGAGTAAGCAAAGCCAAGGGCTTGCATACGCTCAAAGTTCCAAGAACCTTGGAAAAGGTTAGAACGCATTACTACTTTATTTAAATCACTTTGGGTTACTTTTTTCATTTCAGTTGTCATTTTTCTTACCCCATTAATCTAATCTGTTATCAAGATCATTGTTGCCATTTGAAACCACTTGCACCACTTGTTTACTTTGGTTGTATTTTGGGTGAAGTTGGATATAAAGTGCTGCCATAATTGCACCTAGCACACCTAAGGCAACAAGGTTGAAATCAGTAAAGGCGGCAATCACAAAGCCTGCGTAGAAAAATGGCATTAAGTGGCCTGCGCGCATCATATTGATCACCATTGCGTAACCCACAACGGCAATAATTCCACCGGCAATTTTTAAGCCTGTTGTAACAACTGGCGGAATTGCATTTAACATTGCTTGCACAGCGTCTGTACCTGCGGTTAAAGCCACGATTAACGCTGGGATTGCAATACGCATTGCTTGTAAAATCAAGGCACTGCAGTGAATCCAGTCTAAGCGGTTCAAGTTACCATCTTCAATGGCACGGTCTGCGGCGTGTTGGAAACCCACGGTAATTGCACGCACCACATAGGTTAAAACCTGACCTGCCGCGGCAAGTGGAATGGCTAATGCGATCGCCGTAGTGATTTCTTGACCACCCACAATGACAAGAATGGTTGAAACCACAGAAGCTAATGCCGCATCAGGCGCAAGTGCCGCACCAATGTTCATCCAGCCAAGAGCAAGTAATTCTAATGAACCACCTACAATAATCCCTGTTTTAATATCGCCTAACACTAAGCCCACAAGGGTACAAGCGATAAGCGGACGGTGAGTTTGAAATTCATCAAGGATCGATCCCATACCTGAAATACAGGCAACGATAAATACAAGAATAATTTGTAGCGTTGAAATTTCCATAATATTCATCCTTTACACAAGATTGTTTTTCTTCAATAAATCCATCATATATTGACGGCTATCATTTGATACTTTACGCACATCAAGCTCCACGCCCATTGCATCAATGGCTTTGAATGCGTCAATGTCTTTATCATCAACAGATACCGCACTGGTAATCATTTTCTTACCATCTTTATAAGCCATACCACCAATGTTGATGGATTTCATATCAACGCCAGCTTCTAGCAGTTTTAACACGTCTGTTGGATTGGTGAATAACAACATCATACGCTCGCCCGCATATTCAGGGTTGTTATAAACGCGGATCATTTTATCTACGCCCACAACGTGTGCGGTTACTCCCGGTGGCGCAACGCTTTTCAGCATTGTCGAACGCACGCTATCTTTCGCCACATCGTCATTCACTACCACAATGCGAGAAACTTTGCTTTCTTTTGTCCAGCGCGTTGCTACCTGACCGTGAATTAAACGATCATCAATACGGGCTAAACCAATGGTAAGATGTCCCTCTTTATTTGGTGTTACCACTGCAGGCTGGGCTTGTTGTGCGGTTTGAGGTTGTGGAGCTGGAGCTGCTTGTTCAGGCTCTTCTTCCACATATCTCAACGCACGAACCCCCGTACGCCCTGTTTCTAACGCGATTGCCACGAGTTCTTGCAAACTTGGGCCATCATCGCGAGCCATAAAGGTTTCCACCAACATTGGCACATTCACGCCCGTAACAATGTCCATATTGTCTTTGCCTTCAGATACACGGTTTGCCGCATTAAATGGACTGCCACCCCAAGTATCCACAAGGAAAAGCACTTCATCGCAATGGGAAAGCGTTGTACTCAGTTTTTCCTGATATTTCGCCATAATCGTTTCAGCATTTTCGCCGGGAACGAAATCAATTGTGGCGACATTTTCTTGTTCACCAATCAGCATCTCCGTGGTTTTGAGCAGTTGTTCTGCTGCCACCCCGTGTGTTGCTATGATGATCGCAATAGCCATAAGGACTCCTTTAAGTTAAGTGATTGCAACGATATAAATTCGGCGAGCATTCTAAACTAAAATACTCCAAAATAATGTGATAGAGATCACAGTTTTTATTAATTCTTCAATAAAATTTGTGAGGAAGATCGAACTTTTACTGTTTTTGCTAAAAAGGGTAATAGTTTTGATAATTTATTTGACGGAATTTTGAAGTAAAACTCTATTTATAAAATAAAAATTTAGTAAGGTAACAAAATATTACATCATTTTCTTTCTTAAATTTTATTATTGAGATGTGGATCGTAAAAAATAAAGTGCGGTGATTTTTTTTGGTACTATTTTTATAAAATAGATGAAAGATTTTGTTATTTTATGCTTGAAGTGCCATATGAAGAAATCAAAGATGAAATTATTTAAATGGAAAGCAGTTAATCAATTGCAACAAAAACAGCAAGGAATGATTGTCGCCAAAAATGAAGATATAGCTAAAACGCTCTTATTTAATCGAAAACTACAAAATATTAAGCTACAACGCAACTGGCAATTTTCGCGTAAACCAAAATTAAATGAGCTTTATGAATTCATAAATCAATTGGCTCTATTATTGAAAGCGTCTCTTCCGCTTAAACAAAGTTTATTGTTGTTACAGCGAGATTGTACAATTATTCAATTAAATATCTGGATTAGTGAAATTATTTCTGCATTAGATAGTGGATTAAGCTTTTCTCAGTCAATAGAAAAACAAGGTAAATATTTTTCTCAACAAGAGTTGCAACTTTTAAAAGTTGGCGAAATGACGGCATCACTTCCTCAAGTTTGCCACAATATTGCACAATACCGACAACGCTCATTAAAGTTGAAAAGAAAAGTCCAGAAAATCTTACTTTACCCTATAGTTGTGTTTTGTATTTCTTCAATTTTAACCATTCTTTTATTAGTTTTTGTTGTGCCACAATTTGCTGAGATGTACGAGGCTAATCATAGCCAGTTGCCTTCTTTTACTGTCTTTTTAATTGCATTATCAGAGTTACTACAAACTTATTTGCTACACAGTATTTTATTGGTCGTTTTATGTGTTATTTTTATTCGTATACGTTTGAAACATTCTCAGCGTCTTGTGCGATTAAAGAATCAGTGTATTTTTTATTCTCCTATATTAGGAAAAATAACAAAACTCTCTCGTCTCATTAATTTTAGCGGGACCTTATCTTTAATGTTGTATGCTAAAGTGCCATTAAATATTGCTTTACAGTCTTTTTTACCTAAACAAGCTAGCTGGCAGATCCAAAAAAGTTATGTGGGCGATCAATTTTTGAACCAAGCCATAGAAACAGCATTGTATTGGCTTAATTTAGGATATAGCTTATCTGATAGCGTTTCTAGCGATTTTTTTCCACTTGAAGCTCAGCAAATGTTAAAAATTGGTGAGGAAAGTGGTCAAGTGGCTCAAATGTTGCAGCATATTTCGGAGAAATATCAACAAGATCTTGATCACCAAGTGGATCTGTTATCCCAATTATTAGAGCCGATGTTGATGCTAATTATTGGCGGATTGATTGGTGCGGTGCTGCTCGGAATGTACCTCCCTATTTTTAATATCGGAGCAATGATCCAATGAAGGAACTAGCCAGTTTTTTCTTCGGCGGTTTGGTCGGTGCAGGCATTTTTTATGCCGTTTCAACCTTTACCGCACGGCTTTCGTTTACTGTATGGAACGATTATTGCCAGCTTTTCACCCCGCAAGAAACCGCAATGCCACAAACAACATTAACAAAGAAAAAGTGCGGTCATTTCTGGCACTACTTTTTTGCGATTGGTGGTTTATTTGCCCTGTGCGTCCAGCTCAATGCTAACATTTGGGTTGCGTTATGGTGGGCGTGTTGGCTGGGTGCTTTGATTTTTATTGGCTTAATTGACGGGCTTTATCGGCTTATTTCCCCCTTGCTGTGTGTTTGGCTTTTCTTGTGGGGATTGCTTAGTGCGTACTGGCAAATTTTGCCTTTCGGCTTGGAACAGTGCGTGATTAGTGCGGTCAGTATTTTCGTGATTTTTTATGGGCTGTATGCCCTTTGCCGATGGGGATTAAAAAAAGAAATGCTCGGCGAGGGCGATTGCTGGTTAGTGCTGGCTCTCGGGGCAGAAATTCAGCTTGAAAAACTACCGCACTTTGTTTTTTTAGCTAGCCTTTACGGCATTGTTTTTTATTTGATCAAGCAACGCCTCGTTAAAAAATCACACCACAACGCTACCCCCGAAATCCCCTTTGCCCCGTTTCTTATTCTTTCCGCTTTAACGCTTGTGTGGTGGTAGTTGCTTCAGCTCAAAATAAGACAAGGCTTTGATCCGCCGATAGTATAAATCGTACAGCAAGGCGAAGCACTGACTATTTTATATTGCTTCGTAAAAATAGAGTGCGTATGATCGCGAATAACGCAATAAATCGGGAGAAAAAATGAGCTATATTGTTGGGATAACAGGTGGGATCGGTAGTGGTAAAAGCACGATCGTAGATCTTTTCGCGGAACTGGGGGCGGAGATTATTGATGCCGATGTGGTTGCAAGGGAGGTTGTTGCACAAGGCTCGCCATTGCTTGCTCAAATTGTTGAGCATTTTGGCACACAGGTTTTACAAGATTCTGGCGAGTTAAATCGTTCCGCGTTACGCCAAATTGTTTTCGGTAATGAACAAGAAAAACAATGGCTTAACGATCTGCTTCACCCTGCAATTCGTAAAGAAATGCTCACTCGATTAGCACAATCGCAAGCCCCTTATGTGCTGTGGGTTGTGCCGTTATTAATTGAAAATCAGCTTACGGAGTTTTGCGATCGTGTTTTGGTGATCGATGTCTTGCCCGAAACGCAGTTGCATCGAGCCAGCTTGCGGGATCACAGCGACATTCAACTGATAAAAAATATTATGGCAGCCCAAGTCAGTCGTGAGCAACGTTTAGCGATGGCTGATGATGTGGTGGATAACGAACCCGAATTACCGCAAAATCTTCCTGCGTTAAAAAAGAAAGTGTTAGAATTGCATCAACATTACTTACAGTTCGCGAAAAAAAGAAGGATACCAATGACAAAAGAGATTTTTGAAGTACCTTGCCCACAATGCAAAAAGGCGGTGGCTTGGGTGGAAGCAAACCCATATCGCCCGTTTTGTAGTAAACGTTGCCAACTGATTGATTTAGGCGAATGGGCAGCCGAAGAAAAAGCCATTCCGTGCGAAACCGCAGATTTTGCTACGAATGAACATTTTGGCGATGATTGGCGAGGCTAATGGAAGCAGAATGCGGATACAACACCAACAAAATCAACAAGATGGCGAGTTTTTTATCCTTGATGAACAAGGGCAAAAAGTGGCAGAGCTTACTTATTATTTCATTGATGAACATCGCATTAATGCCAATCATACCTATGTTTCAGAAGCATTACGCGGTCAGGGCGTGGCGGATAAACTCTATCAAGCATTGGTGAAGTTTGTGCGAGAAAAGCAATTAATCTTAGAACCAACTTGCAGTTATATCGCCAAAAAATGGCAACGTGAGCTGAAATAACCACATCAAAGCGTAGTATTGAAATATGTCATTTTCTTCGTGAAGATGATTGAGAAATTAAAATTATCTTGCTAAAATCCACCGCACTTTTTTACAAAAGTATGTTCGGATGAAGGTAGCTGGAGAGTAGGGAATTAACCCTGCACCGACGAGGTAAAATCTTTCAGGTGCTATTAAGTTAGCGAGGACTGTTACTGGACGAACCCTTGGAGAGAGCCATCGCGATTAACGCAGAATGGACGCCGAAGGCGCAAAAGAGCGGTGTGAAATTTCACCGTTTTTCAAACGCTCAGGCAAAAGGACAGGGGCAAGAGATTATTTTCGGTGAAATGCACGATGTATTTCGTGTTTTTTATTGCTTAATCGTTTAGGTTTAAAGACAAGGCGAGCAGCCCTGTGATGTTAAACTCAACCAACGCGATTTCACCCACTCTTTTCGCCTCCTTGTAAACCCAGATTTTTTACGAGGAATATTCAATGACCGCATTTTTATCATCAATTAATTCATTTATTTGGGGCCCGCCGTTATTAATTTTATTATCAGGAACGGGGCTGTATTTCACTTTCAGGCTTGGATTTATTCAAATTTTTCAATTACCTAGAGCACTCACCTATTTATTCAAAAAAGAAAAAGGGGCACAAAAAGGAAAAGGTGATGTTTCCGCCTTTGCCGCATTGAGTACCGCTCTTGCTGCCACCATTGGCACGGGGAATATTGTCGGCGTTGCCACCGCCGTGCAAGCGGGAGGGCCAGGGGCGATTTTTTGGATGTGGTTAGTCGCCTTGCTTGGAATGGCAACCAAATATGCCGAATGTTTGCTTGCGGTCAAATATCGCATTGTGGATAAACGCGGTTTTATCGCGGGTGGGCCGATGTACTATATTGAACGAGGCTTAGGGATCAAATGGCTGGCGAAATTTTTTGCTGTTTGCGGGATCTTAGTTGGCTTTTTCGGCATTGGCACATTCCCCCAAGTGCAAGCCATCACGCACGCGATGCAAGATACTTTCCATATTCCTGTGGAAATAATGGCACCTATCATCACGCTACTTGTGGCTTCGATTATTCTTGGCGGTATTAAACGGATTTCTGCTGTCGCTGCGATTGTCGTGCCGTTTATGGCGATGCTTTATGTGCTGACTTCGATTGTGATCATCATCTTAAATTGGAAACACGTTCCCACTGCAATCAGTTTAATTGTAGAAAGTGCTTTTAATCCGCAGTCTGCTTTGGGGGGAGCATTGGGATATACTGTGATGAAAGCTATTCAATCAGGTGTAGCACGGGGGATTTTTTCCAATGAATCAGGGTTAGGTAGTGCCCCCATTGCCGCCGCCGCCGCACAAACGAAAGAACCCGTACGGCAAGGTTTAATCTCAATGACGGGAACATTTTTAGACACCCTAATTGTATGTACAATGACCGGTATCGTGATTGTGCTAACTGGGGCGTGGCAATCTCCACAAGCGGGGGCAGCGGTAACCAATCTCGCCTTTTCTGAAGGACTAGGCACCGTGGCAGGCGGAACAATCGTTACTATCGGCTTACTCTTTTTCGCGTTCACCACGATCTTAGGCTGGTGCTATTACGGCGAACGCTGCTTCGTTTATCTCGCAGGCGTAAAAGGCGTGAAACTTTACCGCTTTATCTTCATCTTACTCGTTGCTTGCGGGGCATTTATCCAACTCGACACCATTTGGATCTTAGCCGACATCGTAAATGGACTAATGGCATTCCCAAATCTCATTGCATTAATCGGCTTGCGTAAGGTCATTATTGAGGAAACAAAAAGCTATTTTGAGTGTTTAAAACTCACGCACCACGATGCTGATGAGTAATGGAATTCGTTAATATGCTTTAAATCGCTAACTTCGTGTATATGGAAAGTTTATAGGTTAGCGATTTAATATTTAACTTAATAAGCAATAGGTGAATTATACATTAATAAGCTAACTAACATAATAGCTCACTTATTTGCTACTGTTTCCTACAACTATTCATTTACCTTAAATGCTTCTAACGCTCTTAAAGAGTAAGTATAAGCAGCCCCAGCATTTAGGGCGATGGCAGTGGCTAAGGCGGCGGCTACTTCTTCTTCCGTCGCTCCCGCTTTGACTGCTTCATCAGCATGAACGGCAATGCAGCTTTCACAACGTGTGGTTACCGCAACAGCAAGAGCAATAAGCTCACGCGTTTTTGCATCTAATGCGGATGCTTCCATTGCACTTGATAATGCTCCATATGCCTGCAACATTTTTGGATATTTTTTACCTAATTCACCAAAAGATTGTTTAACATGGCTTTTTTCTTGTTTCCAGTCTTTAAACATAGTTTAACTCCTATTTAATTAAATGATAGCTATTTATGGTCGTTTCATTTTTAACTTAAACGATTATAGTCCGTATTATTATGAGATGAATTGTTCGATATGTCTGGTAGGATCATCTCAAGTTTTAGTTAAAAAATCTAACAAAATGCTTTATGATGATTGCCTGTAGTAAGGAGAAAGCCGTTGGATATTTTAGATCACCTCATTGAATTGGCTCAAATTCAAGGAGAAATTCACACACATTGCCTATTTCAAGGAAATTGGCGAACCCTACAGCCAAGTGCGGCCCAAAATATGGGTATTTTTCATATTATTGTTCGTGGTGAGTGTGAAATTATTGTTAATAAGCAAAAAATTTTTCTTAAAGCGGGAGATATTTTCTTTTTACCTGAAGGGGATTTGCATTATATTCAAAGTCGAAAATTTGCAGAAATCACACAAAGTACGATTGAAAAAAGTGAAATTGGGCTATTTCAGCTAGCCACTAATGGTTTAGAAAAAAGTGATTTTGAGATGTTTTGCGGTGTATTTTATTACGATAAACAATCCATTTTATTCAAAATTTTGCCGCATATTTTGCATTTATCAATGTATCAAACACCGATTGAGCAACTTGTGGAACTTTTTCGTTTTGAAGCTGAAGGTCAACAATCGGCAGGAAGATCGATTATTAATTCGCTTTCATCTGTGCTATTTGCTTACATTTTGCGTCATTATATTGTAAAACACGAAAGTGAGATGGGCTTGCTTGCAGCATTACAAGATAAACGCTTATCGGCAGTTGTACGCGAGGTTTTACAGAATCCCGAGCAAAATTGGAATATGGAAAATTTAGCTGAAATGGCGAATATGTCGCGAGCCAATTTTATCCGTGTTTTTCAGAAGAAAATGGGGATCGCTCCGGGCAAATTTCTTACTCAAGTGAGAATGCAACGAGCCTCAATGTTATTGAAAACAACACAGAAAAATATACTTACTATTGCTTTAGACATTGGCTACCAGTCTGAAGCCTATTTTAGTCGTGTGTTCAAACAATATTATGGTATTTCACCTAATCAGTACCGTAAACAAGGAGTATGATAATGGCTGATCCACATATTCAATCCCCAATGGATTGGTGCGATTACCTTACCGTAATCATTTATCGTTGTGGTTTTGTACTTGCAGCAATAATGACGGCTCTTTTACCTTATTATCCCGCTATTGCTTATTTAGGGTTGCTTACTGCAGCGTTATGCTGTGCCTCATCATTGCATATTTATTTGAAAAATTTTAGGTTTGTCTTGCAATTTGCGACATGGGTTGCCTTGTTATGTCATTTGTATGGAATGCCACAGCTGGCTTTAGGAGGAGCGTTGGTTACTCTTGGTGGTTTGGCATTTAAAGAATATTTTTGTTTCCGTATCATTGGGCTAAATTTTCAACCCATTTTTCTCGCATTGCTGTGGTTTGCAGATAGGTTTAATTACGTGCTATTTTTCAATGGATTATCCGTGATCTCAGCGTTACTTTTTGCATTATTAGCGATCCAAAAATGGCGAATGCCATTGCATTTTGATATTGGGGATAAGCGAAAATATCAAATTTAATAAACGATAAGATAAGGTATTGAGAGAAATTTTTCTTTGTAAGCAAAGAGATTGTTGTTTTGCTTGGCGGAGAATTATAGAATTCAGCAATTTCATTCCTGCCAGTACAAAAGCAGGGTTTATTTATTTTTTTATGAATAGGGCAAAACCGTGATTTCACCAGAAAGCCAAGTGCTTGAGCGTCATCTTTCTTTATTTGAAAATAGACATATATTATTTACAGGAGCATTGTGCGATGCTTTTCCACAGCAACTGCAAAATAAAGCAAAATCAATACATTATTGGTCATGGTATTTTGATTATGCAGAAAATCAAAGTGCGGTAGATTTTTGTGTTGATTTTACTCCGAATGCCAATCTCATTGTTTATTATTGGACAAAAAACAAACAAGAAAGCCTGCTGCAATTAATGCAACTTTTGTCTAAATGCGAGCCTGAGCAAGAGGTGCTAATTATTGGCGAAAACCGCAGTGGCGTGCGTTCTGCGGAAAAAATACTTTCCTCTTTTGGTGAAATTGGCAAAATTGACAGTGCAAGGCGTTGTGGGCTATATCATTTTTGCTTAAAAAAAGTACCGCACTTTGATTTCGCTCAAGCTTGGAGATCTTATCGACATACTCAATTAGGGGATTTAACCATATTTAGTCTGCCTGGTGTATTTAGTGCAGCCGAACTTGATGTGGGAACCGCGTTATTACTTTCCACTTTAAATCATCCAATTAAAGGACGCGTGTTAGATCTAGGCTGTGGCGTTGGTGTCATTGGTAGCTATATTAAGCGACATAATCCGAATGTGGATCTTACTATGACGGATATTCACGCTCTAGCTATCGCTTCAGCACAACGAACCCTTGCAGAAAATCAGCTTGAAGGTAAAGTGCTGGCGAGTGATGTATTTTCAAAAATTGAGGGCAAATTTGATTTGATTGTTTCCAATCCCCCTTTTCATGATGGTGTGGATACCGCTTATCGTGCGGTGTCAGAACTTATTCAGCAAGCAAAATGGCATTTAAATACAGGGGGAGAATTACGCATTGTTGCGAACGCATTTTTGCCTTACGCCGATTTGCTCGATCAATATTTTGCTTCTCACCAAGTGTTAGCTAAAACCAATAAATTTAAGGTTTATTCTGTTCGTTATTAAAATTTTGTAAATAAGTGAAAGGTCACATATCTAGATATTTATTTGATGATAGAGCCTGATTCTTTTCAGGCTCATATCTACATATAGTCATTTTATTCCAAGCGAATACGATGTTATACCAACGGTATTATTTATACTCTCTTTGAATTAACGCTTTATTTTGAATTTAATCATATTCGTTTACTATTAACTCCCAGTGTGTGTCATCATTAATTTTTAAGTGAAGATGATGATGGTTCATTAAAGTAGATCGGTGACCTACACTAATGATTGTTGTGCTAGGAAGTGATGTTTTTAGTAAATAATACATTGCTTCTTCTAAGCCTTCGTCCATACTTGCGGTGGCTTCATCAAGAAAGGCGACTCGTGGCTTATGTAATAATAATCGAGCAAATGCTAAACGTTGTTGCTCGCCTAAAGAAAGTATTTGAGTCCAATCATTTTCTTCTTTCAGTCTATTGACAAGATGTCCTAAATTGACTTTATGCATAATTTCTATAATTGGGGTCATATCCTGTGAATCGTTGATTTTTTCAGGATAATATATCGCATCAATGAGTTTTCCTTGTGGTAAATAAGGCTTCTGTGAAAGAAATAATGCTTTTTGTGGACAAATAATATCGCCCTCTGAATAGGGCCATAATCCGGCTATTGTGCGTAATAATGTTGTTTTTCCTACACCAGAACGTCCCTGAATTAATAAACTTTCTCCTAAAGGTAATGTGAAATTTAAATCAGAAATAAGCGTTTTATTATCAGGTCTTTTAATTGTTAAATTATGAAAGATAATTTCTCCATCGCTATCTTGTATTTGTGATTGTTGAATGGTTGTATTAATAGCCGTATGAAAACCTGTTAAACGATCGAGTACTGCTCGATAAGCTGCAAAATCATCATAAGAATTACGATAAAATGATAATGATGATTGCACTTTACCAAATGCTTGGGCTGTTTGAATTAGATCTCCTAATTTAATTTGTTGATTAAAATAACGGACAGCTTGAATTAAAAAAGGAAAAATTACCGAAACCTGTGAAACTGTTAAATTAAAACCTGATAACTTTAATGTTCGATAAATCAGTTGCCAAATATTTGTAATTATCTTATGAAATTGGGTATTTAGTAGATGTAACTCTACTTTTTCTCCACGATAAAAGGCAATACTTTCTGCATATTCCTTGAGCCGAATAAGAGAATAGCGATAGTTAGCATTCAATTTTTCATTGATAAAATTAAGTTTAATTAAAGGTGAGCCTATTTTAAAAGCAATAAGGCTTGTGAAGAAAACATAAATGAAAACAAGAAATACCATCATATGAGGAATTTCATATCCTGCAACATTCATTGGTCCGGACAAATTCCATAAAATTGCTGTAAATGCAATAAGGGATACTGTTGAAGAAATGACACCTGTAGCTAAACTAAGTGATCTTTCAATATAGGATTCAATATCTTGTTGAATACGTTGATCGGGATTATCTATTTGGGTCAAGCTATGTTGCGTTTTGTAATAAGCTTGGTTTGATAGCCATTTTTCTAAATAACATTGGTTTAACCAAATACGCCATTGAATTTTGAATCGTTGAGATAAATAATAAGTGAGCAGAATATTTAAAACGTGAATACTTGCAAGAAAAGAGAATAAAAGCATTTGTTGCCAAAATATTTTTTCATTCATATCTTGTAAAGCACTGTACATTGCGTTATACCATTCAGAAAACAGAATATCCAAACGCACAGAAATTAAGTTAAAGAAAATGATCACCCAAAAGTAGCATAAGGGTTTCAAACTTTGTTTAGGTGAAAGATAATCTCGAGCTAAAAGCCAAAATTGCCGTCCCCATCGAGTTATTTTAGTGAGTATTGCTAAGATGAGTGAAAATACGAGACTTGTTATAATTAGGGTTTTAGCTACCCATATCAACGAAGTAAGAACTTCTTCTGACCAGTTCATAATTATTCCTATTAAAAATTATTTTATCTATCGTAAATTTTGTAATGAATAAAAAATATTAGATATTAGAATTAAGAATTTGTTCGAATATTGTTAAAGAAAATTATCCATCTCGCAAGAAAAATGTGATGTAGATTACATTTTTCAATCTTAATTTATTCTTTCTATCGATAGGTTGTTATAATTTTCTAGTAGAATCTAGTTTTTGAGGTTGTTATGAATGATATTGCGATTACTATCAGTATCTTAGCACTGGTCGCAGTGGTGGGATTATGGATAGGACATTTTAAAATCCGTGGTGTAGGGCTAGGTATTGGCGGTGTATTATTTGGAGGGATTATTGTTGCTCACTTTACAAACCAATATGGCGTACATTTGGATTCCCATACTTTACATTTTATTCAAGAATTTGGCTTGATCTTATTTGTATATACCATTGGGATTCAAGTTGGACCAGGTTTTTTTGCTTCATTACGAGAATCTGGATTAAAGCTCAATGGCTTAGCCGTGTTGATTGTATTGCTTGGTGCAGCTTGTGTCGTAGTGCTTTATAAAATTGCTGGTGTGCCACTTGATATTATTCTTGGTGTTTATTCTGGTGCCGTAACCAATACCCCTTCTTTAGGTGCTGGACAACAAATTCTTTCTGAACTGGGAATGAATCACGCCACAGGTAATATGGGAATGGCATATGCAATGGCATATCCTTTTGGAATCTGCGGTATTCTACTCACAATGTGGTTAGTGCGGTTATTTTTTAAAATAAAAGTAGACGAAGAAGCAACCAATTTCCAACGAGAAAGTGGACAAGATAAAGAAAGTCTACGTTCAATGAATATTCGTGTTACCAACCAAAATCTCAATGGATTGGGTTTGATTGAAATTCCAGGATTCGAGAGTAAAGACGTTGTTTGTTCACGTTTGAAACGTGGTGAAAATGTGAGCGTACCAAACGCAGATACGAAAATTTTCCTTGATGATTTATTACACCTTGTTGGTGATAGTCACACCCTACAAAAGATGCAACTCGTGATTGGTGAAGAGGTTGATGTGCCGCGTTCAACATTAACGGGCGATCTTCGTTCTGAACGTATTGTAGTAACCAATGAAAAAGTACTAGGTAAAAAAATCAAATCTCTTGGAATTCATCAAAAGTATGGCGTCGTGATTTCTCGTTTAAATCGAGCGGGAGTTGAACTTGTGCCGACAGCGAACAGTACGTTGCAATTTGGGGATGTTCTACATGTTGTAGGGCGTACAGATATGATTGACAACGCGATCAATTTAATTGGTAATGCACAGCAAAAATTGCAACAAGTACAAATGCTCCCAGTGTTTATTGGCATTGGATTAGGTGTGTTAGTAGGTTCCATTCCTTTCTATATTCCAGGACTTTCGGTTGCTTTAAAACTTGGTTTGGCAGGTGGACCTCTAGTCGTTGCACTAATTTTGGCAAGAATAGGAAGTATCGGAAAACTATATTGGTTTATGCCACCAAGTGCGAACTTGGCACTTCGTGAAATTGGTATTGTATTATTTTTAGCTGTTGTTGGATTAAAATCAGGTGGAAATTTTGTAGATACGCTTGTCAATGGTTCAGGATTAGAATGGATGGGCTATGGGATTATCATTACGCTTTTCCCATTAATGGTCGTAGGGGTATTGGCTCGTTGGTATCTAAAACTTAATTATCTTTCCTTATGCGGTTTACTAGCAGGATCTATGACGGATCCGCCTGCACTTGCTTTTGCAAATGCGATTAAAGAAGATAGTGGAATTGCCGCATTATCCTATGCTACTGTATACCCACTAGTAATGTTTTTACGAATACTTTCACCGCAACTTCTTGCTATATTGATGTGGAGTTTCTTATAAAAACCTTATGTAGGTGTACGTTTAGCGAGCAATATTGTTCATATCGATAATTCTGATTCAAGTGGAGTAGAACGAAGAAAACAAACTAAATTTGGTTATGGTATTTTAACTGGATTCTCTTATAGTCTTGATAAAAACCTTGCATTAAATGCAGGCATAGAATATAACCGTTTAGGTGGATGGGAAGATACTAACGTTAACCAATACGGTGCAAAAATTGGACTTCGCTACGAGTTCTAATTAATCATTTTTAATAGTGCGGTAGTTTTCTACCGCATTTTTCATTCTAGATGCTAAGCGAATTTATTAAATTAATAAGGCTTTTCATTAAATCAATCAAGAGTATTTTGCATCTTTTATTTTTTCGACCGCACTCCTAATCGTAAGTCCGACTTCAGCAGATATGAGCTGACAGAGAATTTGGCTTAAATCATCTAGTAAAGATAGATTGACTTGATGATTCTCGTCAAAATAGTTATTTTCCTTTAAGCTTCCAATAAATGCTGAAAATACAGCTTTATCAAAAAATTCTGGTGCATTAATTCCATGCAATACAGATAAACGTTGAGCGACAGATTGGCTTTCTTTCTCCAATGTGGCTCGAGAAATGGCAGGATCATTTTGTAAAATATTTACTGTAATATAGTAACGTTGTAAGATTTCTCTTACACCAGCTGACCAAAGTTGTAGCATTCTAACTTGAGGTTTATAAATTGACAAGATACTTTCATTACATTGAATAATCTTTTGCCGTTGCAATTCTCGGATAATATTTTCTACACGTTCTTTTAATTCATCATTACTGAAATGTAAAAATAATTCGTCACGTAGAAAAGGGTAAATTTTTCCAACAGCTTTTAAAACCAGATCTTTTTGAATTGCACCGTAATGTAATACGATACTTGTGACTAAAGAAGGAAGCACAAATAAATGCTGAATATTATTGCGATAATAAGTCATTAATACAGCAGAGTTGCGTTCTAAGCGGACAATTTCACCAAAGTTATCTTTCTCAATAAGTACACCAACACGATCTAAAGTTAATACATGTTCTAACATCTCTTCAGGTGTTTCTGAGGGGATAATGATATCTGCAGAATAAGGGACATTTTGCAAAAATTGCTGATAACTAGCTAATTGCTCTAATAACTGTTTACGCGTTAATGCCCGTTGGCGGGAAGATAGTAATGCCATTCCCGTTAAATTCATTGCATTTACCGCAGCTGCATTATTAATATTTACCATTACTTGGTTAGATACTGCATCTACGGCTTTATTAAACCACTGAGTTCGGTCATCTTCAGAATGAGTTTCTTTCCATTCAGGAAAATTCGTATTCAGATAATTACTTAGAATGATAGGTTCGCCAAAATTTACATAGCCTTTTCCTAAATTGCGTAATTTTTTGATAACACGCAATACTAAGCCGGCATTTTCTTTTTCTTTGGCTGCTCCGCGTAATTCTTTAGCATAAGTATCCACTTCTAAAACGTGTTCATAGCCAACATACACGGGGACGACTGAAATTGGGCGGGTTTGTCGCTGTAATGCCTGTAACGTCATTGACATCATTCCCGTTTTTGGGGCAAGCAAACGCCCTGTGCGAGATCGGCCTCCTTCAATAAAGTACTCTACAGAATAACCGCGATGGAATAATTCTGCTAAATATTCCCGAAAAATCGTTGAATAAAGGCGATTACCTTTAAATGTACGGCGGATAAAAAAGGCTCCGCCTCTGCGGAACATCGCACCAACTGGCCAAAAGTTCAAATTAATTCCTGCCGCAATATGTGGTGTTACCAAGCCTTGATGATAAAGTACGTAAGAAAGCAATAAATAGTCAATATGACTGCGGTGACAAGGTACATAAACGATTTCGTGGCCTTCAAGTGCAAGTTTACGCACACGATCAGCATGTTGCACATCAATACCTTGATAAAGCTTATTCCATAACCAGCGTAAGAACCGATCCGCCATTCTTAATCCTTCATAGCTCACGTTTGCTGCAATTTCATCTAAAATTTTATAAGCCTCTTTGTGTGCTTTTTCTAATGGAATTTTCTTACTTTTTGCCTCATCTTCAATTGCTTTTAAAATAGTTGGTAACTGCAATAATTTATTAAACATAGCTTGGCGATTAGGTAATCTTGGACCTGTAGCAGAAATACGCTGTTTAGAGAAATGGATTTTTGCAACACGAGCTAATTTTGCCGCAATTTTTTCATCTGAACCATGTTCTTCAACCATATAACGTAAAGAAACAGCTTGTGAAAAACGCACAAAAGTATCACGACCAAACCAAATTGCAGCAGCAAACTTCTGAACTCCATTTAATAAACGTAAATTAGGTAGGCTAGATTTATTTTCGTGTCCTGGAGAGCGCCCCCATAATACGGAAACAGGAATAATTTGCACATCAAGATCAACTAAAGTGCGGTGTAATTCTAAATATTTATTAAAAATAGCAATCGTCTCTTTCTTAGCTCCTTTAGATTTAAAAAAACGTCTTCCTTCATCTAAGAAAACAAAACGCGGCAATGTGAGGTTTCCAATTACATTTTTTTCAAATGGATCAGGCAAACCTACATTTAAACAATTTTTCCGAAAAATCACTAAATCTGTTTGCGAAGTATAAGGCAATACATATACGACAGGTTGAGCAATATTAAGAGCCAGCTCTTCTATAGGATTGTGAGGAATTGGATTATTTTTTACTAAAATAGATAGAGGGAATTCTAATAATTTTCTATATAAATTAAGCACACTTGTCATACAAATTCCATAATTAAATTAATTAGTACAAAAGTGAGCGGTATTTTAACATAAAAATTTGATATCGTTTTTCCTTTTCATATTCAAATTTTATTAAAATTCAGTAAAAAAGATCAAAAAGCACTAAGAATATTGCAACAAATTCTTTTATGTATATAATAACAGTGATTATGTATATAAAAACAGGAGGATGCTATGAGTATGATGAAAGCCCTTACCGCCCGTCAGCAGCAAGTCTATGATCTACTGAAACGACACTTAGAACAAACAGGGATGCCGCCAACACGAGCAGAAATTTCTAGAGAGCTTGGGTTTCGTTCACCTAATGCCGCTGAAGAACATCTCAAAGCTCTTGCAAGAAAAGGAGTCATTGAAATTATTGCTGGAGCATCGCGAGGTATTCGATTGCTAGTGAATGAAGAAGATGAAGAAGAGTTAGATGGGTTGCCGTTAGTTGGACGCGTTGCAGCTGGTGAACCTATTTTAGCTGAGCAGCATATTGAAGGTACTTATAAAATTGATGCTAATATGTTTAAGCCTCAAGCAGATTTTTTACTGAAGGTTTATGGACAATCGATGAAAGATATCGGCATTTTAGACGGAGATTTATTAGCCGTTCACAGCACAAAAGATGTTCGTAATGGGCAAGTGATTGTGGCGAGAATTGAAGATGAGGTTACGGTAAAACGCCTTGAGCGTAAAGGTGCTATAGTTTATTTACATGCGGAAAATGAAGAGTTTGAGCCTATTATTGTCGATCTTTCTCAACCCGTGAATTTTGAAATTGAAGGCATTGCAGTTGGGATTATTCGCAATAATGCGTGGATGTAATCTATTAGTTAGTCATAGTGGTTATATTTATATATTCTTCGGATCGAAGATTTATATGAAATCCTCATCAATTTAGCGATAGCTAAGAATTTACTAGCATTTTATTGATAGAAGAAAGGAAAGCGTGTTAAAGATGTATCATCTTTTAAGTTATTTGATAAAGAAAAAAGGAAACTTTATAGTGGTTTGACTTCAAAATAATATTAGCTCGCATCGTATCACGGCATTATTTATGCTTTTTTAGATTAACGATTATTTTGTTAATTTAAGTGCTAATAATATTTAAAGAAAATTTGATTTTTTTAGTAACTAGTTAGAGCCTATCTTTGTAAACACATCGACAAAATTCTATCTATAGTTCGACCGCACTTTAAAAGTGCGGTCGGTTTTTAACGTGATTTTTTATTTGTATTGAGCGGGATCATAACCATAATAAGCATTGGTTAAGATCACTTCCATATCTTCCACTAATGGCAAGCGTGGGTTGGCTGGGGAGCATTGATCCTCAAAGGCGAGTAATGCAATATCACGGCGAGCCGCAAGCCACGTTTGTTCATCGATGCCCTGTTCTTTGAAAGACATTTGAATGCCGACGCGGGCTGCTAAATCGTAGCAGGCTTGGGCGAACGATTTCACGCCCTCTTCAGGGGTGGCACAAGGCAGCCCGAGCATTCTGGCGATGTCTTGGTATTTCACATCGGCTTTGTAGTGGTTGTATTTCGGCCAAGTGGACACTTTTTGCGGTCGCGTGCCGTTATAGCGGATAACGTGTGGCATTAAGATCGCATTGGTGCGTCCGTGTGGGGTGTGGAAGCGTCCCCCGATTTTGTGCGCGAGAGAGTGGTTCATTCCTAAGAAGGCGTTGGCAAATGCCATTCCTGCCATTGTGGAGGCGTTGTGCATTTTTTCGCGCGCTTCAGGATCTTTCTCTTTCACTGAACGCTCGAGGTTTTCAAAGACCAATTTGATGGCTTGTAAGGCTAAGCCGTCGGTGAAGTCGTTGGCAAGCACGGAAACATAGGCTTCTGTTGCGTGGGTAAGTACATCTAAGCCCGTATCGGCGGCAACGTGAGCTGGCACGGTCATCACTAATGCGGGATCAACAATGGCAACTGTTGGCGTGAGTGAGTAGTCGGCGATTGGGTATTTTTTGTCGCCCTCAGTAATCACGGCAAATGGCGTCACTTCTGAGCCTGTTCCCGATGTGGTCGGAATGCCGATAAAGCGTGCTTTGCGTCCTAATTGTGGGAATTTGAATGCCCGTTTGCGAATGTCCATAAATTTTTGCACTAAATCGCGGAAATCCACTTCAGGCTGTTCATAGAATAACCACATTACTTTCGCCGCGTCCATTGATGAACCGCCTCCTAAGGCGATAATGGTATCAGGTTTATAGCTACGGATTAATTCTACCCCACGGCGTACGGTTTCAATACTTGGATCAGGCTCAACATCAGCAAATAATTGATAAGTAACGTGATTTCCGCGTGCAGTGATTTGTTTTGCCACTTTTTCCACAAAGCCTAAATCGACCATTGTGCGGTCGGTGATGATGACCACACGCTCCATTCCTTTCATTGATTGTAAATATTGGATTGAATCCCGTTCAAAATAGATTTTTGAAGGCACTTTGAACCATTGCATATTATTTCTCCGTCTTCCCACTCGTTTAATGTTTAGTAAATTCACCGCACTGACGTTGTTGCCTACGGCGTTTTTGCCGTAAGAGCCACAGCCAAGGGTGAGAGAAGGGAGGAAAGAGTTATACACATCGCCAATACCGCCAAAGGTGGACGGGGAATTCCAAATGACGCGAATGGCTTTAACGCGTTCACCAAATTCTTTCGCTAATTCTGCGTCTTTGGTGTGAATGGCGGCGGAATGTCCAAGACCGTTAAACTCCACCATTTGTTCGGCTAATTGAACGCCCTCTTCACGAGAATGGGATTTTAGGAGGGCAAGCACTGGGGAAAGTTTTTCGCGAGTGAGCGGTTCTTTTGGCCCAACTTCTTTACATTCAGCAAGTAAAATGTTGGTTTTTTCTGGCACGTCAAAGCCCGCTTGTTGAGCGATCCAATGGGCTGGTTTGCCCACCACATTTGCGTTGAGTTTTGCCCCACCGCAGTTGGCACTGTTCGCTTTTGCACCGAACATAAATTCTTCTAACAGGGCTTTTTCTTTTTTATTTACCAGATAAGCACCGTAAGATTTCATTTCTTTAACAAAATCATCATAGATTTCTTCATCAACAATCGCCGCTTGTTCAGAAGCACAAATCATTCCGTTATCAAAGGCTTTCGACATCACAATATCGTGTACCGCTTGTTGTAGATCCGCACTTTTTTCCACATAAGCTGGCACATTGCCCGCCCCCACGCCTAGAGCAGGTTTACCGCAAGAATAAGCCGCTTCCACCATTGCATTTCCCCCAGTAGCTAAAATGGTTGCAATACCGGGGTGTTTCATTAAGGCAGACGTGCCTTCCATTGACGGAGTTTCAATCCATTGTACGCAATCTTCGGGTGCACCTGCCGCCACTGCCGCTTCATACACAATACGGGCAGCGTGAGCAGAGGATTGTTGAGCGGAAGGGTGGAAAGCGAAGATGATTGGGTTACGGGTTTTGAGTGCGATGAGGGCTTTAAAAATGGTGGTGGAAGTCGGATTGGTGGTTGGCGTGATACCGCAGATAACCCCCACAGGATCGGCAATCTCGGTGATGCCTGTTACATCGTCCTCACTGATGACCCCCACGGTTTTTAAATTCCGCATATTGTTCACCACATACTCACAAGCAAACAGGTTTTTAGTGGCTTTGTCCTCAAACACCCCACGCCCTGTTTCTTCATAAGCGTGCATCGCCAAGACACCGTGCTGATCCAACGCTGCCACCGAGGCTTTTGCCACGATATAATCAACCTGTTCTTGATTCAGTTGGCGGAATTTTTCTAAGGCAACCAGCCCTTTTTCCACTAACGCATTCACTTCAGCTTGTGCTGAACTCACTGTGCTTTCAACAGCGTTACTCATAATGATTTCTCCTAAAGTTTATAAATTAATAATTTTTTTCTACGGGAAATTATACCTATTTAAAAACAGAAGAGTTTGTACAAATTTGCATAACTATAATAAATAGTGATCCAGATCAAAATGAAAATATTCTATTTTACAAGTGCTTAACGAGCGTTTAACAATTGAAACTATTGTTAAAAACGTAAAAGACATTATAGGAATAAGGAGATGATTCTGCTGACTTTAGGGAGAGGAAACACAAGACGGTGTGAGCTTTTTAATTACCCATTGCGTTCAAGAGAAAAATTATGTTTGATGAGTGTAACCTCTCTCTTAAATTTTTAGCTATTTTATGCGATTTGTAGTGAAAAATTATGTCGATGACAATCACATTTAGGGGGGATTTTTGGAATAAACGTTAGTATTTAGTCAAAATAGAATGGATGACTGAAAATCCTTTCAATTAGTATTGAAAGGACTGTTGGTTGGGTAACTTTTTACGTTAAACGATGAATTAAAATAGTTAGCATATTTGATATAAAGTGAGTTATTTTGTGTTCAGATAATCCAGCACTACTTGATGGTGTTCACCCGTTTTAAATTTTTCAAATACTTTTTCAATTTTACCTGTTTCATCAATTAAAAAGCTGATGCGGTGAATGCCATCATAGGTTTTACCCATAAATTTTTTTTCTCCCCAAACGCCAAATTGCTCAGCCACTTGATGATCTTCATCAGCAAGCAAGGTGAAATTCAGGGCTTTTTTCTCGGCAAAATTGGCGAGTTTTTTCGGGCTATCGGGGCTAATGCCTAAAATGACGACGTTGCGTTTTTCCAATTCTGCTTTGCTATCGCGTAACCCGCAGGCTTGCGTGGTGCAACCCGGTGTGAGGGCTTTGGGGTAAAAATAAACTAACACTTTTTGGCCTTGAAAATCCGTTAAGGCAATGGGGTTTTCGTTTTGATCGTGTAAAGTAAAGTGCGGTGCAAAATCGCCAGCTTTTAATATTTGCATTAGAAATCTCCTTAAAAATGTGGTGATTGCGAAAAAAAAGATAAAAAGTAACTTGCAAAGTCGGGCTATTTTAGCGATCCTAAACAAACTTTATCAAGCAAACTCAATTAAGATAACAAAAATAATTCGGAGGTCTTTTATGTCAGCAACGAATCCTTTATTTTACGGTAGTATCACCGCCCTGATTACCCCAATGGATCAATATGGTGAAGTGGATTTTGATGCCTTAAAGAAATTGGTGGAATATCACATTGATGCTGGCACGCACGGTATTGTGTCAGTGGGAACAACGGGGGAATCCGCGACATTAAGTATTGAAGAAAATGTAAAAACGATCTTAAAGACCCTTGAGTTTGCCGCAGGTCGCATTCCCGTGATCGCAGGAACGGGAGCAAATGCGACCAGTGAAGCCATCACAATGACGAAATTGCTCAACGGCAGTGGGGTTGCGGGCTGTTTGTCTGTTGTGCCTTATTACAACAAACCGACCCAAGAAGGAATGTATCAGCACTTCAAAGCCATTGCAGAAAGCACGGATATTCCACAAATTTTATACAATGTTCCTGGTAGAACGGGAAGCGATATGTTGCCTGAAACCGTAGCACGTTTATCGAAAATCAAAAATATTGTGGGAATTAAAGAAGCTACGGGTGATGTAAGCCGTGTGGCGAAGATTAAACAGCTAGCTGGGGAGGATTTTATCGTTTTAAGCGGTGATGATGCCACGGGTTTAGAAAGTATGAAAGCGGGTGGTGAAGGCGTGATTTCGGTAACGAACAATGTTGCTGCTAAAGATATGGCTGAAATGTGTAATTTAGCTTTGGCTGGCAAGTTTGATGAAGCGGAAGTGATTAACCAGCGTTTAATGGCATTGCACAAAGATTTGTTTGTGGAATCTAACCCAATCCCTGTGAAATGGGCATCTTACAAATTAGGTTTAATTCCTGAGCCTGTGTTGCGTTTACCGCTCACCACTTTGAGTGAAGCGGCACAGCCGAAATTGGTTGAAGCGTTAAAAATTGCTCAGTTATTATAATTTTAGCCAAAGTGTGATGAGGGGTATTGAGGCATTCAATGCCCCTAAACTTTTTAATACTATAGTTATCAAACGTTGGTCATATTAGTTTTATGTAATCTTGAGGATAAATAGATGAAAAAGTGGTTATTATGTACGCCGATTTTAATGGTATTAACAGCTTGTTCTACCAGCAATGAAAGCAAACAACAAGCAAACGATAATTTTGAAAAATATGCAGAACAGCAAGTCTTTTTTTCTCCATTGGCGAGTGGCGGCGTAAATTTACCGAAACAAGATAGCACCTATGCGTTACCTAATTTTAAGAAACAAGCTTATGAAATTGTGGATATTCGTCCCCCAAGTATGCCAATGGCATTGATTCATCATTCGGTTGCTCAATTTGATGGAGAACATTCTTTAATTGTTTATCCTGTGTCCAAAGAAGCAATTTATAATCTTAATCAAGTGGCTCGTTTATTGAAAGAGCAGGGAATTAGCTTTCAATCGGCATCTAATCGCATTGAAACTGATTGGACTTTGACTGGACGAGCTGATGATATTGGTGATCTGCAAATTCGTTATTTGATTGAACAAGTGCAATATCAAGGGGCGAGTGCGTTGGTGGTGTCAATTCTGCAAATGAAACAGGATAATATTATTTTTACCCCAACAGTGGCACAAAAGCAGCGTTATACGTCTGATCGTTTAAATCAGCTGATTGGTGAGTTAAATGCGGCGTATCGCAAACAGCAAAGTGAATTAAATAGCACTGCGGTAACGCCAATTCAAACGCAATTAACGACAGATATAAACGGTCGTGCTGCATTAGCGTTAAATGCACCTTTTAACCAAGCGTGGCAGCGTTTGCGTGGAGCGTTAAATCAAGTAGGATTTGAAACCACGTCAGAAAATCCGGGGCGTGGCTATCGTGAATTAAAATATAGTCCATTAGAAAAAACAGAATGGGCGAGATTTGGCGTGGCTTCGCCTGAATTAGAAAAAGGGGAGTATGCAATGCAACTTTCTGATTTAGGCAGACAAAGTGCAGTGGTGATTAGCGATGAAGACGGCAATGCGCTTTCAGGTAATCAAGCACAGTCTATTTACCAAGCCTTGCAAGCGATTTTAGCCAAATAAATTGTCATCAAGCAGTTCTTTGATGACACAGGGCGAGCCAGAATGTTCGCCCTTCGTTTTAACTATCATAATCCGCAAAAATAAAGTGCGGTCTTTTTTTATCAAATTTTTAAGGGCAAAAAAATGCTGAGTTATCGTCATAGCTTCCACGCGGGCAACTTTGCCGATGTGCTAAAACACATTGTGCAAATGCTGATTATTGAAAGTCTGCAACAAAAAGACAAAGGCTTTTATTATTTAGACACCCACGCCGGTGTGGGGAATTATCGCTTATTCGGCAATGAAGCGGAAAAAACCGGTGAATATAAAGAAGGGATCGGGCGTTTGTGGGATCAAACAGAAATGCCTGAAGAAGTATCGCGTTATGTCGCCCTTATTAAGAAACTGAATTATGGCGGTAAATCGCTACGATATTACGCAGGATCACCGCTGATCGCCGCACATTTATTGCGTCCGCAAGATCGTGCCTTATTAACGGAGCTGCACCCTGCGGATTTCCCATTATTACGCAATAATTTCAAAGAATTTGATAATGTTACCACCAAGCGCGATAACGGTTTTCAGCAAATTAAAGCCACCTTACCGCCCAAAGAAAGACGCGGGCTGATTTTGATCGATCCCCCTTATGAATTAAAAGAAGATTATGATTTGGTGGTAAAAGCCATTGAAGAAGGCGTGAAACGTTTTGCCACGGGCATTTATGCCATTTGGTATCCTGTGGTGTTACGTCAGCAAGCCAAGCGCATTGTAAAAGGGTTGGAAAACACCGGCATTCGCAAAATTCTCCAAATTGAAATGGCGGTGCGTCCTGATTCTGATCAACGCGGAATGACCGCAAGCGGAATGATTGTGGTTAATCCCCCTTGGCAGCTAGAAGCACAAATGAAAAAAATTCTGCCTTATTTAACCAAAACCCTTGTGCCAGAAGGTACGGGCAGCTGGAAGGTGGAATGGATTACTCCAGAGTAAGAATTTACCGATTAGATTAATTAGTCGCTTTACTCCGTATTTTTCGGCAAAATAAGCGCAGATTTATTATGGGCTTTTTCGCATTCACAGCCCAATTCACCAATTTAGGGAGTTAAAAATGACAAAACATTATGATTACATCGCCATTGGTGGCGGAAGTGGCGGTATCGCTTCAATTAACCGTGCGGCAAGCTATGGCAAAAAATGTGCCATTATTGAAGCAAAAGAACTAGGCGGAACCTGTGTAAACGTGGGCTGCGTGCCGAAAAAAGTAATGTGGTATGGCGCTCAAATCGCCGAAGCGATCAATCTGTATGCACCAGATTATGGCTTTGATGTTGCGGTAAAAGACTTTGATTTCAGTAAGTTAGTGGAAAATCGTCAGGCTTATATTGGACGTATCCACAATTCTTATAACAATGTATTAGCCAAAAATAACGTGGACGTGATCAAAGGCTTTGCCAAATTTGTTGATGCCCACACCGTTGAAGTAAACGGCGAGAAAATCACTGCAGATCATATTTTGATCGCAACGGGGGCTTATCCTGCTCACCCTGAAATTAAAGGCGCAGAATACGGCATTGATTCTGACGGCGTATTTGAATTAAACGCGTTACCAAAATCCGTAGCGGTTGTTGGTGCAGGTTACATCGCAGTGGAATTAGCGGGGGTATTAAACAGCCTAGGTGTGGACACTCATTTATTTGTGCGTAAACAAAGCCCATTGCGTAGCTTTGATCCCCTTATCGTAGAAACCCTTGTGGAAGTAATGGCACAAGATGGCATTCATCTGCACACTCACTCCATTCCAAAAGAAGTGGTTAAAAATGCTGACGGTTCTTTCACCTTAAAATTAGAAGATGGACGTGAGCAAACTGTTGAAAAAGTGATTTGGGCGATTGGTCGTAAACCAAATACGGCGAACATCAACCTTGCCGCAGCAGGCGTGGAAACTAACGATAAAGGCTTTATCAAAGTAGATAAATATCAAAACACCAATGTGAAAGGCATTTATGCAGTGGGCGATATTATCGAAGGTGGCATTGAACTCACCCCTGTTGCCGTTGCTGCAGGACGCCGTTTATCTGAGCGTTTGTTCAATAATAAACCAAACGAACATTTAGATTACAATCTTGTGCCAACTGTAGTGTTTAGCCACCCGCCAATCGGTACTATCGGCTTAACTGAGCCGCAAGCCATTGAGCAATATGGCGCAGAAAACGTGAAAGTGTATAAATCATCATTCACACCAATGTACAGCGCAGTAACTCAACATCGCCAACCTTGCCGAATGAAATTGGTTTGTGTGGGTAAAGATGAAAAAATTGTCGGCTTACACGGAATTGGTTTTGGTGTTGATGAAATGATCCAAGGCTTTGCTGTTGCAATCAAAATGGGTGCAACCAAAGCGGATTTCGACAACACCGTTGCCATTCACCCAACGGGGTCGGAAGAATTTGTAACAATGCGTTAATATTAAGTGCGGTGTAAATTTTCATCATTTTTAATCAATCCAACCTTTCGGGGTTGGATTTTTTATTTATCTACGCACAAATTGAATGTTTTTTAATCTTTTCCTTTCGTGAAAGGAGAAAAAATAAAATTTGTGTGAAAAAATGACCGCACTTTTAATTTGAATGGGGTACACTGAACGGCATAAATCTTATTTAGCATAATTTATGTTACGAACTTGAACTTTACTAAATTGCCCCAATATGGGAGAGTAATTTCAAGTTTTAAGGAAAGAGAGAAAATATGAACGCCAGACGAACAAAACAAAAAACCATGCCTGTTTTACCATTACGCGATGTGGTGGTTTTCCCATATATGGTTATGCCATTGTTTGTGGGACGCGAAAAATCCATCGCCAGTCTTGAAGAGGCAATGGAAAATGGCAAACAATTATTATTAGTTTCGCAAAAAGTGGCTGAGTTAGAACAGCCTACGGTGGATGATGTGTATGATGTCGGCACGGTGGCGAATATTATTCAATTACTAAACTTGCCAGATGGCACAGTAAAAGTGCTAGTGGAAGGACAGCAACGTGCCAAAATTTCCCATTTGGAAGACAATGGACGCTTTTTTGAAGCAAAAATTGAATTAATAGATACCCAATTCGGTGATGAAATTGAGTTAGAAGTCGCACAAAATGCCGCATTACAGGAATTTGAAAAATATATTGAATTGAATAAAAAAGTACAACCTGATGTGCTTTCTGCATTAAAAAATATTTCAGATCCAGAGCGATTGAGTGACACAATGGCTGCACATATGCCTGTAGCGGTACAACATAAGCAAGATGCACTCTCTATTGCAAATGTTGTAGAACGTTTTGAATATTTGCTCGGTTTAATGATTAACGAAGCTGGCATTTTAGAGGTTGAGAAACGGATTCGTGGGCGAGTGAAACAACAAATGGAAAAAAGCCAGCGTGATTATTATCTCAACGAGCAAATCAAAGCTATTCAGAAAGAGCTGGGGGAAACGGAAAGCACAATCGATGAAGTGGAACAACTACGTCAAAAAGTAGAAGAATCCAAAATGCCAAAAGAGGCGAGAGAAAAAGTGGAAGCAGAATTGCAGAAATTGAAAATGATGTCGCCAATGTCTGCTGAAGCAACGGTGGTGCGTAGTTACATTGATTGGATGTTGCAAGTGCCTTGGTATAAACGTAGTAAAGTAAAAAAAGACATTGTGAAAGCTCAAGAAATCCTTGATGCGGATCATTATGGCTTGGAGCGTGTGAAAGATCGCATTTTGGAATATTTAGCAGTACAAAGTCGTTTAAATCAGCTTAAAGGGCCTATCCTTTGCTTAGTTGGGCCTCCAGGGGTAGGGAAAACTTCCCTAGGACAATCTATTGCCAATGCCACAGGACGTAAATATGTGCGTATGGCACTAGGTGGCGTGCGTGATGAAGCGGAAATCCGTGGGCATCGTAAAACCTATATCGGTTCATTGCCGGGTAAATTGATCCAAAAAATGGCAAAAGTGGGGGTGAAAAATCCGCTCTTTTTACTTGATGAGATTGACAAAATGGCATCAGATATGCGCGGAGATCCTGCCTCTGCATTGTTAGAAGTGCTTGATCCAGAACAGAACGCCAACTTCAACGATCATTATTTAGAAGTGGATTATGATCTCTCTGATGTGATGTTCGTGGCAACCTCAAACTCAATGAATATCCCAGGGCCGTTGCTTGATCGTATGGAAGTGATTCGTTTATCGGGCTATACGGAAGATGAAAAACTCAATATCGCCACACGTCATTTGCTTAACAAACAAATTGAGCGTAACGGGTTGAAAAAAGGCGAGTTAAAAATCGAAGACAGTGCTATTTTAGATATTATTCGCTATTACACCCGTGAAGCGGGTGTGCGTGGGATTGAACGTGAGATTTCTAAAATCTGTCGTAAAGCGGTGAAAAATTTACTGCTGAACCCGAAATTAAAATCGCTCACGGTAAACAGCGATAACCTGAACGAATATTTAGGCGTAAAACGCTTTGAGTTTGGTCGTGCGGATACACAAAAACGTGTAGGTGAAGTAACGGGCTTGGCGTGGACGCAAGTCGGTGGTGATTTACTCACCATTGAAGCCACTTCCGTTATCGGTAAAGGTAAATTAACCTACACAGGATCGCTAGGCGATGTGATGAAAGAATCTATTCAAGCAGCGATGACCGTGGTGCGTTCTCGTGCAGAAAAATTAGGCATTGCGCCTGATTTCCACGAAAAACGCGATATTCATATTCACGTTCCAGACGGTGCAACACCAAAAGATGGCCCAAGTGCGGGCATCGCAATGTGTACCGCCTTGGTTTCCTGCTTAACAGGGAATCCTGTGAAGTCTGAAGTGGCGATGACAGGGGAAATCAGCTTACGTGGTAAAGTGCTTCCAATTGGTGGTTTGAAAGAGAAATTGCTCGCAGCACACCGCGGCGGCATTAAAACGGTGATTATTCCAAAAGATAATGTAAAAGATTTGGAAGGAATCCCAGAGAATGCGAAAAACAGCTTAGATATTCGTCCAGTGGAAACCATTGATGAAGTGTTAAGCATCGCCTTAGAAAATCCGCCTGAAGGGGTTGATTTTTCTCACTTGATTGCAAAAGAAGAAAAAGCAACGCCACGCCGTAAAAGTAAACGTGCGGAAAGTGCGGTGAATTAATTGCAAGTTTTTTTAATAATAAAGTCGGTAAAGAACAATCTTTGCCGACTTCTTTATTTTTATGCTGGCAATCAAAGCACTTTCGATTATAATTCTCAAGATTTGTCTTAATTTTACATTTAAGGATAATTTCAATGTTAATGGAAAAACTTAGCGATGCGTCAAACAGCATCTTGTGGAAGATCATTTTCGCACTAATTGTGGTTTCATTTGTATTAAGTGGTGTGGCAGGCTATATGTTCACACGCGTTGATACTTTTGCGGCAAAAGTGAATGGTGAAGAAATTTCCCAGCAATTATTTTTAGAGCAATATAATCAAGAGTCCCAGAGAATTAGTCAACAAATGGGAACAAGTTTTGCCGCGGTTGCAGATTCGCCAGAATTTGTTCAGCAACTGCGTAGTACTATTTTACAACGTTTGATCGATGAGCAATTATTACGTCAGTACAGTCAAGAATTAAAACTCGATATTAGTGATGAGCAAATAGAACAAGCTATTGTAACTAGTCCTATTTTTCAGAAAGAAGGAAAATTTGATAATAGACTTTATCAACAAATTCTTGAGAATAATCAACTCACTGGCGAGCGTTATGCACAATATCTACGTGAAGGCTTACGTTTACAACAATTAAATGATGGTTTAGTTCAATCTGTATTTACGGTTCCCAGTCAAAGTGATACGTTTGCGAAATTGTTTTTTCAACAGCGTGATGTGCGTTTACTCCAATTCCCATTGGCTGCAACAATTGCTCAGCAACAAGTGAGTGAAGAAGAAATTGCCACTTATTATAATGCCAATAAATCCGCGTTTGCTGTACCTGAATTAGTAAAAGTACAATATCTTGATTTAACTAAACAAGCGGCAGAAAAAAATGTTAATGTTACCGATGTAGAAGTGGCACAGTATTATCAAGATAATAAAGCTCAATATATGGTTCAACATTTGGCACATATTCAGCTCTCAACAGAGAAAGAAGCACAAGCAGTTTATGAAGATTTACAAAAAGGAGAAAGCTTTGCCTCATTAGCAAAACTTTATTCTATTGATAAAATTTCAGGCTCAAATGGTGGTGATTTAGATTGGGTGGTTGCAGGTATGATGCCTCCACAATTTGAAGCGGTTGCACGAGAGTTAAAAGTGGGCGAGTATAGTCAGCCTGTAAAAGTTGATAATACTTATCACATCATTAAAGTGGAAGATGAAAAGTTTTTACCACTTTCAGAAGTAAAAAATGACATTGTTGCGAAACTTCGCAATGAATTAAGTGCAAAAGCGTTTTATGCAATGGAAAGACAGGCGAATGAGAGAGCATTTGAACAGCCAGATTCTTTACAAGCTGCTGCTCAAACGGCTGGCGTTAGCGTGCAAGAAACGGGCTATTTCCCACGTAATGAAATTCCAGCTGTATTAAATTATAGTAATGTTGTTTCTGCGATATTTGACTCTGAATTAAACCAGGGAGGGACAAATTCAGAAGCGATTAATGTAGGCGAACAACACTCTTTGATTATTAGAGTGGTCGATCACAAACCAGAAGGGGTGAAAACTTTAGCAGAGGCAAAAGATCAAATTATCCAATATTTGAAACAACAAAAAGCAGAACAAATTGTGTTGGCTCAAGCTGAAAAAGTAGCACAATCGTTAACGGAAAATAGTGATGCTACGTTACCAGATGGAGTTCAATTTGGTGAAACAGAACAATGGGTTTATGCAGAAAACAAACATCCACAACTGCGAGATGTGATTTTTGCAATGAGAAAACCGGCGGATAAACCAATATATATGGCTGCAAAAAATGGTGATAATGGTATAGTTGTAATAGAGCTTATTAATGTGAAAGATGGAGAGTTATCGCCAGAACAACTTAAGCAATTTGATATGCAGTTACAACAGACGCAACAAATTGAATTACAGCAGACATTATTGCAGGCGTTAAGAGCAAAAGCGAAAATCGAGATTAATCAAGCGTTTTTAACTCAGCAAGAATAATTCGTAGCATAAAAATAAAACGGCAGCTTTGGAATGACAGGTTGCCGTTTTTATTGGTTTTTAAAAATTCGCTAGTTTTTCACCGCACTTTATGGTATAAAGTGCGGCGTTATTTTGGCTAGAATAGCAAAGTAATTTTTATTTTAGACAAAATAATTTCAAACTTAATTTTTAACAATAAATCACACACATATCGCACGGATAAATCGGGGTGCCAAACGGTCGATTTATTTGGTATGTGGAGGCTAAACCCCAAACAAAAGGAAAATTATTATGGCACAAGTTTCAATGCGTGAAATGCTACAAGCTGGCGTTCACTTCGGTCACCAAACTCGTTACTGGAACCCAAAAATGAAACCATTCATTTTCGGACCACGCAACGGCGTTCATATCATCAACCTTGAAAAAACCGTCCCAATGTTCAATGCTGCATTAGCAGAATTAACTCGTATTGCGGGCAACAACGGTAAAATCTTATTTGTTGGTACAAAACGAGCAGCAAGTGAAGCAGTAAAAGCAGCAGCATTAGACTGTCAGCAATACTATGTAAATCACCGTTGGTTAGGTGGTATGTTGACTAACTGGAAAACAGTACGTCAATCAATCAAACGCTTAAAAGATTTAGAAACTCAATCTCAAGATGGTACTTTCGACAAATTAACTAAGAAAGAAGCATTAATGCGTAGCCGTGAGATGGAAAAACTTGAATTAAGCCTTGGCGGTATCAAAGATATGGCGGGTCTTCCTGATGCATTATTTGTTATCGGTGCAGATCACGAACACATCGCAATCAAAGAAGCAAATAACCTTGGTATTCCAGTATTTGCAGTGGTTGATACAAACTCTGCACCAGACGGTGTTGATTTTGTTATCCCTGGTAACGATGATGCAGCACGTGCAATTCAACTATATCTTGCAGCAGCAGCGGCAGCAGTAAAAGAAGGTCGCCAACAAGAAGTGGTAGCCGAAGAGAAATTTGCTGAAGCAGAAGCAGCTGAATAATTCAGGTGAATGCGGCGAAAGCCCTTATTAATCACAACGATTAATTGGTTAGCAGGGGGCTTATGTTCCCTGCTTTTTTACATAAGTGCGGTCAAAAATCGCATCAAATTTTGTGGATAGAGGATTTTAAAATGGCTGAAATTACAGCATCTTTAGTAAAAGAACTTCGTGATCGTACCGGCGCAGGTATGATGGAATGTAAAAAAGCATTAGTAGAAGCAAACGGTGATATCGAATTAGCGATTGATAATATGCGTAAATCAGGTCAAGCAAAAGCGGCGAAAAAAGCAGGTCGTGTTGCTGCTGAAGGTGTTATCATCGCACGTGTTGCTGGCGACTACGGCGTAATGATTGAAATGAACTGTGAAACTGACTTCGTAGCAAAAGACGCAGGTTTCTTAGGTTTAGCAAATGAAGTAGCAGATTACGCATTAAACAACAAAGGCGTAACCATTGAAGCATTACAAGCTGAATTTGAAGAAAAACGTGCTGCATTAGTGGCTAAAATCGGTGAGAATATGACAATCCGCCGCGTTGGTTCAGTACAAGCACCAGTTGTAGGTTCATACTTACACGGTGCGAAAATTGGTGTATTAGTGGGTGCAGTAAACGCTGATGAAGAATTAGTGAAACACGTTGCAATGCACGTTGCAGCAAGCCGTCCAGAATATGTAAATCCAAGTGATGTACCTGCAGACGTAGTAGAACACGAGCGTCAAATCCAAGTGGATATCGCAATGCAATCTGGTAAACCACGCGAAATCGCTGAAAAAATGGTTGAAGGTCGTATGAAGAAATTCACTGGTGAAGTGTCTTTAACTGGCCAGCCTTTCGTAATGGATCCTTCTAAATCAGTGGGTGAATTACTAAAAGAGAAAGGTGCAGAAGTGGTTTCATTCTTACGCTTTGAAGTGGGTGAAGGTATCGAAAAAGTTGAAACTGACTTCGCTGCAGAAGTTGCTGCAATGACGAAATAATCATTGTAAAATGGCGAATCGAAAAAAGCAGATCTTCGGATCTGCTTTTTTATTACTAATCTACTAAAGAAAGATGTAAAACGAATTTTATAACTATTTAAGCTCAAAGCAAGGTAAGATTCTGATTTAAAGATCATATGAGTAGTATTTTGATGTAAAGCCCGCTGGAGGTTGTTAGCATCAAATAATTTATATCGGTTTTCTTTACCAATGAATCGTGATGCATTTGGGACAATAAAGAAACAAAAATTATGCTTTAGTAATATACCCGAATACAGTGATTTTTTGGGGAGAGCAATTGCCCTCCCTTTTAGCGTTGCGGGGTTAGTGTTCCCTTGTTTTAAAGAACGCCACATCAGGATAACGCTCTTGGGCAAGGTTGAGGTTTACCATTGTTGGGGCAATGTAGGTGAGGTTGTCGCCGCCGTCTAGAGCGAGGTTTTGTTCATTTTTGCGTTTAAATTCTTCAAATTTTTTCGCATCTGAGCATTCAACCCAGCGAGCCGTTGCCACATTGACGGTTTCATAAATGGCTTCAACGTTATATTCGGATTTCAAGCGTGATACCACCACATCAAATTGCAGCACACCAACCGCACCTACGATGAGGTCGTTGTTGGTGAGCGGGCGGAAAACTTGCACCGCCCCTTCTTCCGAAAGTTGAACTAAGCCTTTCAACAGCTGTTTTTGTTTGAGCGGATCTTTCAGACGAATACGGCGGAATAGCTCAGGGGCGAAGTTTGGAATGCCCGTGAATTTCAGTTCTTCCCCTTGTGTGAACGTATCGCCAATTTGGATCGTGCCGTGATTATGCAAGCCGATAATATCGCCCGCATAGGCTTCTTCGGCGTGGGTGCGATCGCCTGCCATAAAGGTCAGAGCATCAGAAATCACCACATCTTTGCCGATACGAACGTGGCGGAGCTTCATTCCTTTTTCATATTTTCCCGAAACCACACGCATAAAGGCGACGCGGTCGCGGTGTTTTGGATCCATATTGGCTTG
Organism: Avibacterium paragallinarum; assembly: GCF_011765605.1. Lineage (NCBI taxonomy): Bacteria > Pseudomonadati > Pseudomonadota > Gammaproteobacteria > Pasteurellales > Pasteurellaceae > Avibacterium > Avibacterium paragallinarum. Next base: position 271,000 of record NZ_CP050316.1, read on the forward strand.
AATTTTAAACACAAAGCCCGTGAGCTTTTCTTCGCTACTTTCAACCAGACGAGTATCCGCTTGGCGTGCTTGCGGTGCAGGTGCCCATTCGGTTAAGCCGTCAAGGAAATGATCTACCCCAAAATTGCCTAATGCCGTACCGAAGAAAACAGGCGTTAGCTCGCCGCTCAAAAAGAGGGATAAATCAAATTCGTTCGATGCCCCTTTGACTAGCTCTAATTCCTCACGCAGTTGTTGGGCTAAATCCGTGCCTACGGCAGCATCTAGCTCAGGATTATCCAAGCCTTTAACGATGCGAACCTCTTGAATGGTATGCCCTTGTCCAGTCTGGTAAAGATAGGTTTCATCTTTGTATAAATGATAAACCCCTTTGAAAAGCTTTCCGCAGCCAATCGGCCAAGTGATCGGTGCACAATGGATATTTAGCACGCTTTCCACTTCGTCCAACAATTCCATTGGATCGCGAATATCGCGGTCTAATTTATTCATAAAAGTGAGAATTGGGGTATCACGCAGACGGGTAACTTCCATTAATTTAATGGTACATTCTTCCACCCCTTTGGCACTGTCGATCACCATTAAACAGCTATCTACGGCGGTTAAAGTGCGGTAAGTATCTTCCGAGAAATCTTCGTGTCCGGGGGTATCAAGCAAATTCACCAAGCAATCGTTATAAGGAAATTGCATTACGGAGGTGGTGATAGAAATTCCCCGTTGTTTTTCCATTTCCATCCAGTCTGATTTTGCGTGCTGGGCTGAGCCTTTCCCCTTTACCGATCCTGCTTTTTGAATGGCATTGCCGTAAAGCAACACTTTTTCCGTAATGGTGGTTTTCCCCGCATCGGGGTGGGAAATAATCGCGAAAGTTCGGCGTTTATTAACTTGTTGTGGATAATCGTTTACAGACATTGTTCTCTCATCATTCTTTTTATGGCGAAAAATAGGAGCTATTTTCCCTGATATTGCCTTTATTCTCAATCTTTTATTTCTTTTTTACGAAAATAAAAAAATTAAGCAATCGTTTGCGTAAATAGGGCAAAAGTGCGGTACAATAGACGGCAGTTTTTTCACAAAGCAACAGAGGCTGAAAATGAGCGAATTAAGTTTGAAAAAAATCTATTCGGGAAAAGTGCGAGATCTCTATGAGATCGATGAGAAACGAATGCTAATGGTGGCAACGGACAGGCTGTCGGCATTTGATGTGATCTTAACCGATCCCATTCCTCGCAAAGGGGAAATCTTGACCCAAATTTCCAATTTTTGGTTTAACAAATTGGCACATATTATGCCGAACCACCTAACAGGAGAAAGCCTGTATGACGTGTTGCCGAAAGCGGAAGCGGATTTAGTTAAAGATCGTGCGGTGGTGTGCAAACGCTTAACACCGATTAAAATTGAATCTATCGTACGCGGTTATCTCACGGGCAGCGGGCTGAAAGATTATCAGCAAACGGGAACAATTTGCGGGCTGGTGCTACCACAGGGCTTACAGGAAGCGAGCAAATTACCCGAACCCATTTTCACCCCGTCAAGCAAAGAAGAAGTGGGCAATCACGACATTAATATCAGCTACGCAGAATTCGAAAAATTGATTGGGGCAGAATTAGCGGCTCAAGTGAAAGAAAAAGCCCTCGCTCTCTATCAAGCAGCGGCAGAATATGCCCTGACTAAAGGCATTATTATTTGTGATACCAAATTTGAATTTGGCTTGGACGAAAATGGCACACTCACCCTAATGGACGAAGTGCTTACGCCAGATTCAAGCCGTTTTTGGTCGGTGGATACTTACCAAGAGGGTATCAATCCACCTTCTTTTGATAAACAATTTATCCGCGATTGGCTGGAAAACAGTGGCTGGAACAAAGAACCGCCCGCTCCACGTGTTCCTACTGAAGTGATCCAAAAAACAGTGGATAAATATCAAGAAGCCTTGGATCTTTTAACTAAATAAATTTTAAGTGCGGTGATTTTTCGGTTCAGATTTCCTTAATTAAAACATTGCTTTTTTATAATAAAGTAACGAGCTTCTTGAAAGCGGAAATTATCAAAATACGCAAAAAACCATATTCTAAGCCATTGAATATGCGTTAAAAATTCACTAAAAACCGACCGCACTTAGTTTAAGTGTGGTTGTAAATTTCTTGTTCGGTTATTAAATATAGATTAAAATCTATATTAAGTAATAAAAGGTAATCGCTGTATGAAACAAGAATGGGAAGTTATTTTACAAGACCCACTTTTAAATTGGCTTGAAACATTAGCAGAAGATGACTTATTAAAAGTCTATGCGGCATTAGCGTTATTATCAACAGAAGGACCGCAATTAGGCAGACCTTATGCCGATACTATTCAAGGTTCTAAATATACCAATTTAAAAGAATTGAGAGTACAGTCTAAATTATCCGTTTTCCGTTTGTTTTATATATTTGATCCCATTCGACAGGCTATTGTGCTATGTGGGGGAGATAAAAAAGGCAAAAAAGAAAAGCTCTTTTACAAAGAGATGATCACACTTGCCGAACAAACTTATGATAATTACCTTTCTGAATTTTTAAAGGAGCAATAAAATGAGCGTAGCATTTAAAGATTTAATGAATAAACTGCCAGCAGAAAAGCAAGCCAAAGTAAAAGCGATAGCAGATGATATGCGAATGGAATTACAACTTTATCGCATTCGTGAAGAATTGGAGCTTTCCCAAAAGCAAATGGCGGAAGCTTTGAATATTTCTCAGCCATCAGTTGTTGCACTTGAGAAACGGGGTAATGATATAAAATTATCATCAGTGAAGCGTTATATTGAAGCAATGGGCGGTGTTCTAAATTTATCTATTGAATTGCCTACTGGGAAAACCGTAACATTTAACTTATAAATGGTAAGGTGTTTTAGTGAACGTTTTTTTAGCTAAACCCTTGTGGAATATACAAAAAGAAGATATTCCGCTAAAATTAACCGCACTTTGAATTAACGTTTTTGAGGGATTATGCGATCTGTTGCAATCGTTGGATTAGGTTGGTTGGGCTTGCCCCTTGCTCGTCATCTGAAAAATTTAGGTTGGGCGGTGAAAGGCACAAAACGCACCCATAGCGGTGTGGAGCAAATGCGATTAATGCGGCTGGAAACCTATCATCTCTTGTTAGAGCCTGAAATTAATGCTGATCCTGACGATCTCGCTGCCTTATTTTCGGTGGAAACTGTGGTGATTAATATTCCGCCGAGTCAATATTTTTTCGATGTGCAACAGTATGTACAAGGCATTAAACATTTGGTGAATGAAGCCTTACTCAACGGCGTGCAACACTTTATTTTTATCAGCTCAACTTCCGTTTTCCCACAGCAAAATGGGCATTTCGCCGAAAGCCAATCGCCTCAACCTGATAGCGAAATCGGACGGGGCTTGTTAGAAATTGAACAATGGCTAGCCAGTTTGGCGAATATTGATTGCGACATTATTCGCTTTGCGGGGCTAGTGGGGGCGGATCGCCACCCCGTTTATGCTCTCGCGGGAAAAAGCGATTTGCCACAAGGCAACACGCCGATTAATTTGGTGCATATTGACGACTGTGCCAGAGCCATTCAGCTTTTGTTGGAAACGCCAAGCGGGCAGCGTTTATATCACCTCGTCGCTCCACAACACCCGAGCAAAGCGGAATATTATGGCAAAATGGCGGAAAAACTTCATTTAATCGCACCGCACTTTGTTTGTTCCGCGAATGATCCAATGCGGATTATTGCGGGCAACAAAATTTGTCAAGAATTGGATTTTGTTTATCAATATCCCGATCCTGATTTAATGATCGCCGATGGGGAAAAAACTCTGTAACGGGCAATGGACTTTATGGGGGATTTCATTGATAATAAGCCGATTTAAAATCACACCAACGCAAATTTAAAATCAAATATAGGGATTACTATGTCAAACACAATTTTACAAAGCCTTCCAGTTGGACAAAAAGTAGGGATTGCCTTTTCAGGTGGATTAGACACCAGTGCCGCATTGCTTTGGATGCGTCAAAATGGGGCGATTCCTTATGCTTACACCGCCAATTTAGGTCAGCCTGATGAAGAGGATTACAATGCTATTCCACGTAAAGCGATGGAATACGGTGCGGAAAATGCTCGCTTGATTGATTGTCGCAGCCAGCTTGCTCACGAAGGGATCGCAGCCATTCAATGCGGTGCGTTCCACATTTCAACGGGCGGTGCGACCTATTTCAACACCACCCCATTAGGGCGTGCGGTAACAGGCACAATGTTAGTTTCTGCAATGAAAGAAGATGATGTAAATATCTGGGGCGATGGTAGTACCTTCAAAGGCAACGACATTGAACGTTTCTATCGTTACGGCTTATTAACTAACCCAAATTTAAAAATCTACAAACCTTGGTTGGACAACCGTTTTATCGAAGAATTGGGCGGTCGCCACGAAATGTCAGAATTTTTAATTGCCAACGGTTTTGAATACAAAATGTCAGTGGAAAAAGCCTATTCGACCGATTCCAATATGCTTGGTGCAACCCACGAAGCGAAAGATCTTGAATTACTCAGCCGTGGCATTCGCATTGTGAACCCAATTATGGGCGTGCCATTCTGGCGTGAAGATGTGGAAATCAAACCTGAAGAAGTGACCGTTCGCTTTGAAGAAGGCGTGCCAGTAGCATTGAATGGCAAATCATTCAGCGATTTAGTTGAACTTTTCCTTGAAGCCAACCGCATTGGTGGTCGCCACGGCTTGGGAATGTCAGATCAAATCGAAAATCGCATTATTGAAGCGAAATCTCGCGGTATTTATGAAGCCCCGGGAATGGCGTTATTACACATCGCGTACGAACGCCTGCTCAGTGCAATTCACAATGAAGACACTATCGAACAATACCGTATCAACGGCTTACGTTTAGGTCGCTTGTTGTATCAAGGTCGCTGGTTCGACCCTCAAGCCCTAATGTTGCGTGAAACTGCTCAGCGTTGGGTTGCGCGTGCGATTACAGGCGAAGTTACCCTTGAATTACGCCGCGGGAACGATTATTCCATCTTAAACACCTCATCAGCAAACAGCACTTATCACCCAGAGCGTTTGAGTATGGAAAAAATTGAAAATGCGCCATTCGATCCATTAGATCGTATCGGTCAATTAACAATGCGTAACTTAGACATTGTGGATACTCGCGATAAATTAGGTATTTACACCCAAACAGGGCTATTGAGTATTTCCAAAGACTCTTTTTTACCACAATTAAATAATAAGCAAGATTAATCAAAATCTCGCAAAAATTGCACCGCACTTTTTTCAGATAGCTTTTTCCTGATTGAAAGTGCGGTGGTTTTTTATTAGAATTTTCCCCTCAATTTGGCAGACTTACGGTATTTTTATGACCACAGAATTTTCTTTTCCTTCCTTTGCTCAACTGTATCCCAATGAAAAACGCCGCTTAAAGCGTTTACGCGAAGCGTTGCGTTATGCAGGGAGAACATTGTTATACCGTAAACAATGCCAGCAACTCGTTGCGTTTTTAAACACAAATCCGCTTTGGGCGGAATTTTTTAATCAAAACTTATACCGCACAAACAGTTTGTTATACGCCTATTGCGATAAAACCTTTAATGCCGAGCAACGTTTGAATGCGATTTCACAGCATTTTCTACTTGCCGAAGAAAAATGGGGCGTGGATTTCTGTCAAAAATTAGTTACGCAAAAAAGTGTAGTATTATCCCAGCTCACAGAGCAATTATCACTACAACTAAACCTAAATCAGATTGATCCGCTGGAAGGATTTTTCTCGTTGAATATTTATGATAATGAAAGCCAACGCAGTGTTTACGATGCCTCATTCAGCTTTTTATCCCCAAACCAAATTTTGATTGCCTCAATTCAAGGGCCAAAAGGGGAAGTGGCACAAGATCTCGTGCGAACAGCCACCAAACAATTACACGGCATTCGCCCGATGTTTATGATTGTCAATGCTTTCAAAATGCTCGCCACACAATCCGATTGCGAATTAATCGGCATCGCCCATAAACGCCAAGCCAAATACCGTTGGAACGACTCTAAACGCTTGATTTTTAATTATGATGAATTTTGGCAAGAAAATAATGGGACATTAAACGCAAAAGGCTATTGGCAACTCCCCCTCAGTATTGAACGCAAACCCTTAGAAGAAATTCAAAGTAAAAAACGTTCAATGTACCGCAAACGTTATGAAATGCTCGATCAACTCGAAGCTGAGTTAGCTAAGCGATTTGAATAAAAATAGTTCACAAAAAATACCGCACTTTTACTTTAAATAAGATGCGGTATTCCTTATTTTAGAGGCTTAAGGCATCAATACGGCTCTAAATCTGGCTTTCGGCTGTAAAACTTTCTCTGCGAGGAGATCTATATTTTCTTTGCTCGCGATTTGTTCCAAATGTTGATACAGATAGATTTCTTCGTTACTTTCTGTATGCCAAAAACTTTGTTCTATGATATTTGCCACTGAAAGCAATGTATCAAATTGTTGTTTAATTTGTCGGTGCTTTTCTTGAATTTTCTTCTGTAAGAATTGGCTGTCAATTCCATTTTGACTGATTTCGTCAAGAATCTGGTAGGTTTTTTGGCTTAGTTCTTGGACTCTCTCTGGTGCACAACTAAATGCAATTTTTCCTTCAATTTTGGATTGCTCTTTTTCTTGGGTAAACCAGCTCTCTATTGTATATACACCTGACGCTTGTTCGCGTAAAACCCGTCGTAATTTTTCCTGTAAAATATCACTAAGTAAATCTAATTGATATTGCAATTCGGGTTGCCATTGATGCTTTGCGGTTAAATAAATTTCAACATCCGCTCTAGGTTCTTTTAGCCCATTCATTATTAATGTTTTAGCTGGTATTTGCGGAGAAATCTCGTAAGCTTGCCGTTGCTGTTTTTTTACAGGCACGGAAGAAAGATAATGACGAGCTAAATTTTCAACCTTGCTTTGCTCAATATCACCAATAATAAAATAGGTAAAATCTGTTTTACCTAATATGGCTTGATGATAAAAATCGGTTAATTGTTGGGTGGAAAAATTGAGAAGCTGTTCTGGTTTGGCATTATAGATAAAAGGAATATGAGGATAGCGTTGTTCAAGAATCTTTTTCATAAAAAGCGTTTCTGTATCAATTTGTGTTATATATTCTTGAGTCTCTTTTTTATAGCGTTCAAGTGCATTCTCAGAAACAGGCGTTCCTTGTAATTTTAAACGGAAAAGTTTTAATAAACTCTCTAACTGATCTGTTTTTCCAACAGCCGTGAATCCCTGCTTATAATCATCAAGGATTGTTGCAAAAGCGATTGGACTTTGGCTAAATAGCTGATTAATTTGTGAAAGGGTTAATACATTTATCCCTGAATCATCAGTAAGTGTTACTGCGGTTTTAAATAAATGATAGTCATTAGGCGACACTGTTCGTAATCCGCCCTGAGTAATAGCTTTAAAATAAACTTGATTCGGCATTTTATCACTATAGTGATAAATTAATTTACTGCCATTGGATAATTGATATTCTGTAATATCGCCTTTTTTCCAATATTTTACTTTTTTAATTTCTCCATATTCTATTTCTAAAGGGGGAAATTGGACGTGATTGGTTTTAATTTGCCAAGGTTGCTGTTTCGTAGAAAGTGCTTCTTGCCACATATTTTCTATGTTCTTTTGCGTTAAAGATAAAGAACCCGCTGGGTAAGGCTGTGTAATCAGTAATAATTTTGCTTTAATGGCAAGTAGTTGTTCAAATTGCTGATTAATTTCCTCTAAAGAAATTGTATTTAGAAATCGTTGGTTTAATTGATAGCGATCTTCTGGGCTAATAACAATTTGGTTATTGGCAGCAGAAATAATCAGATCATCTGCAATTTTTAAGCTCCCTGATCTTAGTGTGCGTTGCTTTTTATTTAATTGAATTAATCTTTTTATTTCTTGTTCAAATTCTTGTTTTGAAAATCCTTGCTGTTTAATTTCTGCAATAAAGTTAAATAAATTTCTGATTACCTTTTTATAATCTGTATTAAAAAGCTGTAATGAAAAAATATTCTGTATTGTTTCTCGACCTAAATGTGTACGATAAAAATTAACGGATTCAATATTTTTATTTTCTTGCTTTTCCCAATCTTGTAAACGTAGATTAATTAAACGAATAAGAATTTGTTGTAATAAATCTTGTCGGTATGCTGATAATGTATTTATTTTATTATCAAAAGTTTCAAAGAAACTAAATTCAATCACGGGAATATTTGTTCCTTTTTCAGCAACTGTTGCTAAACGCCACTGATTGATTAACGGAATTGAAAAATCAATTTTAGGTATAGGTGGCTGATTTATCGCTTTTTTGATATCAAGTTGTTGTTTTAATTGCTTTATTATCACTTTTGTATCAATATCTCCAACAATGATAAGCGACATATTATCAGGTCTGTACCACTTATGATAAAAATCAGCAACGCGTTGCTGAGAAATGGTACGAATAATATTCATATCACCAATAGGATCTCGTAGAATATAGCGAGAGCCAGCCATTTCAATTGCACTTTTTTTATCTCCTAACCGTAGCATTGGACTTAAGCGGCGACGCCATTCTTCCTCTACAACACCGCGTTCAGCATCTAAATCTTTCTTTAAAATTGTAAGGTGATGTATCCATTCATTTAAAACGTCAAAAGCTAAAGTGAAACTCTCAGGATCATTTTTATCCAGATTAAGGGTGTAAACTGTATTTTCAAAATCGGTAAAGGCATTAATATCTCGAGCAAATTTCATACCTAATTTTTCGAGAGCATAAATAATTTGGTTTTCAGGATATTTTTTGGAGCCATTAAATGCCATATGCTCTACCAAATGAGCAATACCTTTTTGATCTTCCTCTTCGTGCATAGAACCCGCATTAATCACTAATCGAATATAAACGCGATTTGCTGGCTCAACATTTTTCATTATGTAATAGGTCAATCCATTTTCTAATTTTCCATACTGCAAATTAGGATCAGAAGGTAATGGCATTGACAGCTGTTCTTTGGTATTTATTTGACAAGCTGAGAGAATGAAGAAGATAAAGAAAAGTGCGGTTAGTTTTTTCATTATTTTTCCCAAAATAAAAAAGGTAAAAATCCCTATATAATGTTTGTAGATATAGAGATTCTTACAGATAAATTGCGTTAAAATTCATATCCTATTTCTAACCAAAATTCACGACCTGGTGTATAAAGGCTATATTCGGAATTATTTGACAGAGAAACGGAACGAATTTTTCGAGTTTGGTTGAGAACATTCAGTGCATCAACTTGTAGATAAACAGAATGTTTTCCAGCAAATTTTGGCCGCCAACGTAAACTCATATCCCATTGGGTATGCGAGCCATAATCAAAGGTTCGATAGCGAGATATTCCATCTGGATATTCAATATTGATGATTTCTTCATAACCTTTGATTGGGGCTTTGATATAAATTCGATTTGACCAAGTTAAGTCCCAATTAGGAATAGCCATATCAATACCTAATCTCGCAATCCAGTCTTCTGTATTAGCATTTACTTTTTGCTGCATTGTATGACGAGTCATTAATTTACCATCAAGATAAATAAGTTCATTGGGATCAATATCTTTATCAAGATCCGAGCGTTTTGTTTTTAGCCAATCAAAGCCTAAAGAAGCATTCCAATGTGTACTTCCTAATTTAAATGGTTCGCTATTCTCAACTTGTAAAGTATAAATATCGACATTATAAGGATTACTATTGGTGTAATATTTTATTTTCTCTCCATTAACATCTTTCTGTTTTAGAATAATGCGATTTTTATATTTACGATGAATATAACCTATTTTAGCTAAAATATTGTGGTATTTTTGCTCAAAAGTTACACTTAATTCATCAGAATGAGGCGTTTTTAATTTACCTGAGAGCATAAAATCTCTAATATTCTCAGTATCACGATTAATTTTTAAAATTTCATTTGTCAATTTTAAAGAGGAAAAAGAACGCCCGTAATAACGATTTAAGCCTAAAGTAATTCCCGTATTATCCCAAGGGGAATATTTAGCAACAAAACGGGGAGAGAAATTGTTATTTTTTAAATAATCATCACGCTCAAATCTAATACCTGGTCGGAATTCTAAATTTTTCCTAGTTATCAAATCTTCGGCATATAATGCGATATTTTGATAATGTACTTTCGCATTGCCGCGATAGGTTGTTGCAATAGTTGAACCATTATCTCCCATTGGAAACCAAAAAATATTTTCTTCAGATTCCCCTAATGTTGCCATTCCTGTTTTTGCATAAACATTTTCACCACGATGAAATTTATAGTGGGTTAATTGATAAATTCCTCCTAGAGAAATGGAATGGCGAGCTGCTCCTATATTAAAAGGTTCAAAAGCATATTCTGTTGAATAATGAAGATTGGTTTGTTTTAATTGACTGTTTCCATAGCCGCCTTTTTCATAATCATAAAGTGGTTCATAATTTTCATCAGAAACAGAGACAATTTCTACATAATTAGCACTAGAATACCGGCTATCTTTAAAGTGATCATAAGCAAGAGTATTAGTTAAAACGCCAGAATTAAAGGTGCTTACCCAAGCGAGTGTTGCACCCATTGCACTATGGTAATCTGAAACATTTCCATTGATATTTGTTTGCGAATATTTTTCTTCTCGATAGTTAGAATAGCGAGTATTTAATTCTAATCGGTTATTGTCATTAATATTCCAATTAACATTAAATAATAGATTATCAGAACGGCGAGTATGAGCTTGTTGATGTAGTTGGGCTTCGGAGGCAAAACCGATGAGTCGGTATTGATTAATGGTTGAGGTTCTTCGACTAATCCCTAATACAGCACCAATATTTTCAGTTAAACCTTTTTCGGCAACAAGGCTAAAATTTTGCTTATGATATTTAGGTTGTAAACTAGCTGAACCATCAATTTCTGGGCGTACCTTTTCTAGTACTTGACTTACATTATCATCTTGTTTCATTTTAGCCCAAGAAGAATGCGTTGTTCGGTATTTCAATTTAAAACTATCTTGCCCGCTATATTGCTTGGTTTTAGCAATTACGCTTCCTCCCATAAATCCACCTAAACTGGCAGAAATGTTGCTATCTTGAACTTCAACTTTTGAAAGCATACTCGCATCGAAAAAATAAGCCTGGGTATGTGAAATTCCTGGCAGTACCTGCATTGCACCATCAAATATGCCTTGTTCAACAGCTAGATCATTATTAACATTAACATTATCGACAAAATAGGCAGTTTGATTAGCATCTGAACCATTAATTGATATATTTTCGGGTTTTATTTCTCCTTGCTGAAAACCATCTTGATCACTATTTTCATAGCGTATATGAGGGCTGGAACGTAAATAATCCGTAATATTATTTCCCTTTGATGGAGTTTTTTTCATTTTATCTGAATCAATCTTCAGCACTGAAGTTAAAGATTTATTTTTATCTGCATATATAACAATTTCAGGTATTGAGAATTGTGCTTGCATTTTTTGAGTATCTATTTTTTGTGTTTGAGCATAAGTTGGTATAAGTATGACACTGACACTAAGGCCGAGCATTGGAACGAGCAGTTTAGACATATACTTGATCTAAATATTATTGATAATTATTATCAATAATAATTTTAAAGAATGACTTTGAAAAGAGAAAAATATCTAAAATGTGATAGCTATCACAAAATGAATATAAAAAATTTGACCGCACTTCAAAATTCATAAGATGAAAATCATCTTATTATGTTTAGAATATGTTATTCTAATAAAAATGATGTGCTGGAAAGAGAATTTAATGTGAAACATACGATTATTACCGTTGATGGACCAAGTGGGGCGGGGAAAGGAACACTATGCTATGCCCTAGCACAAAAGCTAGGCTTTGCCTTGTTAGACAGCGGGGCGATTTATCGTGTTACCGCATTGGCTGCTTTAAAAAAGCAAGCGCCATTAGATGATGAAGTAGCTTTGGCGAATTTGGCAAGTCAATTAAATGTTGCTTTTTTACCTAAAGATAATGAAGTGAAAATTGTTTTAGATAGGGAAGATGTTAGCAGCCAAATCCGCACGCAAGAAGTGGCAGATGCTGCTTCTAAAGTGGCAGTATTCCCGAAAGTTCGTGCTGCATTATTACAATTACAGCAAAGTTTTGCCAATGAAAAAGGGCTTATTGCTGATGGGCGTGATATGGGAACCGTAGTTTTCCCTAATGCACAAGTAAAGTTATTTTTAGATGCTAGCACAGAAGAAAGAGCGAAAAGACGCTATAAACAGTTGCAAACTAAAGGAATTAATGGTAACTTTGCACAGATTTTAGCCGAGATAGAAGAGCGTGATTTTCGCGATAGAAATCGCTCAATCGCCCCTTTAAAACCTGCTGAGGATGCGTTGTTATTGGACAGCACGGAATTAAGTATTGAGGAAGTGATTGCCCAAGCCTTGGATTACATCCGACAAAAGGTTGATTTTTAAGGCTTAAATTATTTTCGTCAGTTTATTCAAGGAAGGATAAACATTTATTGTCAGCCCCACTTTTTATGGATATAAAGTGGACGTTATTAACTAAATTTAGAAGATTAATTATGTCAGAATCTTTTGCTCAACTCTTTGAAGAATCATTAAAAGACCTTGAAACTCGTTTAGGTTCAATCGTTAACGGTACTGTTGTTGCTATCGAAAAAGGCTTCGTGTATGTAGATGCAGGTTTAAAATCTGAAGCACGTATCCCAGCTGAAGAATTCCAAAATGCACAAGGTGAATTAGACGTTAAAGTTGGCGACGTGGTAAACGTTGCGTTAGACGCTGTTGAAGATGGTTTCGGTGAAACTAAATTATCTCGTGAAAAAGCAGTGCGTCACGAATCTTGGATCGAATTAGAGAAAGCTTACGAAGATCAAGCAACTGTTATCGGTTTAATCAACGGTAAAGTGAAAGGTGGTTTCACAGTTGAGTTAAACGGTGTTCGTGCATTCTTACCTGGTTCATTAGTAGATACTCGCCCTGTACGTGATGCGGATCACTTATTAGGTAAAGAATTAGAATTCAAAGTAATCAAATTAGATCAAAAACGTAACAACGTTGTTGTTTCTCGTCGTGCTGTAATCGAATCAGAAAACAGCCAAGATCGCGAAGAAATTTTAGCTAACCTAGCGGAAGGTAGTGAAGTTAAAGGAACAGTTAAAAACTTAACTGACTACGGTGCGTTCGTTGATTTAGGTGGCGTTGATGGTTTATTACATATCACAGATATGGCTTGGAAACGTGTTAAACACCCAAGCGAAATCGTGAATGTGGGTGATGAAATCACAGTTAAAGTATTAAAATTTGATAAAGATCGCACGCGTGTTTCTTTAGGCTTAAAACAATTAGGTCAAGATCCTTGGGTTGCGATTGCTGAAAATCACCCTGTTGGTAGCAAATTAACAGGTAAAGTAACTAACTTAACTGATTATGGGGGTTTCGTTGAAATTTTAGATGGGGTTGAAGGTTTAGTTCACGTTTCTGAAATGGATTGGACAAATAAAAATATTCACCCATCTAAAGTTGTGAGCCTTGGTGATGTTGTTGAAGTGATGGTATTAGAAATTGACGAAGAACGTCGTCGTATTTCTTTAGGTTTAAAACAATGCAAACCTAACCCGTGGTTACAATTTGCTGAAACTCACAATAAAGGTGATAAAGTTACTGGTAAGATCAAGTCAATCACTGATTTCGGTATCTTCATCGGTCTTGAAGGTGGTATTGATGGCTTAGTTCATTTATCTGACATTTCTTGGAATGTACCAGGTGAAGAAGCCGTTCGTAACTACAAAAAAGGTGATGAAGTTTCTGCCATCGTTTTACAAGTTGATTCAGCGAAAGAGCGTATTTCTTTAGGTATTAAACAACTTGAAGATGATCCATTCAATAACTTCATTGCGGCAAACAAAAAAGGAACTATCGTAACGGCTAAAGTTGTTGAAGCTGATGCAAAAGGTGCAAAAGTTGAGTTAGATGGCGGAGTTGAAGGTTATATCCGTGCAGCAGACTTAACAAGCGAAGTTGCAGTAGGCGATGTTGTTGAAGCGAAATACACAGGAGTGGATCGTAAAGCACGTCTTGTTCACTTATCTGTGAAAGCGAAAGATCAAGCCGAAGAAGCAGCTGCAGTTGCAAGCGTGAATAAAGAAGAAATTGTTATTCCAAATGCAATGGCTGAAGCTTTCAAAGCAGCAAAAGGTGAATAATTTACATTCCCTGTAAAAGATTGGCGTAGTAATTACGCCAATTTGCTGATGTTAGGAGAATATTTATGACTAAGTCAGAACTTATTGAACGTATAGTTCAAAATAACCCCTCTCTTCCTTTGAAAAAGGTAGAAAGTGCAGTGAGAGAAATTCTTGAACAGGTTGCACAAACATTAGAAAGAGGGGAACGCGTGGAAGTACGAGGATTTGGAAGTTTTTCATTACATTTCCGTCAGCCACGTATTGGACGCAATCCTAAAACAGGAGCTAGAGTTGAATTAGAGGCGAAATCAGTTCCTCATTTTAAAGCTGGTAAAGATTTAAGAATGCGTGTTGATATTCAGGCATAATATACTCAACTAATTGAACGGCACTCTTTGGTGTCGTTTTTTATATTTATTTGTAACATAATAGTGAAAAGGATTTTTAGGTGGTTCCTATGATTAAATATGTTTTAGGTTTCATTATTTTACTTGCTGTTATTCTGGTTGGGATTACTGTAGGTGCTAATAACGATCAAATTATAACGTTCAATTATATTTTTGCACAAAATGAGATTCAACTTTCTACATTGGTTGCAATTTTGTTTGGTTTTGGATTTATTTTGGGGTGGATAGTGACTGGTTTCTTTTATTTGAAGCTGAAGTTAAAAAATATGTCTTTATCGCGTAAAATTAAGCGTCAATCATTACAAATTACTGAATTAACCACAAAGGATAATAATGCTTGAATTGCTCTTTCTCTTACTTCCTGTGGCGGCAGCTTACGGATGGTATATGGGATATCGAAGTGCAAAGAAAGAGCAGGAAGATATTAGTAATAGGCTCTCCCGTGACTATGTTACTGGCGTTAATTTATTGCTGTCTAACCAACAAGATAAGGCAGTGGATCTATTTTTAGATATATTACAAAAGCAGGAACAAGAGAATGAAATTGAAAAAGGTTCACAATTTGAGGCTGAACTTACGCTAGGAAATTTATTTCGTTCACGTGGAGAGGTAGATAGAGCATTGAGAATTCATCAAGCTCTTGAACGCAGTCCTAATTACAGCTTTGAGCAAAAGTTATTAGCAAGACAGCAGTTAGCAAAAGATTTTATGATGGTTGGATTTTTTGATCGTGCTGAAAGTTTATATATTACTTTAGTTGATGAGCCAGAATTTGCAGAGAATGCCTTAAACCAGCTTATGCTCATATATCAAACAATGAAAGACTGGCTAAAAGCGATTAATGTGGCAGAAAAACTTGCAAAGATATCAGATGTTCATAATAGTATTGCGCTTGCACACTATTATTGTGAATATGCAGAAAATGTTGCAAATAATAATATTGATGTTCTACCATTTTTACAACAGGCACTTAAAGCTAATCCTAAAAGTATTCGAGCTTCCTTACTGTTAGCTGAATATCATATGTTACACTTAGATTATCAAAGTGCGGTCGAAAATTTAGAAAAAATTTTGGACCAAAATGCAGATTATATTGGCGAGGCATTGCCTATTTTAAAGTATTGCTATCAAGAATTAAGACAGCCTGATGACTATGAACTATTTCTCATTAAGGCAAGCAGAATATGTAAAAATAGTGCTGTGGATCTTGCCCTTTCAGATTTTATTGCCGAAAAAGAAGGGAGTTTTGTCGCACAGACTAAACTCTATCAATACCTTACGCAAAATCCAACTACGATAATGTTTCATCGTTTTATTCAATATCAAATTGATATTGCTGAAAATGGGAAAGCAAAGGATAGTTTAATTTTATTGCATAAGATCGTTGGAGAGCGAATTAAACAGGGATTTGATTATCGTTGTACCAATTGTGGCTACCAAACACACAAGCTTATTTGGTGTTGTCCATCTTGCAGACAATGGGAAAGCATTAAACCTACCAAAGATATAGAATACCGTTAACTTAATTAAGGAAAAAAATATGGCTAGTAAAGTTATTGTTGCATTGGATTATGAAAAAGAATCACAAGCTTTGTCTTTAGTTGATCAGCTCGATCCCAGCTTATGTCGGCTTAAAGTAGGGAAAGAAATGTTTACAACATTAGGGACTAACTTTGTCAAGCAGTTGCATAGCCGAAATTTTGATGTATTTCTTGATCTAAAATTTCATGATATTCCAAATACTGTAGCCAGAGCTGTTCGTTCTGCTGCTGATTTGGGCGTTTGGATGGTTGATTTGCACGCAAGTGGTGGGTTAAGAATGATGGAAGAGGCTAAGAATATTCTTGAACCTTATGGTAAAGAGGCTCCACTATTAATTGGTGTTACAGTATTAACTAGTATGGAAGATTTAGATTTATTACAAATTGGAATTAATGCATCACCTATGGAACAGGTAATCCGCCTTGCTCATTTAACACAGCGTGCAGGGCTTGATGGCGTTGTATGTTCTCCACAAGAAGTAGAAATTTTACGTGAACATTGTGGGAAAGAATTTAAATTAATTACACCAGGAATTAGACCAATTGGAGCTGACTTTGGCGATCAACGAAGGGTGATGACTCCTGCAGCTGCTATTCAAGCAGGCTCAGATTATCTTGTTATTGGTCGTCCTATTACTCAGGCTGAGAATCCGGCTGAAATGTTGCGTTCTATTAACTCTTCTATCGAGTAATAATGATGATGGAAGAAACTTTAGTTTATTCGACAGAAATCGGTTGGATAGAAAAGGAAAAAAAGCAGAAAAAACAACCTATTTCTTTTTCTTATGGCGATGGCATTATTCGTATTGAACGCCAGGTAAGTGGGCGTAAGGGGAGTGCGGTTAGTGTTATCAAAGGGCTTAATTTGCCTTATGATGAAATGAAGGCACTAACCACGGAATTAAAGAAATGTTGTGGCTGCGGAGGATCAATCAAAAATGGTATGATTGAAATTCAAGGTGATAAACGAGATTTATTAAAACAACTTTTAGAGGAAAAAAATTTTAGCGTAAAGTTAGCTGGTGGATAGATTCATTATTGAGTATATGGGGTTATCTCATTTTGAATTTTGTTGGCTATCCTCGAAAGTTTACTGGACGATAAGATGTAGAAATTATATTTTATGTTAATAAAAAAAGGCTAATTGATTAAATTAGCCTTTTTATCTTAGTTAAACATAGCTGAAATGGATTCTTCGTTGCTAATACGGCGGATTGCTTCAGCAAGCATACCAGAAAGGGTAAGAACGCGAACTTTCCCTAATGCTTTAATTTCAGGAGAAAGAGGGATGGTATCTGTTACTACAATTTCATCAAGGGCATCACTAGCGATATTTTTTGCAGCAGCTCCTGAGAATACAGCGTGAGTTGCATAAGCGAAAACACGTTTTGCTCCCCTTTCTTTAAGTGCTTCAGCAGCCTTGCATAATGTTCCGCCAGTATCAATCATATCATCTACTAATATACAATCCCGTTCGGAAACGTCACCAATGATATGCATAACTTGCGACACATTCGCTTTCGGACGACGCTTATCAATAATCGCCATATCTGTATCGTTCAAGAGTTTTGCAACGGCACGAGCTCGTACAACCCCACCAATATCTGGTGATACGACAATAGGGTTTTCAAGATCAGTTTTTTTCAAGATATCATGAATTAATACAGGCGAGCCAAATACATTATCAACAGGGACATCAAAGAATCCCTGAATTTGTTCGGCATGAAGATCACAGGTTAAAACACGATCAACACCGACACTAGATAAAAAGTCAGCAACAACTTTGGCAGTGATAGGTACACGAGCAGAACGAACGCGACGATCTTGTCTAGCATAGCCAAAATAAGGAATTACTGCAGTGATGCGACCAGCAGAAGCACGGCGTAGAGCGTCTACCATCACAATTAATTCCATTAGGTTATCGTTTGTTGGAGCACAAGTAGATTGAATAATAAAAACATCGCTCCCCCGTACGTTTTCATTGATCTGAACTTGGATTTCTCCGTCACTGAATCTGCCTACAGTCGCATCTCCTAAAGATGTATATAAGCGTTCAGAAATTCGTTTTGCTAGCTCTGGCGTCGCATTACCAGTGAAAAGTTTGATATCGGGCATTTTAGAATTAACCTCAGAATTTTAGATGGAAGAATGTGTATAACATCGTGATTTTATTTTTATAAGTCCTTCATCATTTTATGTAATGGTGAAAGATTTATACCTTGTGCAACAAAACCAAAACAGTTTTTGGGTTTATTTAGAAAGACTGAATGAGCGGATCCTGAATCGTCAAATTCAGCGAAAACACAGGCTCCAGTTCCAGTTAACCTTGCGGGTGCATATTGTAGCAACCACTTTAGTAGTTCTTCAACCTCTGGATAATGATCTCGAACAATTTTTTCACAATCATTTGTATAATTTTCAGTTAAGAGTTGTTGTAATGTTTTTTTAGGTGTATTACGAGGTAAATTAGGATCCTGAAAAATTGCTTGGGTTGAAATAGAAATATTAGGATTTAGTACGACATACCATTTTTCTTGGGGGTTACAATACTGAATTTTTTCTCCTATCCCTTCGGCAAAAGCCGCTTTTCCATGAATAAAAATTGGAACGTCAGCACCTAATTGTAGTCCTAGTTCAGCTAATTCATTTAGCGAGCATTGCGTGTTCCATAAGGCATTTAAGGCAACAAGAGTAGTTGCAGCATTAGATGAACCTCCACCTATACCGCCACCCATTGGCAAAATCTTATCTAAATAGATATTCGCACCTAAATGGCAATGAGTATATTGTTGTAATAACTTAGCCGCTCGGAAAACAAGATTATCTGTAACATTTATTTTAGAAAATGCTGGGGAAAGAATAATTTGGGGATCTTGCCTAATCTCAATTTCTAGCCAATCACCAAAATCAAGAAACTGGAATAGAGTTTGTAATTCGTGATAACCATTTTCCAATTGCCTATTTATATAAAGAAATAAGTTCAGTTTTGCGGGACTAGGAAAACGATATTTGCCATCTGCTATATGCGTATTCAACGGTGTAGAGGAAAAATGATAGTTTTTCATTGGTATTTCCAGTTATTCACTCTAATTTTTAAGGTTTGCTCCGTATTTTTTAATAAAATATCTTGAGGTAGAGGAATAGGACTATTATGGTAATTTAAGTAATCTACAGTCCATTCATCGGAATAAATACTGTAAGTGAAACTAGCCAGTAAATGATTTTCCCCGACTTGATAGTCAAGTTGAGCATTTGGATCACCCTTTAACCAAATAGCTAGTTGATCAATAGGAATCATTATGCCTAGTGTTTCTTCTAGAAGATGTTGTGCGTTACTATTGTTATAGGATTTCCCTTTTTCATCAGTAATAATAAACTCCCCATTCTTCTTTTCTAGAATAAATAAGGAGCGACTTAAAATTGAGGAAAGGGTGAGTGTATATTCGTTAGGAGAATGATATTGCCAATCAAATGTAACGGAGGCTCTTTGTTTTCTATCAAGATAGCCAATTTGCCCTTGGATATGATAGGATTTTATTTGTTTTATTTGAGCTAAATGTATTTGCCACTTAGGATCAGTTTTATCAAGATAATGAATATGTGTAGGGCGAACATTATCAACGCTGAGCATACAGCCTGTAAGAACTAGGCTGAATATTAAAAAAATAAAAAAACGATTAAAAATGAGCATTAAAATTTACTAACGATTGAAGAATAAAAAATACAAAAAAACTGACCGCACTTAATTTTCTAGTTTTCTATATTCCCACAGAAACGATAGCCTTCCCCGTGAATTGTTGAAATAAGTTCAGGTGTATTCGGATGATCCTCAAAATGTTTGCGAATTCGGCGAATAGTTACATCGACAGTTCTGTCTTGAGGTTTCAATTCCCGTCCAGTCATTTTCTTCAATAATTCTTCGCGAGATTGGATTTTTCCTGGATTTTCGCAAAATTGCAACATTGCACGAAATTCGCTACGCGGAAGTTTATAACTTTCACCTTCTGGATTGATAAGTGTTCGACTATTAAGATCTAACGTCCACCCATTAAACCGATATTGCTCAATTTGCTGTTTCGGTGATTTTTTATTTTCAGACATTGTTCGTTGGAGTAGGTTTCTTGCTCTGATCGTTAGCTCTCTAGGGTTAAATGGCTTAGTAATATAATCATCAGCACCAATTTCTAGCCCTAAGATTTTATCTACTTCATTATCACGCCCAGTCAAAAACATTAGTGCTGTATTTGTTGTTTCTCGCAGTTCTCGAGCAAGCATTAAACCATTTTTCCCAGGCAAATTAATATCCATAATGACAAGATTTATTTCTCTGCTTGAAAGGATCTTATGCATTTGGCCACCATCATTTGCTTCAAATACATTATATCCTTCTGCCTCAAAAATAGTTTTCAGCGTATTTCTTGTAATCGCTTCATCTTCAACGATTAGAATTTGCGGCGTAATCATATTAATGCTTTTTTCCTACAGTCGTGTCGATTTAAAAATTGTCAGGTATTTTATGTGGGTAATTGTATAATTGCAACATTATTGTAACAAGCATAAAAGAGCAAGAAGTGATGAATCATTTATATTTTATGATCTAAATCATATTATAGGCATTGAATTTGAAACTAATTGGTTTTAGAAGGATTATCCATATAGCTTGCCGTTTATTACAGCCATTATTTTGAATATCAGCTTTTATTGAGAAATCGGAGATAAAATTAAGTGCGGTCGTTTTACAGAGGTATTTTAACAAGAAACAGAATAGGATAGGGAGTTAAGTTTGGTGTAAGGCAATGTTGTAAGCTAAAGGCAGCATATAGGTAAACTCCCTTTACTTTCCTACAGAAACATTCCGTATTAACGTAATATACATTTCATCAAATGGCGATGCGTCAGAAAAATAGGCTAAATAACAATACTTAACTTAGCCTATTTTATTCTTAATTAAAATTATGCGGGATAAACTGGCAAACGCTTACAAATTTCAAGCACTTTTTCTTTTGTGGCAGCAATAACTTCAGCTTCGTTTTCTTTGCCTACAGCGTCAAGCACATCACATATCCAGCCAGCGAGTTCTTTTACTTCCGCTTCTTTGAAGCCTCGGCGGGTTACTGATGGTGTTCCTACACGAATGCCCGAAGTGATAAACGGTTTTTGTGGGTCATTCGGCACAGCGTTTTTATTCACTGTAATATTGGCTTTGCCTAATGCGGCATCGGCTGCTTTCCCTGTTAAACCGTGGCTGACTAAATCCACAAGGAATAAATGGTTTTCTGTGCCATTGGATACCACGTTATAACCACGCTGTTTAAACACTTCCACCATTGCTTTGGCATTTTTCACTACTTGTTGTTGATAAGCTTTAAATTCTGGCTCAAGGGCTTCTTTAAAACATACCGCTTTAGCAGCAATAACGTGAACCAACGGACCACCTTGACCAGCTGGGAATACCGCACTGTTTAATTTTTTATAAAGATCTTCATCGCCACCTTTGGCTAAAATCAAACCACCACGCGGGCCGCCAAGGGTTTTGTGCGTCGTAGTAGTAACAACGTGAGCGTGTGGTAATGGGTTAGGGTAAACACCTGCTGCGATAAGCCCTGCAACGTGAGCCATATCCACAAATAAATATGCCCCCACTTCATCAGCGATTTCACGCATTTTCGCCCAATCCACCACTTGCGAATAAGCTGAGAAACCACCCACGATCATTTTTGGTTTCACGCGTAAGGCTTGTTCACGCAAGGCATCGTAATCGATCACGCCCTCATCGGTAATGCCATATTGTTCAGCGTGATAAATTTTACCTGAGAAGCTCACTGAGGCACCGTGCGTTAAATGCCCGCCGTGTGCCAAACTCATTCCTAAAATGGTATCGCCTGGGTTTAACAATGCCATATACACTGCCGCATTCGCTTGTGAACCTGAGTGTGGCTGCACGTTGGCATAATCTGCACCAAACAATTCTTTGGCACGGTCGATCGCTAATTGCTCAACAATATCCGCATACTCACAGCCACCATAATAGCGTTTACCCGGATAACCTTCGGCATATTTATTGGTAAATTGAGAACCTTGTGCTTCCATCACACGCGGGCTGGCATAGTTTTCTGATGCGATTAATTCGATATGTTCTTCCTGACGGCGGTTTTCGTCCAAAATGGCTTGCCATAATACGGGATCGTAATCAGCGATGTTCATACTTCTTTTTAACATTGTGTTTGTCCTCTTTTGTGTAGAAAAATAGATAAGATAAGTTTATCCTGTTAAAGTGCATTTTTTAATAGCAATACAATTTATAATTTCTCATCTTATAGATGAATTTTTTTCATCTAGCTTGTTTTTTCCCGCTCCACCGCTCGCCAGCCAATATCACGGCGAAAAAAGCGACCTTGCCATTGAATTTGTTCCGCTAGAGCTAAGGCTTTTTGTTGGGCTTCTAAGACGGAATCGCCGAGTGCGGTGGCACAAAGCACTCGTCCGCCGTTGGTGAGCAATTTACCGTTTGCTTCGCTCACGCCAGCTAAAAACACTTTTTCATCTGACCGCACTTTTTCGCTCAGTCCGTGAATTTCATCGCCTTTACGATAATCCGCAGGATAGCCCTCTGCCGCTAGCACAATGCCTAACGCGGCTTGCGGTTTCCATTGCGATTTCACTTGATCCAATTTCCCTTCGCAGGCTTTTAAGCAAAGCTCAACGAGATCAGACTCCAAACGCATCATAATCGGCTGGGTTTCAGGATCACCAAAACGGCAGTTAAATTCGATCACTTTAGGTTGCCCGTTTTTATCAATCATCAACCCTGCGTACAAAAAGCCTTTGTAGCGATTGCCTTCCGCTGCCATTCCTCGCACGGTTGGGTAAATAATTTGTTCCATTACTCGCTGATGAATTTCAGGTGTAACCACAGGAGCAGGAGAATACGCTCCCATTCCGCCTGTGTTCAAGCCTTTATCGCCCTCGCCAACCCGTTTGTGATCCTGACTAGTTGCCATTGGTTCAACATTTTTACCATCGACCATCACAATAAAACTAGCTTCTTCGCCATCAAGAAATTCTTCAATCACTACACGGCTTCCCGCTTCGCCAAACGCATTGCCTGACAACATATCACGAATGGCTTCCTCCGCATCAGCAAGGGTCATCGCCACGATCACACCTTTCCCCGCGGCTAATCCGTCCGCTTTGATGACAATCGGCGCACCTTTTTGACGCACATAAGCAAGTGCTGGCTCAACTTCTGTGAAGTTTTGATATTCCGCCGTTGGGATTTGATAACGGGCTAAGAAATCTTTAGTAAAGGCTTTTGAACCCTCAAGTTGTGCGGCTGCTTGCGTTGGGCCAAAAATGGTTAGCCCCGCCTGTTCAAAAGCGTCCACCACGCCAGCCACCAATGGAGCTTCAGGGCCGACAATAGTTAAGCCCACTTGATTATCCTGAGCGAATTTCACGAGTGCGGGAATGTCTGTGGCAGAAATGTTCACATTTTGCACCGCACTTTTCTCAGTGTCATTTTTCTCTGAGCCATTTTCTCTCGCCGTCCCCGCATTACCCGGTGCAACAAAAATATTGCTCGCCAACGGCGATTGTGCCGCTTTCCAAGCCAAGGCGTGTTCACGCCCTCCGTTTCCAATAATTAAAATATTCATAATAATTAACCTTTTATTTTTAAAATACTTATTACACAAAGTTTATTTTCGATTAGGATTAATAAATACAGGAGGAGCAGGATAAGAAACTTTTAGATATCCCATATCTCCAGTAATAAAACCAGAATTAATAATGCCATTTTTACAATCAGAGATAGGCATATTAAATCCCATCGTATTAATAATAAAGGTTGCTATTTGTTGATGAAATAAACGGTTACACTGCTTGAATTTCTGTATAGTGTTATTAAAAATATGTTCTGGAGCATAAATAAATACAGGGACTAGATATTGAGATTCATCCATTGTGCCTTGATTATAAAAATTGCTTGTAACATGCTGTCCGTGATCTGAAGTATAAATTAATAAATAATCTTCTTTATTACGAGCTTTTAAATAATCATAAACTTTTTTAATTAATTGATCTGTATTATAAATGGTACTATCGTAGTTATCTAAAGGTGTATTTTCTTTAAAGGCTTTTTCATCTTCTGATAAATATTCGCCATAAACACCATGCGAGCCTCGTTGATGTAATACGATAAAATGTTTTCCTTGATCTAAATTTATTTTTTCAAATAGCGGAAATAAATAGTGATCATTCATTCCTAGGCTACTATTGTGGTGTAAATCTGTAGGTGTAAATTGATGATCCATCCAAGATTTTCCCATTAAACTCATAATCATCATTTGTTTCTCGGGTTGAGCCGTGTAGAAATAGGTTTCAAATCCTTGCAGTTTTGCTAAATGGAAAAAATTAGTATCACCTTTGATGATTTGAGTTAAGCCATTAGGGTAAGGAATTGCACTAAAAAATGCAGGTACAGAAATGGCGGTCATTAAACCTGCACTATAGGCTTCTTTTAGTAAAACCTCATTATTATCTTTATTATTTTTAGCGAGTTGTGTTAAAAACGGCATTGTTTCTCGTTTATAACCAAAATAATTTACGTGTGTTGCGGATAGACTTTCGCCCATTATTAAAATAATGTTTTTTACTTTAGGCTCAGAAACTATATCGGGTATAGGGTGAGAATAATTTTCTACTTTACTTAAATGTAATAAATTATAAGGAATGACTTTTCCAATAAATACACTAAAGGTATAAAAGTTACTTTTTATTCTAGAGTAAGATAAATTTGAAGTTATTCCAAATTCTTGTGTAGAATAAAAAGAAGGAATAAACATATAAATAAAAATAAGATAAAAAAGGAGATCTATTGATAGGTATTTTTTGGATTTTCTATGAGGTATGAAGAATAAGATAGAAGCAAATACAAAAGTTTCTAGCAGAGAATAAAGAAAAGGAGGAATTACTTTGTCTAACATTGAGACGCCATTATGAAAAACCTCCTGAAATTCCTCAAAAAAGAGATAATAATTCGTTGCATTAATCCAATTTTGATAAACCTCATAATGAACCGAGTTCACAATTTGGCTTAACCCAAAGAAAAATACAAGACAAAACCGAGTAAATCGGCATTTTGAAAAATATAAGAAAACAATAAATGCAAGATTTATCCAAAATGTTTCAATATATTGTTCTAAAGGTCTTATACCAAATAAGTAACGATACCCCATTTCACTTAAAACAAAAAAGAGAGGGTAAAGTATGAAAATAAAAATGCTTCTTAAATAAATATTCATTGTAATACGAGTAACTTTTCCTAAGATAGAATGAGCAGTCAATTATAATAGAAACATCTATTAATGTCTAAAATGACGCATTCCCGTTAGCACCATTACCATATTATGTTCATCTGCGGCATCGATCACTTCTTGATCTCGCATTGAACCACCAGGGTGGATCACACATTCAATGCCGACTTTGGCAGCAGCATCAATGCCATCGCGGAATGGGAAAAAGGCATCGGACGCCATTACGCACCCTTTCACTTCCAGCCCCTCATCTTGGGCCTTAATCCCCGCAATTTTGGCAGAATAAACACGGCTCATTTGCCCTGCTCCGATGCCGATAGTTTGATTATCTTTGGCATACACAATGGCATTCGATTTCACAAATTTCGCCACTTTCCAGCAGAAAAGCAAATCTTGCAGTTCTTTTTCCGTTGGCTTGCGTTTGCTGACCACTTGCAAATCCGCTAGTTCCACCATTCCTAAATCTGTTTCTTGCACCAAAAGCCCGCCATTCACCCGTTTGAAATCAAGGCGTTGTTGCGGTTGGTTATGCCATTCACCACATTCTAAAACACGCACATTTTTCTTCGCTTTCAATACGGCTTTCGCCCCTTCCTGCACCACTGGAGCGATAATCACCTCAACGAATTGACGCTCAATAATTGCCTGTGCTGTTGCCTTATCTAAAGGACGGTTAAAAGCAATAATACCGCCAAATGCAGAAGTTGGATCGGTTTGATAGGCACGGTTATAGGCTTCTAAAATATCTTTACCTAATGCCACACCACAAGGGTTTGCGTGTTTCACAATCACGCAAGCGGGTTCGGCAAAACTTTTGACGCACTCCAACGCCGCATCGGTATCGGCAATATTATTGTAAGAAAGGGCTTTACCTTGTAGCTGTTTTGCGGTGGACACACTGGCTTCTTTTTGTTCTTTTTCCACATAAAATGCGGCATTTTGGTGGCCATTTTCCCCATAACGCATTGTTTGTTTACGGATAAAATTCAAATTCAAGGTGCGCGGGAATTGCCCGCAAACCGCTTCACGCTCGTCATCATCGGCGGCAAAATAAGGCTTCACTAATTTGCCAAAATAATTGGCGATCATCGCATCATATTGTGCGGTATGTTCAAAAGCTTTGATGGCTAAATCAAAACGTGTTTCTAAGGTTAAGCCATTTTGATTTTGATCCATTTCTGCCAAAATCGCGGAAAAATCCTGATTATTCACCACAATCGCCACATCTTGATGATTTTTCGCTGCTGATCGCACCATTGTTGGCCCGCCAATATCAATATTTTCTACTGCATCGGCAAGGGAACAATCTGGTTTGGCGACGGTTTGAGCGAAAGGATAAAGGTTCACTACCACCATATCGATCGGCTCAATTTGATGTGTTGCCATTACCTCATCGTCCACACCACGACGACCTAAAATCCCCCCGTGTACTTTTGGGTGAAGGGTTTTCACACGCCCATCCATCATCTCAGGGAAGCCAGTGTAATCAGAAACTTCCGTAACAGGCAACCCATTTTCCAGCAATAATTTTGCCGTGCCGCCGGTGGAAAGCAGCTTTACACCACGTTGCACTAAACCTTGAGCAAATTCCACGATACCTGTTTTATCAGAAACGCTAAGTAAAGCCTGACGAATTGGGCGATTTGATTGCATTGAACTGTCCTTTAATTAAATGAAATGAAAAAACGCCCACATTATAACGCAAACGTTTGCTTTTATATAGTAAGAGCAGAGAGAAATTTATTTTTTTGCTAAAAAAATCATCAGAAGGAAAATTTATGGTTTTCATAAAACAAAATGATTTAGTTGATCGTAGGGGGCGTTGCATACACTTCAGTGCTGGATTTTTTACTTACAGAACACCGTACTTTTGTTCTGTCATTTTTGGATATTTGGGCTGATGACTTTTTTCTTTGGTAGTTATAACGGATTTCGCTCGTTGAGCGACTTACTTTCTTTTGCTTACTCAAAAGAAAGTAAGCAAAGAAAAGAGAACCCCGACTAAATTGCTGTTCCTCATTCCAATAAATTTTTTTAACGAAAAGTAAGCCCATACTCGCTTCGCTGCGTTCAGGCGTTACTTTTCTAAAAATTTTATTGAAATGAGGGCAATTTACACGGGGAGGGTGGTTTTAAAAAGTGCGGTAGTTTTTTGAGGGTGTTTTTTATGCTATTTTTTGATAATAAAAAGGGCGGTTATTCCGCCCCGAAAAAGACACTTGCTTGTGAATACTTATGCTTTTTTGCAGATTTTGCTGTCTAGCGAGAATGCACCTGCACCAAGGAAAACAAAGTTTAAGAAAACAAGGGAATATAACGCCGCAAGTTCGCCTTTGTTCACAATTGGTAACAATACATTATCTAAAGACGCGTGAATTTGGAAATACGCCACAGCCATCATACCTGACAATAAAAAGGCGACTGGGCGGGTGAATAGCCCTAGGATAAACAAGGTTCCACCAACGATTTCTAATACACCGCCAACACCCATCATTGAGAACAGTTCCACCGCCTCATTTCCACCTGTCATTGATACAGGAAATTCAAAGAATTTTGCCGTACCGTGAAGTAAGAACATATAGCCTGCGATAATGCGTAATAATCCGAGGGCGTAAGGTTGTATTTTTGTGAAGATATTCATATTTTTTCCTTAAATAAAACGGGGCGTATCATAAGGGAATTATTGTTTTTAAACAATTCAAAATAAGGAAATTAAGTTTTTACGGTTAAGAAAAAGTGATAAAAAAAACACCGCACTTATTTTAACTGTAGGTATTGCATTTTTAATAATACAAATTTTTCTTGAAATGATGAAATAACCAATCAAATTAGTCGGTTATAAGTGGAGAAACTTAAAGAAAATGATTAAATTATGCTCACTCATTAGACCAGCAAGGGAATTAAAATAGTGTTTTTAATTGCATTTAGTTATTAAGTGTTAGAAATTACCTATTGCATCAATAAATGAGGTGTTTTTATTTGTAATCTCTAATTAATTAGAGTAGTATTAAGCCGAGTTTTATCTTTACTAAATTAATAGTATCACCTCTCAGAGAGGGAGAAGCAAATTCCCCCCCCTAGAAATACCTAATAAGAGTTACATTAGGGGCATATTACAAAAGTAATTTATCAATGATGATTAACGCTCATTATTATTAATAAATTACTTAAATATAGGGTTCAGTTTTTTATAAAAAGCGTGAATTAGTATTGCGTTAATGTTTGCGTTTTTAATATAGGTAAATGATTTATGAATAAAGTTTTTAAAATTAAATATTCTGTTGTTAAACAAGAAATGATTGTGGTTTCAGAGCTAGCAAATAATAAAGATAAAACAGCTAGCCAAAAAAACACACATAATACTGCATTTTTTCAACCGCTATTTACAAAGTGTACATATCTTGCTCTTCTCATTAATATCGCACTAGGAACATCATTATTCCCTCAATTAGCTAATGCGAAATTTTTAGAGGTTTATAATAGCTCCGTAAAACTACAGCATGTTAATAGTGGCGTACCAAGTAATAGTGTTAATCTTAATCCATCGGGAAGTGAGAGTGTTGGCACAAATAGCAATCAAGGGGTCGCTATTGGCCATAGCGCAACAAATAGTAATTCGGCGACGGGAGCAATTGCTATTGGTCAGGGGGCAAAAAATGATAATTGGGCGATGAACTCAATTGCTATTGGTCAGGGGGCAAAAAATGAAAGTATAGCATCAGATTCTGTGGCTATTTCCAACGCGATAAACCGTTTTAAAAAATCTATTGTGATAGGTCTTAATGCTTATACACAATTAGATCCCCGTAGAACTCCAGAAAGCCGTCAAGGTTCTGTGGTGATTGGGGAAAATGCGAAAAGTGTGGGGAATCAATCTGTTTCTTTAGGGCAAAATGCGTGGTCAAAAACCAATTCTATTTCTATTGGGGCAGGAACCTTTGCGGAAGGAAAATCAACCATTGCTATTGGGTCTGATAAAATATCAGGGACTAAGTATAATGACGAATTGCCTGCTACTAATTGGGATGGAAGAGCAGGTAAGGCACCTACTAATTCCATTTGGGATATATTTTCTGATTTATATATGGGGAAAAAGGCTGACGGCACAGATTATGATATAAAAAAAGGTAGCCGCGATCCAAATAAGCAAGAGGCTTTTTATACCTATTCTGATTTTAAACGCAAATATGTTGATAACCCAAGTGCCTCTCCCACTTATGCAGGTAAATTAGGGGCAATTGCCCTAGGTTCCCGTACTATTGCCGCAGGGGAAATGTCCACTGCGGTCGGTTCCTTAGCCTTTGCTTTGGCAGATAAATCTACTGCAATGGGGTTACGTTCTTTTGTTGCGAGAGATGCAGTGGGCGGTACGGCAATCGGGGAAGAATCGCGAACTTTTGCTGCAAATTCCGTTGCTATGGGTAATAAAACTGAAGCCTCAAATGCTGGCTCAATGGCTTATGGTTATAAGGCGAAAGCAGTAGGTACGGGGGCAATCGCAATTGGTGCAGAAGTCGCAGCAGGGGCTCAATTTGATAGCCGTCAAGCAGGAAATTTATTACAAAATGACGGTGCTTATGCTACCTTAAAAAATGCCGATAAATCAGATGAAACTAAAGCTGAAAATGCGATTAACGTATTTACCAAGTCTTTTGATAATGTGCTTACTAATGGATTACCGCTGGTAGCGGGAAATGAGACCTATTTAACCACTTCAGCAGGTGCGATCAAGAAAACATTAGCTACAACTGAAGATGAAGGGAAAAATGCCATTGCAATTGGTAATAAAACCTTTGCATCTAGAGCAAATTCTGTGGCATTAGGGAGCTATGCCTTAGCCAATGCCAAAAATGCCTTTGCCTTGGGTTCTTATTCTTTTGTGGAACCTTCAGGAAGCAATACGATTGCAATTGGTGTGGGAAGTTATGCCAAAGGGACAAGCAGCTTCTTGGGGGGCTCTTGGACATCAACGCTTTCAGATCGTACTATTGTGCTAGGGTATTCCGCTTCAATTAACTCTGATTCTCCCGATTCATTAGCAATAGGGGTGAATGCCTTTATTGGGTCTAGTAGTTCTTCTTCATTGGCATTAGGTATGGGTTCTATTATTGGGAAAAATGCCAACTCTCCTGACAGCTTAGCCATTGGTAGATACACACGAATTGACGCTAAAGATACAGATAGTGGTATTTTGCATCAGCCTCAAGTTTATGATGAAAATGCTCGAGCCTTTAGAGCCTTTAATAAAGGTAGCGATTATATGCGTCAAGCAATGGCATTAGGTTTTAGTGCGAAGGTTTCGCGTGGTGCGGGCAAAATGGAAACGGGGATTAATGCAATGGCAATTGGTGCTTATGCTCGAGCAACTTTGCAAAATTCCACCGCACTTGGGGTAAACTCTAAAACAGATTACACTTGGGAACAGTTAGAAGCCGAACCTTGGGTATCTAAAGGGGGAATCAGTATCCCAACTTCAGGAAAAACTGGGGTTATTTCGGTGGGCTCAAAAGGCTCAGAACGTCGTATTGTGAATGTTGCGTCTGGTTCTCTTGATACCGATGCAGTGAATGTGGCTCAGTTGAAAACCATTGAAGAACGTTTCCTATCTGAAATTGAGTTATTACAAAATAGCGGTGGGGTGCAATATCTCTCTGTTGAAAAAACGAATATCAATGGACAAGCGGGGAGAGTGGCTAGCAATATTCGTAAAGGGGAAAGTTATGAGCGATATGTGAAATTAAAAACACAATTGCTCTATTTAAATGCACGAGAAAAATTAAATGGAGAGAAGTTTAATCAAACTTCAATAGACAAAATTCGTGCGGCAGTGCAAGAACTTGAAGCGGAATATAGTGGCGACTTAAAAACAACTGCGTCAGAGCTCAATCAGGTTGCAGCACAATTAGATCTAGAAGCAACCGTAACTGACTTCAACAAATTTAATCAATATAAAATGCAGATTGAGAATGCAAGCAATACGGATTCAGCAAGAAATATAGACGGCTTAACCCCTCAAGCCATTGCAGCGTTAAAAGTCAATAATAACTATCTTAATGATGGTGCAAAAGGGCAAGACAGTATTGCATTTGGCTGGCAGGCAAAAACCTCAGGAGCTAATAATGGATTAGCAGGGAAACAAGCCATTGCGATTGGTTTCCAAGCGAATTCTTCCGCTGAAAATGCCATTTCTATCGGTACGAATTCGGATACCTCAATGACAGGGGCAGTGGCGATTGGTAAAGGTGCAACGGTTACTGCGGGTGGAAAACCTTCCATTGCATTGGGGCAAGATTCGACGGTTGCCAATTCCGCAATTAGCCGTACAAGTTCAGCGATGATAAATGGTTTAACATTCAATAATTTTGCAGGTTCCCCTGAAACACTCGGTGTGTTAAGTATCGGAACGGCTGGGAAAGAGCGTAAAATTGTTAATGTTGCAGCAGGCAATATTTCGCAAACTTCTACTGAAGCCATTAACGGCTCACAGCTTTATGCAACGAACTTTATGTTGAGCAAACTGGCTCAATCTGTTAAGAACAACTTTGGTGGCAATGCAAATCTTGCCACTGATGGCACAATTACATTTACAAATATTGGCGGCACAGGGCAAGATACAATCCACGATGCGATTAATAATGTTCTCACCAAATTGATCTCGCTTTCGGCAACAGAAGAAGAAGTGGTGTCAGGGGAAGCTGTCTATGATGCACTTAAAGGTGCAAAACCAACGGTTTCAGCAGAAGCCAACAAAGGCATTACTGGCTTGGTGGATGTGGTGAAAAAAGCAAATTCACCGATCACAGTTGAGCCTTCTACCGATAACAACAAGAAAAAAACCTTCACTGTCGGCTTAATGAAAGACATTGAAGGGGTAAACAGCATTACCTTTGATAAGTCAGGGCAAGATCCAAATCAAGTTACGGGCAGAATGAGCAGTGCGGGTTTAACCTTCAAAAAAGGCGACACAACAAATGGTTCAACCACCACTTTTGCAGAAGATGGCTTAACCATTGATAGCACAACAAATTCTGCTCAAACAAACTTAGTGAAAGTAAGTCGTGATGGCTTCTCGGTGAAAAATGGCAGCGATGAAAGCAAATTAGCCCCGACAAAATTATCTATCGGTGCGGAAAATGCAGAACACGTTGAAGTAACTAAATCGGGCATAGCCTTAAAAGCGGATAACACCTCCGATAAATCTCGCATCACCTTAGCCCAAGATGCGATTACTCTTGCGGGGAACGCAACCGGAACGGCGATTAAATTGACTGGTGTTGCAGATGGCAACATTACGGCAAATTCAAAAGATGCGGTAAATGGGGGGCAGTTGCGTACGTTATTAGGGGTTGATAGCGGGGCTAAAATTGGCGGTACTGAGAAAACAACGATCAGTGAAGCCATTTCTGATGTGAAACAGGCTCTCACTAATGCGACCTTAGCATATAAAGCGGACAGTAAAAACGATAAAACGGTTAAATTGACTGAAGGATTGAATTTTACTAGCACGACCAATATTGACGCCTCAGTAGAAGATAGTGGTGTGGTGAAATTCACCTTAAAAGATCGATTAACAGGCTTAAAAACTATCGCAACTGAGTCTTTGAATGCTTCTCAAAACATTATTGCTGGCGGCACAGTAACCGTGGGCGGCGAGACAGAGGGCATTGTGCTAACAAAATCTGGCTCAGGAAATGACCGCACTTTATCTTTATCTGGTGCAGGCAATGCAGCAACAGATGGCATTAAAGTCTCTGGCGTGAAAGCAGGGACGGCAGACACCGATGCGGTGAATAAAGGTCAGTTAGATAAACTTTTTAAAGCGATCAATGACGCATTAGGCACAACAGATTTAGCGGTAACCAAAAATCCAAATCAAACCTCTATCTTTAATCCGATAAACGGCACGGCTCCAACCACCTTTAAAGACGCGGTGGATAAATTAACCACCGCTGTGAATACAGGTTGGGGATCAAAGGTAGGTATTTTGGCAACAGGTATTGATGGTATTGATGCTGGGAATAAGAAAATTAGTAATGTCGCCGATGGGGATATTTCTCCAACCAGTGGTGATGTAGTGACAGGTCGTCAGCTCTACGCCTTAATGCAGAAAGGTATTCGCGTGTATGGTGATGAAGTTAGTCCAACGAAGACTCAAACAACAGCACCTACAGCATCTAGCACTCAAGGTGGGGCGACAACGGCGAATACGGCGGGTGGTGTAGCACCAGCAGGTAATGTAGCAACGGGGGATATTGCGCCGACACAGCCAGCATTGCCAGAGATGAAAACGGCATTGGTTGGTGATCACTTGGCTGTGCCGTTAGGTGGAAGCCTCAAGATTCACGGAGATCATAATGTGAAAACAACGATTTCT
Source organism: Avibacterium paragallinarum (assembly GCF_011765605.1). Lineage (NCBI taxonomy): Bacteria > Pseudomonadati > Pseudomonadota > Gammaproteobacteria > Pasteurellales > Pasteurellaceae > Avibacterium > Avibacterium paragallinarum. Next base: position 304,851 of record NZ_CP050316.1, read on the forward strand.
GCGGGTAATCAAGTGGGGATTTCATTACAGCCAAATATTTCTATTGAGAATAACTTGGTAATTGGTTCAAATAAGCCTGAGAAGGCAAAATTAGCCGCACAAGAAGGTAATGCTTTGGTTATCACTAACAAAGATGACGGGAATGCGGCGATGGTCTTTAATAACGAGAAAAATATGCTTGTTCTCAGTGATAAAAAGGCAAAACCAAGAGCGGTTCTTGATGGACAAAATGGGGCATTAACTTTAGTCGGCAATGATGATTCTCAAGTCACCCTTTCCTCTAAGAAAGGTAAAGATATTGATGGAAATGATTTGAGCCGTCTCTCTGTGACGACTGAAAGAACAAATGCTGATGGGCAACTTGAAAAAGTGGAAACCTCATTTGCTACAATGGATGATGGCTTGAAGTTCAAAGCCGACGGGGATAAAGTGATTAATAAGAAACTTAATGAAACCGTTGAAATTGTTGGTGATGAGAATGTGACAACATCTATTACTGATGATAATAAGGTGAAAGTTTCACTGAATAAGAAAATCGCGATTGATGAGGTTAAGATTCCAAATACAGATCCTGATGCTCAAAAGGGAGATAGCATTGTAATCAACAATGGTGGAATCCACGCAGGTAATAAAGTGATTACTGGCGTTAAAGCGAGTGATGACCCAACCAGTGCGGTGAATCGAGGTCAATTAAATACTGTGATTGATAATGTTCAAAATAATTTCAATCAAGTTAATCAACGTATTGGCGATTTAACACGGGAGTCGCGTGCAGGTATTGCAGGTGCAATGGCGACGGCAAGCCTACAAAATGTTGCTTTACCAGGGAAAACAACGATTTCCGTAGGTACAGCAACGTTCAAAGGGGAGAATGCTGTTGCAATAGGGATGTCTAGACTCTCTGATAATGGAAAAGTAGGTATCCGTTTATCTGGTATGAGTACGAGTAACGGAGATAAAGGGGCAGCAATGAGTGTTGGATTTACCTTTTAGCCTTAATCCATAAATAAGCAAAAAGCGAATCACCTTTGATTCGCTTTTTTTATACTCAGTATAATGTTTAGGAATAGTATAGTCGTTTGATTTCAAAATAAGACAAGGCGATGTAACGCCGTATTATTTTGAAATCAAACGACTATATATCTCTAATAAAGATATAGCTGTTTAATTTAAACTATAGCTAAACTTCTTTCATTTTCTTATGGCGTTTACTTAGCTTGTACTGTCATTGGCTCAAAGCCTTGTATAAAGCGGAAATCAATTTAGCTATAACAAGGCATTAATTATTTATTAAGCCGTTGCTGTAACCAGTTTAAAAATTGCTCTGAGTTCATAAATCCTGTAATACGAGCGGCTTCAATTTCTTTTCCCTGTAAGTTAAAAAACAGGATTGTCGGCAAGCCTAACACATTGAGTTTTTCCATCAGTTCAGTGTTTTGTGGGCTGTTTTTGGTCATATCCACTTGGAGTAACAACATTTCATCAAACATTTGTTGCACTTGCGGGTTGGAAAAGGTGTATTTTTCAAATTCTTTACAGGCAACGCACCAATCTGCATAGAGATCGAGCATGACAAAAGTGCGGTCATTTTTTTGTAAGATTTTTTGTAACTCCGCGTAGCTTTCCACTTTTTGGAACGCGACTTTGTGAGCTTCGTTGCTTTGCCCTTGATAGCGTTGTGGGAAATCTGCCTCATTCCAGAGCCAAGATTGCAAAGGTTTCACTAACATCATCGCCAAAATAAAGAAAGCGATGCGAGCTACCCAGCCTAAGCCTTTACCCTGAATTTGCAACCCAGCCCATAAGCAAAACGAAACGCCGAGTAATGCCCAGAGGCGGGCCTCCCATAGTTCAGGCAATAGGCGAGAAAGCAAAAAGACGGGCAAAGCAAGCATCACAAAGCCAAAGATAATTTTGACTTTTTCCAGCCAGTCGCCTGATTTGGGTAAAATGCGATTGCCAAATACTGTAACCAACATCAACGGCACGCCCATTCCTAAGGCGAGTAAATAGAGAGTGATTGCCCCTGTGAACAGATCGCCACTTTGTGCCACATAAAGCAACGCACCCGATAAAGGGGCGGAGGTGCAAGGGGAGGCGACCAGTCCTGCGATCATTCCCATCAAAAACACCCCGCCAAACGCACCGCTCTTTTGTTTTTGGCTGAGCAAGGTGAGCTTGGTTTGCAAGGAAGTAGGAAGCTGTAAGCTATATAACCCAAACATTGACAATGCGAGTAATACGAAAAGAATGGATAGCCCAATCAGAACATAGGGGCTTTGCAAGGCGATTTGAAACGGCAAGCCGATAGCGGCGACCGTCAAGCCGAGCAAGGTGTAAGTCAGTGCCATTCCTTGCACATAGGCGAAACTCAGCCCTAAGGCTCGCAAGGTGCTTGGGCGTTGTCCGCTGCCGATGACAATGGCGGAAAGCAATGGCAACATCGGCAACACGCAAGGGGTGAATGCCAGCCCTAATCCCAATAGGAAAAAGCCAAATACGGCATATTTGCTTTGCCATAATTGTTGTGCGAGCGATTGTTGTTCATTCAAGGGTAAAAGTGCGGCACTTTTTGGCGACGAATTTTTTTGCATCGCATTTTCTGAAGGCTGCCATTCTACGCGTTTCGTTTCTGGCGGATAGCAAAACCCTTTGGTGCAACCTTGGTAGGTTACGCTGAACTGCACGGGCGTATCGCTGTTGATAGGGATTGGTAAGGCTAAATGTTGGCGATAAATCTCCGTTTCGCCAAAAAATTCATCGTGATAATTTTCGGCTGGCGGAAACGGAAGATCGCGAAGTGGCTGATCATTTTGTTCAAGGCGAATTTCTTTTTTATAAAGATAATAATCGGGGGCGATTGTCCATTCTAATAAAAGCTGGTTACCAGTTGGGTGATAGCTAAACTGAAAGGCATCATCAGCTTTGAGGAATTTAGGCTTGGTATCAAATAACCCTGCCTGTGCCAGTAAAGCTGTGCAACATAATAAAACAGTGATGATAATTTTTTTCATTCTAGTCCTAGAAAATTAGGTTAAATGCGTTAATAAAGATAGGATTTTAGCATATCCTTTTGTTAATCAATGTAGAAATAGTCTAGGATTTTGACAAATTTATCGCCATCTTATTTTACTTTAAAAAATAAGATTTGATAATAGTTTGCATTTATTGTAGGATAGCTGCTCAAGTTATTTTTTATCGCAAAATAAGAGGTTCTCTAATGAAAAAAGGTATCCACCCTGAAAATTATCGCACCGTACTTTTCTATGATAGCAATGCCAAAAAAGGTTTTTTAATCCGCTCTTGTGCCAGAACAACGCAAACAATGAAATGGGAAGATGGCAAGGAATATCCTGTGTTTATGTGTGATACCTCTTCTGCATCACATCCATTTTATACAGGGAAAACACGCCAAATTAGTAGTGAAGGGCGTGCCAGTGATTTCAATAATCGCTACGGTAAATTCGGTGCATTAAAATCAAAATAAGGATCAATTATGCAAGTGCTTTCATCATTAAAAACAGCGAAAACTCGCCACCCAAAATGCAAAGTTGTACGCCGCCACGGTGTGGTTTATGTGATTTGTAAAGAAAATCCGCGTTTTAAAGCTCGTCAAGGCGGTAAAAAGAAAAAACGTTAATTTGGGTTATGGTTTCTTTATTATTTCTGTCAGGCTCGCAATATGTTGCGAGCTTTTTGTTATTGTGTATTGACTATCTCGTTTGCCAAGATTCCTCTGTGAGGAGATGTCCAAAATGGCTTTCTACCAGACGTTTAGTTACTTCATTTTGAGGATGAGTGAAAATTTTTTTAGTGGTATCGTATTCAATCATTTTACCTTCATCCATCACTAATACATTATCTGAGATATGTTTGATAATACCGAGATGTTGCCCTATATAAATATATGAAATACCGAGTTTTTCTTGAATTTCTAGCATTAAATTCATTAGTTGGGTTTTTACGGTTGCATCAAGTGAGCCAAGAACATCATCGGTAATTATGATTTCAGGTTCTAGGATCAATGCTCTTGCTAATGCCACGCGTTGCTTTTGGCTAATAGACATTGTATTAATTCTGACATTCGCCTGATCAGGATAAAGACCGACTAATTTGAGCGTAGAAAAGATTTTTTTGTCGCGTTCTCTTTCATTTAATGTAGATGTGAGTCTAAGTGGGGTATCTAAAATTTGCCCTACATTAAGTTTAGGGTTAAACGAGCTGTTAGGATCTTGAAATACCATTCTAATATGTTGTGATCGGTAAGAATAATCGCCAAATTGAAGGGGGGTATTTTTAAATAAAATTTCCCCCGCACTCGGTTTGATAATTCCAACGATCATTTTGACTAAAGTTGATTTTCCAGAGCCATTTTTTCCTATTATGGCAAGTGTTTTTTTACGTTGTAGTTCGAAGTTAATATTTTCTACGGCGATCAGTCGCGTAGAGGAAAAAATATTTATATTATCTTCAAAATATTTCGATAAGTTTTTAATTTGTAGTAAGGTATCCACTTCATTTCCTTATTCTTCATTATTTTCATCGGTGGCAATGATAAGAGGGCGTTGCTCTTCTTTTTCTTTATATTGATGTTCCCGTAAATTTAGTGGGAAATGGCAGAAAAATTCGTGTTGTTTTATTCGTCTTCCAGCAGGTTTGTGAATACATTTTTTTTGTGCAAATGGACATCTTGGACCTAGTCGGCAGCCTATTGGAAGTTGATCCAGTAAGGGAACATTGCCTTTTAATGTACTGAGACGGCTTTTAAGAGGCAGAGGGTATTTGAAATCTGGGATCGAGTGAAGTAAAGCGTTTGTATAAGGGTGATGAGGGGCTGAAATAATGCTGTCTTTTGGACCTGACTCAGCATTTTGACCACAGTATAAAACATTAAGGGTGTCGCACCATTCACTGATACTATTTATATCATTGCTAGCGAGTAAAATTGAGGTACCTTGATTCTGGTTCATACTTAATAGTAAACGAAATATTTGTATTTTAGTGATCGATTCCAAAGCATTTGTAGGTTCATCTGCGATAAGTAGACGAGGCTGGTTAGCAACAGCAACAGCGATCATCACTTTTTGTCCCTCTCCCTCTGTTATTTCGTGGGGGTAACTGTTCATTATATCCTTATGATCCTTTATTCCGACTCTGTGAAGCAGTTCGATTGCTCTTCGTTTTTTCCAGCCAACCCACTGCCACCAATGACCTTTAAATGCCCAAGAAGGAATGTTTTGTATGAGTTGTTTGCCTATTTTTTTACTAGGATCTAAATTAGTAAGGGGTTCTTGAAAAATCATTGAAATAGATTTACCGATGAGTTTTCTTCTTTTATGTGTGCTGAGTTTTAGTAGCTCAATATCATTAAATCGAAAGCGATCTGCGGTAACAATCCAAGATTCTTTAATCGTATTACAGATAACTTTCGCAATAAGGCTTTTGCCTGATCCTGATTCTCCGACAAGTCCACAGATTTCACCTTCATTCAGTGTGAGGTTTACATTATCAATAATTTTTACTTTCCCAGTTGAAGTGGGAATTTCTATACAAAGATTTCGAATATCGAGTAGTGCCATTAGGATTCCTATTTTTTGTAGTATTGTTCAATGGCTTGGCATATGCCGTTCCCTAGTAATAATCCGACAAGAATCAGAGCCATAATGGCTAACCCAGGGAGGATAATGGTCCAAGGGGCAAGATAAATGAGCTCAAGTGAGTCCTTGATCATTGCTCCCCATTCTGGAGTGGGGGGCTGTGCTCCTAAAGAGATAAAGCTTAATGCACTTATATCCAATATTGCGATAGTAAAAGCTCTTACGATCTCTTGAATGTATTTAATACAAATATTTGGAAATATGGCTTCTTTAAAAATAAGCCAATTGGACGCACCTTCTAGACGTAGCATTAAAACATATTCTTTTTTAATTCGGTTTGAATGGTTTGATAGATCTCGTGAATGAAATGAGGAAGTAATGCCAATGTAATAGCTAATATTGCATTCATTAGGCTTGGTTGCATTAATGTTGCAATAATAATGGCGATTAATAAAACAGGAATAGAGAGAAATGCATCAAGGAAATGCCCTAGTATGCGAGCTTTAATGCCTTGAGACATCCCAGCCCAAGCACCAAGGATTCCACCAAATATTGCGGTCATTAAAATAACAATTAATGCTGACCCTAAGGTATAAGTGGTTCCAATAATTAAACGGCTAAATACATCTCGCCCTATATCATCAGTACCAAAAAAATAGGTAATCTTTCCTTCATTAACCCAAGAAGGTGGCATAAGTTCATAGCCTACAAACTGCATTTGGTCAGAATAAGGTGCGAGGAATCGACTAAAAAGTGCGGTCAAAATAAATGCTAAAAAAAGGTAAAAACTTCCTAAAGCCACTTTATTCTGATAAAAAAGTTTCCAAATATTTGTGAATGTTCTTGTATGGCGAAATTCTTCAGTGTCTTTATCTTGCATACCAACCTTTTTTATTAAGAGGATCTAAAATGAAAATCAGTATTTCTGTAAATAAGTTTACAATAATAATACATAACCCGATAACAATGATGCCAGCTGAAATACTATTGTAGTCTTGTTGTGTTACCGCATTAATTAACCATCGCCCTATACCAGACCATCCTAAGGTTTTTTCTACTAGCATACATTGTGCAATAACAAGTGTGAATAACCTTGTCATTTGTGGAATTAATAGAGGCAGTGTGTTACGTAAAATATGAACCCGCAGTATTCTCCATAAAGACCAACCTCTTGTGATGGTAATTTTAATATAGCTTTGCTCAAACAAATACTCCGCACGCCCTTTAATAATTCGGATAATCTCCATTGTTGGTAAGATAGAGAGAACTAGCGTGGGAAGTACTAAGTGCTGTAACACATTTTGGATAACTTTTATTCTATAGGGAACCTCAATAAACCATACATCAATAATAGGAAAACCTGTTATAGAAGGGATATCGTAAAGGAGATTATATTGTCCTATGGCAGCAATTTCCCATCCATAAATCGCAGCAGAATATAGTAATATAGGGGCAACCCAAAAGACAGGGAGAGAAAGCCCGATAATTGAGGCTACTTGGATCGCTTTTCCTAATAAATTAGTCCGATAGATTGCACCGATTAATCCTAACGGGATACCGAATAAAATTGCAAGTAATAGTGCGGTAAAACATAACTCAAGAGTGGGAGGGAGTACAGTGAAAACTAAATTGCTCAATGCATCCCCACCATTATAACTAATTCCTAAATCACCATTTAATAGATTTTTTATATATAAAAAGTAACCAGAATAAAAATGGGGAGTGGATAATACCTGATTCAACGGATCTTGTATTAGCACGATATAACTAATGAGTGAGAGAGCGATAAGTGTAATGACTAATAAGACTAAATGTCTAAAAAAAGACAAAATCATTGTTTCTCTCCTTGTTGATAGGATAAGGTAGTGAAATTTATGCTGCCAAATGGGGCGAGTTCTAATCCTTTTACCTTAGTATTTGCGATTAACATCCGTTTAGCATTTGCGATAGGGATAATAGGCAATTCAGATAAGATAATATCTTGGGCTATGTTGTAGTATTTAGCTCGCTCACGTAAGTTTGATGTACTTAATCCTTTATTCATTGCTTGCTCAAAGGGGGCATAGCACCAATTTGATAGATTGGTGACATCATTCGAGATACCGCAACTTAGGATTGGACGCATAAAGCTATCAGGATCTAAGTTTCCAGCTAACCAGCCTGTAAGAATTAAATCATAATCTTCAGCGTTATTTTTTAATTGTTCAAGTAAATAAGTACGAGTAATAGGTAGAATACTGATATCCACACCTACTTGGGATAAATCCCATTTTATTAGTTCCGCCATTTTTAGAGGAGAGGGGTTATAAAATTGCTCTTCATTTAAAACCCACATTGTTAATTTTAAATGTTTATCTTGAAAGAATGCTTTAGCTAATTGAGGGTTATAATCATAAGTAAAATCAGGCGTATTGACGGTTGCCGCCCAAGAGATACTCGGGATAATGTTATTGGCTATACTTGCAGTATTGTGATAAATACGTTGAACGATTCTCCTACGATTAATACTTTGTGAGATAGCTTGCCGTAATTTAGGGTCTTTTATTGTAGATTTCGCAAAATTAAAAGCAAGGTAAGATAAATTTACTCCTTCTGTGAACTTGAGATAATATTTTTCATTGAATTTTTTCAAAATACCAAGTTGGCTCACATCAGGCATAGAAGTAATTTGGCATTCACCGTTTAAAAATTTTATTAATCTTCCTGTTTTATCTGTTGAGAGATCAATAATAATATTGTTAAGTGTGCCTTTTTTACGCCAATAATGTTCGTTTTTTATTAGGCGAATATATTGATTTTTGACAAAGTTTTTGACTTTATAAGGACCCGTGCCAACAGGTAAGCTGTCAAGTTGCGATAGGTTATCATCGGCATTGAGCTGTAATGCATATTCTTGAGAAAAAATAATAGCATATTGACTAGCTAAATGAGAAAGGATAGAGGCATCAGGTTGAAATAGCTTTATTTGTACTTGGTATGGTGATGTTGCGATGATAGATTCAATTTTATCGTTGAGTTTAATGCTTTCGAAATAAGGAAAATGAACTTTTCTAGCTTGCTCGTGGAAAACCTGATATTGCGGGTTTTGGTAATTTGCTGAGGATTCTAATGTGGGTAAATCTGTATTACGTTGTAAAACTCGATTGAGAGAGAATACGACATCTTCTGCGTTGAAATTACGACTTGGCGTAAACCAATCTGTGTGATGAAATTTAATTCCCTTGCGTAAATTAATTGTAATTGTTTTGCCATCTTCAGAAATACTATAGTTTTTTGCCAATACGGGTTCAACTATTGAACTATTATTTATAATTTCAAATAGTTTATTATAAATTTGTTCAGTAACGACATTCATATTTGTACCAGCATCATTTGTTTGTGGATTAAAGGATAAACCATTTGCGTGAGTACAATAAATAAGCCCATTTTGAGTAAGGCTATCTGGAATTTTTGGTGCAGCTTGAATAGCTACACTTGCTAAAAATGTAAGTATAAATGTAATGATTGAAATGATTTTTCTTATAAACATAAAACAGGGATTTGTGATACATTATGGGGAAATTTTAAAGTATATTACTAAAATATAGAAATAAAATGTTTGATTCTATCCAAAAAGAAATTGATAACCTTATAGACCGAGGTTTTGATCGATCTTTACGCTTAGCTGTAACAGGGCTGAGTCGTAGTGGGAAAACAGCGTTTATAACGAGTTTTATCAACCAACTTTTACACATTAATTCAACTGATGAGAACCATCTTCCTTTATTTGATGCTGCTCGTGATAGACGTATTTTAGCGGTTAAACGGGTAGAGCAACGTGATTTATCTATTCCTCGTTTTGAGTATGAGAATAATCTACAATGTTTAGGTGAGGAGCCACCTATATGGCCAAATTCTACGATAGGTGTACACGAAATTCGGCTTGCTATTCGTTATAAAAAGTCTGGTTTTTTACGGCATATAAAAGAAACGGGGACATTATATATAGACATTTTTGATTATCCTGGCGAATGGTTATTAGATTTACCTTTATTGGAATTGAATTTTCAGCAATGGAGTGAGCAACAGTCTCAATTGATGTATGGAATGCGTAGGGAGTTAGCACAACAATGGTTAGAAAAAATACAAAAACTAGATTTAACAAAAAAAGCAGATGAGGATGTTCTTGCTCAACTCGCAAAGTGTTATACGCAATACTTATTAGATTGTAAAAAGCAAGGGCTACATTTTATTCAACCAGGGCGTTTTGTTTTACCTGGTGAATTGGACGGCTCACCGGCAGTACAATTTTTTCCTTTGATTCATATAAATGAAGCACAATGGAAACGTTTAAGGCAAGCGGAGAGTGGCAGTTATTTTTCAATACTAGAAAAACGCTATAACTACTATTGCCAACATATTGTGAAACAATTTTATAAGCAATATTTTTCTTTATTTGATCGTCAAGTTATTCTCGCTGATTGTTTGACTTCGCTAAATTATGGTCAGCAATCCTTTTTGGATATGCAAGAGGGGTTGAAGCAATTATTTGAAAGCTTTCGTTATGGAAAGCGAACGGTACTTCATCGTCTATTTGCCCCTAAAATTGATAAATTAATGTTTCTTGCAACAAAAGCGGATCATATTACAAATGATCAATGGAGCAATTTGATAAGTTTGTTGCGTCATCTCGTGCAAGATGGGCATCATTATGTAGAATATGAAGGAATTGAAACAAGTTATGGGGCAATTGCTTCTGTTCGCTCAACACAGCAAGTGAGGGTCAATAAAAATGGTAAATTTTATAATGCAATTCAAGGGGTTAGACAAATAGATCAACAAAAAATAACAGTTTATCCAGGGGAAGTGCCAAAACGTTTACCAAATATCCAATTTTGGCAAAAACAGAAATTTGAATTTGATCAATTTTCTCCTCAACGATTAGAACAAGGCGGTGTTATTCCTCATTTTAGAATGGACACGGTATTACAATTTTTGTTAGCGGATAAATTAACGTAATAGAATATTAGAAGGTTTTTTATGAAAAAAGAAATTTTTCATACCCCCTTTCAGGAAGGGGAATCGTCGTCACTTATTCCTAAGCAAACTTTTGATCAAAGTGATCTTACAATGGAAGCAGAGCTGAAAATAGATTCAGAGATGGCCGATGAAGTATCTACGCAATTTACACAAATCGTGCAGTCAGGCCTGAGCTGGTGGAAGAAATGGTTAATTGGCTCAATGTTGTTTTTCTTAGTAGGCGTAGTTGCTCAGTCTATACAATGGTTAATCGACAGTTGGCAAAATCATCAATGGATTTATTTTTCTTTTGCTTGTGCAAGTTGCACCATTTTAGCATTAGGTGGAGTAGCGATAGCTAATGAATGCTATAAGTTAATAAAATTAAAAAGAAGGATGCGATTACAAGAACGAAGCCAGAATTTATTAACTGAAAGTGCGGTGGTTTTTTGTCAGGATTTTTCTATTCAGGATATTGAAGAGGCAAAGAAGATCTGTGATGAGCTGACTAATATTTTAGAAATTCCTCAAGATGCACAATCATTAATTTGTTGGAAGGCTCGTATTAGCGATGGGCTTTCGGCGTCAGAAATAATGTATATGTTCAGTCAAACAGTTTTAACCTCAATTGATTTGGAGGCAAAAAAATTAGTGAGTAAAAATGCTATTGAATCGGCGATTGCTGTCGCAGTCAGTCCCTTGGCAGTGGTTGATATGCTTTTTGTGGCTTGGCGGAATATCCATTTAATTAATCAATTAGCTAAGTTGTATCATATTGAGTTGGGTTATTTTAGCCGTCTGCGTTTGTTCCGAATGGTCTTAGGTAATATGGTATTTGCTGGTGCAACAGAAATGGTTAAAGAGATGGGAATAGATTGGCTTTCACAAGATATAAGTGCAAAACTTTCTGGTCGCCTTGCTCAAGGGATTGGTGTCGGTATTTTGACTGCACGTTTGGGAATTAAAGCAATGGAGTTTTGCCGTCCACTACCTTTTACAAAAGAAGAAAAACCTCATTTAAAGCATATTTATAAAGAGATCTTGTCAAATTTGAAGCAATGACTTTTTAAGTGAGGCGTTGATGATTAACATAATACGGCGTTATAAGATTTTCTTATGTCTAATAGCTCATTATTCTGATAATTCATTTTAAATAGTAATGCAATGTAAAATTTTCTTTCCATCTTGTCCAAAATATTTACAATAAAGGCGAGTTGAAAAAATAGAAAGGAGCGATAGAGATGAATACTGATTTTTTTGCAGAAATTATTGCACAAAGTTGGAAAATGAAAGAGGTTGTAAAAAAAGCAAGAAAATTCGCATTGCTTGATGCTCCACTACTTATTCAAGGTGAAACAGGAACAGGAAAAGATTTCATTGCTAAATCTTGCCATTTTTCTAGCCCTAGACGGGAGAATAAATTTATTGCGGTAAATTGTGCAGGATTACCAAGTGAAGATGCTGAAAGTGAAATGTTTGGAAGAACTAATGTACATTCTGAAACTCAAGGCTTTTTTGAATATGCTGATGGTGGAACCGTGTTGTTGGACAGTGTGGCAGAATTACCTTTAAGTTTGCAAGCAAAATTGTTGCGTTTTCTTAATGATGGCACGTTTCGTCGCGTTGGTGAGGAAAAAGAGCATTATGCTGATGTGCGTGTGATTTGCACTTCTCAGGTTCCATTAATGTACTATGTAGAAAAGGGTAAAATGCGTGAAGATCTGTTTCATCGTCTTAATGTGCTTAGCCTTACTATTCCGCCTCTGCGTGAACGTAAAGAAGATATTGTACAGTTTGTATCAATATTTGTGGCACAGATTAGTCAAGAATTAGGTATTTCTACACCGCATTTTGACTACGCATTTCTTAATTATTTAACGCATTATACTTGGCCAGGAAATGTCCGAGAATTGTACAACGCACTCTATCGTGCTTGTTCTCTAGCGGAGAATAATCAGTTATCAATTGAGGGATTGAACTTGGTTGAGCAAGAACTCCCTCTTGCCAATATTGAGCAGTTTGCTAACCAAACATTAGAGGAAATGATGAATAATTTTGAAGCGAGGGTATTGCAAAAATTTTATGAAGAATATCCGAGTACACGAAAATTAGCAACGAGATTAGGTGTTTCGCATACGGCGATCGCAAATAAGTTAAAACAATATGGGATTGGAAAATAAGGAAATTTCTTTTGAGATTTATGGTGAAGGTCTAGCTTTCTGTCTAGACCTTTATTCATCATCCGAAGTATATGAGCTATGTTAATATTGACTAGAACTCAAAGTTCATCAACACTTTAATTGCCCAAATAAAAAGGATAGCAAAAATAGCGAGGAGGGCTTTTTCCCAATGATTGAGATTAAGCCGTTTGCCTTGAGATTGGTAACGAGAGTAAAGAAAAAGTGCAATACCAGGCACATATAATGCCACGGAAATTAGCAAATAATCTAATCCAGCGGCGTATAATATCCATAAAGCGTAAAGGGTTGCCATAAATCCAGTGAACTTAATGTACCAGTGGCTAGATTGTTGGAAAGAGAGTTTCAGCAAGTAAGCTCCGATAAGCAAATAAGGCACTAGAATCATTGAGGTTGAAATAAGTAGTAAGGCATCATAGGTTTTGCCAGTAAGCAACACAAGGAATAAACAAAGCTGCACAACAAGACCGGTGAACCATAAAGAATTAATTGGCACATCGTTGCGATTAAGTTTGTTGAGAATTTGCGGAAAAGCCCCATTTTTTGCACCACGATAAGGCACTTCGGCAGAGTACATTGTCCAACTAATATATGAAGCCAATACGGAAACAATCAAACAAAACGTAATTAACACTTTTCCACTTTTTCCAATCATCAATTCGAGCAAGCCTGCCATTGATGGATTTGCCATTTGAGCAATGGCTTCTCTTGGTAAAAGCCCTAAAGAAAGCACGGTGATCGCCACATAGAGAATTAACGCAATCACAATTCCCAATACAGTGGGCAAGCCCCACATCAGTTCGGTTTTTAGCGTGAGCAGATAATACCGCTGCCCCTTCCACGCCCGTGAATACCCACAAGGTAATCAACATCGTATTTTTGACTTGATCACTTACGCTATTATTGAGTGCGGTGGCTTTGGTGTCCAAATTAAAGGTATCAGGCGAGAAAAACCAAAGGGCTAATGCAATAAATAAAATAAGCGGAAACACTTTGACAATGGTGGCGACTAAATTAACGGAAGCCGCTTCTTTTACTCCTTTAGCAATGAGAATATGCACTAACCAAACCACGCAAGACGCACCAATAAATGAGGCAATCGTATTTCCTTGCCCAAAAATCACCGCACTTTCATTATCGGTAAAAGTCCCAATTCCTTCAAATGCAACAAGCAAATAGCCCACAATGCCAATGGTGGCACATAGCCAGTAGCCCCACGCAGAAAGAAATCCCATTAAATCGCCAAAACCTTCCCGTGCATAGGTATAAATGCCCCCATCTAATTCAGGTTTAAGGCGAGAGATAAAAAAGAATGAAAGCCCGAGGAAGATAATGCCAATACCCGTGATTAACCAACCAATGAGCAAAGCTTCAGAGCCTGCCACCGCTGCCATATTTTGCGGTAAACTGAAAATGCCTGAGCCAATCATAGAACTCAGCACTAATGCAGTGAGTGAAATTAAACCAATTTTTTTATTCGACATAAATCGCTTTCCTATAAAAAGATTATCTAAAATGTTTAAATCTGCGGTTTGAAATAATGAGAGAGTGCCTGAATATGAGCTAAACCAATCCCACAGCACCCGCCAATAATCGTTGCTCCAGCTTGTTGCCATTTTTTCGCCCAAGCTAAATAGGCTTGCGGATCGAGGTCATGACGCACTTCATCAAGCCCTTCATTGGCTGTTGCTTCTTTACCTTGTGGTGCAAAAGCATTGGCATATGCCCCTGTTTCAATATGTAATGCTCCGTGTTTTTGTAAGGTTTCACGGGTAATAGCTAAGGCTTGCTCAATCACTTCTGGCTGACAACAGTTAAATAAGATCGCACTGACACCCAATTCGATCATTTTTTCCACCGCACTTTGCACAGATTCGCCTGAACGTAAACACGCCGGTTGATTGAGATCTTCATCTTGTAAAGTGAAAGAAACCCAAAGTGGGCGATCATCAGGTAATAATGGCTTAATGGATTGAGGTTCAATAATCGCACTTTGCGTTTCGCACAACCAGAGATCCACATAAGGAGAAAGCCCGTCAATGATAGGCTGAGCTACTTCTTTTACGCGCTCAGGTTGAAATAAAGCAGGGCGGTATGAGCCAAATAATGGAGGCAATGAACCTGCAATTTTGACCGATTTTCCACTATTTTGTACCGCACTTTTAGCTAAACGCCCCGCGAGATCGGCAAGTATTTTTCCGTCCACCACAAAACGCTGTTCACCAATATGAAAAGGCACAACCGCATAACTATTTGTCGTGATTACCTCAGTACCATTTGCGATAAAATCTTCGTGTACCTGTTGTACCGCTTGCGGTGACTCATAAAGAGCAAGAGCTGACCATTCAGGCTGACGAAAAGGGGCGTTTAAACGCATTAATTCACGGCTCATTCCACCGTCAAGAATTGTCATTGTCATTTTTGCTTCCTTTAATAACATTTGGGCTAAAAAAATACCGCACTTTTGCAAAGTGCGGTGAGATTTTTCATTATTTTTTTAGACTAAATTGGCATCATTAAGAACAGTTATACATTAAAACGGAAGTGCATTACATCGCCGTCTTGCACGATATAATCTTTCCCCTCTAAACGCCATTTGCCGGCTTCTTTTGCACCATTTTCGCCTTTGTATTGAATGAAATCTTCATAAGCAATCACTTCGGCACGGATAAAGCCTTTTTCAAAATCCGTATGAATAACTGCCGCCGCTTTTGGTGCAGTTGCGCCTACGGAAACTGTCCACGCACGCACTTCTTTCACCCCAGCGGTAAAATAGGTTTGCAAATTGAGTAAGGCGTAACCCGCACGAATTACACGGTTTAAGCCCGGTTCTTCAATGCCAAGATCTTGCAAAAATTCCACTTTTTCTTCATCGTCAAGTTCTGCGATTTCCGATTCAATCGCCGCACACACAGGCACAACCACCGCCCCTTCTTTTGCTGCGATCTCACGCACGCGGTCAAGATAAGGGTTATTTTCAAAACCGTCTTCGTTTACGTTAGCGATGTACATTGTCGGTTTAAGGGTGAGGAAGTTGTAACTTTTAATGGCGTGAAGTTCCTCTTTATCTAAATCAATTGAGCGAATCATTCCTGCATTTTCTAACACAGGCAGAATTTTTTCCATTACGCTTAATTCAAATTTCGCCTCTTTATCACCACCTTTAGCACGTTTTTGTAAACGCTGAATGGCTCGCTCACAGCTATCTAAATCCGCAAGGGCAAGCTCGGTGTTGATGGTGTCGATGTCTTCCGCAGGATCAATTTTGCCTGCAACGTGGACGATGTCGTCATTTTCAAAACAACGCACAACGTGTCCGATGGCATCAGTTTCACGGATATTCGCAAGGAATTTGTTACCTAACCCCTCGCCTTTACTCGCCCCTGCCACAAGCCCTGCAATATCCACAAATTCCATTGTGGTCGGTAATACTCGTTCAGGTTTAACGATTTCCGCTAATGCGTCCAAACGCGGATCAGGCATTGGCACAACACCGGTGTTTGGTTCAATGGTACAAAACGGATAATTCGCCGCTTCGATACCTGCTTTTGTTAATGCGTTAAAAAGGGTTGATTTACCCACATTCGGTAAACCCACGATACCACATTTGAATCCCATAATTTTTCCTTAATTTGTTTTATGCTTTAAAGCTATTGAGTCGATTTGTTGCTTTTGTAATGCCTTCTTTGATGAGAATTTCTACGCACGCGGCGGCTTCATCTAAGGCTTTATCAATCAGTTGCCAATCAGTTGGCGAAGGTTTGCCGAGTACATAGGCGGAAACTAGATTTTTATCACCGGGGTGTCCAATGCCTACACGCAGACGGTAGAAATTTTTATTATTGCCCAGTTGAGCAATGCTATCACGCAAACCGTTATGCCCACCGTGTCCGCCCCCTTGTTTAATTTTGGCAACACCGGGCGGGAGATCAAGCTCATCGTGAATAATCAGAATTTCTTCAGGTTTAATACGGTAAAAATTGGCTAATGCACTCACCGCTTTACCGCTTAAATTCATAAAGGTGGTAGGAACGAGAAAACGAATTTCTTCGCCAAAAATCACCGCTCTTGCCGTTTTACCGAAAAATTTACTTTCTTCTTTGAGCTGAAAATGAAACTGACGAGCAAGGCGATCAATCACCCATTCCCCTGCATTATGGCGCGTGTCGGAATATTTATCGCCGGGGTTAGCCAGCCCAACAATGAGTTTAATCTCTGACATACTTTCTTTAACTGGACAAAAATAGTGGGCTATTGTAGCGAAAAATGTTGTGAAAAACCAGCCAAAGCGGAACGATAACGTTAAAGCGAGGGTTCTAGCTGAACTCAATATAGAATCCAATTGAAGAACAAAATGAATTTATTTTTTCCTTTATTCTTTGGTTTCTCACCGCACTTTTCCGCTATAATAGCGGGCGTTTTTTATAGAAAGGTAATAGAAAGATAATATAAAGCAATGCCAAGCGTGAATCAACGAGCCTTAGTGCCTTACAGTGCCAAACAAATGTATGACTTAGTGAATAATTATGAACGCTACCCCGAGTTTGTTCCGGGGTGCGTGGAAAGTCGTACCTTAAACCGAAGTGAACGCGAACTAACCGCCGAACTGGTGATTAGCAAGGCAGGCATTCGTCAGCGTTTCACCACGCAAAATACCATGGTGGAAAATCAGCAAATTCAAATGCAACTGGTTGAAGGGCCTTTCAAATTTCTACAAGGGCAATGGCAATTTACAGAAATTGATGAACAATCTTGCCAAATTGTGTTAAAACTGGATTTTGAGTTTTCTAACCCCTTGATTGCAATGGCATTCGGGCAGATTTTTACCCATCTTACCAGCAAAATGATCGATGCGTTCAAGCAACGCGCTAAGGAGGTTTACGCCCAATGACAAAATTGAAAATCGAAGTGGCTTATGCCCTGCCAGATCGCTATTTTTTAAAAACCTTGCATATGGAACAAGGCACAACGGTGCAGACTGCCATTTTGCAATCGGGCATTTTGCATCAATTTAATGACATCGATCTGCGAGAAAATAAAATCGGCATTTTCAGCCGCCCTGCGAAGCTCACTGATGTGTTAGAAAATGGCGATCGTATCGAAATTTATCGCCCCTTGCTTGCTGATCCGAAAGAAATCCGCCGTAAGCGTGCGGCTCAGCAGTTGCAAGAACAGCAAGCACAAAAACAAGCGGAAAAAGAAGCGAAAAAACTCGCCAAACAGTTAGCTCAACAAGCCGACACCGAACCAACACAAGAGGACACCACCAATGCTTAAACTTTGCCTACCCGACAACATCAGCCCTGCTCAATTTTTGACAGAATATTGGCAAAAGAAACCCTTGTTAATTCGCAATGGATTGCTGCAAATTGTCGGGCAGTTTGAGCCTGAAGATATTCTTGAACTTGCTCAAGGGGAAGAGGTTACCGCACGCTTAATTAAGCAGCACAGCGATGATCATTGGGAACTAAAAGTAAGCCCGCTAGCAGAACAAGACTTCGCTCAGCTCCCCGCACAATGGACAGTATTAGTACAAAATATGGAACAATGGTCGCCAGAATTAGGGCAACTTTGGAATGCTTTTGGCTTTATTCCCCAATGGCAACGGGACGATATTATGGTGTCTTATGCCCCGCAAGGGGGATCGGTGGGTCGCCATTATGATGAATATGACGTGTTCCTCGTGCAAGGCTACGGACATCGCCGTTGGCAACTTGGCAAATGGTGCGATCCTAGCACAGAATTTAAACCTAACCAGCCAATTCGGATTTTTGATGATATGGGCGAGCTGGTGCTTGATGAAGTGCTTGCCCCTGGCGATGTGCTTTATGTGCCGTCCCGCTTATCTCATTACGGTGTGGCACAAGATGATTGTTTAACTTTTTCTTTCGGCTTGCGTTATCCGAATATTGCGGATATTTTTGAAAATCTCGGCAAAGCCTTCAATCAACCTAATTTAGAATTAGATTTAAACGAATTTTTCATTCCTTTACGCCTCAATCCTGAATTGCAAAAAACAGGCTTGTTGGCACAACAAAATATCGACACGATAAAACAGCAATTTATTCACCGCCTCGCACAAAGCCCGCAATTTGACGCACTTTTCAAGCAAGCCTTAGCCACCACCGTCAGCACCCGCCGCTATGAATTATTACCAACGGAGGGCGAATATGATCCCGATGAAGTGCGGTCGCTTTTGGAAGAGAATTGTCAGCTTTCGCAAGATAATAATTGCAAATTGCTCTACACGGAAAACCCGCTTCGCCTTTATGCCAACGGCGAATGGCTTGATGAACTCAACCCACTGGAAGCCCAGTTATTAAAACGCTTAGCTGATGGTGAATGTCTTGGTTTGCAGGAATTAAACGCCCTGTTAGAGGACGTACAAGATAAAGACAGCGTAATGGCATTGTTGCTCGACAGCCTATGCAACTGGCTTGATGATGGCTGGATATTATTGGATTAACGATGGAAAATAGTGCGATTTATTCTGTTTCACAACTTAACCAACAGGCACGCCGCTTGTTGGAGGGACAACTTGGCTCGGTGTGGCTCACGGGGGAGATTTCCAATTTCACCCAGCCCGTATCGGGGCATTGGTATCTCACCTTAAAAGACGAAAATGCCCAAGTACGTTGTGCAATGTTCCGAATGAAAAATTTGCGTGTCGCCTTTCGTCCACAAAATGGAATGCAAGTGCTGGTGCGGGCAAGCGTCAGCCTTTATGAACCGCGAGGGGATTATCAGCTCATTATCGAAACAATGCACCCTGCAGGTGAAGGCTTGTTGCAACAGCAATTTGAAGCCTTAAAAATGAAACTCGCTGCTGAGGGATTATTTGCACAAAACTTAAAGAAAAACCTACCGCACTTTTGTCGTAAGGTGGGAGTGATCACCTCGCCAACAGGGGCAGCATTGCAGGATATTTTGCACATTTTGCAACGTCGTGATCCTAGCCTGAATGTCATCATTTACCCAACCGCCGTGCAAGGGCAAGAGGCAACCGCCGAAATTGTACAGATGATCGAACTTGCCAATCGCCGGCAAGAAGTGGACGTGTTAATTGTCGGGCGGGGTGGCGGTTCGTTGGAAGATTTATGGTGCTTCAACGAAGAAGCCGTTGCCCGTGCGATTTTCCACTCCGCCATTCCCGTTATTAGTGCGGTTGGACACGAAACAGATGTAACCATTGCAGATTTTGTCGCTGATGTACGAGCGCCGACCCCTTCCGCCGCCGCAGAGTTGGTAAGCCGTGATCAGCAAGAACTAATACGACAGCTCAATGAGAAATGCCAGCGTTTAGAAATGGCACTAGATCGGCTATTTAATGAAAAAAGCCAATGGCTAAACCAACTTCAGCTCCGCCTGCAGAACCGCCACCCGCAGATTCAGTTGAATCAACAAAAATCGCACTTAGCTCAGTTAAATTATCGCCTACAATTCGCCATACAACGCAATGTTGATCGAAAAGCACAAGGGTTTGCAACGCAACGCCAGCATTTAGCTACCGCGATCACACAGTTTATCGCTAATAAAAAACAGCCTTTGCACCAACTGGAGCGACAATTACATAGCCGCCACCCGCAAAAACAGCTCAATCAACAAAAAGCCCAAATTCAACAACAGCGTTATGATTTACAGCTCGCAATGCAACGTTATCTCACAAAAACGCAGCAAAATCTCACCGCACTTTGCGAACGGCTCAACAACAACCCACTGCCTTACCAAATGCAAAAACACAGCCAACACCTGCAACAATTACAAGTGCGGTTGGATTTTGCCATAGAAAAAAAACTCAGCCAAAAACAAAACCACTTCGCCCAACTCTGCCAACGCTTAGACGGATTAAGCCCACTGAAAATTCTTTCAAGGGGATATTCGATTTCTGAAAATGAGAAAGGCATTGCAATTACGCAATGTCATCAAGTGAAAGTGGGGGAAATCCTTAAAACGAGATTGGCAAATGGTATGCTAATTAGCCGAGTTGAACATATCAAAGAGGAAATGAAAGCTTAAATTAATATATGGTTGTGGGATTTCAAAATAGTATTATGTTATCTCGCATTCAATTATTATTGATACTGCCTTTTGTTCATTACTTAATTTTACGTTGAACTTAAACTTTCGTAGTAATGGAGAATAAAAAAATTAAAAAAATTTCATTTTTGACTTGCAATCATTTTTTTTTACAATGGGGAGGATTTGGCCGGTTAATAGTGGCAAATCAAATGAAAACTTTGTTCATTTGTGGCTAAGGGAGCTTAGCCACTTTTTTATAACTATAGAAATCCTTTCTGTCTTAGGTTAATTTCTTAGGTTAATTTCGTATTGAATGTTTCATAATCCGATCTTTCGCCACTTTCCATTCACGATCTTTGATGTCATCGCGTTTGTCGTGTTGTTTTTTCCCTTTGGCAAGTCCGATTTTGATTTTTGCCCAAGGACCTTTCCAATAAAGAGAAAGGGCAACGAGGGTGTAGCCATCGCGGTTTGATTTGCCAAATAATGAAGCCAGTTCTTTTTGTTTGAGTAAGAGTTTTCGGGTGCGAGTTGGGTCGCAGACAATATGAGTAGAGGCAACATTTAACGGCTGAATGTTTGCTCCGAACAAATAGGCTTCCCCATTTTGGAAAATCACATAGCTGTCGCTGATATTGGCTTTGCCCGCTCGCATTGATTGCACTTCCCAGCCTTGCAAGGAAAGCCCCGCTTCGATCTCGTCTTCAATAAAATATTCAAATCTTGCCCGTTTATTTAATGCAATGGTATTGGAGGCGGGCTTGAGTTTTTTCTTTGTCATTGTGTTGTTGCTCAATCTAGTCAAATGATTATGCATTCTAACCAATCTCACAAAAAATCGCAAAAGCCCTTGCGTTGCTTGGCAATCTTTATAACAATGACAGCACATTTTTCTATTGAGTTCTCATTAATGAAATACAAAAATTTACGCGATTTTTTGCAGTTGTTAGAAGAACAAGGCGAGCTAAAACGCATTTCGCAACAAATCGATCCTTATTTAGAAATGACCGAAATTTCTGACCGCACTTTGCGAGCAGGTGGTCCTGCGTTACTATTTGAAAATCCGAAAGGTTTTGATATGCCCGTGTTATGCAATTTGTTTGGCACAGCAAAGCGGGTGGCATTAGGAATGGGGCAGGCTGATGTGTCGGCATTGCGGGAGGTTGGCAAGCTGCTCGCTTTTCTCAAAGAACCTGAGCCACCAAAAGGTTTCAAAGATTTATGGGCAACCTTGCCACAGTATAAACAAGTGCTAAATATGCCCGCTAAGGTGCTGAGTAAAGCACCTTGCCAAGAGGTGGTGTTGCGTGGTGATGAGGTGGATTTATACCGTCTGCCCATTATGCAATGCTGGAAAGAGGACATCGCACCGCTCATCACTTGGGGGCTGACGATTACCAAAGGGCCGAATAAAAAACGGCAAAATTTAGGCATTTATCGCCAGCAATTAATCGGCAAAAATAAATTGATTATGCGTTGGCTTTCTCATCGTGGCGGTGCGTTGGATTTCCAAGAATGGAAAGCACAAAATCCCGACAAGCCTTTCCCTGTTTCTGTGGCATTGGGGGCAGATCCTGCCACCATTCTTGCAGCAGTTACGCCCGTGCCAGATAGCCTTTCTGAATATGCCTTTGCGGGGCTGTTACGCGGCAATAAAACCGAAGTGGTGAAATCGGTGAGTAATGATCTTGATGTGCCAGCCAGTGCAGAAATTGTGTTGGAGGGCTATATTGACCCGAATGAAACCGCATTAGAAGGGCCTTATGGCGATCATACGGGGTATTATAACGAACAAGAATACTTCCCCGTTTTTACTGTAACGCATATCACAATGCGGAAAGAGCCGATTTATCATTCCACTTACACAGGACGACCACCTGATGAACCCGCGATTTTGGGCGAGGCGTTAAATGAAGTATTTATCCCTATTTTGCAAAAGCAATTTCCTGAAATTGTGGATTTTTATTTGCCTCCAGAGGGCTGTTCTTACCGCCTAGCGGTGGTTACGATGAAAAAACAATATGCGGGACACGCCAAGCGAGTGATGATGGGGGTGTGGTCATTCTTACGTCAATTTATGTACACCAAATTTGTGATTGTGTGCGATGATGATATTAACGCTCGCGATTGGAAAGATGTGATTTGGGCGATTACCACACGGAGCGATCCCGCTCGAGATTGCACCATCGTGGAAAATACGCCAATTGATTATCTGGATTTTGCTTCCCCCATTGCAGGGCTTGGCTCAAAAATGGGGATTGACGCGACAAACAAATGGCAAGGCGAAACAAGCCGAGAATGGGGCATTCCCATCAAAAAAGATCCTGATGTCGTGAAGCGTGTTGATGAGATTTGGGACAGTTTGGGGATTTTGGATAATTAAAAAAAAGTGCGGAATATAAGATAATAGCAAAAATATACCGCACTTTATTTTTTATATTTTTAATACTCGTTTTACTTCTTTCGCTTTTATTAAGAATTTTTTTCTCTCTTCGTTAGACATTTGACTGCTGGTTCCTGGTAATTTCACCGTGAGTGGATTTACAGGTCTGCCATTAATATGAAATTCATAATGCAAATGTGGGCCTGTTGAACGCCCAGTGTTCCCTGATAATGCAATACGTTGTCCACGTTTTACGGATTGCCCATTTTTGACTAACGGCTTACTTAAATGCATATAAATTGTTTGGTATTCTCGTCCATGACGAAGCATAATGTAGTTACCTGCCCCATTGGCTTGATAAGCAACTTTTTCAACAATTCCATCAGCAGGGGCAATAATCGGTGTACCAATAGCCATTGAGAAATCTACCCCTTTGTGTGGGCTAATTTTTCCTGTGACGGGATGCCGTCTATTTGGGTTAAAGGGAGAAGAAACTCGAGCTTGCCGCTGCATAGGGTATCTTGCGAATCCTTTTCCTAATGTTTCTCCCTTTTGGTTATAATATCGCCCATTATTTGATTGAATGGCGTAATAACTTTGACCATTAGTCTTTATGTGAATAGCTTCAACATTGCCTTGTCCCGTTAATTTGTTATCCAAATACTCTCGAGAAATGAGTAGGGCAAATTTATCTCCTGCTTTAAGTTTTTTCATACTAATTTGCCATTGAAGAGCCGTACTTAACTGATTTATCTGTTTTGAGTTTATTTCTTGGGCTTTTAGGCTTGCGGAAAAAGAACCTTTTATTTCGCCTTTTAAAATTTCCTTTTTCCAAATACTTTGTTTTTTTATAACTTGGCGTTTAAATTTATCATCATTTGTTCGCTCATAAATACGTTCTTCTTTCTGCGAAACTAGCCAGTTTAGGTATTCTAATTCTCCTTCTTTATTTATAGACCAGTAAAATTGTTGCCCAGCTTTTAATTTATTTAACTCTGGATCAAGTGAAATAAGAGTTTGACTGACATTATCTTCTAACCCAGCTTGCCCTAGAATATCCTGGAGTTTTTCACCTTGAACAACGGTATGGGAATATTGTTCTTTTATTCGTATAGCTTGATCAGCGACATTAAGTAAATCATATACTGCATTTCTAGCATTTTCAGGCAATGAAGATAGAGCGGTCTCATCTTCTTGATTTTGTAGCTCATCATATGAGGTTGCATCGTCAAGTTTGAAGCCCGAATGTATTTTTGAGCCCTCTGATACATTATCGTTTTCAGGTGTTAGATATTTATATTGCATTTCATCAGAGGAAAGTGTGAATGTATTTGGCTCAACATTATCTTTTACACTAAAAACGATACCTATTAGAATAGATAATATTGCTAGAACGAAGGCGATAGCTTTTATTTGTGATTTTCTTTTTCGTCTATCTCTAGCTAATTTTATATGCTGCACTACCTATAATCCTTTTATCATTTATTCTATGTTTTTATGACCCCAAAAGAGCCTAAAAATTCATTGATTAATTTTAGTTAAATTGTATTTAGAATAACGCATAAATTCTGCATTTAACTTGTTAAGTATGGCAAAATGAGCTATTTTAAGCCAATTTTTCATAATGTATAGAGATAAAATGCAAATTCATAGAATTAAGCCTCTTTTAATTGAGCTAAAAAATATCAACGTTCAATTTGAACAAAGAAATATTTTACAAAATATCAATTTATCTCTTTATCCCGATTCTGTGATCACCATTGTTGGTCCGAATGGCGGCGGGAAATCCACTTTACTCAAAGTTTTACTTAAATTGATTAAGCCAAGTTCGGGCGAAGTGATTTATCACAATAATGTGCGTATTGGCTATGTGCCGCAAAAAATTCACCTTGACCATAGCCTGCCTTTAACCGTAGAAAAATTTCTTGCACTAAAAAAAGGCGTAAGCAAATCTGAAATTGAAGCTGCGTTAGCTCTCCTTTCTATTTCCCATTTAAAGCAAAATGCAATGCAAAAGCTATCAGGAGGCGAAATGCAACGGGTGTTGTTAGCCAGAGCAATTTTGAATAAACCGAATTTGTTGGTGCTTGATGAACCTACTCAAGGGGTGGATATTGCTGGGCAGGCAGAGCTTTATCAGCTCATTCATCAAACACGAAAACAGCTGAATTGTGCGATTTTGATGGTATCGCACGATCTGCATATCGTGATGGCAGACACCAATGAAGTGCTGTGTATTAACCAACATATTTGTTGTGCTGGTACGCCTGAAATCGTGTCAAATGATCCGACGTTTAGACATTATTTTGGCAACCAGTTGTCGCACAATATCGCCCTTTATACCCATCATCATAATCATAAACACAATATTCACGGTGATGTGTGCTGCGGAAAGGAAATCACCCCAACGCAATGCGAACATCACCGCCATTAAAGAGAGGAAACAATGTTTGAGATTTTATTTCCCGCGTGGTTGAGTGGCATTTTGTTATCTTTTATTACCGCACCTTTAGGTGCATTTGTAGTATGGAGAAGAATGGCATATTTTGGCGATACGCTTTCCCATTCTGCTTTGCTAGGTGTGGCAATCGGGATATTTTTACAAGTTGATCCTTACCTAACCATTTTAATTCTCACTCTTTTGCTCGCCTTAGGAATGGTTTGGCTAGAAAGCAACACGCAATTTTCCGTGGATACCCTGCTTGGCATTATTGCACACAGTTGCCTCTCTTTAGGCGTAGTAACCGTGGGGTTACTGCAAAATGTTCGGGTGGATTTAATGAATTATTTATTTGGCGATCTACTGGCGATTAGCTATGAGGATCTTTATCTTATCGCCATTGGCGTTCTCGTGGTGGTGGGCTGCTTGTGGTATTACTGGAAACCGCTACTTTCCACCACCGTTAGCCTAGAGCTTGCACAAGTAGAAGGTATTAACATTCGTAAAATGCGTTTTGTATTAATGATTTTAACCGCCTTAACCATTGCCTTAAGTATGAAGTTTGTTGGTGCGTTAATCATCACTTCTTTGCTGATTATCCCCGCCGCCACTGCACGGCGTTTTGCCCGCACCCCAGAAGCGATGGTAGCGATTGGCGTCATCACCAGCATTCTTGCCGTATCATTTGGCTTAATGCTCTCCGCTTTCTACAACACCGCAGCAGGCCCTTCTGTGGTAATTAGTGCGACTTTTTTATTTCTGTTTTCTTTATTTAAAAGAGAAAAATCGTAAACAATGCACCGTACTTTATTATTTTGGAACTAAGCATAAAAATAAAGTGCGGTGTAAGTTTCTCTATTTTTTTTATTTAACAAACTTTATTTTACAAGAGTACAAAATTTCAACATAAGAAAATTTTTTCATTACTGCCCTTGAAATTTCTCTTTCGACCAACATTTTACTTCCATCAGTGAGTTGGGCTGCAAAATGTGAAAATTTTCTACCACACTTTGAATTTTATTCGCGTGTGAAAAAATGCAAAAAATTTGCAAAATTGCACTTGAAATTATGAAAGCCAGCCCAATTTAATCAAGCGTAAACAAATTAACCGAATTTTATTAGGAGAAAACATATTATGGGAAAAATTATTGGTATTGACTTAGGTACAACAAACTCTTGTGTGGCTGTAATGGACGGCGACAAACCGCGTGTTATTGAAAATGCGGAAGGGGATCGTACAACTCCGTCAATTATTGCTTATACAAATGATGGCGAAACCTTAGTAGGTCAGCCTGCGAAACGTCAAGCAGTAACAAATCCAAAAAATACTTTATTTGCAATCAAACGTTTAATCGGTCGTCGTTTTGAAGATCAAGAAGTACAACGTGATGTGAACATTATGCCATTTAGCATTGTGAAAGCAGACAACGGCGATGCGTGGGTTGAAGTGAAAGATGAAAAAATGGCACCACCGCAAATTTCTGCTGAAGTGTTGAAAAAAATGAAGAAAACAGCAGAAGATTTCTTAGGTGAGCCAGTCACTGAAGCTGTAATTACCGTACCTGCTTACTTCAACGATGCACAACGTCAAGCAACCAAAGATGCAGGCCGTATTGCAGGTTTAGATGTTAAACGTATTATTAACGAACCAACAGCAGCAGCACTTGCTTATGGTTTAGACAAAGGTAAAGGCAACCACACTATTGCGGTATATGACTTAGGTGGTGGTACATTTGACTTATCTATCATCGAAATTGATGAAGTAGATGGCGAAAAAACCTTTGAAGTATTAGCAACCAATGGTGATACTCACTTAGGTGGTGAAGACTTCGATAACCGTGTAATTAACTACTTAGTTGATGAGTTCAAAAAAGAGCAAGGTGTTGATTTACGCAACGATCCACTTGCAATGCAACGTTTGAAAGAAGCGGCAGAGAAAGCGAAAATCGAACTTTCTTCAGCACAACAAACTGATGTGAACTTACCTTACATCACTGCAGATGCAACAGGGCCAAAACACTTAAACATTAAATTAACTCGTGCGAAATTAGAAGCCTTAGTAGAAGATTTAGTAGCACGCTCATTAGAGCCTGTAAAAGTGGCATTGAAAGATGCAGGTTTAAGCGTATCAGACATTGATGACGTGATCTTAGTAGGTGGTCAAACTCGTATGCCATTAGTACAACAAAAAGTGGCTGAGTTCTTTGGCAAAGAGCCTCGTAAAGATGTGAACCCTGATGAAGCTGTTGCAATCGGTGCGGCAATTCAAGGTGGTGTATTAGCAGGTGATGTGAAAGACGTATTGTTATTAGACGTAACCCCGCTTTCATTAGGTATCGAAACAATGGGTGGCGTGATGACTACCTTAATTGAGAAAAACACAACGATTCCAACGAAGAAATCACAAGTGTTCTCAACCGCTGAAGATAACCAAAGTGCAGTAACCATTCACGTGTTACAAGGTGAGCGTAAACAAGCGTCTGCCAACAAATCGCTAGGTCAATTTAACCTAGAAGGTATTAACCCTGCACCACGCGGTATGCCACAAATTGAAGTAACTTTTGATATTGACGCGGACGGTATTATCCACGTTTCAGCGAAAGATAAAGGTACAGGTAAAGAACAACAAATTACCATTAAAGCGTCATCTGGTTTAAGCGAAGATGAAATCCAACAAATGGTGCGTGATGCAGAAGCCAATGCAGAAGCTGACCGTAAATTTGAAGAATTAGTTCAAGCGCGTAACCAAGCTGATCACCTTGTTCACAGCACACGCAAACAGTTAAGCGAAGTGGGTGATAAATTATCTGCAGAAGACAAAGCACCGATTGAAGCAGCGGTAAGCGAACTTGAAACCGCAGCAAAAGGTGAAGATAAAGCAGAAATTGAAGCGAAAATCCAAGCCTTAGTGCAGGCTTCGCAAAAACTAATGCAAGCGGCACAGCAACAAGGTCAAGCCGATGCACAACCACAACCACAACAAAACGGCAACGATGATGTGGTAGATGCTGAGTTTGAAGAAGTGAAAGATAATAAATAATTGATTTTCAATTATAAAATTAAAGGGCATAGCAATATGCCCTTTTAGCGTATAAAAAGGATAACAATGGCAAAACGAGATTATTATGAAGTGCTTGGCGTTGAACGTGGGGCTGACGAGAAAGCGATTAAAAAAGCCTACAAACGCCTTGCAATGAAGTTGCACCCTGACCGCAATCAAGGGGACAAAGACGCGGCGGAGAAATTCAAAGAAGTGCAAGAAGCCTATGAAATTCTAGGTGATAAAGAAAAACGTGCTGCTTACGATCAATATGGACACCAAGCCTTTGAACAAGGTGGATTTGGTGGCGGTGCTGGCGGCGGTTTTGGTGGCTTCAGCGGTGCTGATTTTGGCGATATTTTTGGTGATATGTTCGGCGATATTTTCGGTGGTGGTCGCTCACGCCAACAGCGTGTTGTGCGCGGTGAAGATTTACGCTACGACATCGAAATTACCCTAGAAGAAGCGGTTCGTGGAACGAAAAAAGAAATTCAGTTTGATACCTTGGCAGAATGTGATCATTGCCACGGCACTGGGGCCGAAAAAGATTCTAAAGTGGAAACCTGTCCAACCTGTCACGGAGCAGGTCGAGTGCGTCATCAACGTGGTTTCTTTGTGACGGAAGATGTCTGTCCAACTTGTCACGGAACAGGTAAAAAAATTGAAAAT
This sequence comes from Avibacterium paragallinarum, assembly GCF_011765605.1. NCBI lineage: Bacteria > Pseudomonadati > Pseudomonadota > Gammaproteobacteria > Pasteurellales > Pasteurellaceae > Avibacterium > Avibacterium paragallinarum. Next base: position 334,195 of record NZ_CP050316.1, read on the forward strand.
CCGTGTAAAAAATGCCACGGTGAAGGACGCGTTTACAAGAAGAAAAATCTTTCCGTTACCATTCCAGCAGGCGTGGATACCGGCAACCAATTACGCTTAGCTGGTGAAGGCGCAGCAGGGGAGTTTGGTGCGCCAGCGGGGGATTTATATGTGGTGATTCACGTTAAACCGCACCATATTTTTGAGCGTGATGGTAATAATCTTTACTGCGAAGTGCCAATTAGTTTCACAATGGCAGCGCTTGGCGGTGAAATTGAAGTGCCAACCCTTGATGGTCGCTTAAAAGTGAAAATCCCAGCAGAAACTCAAACAGGCAAATCTTTGCGTTTACGCGGTAAAGGCATTAAGTCTGTGAGAACAGGTTATACAGGGGATCTCATCTGCAAAGTGATTGTGGAAACCCCAGTGAAACTCAACGCTGAACAGAAAGAGTTATTAAGAAAATTTGAAGAAAGCCTTGAAAGCGGTAAGAAAAAACACCGCCCGAAATCTTCAAGTTTCTTTGACGGTGTGAAAAAGTTTTTTGATAATTTAGGCAAATAGCTTGTTAAATTCGTTGAAATAGTGAATTCAAGCAGGATTATTTGAACTAAACCAGTCTTCAAATTAAAAACGATCGCATTTTATAAAGTGCGGTCGTTTTTTTATGTTTTTTGTGATAGCTATCACGGTTGTGCTTGAATAAGCTATTGCATAATAACTATAAATGCTATAAAATTCGCCCGTTTTTGCTTTAGATAAAGCAAGTGAAATTTCGTTCTTCTGCGTTGCAGAAAATTGTTTTAATCATATAGAGGAATAAGATTATTAAAACCGTAAAAAAAGCACCAACAACAAATCGCCCAAATCGCATTAACGAAGAAATTCGGGCGAAGGAAGTTCGCTTGATTGACCAAGATGGTGAGCAAGCAGGAATTGTCAGTCTGCAAGAGGCTTTAAATAAAGCGGAAGAAGTAAATCTCGATCTCGTGGAAATCAGCCCAAATGCTGAGCCACCAGTTTGCCGTATTATGAATTACGGTAAGTTTCTTTATGAAAAAGGCAAAGCAGCAAAAGAGCAGAAGAAAAAGCAAAAAGTTGTTCAAGTTAAAGAAATTAAATTCCGTCCAGGAACAGATGAAGGTGATTACCAAGTTAAATTGCGTAGCATCTTACGTTTCTTGGAAGATGGCGATAAAGTAAAAATTACCGTGCGTTTCCGTGGACGCGAAATGGCTCACCAAGATATTGGTTTAAATGTGTTAGAGCGTGTTAAACAAGACACCTCAGAAATCGCAATGATTGAGTCAGCACCAGGTAAATTAGAAGGTCGCCAAGCTGTAATGGTGATTGCACCGAAGAAAAAATAATTTTATTTCTTGCTTAAAGCGGATGGATCTTATAGAATTCATCCGTTTTTCTTTGCAGAAAAACAAAGTGATAATCAGGTAAACTACGCAACCTGATTTCCTTGTGTATGATAGCCTTTGGCTAACAAATAGAAATAATTAGTGCTTTACAAGTAATTTATTATTAAATTGATAAATTCGCCTAATTATCCAACCTAACTTAAACAATGCGGAGTTATTTAAACAATGCCTAAAATTAAAACAGTACGTGGTGCTGCGAAGCGTTTCAAAAAAACAGCTTCTGGCGGTTTCAAACGTAAACAATCTCACTTACGTCATATTTTGACTAAGAAAACCACTAAACGTAAACGTCATCTACGTCATAAATCAATGGTTGCGAAAGCAGACCAAGTTTTAGTTGTAGCCTGCTTGCCATACGCATAAGCGTAAACAAGTAAAGCGTACGTCAAGTGAATTTTAGTTAATAATATTGTATAGGAGATTAAATAATGGCTCGTGTAAAACGTGGTGTTATTGCAAGGGCTCGCCATAAGAAAATTCTTAAGGCAGCTAAAGGTTATTATGGTGCACGTTCACGTGTTTATCGCGTTGCGTTCCAAGCTGTAATTAAAGCAGGTCAATATGCTTATCGCGACCGCCGTCAACGTAAACGTCAATTCCGTCAATTATGGATTGCGCGTATCAATGCTGCGGCACGTCAAAATGGCTTATCTTACAGCAAATTTATCAACGGCTTGAAAAAAGCATCTGTTGAAATCGATCGTAAGATCCTTGCTGATATTGCAGTATTCGACAAAGTTGCATTTGCAGCATTAGTTGAAAAAGCAAAATCTGCGCTTTAATTTTTAAAGACTGATTGTGAAAGGACGCTACATAGCGTCCTTTTTCTTATAAGCCGATTTTACCCAAATACGCATAAGAATGATTTATCAAGGTTTTTTATCCGCTTAAAGTGCGGTGAAAAAATGATGAGTTTTCTCACCGCACTTTGCCCTGTAGGGGCAGACCTATGTGTCCGTCCGTATAAAACGAAAAACAAAGTGCGGTGCAAATTTTATTTATTTTTTGATTGTTTTTAGTAAACTTGCCCACAAATAGATAAACAGAAAACCTTGAAAATCATTCATACAATTTATCATTTCACGCCTAATGAAAGCGGACGTGATCCTATATATAAAACCAATGAAAAATACAAAACACAAACAACCATTTAGCCCATTACAAAAAGCCTTATTTGCTCAATTAACGGAGATGATGAACGTAGATTATCGCCGTCTGCAAGGGCGAATTAAAGGGCTACATCAAATCAAAAATCCACAAACCCAAGAAAAAGTCGCAGCAGAAATTCAATTACAAATTCAGCAAGCGCAAGCACGTTTACAGCAACGAGAAAGTGCGGTGGGAAAAATTGAATTTCCTGAAAACTTGCCAGTAAGCCAGCGCAAAGATGAAATTCTCAAAGCCATTGAGCAAAACCAAGTAGTGATTATCGCGGGGGAAACGGGGTCAGGTAAAACCACCCAATTGCCGAAAATGTGCCTTGCATTAGGTCGTGGAAAAGAAGGCTTGATTGGGCATACTCAGCCTCGCCGTATCGCTGCGAGATCGGTGGCGACTCGCATTGCCGAAGAGCTATATTGTGAGCTAGGCGATTTAGTGGGTTATAAGGTTCGCTTCAACGATCAAATTAGCGATAATACGCAAATCAAATTAATGACAGATGGTATTTTGCTCGCTGAAATTCAAAGTGATCCTTTTTTAAATCAATACGATACTTTGATCATTGACGAAGCCCACGAACGCAGCCTGAATAACGATTTTATTCTTGGTTATTTAAAACAGCTGCTGCCAAAACGCCCAGATTTAAAAGTGATTATCACCTCGGCAACCATTGATGTGGAGCGTTTTTCGCATCATTTTAATAATGCGCCAATTATTGAAGTTTCGGGGCGAACTTATCCTGTGGAAGTGCGTTATCGCCCTGTGGCGGAAACGGAAGAACAAGATCAAATCCAATCTATTCTCAATGCTGTTGATGAATTGCAGGCAGAGGGGTGGGGCGACATTTTGATTTTCCTAAATGGTGAGCGTGAAATTCGTGACACCGCAGAAGCCTTGGAAAAACAGCACTTAAAACACACTGAAATTTTACCGCTCTTTGCTCGCTTATCGGCACAAGAGCAAAATAAAATTTTTCATCCAAGTGGCTTAAATCGCATTGTGCTTGCCACCAACGTGGCAGAAACTTCACTGACCGTTCCAGGGATTAAATATGTGATCGACCCCGGCACGGCACGCATTTCCCGTTATAGCTACCGCACCAAAGTGCAACGCTTGCCTATTGAGCCGATTTCGCAAGCTTCAGCAAATCAACGCAAAGGGCGTTGTGGACGGGTATCCGAAGGGATTTGTATCCGCCTTTATTCAGAAGAGGATTTTAATCAGCGCTCAGAATTTACCGATCCTGAAATTTTGCGTACTAATCTCGCCTCGGTCATTTTACAAATGACCGCTCTTGGGCTAGATGATATTAGTGCATTTCCTTTCGTCGATGCCCCTGACAAACGTCATATTCAAGATGGCATTAAGTTGTTGGAAGAATTGCAAGCCTTCCAAATCGTGAAAACTAAGCACGGCGAAAAACGCCAGCTTACGCAAATTGGACGCCAGCTTGCTCAGCTACCTGTTGATCCCCGCTTGGGTAAAATGTTGCTGAGTGCTGTAAACAGCAATGCGTTGCACGAAGTGATGATCATTGTGGCGGCACTTTCAATTCAAGATCCTAGAGAGCGTCCACAAGAAAAACAACAAGCGGCAGATGAAAAACATCGCCGTTTTGCAGATAAAAAATCAGATTTTCTCGCATTCTTAAATTTGTGGAATTATCTGCAAGAACAGCAAAAAGCCTTAAGCAAAAATCAGTTCCGCCGTTTGTGTCAGAAAGATTATTTGAGTTATATCCGCGTACGCGAATGGCAGGATATTTATCATCAAATTCGTTTAACCGTGCGTGAAATGGGCTTACCGATTAATTCGCAAGTAGCAGAATATCCGCAAATTCACACCGCACTTTTATCGGGTTTGCTTTCTCATATTGGTATGAAAGAAGCGGAAAAACAGCAATATTTAGGCGCAAGAAATGCCCATTTTGCGATTTTTCCTAATTCCGTGCTATTCAAGAAGCAGCCCAAATGGTGTATGGCAGCGGAATTAGTGGAAACCTCAAAATTATGGGGACGAATGGTGGCTGAGATCGATCCCGAATGGATCGAGCCATTGGCACAGCATTTAGTGAAAAAATCTTATGCCGAGCCTCGCTGGTCAAAATCCAAAGGGGCGGTTATCGCCAATGAAAAAGTCACCCTTTATGGTGTGCCGATTGTGGCAAGTCGCCCGGTGAACTATGGCAAAATTGATCCGGCGGTAAGCCGTGAAATTTTTATTCAATCTGCCTTGGTGGAAGGAAATTGGCACACGAAACACACCTTCTTCTTGCAAAATCAACGGCTGATTCGCGAAGTGGAAGAGTTAGAGCACAAAACGCGCCGCCGAGATATTTTGGTGGACGAACGCCGTTTATTTGAATTTTATGATCAACGCATTGGCACAGAAGTGGTGTCGCAAAAGCATTTTGATACTTGGTGGAAAAAAGCGCGGCAAAAAGATCCTGAATTGCTGAATTTTGAAAAAGCCTTTCTCACCAATGACAACGCCAATGTCAGCGAGCTAGATTTCCCTAATTTCTGGCATCAAGGCAATTTAAAATTAAAGCTTAGCTATCAATTTGAACCGGGTATGGAAGCCGATGGCGTAACCGTGCATATTCCTTTGCCACTGCTTAACCAAGTGGAAATGCAGGGTTTTGACTGGCAAATTCCGGGTTTACGCAAAGAGTTGATTATCGCCCTGATTAAATCTTTACCAAAAACATTACGCCGCCATTTTGTTCCAGCACCGAATTATGCGGAAGCCTTTCTTGGGCGCGTGAATGATGTGGACAAACCCTTGCTAGAAACGCTGTCTGCAGAATTACGCAAAATCACGGGTGTTTATGTAGCCCCTGATGAATGGAATCTCGCGCAAATTCCACCGCACTTAACAATGACATTCCGCGTGGTTAATGAGAAAGGTAAGAAAATTGCCGAGAGCAAAAATTTAGATGAACTCAAAGTGAGTTTGAAAGCGCAAGTGCAGGAAACCTTGTCAGCGGTGGCAGACGAAGGCATTGAGCAAACAGGGATTCATTTATGGAATTTCGATCAATTACCACAATATTATGAGCAGAAAAAACAAGGCTTTACCATCAAAGCCTATCCTGCCATTGTGGACGAAAAAGATTCTGTTGGGATCAAATTATTTGAAACAGAATTTGAGCAGGCTGTCGCAATGGAACAGGGGCTACGCCGCTTATTATTGCTTAACGTGCCATCGCCGATAAAATATCTACACGAAAAACTGCCTAACAAATCAAAATTAGGGCTGTATTTCACACCATTTGGCAAAGTGCTGGAATTGATTGACGATTGTATCGCCTGCGCTGTGGATAAATTGGTGCAAGATTTCGGTGGTTTTGTGTGGAATGAGCAGGATTTTGAACGCCTAAAAGACTATATTCGAGCTAATTTAAACGAAACCACAGTGGATATTGCCAAACAGGTGGAAGAGATTCTGACGCTCGTGTTTGAAATCAACAAACGCTTAAAAGGCAAAATGGATTTCACCTTAGCCTTTGCCCTTTCAGATATTAAAGCGCAAATTAACCATCTTATTTACCCAAACTTTGTGCAGAAAACAGGCTATCAACGCTTGCCAGATTTATTACGTTATTTGCAAGCCATTGATAAACGCATTGACAAATTATTGCAAGATCCCAACCGTGATCGTGCCGCAATGTTGCGAGTAGAAAACGTAGAAAAGGCGTATCAGCAGTTATTATTAAAATTGCCAAAATCCAAGCCAATCCCTGCAGAAGTGGCAGAGATCCCTTATATGATCGAGGAACTACGCGTCAGCCTATTCGCCCAACAACTCGGCACGAAATATCCTATTTCAGATAAACGGATTTTGAATGTGATTAATGAGGTGGGGTAGCAGTACAATTATTGAAAAATCACCGCACTTTATTTATTGCTTTTTTCTTGGCGTAGCTAACGGGGTTCGCCGTTGGCGACTTCCTTTCTTTTGCGTTCCCAAAAGAGAGTAAGCAAACCCGATCATTGTCAAATTTCTCTTACTTTCAGACTGTGTTATTTTGTCTGTAAGTGAGAAATTTGACGAACTCGCTTTTTCCTCATTTCGATAAAATTTTCTTAACGAAAAATCAGCCTGATGTTCGCTTCGCTCTCGCTCGGAGTGATTTTCCTAAAAATTTTATCTCCACTCGGGCGGTTTGGACGGGGAAATTCGGTTAGAGTGAATTTTAAAGTGCGGTAGGAATTCTATAATTTTTGAAACTCTGTGGAAAATGACCGCACTTTATTAGTTGCTTTTTTCTTTGAGATTATTAACGGATTTCGCCGTTGGCGACTTACTTTCTTTTGCGTTCCCAAAAGAAAGTAAGCAAAGAAAAGGGAACCCCGATCAAACCGCTTTTCCTCATTCCGATAAAATTTTCTTCACGAAAAATCAGCCTGATATTCGCTTCGCTCTCGCTCGGCGTGATTTTCCTAAAAATTTTATCTCCATTCGGGCGGTTTGGATGGGGAATGTAACGCTAAATTTTAAGGGCGGTGGTTTTTTGAAATTTTTAAAATTTTGTGAAAAATGGCCGCACTTTTGCTCTTACAAAATAGGAAAATTCTACTTTGGTCTAATTTTCAAACAAAATGTAGAAGAGAGAAAGAATTAATTTCCCGTGTAAATTGCCTTCATTTTTAACAAATTTTTAGAAAAGTAACGCCTGAACGCAGCGAAGCGAGTATGGGCTTACTTTTCGTTAAGAAAATTTGTAAGAAATGAAGGTAAGCAATTTAGCCGGGGGCTTTTTTCTTTGCCTACTTTCTTTTGAGCAAGCAAAAGAAAGTAGGTCGCTCAACGAGCGAAACTGGTTATTAATCACAAAGAAAAAAGCGATTTAACGCGACATAAAAACTTTACTTGCTTCCATTAGGGGACGCAAAAGAAAGTAGGTCGCTCAACGAGTGAAATCCGTTATTAATCACAAAGAAAAACTAGATTTAACATAGAATAAATAACTTAAATATAAAGTGCGGTGGAAATTTTTCAGATATTAAAAATCTCAGAAAATTACACCGCACTTATTATTTTTCATAACTTAACCTTAAACATCATAAGTGCCCATTACGCTCGCTTGCGCAAGGATATGGTTTTGCATCGCGAAGTGTAAGTCATTAAATCTAAAACCTGCTTTAAGATCGAGTTTGGTGTCTAAGGCGTAAACGATTAATTCATAGCGGTGGCGGCAATTTGGTGGTGCCATTCCGCCGTAGAATGAGGCTTCAGCGATGTCGAATTTGCCTAATACACTCGCCCAGCTGTTTGTGCCTTGCACATAATCTGTCGCACTTTGGCTTTCATTTTCTTGCACGGAGGTGCGTTCTAAATTGGCAATGAGCCAATGTATCCACACAAAACCGCTGGCGGTAATAGCATCTTTATCTTCTAACACCACAGCGAAAGATTTTGTGCCTTCTGGGGCATTTTCAATTTCAAAAGGAATAGAGTAAGTTGGCATTCCGTTTGGGCTAAATTGTGTGCCGCGTTTTCCATATTTATCCAAAAATACACCTTGTTCAATGGCTTGGCTGGTTACTTTCATCCTGTTCTCCTTAATGAAGTCGTTAATAACGAGAAAATTAACAATAGCAAAAATATTTCTTAAAAATTTTAACTGTTTGTTAATAATTTATTGAAAAAAATAAATCAAAGAAATGATTTATTTGAATGGGATCACAGTAAATTCTAAGAAAGTTTTTTATATTAAACAAGCAGTAATCAAACAGTTTGAGGGGTTATATGGGAATTAGACAACTTTGGCAAGGAATGCAAACCTTGAATAATAAAAAACTTTTTTGCTTTCTTTTTTCTATTATTTTTGCTTTATTGCTTACCTTGTTTTTTTCTGATGCAAGTTTCACGAAAATTCAAAATTATGTGTTATTTCTGTTATTTTTTTCCATTAGCTTATGGGTAACCGAGGCGATCCCGCCTTTTTCCGTCAGTATTTTGATTGTGGGATTCCTTGTACTGATAATGGGAAAAAGTGAGGCTTATGATGCAATGAAATATTTGCAAACTTGGTCAGATAGCGTGATTTGGTTGTTTTTAGGAGGATTTTTTCTTGCTGAAGCAATGAAGAAAACAAAACTTGATTTAATGCTGCTAAAAGCTGTGCTACCAAGATTTGGCACAAATCCTTGCAATGTGCTGTGGGGATTGATGCTTGCTACTGCCGTAATGTCGATGGTAATGAGTAACACCGCCACCACGGCAATGATGATCGCCACCATCAGCCCGTTATTCTCTCGTTTATCGGAGCGAGGGCATTTGTCTAAAGCTTTGTTATTAGGTATTCCCGCTGCGGCTTCCGTAGGCGGTATGGGAACAATTATTGGCTCGGCACCTAATGCCATTGCGGTGGGCGCATTAGAAAAATTGGGCTATCCCATTTCATTTTTGGAGTGGATAATGGTGGGGGCACCTTTAGCATTTTTATTGCTTTTTATTTTCTGGCGAGTGCTAATTTATAAATACAAATTAAAACATCAAGCCCCTTTGCGTTTTGATTTTTTAACCCAAGATGAAACAGAAGTTACCCGCCAAGAAAAATTACACAAAACCATTGTGCTCATTATTTTAGCGATCACCTTATTTTGTTGGCTGACCTCCAAATGGATTGGTATTCCTGTTGCCGCAGCTTCGGGGATTCCTATTGTGGCTTTAACAATGACAGGCGTGCTAGAAGCAAAAGATGTCCGCCGCTTACCTTGGGATACCTTAATGCTGGTTGCAGGCGGTTTGGCGTTAGGGCTTGCGATTGAAGAGCAGCAAATTGCAACGCATTTTGTGGAGAAAATTAGCCATATTCAAGTAAGCTTTGTGTTATTGCTTATCTTATTTGGCTTTATCACGGTGTTATTATCGAATTTTATGAGTAACACCGCCGCCACAACCATTCTCATACCAATGGGCGTATCTTTGCTTGCAATGGTAGGCGGAGGAAATTCCAATCCAACGATTTTGCCGTTAGTCATTGGGTTAAGTGCTTCTTGTGCGTTATTTTTACCCGTTTCCACACCACCAAATGCCATTGCTTTTAGTACAGGCTTGATCAAACAATCTGAATTTCGTTTAGGCGGGGTCATTATTGGGCTGCTTGGGCCAGCATTAACGATTGTGTGGATAATGTTGTTATCCGCTGTTCATTTAGTTTAGCGAAGAATTAGACAGCAAAGGTCGGGACTTTTTTCTAGAGAAAAATGACAAAAAAACACCGCACTTAAGTGCGGTGATTTTTTCTCAACTTTTTAGTTTTTATTGAGCTAGTTCAGCACGCAATTTCTTCGTTACATCAACCATTACTTCTAATTGTTGTAAGGTTTCTGTCCAGCCGCGGGTTTTTAAGCCACAGTCTGGGTTTACCCATAAACGCTCTTTTGGTACCACTTTCAAGGCTTTGCGTAGCAGATGTTCAATTTCCTCTGGTTTTGGTACGCGTGGGCTGTGAATGTCGTACACGCCTGGGCCAATATCATTTGGATATTTGAAATCGGCGAATGCGTTTAACAATTCCATATCCGAACGTGAAGTTTCAATGGTGATCACGTCCGCATCCAGTGCCGCGATGGCTGGCAAGATGTCGTTAAATTCGGAATAACACATATGGGTGTGAATTTGTGTATCATCTTGCACACCCATTGAGCTTAAACGGAACGCTTCGCCTGCCCATTGGAGATACGCGTCCCAGTCTGCACGTTTAAGCGGTAAGCCTTCGCGGATCGCTGGTTCGTCAATTTGAATGACTTTGATACCCGCTTTTTCCAAGTCTAACACTTCATCAGACAATGCTACGCCGATTTGCTTACATACGGTCGCACGCGGAATATCGTTACGCACGAAAGACCATTGTAAAATCGTAACAGGACCAGTGAGCATTCCTTTCATCACTTTGTTGGTGAGGCTTTGGGCGTATTGCGACCAGCGTACTGTCATTGGCTCAGGGCGTACTACATCGCCGTAAATAATTGGTGGCTTCACGCAACGTGAACCGTAGCTTTGCACCCAGCCGAATTTGGTGAAGGCAAAACCATCTAATAATTCCCCGAAGTATTCCACCATATCGTTACGTTCCGCTTCGCCGTGAACGAGGACATCAAGGTCGAGTTTTTCTTGCTCACGCACCACCAACTCGATTTCTTTTTTCATCGCCGCTTCGTAATCTTCAAGGCTTAGTGTACCTTTTTTGAATTGGGCACGAGCTTGACGAATTTCGCTGGTTTGCGGGAATGAGCCGATATTTGTGGTTGGTAATAACGGTAAATTTAACCACGCATTTTGTTTGGCGATACGCTCAGCAAATGGCGATTTGCGTTGATCCGCACCTTCTGGTAAGTTAGCTAAACGTGCTGCCACCTCAGGGCGATGAATTTCTTTGCTGTTGGCACGCGAATCAGCCGCTGCCTGGCTTGCATCAAGCTCCGCTTGCACGGCAGCACGCCCTTGTTCAAGTGCGGTTTTAATGACGGACAATTCTTGCACTTTTTGAAGCGTGAACGCCAACCAGTTGTAAAGCTCAGGTTTGTTCTCTTTCAGTTGCCCTTCCACAGAAAGATCATAAGGGGTATGCAATAAAGAGCAACTTGGTGCAATCCATAAACGCTCGCCCAATTTGGCTTTTAACGGCTCAAGCACATCTAGCACTTGATTGAGGTTGGCACGCCATACGTTACGCCCGTCAATCACACCAGCGGAAAGCACCTTGTCATAATTAGCAAAGGCAGCCAGTTGCTCAGGCGCACACACTAAATCAATGTGCAAACCGTCCACAGGTAAGGCTTTGAGCAATTCCGCGTGCTGTGCCACCGAGCCAAAATAAGTCGCGAGTAATAATTTTGCGTTTACTTTTTCGCTTAATGTGGCATACACCGCTTTGTAAGCCTCAACCCACTCAGGGGCTAAATCCACCGCTAAAGCAGGTTCATCAATTTGAATCCACTCCACGCCCTCAGCTGCCAACGCGTTTAAGATTTCCACATAAACAGGCACGAGTTTGTTTAATAAATCAAAACGGTTAAAGGCTTCGCCTTTTTCTTTCCCTAAATGTAAGAATGTTAATGGCCCAACAATGGTTGGTTTAACATTCAAACCAAGGGCTTTTGCTTCGCGAATTTGTTGCACATAATGGGCTGGATTGGCTTTAAATTCGGTATTTTTGTGAAATTCTGGCACAAGGTAGTGATAGTTTGTGTCGAACCATTTTGTCATCTCAATGGCAAATTGATCTTTATTCCCACGCGCCAGTTGGAAATATTGCTCAAGGGTTAAGCTCTGGCTGTCGAAACCAAAACGTGCAGGAATTGCCCCAGTTGCCACTTGCAGATCTAAAATATGATCGTAGAAGGTGAAGTCAGCCACTGCGACATAATCCGCCTTCGCCGCCGCTTGGTGCTTCCAGTTGATCTCACGCAATGCTTTTGCGATGTCTAATAAATCTTGTTCTGCAATGTCCCCACGCCAATAACGCTCTTGAGCAAATTTAAGCTCACGTTTTGCACCAACGCGAGGAAAACCTAAAACGTGAAATGTTGTCATAATCAAACTCCTGTCTTTGTGATTTAATCAAATAGACGTCTAAACGTCTTTCTTGTCATTTATAATGCCCAAAGCGGTTGTATTATGCAATATCATAATTTTCACGTTTTCTATGAATTTAATTAATATTAAAAGAGTGAAAAAACACTCTCAAAAATGACCGCACTTTTTATTCGCTAAAACTGAAAGTGCGGTCGTTTTATTGTATAATTTTCATCATTTTGATTATCTGTATTAATTTTTCTAATGAAACCTATATTTTTAGAGCTTAGACATCTTAAAACCCTGTTGGCATTAAAGGAAACGGGCAGTGTTTCGTTGGCAGCGAAGCGGATTTATTTAACCCAGTCAGCCCTTTCTCATCAAATTAAATTGTTGGAAGATCAATATGGCTTGCCTTTATTTGAACGTAAAAGCCAGCCCCTGCGTTTTACTTCGGCGGGGGAACGGTTAATTAAGTTGGCAAATGATATTTTGCCGAAAGTGGTGGAGGCGGAGCGAGATTTGGCGCGCGTTAAGCAAGGTGAGGCGGGTGAGTTGCGTATTGCGGTGGAATGCCACACTTGTTTTGATTGGTTGATGCCTGCAATGGATAGCTTTCGCCAAAATTGGCCGTTGGTGGAGCTGGATATTGTATCAGGCTTTCATACAGACACGGTGGGGCTGTTGCTGAGCCATCGTGCGGATTGGGCGGTGGTTTCGGAAATTGAAGAAACCGCAGGCATTGTGCATAAGCCGTTGTTTTCTTATGAAATGGTGGGCTTGTGTGCCAAAGATCACCCTTTAGCGAATAAAGACATTTGGCAAGCGGAAGATTTTATCGATCAAACCTTAATTACCTATCCTGTGCCTGATGATATGTTGGATTTGCTGAAAAAAGTGTTAAATCCGAAAGGCATTAATCCTACACGTCGCACCAGTGAATTAACCATTGCGATTATTCAGTTAGTGGCGAGCAAGCGCGGGATTGCAGCGTTGCCATTTTGGGCGGCCAAACCTTATTTGGATCGCGGTTATATTGTGGCGAAAAAAATTACCAATCAAGGGTTGTATAGCAATCTTTATGCGGCATTTCGTGAAATGGATGCAGAAGTCGCGTTTGTTGATGATTTTTATCAAACCGTAAAAGCACAAAGTTTTTCTACCTTACCGGGGTTATCTGTTTTAGATGAGTAGTAGTAACCAACCAGCACAACATAACAGCCCAATTTGGGCGGCAGCCAAGGCGGCATTTCCTTATTCTTTGCCAATGGTGATCGGCTTTCTTTTTCTTGGCGTGGCTTACGGCCTTTATATGAAAGCCCTAGGTTTTGGCGCGTGGTATCCCTTTTTTATGGCGGCATTAATTTACGCAGGATCAGTAGAATTTATTGTCGCAGGGGCATTAGTGATGGCTTTTGCACCCTTACATATTTTCTTGCTGACCTTAATGGTGAGCTTACGCCAGCTCTTTTATAGCCTTTCAATGCTGGAAAAATACCATTCAAAATTGGGCAAAAAACGCTGGTATTTGATCAGCACGCTGGTAGATGAAAGTTTCTCGCTCAATTATATGGCAAAAATTCCACCGCACTTAGACAAAGGTTGGTATATGCTTTTTGTCAGCCTATATTTGCATTGCTATTGGGTGATTGGCGCGGTGCTAGGTAATCTCTTTGGTGATGTGATTCCGTTCGATCTAAAAGGTATTGAATTTGCGATGACGGCACTTTTTTTAGTGATTTTTGCAGAAAATTGGATGAAAGAAAAATCCCACGAAAGCTCCTTGTTAGGCTTAGGGATAGCCTTGCTTTGTTTAGTGGTGGTGGGAAAACATCACTTTTTAATTCCAACCCTGATTGGTATTTTAGTGGCACTCACCCTTTGGCGACTAAAATTAGCCAGCAAATTAGAAAAGGTGGATTAAATGACATTAACTGAACAGATTATCACCATCGGTATTGCCATCTTAGCGGTGCAACTTTGTCGTGTTTTGCCCTTTGTGATCTTTCCCGCTCATCGCCCTGTTCCGCCTTATATTCGCTATTTAGGCAAAGTGTTGCCGGGGGCAATGTTTGGAATGTTAGTGGTGTATTGCTACAAAAATGTTGATTTCGCTACGGGTAATCACGGATTACCTGATTTTATTGCAGGTGCGGTGGTGCTAGGGCTACATTTTTGGAAACGGAATATGTTTTTGTCAATGATCGCGGGAACAGGGTTGTATATGGTGTTGGTGGAGATTATTTTTGTGTGATAGGGAGCTGTTTTCGTTTATATTTCTAGTTGTTTTGCTTGATTGGTGAATGGTTTTTTCTTTGGGAAATTTAACGGGGTTCGCTGTTGGCGACTTACTTTTGCATTCTCAACCTCGTAGGAGCGAACCTATGTGTTCGCCCGTTTAGCGTCTGTTTTGCTCAGGTAATTTATATAAGTCTGAAAATTGAAGCATTAAAGTGCGGTCGTTTTTTGATTGTGAGGGATTGGGCGTTGGTATGGCGGGCTGAAGTATGCTGTGTAAATGGAATGCCCCGCCACAGATAATGGCGGGGGAGAGGTGGGGTTAGAAATTTACTTTTAAGCCTAGCACCGCATTTCTTCCTGCTTGTGGGGCGAGGAATTTGAGTGGGGAGGTGTTTGATCTTGCCTCGCGGTTAGTGAGGTTGTTGATGTTAAAGTAAATTTCCACTTCGTTTTGCTTCCACGGGTAAACATAGCTAACCCCGACATCAACGAGGGTGAATGATGGGTTGATTAGCTTTTCATCGACTTCATTGCTGACGTGTTTTTGGGCTTTGTAATGAATGGCTGAGAAGAACGCTCGCCAGTTTTGATATTCCACGCTGAGATCGCCGCCAAAGCGGGAAGAGGGGAGATTTGGCAAGTAGTTGCCTAAGCCCGTTAAGCGGTGCGGAAGTTTTTGTTGGATATGATCGTAAAAGACGTGCCAATTCCACGTTCCCCACTGTTGGGTATCCAATTTATAACTTAGATCTACTTCCCAGCCAGTTAAGGTGAGCGGTGTTTGTCGCCATTGTTTCGCCATTAAGCCATTACGCACAATACTGGTGTAGCCTAAGTAGGTGAAGTGATTGAATTGGTTTCGATACCAGCTTACGGAGGCGTTCACGCCACCTTGCTCGATGCCTGCGGAGAGTTCCCACGCTTTATTTTTTTCTTTTTGCAAGCGTGCATCGCCCTGTTCTTCAATGAGGAGAGCATAATGATTATTGTTGGCATACAGCTCATTCATTTCTAAGGCTCGTTCAGCCCAAGTGCGTTGCAGTTTGAGGTAGCTGTTTTTCGTTGGGTTAAATTGCAAGGCGAAATGGGTATTTTGCAGGGCGAATGTGCGATCTTTGGCATAATATGCCCCGACACTCTGAGAGCGACTATTATGTAAATCACCCAGTTTGTAGCTGACTTTGCCGATACGATGCCCAAATTCCAACATAAAAGGAGCGAGGTCAAGGGTTTCAATGGCAAATAAGCTGTAGGCTTTGCGTTTCAAATCAGGGAGATAGCTATCTTGTCCTTTGGCTTTCACGGTTTGATAAGAGAAATCTGTGCCAATCGTACCGACAAAACGTTCAAACAGCGGTGTGTGGCTGAGGGAAAGGCGATAGGCATAGTTGTGGGATAAAAAACCGTTAGAAACGGTACTGTTGAGTAATTCTTGATCTTTAGAATGTTGATAATTCACTTGAAAATCAAGGCTATCAATGCCTTTGAGGGGGAAACCCCAATGGGTGTCCCAGCTTAAACGATGGGTTTGATTTTTCACTGTTACGGGGGCGTAGCCTTCATCGGTTTGGCTAGCTAAATAGGCAAATCCTGGAACACCGTAATTCGTATTAAAGTAATGCCAAGATAGTCCTGTGTAACCAAAATCCCCTACATAGCTTGTGCCTAAGGTGAATGTTTTTGTTTCAGAATGGCTGTTAGGAATTTTACCTTTTGGATAAGAGCGGTATTCTTTTAGCTCACCGAATTCTTCCATATAGTAAGGGCTGTTTGGCACATATAGTGGATTGGGGGGATTTACCCCCATAAAACCACGGTTATTGGTGTATTTATCGCCCTCTGATAAACCTAAGCTCTTGTCTTGATAATTATCTAAATAGTACTGGCTAATATATTTAAAGTAGGCAGGGTTAATAACGTCATTTAGAACAGGAATAACCACTTGGCACTGACGCTGTAAATCTGTGCGGGATTGCAAATAGCTTTTATCATAACAGACCGCTGCTTTACTATTGTGCGGTACTTTTATTGAGGAAATTTTGCTAATTGATGCATCAATATGCCCTGCCCAATGGCTTCCATCGTTTACATTTAATTTAAATGATCCTTGATCCGCCGCATTGAACCCTTTATTGAGGTTTACTTGTCCACTTATTTTATTTTGCAAAATTTGTTTCGGAATGGCTTCATCTAGCACATTGATTGCCCCGCCAATGCTTCTCCCGCCATAAAGAATGGTTGCCCCGCCTTTGCTGATCTCAATATCTTCCGCATTTAACGGGTTGATTGAGGTGGCTAAATTACCACTAATGACAGCCAAATCATTGATAGGCATATTATTTTCTAAAATCGCTACCCGCTGGCTAGACAAGCCTCGCACGATAGGGCGAGAGGAATTTGGTCCAAAGGCACTACTTTGCACGCCAGAAGTTTTATCTACCACTGAACCTAGTGTTGTGGAGTGGTTATTTTTAAGCTGAGTTGGGTTTATCCGCTGTTGAGTATTGAGATAATGATCGGGGGCGGCATTGACGGGGGCTTTTGCTTCCACTTGAATGATGTCTAACTGCTGATAATCGAGAGTGTTTTGCTCTGCATTTGTATAAAATGAAATTAAGACTGCTATGCTACTAATGGAAAATTTTCTTAAATCAAAATGTTGCATTATTGGAAACCTTATTTTTTATTGAAAAATAAGTATCGTATGCTAACATAAAAACTCAGAAAGTAAACGAGTAAGTTCATAGATCTAAATATTTTTATGAAATAAAACTCTAGCTTAGTAAGTGGCTCGTATCTATGTTTAGAAAATGAGGTGCGAAGCTCTATGATAAGGGCGATATAGTTAAACTTCTTCACTTTCTTATGGCATTACTTCACCTTGCTGTATTCTTTGTGCAGTCATCGGATCAAAGTCTTGTATGAAAGTAAAATCAATTTATCTATAATAGGGCAGGAAGAAAATGATCAAAATTGAGTTAGAAAATTCGAAAGGAGAAAAAATGAAGCGATTAATGTTGCCTCTACTTGGTTTCGGGGCATTATTTACCTTAGCGGGCTGTGCGGAAAGCTCGTCTAAAACAGAAAATGTTCCTCAAGTTGTGATTGAAAATCAAGGGTTTACCCAACATTATAAAGGAAAAATTGTGGGCTACGATTTCAAATCGTATCATTTTAAAGCTAATGCTGGGCAAGTGGTTACGCTTACCTTAAAAACTACAGGCGATGCGGAGGCTTTTCTTTTTGACCGCGAAGGTTATATTTATGGTGAGCCTTATGTACTCCCCCTCAGTGGCGATCACGAAGTGCGAGTTGCACAACCGCGTAATTCCGCAAGAAAGGGAAAAAGTGCGAGCTATGAGTTAGAGATTAAGGTGGAATAATCGGGCGTTTTTATTGCCATTGTTAGGTGTCAAAAGCGAGTTGCGTGACTTATAGCTAAACGCTTTCACTTTTCCTGTAACGTGATTCTGCCTCGCCGTACTGCTTGTACTGCATTCGGATCAAAACTTTGTATGAAACGGAAATCAATTTAGCTATAAGTATAGTCGTTTGATTTCAAAATAATACGGCGTTACATCGCCTTGCCGTACTATCTGTACTATCTACGGCCCGTTGCCTTGTCTTATTTTGAACTTAAACGACTATATTAGCCTGCTGTCCAGCCGGTGGTTGATCACTTATATGTGCAAACATAAAGAGGGGAGGTGTTTGACCTCCCTATTTTCTGTATCTAAAAAAACAGCCAAAATCTGACCGCACTTTACGCGTTGTTATTCTTCATTTGGAAAAAGAAATGGATTAAGTCCGCTACGGGAGAAGCCTTTTTCTTCCATTTCAATGTCTAGGTAGATTGAAGCGAGGTCATCTGCGGCAGATTCTACATACGGATCTTTGTCTTGGTAAAGTATTTTTAGGTAGCTATGGCAATCGCCGCAGCTTTCTGCTTTGACGGCAGCAAATTCGCTGTCGATTGACCAATAATCCAATTTGCCTGTTTGATGGCAATGAGAACATTTGCTACGGACTAAATTCCATTCACTTTCGCATAAGGAGCAGTGCAAATAACGTAATCCTTGTTCTGAACCGAAATGTACTAAGCTAGCTGTGGGCGGAGCGTTGCAAACTGGACAAAGGTGTAAATCTTCACTGCTTTCCATTTTACTATTTTGGGGGAGTTGCTGAGCAAGTTGAACCCAGTAGAGAGAGAGTGCAGCCCATAAAAAGAGAGCTTTGTCGCTACCAACTTCGGAAAATTGTTGAGTAAGCAATTTATCCGCGAGTTGTTCTAATTCTGCGTCTGCAGCTTTAGTGAGATTTTCAATGGTGGCCTCAACATTTTCGTTCCCTTTCTGCTTCATTTTGTGCAGTAGGCTACGCAGCAGATCCCGCCATTGCGGATCGCGTTGCCATTTTTCGAAGGCTAACGGCACGCTGGTTTCGGTGTTGATTTCAATTTTTTGCGTAACGGGTTGCTCATTGAGGAGTTCAAGCTGGCAATCGGCAATGTTTGCAACAAAGTTGAGATAATCTGCCATTGGATGTTCTTGAGCAAGCGTGCGTAGTCGTTCAGCACGGCGTTGATAAAGATTTTTGGGATTTGAAAAAAGAAGAACGGGGTGATGAAACGAGCTTGCCAGTTGGACAATGTCATCTTTGGGAAGAATTTTTATACTCATAATCGTTTTACCAATAAGAAAAGTGCGGTGTAAATTTTGTTAGAAAGTGATAACAAAAAAACACCGCACTTTTATCATAATTATTTAGCCGGCTTTTCTTTCGCTTTTTCTGCGGCTTCTTTTTCGAGTTCAGGTAGAATGTCTTCACGGAACCAGCGAGGGTGATGTTTTTTCGCCCAGCGTACCGTTACCCAACCTTCAACCATTCCACGAATAGAACCTTTCACCCAGAATGCCATATACATATGTACCATAATACCGGTAAAGAGCATAAAGGCACTGGCAGAGTGAAGTAAAATTGCAATGCGAATGACAGGAATCGGGAAATTATGGGAGAAGTATTGTCGCCACATAATAATTCCTGTCGCTAATAGGGTAACCATTGCAAGGATTAAGGTCCAGAATAGCATTTTTTGCCCTAAATTATATTTTCCGTTGTCTGATACGGCGTGTTCATTGCCTTTCAAGACTTCTTTAATATTTTTGAGCCACACCCAGTCATTTTTTTCAGGAATGTTGTAAGGCCAGTAAATCAAGCAAAGGTTGATAAAGGCAATAAACATTATTATCCCGGTGAATGGGTGGATAAAACGGGCAATTCTTGGGTTACCTAAGATTTCCGTTAGCCAAGCAAAATCAGGGAAGAAGAATGCAAGCCCTGATAAGCCTGTGGTGAAGAAACAGATTACCAGTAACCAGTGACTTAAACGCACAGGCAATTTGTGGCGAACAACTCGTTGATCGTTGTTGATCTTAACTTTACTCATTTTCGCCTCCTTTATGTGCTTGTTCGTCTTCTGGCACGACATCTTCGTGTTCTTCAAGATCTTCCGTATTTGGTCCTACTGCAAGGTAGTGTGCAATTTCAGAAAGTACTAAGCCTCCCATTGCTACCGCAGCAACTGGTTTTAATACGTCTTTCCACAAGGTGATGGTGGTATCAATATGCGGATCTTTCGGCAAACCAGAATAAAGTTCAGGTTTATCGGCGTGATGCAACACATACATAACGTGTGTACCACCCACACCTTCTGGATCATAAAGCCCAGCATTTTCATAACCGCGGGATTTCAAATCAGCAATACGGGTTTCTGCATAATGTTTCATTTCTTCTTTCGTACCGAAATGAATTGCCCCAGTTGGACAGGTTTTCACGCAAGCTGGCTCTTGTCCAACATTGACGCGATCAACGCAGAGCGTACATTTGTACACGCGATTATCTTCAGGGTTCATTCGTGGAATGTTGAATGGACAACCTGCGATACAATAACCACAGCCGATACATTTATCTGATTGGAAATCCACAATCCCATTCGCATACTGAATAATCGCACCCGGTGAAGGGCAAGACTTTAAGCAGCCTGGTTCACTACAGTGCATACAGCCATCTTTACGGATTAGCCATTCCAAACGGTCATTTTCTTCAACTTCGTTGAATTTCATCACCGTCCAAGCTTTAGCATTAAGATCAATTGGATTGTCGTAAGAACCCACGCATTTTTCAGGCTCTGCACGAATATCATTCCACTCTGAACACGCCACTTGACAAGCTTTACAACCGATACAAGTGGTTACATCAATCAGTTTTGCCACTTCAAGCTGGTGATCCCGTGCGTGTGGTGGTGGCGTGAGCGAAGAGGTCGCAGAGGCTTTAATAATATTTTGTGATTGAACTGTACCCATATTATCCCTCCACTTTCTCAATATTTACGAGCATACATTTCGATTCAGGGGTTTGCGTATTTGCATCACCTGCACGGATAGTGAGGTTATTGGCAAAGAAACCTTGCTTGCCAATGCCACCAAATCCCCAGTGGATTGGAATCCCTACAGTGTGAATCGCTTTTCCGTCAGAAACCAGTGGGCGGATACGTTTGGTTACCACGGCTACTGCTTTGATGTATCCGCGTTTAGAGGTTACTTTGATATAATCCCCATTGCTAATGCCTTTTTCTTGTGCCAAGGCTTCGCTGATTTCCACGAATTGTTCTGGCTGTGTAATTACATTGAGTAGAACATTTTTTGTCCAGTAGTGGAAATGCTCAGTTAAGCGGTAAGTTGTACCTACATAAGGGAATTCTTCTGAACTACCAATATCCGGTTTATCACTTTCCAAGATACGAGCCACAGGGCTAGAAACCACATTTGGATGTAGTGGGTTAGTTCCAATCGGAGTTTCAATTGGTTCATAATGTTCAGGGAACGGACCATCAGCCATACGTTCACGCACGAATAAGCCACTTACCCCTTCAGGTTGCATAATAAATGGTAAGGTTGGACTATTTGGCGGAGCTGTTCCAAAGTCAGCTACATCTACATAGTTCCAGTTTTTGCCATTCCATTTAATCAACTGGCGTTTTGGATTCCACGGCTTACCGGATAAGTCTGCACTTGCACGGTTATAGATAATACGGCGGTTCATCGGCCACGCGAAACCCCAACCGAGGGTATTACCTAAGTTAGATGGATCGGCGTTATCGCGATTCGCCATTTGGTTACCTTTTGGCGTCCATTGCCCTGTGTAAATCCAGCAAGCTCCAGAGGTGCTACCATCAGCACGCATTTGTGCGAAACTTGAAAGTAGCTCACCTTTTTTCAAGAGCACATTGCCGTTGGCATCAAGGAGATCTTGTAAGGCATAGCCATTCATTTCTTTTGCCACTTCTTCTGCTTTTGGCTCGAGCGGATTGTCATAATTCCAGCTCATTGCTTCAAGGCTCTCTTGAGCTTTACCGCCTTCTTTGTGATAAAGATCAATAAGTGCGGCACGTAATTCAGACAAAATTTCACCATCCGTTTTGGCTTCGAAAGGAGGCTCTGAGGCTTTCCAGTGCCATTGTAGCCAGCGTCCAGAATTTGCAATTGAACCATCTTCTTCAGCAAAACAAGTGGTAGGCAAGCGGAATACTTCAGTTTGGATTTCTTCTGTTTTCACATCATTATATTCGCCGTAATTTTTCCAGAACTCTGAGGTATCTGTCATTAACGGATCCATAATGACCAAATATTTTAATTTGCTCAGTGCTTTGATGATTTTCCCTGAGTTTGCGAAAGAGGCAACAGGGTTCATTCCTTGACAGAAATAGCCATTTACGCGACCGTGATACATTTCATCAATGTAACGGAATTGATCCATACCGCCTTTTGGCAATTTTGGTAAATAATGATAGCCAAACTCGTTGTCTTTGGTGGCTTTGTCGCCAAAGAAAGTTTTGAGCATACTCACCATAAATTTCGGCGTATTTTGCCAATAGTTCACTTGATCTTTCAGCATTGTTTTTGGCGTGATACGGTTTAGGAAACTTTCTAAGCTGGTATCCGCCTCTGTTGGCAATGGGATATAAGCAGGGAGCATATGCGGGAATAAACCTAAATCGGTGATTCCTTGCACATTTGAGTGTCCACGCAACGCATTTACACCGCCGCCAGAAACGCCAATATTACCGAGTAATAATTGGATCATCGCCATTGTACGAATGTTTTGCGCACCTACGGTGTGTTGTGTCCAACCTAAAGCATATAAGAAGGTTGCGGCTTTATCTGGTGCAGACGTTTTGGCAATTTCTTCGCAGAATTGTAAGAAACTTTTTTGTGGTGTACCTGTGATACGTTCTACCATTTCAGGGGTATAACGTGAAACGTGATCTTTTAATAGATTAATCACGCAACGCGGGTGTTGTAAAGTCAGATCGCGAATTGGCTGACCTTCCGCATCAAATTGATAACGCCAAGTTGAACGATCATATTTGCGTGTTTCAGGATCATAACCTGAGAACAAACCGTCTTCAAACTTGAAGTTCTCATCAACGAGGAATGCCGCATTGGTATAATGTCTAACGTATTCGTGTTGGATTTTATCGTTTTCTAATAAATAACGAATAACGCCAGATAAAAAGGCAATATCTGTCCCAGAACGTAATGGCATATAAATATCTGCAACTGAAGCTGTACGGTTAAAGCGTGGATCAACCACCATTAACTTCGCACCATTTTGTTTTTTCGCTTCAATCGCCCAACGGAACCCAACAGGGTGAGCTTCCGCAGCGTTACCGCCCATAACGATCACTAAATCGGCATTTTTAATATCAACCCAGTGGTTGGTCATCGCACCGCGACCAAATGATGGAGCAAGACTTGCTACCGTTGGTCCGTGTCAGATACTCGCTTGGTTGTCGGTATAAATAATTCCGAGTGAACGAACAAATTTTTGCGTTAAAATCCCCGTTTCATTACTACAAGCTGAACCCGCTAAGAATCCTGTTGTCATCCAACGATTAACAGGCGTTCCGTTTTCATTTTCTAAAATGAAGTTCGCATCGCGGTCGGCTTTCATATGCTTGGCAATTCGCTCAATGGCTTCTTCCCAAGAAATACGTTTCCATTCATTTGAGCCAGCTTCACGCACTTCAGGATATTTCACACGGCGAGGGCTGTTTACATAATCCAATGCTCCTGCTCCTTTTGGACAAAGTGCACCACGGCTTACTGGATGATCGGGATCGCCTTCAATATGATAAAGTTTACCTTTGCTATTCATTGCGCCATCACCTAAGCTGTAGAGCAACATACCACAGCCTACGGCACAATAGGTGCAGGTATTACGGGTTTCTTTACCGCGTAATAATTTGTATTCGCGAGGAGCAGCGAAAGCCGTTGCAGGGGCAAACCCCAACATTGCTGCCGATGTTCCCGCCATACCACCTGCACAGATCTTAAAGAATTTTCTTCTTGTGACCTGCATAAGAGATACTCCTTAACAACCAACAAAACTTCTTTTGTCGTAGTAGATTTTTCGTAGATATTCGTTTAGGGTAACCGAATGGCTCAAATCGTTTTTATTGAACATTGATTCAATTCGCAAATTTATTTTTTGTGCGAAGAAATGATTTGATTCAGTTAAAGTATAGTTTGTTACGAGATTGTATTACAATGCACACAACGTAATACTGCGGCTAGGATACGCTTTTTCTAGCTTAAAATCTATAAATAATCTTCATTAAAAAGGAAAAATGATTGAGTTGGCTCATAAAAGTACAGGTTAATTTTTTCAAGAAATTAACAAATAATAAACATTCTCAATACACATCACTTTGGCAAGAAAAAGAAGAAACCTTAGCGGTAGAAACCCCTGTTGCCTTAGTGTATAACGGTATTAGCCACACCGTAATGATGTGTTCCCCACAAGATTTGGAAGATTTTGCCCTTGGCTTTTCTTTAACCGAAGGCATTATCGAAAAGCCAGCGGATATTTATGGTATTGATGTGGAAGAAACCTGCAATGGCATTGCAGTACAGATAGAAATGGCTACTCGCTGTTTTGTTGCACTAAAAGAACGCCGCCGCACTTTAGCGGGAAGAACGGGTTGTGGCATTTGTGGTACAGAACAGCTTGATCAAATCCACAAAAACTTGCCTATTTTGCCCCGCACTTCTGTTTTGGATATTTCTCTTCTTGACGATTGCCTGAAAAAATTACATTCAGCCCAACAGCTTGGACAACAAACTGGCTCAACCCACGCTGCCGCATTTTTCGATTTGCACGGCAATTTGCTCGCCATTCGCGAAGATGTGGGTCGCCACGTCGCATTGGATAAATTGCTTGGTTGGTACGCCAAACAGTCTGCACCGCAAGGCTTCGTGCTAATTTCCAGCCGTGCGAGTTATGAAATGGTGCAAAAGGTGGTGAGCCAAGGGATTGAATGCCTTGTGGCAATTTCCGCAGCCACTGCCCTTGCGGTAAACCAAGCAAGGCAAAGTCAGCTCACCCTCATTGGCTTTGCCAGAGAGGGGCGAGCCACCGTATATAGCGGTAAAGAGCGGTTAGATTTTAACGCAAATTTTTCATCTCACACTTTTCTTTCCTCTAGGGCTTGACTTTAACCTAGCGTAAAGGTTTATGCTAGGCCCAATTTTTAATACAAAAGGAAAAAAGAATGAAAACTACTGTTTTAGCGTTAAGCGAATTATCCTGTCAGCATTGTGTGAAATCTGTGCAAAAAGTGTTAGAAGGCATTGCGGGCGTGCAACGAGCCGAAGTGAGCTTAGATAAAGCCATTATCGAGGGCGAGGTTGATCCGCAAGTGCTGATTAATGCCATTGTCGAGGCTGGTTATCAAGCACGCTTGGCTGATGAGGCAAAGTAACCCCACTACCCAAACTCACCACAGAATTTGAAACGCCTGATCCTGTGGTAGTGGGAAATCAGGATCAGGTAATGCTTTCACTTGAGGGGTTAAGCTGTGCCGCGTGCGTTGCCAAAGTGCAAAAGGCGTTGCAAGCCGTACCACAGGTTTCGCAAGTGCAAGTGAATTTAGCCGAACAAACCGCTTTGGTGAGTGGCAATGCCACGCCACAATCTCTCGTTAATGCGGTACAACAAGCAGGCTACGGGGCGGAAGTGGTGGAAGATCAAGCATTGCGTGCGGAAAAGCAACAACGCAAAACCACCCAAGAAATCCATCAGCGTAAATGGCAAGGCTTTGTGGCACTGGGATTTGGGGCGGCGTTAATGCTTTGGGGCTTGCTCGGAGGCTCAATGCAAGTGAATGCGAGCAATCGCCCTTACTGGCTCATTGTGGGCGTGGCGACGCTGTTGGTGATGATATTGACGGGCAAGCATTTCTATCAAAAAGCGGGGCAGAATTTGCTTCATCGCACAGCCACGATGGATACTCTTGTGGCATTAGGAACTGGCACAGCGTGGCTTTATTCAATGTTTGTTTGTCTTAAGCCTGAGTTTTTTCCTGAAAATGCACGCCACCTTTATTTTGAAGCGGCGGCAATGATCATCGGTTTCATCAATTTAGGCAAAATGTTTGAAGCGAAAGCCAAGCAACATTCCTCGCAAGCGTTGGGGAAATTGCTCGATCTCACCCCTAAAATTGTACATCTCGTTACCTCGCAAAGCACGCGGGATATTCCTCTTTCAGAGGTTAAAGCGGGAATGATTTTGCGTTTGCAAACGGGGGAACGCGTGGCGGTGGACGGCACAATCCGCGAGGGGCAAGGTTGGTTTGATGAAAGTATGCTCACGGGCGAGCCAATCCCCGTGCAAAAACAGCGGGGTGATAAGCTCAGTGCGGGAACATTGGTAGCTGACGGCTCGGTGCTTTATCAAGCGGAACAAATCGGCGAGCAAACCACCTTGGCGAATATCATCAAATTAGTGCGTCAGGCACAGAGTAGCAAGCCGAAAATCGGGCTACTAGCGGATAAAATCGCAGGGGTTTTTGTGCCTGTGGTGATTACCATTGCGTTAGTCGCCGCGTTAATTTGGTTTCTTTACGGTCCAACCCCGCAATTTTCTTATGCGTTGGTGATTTTTACCACCGTACTGATTATTGCTTGCCCTTGTGCCTTAGGGCTGGCGACACCGATGTCGATTATTTCAGGTATTGGACGGGCAGCGGAGCTAGGCATATTAGTGCGTGATGCAGACGCATTACAAAAAGCCGCCACCGCCGATACCATCGTGTTCGACAAAACAGGCACGCTCACAAAAGGCTCGCCAAAAGTAACCGCACTTTATTGTTTTAATGATTACAATGAACAACAAGTGAGTGAGTTCGCCGCAAGTTTAGAACAAGGTGCAAGCCACCCTTTAGCCAAAGGTATTGTACAGTTTAACCAAGAAAAAGGCTTTTCAATCAAAGCATTAGACGAATTTAACACCTTGCAAGGGGTAGGCGTGAGTGGTGTGGTGGACGGAAAAAATGCCATTCTAGGCAACCGCACTTTAATGGCACAGCAGGGCGTGGACATTCAGCCCGCAATGGGAATTTTCCAACAAGAAACCGCAGTGGGGGCGACCGTTGTCTTTCTCGCCATTGATCAACAATTAGCAGGAATGTTCATCATTACTGATCCGCTCAGAGAAGACAGCGAGCAAGCCTTGCAACGCCTACATCAACAAGGTTATGAGCTAATAATGCTCACGGGGGATCAAGAAAAAACCGCACAATTCTTAGCCAAAGATACCGCCATTGATCGCGTTATCGCTGGCGTTTTACCCGAACAAAAAGCCAATGTAATCAAAGCATTACAACAGCAAGGGCGTAAAGTGGTAATGGTGGGCGACGGCATTAACGACGCGCCTGCACTGGCACAAGCTGACGTGAGTATCGCAATGGGAAGCGGTTCAGATATTGCCATCGAAACTGCTGAGCTCACCCTAATGCGACACAGCATTTCTGCCGTTGCAGACGCACTTTGCCTGTCCAAAGGCATTTTACGCAATATGAAACAAAACCTGTTCGGTGCATTTATTTACAACATTTTAGGCATCCCCATTGCAGCAGGGTTGTTGTATCCCTTGTTTGGTATTTTGCTTAACCCAATGATTGGTGGGCTGGCAATGGCGTTGTCTTCCATCACTGTGGTGAGTAATGCCAATCGCTTGTTAAAGTTTAAAGTGCAATAAAAGTGCAATGATTGATAAGGCTCATAATGAGCCTTATTTTTTATGTTCCTAATTCATAAAAAGAGTATAATCCCAGCATTTGACGCACAGTAAAAGTGCGGTGCTTTTTTTGAGAGTTTTCGAGGCAATGATGTCATTACAATTTAACGCGATCGCCTTGCTACTGGTGATTTTAATTTTGCTTGGTGTGCTAGGTAACAACAGTTCAATCACCATTTCGGCTACGATTTTGCTACTAATGCAACAAACCTTTTTGGCGAAATATATTCCTTTTATGGAAAAATATGGGCTAAATATTGGCATTATCATTTTAACTATCGGTGTGTTAAGCCCGATTATTTCTGGCAAAATCCCATTGCCCCAATTCAGTGCGTTGCTTAACTGGAAAATGTTTGCTGCAATTGGGGTCGGTATTCTTGTTGCTTGGCTTGGTGGAAGGGGAGTGAGCTTAATGGGAACCCAACCTACATTGCTTACGGGATTATTAGTGGGAACAATATTGGGCGTGGCATTTCTAGGGGGAATTCCTGTCGGACCACTCATCGCTGCAGGAATTTTATCGTTATTGTTAGGAAAGCCTGCTTAATACTGGATAAGTTATCAGTATTTCAGTTTAGATAAAAAGCTCCTAATTTTTTTTGGGGGGCAGATCAAATTTTAGGAGCTTTTTTATAGTTATCCTTTTGCGTTTATTGCTGAATAATCAAATTTGTAAGAAACAAAGCCATATAGCGTCCAGCCAATAAAGGTAACAATTGAGCCATAAAGCATTGCTTGTTCTCCAGCCGCATAAAGGGCATAGATGCTGTATAAAGAACCAATAAAGGCAACAAATAAGGTGATTTTGTATTTATTGCGAGAGATATTGGAATATTTTAGTAATACCGCAAGTGCTGCCATTGATAACAAATAGGGAATCACATTTGTTACTACAGCAAGATCAACGAGTACGTTAAATTGTTTATTTAACGATGGGCTAATAGTCATAAAAGCAAGTAGTGTTTGAATTGCAGTAATCGTGATCATTCCAATGACTGGAGCATTCTTGCTGGTGACTTTTTTAAATAGAGAAGGAAAATAACCTTCCTCAGCTGAGGATTTAAATACCTGTGCAATCGTGAATTGCCAGCCAAGTAGAGAGCCAAAGCAAGATAAGACCATTAATCCCATAATCACTTTACCTGTTGTTTCATTAAACATATGGGCGAATGCAAGACCGAAGGGAGCAGTAGAGTTTGCTAATTCAAGATTAGGGACAATACCCGCGATGACATTTGTTGAAACAATGTAAATAACGGCGGCCCCTAATGTTCCTCCTAATACCGCGATTGGGACATTTTTTTCTGGATTTTCTACCACATCGGTATTTGCACAAGCGGATTCTAACCCTAGAAATGCCCACAAAGTCATTGAAATAGAAACACTAATCGCTTCAAAAGTAGGGACATTATGAGGATTCCACGCATTGATATACATTGAGCCATCAAACCAATACCAACCGATGAGGCAAAGACCTACAACAGGAATAATGACTCCCCAAATGGTAAATGAGCTAATATTTCCGGTAATGCGAGGCCCCCCAAAGTTGAGAATAGTTGCTAACCATAATGTAAAAATTGTCCAGATAGCAATACTAATTGGAGATAGGGCTGTGCCTAATAATTCGGAACCATAACCAACAGCTGAAATTGCAATAGCGGTATTGGCGATAATGAGTGAAACGCCATAAGTATAATTAGCCATAAAATTTCCAGCCTTGCCAAAGGAGTATTCGGCATAGCCCCCCATTCCTCCTGATTTCTTGCTAAACATACCGCATTGTGCAAACGCGTAAGCAAGGGCGGTTGAACCTACCGCTGTCACCAGCCAAGAAACAATAGAAATCGTACCGATTTCTGCTAATTTAGTCGGGAGCATAATAATGCCAGATCCCATCATATTCACCATTGTTAAAATGGTAAGTTGAAGTACGCCAATTTTATTATTTTTTGAACTCATAATAGACTCCTTAAAAGTGCGGTCGTTTTTTGATAAATTTCTGGTCTTTTTGGACCGCACTTTCTAATTCAAATGATTAGTAGTTTGTTAATACATATCCGTAGGCACGGGTGCGACCATCGCTCTCTTTCTGGAGATAAACGCCTTGAATTTCTGGGGCAAAGCCTGGCAAGGTATTAATCCCTTCTTCTAATGCAAGGAAATATTGTTGTGCGGTAACACTCCATTTCTCACCCGGAACAACACAGAGTACGCCTGGTGGATAAGGCAATGCCCCTTCTGCAGCAACGCGTCCAACAATGTCAGAAAGTGGGATCAGTTCTACCTGATTGCGGATAAGCTCAATATTGGCTGTTTGAGGATTAATCACATACTCAGGGAATGTTGCTTTGCGGAAAAGATCTTTTTGTAGCTGTTTTACATTACGGCTGACATAAAGAGCGTGCATCTCTTGACAAAGTTGGCGAATGGTATACCCCTGATAACGCTCTTCATTATTTCTATACAGGGTAGGCAAGACTTCTTGGAGCGGAGAATCTTGTTTAATGTGTTTTTCAAAGAGTGCAATCTGAGCAACTAATGTTTGCATTTTAGTGAGTGTCTCAGCTGGAGTAAGAAGGAAGAGAATAGAGTTTAAATCACATTTTTCAGGGATAATCCCGTTCTCGCGTAAATAATTAGCAAGAATTGTGGCAGGAATACCAAATGATTCATATTCGCCATTTTCAAGACTAATACCTAGTGTTGTGAGCAATAATTTACAAGGATCAACAAAATATTGATCTTCTGCATAGCCTTCGAATTTATGCCAAGTATCATGAGAATGGAATTTAAAAAATTCAAGATTCGTTGATATTTCCTCAGTATCATAATCCTGCCATTTTTTCCCATTTATCGTGGTAGGAATGAATGGACGGATCAACTCACAGGTATTTAGGAGCATTTTTCGTGTTTCTATTCCGATTTTTACACAGTCATCCCAAAGACGGCGACCTGCAGCACTGCCTTGAATTTTTGCATTGACATCTAGTGTTGCAAAGAGAGGATAAAATGGGCTGGTTGAAGCGTGCAACATAAAAGCATTGTTAAGACGTTTATGATTAAGATAACGTGCTTGACCTTTTATATGCTTATCTTTTTTGTGGATTTGTGAAGCTTGAGAAAAGCCAGCTTGTTGTTTATGAACTGATTGAGTAACAAAGATACCAGGATCTTGCTCATTTAATTCTAAAAGAAGTGGAGAGCTATCTTTCATCATTGGAATGAATTGCTCATAACCCACCCAAGCAGAATCAAAGAGAATGTAATCGCAAAGATGACCTATTTTATCAACAACTTGTCGAGCATTATAAATCGTACCATCGTAAGTACCGAGCTGTATTACCGCTAAACGGAATGGACTTTGTAATGCTAATTTTTCAGGTGCGGTCTCTTTTATCAATGATTTTAAATAGGTTTCTTCAAAGCAATGGTTATCAATTCCACCGATGAAACCGAAAGGATTTCTTGCAGTTTCTAAATAAATAGGCGTTGCTCCCGCTTGGATTAATGCACCGTGATGATTGGATTTATGATTATTGCGATCAAATAACACAAGATCACCTAGTGAAAGCAACGCATTGAGTACCACCTTATTTGCCGCTGAAGTACCATTTAAGACAAAATAGGTTTTATCAGCATTGAATACGTTGGCAGCGTGTTTCTGAGCCTCACAAGCTGCTCCTTCGTGAATAAGCAAATCGCCAAGTTTTACATCGGCATTGCAAATATCGGAACGGAAAATATTCTCCCCATAGAAATCATATAAGAATCGCCCCGCTGGATGCTTACGGTAATATTGACCACCTTGATGTCCGGGACAGTCGAAAGCAATATTTCCCATCTCAACATATTCACTGAGCATTTTGAAGAAAGGCGGAAGCATTTTTTCTTCATAGAGTTTTGCAGCAGTTTCAATTTGTCTGCTATAAAGGTGTAGATCATAACTATTTAGATCTTGGATATGAAATACCTTATCGAAATATTGTTGATTTAACGTTTGTTTTTCTTGTAAGACAACGAAAATAGGAATATTAAATTCAGTGTTTAATATACGATCAAGATATTTTTCAATATCATTAGCATCAAGAATAATAGCCCCAATATCAGTGAAGTCTGTCTGTTCAATTAATACTAATTCTCGTTGTGTTGAAAAATACTGTTTAACGTCTTGGCTATGTGCGATTTTTAAAATTGACATAATTAAATCCTCTATTTATTATTTAATAAATAAATTACTTGGAATAAAAATATTTTTTATTCTGGCTATAAATAATATGACTTAGAAATATCATTTAATTATTTATATAATAAATAATTAAAATTAATCAAAGAAAAACACTTCTGACTAGATTAGATAATCAGAAGAACCACTCTGAGAAGAAAATAGAGAATAGGAAAAACAAGAACGGTGAGAAGGCATCATAATATGACGAGTACGGCGAATATGAGCCATTAAAGAAATCCCTTTACCAGGGTTGTATTCAATGTGATACTTTTTGTTTGTTTGTTTAGCATAATTTCCTCCGAATTTATACTAGGTTAAGTCTAAGCTAAGACCCAAGTGAATTATTATGTATAAGAGATCGGTTTTCAAGAATGAAATTTATATTATGTGATCTCGATCACTTTTATTCGGTATGAGGTTTTTATTCTTATTGAATATAACTTTTATTTAAATATTATTTGACAATTAATTAACACAAAATAATTGAAAAAGTATTTAATATTATTAACAGCCTAAATATAAAAAATCAAAATTCTTATTTTATTTTTTAGGAATTAGGATGATAAAGTCTTCAAAATTGGAAGAATTTTGGCAAAAAAATTATAATTTTTAGTTAGGAGGTTATTATGACTGGTGAAAACAAGGCTTTACTGGCAACTGCTTCTTATATTGATTTTTTTAGTGCTAATGGAGTTCTGATAGAGCAAGGAAAAATTAGGAAAAAAATAACAGAAGATAGACAGCTAACAGAATCACAAATAGATCAATTTTTGGATACTTATGAAGTTTTAGATCAACAACTCGAAAGAGCAAGTGGCTTTTCGGCAATGGTTGTGAGGGAAAGTGGTAAAGTCAATTTAAGGAATATCCATGTGTAAAGTAAGGCATATTGTTTGTGGGTTGAAAGCGATTTTTTGGGTATTTGTATCTTTTTATCTAATAGCACTCATATGGATTGGTATAAGTTGGATAATATACGAACCTAAAGAAATAAGAAAATTTGAAAGTGTTGCCAAAAAAGTATGCCATTATGATGAAAAAGAATTTAGGCATATAGTGAAAAATCAAATTGTAGATGATTATTTTGCTAGAATAGAGTTTGTTCAAATACACAGAGATGTTTGTCGTCTTCCTGGCTTTTGTCAAGCTTGGATTTTGGATAAAAAATTTACTCCTGAAGAGTTTAATCGTTTATTTCTAGCGTATGAGCATGAGCATTTTATTTCAGGGGAGGATTATAGGCATAGTAGCCTTAGTGATTTGTATATATCATTTGTGAGAGATAAACTGAATGGGAGGGTGTATAATGGAGAACCTATTAATTTTGATTTAGAGGTAGTGCTGTTTGATAACTTTGGGCATATATATTATTTGAATGATAATTCTTTTTTATTTGATGGAAAAAATAGAGTTGATGTAGCAGGTTTTGGTATGATTGATGATATTTATACTACAGGAATAGGAGAAAGACCCTATAGTACCTTATTTAAGCCCTATTCTATCGTATTTGATTATGAGCTAAATAGCTGTGGAATACTTAAACCAATTTGGAGGAAGCCAAATGAGTAAAGAGGCGAAAATTATTTTTTAAAAGTGTTATTGGTTTTAATTAGTAGGAGAGAAAATGGAACATCCTTTTTATAAAAAAATTGGCTATTTATTTATTTTTCTTGTTCTGTTAGGTTGGTGTTTAGTCTTATTCTATAACGCGATTCCTTTAGAGTTTAAGAGTTATATCATTGAAAAAAACAAATTTCTTTTAATTAATGCTGAAGAGACTATTAATTTTTTAAGTAAAGATCCGGATAAGTCAATGTTTATCTTTATTTGTTCTTTTTATTTTGGGGTTGTTTTTACTTTTTCTTATTTGTTTGTCATAATTTTTCGAGGAGATTGGTATGCTTTTGATGTGAAAATTCCTATTTATAAGGCAATACCATTTTTTATTTTTTCATATATTTTCTTTTCCTTATTTTACATTTGTTGTACTATTTTTCCTGGCTATATCCCAAGAGTGGATAGATTATTTTGGACAGGCGGTTTAATATCTAATATGGTTGTAGTTTTTTTTATGGTATGTCAAGGTATTAATAATATGATGATTTTTAATTGTGTTTATTTGATTAGAAAATTAATTAAAGGTGGAACGTTATAGTAGATGAAAATAAAAGAGAAAATTAAAAGATTATTATAATCTAACATTTATTCCCTCTTTTTTAGTTTTCTTTCCTACATTTTATAAGAATATTGATGAAAAAAGAAATCTCATTAATAATAAGTAGCGACACAACAATTATTATTTTTGTCCATAAAAGGATTTTTCAATGAGTAAACTGATAGACTTCTTAAACAGAATAAAATGTAGGCATGTAGCTTGTCTATTCGTAATGTATTTGATTTTCTTGCCTTTTCAACCTTGGATCATTGCTGAAATCACCACGCCTATTCGGAAGAAAATGATAGAAGAGGATGCGATTCAGATTTATGTGCAACCTGATGAGTGGCGTAGGCTAAGAGGTATAACCAATGTAGCAACAGCTTCAACACCGCCTTTAGAATGGGAGCTTTTAAGTAATGCTGAGCAGAGTGACGTTCAATTTCCGAAAACGATCAATTTTGAAGGGCGAATTTATAATGCCAGTCTTATTGATGAGAAGACACGTATTATTTCATATAGCAATTATGACACAATAAAGAGTATTAATGGTTGTGTCTTTTGTGTAAATTATTATTTGTATTACGATCCAGCAATACATAGAATTATTGCATCAGTTCAAGATGTTTATGGGCGTTACCCAGCATATTTAGCTGGAGGGTATGCACGTGTGGGAGAAATGGATAATCGTTCAAAATTAACAAAATTTTTGCAGAAAAATTATAATTTTTAGTTAGGAGGTTATTGTGAGTAATGAAAATAAAGCGTTATTGGCGTCAGTTTCCTATATTGATATTTTTGATTCTGAAGGCAATAAGAAAAATACAGATGATATTAAAACTGAGCTGGAAAAGAAAAGGCACCTTAAAGAATCACAAATAAATCAATTTTTGAATACTTATGAGGTTTTAGATCAACAACTCGAAAGAGCAAGTGGCTTTTCGGCAATGGTTGTGAGGGAAAGTGGTAAAGTCAATTTAAGGAATATCCATGTGTAAAGTAAGGCATATTGTTTGTGGGTTAAAGCGATTTTGGGAGTATTTGTATCTTTTTATCTAATAGCACTCATATGGATTGGTATAAGTTGGATAATATACGAACCTAAAGAAATAAGAAAATTTGAAAGTGTTGCTAAAAAAGTCTGTCATTATGATGAAAAAGAATTTAAGCATATAGTGAAAAATCAAATTGTAGATGATTATTTTGCTAGAATAGAGTTTGTTCAAATACACAGAGATGTTTGTCGTCTTCCTGGCTTTTGTCAAGCTTGGATTTTGGATAAAAAATTTACTCCTGAAGAGTTTAATCGTTTATTTCTAGCGTATGAGCATGAGCACTTTATTTCAGGGGAGGATTATAGGCATAGTAGCCTTAGTGATTTGTATATATCATTTGTGAGAGATAAACTGAATGGGAGGGTGTATAATGGAGGACCTATTAATTTTGATTTGGAAGCCGTGCTTTTTGATGTGTTTGGAAGCATATATTATTTGAATGATAGTTCTTTTTGTTTAATGGACAAAATAGAGTTAGCATAGTAGATTTTGTTGTAGATGATGATATTTATACTACAGGGATAGGAGAAAGACCTTATAGTACCTTATTTAAACCCTATTCTATCGTATTTGATTATAAACTAAATAGCTGTGGAATACTTAAACCAATTTGGAGGAAGCTAAATGAGTAAAGAAGCGAAAATTATTCCTTTAAAAGGAGATTATGCACTAGAAGTGTTAAAAGCTTATAATGCGGGTAAAACTGAAATTCTTATTAGTGAAGAAGAATTTATGAAGTCAGGCTATTCAGAGCAAATTTCTCCAGCGAATTTTAAAATGATGGAATATTTTTTTTAGTTATATATTTCTATTTTTAGATATAAATCCCCTCCCTTTTTCTATATATTTTTTAATTCCTTTCTCTTTTGTATAAAAATAATTTTGACAAAAACATAAATTCTATTAATAATGGAAAAAATACCACAACAGAAATACTCTTCCTTATCTATAAAGGAGATTTTCAATGAGTAAACTGATAGACTTCTTAAACAGAATAAAATGCAGGCATGTAGCTTGTCTATTCGTGATGTATTTGATTTACTTACCTTTTCAACCTTGGATCATTGCTGAAATCACCACGCCTATTCGGAAGAAAATGATAGAAGAGGATGCAATTCAGATTTATGTGCAACCTGATGAGTGGCGTAGGCTAAGAGGTTAACCAGTGTAGCAACAGCTTCAACGCCGCCTTTAGAATGGAAATATCTAAGGAGGAAGCGAGCGTATTGACATTCAGTTTCCGAAAACAATTGAATTTGAAGGAAAAACTTATGATGCTAGTTTTCTTGATAAGAAAACACATATTGTTTTATATGATGATATTTTTAGAGTAAATAATAAGAGCTTTGGTGGTTGTGTGTTTGATTCAACTTCATTTCTGTATTATGATCCGATAATCCATAAAATTATCGCTGTGTCTCAAGATGTATCTGGTTATTATCCTAATTATTTATCAGCCGGCTCTAATGTGGTTGGGGAACTAGATAATTCTTCAAAATTAAGAGAGTTTTTGCAAAAAAAATTATAATTTTTAGTTAGGAGGTTATTATGAGTGGCGAGAATAAAGCGTTATTGGCGTCAGCATCTTATGTCGATTTTTTCAATTCTGATGGTAGCACTAAAACAGAAGACGATATTAGAAAGAGTCTAGTAGGAGTCAGACACCGTAAAGAATCACAAATAAATCAGTTTTTTAATACTTATGAAGTCCTAGATCAACAACTCGAAACAGCAAGTGGCTTTCGGCAATGGTTGTGAGGGAAAAGAGCAGTGGCAAAACTTATTATTTGTGATTCGAGGAACGCAAGAACCTTAATTTTTTTTGCAAGATGGAATGCTTGTTGCAACGGGGCTGGCGAAAGCTCAAGTAATTGACGCGTTAAATTATTTCAATAAAGTTACCACCCCCAAAGGGCAAACTTATAATGAAATCGTCTCAAAAATTACATCTCCTCTCTCTAGCTCTTTTTCGATTAGTATTTGAGAAAATAATGGAATTTGACAATACTACCGTTTGATAGCATTGATCCTAAAAAATTCTTGGTTTAATTAGTAGGAGAGAAAATGGAACATCCTTTTTATAAAAAAATTGGCTATTTATTTTATTTTTCTTGTTCTGTTAGGTTGGTGTTTAGTCTTATTTTATAATGCTATTCCTTTAGAATTTAAGAGTTATATCATTGAAAAAAACAAATTTCTTTTAATTAATGCTGAAGAGACTGTTAATTTTTTAAGTAAAGATCCGGATAAGTCAATGTTTATCTTTATTTGTTCTTTTTATTTTGGGGTTGTTTTTACTTTTTCTTATTTGTTTGTCATAATTTTTCGAGGAGATTGGTATGCTTTTGATGTGAAAATTCCTATTTATAAGGCAATACCATTTTTTTATTTTTTCATATATTTTCTTTTCCTTATTTTACATTTGTTGTACTATTTTTCCTGGCTATATCCCAAGAGTGGATAGATTATTTTGGACAGGCGGTTTAATATCTAATATGGTTGTAGTTTTTTTTATGGTATGTCAAGGTATTAATAATATGATGATTTTTAATTGTGTTTATTTGATTAGAAAATTAATTAAAGGTGGATCGTTATAGTAGATGAAAATAAAAGAGAAAATTAAAAGATTTATAATTTAACATTTATTCCCTCCTTTTTTAGTTTTCTTTCCTACATTTTATAAGAATATTGATAAAAAAAGAAATCTCATTAATAATAAGTAGCGACAAAACAATTATTCTTTTTGTCCATAAAAGGATTTTTCAATGAGTAAACTGATAGACTTCTTAAACAGAATAAAATGTAGGCATGTAGCTTGTCTATTCGTGATGTATTTGATTTACTTACCTTTTCAACCTTGGATCATTGCTGAAATCACCACGCCTATTCGGAAGAAAATGATAGAAGAGGATGCGATTCAGATTTATGTGCAACCCGATGAGTGGCGTAGGCTAAGAGGTATAACCAGTGTAGCCACAGCTTCAACACCGCCGTTAAAATGGAAGTTTCTATGGGAAGTTGAGCAGAGTGATATTCACTTTCCGAAAACAATTGAATTTGAAGGGAGAACTTATAAAGCTAGTTTTATTGATGAGAAAACACATATTATTTTATATATTAATGATGATAAAGTGAATAGAAAGAGTTTTGGCGGTTGTGTATTTTCTTCTACTTATCATATATACTATGATCCTGTTATACTTAGAATTATTGCTACTTCTAAAGATGTTCGAGGTTTGTACCCTGCTTATTTAGCAGGGGGTATCTGATAGTGGGAGAATTAGATAACTATTCAAAATTAAAAAGTTTTTGGCAAAAAAATTATAATTTTTAACTAAGAATTTTAGGAGATCGTAAATGAGTAATGGAAATAAAGCGTTATTGTCTTCAGCCTCTTATATTGATTTTTTTGATTCTAATGGTAACTTAAAAGATATAGATAGCATTAGAGATAAATTAAATGAAAAGAGAGGTCTTACAGAATCACAAATAAATCAATTTTTGAATACTTATGAAGTTTTAGATCAACAACTCGAAACAGCAAGTGGCTTTTCGGCAATGGTTGTGAGGGAAAAGAGCAGTGGCAAAAACTTATTTGTGATTCGAGGAACGCAAGAACCAGTAGATTTTTTGCAAGATGGAATGCTTGTTGCAACGGGGTTGGCGAAAGCTCAAGTAATCGACGCGTTAAATTATTTCAATAAGGTTACCACACCCAAAGGGCAAACTTATAATGAGGTTAGTTGGAAAACGCTTCCCGCTCCACCTAGCCCGTTCCCAGTTCCAAGGCGTACATTGATAAGCTCTGAAAAGCAGGGAACAGGTATAATTAGTGGGAAGGTTGATTTAGTTGGTCACAGTCTCGGGCATTCAGTGGCAGTGGCATTAAATTCAATGGTAGATAATGTTGATAAAGTAATAGGGCTAAATGGAGCAGGCATTAATTTAGAAAGAAATAGCACAGACTTAGAACATATCGCTGCTTTAGCGAGGAGACAAGTAAATTATGGTAGAACGAATATAACGAATTATGTAGGATCAAATATCCGTCTTGTAGCAAGTAGCATTCCTTATAATCAATATGGAAAAATGGTGGTATTGGATACGGGATTTACATATACCCCATCTTCTTTTAGCATAAAAAGTAAATATGGTTTATACAATATAGGAGGAAAAAATCCATTCGACTTTTTTACTCAAGCAATAGACGATCATGGTGTTAATACACTCATTCCTGTTATGCAAGAAAACACCTTATTTGCTTCAACAAAATCAACAATAGATTTAACTAAAAGGATTGATCCAAACACCTTACAATATAATGGTTTTTATGTTTCGCCTTTAAAATTGTTAGAAAAAACTGCAGATGGAAAATATAAATATGATCCCGTGTATAAAAATCACGGTTGGGGATTATGGTCTGATTCCCATGCATTAAATTTTGACCATGGAGAAAAAGGCAGTGTGGATAATACTTTTAATGCATTTACTGCCAATATTTTGTCGAATGATTATCGTGTGACCAATAATAACTTTTCTCGTAGCCCTATCATTGAATCCGCTCTTTCTTCAAAGCCAACTGCTCAAAAAGATTATTTAAAACTTAATCATATGGCGAATTTTGGTCGTTCTCGTTTGCCGGTGGATCCGTTGGTGCTAGATTTAAATGGTGATGGGGTGAAACTCACGGGCTATACGGAAAATGCGGTCTTATTTGATATTGATAATGATGGAGCCTTGGAAGAAACGGGCTGGGTGAGTGCTGAAGATGGTTTGTTAGTTAGGGATTTAAATAATAACGGTAAAATTGATAATATCAGTGAGGTCTTTTCTGAATATTATGGTGGCAGAGCAGGGCGAGATGGTGAGAGCGGTGAAAAACATTTTCGTAATGGTTTTGAAGCGTTGCGAAGCTTAGATAGCAACCATGATGGACTGTTTAATGAAAGAGACAGTGGTTTTGCTCAAGTGAGAGTATGGAAGGATAAAAATCAAAACGGCATAACAGATTCAGAAGAATTGTTTGATTTGAAATCATTGGGAATTACGGAAATAAATTTAGCGTATAAAGAAAAAGGCGGTGAGTATTATCAGCAAAATGAATTGTTAGCGGAGGGGAGCTTTAGTCGTGGAACGGTTAGAACAGAGCAACGTCGTTCAGGATTTAGGCGTAAAACAGTCGTGACAAGCATAGTGGATGTTAAGCATTATGGTGTAGCCTCCGTGAATTTTTTAGCCAACCCAAGAGGGAATTTGTTTACGCAGTTGCAAAATGGGATGAAGGTTGAAACCCAACGTGATGGGCGTATTGCGGCAACATCAGCCTTTACTTCCACCGTGACAACAGGAGAAACATTAAGTGCGGTGGATTTAGGGGTGCAAAATATTGCAGCAGGC
This sequence comes from Avibacterium paragallinarum, assembly GCF_011765605.1. Lineage (NCBI taxonomy): Bacteria > Pseudomonadati > Pseudomonadota > Gammaproteobacteria > Pasteurellales > Pasteurellaceae > Avibacterium > Avibacterium paragallinarum. The sequence goes on from NZ_CP050316.1 coordinate 374,506, forward strand.
ACGGGCGATGATGTGTTATATGGCGATGGGCAGAATAACTGGTTAGCGGGTAATAATGCCAGTTTACCAAATTATTTTCTTAGTTGTGCTTCTCTTTTTAATATAAAACCTTTCTCTTTTTACCAAATTATTTTATTTAATGCTTTGTATAATATTTAATTATTATTTTCTTAGTTATACTTCTTTTTTAATATAAAACCTTTCTCTTTTTACCAAATTATTTTATTTAATGCGTTATATAATGTTTAATTATTAGTTATATTTCTCTTTTAATATATAAATTTCTCCTCTTATTACTTCTATTTTTTTAATTCCTTTCTCTTTAGTATAGAAATAATATTGACAAAAACATAAATTTCTATTAATAATGGAAAAATACCACTACAGAAATACTCTGCCTTATCTATAAAGGAGATTTTCAATGAGTAAACTGATAGACTTTTTAAATAAAATAAAATGTAGGCATGTAGCTTGTCTATTCGTGATGTATTTGATTTTCTTGCCTTTTCAACCTTGGGTTATTGCAGAAATTACCACGCCTATTCGGAAGAAAATGATAGAAGAGGATGCGATTCAGATTTATGTGCAACCCGATGAGTGGCGTAGGCTAAGAGGTATAACCAGTGTAGCCACAGCTTCAACACCACCACTAGAATGGTACTTTTTATGGGAAGTCGAGCATAGTGACATAATGTTTCCTCAAACAATAGTGTTTGAAAATAGAGTATATAATGCTAGGTTTATAGATCCGAAGACCAAAATTCTCCTGTATAATAATGACGAGACTAAAGAAAGAAAGCGTTTTGGTGGTTGTATATTTGCTTCTCGTTATTATCTATATTATGATCCGTTAATACATAAGATTATTGCATCTGTCCGTGATGTTTTTGCCCTTTCTCCTAATTATTTAAGCGGGGGATACAATATGGCGGACGAAGATTTTAATAATCAGTCAAGATTAAGAAAGTTTTTGCAGCAAAATTATAATTTTTAGCTAGGAGGTTTCTATGAGTAGTGGAAATAAAGCTTTATTAGCATCAGCTTCGTATATTGATTTCTTTAATTCTGATGGATATATGAAAAACAAGGAAAAAATTGAAGAAAATTTGAAAGGTGTTAGAGGTCTTACAGAATCACAAATAAATCAATTTTTGGATACTTATGAAGTTCTAGATCAACAACTCGAAACAGCAAGTGGCTTTTCGGCAATGGTTGTGAGAGAAAAGAGCAGTGGCAAAAACTTGTTTGTGATTCGAGGAACGCAAGAACCAGTAGATTTTTGCAAGATGGAATGCTTGTTGCAACGGGGCTGGCGAAAGCTCAAGTAATTGACGCGTTAAATTATTTCAATAAAGTTACCACCCCCAAAGGGCAAACTTATAATGAGGTTAGTTGGAAAACGCTTCCCGCTCCACCTAGCCCGTTCCCAGTTCCAAGGCGTACATTGATAAGCTCTGAAAAGCAGGGAACAGGTATAATTAGTGGGAAGGTTGATTTAGTTGGTCACAGTCTCGGGCATTCAGTGGCAGTGGCATTAAATTCAATAGTAGATAATGTTGATAAAGTAATAGGGCTAAATGGAGCAGGCATTAATTTAGAAAGAAATAGCACAGACTTAGAACATATCGCTGCTTTAGCGAGGAGACAAGTAAATTATGGTAGAACGAATATAACGAATTATGTAGGATCAAATATCCGTCTTGTAGCAAGTAGCATTCCTTATAATCAATATGGAAAAATGGTGGTATTGGATACGGGATTTACATATACCCCATCTTCTTTTAGCATAAAAAGTAAATATGGTTTATACAATATAGGAGGAAAAAATCCATTCGACTTTTTTACTCAAGCAATAGACGATCATGGTGTTAATACACTCATTCCTGTTATGCAAGAAAACACCTTATTTGCTTCAACAAAATCAACAATAGATTTAACTAAAAGGATTGATCCAAACACCTTACAATATAATGGTTTTTATGTTTCGCCTTTAAAATTGTTAGAAAAAACTGCAGATGGAAAATATAAATATGATCCCGTGTATAAAAATCACGGTTGGGGATTATGGTCTGATTCCCATGCATTAAATTTTGACCATGGAGAAAAAGGCAGTGTGGATAATACTTTTAATGCATTTACTGCCAATATTTTGTCGAATGATTATCGTGTGACCAATAATAACTTTTCTCGTAGCCCTATCATTGAATCCGCTCTTTCTTCAAAGCCAACTGCTCAAAAAGATTATTTAAAACTTAATCATATGGCGAATTTTGGTCGTTCTCGTTTGCCGGTGGATCCGTTGGTGCTAGATTTAAATGGTGATGGGGTGAAACTCACGGGCTATACGGAAAATGCGGTCTTATTTGATATTGATAATGATGGAGCCTTGGAAGAAACGGGCTGGGTGAGTGCTGAAGATGGTTTGTTAGTTAGGGATTTAAATAATAACGGTAAAATTGATAATATCAGTGAGGTCTTTTCTGAATATTATGGTGGCAGAGCAGGGCGAGATAGTGAGAGCGGTGAAAAACATTTTCGTAATGGTTTTGAAGCGTTGCGAAGCTTAGATAGCAACCATGATGGACTGTTTAATGAAAGAGACAGTGGTTTTGCTCAAGTGAGAGTATGGAAGGATAAAAATCAAAACGGCATAACAGATTCAGAAGAATTGTTTGATTTGAAATCATTGGGAATTACGGAAATAAATTTAGCGTATAAAGAAAAAGGCGGTGAGTATTATCAGCAAAATGAATTGTTAGCGGAGGGGAGCTTTAGTCGTGGAACGGTTAGAACAGAGCAACGTCGTTCAGGATTTAGGCGTAAAACAGTCGTGACAAGCATAGTGGATGTTAAGCATTATGGTGTAGCCTCCGTGAATTTTTTAGCCAACCCAAGAGGGAATTTGTTTACGCAGTTGCAAAATGGGATGAAGGTTGAAACCCAACGTGATGGGCGTATTGCGGCAACATCAGCCTTTACTTCCACCGTGACAACAGGAGAAACATTAAGTGCGGTGGATTTAGGGGTGCAAAATATTGCAGCAGGCACGGGCGATGATGTGTTATATGGCGATGGACAGAATAACTGGTTGGCGGGTAATCTTGGTAGTGATACCTTTTATGCGGGTGATGGGGATGATGTTTTAATTATTGATGGGGATGATAACCCAGATAATATTCATGGTGGAGCAGGGAATGATATTATTCAAGTTGTTGGCGATAAAGGCATTACGATTGATTTACATGCCGCTGAAGTGGAAGCTATGCAAGGCGGGCGTGGAAATGATGTGATTTATTCTTCGGGTAATAGCACGATTTATGTGAGGGGCGGCGATGGGGATGATATTATTCTCGGCAGTGCTGCCAATGATGCCCTTTCTGGTGAAAATGGTAGTGATACGCTTTCTGGTCAGGCTGGCGATGATGTGTTGCGTGGGCATCGTGGTAATGATTATTTGTCAGGTGATGATGGCAATGATCTTATGTGGGGCGGCTCCGATGATGATGTGCTATTAGGAGGTGCCGGCAACGATATGCTCAGTGGTGATGGAGGTGATGATTTTCTTGACGGCGGAGAAGGTGAGGATATTGTTGAATATTCAGGAAATTTAGAAGATTATCAATTTACTGAAGTTGAAGGTGGGTTGTTAATTAGTGACAAGGTGCAAGGTCGCGATGGAACAGATTTTGTTCGCCATGTTGAAAAAGCGAATTTTAAAAATGTGGTGGGGTATATTTTACCTCAAAATGGCACTGCTATTCACAATCCATTGCCGGTGATGGATATTATTGATAAGGATAAAGAAGGGCGGTTGATTGATGGTAAGCGTCCTTTTGTTATCACTCAGCAACAATTGTTACAGAATGATTTTGATATTCAAGGGGAGCGTTTAATTGTTGCTCAAGCTTTTGATGTGCAAGGCGGGCAGATTTCTGTTAATGAAGCCCGTGAAATTATTTTTACACCAGATCCAAATTATCGCGGTGTTGCTGGGTTTAAATATAATATCATTGATGAGTCTAATCATCATGGTTTGGTGGTAGGTGGAAAGGAAAAAGTGGGGCAGGTGTATTTTAAAACCCCTGATTTGCCAGCTGATCCACTTTTTTATCAGCAATATTATTTGCAGGAAGATAATGTTGTGCCTGTTTGGCAGCATTATACGGGTAAGAATATAAAAATAGGGCAATTTGAACCAAGTGGACCATTTTCAGTTGCTGAGGAAGTGGCTGATTATCGTAATCCTGAATTGCGGGAAAATATTGATAAAGATTGGTTGTATGATTATGAATTTCATACCCGAGAAGAGGATAAGGTTTTTAGTAAGCATGCAACAGAAGTAGCAGGTGTGATGGTGGGGGCTCGTAATGGTGATGGCGGGGTTGGTGTTGCTTATCATGCAACGACAGCAAGCCATTGGGTTGGTGCGGATACCTCTAGTTTATTAAAAATGAAAAATTATGATATTGCTAACCATAGTTGGGGAAATAATGTCAATTTTGCGAAGCAGATTCTCGCGAAAGATAAGGCGAAGCAATCAGAAATGGATGCGTGGATGAATGAACGTTATCTGACCGCGTTGAAAGAAGGGCGTGATGGTTTGGGGACGGTGATTGTTAATTCAGCAGGTAATGAAAGATTAAAAGGTGGAAATGCAAATTATTCTTATCTTACCAGTAATCCCTATACTATTGTGGTGGGATCTGTTCAGCTCAATGCTCAAGGTTTATCTGAAGTTGCGGGTTATTCGAATGCGGGGGCGAGTGTATTGGTGAGTGCTCATGGTTCGGATGTGGTTTCTTCTTCACGCCGTTTGGTGAATAAAAATGGGGGCGTGTTGGGAGAATCTTATTCAACCGTTGATGGAACAAGTTTTTCCGCACCGATTGTTTCAGGCGTTGTGGCACTGATGTTGGAAGCTAACCCAAAATTAGGCTATCGTGATATACAAGAGATACTTTCATTGACGGCAAGAGGGGATAAGTCTGTTGGGAACAGTTGGCAATGGAATGGTGATAAAAACTGGAATGGGGGCGGTCGGCATGTAAGTCATGACTATGGTTATGGCGTGGTGGATGCTCAAGCGGCTGTGCGTTTAGCCGAGAACTGGCATAAGCAAGAAACCTATAAGAATGAAGTGCGGTTAGATAAAATCTATTCCTCTGGTCAAATTGATTTTCAACTAGAGGATAATAGCGGACATCAATTTTCTGTGACGGTGAGCAATGCGAATATTGTCTTGGAGAATGTGTTAGTGTCTGTCAATTTAACCCATGAACAAGCCAGTGATGTGATTATTAAGCTGATTTCACCTTCTGGTACGGAATCTATATTAATGAATCGCCCAGGTTGGGTTGAGGGAAGTGATGAATATACAGGGGATAAAGACTTTTATGATAGCAAAACATTACAATACACATTTAACACCGCACTTTTAAAAGGTGAAGATCCGAATGGGCAGTGGCGTTTGCAAGTTTTTGATGCAAATACAGGAAAAACAGGGATTTTGCATGATTGGAGCTTAAGCCTTTATGGTTCAAGCGATGATGGCGGTGATACTTATATCTATACTGATGAATATCAATCTGTAGAGGGAAAAAATCGCTTATCGGATACGGACGGTGGCTTTGATGTGATTAATGCTGCTGCCGTAAATGGTGCGGTTTATGTGAACCTAGCTGATGGAGAAGCATACTTAAATAGCAAAAAGTTATCTATTGATGATCCCTCTGCAATTGAAGGCGTTATCAGTGGTGATTTCGATGATGTGCTAGTGGGGAATGCTAAGCGTAATTTGCTCATTGGTGGAAGAGGTGATGATATGCTGTTTGGTTTTGAGGGCGATGATATTTTGTATGGTGCTCAGGGCAATAATAAGCTTTCTGGAGGAAGTGGAAAAGATATCTTTGTTATAAATAAATATGCTGGCAATCAAGATATTCTCACTGATTTTAAAGTTGGCATTGATAAATTAGTATTAAGTGAATTTTCAACCTTGAAACGATTAAATCTACAGCAGGACGAAAAGGATACGATTATTCATTTAGGTGATGGACAAACTGTGCGTTTGGTCAATGTGCAAAGTGAGAGTTTGGGGTTAGATAATGTTGTGATTACGGCGGAGAAATTTAATCCTTTATTCCTTCGTGATTATTATGCTTATGGGTTTTCATCCTCAGCCCAAGAGACGGGGTTACCAGATGTGGAAGTGGTTTATTGGGGTTCGGCTGGAAACGATCGTATTTTTGGTGGTAATAAGAATGATACCTTATATGGCGGGTTAGGGGATGATGTGCTAGTTGGAGAACATAGCACGGATCAACCTAATGGTGGAAATGATACGCTATATGGCGGTGATGGAAATGACATTGTTCGTGGAGGTGCTGGTGATGATATCCTTTATGGTGGTAATGGATTAGATTCACTGGGTGGCGATGCGGGTAATGATACGATTTACTTAGAAGGCGATGAGTCGGCGATTGGGTACGATAATCAATTATATACAAAACCCGTTACCTTAAATAATGTTAAGTTTAGCAATGCTTCTGCGACTGGGGGAAGCGGTAATGATAAGTTTATTGTGGTAAAAGATACCTCAAAAGGTGTGGGAAGAGGGTTGTTGAAAAACTTGATTACTGATTTTGATGTAAATAATCCTAATGAGAAAATTGATATATCCCAGTATCGCGGTCAATTGTCTTTAACAATGCAGGAAATGTTGATTAACGGGGAGATTTATTCTCGTTTATGGTTTGGTACGCCAGGCGAAGATACGCAATATATTACTTTGAAAGGGGTAAGAAATAATCGTTTAGATGCCATTATTAAGAATAATTTAACTGACACCAGCCCTTCTGTTTTAGAAAGATTACAGCGAACCTTTTTAGGTACGTCTCAAAATGATTCACTCAGAGGAAATGCCGTAGGAAATTATTTAGATGGAAAATCTGGAGCCGATACAATGGAAGGGCTTGAGGGTGATGATGTTTATATCGTAGATAATGCTAGAGATCTTGTTATTGAAACACTAAATGGTGGCTATGATGTGATTAAATCAAATGTTTCCTATCAGTTATCTGATAACGTTGAGGAATTGATGCTAGTAGGCGATGCCAATATTAATGCAACTGGAAATCATGACAACAATCGTTTACTTGGTAATGCGGGAGCAAATCGTTTAGATGGCGGATTAGGTGATGATGTTATGATTGGTGGGAAAGGCGATGATATCTATCTTGTTGATTCTAGTTTAGATGAGGTGGTGGAAATGGCAGGCGAAGGTATTGATAAAGTGATTTCTTCAGTTTCCTATACTTTATCTACCCATTTGGAAAATTTAACATTATCTGGCGAAAAACCTATTTCAGGTGCGGGTAATGGGTTAGATAATGTGTTGGAAGGCAATGACTCTAATAACCGTTTAATTGGCTATGCAGGTAATGATACATTGATAGGGGGAAATGGTAGTGATTTCTTAATGGGCGGTGTTGGTAATGATACTTATATTTTCTCTCGTGGAAATGGCAATGACTTAATTAAAGAAGAATCTGGTAATGATATATTGCAATTTAATAGCGGAATCAATGCCGATCAATTATGGTTTAAAAAATCGGATAATGCTCTTGTGATCAATGTTATTGGTACAAATGATAGTATTATCATTGATGATTGGTATAGCTCAACCCATAGTGAGGATCATAAAATAGAAACGATTATTGCTGGTGATGGAAAACGATTGGTAGAATCTCAGATTGATTCACTGGTTACGGCAATGGCGAATTTTGATGTTCCCGCGGCTGGGCAAATTCATTTATCAGCTGATTATCATGCAAAATTAGATATGATTTTGGCAGCGAATTGGAAATAGATTCTGAAGCTAAGTGGTAAATAGAGGTAACTTAGGAGGCTAAGTTACCTTTTTTATGGATATAAATATGAATACAAAAGAACACAAAAATGATTATGCATTGGATGCACTGGTTTTATTAGCTCGTTTTCATGGCATTGCGGTTAATACGGAGGATATAAGACATCAGTTTGATCTTTATGGAGCTGGTCTTGATTTAGTCAATTGGCAGTTGGCAGCAAAATCTTTGGGTTTTAAAGTTAGGGTGTCTAATAAATCGATCTCTCGTTTGTCTTTTATTAATTTACCCGTGTTGGTCTGGGATGAAGAAAATAAGCAACATTTTATTTTGGCAAAAATTGATAATAGGCAGAATAAATATTTAATTCATGATTTGGCATTAAAGCAGCCTATCGTTTTAGGTGCAGATGATTTTGCACAACGTTACACAGGGCAAATTATTTTATTAACTTCTAGGGCTTCTGTATTAGGACAATTAGCAAAATTTGATTTTACTTGGTTTATTCCAGCCATTATTAAATACAGAAGAATTTTGTATGAGGTGATTGCCATTTCATTAGTGCTACAAATTTTGGCTTTGATTACGCCACTGTTCTTCCAAGTTGTTATGGATAAGGTTCTTGTTCATCAAGGATTTAATACTTTAAACGTCATTGCCGTTGGTTTGAGTATTATTATTTTATTTGAAGTCTTATTAAGTGCGATACGTAGCTATGTTTTTTCTCACACCACAAGTCGTATGGATGTGGAATTAGGAGCAAAACTCTTCCGCCATCTATTAGCATTACCTTTAGCTTATTTTGAGGCTCGTCGAGTTGGAGATACGGTTGCAAGAGTGAGAGAATTAGAACACATCCGTAATTTTTTAACAGGTCAGGCTCTTACTTCATTATTGGATTTATGTTTTTCGTTTATTTTCTTAAGTGTAATGTGGTTCTATAGTGGATGGCTTACGTTGGTTGTTTTATTGTCATTACCTTGCTATGTCATATGGTCAATGATAATTACGCCGATATTGAGGAAGAAATTAGATGAAAAATTTGCTCGAAATGCAGATAACCAAGCCTTTTTAGTGGAATCTATTACTGCCATTAATGTTGTTAAATCTATGGCTATTTCGCCTAAAATGGTTGAATATTGGGATAAGCAATTAGCTGGTTATGTTAAAGCCGGATTTGAAGTGTCTAAATTAGCAATAATAGGACAAAACGGCGTACAGTTAATTCAAAAATTAGTGATGGTGATTAACCTTTGGTTAGGTGCTCATCTAGTAATTAGTGGCGATATGAGTATTGGGCAATTAATTGCCTTTAATATGTTAGCAAGCCAGGTTGCTACGCCAGTTATACGTTTGGCTCAGCTATGGCAAGATTTTCAGCAGGTAGGGATATCAGTAGAGCGTTTAGGTGATATTCTGAACACACCAATGGAGACAGCAAAAAGTAAGTTAGCTCTACCAGAAATTAAGGGGGATATTGTTTTTGAAAATGTTAAGTTTAGATATAAACCTGAGGATAGAGATATTATTTCAGATTTTTCGTTGAAATTATCAGCGGGAGAGGTTGTTGGGATTGTAGGTCGTTCTGGTTCAGGTAAAAGTACTATCGCTAAATTAATTCAACGATTATATATTCCGCAATCTGGGCGTATTTATATTGATGGACAAGATCTTTCTGTGGTTGATCCAAATTGGTTACGGCGACAAATTGGGGTTGTGTTACAGGATAATGTTCTATTAAATCGAAGTATTAGAGATAATATTGCAATTAGTGAACCTGGAATTTCAATGGAGAAAGTGATCATTGCAGCTAAATTGGCAGGTGCTCATGATTTTATTACGCAATTATCTGAAGGTTATGATACATTGGTTGGCGAACAAGGTGCGGGATTATCTGGTGGACAACGTCAGCGAATTGCTATTGCGAGAGCGTTGATTTCTAATCCTAAAATTTTAATTTTTGATGAAGCAACTAGTGCATTAGATTATGAGTCTGAGAGAATAATTATGCAAAATATGAATTCGATTTGTCGCGGGCGTACTGTTATTATCATTGCTCATCGCTTATCTACGATTAGAATGGCTAATAAAATCGTTGTTATGGAACAAGGAAACATCGTAGAGAGTGGCTCTCATGATATGTTATTAGAGAATGAAAATGGGCTATATTCATATTTAAATCAATTACAGTCAGGGCTTTAATATGGGGTTATATTGTCGTGGTATTCATGATTTTATAGGTAAATATTATCGCCATATCAAAGAAGTATGGAGAGAACGGAAAACATTTGACTTACCCAAGCGTGAGTCTGATGAATATGCGTTTTTACCTGCACATTTAGAATTAATTGAAAAACCAGTATCTGCATTACCGAAATGGGTTGCCCGAGCTATTGTTTGTTTCATTATCATTGCATTGATTTGGTCTATTTGGGGGAAAGTTGATGTTGTTGCGGTTGCAAGTGGTAAGTTATCTTATAGTGGGCGTAGTAAGGTAATTCAACCAATTGAACGAGCTATAGTAGATGGCATTTATGTTGTTGATGGACAGCGTGTTTTAAAAGGAGAAAATTTAGTTAAGCTGACAACATTAGGGGTTGAGGCTGATTATGAGAAAACGAAAAAATCCTTATCTCTCGCATTATTGACAAAATTAAGGGCGGAATCACTTTTAGCAGCAATTGAAGAGCAAAAGATGCCCGTATTGAAAATTCCCGATAATAGGGATTTTGATAAAGTTGATATTATGCAATCACAACAACTTGTTTCTGAACAATACCAAGCTTTTACATCAGAACGTAAACAGGCGAAATTATTATTAGAACAGCGGCTTGCTGAAAAAGAAACGATCCTTTTTCAGATTGAGAAATATCGAGGTCTTGAAAAGATTGAGAGAGAGCGGTTTAATGATTTTAATGCTCTATATAAGAAAAAAATTATTGCAAAACACGAGTTTTTGGAACAAGAGAGTAAGTTTATTAACCTTAAGAATGAGCTTGCCTCTCAGCAAAGTAAACTTGTTGAAATAGAATCTAGTATTAAACAAGCTCAAGAGTCTTATGATTTATTGTTGTACACTTTTCTTCGAAATATTAGAGAGGGGTTGCGTCAGGCAAATGAGCAAGTTGAGCAACTTGTTTTTGAAGAACAGAAGGCTTTACAACGGCAGAGTACGACAACGATAAAATCACCAGTTACAGGTACGGTACAACAGCTTAGCATTCATACTGTTGGCGGTGTTGTTACAGAGGCTCAGCAACTTATGGTTATCGTTCCTCAAGAAGATAAACTTGAGGTAACGGCATTTATTAGTAATCAAGATATTGGTTTTGTAAAGGTTGGTCAGCCCGTTACTATTAAAATAGAGGCTTTTCCCTATACGCGTTATGGCTATATTACAGGCTCTGTTAAAAGTGTTAGCTTTGATGCGATAGAAAATGATAAGTTGGGCTTGGTATTTTCAACAGTGATTAGCTTAGATGAAGACTTTTTGTTTATAGATAATCGGAAAGTGAAATTAACGGCTGGGATGAAAGTAAGTGCGGAAATTAAGACAGGGAATCGTAGAGTAATAAATTATTTACTTAGCCCATTACAGGCAACATTAAGTGAGAGTTTACGAGAACGCTAGCTATATTAAATTAAGATTTTTTATATCAGGGAGCTTTAATATTAAATGATTGCTGTCATTAGATAAAAAACTAAGCCTTATAAACAACGGCTTAGTTTTTCTAACCAAAATATTTTAACTCTTGGGGCGAAAGGTCATCCCTCTAAAAGATAGAATAAGTTACGATATAACAATTTTCTATATAAGAGTTATTTTTTGTGTTCAGGTTTTAAGTTTATATATCCTCTTGCTTGCAGAGTAGCTTCTTTAGATTTTCTCACCATCGTTTCAATAGTTGTTCCTTGAACAAGAATTGAAAACATTACGACAGTGTAAGTCATTACGAGAAGTAAATCTCGTACATTCATTCCAATTTTAGAAATGTAAAGACTGCCTACGGGAATAGACATTGCCATTGCAAGAGAAAGTCCACCCCGTAATCCTCCCCAAGTAAGAATTCTTAAAGTATATGGATTATAGGTGGTTTTCATACTGAGAAATTTAAAAGGTGTCCATACGCTAATGTAGCGACAAATTAAGCAAAGTGGGATAGCGAGCAGGCTGAGAATGATACCTTGATAAGTAAAATTCACCAACAGCATTGCTGCTCCAATTAATAGAAATAAGAGTGAGTTTAAAAAGTGATCGATCATTTCCCAAAAGTGATCTAAATAATGTTGGCTTTGTTTTGAAAATCCCGTATGTCTTGTCCAATTCCCGATAATAATACCTGATACCACCATTGCTAATGCTCCAGAAACTTCGAGTAAATTAGCAATCATAAAGCCTGCACTTGGAATAGTAAGTGTAAGGAGTATTTCTAGGCTTCCGTCATCAGTGGAGGAAATAAGTAAATGGGCAATTAAGCCGAGTACTAAGCCAAACAGCAAGCCGCCACCCGCCTCCATAAAAAAGAGTTCGCTTACATCGCTTAATGTTGGCTGTTTTCCTCCAAAAGCAACGGCGAAAATAGTGGTAAAAATGACTAACCCTACGCCATCATTAAACAAGGACTCACCCTCTACTTTCATTGAGAGCTTTTTCGGTGCTTTGAGATTTTTAATAATGGCAAGAACAGCGATAGGATCGGTAGGGGAAATTAACGCTCCAAATAACATACAATAGATGAAATCCACTTCCCAACCTAATAGATAAGTAAGGAGATAAAAAGTTATGCCGATCAGAAAGGTAGAGGCGAAGGTGGAGAAAAGTGCAAGGATTGTAATTTCACATTTTTGGCTTTGCATTACAGGGAGCTTTATCCCCAATGCTCCAGCGAAAAGTAAGAAACCTAGAATACCGTTGAGTAGGAAACTTTTGAAATCAATTTGTTCCATTATTCCGCGAGCAAGTTGATCAATATTGAGCCAATTAAGATGACCCATTATCAGAAAAAGTAATGAGGCGACCATTGAGGTTGCTGTAATTGCTATAGTATATTGAATTTTGTCATTAATTTTCTGAGTAATGAAACCAACAAAAATAGAAATAGCAGAGAGAAAACAAATGTAGGTATAAACGTTCATTAAAATGCCTTAATCAATGAATTTCACTAAGAAAAGGGGCTGATTTTTTTCCATTTGATAAGTGAGATTGGAATGGAGTAACAAGCCAAATTTATTGGCGTAGTATAAGTAAACTGTTATTATTTATAAAGATAAATTTTTAAAATACATCAAAATGAGTAAATTAAAATTCTTTTTTATTGCCTTATTTAGTTTAACTTTTATGGGGGGAGGCTATCTTTGGTACAGCTTAGCGATTTTCCCTGTGCCAAAAACTCAGTTTCAAACAGCTCGCACTTTATCCTATCAACGGCAAGCCTTAGATCAATCTGTGGCTTGTTTTCACACCAATGGGAACATTGACCCCATTGCACAGCGGGATTTTCGCTTGCTGGTGTGGAATATGCACAAAGGGCAAGATCGAGGCTGGCAGGAACAGTTGAAAACGCTCGCCGAGGGCAAGGATTTTTTATTTTTGCAAGAAGTGTCCAGCGGGCAACATCTAGATTCGCAATTTTCATCACAATTTCCTACCGCACTTTATACCAGCAGTTTTGCTTATTTAGGGCAGCAATCTGGCGTGGATTTGCTCAGCCGTTTTACACCGCGTTTTTATTGTGCGGGGGCTTCTGTTGAGCCTTGGATTCGCATTCCCAAAGTAGGAAACGCGATGGCATTTCCTCTGGCAGACGGGCAAAGGCTGTTAATCATCAATGTGCATTTAGTTAATTTTGAATGGAATCCCACCCACTATCAACAGCAACTCACAGCGATGTTTCAATTATTGCAAGCCCATCAAGGCCCGATTATTCTGGCGGGCGATTTTAATGCGTGGAATCGTGGGCGGATAGATTTAATCCAAAAACTGACCGCACTTTATGGTTTAACCCCCGTGCAGTTTCAGCCTGATGATCGTTTGCGATTTTTTTCAAACCCGCTGGATTGGGTTTTCGTGCGAGGCTTCAAGGTGAAAAACGCCCGCACGATAAAAACTACCAGCTCCGATCATAACCCCTTGCTGGTGGAATTAGCGTTATAACTAAACTGTATTCGCTTTGTTAGAAGGTTTTGTATTTTACACCGCCGCGGTAATCACAATCTCAACTTTCCATTCAGGTGAAGCGAGCTTGGCTTCTACGGTGGCTCGACTTGGCGGATTTTGGCGATCCACCCATTCGTCCCACGCCTGATTCATCTCCGCATAATCCTGCATATTGGCTAAATAAATTTGGGCGTTCAGGATTTTGCTTTTATCTGAACCCGCCTCCGCGAGCAATTTATCAATCAAGCCTAGTACCTCTTTCGTTTGAGCATAGGCATTGGCTTGGGTATTTTCTGGCACTTGTCCCGCTAAATAGGCGACGCTATTATAAACGCACATTTCGGCTAAGCGGGCATTGGTATGAAAACGTTGAATTGCTGTCATTTTTTCTCCTTGTGTTGGTTTTTCATCATTATATCGTTGTGTAGTTCAAAATAAGCAAGGCGTTATCCCAAAGATCACTCGCATTATTTTGAAATCAAACGACTAGAGTAAATAAAAATAATTTGCAAATATTATAGCGATAGTGCGAAAAAATAGCTAAAATTCCTTTTATTTTTTGACCGCACTTTGCAAATGAAACTGCTTATTTCTAATCAACACGGTGCTATCGTAATGGCACTGATGCCCTTTTTATACGGAATGCTGCTCGCCACGCCTATTGCGTTGCATTTTTTTCTTTTAGCAGCGTGGTTTTCCCTTTATTTAATGACATACCCATTTTTAAATTTATTTAAAGGCAGAAACCTTGAGCTTTACCGCAAATGGACGCTGATCTACGCCATCGCTAGTTTATTATTTGCCCTGCCCGCATTATGGTATAACTGGCATATTTTGCTTTTCTTACTGGCAATGCTCCCTTTCGTGGCAGTGAATATTTACTATGTTAAAAAGAAAGATGAGCGAGCGTTACTTAATGATCTCGCGGGCATTATCATCTTCGCCCTTGCAGGAATGGCAGCTTACTATTTCCCACACTCGCAATTGGATGCCAAAATCTACGAAGTCGCGTTATATCCTAGCCTGTTTTTTGTTGGCGTTACGCTATATGTAAAATCCGTAATGCGAGAACGCAAAAATCCCCGCTATTTACAAGCCTCAATCGCCTTTCACCTACTTTGCATTCTCGGTTTGGCATTCACTCAGCAGTATCTCTTAGCCCTAGCATTTATCCCCCCTTTCCTCCGTGCTGTATTCCTACCAAAATACAAACTTTCCGTAAAACAAGTAGGCTTAATCGAAATAGTGGTATCAATCTTATTTTTGGTTACGTTGTTATTATAAATAGTACGAAATAGAAAAGCCCTGTAATAACAGGGCATTGTGCTATTTTTGAAATAATATGTTATGCGATGAAAAGCAGAGGTTTTATTCCCATTCAATTATCTTTTTGTAGCTTAACTTGTTGATTTTTAATCAAATGTTTAAATGATGAGATTTTATTTACCGACATTTTTACCGTCATTAAAGCAAGGTGCTTATATTCGGTTTGCAAGCCAGTTATCTATGTCTACTTTTCGCCACGCAACACGCCCCATAGAAGCTCGAACGCTCTTAGGGAAAGTACCTTTTTTCATCATACGCCAGATTGTTGTGGCACTCAAGCTAGTAATTTCGATAACTCGTGATTTGCTTAGTAATATATCCTGTTGTTCCATATTCCCTCCAATAAAAAGCCCCGACTAGCGGGGCGTTATTGTTATTTATCTTTATTTCTATCAACCAATTTATATTGGCGGAAAAACGCTTGCACGGCAAACGCAACTGCCACTCCTGCAATCATACCTAATATAAACATTGTTACTCCTTATTGTCTGATTGAAGTTTCTTGATTTGCATCTCAACTTGATCTTGCTGGCGTTTAAGTAGCTTTTTTGACTCGTACATCACATTGCCAACTAAGCACATTACGCCGATACAGATTAAATAAAAAATCACCTCAAGTACATCTACCATTATTGACCTACCTTAATAAATGGCACTGAACTATTTGGTGTCATTGTGGTTGGTAGTACACCATTCCATTTTTCCGCAGCGGTGAGTTCAACGAGTTGACGATTTTCTTTCAACGCTTCACCCTTGGCGCGGATAGCAGCGGCCTCTGCCTCACCCGCTAAACGTACTTTCTCCGCGTCAGCTTTTGCCTGAATAACCTCAGCGTCTGCCTTAGCTTGTGCATTGACTTTTACAATCTCCGCCTGTTTTTGCTGGATAATCAGCTCACGCTCTGCGGTCTGAATTGCAACGTTCTTCTGCACGCTTTCTTCAACTCGCTTTTCATACTCTTTGTTAAACTGAATAACCGTTTGAACCGCCGTGATTTCCAGTGGATAGCCTTTTACTGCTTCGCGAATTTGAGCGGTAATATCCGTTGTGAGTTTTGCTCGGTTTTCCAAAGCACGCTGGGCCGTGTAGCCGCTGAACACAATTTCAAGGGCTTGGCGACTGCGTGGCTCAATTAGCTGGTTAATCATATTCTCCGTAGTGCGGTAGTTTTTATAAACTAAAATTGGGTCAGTGAGCTTATAAGTAATCACTAAAGCGGTAGTAACGGTCTGTGTATCGCGAGTGTAGGCAGAAATGCCACTTGTTAAATCTCCAGAACTATCGAATGAACCTAACGTGATTTTTTGCTCACGGGTGGAAAACTTAATGTCATCTTCCAACCACGACCGCCAGTGCAAACCTGCCGATTTTGTTTCGACAATTTCGCCATACTTGGTAACTAACCCAATTTCCCCCTCGTCCACTGAGAATGGCGTACAAGCAGAAAGGCTTAATGCTGCCGTGAGTGCTAAAACTAAATACGATTTTTTCATTGTTTTCTCCTGTGTTTAAGTTAAAAAAGCACGTTAAAGTGCGGTATATTTTAAATATTGTTTTAAGCGTAGCCCTATCCATTCCATTACGGGGACAGCCATACTGTTTCCAATGGACTTGTAGCGTGGGCTGTCGGGGCAATCTTCGGTGGGTTTGTTGCGATAGGGGATTTTCGTCCAATCATCAGGAAACCCTTGTAATCGTTCACATTCTTTTGGGGTGAGTTTTCTTATGGTGTGGGCGTAAGCAACGCCATATCCTTCGCCACCTTGATTTGCCCGCATTGTGAGGGCAATGTTATTGCTACTCTTAGGCGTTGTATCGCCGTTCCAGCTCACACATTGGTTGTCGTAAGCAACGGCGTGAACATCCGTGCTGGTTAAGGTATAACTTACACCCGTGTCATCAAAGCCGTTGCCATTACCGCCGTTATGAGGCTGCCGTCCGATGGTGTTACCTGTAAGAGCAATACAGGGGACGTTGTTACCGCCTGTTCCCATTCGGGCTTTTAAAGTGGGGGATAAGGATTTTTCCGCTATCCTTACCGCTTCCACGCCTTTGATTTCAAAAAGGACATTTTCTTGTCCATTATTTCGTCCCAAATAATGGGCTTGATTTTTAGCAATCATCGGGTTTTGCGTTCCGTGTATAATGAATGTTTCACTCCCGCCACTTAACGCACCACCGCAACGTTTTAGCGTCCCAGCGATGTTTGTTGAACGGTATGCTCCAAAGCTGCTTTCAGCAAAGGCGGTAGGGTTTTCTTGCGGATTTCCGCACGGCGTAATATTCCCAGACAGGCTTTGGCGCTCAACGAGTATTTCGGCGACACTTCGCCCTCTAGCACTTGCCACAAGGAACACTCTTTTACGGCGTTGGGCGACTCCGAAATATTGAGCGTCGAGGGTTCGCCAGACGAGGGTGCGTTTTGAATGCACATAACCAGCGTTTGTCCATTTTCGCCCTGCTGGTTGTAAAGGCTTTGATTCTTGAGCCAATCCAGCCAAAAGGTGTCCGAAAGCGTTGTCCTTGGTGGATAACACACCCGGAACGTTTTCCCACACAAGAACGCACGGGGGCTTTCCGTCTTGGTATCTAACATAATCAATTGCCTCTAAAATATTGATTAAAACTAAGGTTAAATTCCCCCGCTCATCATCTAGGGATTGTCGAAGCCCTGCCACAGAAAAGGCTTGGCAAGGTGTGCCACCAACAAGCACATCAGGAGCGGGGACTTCACGGTGTAAAATTTTGTTAGGCAAGGCGGTCATATCACCTAGATTTGGCACGGTTGGGAAATGGTGAGCCAGCACCGCACTTGGGAAGGGTTCAATTTCGCTGAACCATAATGGCGTAGCGAATTTATGCCAAGCACAAGAAACCGCCTCAATGCCTGAACAGATTGAGCCATAAGTAAACATTTTGATTTCCTGTAGAAAATTATTGACTGTTGCGAGTAATCCCTATCTCATCTTCAAATGCCAGCAATCGCACGGCTTGGAGTTGAGATGTGTTCTGTTGCAAATGGCATTCATATTCGCTAAGCAAAAAACTATCTTTCTCTACCTTAATACCAATATCACGATCTTTGAAAACGATCTCGACATCAATAAAGGTGAATGCGTCCTCAAGGGCGTTTCCTCGCCTGATGTTGTTAATTAAGACGTGATCGACAAAATAGTCAAAAGGCTTAACGTGCAGCATTGCGAGGCGTTCGTAAAATAGGCTTTTTAAACGTTGTTGGCATTCGATCACGTTGTCGAGTTGAATATCTACGCCGTAAACGCTCGCTAGTGCTTGATACATATTCAGCACTTTGTAATAAGGGTGCTTTGGACCTACGAGGATTTTACATAGCTTGCGGTTGAGTATGTCATATAAAAAATTCCCCGTGCCACAGCTGGGTTCGAGGATTTTCTTTTCAGGCTCAAAGCTCTCTTCGGGTAAAAGTGCGGTCATTTTTTGCACCAGTTTTTGAGGTGTGTACACCTCGCCAAACGCTCTTACCCTCGCCTTGGATTTGATGAGTTTTTGCATTGAGGTTTTCCTAAGATTATACTGGGAATTTAAAAAACAAAAGCCAATGTGTGTTATTGGCTTTACCTGATTTATGCCCAATTAGCGGTTGATGTCCGATAGCTTTAATAATTTCACTGACTGTGATTTGCGTTTCATTCCACTTGAAAACGAGCGTGCCGCAGCCATCAAGCACACGCATACATTCATCAAAACCTTTTTTGAGCTGTGTTTGCCAGTCTTTGTTTAGACGGCCATACTTTTTCACGAGCCAGCTACTATCACCACCTGCCTTTAAATGTGGTGGGTCAAAGATGACAAGTTTGAATGATTTATCGGGGTAGGGCATATCGGTGAAATCGTGGATAACGTCAGGATTTATCTCAAGTTTGCGGAGCTTATCCCTATCTTTCATTGTGGTTTCAAGCCGTCTATTATCGGCAAACAACACATTCGGATTTTGCTTGTCGAACCAAAACATACGGCTACCACAACAGGCATCTAAAATGGGTTTTTGCATAATTTATTCCAATAAAAAAGCCTAACTTGCTAGGTTAGGCTAGTGATAAATATGTTGGTAATTGAGTTAAGATTTTGGTTCATCAGGTAATGGTTGCCAATGTGCATATTCTTCTTCTAATAAACCTAATATTTCTTTCCACATTTCTCTGAAGGTAACCTCTCCGCGATTATCACAGTAGTCTTGAATATCTTTTATCAAGATATTTAGTGTGTTTTTTGATAATTTCTTATAATGATTTTTTATGAAAGAACAGACATCATTTACTGCATAAGTGCTTCTTCCTAGTGCATATCTTTCTGCATAAACCACTAAATCATTAAGTTCATATCTTGCGATTTCTACTTTCATTTTATAAATCCTGTTATTTGACGAAAACACCGTTAATCATTATGATAATAAAAAGCCACTTGTTACAGTGGCTTGTTATGCTTTTGGTGGCTGGGGTACTGGTATCCAATATTCAGCAGAAGTAATAAATTCTGTCTCATCATTTGGATCATAGATAAGCAGTAATTTGTATGGTTTGCCTTCGTCATTGATAAAGTCATAGTCAATTGCTTTAACTAAACCTAATCCCGCTCCATTCTCTATTGAATAATATAAAACTTCTGAACCAATATCGGGCTGTTTTTCATTCGCACTAATCCACTCACTCATTTTTTACCTCTACTTTATAATTTAGCAATGCTTTAGCCATTGCTTCTGCCCCTTCTTGAGTTTCAAAGACTAGATTGTTTTTAATTAGGTGGTAATCAATAGCATTATCTATATAAAAGCTACTTATATTAATTAAATTAGGTGTAACTAATGTTACGTAATAATACTTTGCACCATTTATCCACGTTTCTTCTGTTACTGGTTCAGGCACTTCGATACCATTAATAAAACGTTTAGGTTTAGGTTTAGGTTCTTCCCACATTCCGACAATATCTAACTCGTTTTCTTTGCATTTGGCGAACTCGCCTTTAAGTGTCCAACTGTGTTCTCCGATACTAATACTTCTGTCACGAAATCTTTTCCATTCTACGAAGCCCCGTAATGGGTAATTCGTACTATATTCATCACCGAGAACGTATTTAATATACGCTTTTCTTCCGTTACTCAATCTAACTGGCTCACCCGCTAAGGCTTTTTCTAAATTAAATGGTTTCATTTTAATTTTCCTTACAAAAATAACCAACCTACTAGCACACCTAGACCGAAAACAACAACTGCTATAAAAATAAGTATTGTTAGTATTGCTGTACCAAAATCGTTTAAATACATAATTAAACTTCCTTTGAAAATTGATATAAGTTAGTAATTGACACTCGTTTGTTATAAGATTCACTTTCTAGATTATCAGTAATAAATACATCACCTAACCGTGAAACATTAATAAATTTATGTTTAATCCCGTTATACATACAATATAAAGGGAATTGTTTAACATACTCCTCAATGTCAAAACTTAAGGTGGCGGGAACATCGTGCATTGACATAATCCAACGTGCATAATTAATATCTCCTGGCTCTTTTAGTAGGGGACAATCTTCCGAGACAAAACGCAAGCCGTGATAAATAAAGTCTCGTACGTGTAAAGTTTCTTTAATTTCCATAATCAATCCTCCACTGGCACAATCAATAAATTTTTAGGGCTAATATCACGATATTTAATTTGATATGCGTGTACTTGTTTTATTTCATCAAGTGGCAAACCATATCTTGTTTCTCGGACTATATCCCAGCCAGAGGATTTGGAATATTCTAAAAGAATGTATTTCCCTTTTTGTGGATTTATATATTCTATTTCTGTCATTATTTATTCCCCTTGCTATTTTCTTTTACGTTTAAAGTGCGGTCGTTTTTGTGCTTGTTTTCTTAATTCAAGAATATCGATTCTTTGATTTTCGATAATTTTTTGCAAGCCGAGCATTTGTTTAGTTTGCTTGCTGATTGCGTCTTCTAATACAGCAATTTGTTTGGCATAAGCATTAATTTCAGCTTTTAATATTTTTGCTGCCAAGCGTTTTATAATGTTCATACTCTTTCCTTTTCTCCACCAAATTCATTGAGCAATCTCTTAGTTAATTCTGAAATGGTTGCAGCCATTAATAAAAAATCCGCGTCAAAGCATTGAGCAATATCTTCTTTGGCAATGTCATCATTTTTCTCTTTGATTTCATCAGCAAATTTAAGGCGTTTGAGTGTGCCATCATCACAAAGTACAAAACTTAAATTCCCTTCCCATTCTAGAGCGATTTTTGTTACCACTTTTCCCGCCTCAAGTAATGAGTAAATTTCGTTGCTATCTAAATCTTGTCGCTTAAATTTAGCTATGCCATCTTCTTTTAACCCCGTCAATTCGGCTTCTTCCAGCACGGTTAGCCAATCAGGTGCTTCATTTACCCAGTTTGTCATAACTAGCGATGCGTCATTTGCAAAGGCGAGTGGAATAACTGGCAATGAGCCTAGGGATTTACGTAGTAACGCTAATGCATCTTCGGCTCGTTTAGCGGAAGCCGCGTCCACATAAATCAACTGGTTTTGCGTATCAATCCAAAGTGCGGTGTAGGTGCTACGGGTAAAGGCTTGAGGCAAAAGAGAGGCAACCACATCATCTTTAATAGACAGCCTTTCGACTTTTTTGAGTTTACGCCCTTCTTTTTCTTCTAACGCTTTTACTCGGTTAGTTAGCTCTTTGGTTACGACATAATTTGGCAAGATTTTTTCTTCTCGCTGGGCCACAAGTAGGATTTGCCCATTTGCCTCAAAGCAGAGCTGTTCACTCGTGCTAAGTGGTGCAATCCAGCCAAATTTACTTGCCTCACTACTACCGCAAGGCGTAAATTCACAGGCCTCAAGTTGGCTTGAGAGGTTGGAAAAATCCATCGCTTTTGTTAAGCGGTAAATCATTGCATTTTTAAACCAAAACATTTTCTTTTCTCCAATAAAAAACCGCTATTTAGCGGTTAAATTTTATGAATTTTTAATGATCATTCACTGCAACCACCAAAGAACTGATCAAATATTAATTTGTTAGGCATATTGGTAACCTTACCCGCTTCATCAATATGTAAATCAATATAATCGCCATAATCATTAGGTAAACAATCAGGAATATAATCATTAATCAGTGAGCTAATAACATTTTTATTTTCATCTAGTAAATAATATTCTCCCTCATCACAGATTTTCATATTCATTTTTGCGGGATGGTTTTCTGGCCAGTTTTCAATTTTAGATGCATCTAAATCAATTATTCCGCACCATTGATCACCATCGCGCAACGGAAAATTATAAGGGATATCTTCGTCGTCATATCTAACAGGGATTACTAGTTTTATATATTTGATATTAACTTGTTTTGTTGTTGGTATTTCGATAATCATATGTTTTCTCCTCCTAAGTCTGGATGAATATGTTGAGCAAAAGGCAGACTTACTGCCGAAGTTGGCTCAAATTGCTTGCCCGTTGCTAATTGAGCGTAGCCGATAATGTCGTCCCAGTGGTCGGGGAAGTTTTCATCACCGTTGCAAATTCGGGTAAGTTTGGCGGCAATCATTGTGGCGGCGTAGGCTTTGACTTTGTTGCGTTCAAAAAGCTGGCTGTCAATAATCGGTTTCATCAGGTGATAAAAGGTTTCTGCACCGCTGATAAAATCGCCGTGCGTTTTTGCTCGTTCGTTGAGTAGGTCTGTGTTCATTGTTACCTCGTAAAAAAGCCCTCAACTGAGGGCATTTGTCTAAAAAATTGTCTAGATTTTGTCTAGAATTGTCTAAATTAGACAACTTAGAACGGAATATCATCATCTAGCTCATCACCATTATTCTGCGCTGGTGGCGTGTAGTTGCCGTTTTTAGCGTTGGCATAAGCATTGGATTTTGTTGATTGCGTTTGACGTGGTGGTGCGTTTGTTTGCGCACCTTGTCCATCTTGGCGACTGTCTAGCATTTGCAATACATCGCCTTGAATTTCGGTGGTGTAACGCTCAATGCCTTGTTGATCTTGCCATTTTCTGGTTCTGATACGACCTTCCACATAAACTTTTGAGCCTTTTTTGAGGTATTGCCCTGCAATTTCCGCTAACCGCCGATAAAGTACAATTCTGTGCCATTCGGTGAGTTCTCGCCGTTCGCCTGTTTGTTTATCCGTCCAGCTTTCTGATGTCGCCACGCTGATTGTTGCAACCTGATCGCCATTTTGCATTGTGCGGATTTCTGGATCGTTGCCTAAATTGCCGACGATGATGGCTTTGTTTATGCCTGCCATTGGTTTTCTCCTTTAAGTGCCTTAAGTGCGGTCAAAAATTCGGGAATATGGTAATCAAACGCTTCCATCAATGCTTGATTTCGTTCTACCGTGAATAAATAAAGCGGCTGCTTTTGATATTCGGGGCAGTAGCTGACGAAATCCCACGTTTCATAGCCTGTTACCCACAGATTCGCTTGCACTTGGATAACATATTCAAGCGGTATGCCCCCTTCAATAATGTAAGTAATGTGTGTGCTCATTTTCGGGCATTTAATTTCTAACCCTTTTTTCAGTTCGGGAATGAGTCCATCAGGGCTAACCATTACTTCTCGTTTCTCATCAAGGTACACGCCGCCGACTTGCTGTACTTTGTTGCCAGTCAAGAACTCATAAGCACCGCGTGCAAGCGGTTCAAGCTGGTTGCCACGCTCCATATAATCAGATTTATAACGGCTATCAGGTAAACCTAAAATGCTTTCTTCGACCAACTCGGCAAGGTATTTTATATAGGTAGCGGATCTATCACCGCTTATTCGAACGATATTTTTGAACCCCGTACCGGTAGGAATGCCTAACCGTGCGGTTAGCCATTCTTCCGAACCTTGTTCACAATCAAGGGTGATCAAACCGTCTATCATAGTGGAACTTCCTCGCTCGCCTTGTTGTTGTCATTTTGTGCAGATTCATCTAATCGCCCGTTAAGGGTCTTGATAAAATGCTCCGCTTTCGCTTTTGACAACTGCTCAATACTTTGCACACTGTAGTAGGCAAAGGCTTTTTCAGTGTCAGTGTTCGTGAGCTGAATAAGCTGATTGAGGGTGTCGATTTGTTCAGATGTGGCTAATTCGACTGCTTGCCCTTCAATCACATTCGGTTTTGGCGTTACATTTAACGGTTCTTTTTGATTTTCTACAATGCGTTCAGCTTCGTCTTGGTCATAAATACCAGTAAAGCCAAAAGCTAACCTTGCACATTGGATCATCGCTTTGTGGCGTAACATTCGTTTTGGGTGCGATTTCCACGGTTGCGTGTTGCGGCTACATTCGATCATATATTCCGTAACTGTTGTTGGGCGAGTGCGGTCTTTGCGGTAGATATTACAGGTGCAACTGTTATCATCATTAAAGGTAAATTCAATACCGTCAAATTGTGGGTGGTCGTTCATAATGCGAGACCAACCATCCACGCCGACAATCGGCACAATGCCACCGTTATTTGGGAATGCGTAGATTTCATTTGTCCAAGGGTTTAAGCCGTGTTGGTTAGCAACAACCAGTAGGGCGGTCATTTGGTCGGGGCTTACATTTTGCCCACGAAAGGCAGTTGCCATTAGGGTTTGTGGTAGATTTTCGCTACTGCCCATTTCAAAGCGTTCAGCGAGTTTATTTGTTAAGGTTTGAAGTGCTGTTGTCATCGTATAATCCTTATTGTTTAACAATCGTTGCAGTAATTCCCAACGCTTTCACTGGAGCGAAATATTCTCTTAATTGTTCAAGCGTTCCTGTAAATGGGATTTCTTGAGCTGGGATTTTGAGAATAAATTGCGTTGCCGTTGCTGCCGTTTCTTGTGTTGGCGTTTGCGGTTCAATATGCGCCGTGTTTTCATTGGTTTCTGTTTTCTCGTTGGTTTGTAATGCGTTAAGGTTTGCTTTCGCTTCTGCGCGAGCTTTTGCCTCTTGCTCCGCTTTGGCTTTGATTTTCGCTTCACGTTTTTCTTCATCAGCAATGCGTGCTTGAATGATAGGTTCAAGGTCGTCATCACCAGTAATCAGGTTGAGCCAATCCTTAAAGAGATACTCATAAGAGATAGGGATTAGCTTGCGGCGCGCTGAAAGGCGTGCGGCTTCTGCTGCAATTTCTGCCCCGATAAGGGTTTCTTCGGCATTTACAGCTTTCGTGAGAGTAGCAAGGGTGCTACGGCGTTTGGTTGCTTCGTCTAAGCGTTTTTTAATCGTGGCTTTTGAGATAACCTGTTCAAGTGCAATGCACACATCATTTTCAAAGCCTGATTTAATGACGGCAAGTCGCTCAAATGCGTCATTAACAATGCTCGCTTTGATTTCCGCTTCTTTGGTTTTCACCAGCTTTTCACGCTCTAAACGAGCTTGGCGGAAACGTTCTGCCATCGCTTGAGCCTGTTCAATAAGCTGTTTAATTTCGCCATTTTGAGCATTGGCAATGGCTTCTTTAGTGCGTTTTTCTAGCTCGGTTAAATCTTTAATGTCTTGCTTTGCTTGGGCGAAGTCGTCATCCGTTTCAAATCTGTTGCTAAGCCCGGCAAGATAGTTTTCGGCTTGTTGTTGGAAGGTGGAAATGTTGGTTGAAAGCACTTTGCTTTCGGTGGATAAAATTAAATTGAATTCCATTATTAAATCCTCTGAATGATTTTTTTGCTTGGCTAATTTCTCGATGGTTTGTTGTCGGTAGGGGAGGTAATCCGCTCCGCTTCCTACGGCAAGCCAAAATAAATCGTTGTCGCACAGGGTTTGGGTGAACTCGTCAAAGAGCGTTTCATCGCCCTTTCTGATTTGCTCGTCAATGCGTTGGATTTCTGCTTGTAACCGTTCTTCAAAGCCATCTTCAGCGTAATGGGCTTCTAACAATCGTTCGCTTTGGCGATCGTAGGCTTGTGCGATTTGTAGGTAATTCATTGTTCCTCTCCTGTGCTTGTGTCGCCTTGACCATATCCGCAAGCATTGCGAACATTTCAGGTTCAAGCGTGATGGTTTGGGCGTTGGCTTTGCGGTCAAGCATTAGCCGTACTTTGCCGTTTTTGTCCACGAGATAACCATTCAAGCCATAAGGCGTAAACGGCTTGCGTGGCGTGACTTTTTTACGTTGGGTTTTAATCGTTACGGTTTGGATTTCTTGTGGGCTTTCGGTGTTCATTGTGGCTTCCTTTGTCTGTGTGGGTTCTTCTTTTCGCATTGGAATAACGGGCAACTCAGGCGTATTTTTGGGCTTTGGTGTGGCAGTTCGCCATTTATCATCAGGTATTGCGGGCAGAATAACTTGATAAGGAGAAGTTTTTTCAAGGTCGAAGTTTGGAATAACCGTTGAGGTTTTCACCGCTCCTGAATGTTGTAAGTTGTAGCTATCAATAATTTTATTTAGACGGTTGATTGCCACTTTTTGATTCACCATTTTTAATGTGGCTTTCCATAATTTGTCATTAATCCAACATTCACCGTGCCAATAAAATGAAACAGGGTCTTGAATGAGTTTGTAAAGATACTTGCGTTTTTTACTTGCCATTGTCTAACGCCTCCTGCAAAAGTGCGGTGTAATTTTTGAGGTATTTTTCAGCCTCAACGGTTAAATTGGGCTGTAAGTCGCCTTGTTCTTGTTGCCACTCAAGGTTGGCTTGGCGTTCCATTTCGGCGAGTTGTTCAGTGCTGAAACCTTGCATTGCGTAGTAATCTTCCGCTGTTTGTGCGTAGGCTTCGGCAAGGCTAAGCACAACGATAGTGGCAACAAGAAAGAGTAGGGTTTGTATTGTGTGTTTGATAAGGTCGTGCATTTTTTGTTTCCTCTGTGCAGGCTAAACTTCAACAAATCCACTATAGGGATAGAGGGAATAAACGGGCTGAATGCCTCTTGCTTTGAGTTTGCTTTCAAGGGTTGAAATTAAAAACAGAGGTGCATCAACCAACACATAATCGGCATTAAGTTGTGCCGCCATTGTGGTTAGATAGGCGGCACGCTCTTCAATCAATGCTTTGCTCGGCTGGCTGAAGAAGGTTAATGCTCGGTTGAATTGATGGCGTAACGCTGGATCGACATCAATAACACCAGCAGATTTTTGCTCTGGTGTTGCTTCTTTTGCGGTTAAATTAATAAAAATTTTCATTTTTTTGTACCTATAAAAAAGCCCACCTGTTACAGTGGGCAAACTTAGGAGTATTTATGTCTGCACGGGTTTAACGCCTTCCGTGTGGGCGTATTATTCACCTAATCTGGATTTAGCCACTTCGATCAAGAGTTGATATTCTCTTTTCGTTTTTTCATCGTGAACTTCCGCGGATTTTTTCAAAAACTCCTCAACAGAGCCACTAAAACATCCTCTAGTAGCCCACAATACTCCTTGCTTAGTTTTAAATACGGTTAATGTTCCGTACTCCGTACCAACATTCGAAAACCATACAATATCAGATCTCTCGGACACTTTGGCATCACCGCACACCACGGCATTACCGTACACCTTGGCATCACCGCACACCACGGCATTACCGTACACCACGGCATCACCGCACACCACGGCATTACCGTACACCTTGGCATTACCGTACACCACGGCATCGCCATACACCTTGGCATTACCGTACACCTCGGCATCACCGGACACCACGGCATCACCGGACACCACGGCATCACCGTACACCACGGCATCGCCGTACACCTTGGCATCACCGTACACCCAGGCATTACCACTCTGATCTAAGTTTGACTCTTTCTCGACATATCCACCCAAATCACCAGCACTAACGCCGATTGATGCGATTGCTACTAAAGCTTTTATGCGATAGAGTTTAATTTTAGTTACAAATCCGATCTCGATATATTCATCGGTTAATTCATATTTTTTCACTGAGTTTCTCCTATTTCTCATCTCATTCAGAACCACACTCAAAGCCACGAGGAAAAAAGACTAAAAACGAGTGGCTAAGAATGCGGTTTTGAATGGGCGACTGTGATTATTTAGGCTTGCCACAGTCAGCAAGAGACACGCCTTGTCATTCGGCTCACGCTGTAAATCGTTTCGTGCAGTCTTGTAGCAGACTGTTATCACCTCTGAAAATCCCCGTTAATCTGACTAAATTAATGGTTAATCAGGCTTTTGCTACGCGGTTGCCTGAAACCGCACCTTACGGTCGGTTTAACCTGCTAGAAAGCTGTCTCTCCAAGCTGTCACGCCCTTATAGCCGCGTTTGCTAGATTATTTTTTCGTTAATTCCGCTTTGGTAGTTACCTCGCCCTTGCTTCAACATTCCTTTCAACCTCACTACGAGTCATCGGTTCGGTCAAAAATAATCAAAAAGTCCTACTGTTCTTTTCGGCTACTCCCTTGCACCTTATTATGTGCGACCAGCTTTCACCTAAACACCTTGTCGGATTATGTCTGTTTCCCCTATTGGGCATAATGCTGTTGTAGCGGTGGGGCTATAGGGTCTTCCACGCTTTGACTAACTACTCACCATCAGGCGACAAGGTGTTTTATCTAAATTGTTAAAGAGCATCATCACCAAGATGAAATATTGAATTAGCTAAATTTATGTAGTAGCTTTAAAAGCAACCTTGCAATGCGTGATTGTGGCTTGACTGGAACATATATTGAACAGTAAAGTTCACCATCAATAGTTGCTTGGGACATTGCTTTGACTTTTTCTTGTGCCTCTTCAAGCGAGTTGGCGTAGACATCTGAACACCACTTCTTTCCTTTGAAGAAATAAGAAATTGCGTAGCGTTTCATTTCGTTTTGCATAAGGAGTTACCTCTATGTATTTTGAAATTTTCAAAGGTGTTAATGGTCAGTGGTATTGGCGACTAAAAGCCGCCAATCACGAACCTATAGCTCAAAGTGAAGGTTATACGACCAAACAAAACTGCTTACATTGTATCGGTCTTGTTATGGACACTAACCGACAAACACCTGTTCGCGAAGTTTAATTATCCAAGCCCTGTTACCGCAGGGCTTTTTATTTCATCTTGATTGTTAAAGAGCATTAAACGTTGTTTCGTTTTGATGGGTGTATTATGTACCATTGGTTCATATATGTAAAGAACTTTTTGTTCATCTCATAAAAAGAAAAGTACCAAAAGTACACATATTGTTGATTTATAAAGAAAAATAATTTCAAAAAATCTGTTTGATTGCTTGTTTTTTGAGCAAGAAAGTATAAAAAAATAGAAAACAGGGGGGTAAATCTGAGTGAAGTAGCATTTTTGTGGTGTCACGAAAATGGTAGGAGAGTTGGGAAAAAGAAAACCGCCATTGGAGCGGTTTAAAAAATTAATCCTGAAAATTATTATTGTTTATATTCTTTTGCTAATTTCAATAAGTCTATTTTGGCATTCATTATACCTTTTTCAAAAGGGTAAGATGCTTTAACTAAACGTATAATATTGTCAATGTCATCATTATATTTTTCGATAATAAGATCTAAATATGCCTCCTCTCTTGGCGTAAGTTTTTCATAATTTTGGACATCAACCTCTGAGACGAAATCTATATTATTAACTTTATTTATAGTAAATATATTCTTTGAAAGAATACGTTTTTCTAAAGAATTAGATACTGCACATATAGGATTAGTAAACCAGTCAAATTCTTCTGTATAATATTCATCATCTACTAAGGTTGAATACCAATTTAATAAATAAATCATATTGATAATTTCTAAAAGAGATAGCTTTCTTCCTATTTTTTTTATAAGTTCTTTTATTACTATATCTACACTGCGTTTCATAACTACTCCGGTATTTTAGGATCGTTTGCATTTTGAATTTGAATTTCAGATATTAAATTATATTTATGTAATAATCTATTTATTTCGAGAATTGAGCTAAGCATTTTATCATTTTCTGAAAACTCTTTGAATTTATTTTGTAGCTTTTCATCAAAATGCGATAATGAACTAGGTTTTTCTCCTTCTATTAATAAAATACTGAATGGATAGCCATTTTTATCCATAATTGATTTTGCAATAAATCGACTAGGTCGCATTTTTGTGGTTAAAGAGTTTATATCAGCTTCTGTGAACTCGTAATTACTTAAATGATATTCTTGATAAAGTTTAACCTCCTTATCTCGCTTTTTCCCCCTTGATGATATTATGCAAGGAGACTCGAGATCAATATAAAAACTAGACTGCATTACTTTTCCAATAATACCTATATCATCTCTATAAACTTTCTGTAATGAGTATGTAGAGTAGTGCCTGTTTCCCGAGTACCTATCAATAACAATCATTCCATTTTGCATAGATGACATTTGTCCATATAGAGTTATTCTATCTGAATTATCTAAATTATATTCATCAAATATACTTCGAAGAATATGTCTAATCTTATTACTAATGTATCCATTTATTTTAGATAAGTCACTATCTCTTATATCTTTACCCTCTTTTAAAGCCCTTAATTCTATATTTAGCCGATTAATTTTTTATATCTTTTTTTATGATAGGTAAAAAAAGATATAAAAAATTAATAAGCAAAGCAATTGCTATCAAAGTAATTTTTAAATTGCCTTTAATGTGAAAATACACCCTGTCAAAAATCCATATACCTTGAAATATTTCTTTATTAGAGAAGAAGAATACAATAAAGCTAGCTAATGCAGTGAGTATAAACTTTATTATATTGTCTTCCTTTAGAATATGGGATTTTACATCTTTTATATTCATATTAGTTATAAATAGTTTCTAATTCAAACACTACACCAAACCTACCCAATAATATTCAATTACTGGTTTGGGACTTACAAATAACTCCTATGCTCAACCGCCACGCCAATAATGCGAATTTCTTGCTTCATTGAACTAAGGGTAGGAAAATCAGGGTTAAGGGGAACAAGCTCAAAATGTGGATTACCTGATTCGGAAATTTCGCCTAATTCACGATAGCGTTTTAAGGTTGCTTCACCGTTTCCATTGACAGCGGCTACAAAATCACCGGGGTGAGGGCGTTTTCGGATGTCAATTAGCACTAAATCCCCTTCGCTAAATTTAGGCTCCATCGATAAGCCGCTTATCCGCAAAAAGAACGCGTCTTCGCCTGCATCTATCTCTGTGTCAATATAGTCATAACCGATACTATCGTGAAAATCGCACGCTTCTGTCCACGTTCCTGCTTGAATTGAACTAATAAGGGGATAAGAGTGGGATTTTTTAACGTTCGCAGGAACAACATTTTGATCGCCAAATGTTAGCCATTCTGGTGTTACTCCTAAATATTTGGCAAGAGCATAAGTTTTACTCGGTGAGGGGGTTGTTTCTCCGCTAAACCATTTGCTGACCGCTTTAGGCGTTATTCCAAGGATTTTAGCAATTTCTGCACCACGCCCCCACTCTGCTAAACCTTTTTCTTTACAAGCAAGATCTAATCGTTTAGCAAAATTCTCTCTGAATTTTTCTTCTGTAATCATTTTTTATCTCCGTACCATTGGTTCAATTATAAATAAATATTGAAGTACTTTCAGTTCTGATTTATTATGTACTTAATGTTCATATTTTTATGAGGAATTATGAAAACACTTACACAAATTATTGACCATATTGGAGCTTCAAATGTTGCTCAATTATGCGGTATTACTTCTCGGGCTGTGTATAAGTGGCGAGCTTCAAATACATTGCCAAGAACAGATTACACGGGAGAAACGCAATATGCAGAGAAACTAGCTAATGCTCTCAATAATAAAATAACGGCTGACGACATTAAGCGACTAGCGAATCCAGCTAATCCATAATTTACCAAACCCACTCAAAAAGTAACCATAAAAAAACGAGAAAATTTTATGAAAGATGAATCACCGTTTTTGTACATACAAAAAGCCCTGCATACGCAGTTATCCCGTAGTCGCGAAATCTCAAATTTTGCACCTGCAATGGGAAAAACGACAACGCAACTAGGTCAGGAATTAAATACGAATTATGACCGTAACAAACTTGGCTTTGTTGATGCCATTCATCTCATTGCCCTCACTGATTCAATCAACATCGTTGAAATGATTGCTCAGGCAGTAGATCACACGTTAATGCCTTGCCCGCAAGAATGTAAGGGATCGTTAGATTTATTGCGTGAAGTGGTTGTTTTGTCTGAATCAGTGGGGAAATTATGTGGGGAAAGTGCGAATGCCTTATCTGATAACTCCGATTTAGGGCAAGAGCTTTCAGCAAAAGAGCGTGAGAAATTAACAGGATTGATTAACCAGCTACTTTCTCAGCTGGTTTGTCTGAAATGGGAATTAAAGCAATAAAAAACCACCGTTGCAGCGGTGGTAATTCATTAGAAAGGAATTATCTATGAACGGATTATCAATGATTTCGGAACAAAATGCAAGCATAAAAATGAGCAGTCGTGAGATTGCTGAATTGGTGGAAGCAAGACACGACTCAGTAAAAAGAACGGTTGAACGCTTGCAAGATAAGGGATTGATTCAACTTACACCATTGGTGGAAGTTAAAAATCATCTTGGGCAGAGCGTTTTAGAGTATCAACTCATTAAGCGAGATACTTATGTTGTTGTAGCACAACTTTCACCTGAATTTACGGCTCGCTTGGTTGATCGCTGGCAAGAGCTAGAAAATCAGCAAAAAAACACCGCACTTTTGCCTAATTTTAACGATCCTGTGGCAGCCGCTCGGGCTTGGGCAGATGCAAAAGAAAGTGAACAACTCGCATTAGTTCGCGAACACCAAGCCTTGTTAGAAAGCAAGCAAAAATCCGAACAAATCGAATCAATGGAAAGCTATTTCCGTAATGGGATTTCGCCATTTGAATTTGTGAAAGGCTTGAACGGGGTAAATTCGTTAAAAGTGGGTGAGTTTCTGTTAGGCAAAAATTGGCTTTATCAAGACGGCAATCGTAAGCGAGTAAAAGCCTATGCCCGAGATCAATATCTCACGGAGGAAACTACAGAAATCGCTCAGCACGGCAAAGAGCCGTTTATCGCTTATAAACCTGTGTTGCTAAAGAAAGGGGCGGCAAAGCTCTATGAATGGTATGTGAAAGGCAATTTGCCAATGAAAGCAACGTGGAACGGTGAATTTACACAAGATAAGGCGGTGGGGCTATGAGCAATCAATTTATTCCAAATTCTTTCCAACTGCCTAATTCGGTCGTTGATGACTTAATCTGCGATTTAACTGGTTCAGAACTTAAATGTTACTTAGTGATTGTGCGTAAAACAAAAGGCTGGAACAAAGATTGTGATGCGATTTCTATTAGCCAGTTAATGGAAGTGACAGGGTTGAGCAACAGAGCTGTGATTGATGCCTGCAATCATTTAACGGAAATCGGGTTATTAACTCGCCAAAAAGGGGCAAGAGGGGTGAATGTTTTCACGCCTAACCTGTGTAAAAAGTTCACTAGTGAAGAAAGTTCACCTGTGAAAAAAGTTCATAGCACCTGTGAAGAAAGTTCACAAGATCCTGTGAAAAAAGTTCACACACAAAATAACAATAAAAACACTACTCAAAATAACAATAAAAAAATAAATAAAAAAAGCTCGGTTGAGCAATCTGAATTTGAGCTGTGTTTTGCCGATTTCTGGCAGGCAGGCTTGGTTAAAGTCAACCGTGCAAAAGCACTAAAAAGTTTTGGCACCGCGTTTAAGTCATCAGGTAAATCCATTCGTGAGTTTACCGATATGCTCGTTTTGGATATTCGCAGGCGATTTTCACTTGGGCAGTTCGGTTTTGAAAAATTACATCCGACAACATACCTGAACAACCGCCGTTGGGAAGATGATTATTCACAACCTGAAAATGTGAAAGCATTGCCAAATCCGTTGAATAACAAGCCAGATGCACACAATGGATTTGCAAAAAAAATATACGGGGAAACCAAAACACCAGAATGGGCGGAGGATTTTATTAATGTTTAAAGTAACGCTAGAAGGCCTGCAAAAGGAATTGAAAAATGCTTTAGAAGGGTTTAATTCTGAAGTCGAAAATGCTGAAGTGAAAGAACAAATTGGTGACTGTGAAAAGCACGGATCGTATCGCCAATTTTATCGAAAAATACACTTTCCTATGGGGGGAGGGATTGAGTCAAAAACGCAATGCCCAGAATGCCTAAAGGAAAAAATCCTTAAACTTGAGGCAGATAAAGCGCGTCAGGAACAAACGGAACGTGAGCATAACATTAACGTATTAAAAATGACTTCTGGCATTGCCAAACGTTTTGAACAGGCTTGTTTTAGTAATTATCAAGAAACCGAATATAACCGTAAGGCTAAACGTTTTTGTGAGGCTTATGCAACAAAATGGGTTGATCGCAAATCAGTTGGTGGAGGGCTAATTCTTTGTGGGAAACCCGGTACAGGGAAAAATCATCTTGCTAGTGCGATTGCTCATCACATCATCGAGCAACATCAAGATGAAGTGTTGATAACCACCGCGTTAAGAATTATCCGCAAAGTAAAATCAACTTGGGATAAAAATTCCTCTTTAACCGAGAATGAAGTAATGGAGATCTACACAGATAAGGACTTACTTATCATTGATGAGGTAGGCATTCAATTTGGCTCTGAATCGGAAAAGATTATTTTATTTGAAATCATCAATGAGCGTTATGAGCAAATGAAACCAACAATTTTAATCAGCAACCTATCGGAAGATGAATTGAGCAGATATGTCGGTGAGAGAATCATTGATCGAATGCGGGAAGGTAAAGGTGCAGTGATAAATTTTGATTGGGAGAGCTACAGACAATGACCGAACAACAATTTGACAAAGACACGTGGCGAACCCCGAGATATTTTTTTGACTGGCTTTTACAGCGTTTTAACTGGTTTGATATTGACGGCTGTGCCGACCACAAAAATGCCTTGGCTTACCGTTATATCGGTAAGCCAGCCCCTGAAGATGATGACGATGCGGAGGGATTTAATAAAACGTGCATAGCAACAGATTTTCTCGGTGAGGATTTATTCGATCGATTGCTTGATGAGGTGGCGGAAACCTGCCATTTTCCTTTGCGTATTTTCGTCAATCCGCCTTACTCCAACGTTACGCCTTACCTCAAACGGGCAAAGGAATTACGCGACGCAGGTTATTTGGTGGTGATGTTGCTCAATAACGATAAATCGACGCAATGGTATCAAAACCACATTCACAATGTTGCCAATGAGGTCATCGACATTGTCGGCGGCCGCATTAATTTTATTCACCCTATCACGGGCGAAGAAATCAAAGGCAACACAAAAGGGCAAATGGTTGTGGTGTTCGATCCCGCGATGGAAGATTTTGTACAGCGGTCGGTTACGTTGGATTTTGTGAAGAAGTGCGGTGGGTATAACCCGTGATTATTGAAATGGTTAAAGGTGCGGGAGGCACGTTTGTGCCAGCTGATGAAATGTTTTTGCCCGCACTTCAAGGCTTCAAAAACGGGGAAATGTATTCCGTTGAAATCAAACGTACACGCAATCCACAGTTTCATCGTAAAGTGTTCGCTTTCTTTAAATTTTGTTTTGAGTATTGGGCCGCAGAAAACACAGAACTGCAGTTCCAAAGCGAGGCGAAGCAGTTTGATACCTTTCGCAAAAATCTTACTGTGCTTGCTGGGTTTCGAGAGGTTACTTACACCATTGACGGCAGAATGCGAGTAGAGCCTCAAAGTTTAAGTTACGGCAATATGGAACAAGACGAGTTTGAACAATGCTACTCCGCTCTGATTAATGCGGCAATTAAGCATATTTTCAACGATACGACCGATCCGAATGTGATCAATCAACTTCATTCATTTTTTTAACGGGAGGAAAGATGTTATCGATTTTATCAAGTGTTATAAGTTTTTTAGGTGTGTACTTTGGCTTTTGGGTGGCGGAAAAACAGAGTAAACACCATATCAATAGAATTGAGGCGTTAATGTTGCTAGTCATTTTCGGTGTTGGCGGATTGAGCTTCTTGTTGTTATTCAAATGAAAAAGGGATTATTGATGGAATTGAAAGAGGCTTGGGACGGTTTTTAACAGGAGAAAGTAACAATGGGCGATAAATGGTTTTATATCGCAATTTGCGTTGGGGTGGTTTGCTATACCACATATATGATAACGCTCGTGCTTGTGGGGTAATAATGGCAAAAGCACCAAAACAGCATAAATGCAAAGTGTGTGGCACTTATTACACAAAGACAGTAAGTAGCTTACAGAAAGTCTGTAGTGTGGATTGTGCGATCAAATTATCGGCAGAACAATCACGCAAAAAGCGTGAAAAAATGGCTAAGGTGGAGCGAACAGAAACTCGCAAAAGAATGACCGCACTTAAAGAGAAGAATAAAACGCATCATCAGCTCATTGCTGAAGCACAAAGTGCGGTGAATAAATATATCCGTTTTCGTGATGCGAATAAGGAATGTATCTCGTGCGGTACGCCGTTGATTAGCGAGAAATTAGGCGGGGGATTTGACGCGGGGCATTATCGTAGTCGGGGTTCAGCCCCGCACTTGCGGTTTTATTCGTTAAAC
Organism: Avibacterium paragallinarum; assembly: GCF_011765605.1. Taxonomy (NCBI): domain Bacteria; kingdom Pseudomonadati; phylum Pseudomonadota; class Gammaproteobacteria; order Pasteurellales; family Pasteurellaceae; genus Avibacterium; species Avibacterium paragallinarum. The sequence continues at coordinate 411,308 of NZ_CP050316.1, forward strand.
ATTTTTGGTCAGTGCAAACGCTGTAATCGCTGGCTTGACGGAAACTATCATCAATATCGCATTGGGATCATTGAGCGTTTGGGTATTGAGAAGGTGGAATCGATCGAGAGCGACCAACGCCCAAGGCATTATAGCGATGAGGATTTAAGGCGGATTAAGCGGATTTTTGAACGGAAAGTGAAGTTATTAGAAAAGCGGGAGCGGTAATATTGATTTAGTCGTTTATAAAAAGTTAGAAATGAGAGTGTGGTTAAGTGGATTAGTTAAGTAAGGTTGTTGTATGACGAAAAAAATTAGTAACTTTAAGTTAAATCCTGATTTAATCCGTGCACGTTGTTTAAGTGCGCGTTTACTTGCAAGGAAAAGCCCAGAGAGAGCCGCAGCGGAAATGGGCTATACTAATACGAGTATGATTTCCAAGATGGAAAGAAAAACCTCGAAAACGGCGATTAATCATAATTTTCTTGCTCGGGCATCATTGTGCTATGGCGTGTCAATGGATTATTTGCTGGGTATGTCGAATTACCCAGAACGAGATCCAAGAAGTGTTGAGCAACTCGCTATTTATAGCAGTGTGCAGCATTATGCTAATCAGCTTTTAGAGGGGCTGACAGAAACCATAGTTAAAGGTGCGTCAGCTCAGGTTCTGAGTATGCACTTATCAATGCTTTGTGATGAGAGTGCTGAACTCGTTGATGCGGTAAATCGAATGCGTGAACTCAACCCTAATTTCGATGAGGATATTAAAGCGGGGTCATTAGTGATGAAGCAAGTCGATAAAATCAACCAACGTATTTCATCCACTCGAAGAAGGCTATCAAAAGAATCCTATGATGACAATATATTGCGTCAATTCAAAAGCGTGTTAAGTGATGGAAGCGAAAAGCAACTGGATTTAGTGGGATATAGATATGGCGACTAGAAAGGAAGCTGCAACAACGGCAAAAACAAAAGTTAAACGTAAAGCAAAAGTGAGTGCCGCAATTTCGAAGAGGGAACTCAAATTAGAAGAGGGGCAATGGGAAACCAAACGGGGACGTCCCTATAAGTTTGATCCAGATTTAGCTATTGAGAAAATGGAGGCTGCGATCAATGATTATGTTGAAGGGAAACTCAAATACTATGAGTTAATTCAAAAAGACAGTGAGGGAAAGAAAATGGATATACTTGGCGTTGCTTTCCCAACAATAACAAGAATGGCTCTATTGTGTGGTGTTGATGAACAAACATTTACAGATAATTGTACTGCGAAAAATGAAGATGGAAGTATAAAAAATAAACAATTATTCGGTGCGTACAAAAGGTTTAAAGATCTAGGCAAAACAATGCTTGTTGAGGGCGGTTTAGTTGGAATGTATGACTCAAGACTTGTGCAATTCTTGGGGAATGTAAATTATGATTTAGTTCCAAAACAACAAGTCGAATCAACCGTTGAAGTGAAAAGTATGGATAAAGTTTACGAAGAACTTGACGCAATTTTAGCTTCAGGACAGGAAGAGACGCGGTTAATGCAGGAGCGTGCTGAAATGGAAGAAAGAAAGGCACTGTTAGATGCGGAAAATGAAGAAGCGTAAAACACGGACGATGATGAGTTTAGCCGACCCCATTTCAGGTTGGTTGAATTATCAATAAAATAGATATGTTCAAAGCCTATAGATAATCAATAGGCTTTTCTTATATTCGCTATACTACAAAAGCAGGCTGAACCGAAAATGTTTGCTTTTGTGAGGCTTTCCATAAATCATAATCCGCTTGCTGATGTAACCAGCTCTCTGGACTAGGGCTATTTTCCCCTAGCCAAGCGTGCAGCCGTAAAGCCATTTCAGCACTAATTGCGGACTTGCCGTTTAATAATCGGGAAAAGGTTACCCTGTTTACGCCTAACTGTTTAGCCGCCTGTGTTACAGTTAAGCCTAACTCGGGTAAAATATCTTCTTTGATAACTTCTGCTGGGTGCGGTGGGCAATACATATTCATCGTAATCTCCTAATGATAATCTTGATAATCCACAATTTCAGCGTGTCCATTTTCCAGTTTAAACGTAACTCGCCAATTACCATTTACCTTAACACTCCAATGATTGGTTAGGTTTCCAGCTAATGGGTGCAAATTCCAACCCGGGATATTCATATCTTGTATTTGTTTTGAGCTATTTAATCGCGCTAAAATTCGCTTTAATTTAGCCGAATGTGCAACAATAATCCCAGCAGTTGAGCCAGTTTTATAGAATTTTTCCAAGCCTTTATGCTTAAATGAAAGTATCATAAGGTAAGAATTTAATTAATAATACGGTTATTGTATATCATAGCACTACACTTTTTCAATGAGTTAATTTTTGTTAGTTTTAATGCTGCTATCTCAGTGATAAATTTGGCCAGCTCAATTTTAAGCTCGTTGAATACAATCTGATTAAGGTGTTCTCACTTACTTTAAAAGTTTCTTAATTTTGGTATGATAAATTCCCACATTCATTTTAGGAGTTTATTTATGGACGCCGCATTACCAATCATTTGGTTTTTATCCTCCCCTATTTTTTTAATCTTATTTGTTATTTACTATAGAAAATGGAAGAAACTCAAAAACAATCAAGGACAACCCTTTTCTAAGGGCAGTCAATCAGAATGCGCTCAAGAAGTCTCCACTATTGCTCCTTACACACCAAAATTCAGATTTCGCTCTTCTAAACGTTTCAAAGAAAAATGGAATGAAAATAAACAGAAACAAGCTGAATTAAAAAAATCAGAGCAAGCTACATATTCCGATGCTGAATGGGTCGTCGGGCTAGGTAAAACAGCTGAAAAAGATGGTTTTACTATGATGAATAACATATCAACTATAATGCTTACGGCATTTGACAAAGAATGTGATTTATTGATTAACGATGTCTCTTTCCGAAACTTTGATTTGTTCAAGAATAAAATGACTAAGTCCTTTGAAAGGTTAAACAAACAAGGCGTGATATTTCGGATCTTCATTAGCGAAGATTATTTAGCTCTGAAACACGAAGAATTACACCTAGCCTTTGAATATGAACTTAAAAAACAACGAGAAAAAGAGGAACAGCAACGTATTCAAGAAGAGATGAGAGAAGAACAAAAAGTTCAACGTGAAGCTGAAAAACAAAGAAAACTAGCGGAACAAAAAGAGAGGGAAGCTCAAAAAGAGATCGCACAGTATAAAAAATTGCTTGAATTAGATAAAACCAATAAAGAGTTATTAGCTAAACTGGCTCAAGCAGAACAAGATTTAAAGCAAGCGATAGAAGACTCTCAACGTGCTATATCAATGGCTCAACTCACCAAACAAGGTACGGTATATGTCATTTCTAACATTGGTTCTTTTGGGGAAAATGTTTATAAAATCGGAATGACAAGAAGATTAGAACCGTTAGATCGAGTTAAAGAATTAGGTGATGCCAGTGTTCCATTCCCTTTTGATGTCCACGCTTTAATTAGGACAGATGATGCACCAAAACTAGAAAACACATTACATAAAAAATTCGCACATTGTCAGGTCAATAGAGTTAATACTAAAAAAGAATTTTTTGAGGTCGATCTTGCCGAAATTGCAAAAGCTGCTGAAAAATTAGGTTGTGAAGTGGAGTTCACAATGGTTGCAGAAGCCAATGAATATCGCCAATCACAAGCTATGAAAAAATCCAATCAATATAACGAAATAACAGAATCAGATGATGAGGATAACGAAAATGTCTAACGAACCGACTAAACCAGTTCTTCATCTTATTCCTAAGGAAGTTTGGCTGGCAGAAAGAAAAGGCAGCAAAAAAAAGATATTTAAAAAGATATTTTCTATCCTAGTTTGGATATTTAAAATTGTGTTTTTTGTATTGTTTGTTGCAATATCAATATTAGGTATTTTTGGTTCCAATTCATCTAAAAAACGCCGAAAACGACGTAGAAAGTGATCTGTTGCCGAACATCAATATAGCCTATTGACAAGCAATAGGCTTTTTATTAGTATTAGTCTGATAGGTGTCGAAACCTTACAGCGGTCAGTTCCGCAAGACCTAAATCCATTGCGGTTTTTTTGTATCTAGAATTTGGTGTTTCTCCTTTTCTCAGCCAAGTTTGGACAAAAATGGTAATTTTAATCTATGATCGAGTGGGCGAGGAATACAATACCCGCAAGGGAAATAACTCCAGCCTGCTGTAGGCTTTCGAACCGCTCGATCACCAATTTCAAAAGGTATTCGTGTTATAAGAACACCTTAAATTGGCTAGCAAAATTTCGAAAATTACAGAGGCTATTATGTCAATTCAAACTCAACTCCAAACAATCCAATTTTACGACCGCACTTTAACTACATTTGAGCAAAACAACGTTCATTATGTCGCAATGAAGCCAATTTGTGAAAATATTGGTCTGGACTGGAAAGCTCAATATGCAAGAATTAAACGCGATGAAGTTCTTTCTCAAGGTATGGTCATTATAACCATACCTTCACAAGGTGCTGAACAACAAACATTATGCCTTCCAATCCAATACCTCAACGGCTGGCTATTTGGCATTGATGTAAAACGGGTGAAACCTGAAATCAGAGAAACCTTGATCACCTACAAAAGAGAATGTTATCAAGCATTGTTTGATTATTGGAATAAAGGCAAGGCAGAAAAAGTTTTATCAATAAATGAAAACGACACCATCACCCCCGAAGAACAACGCCTTATTCAAAACGCCGTTGCTGCAACCCATCAACGCACAAAAATGAGTTATGGCGAAATCTGGGCAAGAGTGAAAAATAAATTTGCGGTGGCGAAATATGAGCAAATCAAACGCAAAGATCATCGTGATGTGATGATTTACATTGCTTCAATGCACCCAATGCAAGAATTGCCACCCAATAGCCTTGCGTTAGATATGGAAAATTTCTATATGCTAGCTAAAGCAATGAATTACATCAATCATTCTGTTGCCGCTTGGGAGCGTTTAGAGGAGCTATTTTCCGACTTGGAAAGCCATAAAAACTACAAAACCGCTTTCAACCTTGGTACTGCTAGCAATCGACTTGCACAAACGCTAGAAAGCTTTATCGCCAAGCACACCCAATCGCTTAAAGATAAAAAAATACAGCAAGAAATCGAAAACTTGATTTTTAACAGCCCAAGAACAGAGCAAAGCCCCACAAAAACCGTAAATTACTTACGTTAAAAACCTAACCAAAACCGACCGCACTTCCCCGTGAACCGTGTGGCGGTTTTACTTACCTCAAATTCAGTAAAAAGGTGAAATTATGTTCAAGATTGTAATGATTATTGGCTTGTTGTGGTGTGCGTACGAATTAGATTTAAGCTCAGACTGCAACGGGCATTATTGTGGAATAACAACAGATTTATTGGTGAAAAAGTAAGAAAAAAACGACCGCACTTTGTTGTGCGGTTTTTTATTAGGAAAATTTAGCGAAGTCAAGGAAAGTAAACCCCGATAATAGCATTAATTTGATGAGGTTCATTGTCATTATGGAAACAGCAAAAATTACACAAAGTGATGTTGAAAAAATGGTGCGGCATTGGTTGGCAACACCTGTGAATAGCTATTTAGGGTCTGATTATGGTTTTGATAAACACGCCCTGTTATTCGCTCCGCTTACAATGGGGGCGGCTGATGAAGTGATTGCTAAATTGCGTCGAGATGTTCCCGTTTTGGATATGCTCCCTCCTGATGCGGTGAACATTTATTCTGTGCCTGTGAGTCCAGATAAAATGCACTTTATCTTAGAGATTGGCAATATTGTGTTAGATATTATGTGAGGATTGAACAATGTACACCAAAGAAGACTTCCTTGAAGCGGTGAAAGAAGAGGCGTTAAAAAACGAGCTGACTGCCGCCTTGTATCACGCGGGCGATCCGAGATTTTTACAAATGCAAGGGGCAATCGCTCAAATGCTTGCTATGTATAGCCAGCAACTTGAAGTCGCAATGCAAGAGCCTTTTTTGAAATCAAGAGACGCAACCGTATTGGCAGATGCCGCCTTGAAAGGATTAATCTTTACTGCAAAGCCCGCGATTGTTCAGATTAAAGCCATTAATAATGGCAATACGCCTGTTAGGATTGAAGCGGGTCGTTATTTATTTGACGCAAGCGGACGTATGTATCGAATTGACAGCCCTGTTACATTACCAGCTTCAACGCAAAATAATGGTGAGGGAGAAATTATGGCAACCCAATTACAATTTGTTAAACACTCTCATACTATGAGCGAGTCCTATCCATTTTATGCTATTGAGGTTGAAGAGCCAAAGGATGGTAGTTATATATCTACTATTCAAGTGAAAGTCAATGGTGAGGTATTTGACCCCTGTTTTAAATTTAATGGTGTTGATGCGGGAGAAAAGGTTTTTCATATTGAGTCAGATGAATATAAACGTTTATATGTCAAGTTTGGTGAAACCTCCGTTGTGGGATTTCAACCCTCGATTAATGATGTTATAACGATAGAGTGCGGACAATGTTTTGGCGACATTCAGCCTGAGCTTGGAAGTACATTTTCATTTCAATATATTCAAGCTAATGAGGAAAACGAGATTAATTTAGAAATGAAAGCATTAAAACGGGCGGGGAAAAATCCTATTGACATAGCAACATTAAGAAACTTGTGTAATTATCCTTCGACTTATGATGATAATGCTGTATTTCTCGGTGAGTTTGATAAATTACTTCGTAAAAACTTTAATCATTTGGCATTTCTAGCCGTATGGAATGAACAGATAGAAGAAAAAATACGAGGGGCTGACATTAATAATGTTAATACGCTATTTTACTCTTTTGCTTTACCCGATAATTCAGTTGAAAGTAAAGAATCTATCAAGCGACAAATATCACAAGTCATTGCGGAAGCTGATGACTCCTATAAGACAAAGTTCGTTGAACCAATTACAGAAAAAATTCATATTACCGTTAATGCAATCATTGCAAGAGCTTATGATGTATTACAAGTTAAAGCTCAAATCATTGATCTTTTGTTACAAGAATATGGCAAAAATGCTTTTTCAACCAAGCAAGGGAAGGTTGTTGTAAAAAATAAAGAAGTATTTAGTTTGATAGAGCAGGCAATTCCAGCACTTGCGGACAAAAGAAGTGATTTAAATGTATCAATATCTAATGGAGTGAATTCCGCTCCCGAAGTATTTCGATACCTAGATAAAGAGTCAATCACAATTAATTTAACGTCTAATGGGTATGAAAGTAGCGTGTGGGGCGGTGGATATAATACAGTGGAGTAATTATGGTAAATCAGACAGGAGCAAAAGAGGTCACGCCTATTTATCCATTTGTGGCCTCAGAAATGACAGAGGAAATTGAACTAGCTTGGAAAAATGTTTTTCTTAGGGTTTTTAAGAAAATGCTATGGCATAGACAAAGGGACTTATTACATTATGGATCGCCTTATTTGGCTCAAAGTGCATTATTAACGAAATTTGCGTTAAATGATGGGCTAAGTCTAATGCGTGCTGATGGCGATATTGATAGACTTCGTTATCTTTTTAAGGCTTGGCGAGTTAAAAACCCTAAAAGAGGTTTTCATTTTCTGCGTACTTATTTACAAATGCTTTATCCAGATGGCTTCACTATTGAGCAATTGTGGCAGGAAACAGATAAACCATATACAACATCGCTTGTAAATGCCGAAGGAGTTCGTAGAAAAAACACCCCTCATTGGCTTACATCTAGGATAAAAATTTCAATCACCGATATAAGCGAAGATGGGCAACAAATACTGCAGTATGTATCTACAATTCAATCAATTATAGGAGCTAGATTTGTTGTTGGACTGACTGTAAAAAAAGAACTAGGAAATAAAAACAAGCCTTCAAAAGTTGTTATTGGAACGGGATTTTCTGGGTTTAATTTTGCCTCATTTAAAGGCAAGTGCCGATTACCAATTATTTAAGGCAGGGGGATTTATGATAGAAAGTCATTCTATGGCTTGTAATAGGTTTGTACAACTTGTTCGTGATTTTTCGATCAGAACTAAAAAATGGGAACCAGCAATTCGTTATGAAACAAAATTTGATGAAAAGCACGATCTTACTTTGGTAAGCCTACGGGTGTATGGGCGACGAAATGAGTTTCTTACTATTATGGCAGCCGCTGGGCTTGGTTCTTTTGATGAGCCACTTAATGAACAGATTCTTGTTCTGCCTACTGAAAAACAGCTTAAAGAAATAAAATCTCGTGCTGGATATGAAAATAACCAAGAAAAAAGAGAATTTTATAAAACGGTGATTTAGGAAAAAAACAAGTATTAAATATATCTATCTTTTTATACTAGCCTCACAGATTTTTATCGTTAAGGATATGTGATGGCTGTAAATCAAATCAATAGCCCCCCAACAATAACTAAGGCAGGATTAAAACTCGCTACGATGAATAATAATCAGCATTTATCGCTGACTATTACACACGCGGCATTTGGTACGGAAAAATATCGACCAACGGGAGAAGAAACTTCCCTAAAACAAGAGAGATTGCGTGTAGGTATTGCATCCGCTGTAAGATTAGATGAGAAAACAATCCAGATGCGTTTTGTTATAAAAGCAGAACAAGATGAAGGTTTTTGGTGTAATGAAATTGGTTTTTGGGCAAATAATACGCTTATCGCTGTTTATTCTTCGGATGAAATAAAAGGCGAAGGGTTAATTTTTATCTCTGATAAAGTGGAGACAACAATTTCATTTTCGCTTGCCTTGGAAGCAATGCCTGTTGAACGTATTGATGTGCAAATAATGCAAGATCAAGATAAACTTATTCAGCTCATAAATCAGCACGAAAATGAAGATAATCCACACCCTCAATATACCCCAAAAACTCTCACCGCCACTAGCCAAAACGCCGTGGAGGAAACGGGCCACAGCCACGAAATCGACAAAGCAAGCACAAGCCAAGCGGGCATTGTGCAACTCACCAACGCCACCGATAGCGAAGCAGAAACCCTAGGGCTCACCGCCAAAGCGGGGAAAACGTTGAAAGGGCTGATTGATGCCTTAACCCGCAATCTGAGTAACTATATCCCCAACAGCAAAAAATCTAATGCAATTAATTTGGCAAGTAGCGACACCGTGGCGACCAGTAAGGCAGTGTATGACCTTAACGACATCAAGCTAGATAAGGTTGGTGGCGAGGCATTTTTGAAAACCATCGACTATACCAAGGCTAATGGCTATACCTACAGCGGGTTTTATCGTCCAAACGGCGCTAGACTTAATAATCTCCCACTCAATGGGTTGATGATGCACATTACCCACCCAAGCTACAGCACCAATGCTCACGCTAGAGGGATTTGCTTTAGCTATGGTAGCTCAACGGGCAATATTGCTTGGGATATATTTACGACAGCCTTTGATGCCAATGGCAATCACCTTGGTCAAAAGCGCATTATGACCGAGCTTGGTGGGACATTTACGGGTAATATTGCCGCACCAGATATAACCGCAACAGGTCTTATTAATATTGCTAACAATCGTTGGGGGCGCATCCGTGCCACCCTACCCGATGGTGGCTATTGGCAGTGGGACGTCAATCCTGCCTCAGCAACCGACCCAAGATTTAATTATGTCTATCGCTCTGCAAGTGGCGAGCAACGCTGTTTAGCATTTCCGCAGCTTACTAAAAATGAGGTTGTAGCGTATCGGGGTTGGGTCGACGAGAAAATCCAAAGCATCATTCCTGTCGGCGCGGTCGTGGCATTTCCAAGTGCGGTGCAAAATCCGCACGGATTTTTGCGATGCGATGGCTCAACTTTTGGTAGTAGCACTTACCCCGATTTATACCGCACGTTAGGCAATAACAACAAACTGCCTGATTTACGCCGCTCTGATGTGGGAATGACGGCGTATTTTCCCACAGATAACATTCCGGCGGGCTGGATTGCCTTTGATGACATTGAAGAGCAGGTGAGTGAACAGGCTTATCCCGAACTGTATCGCCACCTTGTGGCGAAATATGGCAGCCTTTCCGCCGTGCCGAAAGCGAAAGACCGCTTTATTCGTAACGCGGGGGCATTGCTTGCGGTGGGTGAGGTGCAAGAAGATACCCTTCAAGACCACTTTCACTATATTCCTACCGAAGCAGGGGGCGATTATCAAGCCGAGAAAGATATCACTCTCGTCATTCGTGATGGTGATACCACCGATGTGGAGCCAGGTTCGTTTAAGTCTGCACAACAAGGCAGGGTGCAGGCGAACAACACGGCAGTCGCCGATGGGGTAAGGGCAAAAACCTACCTTGCTTCTACGAAGGATGGTACGGATAAAGATACACGAACTGCGGAAGAAACGCGCCCGAAATCCCTTGTTCTCAAACTCTGCATTAAAGCACAAAACACGCTCGATGGGGTGCAGTTTTGGATTAAAGCCTTTGGCAATGTGAGCAATGCGGGTGAGCTTGAGGTGGGCCGTTTGGCTCAAGATATCCAACAAGTGCGGGCAGAAAAAGCGGACATTTCGCATACGCATACCGCAAGTGAGATAACGGATTTAAAGCTATTGATAAAAGAGTCTATTGCAAGATCAATTTCAAATAAATCCGTCATAGGTGGGTTCGAAGTGATGAAGTACCCCGATGGGACAATGATTCAGACCTATTGTTTTAATCAAAATGATATTGTGGGTACGCGAGAGAAATCCTTTATGTGGCCTGAAGCCTTCATTGATATACCATTAATTTTCGCATCACTAACCACTTCGGTTAATACCCCTCACAGTTTCGGTATAAATATTTTAACTAAATCTAACAAATCACAGTGTTTTTATTATGAGTATGAACACAGAACCATTAATCAAGGAGCGATGCGAATTCAGTTTTTGGCAATCGGTAGATGGAAAACGAGCCGCAGAAGCAGAGAGACTGTACTTGCACCAGAAGTATTAGAGGAACTGGAAAGTTATTTTAGAGAAGCTGGCTTATTAACTTAACATTAAGGGGAATTTATGACGATTTATTTTAAATCAGGCTTTTATCACGGCACAGCACCTGAAGGTGCTATAGAAATCAGCGAAGAAACCTACCGCACTTTACTTGAAGGGCAAAGTGAGGGAAAACAGATTATCCCCGATGAGCGGGGCTATCCCGTTTTGATTGAGCCACAACCAAGCCCATATCACCGATTGCAAGGGGGAAAATGGGTGATGGATGAGGCAAGACAAGGGGAACGGCTCAGCGAGCAGCGAAATCAAGTGCGGTCAAAAATTAATGCCAAACGAGATAACTGTGTTGATGGCGGCGTGTATGTGCCAGAAATCGGCAAATGGGTGGATACAGATGAAAAAGGGCGTGCCACCTTGGTAGAAATCAAAGCGGATTTTGACTTAAACGGCAAAACGGAAGAAAACGGCGAGCCACGTATTTTCACCCTGATTTGTGCGGATAACACCGCTCAACCGTTAGATTTTGGTAAATTCAAAGCGGTGTGGAACGCGGCGAAAACGCTCAAAGAAAAAATGTTTGAAAACGCCTATATGCACAAAATTTTGTTAGAACAAGCGGAAAATCCGCTTGAGTATGACTGGTCAATCGGCTGGTCGCAAACCTATGAGGAATACCAAAATGAGCAAGAAAAATCCATTTAAAACTTGGGGCTATCACGTTTTGATTGCCCTCGACCAACTTTGCAACGCCTTAACGGGCGGTGGGGCAGATGAAACCTTTTCCAGCCGTTGTTACCGCCGAGCCGTGTTAGAGAGCAAACCCAAAGCCCGCTGGCGGTTTTGGTTTCGGCTGGTGAATGGGCTGTTTTTCGACAAAGACCATTGCAAAACCGCCTATGAAAGCGAGGTGAAACGGCGGCAATATCCGGAGGATTTTACCGCTATAAAGTGATTTTTCATTGACCGCATAAAGTGCGGTCATTTTTTTGAATATTGTCATTATAGGAAAATTGCACTGTTCGATTTTTTGTTCCGTAGCATATTTTACGTAAAAGACACATTATGAGTTTAGATGCTATGGGGATTTTTGATAGTACAAAACAATTTATTTCTGATGCTGTAGATAAAACGAATGAATTCCTGAAAGGAACTTTTGATAAGGCATTAACTTCTTTGAACCCTGGTTTAGGCTCAGATTGGCAAGGGTTAAATAATCATTTAATAGCAAGATTTTACCCAGTAAATTCTGTAGGGGAAGGTAAAGATCGTAGATATGTCAAGGACCCTGATGAGTTGGCGGTATACGCACCGATTCTTGATGGTGCGGAAATGGAATATCAACTTAATTGGCAATCACCTTTTGAACAAATGGGAACAGAAGCTAAAGCTCCAGCTATCAGTGCAATGTTACAGAGTGGGCTATTATCAGACTTTTTTGGTCAGTTTACGCGTTCCGTTGGTGTTGGAGGGGCAAATAGCGAGAATCCTACCCAAAATCAAGGTGCAATACAGGGCGCGCTTAAAAGTCTTGAAGGGAGAACTGGAATAACAAAGCTTAACTCTACCCAAACGTTTGCTGGAATGCCACCAGTTAAATGTACGATGAAGCTTTTATTTCGAGCATATAGCGATCCAAAGTCAGAAGTTATGGATCCTATTAAAACGCTTATTAAGTGGGCTATGCCACAAGAACTGTCGCCAGATGGTGCATTGGTAAATGTGATGCAGGCGATATCAGGTGAGGGGAAATGGCTTGATGTATTAATGCCATCAAAAGCACCTAGGCTTATTGCAATGGAATATAAAGGTCGTATTTATAAGCCACTGGTGATAGAAATGATTAGTGATCCTATAACATCTCCAACCACTTCTGATGGTAGTTATGCTAAAGCTGAAGTTTCGCTGACTATATCATCATTGACCGCTTGGGATAAGGCAGACATTCAGAGGATTTATGGAGGGAAAAAATGATTTATTTTCAACCTGTACGCACAGCACGTTTTACTTTCACATTACAAGAGTTAACTATAGCAGATATACAAGAGCTGCTTAATATTCCTACTCATTTACTTGAGACTACACGCTCTGCATTTCTTCGATTTGCTATCAAAGAACTTACTTGGCATAAAGGCTATTCAGAGCTATCAATTGATCACTTGACGGCACAAGAACGCATTTTTATTGAGGCAACTTATTTATCTAGCGTGTCAGATGTACCAGATTTTAATGTTGGTAATGGGCATTACACGAATTATTTGCAAGTTGAAAAACAATATAAATTAGATCAGGTTGAAATTGGTCAGATTCCAGATGATGAAGACCTTTGGTTTATTCAACCATTAACAGGAGCTATGCTTGATGTCATTGAAGAACGTCTCTTTATGGCAGATAAAACGCCAAATCGTGCGGACTGGTTTCTTTATACGATGGCAGCCCAATTTTTTCGCAAAGAGGAGGAGGTTGTATCCCCTTATCTGAATGCAATAAATTATGGTGATTGGCTAGAGTCTCGGGTTGAGCGATTAAGACGTTTACCTGAAAGTGCTTTTTGCTCTTTGCTAATGATGTTTATTTATAAAGGGATGAAATCAATTACTCATCTTTTTGATATTAATCTTGATAATCAAGGAGTAATTATTCAACCATCTTATCCTATAGCCACTAATAAAAAAGGAGAGGAAGTTGAATTACTTCCTGCCCGATTTCGCTCTACTGACTCAATCAGTGATCCAGCGAAACAATTATTCGGAAAATTTGACCAAGATGGTTAATTCACTTGTTTTAGAGTATCACTGGAGCTTTAAACAAGCTGCAAATAGTACCATAAGCGATACGAAGTCTTTATTTGAAGGTGCGGAGTTTAAACGCTATAAGGAAAATGAGCAGCGAAAATTTGAAGCATTATTAAAAACAATAGCCAAAACAAGGTTGTAGAATTATGCCAGAAAAAAATCCGGATGTATGGAATCAAATTTGGACATTTATTACATTTCATTTATCTAATCATAATCATCTTATCTGTGCGGTAGTGGTTGCATTTTTTGCATCATTACTTAAGGCTTTTTTATATGGTAAGACAGATAGTCCAAGACGTGTGACAGCAGAAGCACTGTTATGTAGTTTAATTGCTGGGGTTATGCAACCAGTATTAATGCACTTTCATTTTGATATTTCTTTAATAACGCCTGCTGGAGCTGCGATAGGGTTGGCTGGAACGAGTGCGGTAAGGCAACTTTTACTAGGTTTTTTTAAAAGTAAAGCTGGTATAAAAAATGAGTAATTTTAAACTATCAACAATGAGTAAAAAGCGACTCTCGGGAGTGCATTCAGATTTAATTCTCGTAGTAAACAAAGCCCTTGAATATAGCACTGTTGATTTTGCGGTGATTGAAGGGGTGAGAACAAAAGAACGCCAAGCCCAACTCTTTAAGCAAGGGGCAACTAAGACAATGAATAGCCGTCATTTAACCGGTCACGCGGTGGATTTAGCCCCGCTGGTTGAAGGAAAAATCCCTTGGTCAGAACGGGATAAATTTAAGGAAATTGCGAAGGCAATGTTTCGAGCGGCCAAAGAATTAAATGTCACTATTCGCTGGGGTGGAGATTGGAACGGTAATGGGAAAAGTGAAGATGAACGTTTTTATGATGGCCCGCATTTTGAATTACATCGTGCCGTTTATCCGTAAATATTCCTCGCTGTTGTGGTTATGCGTGATTTTGGGCTTGTGTGGTTGGGTTTGGTATCAGTCGCAGAGGATAAGTAGCTTAAGTGCCAAAAATCAAATGCAAGCCCAAACCATACAGCAACTTAATCATCACCTAGCGGAAAAGACAAAACAGCTCGAAGATGAACGAAAAACGACACAAAAACAGACCGCACTTGAACAAGTGCAGCGAGAAAAAGCCGATGAAGATATTCGCGTTATTTATAAAAGGATTAAAGGGCAAGATTGTAGTCGCGAGCCTTTGCCTGATGATGTTATTAAGCGGTTGCAGCACAAAAACTGAAACGGAATATCGCCTGCCGCCGAGCATTTATTTAATCCCTTGCCCGCAAACGGCATTCAGTGGTTCAACCTATGGTGAGGCGATTATTTATTTGCGAGTGGTGCAGAAAGAACGTGAGATTTGTGCAAGCCGTCTAAACGGGATAATTGAGTGGGGAAAACAAATTGAAGGAGATAAAAAGTGATTGTTTTTGATTTCGAAAAAATGAATGGTAAAGATGACAAAAGCACGAAAGAGGTGATTAAGTATTTCACCAAAGCGGGAATTGAAGTAGCTTCAAGTGAGTTGTCAGCGATTAAACGTACAAGTGGGATTTCTTATAAAGAATTGGCGTTAGGGTTCGCTGATTCACAGCAAGTCATTTTTCAAATTAAACAAACAGGCGATATTTTTAAGGTGAAAATCAATGGCAAAGAAATGCCTATTAAGAACCAACAAAATATTGATCAAGCAATACAAGAAATTATCGCTAAATTGGATAAAGGACGTTTAGATTTCCAGAAAAAATTAGCGAGAACAAAAGTTGCTTTGCCGCCTAAAATTAAATCAACGATTACCAGTGAGGAAGCAACATTAACTCAGCGAGAACAAGAGTTAGATGAGTTAATTGCAAATGCAGACAAAACCTTAAACGAACTTCAAGCGAAATAAGTTAAATAAACGGCGATAAGTGATATTGCCGTTTATTATTTTACTTTTTCATTGAAATTTTTTCCTATTAGGAAAATTGCCACAAATTTAAGCTTAACTTCTTCCAAAATGTCATTATGAAAAATTTTGAACGGCATAAGAGAATGGAACTTCCTTTGAAAAAAAAGCCTTTTTTTAAAAGTATGTTTGGATTGGGTGAAAAACAAGCGGAAAAGAGTACCGCACTTGTCGCGAAACCGAATTCAATCTCTCGCTTATTAGATGATGATAGACATCGTTTACTTTTTCCTGAAGAAAAAGAGATTAGTCAAAGTCAGCAATGGGCTTCAACCTATGAGTTGCCTTATGGTGATGATTTAAGTGGATTAACTATTGCAGGATTGATGGGAACAAGTAATGCTCCGCCTCGTTCTCGTTCGGCAATTTACCAGCAATGGCGATTAATGGAAAAAGATCCCGTTATTTCGATAGCACTTAAAACGCACGTTACAGCTGCATTGGGCGGACACGAAACCAGTGGTGATGTTGTTTTTATTGAAGATGCCGCAAATGCTTCAGAAGTGGATAAAAAAGTTTTGGAGGAGGTGCGTTCTGATTTATCTGAAATGTTTAACAAGCACGCCTTTTCTGTTGCCTACAACGCGTTGGCTTTTGGTGATGGTTATGCAAGAACCTATTATGAGAAAGGCAAAGGGCTTGTCGGGTTAGTAACTGATGAAATGGTTCACCCTACGTTGATTTTGCCTTATGAACAAGGCGGGCGAACCGTAGGATTTTTAGCGGGATCAACACGACATCATTTGACCAGACTAACGACTTTACAAATAGCTAGAATGGCAATGGCGAGATTTGTTACTGTTCCGCAGGCGGGAATGTTGTCAAAATCCTATAAATATAATATTGCTGAAGATAACCCTGACCGATTGCCGATAGTTCCCGCTATGATTGGCGGATCGTTATTATTCACTGCGGAAAAACCTTTTACCGATTTCTATATTTCTCTTGCTTCCCTTGTCGGACAGCGTTTAGTCGATGCCATTGATGAAAGTTTTATTATGGTGAATATGAGCGGGGGTACACGAGAACAGCAAATAAAACTTGCACAAAATGTTAAGCAAACGCTGCTTAAATCTAAACTCCTTGCAGATAAAGCAATGCAAGGTGAGCCACAATATGGCCGCATTCGCCACGTATTATTTACCCACGAAGAGAAGCAAGTCGTTACACAGGGCGAAGGAATGGGCTCTCGTCGTCAAGGCTCAGTCTCAATAGAGGATATTATGCTTCACGCACGTTTATTGGCGGGAACATTAGGAATTGATTTGTCTATGCTAGGTTTTGCTGATCAGTTGTCTGGCGGATTAGGTGATGGCGGATTTTTCAGAATGTCGGCACAAATTGCAGAGTCTAGCCGAGTTATTCGAGCTGCGATGGCTGATTTTTTTATCGATTTGATTGATAAACATATGCTATATAAATACGGTAAATGCTGGAATAACACAAATCGTCCATTCCAAATTAATTACTATGGCTCAATTTCAGCCTTTGAATCAGAACGCCAGCAAACGCGAGCTAATGCGATAGGCAGTGCGGGGCTGATCTCTCAGACCCTAGAGCAAACAAAAAATCTCGGATTTAGTGAAAAAGAGATGGTGCTATTTATGACAAAACAGATGTTGTTAGATCAAGATGAAGCGGAGCTTTATGCAAAAGCTATCATATCTTCACAATCTCAACAGAACGATTATTAAGGACACCTTATGAAAGCGACAGAATTTTTTCTTGAATATGAGTATTTAATTGATTTATTTAATGATGCCAAACACCATTTTTTACAGCATTCTCCCAATCTCGATTATCATAAAGAAATTTATGCTATCACCGATCGTTTTATCAAGAAATTGCCGCTGAATTACCTTAAATTTGGGCCTTATTGGTGGTCAGTAAAAGCGATTATGCACGCTAAAGGATTTGTTGGCTATGAGGGGGAAACAGAAATTCTATTGCGTGATGCTTATACGGTCAAAAATCCCGCTACATTACAGATTGATGAATTAGCAACATTAATGGCAGCTTGGGAATTTAAAGACTACTATAATGCGAATTATTTTCAAGGAAATCGTGATTTTGCGATCTGGGAAGATGGGAGTTTCTATTCGCTTTATGATATAGAATTTGAGCAACAATTTAGCTAAGAAAAAAGTGCGGTAGAAAATGACCGCACTTTTTAATCATTTTGGCAAGTCTTCAATGTAATCCAAATCATCACGTTTATTCAGTAGATAGCGTTTCGCATTCATTGCAGTAGGAAGCCCAATAGGTAATTCAATGCCAACAACTTCATAGGCAAGCCCTAGCGATTGATCTATTTGGATATAAAAAATATCCCCTTTATCAAGGGTAAATTCTCCCTCAATATCTGGTTCAATCATTGCCATTATTTTAATGCGGGTATCATTCGCATTTTCACCGTCAGCAAGAATTTTTGAGGCTTGCCACGGCTCGACAAATAAGACTTTTGCCATACCAAGATGTTTAAAATCAATTTCTGATACATCTTCTCCGCCTAGAACATCAAACGCCCCAATTTGATTTTTTCCATTGGCAGATAAATAGATTTTTTGAAAGCAGGTTGCATCGAACGCATTGGGGTGATTAAGTGTAACCTGTCTTGCTATATTGTGTAGCTGTTGATGAACTTGAGTTTGTGCCATCGCTCCTCCTTAAATGGTAATCCATTCATTGAAATCTGAGTAATGCTCAAAGGCATTCAATGAATCTTGCATCTGCGTCGTTTTTTGGGCGAAGAAACATAATGCGATTACGGCAAATTGTTCATTGGTTATCTCGCCATAAATGGCAAAATTTGTGCCATTTTCTGTAATTTTGTCAATTTCTACAGCGGGAATGGCTTGTTTGGCTAACTGTCCAAAGGTAAGCCGACTACTATTGTGATAGAAACGAAAATCCTGAAAGGCTTGGCGGAAGTCTTTTTCAGAAAACGAATAATCAAAATCTTTCTGAGGTTGATTGGTGATTAAGCCTGCCATTTCACCGAGTTCGTTTTTTGCTCGTTCTTCTCTCAGTGCAATAGCACGATCGATATAGAGACGCTGTTCATTTTCATCTAGTACAGCGAGAACCGTTGCAGGTCGCCCCTGAAATCCCCCGATGTTTGCTTGTAATAACATTAGTCTAATAACTCCGAAATAGATGTACCTTCTAAATTATGAAAAAACATTTGTCGAGTTTTAATTTGCTGTTCTTGCAATACTACTGCTTGAACTGTTGGTAGATAAGGGGTGCGATTAACCTTATCGCCTAAAAAGTAAGGAGTATTGCAATTAAAGGTGAGATCAAAAACTAAAACGGTCAAATTATCTTGATCTGCAATTTGTTGAGAAGCCCCAAAGATCTGGCTATCTTCTAATTGCATTGGAAAGCCGTAGTTCAAGTCATTGTAATGGTTGATAGAGAATAAATGCCGATTGCCATAATCGCCACAATACAATTTAAACTGGCTAGCAAGTGAAAAGGCGGTTTCGTGATCGGGAGCAAAAAGGACGATTTGAACACGCTGATCGTGTTTATCTAAACGAAGATAAAAAAAGTTACCTTGATCATCGCATACAGTGTATTTTGGCAGTGCCACACTACGCCCTTTTTCTAAGCCCGTGGAGCTATAATCCTTAGCGAAGCCCATTAAAAAGATCGGTAGCGGGCTGCGTGTTCCATTTGCGGCTTTTTCTCGCCATTTGTTTAATGCTTCTTCTACTTGATCAACAAGGCGGCCCGGTACAATTGCCATTTTTTTATTATCAGGGCGGGTGATAAAGTGGGCAATGGCTTGATTACCATTGGCGACAAGTTGCTGAAAAAACCGTTGCATAAAATGGGCCGCAGCTTCTTTAATTGCACGCGTTGCCATTGTTAAAATCCCCAAACTTGATTAAACCGCTTCATTGATTCGGTGATCGCTTTGGGTTCTTCGGTTTCAACCGTTTCAATTTTAGCCGTTTTAAAGTGGTTAGCTTGAGAAATTGCGTCATCAAGGTCGATCGGATTAAATTTTTCGTTTTCTTTTTGTCGAACTAATTTCTGTTGCAAAAAAAGCACGTCATCAGTGAGTAAATCATTATGATTAAGCGTTTCTGCAAGAGTATCAGCAAGCTGTTTATTCTCAGTAAGTAGCTGCAGCTTATCCTTTTTGAGTTGGTCTATACTGTCTAGTAGATAGTCTATATAGTCTGCTTGTAACTCTGGAGCGATCCCCGTGCTGGTTTCTATTTCATCAAGAACAAGCACGACTTGCTCAACATTTTCGTCTGCCGAGTCAAGCATTACAGAATAAGGGCGATTCGCTGAATAATTCGGGAATAAGACATAATCAAAACCGTGAAAAGAATGATCACGACCTAAAATAACACTCGAAAAACCACCGCTCTTTTCTTGTGATTGAGCATAGGCTTTACGACCCGGATCATTATCAAAAAATTCTGCTTGATGTTCAATTGTGCCATCTTCATAGGCTTTTAAATAAACCGTACGAAAGCAAGGTTCAAGATTGATGACCTTGCCATCAATTACCCCGCCTTCTTTCGGCTCAGCCCCAAATTTTGTACGTGGCCAATGTCCATAATAACCGTGTAAATCCCCAAGTTTTACCCGCTCTTGCATTGCGGGGGAGTTAATATTTTCAACCAATTTGGGAATATTAAAATTTCTTACCGTACCGTTAAAACGACGCATACGTTCTTTTAAGTTGTACCGAATGATCGGTGTTACCATCTTTGTCATTGCATTTCCTTTTTATTGAGATATATACCCGTATTATGAAAAATACAGTGAGAAAAAGTGCGGTATTTTTCCTAATAGGAAAATTGCAATCATCGCTTTAAAGTAAGTGCGTATGCTGTGCCTATTATTTTCACAAAAGGATAATTTGATATGGCACTTAATCTGACTTTTTGGGATAACCAACAAAACCCAGTAAATACCACTGTTGAGCAATTATTTGACGCATTACGAAACGATGATATGAAAGCAGGGCTGATGTATGAGCCTTGCACAATGGATGATGTTCTTGATGGAACAGAACCAAGTAATGCACTGATTATGGATGCAATTATTGCACAATATGCCAAATTGACAGCAAAAATGAATATTATGCAACGTGTGATGTCCCGATCAGGCGTTGATGTAAAAGATAGTGAAGGGAAAACAGTACCGCTTACTGTGGTAGGTTATCAAATCTCCGATCCGTTTATGCGATTAGGCACGGCAAATGTAGTCGCTTTATTTGAACTCTCTGATGGGCAAACCGTTTCTATCTATTTTCATAATCCCGATACAACCCCGAAAAAAATTACCCCACAAGATGAGGTGATTTCTTTCAAATGGTTGCTAAACAAAAAAGATATTACGATTGTAGTTGCCCCAGAAAAAGGTAAGGATATTGATGTGCGTCAAGTGGCATTACGCATTATGAAAATTGCCGCTAAAAATTCTGCTGCCTTTGCTCGCCAAAATAAAAATCGCAAAGAACGCCTTGAACGTGTCAATGCGTTGCGTACGCGTGTTGCGGAAAAGGAAAAAATTCTTGCTCAGAAATTGAAAAAAATTGATGAACTTCAATATTTGAAGGCACAAGAAGAGGTGGACCAGCTCCTTGAAGATGAACGCTTAATGGATAGCGAACTTAACGCTTCGCTTTACGCTGAATTAAAAGCCTTAGATCGTTTATCAGACCGCGAAGATGAGTTAGATAATATTTACCAAGCCCGAGTGGTTGCTGTTCGCAATATGTTGAGAGATAAGGGGTGGAAAGGTGAGAGTTACAAAGAATTAAGTAAAGAGGGGTACGTTTTAACCGAAACCTATCATTATTCAAAATCAGGCACAAATATGATCGGCGTAACTTATTCAATTCCTGAATTAAACCTTAGCTACACCGATGAATTAACTGATACCCCTGAGGCAATCGCAGAAATGATTAATGAACCTGTTGATAAGGCATTAAAAGCATTGCGTTTAAGTCAAGTGGAAAGTGACAAGGAAGAAGATAAAGAACAACCTATAGCGATTTCAGGCAAAGAATTTGGCGAGTTTGATACGGAGAGCGAAGAGGGGAAGACTAAGTTTAGAATGGCAGTGCGTGAGTACTTAGAAAATAACTTAAAAGGAAAATGGATTAGAAATAAAGCGTTAGATCAAGATATTGAAATTAGACAACGTGGAATTAACGAGCTTATCGCGTGGTCTGCTAATCCTAAAAAATTGCAAATTGCGGCTGTTATAGAACAGGTTATTGCAACAGCAAAACCTAAGAATGGTATAGCAGCTTGGGAAGAAAACACGAAAAAGGGGAAAAAGCGTAATGTAAAAGGCTATTATCGTTTTGCAAATAGCGTAAATATTGCTGGCGAAAACGTGAATTTTGACGTGTTGATTGAGCAAGATGAAAAAGGGCTATTGCATTATGACTTCATTTTACCAAGAAAATCAAAAGCCATTATGGATAATATTGATATCGGCTCTGATACCTATCCAGAGAAAGATCAATCAACCATAACGGCTTTTGCTAGAGAAAACAATAACATTATTCTAGATGAAGCTCAAGAAGAATATATGATCAATATCATTCTTTTAGATGAAAAAGGCGATGTGATTGAGGAGGAAGAGGGAAGTGTACAAGTAGAAAAAACAGAGGATAAATTACAAGAAGATCAACCTATAGTGATTTCAGGCAAAGAATTTGGCGAGTTTGACACTGAGACGGAAGAGGGCAAAAAGGCATTACGGAGTAAAGTGTTAGAACATTTAACTGAAACTTTAAAAGGAAAGTGGGTTAAAAACCTATTTTTAGATAGAGATATTGAGATCCGCAAGCGAGGTATTAAGAAAACGTTAGCAAACTCAGCCAACCCTCTAAAATTAAAAGCATTAGCACAACTTGAAGAGATTATCAAAACGGCTAAAGGCAGCAAGGACTATATCCAAGATAATTTTAAAAGCGATAAAAAGCCTAATGTATTAAGATATTTTCATTTAGAAAATCACGTTTTGGTTGATAATAGACCATTAAAAATTAATGTCGTAATTGAAGAGGACACTAATGGATTACTTCATTATGATTTAACGCTTGAGAAAAATAAAGTTGCACTTGATAGCATAGAACCCTTCCTGAACACAATTCCAGGGACATTCAATGCAAAAAGTGCAACTGGAAACAGTATAGAAAACTTAGAGGGAGAATGCAATAGTAAAGACGGTTTCGATGCAATTATGGATAGCATAGAAATGAAAAAGGTTGGATCGTACGAGGCTAACAAATCCTCTGTTTCCAACCTTTACCAAGCTCAATCATCTGAGCTACTGCTTGATAATATCGCTATTCTAGATGGTATTGATGTAGAAAAGGCGACAAACTTGCCGAGCAAATACGGTGAGAGTCGCCTAATCCAAGCTCAATCTGAGCTACAGCCTGATAATACCGCCATTCTAAATGGTAAGCAAGTGAAAAATAGCCTCAATCCACTTTTACTTGATGATACGCAACAAGCTAACTTAATGATTGCATTAAACTATGCCGCAACCCTTGATGACGGATTGGTTATTGACGCGACACAACTTGCACAAGATCAGCTTGAAGCAGCATTAAGCGTCCTTGAAAATAATTTGCCAATTAACGAGCAAGAGGGGAATATCGCCCAAGCAGAGCTTGAACGTGAACATATTGCCTCAATCAAAGAAGCCTTAAGTGTCTCACAATCCCAGCCAGCATTAGATGGTGTCGATGATGATGGCTATGTGCTTAATCTTTTCGTTGAGTATAAAGACGAAAACGGCAATTGGGTTGAATTGAAAGATGAAGATGAGGAAGTAGAGCCTGAAAACAGCAATGCTCAACCAGAAAACATTCAATCTGAACCTGTTTTACTTCACACCTCTTTACTCTATAAAGGCGAGGGCTATAGACCTTTCTTACCTGGGCGTGATGAAGAAATCGAACAATTTAAACAAGCAGGATATACGCTAGAGCCATTTTCGGTTGAGGGAAGATCTTGTACTTATTCTGTGCATAAAACTGCTGAGCCTTACAACATTCATATTACTGCCAATTGGTACAGTGATGGCAAAAAAAGCTATTGGGTCAATGTTTCGCCACAAAAGGGCTATGTTACTGATGCCAAAGAAAACAATGGTGGACAAGCTAAAGTATCTGGTGCTAATGAAAACGCAAAAAGTGTTACCGATGCGATCCAACTGGCCGAGGAGTTAATTCAAGAAGAAAAACATTATCGCCCATTACGTAAGGAAAAAGGCTATATTAGTGGAACATATTTTGCTACAAAGGGGCGGAGTAAAACCTATTTCTTTTATGTGTCGCAAAATTTAGAAACGCTAAAATATAGAGCCTATATTCAATGGTCATCTGGTGAACCAAAAGAAATGACTTTTGATAGTTTGACTGAATTAAAAGAGGGGGTAGAAAATTATTTCCGAGCTTATGTGAAAGGGACATTGCCAGAAATAACTCTTAGCTCTGGTACGGATATTTTGGAAATTAATGCTAATAAAGAAGATCAAGAGACAACGGTGGAGTCAGAGCAAAGCAATGCTGTTGGGGAAACCTTGCCTGAGTTAGTCTTGCCTGAGAATGCCAATCGTGAAACGTTAAATGCGATCGCTCAAGATTATTTAAAAGCACATTTGCAAGGTAAACGCATTAAAACCAGTGATGGGAAAATTGTCCATTTTAACCGTGATCAAAGTGTGGAACATTTTTCTTTTAACGCACAGGTAGGCGAGCTAGAAACGAAAGCCTTAACTAAAATAGCGGAGGTTTTTTCACAGGGCATATTTGTAGGAAGAGAAGAGACTTACAAAGAGAGAAAAGATAAGTTCATTGCCTTTCACGTTTACCAAAAACAGGTTGAAATTGACGGAATGAAGTTATTGCTACAAACCAAAGCAGGCGAAAAAGAGAATGGGGAACTTGAAGTAACAGGTAAACTAATCGGTTATACGCATAAGTTATTAGATAATGCGGAAAGTAACAGCGATGGCGCACCCCCAGTACTTACATCACCAAATGGTGAAAGACCTTCGGGGGGCTATGCCATCGCTGATAATAAAGGTACGCTATTTTTAGATGAAACACAAGAAGAAATCGCTGATTATTTAGTGGAAATTCTTGAAATTCGCGATAAATATGGGAATTTAATTGACTTAGATCGATTAGGAGCTGAACAGGGAAACGCAATAGAAAATAACGTAGAAGAGAATTTACCCGAATTAGTGCTACCAGAGAATGCAAGCCGTAAAGCACTCAGCACAGCAGTTGAAAAATGGTTAAAAGCGAACTTACAGGGTAAAACAATTAGAACGGTGGATGGCAAAGAAGTCAGATTTAACAGTAAGCAAAGTGTTAAGCATCTAGTTAGTGATGGCAGAAAAGGGAAATTAAATGCTATTGCCGTATCGAAAATTGTCGAAGTATTTACAACAGGAAATGCTCAGGATAGAGAAGAACTTACGAAACCAAGAAAAGATTTTGTTGCTTTCCACCGTTATGACAAATGGCTTGACATTGATGGAATGAAAGTACTTGCTGTTGCTAAGGCTGGAGAAAAAGAAAATGGGGAATTAGAGGCATTTGAAGAGTTAATTGCTTATTCATCAGCAGTCTATAAAACCACCTTAGATAACGCATTCCAGAGTCTTGGACGTAACAATACGCAAGCGGGGAACTTTAATTATGCTGAAGGTGGTTTGCACAATAATACCGCTATTTTAGATGATTCACAAGAAGACGAACCATTAGCAACGCTCACGATCTTAGAAATTCGTGATAAAAATGGTAACCTTATTGACTTAGATCAATTAGAAGCCGAAGAGGGAAGCTCAATGGAAAATAATGTAGAAGAGAATGCACAAAAACAAGCTGATATCCAGTTTTTGCAAGATGTGATTGAGGGGAATGTGAATGTATTTGATGCTACTTTTAACGCAAAATTATCAGAGATTGCAAGTCGCTTGCAAAGCTCTAATATTGAGTTAGTTCAGCAGGCTGCAAATGCTTATGTTTCCAAAATGACTGAAAAAGCAAGACAGGCATAAGGGGAATAGATAATGGATGCTTTATTAAAAATTAAGTTGGCAGGCGAATTAAATGATGCTGTCGATGCAATGACAGCGGAAGCAAATCCTATTCAAAAAATTGCGTTAGCAGGTAAGGTTCAGGCCTTACTTGCTCAATTAGGCGTGATTGATCGTGAGTCAAATAAACAAAATAGCTATGCAGATGTGCTGGTTAAGGATTTAGATCGCAATATATTATTGGTTCAACGTTCGCTTTCTGACAAATTTAAACCTGGTAAATGGTGGATCCCAGGCGGACATATTGAAGAAAACGAAACTCCCGCACAAGCAGCGATTCGTGAATTAAAAGAAGAAACAGGTATTAAAGCTAGTACTGTTGAATTTCTAGAGCAAAAAAAGCTACCAAGTGGCGGAGAATCGCACCGTTTCTTATTGGTAGTTGATGCCTCTCAAAACGTGAAATTACAAAAAGAAGAATTGCACGATTTTGCTTGGGTTTCTATTGGTGATGCTCAATCTTATCAATTAGTAGGTGAATATTCAGATTTAAAATCATTGTATGAAAAAAGTTTAGGGCTAGGAGACAAATACGAATCACAAACAGTAGTTAATCCTACAGATTTATTTAATTACAATCCCGAAGGCATAACTCAAACTCAACGACAAGCGGCCAACAATGCGGCAATTGAGATTGTACAGAAAGTTCAACGTGGTGAGATGAATATTGATGACATTACACAAGAACAAAAAATCATTTTATCGCATTATTCTGGATCTGGTGGTGGGTTGACTACCGCTGAAGGAACTCGAGGATCAAGCTATGAATATTACACGCCAAAACCCATCGCACAAGGAATGTGGGACTTGCTAACGGAAATGGGATTTAGTGGTGGGAAAGTGCTTGATCCTTGTGCGGGAACGGGGATTTTTAGTGCGACAGCCCCCCAAAATGTTTTAATGGAAAGTATTGAGCTTGATCAGACGAGTGGCACAATCAATCAGATTTTATTTAATGATGATAGCCATAAAGTTACGATCAGTCCCTTTGAGGCGGTTGCTGCTGCGACAGAAGATGAAATTGTTGATGCAGTGATTACCAATGTTCCTTTTGGGGATAATCGCGGGGGTAATCAATTTAAAGATAGCCGTTATCAAAAAGAAAACCTAGAAAGTTACTTTATTTTGCGTTCGCTAGATAAATTACGTCCGAATGGGCTGGCTGTGTTTATGAGTGGCACAGGCATTATGACGGGAACACGCTATCGCAAAATCCGCCATCAAATTTCTCTAAAAGCGGAATTTATGGGGGCGTATCGGTTGCCGAATAAACTGTTTGAAACTGCTGGGGCTGATGTGGTTACTGATGTATTGGTCTTTAAGAAACATAGCCGACCTAACAAACTGATTATTGATGAGTTGGCAAATTCATCACCAGAAATATTAAAAGAAGCGAACGTTTTATGGGAAACCTTTATCAGTGGGCGTTATTTTAAAGCGAACCCACAATATATTCTGGGTACAGAAAGCAAAGTGCGGTCAAAATATGGTGAAGATGTTTTAGCGGTAATGTCTGATGAGAGTGTTGCCAATATTGCTAAATTATTACGTCGTTTTGAGGGTTCACGGATTGACTGGGCATTACTCAATGCCGCAGATGAACCCGTCATCACCTATCAAGAGGGCGAAACCTTATATT
Source organism: Avibacterium paragallinarum (assembly GCF_011765605.1). NCBI lineage: Bacteria > Pseudomonadati > Pseudomonadota > Gammaproteobacteria > Pasteurellales > Pasteurellaceae > Avibacterium > Avibacterium paragallinarum. Next base: position 438,651 of record NZ_CP050316.1, read on the forward strand.
TTGATGGTGTACTTAAAGAATATAAAAAGGGAACTTGGGTGAATGCCAAATTAGCTGAAACGAAGCCAACGTTGATTGATGATATTTACACCGAATTAGAACAATACCATTCGCCACTTGTTGCGATTGAAAGTGATCTTGATTTAAATCGGTTGTTGGAACTTATCGCCCAAGTGAGATCAATGGGACTAGATAGCCAGAAAATCCCGCAATGGGTAAGAGGATTGATGGTAAGTGCAAGAAATTATAGTTAATCGTTAGAATAATGGGTATTCAATGATGTTGGCGTGTAGGGTGACCATTTATACTACTACACGCGAACAGAACAAAATAACTTAACTAAGCACCGCCATCTCCATCACTGTCAGTGATAGAGCCGTTAGAATGAATATCGCCAGTTGCATTAATGTCTCCCTCCGTTGAAATATTGCCTTTGGCATTAAATCCGCCTTCTATGGAAACATCGCCAGAAGCACTTAATGATCCGTTGATCTGTACCGGTGCATTAAAGACAATTTTTCCGCTAGTTACGGTGAATAAATCTGTTGCGGTTATTTCGTGGGTTTTGGCACTTTCTTTCATTACATTTTCGGCTTTGGTTTCAAAGTTTTTATGCTCAAGAAAGCGTTTATCTTTATTGACTCCTGTATTTTTATTGCGAAAGCCCATTACAATAGGGCTATTTTCATCGCCGCCGTTAAACATAATCCAAATGGCATCACCGGGGAGAATTTTATAGCCCGTATCAGCGGGTCTATCGGCAAGCGGGTAGCAAATTTCCGCTTCGGGAAATTGATCTGCTCCATCGGTATAGCCTGGAATGGCGATTCGCATTTTTACACCGTCCCAACTTTTCACTTCAGCAGGTAATAATTTCATTTTTCCTCCTATTTTGTTTTATTCACCATATTAGATAATTCGCCCAGCCAAAATCGGCTTAATTGCGATCCTGAACCAGCGTCAAACTGGCTGAATAGATGGGTTGCAGTGATGATTACATACTTTTTATGTTCCACTTCTATGATATCTCCAGCATTGATATTAGGAGTCAGCCTAGTTGTCCATACTTTTCGTTGAATTAGGTAAGTGGATAGATTATTTAAGATTTGCTTATCGGCAAACATTGCAAAATCCGCTCCTCGTCCTAATTTGGTGGTTGATGTAATTACATCACCATTTTCTGTATTTGAATAATAGGCGGGTATTTCGTGTCGTTCGACAAAACCACTAATAAATTCTTGTGTACAATCTTGTTGCAAAATTTCTTTAGGTGGCTGTTCAAATAGATCTCGTAATCGGGTAAAAGCGATAGTTTGTTTGCCATCCCAAACTATCGTTGCTGCTTCACGTTGCAAAGCTTGTTGAATTTGAAAACTCGGTGGGGAGCCGATATAACAGGAAAAACGACGCACTTTAATATCCTTTGATACGCCAATAGTTGCTCCGCAAGCACGATAAATTGTGCTAAAATTCGTATTTTCTTTTATGATGGCTTTTTGTTTTGCGAAAGCAATTTGATGACAAGAATCTAAGATTGCAATGACTTTAGTCAGGGTGTAGTCTGGGTTTCCCTGGGTTCTAATTCCATCGCCTTGCTTTGAGGTAGCAATAATTCGATACTTCACGTCTTTTTCAGCGAGTGATATGATTTCCCCTTCTTGAATAAATTCATTTAATTCATTATCAACTCGAATCAAACATTCAAGGGTTGATGGCACAGCAGTTAAATCTGTCCTTTTGATCACAAGAGGCGTTAAATCACCTCGCAACACTTTGTTATTAGGTAAAATAATTTCCATTATTAGATAGTGATAATATCGAATTGAAATGCTAAATGCTGAATTTCTTGTTCTTTTTGTACAATATCGCTATTGATTTCCGATACTGTTCGTCCATAGACTTCAACGCCTAGAGTACGGCTCGCTTCAAGAATGAGTGCATTTTCTCGTTCCACATAAAGCTCAAATAACGGTGAAATGACAGTAAGTTCACTTTTGGTTAAAGGGGTATCAGGAGTAATTTGCTTTGATCCTTCTTCAGAAAATGCCAATCCGCCAAAACCCTCATAATAGCGAGTAGCTTTAAGGGCTTGGGATAAAATGACATCATCAGTGATAACAAGCCCTGTCGGACGCAAATGCCCTGAATAATTTTCAGCAAGTTCGCTTACCGTCATTTCTATCATTGATTAGTAGCCTCCCATTAAGGTTTGAACGTTCCCTTGTTCAATCTCACCGAAGTAATTGCCTGAAATATCACCCTCGATAAGCAGGATTTCGGTATTTGACTGCATATCACGCTGTGTTGGTGCAGCTTGTTCAAAGAAGCATTTTTCTAAGCGTTTTCGATTGACATATTTGTCAGGATCGCCGTGATATAGCCACGCATTGAAGTAACCGCCTTTCAGTTTGATCTCGTCAAGCATTGCTTGAACAGCACGATCTTCGGTTTCTAAAAATGATGCTGAACCATTAAATGCCGTTTTTGCTTGTTGAGGCTTATAGTAAATGTTGCCAAGTGGGGAAGGGACTTCAATATTCCCGCTAATGCCACTAGAGGGATCAGGAAACGACTTAACTTTAATGAAGAAATTCTCGTAACCATCAATGACTAAAGTGGCATCAGAGTTCGTCGCGTCTGCCCCCATTGTTTGACGTAATGAAAAATGATTTTTCAAATGTCCAGCTGTTGTTAATGCCATAAAAAGCTCCTGTATTGTGTAAATAGAGCTTTCATTTTAGAAATGAGCTGAATTCGGATTTTTGGATTTTTCCTAATAGGAAAATTACCGAGGCGAGAAGATAGCAGAGCTAGATAATGTGGCATCTCAATTTGCCAAGGAGTAGCACAATGTCAGAAAAAGATGGGTTATTTGAAAACCCGAATCAAAATGAAGCACAAACCGTAGAAGAACAAAAACGTGATACCTTAGTTGAGATTAAGGAAGATACCGCATCTATTCGCGATATTTTGGAGAATTTTGGTGGTCGTCAAATTGCACTGTTAGCACAAGCCGAGAAACAAGCAAAATCGCGTCATTTGTCAGAAAAACGCACAAACGAGGAATTAATTCAAGCACTGAAAACACCCAAGGTCGTTGATAAAGTGCGGTCAAAAAATCAGGAGAATTTGCATAAAGTAAAACAGAAAGAAGAACGAAATGATAAATCAAGATTTGACACTGGACATTTTAAAGAACGTAAAACACATCCAGGAAAAGAAAAATTAAATCCAGTTGTAAAAGCACGTCAGACAAAAAGCTCGAAACAGCAAACGCAACCTATTCTTGAACAGAATAAACCACCAAAGAAAAAGGAAAGGACTGAGAATGCTGAAGTGCTTCCTAACCAATGGCAACGAGATAAAAACGGGCGTGTTCGAGATAAAGACGGACGTTTTGTCAAAGAGGCAGAACTTGATGAACAAGGCATAAAAAATCCGACTAAATCAGATTCGGAGGAGGAAACACAGGAACTTGCACGCGAAAACGCAATGGTTGAAGTGCTAAGTGGAATTAAAGATGCCATAGATACCCCTGATAATCTCGATCCGCTTATTGATGGCGTCAAAGAAATTACAGGGCCGCTAGGTTCGGTATTTGATACCACGAAAACTGTTGTTGGTGCTACTGGGCGAGGATTTGGCAAGTTATTTGGAGGCCAAGATAAAGAGCAGCGTCAGCATAATCGTTTCTTTCGATTTTTTAAAAAATTCACTAAGCAACAGGAAAAAGCTGATAACCAACAAAATAGTTGGCTAAAGCGGATCTGGAAGAAGCCTAATGGAAATGGCGTTTTTGGGCGATTATTTGGGTTATTGAGAATGTTTGCCCGCTTCCCTTTCCTTTTGGCTCGATTACCTTTTATGTTTGCCACTGCAATTGGAAGAGGTCTTTTAAAAATGCTTGGCGGTGCGGGTAAATTGGGTGCTGGGCTTTTGGGAGGTATTGGCAAACTTGGTAAAGGTATATTTGGTGGGCTTGGACGATTAGGGAAGGGGGCATTAAAGAAAATTCCTATATTAGGTTCACTTTTAGCAATTGGCGATGGCATTGGCGGATTATTTGATGATAGCCGAGATGAAGAGGGAAAATCAAACCGTGGTAAACGTGTCGGCGGGGCTGTTGGCACCTTAATTGGAGGGGGGATTGGATCGCTTTTAGGGCCTGTTGGCACGATTGCAGGGGCAATGATCGGCGACTGGATAGGTGAAAAAATTGGTGCGTGGGCGGCAGATTTTGATTGGAGTATTATTGGTAAAAAAATTACAGGTGCTTGGGATGCTTCAATTGCGTGGATAAAAGATACTTGGGACAATCTTAGTTGGGATAGTTTTTCCGCTAAAGTCAGTGCAGCGTGGGATAGCACAAGCAGTTGGATCAAAACGCAATGGGATAGTCTTGATTGGGGAAGTTTTGGGGAAAAGCTAAACCAAATTTGGGAGGGCGTGAGTAGTTGGATTACATCTGTTTGGAATGAATTAGATTTCTCAGGCGTATGGAAAACAACTAAAAATATTGGTGCAAAAATAAAGGATGGTGCAGTAGGACTTGGGATTCAAGCTGTACAGGGTGCAAAAAATATTGGTTCATCAGTAAAAAACTGGGCGGTCGATAAAGCCGATTCTGCGATCAGTACGATCAGTGGGTGGTTGGGGCTAAATCATTCAACTCCTACAGAAAACTCGCCTCAAGAGGTAGAGCAACAGCTTCAACAAGTTAATCATTCTCAAGAAGAAAATGTAAATGCAATCAGTAATACGAATGAACGAGTATCATTGAGTAATGAATATCTAAGTTTAATTTTTACAACATTAAATGACATTTTTGCTTTTCTAAAAGAGAAATTAGGAGGTGCGACTTATATAAATGAGCAAGTAGGCTACCCGACTTCTTCTATAACTGAAAACGGTATGCCTGTGAGCAATTCATCTAGTGTGGTTTCATTTGATAATAAAGGGGATGCCGCTAAAGCGAGAGATGCCTATATTGAAATTGCTCGAAAGAATGGTGCATCAGAACAAGATATTCGTTTTACACTTGCTAATATGGCGAGAGAAACAGGCGATTTCGCACACGGGGCATCTGAAAATATGAATTATAGCTCGGCTGAACGCATTATGGCTGTACACGGTGCAAAAATAAAAAAATGGGGTGGGGATGTAAACACGTTAGTTCGTAATCCTGAGGCACTCGCTAACGTTGTATATGCTGATGCGAATGGCTCTAAGCTAGGTAATACTCAGGAGGGAGATGGTTGGCGTTTCAGAGGTCGCGGGCTTGTTCAATTGACTGGAAGGGCTAATTATATGCGATATGGACAAATGATCGGGGAAGATTTAGTGAATAACCCTGACTTAGTTAATGATCCAGTTATCGCCGCCAAAGTCGCCGACGCTTATTTAAAAGATCGATCTTATGGAAAAGATTTTACGCGTTTTAGTGCGGGTATTATTGGTAATGTAACGACAAATGCTCACGGAAGGGATGCCTTGCTAAAGGGCAAAGCAAATTAAATTCTGTTGATAAATTTATGAATAACCCTGTCGAGATGACTGGATTAAGTAAACAATATGTAGAGAAAAATACAGACTTACTTTCTCAGATGAAACCGGTTTCATCGATAGATGGTATGGTTATACCTAAGATTAAACAGCCACAAGATACCTCAAAAGAGTCGCTAAAAATCGTTGAGCAAGAGACGGCAAAAAAAGCAACAATAGAGCAACAAAAAGTCGAACAATCTACTGCTCAAGCATCGAATTCATTAGATCCAGCTGCTCAATATTTGACTCAAGATGTTTCTGATCGTCGTATTGCTCATATCGTAACGGGTGGAATAGCACAGAAAGGGAGAATTTAATGATGGCAAGACAAGCATCTATCGCGTCCATTGAATTAAATCACCAAAAAGTTCGGGCTAAACAAGAGATTAGTCGAAGAAATCACGTAGAGCATTCTCGATTATTGCCTGAACATAGAATTGCTGAAATGTATGGTGATTTATCTCAGGGGAGTTTTTCTGAGATTTTAAATACCACATTAGGTGGGGTGTCAAGACCGATCACTGCAGAGGACCTCATTGAATTTGATAGAAAACGACATCGTTTAGATAGCAAATATAAAGAGGGGGTAACAGCTGAGTTTGTGATTAATAAGTCTCGTGCGATTGATAGAACCAGAGCAAGTAAGGAAATTCCTTGGGCACAGCCTGTTGCTGCAAGCTATCTCCCATCAAGAGGATCTTTAGTGATTACTTTTATCACAGCAGCAAGTGGTAAATATAATGAGACTAAACATTATGTCAATGTTGAATTTACTGCATTTGGTTCAATTACCAAACATCTGATTAACCTCGAACCTAAAAAGCAAGCCGAAATTGATGCCAAACAACTTAAAACCTCATTATTAAAATTTGATTGTGATTGTGGACGGCATACATTCTGGTATCGCTATATTGCAACCATTGGCGGGTTTGCTTATGTGGGGACAAATCCATTAGCACGAAAAGAAACAGCCTATCCTAAAATCCGCAATCCTAATTTACACGGTATTGCTTGTAAACACGTTTTGCGGGTAATGCAAACCATTCAGAAAAATGCAGGATTTCATAAGTTTTTGGTGAAAGCGATTTTGAAACAATATCAAGTGAAAGATAAGACGAAAATAGTCAAAACGCAAACCACAAGGCGACAGATGGAACGGCATATTGCAAAAATGCAAGTTGAAAATGGGGATATTTTAAGTGAACAAGAACAAAAAATAGCAGCGACCTTATTTTCTCGTTATCGCCAAACATTAAGTAATCCAACACCAACGCGATTTAGGAAAGATAGAAAAAATGCACAACAAAAGCTTAATGTATTATCTGCCTTGCATCAAGTTGAAGCACAAATTAGACAAAATAAAACAGGGGAGGAGTAAATGGGAATTTTTGATGAAGTTGGTTCTAAAGGAAACGGAGCAATGGACTTATTTGGCGATAGCCCATTAGGGAAGATAGGAAATACGCTTGTTAATCAGGGCGTAAAAATAGCAGCGTCTAAAATGTCTTCTGATAAGCTCCCTTTTCTTAATGGGGCGGTTCAACTTATCAATGGAGGATTTAATGCTGAGAATGTCGCAAATGTTGTGGGATCAATTATTAACTCAAATGTACTCAATAAGTTTATACCAGGATTAATAGGTAGCGATTCCAGTAAGTTTTGGCTTGCAAGTAGTCCTTTGACAGCGAAGTTATCTCAGGAAGAAGTCAAAAGATTAATAATGTTATCCTATGCGACAGAGCAAGCAAGAAAGAATTTATGGCTCCTAAATATCTCCCCTTATTCAGGATCTGCATTTGGAAGTCTAAGCGGAATGATTAGTCAGGCAGTCGGTTCTGAACTCTCGTCTAGTATCGGTGGTGCGTGGGGCAAAGCTGCGGGATCAATTACAACAACTGCCATCAATCACGCTATTAATTCAATCCCTGTTTTGAATGCATTAGGAGAACAAGGCGGAGGGATTACCTCTAATTTTAATATGTTAGCGACAGAAATTAATTACACGCCATTCTCCATTGAGGCTGATCAGTACAATGTCGGTTCGGCAATCATTGATGGCGTAAAAAGCTCACAACAGGCGGAAATATCGATCACCACAATGGACGATGAACAAGGCACAATCAAACGCTTTTTCAAACAACAAGCCTCAGCAATGATCCATAAAGATGGCACGGTGGGCGTATTATTAGACGGTTTAGTGCAAATCCGCATTCTGCACGCTTTTGTGAATGATGCGACAAATAACGGTGGCTTTGAAGAAACCATTATCGCCCGCCCTGTTGGCATTGAATATGATTTCAGTCGCCGAGAAGACGCAATGCAAGAATTTACGATGCGATTTGTTCAAACGGACACGTTTATTCAGTAAGTGGTAAAGATAAAGAACCGCACAACAAAGTGCGGTCGTTTTTTTCTTACTTTTTCACTAACAAATCTGTGGTTATTCCACAATAATGCCCATCGCAGTCTGAAGCTAAATCGAGTTCGTACGCACACCACAACAAGCCGATAATCATTAAAATTCTGAACATAATTCCACCTTTTCACTGAATTTAGGTTGAGCAAAACCGCCACACGGTTCACGAGGAAGTGCGGTCGGTTTTGGTTAGGTTTTTAACGTAAGTAATTTACGGTTTTTGTGGGGCTTTGCTCTGTTCTTGGGCTGTTAAAAATCAAGTTTTCGATTTCTTCGCGTATGTTTTTATCTTTAAGCGATTGGGTGTGCTTGGCGATAAAGCTTTCTAGCGTTTGTGCAAGGCGATTGCTCGCAGTGCCAAGGTTGAAAGCGGTTTTGTAGTTTTTATGGCTTTCCAAATCAGAAAATAAATCTTCTAAACGCTCCCAAGCGGCAACAGAATGATTGATGTAATTCATTGCTTTAGCTAGCATATAGAAATTTTCCATATCTAACGCAAGGCTATTGGGTGGCAATTCTTGCATTGAGTGCATTGAAGCAATGTAAATCATCACATCACGATGATCTTTGCGTTTGATTTGCTCATATTTCGCCACCGCAAATTTATTTTTCACTCTTGCCCAGATTTCGCCATAACTCATTTTGGTACGTTGATGAGTTGCAGCAACGGCGTTTTGAATAAGGCGTTGTTCTTCGGGGGTGATGGTGTCGTTTTCTGTTGTTAATAAGTTTGCCTGTTTTTGCCCGATTAGTATTTTCTCGATTTCTTCATCGCACCAAATTGCAAATTCAACATTTAACCAACGGGCGAATGGAACAGCTAAACGGCGATGTAGCCAAGTTCCTTGCTTTGATAAATTTTTACCACCTCTTACTGTTTTTACAAAGTGGGATTTTTCCACTTTGGTAGCGTTACCAGATTTTCTTGTTTCGGCTTTTGATAAGGCTTCAATGTACTCTTGTGTGGTTGGTAAATTTAGCCAATCATTAGGGCGTTTGTTAAAGCGTTTAGCAATTGCTGTTGCATTGAGATAAGCGTCGTTTTGAAAGAAAACTTGAGTGCCGTTGTAATCAGCGGTGATGATATTTGACATAATTGCCTCTACTAATTTTCTGAATAATGTCAGTTGCCTTTATCATAAAGGTAACTGGTGATCGAGTGGTTCAGAAGCCTAGTAGTAAGCTGGAGTTATTTCCCTTTCGGGTATTGTATTCCTCACCCACTCGATCATTGATTGTCATTTACCGTTTTTTGTTAAACTTGGCTGAGAAAAGGAGAAACACCAAATTTTAGACACAAAAAAACCGCATTGGATTTCGGTTGCGGATTCCCGCTACTAAGGTTCTGACACCTATGAAACTAATAGTAATGAAATAAATTTGGGTTGTCAAATGAAAAACCCCTACCAATTTTCACTGCTAGGGGTAATTGTACTAAGGGGGTTATTCTGAAATTTCTTTTAGTGCGCCATTTTTTTTCGCTTGTTGATACGCTTTTTTAAATTTTTGGGCTGCTTGTTTTTTCATTTCGGCAGCGGTCGTTTTCTTCATCATTTTATTCCTCCTTGTAGGATGGGGTTTTTATCACAAAACAATCTCTATGACTGCCTAAATCCGTTATTGGCTTAAAGTTTACCATAAAATCGCTTGGGTTTGCACAAAGTTTTTTATACATTCTGATTAATGAAGGGCGTTCCCCTACAAAAACATAGCAATCTGGCTTAAACCTTAAATAATGCTGATAGACAATTTCCTCAAGTTTTTGTTTTAATTCAGCAATTTGTTTTTTGCCAAATTTATGATCCAACGGTGGCGCGTACAAATCATCATTTTCTGTTTCAAGATAATCTTTCACAAGAAATTTAATAGAATATACCTGACGATGATGAATGTATTTTGTTATATTTACGTCATCGTTAAAGAAAAATAACGTTTCATCATCTTTTGAAAAAATGGCTAAATAAGTTACATTTTCAATATTAAATTCGGTATGAATATAAGTGATGTTATTCTCACTTGTTTCGACAAATTGCACTTCTAGTCCTTAAGTTGGGTTGCCAAGAGGTTCGAAAACCGCCAAAGGAACGGTCGGGATTATTCCCCTTTCGGGTGTTTTATTCTCCGCCCTCTCGGCATAGAGTGATATGTGCGTTCAATTCGTTATGAGAAAAAAGGAGAAACACAAATTTTACGCATAAAAAAACCGCTATGCTGTCGGGTGCGGATTACCGCCTTTGGTTGTAGGTTTCGACGCCTATGTGGGTAATATAAAAGAAAACCCTGCTGAGGTCAACAGGGATTTAATTTTTCGTATGCTTAGAGCTTATTCAATAATGGTAGCTCAATTTGCATTTTGTCTTCAAATAATCGAAGTGTTGCCTCAATTAATGGTTTTTTCTCTTTCCATTGGTTTAACCCTTTGCCACAAAGACTAGCAAATTGTTTTTCGGCATTATGCTCACCTAATAATTGATAATACTGCTCTAGTAACCCTGCCGCCCCTTTTGCCAATTCACCAGCCATATAATCAAAAGCTTGAATATAAGCAATTTTCATCTTCATTGCTTTTTTGGATTTATAGCCCATTACAAGTAACATAAATCCGTTTTTAGTTAAATTATAATAAGGTGTGGGTTTACCATTCTGTAACTTATTGATTTTAAAACAAACCTCAAAATTGAGTTTTGCAAAATCCTCATCGCATTCTTGTAGAATAGCCCGAATATCACGAATAACATTATCGTGTCGCTTTCCAAACACTTTTGCCACAATCTCAGAAGTGGTTACCGTACTGTTATCTTTAATTTGTACAAACTGTTTAAAATTTTCTGGGTTGGCTAATTGCATTTTAACTTTCCTTATTTCCGCTAGGTGACTCAAGCACCCTAAAAGAAACAGCGAGCGGAAAGTATAAACGCTGCTTTCGTGAGTACTGGCACTATCTTTTAGGGCTTGAGTGAATAATAAGAAATAGATGAAAAGAGAAATTTTGATTTTTCCTAATAGGAAAATTTCCCAATGGTCTAACTTTACATTATTCATAATTCTCTTGAGAAAATATGACCAAGGGGAAAACAATGCTCTCTTTAAATGATTTAACCACGGCAACTGTGGTTTTGGCTTATGATGAAGCCGAACAAAAACACGCCAATCAATCTAACATTAACAAACTTGAACTCTACCCTACGCTTTCAGAGCAAATCAAACGCTTGCGTCTTACTAAAACACGCGTCCCTGTGTGGTTTGATAAACGAATGAAAGGCACATTGAAGATTATGACTTCAACGCCTAAAGTTTATGAGGTAAAACATAATCGTTTTTCTGAGTATTGGCTCGGGCAAACGGCACAAATAGCAGAACAAAACACCTCGCTTAGCGTTTCACAACAATACGAAAAATTGCTGTATGAGCAAGGGGCGAAATTTGGGCTTAATGGAGGAATTTCAAAAGCCATTTTCCAACAACATTTTCCAGAGATTGATTTAAATCAATCTCAAGAATGGTGTGTGAGCTTAAACGGTGAAAATATTATTTCCGCTGAGGATTATTATTCGGGAAACTTTGGAGATTTTCGAACATTACACGAAGAGGCGATTGCTCAAGCTGAGGGGGAACATAAAATACAGCTCATTAATCAACTTAATGCAGCAGAAGAACGGTTATTGCGTGCAAATGTGCGTGATATGGATTTTGAGATCACAACCAGTTTTGTTAGCCTTGAAGATCGTGTACGTTTTCTTAATCAATATGTTTCAAATGGCAGGGGCAATTTCATTGTTCGTACCAATACGAAAGGGGAGCAGGTGGTTGAGTTTAAGCCCTCCCGTTCATCTTCTTATGAAAGCATTGAAGACAAAGTATTAAAGCGTGTAGCGAACTTTGTCACCACACACAGCTTTACCACGGCGGCGAAAACAAAAGAAGAAGACAAAGAACGTCGAGTATTAATGAAAAAAATCCTTGCTTCTGCCAATATTCGTTTCTCTGCGTGGGTGAAATCTAATTCAAAATTAATGGGTGAAATCGATAAGAAAGTCAATGATCCTGATGCGTTAATGTTCCGCAATATTGAGAATGGCGAACCATTAAATATGATAGGGATAAATTCAGATTTCCAACCCCGCCCTCATCAAGCGGCGTTTATTCGCCAGCAATCACGTCAATTTGGTGGGATCTGTGGATTTGATGTAGGGCTTGGGAAAACGGCGAGTGCGTTATTAACCATTCAGCATTTACAATCCATTAACATTAAAAAGAAAACGATTTTCTGTGTGCCTAATACGACGCTGACTAACTGGAGAAAAGAGGCAAAAGGCATTTACGCTGATGAGGTTTTTGCACGTTGTTTATTTGTTGGTATTAGAGAAGATAAAGCTGGCAATCTCAGCGTAAAATCCAGTGAAGTGCCTGCTGATTTAGTGTCAATTTTGGACAATAAGCACGATAAGATTTTTATGACAATGGAAGCTTTTGAATCCATTTCATTGAAAGACGATACGCTTGAACGTTATTTATCGGCACAAGGTCAATTTGATCGCCAATATGAATTTGGAGAACGTACAGCGGATAATGAGCGGCTTAAATCGGCATTAGCCAAATTGAAAAAATTAATTGGCTCTAAAATGAAAAACGAATTATTGGAGCTGATGGGCATTGATAGTCTTGTGATTGATGAAGCTCATAATTTCAAAAATGGCAAAAAAGGAAATTTTGGTAGCCGTGTTAAATGGCTTTCACTTGCTGATCCCTCAGCAAGAGGTGTGAATGGTGCGGTTAAAGCCTGGTATATACGAGGGCAAAATCAAAAGCAAGATGGTGTACTTTGTCTCACGGCAACCCCTATTACGAATTCCCCATTAGAAATTTATTCAATGCTTTCTTTGGCTGTCGGCGAAGAAAAAGTCAATGGTCTTACAGGGATTAAAGGTGCGGATCAATTTTTGGAAAATTTTTGCTATATTGAGACCCGCGAGGAAAGTACCGTAGATGGGCGAGAAGTGGAAACTGAAGTTTTTTCTGGGCTACGTAATGTTGGCGTGCTTCGCAAACTTATTCAATCCGTTGCGGCGATTAAAAATGCTGATGATTTACCAAATGGGCGAGATTACATTCCAGAAAGTGAAGAAAACGAAACTCATATCGCTTTATTTGAAGAAACTAAAGCAGCAATTGAAACATTAAAAACCGATTATCGTTTAGCCAAACGCTATGTGGATAAAAACGGGGACGTGTCTTTGGAAACACAAGAACATATGATGGCTCTTACACTTAAAACAGGTGAAACGCCAGAAGTGTTGGCTCACCCATTTAATTTTATTAATAAAGTAACAAAAACCTTACTTGATCGAGATCTGAGTTCAGAGATGACGCGTTATTTTATTGAGCCAAGTCAAAAAACGCTAGCTAAAACGGTGATCGAACAGTTTAACAAGCTCAATTTAAAAGAAGAACGTGAGAATTTGATTGGTACAACCGCAGAGATTATTCTTGATACGATGATGGCGAAAGATAAAGAAGGGATTGACGATTTCGCAACAAAAACGCTTTATACTGTTCAGGTTATCGCTCGTTTAATTAACAACCAGATAGAATTAACCACGACGGATTTTGAAAATCAGAGTAAATTTTTGAAACTTGCTGAAAAAGCGGGGTTAGCACTTGATGTAAAACTCGGTTCAAAAATGGCCGCACTTTTAGAAAACGTTAATCTTGAGCGGGCTAATCCGAAAGCCAAAGGGGGCGTGTGTAAGCAAATTATTTTTTGCGATATGATCGGCTCACATAATAAATTAAAGCTCGCCCTCGTCAATAAAGCCAATATCCCAGCACATAAAATTGTGATTTTTAATGCAAAATCCGTGAAAGACAGCGGAGAGGTGCAAGAAATTCAAGATGGCTTTAATGCGGACACCGTTATTGATGAAAATGGCACAACGCTTTCTGAAAACAAATATGAAATCATTATTGCCAATAAGAAAGCGGAAGTGGGAATCAACCTACAAAAAGGCACACAAGCTATTCATCATTTAACGGTAGGCTGGACACCCGATAGTTTGCAACAGCGTAATGGTCGTGGTGTTCGTCAAGGTAACTATTTAGCACAAGAAGGCATTGCGGTGAATGTTTATCATTATGATGCGAATGGTACATTTGATAGCTATAAACGCAAGTTGATTGGAAATAAAGCGAGTTGGATTAATCATTTACTCTATGGAGATGAAAATAAAGTTAATATTGAAAATGGACTAAGCAAAAAAGATCAGGAATATTTAGCTGACTTAATGGGTAATGAAGAAGCCTATAAACAGGCTGAGGAAAAACTGAAAAAACTTAACGAAGAAAAACGTTTAGCCACGCTTAAACAGGATTTTGTCAATACCTATCAAATGGCAGAAACGATCAAAACAGAAGCACAAAAAATCCGTACTTTTGATGATTTTCTACAATCCCATTTTAATGATGCCGTAAGGCATTTAGAGGCAATCAACAATGAAATCATTGCTCAAATTGCTCCATTAGAGAATAACATTAGCAAAATTCGTCAAGAGTTGGAAAATGAAACAAATGAGGCCACGATTTCAAGCAAACAGAAAAAACGTATTGGTTTGGAAAGCAAGCTTGAGCGAAGAAATGCCGTATTAATGAAAAAGTGGGCGGCATTCGTGCGTCAATACCAATCTATTTATCCCGATGTAATGCCTGATGAGGATTTTAAACGAGCGAGCAGTCTGCTTGAAGAAAGCCAACCTTATTACGGCACCAAATCAAACAGCTTAAAACAAAATCTCGAAAAAGGAGAGCAACACCCACTTTACAATAATTGGGAAGAAGAGAGCGGGGCTTACACACAGATGATAGAAGAGTATGAACATAAGCTATCAGAACTGGCAAGTCAGGTAGATATTGATGAAGAAAGGTTGCAAGCATTAAAAGAGGCAAAAGCCTTTTTGGTGGAGAATTATCCAATATTAGAGGGGGATTTATTACAATCAGAAAATGATTTAATCTACGTTAGTTCGATTAATGATCATTATTTGTTTGGACTTGGGATTTCATTAGAACCTTTAGAGAATAAAGGAATAGATCGTTATAATGAAGAAAAATTGAAGGGATACCACTTAATTAAGGCAAATAGTCCTGAGAGTGAAGTGATTTATCAGCACATTGCAAAACGTGCGGAGCAGTCTTTATCAACCTATGAGTGGTGGACTAAAGAGATGCCTGAAATTGAAAAATATATTGACAGCTCAGCCAAAGTCAAATTGAGTGAAGCACGTCAATATCGATTCAATGATCGTAATCTTGATTTTTCACTTATTTTGAATGAGGAAGACTATCAAGCGTTAAAGCAATCACCAGAAGCTTACGAACATATTCGTCGTATTTATGATGATCAAGGTGTGGAGTATCGAGATAACGGTATTTATGCCCCGATCAGTAATATTTATCAGTCCCGATATTATTGGTCAAACGATGTGAGTGATGAATTATTCACCTTTTATGTGAAATACAATTATCCATTAAATGAGAAGGTAGCTGATGGTTACTTCTCCGATTTAATACACACGCCAATGCCTCAGCCATTAGAGGCGGTAGAAAATGTCTTTAGTCAAATTGATGTTGCGAATATCGAGAGTGGAGAAGCCTTAATTCAGAAAATGAATGAACTAGCCAATGCTCGTCTTGAAGAATTAAAGGTTATTGAGAAGGGGTTTACCTTGTTTGATTATCAACGCGTTGTTTCTTCTCGTATAACGGATTTTAAGAGCAATATTTTCACTTATCTATTCCGCTTGGCATCAGATTTATTTATTGATTACCAACAAAAACAGCTTGAAAAACAGAATGCAGAAAAAGCAAAGGAAAAAGAAGCCTTACGCTATACTCTTCTTGCGAATTATCTGGTTGTTTCGGGCAATACGTTGAAATATCAAGACAGTAACGGGAATAAATTCCGTAACAGTGTAAACAGTGTATTAAAACGTGATGAACTTGATCCTACTTATGCCATTGCGTGGCTGAAGAAAGACAAATCCTTTAATCAGAAAGGTGATGGACAATTCTTCAAACAATTTAATGATGAGCAGTTCGCCGTCTTACCCGCCAACAGCTGGATCATTCATAAGCAGGCTTGGGATTGGCTTGTCGAAGCTTATCGTGAAGATCTCAATAATGCGAAGATTACAGCAAATTCGGTTGTCTAGTCACAAAGTGCGGTCTTTTTTGACCGCACTTTTTTAGAGGTAGTTATCAAGTCCTGCTAAACTTTGAGCGATTTTATCCGACCAGCGGCGATCTATTTCTGTTTGCTCACCAATTTCTGCCGCAATATAATGCGTGCTTTCAAGGAACGCAAAGGCAAACGTATCGCCAATATCAGGCGAGGGTATGCCTTGAGCTTTCATATCGGGTTTACTCATAATTTGGTAGCGGGCTTTATTATCATAATTGTAAGGTATGCGAGTTAATTCATTAATGATGCGTATGCCATAACGATCCGCAACCGCTGCACTAATACCAAAGCGTTTTTCTTGAATGGCTCTGGCAAGAGAAACGATCGACTGTGCACGTAAATTATAAAAACTCTCTTTTAATTCCTTACGGAAACAAAGATTTCCCCATTTCACTTTTTCAATATTTGGCACACCAAGGTCATTAAGGTTATGAATGAAACCTACCCCTAGCCCGCCATAGTCCACGACAAGGGTAGCGTTTTGATAATCTGTAGATTTTCTGGCGACCGCTCTTGCAAAATTCACCGTATCTTGATCATCACGCACAATGGGAATGTCTTCAATATAAACACGGCGGGCATTTTCGCCATACATTCCAAATCCCCACACACGTGCAACGGTCATTACACTGTCATCGCGAAAATCCCCACCTCCGACATCAATAGGGATCACATAGCCCCAATCTTGATAGCCATTTAATGGATTATGTCCGAAGATCGCTTCAACCTCACTACGCCCCAATAAAAAGCCATCGGATTTATTCGGAAATAATCCGCGTACTTTAATGTCGTATTGCTCTTTGCTGTACTGGCGTTTCTTCTCTTGTAAAAATTCATAGCTAACAATGGGAGAAAGTTCAGAATTGAGTGTAAGATTATTCCACGCACCACCAAAAGCACGGCTTAGTTTATGATGGGTTTCATAGAAAAAGCCCGTATTTCGAGTTGGCTGACTGGCAAGCACCATTCTGTTTCGGCGATCAGTGAGTGAACCTGTCAGCACGCCAAAGTGGGTATCTTCAATCCCAGAGGCTTCATCAGCGATGACTAAAAGATAATCGCCGTGCAACCCCGCCAAGTTTTCAGGTTCATTTTTGGGTGCCGTTTTGGCAAGAACGTGCCAATATTGCTTCGCCCCCTTAATATTAATGTCGGTAGCATTGAGTTCTACTTCTTCAGCAACCCAGCTAAAGTTGCTTTTTTTCATTCGATTGAGTGATAACGCAACTTCCTTAAATACTTGTTTTCGTACTTGTTCTACTTTTGGGGCTATAACTGCCGTGATCGAATTATAATAACAAGTTAAGTGCCAAAGTACGATCACCCCAAAGCTCGCTGTCTTTCCCGTGCCGTGGCCAGATGAAATAGAAGTACGAGATCCGAGTGTCTGTACGCTCTCCATCACATCAATTTGCTGATAAGTGAGATCTAATCCGCAAACTTCTTTCGCAAATAAAGGCAAATTGAAAGCGTACCGTTTCACAAAAGCGGCATAACGATGATCTTGAATTAATTTAGGTAGGGTATTTTTGCTCATTCCTCTAGCATAAAGGTTGATTTTTTTAGGAGAGCGGTATTTTTCCTATCTATTCGCCACTGCACTTTATTTCGTAGTCAAATTAGGAAAAATGAAAATTTCTTTCTTCTAGTCATTTGTAAAGTAACGCTGTTTACAAAGGCAGAGTGGCTTCAATTCTCATTCATTGCCCTTTGTAATTTCAATACGTCAATTAATGAAACTATGGAGGGCAAAATATGCCATTTTATGATGATAAACGCTGCCAAGAAGCTCAGTTGTTAATGGATAGTGTACTTGCTGATGTGAATGATGTTTCATCGTTACAGTTAGATTCTGTTGAGCAAATCAATGATAAATTAGGCTCGTTTAATGATGGGAAGGAAGCCAATCAAGTGGGAATGGTGGAAATCCGACAAGCGATTTTAGATGGCATTAATGCCTATGAAAAAGCACACGGATGTAAACCGGGTTCACACTTAGTTGCGTCAGCACTTGAACAAGGAAAAGTGTATCTTGATGATGCGATTGCAACATCAAATTCAATGTCATCAGAAGCACGTGCGATGGTGCCACGCCAAGCCTTGATTGCGATTAAGTCTGTGTTATTTGCGGGTGTGCCATTTGCCTATTATTTGCAAGGGGATAAAAACACGGGTGAAGCACCGTTAATTATTATTTCTCATCACGCGGGAAATAAAACCGGTATGTATGATGTTGGGGGATCATTAAATGGTGTAAGTGGTGGTAATCCATTTATTACTTCCGATCGTACACATACATTAACTTCAAGTGATAAAACCAATTACTCAGGTAAAATTACTTCAGTAATGACCGATTTTGCTCAATGCGATCAGTCTGCTACCGTGATCCCGCTTTATCCTAGTCGTACGCAAATTATGGTAAATGGGTTAGTTGCGGCGACAACTACAAATTCAAAATCTGATACTGAAATGGTTTCGGCGGCAGTAAAAATTGGCGATACGGATTACAGTTTTACTGCCACTGTTAAAATTCAAACTGGCGAAGTTACCGTCGCGTTTACGTCCGCCGTGCCTGAAAATACCGTTGTGGCAGCACGCGGTTATTTGAACGTGGAAGATGTGAAATTTAAAGAGGCAACGCCGTCAGTCAAAACGATTGCAAATAAATATACAATGTTTGCAAAATCCTACCGCTCAAAAGTAGTGGTAACTCCAGAAGCGGAACGTCAGTTTAGTCAAGAAATGGGTATTGATCCCGCGACAGAAGGGACAATGATGATTCGTATGCAATTTGCTCAAGAACATCTTTATAAAGCCCTGAATGATGCGACAACCATTGCGAAATTCCACAATGCGAATGAATTTGACTTTGATTGGGACGAAGCAGGTAAACGCAAATCTCAAGAAGAGATTGCCAAAATTTTATTAAGCAAAATCGATATGATTAGCCAAGAGATGGCAAATCGTAACGGCTCTCACGGGGTATCCCATATTTATGTTGATGATCGCATTCGTACTATTCTTTCTGCACTTGGTGGGGATTATTTTGAATCATCTAATATTTCAGCACGCCCAGGGAGTTATCGCTTAGGTCGCTTAGGTGGAATGTATGAAGTTTATTACACACCGAAAGGCTTAGGTAAACGCACCGAAAGTGGTGGCAAGAAAGCCGCTCGTATGTTGTTGATTGGTGCTAATTCCGCACAACCAGCGTTCAATCCATTTATTTTTGGTGAAGTGGGTGCACCAAAAATTGATCGCATTAACCCAAATTCAGAAAGCCCTGAGGGTGGCTATTGGGTAACGGGTAAAAACTTTGCAGAACAAAACCCCGTGCCAGAGTATGCGGCAAGTGTTGCTTTGCTTGATGTGTTAGACACCCCAAATTGATAAGGAGATTCCCCTATGTTCTTAATTATTGGATCAATGCTAAAAGAAAATGAAGCATTAGCGATCTTAAAACAAGAATGTGGGGAATTTAACTTCCCGCAAAAAATTACTGTAGAAAACCATATGCCCCGTGATGTTGTTGGGGCTTCGGTGAGCCTGTTTTTAGACTCTAATTTAAAAGCAAGCGGTATCACAAAGCAAGAAGTTGAATTTCCGACATTTGGTCATTTAATGCAATTCGTTACGGATATTGAATTGGTGGCAAAAGCAAATGATTTTGAAAAAGCGATCTCACTTTCTATTGCAGAAAAAGAGGTTGATACAGTTGAAGACGCTCACACAGCTGAAGTTGAAGAAACTCATACTGTTGAAACTGAAAGAAACGAAACCGGAGAGAGCAAAAAATCACGTAAACGAAGAGATAAGCATCAACAAAATGAAGATGTTAAACCTGATGAAGAAAACAACAAGGAGTAATCAATGGCAACCAGTTTTAGTCGTTCTTTAGGACACGAACCCGGTGTACAGCTTAATCCAACGCTAGACAAGAGTGAGGGATTTGCGGTTAATGCTGTCGAAGATCAAACATTTGCTGCAGTAGCTCGATTACCACGCGGTCCGATTGGTCGAGCATTTGAAGTACATAAAGGAAATGTCCTACGTATTACCGGTCGTCCTGAGCCTATTCGAGTTAATGCACTGAATGATGCACATACTCAGCTTGTTGAAGCCTTAAATAAGGGAGCAAAACGTGCGGTGATTTCTCGCTTAGTCGGAACGGATGCAAAGAACAAGTGGATTGTAGTGAAAAAGCCTGATAGCCCTAGTGGACGTTATGCGTTAAAAGTTGAATTGGTCGATGAGGTTCCTAGTGATACCTTCATTTTGGCATTAAAACATCACGGCTGTTTTAATGATGGCATACGACTTTCTATTTCAGCACCTGAATTGCAAGATGAAAGAAGCCAGTCAGTTGATGCCAAAATGATCACGTTAAAAGTAATGGATAAAAATAAATCTGTGCTTGATGAATTTACGGGATCAATCGACTTAGATTCTGTTGATGACGATGGCTACCCAAATAGCTTGCAAGCACAAATTGCGAAATACGCCTTTGATGATTATGAACTTGTTTTAGCTCAAGGTGCGGTAATTCCGAAAGATTGTGCTGCTTATGGTAAAAATGAGAATGGCATTCAACGCGTTCAAGTAACAGAGGTGCTATATCCATTTAGTGAAGGGAGCGTGAGTAGTTTCACCGCACTCCAATACCAAAGTGCAGTAAAACAGCTGAAAGATACGGATAGCAATTTTGTCTATATTTCAAGTTTAGGCTCAAATTCTACCGCACTTTGTGCTGCATTAGCACAATTAGGATTTGATAAAAATATTCAAGTAATGATTGATGTGCCCAATCATTTTACGCCAAAACAAGCGATTGCTTGGGTAAATCAATTGGGATTGAGTAGCTATTTATTAAGCTTACTCTGGCATCCTGTGGAATGTAATGATCCTAATGGGGTAAGTGGTCGGGTCAAAATTGGGACGAGTGCTTATCGCTGTGCCTTATCTTGCCAGCGTAATGCCGTACAAAATGCACTTGGCTTCTCTGCCAAACAATACGCGGTAGCGGGTCGTCAATTCCCAATTCAACGACAAGGAATGAAGCAACTTTATAAGCCTGATAATGAGGAATTATCCGATTTAGCAGCGGCTGGAATTACGCCTGTTATTTTCCAAACATTCTCAAGTAGTAGTGGCTATGTTTTTGCTGATGCCATTACCAAAGCGGGAAAAGAAACCAGTTTCTTAAATTTAATTTCTTCTGTTGAAATTATCACCTCGCTTGAACGAGATGTTGCACGTATAGCAAGAGAATTTTTACTCTTTATGCCGATGGAAGAGGCGATAAAAGCAGCATATCGAATGATCACCCAGCATTTTGATGCCGCGAAAACGTCAGGGTGGCTTGTAAATAGCAGTGAATTAGGTGGCAAGGCTTATGAGCTAGAAATTATGCCAAATCAACAACGCCCTGCAGACGTAATGATGGTCAGCTGGCGTGTTCGCCCAGAGGGTTGTGTTCGCCAAATACATATTACATCAACGATTACTCGATAAGGAAAGATTATGTTTGAGCAATTATTACATTTATCACGCCTCCCGAAAAAAGCGGTAGGAAAACCCACCGCAATGGTTGCAAATAAAAATGCAATGATTCTTGATGGTGCGGAAGAAGATAAGCCCGATAACAGACTTGCACTTTTCCAAGAACAGCAAATTGCTTCAGAAGCCTTGAATTATTTCTATGAATGGTGTGAAACTAATGAAGAGGATCTTGAAGAAAACGAAGGATTTGGTGATCGCCTGCTTGGGTTGATGATCGCTGTTGCAGATGATAATCAAGATGGAGAATTAGACGATGACGAGCAAGAGGTTGTTACCATCGGACTAAATGCGGTCTATGATTACTTAATTTCTAAAGGCGTTTCTGAAGAAAATGCAGGGGCACTATTAGATGATTTTGACAATGACCTTGCACGCAATATTCACGAATTTATCTTGACCAAATTGCCACAAGGTGAAGAGGAAATGCAAGGTGAGATGGACGCATTAATTTTCTCAACGGAAGAAAATGAAGCGGTGTTAGATGGTGCATTGGCTGATGAATTAATCACTGATGCCGCTTATAGAAAAGTGTTTGCTATCCGCAATGGCAAGAAAATGCGTATTAATAAACGCATTTCGGGTAAGGTTCGTTTGACCGCCAAACAACGTACAGCAATTCGCAAAGCACAACGCAGAGCTAATACAGGTGCAGCTAAAATGCGTCGCCTGAAATCATTCAAAATGCGTCGCAGAATGGGACTTTAATAGCAGAGCAACCGCATCGAAAGGTGCGGTTTTTTTACAAATTCTTACCTTTAATCCATTCATCCACCTTATCAGCCCACACTTGCAACATTTCTTTTCTTTGTTCTGCATATTCAGCTTTATTATAAACTGCACGCACACCTTGTTGCTCGTGAGCTAAACTTTTCTCAATCCAATCACTATTGAATCCCATCTCGTGTAGTAAGGTGGATCCTGTGCGACGCAAATCGTGTACGGTAAAATCATCGATGAGCTGCTCGTTGCGATTAATATATTGAATACAGTTGGCAATCACTCGATTAAGAGAGCTATTGGCGATAGGTTTTTGCCGATTTATTCGACCTGGCAACAAGTATGGCGAACCCTCTGAATAAATTTGAAACGCTACAATTAAATCAATGGATTGTTCAGACAAATAAACGTTATGTGCACGTTTAGCTTTCATTCTTTCAGCGGGAATTGTCCAGACTTTATTTTTGAAATCGATTTCATCCCATTTAGCGTTGATGAGTTCGCCCTTTCGTACAAGGGTTAACAAAATGAATTTAACCGCTTTTTTCAAACCGAAGTCCGATTGAGTTTCTTCAAGAGCATTGAAGAACAAATGAATTTCGCGTGGAGTTAATGTACGCTCTCGTTTTTTGAATACAGCAATGGATGAATTAGCAATCTCATCGGCAGGGTTGCTAAATTTATGCCCGCGTTGAATAGCATAGCGATAAATATTTGCAATGAGATCACGGACAAATATCGCCGTAGAAGGAGCACCGCGATCTTTGATTTTTTCACAGTGATGACGAATTTCATCAGTTGTGATTTCAACCATCAGCCTATTGCCAAAAGTGTCTTTAATATCTCGCTCGTATGTTGCAATACGTAAGGCTTTTGTACTGTCAGCTAATTTGACGTCAGCAAGATATTTTTCCGCAAAAATACAAAAACGATCTGCATTGCGGATTTTATTACGTTCGGCACGCTTTTGTCTTGCAGGTGAAACCCCTTCACTTACTTGTTTACGAGCAATCATCAAACGCTCACGAGCTTCCGCAAGATTGATGCCATCAACACCGTATTTGCCTATAGTCAGCGTTTCTCGTCTGCCGTTTATACGATAGTCATAGCGGAAAGTGATAGTCCCAGTCACTGACACGGAAACATAAAGTCCATCTCGATCTGCGACTTTATACACTTTGTCTTTAGGTTTAAGAGATTTAATTTTTGTATCTGTTAGCATTTTACGTCAATTTCACCGTCATTACATTGACGGTATTTTCTATCATTTTATCGGTATTGGCAATGCTATGCCGTCAAAAATACCGACAAAAAAAATAAACTAATATGAAACGGCGTGAAATAAGGTGAAATAGAAAAGCCCTGTAATAACAGGGCTTTTGGCTATTTTTGAAATAATATGTTATGCGATGAAAAGCAGAGGTTTTATTCCCATTCAATCGTCGCTGGCGGTTTTCCGCTGACGTCATACACCACGCGGGAGATGCCATTGACTTCGTTGATAATGCGGTTGGAAATTCTGCCGAGTAAATCATAAGGCAGGTGAGCCCAATGTGCGGTCATAAAATCAATGGTTTCTACCGCACGGAGAGAAACAACCCAGTCGTATTTGCGACCGTCGCCCATTACGCCAACGGATTTCACTGGCAGGAAGACAGTGAATGCTTGGCTAACTTTGTAATACCAGCCTGAGTTATAAAGCTCTTCAATAAAAATAGCGTCGGCACGGCGGAGCAAGTCGCAGTATTCTTTTTTGATTTCACCGAGAACACGCACGCCTAATCCTGGGCCTGGGAATGGGTGGCGGTTGAGCATTTCTGCAGGCAAACCAAGGGCTAAGCCGATTTTACGCACTTCGTCTTTGAACAATTCGCGTAATGGTTCAACTAAGCCGAGTTTCATATAATCAGGCAAGCCGCCCACATTGTGGTGAGATTTGATAACGTGTGCTTTGCCCGTTTTGCTCGCGGCAGATTCGATCACGTCAGGATAAATCGTGCCTTGTGCTAACCATTTGACGTTCGTGAGTTTTTTCGATTCGTCATCAAATACATCAACAAACACTTTGCCAATCATTTTGCGTTTGGCTTCAGGATCTGCAATGCCTTTTAATGCGTCAAGGAAGCGATCTTCCGCATCGACACGAATGATATTTAAACCGAATTTATCGCCGAACATTTCCATCACTTGATCCGCTTCATTTAAGCGAAGTAAACCGTTATCCACAAACACACAATGCAAATTTTTGCCGATAGCACGGTGCAATAATAAAGCGGTAACGGAGGAATCCACGCCACCAGATAAGCCAAGAATTACTTCGTCATCGCCCACTTGTGCTTTAATGCGAGCAACGGCATCTTCGATAATATTTTCTGGTGTCCAGTTACGTTCACAGCCACAAATCTTCACCACAAAATTGGTTAAAAGGGCTAAGCCACTCTTGGTGTGAGTCACTTCTGGGTGGAATTGCACGCCGTAGAAATGACGGCTTTCATCGGACATTGCCGCAATCGGGCAAGTTGGCGTTACCCCCGTGATTTGAAAGTGCGGTGGTAATTGGGTAACTTTATCGCCGTGGCTCATCCAAACATCTAACTTATGATCGCCATCATCTAAGCCCGCGAAAAGTGCGGTGGTATTTTCAAGCAAAACAGAGGCATAGCCAAATTCGCGGTGATCGGAAGTTTCGGTTAAACCGCCAAGCTGCATTGCCATTGTTTGCATTCCGTAACAAATGCCCAACACAGGCACGCCCGCGTTAAACACATATTCAGGCGCGCGTGGGCTGTTTTCTTCGGTGGTGCTTTCAGGCCCGCCTGAAAGAATAATCCCCGTTGGATTAAATTCACGGATTTGTTCTTCCGTAACGTCCCAAGCCCACAGCTCACAATACACCCCAATTTCCCGCACACGGCGAGCGATAAGTTGGGTGTATTGCGAACCAAAGTCTAAGATTAAAATTTTATGGTTGTGAATGTTGTTCATTGTGTACCTTAATATTATTGTATTTAGAAACTATCGAAAAGCTTTCAAAAGTTGATTGGGTTTGGCATCTCTTCAAAAAAATTTGTTCAGGTGTAATTACATTAAGCATTAACATTAGTTTTGATAAAGTTTGGGATTTTGCATCATTTTCATTTTTGATTTTTTCTGAACCAAGAAAAATCACTTTATCGATATTTTTGGGAGAGAGAGAAAAATAGACAGTACTCATAATTCCTCCAACATAATCGGGTAATGAATTCGTCATCATTAATACTTCAAAAGGAAT
The DNA here is from genome assembly GCF_011765605.1 of Avibacterium paragallinarum. Lineage (NCBI taxonomy): Bacteria > Pseudomonadati > Pseudomonadota > Gammaproteobacteria > Pasteurellales > Pasteurellaceae > Avibacterium > Avibacterium paragallinarum. The sequence goes on from NZ_CP050316.1 coordinate 464,391, forward strand.
ATTTGCTGGGATTTTCTCTGCACCTGTTTTACTGATAATATAATCATTAATATCATCCCCTTTCGGATGGCCTTTAAAAAAGATTTTTATATCATCACCTAAATAGAACTTTCCATTTGGTTTTATAAAACTCTCAAGTATCTCAGTTTGTAATTTGGCATTATTTAATCGTTTTTCCTTATCTTTTTCCCAAGTAGTTGTTCCAGTAAAAATAAAAGTTTTATATTCTTTATTTTTAGTTCCTATATTTAATTCATTAAAAATATTTTGGTCAAAATGAGTAATTTTTAAAAAGAGTTCTTTCTGCTTTTTAGAGAAATGGCTAAAGCGAGATAAATCCATAGATACAATCGTATCTGAAAGGAAATGTTTTAGCGGTTGCATCTTTTCATCAATATCGAGATAATCAGGACGCAACAAAATATATTCCGTCGGAAAAATTTTATGCCAAGTATATCTTGTTAGTGAATGTAGTTTATCCGCATCTGTTTCACGATTTTCTAATGCATCTTTTAACTTCTTTTGTGCTTCAATGAGAATTGCAGAAATATTTTCTTGCCGATGTTGATAAAGATCAACATAATTTCCTGAACCATCATCATATAAATAGAGCTTTTCAATGTTTATTTTATGAGATAGAGGAGATAATGTCTTAAAAATCGATAATAAGCTTCTTACAGAGTGATCTAAGTTTGTATGAATTATTAGATCTACGGGAGTATCACTTTTCTCGATGTTCAAATAAAGCTTATCAGAAAATTCTTTAATATCAAGAATAGATACTTTACTGAATTCTATACGTTCTTTAGAAAACGAGTTTAAAATTTCTTTGTTAAAGTCAAATCGTTTAAAGCCTATGATTCTTTCAACTTTCTCATTATTTTTATTTTCGACGAGGTTTAGAATCATATTTAGGGATGGAAGGGAGGCATAGTCCAAATAGATTTCCATTTTTTGGCACCAAGCTGATATAGAAAAGAAAAGGCTAAAAAATGTAATTATTTTCCTCATATAATTATTTTCCCTCCATCAACATAAGATGCCATAAATATTCTTCGCGTTTCTATTTTATAGCATTTTGCTTGTTTTTCAATAGCTCTATTGATTTATTAGTATTAATTTTAAGAATAACTGAGATTAATTTCTCAAATTTAGTCAGTTTTTCTGGATTAGTATTTTCAATGTACTTATTTTCTAGGAAGATAAGTTTTCCAACTTTTTCTTTAGGTAAAGAAAAGTAAATAGAACTAGGCATTCCACAAATAGTATCTGGTAATAGATCTAAGATGATTAATATTTCTAAAGGAATATTCTCAGGAATACTTTCTATTTTTAGTGTATCTATGATAAAAGTATTGATATCTGTTGCTGCAGGGTGACCTTTAAATAAGATATGATAGTTTTTAAAATTAGTGTCAATGAGATTCTTTAATAAATTAGCTTGTAATTTTGCAAATTCTAAACGTTCATCTTTCCAAGTCGTTGTTCCAGTTAAAATAAGAGTATTTTTTTGTTTTAATGTTCTAGCTAAGGTATGTAATTGTTGGCTATCAATATTAATAAAATGCAGAAATAACGACTTATTCTCAGAAGTTAAAGTGTGAAATTGTTGAAAATTCATTTTGGTGAAATGTTTTTCTAATTCCTTATTTACATAAGACATTTTCTTATCTGTTTCAAAATACTCTGGACATAGAACAATATATTTTGTTGGAAAGAGAGTATGCCAAGTATATTTATTTAAATAGGTAAAATGAAAGTATTTACGTAAAAATTTAAACTTTCTTATAACCTTATAGATAAGTCTATATGGATGTACGCGTGGGAAATAATAAATTATTTCTTGTTTAAGTCTTAATGATGTATTTTTCTTCGCTGTTTTAAATAGTAAAGCGAGATTGTTTTCTCTTTGATTATAAAGATCAAGATAATCAGATGAACCATCATCATATAAATAGAGCTGCTCTATATAATATTTATGTTTTACTAAGTTAAGTATAGACATTAGTTTTGGAATAATAACTAATGAATGGCAAAGATTTGTATGTATGGTTAATGCGTATTTAGTTGGGGAGTTTTTGATAATTTCTAATATCTTTTTAGCAAATAATTCTAACTTACTATCTAAATCAACTTTATGGAAAGATATTTTATTATCAGGGAAGTGTTTTAGGATTGTTTCATCTAGTTCAAATCTAGAAAATCCAACAATTCTTTCAATTTCATTATTTTCTTTCTGTTTTAATAGATCAAATATCATATTTAGTGAAGGTAATGTTGCAACATCGAAATAAATAATCATTTTTTTGTTATCTCTTTTGTTATATTTTCGATTAAACATAATATTGATTCCTTCCGAGTATTAATAGCACAATTTAGTATTAGTTTACTAGATTACTTAAATTTAAGATTATGATCCTGAACAATGTGATAAAAAATAATCAAAAATTTTGAATTCCTATTAAAATAAATAATGATAATTTAAGAGAAAATAAGCTCTATTTAAAATAAATAGAGCTTATTTGAAAGATTATTATCCCATACGATAATTCGGTGCTTCTTTCGTAATGGTTACATCGTGGACGTGGCTTTCTTTGATGCCAGCGCCGCTGATTCGCACGAATTGGGCTTTGGTGCGGAGATCTTCAATGGTGGCACAGCCCGTTAAGCCCATACAAGAACGCAAGCCACCCATTTGTTGGTGGATAATTTCTTTTAAGTAGCCTTTGTATGGAATGCGTCCTTCGATGCCCTCTGGCACGAGTTTGTCGGCGGCGTTGTCGCTTTGGAAGTAGCGATCTGATGAGCCTTTGCTCATTGCCCCTAATGATCCCATTCCGCGATAAGATTTGAACGCTCTGCCTTGGTAAAGCTCGATTTCACCTGGGGCTTCTTCTGTCCCTGCGAACATCGATCCCACCATTACACAGCTTGCCCCCGCGGCGATGGCTTTGGCGATGTCGCCTGAATAGCGGATCCCTCCATCAGCGATCACTGGGATTCCGCGATCTTTTAACGCTTCTGCCGCGTCAGCAATGGCTGTGATTTGGGGTACGCCCACGCCCGTTACAATACGCGTGGTACAAATCGAACCTGGGCCAATGCCGATTTTCACCGCACTTGCTCCTGCGTCCGCAAGGGCGATCGCACCTTCCGCAGTCGCCACATTGCCGGCAATAATTGGCAAATCAGGATATTTCGCACGGGTTTCACGCACGCGTTGCAACACGCCCTCAGAATGCCCGTGGGAAGAGTCGATCAATAGCACGTCCACGCCAGCTTGCACTAAGGCTTCAATGCGTTCTTCATTGCCTGCCCCTGCTCCCACAGCCGCACCTACACGCAAACGCCCAAATTCGTCTTTACAAGCGTTCGGTTTTTGCTCCGCTTTTTGGAAATCTTTAACGGTGATCATTCCTTTTAATTTGAACGCGTCATCAACCACTAGCACTTTTTCTACGCGGTGGTTGTGCATTAATTCTAAAATCGCCTCGCGTGAAGTGCCTTCTTTTACGGTAACAAGGCGATCTTTCGGGGTCATCATTTTTTCGACGGTTTGTGACAAATCTTTCACAAAACGGGTATCGCGACCTGTGATAATACCAACGAGATTGCTTTCTTTATCTACCACAGGGTAGCCCGCAAAGCCGTTTTTCTTCACTAATTCCGCCAGTTCCGCTAAGGTTAAATCTGGGGAAACGGTAACAGGCTCAGACACAATGCCACTTTCAAATTTTTTCACTTTGCGAACGCGATCCGCTTGGCGTTCAATGCTCATATTTTTATGGATAAAGCCGATCCCGCCCTCTTGTGCGAGAGAAATCGCTAATTTTGCTTCGGTAACGGTATCCATCGCGGCAGAAAGCATCGGGATGTTCAAGCGAATGGTTTTGGTGAGCTGGGTGGATAAATTGGCAGTGTTTGGCAACACGGTAGAATGAGCGGGAACAAGTAGCACATCATCGAATGTGAGGGCTTCTTTGATAACTCGTAGCATAGCAATATCTCTCTTTAAAGGGGGAAAATCCCAAGGTTAATGTTAAAAAATATTGCGGCGGGATTATACAGAGTTTATGCTTATTTGAAAATGGCGAATTGCAAATATTTTTTATTTTAAAAAAATTCATTGTCGTCTATCTGAACGAAAATTAGGAAAAATAAAATGTTTCATTTTTTAGTCGAATTGGCGGATGGCGAGAAAAAAACACGTCAAAAAATGACCGCACTTTTAGGTTTGAACGATCACCAGCTCAGCCAGTATATTCAGGCGTTGAGGGAATTGGGGATCAAGATCCAAACCAATGGCGATGATATTCAATTACAGCCTGAGCTACCGCTACTTTCCGCACAAAAAATTAATCAAGGCATTGCCCCTTATCAAGCGGTGGTGAAACCGGTGATTCACTCCACCAATCAATATTTGCTTGAGCAAATTGATCAATTAAAACAAGGGGATCTGTGTTTGGCGGAATATCAATTCGCAGGGCGAGGGCGGCGGGGACGGCAATGGCTTTCCCCCTTTGCAGGGCAAATTATTTTAAGTGCTTATTGGACACTTCCGCCACATATTTCACTGAATGGACTGAGCCTTGTGGTTGGGTTGGCGATTGCGGAAACCTTGCAATCTTTTGGGGCAGAGGGAATTGGGCTGAAGTGGCCCAATGATGTGTTGCTGAACGGGCGAAAATTAGCAGGCGTGTTGGTGGAAATTGCTAATCATAAAAACGGCTTGCTGAATTTGATTATTGGCATCGGCATTAATCTTTCCTTGCCTAAGCAGGCGAGCATCGATCAGCCGTGGGCAGAACTGAAAGAAATCGTATCGCACTTTGATCGCGATGAGATCATCATCGCCCTTGTCAATCGGCTTTATCATTACCTCGCTCAATTTGAACAACGAGGAATGGTGAGTTTTTATCAGCGTTGGACAGAGTGGGACGCATTTTTCGGCAAGCCCGTGAGTATGATAAGCGAAAAAGAAGCCCTTGACGGCATTGAACGCGGCATTGATCGCGAGGGGCATTTGTTACTGGAAACGGCACGGGGCGTGATCAAATTCAATGGTGGAGAAGTGTCATTGCGGCAACGATCGCAAAAATGATCGCAAAAATAAAGGGGAAATTTCCCCTTTCTCATTTAAACCACTTTTTGTACAAGGGCGGAAATGTCCTCTGCAAACTGTTCTTCCATCGCCATTTGCTCAATCTGTTGGGGCGTGTATTTTTTGCCGTTATACACTGCCACAATGCTCACATCATCGGGCTGTAGAAAATGGCTCGTGCCAAATTCCGTGTAACGGGTCGCCCCAATGCTGATAATGGCTTGAGTTGGGTAATGGGCTTTTTGCAATAATTCAGCAATATTATTCATCGGGCCAAAATCAGGCTGATGATTCATTTGCCCCACAATCCAATCCAGTAATTTTTGATGAAAGTAGCTGTATCCCAAGGCAGGGCTATCCACGCCATAGGCATTCAGCACGTCATTACGCTTATGGAAGCAAGCGATGCGATAATCATCTATTTCACTGCCTAAATCAAAACGGGTGAGCGGAATGGTTTTTGCCGCCAGCCCTTTGGTTGCCGCACCCCAATTTTTCTTCTCGCAAATTTTATTCGCATTCGGACGGCGGATAGAGCAGTCGTTATAGGCGGCGAAAGCCTGTGGTAAAAGTGCGGTAACTTTTTCGCCAGAATATTGCACCTCACAAAGCAAGGCGATTTCAGGCTCAATTTGCAAATTATCCGCCCCCTCACGCGGGAACACAATGCGATCCGCACTTAAAGGATTTACTGCCAAAAAGGCATAATCCCCCAAATCTTCCGCCGCCGCTGGCACATAAAACGGAAAAATCGCTTTCGGCTGATGGCGTTCCTGCGTTTCCACCTGCTCAAAATCTTTCGCTTCCCCCGCTTGCTCCAAATGCCCCGCAAAATTGCCAGCCACCCCAAGCCCGATAAATATTGTCTTTTCCATTGTTTCCCCCTTTGTGGATTCATCGTGGTTTATCGTAAAAAACTATGCAATTTTTTACCGCACTTTGCAAGGGGGGAGCAAAACAATGTTCCCATAAGATGGTGATAATGGTTGAAGTTTTTATATAAGATATGGATATATTTTTAGAGAAAAAGCGAGAAACCCTCGCTTTTTTATCAATTAAGCCGTGATGTCTTTGATTTGTGTAGTAGCCGCGTTATTCATCACCGATTTAATGCCGTTTTTAGCACTTTCTTGCGAAGAATAATATTGGCTACGCCCAATTTTTAATACAAAGTAAGGCTTATCATTATTATAGCGAAATAACATTGCCTTTATTGTGTTGCCCCTTTCATTTTTTGCACAAACTCAGCCAGTTCTGCCAAACATTGTGGGTGATTATGCAAATTTCGCTCAATGATTTTAACGGTGGCAGAGCCTGAAATCGCACCCGCTGCACCAAGCTGTAATGCCTCTTTCACTTGTTGCGGTTGGGCGATGCCGAAGCCTTGCAGGATTGGCGGCGCTTGGTGGGCTTTAAGTTGTTCTACTAGCGTATCTAAATTCGCTGCGTGGCTTTGGTTTTCAGCACTGGTTACGCCTGCGCGGGACACTAAATAAGTGTAGCCTTCGCTGTGTTGGGCAACGCCTTGAATGGTGGCATCATCGGCATTCGGTGGGCAAATGAAAACGGGTTGTACGCCGTGTTTTTTTGCCGCACGAATATAAGGCTCGGCGGCGAGTAGGGGAATATCTGCCACTAATACCGCATCCACGCCCACTTCCGCACAGCGTTGATAGAACGAGTCTAACCCTTGTGCATAAATCAAATTAGCACAAAGTAATAAGCTGATTGGAATTTCGGGATATTTCGACCGCGCTTTAGCTAGCAAGGCAAAACTTTCCGCCGTGCTATAACCCGCGTTTAGTGCACGGTTATTTGCTGCTTGGATCACAGGCCCGTCTAATAAGGGATCAGAAAAAGGAAAGCCGAGTTCTAACGCGTCCGCACCGTTATCCACAAGGGTACAAATAATCTCGAAAGAACGGTTTAAATCAGGATCGCATAGGGTGACGAACGGCACAAATGCACCTTCGTTTTTGGCATTCAGTTGGGTGAATAAGGTTTCAAAACGGCTCATTAGATTTTCCCCTTTTCAGTCAAGATTTTGTCCACAGTGAAAATATCTTTATCACCGCGTCCCGATAAATTCACGACAATGAGTTGCTCTTTTTCTAGATTTTGTTGGATTAATTTCAACGCATAGGCTAAGGCGTGCGAGCTTTCCAACGCGGGGATAATGCCCTCGTGTTTTGCCAGTGCTTGGAATGCGTCAAGGGCTTCATCGTCTGTAATGCTTTCATATTCCGCACGTCCGATAGCGTGCAAATGGGCGTGTTGTGGCCCTACAGAAGGAAAATCTAAGCCCGCGGAAATGCTGTAAGACTCTTCAATTTGTCCGTCTTCCGTTTGCATAATCGGCGATTTCATTCCGAAATAAATACCCACTTTGCCGTGGCGAAGTGGCGCACCGTGCTGCCCTGTGGCAATGCCTTTGCCCGCTGGCTCAATGCCGATTAAACGTACATTCGCCTCATCAATAAAATCCGCAAACATTCCGATAGCATTTGAGCCACCGCCCACCGCCGCGATAATCACATCAGGCAAACGCCCCTCTTTTTCCAAAATTTGACGTTTGGTTTCTTCCCCGATCATCTTTTGGAACTCACGCACGATAGTTGGGAAAGGGTGAGGCCCTGCCGCCGTGCCAAGTAAATAATGCGTGGTGTCGTAATTGGCTGACCAATCCCGCATCGCCTCGCAACAAGCGTCTTTCAGCGAGCAAGATCCTTTCTCCACCGACACGACTTCCGCCCCCATTAGACGCATACGGAACACGTTTGGCGATTGGCGTTCCACATCTTTCGCCCCCATATAAATCCGACAAGGCATATCCAACATTGCACAAGCAAGTGCGGTGGCAACCCCGTGCTGACCCGCCCCCGTTTCGGCAATAATACGGGTTTTACCCATTCGTTTAGCGAGCAAAATTTGCCCTAACACTTGGTTGGTTTTGTGTGCACCGCCGTGCAATAAATCTTCCCGTTTTAGGTAAAGTTTGGTTTTTGTACCTTTGGTGAGATTACGGCACAGGGTCAATGCCGTTGGGCGACCCGCGTAGTTTTTGAGTAAATCTTGAAATTCGGCTTGAAATTCGGGATCGGATTGTGCGTCCACAAAAGCCTGCTCCAGTTGTTTTAGCACTGGCACGAGGATTTCTGGTACATACATTCCGCCAAATTCACTAAAATAAGGGTTGAGTTGGGTTTCTGACATCATCTTTCCTTAATAATCTAAAATTTGGGTAAATAATTGGGTGAGCTTGCTTTCATCTTTCACGCCTGCACTGCTTTCCGCCCCAGAGTTAATATCCAAGCCCAAACAATGTTGAGCGAGGGCAAGATCAATGTTTTCTGAGTTTATACCGCCCGCGAGCATTGCGTTGTTTTTGATTTCCGCAGGAATGAGTGACCAGTCAAAGGCTTGCCCTGTGCCGCCTTGTTGCTGGGCGAGCTGGCTATCTAACACATAGCGATCAACCTGAGAAATTGGCTCAATTTGCACCGCACTTTGTTTTTCTAAGGGAACAGAAACAGCTTGCCAAATTTGACATTGGGCAGGTAGCTGTGAGCGAAGTTGTGCGATAAATTCCGCATTTTCACTACCGTGTAACTGCACCGCAAAAAGGTTAAGTTGAGTGGCAATTTTTACAATAAAATCAATTTCTTGATTTTGAAACACACCCACAAAACGCAACGGTGCTTGCGTCACAAGTTCCTGTGCTTGGCGTAACGAAAGTTTGCGTTTTGAGCTTTCAGCAAAAATCAATCCGCCATATAACGCGCCTTGGTTGTACACCGCTTGCACATCTTGCGGACGAGTTAAACCGCACACTTTATTTTCGCCAAAAATCACCGCTCTTACCGCATTATTCAAATCATCGCTGCCCATCAGGCTGCTGCCGATTAAAAAGCCGCTTACATAAGGTTTTAATTGCTGAACTTGTTGATGAGAATAAATGCCCGATTCACTAATCACAATGCGATCGGCAGGAATTTGACTCGCAAGCGGTGGCGTGCGCCCAAGATCCACAGAAAGATCGTGTAAATCACGGTTATTGATGCCAATCACTTTCGCCCCCAAAGCAATGGCACGTTCTAATTCTTGCTGATTGGAGGTTTCCGTTAGCACGCCCATTCCTAATTCGTGGGCTAAATCTGCCAGTTGCACATAGGTGTCATCGTCCAACACGGAAAGCATTAGCAAAATAGCATCCGCTTGGTGATAACGCGCCAGATACACCTGATAAGGGCTTATCATAAAATCTTTGCACAGCACGGGCTGGCTCACCTGATTACGCACTTGTTGAATGTAAGTAAAATCCCCTTGGAAATATTTTTCGTCCGTCAGCACGGAAATGGCTGCCGCATAATCTTTATACACTTGGGCGATTTCATCAAGGTTAAAATCCGCACGAATCAAACCTTTAGAGGGCGAAGCTTTTTTACATTCCAAAATATAAGCGGGGCGTTGGTGTGTGCCTTGTGCCAATGCCTGATAAAAAGAGCGGTCGGATTTTTCAATGTTTTTTTCAAAATCCTGCAATGGGAAGGCTTGGGATTTCTCCGCCACCCATTGCATTTTATCTTGCACGATTTTCTGTAAAATCGTTGGAGTTTGGTTGTTGATATTCATTGTGTTTTCTCTTTTTTATTCTACCACACGCAATGCGACTAAGGTTTCAAAGGCTTTGCCCGTGGCAAGCACATCAAGCACTTTTTCGGCGTTATGTTTGAGATCTTCATAGCCGAATAATTTCATTAATAGCGCGGTGTTCATTGCTACGGCTTGGGCGTGTTCTGGCTTGCCGTTGCCTTGTAAAAGTGCGGTCAAAATTTTTGCATTTTCTTCAGGTTCGCCGCCACGCAGGCTTTCTAATGGTTGCGGCTCAAAGCCGAAATCATAAGGGCTTAGGCTGTAACGTTCAATTTTACTATCACGAATTTCCGCTACTTCTGTTTTGCCGTGAATCGCCACTTCATCTAAGCCAGCACCGTGTACCACAATGCTGTGTTTATGCCCTAAACGCATGGCGGTTTCAGCATAAGGAGCAATGAGATCGGGGGAATACACGCCTAATAATTGGTGTTTCGGGCGAGCTGGGTTACACAATGGCCCTAAAATATTGAAAATAGTGCGTGTTTTTAGCGCTTGGCGAACTGGCACGGCGTGCTTAAAGCCAGGGTGATATTGCTGCGCAAATAAAAAGCAAATGCCAATTTCATCAAGGGCTTGGCGTGCTTGTTCGGCACTGATATTGATATTTACCCCTAAAGCACTTAATACATCGCTTGTGCCTGTTTTGCTTGATACGCTACGGTTGCCGTGTTTCGCTACTTTTAAACCACAAGCTGCGCCAACAATGGCGGAGGCGGTGGAAATATTAATGGTGTTTGCCCCATCACCGCCTGTGCCAACAATATCCGCAAAGACATAATCAGGTGTTGGGAAGCTATTGGCATTGGCGAGTACGGCATTAACCGCACCGCTGATTTCTTCCGCCGTTTCGCCACGTAATTTTAATGCGATTAAGGCAGCGGCCAATTGTTCATTGCTCAATTCCCCTTGCAACACCGTATTGAACAGGGTTTCCGCTTGGGCTTGAGTTAAAGGTTGTTTCTCAAAAAGTTGGTTAAGAAGTTGTTCTGTTTGCATAGGGTATTCCTTTTCTTTTTATTAAAGCATAAGTGCGGTGCTTTTTTCTTAAATTTAACGATAAATGCTGTAGCTGAGATCTTTGGCCTCATCACCTGTCATTCCGCGAAATCCCCAGCAGTGGGCAGGTTGCTCTTTGATGGTGATTTCCACGTCAATCGGGGCGAGATTGAGTTTATTTTCAAGTTCGCAAAATAGCATTTTTATTAAACGTTTTTTGGTAAATTCTGTACGCCCTTGCATTAAATTAATTTCAATGGCGGTGAAATCTTGGCTGCGGCCGCTTGGGAGATACAAATCGTCCGCGTCTGCGCCTTGGAAATAAATAAAATGTTTGCCTGCAGGAATGTCCATTTCTAAGTTTAGGCAATGGTAAATAATCTCTGCCAGTTGCGCTTTGCGTGCGGTAAGGCGTTCTTTTAATCCATACACAATAATCATCGCTTTATCCTTAATCGCGGTGAAGCAACCAATTTACCGAGTTTTCTAACAATTTCCCCCCTTGCACGGTAAGAATGCTTTCTGGGTGAAATTGAAAACCACAAATCGGCAGGGTTTTGTGGCGAATTGCCATAATAATGCCGTTATATTCGGCGTTCACCACAAATTCATCGGGCAAATTTTCCCCTATTAAGGAATGGTAACGTGCCACGGGCATTGGGTTGCTCAAGCCGTTAAACATTGCTTGTTCATCGTGTTGAATGTTAGAAACTTTGCCGTGTAGCACTTCACCAGAATGCACCACATCACCGCCAAAGGCTTCGATCAGGGCTTGATGCCCTAAACAGATGCCGATCATCGGTACTTTTCCTTTTAGGCGTTGAATGAGCGGGAGCAAAATGCCCGCTTCTTGCGGATTACCCGGCCCCGGAGAAAGAGCAAGAATGCTGTTGGGTTGCAATGCCATTTTTTCCACTAGCTCAATGTCGCAATCGTTACGGTAAATTTGCACTTGGTGTCCGAGCGTGCGGAATTGATCCACCAAGTTATAAGTGAAGGAATCGAAATTATCTAAAAATACAATATTTGCCATAATCTTTCCTTATTGAGCAAGCTGGTTGGTTTGCATAATGGCGTGGATCACCGCACGAGCTTTGTGGCGGGTTTCATCGGCTTCCATTTGCGGATCGGAATCTAGCACTTCACCACAGCCCGCTTGGATATAAGCCACGTCTTTTTGTACGAAAGCCGAGCGGATCACAATGCAGGTGTCAAAATTGCCGTCTGATGAGAGATAGCCCACTGCACCGCCATAGCTGTGGCGTTTTTGTTGCTCCACTTGATAGATGAGTTGCATCGCTTTGATTTTCGGTGCGCCCGTGAGCGTCCCCATATTCATACAGGCTTGGTAGGCGTGTAGAGCATCAAGTTCAGGGCGAAGTTTTCCGACCACACGAGAAACCAAGTGCATAATGTGGGAATAGCGATCCACTTGCATTAAATCTTTCACTTGACGCGTACCGCTTTGGCACACGCGTGCGATGTCATTACGGGCTAAATCCACCAGCATTAAATGTTCCGCCAGCTCTTTTTTGTCTAAACGCAATTCTAGCTCTAAGCGTGCGTCCAATTCAGGATCAATATTGCCTTGAGCGTCAAAACCGCGTGGGCGAGAACCCGCAATCGGGTAAATTTCCAACTGGCGAGAATCTTGGCTATATTTCAACGCACTTTCTGGCGATGCTCCAAATAGGGTGAAATCTTCATCTTGCATATAGAACATATAAGGGCTTGGATTATTCACCTTGAGGTGACGATAGGTCGCCAGCGGGTTTGGGCAAGCCATCGAAAAACGGCGAGATGGCACAATTTGAAACACATCGCCAATATTAATGTGGTGCTTTAAATGTTTAATAATGGCTTTGAATGGTGTGTCTTCAATATTGACATTCACTTCTGTTGAAGCGGGCTGAATGGTTAAGTGCGGTTCGATTTTTTGTAATTTTTGCGTAATTTGCACCGCACTTTGTTTTACTGCACTGAGTGCATTTTCGCTAAAACAAAAGCTGTGAAGCTGAGCTTGCTGTTGCTGATGATCGAGAATGAGCAACTGTTCCGCGAGATAGAAAACATAGTCGGGGCAGGTTAAACCGTCATCTTGCAGTGTAATGTTTTCCATTGGAATAAAATTCGCCACTAAATCATAGGCGAACAAACCGCCTAAAAAAATCGGCGTATCCCTTGTTTTATAAAGATCCGTTAAGCAACGCAAGCCGTCAAAAATGGTCGGTGCTTGCAATTTGCTGTCCTCATCAAGATTATGACTAAGTGGAGCAAATTCTGTAATGAGCTGATTATGTTGTAATGAAATGCGTTGTGTAATGGGTTGCAATTTTTGTTGAATGAGAGGGAGCAACGCCACACCATTTTCATTTAACGCCGTAAAGGTAACACATTGTCCTAAGCAACTGATTTTTAACGCCGCATTGATTAATAATAGACTTTTTAAGCTATTTTTACTGCTGATTTCAGCGGATTCAAGTAACAATGTGTTTTTTTGATCTTGGCACAAAGTTGCAAATACTGCAGTGGGATCGTTGTGATAACCCACTTCTTGCAAAAAAACGTGGAGGAAAGGCGTTGTCATCAGAATTCCTTTGTTGCATAAAATAATTGTGTACTATTAAACTAGTACAAGGGAGGTTTGTCAAGGATTGTTTTTTATCAAAAAGGAAAATTTAGCCAGAACGGCTTGTTTAATTGATTTTGCTAATAAAAATAGAAAAAATGTTGGTAAAGAATATCCCTCACCAACATTTTACATTTAGATTGAATGCTAAAATTAGCCTTATTTCAAACTGCCCACCATATCTTTAGGACGTACCCATTCGTCAAATTGCTCAGGGGTAACCAAACCAAGATTAATGGCTTCTTCTCTTAATGTTGTGCCATTTTTATGTGCAGTTTTCGCGATTTTCGCCGCATTTTCATAACCGATATGAGTATTTAATGCCGTTACCAACATTAAGGAATTTTCAAGTTGTTGCTTAATGCGTGGGTGATTTGGTTCAATACCACTTGCACAATGCTCATCGAATGATATACAAGCGTCCGCTAATAATTGGGCAGATTGCAAGAAGTTGTACGCCATCACAGGTTTGAATACGTTAAGTTGGAAGTGCCCTTGTGAGCCCGCAAAGGAAATGGTGGTGTCGTTGCCTAGCACTTGTGCACAAACCATTGTGAGGGCTTCGCACTGCGTTGGGTTCACTTTACCCGGCATAATTGATGAACCCGGCTCGTTTTCTGGGATTAAGATCTCACCAATTCCTGAACGCGGGCCTGAGGCTAATAAACGAATATCGTTGGCAATTTTGAACAATGACATCGCTAATTGTTTTAACGCACCGTGGGTTTCCACAATGGCATCGTGTGTTGCCAAAGCTTCAAATTTATTTTCAGCGGTAATGAATGGCAAACCTGTGAATTTTGCGATATATTCCGCCACTTTTACATCATAGCCTTTTGGCGTATTCAAGCCCGTGCCGACTGCCGTGCCACCTAGTGCAAGCTGTGCAAGGTGTGGTAAGGTGTTTTTCAATGCACGCAAACCAAAATCTAATTGTGCGGCATAAGCGGAAAATTCTTGTCCAAGAGTGAGTGGCGTGGCGTCCATTAAGTGAGTACGCCCGATTTTCACCACATCTTTGAAAGCTTCCGCTTTGGCAGCGAAGGTTTTTTGTAAACGTTCAATGCAAGGAATGGTTACTTCAACCACTTTTTTATAGGCGGCAATGTGCATTGCGGTTGGGTAGGTGTCGTTAGATGATTGAGATTTATTCACATCATCATTCGGGTGAATAATAGATTTTTCCCCTAATTTTCCGCCGTTTAGAACGTGTGCTCGGTTAGCAATCACTTCATTTAAATTCATATTAGATTGCGTGCCTGAACCCGTTTGCCAAATCACCAATGGGAATTGATCATCAAGTTTATGGGCTAAAATTTCATCGCAGGCTTGCGCGATTAAATCGCGTTTTTCCACTGGCAATACGCCTAGCTCATTGTTTGCGTACGCAGCGGCTTTTTTCAAATAACCAAACGCCTCGATAATTTCGTGGGGCATTGAAGCCGCAGGACCAATTTTGAAATTGTTGCGCGAACGTTCTGTTTGTGCCGCCCAGTATTTATCAGCTGGTACTTTCACTTCGCCCATAGTGTCTTTTTCAATACGAAATTCCATTCTAGTTACCTCAAATGATTGAATTAATAATAAGAAAACGCCTTGAGTTTAACACTTTGGGAGTAGGAATGGAACGTAAAGGGCAGGGCGAATTTTTTGTTTTGTGATATAGATCATAAAGAGCGGTAAGATTTTTTTGAATTTTTTGATAGCGCAAAAATTAATGTTTTCTATTTCGCGGATTTTTCGTTAAAATTATACGTTTAAGAATTTGATTTCATACAGGCAAAAGACGCAGTTTTATGGCAAAGCAAGCACAGTTTTACATTCTACAAAAAACACAACCCAAAGTGCCATTGTCCGCAATGGAAACCTTGGCTTGTGATTTGGCTGCGCAAGCTTGGCGATTAGGCAAAAAAGTGCTGATTAGCTGCGAAAGTGAAGAACAGGCTTTTCGCCTTGATGAAGCCCTATGGGCAAGAGAGCCAGAAGAGTTTGTGCCGCATAATTTATCGGGCGAAATCACCCAATATGCCACGCCCATTGAAATTAGCTGGGCGGGAAAACGTAACGCACAACGCCGTGATCTGTTAATTAATTTACAAGCTCAAGTGCCTGATTTCGTGGCAAGTTTTACCCAAGTGATCGATTTTGTTCCTAGCGATGAAGCACAAAAAGCCATTGCCCGTGAACGTTATAAACAATACCGCCAATTAGGCTGGCAACTTAGCACGGAGCAAGCCTGATGTCGTGGATTGCAAAATCTTTCGCCCAACTTAGCACAGAAGAATTGTTTGCGATTTATCAATTACGCACCGCCGTGTTTGTAGTGGAACAGCAATGTGTCTATCAAGAAGTAGATCACTGGGATAAAAGTGCGGTGCATTTTTGGCAAGAATTTGATGGAAAAATCTGTGCCTACTGCCGAATTATCCTACAAGATGACGGTGTGCATATTGGCAGAGTGTTAGTCGCACAGCACGCACGAGGCAAAGGCTTAGCTAAAGCATTGGTGCAACAAGCATTAGCTTATTGCCAACAACATTGGACAACTCAACCCGTGCTAATCCAAGCTCAAACCTATTTGCGGAATTTTTATCAATCTTTCGGCTTCCAAGCCATTTCAACGGAATATTTAGAAGATGGCATACCGCATTTGGATATGAAATTAGTGAGCTAAGGTTGGAGGAAGAAATAATGAAACCAATGACAAAAGAAGAAATCATTGAACAGCAATGGCAATTAGCCATTCGCTTTAAGCCTTGGATGGAAGATAAGAAAAAACGTGAAATTCTCACCTTCCAGCGTCCCAATGGAAATATTGTGCGCCATTATCCTGATGGACACGAAGAAGTAATTGAATATGCGAAATAATTTAGCCATTTTTTATTGCGGTACGAATGGGGCGGGTAAAAGTACGTTGCGTTCTTTTAATCAAGATCGGGTACAAGTGGTGATTGATTCCGATCATATTGCGATGGAAATTAATCCACAAAATCCACGATTGGCAGATATTGAAGCAGGAAGAAAAGCCGTTGAATTATTTAAGTATGCCTTAAAAAATCAGGTTTCATTTTCAATGGAATCGACTCTTGCAAGAGTGCGAAAAGGCGGCCATTTTATTGATGAAGCCACAATTCGTAAACGCTATGAAATCAGTAGGCAGAATTTAATTTTAGCTTTGCCACTGTGTGATGAAATATTTATTTATGATAATTCAGCAGAAATGCCAATACTTATTTTTCATCTTTTTAAATCAAAAATGATTACACAATTTGAACAATTATTACCTGATTGGTGTGAGGATTTATTAAGAGAATTATCCAGTGGCACGAAGAAGTAATTGAGTATGGGAAATAACTTAAAATTTATCGATTTTTGCTCTGGTATTGGTGGCGGGCGACTGGGCTTAGAATTAAATGGTATGCAGTGTATTGCTCATAGTGAGATTGATCCTGCTGCTGATAAAACTTATCAACTCTTTTTTAATGATAAAAATAATTTAGGTGATTTAACCAAAATTCAGATAGATACTTTACCTGATTTTGATCTTATGCTTGCGGGATTCCCTTGTCAGGCATTCTCTATCGTTGGGAAACGAGAAGGGTTTGAAGATGAAAGAGGGCAAATTATTTATCATTTGATTGATATATTAACTTGGAAAAATATCCCTTATTTTATCTTAGAAAATGTGAAAGGGTTAGTTAATCATAATAAAGGAAAAACGCTGAAGTCTATTTTATTTTTATTGGAACAAACAGGATATGATGTTTATTATCAAGTTCTAGATAGCCAATTTTATGGTGTACCTCAAATGCGAGAGCGGATCTATTTTATTGGTATTAGAAAAGATATTAAGCATCAACCTTATAAATTTCCCGAAAAAGTAGAATGTAAGGCGATTGAACATTATTTAAGTGATGAAAGAAATTATTTTTTTGATAAGGATAATCTTACTTTTAAAAAATATTTAACTAATAAATATAATCAAGGGAAAATCGATCTTAATACTATTTTGAAGCAGGACTACAACGTTATTGATTGGCGGCAATCTGATTTTCGATTGTATCAAGGGAAAACGCCCACTTTGCGTACCGGACGGCACGGGATTTTATATACAAAAAATGGAAAACTACGCAAACTAAGCGGATATGAGGCATTACTTTTACAAGGTTTTCCCATTGAAACAGCACAGAAAGTGATTGAATATCAATTACCCGACAGCAAAGTGCTTTCCCAAGCTGGGAATGCGATGACGGTAACAGTTATTCATAAGTTGGCTGAGAATTTATTACGAAGTATAGGAAAATAAAATGGATTTGGTTCAATTGGGTTCTCAGACCGCTCGAAATGGCTTTAAAAATGAACAAGATGTTGCCAATCGTTTTAATAATTGGAAAAACAGTTGTGAAGCCCAGAAATGGCTACAAATTATGGGCTTTGATATCTCAAAAATAGAGAAGGTCAAGGCAGTTGTATTAAGTGGCTATAAAACAGATGTTAATGTTCAAGTTTTTATTTTTTCTCAAAGTGCGGTGGATATTCGTAATATTCAAGTGAAGTTGGTTAGTAATAGACGTGGCTTTAATCAAATAGATAAACGTTGGGTAAGAAATTATCAGGAAATGTGGCATTTCAATGAAGAGATTTTAACCTTATTGCAATTTTTTACCGGTGAACGAAAACCTTATAGGACGGATACAAAAAGTAAAAAACGAATGTTTATGACGGAATTTACGCAACAAGAACAGAGCCTTATTTTAGATTGGTTCAAGAAAAATAAAATGCTCGTTCTTATTGATATTATTCGAGGTCGAGGAGAGTTTGCAGCCGAATGGGTACTTGTTGCCCAAAAGATACAGGATAATGCACGTTGGGTGCTTAAAAATATTAATGATGTTTTGCAACACTATAGCGAGGGAAATGTTGAGATCTCGCCAAGAGGCTCAATAAAATTAGGTAGGGTAACTATTCAACGTAAAGGTGGCGATAATGGCAGACCTACGGCAAATATGTTGCAATTCAAAATAGATCCTACAGAATTATTTGACATAAATTATTAGAATAGAGAGTAACAATGACACAAAAATTCCAAATGGCAGATCGTTTTGATCCCTCTGCCGTAGAACAAGCACTTTATAAACACTGGGAAGAAGCGGGCTATTTTAAGCCGAATGAAAACCCGAATGCGCCGAGTTATTGCATTGCGATTCCACCGCCGAATGTAACAGGATCGTTGCATATGGGGCACGCTTTCCAACAAACCTTAATGGATACCCTGATCCGTTTCCACCGTATGGAGGGGGATAACACCCTTTGGCAAGCGGGGACAGACCACGCGGGGATCGCCACGCAAATGGTGGTGGAGCGTAAAATTGCAGCGGAAGAGGGAAAAACTCGCCACGATTACGGCCGTGAAGCCTTTATTGAAAAAATCTGGGATTGGAAAGCGTATTCAGGTGGCACGATCAGCCAGCAAATGCGACGTTTGGGTAACTCCATTGATTGGGAACGTGAGCGTTTCACAATGGACGATGGTCTTTCTGATGCGGTGAAAGAGGTGTTTGTGCGCCTGCACGAACAAGGCTTGATTTATCGCGGGAAGCGTCTTGTAAACTGGGATCCTAAATTGCACACCGCCATTTCTGATCTAGAAGTAGAAAATAAAGAGAGCAAAGGCTCGCTCTGGCATTTCCGCTATCCGCTAGCCAATGGCGAAAAAACGGCAGATGGCAAAGATTATTTAGTGGTTGCTACTACTCGTCCTGAAACAATGCTGGGCGATACCGCGGTGGCAGTTCACCCAGAAGATGAACGCTATCAATCTCTTATCGGCAAAACCGTGATTTTACCGTTAGCAAACCGTGAAATTCCGATTATCGCTGATGATTATGTGGATCGTGAATTTGGTACAGGCGTGGTGAAAATCACACCTGCACACGATTTTAACGACTACGAAGTGGGCAGACGTCATCAATTACCAATGGTAAATGTGATGACATTAAATGCGGATATTCGTGATGAGCCTGAAATCATCGGTGTGGACAACAAACCTTTAGTGGATTATGTGGCTGAAATTCCCGAAAAATATCGTGGAATGGAGCGTTTTGCAGCACGTAAGCAAATCGTGGCGGATTTTGATGCCTTAGGCTTGTTGGAAGAAATTAAACCGCACGATTTGAAAGTGCCTTACGGCGATCGGGGTGGCGTGCCGATTGAGCCAATGCTGACCGATCAATGGTATGTGAGCGTAAAACCGTTGGCAGAAGTGGCAACCAAAGCGGTGGAAGAGGGCGAGATCCAATTCGTGCCGAAACAATATGAAAACCTCTATTTCTCGTGGATGCGTGATATTCAAGACTGGTGTATTTCTCGCCAACTTTGGTGGGGACATCGCATTCCTGCTTGGTATGACGCAGAGGGCAACATTTATGTGGCACGCAGTGAAGCTGAAGTGCGGTCAAAATATCACTTAAATTCTGATGTAAAACTGAAACAAGATGAAGACGTGCTAGACACTTGGTTCTCATCGGCGTTATGGACATTCTCTACCCTTGGCTGGCCACAGCAAACAAAAGAGCTGAAAATGTTCCACCCTACAGATGTGTTAATCACAGGATTTGACATCATTTTCTTCTGGGTGGCACGAATGATTATGTTCACAATGCACTTCATCAAAGATGAAAATGGCAAACCGCAAGTGCCGTTTAAAACCGTGTATGTAACAGGTTTAATCCGCGATGAAAACGGACAGAAGATGTCAAAATCAAAAGGCAACGTGCTTGATCCGATCGATATGATCGACGGCATCAGCCTTGAAGATCTGTTAGAAAAACGCACCGGCAATATGATGCAGCCGCAATTAGCGGAAAAAATCGCTAAAGCCACCCGCAAAGAGTTTGCCGACGGCATTGCCGCTCACGGTACTGATGCCTTGCGTTTCACCCTCGCCGCCCTTGCCAGCAATGGACGTGACATTAACTGGGATATGAAACGTTTGGAGGGTTACCGCAATTTCTGTAATAAATTGTGGAATGCGAGCCGTTTCGTTCTAACCAATGAAAAGCTAGATTTATCTGAGGGCAAGGTGGAATATAGCCTAGCGGATCGTTGGATTCAATCAGCGTTTAACCGTACAACCCAAGCTGTTCGCACTGCATTCGGGCAATATCGTTTTGATTTAGCCGCCAACGTGATTTATGAATTTACTTGGGATCAGTTCTGCGACTGGTATTTGGAACTCACCAAGCCTGTGTTTGCTCAAGGCTCAGAAGCTCAAAAACGTGGGGCGAGCCGTACGCTAGTGAATGTGTTGGAAAAATTGTTGCGTTTAGCTCACCCGATTATTCCATTCATCACGGAAGAAATCTGGCAAAAAGTGAAAGGCTTTGCGGGCGTGAGTGGCGACACCATTATGCTTCAGCCTTATCCTCAATGTGAGCCGAGTCAAATTGATGAGCAAGCCGAACAGCAAATCAACTGGCTGAAAGAGATTATCATCGCAGTGCGTAATATCCGTGCGGAATGTAATATCGCACCGAGCAAAGAACTTGAGTTATTGCTGCGTAATCTGACAAGTGCCGAAAAAACGGTGCTAGAAAATAACCGCACTTTATTGCAGGCAATGGCGAAGCTCGAGCGAGTTGAAGTGCTAGAAGCGGGGAGCGAAGCCCCGTTCTCGGTAACGAAATTAGTGGGAGGAACAGAGTTGCTGATTCCAATGGTAGGTTTCATCGACAAAGCCACCGAGTTAGCACGCTTAACCAAAGAGTTAGAAAAACTCAATGGCGAAATTGCTCGCATTGAAAACAAGTTGAGCAATGAAGCTTTCGTGGCAAAAGCGCCAGAGCAGGTGATTGCCAAAGAGCGAGAAAAAATGCAAGGCTACCAAGAAGCCATTACAAAAGTTCAAACTCAATACCAAGCGATTGAAGCACTGTAAATCTTGTGAAATATCCCTCTTTTAACGAGGGATATTTTTTTAAATAGTGTTTTCTAATTAGAAAAATATGCTTTAAAATACTCAACGAGTACCTATTTTCTGTGATTGTTACATCCTATGAAATTAAATTTCCCTACAATTCTGACCCTATTCCGTGTGATTTTAATCCCATTTTTTGTCTTGACGTTTTATCTCCCTTTTTCTTGGGCGCCATTTTTAACCACTGCGATCTTTTTTGTCGCAGCTGTTACAGACTGGTTTGATGGCTATCTAGCACGGAAATGGAATCAAAGCACGCCATTTGGGGCGTTTTTAGATCCTGTGGCGGATAAAGTAATGGTGGTTGCCGCCCTAGTTTTGGTGGTGGAGTATCAGCATAGCTTTTGGGTCACCTTACCCGCAATCGTAATGATCTCAAGGGAAATTATCGTGTCTGCCCTGCGTGAATGGATGGCTGAAATCGGCAGCCGCAACAAAGTGGCGGTGTCTTGGCTCGGAAAAGTGAAAACCGCTTCACAAATGCTCGCATTAGGCGGTCTATTATGGCGTTATAACGCGTTAATGGAAATTGCGGGCATCGTGTTCTTATATATCGCTGCCATTTTGACCGTTTGGTCAATGCTACAATATCTCAAAGCCGCAAAAGATAATTTATTAGAAGAATAAAATTTTTCCAAATTGCTCCTCACTTGGATACTGAGTGAATAATATGCCAAATTCTAGACGCCTAGGAAGTTAAATATTGAATTCTGTATTTATAGGCTTAAGTGTTTTAACTTAGGATTAATCTACTGTTCGTTGTAATAGCGAATAGCCTCGTGTAGTGCTACATCCAGTTCCGCTGCATAGGCAAACTTCAAGGAAAACATTTCGGCTTTACAATGCCAAAACTTGCTATCTCCGCATTTTTTCAGATGGCATTATTTAAAATAAGCCGCTCATTCTTCGATTTCTCCTAATTCTGTTTTAGCTATTCTTAATCTAGTCAATACAATTCACTTTGTCTATACTGTGCAACTTATTCATTTATTGTCGTTTCAGTTCAAAATAAGACAAGGCAATGAGCCGAAGACAGTACAGATAGTACGACAAGGCGAAATAACGCCGTATTATTTTGAAATCAAACGACAATACATAAGGAAAAAACAATGTCTATTCTCATCATCTCCAGCCACCCCAATTTAACCCAATCGGTGGCGAATCAAACCCTTTTGCCAACGGCAGAATTGGTGCATTTGGATACGCAATATCCTGATTTTCGTATTGATGTGGCAGCGGAGCAAAACCGTTTAATGCAAGCGGATACCATCGTGTTACAATTCCCGTTTTATTGGTACAGCTACCCTGCGTTGCTGAAAAAATGGGTGGACGAGGTGTTTGTGTATGGCTTCGCGCACGGTTCAACGGGCGATAAGCTCAAAGGCAAAAAGCTGGTGATGTCGTTCACCACGGGCGCGGTGGCGGAGCAATATCAGCCAGAGGGTGCAATGCACCATACGGTGGAGCAATTTTTGCCAGCGTTTCAACGGCTTGCCTTTTTGTGCGGAATGAAATGGCAGCCGCCTGTGTATTCCAACGGAATGATGACCATTCCCAACGTCAGCACGCCCGAGCAAATCGCAGAGGTGCAAGCCAAAGCGGTGGCATACGCCGAGCGTTTAGCGGCACAGTTGCAAAAATAAGGAAGTGCGGTATGTTTTTAGTACAAATTTCATTAGCACCCAGCAACGCGGTGAACGCCTTATTAGACGGGCACCGTGCGTGGCTGAAACAATACGCCGAGGCAGGCAACTTCTTGCTGTTTGGTCCATATGACAACCACCAAGGCGGCTTAATCCTCTCCCAAGCCGACAGCGAAGAGACCTTGCAAGCGATCTTGTCAGAAGATGTGTTTTACCATAACGGTTTAGCGGATTATCAAGTTACCGCCTTTAGCCCAAGATGGATCAACGCCGAAGGCTTACAGGAACAAATTGCTTAGTTACTCTGGCAAAGTAGGCTAAAGCGTTGCTATTGTTGAGAGCCTGAAAAGCACATTTACCTATTTAATCGGTGATGCTTTGGTGAAATTGGGCTTAGTTATGATCGCTGACGGAAAGTTAAGCTTCGGCTTAACAAACGGATAGCATATTGGTCGTTTATATAGCATTAGTCGTTTTATCGATTTTGCGAAGAGAAAACGCTATATGCAAAAAGCGAAATTAGGCATTAAGATTTCTCCAACTTTATTTATCAATAAAGACAAGCTTAGATTTGTCCTTATTTTTCTATTCAATATTTCTTCTGTATAAAGAAAAGTTAAAATAAGCAAAAAAATACGTCTAAACTAACCGTATTTTTTCACAAACAAGATGTTTTAGAGGTAATGAAAACGGAACTCTTGCACTAATTCTACACTTAAACTTTTTGACACAGGGCAGGTGTGTGCTGCTTCTTCTAAAACACGGCGACTGTTTTCATCTAGCCCTTGGGATAAATAAAAATCCAAGCTAACGCGAGCCACCCTACGCGGATTTAATGCCATTTCTTTTTCAATCTCAACTCGAGTACCACGTAAATCAAGATCCAACGCTTTCGCCTTAATTCCCATAATTGTCATTGCACAAGCAGCGAGGGAAACCGCAAGTAAATCTGTTGGTGAAAATGCCTCACCCTTGCCATTATTATCCACAGGAGCATCAGTGGAAATTTTATCGCCACTTTGCAAATGCACCATATCGTTGTGTAAATCGCCTGTGTAATGAAGTGTTGAGATGTGTCCCATATTAAACTCCTTTTGCTATGATGATGTTGTTAAGATGATGTTTTTTCAAGCGTTAGATTAAAACAGTCGTGATGTGGAAGCAAGGAAAAAAGTGCGGTCATTTTTCACCGCACTTTTAGATGACTATGCTTTGCGTTTGCCCCACATCATCACCGCACTCAAAATCGCAGAAGCAACCATTATCCATGCCATTGCCCACGCGCTGCCGTCTGAAAAGGTGGCGAGTAGCAAAGAGGAAACGATGCCACTGCCGTATTGCAACGATCCCATCAGTGCTGAGCCTGAGCCAGCCATTTCGGGAACGCGGTCGAGGGCGGCAACGGTGGCACAGGCGGCGATGATGCCGACCATTGAGAAATAGAAAAATACGCTGATGATCAGGCTCACCATACCGCCGATGTGGGTGTAGGCAAAAAAGGCGATGAACAGCCCCATTAGGCTGGCGAAAGCGGTGGTGGCTCGCAGCAGTTGGTTGAGGTTAAAGCGTTTCACCAAAAAGCGATTGGCGAGGCTCAGGATCATCACGCCGACAATATTCAGCCCAAACAGCCAGCCGAAATGTTGCGGATCAATGTGGAAATGATCGATATACACCTCTGGCGAGCCGATGATAAAGGCGTAGTTACCGATGTAGAAAAAGGTAACGCACAGGGTGTAACGCATAAATGCGGCGTTGCCGAGCAAGGTTCGGTAGTTGCGGAACACGCTGAAAAATGCCCCTGTGGCACGGTTTTCGAGGCGATGGCTTTCGGGCAATGCCAGCAAGGAAAGAAACATCACGCCGCCAATCACCGCGAGCAGGTAAAAAATGGCGTGCCACGAGCTGAGGCGGAGCAGTTGCCCGCCAATGAGTGGGGCGGAAATCGGGGCAATCGCCATAATAATGGTAAGGGTGGACATCATTTGCACCGCACGGGTTTTGTCGAACAAATCACGCACCATCGCACGCGCCAACATTGGTGCGGTGCAAGCACCAAAGGCTTGAAAGACACGCCAAAAAATCATCTGTGGCATCGTTTCCGACATCGCACAGCCCAGCGAGCCGACGATAAACAATAGCATACCGAGATAGAGCGGTTTTTTCCGCCCAATGCGGTCGCTAATCGGGCCCCATAACAGTTGTGCTAAGGCGAAACCGACCAAAAAGCCCGTTACCGTCAGCTCCGCCCGCCCGTTTAAATCCCGGGCCATTTGTGGCATTGCGGGCAGATAAATATCGGTGGAAAGCGAGGTGGTCGCCATTAATAAGCCCAAAATCATGAATAAAACAATGGGGGGGAGGCTGTTTTTTGACTGCATATTGTTCTCTTATTTTTGTTTTCACTTGAATGTCGGCTAGTGTAACGCAATGGCATTGTTTTGATTAGTAGGAAAATATTGCATAGGGTTTTGAATAATATTCAATAATCTAAAAATTGCATTGATATAGAGAGGTTTATATAATGCCGTGCAATTTATGTTTAGAAATGGCTGTGTTATGAAGAAATTCACCCTTGTTTTGTGTAGCCTTTTGTTATCGGCTTGCACGGTAACCTCTTCCCTCTCAACGGTTCACCCTGCTCATAGTGCCGCCCAAGAAGCCGCATGGGCGTTACTGAATCAAGCGGTTACCGCTTATCACGCTCAAGATTACGCCCAAGCCCTGCCATTGTTTCGCCAAGCCGAACAAGCAGGCGATATGAAAGCTCCGCGTTATCTTGGCTTGATGTCGCTCAACGGGCAGGGCGTGCCACGTGATGCGGCACAGGCGTTCACCTATTTTCAGCAAGCCGCCAGCAAAGGCGACATCACGGGGCAATATTGGCTCGGTTATTGTTATGAAAATGCCATTGGCACAGCGCAAAACCTCGCCCTTGCCAAAAAATGGTATGAATAATCCGCCCAGCGTGGCGATGTGATCGCCGCCCCAGCGATGGTGGCATTGGGCAGATTTTACGAACAAGGCAAAGGCGTTGCAGCCGACCGCTAACAAGCCTTAGCCTATTATCAACAAGCCAAAAACGCCGGCGATGCACAAGGCGAAGCCGAATGGCAACGTTTGCAAACGGCACATTAACACAAGGAAAATTATGAAAAAATCACTTCTCACCCTCAGCCTATTTGCATTGGCTGCCTGCACTCATCTCACCGATACCACCAGCCCACAGGCGGCAAGCCAGCAAGGTGCGTGGAACAACCAATACGGCGGTGCGAATAAAAGTTACGATCAACAACTCATCACAATGCGTGAACAAATCGCCCCACGTTTTCAACAACTTAGCTTCAAAGACAGCGTAACGGGCAAAACAATGGCGTATAACCTCTACACGCCGAAAAATCTCGACCCGAACAAAAAATACCCACTGGTGATGTTTATTGCCGATGCCAGCACCGTAGGCAAAGGCGTACAAGCCCCCTTAATGCAAGGCTACGGCGGCATTATTTGGGCGACCGATGAAGCCCAAGCCAAGCACCCTGCGTTTGTCCTTGTGCCGGCCTTTAGCGGCCCACAATCCGCCGTGAATGACGACTGGCAAACTACTGATGAAGTCGGAATCGCCCTGCGTCTGCTCAAACACACCATTGCCAGCCAACCCATTGACAGCAAACGGGTTTACACCACAGGGCAATCCATGGGCGGAATGATTTCCTTCTACCTCAACATCACCGAACCCCAGCTCTTCGCCGCTTCAATGTTTGTTGGCAGCCAATGGAACACCGCCGTGCTTGAACCGCTGAAAAACACCAAATTCATCTACACCGTTGCTGAGGGCGACCCCAAAGCCTCCAAAGGCATGGCAGAACTCAAAGCCCTGTTTGAAGCCAAAAAAATCCCGTTTGACAGCACCGAATTTTCCGCTAAAGCAAGCCTTGCCGAACAAAACGCCGACACCGCCAAACTGCTGGCACAGGGCAACGCCCACAACTTTATCCAATTCGCCCAAGGCAGCACACTGCCTGAAGGCACACTCGCCAACAGCCGCGGCGGTGAACATATGTATTCTTTTGATTACGCCTATCTGCTCGAACCCGCTCGGGATTGGTTGTTTCAACAGCATCGTTAACTTTTAATAGAGTATGTTTCTTCACTTCAGAACCGATATTCAATAAAAAAACAGAATAATGCCTATGTAAGAGAGCATTGTTCAAAACACAACAAAGGAGGAAGCGATGCAGGTGAACACGGTATTATTCGATCAGTTTTTAGAACTTGATGTCTTTGGGGCGTTGGCGGAGTTTAAAAACTTAGGTTTTTTAATGTACTATCTCAGTGCCAATGGCGGCAAGGTTCGTGGGGCGTGTGGTGCAGTGCTAGAAACTCAACCTTGGCAACATGCAGAGGGGGATATTTTGTTGATCCCAGGTGGGGCAGGTACGCGTACGCTGGTGCAAAATCAAGTATTTTTGGCAGAGCTGGCGAAGCTGTGCCAATCACATCGCTTTGTGCTAAGTGTTTGCACAGGCTCGGCGTTGCTCGCCGCATCAGGCGTGTTGAATGGCAAAACTGCCACCACCAATCTTAATGCTTTTGATTGGGGGCAATCGCTCAATCCACAAGTGCGGTTTGTCCGCCAACGGGTCTGCCAAGACGGGCAATTTTTCACTAGTGCAGGCATTGAAATGGCGTTGCATTTCACCGCTTATTTATTCGATAACGCCAAAGCGGAAGCGATGGCGAAACTGATTGAATATGAGTTCACACCAGTTTGAAGCGAAGATGAATGACGCCAAACTTTTACCACATAAAGTGCGGTGGGATTTTTCCGCATTTTGTGATGTTTGGTTTCTTCCTAAATAGGTTGGAAAGTCAAGCCTATTGTTCTTTGGACTGCCTGAAAACGGAAATGAAGCCGAAAAACCAATGATTACCTAGCAAAATGCTGAGAGATTGTTAGGTTTAACTTAATAGAGAATAAACAAATAGTACACTACCGCTTACCAATAAAAACAATGATAATAAGCGGCATCCATTATTCACAATAAAAGGACAACAAAATGCAAAACTTAAAAGACAAAGTCGTCATTATCACTGGTGCATCATCAGGCATCGGCGAAGCCACTGCCTATAAACTGGCACAAGAGGGGGCGAAAATCGTCTTGGCGGCACGCCGTCAAGACAAGCTCAAAGCCATTGCCGATAAAATTGTTGCAAATGGCGGCGAGGCGGTGTATCGCAGCACCGATGTAACCAAGCCTGAAGACAATCACGCCTTAGTAGAGTTGGCAAAAAGCACTTTTGGCAAATTGGACGCGATTTTCTTAAACGCAGGCTTAATGCCAAGTTCGCCATTTTCCGCGTTGGAAACTGCCAACTGGAATGC
This sequence comes from Avibacterium paragallinarum, assembly GCF_011765605.1. Lineage (NCBI taxonomy): Bacteria > Pseudomonadati > Pseudomonadota > Gammaproteobacteria > Pasteurellales > Pasteurellaceae > Avibacterium > Avibacterium paragallinarum. Next base: position 492,774 of record NZ_CP050316.1, read on the forward strand.
GATGGTGGACGTGAACATCAAAGGTGTGTTGAACGGCATTGCCGCCGTGTTGCCCACTTTTGAAGCACAAAAATCAGGGCATATTCTCGCCACTTCTTCTGTGGCTGGGCTGAAAGTGTACCCAGGGGCTGGCGTGTATTGCGGCACAAAATGGGCGGTGAAAGCCATTATGGAAGCCTTGCGTATGGAATCGGCACAGGCTGGTACAAATATCCGCACCAGCACTATTTACCCTGCGGCGGTGCAATCGGAATTGGTGGCAGGCATCACTAACGACAACGTGTCGAAAGCCTATCGTGAGCTGTACGACAACTACGAAATCCCCGCCGAACGCGTGGCAAACGTGGTGGCGTTCGCCCTCAGCCAGCCTGAAGACACCAACATCAGCGAATTTACCATTGGGCCGACTACACAGCCTTGGTAAGCCACCTAGCACGAGCCGTACTCGGCTCGTTAAGCTAAGCCGCTTTGCTTCTTTGCCTATTTGGGGCTGAATAGCAGAGTTGCAGAGCGACTCAAATTAAGTAACCCTATACGGCTTGTATAGGGTTTATCAACGTTATTTTTTCAGACGGCATTAAAGTGCAGTCAAATTTTTAGCCGTTTGATTTCAACATAATACGGCGTTACTTCGCCTTGCCGTACTATTTGTACTGTCTGCGGATCAAAGCCTTGTCTTATGTTGAACTTAAACGACTATAATAAGATGTTTCGTTCAATATCGGCTCACTTTGCACACAAATTCGCTGAAAAAACAAGTCTATAATGGCAAAATATAAAAGGCTATAATACCGCTTTTCAGATAACAAAAGAGGTAAAAAAATGGCGTGGTTATGGCTGGCTTTGGCGATTGTGTCGGAAGTATTTGGCTCAACAATGTTGAAATTAAGCGAAGGGTTTAGCAAATTATTGCCCTCCGCAGGTGTGGTGTTGGGCTTTGGCTTGGCGTTTTATTTTCTAAGTCTTGCCCTCAAAACTTTACCGCTGGGAACGGCTTATGCGGTGTGGGCAGGCGTGGGCTTGGTGCTAACTGCCATCGTGAGTATGCTGTTTTTCGGCACAAAAGCAGACGCAATGGGGCTACTCGGCATTGCGTTTATTCTCGTGGGTGTGGTGATTTTGAACGCATTTTCACACATGGCCGCCCACTAAATCGCCCAAGCCCACACAGCAAAGTAACGCCGTATGATGTTGAAAGCAAACAACCATCCTACGGCGTTACACATTGATAGCTATTGAACGAAACACCCTCAACCACAACAACGATAGGAACAACCATGAAAAAAATCCTCACCACCCTTACCCTCGCCGCCAGCCTCAATGTGCAGGCAGCCCCCGTGATAAACTTCTTTGAACTGGGCATCGCACAAGGGCAGCACGCCGAATTTAACCAAGTGGGCAAACACAATATCGACACATCCATTGCCAAGGAAAAAGGCACACTGGCGATGTATGCCGTGCAGCCGAGCGAACAGCCCGATATGGCCTATATGGTGGAAATCTACGCCGATGATGCGGCATATCAAACCCACCGTCAATCGCCACAATACCAAGCCTTTTTAGCCCAGTCCCCCACCATTTTGACCGATCACAAAGTCTTTACCCCGCTTGTGCCACAATTTTTAGGCGACAAAAAAGTGCAAGCCACTGCATCCTATCGCACTAATTTAGTGATGGTGGAAGTGAAACCACAACACAACACCGACTTTAAACGCATCGTCAGCCAAGAAATGGCACAATCGCTCAAAGCCGAAAATGGTGTGCTGGCAATGTATGCCGCCACTTACAAAAATCAACCGAACAAATGGCTGTTTTTTGAAATCTACGCTGATGATGCCGCCTACCAAGCCCACCGCCAAACGCCCCATTTCCAAGCTTATCTCAAAGACACCGCGGCAATGTTGGAAAGCAAAAATTTCCGAACCATTCAACCGCTGTATCTTGGCAATCAAGGTGGGTTGAATTGGGTGGAAAAATAAATCAATGTTGTTTGAAATATGATATTTCAGATGCTATTTGCATTGGGGTATCTGAAGAAGAATTTAACGAGATAATATAATTAATAGTTTGGTATTTTAGTAAGATTAATGGAAAATTATTCATTTTTCTAACAATAAACCTAGCGTATATGTCTTTGATTGTTGAGGTGAGAGGCATCGCTTTTTGTCTAATGGAAATAGCCAAGTATTATGATACTAATAAATGAAAATAAGGCGAAAAGAAAGAGGAGTAAATTATTTGTAGAACCTTGTTTGAAAAACTTGGTGGCAAAAATGATATAGCTAATTAATAAAGCAAATTTGGTGATAATCCACCAAGGGAAGCCTATTCCTAGGGAGAATAATAAGATTGCACCGCTTACGATCAGTAGCGTATCGGATAAGTGCGGTAGGATTTTGAGTAATTTTATGGCACGCCAATCTTTTCCAGCAAATTGCATTAAGGCACGAATAATAAATAATCCTAAGCTAATAAAAGCACAAAAAAAGTGGGTGTAAATAGCATAAAAAATCATTGTTGAAATTCCTATAGAATGGTTTGGGATTTAAAAAGTCCAGTGTGAAAAAAGGTTTCAGCTTTGGGAAAAGAGAAAGTGGGCGAGTTGCCCACTTTGTTTTTATTCTTCCACATTGTCTGTTTCAATGTCCGATTCTTCGTCGTCCACATCACAAACACGTTCAAGGCTTACTACTTGCTCATCTTCGGCGGTGCGAATTAAGCGAACCCCTTGGGTGTTTCTTCCCACAATGCTCACTTCGTTCACACGGGTTCTAACCAATGTTCCTGCGTCCGTAATGAGCATAATTTGGTCGCTTTCTTCCACTTGGGTTGCTGCCACCACTTTGCCGTTACGCTCACTCACTTTGATAGAAATCACCCCTTTGGTGTTGCGTGATTTGGTTGGGTATTCCTCAAGTGCGGTACGTTTTCCGTAACCATTTTGCGTTGCAGTTAAGATTGCTCCCGCATTTTTTGGAACAACAAGGGAAACCACTTTATCAATGTTGAGATCAAGGGTTTCTTCGCTGTTATCCTCGGAAACGTCTTCAATTTCCACCGCACTTTCATCATCAGAAAGATCGTTAGTTAGGGCGAGTTTAATCCCGCGAACCCCTGTAGCGGTGCGTCCCATTGGGCGAACCGCACTTTCTGCAAATCGCACTACACGACCTTGTGAGGAGAACAACATAATTTCGTCATTGCCATTGGTAATGTCCACCCCGATGAGTTCATCTTCATCACGCAAGTTCAAGGCGATAATTCCACTTGAACGTGGGCGGCTAAATTCTGTGAGGGCGATTTTCTTCACGATCCCGCCTGCGGTTGCCATTACGACAAATTTATCTTCCTCATAAGCGGAAATTGGCAAGATGGCGGTGATACGTTCGTTTTCATCCAATGGCAGAATATTGACGATTGGGCGACCACGCGCACCGCGGCTGGCTTGCGGTAATTGATACACTTTGAGCCAGTATAAACGTCCGCGGCTAGAGAAACATAAAATCGTGTCGTGGGTGTTGGCAACCAATAATTTTTCGATGAAATCTTCTTCTTTCATCTTGGTTGCTGATTTCCCTTTACCGCCACGGCGTTGGGCTTCGTAATCGGTAAGTGGTTGATATTTCACATAACCTTCGTGAGAAAGGGTAACAACCACGTCTTCTTGAGCGATGAGATCTTCAAGATTAATATCGCCAGATGCCATTGTGATTTCGGTGCGGCGTTCGTCATTAAATTCGGTTTTAATGCGTTCTAATTCTTCACGCACCACTTCACGCAAGCGTTCAGTGCTGTTTAAAATGTGTAAAAGTTCGCCGATTTCGACTAAAATTTCTTGGTACTCGGTAACGATTTTTTCGTGCTCTAGCCCTGTTAGACGTTGTAAGCGGAGATCTAAAATCGCACGGGCTTGTTCTTCGGAAAGGTAATATAAGCCATCACGCACGCCTAATTCAGGGGAAAGATCTTCAGGGCGAGACGCGTCCATTCCTGCGGCTTCGAGCATCGCACTCACATTGCCCAGTTCCCAACCACGAGATAGCAAGGCTTCACGGGCTTCATCGCCTGTTTTTGAAGCACGAATCACTTCAATGACAGGATCGATATTCGCCAACGCGATCGCCAAACCTTCTAAAATATGAGCGCGTTCACGGGCTTTACGCAATTCAAACACGGTACGGCGAGTAACCACTTCACGGCGATGTTTCACGAAAGCTTCAATAATTTGCTTTAAATTGAAGAGCTTAGGTTGCCCGTGATCAAGTGCCACCATATTGATCCCAAAGGTCACTTGCATTTGGGTGAGGGCATAGAGGTTATTCAGCACCACTTCGCCAACCGCATCACGCTTGATTTCAATTTCAATGCGGAAGCCCTCTTTGTTGGATACATCAAGCACGTTGCTAATGCCTTCGATTTTTTTATCTCGCACCAGCTCCGCAATTTTTTCCACTAAACGGGCTTTGTTTACTTGATAAGGAATTTCCGTAACGACAATGGTTTCGCGGCCTTTTTCGCTGGTTTCAATTTCTGCTTTGGCACGCACATAAACCTTTCCACGCCCTGTTTTATAGGCATCTTCAATGCCTTTGCGACCATTTATTAACGCCGCCGTTGGGAAATCTGGGCCGGGAATAAACTGCATTAATTCATCAATGCTAATTTCCTCGTTATCCAAATATGCCAAGCAACCATCTAGCACTTCGCCTAAATTATGTGGGGGAATATTGGTCGCCATACCCACTGCGATCCCCGATGAACCATTGACGAGCAAGGCAGGGATTTTGGTTGGCAACACATCGGGAATCATCTCTTTGCCATCATAGTTTGGCGAGAAATCCACGGTTTCTTTGTCTAAATCGGTCAGCAATTCTTGCGTAATTTTTTGCATACGCACTTCGGTATAACGCATTGCCGCTGGGGCATCACCGTCCACCGAACCAAAGTTACCCTGACCGTCCACCAACATATAACGTAGCGAAAAAGGCTGTGCCATACGCACAATGGTGTCATAAACCGCAATATCACCGTGCGGGTGGTATTTCCCGATGACATCACCTACCACACGGGCTGATTTTACATAGGCTTTATTATGGGTAATTCCGCTTTGATCCATTGAATACAAAACACGGCGGTGTACAGGTTTTAACCCATCACGCACATCAGGCAAGGCACGTCCAACAATCACGGACATTGCGTAGTCGAGATAAGAAGATTTTAACTCTTCCTCAATACTCACAGGGGTAACGTTTGAAACCAAATTCGTCATTGAAATATTCCCTAATTACATAAAAAATTAGGCGAGATTGTAGCATAATTTCAATGATTTCTCTAATTTAATAAAGATTGTTATGGCGTAAATTTGCTTTTTTCTTTGGGATTAATAACGAGTTTCGCTCGTTGAGCGACTTCCTTTTTTTGCTTCCTTTCTTTTGGGAACGCAAAAGAAAGGAAGTCGCCAACGGCGAAACCCGTTATCCCCCCAAAAAAATAAAAAAGAAATTTAACGTAGAAAAAATATTTTCTTTAACTACAAAAATAGCTATTCGAACCATAAAGTGCGGTCATTTTCCACAAAATTTTAAAAACTTAAAAATTTCCATCGCACTTGTAATATAATTTCCGTCCAAATCGCCGTCATTCCAATAAAATTTTTAGAAAAGTAACGCCTGAACGCAGCGTAGCGAGTGTGGGCTTACTTTTCGTGAAGAAAATTTTATCAGAATGAGGAAAACGCGGTTTTATCGGGGTTCCCTTTTCTTTGCTTCCTTTTGTGTAAGCAGAAGAAAGGAAGTCGCTCAACGAGCGAAACCCGTTATCAGATCCAAAGAAAAACGAAATTTAAAAAGACGAGAAAAATAATGCAAAACATCGACCAACAAGAATTGGACAAATTCGAAAAAATGGCAAAAACTTGGTGGGATCCTGAGGGGGATTTTAAACCCATTCATCGTTTAAATCCCGTGCGTTTAGCTTATATTTGTCAGCAAGCACAAGGATTATTTGGGAAAAAAGTGTTAGATGTTGGCTGTGGTGGGGGAATTTTATCAGAAGCAATGGCAAAACAAGGGGCAACTGTTACGGGGATTGATATGACCACCGCTCCGCTTGAAGTGGCAAAATTGCACAGCCAAGAGCAGGGGCTACGTATTGATTATCAACAAACTACCGTGGAAAATTTTCTTGAAAAACACACCGCACTTGGTGAGGAAAAATTTGATGTCATCACTTGTATGGAAATGCTTGAACACGTTCCTGATCCTAATTCGATTATTCAGTCGTGCAAAGCGTTGCTTAAACCTGATGGCGTGCTGTTTTTTTCAACCATCAATCGTACTTTAAAGGCGTGGGCATTGGTGATTGTTGGGGCGGAGTATGTGCTAAAAATGCTACCTAAAGGCACGCACAATTACGAGAAATTTATTAAACCTGCGGAATTATTGGCGTGGACAGACAATGCAGAGTTAGAATGCGTAGATATGGTGGGCTACCATTATAATCCTTTAACGGGAATGTTTAAGCTAAACCACGATGTGAGTGCCAATTATATTGTGACATTTAAAGTGAAAAACTGATCTAAAAAAATACCGCACTTTATTAAAAGTGCGGTATTTTTTAAGTGAGATTTTTACACAAGAGATTATTTTTTCTCTTTATCTTTTTCATCACAGTTGTCAATATCGCTACATTTTCCGTAGAGGTAAAGGCTGTGAGTTTTTAATTTGATGCCGTGTTCTTCGCTAATTTGTTTTTGTCGTTGTTCGATGATTTCATCATTAAATTCAAATACTTTGCCACAATCTACGCAAATAATGTGGTCGTGATGCTCTGTTGGGGCAAGTTCAAAAACCGATTTGTTGCCTTCAAAGTTATGACGAGTCAGAATGTTGGCTTCGTCAAATTGGTTTAGGACGCGATAAACGGTGGCTAAGCCGATGTCTTCGCCGCGTTCGAGAAGTAATTTGTACACTTCTTCGGCAGAAAAATGCGACATACTATGTTCTTGCATTAATGCCAAAATCGTTAAGCGGGGTTCGGTAATTTTTAAGCCCGCTTTTTTTAGTAATTTGATATTTTCTTCAGACATAATCGTTCCTTATTTTGGGATTAACGGCTTACTCAACGAGTTCGGCTAAACACATTTCATCGAAAACTTGTTTTGTCCATTTTTCAACACGCTCTGCGGTCAGCTCAGGTTGGCGATCTTCGTCAATACATAGACCGACGAATGTGCTGTCATCAACCAGTGCTTGCGACACTTCAAAGGTGTAACCTTCCGTTGGCCAGTGTCCGACGATGATTGCCCCTTTCGGCTCAATAATATTGCGGATTGTTCCCATTGCGTCGCAGAAGTATTCTGCGTAGTCTTCTTGGTCGCCGCAACCGAAAATGGCGACTAATTTGTCGGTGAAATCAATTTCTTCAAGGGTTGGGAAGAAATCGTCCCAATCGCACTGGGCTTCGCCGTAATACCAAGTTGGGATTCCCAGCATTAAAAAATCATACGCTTCAATGTCTTCTTTGGTGCTTTTGGCGATGTCACGAATGTCCACGACTTCTGCACCGAGTTGTTTTTGAATCATTCTGGCAATGTTTTCGGTATTACCAGTATCACTACCATAAAATAAACCAACGATAGCCATTTTTATTTCCTATTTTATTTAAAATGTTCTTGTAAAATCGTTACGATCAATTCTGAACGACTAACACGCTTTATTGACGCTAAATCTTCTAACTGTTGCACTAAATCCGTATGTAATTTTAACTCAACTCGTTTTAATCCGCTGGACTTATCACGTTTCAGCTGGTTGCGTTTATTAATGCGAAGTTGTTGTTCTCGGCTCAGTGGATTTGTTTTTGGACGACCCACTTTTGGCGTGTTAGCAAACAGATCGAGCGTTATACAGTCAGCATCTTGTTTTGCCATTTTTCAAATCACTGATGTTGTTTAAAATGTAGCTAATTGAGAATGAGAAGCTACAACTACTAATTAGGGCGAAATATATCATAATTCCTGAATGAATAAAACCCTGCGGCAAAGATTGCCTCTTTTACGTTAGCTGGCTAAAAAGCGGGAAATAATCCGCACGATGGCTTCAGGTTTTTCCGCGTGTACCCAATGTCCGCTGCCGTTAATGGTGAATGATGTCGCGTTGGGGAACTGTGCCAAAATCTGTTCGCTGTATTCCGGCAGAATGTAATCAGAAAGCCCGCCGCGAATAAAAAGGGTCGGATTGGGGTAGAAGCAAGGTTGCCAGCCCATTATTTGAGCGTAGTTTTGATAAAGTGCGGTCAGATTAAAACGGAATTTTTCTACTGACGCGAGATCAAAGGATTTCAGCATAAATTGCTGTACGCTTTCTTGCGGGATGTGCTGTGCCAAAATGGGTTTTGCTTGTTGGCGAGTGGCTGGCTGGGCGGCTTTGACGGCAAATAAGCCCGCGAAAACGCTATCGTGTCCGTGTTCGCCATAGGCGACAGGGGCGATGTCGATCACCACCAATTTTTGCACCAAATCAGGGCGTAGGGCTGCGGCTCGCATTGCGGTTTTGCCGCCCATTGAATGCCCGATCAAAATCACCTCGTTTAAGCCTAAATGATCGAGTGTAGCAAGCAGATCTTGAGCCATTAGATCGTAATTCATTGTTTCGGAGTGAAAACTTTGCCCGTGATTACGCAGATCTACGCGTAAAATCGGGTAGTGTTCCGCAAAGGCACGGGCGATCACGCCCAAATTATTCATATCACCAAACAGCCCGTGAATAAACACTAAGGTGGGTTGTGTGGAGGCGGTTTCTAACGGGTGAAATTGAAAGTTAAGTAAATGAGATTGCAACATAATTTTTGCGTGAGTATTTGAAAATAAATCGTTATAATGTTGCAAAAGCGTAAAGAGATCAAGCAACTGGAGAGAAAAAATGAAAATTATTGAAGTGGACGAAGAGCTTTATCAATACATTGCGAGCCAAACGAAATCCATTGGCGAGAGTGCATCTGATATTTTACGCCGTTTACTGAATTTTTCTTCTTTAAGTTCAACCCCGCAAAGTCAAAGCACTGCCCCGCACAGCGAGGCTTCTTTGCGTAGCAATCAGAAAACCTCCGCAAAGCGGGAGAATGCGTCAGCGGTAACTCACGCGGAAAGCCAACCTAAAGTGGCGACCAAAAAACAATCCAACGAAGCCATTAATAAAGTGAGTAGCAAAGTGCGAGAGCTGATCCAATCGGCAGATTTTCAGCAAGAAAGTAAAGCGGTGGTGCGGTTTCTCGCCATTTTACGCATACTTTATCGCACCAATCCCGAAAGTTTCGCCCAAGCGACAGAATCTTTACAGGGGCGTACGCGGATTTACTTTGCCCGCGATGAAGGCACATTATTGATGGCAGGCAATCACACCAAGCCAAAACAAATTCCAGACACCCCTTATTGGGTGATTACCAATACCAACAGTGCAAGAAAAATGTTGATGTTAGAGGGGGCAATGCAATCAATGCACTTGCCAGAAGCCTTGATCGATGAAGTGCGTGCGTTCTTCACGGTAAATTAACGGTGTTGTGATGATGTACCCTTGGCAACACTACGCCACTCAAGCTCCCTTTCAAACCAAAGTAGCCTTGCGTAACGAGCAAGGCGAACTTTTTTCTTGGCTTCAGTTGAATAATAAAATCAATGCCGTCGCCGCAGCGTTTTCGCAGCAAGGGGTTAAACAGGGTGATGGCATTGCGTTGTGGGGGAAAAACCATTTTTCTTTGCTCTTGGCTTATTTGGCTGGCATTCAGCTTGGAGCAAGAGTATTAGGGGTTAATCCCGCCTTTCCGCAAGATAAAATCCAGCAACTTTGTGAGGCAAATGGCGTTCATTTCTACTTTTCACTTGAGCCGAAAAAAACACTGAAAAATCTGACCGCACTTTATCTTGCTGATGATGATTTTTCCGCTGATAGAAGAACCTCAACGAAAACAATGGCAGCTTATGATGCACAGCGTCCAGCCACAATGACGCTCACTTCTGGTTCAACAGGTAACCCCAAAGCAGTGGTTCATCATCTCCAAGCCCATTGGGCGAATGCCAAAGGGGTTTGTGAGTTAATGGCATTTGAGCAAGATGACGCGTGGTTGCTTTCCTTGCCCTTATACCACGTTTCAGGGCAAGGCATTGTGTGGCGTTGGCTAGTGGCTGGGGCGGCGTTGCATTTGCCAAGTGAAGATTTTTACGCCGCCGCAACGCAGGTTTCGCATTTATCCCTTGTGCCAACCCAATTACAGCGGTTTTTGGCATATTTGCAACAATCGCCCGCTCAATCAATTCAAACACAGCATATTTTATTAGGCGGTAGCCATATTCCTTTAGCTTTAACACAGGAAGCAGAAAAATGGGGGCTGACCTGTTATTCTGGCTATGGAATGACGGAAATGGCGTCCACGGTTTGTGCGAAAAAAAGTGATAATCGCAATGGTGTTGGTACTCCCTTACAAGGTAGAGAATTGCAACTTATTGAGGGTGAAATCTGCTTGCGTGGTGCGGGGCTAGGCTTGGGGTATTGGCAAAATGGCGAAATTGTCCCTTTAATTCAACAAGATGGCTGGCTACATAGCAAAGATCTTGGCGAGTGGCTTAACGGCGAGCTAATCATTTTAGGGCGGGCAGACAATATGTTTATTTCAGGTGGTGAAAATATTCAGCCTGAGGAAATTGAGGGGATTATTTTGCAGTATCCTAGCGTGAAACAGGTTTTTGTATTGCCCATTGACGATCAGGAATTTGGGCAACGCCCCGTGGCGATGGTCGAATTTGAACAAGGCTTTAAGCAAAGTGCGGTGGGAAATTTACGCGTTTTTCTCGCTCAGCATTTGGAGCGATTTAAACAGCCTGTGCGATATTTTCCCTTCCCCCTTGAATTATTCCAATTAAACGGGCAAATTAAACTTTCACGCCAAGCGGCGAAATCTGCATTAAAAGAATTAGTAGGAAAAGCAAATGAAGTTATTTCGTAAGTGTCTGATTTATTTTTATAGTGTGTTGTTATTATTGACGTTTTCCAATGCAAGTTTTGCGGATTTGCCTACGCTAGACGCAATTCAAGCACAGCTCAATACGGCAAAAAGTGCGGATCAAAATGATCCCAATAATAAGGTTTTACAGCAAAATTTAGAAGAAACTCTCAATTTTTTAAATAAAATTGCTAAGCAAAAAACGGATAATGCAACGCTGAAAAATATGGTGAGCAATGCTCCCGCACAAGCCAGTGCGGTACAAAAGGATATTGATAAATTAAAAACGGCTCCAGCTTTGCAAATCGGGGATTTTAATCGTCTCTCTTTAATTGAACTGCAAAATCAATTACTTAGTACGCAGCAGCGTTTACAACAAACGCAAACGGATTTGGTTTCTATTAATGCACAATTAGTTAGCCAGCGTACTGCTCCAGAAAAAGTGCAATCAGTATTGAGTACGAATTTAATTCGTTCACAAGAAATTGATAAATTATTATTTGATACGACTGTAGATAATGTTGAAAAAACAAAATTAGAAACGGAATTAGCCTTTATTAATTTACAAAATAGTTATAATCAAATGCTGTTGCAAGGGAATAATGATTTAACGTCATTATATACCGTTCAATTAGAAGAAAAGAATTTAATTCAGCAACAACTACAAGCCAAATTATCAATGTTGCAAGAGGTGATTAATAATAAAAATTTACAAGAAACTCAGCAACAAGCGGAACAATTAAAACAATCACAAACCAATATTCAAGACAGTAACCCGATTATTGTTGAGCAACAAAATCAAAATTTACGTATTAGCCAAGATTTAGTTAAACAAACGGCACAATTAAATATTTTGGCTCAGGATAGTTTGCGAATTAAAGGCGTTTTAGATAATTTACAGCAAACAGAAAGAAATATTAATGAGCAAATTAGTGCATTGCAAGGTACATTAGTGCTTTCTCGCATTATTAATAAACAAAAACAATTATTGCCTCAAGATCAAATGGTGCAGGGGCTTTCAAAACAAATTACTGATTTACGCGTACAAATTTTTGATGTAACGGAATTACGCGATAATTTGTATGATACTGATAGTTATATTGCGAATTTAGAAAAAAATGCACAAAAGCCTTTTAGCGATAATGAAAAAACGCAATTAACCACAATTTTACAAGAGCGGCGTAAATTATTATCTGACACGATTACAACATTAAATAATCAATTAAATCTTGCGATCAATATTGAATTAAACCAACAGCAAGTGAGCTCGATTAGTGATACCTTGCAAGGTAAATTGCAACAGCAAAGTTTTTGGGTGAAAAGTAATCCACCCATTGATTTTGCTTGGTTCGCTACATTTTTACCAAAAGTGAAAGCACAGTTGCAAGATATTCACCATCTGATTAATTTTTCCAATTGGAAGAATAATATTTTAGCGGGCAGTTTTTTTGTTATTTTACTCAGTATTTTTACTGTGTTAATTCAATTAAATAACCAAAAAATAAAACATCGTCTTACCTATATTAATAGCAAAATTAATACGCTAAGAGGGGAGCGACAACGTTATACGCCAGAAGCCATTTTATGGACGGTAATTTTATGTTTACGCTCGACTTTTGTTTTCTTAGGGTTATTAATTTTAATTAGTACCTTCTGTTTTGAATCCCCTGAAAGCTTTTGGTTGTGGTCAGTAAAAATGGCGGGATATTGGCTCTTTTTTGCCTTTATTTTAGCAATGTTACGTCCAAATGGTTTGGCGTATCGTCATTTTAATATGCCGCAATATAATGTGCAGTTATTTTATTCCGTATCAAAACGTTCGGTTTGGATTTATGCTTTATGGCTAAACGCCTCTATTTTTACCCATTTAGAGGGGGGAATTACCAATGATGTTATTGGTGAGGTCTTAACCATTTCTATTTTGGTGATTTCGTTATTTATTGTAGGCCCTCGTTTACGCTATGCGGTGAGCATTTATCAGAAAACCCAAGAACAAGCAGGCGAGCAAAGTTATTTATTTAAAATTGCCCGTTTATTATTGGTTATCGCTCCGATTGCATTAATTATTTTGATCGTAATGGGCTATTATTATACCGCACTTAATTTAATGGAACATTTAATGTCCACTTATTTTGTGTTGGTGCTTTGGATGATTGCAAAAGATGTGATTTATCGCAGCTTCACTGTGTCCGCCCGTCGTCTTGCCTACCGCCGTTTATTAGAAAAACGTGAGCAAATGCAAACCCAAAAAGAAGAGGGGAACGACAGCGAAATTAATGCCGAAATTCAGCAAGAAGAGGTGCTGAATATCGCTCAAGTGAAGAGCCAAGTGAAAAGCGTAGTGGATCTCTTACTTTGGGTCGGCTTGTTTGGGCTATTTTATTGGGTATGGTCGGATCTGATTACCGTCGCCTACTATTTAGAGGGCGTAACCCTGTGGCAACAACAAGTGGTAACGGATACGGGAACGGTAAGCGAATCAATTACGTTATTAAATCTTTTATTTGCCTTGAGCATCATTATTGGCACTTATGCTTTGGTGCGGAATATTTCAGGGCTATTGGAAGTGCTGATTTTTTCCCGAATGAGTTTTTCTCAAGGCACGCCTTATACGATCACTACATTGCTCACTTATTTTATCATTGCGATTGGTGGCGGTGCGGCGTTTTCAGTGTTGGGAATGTCGTGGTCAAAATTACAATGGCTATTCGCCGCCCTTTCCGTTGGTTTAGGTTTTGGTTTACAAGAAATCTTCGCCAACTTTATTTCGGGGATCATCATTTTATTTGAACGCCCAGTTCGTATTGGTGATGTGGTTACCATCGGCGAATTTTCAGGTACGGTATCAAAAATCCGTATCCGCTCAACCACCTTGATTGATTTTGATAAAAAAGAAGTGATCGTGCCAAACAAAGCCTTTGTAACGGAACGCTTGATTAACTGGGCATTAACGGATTCAATGACCCGCGTGGTGATTAATGTTGGCGTGGCTTATGGTTCGGATCTGGAATTAGTGAAGCGTTTATTATTGCAAGCCGCTGATGAATGTGAATATGTATTGAAAGATCCTGAACCTATGGCATACTTCCTCGTGTTTGGTGCAAGTACGCTGGATCACGAATTGCGGGTTTACGTTGGCAACCTCAACGAGAGAACGAAAACCATGGATCATCTCAATCGTCGCATTGATGAACTCTTCGCTGCACACGATGTAGAAATCGCCTTTAACCAGCTTGATGTATTTATTAAAAATCAAGCAACGGCACAAGAAGTACAAATTGTGTCAGAAAATTTAGCGAAATCATAAGGAACAAAATAAGGAAAAATAATGGCAGGAAACAGTATTGGACAACTTTTTCGCGTAACTACCTTTGGTGAATCCCACGGCGTTGCCTTGGGCTGTATTGTGGACGGCGTACCACCGGGGCTTGAACTTTCAGAGCAGGACATTCAGCCAGATTTGGATCGCCGTAAACCCGGCACTTCACGTTACACCACACCAAGACGAGAAGATGACGAAGTGCAAATTCTCTCAGGGGTGTTTGAAGGGAAAACTACAGGCACGAGCATCGGAATGATCATCAAAAATGCCGATCAACGCTCGCAAGATTATGGCGAAATCAAGGATCGTTTCCGTCCAGGACACGCTGATTACACCTATCAACAAAAATATGGCTTGCGTGATTATCGTGGGGGCGGGCGTTCTTCCGCACGGGAGACCGCAATGCGAGTGGCAGCAGGGGCGATTGCAAAAAAATATTTGCGTGAACATTTTGGCATTGAAGTGAGAGGCTATCTTTCACAAATTGGCTCAGTAAAAATTGATCCGAAAACGGTAGAAAATATCGCACAGATCGATTGGCAACAGGTGAACAGCAACCCGTTTTTCTGCCCTGATCAAAGTGCGGTGGAAAAATTTGATGAATTAATCCGCGACTTAAAAAAAGAGGGCAATTCCATTGGAGCGAAATTAACGGTGGTGGCGGAGAACGTGCCAGTGGGGTTAGGCGAACCCGTTTTCGATCGCCTTGATGCGGATCTCGCTCACGCCTTAATGGGGATCAATGCGGTGAAAGCGGTGGAAATCGGCGATGGCTTCGCGGTGGTGGAACAGAAAGGTACAGAACACCGTGATGAAATGACCCCTGAAGGTTTTTGCTCTAACCACGCAGGTGGCATTTTGGGCGGGATTAGCTCAGGGCAACCGATTATTGCCACCATTGCATTAAAGCCCACCTCAAGCATTACCATTGCAGGGCGTTCGGTCAATCTTAACAATGAACCCGTGGAAGTGATCACCAAAGGTCGCCACGATCCTTGTGTCGGTATTCGCGCCGTGCCAATCGCGGAAGCAATGACGGCGATTGTGCTGTTAGATCATTTATTACGTTTTAAGGCTCAATGTAAATGAAACACGCAATGAAATTATTAAGTGCGGTGCTTTTTTGTGGCATTTTTTCTGCAACTACCGCATTGGCTAGTCCTGAATATTGGCAAAAAGTGAAACGCCCTATTACGGGCGATCCAACGCCTGTGGGATCATACAGCAACGGTTGTATTATTGGTGCGAAAGCCTTGCCTTTTGACGGCGAGGGCTATCAAGTGATCCGTACGAGTAAAAATCGTTATTACGGCCACCCAGATATGATTGCCTATCTGCAACGCTTAGGGAAAAAAGTGAAAGCCGCAGGCATTCCCACAATGCTCATTGGCGACATTGCAATGCCGGGAGGCGGACGTTTTCTCACGGGACACGCCAGCCATCAAATGGGGCTTGATGCGGATATTTGGTTACGTTTAGGGCGTTTATCCGCTAAAGACGCACAAAACCCTGCGGGAATGGGCTTATTGGTGGTGGATCGAAAAAAACAACGGGTTGATGATCGGCTTTGGACAGAAGACCACGAAAATTTAATTCGCCTCGCAGCGGAAGATAAACAAGTGGCGAGAATTTTCGTCAATCCTGCGATTAAATTAAAATTGTGCCAAACGGTGCGAGGCGATCGCCGCTGGTTACAAAAAATCCGCCCGTGGTTTGGACACGATTCACATTTTCACGTCCGTTTAACTTGTCCGAAAGGCGCGACTTACTGTGAAAATCAAGCACCCGTTCCAGCAGGAGAGGGCTGTGGCGATGAGCTATATTCTTGGTTTAAGCCTGCTAAACCGTCCACTGGCACAGCTACGCCCAAAACGCGTCCGCCTGAGCCAATTTTATGCCAGCAAGTGAGCAACGCCCCGAATCAAAGTGAATGGTTGGATTAAAAAAGGGAGCGACAAATGGAAATCAGCCTAAGCTTTATTGCTATCTTGTTTTGTGTGGCATTTATTGCAGGATTTATTGACGCTATTGCTGGCGGCGGTGGTTTAATTACCATTCCCGCCTTGTTAATGACGGGCATTCCCCCCGCAATGGCATTAGGCACAAATAAATTACAAGCCTGTGGCGGCTCATGTTCCGCCAGCTTGTATTTTTTACGCCAAAGAGCGGTGAATTTAAAAGAGATTTGGCTGTTGGTGCTGATGACTTTCATCGGCGCAGTGCTTGGCACGATCCTTATTCAGTTAGTGGATAGTGCGTTGATTAAAAAAGTCATTCCATTTTTAGTGCTAGCCATAGGCTCGTATTTTTTATTCACCCCAAATTTAGGGGATGAAGATCGGCACAAACGCATTTCTTATGCCACTTTTGCCTTTACGGCAGGATTTGGCATTGGCTTTTATGACGGCTTTTTTGGGCCCGGAACGGGATCGCTGTTAAGTTTGGCATTCGTTACCTTGCTCGGTTTCAATCTTGCTAAAGCCACCGCTCACGCCAAAGTGCTAAATTTCACCTCAAATATTGCCGCACTTTTATTATTCTTAATCGGCGGGCAAATTTGGTGGCAAGCAGGCTTAGTGATGATGCTTGGGCAAATGATTGGGGCGAATTTAGGGGCGAAAATGGTGTTGAGCAAAGGCAAACAACTCATACGCCCAATGGTGGTGATAATGTCGTTTATAATGACTGCAAAAATGGCTTATGATCAAGGCTGGTTTGGTTAATTGAGGATTTATGACACAACAAGATGATGTACGTTTAACCGCCCGCGTAGGCTATGAAGCGAAATGGCAATGGGCATTTTTGTTGCCGAAATATTGGGGCGTGTGGCTCGGTATTTTTGCGTTGGCATTATTGGCATTGCTTCCTTTTTGCTTAAGGGATAAATTCGCTGCCAAAATCGGCTTGCTTGTGGGTAAAAAAGCGAAAAAACAACGCCATCGGGCGAGGGTCAATTTGCAATATTGTTTCCCTGATTGGACGGACGCTCAGCGGGAAAAGGTGATTGACGAAATGTTCATTTGCGTCAGCCAAGTGATGCTCGGCATTGGTGAAATTGCATTGCGTTCTAAAAAACATCTGCAACAACGTAGCGAATTTATCGGCTTGGACTATATTCAGCAAGCCAAAGCTGCGGGGCATAACATTATTCTAATGGTGCCTCACGGCTGGGCGATTGATGCTTCGGGGATTATTTTGCACACCTACGGAATGCCGATGACATCAATGTACAACCCGCACCGCAACCCCTTAGTGGATTGGCTATGGACAATAACCCGCCAGCGTTTTGGCGGCAAAATGCACGCCCGACAAAATGGCATAAAACCCTTTCTTAATGCAGTAAAAAAAGGCGAAATGGGGTATTATTTGCCTGATGAAGATTATGGCGAAGAATTAAGTGAATATGCGGATTTTTTTGCCACTTATAAAGCCACCTTGCCGGGCTTGAATAAAATGGCAAAATTGGCAAAAGCCGTGGTGATCCCTATGTTTCCGCGCTATAACGCCGAGCGGGGAAAATATGAAATGGAAATTCACCCGCCAATGGCAATGAGCGATGATCCCGCTCAAATGGCTAGGGAAATGAACAAAGAAATTGAGCAATTTGTTACCCCAACGCCCGCACAATATGTTTGGATTTTGCGTTTGCTAAAAACCCGAAAAGATGGTGCGGATATTTATCGTTAAATGGCGGAATCTGTGGTAATATGCGTGCCGCTCTTTTTTATGAAAAAACGGTCGAAAATCTGACCGCACTTTAGGTAATAAAATGAATAAACAATTAGAACTGATTAAATCATCAATTAAATCAATTCCAAACTATCCCAAAGAAGGCATTATTTTTCGTGATATTACAAGCCTTGTGGAAGTGCCAGAAGCGTTCAAAGCGACCATTGATTTAATCGTGGCGGAGTACAAAGAAAAAGGCATCAGTAAAGTGATCGGCACAGAAAGCCGCGGCTTTATTTTTGGTGCGCCTGTGGCATTAGCGTTGAATGTGCCTTTTGTATTAGTGCGTAAACCAGGCAAATTGCCACGCGAAACCATCGCACAATCTTACCAATTAGAATATGGACAAGACACCCTTGAAATTCACACTGATGCAATTCAAGCGGGCGATAATGTCTTGATTATTGACGATTTATTAGCTACAGGTGGCACAGTGGAAGCAACGGTAAAACTGGTTGAACGCTTAGGCGGTGAAGTGAAAAATGCCGCGTTTGTCATCAACTTACCTGAGCTTGGCGGCGAACAGCGTTTACGCCAGTTAGGGGTTGTGCCGTTTTCGTTGGTTAATTTTGAAGGGCATTAATTCTCATCATTAATTTTTAAGGATAAAACGAGCAAAAATGAGTTATCAAGTTTTAGCAAGAAAATGGCGACCGCAAAAGTTCTCCGATGTGGTAGGGCAGAAACCTGTTCTTACAGCACTTGCTAACGGATTAAATGAAAATCGCCTACATCACGCCTACCTGTTTTCAGGGACGCGAGGGGTGGGCAAAACCTCAATTGCTCGTTTATTCGCCAAAGGGTTAAATTGTGTCAATGGCGTAACCGCTGAGCCTTGCGGTGTATGCGAACATTGCAAAGCCATTGAAGAAGGGCGATTTATCGATCTCATTGAAATTGATGCCGCTTCACGCACCAAAGTGGAAGACACCCGCGAATTGCTTGACAATGTGCAATACAAACCCGTGCAAGGGCGTTACAAAGTCTATTTGATTGACGAAGTGCATATGCTTTCCCGTCATTCTTTCAACGCGTTATTGAAAACCCTTGAAGAACCACCTGAGTATGTGAAATTCCTTTTGGCGACCACTGATCCGCAAAAACTTCCCGTAACGATTTTATCTCGTTGCATTCAATTTCATTTGAAAGCCTTGGATCAGCAACAGATCGCCGATCATTTAGAATTTATTTTACAGCAAGAAAAAATTCCTTTTGATCGCCTTGCCATTGAAAAATTAGCTAAAGCCGCACAAGGTAGCATTCGTGATAGCCTAAGTTTAACCGATCAAGCCATTGCAATGAGCAACGGCAACATCAGTCTTGAAGCGGTTAATACAATGCTGGGCTTACTTGATGACAATCAGCCCATCGAGATTTTATATGCCTTACAGCAAGGCAACGGCGAAGCCTTAATGAAAGCCATTCAAGCGGTGGCAGATAACGGTGGCGATTGGCTCGAGTTGCTCAAAGTGGTGGCAGAAACGCTACATCAAATTGCGATGTGCCAATTATTGCCACAACCGCAGATCAGCGATGAAAGCCATATCGGCTTTTTGGCGAAGCATATTTCCCCCGAAGATGTGCAATTTTTCTATCAAATTATTGTAAGCGGGCAAAAAGAGCTGGCGTTTGCACCCAATCAGCGTATGGGCGCGGAAATGGTTCTCTTACGTGCCCTTGCATTCCACCCAAAATTAATAAATACCGCCTCTATTGCGGATAGCCAAGCAAATTCTGCACATAGCCGCACGGAAAACAGCACGGCAACAAGTAGTGCAACAAATGGTAGCGTGCAAAATATGGCTGGGAAAAAAGCGGCGGAAATAAATGGCGTGGGAAAAAGTGCGGTCGAAAATCACGGCAAATTAGTTGAAATGCCCGTGGTTTCACCCGCAGGGATCGCACAGCGAGGGAAAACGCCTCAGCCGATAAATCCACAACATGCCACCACGGCTATGCCACAGGCGACGACGATCCCATCGCCGATCGAACCCTCTTCAGTGCAAAGCTTAGGCAATCCTGCGTTAGATGCCTTGAATGCCTTAGATCAGCTTTCTAGCACGCCAATTCAAGAAAAAAAAAACGCTGAACCACAGTTAGATATCGCCGCGATCTCTTTGCCAGTGGTTGAACGCAAATTTACTCGAGCGAAGCCTCAGGCGGTATCGCAAGAAAAAGCAACGCCTGTTGCAATGACAACGCCAGTAAATCCGCCAAGAAATCAAAGTGCGGTGGAAAATTCGGATGATTTTTCCTCAGACAGCGAAAATGAAGAAGACATCAATCTTGATGAAAATTATCGTTGGAATTGGCGTAATCCCGAAATGGCAAAAGATCAAGAAAGTGCCAGTCCGTCGGAGATCCGTAAAGCCATTTTGGATAACAGCACCCCAGAGCTGAAAGAAAAAATTCTCACGATGGCAAAAGCACAGGATAAATGGACAGAAACCATCGAACAGCTAGGCATTTCAGGTTTGTTAAAGCAAATGGCGATGAATAGTTTTATTCTTCAGCAAGATGAAACACAGCTCACCCTTGGCTTGGCACAGGATAAGCTACACCTCAATAACGAAAAACTCCAAACCCAGCTACAAAATGCGTTAAGCCAATTTTACGGTAAAGAAATTCATTTATCCGTAGAAACCAGCCCGCATTCCACACAACTCACTCCAACGGAACATCGCAAAAAAATCTACCTCGAACTAAGCCAACAAGCCCGCAATGCTTTACAACACGATGAAAAATTACAACGTTTTTGTGAAGAATTTAATGGCATATTGGAGCTAGAAAGTATTCGTCCAGTTTGAATTTATGCTTAAAAATAGGTATTTATTATTTATCTAATTGTTTTCTCTCTATGTTTATGAATAAAAACTGTGCGGAAGATCACAGAAATTGCAACAATATATTTACACAAATTTTACTCTTGTTAAACTCTCGCACGGAATTTTATCTTTAAATTTTTATGAGGTTCTTTATGTTATGGTTTCTGTCTTGTGTAGTTTTATTGCTACTCGGTTATTTTATTTACGGTAGGATTGTTGAACGTGTGTTCAAAATTAATCCAAACCGTGCAACACCTGCTCACACAATGGCAGACGGCGTGGATTATGTGCCGATGTCTAAAAAGAAAATCTGGCTTATTCAATTATTAAATATTGCAGGAACGGGTCCGATTTTCGGTCCAATCCTTGGTGCGTTGTACGGGCCTGTTGCAATGCTATGGATCGTTTTTGGCTGCATTTTCGCAGGAGCAGTCCACGATTATTTCTGCGGAATGTTGAGTGTTCGTAATGGCGGTCAATCTGTGCCTAACCTTGCAGGGAAATATTTAGGTGTACCCGTTAAGCATTTTATGAATGCACTCGCCCTCGTATTATTAATCCTTGTTGGGGTAGTGTTCGTTATTTCACCAGCCAGCTTATTAACCAACCTAACGGTGGATAATGTGGGTGAAATGTTTAACTTAGAAATGAAAAGCACCTTGTTAGTTTGGACGGCAATCATCTTTGGTTATTACATCATTGCCACCTTAGTGCCAGTGGATAAAATTATTGGTCGCATTTACCCACTGTTCGGGGCGTTATTGCTATTTATGTCTTTCGGAATGCTATTTGCCTTATTGTTTGAAGATAAAGCTTTATTCCACACGGTTGGCGAGATGAGTTTCTCTAAATTCTTTGAAAATATGCATCCAAAAGATTTACCAATTTGGCCGTTAATTTTCGTAACCATTGCCTGTGGTGCGGTCTCTGGTTTCCACGCAACACAATCTCCATTAATGGCACGTTGTATGGAAAACGAAACAGAAGGTCGCTTTGTTTTCTATGGTGCGATGATCGGTGAAGGCGTAATTGCTTTAATTTGGTGTATGGTAGGCTTAACTTTCTACGATAGCCCAGCATTAATGAATGAGGCGATCACAGCAGGCACACCGTCAAAAGTGGTGTATGATTCTGCAACCCATATGCTTGGCTACTTTGGTGGTATCTTAGCGGTACTTGGTGTGGTGATCTTACCAATTACCTCTGGGGATACGTCATTCCGTGCTGCACGTTTGATTATTGCTGAATTCTTCAAAATCGATCAACGTAGCTTAGTGAAACGTTTAATGATCGCAATTCCATTATTCGTGTTAGGTTTCATTATTTCTAAACTTGATTTCCAAGTGATCTGGCGTTATTTCGGCTGGGCAAACCAAACTACCGCAATGGTAATGTTATGGACAGCCGCGGCTTATTTATACCGTTATCATAAATTCCACTGGATTTGTACTATTCCGGCGATCTTTATGACAATGGTATCAGCTACTTTCCTTGCTTACGCGAAAATCGGTTTAGGCTTAAGCTACGATGTATCTGTTTGGGTTGGCACAGGTTTAACAGTATTAGCAGTGATTTGTTTCTTTACTTTGTTAAAACCAATTTCCAACGGTGATCCTGATTCAGAAATTGTTAAAAGCTAATTAAAAATACGCAAAAATTTAACCGCACTTAATTTATTTAAGTGCGGTTTTTTTTCTGAGAAATTTAGCTATCAATATAAACCAAAGATTTATTTTGCATTGATCTCATTGCCGCACTGGCAATATAAATTGCATTTGCAGGCAACTCGCTGAGTACACTCGGTTTATTGGCGAATAAGTGCTGAAAAATGCTCTCGGCTTCAAGCTCAATCGCACGGGTCATCCAATAAGGGCAATGTTCATTAGGTTGCCCATATTTCTGAATGCCTTTACTACTTTCACGCAATGAAAGATCGGCTTCAAATTCATTATACATATTGAAATGCTCTCGGTTGCCGTTAGCAAAGGTGAGTGTTACGGTTGAGGTAAAGAAATTGATGAGCATTGAGCCTAGTTCACCGTGAATAGCGATGTCCCATTTAGGCAAGCGATAGGCTGTACCCATTTCCAGCGAGCCGAATACGCCGTTTTTAAATTGGAGTAATAATTGAATAATGTCGTGATGATCGGGTGTTTCAAGGTGGGCACGATTGGTGGATTGAGCAAAAACAGCGTCCACCTCACCAATCAGCCACGCTAATAAATCCAGTTCGTGAATTTCGTGAAAGAGTTTACCACCAGTGAGTTGAATATCATTTTTCCACCAATCTTTTTGATAAATTGGGTTGATCCAACGTTGGCGATTGGCTCGTACAACAGTAATTTTACCTAATCGTTGCTGAGTTAAAAATTGTTTGGCTTGTTGTAAACCGGGTAATACTCGCAAGCAATGCCCGATAAACAATGGGACATTTTTGGCTTTGGCTTGTTGGAGTAAATCCGTTGCGTCTTGTGCGTTGATGGTAAAAGGCGTTTCAATAAAAACCGCACAGCCTTGTTGAATGGCGATTTCGGCAAGCTGGCGATGGCTTTGATTATAGGTGGCAATCAAGACCAAATCGACTTTTTGTTGAGCCAATAAGCTGGCTAAATCGGCGTAAGCAAAAGTGCGGTGCTTTTCTGCTAAGTTTTGTGCAAGGTCAATTTGCAAATCGGTTACGCCCACGAGTTTGGCTGGGGATTGGTTAAAAATTGCGGCGAGCTGTTGTCCGAAAAAGCCACAGCCGACTAAAGCAACATTAATTTGATCCATTTTCTTTCTCCTTTTGTTGTAAGCGTTGGCGTAAGGCTCGGAAATAGCGTAACAGGGCGTGCTGAAACCGATCGACTTCTCGGGCTTCAACCGCATCTACCCATTCTCGATATTGCAAGGCAATATCTGTTGGTGAAAGTTGTGGCGGCGGTAAATTGGCTTCTTGCTGTTGAAAGATTTGCCAAAAGGCATCTAAATATTGCAGTAATAACGGGTTTTGAATGGCTTGATAAGTTTGCAGATGAATTTGATATTCCAGTTCCAGTGAAAATTGCTCTTTGCGTGCAAGCCGTTGTAACTCAAGGCTCATTGACTGTAATTCCTCAATGTGGCGTTCATTGATATGGGCAATGGCAAGAGGGGCAAAACCGTATTGTAAAATTTCTCGTACATCTAAAATATCTAGCAGATATTTCATATTGTTCTGCAAATGCAACTGAGTGTGAAAGGCGAGGCTGTGGATCATCGGGGTGAGCGAAGAGGAGCTAATGAATGTGCCAACACCGTGTCGAATATCTAAAATATGCAAGGCTTCCAATGACTTAATCGCTTCACGCAAGCTAGAACGGCTAACAGCTAAGGTTTCCATTAGCTCATTTTCCGTAGGCATTAAATCCCCTTCTTTTAAGCCACGATCTAAAATCAGTTGCTTAATTTCTTCTTGCAAAGCGAGATTTTTCACTTTTTTTTCAGATTTTGTCATTTTTGTGATCTCTATCGCAGAAATATTGTACAGAATAAGACATCATATATCTAAATTTAAGACATCTGATGTCTTATCTCTTAATTGATTAAATAGTAACTTATTTTAATGGCATTGTCAGTGAATAATTGAACAATTAAACCAAAAGGAGAGATTATGGCAACACTTTCTCTAACACATATCTATAAACGCTATCGCAACGGTTTTGAGGCGGTGAAAGATTTTAATCTTGAGGTGGCAGATAAAGAATTTATTGCGTTAGTTGGGCCTTCAGGTTGTGGAAAATCAACCACATTGCGAATGATCGCAGGGCTGGAAGCCATTTCAGAAGGGGATTTTTATATTGACAATCGCCGTGTCAATGAGGTTGAGCCAAAGGATCGGGATATTGCGATGGTTTTTCAGTCTTATGCCCTCTATCCGCATATGACGGTTTATGAAAATATGGCATTTGCCTTGAAGTTACGCAATGTTGCCAAAGCGGAAATCGATCGCAAAGTGCGTGAAGCGGCAGCCATACTTGGGCTAGATGGTTTACTAGATCGTAAACCGAAAGCCTTATCAGGTGGGCAACGGCAGCGAGTGGCATTAGGACGCACCATTGTTCGTTCACCAAAAGTATTTTTGATGGACGAGCCTTTGTCCAATCTTGATGCCAAGCTACGCAGTAATATGCGGGCGGAGATCATTCGCATTCATAAAAAACTCAATGCCACCACCATTTATGTCACGCACGATCAAACGGAAGCGATGACAATGGCGGATCGCATTGTGGTGATGAATGCGGGCGTAGTGCAACAAATCGGATCGCCAAAAGCAATTTATGATCGTCCAGCCAATTTGTTTGTGGCAGGCTTTATTGGTGCACCAACGATGAACTTTTTAAAAGGGCGGTTGGAAAATCGGGCGTTTTTGACCGCAGATCAGCAGCAATTAGCCATTCCTGACGAGATTTGGCAGCATTTAGTGGCGTTGGGTAAGGAACATCAAGAGGTGATTTTAGGCATTCGTCCTGAAAATATTACCAACGAACCGCTGTTGCTTGGCTCTTATCAAAATGCAAGGGTAACCGCTCCCGTTTATGTGGCGGAATTGCTTGGTGCGGAATATATCGTGCATACCCGACTAGGTGAGCAACCCATTAAAGCGATTGTTCATTCACGACAAAAAATTGAAATGGAACAACAAATTACCTTAGCCTTTGATATGAAACGGGCACATTTTTTTGATCCAATCAGCGAGCAAGCGTTGTTTTAATTGCTCCTCCGATAACAATGAGGTGAATTATGAAACTGAAAAAATTATTAACCGTAGCCGCATCGGTGGTGTTAGGTGCGTTAGTGCTAAATGGTTGTAAAGATGAAAAACAGGTAGCGAGTTCGGTGGCAACAAATGATCCTGCTGAATTAGCGGGCAATATCACGATGTGGCATTCTTTTACACAAGGTCCACGCTTAGAAGTGATCCAACAAGCCGCAAATGACTTTATGCAGAAAAATCCAAAAGTGCGGATCAAAATTGAGACATTTTCGTGGAATGATTTTTATACTAAATGGACAACGGGATTAGCTTCGGGCAATGTGCCTGATTTAAGCTCCGCCTTGCCGAATCAAGTGTTCGAAATGATCAATGTTGATGCCCTTACGCCGATTAATGATGTGATTGATAAAATTGGGCGTGATCGCTTTTCTGCTAATGCGATTAAAGAGGGGACGGTGGGGGAAAATAATTATTCCATTCCGCTTTATTCACACGCTAAAGTGCTTTGGGTTCGCAAAGATTTGTTAGAGAAAAATGGCTTGAGCGTGCCACAAACGTGGGAAGAGCTTTATCAAGCGGCGAAAGCTTTAACCAAAGATGGCGTTTATGGGCTTTCTGTGCCGATGGGAACGAATGATTATGTGGCAACAATTTTCCTTGATCTTTATATCCGAAGCGGTGGCGGTACGTTGTTGAGCAAAGATCATAAAGTGGATTTGACTAGCCCATTAGCCCAAGAAGCGATTAATTATTGGGTGAAAATGTACAAAGAAACCTCACCGAAAGATGCCGTAAACTACAACATTTTGCAACAAGCGACCTTATATTATCAAGGCAAAGCAGCGTTTGATTTCAATTCGGGCTTCCATATTGGTGGGGTGCAAGCGAACTCACCTGATCTTTTACCTTATATTGATGCCTATCCTGTACCAAAACGGAATATTAATGATCCGCAAGGTGCGTCTGAAACCTTGAGTTTTCCACTTGTGGTATGGAAAAACTCAAAACACCCAGAGATCGCTAAAGCCTTTATCGAAAGCATTTACCAAAAAGATCGCTATATTCAGTTCTTAAATGCCGTGCCAGTCGGAATGTTGCCAGCGGTTACGGGCGTTGATGACGACCCTGCCTATAAAGATTTACCGATTCGCCAAGAATTTAAACACGCGGAGAAAGTGATCCAAGAGGCGGTGAATCTTGGTTCTGCGATTGGTTATGAGTATGGCCCAAATGTATATGCAGGCTTGCTGACGAACCAACATATTATTGAAGCGATGTTCCAAGATATTGTGGTGAATGGCACAGAGCCGATGGTGGCAGCGAAAAAAGCAGAGCAACAGCTCAACACCTTATTTGAAACCATTTCGCAATAAGAATTAGGGGCGGTTCGCCGCCCGATTCATAGTCGTTTGATTTCAAAATAATACTGCGTTACTTCGCCCTGCTGTACTCTTGTACTGTCTACGGCTTGTTGCCTTGTCTTATTTTGAACTTAAACGACTACAAAAACAAACGACTACGCACATTCTCAATAATTGAGAAGGAGGCTTTATGTATCAAAAAAACTATACAAGATGGATTTTTGTGTTGCCAGCGATGATTGTGGTTTCGGTGCTGTTTGTGTATCCCTTCCTCTCGAGCATCTTTTATAGCTTTACCAACAAAAATCTGATTATGCCGAATTGGAAGTTTGTCGGTTTTGATAATTACATTGCTGTGATCAATGATCCTAATTTCTGGCTGGCATTCTCCCATTCGATTTTATGGACACTTTTTTCTCTCGTGGGACAAGTGCTAGTTGGCTTTGCCCTCGCAATGGCATTGCATCGCATTCGTCATCTACAATGGCTTTATAAAATCCTTTTGATTATTCCTTGGGCGTTTCCAACTATCGTGATTGCCTTTTCGTGGCAATGGATCTTAAACGGCGTTTATGGCTATTTGCCGAATATTTTAGTGCAATTAAATCTGATGGAAATTGCACCGCACTTTCTTTCTGATAGCACTTGGGCGTTTATCAGTTTGGTGTTTATTAACGTTTGGTTTGGTGCACCACTGATTATGGTGAATGTTCTATCCGCCTTGCAAACCGTACCACAAGAACAATACGAAGCGGCGAAGATTGACGGTGCGAATGCGTGGCAAGTGTTCCGCCATATTACACTTCCACATATCAAAGTGGTGATTGGATTATTAGTGGTGTTACGCACAGTTTGGGTGTTTAACAACTTTGACATTATCTATCTCATCACGGGTGGTGGGCCAGCTAACTCAACAATGACATTACCAATCTATGCTTACAATATGGGCTGGGGAACTAAAATGCTCGGACGCTCTTCGGCGGTAACAGTGCTGTTGTTCCTTTTCCTACTGTTAGTTTGTTTTATCTATTTCAAAGTGATTAGCCGTTGGGAAAAAGAGGGGGAATAAAATGAAAACGAAAAAATCAATGTTAGGTGATATTGCCGCACATCTTTTCCTCATTATCACCACGATTATTGCGGTGTTTCCCTTAGTGTGGATTATGATTTCATCGGTTAAAGGCAAAGGAGAACTTACCAGCGAGCCAACCAGGTTCTTGCCAAAAATCTTTACGTTGGATTATTTTGAACACGTTATCAATGACTTACATTTCATCGTTAATATTAAAAATAGTCTGTTTATCGCCTTAATCACCACGCTGATTGCGATTATTATCTCGGCAATGGCAGCTTACGGTATCGTACGATTTTTCCCAAAATTGGGTGCGATAATGTCGAAATTGTTGGTTACCACTTATATTTTTCCACCGATTTTACTTGCTATTCCTTATTCCATCGCAATGGCAAAAGTGGGATTAACTAACACAATGACAGGGCTGATTGTGGTCTATCTCTCATTTAGTGTGCCTTATGCGGTGTGGTTATTGGTGGGCTTTTTCCGTACCGTACCGATCGAAATTGAAGAAGCCGCACGCATTGATGGGGCAAATAAATTCACCGTATTCTTTAAAATTGTATTACCGCTGGTTGCACCCGGCATTGTGGCAACCGCCATTTACACCTTTATTAATGCGTGGAATGAGTTTTTATATGCCCTCATTCTCGTCAATGACACCAGCAAAATGACGGTGGCAGTGGCATTGCGTTCATTAAACGGGGCGGAAATCTTAGATTGGGGCGATATGATGGCAGCTTCCGTATTGGTGGTGTTACCGTCCGTGCTGTTCTTCACCTTTATTCAAAACAAAATTGCAGGTGGGCTTTCAGAAGGCTCAGTCAAATAACATTTATTGAGGAAAATAATATGAAAAATTATGCAGTTATTGGGGTCGGCTATTTTGGTGCAGATTTAGCCAGAATTATGAATGAAACCGAAAATGCACGGGTAACGGTGGTTTATGATCCTGAAAACGGAACCGCCGTTGCACAAGAATTGGGTTGTGATGAAGCCCATTCTTTAGAAGCAGCGATTAATCGCCCTGACGTGGATTGTGCCATCGTAGCAACGCCAAATTATTTACACAAAGAACCTGTTTTGCTGGCGGCAAAATATAAAAAACACGTTTTTTGCGAAAAGCCTATTGCATTAAGCTATCAAGATTGTGATGAAATGGTGCGAGCTTGTGAAGATAATGGCGTGATTTTTATGGCAGGGCATATTATGAATTTCTTCAATGGTGTGCATTATGCCAAAGAATTGATTAATCAAGGCGTGATCGGCAAGGTGCTTTATTGCCACACCGCACGCAATGGTTGGGAAGATTTACAACCGAATGTGTCGTGGAAGAAAGTGCGGTCGAAATCGGGCGGACATTTGTATCATCATATCCACGAATTAGATTGCGTGCAGTTTTTAATGGGGGGAATGCCGAAAACGGTAACGATGACAGCAGGTAACGTGGCTCATCAAGGCGAAGGATTTGGTGATGAAGATGATATGTTATTTGTGAATATGGAATTTGAAGATGGGCGATTTGCGGTATTAGAGTGGGGATCGGCGTTTCGCTGGGGGGAACATTATGTGCTTATTCAGGGGGAAAAAGGAGCGATTAAGCTGGATATGTTCCACTGTGGCGGCACATTGCGAGTAAACGGCAAAGACAGCCATTTTTTAATCCACGAAAGCCAAGAAGAAGACGATGACCGCACGCGTATTTATATGGGAACCGAAATGGACGGAGCAATTCAATATGGACACCCCGGCAAACGCACACCGTTGTGGCTCAATTCGGTAATGCGTAAGGAAATGAAATACTTAAACGATATTATGCACGGTATGAAACCAAGCCAAGAATTTGAGAAATTATTGACAGGAGAGGCAGCAAGAGCGGCGATTGCCACTGCGGATGCTTGTACAAAATCTCGTTATGAAAATCGTAAGGTGGAAGTAAGCGAAATCATACAAAAAAGGTAGCAACTTGATTATTTCTCCCTCTCTTATTGAGATGGGAGAAATTTTTATGGATAGACTCTACTAATTTAACAATTCTAATAATGCATCAATTATCGGCACAATCGGAATAAATAATAATGTGCTAGTAGTAACAATATTGGTGGCGAAGGATACATCACCTTTGGCTTGATTGGCTAAGATCGGCAGGATTGCAAGGGCGGAAACGGCGGATTGTAAAATCAGCGTTTGGGCTTCAATGCTAGGGAGGGGTAGCCACGCGTTGCCGAGTAGAATAAGGCTTGCCATAATCGCAGGAGCGATGGCGAATTTGCCGATGAGGGCGGCGAGGGTATCTTTGTCAAAACGGATACTTTTCAGCCCTGCGTCATAGAGCGTGATGCCGATGTAAATCAAGGAAAGTGGCGTTACCATTGCCCCGACATAGCTTAATGCACTGTGGATAAAATTCGGCACTGGAATGCTCATCAATAAAAAGAGTAGGGCGATAAGGAAGCCAAGCAGCGGCGGCGGTAATAATTTTTTCCAATTGAAGCGGGCGTTTTGCTTTGTTTGGGGCTGGCTGCTGTCGCGAGCAATGAGCCACGCTCCGAATGTCCAAGTGGAAACGGTGTTCAGCACATAATACACCAAAAAATAAGGCATACTGTTGTCGCCAAATAGAGCGATATTGAGGGGTAAGCCAATGAAAATGGTATTGGCATTGACGATCGTATTGATGAAAACCCCTCGCCGTCCTGCTCGCACTTTGAGCCATTTTGTCATTAGCCACGCAATGAAATAGCCCACTAATGTGGCAGCAGTTCCGTAGATTAAGCCGTCGGAGAGGGAAAATAGACGCTGTCGATCAAGGTGGCTTAGGACGGAAACGAAAATCGAGGCGGGCAGGGCGATGTTCATTATCAGTTTAGAAATATTGCTGGCGAAGCTGTCGGCAAAATAGCCTTTGTGGCGTAAATAGAACCCCAATGCGATGATGAGGACGATGGATAATACGCTTTCAAGTGCGGTGATAAAAAGCATCGTTTTTTTCCTTTATGGTGATGACTTAACTAATAAAGTGTGGTGTTTTTTCGTGAGAAAATGCCGTCTGCAATCAAGACGGCATTGTGAATAACCCGATTAGCGATAAACCGCTTGCCATATTGCGTCTTGCACACTTTGCACCCAGTTGTCGCTGTGTTTAGTGGCAACGCCATCTTTCACCGCTTGTTTTGCAACCGCAACGGCAACGGTGGCAGAAGAAGCACGCAAATTGTCCACTGGTGGCAACAGCGAAGCCCCTAAATCTTGCGGATTTACTTGGCTGGCTACGGCTTCCGCCGCTGCGAGAAGCATTCCGTCTGTAACTTGGCTCGCTCCTGACACAATCACGCCTAAGCCTAACCCCGGGTAGAGCAGGGCGTTGTTGCCTTGTCCGATGTGGAAGGCTGTGCCGTTGTATTCCACAGGCTCGACAGGGATTCCCGTTGCGATGAGGGCTTTGCCTTGCGACCAAGGAATAGCGTCTTGTGGCATCACTTCAATGCGTTCCGTTGGGTTGGAAAGTGGTAATAAAATCGGGCGTTCTACCCCTTCGCACAAGGCGTTGATCACCGCTTCCGTAAATGCCCCGTGATCCGTTGATGTGCCAATTAGAATGGTTGGCTTCACTTGTTTCACCACTTCCAATAAGCCGATTTTGCCGTTTTCACGCCCCCAATCGGCGACTTCTGCCGCAGGACGTGCGTATTCTTGCTGATAATTCGGCAGGTTCGGCATATCATCGGTAACCAAGCCGTTAATATCAATCAACCAAACGCGTTTTTTCGCTTCCTCACGAGAAAGCCCGTTGCGTTCCATTGCGGCACTGATTTGATCCGCCATACCTGTACCAGCCGTTCCCGCCCCATAAACCACAAGACGTTGTTCAGCGAAGTTTTGCTTGGTGACTTTCAAACCTGAAATCACTGCTGCCATTACGATTGCCCCCGTGCCTTGCATATCATCATTAAAAATACGATATTTTTCACGGTTTTCAACCAAAATGCGGCGTGCGTTGGACGGGCCAAAATCTTCAAAATGCAAGAGCGCATTTGGGAACATTTCTGAGGCGATTTTGAGATATTCATTAATCAAATGATCGTAACGCTCCCCACGCACACGCGCGTGGCGGTTACCCAAGTAGGTCGGATCATTGAGCAAGGCTTCGTTGTCTGTACCTACATCTAAATTCACCGCAATCACACGGCTTGGATCAATCCCCGCGGCAGCGGTGTACACAGCAAGTTTACCGACAGAAATGTCCGTGCCGTTCACGCCCCAGTCGCCAATGCCGAGAATTTCTTCCGCATCGGAACAGACGATCAAATCCACATCATCTGCCCCCAAGCCAAGGGTCTCAAAAGAAGCACGGATGTCCTCAGGGCGATTAACATTTAAATACACCGCACGGGAACGGCGATAATCACGGCTCCATTGTTTTATGGCATCGCCAACGGTTGGGTCATAAACAATAGGTAACATTTCCGCTAAGTGATCAGTGAGCAAGCGGTAATATAGCACCTCATTGCGATTGTGCAGTTGGTCGAGATAAATGTATTTTTCCATTGGCTTTTCATAGCGAGAAAGCTGTGCATAAGCCCGTTTTGCTTGTTCCTCTAAGGTTTCCACCGCCGCAGGCAAACGCCCTGTCAAACCTAACTTCGCACGCTCTTCAAGGGTGAATGCCGTGCCTTTATTGGTGAGGGGATTGGTGAGGATTGTTGGGGTTTTGCTCATTTTATAACTCCTTATTTATTTGTAATCGATGACGGATAAGTAGAACACTCAATTTTTAATCAGTATATTCCTGAGAAAAATAGCTTTCAAGTGGAGTGTTGGGTTTTTTTTTTTTTTTTTTTTTTTTTTTTTTTGCAAGATATTGAATTTAAATGGTTTTTTGTGGTTTTTTATTTGTTTGAGATATGGTTGGATCTTTATTTCTGATAAATACGATTTGAAATAAATATCAAATGATTTGTTGATTAAATTAGAGATAAAGTGCAGTGCTTTTTGGGATTATTTTTTATAAAAATGGATCGAAAAAGCACTGAACTTTTATTTAATGAATACGAATAATCACTAGAAAGAAAATAATGATAGCCGTTAAGCTTAAAATAAGGTAAAGCAATAAATTGAGAACTGCATAAATTATGCTGTGATACTTAGTAAATAGGTAACTTTGCATTTTTGAATATAAACGACTATTGCATAGTAAAAATCACCAATATCTATCGGTATTTACTTCGATAGTTCTCGCCCCATAATGCCATTGCGTCAAGAATGGGTTTTAGACTTTGTCCATCTTCACTAAGGGTATATTCCACTCGTGGAGGAACTTCGGCATACACTTTGCGGGTCAGTAAGTCTTGGCTTTCCATCGCTCGCAAATTCGCCGTCAGCACTTTTTGCGAAATGCCCGTTAAGGCTTTTCGTAGCTCGCCAAAACGTTTTGTTCCTGTTAATAATTCGCGAATAATTAATACTCGCCAACGATCGCTCATCATCATTAGGGTAATTTCAACTTCGCAAGGGGGAAGGGGTTTATCAGTCATACTCACATTAGTTTCCTTTTAGTAATTACTGCACTTTAAGGTGCTTACTTTCTTTTGATTACCGCTTAGCGGGCGAAGTTTTTACCCTTAATGACAAAGGCGAAAGCTATATCAGCTATGCAGACTATGCCATCGCAATGGTTGATGAAGCAGTCAAAGGGGAACATCTTCAAAAGCGGATTTCGGTGTTGGGTTAAACACTTGTTAAGTTGTGTATTAGGTTTTGTTGCGTCTTATTGTCGATTGAATTTGAATGAAGGCTTAATTGTTTGTGTTAGCCCATTCATTTAAGCTGTAAAAAATGGGATAAAATTTTGACCGCACTTTGATTTAAGAAAATAAAAAAACCTCGCATTTCGCGAGGTTTTTGTTTAGAGAAAATTATTTCGCTGCTTTTAATTTTTGGTAATACTCTTCATAGTATTGAACCGCGTCACCTACATCATCTTGCCAGTAGCTGTTTTGTAACACTTCAGCGGTTGGGTAGATGGCAGGATCTTTAGTGATTTCATCTGGAAGTAATTTTAATGCTTCAACATTCGATGTTGGGTAGCCAATTTCTTCGGTTAATTTTGCAGCGGTTTTTGCACCTAACATATAGTTGATAAGTTTATGCGCACCCTCTGGGTTTTTAGAAGTGGCTGGGATTGCAAGCGTATCAACCCAAAGCACAGGTCCTTCTTTCGGGAACACCATATCTAGTGGTGCGTGTTCTTTTTTCGCGATACGCACAGAACCATTCCATAATTGACCCACATTCACTTCACCAGAGATGAATGAGTTAGCTGGATTGTCAGAGTTGAAAGAAAGTACGTTTGGACGTAATTTTAATAACTCTTCGTAAGCTTGTTTAATTACTTCAGGATCTTGTGTATTTGGATCTTGACCTAGTTTTAACAATGCGATATTGAAAACTTCGCGTGCGTCATCAAGGAGTTGTACTTTACCTGCAAATTCTGGCTTCCATAAATCGCCCCAAGAGGTGAAGTCTGAACCTTTGTAATCATTGGTGTTATAGGCAATACCCGGTGCACCTAATAATTGTGGTAAAGAATATTTATTGCCTTTATCGTAAGGTTTGTCTAACCAATCTGGGTTTAATTCTTTGATAACAGGTAATTTGCTGTGATCTAATGGCATTAACATACCTTCACGTGCCATTTTTGACACAAAGTAGTTTGAAGGTGCGATAACATCGTAACCGCCGGCTTCACCTTGTGTTTTTAATTTCGCGTACATTGTTTCGTTAGATTCAAGGCTTGAAACAATGACTTTGATGCCAGTTTCTTTGGTAAATTCGTCTAATAAACCATCTGGAACATATTCTGTCCAAGTGTAAAGATATACGGTATCGTTAGCTGGTGCTTTGGTGTCCGCATTCTTTGTGTCTTTATCATTACAAGCTGTTAAAGTAACTGCGATCATTCCGGCTGTGAAAAGACCTGCAAATTTTTTCATTTCTATCATTCTCCTGTTAAGAGGGTTAGGGGCATATTTTGTTTTGGCAAAATATGAATAAAAAAACGCCTTGACAGCGTCAAGGCGTATTCTATTTTGTCTCTGCTTATTTGTGAAGCATTTATTTTATTTTTACGCGGATTTATCTTTCTTCGCCACAATTTGGCTGAGAATGACTAAACTTAGCGAGAAAATAATCATAATGCTGGCTAAGGCGTTCACTTCAGGCGTTACCCCTGTTTTCACCAATGAGAAAATTTTCAGTGGTAAGATTTCGTAGCTTACGCCACTAACGAAAGAAGATACCACCACATCATCAAGGGAAATGGTAAAGCTTAATAACCAACCTGAAACAATCGCAGGAAGGGCGAGAGGTAAGATAATTTTACGCAAAATAGTAACCTCACTTGCCCCTAAGTCTTTTGCCGCTTCAAGCATTTTTGAGTCAAATCCTTTTAAGCGAGAGAATACCGTAACTACCACATAAGGCAAGCAGAAGGTGATATGTGCTAAAAGTAACGACCAAAAACCGAGAGAAATCCCCACGATCATAAATAATGCCAATAACGAAACTGCCATTACAATGTCTGGCGACATCATCACGATAAACAGCATTCCACTCACCGCTTGTTTGCCACGGAAACGATAGCGATAGAGGGCAATCGCGGTTAATCCGCCCACAATGGTTGCTAATGTGGCAGCAAAGAACGCAATGGTTACGGAATGGAAGGCAGCTTGAATAAGCGTATCATTATTGAATAGACGCTCATACCAATTCCAGCTAAAGCCTTTCCAGCTTAAACCATAGCGATCTGCGTTAAAGGAATTTGTAACTAAAATGATAATTGGGATATACAAATAAGCGTACACCACCAACATAAAGACATTACGCAGTAAACGGCTCATTATTCCAACTCCATTTTCTTATTCATTAATTTACTTGCTTTGTAATATACAAAAATGAGTAACGCCATCAAAATAGTCAAACCGATACTAATTGCTGAACCAAATGGCCAGTTACGCGAAATTAAGAATTCGCTCTTAATCACGTTACCCACCAGTAACACTTTCGCACCGCCTAATAAGTCAGCCACATAGAACATTCCCATTGCGGGTAATAATACTAATAAGCAACCCGCAATAATGCCTGGCATTGTGAGAGGGATAATCACTTTAACAAAACGTTGGAAGCTGTTCGCCCCTAGATCTTTGGCAGCTTCTAACAAGCGATGATCTAATTTTTCGATAGCCGCGTACAATGGCAAAATCATAAATGGCAATAATAAATACACTAAACCAATAATCACAGCTGCTTCTGTATTAAGAATACGAATTGGCTCATCGATAATGCCAAGGGTAAGCAAAGTGCTGTTTAAGATCCCTTTTATACCAAGGAAAATTTTCATTCCGTAAATACGAATTAAAGAGTTCGTCCAGAACGGCAATACCACTAAAAAAAGCAAAATTGGGCGGTATTTTTCTTTAATTCGACTAATCATAAAGGCAAAAGGGTAGCCGATGATTAGGCAAATAATGGTGGCGATACCTGACATATAAAGGGAATTCCACACTACTTGTGCATACAGCGGTTCAAATAAGCGGGTGTAATTCTCAAAGGTGAAAGGCAAAGCATAAAAATTACTGCTATCACGAGTTAAAAAACTCACCGCAAGCACCAATAAGTTTGGTGCAAGCACAAAGAAAATTAACCAAGCAAAAATAATTGCAATGGTAATTTTTTGGAATTTGTTATTAGCTATCTTCATCGTCTAACACAACCTCCCAGCCTTCGTGCCAAGTGAGGGCAACTTTTTGTCCAATGGAGTGATCCATATGCGGGTCGTCTTCATTGAAAAATTCGCTAACAAGCACTTTCATATTATTGTGATCAAGAATAACGCTAGATTCCAAAGTCATTCCTTTATAGTTACGATCAGAAATATGCCCAATAATCGCTTTAGATTGCTCGTTTTCGTCTAATTCTTCAATCAGAATATCTTCTGGACGCAGAAGCACTTTTAAATGCTGTTCTGGCTTAACAGGAAGTGCGGTGTAAATTTCGCACACTCTTCCTTCCACATTGGCTTTAACGGTTTTTTCATTCACGCGTTCGATCACTTTGGCATCAAACACATTGATTTCACCGATAAAGCGTGCCACAAATAAATTCTTAGGTTCTTCGTAAATTTCGCGTGGCGTACCGTCTTGTTCAATATTGCCTTTATTCATCACGATAATACGATCAGACATTGTTAAGGCTTCTTCTTGATCGTGGGTAACGAAAATAAAGGTAATGCCTAACTGACGTTGCAAAGCTTTCAGTTCATTTTGCATTTCTTTACGCAATTTATAATCTAATGCGGAAAGGGATTCGTCTAACAACAACACTTTAGGCTTATTTACCACCGCTCTTGCAATAGCGATACGCTGTTGTTGCCCGCCTGAAAGCTGGGTCGGCTTACGCTCTGCCATTTCCTCCAAACGAACCATACGCAAGGCTTCCATTACACGGGGTCTAATCTCCGCATTCGGCACTTTTTGCATACGCAAACCAAATGCCACATTTTCAAAAATGGTCATATGTGGGAACAGTGCGTAGCTTTGGAATACGGTATTAACAAAACGGCGTTCTGCTGGCACGTCAGTAATATCCTGACCGTCCAGAATAATTTTACCGCCGTTAGGATCTTCTAATCCTGCAATCAAGCGTAACACCGTGGTTTTACCACAGCCTGATGGCCCTAAAATTGTCAAAAATTCGCCATTGTTAATGGTAAGATTTAAACCATTAATAATCGTTTTGTCGCCATAAGATTTGGTTAAAGAACGAAGCTCAATAATCGGCTTGGTTTGAACTGAATTTTCCACTAGCTTTGGTTTTCTCCCTAAGAAATTGATTGCAACATACATAGATAAAAATAAGTGCTAATGATATAGCGATCATTCCATAATGAAAAGTAATTAATCGTGTTTAACCGAAAAAAATTGCCTTTAATCTTGTTATATATCAATGCGGCAGATTTTTGAAAGGTTAGAATGAAAAAATATATTTTAAGGGAGAGTGAAGAATGCACGAGGAAAATCACGAACAATATAAACGAGGATTGCTAGAACGTTTTTTTAATTATGTCAGTTTTGATACACAATCAAAATTTAATGCCAAGACGTGTCCTAGCTCTTCTGGGCAGCTTAAATTAGCTAAATTTCTACAACAAGAGCTTTCAGCCTTAGGATTACAAGAAATCGAGTTGAACAAGCAAGGCGTGCTTACTGCATTTTTGCCCTCTAACCTTAGCCCTAAAATGCCAACCATTGGCTTTATTAGCCACCTTGATACATCGCCTCAATGCAGTAGCAAAAACGCATTACCTGAAGTTATTGAAAATTATCGTGGTGGGGATATTTCTCTTGGTATTGGTGAGGAATTTATCAGCCCGGTATATCACCCTTTTTTGCAAAAATTGATTGGTAAAACGTTGATTGTTGGTGATGGGAAAAACGTGATAGGGGCAGAGAATAAAGCAGGAATGGCTGAAATTATGACCGCACTTTATTTTCTGCGTCAGAACAGAATGCCCCATTGTAATATTCGTGTTGCTTTTGTGCCAGATAAAGAAATTGGACAAGGAATGAAATATTTTCCTTTTGAGAAATTTGTTTGTGATTGGGCGTATTGTCTTGCAGGTGAGGGCGTGGGGAGTTTCGGTTATGAAAATATAAATATTGCCACCGCCACTGTTGTTCTTTATGGTCGTAATATTCAAGCAGGGCTAGCGAAGGGAAAAATGTGCAATGCCTTAACCCTTGCGTGCGAATTTCAAAAAGGGTTACCCGCTCAAGATATTCCCGAAAAAACAGAAGGAAAACAAGGTTTTTTTCACTTAGAAAGTTTAACGGGGGACATTGAAAAAGTGGAAATGCGATATTTAATTTGCGATTTTGATGCCGTGAGTTTTGAACAACGCAAAGCATTTTTAGCGATGATGATCGTGGATTTTAACCGCAAAAAACGCTTAAGGAAGAAAGCTCAGTTAAGCATTGAAGATCAATACGGCAATATGGGTGAAGTCATCAGACAGCAACCAAAATCTATCCAACTTGCCGATTTAGCAATGAAGCAATGTGATATTGAGCCGATTCTCACCCCAATTCGTTCAGGGTATCTCGGAGCAAAATTGGCAGAAAAATCAATTCCTTGCCCAATGCTATTTACAGGTGGTTACAATTTCCATAGTAAACAAGAGCTTATCACCCTTGAAGGTATGTGGGACGCCACAAGGGTGATTGTTAAGCTTGTTGAGCTAGCCAATAAAATGGCAAATTAATCAAACAACTCTTGCCAAACCTGTTCAATAAAAGTTCGTTGTTGGCGAAATTCCTCTTGGTTTACCACCGCGGGTAGCCCGAGTAAATTTAAGTGGTGAATACGGTTGCGTAATTGGGTGTAAGCATTTTTTAATTGTTCAGAAACGTTAAAATTTAGCACCGCACTTTGTGTTATAGCTTCGTCTGCCATTGCCTCAAAAATCCGCACATTATCCGACCATTTTGTTAAGGCGGGATACTGCGGGGCGTAAGCCAGCACCAAATATTGGGCGATAAATTCAATATCCGTAATACCGCCTTTGTCGGTTTTAATATGAAATTCTTCAGAATGAGAGCAGGCGAGGTGTTGATACATTTTTTCTCGCATTGCTTTCACGTCTTGCTTAAGCTGTGCGAGATCTCGCGGAGCGGAGAGAACCCGATGGCGAATGTCTTCAAAACGCTGGCGAAGTTCAAGCTCACCATAAACAGCACGGCTTCGCACAAGGGCTTGTTTTTCCCACGTCCACGCCTCGTTAAGCTGGTAATTTTCAAATGCCTTGAGCGAACAGCCGAGCAATCCCGCATCACCTGAAGGGCGTAGGCGAATATCCACTTCGTAAAGAATGCCCGCATTCGTATTCATACTAAAAATGCTGATGACTTTTTGAGCAAGCTTGAGATAAAACTGATTGCTATCAATCACTTTTTTCCCGCCGACGGTTTGCCCCGTTTGAGTTCCATCAAAAAGGAAAACAAGATCTAAATCCGATTTATAGCCCAACTCAAGCCCGCCCAATTTACCATAGCCAACAACCAAAAAGCCTTTTTCATTCGGAGCGAGAAACTCTGGCACACCAAAACGAGCGGAAACCTGTTGCCACGCTAAATTTACCACCGCGTCAATAATGGCTTCGGCTAAATAGGTGAGATGATCGCTCACTTTCATCACTGGCAACGCCCCCAGAATGTCGGCGGCAGCAACGCGAAGTAGGGTACTTTGCTTAAATTGACGCAGAGCATCAATAAATTGTTCTTCATCATCTTGTGGCAAACGGAGCAAATATTGCTGTAATTCCGCAGGATATTGGCTGAAATGGACAGGGTTGAGCAGAGCCTCGCGATCTAACAATTCATCAAGCAAAATCGGGTGGCGAGCCACTTGTTCGGCGATAAGTTGCGATTGCGAACACAGCTCGATTAACTGATTTAAAACTTGCGGATTTTCCACCAGCAATTCTAAATAAGTGGTGCGAGTGAGGATTTTTTCCACAATATCCAACATTCTTGGCAGCAAGGTTTGATAGGCTTGATGACAGAAAACTTGATTGAGCAAAATCGGCATTAACTGAGCCAACACACCCCGCCCACGCACGCCAATCGGGCGGCGGGGAAGTTCCATTCTAAATTGATTAAGCCGTTGTAAAAGCGGGGCATTTTCCTCTGGATTAATGCCATTTTGTAACAGCATTTGCCGCACATCGTCCTCATTTAAATCTTCCTCAAGGAAATCCTTCCACTGATTGGCTTCTTGTGGCTCGCTTTCATTTTCCTCACCAATTAATTGTGAAAAAACACACCGCACTTTTTGTTGATGATGTTGCACCAAGGCATAAAAATCCACCCAATTTTCAATCGGGTGATTCACTTCAATCGGCTGATGTTGTGCGTTCCATTGGGTGTAATGCTGAGCAGAGAAGATTAACCTTGCACGATCAAGGGCTTTTTCTGGTAAGGTTTGCGTTTGCTTATCATCAATGGCTTGTAGCACGTTTTCCACTCGGCGTAGGAAAAGGTAAGCATCTTGTAAATCTTGTCGCTCTTGCGAATTAAGCAGTGCCAACCTTTCCAACTCAGACAAAATCTTCAACAATGAATGTTGTTGCAAACTGGCTTCTCGCCCGCCACGGATCAGCTGAAACACTTGCACGATAAATTCAATTTCACGAATGCCCCCCGCCCCTAATTTAATGTTATCCACCAAACCACGGCGGCGAACTTCTCGCTCAATTTTGCTTTTCATTTCGCGTAAAGATTGAATTACGCTGAAATCAATATAACGGCGATAAATAAAAGGACGGAGCAAATTTTGCAAGGTTTTTACATTAGGATCGTGCGGATCAGCCCCTAAAATTCGCCCCTTGATCATCGCATAACGTTCCCAATCACGCCCTTGCTCTTGATAATATTGCTCCATCGCATTAAAGCTCAGGGCTAACGCTCCCGCCTCCCCAAAGGGACGCAATCGCATATCGGTACGATACACAAAACCATCAGGCGTATATTGATCTAACGCGTTAATTAAGCGTTGCCCAAGCCGAGTGAAAAAGACGCTATTTTCAATAGACCGCCTTGCCCCTTGCGTTTGCCCGTTTTCAGGATAGGTGAAAATCAAATCAATATCAGAAGAAAAATTCAGCTCAAAGCCCCCCAATTTGCCCATTCCTAAAATGTAAAGCTGCTGCGGATTGCCTTGGCTATCCATTGGCGTTCCCATTTCCGCACTGGCTCTCGCATACAGCCAATCTCTCGCCGCAATAATCAGGCTTTCTGCCAGTTGAGAAAGATGAATAAAAATTTCTTCTACGGTGGCGAAATTCAAGCTTTGACACAAACTGAGCTTTGCCATTTCACGATGACGAAATAAACGAAGCTGGCGGTGAAATTCCGTATCGTCCACAACATCACTTAGCAAGGTTTGCAAGGCTTGGCGATAATAATCCGTACTTTCTAAATGGGGAAGCTGCTGCCAACATTGGTGCAAAAAGTGCGGTTGTTTTTTAAAGACTTCTGCCACAAAATCCGACATCGCAATGCCTTGAGCGAGTTTTCCGATTTGGCTTGCGGGATCGTTTTTGTCTTCCGCAATCCGCTGATAAATCTCAGCGTTATAGTCATCAGGAAAATGGTGACATAACAGCTCAGCGAGTTGATTGAGCGTATTATCAAGATGTGAAGTGGCGATTGTCATAGCAAATCCTTTACAAAATGAGGGGGCATGCGGATAACTATAAAGAAATTTTTGTTATTTTGGAAATTTTTATTTCGTCGTGTAAATTGCCTGAGTGGAGATAGGATTTTTAGAAAAATAATGCTTGATGTTCGCTTCTCGCTTGTTTTCGAGCGTTGTAGGGGGTATCGCATACGCCCTTATGCTAAATGTTATTAAATTGCGTTTTTCTTTGAGATATATAACGGATTTCGCCGTTGGCGACTTACTTTCTTTTGCTTATCCAAAAGAAAGTAAGCAAAGAAAAAGATACCCGACTAAATTGCTTTTCCTCATTCCAATAAAATTTTTTTAACGAAAAGTAAGCCTGATGTTCGCTTCGCTCTCGCTCGGCGTTACTTTTCTAAAAATTTTATTGGAATGAGGGCAATTTAC
Source organism: Avibacterium paragallinarum (assembly GCF_011765605.1). Lineage (NCBI taxonomy): Bacteria > Pseudomonadati > Pseudomonadota > Gammaproteobacteria > Pasteurellales > Pasteurellaceae > Avibacterium > Avibacterium paragallinarum. The sequence goes on from NZ_CP050316.1 coordinate 535,492, forward strand.
ACGGGGAGAAGGGATTTTTAAAAGTGCGGTGGGATTTTTCGATAAATTTAGTTTTGGAAAGTTCCGTGCTTTTTTATTATTTCAGGTAGATTTAGGGATTGCTAAACGCTTTTTTACCTACATAGAGTTGTTTTCCTTTGCTGGATTATTTCAGCTTAACGCTTTGTATGAAAGTAAAATGAATTCCGCTATAATGCAACCGAGTGTACACTCAAATTAGTCGGGGTGCTTGATAAGCTGAGATCATACCCGTGAACCTGATACAGTTAATACTGACGTAGGAAACTAATTTTTCTCCGCTTTTTGCGTCAATATTGCTGGTCATTCTTTATTATTTTAAGGAAAAACTATGCAATTTCATCGTTCTAAATTATTTTCGCTCACATTTTTGACCGCACTTTTCGCTTCGGTGCAAACTTTTGCCGCTCAAGAGGTGAATGTTTATACCTATGACAGCTTTAGTGCCGATTGGGGAGCAGGCCCGAAAGTGAAAGCCTTGTTTGAGCAAGCCCATCCGCAATGCCAAGTGAATTATGTGCCGTTTAATAGCACGGGAACGCTGTTTAACCGCGTACGTTTAGAGGGCAAGAAAACCAAAGCGGACATCGTGTTAGGGCTAGACGGCACAATGCTTGATGAAGCGAATAAAACGCAATTATTTGTTCCAAATAAGGTGGCGATGGATAAACTTTCGCTACCCGTCAAATGGCAAGATAACGTTTTTTTACCCTATGATTTCGGTGCGTATGCCTTTGTGTATCGTAAAGACAAATTGCCAAATCCGCCAAAAAGTTTAAAAGAATTGGTGGATAATCAACAACTTCGCGTGATTTATCAAGACCCTCGCACCAGTAGTGTAGGGCGAGGCTTGGTGATTTTGATGAATGAAGTCTATGGCGATGACGTAGCGAAAGCGTGGAAAACTCTCGCCAGCCATACGGTTACGGTAGGCAAAGGTTGGTCGGAAACCTATGGGGTGTTTTTGAAAGGCGAGGCGGATCTCGTGTTCAGCTACAACACCTCACCGCTTTACCATTTATTGAATGATAAAGATGAAAATTATGCCGCGACGGATTTCAGCGAAGGGCAAGTGTTGCAAATTGAAACAGCGGCGAGAGTGGCGAACCACGAAAACGCCTGTGCTGATGAATTTATGAGCTTCCTTGTTACACCAACGGCACAGCAACAAATTTCACCAAGAAATGTGATGTTCGCTGTGATTGATGAAGCCGTTGAACCGCATTTTGATGCCTTGAAAAAAGCCCAAAGCAGCAAGAAAACGCTGGGTAGTCAAGCGAATGCGGAACAAATCAAACAATGGACGAACACTTGGCAAGCCAGCTTAACGCAATAATTCGCCGTTATCGGCAAAACTTCCCTCTCACCGCTGTGGTGGGAGGGCTTGGCGTGATTGTGCTGTTAGTGGCATTTTACGCCTTTGCCTTAAGTGCGGTGCTAAACATTGGGCGTGATTATCAATGGTCAGCCCTCTGGCAAGATAGCTATATTCGACACGTTATCGCTTTCAGCTTCGGGCAGGCGTTTTTATCCGCGTTGCTTTCGGTGCTGATTGGCGTGCTGTTCGCACGGGCGTTTTTTTATCAGCCCTTTTGTGGTAAGTCCTTAATTTTAAAATTATTTTCCCTCACTTTTGTGTTACCAGCCTTAGTGGCAGTGTTAGGATTATTGGGGATTTATGGACATTCAGGCTGGCTAGCTCATCTGTTTGCCGCATTAGGCATTGATTGGCAACCGAATATTTATGGCTTGAGTGGCATTTTGATCGCCCATCTCTTTTTCAATATCCCCCTTGCGAGCCGTTTATTTTTGCAAGCCTTATCCAGCATTCCCAATCAACAACGGCAACTGAGTTCGCAACTTAATATTCGCGGCTGGCAGTTTGTTCGCTTAATCGAATTGCCCTATTTGCGGTCGCAATTTATCCCCGCATTCGCCTTGATTTTTATGCTGTGCTTCACCAGTTTTACACTGGTTTTAACCCTTGGCGGCGGGCCGCGTTATACCACGCTCGAAGTGGCGATTTATCAAGCGATTTTATTTGAATTTGATCTCCCAAAAGCCGCAATGCTTGCCTTGTTGCAATGCGGTTTTTGCCTTGGTTTAATCATTATTAGCACGGTGTTTAATGGCAAGCCCGAAGCCTCGCTTAACTTTCGTGCTTTTTGGCGAGAGAAACAATCAAGTGCGGTGCAAATTTGGCAACTTTTTTTTCTGAGTATCGTGCTGGTTTTTCTTTTTTCCCCTTTGCTGTCGCTGTTGGTTTCAGGTTTACAATGGGAAGTTTGGCGTGGGCTGTGGGGAAATGCACCCCTTTGGCGTGCATTAACATTCTCTTTAACCCTTGCTCCCACTGCCGCATTTGTTGCAATTTTATTATCAATGGCATTGCTCTTATTTGCTCGCCGATTGGCTTGGCTAAACGCCGCTTATCGTGCCAATTTCATCACCAATATTGGAATGATCGTGCTGGCGATTCCCACCTTAGTGGTGGCATTGGGGCTATTTATCCGCTTGCAAGACATTGATTTTCAGCAATGGCATTTATTTTTAATCGTGGCATTTTGCAACGGCATTATGGCGATGCCCTTTGTGGTACGAACTCTCGCTGTGCCGATGTATCAAAATATGCAATATGAACGGCTGTGCCAATCTCTTGGCGTGCAAGGTTGGCAACGTTGGCGGATAATGGAATGGCAGGCGTTAAACGCCCCAATGCGGTATGCCTTTGCACTTGCCTGTGCCTTATCTTTGGGGGATTTCACCGCCATTGCATTATTTGGTAGCCAAGATTTTACCTCATTGCCTTATTTGCTTTATCAGCAACTAGGGGCTTATCGCGTCAAAGAGGCTAGTGTTACTGCCTTGATTTTATTACTATTATGCGGGGCATTATTTGTGTTTATCGAACAACAACGCCCTAAGACGGAAGAAAAAACAGGGGCAAAATAACACCGCACTTTTAACGCGTTAGAGTGCTTGAATTTTTGCCCGCTGAGCTGAATGCAACCAATCACGCGATAAAAGGCGTTAAGATTAATTTCAACCTATTTGGATCACGAATGATTAAACTAGATAGCTATTTTCATTACCCCAACCAAACAATGCACTTTCAACTGCACATTCAGGCTCAAGAAAAAGTGGCGATTATTGGTGCGAGTGGAGCGGGCAAAAGCACCTTGCTCAATTTAATCGCGGGCTTTGAACTGGTGGATAAAGGGGAAATTTGGCTCAACGGGCAAAATCACACCTTCACCGCCCCTTATCAACGCCCTGTTTCGATGCTGTTTCAGGATAATAATTTGTTCACACATCTCACTGTAGAACAAAATATTGCCTTGGGGTTAAAACCAAGTTTGAGCCTAAACTCGCAAGAAAAATCCCAAGTGGCAGCGGCGGCGAATGCCGTGGGCTTAGCAGATTTTTTAACCCGCTCACCCAATGCCCTTTCTGGCGGACAAAAACAACGGGTCGCCTTAGCACGCTGCTTATTGCGGGACAAACCGATCTTATTGCTCGATGAGCCCTTTTCCGCCTTAGATCCCGCGTTACGGCAAGAAATGCTGAGTTTATTAGATGCGTTATGCCAGCAAAAAAAATTAACCCTACTTATTGTTACGCACCAGCCCGATGAGCTTAAAGGTAAAATTGATCGCATTATTTCCGTGCAAAATGGTAGGATTTGCAATAAATCATTACCATAACGGAAAAATTATGTCTAAAATAGACCGCACTTTTTAAAACAAGGATACTTTATGACAACGACAACCATTCAAATTCCTTCACTCACACCGCACCCAACCCTTGAATATTGGTCGGTGTGTAAGGTGGAAGCCTTATTTGAAACGCCTTTTTTAGAGCTTGTGTATCGTGCGGCACAGGTACATCGGGAAAATTTCAACCCGCGAGCCATTCAACTTTCCACCTTAATGTCGATTAAAACGGGCGGTTGCCCAGAGGATTGTGGTTACTGCCCGCAATCGGCTCGTTATCACACGGGCGTACAAAATCAGCAACTGCTTGATATTGAAGAAATTGTGGAAAAAGCCAAAGTGGCGAAATCTCGTGGCGCGAGCCGTTTTTGTATGGGGGCGGCGTGGCGAGGGCCAAAACCTAAGGATATTGAAAAGATCACCACGATCATCAAAGCGGTGAAAGATCTTGGCCTAGAAACTTGCGGTACATTCGGTTTATTGCAAGATGGAATGGCGGAAGATCTGAAAAATGCGGGCTTGGATTATTACAATCACAACATTGATACCGCTCCAGAACATTACGAAAAAATCATTGGTACGCGTCAGTTTGATGATCGGATAAATACCCTTGGCAAAGTGCGTAAGGCGGGTTTAAAAGTGTGTTGTGGTGGCATTGTGGGAATGGACGAAACTCGCAAAGAGCGTGCGGCCTTTATTGCCAGCCTTGCAAATCTTGATCCGCAACCTGAATCCGTGCCAATCAACCAATTAGTGAAAGTGGAAGGCACGCCATTAGCGGAAGCGGCAGAATTAGACTGGACGGAATTTGTGCGTACCATCGCCGTGGCTCGCATTGTAATGCCGAAAAGCTATGTGCGTTTATCCGCAGGTCGTCAAGGCATGTCAGAAGAAATGCAAGCAATGTGTTTTATGGCAGGGGCAAACTCCATTTTCTATGGCGATAAATTGCTTGTTACCGAAAACCCTGAGGAAGACGGTGATCAACTGTTAATGGCGAAACTCGATCTTGAACCCGAAACAGAGGAAAATCGTTGGGTAAAAGAAGACGCATAATACTCCGCAAAAATAGCAGCATCAAGGCTGCTATTTTTATGGATTACAATAAATTCTTTTTGCGTAAATCACGGCTGATTCGAATGGCGGTTTCTGTTTCACAACCAGCATATTCCCCGATTTCTCGATGCGTCCAATGATATTCAGGAAAATTTTCTTTGAGAAAATAAATACTATCTATTACCCGATCTAGGCTTTTTAAATACGCACTTTTTGCTAAACGACCTTCAGCCTCTCTTAGTTCATTAGATAATAGCTGAAATAATAAACGGATAGTTGCAGGATTTTCTAAGAAAAAATGATCAATATTCAGTGGAGTAATTTTGATGATTTCCGCTTCCATTAATACTTTTGCTGTGCAGTGGTATTTTTTGTCTCCAAATAGCGTGCGAAAACCAAAATAATCGCCTGACTTATAAATTCTAACAAGGCTTTCTTTGCCATTTTCAAGGGTGTGATATAAACCAATTAAACCTTGTTGAATAAAATAGAACGATTGGGCGGTATCTCCTTGATGATAGATAGGGATACCTTTCTCTACTTTATATGAATTGGAGAGCTGACATTGATTGAAATCACGATATATATCCATATTTTATTTTCCTATTTAAGCCAGTTTAGTATCAGCATATATAAAGCAAGTAAAAATAGTATGATACCTAAGAGTTTATTTGCAAGTTCGTCTTTGAGAATCCCTCGGATTTTCATACTAAGGAAGCTCATAGCAAAGGAGCTTAATACCATAATAAATACAATAGAAAAATTTACATAGCCTAGCTGAAATGAATTGGGAATAAAAAAGTCGGGTGTTTTACTTAGGTAGCCATAGAGATTGCCAATACCGCCAATGACCATCATATAATTTGTATAAACCGCAACGTTTTTTATATTAATACTAGGAAGCTGGCTTAGGAGGGGAGACATAATTGATCCTCCACCAATTCCTGTGAGCCCAGCAATTCCTCCGCCGAAAAAGCAAAAAAAACTACCACGAAAATTGTCATTTATTGGCTCACTTCTGTGCGTTTGCCCTTTACGTTTAAATGGAAAGAATGTTTTAATTGAAAGGGTAAGCAATGCAAGTATAAAAACAGTAATAATAAGATTGTCGGAAACATTAAAGCTAAGGTAAAAGCCCATCTGAACGCCAACAATCATACAGAGAGACCAAAGCAGTAATTTCTTTTTGTTAATATAAATTTTTAGTTTATAGAAGTAGCAAAGGTTAATTAGTGCTGAGCCCATCACAATGGTAAGAGCGGTAGCAGAGATCATTTGTATAGGCATATTCGGGAAGAGAGTATGCAGTATAGGGACAATAAGCACTCCACCACCAATTCCAAATAATGCTGAAATGAGATTCGTTAGAGCACCGCATAATATAAGAATGAAAATCAGAAAGAGATCCATAGCATTTCCTGTTCTGTTTTCTTTCTATTATGAAATATTAAGCAGTGTGGTACTTATGATCAGTATCATAATTAATTATATGAAATATTGTTTTAATATTTTTGTGATCTAGATCTTGTTTTTGTATTTTTCTTCTTTTTATTAATAAATGCTTTTCATATCATTAGGGGGAATGCTCAATTCTAGTTATTTTTTATGTTGTTTTAACCAGTTTGAACATAATACGAAAGGTTCAGATTCGTCACAGAATGATGAAATTTGCCTGTGTTTATCCATAAAGAATAAGGATTATTTTTATATGAAAAAGACATTTTCTTTTCTGACATTATCTCTCTTATCCGTCACTGCAACTACAGTAAATGCAGTAGAAATTTATAAAAAAGAGGGGACAAGTGTGCAAATTAATGGACAATTTAGACCAATGCTAGCCAACACAGAGGGGCAACGTACGGATTTACGAGATCGTGGTTCTCGAATAGATTTTGTGTTTGGTCAAAAACTAGGGGAAGATTGGAAATTAATCGGGCAAACGAGAATAATTTTTAATGGTCAAGATTCGAGTGGGAGTAATCATTCTGGTTTTGGTGATCCTCGTGTTGGGCAACTATTTTTGGGTGTAGAGCAAAAATCAATTGGACGCTTATATTTTGGACGCTTTGCAACTAATGGTGATGCAGTGATGTTTGGTAACTGGCAATTAGGTGGCGGCGGACGTAATCCGCTTAGAGCTGCAATGGAAAAAGGAATTCATTTCCGTACCATAGAGTTTGCGGGTTTTCAATTTGGAGCCGATTATTTATTGGGTTCAGCAACTAAGAAGATGAATTCCAAAAAGAATTTGCAAAATGGTTATGGTCTCGCTTTATTTTATACAAATAAATTAAATGATGATTGGCGTATTCGTTTTAGAGCAGGGTATACCCGTGATAATTATGACAGTTATGAATTCTCCGCTCCAGATAGCACGGGAGTAAATAAAAAATGGATTGGACAAAATATACATCGTGATGCTTGGCGTGTTACAGCAGAGGTGAAATATCGTGATTTTGAGTTCGCATATAATTATGGTGAGCTGAAAGATTTGCAATATGCCAGCTATCTCGATAGTAAACAAGTCAAAGAAAAAAGACATTTTCTGGCAGCAAAATATTTCGTTACAGCTGACTTTGCAGGCTATAGTCAATTCCGTTATGAGAAACGGGGCGAACAAATTAACCAAGGCTATACTTTAGGGGTAGATTACCGACCTGTTAAAAATTTCATCACGTTTATTGAATTTGCAAGAGATCGCAATATTGGTGACATCAATGTACATAATAAATATGTAAATCAATATTATACGGGTTTCCGTTTGCTATTTTAAGTAAGGGTAAAATATGAAAGTCACATTATTATCTCGTTTAACTTTTTTGACTGCTAGTTTAATGATGGGAACGGCAAGTGCAAATTACTATGTTTGGGATTTCTTTGAGGGGGAAAAACTCCCTGATTCTATGACTATTAATGGCGGGCAGGTTGCACCAAGCCAATTGCGTTATAAAGATGGGCGACAATCTCTACGCTGGCAATTTCAGCCTAAAAGTGAATTGGTTTTCAACCAACAAATTGATTTATCAAAAGATGATGCAATTTTGCCACAAACTTTTATGTTGTGGCTTTACAATGATAAGCCGTTCAAACAGCCTTTACAATTTGATTTTGAGCAACAGGGGAAAGTGAAAAAGTCATTCAAAATCAATTTAGACTTTACTGGCTGGCGAGGTATTGCAGTACCATTTCGTGATATGCCTGGTGGAAAAGTGCTGTCTTTAGATAAACTCGTAATTACAGCACCGAATGAAGCAGGAACATTGTACCTAGATCAGCTTTTATTTAATGTCCCTGTAGATAATCGCTACCCGATTCCTGATTATCAAGCAGATTTTGTTAATCCAACGGCAAGTACCGCAGTAAATAAAAACTGGAATGCCTTATTAATGAATGATCAACGTTTGAGCCAAATTTACCCACATTTAGATTTTAATGCCAAACTTCATTCTGATCCAAAAATTGAAAGTATTTATCAGCGTTTTGAACAAGTACTCAATATTTCAGAAACGAAGAAAAGTGCGGTGGATTTTTCAGCGATTTTGAAAAAATACCAAGCTTTTAATATCAGTGAAAAAGATGGGGTAATTCAAGGGGCAATCTTAGATTTTCCTGCTCGTCAAAAATTTATGAAAAATGATCAGGTATTTAGCAAGCAAGAGCAAGCTTTTTTACTGAATTCCATTTCAATGAGAGAGCTAGGAAAAGTGATGCTGGAAAGTGCAAAAGCGTTACGAATGGGCGAACTTACGCCAGAACAACGTCAGCAATTAGAAAATCAATTCTTACTTGCGACTCGTTATCTATTTGACCAAGGTTTTGTGCGAGGGAGCAGTATTCAAATTGTGAGCCATATGGGGTATCAGAATCGAGAAATTTTTGATGCCTGGTTCTTAATGAGGGATTTATTATCTCAGCAAGGACTGCTTGAGCAAGCACAGGGTGCAATGGCGTGGTTTAGTGGGGCTGGACGCATTTTTGAACCAGATAGCAGTATTGTAGAAGCCAATGTAGATATTCTTAATACGCAACTGCAATGGATGTTAAAAAGTATTTTATTATTACCTAATGAAAATCAACGTGCAGGGCTGTTAAAACAGTTTTCTCATTGGTTGAGTACGACTGTTTTACAATCTCAAGGGGTTGCCGGCGGGTTTAAGCCTGATGGTTCAATGTTCCACCATTCACAGCATTATACAGCCTATGGAAAAGATGCGTTTACAGGGCTTTCTCCTGTTGTTTATGCAATTAGTGGAACACCTTATGCACTCACTCAAGAAGCTAAAAAACGTCTTGATGATGTGCTGTATAAAATGTGGGTTTACACTAAAAATGGCAATATCCCAATTGTTATAAGTGGACGTCACCCAACGGGAAAATTCTCTATCGCCTCTTCACCATTTAAATGGTTTGCTTTGATCGGAGATGAAAAAACGGGCGAAAAAATTAACCGCACTTTTGCTTCTATTTATGCTGCCTTAGAACATAAAGAGGAATTTGAAGGTGTTCCCGCTGCGGCAGAACCTACGGGAGCTTGGACAATGAATTACGCCTCGATGGTGGTTCAGCGTCGTCACCAAGATGATCCAAAACTTTCTTGGCTTGCCATTGCACGAGGATTTAGCCGTTATTTAGTCGGTAATGAATCCTATGAGAAAAATAACTTATATGGACGTTATATGTCTTACGGTGCATTAGAAATCATTCCTGAGCATTTTAATGATCGTGGCTATCGCTATGACGGTTGGGATTGGAATCGTTTTCCAGGGACGACCACGATTCATCTCCCTTATGCCGAATTGCGGGCGAAGCTAGCCCAGCTTCCTTCAGCGGGTCTTGAAGAAATGCTATTATCAACAGAAACTTACGCCGGTGGGACAGATTTGCATAATAATAGTATGTATGCAATGAAATTACGCGGGCATAGTAAGTATCAGCAAGAATCGTTGTTTGCACAAAAATCTTATTTCTTGTTTGATAATCAGATTATTGCGTTGGGAACAGATGTTCAAAATGCAGATAGTCAGCACAAAACAGAAACAACATTGTTCCAACATAATGTGGATGATCTTAAGCCAATATTTGTAAATGGAAAATCAATCGCAACCTTAGGTTCAGTGCAGGAAATGCAAAGCCCTGTAACTTTAGCTGATCCAGCGGGTAACCGCTATTATGTTCCTGAAGGACAGACGCTGACATTGTATTATCAAAATCAAGAATCTGTTGATGAACGTAATGATAAGCCAACTAAAGGAAAATTTGCGACAGCTGTACTGGAACACGGCAAAGCACCAAAAGATGGAAAATATGAATATGCGGTACTGATTACGCCAAAATCGGAAGAAAGTGTGGCATATCAAAAACTATCCCATAATAGCAAACTGCACGCTGTCCGAGATAATCGAAGTGGTCAGGAAGGCTATGCTTATTTTGATGCTTTGCAAAAGGATGTGGGTGGAATAATACTTGGTGCAGATAAACCTTTGATGGCAATGGCACAGCAGGGTAAAAATACGTTAGATTTATCTATTGTGAACCCGGATTTAGCTTTCTATCAAGGCACTGAAGAAGATCAAGTGAAAGACGGCAAACAAGTGGAAGTGAGTATTTATTCTCGCTCTTGGCGTAAATCCCCATCGCAACCACAGTATTCTACGGTTACGGTAAAAGGAAAATGGAAACTTGAGAAAGCGAGTCAATGTGCGAACATTGAATTAAAAGGAAAGGCTACAATGGTTTCTACTCATACTACTGATGCCACACCTTGTAAAGTGCATTTAGTCGCAGTGAAATAACCATTAATAAACAAGCAATAAAAAACACCGCACTTTAAAAGTGCGGTGTTTTTTTGTTACGTATTTGAAATTTAATTTCGCATTATCCCGCAATATTTAGGAAAAATGTAATAATGAGTGCATTACTGATATTGCTAATGAATCCACCGATTAAAGGCACAACGAAGAAAGCGATTTGTGAATAATGATAGCGATTACAAACCGCGGTCATTGTTGTCATTGAAACTGGAACCGCACCTAATCCAAAACCTGAATGTCCAGTTGCGATAATGGCGGCATCATAGTTTTTGCCACATAATCGGAAGGTAATAAAAACACAAAATAAATAACACAATAAGACTTGGAGTAATAATATGGTAAGTAAAGGCAAGGCAAGATCAGCTAATTTCCAAAGTTGCATTGTGGTAATGACAACAGAAACAAAAATGGCTAATGAAACTTCCCCGATAATCGCAATATTTTCATAAAGGGCATAATGATCACGTGAATTTCTATCAAGGAATAAACGTAAAAGTAACCCACCTAGCATACTCATTACGTGAATAGGAATATTGACACTAGGGAAAAGGGTTTTAGTGACGAAAAAAAGCGTCTGCCCTAATCCGCAAGCGATTAAAAGCAAAAATATTGCTTGGCTAGTATGACGATAACTCAGTGTAGGTAAAGGGCGTTCCTCTTTTTTCTGCGACTCAGTGTTTGAGGAGGGGGCATCAGCAAGCTGATGTTTTTTAATCAATCCTCGACCTAATGGGCCGCCCAGCACACAACCGGCGACCAAGCCAAAAGTAGCTGCTGCCACGGCAACTTCAATCGCTCCATTTGCCCCCATTTGTTCGGCAATTGGAGCAAATGCAGCCGCATTGCCGTGTCCACCAGTGAGAGGAATAGAACCTGACATTAACGCAACAAGCGGATCCATTCCAAAGCTTATACCAATGCCGAGTGATAGAATATTTTGCAAAATAGAAAGTAAGGCGGCTAAAAGGCTAAAAATAAGGACTAATTTTCCACCTCGTTTCAATAATGCGGTACTTGCTGCGAATCCCATTGCAGCAAAGAAAAGATTGTAAAAGAAAGTATTAATGGTTTTGTAATCAAATTGTAGCGAAAATAGTTCAAAAGAGTGGAAAAGTGTTGTGAATATCGCAAAAAGTGTGCCGCCAATAACAGGGGCTGGAATACAGTATTTTTTTAGAATGGGAAATTGTTCTCGGATAAATTTTCCCACATAGATAGCAACGACAGCTAATGCGAGTGTTTGGAACATACCTACTTTAATGATGAGCATTGAAACCTCCCAATGATAAGAAAAAGATGTTCTTTTGTTATATTAATGTTAATAAAATGAAAATCAAGTGTAGATTTATAAGATTGTGACAGAGATCTCTCAATGAGAGAGGCTAGGAAATTTTAGATGAAGCAGTTGTATATTCTACAACTGCATTTTCTGTTTTATAAAAAGGTGGTATTTTTTGCTTAGTTTAATGTCAGTAGCACAATTTGAGCAGGATCAATGTGGCATCGAATAGATTGGGTTGAAGGAATTTGTTCGGTACTCGTTAAACTGGCATAGCATTTTTCTTTACCATTTTTTTCACCGCTGAGAGAAAGTTCTATTTCTCGTTGTTGATTGCCATTAATAACATTGTCCACCGTTGCATTGAAAAGGTTTTGAGCATATTGTTCAACATCAGTAACGAGTTTTACCCAAGGTGCTTTTACCATTAATAGCACCTCTTTGCCTAAATCAAGCTGTAAACGTACCGCACTTTGTTGTGTGATAAAAACGTGCATTAGTAGCTTAGATTGAGCCAGCTCCACTTCAACATCATAATAATATTGCTGGGGTGTAAGGGATTTTATGCTGCCCAAAAACTGATTTCTCGCACTGCTTTGTGGTGAGAATTGCGTGGTTGCGGAAAGTAGGCTGTCAAGGGGGATATCCTCATTTTGTAAAATTTCAAAGGCTCGTTGTTGGGTTTGTTCAAGTAAATCATAAAGTTGTAATAGCCGTAACGCATAGGGGGTGAGTGATGTGCCGCCGCCATTTTTGCCGCCAATATTGCGGTCGAGTAGAGGACGAGGGCTGATTTTGTTCATTGCTTCAAGGTGATCCCACGCACTTTTGTAGCTCACTTGGGCATTTTTGGCGGCTTGGTTGATTGAACCGCATTGTTGGATTTCACGCAACAGGCGAATGCGTTTGGGATCGACAAAAAGCTGTTGTTGAAGTTTTATGGTGAGTAGCACTTCGCTGTCTTGCATTGTTTATTCCTTACTTAAACTTTTCTAGCGTATCTCTGAATTCATTTTTCTTTCGTAGGAGCAATTAGTCCATTAATCCCGCTAAAAGTGGGGAAATTTAGTGATATTTTACGGGAAGTTGGCTTTTTTATGTAGCTTTTCTTTTTTATCTCATTATATAATTTTATTTATATAGCTAAATAAGGAGAAACACAAATGTTTAAATTTAAAACCCTACTGCTTTCCATCGTTGCCGCTTGTGCAATGCTTTCAGTTTCGGCACAAGCCAAACTTACGGTTTTTGCCGCAGCCTCAATGACGAATGTGTTGGAGGCGGCGAAAACCAGCTATTTGAAAGCTCACCCTGAGGAAGAAATTGATTTTTCCTTTGCCTCGTCTTCGGTGTTGGCACGCCAAATTTCACAGGGTGCGCCCGCTGATCTGTTTGTTTCAGCTAATCAAAAATGGATGGATTTTTTGGCAGAGAAAAATAGCATTGTGCCTGAAACACGAACCAATTTAGTGCAAAATGCGTTGGTGATGATTGCACCGAAAAACAGCCAAATTGCACAGCTTGATGTTAAAAATCCGCAATGGCAAGCGGATCTCAATGGCAGTTATTTAGCAGTGGGCGATCCTGCACACGTTCCTGCAGGGAAATATGCTCAAGAGGCGCTTACTTCGTTCAATCAATGGGCTGGGGTTGAAGATAAATTGGCTCGAGCAAACAATGTGCGTGCTGCCTTAGCTTTGGTAGAGCAAGGGGAATCGCCATTAGGCATTGTGTATGCTACAGATGCCGTCGCAAGCCAAAAAGTGAAAGTGGTTGCCACCTTTCCTGCGGATTCGCACGCTCCGATCGAATATCCCGCTGCCATTGTTACAGGGCATAATAACCCTGAGAGCGAAGCGTTTTTAGCCTATTTAAAATCGGATGAAGCAAAAGCGATTTTCCAAAAATTTGGTTTTATGGTGAAATAGTCGCTCGTTTGTGGAATGGATAATTTGTAATGAATGGAATGGATTTTTTTCACCTCTCTCAAGGGGAACTGAATGCCATCGCGTTGAGCGTGAAAGTGGCGGTGGTTTCCGTTTTGGCAGGCTTGCCACTAGCCATTTTTGTGGCGTGGTTGCTGGCTCGCAAACATTTTTGGGGAAAGTCGCTATTAAACGGAATTATCCATTTACCCCTCGTCTTGCCCCCTGTGGTGGTGGGTTATTTGTTACTGATTTTAATGGGGCGAAACGGGATCATTGGGCGATATTTATTGCAGTGGTTCGACTTTAGCTTTGGCTTTAATTGGTATGGGGCGGCATTGGCTTCGGCGATCGTCGCTTTTCCTTTGGTGGTGCGATCCATTCGCTTAGCTTTAGAAAATGTGGATTTTAAATTAGAGCAAGCCGCTCGAACGCTAGGGGCTTCCACCGTACGAACCTTTTTTACCATCACCTTGCCCCTAGCTTTGCCCGGTGTCCTCGCAGGGGTGATTTTGGGCTTTGCCCGCTCGTTGGGTGAATTTGGGGCGACCATCACCTTTGTGTCTAACATTCCAAAAGTTACCCAAACCATTCCCCTTGCGATGTTTTCCTTTATTGAAACACCAGGGGCGGAAGGGGCAGCGGCTCGCTTATGTGTGATCGCCATTGTGATTGCCCTCATTTCCTTATTGCTTTCCGAATGGCTTGCGAAATACACACAAAAACGTTTAGGACAATCCGATGTTAGAAATTAATGTACAAAAAACATTAGGCAAACTTCACTTTTCAGCGGATTTAACCTTGCCAAATCAAGGTGTTACGGGCATATTCGGTTTGTCTGGCTCGGGCAAAACCACCTTGATTAACCTCGTCAGCGGATTATTACAGCCTGACGCGGGCTACATTCGCTTGAATGGACGTGAGTTAGTGAATTGTGCTAAAGGAATTTGCCTCCCGCCCAACCAACGGAAAATGGGCTATGTGTTTCAAGATGCCCGCCTATTTCCGCATTATCGAGTCAAGGGGAATTTGTGCTACGGAATGAAAAAGGGAACTGACGGAGAAACCTTTGAACGCGTCGTGCAACTACTCGGCATTGAACCCTTGCTAAAACGCTACCCGATCACCTTATCTGGTGGCGAAAAACAACGCGTTGCTATTGGACGTGCCTTGCTCTCCAAGCCCGATATGTTATTAATGGATGAACCGCTTTCCGCGTTGGATCTTCCGCGTAAAAGGGAATTATTGGATTATCTGGACAAACTCGCACATGATATTTCCATTCCTATTTTATATGTTACTCACAGCCTTGAGGAATTACAGCGTTTGGCTCAGCAGGTTGTGCTATTAGATCAAGGCAATGTAAAAGCCTATGATCGTTTAGACAACCTACTAAACAGCCCATTATTTAAGCGATGGAAAATGGCGGAATAAATATAATCTTTGGGGACAATCTACGCCAGCCCCATTTTTTACTTAAACAACCATAGCGATGATTTTGTAACCTTATGAAAAGAAACTGAAATCTCTCCTCTTGGCATAAGTTATGAGATGGTATTTTTGATTGTTTGTTGAAGAAATATTTGCAAAAAATACCGCACATTAAAGTGCGGTATTTTTTAGGAAAGGTTTTATAAGATTACATTTTCTCTACGGTTTTAATCCCTAGCAGATCCAACCCTTGTTTTAAGGTTTTCTCTGTGAGTAAGGCCAATTTTAAACGGCTGAGTTTAATGCTTTCATCTTCATTGTTAAGAATTGGGCAATGTTCGTAGAAACTTGAGAACACGCCAGCCAATTCATAAAGATAAGCACAAAGAATATGTGGTGAGCCTTCTTTTGCCACTTGTTGGATTGCTTCTTCAAACTGGAGCAATTTAATGGCTAAAGCACGCTCTTTTTCATCGACCACTTTGATTGGTGCATCTGCAAGCTGTGCGGGGCTAATACCCGCTTTGTTGAAAATGGAACGAATACGCGTGTAAGCATATTGCATATAAGGCGCGGTATTGCCTTCAAAACTTAACATATTATCCCAATCAAATACATAATCGGTGGTGCGATTTTTGGATAAATCCGCATATTTCACTGAACCAATTCCCACCGCTTCCACTACGGCTGATTTTTCCTCAGGAGAAAGTGCGGTGCTTTTTTCGCTAATTAATTTATCTGCGCGCTCAATGGCTTCGTCAAGAAGATCCGCTAATTTTACTGTACCACCGCTACGGGTTTTGAAGGGTTTGCCATCTTTGCCAAGCATCATTCCAAAGTTTTTATGCTCTAATTGGAAGCTCTCTGGCACATAACCTGCTTTGCGGGTAATCAGCCACGCTTGTTGCATATGTTGGCTTTGACGAGTATCCGAGAATACCAATACGCGATCGGCTTTTAAGGTTTCATAACGATATTTGGCGGCAGCGATGTCTGTGGTGGTGTATAAAAATCCACCATCTTTTTTCTGTACGATCACGCCCATTGGATCGCCATCTTTGTTTTTAAATTCATCAAGATAAACCACCAATGCACCATCATCTTCCACGGCCAATCCTTGCGCTTTTAAATCTTCTACAATGGCAGGGAGCATTGGGTTATACAGGCTTTCGCCCATCACATCTTTTTCTGTTAAGGTAACGTTTAGGCGATCGTAATTGCGTTGATTTTGTTGCATTGTAATATCAACCAATTTTTTCCACATTGCGCGGCAGTATTCATCGCCACTTTGCAATTTCACCACATAACCGCGGGCTTTTTCAGCAAAGGCTTCATCGTTGTCGTAATGTTCTTTCGCTGCACGGTAAAAGGCTTCTAAATCGCTTAATTCCATTTCACTAGCGTGTTCATTTTCCATTTTTTCTAAATAGGCGATAAGCATACCGAATTGCGTTCCCCAGTCACCAACGTGGTTCGCACGGATCACGTTATGCCCTAAAAACTCAAGGGTACGCACTACGGCATCACCAATAATGGTTGAACGCAAATGCCCAACGTGCATTTCTTTTGCTACATTAGGTGAAGAATAATCCGCCACGATGGTTTCTTTTTTATCCGTGTGAATGCCAAGGTGATCGTCTTTTAATGCGGTTTGCACGTTATCCGCAAGCCAACTTGGTGAAAGAAAAATATTAATAAAGCCAGGGCCTGCAATTTCAATTTTGTCGGCAATAGGGCTAAGGTCAAGATGTTCTAGTACTTTTTGTGCAAATTCACGGGGATTTAAACCCAATTTTTTCGCTGCTGCCATAATGCCATTAGCTTGATAATCGCCAAATTGTGGTTTGTTAGATTGGCGTACTAGGGCTTCGCATTGTTCATCAGCCCCCGCTTGGAGCATTGCGTGCTTAATTTTGTCAGATAAAATGGATTGAATATTCACGGTTTATCCTTAATTTTAAATTGTGGAAATAAAATAATTCGTTATGATACCGTTCTTTCCTTATTAAGACAAAAAATAAAGTAAGAAAATATGACAACATCAGAACGAAGTACTTTTTTATTTGAAAATCCTTTCTTTTCTCACAATGCATTTGTCAAATTTGAGCAAAATATTTTACAGCTTGCCAAAAAAATGGCATTACCATTGCAAAATTATGAAATTGACCACATAGCCGTGCGAGTAAATACAGAACAGTCTGCACAGCGTTGGCTAAGTGAATTAACAAAGTGCGGTAAAATTTTGAGCAGTAATTTGGTGAATGGAAGAAAAATCTACCTAATTCAGCTTGATAAACCATTAATAATTGCTAATCAGCTTGTTGATGTTATCGAGCTGCCTTTTCCCAAAAATAAACAATATCCACAAGAAGGGTGGGAACATATTGAGGTGGTTATTCCTTTTTTGCCTAAGGAAACAACAAATGAATGGATTGAACGCATAAATTCTTATTTTCTATGGAATAAAATATCAGAGGTGAGCATTAAAATAAGCACACCGAAAGTAGAGGGGGAAACATTAGCAAATCCTTCTATTGCTGTGAGTTTTGTGAATAGTGAGGGGCATCATTGCTGTATTAAAGTACATCCTTATCATATCAAAAGAGTAGTTATTTCTTAGATCAAAAATTCTATCTAATTGGAACTATACTCAAAATTGAGCTATTTTCTTTTTGCATTTAGTTTTAAATATAATAATTAAGATTTTTGATACAGATAGAAAAATATTTCAGTATAAAGTACTTTTCTTTTTTACAAATTGGATTTCCCCGTTCTTTTACTTAAACCCCACTGCAATTTGGTATATGATAAGCGGTAAATTTTAGTGTGATGTAAAAGTAATTTATGGCAAAACAACCTTCCTCTGGGCAAAAAAATGTTGCTCGAGATAAAAAAATAGAACAAATCAACGTTCCACCGCATTCCATTGAAGCGGAGCAGGCGGTGATCGGCGGAATGTTGCTCACTAACACCCATTGGGATGCGGTGGCTGAGCGGATTATCGCGGACGATTTTTATACTTTTGAACATCGTTTGATCTTCCAAGAAATTATGAATTTGATCCGTCAAAATCAACCTGTGGATCTATTAACCCTTGATGAAGCCTTGAAAAATCGTGGTGTGAGCGAAGAAGTGGGCGGTTTTGCCTATTTAGCGGAGCTTTCCAACAATACGCCGAGTGCGGCGAATATTATTGCTTATGCCGACATTGTGCGAGAAAAAGCGATTTTACGCGAGTTAATCGGGGTCAGTAACCGCATTGCGGAGATGAGCTATCAAACCAAAGGGCGAGATTCTAAAGATATTTTAGACGAAGCGGAACGTGAAGTGTTTGCCATTGCCGAGAAGCGGACGACATCAAACGAAGGCCCGCAGAATATTATCGAAATTCTGGGAAAAACCATTGATAAAATCGAAACCTTGAGCCAAAGTGCAACCCACAATGGGGTAACAGGGGTTACCACAGGGTTTATTGATTTGGACAAAAAAACCGCAGGGTTACAGCCTTCGGATCTGATTATCGTGGCAGCCCGCCCTTCAATGGGGAAAACCACTTTCGCGATGAATTTATGTGAAAATGCCGCCTTGGCGAGTGATAAACCTGTGCTAGTGTTCAGTTTAGAGATGCCAGCCGAACAAATTATGATGCGTTCTTTGGCCTCTCTTTCCCGCGTGGATCAAACCAAGATCCGTACAGGGCAAGGGCTAGATGATGAGGATTGGTCGAAAATTGGTAGCACGTTAGGCATTTTCAAACAAAAACCGAATTTATATATTGATGATTCTTCAGGGCTTACGCCAACGGAGTTGCGTTCGCGAGCAAGGCGGGTGTATCGTGAAAACGGTGGCTTAAGCCTTATTATGGTGGACTATTTGCAATTAATGCGTGCTCCAGCCTTTTCTGATAACCGAACCCTTGAAATTGCGGAAATATCTCGCTCATTGAAAGCCCTAGCGAAAGAGTTGGAAGTGCCAGTGATTGCCCTTTCACAGCTCAACCGTACCTTGGAAAACCGTGCAGATAAACGCCCCGTCAATTCCGATTTGCGGGAATCTGGCTCTATTGAGCAAGACGCGGATTTGATTATGTTTATTTATCGCGATGAAGTCTATAACGACAATTCAGAAGATAAGGGGATTGCTGAGATTATTATCGGTAAACAGCGTAATGGACCAATTGGGCGAGTGCGGTTGAAATTCCAAGGGCAATATTCGCGTTTTGATAATTTGTTAGACCAACCTGAGTATATTCACGAGTAGGAAAATGAATGTAAAACCCGCAACGGCAAAAATTAGTTCACAGGCATTAAAACAAAATATTGAGATTATTAAGCAAAAAGCCCCGCAAAGCAAAGTGATTGCAGTGGTGAAAGCTAATGCTTATGGACACGGCGTGGCGTTTGTGGCTGCTGCTTTAGAAGATATGGTGGATTGCTTCGGCGTGGCACGGCTTGAAGAAGCCCTCACTTTACGCTCTAACGGCATCACCAAGCCGATTTTATTGTTGGAGGGCTTCTTTCACGACAAAGATTTGCCTATTTTGGCAGTGAATAATATTCAAACCATCGTGCATAACGCGGAACAATTACAGGCGTTACAACAAGCGAAATTGCCAAATCCGATTAAAGTATGGCTGAAAATTGACACGGGAATGCACCGCCTTGGTGTAGCACTTGATGAGGTAGCGTATTTTTGCCAACAATTAGAAAAATGTGAAAATATCGAACCGCACTTTGGTTTTGTCAGCCATTTTAGCCGAGCCGATGAGATGGAATCCGATTATACGCAAAAACAACTGAATGCCTTTTTACAAGCTACCGCAGGCAAAGAGGGGGAGCGAAGTATCGCCGCTTCAGGGGGAATTTTATTCTGGCAAGATTCTCATTTAGATTGGATTCGCCCGGGGATTATTCTCTACGGCATTTCCCCCAATAATACCCCGAGCCAAGAATATGGCTTAACTCCCGTGATGACGCTCACCTCCTCGCTGATCGCTGTGCGTGAGCATAAAAAGGGCGAACCTGTGGGTTATGGCGGAAAATGGATCAGCGAAAAAGACACCAAAATTGGCGTAGTCGCCATTGGCTATGGCGATGGCTATCCGCGAGATATGCCAATGGGAACACCCGTTTATCTTAATGGTCGCCGTGTGCCGATTGTGGGTAGAGTATCAATGGATATGCTCACGGTGGATCTTGGGGCAGACAGCCAAGATCAAGTGGGCGATGAAGTGATTTTATGGGGTAAGGAATTGCCTATCGAAGAAATCGCAGCAATAAGCGGCATTTTAAGTTATGAATTAATAACAAAACTCACCCCACGAGTTTTGACGGAATATGTTGATTAAATATGTGTAGCATTTTGGGTTCCCTTTCAGCGTTGCCCGAATGGAAGTTAAATTTTTAGGCGAAAAAAATTGTAATTTTGCGAAGCAAAATCCCTTTTTTCGCCGCCCGAAAAATTTGACTGGAATGAGGAAAAGCAACGCTGCAAGGGTGTGTTTCTTTTGTCTACTTTGCTTTGCACAAGCAAAGAAAAGTAGGTTGCCCTTCAGGGCGAAACCTGAATTGCTATAAGGTTATTTAACTGATTAAATTTGAATTTATTTTACTATTAAGAAGGAAACTCAAATGAAAAACATCAACCCAACTACCACTAACGCGTGGAAAGCCTTAGAACAACACAAAAGCAACCTAGGCGAAACTACAATCCAGCAACTATTTGCACAAGAACGGAATCGTTTTAAAGATTATTCTTTAACCTTTGATAACGAGATTTTGGTGGATTACTCAAAAAATAACCTTACCCAAGAAACTTTAGGGTTATTACGTCAATTAGCAGAAAAATGTGGCTTGCAAGAAGCCACAGAAGCAATGTTCACTGGGGAAAAAATCAACCGCACGGAAAATCGTGCCGTTTTACACACCGCACTTCGTAATCGCTCAAATACACCAGTATTAGTGGACGGCAAAGATGTAATGCCAGAAGTGAATGCGGTGCTGGCGAAAATGAAATCTTTCTGCGATCGCGTGATTTCAGGTGAATGGAAAGGCTACACAGGCAAAGCCATTACTGATGTGATTAACATCGGCATCGGCGGCTCGGATTTAGGGCCTTATATGGTAACGGAAGCCTTGCGTCCTTATAAAAACCACCTCAATATGCACTTTGTGTCTAACGTGGACGGCACGCATATTGCGGAAACTTTGAAAAAAGTGAACCCAGAAACCACCCTTGTGTTAGTGGCATCAAAAACCTTTACCACCCAAGAAACAATGACCAACGCAAATTCTGCCCGTGATTGGTTCTTAGCCAGTGCGAAAGAAGAAGCTCACATCGCAAAACATTTCGCCGCCCTTTCTACTAACGCAAAAGAAGTGGAAAAATTCGGCATTGATACCGCAAATATGTTTGAATTCTGGGATTGGGTTGGCGGACGCTATTCCTTATGGTCAGCCATTGGCTTATCTATTGCCCTTTCTATTGGCTTTGAAAATTTTGAAGCGTTATTATCGGGTGCACACGAAATGGATAAACATTTCCGCAACACGCCATTATCACAAAATATTCCAGCCACCCTTGCCTTAGTGGGCTTGTGGAATACCAATTTCCTTGGTGCACAAACCGAAGCGATTTTACCATACGACCAATATTTACACCGTTTCGCTGCTTATTTCCAACAAGGCAATATGGAATCAAACGGAAAATATGTGGGACGTGATGGCAAAGTGGTGGATTATCAAACAGGCCCAATTATCTGGGGCGAACCTGGGACAAACGGACAACACGCGTTCTATCAATTAATTCACCAAGGTAAAATTTTAATTCCTTGTGATTTCATTGCTCCAGCGCAAACCCACAACCCACTTTCAGATCATCATCTGAAATTATTGTCTAACTTCTTCGCCCAAACTGAAGCCCTTGCTTTCGGCAAAACCAAAGAAGAAGTGGAAGCGGAATTTGTCAAAGCGGGCAAAACCCTTGAAGAAGTGAAAGACATCGTGCCGTTTAAAGTGTTCACGGGTAACAAACCAACCAACTCAATCTTATTGCAAAAAATCACCCCATTTAGCTTGGGCGCACTCATTGCAATGTACGAACACAAAATCTTCACGCAAGGTGTAATTTTCAACATTTTCAGCTTTGACCAATGGGGCGTAGAGCTTGGTAAACAGCTCGCCAACCGCATTTTACCAGAGCTTGAAAATAACAACGAAATTACCAGCCACGATAGTTCAACTAATGGGTTGATCAATCAGTATAAGGCGTGGCGTTAAAATGGTGTTACCTAAGGTGTGTGAAAATTAATCACATTTAATCATCATAGAAAACTGCTTTTAATATTGCATTAAAAGCAGTTTTTTCATTACTAAATAGTGATATTGTGATAAATATCATTTTTCTCGTATTTGGGGAAGCGTTTACGAGAGGTATTATGTAGATGAATTTATTAAATGCTAGTCTTCCAATAGGTAATTATCATTCCACAATTCTTCTAAATATTCCATTAGGCGTTCTTTTTCTTCTTTATTTTTAAAGCCAGAAATCTCTACGCCAGCTGCACTAGAAAAGCGAATACGAATTTGAACGTCGTCAAATTTTTCACTAATTTTTTTGGGTAAAATTTCTTGCAATTTAGCAATGATTTTTAGTTGGTATTCTTGGCGTGCTTTGTCATTTTCTTTCATAAAACGAATATCTAATTGTTTCATTGTATCCTCTCTTGTTTTATGGTTATTTAATTTTGAAATGATCTCAGCTTGCTTTACTGTACGATGTTTACTTTTTACGACCTTTTAAATTTAAACGAAAATATTAGTAAAAATGCTAAAAATTTACACCGCACTTTATTTATAAGCTAAGCTGCAAATCTTGTTTTCTTGTTAGATTTTATTTGATGAATAGTATTAGTAATTATCCCAATAATAGGAAGTGTTGCCCATTTATCGCATTTTATGCTATTCATTTTCGCATCAAGAGGGAGGAAAATGAATTCTTTCCCACTATAGGCAACAAACTCATAGATGCAGAATTTATGATCTTGTTCCATTACCACTAAATCTCCTATGCTTAGGTGTTCACTTTTCTCAACAACAAGCATATCACCGATTTCAATTCCCCAAGCGAGCATATGGGGGTTAGTCACTTGGATAAAACAAGTTTTTTGTGGGTGTTTAATACAGTAAAGGTTTAGATCAAGTTTTCTATTTGATGTAGAGGCAAAGGAACCATTGTCTGTTAGGAATGGCATTGGCTGATAAGATAGCTGAACTTGTTGGGTGAAAGAATTCATCGTAGTTCTCCAAAGTTTACTGGTTGTTTATACAGCTCTATGATACTGTTGTTTTGTACAGTTGGTCAATAGGGGAAAGTAAAAATTTTTTCTATATATAAAAGAAACATTTTAGAAGGGAATATGTTTTATTTAATTTTTTAGAAAAAATTTCATTATTTATGTGAATAATAGGGGGAAATTTCCGATTTTATATTTTCTTTCATAAAAATTTAGGCTATCTTTATAACGCTAGGGGGAGCTGAATTAGATCCAAATATTAACAATAATCTGCGATTGCAATATCCGTTAGCATTCTCAGTTTAGACACAACATTGTAAATTATTATGAACACATCTCGTTTATATTCACTATTTTTTCAAGGAAGCTTAGTCAAACGTATTTCTATTGGTTTACTGTTAGGCTTGCTTATCGCATTAATTTCGCCCAGCTTGCAAGGCGTATTAGGTTTCAGTATAGCGGAAAAAGTTGGCTTTTTAGGTAAAGTTTTTGTCCGTTCATTGCGTGCTGTTGCACCGATTTTAGTTTTCTTATTGGTAATTTCTGCGATTGCCAACAAACGTATTGGGGCACAAAGTAATATGAAATCTGTGGTGATTTTATATTTATTAGGTACATTTCTTGCTGCATTAACTGCGGTGTTATTTAGCTTTGCATTTCCAACAGAGATTGCTTTGCAAACTCAAGATAATTCGTTAACACCACCAAGTGAGGTTTCGCAAGTTTTAGGCACATTAGTGTTAAATGTGGTGGATAACCCAATTAATGCCTTATTTAATGCTAACTTTATTGGAATTCTCTCTTGGGCGATTGGTTTAGGGGTGGTATTACGTCACGCTTCTGATACGACCAAAAATGTGATGAACGATCTTTCTGAAGGTGTTTCAAAAATTGTTTACTTCATCATTAGCTTTGCACCAATTGGAGTATTTGGCTTGGTGGCTGAAACCCTTGCGGATAAAGGCTTAGGGGCATTATTGAACTATATCCAATTATTGTTTGTATTAATTGGAGCTATGCTTTTTACTGCATTTGTGGTGAACCCAATTTTAGTTTATTGGAAAATCCGACGTAATCCATATCCACTTATCTGGACTTGCGTACGCGAAAGTGGATTAACGGCATTCTTTACGCGTAGTTCAGCTGCTAATATTCCAGTGAATATGGCATTGGCGAAACGTTTGAATTTAAAAGAAGAAACTTATTCTGTTTCGATTCCATTAGGGGCAACTATCAATATGGCTGGTGCTGCGATAACCATTACCGTATTAACGTTAGCAGCAGTGAATACTTTAGGTGTAGAAGTATCTATCCCAACTGCCGTACTATTAAGCGTAGTAGCTAGTGTTTGTGCTTGCGGAGCTTCTGGTGTTGCAGGTGGCTCATTGTTGCTTATTCCGCTTGCTTGTAGTCTTTTCGGTATTTCTAACGACATTGCAGCACAGGTAATGGGCGTGGGCTTTATTATTGGGGTGCTACAAGATTCAGCAGAAACCGCATTAAATTCCTCAACGGATGTTGTATTTACTGCGGCAGCTTGCATCGCAGAAGAAAATGCAAAACAAGGGTAAGTGATTTTTAATTACAAAACAACTTGTCTTTCACTGTTTATGATAAACATTTCAAAGAACCTACGATTTTTATCGTAGGTTTATTTTTATCACCTCTTAAAAAGTAAGCAATGTATAAGGTAGCTTTTTGATACAATTAGAGAAAATTTGCTGTTTTGAATTTGATAAAATGTGATATTTATCACGGAATTAAAAAAAGTACCAGCTTGTGAGCAGATTTTTATGCAACTTTCCTTTTTTAGTTAGAAATAAAGAAAATACTTATAATTCATAAGGTTATAAAATAGTTAAAGCAAAAGTGAGTATTTAAACTGAAAGTATTCTCTTTATATACATCATTAATATTTAATGAAAAATATTATAACTAATTGATTTTTATATTATTATTTGTCTATTTGGGCGGTGGGACATAATTTTGACAGACAGAATGATATCGTTTATATTTCCGAACATCTGATATGTTATTTAGTAAAATATCAGATAAGAAAAATTTATTTTTCTTTATATATAGCTCAATTAAAAGGAAATTTATTATGAAAAAGACACTTATCGCTTTAGCTGTAATAACAATGTTTTCAAGTGCAGCAAATGCTGCGGTCATTTATGAAAAAGAAGGTACGAAAATTGATATTGATGGTCGTATGCATTTTGAATTACGTAATGATTCAGGTAAACGTTCTGATTTGCAAGATGCAGGCTCTCGTGTCCGCGTAAGAGCTTTTCAAGAAATTGGCAATGGCTTTTCTACCTATGGGGCTGTTGAGTTTCGTTTTTCTAAGAAAGATGGCTCAGAACAAAGTATTGGATCTGACTTAAGAGCCCACCGCTTTTTTGCAGGAATTAAACAAAAAGACATAGGGGAATTAACTTTCGGTAAACAACTCCATTTAGGTGATCTTGTCCCGAAAGCAAATTATTCTTATGATTTAGGGGCGAACTCTTTTTTTGATGCACATAGTAAAGTAGCACATTTTATTTCTGTACCATTTAATGGTGTGAGGGTGTCTGCAGATTATTATTTTGGGAATGCAGATAGTTCGAAATCAAGTGCAATCTCAGGGGCGAGTGGTGAAACAAAAGCAGATGAAGGAAAAGGCTACGGTTTCGGCGTATTTTATGATGGCAAGTTTAATGGATTAAATGTTCGTGCAGGATCAGCTTATACAGAAGTAACCCATAGTTCAACAGGTAAAAAAGAAGATGAGTTTAAACTCAAACGTGGTGGTTTAGGGATAGATGTGAAACATTCCATTGTAACCTTTGGTATTGACTGGGCATTTGCAAAAGCAGGGAAAAAAGGAAATCAAAAAGCAGAAAGTTCTCGGATTGGCTTCCAAAAAATTGGAGGCAGTGTAGGCGGTTTAGCATTAAATAAAAATGATCGATTCTTGGTTGGCGTGAAAGTTGATGCCACTAAACAAAATGCCGTGTATGGTGAATACTATTTTGGAAAAGGAAAGAAAGCAAATGGCGATGTGGTCAAAATGACAGGTTGGGCTTTAGGGGTTGATCATCGTTTTACTAACACCGTTGCTGTTTATCTTGAAGGAGGAAAAGGAAAAGTCACAGATAAAGATGGAAAAATACTTAACAAGAACGGGAAATCAAACCGTCTTGTTGGCTTAGGTGTTCGTATGCTTTTCTAATTTAACGTTATTTATGACCCCGTTCGCAAGATTGTTGTGAATGGGGTTCTTTTGCATAAAGAAGTAAGTAGAGGAAATTTTTTATTTAAAATTGTGATCTTGATCACTAAATGAAATGAGCTTTTTAGGAATTTTCTTTGACACCTGCATATTTTTTGTTAAGATGTTGCCAACTTCGAAAGAAGTGAAGTTGGATATTTTATTTTCTTTAAAGTTTCAACTTGGTTCTAAATTTGTTATAACAACTTTATAATTCTGAAAAGGATTCAATTATGAAAAAGACATTATTAGCATTAGCAGTTGCCGCAGTTGCAACTTCAGCAAGCGCAGCAACAGTGTACAGCAATGAAGGCACACAAGTTGGTGTGGGTGGTTACTTTGATGTAGTATTAGGTAAATTTAGTAAACAACAACGCACTGACTTACGTAATAACGAATCTCGCATTAACTTCACCGCACAACAAGATTTAGGTGATGGTTTCAAAGCCTTAGGTTATGCTCGTTTACGTTTTGATGATTTTAAAGAGGGTGTATTTGAAGACTCAAATGCAGCGACAAATACTTTTGGTAATCCAGTAGCAAACAAATTATGGTTAGCTCTTGAAAAAGAAGGGGTAGGTCGTGTTTCTTTTGGTAGACAAGATACGACTGGTGACGCTGTTCAATTAAATGATAATGCTTATTTCTTAGGTGGAAATAATAATCTCCTTACTGGTGGTAAAAAAGCAGTTTCTTTCCGTTCTGCAGATTTCCAAATTGCTGAAGGGCACACATTAGGCTTTGGTGCAGATTATGTCTTTGGTGAAGCGAAGAAACATCAGAATGCGGTTGCTCTTAAAAATGGTTATGGTGTAAGTGCATTCTATGGGGCGGATTTTGGTGGTGTAACCTTGAACGTGAATGCAGGTTACACTGTTGAAAAATATGATAACACATATCAAGATAATCCAGACGACTATGCTAACCCTAGAAAATCTTGGCGTTTAGCAACTCAACTAGGTTTGGGTGATGCAAAATTTGGTGTTGAATATGGTCAAAGTCACGCTAAAAATTTAGCAGATACTGCAAAATATCGTCGTCTTTTAGTTGCTGCTGAGTATCAAGTGTTACCAGTATCAAAAGTGTTTGTACAATGGCAACGTAATGCAAAAAAAGGACTTACTGGTGCATATGACAAAAAACTACAAAATGTATACATTGTTGGTGCAGATTATGAGTTCTCTAAAAACGTTGTATCTTACGTACAATTTGCACAAGCAAGAGATACAGACGCTGACAGTAGAAGTAGAACAAAAACCAAAGACAACCGTTATGGTGTAGGTTTACGCGTTTACTTCTAATTGCGAAATCAACCTTAACTTACAGAAAAACCACGTTTAAATACGTGGTTTTTTTATGCCGCATTATTTTGAATTTTATGTACTGTAAATTTCCTTTAACATCTGTGGCTTTTTTTGTTAGAATGTGCCGCCACTCCGAAAGGAGTGGTGTTTTTATTTTTTAATTTTAGTTTGATTTTAACTTTGTTATAACAATGTTATAAGTTTAAAGAGGATTTAGTTATGAAAAAGACATTATTGGCATTAGCAGTTGCTGCAGTTGCAACTTCAGCAAGTGCTGCAACAGTGTACAGTAATGAAGGCACACAAGTTGGTGTGGGCGGTTACTTTGATG
Source organism: Avibacterium paragallinarum (assembly GCF_011765605.1). Taxonomy (NCBI): domain Bacteria; kingdom Pseudomonadati; phylum Pseudomonadota; class Gammaproteobacteria; order Pasteurellales; family Pasteurellaceae; genus Avibacterium; species Avibacterium paragallinarum. Next base: position 563,908 of record NZ_CP050316.1, read on the forward strand.
TAGTATTAGGTAAATTTGGCAAAGACCAACGTACAGACTTACGTAATAACGAATCTCGCATCTCGCATTAACTTCACCGCACAACAAGATTTAGGTGACGGTTTGAAAGCCTTAGGTTATGCACGTTTACGTTTTGATAACGATGATGCCTTTGAAGATGGCGGAAATACTGGAAGTACTTTTGATAATCCAGTAACGGACAAATTATGGTTAGCCCTCGAAAAAGAAGGGGTAGGTCGCGTTTCTTTTGGTAAACAAAACACGATAGGCGATGAAGTTCAATTAAATGATAACGCTTATTTCTTAAGTGGAAATAACAACTTGCTTGACAGTGGAGATAAAGTTGTGTCTTTCCGTTCTGCAGATTTCCAAATTGCTGAAGGACAAACATTAGGCTTTGGTGCAGATTATGTTTTTGGTGAAGCGAAGAAAAATACAAATTCAACTGATCTAAAAAATGGTTATGGTGTAAGTGCATTCTATGGGGCTGATTTCAGTGGCGTAACCTTAGATGTGAATGCAGGTTATACTGTAGCAAAATATGATAATTCAGAAGCAACAGCGAGCAATGCTAATGCAACAGGTCTCCAAAATAAATCTTGGCGTCTAGCGACCCAGTTAGGCTTTGGTGATGCAAAATTTGGTGTTGAATATGGACAAACCCATATTAAACATAAAGATGCAAATATTTCTGCAAAAGCTCGTTATCTTTTAGTTGCATCGGAGTATCAAGTGCTACCAGAATCAAAAGTGTTTGCACAATGGCAACGTAATGCAGCAAAATCCTTAACTGGCACCTATGGAAAAGTGTTAAGTAATACCTATATTGTTGGTGCAGACTATGAGTTATCTAAAAATGTTGTATCTTACGTACAATTCGCACAAGCAAAAGGTACAGTGGCTACAGCTAACGGTAGAACCAAAACCAAAGACAACCGTTATGGTGTAGGTTTACGCGTTTACTTCTAATTGCGGAATCGATCACTTAACATATAAAAAAGCTACGCTAATGTCTGCACCTCAAAAGTTGGACTAAACAACTAACTGGTTAAGGTGCAGATTTTTTTATTCAAAAATAAAATATATTCCTTATTTTATCGCCACCATAGACCCAAAATTAAAGCATTGAAACCACAATTCAATATGAGAAAATCCCACGGATTTTAACCGCACTTTGTGCGTTTCAATATCATCAGTACGCATCACATTTTCAAGTGCGGTGCGTTTTTGGCTCACTTCTAGCTCGCTGTAACCATTGGCACGTTTAAATTCGTGGTGTAAATCAATCAATAATTCATCGATTTTTTCATCATTAAAACGAAATTTTTCCGACAGCACTAACACCCCATTCGGATTTAGCCCTTGATAAATTTTTTCTAACAACGCGGTGCGATCTTGCGGAGGCAAAAATTGTAAAGTGAAATTTAAAATCACCATTGAGGCATTGCTGATTTCAATGTTACGAATATCATCGCACAAAATTTCAACAGGAACATCGCTATGATAAGCCTGAATATGCTGGCGACAACGTTCCACCATCGGCAACGAATTATCCACCCCAATAATCTTCACATTGGGCTGATGAATGTTGCGTCTTGCCGAAAGGGTTGCCGCACCACGAGAACAACCTAAATCATACACATTAGAATTTGGCGTTACAAAACGGCTCGCCAACATTCCGATAGCCGTGATGATATTAGAATAGCCCGGCACGGAACGCTGGATCATATCAGGGAACACTTCCGCCACATTTTCATCAAAAGTAAAATCGCCCAAATTCTTAATCGGGGCAGAAAAAATGGTATCTTTACTCATTATTTATCCTAAATGGGTTAGCAAAGTGCGGTGAAAATTCACAAAATTTTTACCGCACTTTATTTTGCCTGCATTTTAGAGCAAGACTGCGGTTCTCACAAATGGAAATGTATTAATCTTAATTTGTAATGACGTTGTATATGCAATATAATGCAATCAATTTAACCAGTGAGAGATTGATTATGACTACAATGACGAACAATAATGCCGTGGTGAATTTTCGTTTACCACAACATTTAAAAACAGAAGCATTTGAAGTGATTGCTCAATATGGCCTTACTCCATCACAAGTGTTTAATATGTTTTTAACTGAAATTGCTACCACCAAAGCAATTCCTTTGAGTTTGAATTATTTACAACCTAATGCAAAAACTTTAGCGGCAATGAATGAAATTGAAAGTGGAACGGCTGAGCGTTTCTCTCTTGATGATAAAACCGATCTTGCCACCTTATTGCAACAAATAGCAGAAGAGAAAAAATAAATGAACCAGCCGTTGCCAATTAAGGAAATTGAAATGGCGAAAGAATTTAAGCGCGATTTGGTACAACTAGCCAAAAAAGCACCGCACTTATTTGTTCATCCCCGCTATTTGGAAGTGATGCACTGCTTAACAAATGGACTGACTTTACCCGCCGAATATAAAAATCATCCGCTTAAAAACAATTTGAAAGGTTATATGGATTGCCACATTCTCAATGATCTCGTGCTAATTTATAAAATTGAACAGCAATGCCTAAAATTAGTTCGGCTAAATACACATTCAGAAGTTTTTGCATAACTTCTTAATTAACAATTCTATCCCCCCAAGATTTCCGCTATAATCTTGCGGTTATCACTTTTTTAAGATTTCAATAAGGAAAAATATTATGATGCGAACTCATTATTGCGGGGCGTTAAACCGTGAAAACATTGGGCAAGAAGTAACATTAAGTGGTTGGGTGAATAAACGCCGTGATTTAGGGGGCTTGATTTTTATCGATCTGCGTGATCGTGAAGGCATTGTACAAGTCTGCTTTGACCCGAAATATCAAGAAGCACTCACTGCTGCGGCAGGCTTGCGTAATGAGTTCTGCGTACAAATTAAAGGGGAAGTGATTGCCCGCCCTGAAAATCAAATCAATAAAAATATGGCAACGGGTGAAGTGGAAGTGTTGGCGAAATCCCTTGCTGTTTACAATGCCTCTGATGTGTTGCCGTTGGATTTCAATCAAAATAATACGGAAGAGCAACGTTTAAAATATCGCTATTTAGATTTACGCCGCCCTGAAATGGCACAGCGTTTGAAAACCCGTGCGAAAATCACCAGCTTTGTTCGCCGTTTTATGGACGATCACGGTTTCCTTGATATTGAAACCCCAATGCTCACCAAAGCCACGCCAGAAGGGGCACGAGATTATTTAGTGCCAAGCCGTGTGCATAAAGGTAAATTTTACGCCTTGCCACAATCGCCACAATTATTTAAGCAATTATTGATGATGTCTGGCTTTGACCGCTACTATCAAATTGTAAAATGTTTCCGTGATGAAGATTTGCGTGCGGATCGTCAGCCTGAGTTTACCCAAATTGATGTGGAAACTTCATTCTTAACCGCCCCTGAAGTGCGTGCAATTATGGAACAAATGATCCACGGATTATGGTTAGACATTTTAGGCGTAGATCTCGGTAAATTCCCAATGATGACTTGGGCGGAAGCAATGCAACGTTTCGGTTCAGATAAGCCTGATTTGCGTAACCCATTAGAAATGGTGGACGTGGCAGATTTAGTCAAAGACGTGGATTTCAAAGTATTCAGTGGCCCTGCAAATGATCCAAATGGGCGCGTAACCGTGATCCGCGTGCCAAATGGTGCAAGCATTACCCGTAAACAAATTGACGAATACACCCAATTTGTTGGCATTTATGGTGCAAAAGGCTTAGCTTGGTTGAAAGTTAATGAGCTTGAAAAAGGCTTAGAAGGCGTGCAAAGCCCAATCGCAAAATTCCTCTCTGAAGACGTGCTAAATGCCCTATTAACCCGTGTGCAAGCACAAAACGGCGATATTCTTTTCTTCGGTGCAGACAAATGGAACGTTGCCACTGACGCAATGGGGGCGTTACGCTTAAAATTAGGGCGTGATTTAGGTTTAACCCGCTTGGACGAATGGAAACCGCTTTGGGTGATAGATTTCCCAATGTTTGAACGTGATGAAGAGGGCAACCTTGCCGCAATGCACCACCCGTTCACCTCACCAAAAGATTTCAGCCCGAGCCAATTAGAGCAAGATCCAACGGCAGCCGTGGCAAATGCTTACGATATGGTGATTAACGGCTACGAAGTGGGCGGCGGCTCTGTGCGTATTTTCGATCCTGTGATGCAACAAACTGTATTCCGCATTCTTGGCATTAACGAAGCAGAACAACAAGAAAAATTCGGCTTCTTGCTTGATGCCTTAAAATACGGCACACCACCACACGCAGGTTTAGCCTTTGGTTTAGATCGTTTAGTGATGCTTTTAACCGGAACCGACAACATTCGTGATGTTATCGCCTTCCCGAAAACCACCGCCGCCGCGTGCTTAATGACCGAAGCCCCAAGCTATGCGAACCCGCAGGCATTGCAGGAATTAGACATTGCGGTAATGGTAAAAGAAGAAAAAGCAAAATAAATTTTTATAACCTATAAAATTATTTTTGAAATGGACGCAGGGGCGTATCGCATACGCCCCAAAAATACGAAACAATTTAGATAGGTATTGAATTAGATAACAGTGTTATGGAGAAATAGGAATAGATGAGCTACAAAAATCCCCATAGCATTCTTGTTGTTATCTATGCTAAAAATACGCATCGCGTACTGATGTTGCAACGCAAAGACGATCCCGAATTTTGGCAATCAGTAACGGGATCAATGGAAAATGGCGAAACGCCGAGGCAAACGGCTATTCGCGAGCTTTGGGAAGAAGTGCGGTTAAAAATTTCTGAAAATTCCACCGCACTTTTTGATTGTAATGAATGGGTAGAATTTGAAATTTTTCCCCATTTCCGCTATAAATACGCACCGAATATCACCCACTGTCGCGAACATTGGTTTTTGTGTGCGGTGGAAGAGGAATTTGAACCGCAATTAAGCGAGCATTTGGCTTTTAAATGGGTTTCCCCACAGCAGGCCGTGCAAATGACAAAATCGCCGAATAACGCCACAGCGATTGAGAAATATTTGGTAAATAAGGGCTGATTGATTATTAGGCTGGAATAAATTCTGCCAAATCTCCCCTAACCCCTCTTTGTTAAAGAGGGGAACAGTGCGGTGAAAAAATAAGAGTATTTTTGACCGCACTTCAAAATTAGAATAAATATAATCACTGTTGATAGCTGGTTATTTGTTAAATAAGGGCTGATTGATTATTTGGCTGGAATGACTTCTGCCAAATCTCCCCTAGCCCCCTCTTTGCTAAAGAGGGGAATTTAGTAGTTATAGCTCAAAATGCGTTAATAATACGCTCATATCCCCCCCTCTTTAGCAAAGAGGGGGTAGGGCGAGATTTGATAGTAGCAATAACTACGCACTAAATGATATAACGCCTATTGCGGTGAACATAAGTCGCTAACGGCGAAACCCGATTTATAAAAACAAACAAATTTAATTAAACTCAAGATCAAAAAGATCACAAAAACAGAAGGAAACAAAATGGCAGGACATAGTAAGTGGGCGAATATTAAACACCGTAAAGCCGCCCAAGATGCTCAACGTGGCAAAATCTTTACTAAATTAATCCGTGAATTAGTTACCGCTGCAAAATTAGGTGGTGGCGATACCAGTGCTAACCCGCGTTTGCGTGCGGCGGTGGATAAAGCCCTTTCTAATAATATGACGCGTGATACCATCAACCGTGCGATTGATCGTGGTGTGGGCGGTGGTGATGACACCAATATGGAAACCAAAGTTTATGAGGGCTATGGTCCAGGTGGTACAGCGGTAATGGTAGAATGTTTAAGTGATAACGCAAATCGCACCATTTCACAGGTTCGTCCAAGTTTTACCAAATGTGGCGGGAACTTAGGGACAGAAGGCTCGGTAGGTTATTTATTCAGCAAAAAAGGCTTGATTTTGATCGCAGAAGCTGATGAAGATGCTTTAACTGAAGCGGCGATCGAAGCGGGCGCTGACGATATTCAACCACAAGAAGACGGCAGTTTTGAAATCTACACCGCGTGGGAAGATTTAAGTGCCGTGCGTGAAGCCATTGAAACGGCTGGATTTAAAATTCAAGAAGCGGAAGTTACAATGATCCCATCAACTACGGTAAATCTTGATGCGGAAACTGCACCAAAATTATTGCGTTTAATTGAAATGCTAGAAGATTGTGATGATGTGCAAAATGTGTATCACAACGGTGAAATCAGTGATGAAGTGGCAGCATTGCTTTAATTTCTCACATTGATTTGATCAGCGATAAGTTAAAAGGTGCGTGATCTTCAGCACCTTTTTCATTTAGGAAAAAAGATGGCAATTATTTTAGGTATCGACCCTGGTTCTCGTTTAACCGGCTATGGGGTGATTCGCCAAATGGGGCTTAAATTGGAATATTTAGGCAGCGGAGTGATTCGCACTCAAGCAGAAGATATGCCTACACGTCTGAAACGCATTTATGCGGGAGTAAGCGAAATTATCACGCAATTTCAGCCCACAATGTTTGCCATTGAAGAAGTGTTTTTGGCGAAAAATGCCAATTCTGCATTAAAACTTGGACAAGCTCGCGGTGTGGCGATTGTCGCTGCAGTGAACCACGATTTACCTGTGTTTGAATACGCCGCACGCTTAGTTAAGCAAACGGTGGTTGGCACAGGGGCAGCCGATAAAACTCAAGTGCAAGAAATGGTTACGCGTATTTTAAACCTTTCTGCGAAACCGCAAGCCGATGCCGCCGATGCCTTAGCGATTGCGATTACACACGCTCACTCTTTCGCCCATTTATCGCAAATTAATCAGAATATGCAAAAAACAGCGGGAAAAAACACCGCACTTTTGCGTCCAAGATATAGTCGTGGGCGTTTCCGTTTATAATAGTTAAGCGTGAAAATTTATCGTTTAAAACTGGATATTTATCCAGTTTTACTTTATCCTATGACAAATCTTTTTTAAGGGAAAATTATGATAGGCCGTTTAACAGGATTATTAGTCGAAAAGCAACCACCAGAAATTTTGCTTGATGTACAAGGTGTGGGCTATGAGCTTTTATTGCCAATGACAAGCTTTTATAACTTGCCAGAAACAGGGCAACAAACAACCTTATTTACCCATTTAGTCGTGCGAGAAGATGCACATTTGCTGTTTGGATTTTCCCACAAGCAAGACCGCACTTTATTTCGTGAATTAATTAAAACTAATGGCGTTGGACCAAAACTAGCGTTGGCAATTTTATCCGCAATGTCAGTTAATGAATTTGCTTATGCGATTGAGCGAGAGGAATTATCTAAATTAGTTAAAATTCCAGGGGTAGGAAAAAAAACAGCAGAACGTTTATTAGTTGAATTAAAAGGAAAATTTAAGGATTTACCACAAGGTGATTTCTTTATTGAAAGCACCCATTTACCAGTGGCAGAAAAATCATCAAGTAAAGAAAATGTTCAAATTGATGATGCAATTGCCGCATTAGTTGCACTAGGTTATAAAGCGAGTGAAGCTGAAAAAATGGTGAAGAAAGTCGCAAACCCAGATCTCAATAGTGAGCAGTTAATTCGTGAAGCACTAAAGGCATCGTTATAAATAAGGCATTGTAATGATTGAAGTAGATAGAATTGTAAGTGCAACAGAAAAATTCGATGAAGAAGTTATTGACCGTGCTATTCGCCCTAAATTACTCACCGATTATGTGGGGCAACCGCAAGTTTGCGAACAAATGGAAATCTTTATCCAAGCCGCCAAACTACGTCAAGATGCACTCGATCACCTATTGATTTTCGGCCCACCGGGGTTAGGGAAAACCACCCTTGCCAATATTGTGGCGAATGAAATGGGAGTAAATATCCGCACCACTTCAGGGCCAGTGCTTGAAAAAGCAGGCGATTTAGCGGCAATGCTGACCAATCTTGAACCGCACGATGTGCTATTTATTGACGAAATTCACCGCCTTTCCCCAGCCATTGAAGAAGTGCTGTATCCCGCAATGGAAGATTATCAGCTCGATATTATGATTGGTGAAGGTCCAGCGGCACGCTCAATTAAACTGGATTTGCCCCCTTTTACATTAATTGGCGCAACCACCAAAGCTGGCTCGCTCACTTCCCCTTTGCGTGATCGCTTTGGCATTGTGCAACGCTTAGAATTTTATTCCGTAGAAGATCTCACGTCCATTGTGGCACGCAGTGCGCAATGTTTAAACTTAGCCATTGAACAAGATGCGGCGCAAGAAATTGCCTGTCGTTCTCGTGGTACACCGCGTATTGCCAACCGTTTATTACGCCGTGTGAGAGATTACGCCGATGTTAAAAATGCAGGGCAAATTTCCGCACAAATTGCCAAATCCGCCCTTTCAATGTTAGATGTTGATCCCGCAGGTTTCGACTTTATGGATCGCAAATTATTAAGCGCCATTATTGAACGTTTTGACGGTGGCCCTGTGGGCTTAGACAACCTTGCCGCCGCCATTGGTGAAGAACGTGAAACCATTGAAGATGTGCTTGAGCCTTATTTAATCCAACAAGGCTTTTTACAACGCACCCCAAGAGGACGTATCGCCACATTGCGAACCTATCGTCATTTGGGAATTGATAAGCTGACTGATTAGGGAAGAAAAAAGACGATGGAGTAGGGAAGTGCTCCGTTTTTTCGTAAGCTTTATCGAGATAATAAAGTAGTAAGTTACAGGACGTTAATGTAGAAAAGTTGGTAGAAAAACGTATCTTATGCCCAAAAATAAAGTGCGGTGAAAAATCTGAAATTTTACACCGCACTTGTCTTTTCACTATTCTGTTATTTCATCGCTAACTGATAAAATCTGGCGATATTTTGCGCTGTTGAAATCAGATTCTCTTTCCCTGAACGCAAGGTGTTTTCCAAACTATCAAGCTGACGAATGATCGGAAAGACCGCATCAATGCCCTGCTCATACACCACTTCATAATCTTCCCGCAGGCAGCCTACGATAGCAATCACAGGTTTGCCAAATTGCTTAGCAGTTTTGGCGACACCAATTGGCGTTTTTCCGTAAGCACTTTGTCCGTCCATTCGCCCTTCGCCCGTAATCACCAAATCGGCATCTTGCACTTGAACGCTAAAATTTAAGGTTTCTAACACAATATTTACGCCTTTTTTCAACCGCACTTTAGGTAGCAGCAATAATCCACCGCCCATTCCGCCAGCCGCTCCTGCACCAGATTGATTGGCGATATTAATACCAAGCTGTTGCTGTACTTTCTCGGCGAAATGAGCAAGTGCTGCATCAAGTTGTTGCACCATTTGCACGGTTGCCCCTTTTTGCGGCCCGAACACGGCAGATGCGCCAGTTTCACCACATAATGGATTATTCACATCACAAGCCACTTCAATTTGTACTCGTGCTAAACGTGAATCAAGCTGGCTTAAATCAATATGAGCGGTGTGAATTAGCTGTTCGCCGCCATAGCCCAAAGATTGATTTTCAGCATTGAGAAAGCGCGCACCCAAGGCTTGCAACATTCCCACGCCAGCATCATTGGTTGCACTCCCACCAATGCCGAGAATAATTTTTTTCACCCCATAATTTAAGGCGTTCAAAATCAATTCTCCCGTGCCAAAACTGGTGGTTTTCAATGGATTACGCACTTCCATTGGTACAAGATGCAACCCCGAAGCTGCCGCCATTTCAATGAATGCAGTTTCGCCATCACCAGAAAGCCCCCAAAATGCGTCAATCTTATTGCCCAAAGGGGCGGTAACCGTACATTGGATAAGCTTGCCTTGCGTCGCGTCCACCAAAGATTGCACCGTGCCTTCACCACCGTCAGCCATTGGGATTTTACAATATTGTGCGTGCGGAAAAATCTTGCGAAACCCAATTTCAATCGCCTCCGCCACTTCAAGTGCGGTCAAACTTTCTTTGAATGAATCCGGTGCAATGAGTATTTTCATTGTTAATTCCTATTAAAGTAAAACCAAGGAAAGGACATAAACTGTGCTAATCCCCACAATTCCCATAATAAAAGTTAATGTGGTTTGTGTGCGATAGCCTTGTTGTGGTGTCATTTTACTAAAGTTTGTTACCACCCAGTAGTAACTGTCATTCGCGTGAGAAACGCACATTGCCCCTGCTGCAATCGCCATTACGGTCAGCGCCGCAGCAATTTCACTGGTTAAGCCTAATGCGCTCATTAGAGAATCATCAACATTGAACATTCCCATAATTGCCGCAGTGGTGATCATTGCCACGGTAGAGCTGCCTTGTGCGGTTTTCAAAATCGCTGAGATAATAAATGGAAAGAAAATACCCGCACTACTAATAATATGCGCATTTTCTTTAATATATTCTACGAACCCTGCTTCAACAATCACTTTGCCTAATACGCCACCAGCTGCTGTAATAAACAGAATTGGGCCAACGAGTTTTAGAGTGTCGTTGGTTAAGGTTTCAAACTCACTGATTTTGCCACATTGAAAAATAAGAATGATGGCAAAGATTAATCCAATTCCTAAGGCAATAATCGGATTGCCTAAGAATAAAATGAAATTAGCAATATCCCCTGTTACACCTGAAATTTTAGTGATTGAACCTAGTGCCATTAAAATGATAGGAACAAAAATCGGCGCAAGACTTAAAAAGCCATTAGGTAAAGTGCCATATTTTTTCAATAAGGCCTCATAACCTTGAGCAATCAGTTCATCATTAGCATCATCTTGCAAAATAACTCGCTTACCAATAAATTTGGCAAAAAGATAACTTGCAATCAAAACAGGAATGGATACTGCAATCCCCATAAGAATGACCAATAATAAATTATGCTCTAAACCTAATCCACCTGCCACAGCAATTGGCCCTGGTGTTGGCGGAATAAAAACGTGTGCGGCATAAAGCCCTGCACTCAGTGCAACCGCAGTACCAACGGGATTAGCGGCGATTTTTTTCTGAATTGCTTCACGAATTGGGTTTAACACAACAAAGCCACTATCACAGAACACTGGAATACCAACAACCCAGCCCATAATAAGCATAGCCAGTTCTGGTCGTTTTTGTCCAACCAGTTTAACAACCATATCTGCTAATTTTAAGGCTGCGCCTGTTTTTTCTAGCACCATACCGATAATCGCACCGAAAATAATCACAATACCGATGCTCTTAAATGTGCTACTAAAACCAGCTCCAACCATTGCTGGAATTTTAGTGAGAGGAATGCCCGCAATAAGCGCTAAAGCAAGGGAAATGCTCATTAATGCGAGGAAAGGGTGAACTTTTAATTTCGCTATCATAAAAATCATAATAAGGATAGCAAGGATAAAGCTAACAATGAGTGCGATGCCCGTCATATCATTTCTCCTTTTATATGATTAATCATCGATTACATTATTGTTTTTTCTCTGCGAAAATGCTTTATCTTAAAATACAAAAATTAGGGTGAAAACCCATAATAATTTATAGAAAAATACAAATTACTTTTTAAACAATATGCTTAAATAAAACACAAATAGATCATCTATCTTATTGAAAGACAAAGAGGTTATTTGCTCAATTTTGTTAAGCCGATAACGCAGTGTATTAATATGAATGAATAAATTTTGTGCGGTGAGAGTGAGATCACAATTTGATAAAAAATATTGTTGCAGCGTTTTGCGTAATTGTTGATTGGTATCTTGCGCATAAAGTTTATTAATAGGTTTTAACAATTCTTTTGCTTGCCAAGAATCGGTTAAATCATCTAATAAAACAGGCAGCTGGTATTGTTCAAAAAAATAAATCGATTTTTTCGGGAAAAATTTTAATCCATAACTTAGCGTACTTAATGCTGTTTTATAAGAAAGCTCCAACCTTTCATTTCCACCTAAAAAACCGCCCACCACAATCTTATATTGATGAGGACTCCAATGTGCTGGCACAAAGGTTTTCAACAACATTTTATTTTGACGTTCATTTGCGGGTAATAATATCAAGATGGAATCCAAAGAATGAATAGCAAAAAGCACATTTTGCTGTTGCAAGTAGCTGACTAATTCTTGTAATTGAGTTTGATTGGAATGGCACAAATTAATCAGCGTTGCCACATAATCAAGGGATAAATCAATGCCAAAGAAATTTGCCTGTTGAGCAAGCTGGGGGTATTTCTGTGAATGATTGACTAACTGTAAAATAAATTCTTCTTTATAACGATGCGACCAACGTTCTTGCTCAATTAAAATGTGCTGTTCAACAATTAATTCCGCCGTCATTTTTACTAATTCAGCATAAGGACGTACTTCCTCTGGCTTGCCTGATACCCCCACAACACCAAAAATATTACCGAGATAATTAATCGGAATATTGATACCAGGCTTGGCTTCTTGATTCCATTTTTGCGAAAGAAACTCATCAACTTCCACAACCCGATTTTCTCGAATTGCAATCACCGCCTCCGTATGTTTTTGCTTTAAACGGGAAGTATCGCCAGAAGCAATAATCACCCCGTTTTTATCCATTACATTGACGCTGTTTGGAATAATATTCATTGCCCGTTGCACAATTTTCTGTGCAACTTGCTGATCAAGTTCCATAATCCACCTGAAAATGAAATCAAACTTGGCTAAATCATATAATTAAAATGCTTATTTACCCAAGATATTTATTGCATTTTTTCTCTTAATCGCTACAATTGTTGCTCCTTGTCGGCGCTGAATTAGAGATCGGCGTTTGATGTATGACTAACCCTACTATTGAGGATTTTAATATGTCTCTAAGCACAGAAAAAAAAGCAGCTATCGTTGCTGAATTTGGTCGTGATGCAAAAGATACTGGTTCATCTGAAGTTCAAATTGCATTATTAACTGCACAAATCAACCACTTACAAGCACACTTTGCAGTGCATAAAAAAGACCATCACGGTCGCCGTGGTTTATTACGTATGGTTTCTCGTCGTCGTAAATTATTAGACTACTTAAAACGTACTGATTTAGCTAAATACAGCGAAACAATCGCTCGTTTAGGTTTACGTCGCTAATTTCCAAATTAGAACAAGAAAACGCTCAATTTATTGAGCATTTTTTATGTAGGCTGAGAATAAATTAAACCCTGTATAATACAGGGTTTAATTTATTTATAAAGTGCGGTATTTTTTAAAGCACTTTTACAATACTTTCACATAAGGTACGAATGTTTTCTTCAGTAATTCCCGCAACATTAATCCGCCCTGAACGAACCGCATAAATCGCAAATTCTTCTTTTAGACGATCTACTTGCTCAGGCGTTAAGCCACTGAATGAGAACATTCCATTTTGCTCCTCAATGAAGCTGAAATCTTGTTTTGCACCATATTCTTTTAGTAATTCAACGAATTGATGACGCATTGCTTTAATGCGATCACGCATTTCGGTTAATTCGTTTGTCCATTCTTCTCGTAATGTGGGATCTGCCAAGACTAATGCAACAGTTGAAGCACCGTGCGAAGCTGGATTAGAGTAGAGGGTACGAATGATGGATTTTACTTGGGTTAAGGCAGTAGCGGCGATCTCTTTATTTTCTGCAACTAAGGTAAATGCTCCAACGCGTTCATTATAAAGCCCGAAATTTTTCGAATAAGAACTTGCTACCAGTAATTCTTTATGGTTTGCCGCAAAAGTACGCAAGCCGAAAGCATCTTCTTCTAAGCCATTGGCAAAGCCTTGATAAGCAAAATCAAAGAGCGGTAGCCAGCCGTTTTTCGCCGACATTTCAGCTAGTTGTTGCCATTGTTCTGGGGTTGGATCAATGCCCGTTGGGTTATGGCAGCAACCGTGTAATAACACCACATCGCCTTCGCCTGCATTACTTAAATCTGCGATGAGATTGTCCCAATCTAAGGCTTTGCGTTCAGCGTCATAATAGCGATATTCGCGAATGGTAATGCCAACAGCATTAAAAATTGCATTGTGATTTGGCCAAGTTGGCGTGCTAATCCACACATTTTGTGCTTTGGTTTGCCGTTTAATAAATTCGGCGGCGATGCGTAATGCCCCTGTGCCACCTAGGCTTTGTACGGTTTTAGCACGTTGATTTTTAATGATAGGCGAGCTTTCACCGAAAAGTAGAACTTGAGTGCGAGCATTAAAATCAGCCACGCCATCAATCGCGAGGTAATTTTTACTGGTTTCTACATCAAGCAAACGTTGCTCTGCCGCTTTAACAGCTTTCATAATTGGCGTGTTGCCTTTAGCATCTTTATAAACGCCAATGCCTAAATTAATTTTATTTGAACGGTTATCAGCTTTGAATGCTTCGCCCAATCCTAGAATAGGATCGGCTGGTGCTGCATTTATATTTTCAAACATCGTGAATATCCTTCTTGAAGTTGTGTTGTACATAATTAGACGTTTTTTGAGAAACAAAAAAACAGCTATTGCAATGTTATACTTGAGAATATGAGTAGTTCGCAAGTATTTATTAAAATGAATCTTCTTTTAACCTGATAAAGCCGATTATTTTTCAAAAATTCCTCAAATTAATTAGAGGATTTCAATTTTTTCTTTGTCCAATGTAAGCCAGATTGATAATCCTCAGGTAAGGTTTGAGCAAAGCGATCTAACAATTCACAAAGCTGGTTTTTATCGCAATGAGCTAAATTGATATGCCCCACCTTACGCCCCGCTCGCACTTCTTTGCCATACCAATGAAGCTGACTAAATGGTTGATTTAGCCATTGTGGATTATGTGCCGTGCCGATTAGATTAATCATCACCGTGGGCATTGTGCTAATCAATTCTGGCGTTGGCAAATTCAACAACGCTCGTAAATGTAGCTCAAATTGGCTAATGGAACAGCCAAGTTGCGTCCAATGTCCACTATTATGCACGCGAGGGGCAAGTTCATTAATCAATAATTTTTCGCCGATAATAAAACATTCCATCGCCATCACGCCGATATAATTCAGCTTGTGCATAATTTTTGCCAACATTGCTTCTGCCTGTTGTTGAAAAAGGGATTGCTGCGGAAGCGAAGGATCGGCAACGCTATAACGTAAAATGCCGTTTTGTTGCAAATTATGGGTTACGGGATAAAAACGGGTTTCTCCGTTTTTAAATCTTACACCGACTAAGGAAATTTCGCCGTCAAAGGGAATAAATTTTTCTGCGATCACTTGCCCGAATAAGTCTTCGGTGATGATGTTTTTGTTTTCAGGCGTGATAATCCACTGCCCACGCCCATCATAGCCCCCCGTACGGCGTTTGACGACCACCTTCTCACCAATATGCTGAAAAATGTCCTCCCATTGCACCGCACTTTCTACGATGCACCAAGGCGAAGTAGGCAGGTTTAATTCATCAAGTAAGGATTTTTGCGAAAGGCGATCGGCTGTTAAACCAAAAACAGCACGATTAATAAATTGCGAATGGCGGGCGAGTTTTTCTGTCAGTGGTGTGGTTTCCCAACGTTCAATTTCAGCGGTAATTAGGCTATTTTCTTCTAGTTCAAACAAGGGGGTATCGAATGCAAGAGGTTTAACCTCAATATCTAAAGGTGCACCTGCATAGCGGAGCATTCGCCCAAGTTGCCCATTGCCTAAAACATAAACCGTTGGATATAAAGCACTTTTTTGCATTGTGAAATCCTTGATGATGTTGTGTAAAAATCAAAGTGCGGTGTGTTTTTCACCTATTTTTCTGTATTGTCTTCGGACTTTTCTGAATGTGCAACGTCATTGTCATTTTCTTTTAACAAACGTGAAATTGCACTCAAATAAGAAATTTCAAGGGTTTCACGGCTGGTTGCCATCACCCCTTGATCAATCAAATAACCATCGTTTACGTCATAAACCCAGCCGTGTAGCGACAATTTTTTGCCACGCTTCCACGCCGATTGTACAATTGAACAACGCCCAAGATTATAAACTTGTTCCGCCACATTCAGTTTCGTAAGCATATCCGCACGCTTTTCAGGCGGCAATTTACCCAGCAAATGGCTGTGTTTGAACCAAATATCGCGAATATGCAACAGCCAATTATTAATCAGCCCCAAATCTTGTTCAGCCATTGCAGCTCTAATCCCACCGCAGTTGGTGTGTCCGCAAATAATAATGTGTTCAATATCAAGTACATCAACGGCATATTGCACTACAGAAAGACAATTTAAATCCGTGTGAATCACTTGGTTACCCACATTGCGATGTACAAAAAGCTCACCTGGTCCAAGATTCGTGAGCTTCTCAGCTGGAACACGGCTATCCGAACAGCCTATCCACAAATAGCTTGGGGTTTGGTGATCGGCAAGTTCACGAAAATAATCGGAATTTTCCTCTTTCATTCGTGTTGCCCAGCTATAGTTATTGGCAAAAAGTTGTTCAATTTTTTTCATTAATTGGGATTCGGTCTTTTTTATAATGTGTTAAGAATGTGCGGTATTATTTTACCGCACTTAATTTTGTTAGATGAAAATACTTTGAAGTATGTAGTAAATAATAATGGCAAAGAATGCCCCAGCAGGTAATGTAATTACCCAAGATGCGACAATGTTGCGGATTACCGTGAGGTTTAACGCTGCGATACCGCGTGCAAAGCCGATTCCTAAAATCGCACCCACAAGGGTTTGTGTGGTGGAAATCGGTAAGCCCGTGCCTGAAGCTAATACCACAGTAGTTGCGGTTGCAAATTGTGCGGCAAAGCCACGACTAGGAGTGAGATCGGTGATCCCTGTACCAATAGTCGCCATAACTTTATAGCCCATTACCACAAGCCCTAAGGCGATTCCGCCAGCACCAAGTGGAAGCACCCACCAAGCCAATGGCGATTTCGCTAAGATCTGCCCGTGATTATCGACAATCGACACCACGGCAGAAAGTGGCCCGATAGCATTGGCAACATCATTTGAACCGTGAGCAAATGCCATTGCACAAGCGGTGAGTAGCATTAAAATGCTGAATACTTTTTCCACAGTGCCGAAAGAGCCAGTGCTTACGGTTTGACTAAACCGTTCGCTACGGAAGTAAAAATGGCTGATTATCACCGCGACACCGCTGATAGCAAGAGAAATAACCGTGGTTTCAAAGGTTGAAAGGTGTAGCCCAACGTGTTTTAACCCTTTAATCATTGTTACGATAACAAGGATAAAAATTGTTACGCCGATATAATAAGGACCATATTTTTTTGCATTGTTGAGCGGATTTTCTGTATCAAAAATAAGTTTTTGAATACTAAAGAAGATGCCATAAGCGATAACGCCTGCGATCGCTGGGGTAATAAACCAGCTACCAACAATTTTTTTGACTTCTCCCCAATCAACTGCTTGTGGTCCGATTGTAATACAGCCAAAGCCAATAATTGCTCCGATAATTGTGTGAGTTGTGGATACTGGCCACCCCATTCTTGATGCGAGTAATAACCAAAGTCCAGCCGAAAATAAGGATGCCATCATCCCAAGTGCTAATATTTCAGGACTTGAAACGAATTCAACGGTATTAATTACTCCACTTTTAATGGTTTCGGCTACTTCACCACCAGCAAGGTAAGCTCCAGCTGATTCAAAGATCATTGCAATAATAATTGCTTGTTTGGCGGTGATTGTGCCTGAACCCACAGAGGTTCCCATTGCATTTGAAACGTCATTCGCACCAACGCCAAATGCCATAAAGAAGCCAAAAACCGCCGTGATAATCACTAATAAAGAGCCATATTGTTGAATAATTTCCATAGTTTTTTTCCTATGTTTATTAGTAGCAATTATGAACGAGCCAGCATTAACTCAATTCGCGAACCCACACGTTGGGCTTGATCAGCAAGTACGCCAATCCACTCAAGGATTTTGTATAAAAACATTGCATCAATTGGGTTAAATTCATTTTCCATTGAGCGTAACATTAGGCGTAATTTAATTTGCATTTGATCTGTATCATCTTCAATTTCATCTAAGGTTTGGATCATTCGATTCACAAATTGGACTTCACGGCCTTTGAAACCCGTTTCAAGTAAACCGTCCATTTCATCAATCACCAAATGAGCTTGCTCTGCTGCGTCAATACTGCGAGCGACATATTTCATAAAATCTTCTTGCATTTTGCTTGGGAAAGAGCATTGACGCCCTACCATTCTACCCGCAATATCTTTGGCATAATTTGCTAACTTATCTTGTTGGGTAACCAATTCTAATAAATCCGTGCGTTCAATTGGCATAAACAGCCCACGAGGTAATTTTAAACGAATTTCTCGTTTTAAGCTGTCGGCTTGGCGTTCTGTTTCAGAAATTTTTTGGCGTAATTTCTCTGCATTTTCCCAATCACCTTGAAAGGTGTATTCAAAGAAAGGAATGAGATATTTACAACAATCAGTAACTTTTGCTGAATGACGAGCCAATGGTTTTAAAGGGGAATGAGCAAATAATCCTAAGATATTATTTACTGCCATAGATAACTCCTTCTAGGGGTTAGGTTGATAATTTTTTGTGCATATGGCTAGGATTAACCTATGCGGCGTAAAAATACACTATATTTGATCGAAAAAACAAGCAAATTATTAGATAATATGAAAAAATTTGCTGATGTTTAGAAGGAATACTCAAAATGAGTACAGAAATTGAATTAAAACTATTAATCGCCCATTCCGCGATGGCGTCTGTGGAAAAAGCATTATTATCACAAAGCAATGTGCAAGAGCAAAACACGCTTTTCCTCGGCAATACCTATTATGATACTGCGGATAGATTTTTTGCTCAGAACAAAATGGGGTTGCGAGTTCGTAAAGAAAATCAACAATTTACCCTCACTTTAAAAACGGAAGGACGCACAATGGGGGGCTTGCATATTCGCCCTGAATATAATGTGTCATTAGCCAATGAAACGCCTGATTTGGCATTGTTAGTGGAAAAATATCACCTCGATCCTGCGTGGAAAGCCTTGCAATTACAGCCCATTTTTGCGACGGATTTCGCACGAAAAACCCTGCAAATTCATACCGCACTTTCCCCTGTTTCCACGCTAATTGAAGTGGCGATAGATCAAGGCAAAATCATCGCGGGGGAGAAACAAGCGGAAATTCACGAGGTGGAGTTTGAATTAAAGCAAGGCGAAGTGGCTGATTTGCTTGCTTTTGTGCGAGCCTTGCCGTTAGATAATGGGATACGCCTGAGTGCGGTGAGTAAAGCCCAACGTGGTTATCAGCTTGCAGAAAACCGCCTTGTTAAAGCACAAAATTGGCTAGACAAATGGCGGGATTTTCTGGATTTTGCCCAAGGCACAGAAAAATTCACGCAAAAACTGACCGCACTTTTTCATCTTGAGCAAGCCTTAATTGAGGAAACCTTCGCCTTAGGACAAGCCTATTTCACTGAGGATTTTTTACGCACGGTGGAACGTATCGGGGCGTTTTTCAATCTTTATCATTTTTATACTGAAAACGCCCAAGCCCTAGAAAATGCCTTTAATCAACAAGGGCTGAGCGAGGAATTAAAGGGGCATTGGCTGAATTTGGTGGCAAGTAGTCAGCAATGTTTAGCGGAATGTAAAGCTTTGATCACCTTGCACAGTGAAAGCAAAAATAACGCCCAAGTAATCGCAGAATTATTCACTTTATTGCAATCGGTTTTTTATCTGTACCGAATGCTCGATTTGCTTTCACTGACTTATTCCAATAATGAGGAGGAACAAAATGGCTAAAGCGAAAACCGCCTATGTGTGTAGCGATTGTGGTGCGGAATATGTCCGCTGGCAAGGGCAGTGTAACGCCTGTAAATCTTGGAATACGATTACGGAAGTACGTCTTGCCCCTGCTAAATCAAACCGTGCTGATCGTTTTAGCGGTTATGCGGGGGAAACGCAGGCGAAAATTCAAACCCTCGCCGACATCAGTTTGCAAGAAGTGCCACGTTTTCACAGTGGGTTTTATGAGCTTGATCGTGTACTAGGCGGGGGGATCGTGCCGGGCAGTGCTATTTTAATCGGCGGACACCCTGGGGCGGGGAAAAGTACCCTGTTATTGCAAGTGATGTGTGGTTTGGCTCAAAATATGACCGCACTTTATGTTACGGGCGAGGAATCCTTGCAACAGGTGGCAATGCGTGCCAACCGTCTTGGCTTGCCAACTGATCGTTTAAATATGCTTTCAGAAACCTCCGTAGAGCAAATTTGCCATTTGGCCGATCAGCTTAAACCGCAAATCATCGTGGTGGATTCCATTCAAGTAATGCACCTTTCGGATATTCAATCTTCACCTGGGAGCGTTTCCCAAGTGCGGGAATGTGCTTCTTTTTTGACCCGTTATGCGAAAACTCGCCAAGTCGCCATCATTATGGTTGGACACGTTACCAAAGACGGCACGCTGGCAGGACCTAAGGTGTTAGAACACGCTATTGACTGCTCGTTATTATTAGAGGGAGAGTCGGATAGCCGCTTTCGCACCTTGCGTAGCCACAAAAATCGCTTTGGTGCAGTGAATGAATTGGGCATTTTTGCGATGACGGAACAGGGCTTGCGAGAAGTGAAAAACCCTTCTGCTATTTTTTTAAGCCGTGGCGAAGAAGAAACGGCGGGAAGTTCTGTAATGGTGCTATGGGAGGGAACACGCCCGCTGTTGGTGGAAATTCAAGCCTTGGTGGATCACTCAATGCTGGCTAATCCCAGACGGGTCGCGGTGGGATTGGAGCAAAATCGCCTCGCTTTATTATTAGCGGTGCTACATCGTCACGGTGGCTTGCAAATGTCTGATCAAGACGTGTTTGTCAATGTGGTAGGTGGCGTAAAAGTGAGTGAAACCAGTGCAGACTTGGCCTTATTACTGGCATTGATTTCTAGCTTCCGAAATCGTCCATTACCAAAAGATCTGGTGGTGTTCGGCGAAGTGGGGCTAGCGGGGGAAATCCGCCCCGTACCAAGCGGACAAGAACGAATTTCCGAAGCAGCCAAACACGGCTTCACCCGTGCTATCGTCCCGTTTGCCAATAAACCGAAAAGTGCGGTCAAAAATATGCAGGTTTTTACCGTGAAAAAATTGATTGATGCGTTAAATATTTTAGATAATATATAGAATATACCTCTTTCTGAGGGGGGTATTTTGCGATTTAATTAGTTATAATGCAAGATTGCTTATAACTAATTAAAATTCAATGAACTTTAAGAAATCTAATCTTTTATTTAAATCTTTTTCTAATCCAATTAAATTAGGCATTAGTTTAGCTATTGTGGCGTTGAACGCGGAGGCATCTCGAGTAAGGGGAGATGTTGATTACCAATATTTTCGTGATTTTGGTGAAAATAAAGGTCTCTTTTCAATCGGTGCGACAAACATTCATATTTTTGACAAAAACGGTCAAGATGTAGGCATTATGTTGAAAGATAATATTCCTATGCCTGATCTCAAAACAGCAAATAAGAATGGGGCATTTGCCAATTTAATCGATCCTTCCTTTATAACTAGTGTTCGGCATAATGTCGGATATTCTCAAGTTTTATTTGGTGGAGAAGATACAAACCCAGATTCTCACCATTTTTCTTACCTTTTGGTTAATCGAAACAATTTTCCCGATGAATGGGATGGGGTCACTTATTCAAACTCGCAAGATAAAGATTATCATATCCCTCGTTTACATAAAATGGTAACGGAGGTAGCTCCCGCAGAACTGACCGATGTATTAACGCCAAATGGAAAAGAAAATACAAAAATTTTGACGGATTTAACGCGTTTTCCTCTTTATATACGAGTGGGTTCAGGAAAACAAGAGGTTCAAGAAAGTGCGGAAGATAATAGCAAAACGATCAGTTTGAGTAGTGCATATAAGTATGTTATAGGTGGTGTCACTCACACAATGAGTGAAGCTAATGCGACTAATGTTGTGGCAAATGGAACGATCACGCCAGAAGGGAAACGGATCACGGATAAGCCAATAACCTTATTTGGTTCTATTTATGGGCCAATGGTAAGTTATGGACGAAGTGGTGATAGTGGTTCTGCATTACTAGGGTATGATGCTCAAAAGAAAAAGTGGGTGATTGTAGGTGTTCTAAAATCTGATTATGGTTATGGGAACATTTGGTCATTGTCACGCCCTTCTTATGTTAATGCTGTACAAGAAAGAGCCAAGGCGGGGACTATTCAGAATACGCAACAAAATCAAGTTTGGGAATGGAGTGTTGATGCTCTTCACCCTGAAACCAGTAGTATTAAAGCGGGAGAAAGCACCGCATTGGCTGTGCCTTTAAGAAATGAATCTTTAAAATCACAAGATACAGATAAAGAACGTCCATCATTAGATTATGGGAAAAGTGTGATTTTTGATGGTGTAGATGGGGGTGTTTTATTAGTTAAAGACAACATTAATGCGGGAGCTGGAGCACTCTATTTCAATACAAATTTTACTGTGAAGCCTGAAACGAACCAAACGTGGTTAGGTGGTGGCGTTTTGGTTGCTAAGGATAAAACAGTAACTTGGAAAATAGCTAATCCTGAAGGCGATCGTCTTTCAAAGTTAGGGACAGGAACTTTATTGGTTCAAGGTGTGGGAAATAACCTAGGAGACATTAGTATCGGTGATGGAACTGTCATTTTAGATCAGCAGGAAGATGAGCAAGGTCGAAAACAGGCATTTAATCAGGTTGGTGTGGTAAGTGGGCGTCCGACCTTGATTTTACAAAGTGCGGATCAAATTGATCCGAATAAATTGTATTTTGGTTTTCGTGGCGGACGTTTAGATTTAAATGGTAATGATCTCAGCTTTAAACGTATCCAGCATTCTGATGATGGTGCGACAGTTGTTAATCATCGCACGGATAAATCATCGAATTTAACCTTAACAGGTGTAACGGTTTCCGAACAAGATTTAACTTGGGGAAATTGGGGAAAAGCTGGCTCTGACATTTATGAATATGCTATAAGCGGGCGAAAGGATTATTTCGCTTTAAAATCAGGTGGCAAAGCCGGAAGTTATTACCCTACAAACCAAGCTAGTTCAGATAGTTGGGAATATTTAGGCAGTGATCGTGCTAGTGCAGTAGAAACGATTTTAGAACGCAAAAATCAGCAACTATTGTTTACAGCATTTAGTGGATATTTAGGAGAAAAATCAGCGGATAAACCAAACGGTGTGCTTAATGTGAACTACCAGCCAGCACGAGATGATTCGGTACTCTTATTATCTGGCGGAATGAATCTTAATGGTGACCTTTCTATCAAAGGTGGAAAGGTTATCTTAGAAGGCATACCAACCCCGCACGCTCGTGATGTGTTGAATAATCGTGAGGTGATTTTTGAAGATGATTGGATTAATCGTGATTTCTCAGCGAAAAATATTTCTGTTGCCAATAATTCTACACTCACTGTAGGGCGAAGTGTTTCTTCCCTAGATGCAAATATTAGTGCAACCGATAATGCGATATTGAATTTGGGTTATCAATCGGGGCAAAAAGTTTGTTTACGTTCTGATTATACAGGAAGTGTCAGTTGTGATTCCCCAAATTATAATGAAAAGACTTTGGCAACGATTCCAAGAATGGCATTAACAGGGGATATTACTTTAACGCAACAAAGTCAGTTAAACTTAGGGAAAACGGATTTTGTTGGTTCAATTCAAGGAGAGAATTCGAGTCGAACTTCGTTATCTCCCGAAGCACATTGGACATTAACGGGTGATAGTACGGTAGGAAATTTACATTTAGACCAGAATTCACAAATCACACTTAGTCAGAATGACAAACCATTTAATACCTTAACCGTTAATGGTGATTTAAGCGGAAATGGAAAATTTTATTACCGCACTAACTTTTCTACATTAAACAGCGATAAAGTTGTGGTAAACGGAAAAGCATCAGGTAATCATCTACTTGTAGTGAATGATATTGGCAATGAACCACAGCGTAGCAAAGATCGCCTAACCTTAATAACAGCTAATTCATCTGAAAATTTAACCGTAACATTGCAAAATAGTTATGCGGATATTGGTGCTTACCGTTATAACTTGATTCAGGATGGGGGGACATTTCGTCTATATAACCCTATTGTAGAAAAAGAAATTGAGGAAGAAGAACGTAAAGCAGCAGAAGAAGCGAAGCGTCAGGAAGAAGAACGTAAAGCAGCGGAAGAGGCGAAGCGTCAAGAAGAAGAGCGTAAAAAGGCTGAGGCAGCAAATTTAACGCAATCTGAGTTAATTAGCCGTATATCAAACACTGCATTGTCGGAGCTTTCGGCTCAAGTGAATGTGGCATTAAAAAATGATCAGCGTTTAAATCAACATTATCTTCAAGAAAGGGGGAGTCAAGCCCAAGTATGGACGAATTTAGATGTACAGAAAGCGAATTATCAATCGGATAATTACCGTGCTTATGAGCAACGCAGCACTTATACAGAGTTGGGTGCAGAAAGTGCAATGAATGAGCAGGGAATTCGTCTTGGTGGTGTGGTATCACAAACGCGATCAAGTATTGAGTATGAAAATGCAAGGGGTAAAACAGTCTATTCACAAGCGACCGTTTATGCAACAGTGCAAAATACACAAGGATTATTTGTAGCCTTAGATCTGGGCTATGGTCGTTCAAATAACACTATTACGTTAGACGACAAAACGGCTAATTTTAAACGTAATATCGTTAGTGTAGGGTCGGTGATAGGTAAAAAATGGGCTTTAGGGTATGTAGATTTCAAAACTATTGCGGGATTACATTATCACCATTTGAGTTCGGTGAATTATGAATTGAAGGGCGCCGAAATTCGCACTAGGTCTTTAAATTTAGTTAATTACCAGATGGGAGCGGAATTATCGAAAACTTGGTTGTGGAATGAATTTTTCATTACACCAAGTATTGCAGTTCATTATTTTGATGCAAACCGTAAAGTATTTAATAATGCAGCGTTGGTGAATAATAACGGATTACAGCAACAATTTAACCGTAGTATTCAATATCAAGCTGGGCTAAATATGAATTTGGGGCTATGGTATGTAAGAACTGCATTGACCTATGAAAGGGGGCGTGAGTCTTCTAGTGCCAAAGAACTTAGCCTAAATGTAGGTTATATTTTTTAAATCCTCAGTCATTTATAACCCCATAATTTGTTATGGGGTTATTTATATGTTTAATTTTAAAATATGATTGAGCATTTACGGTGTGTTCTACATTCATATGACAATATATTATGTAGCCCAAAAATACACTATAATCATCACCAGTAAATAGACCAAACCAAGCCTTGCGAGGAATAATAAGCTAGATTTTGGGACGAGTTGGCGGGCTAAGCTTAGATTGAGCCAAGCAAAAATCGGAGCAGAGATAAAAGAGGCTGTCATCGCAAAGGGGATCATTTTTCCTATGGAGCTACTAAAAAATTGAATAATGATAAAGCTAACCAAGCAAGCAAATAGCATAAAATAGCGTAAGCCTTTTTCATTATTGACATCGGCGTTTGCTCCTGAATAAAGTAATTGAACGCTTTGTAAGTTGCAACGCGAATAGCCATCAACAGCAACAATAGTTGTGCCATAAATACAAATAAAAGCTATTAAGGCGATAAACCAGCGTGTCCATTCGCCAATACTAATTGCATACATTTCAACAAATTGATGAATAAATTTTCCCCCACTTAAAGGGGCAAGAGATTGTCCATATTGCACTGATGCTCCTAATGCCATAAACATTAATGCGAGAATAATGGTTGTGATATAACCTGTATTGAAATCAATGCTATGATTTTTCCGATAGTTAGGATCTTGCCGATTTTTTTGTACCACCCATAATGAACTGGCAATACTCAGTTCCATTGGTGCTGGCATCCAGCCCATTAAGGCAATCAAAAAAGGAATGGCTGAGAAACTCCAAGCATTGGGAGCAACAAACTTGCTATCTATAACCGTTGGCGATTTGTTTAAAGCAAGAAATAACGCAACGGTAGTAATCACCGAAAGCAGTAGCATAATGCTTTTCGATACCTTATCTAATCGCTGATATTGGCGATAAAATAAAACGACCAAGAAACTGAGCAGAACAATAATATTGAGCCAGTTAAGATCCATCTTAAAAGGCAGTAACATTGCGAGCAACACTGCGGATAAAAGCGTTCCGCCAGCAATATTCACCACTGTGGCAAATAGATTAAAACAGAGAAAAAGCAATAAATAGCTTTTGCCTTTTTCCGCATAGCCTTGCAACACACTTTTATTTTGTGTCGCACTATAATCAAAGGCAAAACGAAAGAATGGATATTTTAGTATATTGACTAACACGATCAGTACCGCTAATTGATAACCATAATATGCCCCCGCTTGTGTGGAGGCGATAATATGAGAGCCGCCCACACAGGAACACGCCATGATCATTCCAGGACCTAAACGGCGTAATGAAGGAAATTTGGCGATCATTTATTCTCCTAAAATTTTTTGTACTGTTGAGATGAGATTTTTTGATTGCATAATTGTCGAAATCACCGCCACACCGTCTGCACCAGCTTGTAATAATGGGGCAACGTGTTCGGTTTTAATGCCGCCAATAGCGACTAATGGCTTGTTTATTCCCTGTTGGCGTAGGTAATGCACGAAATCAATGCCAACATCGGGGGAAGCGTCTGCTTTAGAAAAGGTCGGGAAAATTGGACCGCACCCATAATAATCCACGCCGTTAAAATCATTATGGCGTTGTGCTTGTGCTAAGGTGTTTACCGATAAGCCGATTAACATTTTGCCTTGAAGTCGCTGGGCTAATTGCTCTACAGCGGTGTCTTTTTGCCCAACGTGAATGCCATCGGCGTTTAATTTTTCCGCTAATGCCACATCGTTATTCATAATAAATGGCACGTTATATTGTTGGCACAAGGCTTGGCATTGGCGGGCTAATTGCTCAATTTGTTGCGGATCTTGCAGGGAAAATTGCCCTTTCTCACGAAATTGATAACAGGTAATGCCCGCTTGTAAGGCTTGTTCTAAACGGGTTAATAATGCCTGTTGCGGATTGCTTGCATAAGTGGGGAAATGGCGGCAATCTTGCGTGCCTGCCACTAAATAACAACGTAAAATTGATTTATCCATTTTGTTGCTCCTGTGAATATGCCCAATGGTTGGTTGGGCCGTGGCCCTGTCCGATATGTAATGGGTGCGTAATCGCACTGGTGATAAAGGCTTTCGCCGTTTTGCAGGCTTGCTCTAGCGATTGCCCTTTGGCAAGTTCTGCTGTTAAACAGGCGGAAAAGGTGCAACCCGTGCCGTGCGTGTGTGGCGTGTTGAAGCGAGGGCTTTCCAGCTCAAAAGCGTAAGTTGGGGTAAAAATCACATCTTTACACACCGCACTTTGCGAATTTTGCTGATGGCCGCCTTTAATGATCACGGTTTTTGCCCCCATTTTTTGTAGGGTTTCGGCAATGCGTTGCAGGCTGGCTGAATCCTCCGCTTTCAGCCCTGTTAAGGCTTCCGCTTCAGGCAAATTTGGGGTAAGCACATCAGCGAGTGGCAAGAGTTGCTCTCGCATTGCTTGAATGGCAGATTGTTCCAACAAGCTCGCCCCACCTTTGGCGATCATCACGGGATCGAGCACCACATTAGGCAATGAATGCTGTTTTAGAAAGGTCGCTACGGTCGTGATAATTTCTGCCGTGCCAAGCATTCCAATTTTCACTGCATTAGGGGAAAAATCCGCCACGATGGCTTGCAACTGGGCTTGAATACTCTGTGTTGGCACGAGGTGAATATCGGTTACACCAAGAGTATTTTGTGCGGTAACGGCGGTGATCACGCTCATTCCAAACACCTTTTGCATTTGAAAGGTTTTCAGATCCGCTTGAATGCCCGCTCCGCCACCACTGTCAGACCCCGCAATCGTCAGGGCTTGGGCTATTTTCGTCATTGTGCCTCCTCCTAAATATCCGTGTAATAAACCTTGGCATATTGAGCCACTTGCTGATCTTCAAGCTCACCAAGCTGATCTAAAAGTGCGGTATAAAATTGACCATATTTTTTCGCTCCTAATGGCTCGGCTGCCAATTCTCCCGCCACCGCATAGGCAGTACAAGCTTGCACGGTAGCATTAAATGGTTGATCAGGCTGAACCGCTAAGAACGCCCCAATCACCGCCCCAAGCAAACAGCCTGATCCCGTAATTTTCGGGAACATTGCCGTGCCGTTGTGAATGGTAGCGAGCTGTTTTCCATCGCTAAGATAATCTACTTCACCGCTCACTGCCACAACGCATTGATATTGTTGAGCGGCAACTTTGGCGATCTCTGCCACATCGCTTTCACCTTGCCCCGCATCAACCCCTTTCGCCGACCAATGAATGCCAGCCAGTTGGGCGATTTCCCCCGCGTTGCCACGAATGGCAGTGAATTTAATGTGCGAAAGCAGTTGAGCCACCACCGCTTTACGATAGGCAGTTGCCCCTACGCCAACGGGATCTAACACCACGGGAATGCCCGCTTGGTTTGCCGCTTTCCCCGCTGCTAGCATCGCTTTCACTTTGTAAGAATCCAGCGTGCCAATATTAATGACTAGAACGGAGCTAAATTTAGCCAAATCTGCCATTTCTTCTTCCGCGTCCGCCATAATCGGCGAAGCCCCCAGTGCGAGCAAGCCATTTGCCACATAATTGGCGACCACAATATTGGTGATGTTATGGATAAGTGGGTTCTGCTTACGAATTTTTGCGATTAAATTAAAGTCCATTTTGTTCTCCTGTGAAGATGATTTGAAATAAAAATAGGGTAGCACGATGAGCCGTTGCTTGCACAACAAGGCGACAAGGTGATCGCATTATGTGAAACGTAGTGAAAATAAACACGTCCCCCTTTGCGTTATTGAACAACGGTGAAAGACAAATACGAAATGGCGAAAAATAAAAAAGAGAGAAATAAAGTGCGGTATAAATTTAGGCTTGTTTTCATCATTAGTTTCCTACGTCAGTGCTAACTGGATCAGGTTCAACGGGTATCATCTCAGCCACTTTTTTAAGTAGCACCCCGACTATTAATTCCCTTACTCTACAAAGAAATGGCAATGAATACAATGAATACACACACAATTTCTCGCAAATTTGCCAAGTATTTTTTAATTTTGCGAGCTAGATCGCAAAAATGAAATTGCCACCTTGTCAAAGTGCGGTGCTTTTTTCATAGTGTTTTTATGTCAAAGTGGAAATGGCTGAACGCGATGAACATTGGCCTGAGGCTCGATACCCTGTTATGGCTTGTGATCGCCGCGGGCTTAACCTTGCTTTTTGTGCCGCAATCTTTTTTGCTTGAGCCAAAGCAAAGTGCGTGGCTGGCGGGGATTACGGTGGTGGGCTGTGGCGTTGCCTATTGGATTAAGCGTCAAGGACTAGCGAAATTTTTCGCCTATGGTGCGATATTTGTGCTATGCCTTGCGGATTTTCATTATCAGGCACAGCAGCTCTTACAGCAGGCTCACGCCGTTGCGGGGCTTGAAAAACGCATTGAGCGGGAAATTCGCATTGTCGAAGTACTACATCAGCAAGATTATCAAACCCTTATCGCCACCGCTCAGCTTGATGAAACCCTGCCTGAACAACGCCTTTATGTGCAATGGCAAAGGGCGGAAAAAGTGGCTGTCGGACAGCGTTGGCGAGCGGAATTATCCCTACGTCCATTGTCTAGTCGGCTAAATGAGGGGGGATTTGATCGGCAAAAATGGTATTTTTCAAAGGGGATTACCGCCTATGCAAGGGTGAAAAGTGCGGTCAAAATTTCGGAAGATTTTTCTTGGCGGGAAGCAAGGTTACAAACCGCATTTCAGCACACTCAAGCCCTCTCAATGCAAGGGCTATTGCTGGCGTTAGGATTTGGTGAACGGGCGTGGTTGCAGCCAACTCATTGGCAAATCTACCAAAAAACCAATACCGCTCATCTTATCGCTATTTCAGGGCTACATATTGGCTTGGCAATGTTGCTTGGCGTTGGCATTGCTCGAGGGATACAATTTTGCTTGCCGACCTATTGGATCACGCCGATGTTTCCGCTTTTTATTGGGGCAATAATCGCGTTGATTTATGCCTATTTAGCGGGATTTTCTATTCCCACCCTGCGGGCGTTGGTAGCATTGGGGCTAGTGTGTTTAGTGCGAGGGTTGCGTTTTTATCACACCCCTTGGCAATATTTTCAGCGGGTGGTAGCAGTGCTGATTTTCTGCCAGCCGTTAATGGTGCTATCGGTGAGTTTTTGGCTATCAGTAGGGGCGGTAGCAAGTTTGATTTTATGGTATCAATATGTGCCGTTGGATTTGTTTCAGCCACGAACTGATTTAGTCAGGCAGGATCGCCCGTTCTCTTTAGGGGCAATAATCGGTAAGCTCATACTACGCTGGTGCGTAGCATTGTTGCATTTGCAACTGGGCTTATTGTTAGTGTTTACCCCCGTTCAGCTTTACTTTTTCACGGTTTTTCTTTAGCGGGAATGATCGCGAATGTTTTTGCTGTACCGTTGTTCAGCTTTTTTCTTGTTCCGCTCGTGCTATTTGCGGTACTCAGTAACGGCACATTTTCTTCTTGGCAAGGAGCAAATGAATTGGCAGAAAAGATCACCGTTTTTCTGTCAAATTGGCAACATAAATGGATCGATCTTTCCCAAACGCAATCGCAATGGATCGGGCTTGGGCTGTGTGCATTGGGGCTGAGCTATGTTTTTGGCTTATGGCAGGTACAGAAAAATCACTCGCTGAATAGGCAAAAATCCATTCCGTTCGTTCAGGATCGCACTTTGGCAAAATGGAAATGGAGGTTAAACCCTGACAAAATCCCCTCAGTATTATGCTTAAAAAAGCTAGGTGTTGTACTGGTGCTTATTTTTCTCGTCAATGGCGGAAATTTGTTGGTAACCCATTTTCGGCAACCCGCTTGGCGGCTTGAAACCCTTGATGTGGGGCAGGGGCTTGCCACCTTGATCGTGAAAAATCAGCGTGGCATTTTATATGATACGGGCGCAGCCTGGCGTGGCGGAAGTATGGCAGAATTAGAAATTTTGCCTTATTTACGGCGGCAGGGTATTGTGCTGGATTACCTTATTTTAAGCCACGACGACAATGATCACGCAGGCGGGGCTGAAGCGGTGTTGCGGGCTTATCCCAATGCGACGCTCATTACGTCATCGGAAAAAATCGAGCGAAAAACGCACCGCACTTCTTGTTTCGCGGGAACGCAATGGCAGTGGCAAGGGTTGCAGATTTCAGCCCTTTCACCGCAAAAGGTGGTGAAACGAGCGGAAAATAATGATTCGTGCGTGCTGTTGATCGATGATGGGCGGCATAAAGTGTTGCTCACAGGCGACGCGGAAAGCCAAATTGAACCACAGTTTATTTACAAGGCAGGGAAAATTGACGTGTTACAGGTCGGACATCACGGCAGCAAAACCTCTACCAGCGAGGCATTGGTGAAAACCTTGCAACCTAGCATTGCGTTGATTTCTAGTGGACGGGGAAACCCTTGGCATTTCCCGCATTACGCGGTGTTAGCACGTTTGCAAGCACAGCAAAGTGCGGTGTTAAATACGGCAGATTTTGGACAAATTCTCCTTTCTTTTTCAGCCAAGAAACCACCGCCTGAAAATATCAGCATTGACACCGCACGGGGAACGTTTTCCCCTTGGTATCGGGAATTATTGTAGCCGTGCAAGTGTTACCGTGGTTTGATTTCAAATCACAGGACGTTATTCTGTATCAAAGTACGATTTGGATTGTTGTCTTGCTCTATTTTTCATTGAAATAGGGGAAATGAGGTAACGCGTTGTCGTGCCTCGCAAGGTTAAATCAAATGATGATAATTGGCTTGTAGGAAAAATAAGGGTAGAATGGCGAGGTTTTTTTAATTTAAATAACTTCAATTATGCAAGATAAAGATTTAACTACGCTACAAACCTTCAAACGTTTATGGCCGATTATCGCCCCTTTCAAAGCGGGGCTGATTGCCGCTGCCGCTACATTGGTTTTCAATGCGTTGGCGGACGCGGCATTAATTCAAATGCTTAAACCGTTGCTTGATGACGGCTTCGGAAAAGCCGATGTGGGCTTTTTACGAATGATGTCTATTATCGTGGTGTTGCTGATAATGGTGCGTGGCGTAACCAGTTTTGTTTCAACCTATTGCTTAGGCTGGGTTTCGGGCAAAGTGGTGATGACCATTCGCCGCCGCTTATTCCGCCATTTAATGTATATGCCCGTGCCATTTTTTGACCAAAACTCATCAGGAAAATTGCTTTCTCGTATCACCTACGACAGCGAACAGGTGGCAAATTCCTCTTCTGGTTCACTGGTTACCATTGTGCGTGAGGGGGCATACATTATTTCTTTGCTTGGGGTGATGATTTATACCAGTTGGCAACTTTCCCTCGTGCTATTTATCATTGGGCCGATCATTGCGGTGCTGATTCGTATGGTGTCGAAAAAATTCCGTGAATTAGGCAAAAATATGCAAAATTCAATGGGCGAACTCACCTCCGCCGCGGAACAAATGTTGAAAGGGCATCGCGTCGTGTTGTCTTTCGGCGGGCAAAAATTGGAAGAAGAACGCTTTAATAAAGTGAGTAACGATATGCGTCGCAAGGGAATGAAAGTGATGGTGGCTGATGCCATTTCCGATCCCGTGGTGCAAATTATCGCTTCATTTGCTTTATCGGCGGTGCTGTATTTAGCCACAGTGCCTGAAATTATGAGCCAAAATTTAACCGCAGGCTCGTTCACGGTGGTGTTTTCTTCAATGTTGGCGATGATGCGACCGTTGAAATCCCTCACCAATGTGAACGCACAATTTCAACGCGGAATGGCAGCCTGTCAAACCTTGTTTTCCATTTTAGATATGGAAACAGAAAAGGATAACGGCACTTATGAAGTGGAAAAAGCCAAAGGAAATATTTCTTTCAAAGAGGTTACGTTCAGCTATCAAGGCAGAGAACACCCCGCGTTAAATCATATTTCTTTTGACATTCCGCAAGGCAAAACAGTGGCATTGGTGGGGCGTTCTGGCTCTGGGAAATCTACCATTGCTAATCTCGTTACCCGTTTTTATGATATTCAGCAAGGCGAAATTACCTTAGACGGCGTAAATATTCAGGATTATCGCCTAAATAACTTGCGTGAAAATTGTGCGGTGGTGTCGCAACAGGTGCATTTATTTAATGACACCATTGCCAATAATATTGCCTATGCCGCAGCGGATAAATACAGCCGTGAGGACATCATTAAAGCGGCTAAAGCCGCTCACGCAATGGAATTTATTGAAAAATTAGATCAAGGGTTGGATACCGTGATCGGGGAAAACGGGGCGAGTTTATCGGGCGGACAACGCCAGCGTTTAGCCATTGCCCGTGCTTTGTTACGCAATTCCCCTGTACTGATTTTAGATGAAGCGACTTCGGCGTTGGATACGGAATCAGAGCGAGCAATCCAAGCAGCGCTGGAAGAATTGCAAAA
Organism: Avibacterium paragallinarum; assembly: GCF_011765605.1. NCBI lineage: Bacteria > Pseudomonadati > Pseudomonadota > Gammaproteobacteria > Pasteurellales > Pasteurellaceae > Avibacterium > Avibacterium paragallinarum. Next base: position 597,196 of record NZ_CP050316.1, read on the forward strand.
AGAACGCACGGTTTTAGTTATTGCTCACCGTTTATCCACCATTGAAAAAGCCGATGAAATTTTGGTGATCGAACACGGTGAAATCAAAGAGCGAGGCTCGCACCAAGAATTATTGGCATTGAATGGGGCGTATAAACAGCTACACCAAATGCAGTTTAACCATTAACACAACGAGGCGATAATGAATTTTTGGTATCAATCCGATATAAAAGCGGTGTTGCTCAAAGGGGTATTGTCGCCTTTTGCCTTACTTTTTTGGCTGATCACAAAGCTGAGGAAAGCCCTTTATCAACGGGGAATCTTGGCTTCTTACAAAGCCCCTGTGCCTGTAGTGATCGTGGGGAATTTGTCTGTAGGCGGTAATGGAAAGACCCCAGTGGTGATTTGGCTAGTACAGCAGTTACAGCAACAAGGAGTGAAGGTGGGCGTGATTTCTCGCGGCTACGGCAGTAAAGCCACCCATTACCCGCGTTTAGTTGCCGTGCAAGATAACCCCATTGAAACGGGCGATGAACCCTTATTAATTGCCAAACGCACTAATGCTCCCGTGTGCGTTTCGCCGAACCGTCAGCAGGCGATTGAACATTTACTCAAGCATTTCCCTTGTGATGTCATTATCAGCGATGACGGCTTACAGCATTATAAATTGCAACGCGATAAAGAAATTGTGGTGATTGACGCACAACGCCAGTTCGGCAACGGTTGTGTTCTGCCCGCAGGCCCATTGCGAGAACCGCCAAGTCGCTTAAATTCAGTGGATTGGATCATCAATAACGGCGGGGCAACGCCTTTTAGCTTAAGTGTAATGACCTTAATGCCTAAATATGCCATTCATTTGCAAACAGGGGAAACGCGTCTTTTGGCAGATTTTGCACAGCAAGGGATCACCGCCGTGGCAGGAATTGGCAATCCACAACGATTTTTTACAATGTTGCAAGGGTTAAATATTGTGGTGGCAGAGAGCCACGCTTTTCAGGATCACCAAGCCTACACATTGGATCTATTTGAAAAATTCGATAAAAACCGACCGCTCTTTATGACGGAAAAAGACGCAGTGAAATGCCAAGCTTTCGCACAACCTAATTGGTGGTATGTGCCAGTGGACGCGGAGATTGCTTCTGATGAGAGCCAAGGGTTTATCGCAGATTTAATACAGCGAATAAAAGAAAATCAGCAAAATATCGCCCTTTGATCTCAAAATAATATGGCGTTATTTCGCATTAAAGCCTCGCCTTATTTTAAATTTAAACGGCGGTAATGCATAAAAAACGCAAGAAAAACAGACCGCACTTTCACATTGCCGATTGCTTCGGTGAAAATTGTGAAAAGGAAAAATAGCGAAAAGGAAAGAATAATGAATGAAAAATTACTTGATATTTTAGCCTGCCCAATTTGTCAAGGTCGCTTGAAATATCATAAAGAAAACAACCAGTTAATTTGCACTTTTGAACAAGTGGCATATCCCATCGAAAACGGCATTCCCGTTTTATTAGCCGAGCGAGCCATTCCCTTAAACCCTACGGAGAACGCACAATGACCGCATTTAGTGTAATTATTCCCGCCCGCTTTGCTTCTAGCCGTTTACCTGGCAAGCCTTTGGCGGAGATTGCGGGCAAGCCGATGATTGCTCACGTTTGGCAACGAGCGAAGCAATCGGGGGCAAATCGTGTAGTGGTGGCAACGGATAATAACGTGGTTGCTGATGCCGTGCGTGCCTTTGGTGGTGAAGTTTGTATGACCTCTGCTAGCCACAACTCAGGGACTGAGCGTTTAGCGGAAGTGATGGAAAAATTAGCCCTGTCCGATGATGAAATTGTGGTGAATATTCAAGGTGATGAGCCGTTGATCCCACCTGTGATCGTGCAACAAGTGGCAGATAATCTGGCAAATAATGGGGTAAAAATGGCAACCCTTGCCGTGCCGTTAAATGAGGCGGAAGAGTTGTTTAACCCGAACGTGGTGAAAGTGGTGGCGGATAAAACGGGCAGCGTGCTGTATTTTTCCCGAGCGGCGATCCCTTGGAATCGCGACCAGTTTGCGGGCTTATCGGACGCACAAAAAACGCAACTGACCTTGCAAACTCCGTATTTACGCCATATTGGGATCTATGCCTACCGAGCAGGGTTTATCAAACAATATACCCAATGGCAGCCTACCGCGTTGGAAAATATCGAATCTTTAGAGCAACTTCGCGTGTTGTGGTATGGCGAAAAAATTCATATTGATTTAGCCAAAGAAGTGCCTGCAGTAGGCGTGGATACACCAGAAGATTTAGAAAAAGTGCGGTCAATTTTCGCGACAGATTTTTCTGCGTAGCAGTATGTTACGCTGAATAATCTGTATAGCGTTATGCAATGCCAAATGAGCAGTATGGCGTTTATTTATCAGAGCCACTTTGTAGCTCTTTTTGTTCTCGCAGAGTTTGGGATAAATTCGCCTCGCACGGTTTAGTAAAATGAAATAGTCAAAATACGCCATATGGATTATATGGCGTTTATTTCTCTGAGCCTCGTTGCGATTTTCTGCTTTAACTGAATGGGGCTAATAACCCCCGTCCCCCGTGCAAGGCAATAAAAGTGCGGTGGTTTTTTCGCCTGTTTTTTGTTTACTCCACTTGAATGGCGTAGTCTGCTAATTTGGGCACTTGTTTGATTAAGCCTTGTTGTTGCATAAATGTTGCCATTTTTTCATAGCGAACATTATCCAACGCACTTGGGCGTAAGGCTAAGCGAGGCAGGGTATCTCGCCAAGCTAAGCGGTTGAGTTCGTTATCCAAATCTTTAGGTTTGTAGCTGATAAAGGCTTGCCAGCTTTGCTCTGGGTGATTTAACACATATACCGTTGCCTGTTCAAGTGCGGTCAAAAAAGCACGCAGTTTTTGCGGTGAAAGGCGGTTTTTATTGGCGATGAGAATTAACTCGTCATACAACGGCACGCCGTGTTCTTCGGGGTAAAAAGCACGTCCTGGTTTTTTCTCCATATCCATTTGATTAAGCTCAAAATTGCGGAAAGCCCCGATCACCGCGTCTACTTGACCGCTAAATAAAGCGGGCGATAAAGACCAATTTACATTCACCAATTCCACATCAGACAAAGAAAGTTGCACCGAATGGAGCATTGCTTTCAACAAGGCATCTTCAAAGCCACTGACGGAATAGCCGATTTTTTTGCCTTTCAGATCGCTGAGTTGCTGAATATTGCTACTTTCTAGCACCACAAGGCTATTGAGTGGGGTGGAAATCAGCGTGCCGACACGCACTAAAGGCAACCCTTCGGCGACTTGCACTTGTAATTGCGGCTGATAATCTACGGCTAAATCCGCTTGCCCCGCGGCGATGAGCTTCGGCGGCATTGAGGGATCGGCTGGTTCAACGATTTCCACCTCTAAATCATTGGCAGCAAAAAAGCCTTTTTGCTGTGCTACGATAATGGCAGCGTGATCGGGATTGACAAACCAATCAAGCAATAAGGTCAGTTTTTCTTTGCTCTGTGCGGTTGCACTGAGGGTGAAAGCTAAAATAAAGCTGAGTAAATGGCATAGTTTTTTCATTTTTTCTCCTAACGTAAATGCGATGCCCAAGGGATAGCACGGCGTAAAAATCGATCTACCGCGAAATACAACAATAATGCGATGGCGATCAGAATAAATAACGCCGCAAACATTAAACTAATTTGAACGCGTGCATTGGCTTGTAACATTAAATAGCCCAAGCCTTGCGATGAGCCGACCCATTCCCCCACAATCGCTCCAATCGGTGCAACGGTAACGGCGATGCGTAAGCCTGAAGCGAGAGCAGGCAGAGCGGCGGGTAAGCGTACGCGGAAGAGCTGTTGCCAAGAGCTGATCCCGAAAGATTGTGCTTGCTCCAGCCATTGTTTCGGCGTGTTGCGTAAGCCGTCGTAACAGGCAGCGGTAACGGGAAAGTAAATAATCAAAATGGTCATTGCGATTTTTGACGCAATGCCATAGCCGAACCATAAAACGAGCAACGGGGCGATGGCGAACACAGGAATAGCTTGTGAGGCGATGAAGATCGGCAATAAAAAGGCGGATAGGGTGGCGGAGGAGGCCAGCAAAAGGGCGGAACTTAACCCAAAGAGAAAGCCTAGCACTAAGCCTAATACTATTTCCCACAGGGTAACTTTGGCGTGCAAAAATAATAATGCCCATTGCGAAGTCAATTCTTGCGTTACTGAAATGGGATCGGGGAGCAAATAATGCGGAATGTGAAAAAGGGTAATCGCCCCTTGCCAGCAAAGAGCAAAGCAAAGAGTGATTGCGAAAAATCGCACAAGATCTTTGTAACAAAACATTAATCACGCTCCATTAATTGTTCGAATAAAGATTGTTGTAATTGCCAAAGGGCTTGTTGTTCAAAGTGTCTTGGTGGCTGACCTTGCGGGATAATTGGCGGAGAAAGTTGCACGGGTTGCTGATGTAAAATATAAATTTTATCCGCTAAAAACAGGGCTTCTTGCGGATCGTGCGTAATCAGCAGCACGGTTTTATCGCCCAACAGTTGGTGAGAAAGTTGTTGTAATTGCAAGCGAGTTACCGCATCTAGGGCGGAGAATGGCTCGTCCATTAAAATAATGTCCGCCTCTTGCATTAGGGTGCGAGCCAAGGCGACACGCTGGCGTTGCCCGCCAGAAAGTTGGTAGCAAGGTTTGTGTAAATGTGCTTCCATTTTGACCGCACTTAATAAAGTGCGGGCTTTTTTTTCGCTATTTTTTGTTTTGCATTGGGTTAAATGTTGGTAGAGCTGCACATTATCCAAAATGGACAGCCAAGGATAAAGGCTATCTTGCTGAGCGAGCCACGCGACTTTACCTTGACACTGAATACGACCCGCCGAAATGGCTTGGGTTTCTAGCCCTGCAATGGCTCGCAATAAGGTGGATTTCCCGATGCCCGACGCACCCAATAATGCCACCCATTCCCCTTGTTCCACGGAAAAATGGAAATGCTCAAACAGCGGTTGATTATCGAAATGCAACCTGAGATCACGAATTTCAATCGCATTCATCATTTTTAACGCACAAGGTTAAAAAAGGGAACACAACGAGGAAATGGTGAGGGAATAATGGAGAAAAAAGAATAAGTATTTTGCATTGTTAGTTTCCTACGTCAGTATTAACTGTATCAGGTTCACGGGTATCATCTCAGCTTAACAGCACCCCGACTAATGTTCTTCAGTGTATAAAAAAAACGTTTGCAATGCAAAAATAAAACCGTGATTGCGATCACAGTTTTGAACATTGGTTTTCGCGAATGAAAAAATGAAATTGATGAAAATCCCGCTGAAATGGTGTATGTTAGCCGCCATTATTGAACGCTACGCAAAGAAAAATGACTTTTAACCCTAAACAATTTCTGGCTAATGTACCGCAATCGCCTGGTGTTTATCGAATGTATGATGCGAAGGATCAGGTGATCTATGTGGGCAAAGCGAAAGATTTAAAAAAACGCCTGTCGAGCTATTTTCGTCGCAATGTGTCGAGTAAAAAAACGGAAGCTTTAGTGGCAGCCATTCATCGCATTGAAACCACCATCACTTCAAGCGAAACAGAAGCCTTGCTACTCGAGCATAACTACATCAAAACCTACCAGCCGCGTTATAACGTATTGTTGCGTGATGATAAATCTTACCCCTACATTCTTCTCACCAAAGAACGCCACCCTAGAATTACCGCTTACCGTGGTAGTAAGAAAATTCAGGGGGAATATTTTGGACCTTATCCCAATGTGGGGGCGGTGCGGGAAACCCTATCATTATTACAAAAATTATTCCCCGTGCGACAATGTGAAAACTCGGTGTATCGCAACCGCTCACGCCCTTGTTTGCAATATCAAATTGAGCGTTGCTCCGCCCCTTGTGTAGCGGGCTATATTTCTGATGAGGATTACCAACAGCAAGTGAATTTCGCTCGCCTTTTTTTGCAAGGCAAGGATCAGCAAGTGCTGGATCACCTTGTCGCCAAAATGGAACAAGCGAGCCAAGGGTTAAATTTTGAAGAAGCAGCACGCATTCGTGATCAAATTCAAGCGGTGCGAGCGGTAATCGAAAAACAATTCGTCAGCAATGATCGCCTTGATGACATTGATATTATCGCCATTGCCTACCAACTGGGCATCGCTTGCGTACAAGTGCTGTTTATTCGACAAGGCAAGATTTTGGGCAACCGTAGTTATTTTCCAAAAGTGCCAGCCAATACGGATTTATCCGAACTCACCGCCACCTTTGTCGGACAGTTTTATTTACAGGCTCATCAAGGGCGAAGCGTGCCGAACAGCATTATTGTGGATCACAAACTCGCGGAAAAAGCCCAGCTAGAAAGCCTGTTATCAGAGCAAGCGGGGCGAAAAGTGCAGATTCAAGACAGTGCCAAAGGGGAAAAAAGCAAATATTTGCAACTGGCACAAATGAATGCCCAAGCGGCGTTGGTTACCCAACTGAAACAATCCACGCTGATTAACGAACGTTATCAAGCGTTGCAAGATTTGCTTGGCATTGAAAAAATCCAACGAATGGAATGTTTTGACATCAGCCACACAATGGGCGAACAAACCATCGCTTCTTGCGTGGTGTTTAATCAAGATGGGCCGCTGAAATCTGATTATCGCCGTTTTAATATCACCGGCATTACAGGCGGTGATGATTATGCCGCAATGGAGCAAGCCTTATTGAAACGCTATGATAAAGATCTGGACGCAGAAAAAATTCCTGATGTAATCTTTATTGACGGTGGCAAAGGACAGCTTAACCGAGCCTTACAAGTGTTCCAACAGCTCAAGGTAAAATGGGACAAAAAACGACCGCACTTAATTGGTGTGGCGAAAGGTGTGGATCGCCGTGCAGGCTTGGAAACGCTCATCATCAGCAAGCAAGATCGCGAAATCAACTTGCCGCCAGACAGCCTTGCCTTGCACCTAATCCAACATATCCGTGATGAAAGCCATAACCACGCCATCAGCGGACACCGCAAAAAACGCCAAAAAGCCTTCACCCAAAGCGGATTAGAAACTATCGAAGGCGTTGGCGCAAAACGTCGTCAAGCCCTATTGAAATACCTTGGTGGAATGCAAGGCGTGAAAAAAGCGAGCCTTGATGAAATTGCATCTGTTCCTGGCATTTCTCAATCTCTTGCAGAAAAAATTTTTGAAACAATGCGAGGGGATTAAAAAATTTTCATCATAGTATTACCGCTCTATAAAGCGGTAATATTGAGATTATTCTTGCGCTGTCTTTTTGGTTCGACTTTTTTTCCATTTCCAAAAGAGAAATAGTGCAATACTTGCAATGATGAGATAAATAACGAGTTGCCCTTTTTGAATTTGGGCGTGTAACCACTCTAAATTACTCGCACCAAAATGCCCAAGGTAAACCCAAATGGGGACAGAAATAATTGCTGCACAGAAATCAATAAACACAAAGCGGATAAAACTGACACGACGGGTAATGCCTGAAACCATATAAATAGGTGCTCTAAGTCCAGGCAAAAAACGTGCCGTGAATAGAACACGGTTGCCATATTTATCAAACTGGGAACGCACCATTTGCAGACGCTTTAATGTGAGGATTTTGCGGATTGGACGGAAACGTAGAATTTTTACGCCATAAATACGCCCCAACCAATACATCGTGCTATCACCAAGTAATACGCCAAACATACTGACTATCAGCATAATATGTGGATTTGTGTAGCCTAAACCAGAAATTACCCCTCCTGAAACAAGCGTGATATCCTCGGGGATTGGCACACCAAAGCCACAGATAATTAAAACAAATAAAACAGCTAAATAACCATAGTCAGTAAAAAAGTTAATTAAAAATTCCATATCAAATCCGCATTGATTTTGTTAGAGAATTGAAGTTCAACATTCTGATTATTGTAACTTTTTTTGTGAAAATAGCCATTAAAAATATATAAGTATAGAAACAAAGGGATTTCCATTTGCCTTATATTGACATATTTATTATAATTCACCGTCTTAAAGTTTTCTTTAAGCTTGATTTTGTGGAATTGCTGGGTCGCCTGCAATTTTTTCGATTAACTTTTATATTAAGAGAATACAATTATGTCATTCAAATTTAACGCTGAAGTGCGTACTACGCAAGGTAAGGGTGCGAGCCGCCGCCTGCGTCATAATGGGCAAATTCCTGCGATTGTTTATGGTGGGAAAGAAGAACCTATTTCAATCACCTTAAGACACGATGAGGTGAATAATGCACAAGTTCACGAGACTTTTTATTCTGAGGTAATTACTCTTGTGATCGATGGAAAAGAAGTGGCAGTAAAAGTGCAAGCAATGCAACGCCACCCATTCAAACCAAAATTGGTTCACGTTGATTTCAAACGCGTATAATTTTTGGTATCAGAATTAAATTATATTTAATTTGTCTGCATCTTAGGCTGAATTTATTTTCTTAACTAAGATGCAGATTTTTTTTATTTAATTTTCATTAAATTATCAGAAGTAATATGGGGCTATTTTAGCTTTACCAATCACGGCGATTTGGTGAAAATGAAGTTATTTTTAATGAGTTAAGCTATTTTCTTTTGTATAAAAACTGACATTTTTTATAAAAATCCCTTCTTTATCGCAAAAAAACATAAAAATCTCTTGCCCCCCCTAAATTGGTATAAATGGCATTCCTTTTTACTTATTTCTTTCATTTAAGAGGATTTTTCAATGAAAAAACTTAAACTTGTCACTTTAATCGCCTCTAGTTTGGCTTTTGCTGATATTTAGTGAGATGTGAGAAAATTATAGAGAAACTCTATGTTTTAATTAATGAGAATTGTTATTATTTATTTTGTGATATTTATTCTTGTTTTCTCTTCTGCACTTTGATAAATAAGCTCAATCAGTTTTAAGACTTGAATTGCTTGTTGAGCGGTAACTTGTAACGGGGCTTTTTCTGTGAGTGCTGTATAAATATTGTCATAATAGGCTTGGTAGTTACCGCGTTCGCTCTCTATTGAGCTACGAATAATCATTCCATTCACTTCGGTATGCAATAACCCCCAATCTTTTTCTGGTTCAGCATTCCAATGACCTTGAGGCTTAATGCCTTTTAATAATAAGGCTTCTTGATTGTCGATTGTTGGTTTGATATAGCTACCTTGCGTGCCTTGTAGAATAATATAGGGGGCGGGTTCTCTTGCACATTTTGTAGCGGAGAGTACAACTTTTTTATCGGGATAATAAAAGATAATGTCAAAATTATCTTCTGACTTTGCATCGGGACGTTGAGCGGTCATATCCGCATAAAGTGCGGTAGGAATTCCGAATAAATCCACACAATGATCGATTAAATGCACGCCCAGATCGTAAACTAATCCCGTACCAAATTCGCCCGTTTCTTTCCACGCTTTGCTGTTAGGTTTTTGACTAAAACGTTCATAACGCATTTCATAACGAACAATGTCGCCAAGCATCTTATGCTTCAGCAATTTTTTCACTGTTAATGCACCGTTATCCCAACGGCGGTTTTGATAAACCGAAAGCATTACATTATGTTGTTTGGCGAGTAAATCAAGTTCCTCTGCTTGCTTGGCATAAATAGCAAGGGGTTTTTCTACAATCACGTGTTTTCCCACGAGAATGGCTTTTTTTGCCATTTCATAATGGGTGAGATTTGGCGTTGTAATAATCACTAAATCAATGTCTGGAGTGAGTAATTGGTCAAAGTGATGTACCACCTCAAGATAAGGGTAGGCTTTTTTGGCATTTTCCATTTGACGCTCAAACACTTTACAAACCTGAAAGCGAGGATCGAGATCTAAAAATGGCATATGGAACGTTTTGGCAGACATTCCAAAGCCAGCAATAGCGATATGAATTTTTTGCATTTTAATTTCCTATTGTATTTCTGTTAATTTTTCCAAAATACGTTGTTCGGGTAATGACTGGATTTTGCTTATACGCTGTATAAGCAATGCAGCAGCAACGGTTAAGCTAACCACAAATCCAACCCAAAATCCCGCCGCACCTATGCTTGGAATTAGCCAATTCGTACGAGATAAAAGGTAACCTAGTGGCATACCAATCCCCCAATAACAAAACATCGTGATGTATAAAATAGATTTCGTGTCTTTATAGCCACGCAATGCACCTGCGGTAATGACCTGAATGGTATCAGAAAATTGATAAAGGGCGGAGATTAAGAGCAAATGGCTCGCCATTAAAATAACGTGCTGATCGGAAACATAAATTCTTGGGATCTGTTGATTAAATAGCACAATAATTAATGCTGTGATACAAGCCAAACTTAACCCAACGATTAGGGCTGAATAAAAAACGGCTTTGGCTTGTTTTAACAACCCCTCGCCTAAACGTTGCCCGACCAAAATTGTGGTTGCCATTCCCAAAGACATCGGTAGCATAAAAATAAAGGAACTTGTGGTCAAAGCAATTTGATGACTTGCCACCACTTCCGTACCCAGAGGGGAGAGCAAAAGCGAGGAAAGGGCAAATAATGCCACTTCACAAAATAATGCAATGCCGATAGGAAAGCCTAAACCTAGCACTTTTTTTAATGTGGTGATATTCGGTTTCTCAATAAGCCCTTGAAAAACTTTTAGATCTCGTTGATTTCTTGCTTGATGAGAATAGGCGATCATCATCAAACACATCGCCCAATTGACGATTGCACTTGCGATCCCGCAGCCCACCGCTCCAAAAGCGGGAATACCGAATTTGCCATAAATGAAAATATAATTGAGCGGAATATTGAGGAGTAATCCCGCAAAGGTAATCACCATTGCAGGTTTAGTTTTGGCAATGCCATCATTGAGGCAACGAAAATTAATCATTAATAAATAGCCGGGTAAGCCCCAAAGCATAATATGCAAATAATCAATGGTAATCTGTGCTAATTTCGGATCCATTCCCATATGGCTAATGACATAATCGCTAAAATAAATAATTAAGCCAATAGGAAGACAGCTTAATACCACCACCCACAAGCCTTGGTGTACATAATGAGCGATACGATGACGTTGTCCTGAGCCGTTGAGATAAGAAATAATGGGCGGTAATGCAAGCAGTAAGCCGTGCCCCATTAAAACTAACGGAAACCAAATTGATCCAGCCACAGAAACGGCAGCCATATCCGCCGCACTGACACGCCCTGCCATAATGGTATCGACAATGCCCATTGAATTTTGGGCAAATTGAGCAAGTAAAATAGGAAAGGCGATAGCTAATAATTTTTGTATTTCTAATTGATGGCGTTGAATAAAACGAAATAACATAAAATATCCGAATTTGTTATATACTATTGCAAGTTTTAACCGAATGATCGGCGATGATTATTTAAGAATAAGAGAGTTAATTATGTTTACAGGAATTGTGCAGGGCATTGCCCAAATTCATTCTATTGACGAAAAATCGCATTTTAGAACACAGACCGTAAAAATGCCACAGGAATTGATGGAAAATCTAGAAATCGGTGCTTCAGTGGCAAATAACGGTGTATGTTTAACCGTAACGAAAATTGAAGGCCCGTTAGTGAGTTTTGACTTAATGACGGAAACGCTCCGTATCACCAATTTGGGGCGGTTACAAGCAGGTGATTTTGTGAATATTGAACGTGCTATGAAGATGGGTGATGAAATTGGGGGGCATATTTTATCTGGCCACGTTTACACCACAGCTAAGGTTTCTCAGCGTATTGTTTCAGAGAATAACCTGCAAATTTGGTTCGAGTTGCCTGAGCCTAGCTTGATGAAATACATTCTCACCAAAGGGTTTATTGCCATTGACGGGATCAGCCTGACCATAGGGGAAGTGAAAGGCAATGCATTTTGTGTGAACCTTATTCCTGAAACACTTCATCGTACATTCATTGGTAAGCGTGAAGTGGGGGATTTCGTCAATATTGAAATCGACCCACAAACACAAGCTATTGTCGATACGGTGGAGCGTTATTTACGCTATAGAGAAAAGCAATGATATAGAAAAAGTGAAGTGCGGTGAAAAATATAGTTATTTTTCACCGCACTTTTTAGGAGTGCAAAATGCAGAATGATTTCTGGGGATCAATATTATTTTCCATTAGTGTAACGTTACCCACTTTATTTTTGTTAATTCTTGGAATATTTTTGCGAAAACGTAACGTTATTGATGATAGGTTTAGTCAGCAGGCTACGGGAATCGTGTTCAAAATTACCTTACCTGCGTTATTATTTTTGAATGTTTTTCAGAACCCGATTAAGCATTTAAATGAGCAGTTAATGATGATCTGGGTATGTGTATTCGGCACGTTATTACTTTTCCTTCTAGCTGAAATTTTTGCAGAAAAATTTGTGGCAGATAAAAGAGAGCGTGGTACTTTTGTACAAGGCGTGTATCGTGGAAATTGTAGTATTTTAGGTCTTGCTTTTTGCCTGAATGCCTATGGTGAGGCAGCATTAGTTCCCGCGACCATTTATGCGGCGACCACAGCAATAGCATATAATATACTCGGAGTAATTACTTTGAGCAGATCCTTATCTAATGGCAAAGTAAATGTTCAACAAATGATCATAAATGTTGTGAAAAATCCATTGATTATTAGCATATTGTTGGGCTTTATAGCCAGTTATTTAAAATTCACCATACCTAAATTTATTTTAACCACAACACAGTATTTAGCGAGTATGACCTTACCTTTAGCCTTAATTTGTGCAGGGGTAAATATTGAACTTAAAGCGTTATATCGAATTTCGGGTATTTCTTTATGGGCAAGTGTTGGGAGATTGATTATTGCTCCAATCTTTATGGTATGGTTAGGAAAATTATGCGGATTTAGTGGAGTGAATCTAGGTGTTATATTTTTAATGAATGCGACACCAATGGCAGCGGCTGCTTATGCAATGGTGAGAGGAATGGGGGGAAATGCAAACACAGCAGCCAATATTATTGGTATCACTAGCTTTGCCTCAATGTTTATTTCAGCGATAGGTTTGGTGATTTTACATCAAATTGGTTGGGTATAATGGTAAAAGTTGAAATAAAGAAAAGTGCGGTGATAAAACCGCACTTTTTTGTATTAGCAATATCCGTAACTCATTAAGTGTTGATAACGGCGTTCGAGTAGGGTATCTGGATCAAGAATTTCTAAATCAGCCAAATCAGCCAGTAAACGCTGTTTTAGATTTTGTGCCATTTGTTCATAATCACGATGTGCACCGCCTAATGGCTCTGGTATGATGCTATCGATAAGTTTTAGCTCTTGTAGGCGTGGTGCAGTGAGTCCCATCACTTCGGCAGCAGTGGAGGCTTTGTCGGCACTTTTCCATAAAATGGAAGCACAGCCTTCAGGGGAAATCACGGAATAAGTACTGTATTGCAACATATTCACTTTATCGCCCACGCCAATGGCTAATGCACCGCCTGAGCCACCTTCACCAATCACCGTACAAATAATTGGCACTTTAAGCATCGACATTTCACGCAAATTGCGAGCGATGGCTTCGGATTGACCACGTTCTTCTGCACCGACCCCAGGGTATGCCCCTGGTGTGTCAATAAAGGTGATGATCGGGAGTTTAAAACGCTCCGCCATTTCCATTAAACGCAAGGCTTTGCGATAACCTTCGGGTGCAGGCATACCGAAGTTGCGTTTAACTTTGTCTTTTACGCTGCGTCCTTTTTGGTGTCCAATTACCATAACGGGTTTACCGTCTAAACGGGCTAAACCACCCACAATGGCTTTATCGTCTGCAAAGGCACGATCGCCCGCTAGCTCTTCAAATTCGGTGAAGATTTGTTCGATATAATCTAAGGTATAAGGGCGATTTGGGTGGCGTGCCATACGCGAAACTTGCCACGCATCTAAATTGGCAAAGGTTTTTTTGGTTAATTCTTCGCTTTTTTTCTGTAAGCGAGCGATTTCATCATCAAGATTGATTTCGCTGTCTTGCCCCGCAACCGCACGCAAGGATTCAATTTTCGCTTCTAATTCGGCGATCGGGAGTTCAAAATCTAAATATTCTTGGCTCATTCATTCTTCCTAGTTTTATTTCGGCAAAATTTGCCACGCACTTTAACAATATTTTATTCAGGGTGCAAATGTGCCGTCTATTTTATGTATTTTTCAGCAAAAAAGTAGTGTTTTTTGTGTTTAGCTGGTTTGATGACTTGTAAAATTTTTTAATTAAGGAAAATTCCCCTTAATTAAAAAGCCCGCTATTGCGAGCTTTGGCTTATTTGGTTTTAAGTTGATTATTCATTTTAATTGCAAAGGTAAGGCTTGCAATGGCAAGAATAATTAATCCGACGGTTAATCCCATTTAGTCCTCCTTGTTTTCTGTGAGTTTACGACAAATTCTTGCACTCCATATTGTACTGTATGCACTAATGGCGAGTGCAATGAGGTTAATGACTTTTTGCAAAAAGGGATCGTTGTTATAAAGTATCACAGGTACGGCTAAAATAGCAACTTTTGCTATGTCATCACACATTTTCGCCCACGCTTCTAATGTCCCTTTTTCATAAGGTTTTTTGAAAATATTGAACATTTTTTAGTTTCTATGGTGAATAATTAAGATTTCAGAATCAATTTCTGGCTGTGTTTCGTTAGTTCTAATCTACCCACTCATTTTTCACTTCCACTTTATAATTAAGTAGGGATTTAGCCATTGCTTCAGCACTTTCTTTCGTTACAAAAACTAGTCCAGATTTTGGTAAACTGGTGTGTCGAATATTTTCAAATGTGCTTTCTAAAAACTGAATTTGCATTATGTTTAAAACGGTATCGACTTAAAAATGAGAATAGACTAACGAGACGATATTATGTTGTGAATTGGCGTATGTAAAATTTGCGATAGTGATCGCAAAAATGGCTCAGAATACTGAGCCATTTACTTCATAGCCTAAAGTGCGGTCATTTTTTTTGTGGAATTTCTTCCTGACAATGTGGGCAAGTCATCAAGTGTTTTTGATTGTTATGCACGATGAAATGCCCCATTTTTTTTGCTTTGGTGTCTAAATATTCCGTATTGTAACGGTTTTCGCCTACGTTTAACGGAACGCGTTCCACCACGTTGATCCCAGCTTTTTTCATTGTATCAATTTTGTTAGGGTTGTTGGTGAGCAGGCGAACTTGCTTTACACCGAGTAGATCAAAAATATCCGCACAAACTTCAAAATTACGCTCATCTGCGGCAAAGCCCAAAGCAAGGTTAGCTTCAATGGTATCCATTCCTTGATCTTGTAAGGAATAAGCTCGGATCTTGTTAATTAAGCCAATGCCACGCCCCTCTTCGCGGTGATAAATCAGCACGCCACGGCCTTCTTCGCTAATTTGACGTAGTGCGGTGGCAAGCTGAAAACCGCAATCGCATTTCAGGCTATGCAACGCATCGCCCGTTAAACATTCGGAGTGAATGCGGGCTAAAACAGGTTCATCAGGGTTTGAAATATCGCCCATTACTAAGGCAACGTGTTCTTTTTTAGTGTCGGGAAACTCAAAGCCCACAATGCGAAAAATCCCAAATTCGGTCGGTAAATTGGCTTCGGTAACGCGTTGAATTTTTGTCATCGCTAAATCCTTCATTCTTTTTTTATTGAATAATGCTAAACTATGCACTCAAATTTATGGAGTGATTAAAATGTTAAAACGCCTTTCATTATATACCTTATTGCTTTGCCTTGTGCCTTTTTTTATGTGGCTAATAAATTGGCATTGGCAAGGGGATGAACATAACACAGCTTTTGATACGTTTCTTTATTTTTTAACAGAAACAGGAAGCCAGCCTTATGCCATTATCACTTGTTGCGTGTTTGCTGTTGCGTATTTTTTCTGTATTGCGGATAAAAAACAAGCCCTTGCGGTGATTGCAGTGATGGCGATTTCTGTTGGGGTAACCCAAGGGGTGAAATCGGTGCTCAAAACGGTGTTTGCAGAACCTCGTCCTTTTATTGTGCAATTGGCGGAAAAATCAAGTATCAGCCCTGAATATTTTTACGATCAACCTCGCAAAGTGCGTGAACAAATCGTCTTAGATTATTATGCAGATAAACAAATTGATATGTATTTAGTACATCACCGTAGCAAAGAAACAGGCTATTCTTTCCCCTCTGGACACAGCATTTTCGCTGCCACTTGGTTAATGCTCGCCGTAGGCTTTGGGCAGTTGCTTGGACGTAACAATAAAGGAATGCGATGGCTCACCGCAGGCATCACCCTGTGGGCAGTGTTAATGCTGATTAGCCGTTTGCGTTTAGGAATGCACTATCCTGTTGATGTACTGGTTTCGGTGTTGATCGCGTGGCTTTTCCATTGCGTGCTGTTCGTCTTGCTACCTCGTTGGCGTATTTTTCAGCCGAAAAATCAGTAAACGGCAGTGATTCGCATAAAATATAAAGTGCGGTAGGATTTTGAGAAAGTTTTTATCTGGAGGAGAAAATGTTATACGGTTTCGACATTGGCGGCACGAAAATTGAGCTGGCTGTTTTCGATGAAAAATTAGAAAAGCACTATTCCGAACGGGTGGATACACCAAAAGAAAGCTACGAACAATGGCTTGATACCATTGTGAATTTGGTGAAAAAAGCCGATGAAAAATTTGGTTCGCAAGGCTCGGTGGGCTTAGGCTTGCCGGGGTTTGTGAATCAGGATACGGGCTTGGCAGAAATAACCAACATTCGCGTAGCAGACAACAAACCCATTTTACAAGATTTAAGCCAGCGTTTAGAACGTGAAGTGCGGGCGGAAAATGACGCAAATTGCTTCGCGTTATCTGAGGCGTGGGCGGAGGAAAATCAGCAATATTCTAGCGTGCTAGGGCTCATTCTTGGCACAGGCTTTGGCGGCGGGTTAGTGATTGACGGCAAAATCTATTCAGGGCAAATTGGAATGGCAGGCGAGCTAGGGCATATGCAGCTCAACTACCACGCATTAAAATTGCTCGGCTGGGATAACGCCCCGATTTACCAATGTGGCTGTGGCAATTCCGCCTGTTTAGACACCTATCTTTCAGGGCGAGGCTTTGAAATGCTTTACCACGATCTCAAAGGGGAAAGCCTATCTGCCAAAGAAATTATTCAACGTTTTTACGCCCAAGAGCAAAGTGCGGTGGATTTTGTGGCAATGTTTGTGGAACTCGCTGCTATTTCCATCGGCAACATCATCACCGCCCTTGATCCCCATCTCATCGTGCTAGGCGGCGGCTTGTCGAACTTTGATTATCTCTACCAAGCCTTACCCAAAGCCCTCCCCAACCACTTAATGCGAAGTGCCAAAGTGCCAGCAATTAAAAAAGCCAAATACGGCGATTCAGGCGGCGTGCGTGGGGCAGCGGCGTTGTTTCTTTCTCGTTAAAGATAACCCCTCACTTTTTCAGCAAATTTAACTGAACGGGGCAAAACCTCGCTCGGTTTTTTTCGTTTTCTTATCAGCTTATAAAACAGGCATTTTCTCTTAAAAGTGCGGTGGTTTTTTAAGCCATTTTTCATCATCTCCCTCTCTTACAATTAGGCTGAATATTCAACAATTTCAAGGGAGTATACTCCCTGTTGTTCTCTCTTTACAGAGAGAACAAAACCCTTTGCTGAAAGGAAAAAATCTTGTTACTTCGATTGAAATATGTACAACAGAGAGAAGGGAATATTCTCACTGCTTTTTTCTTTGTGAAAACCTTTCTCTTTGCCTTGTCGTTTCAATCATTGGTTTAAATCACTTTATAAGGAAAACACAATGAAATTCACAAAAACGTTATTAACCACCGCTCTTTTTTCATTTTCTGTATTAAGTGCCTCGCCAATGGCATATGCGGTTTCAGATCCAAAAACACAGTTCCAACAAGGCTTTGAGGCAGCTGAACGTGGTGATTTTACTACCGCATTTCAATTATGGAAACCTTTAGCCGAGCAGGGAGATGCTCAAGCTCAATACAATTTGGGGGTAATGTATGAAAATGGACGAGGAGTTCGGAAAGATTATTTTCAAGCGTTTAAATGGTATCAAAAAGCGGCAGAGCAAGGAGTAATGCCAGCTCAATTAAATTTAGGATTAATATATAAAAAAGGGAAAGGAGAGATAAAACAGGATTACTTCCAAGCACTTAAATGGTTTCAACGTGCGGCAGATCAGGGGAATGCACAAGCGCAGTTAAATTTGGGATTTATGTACCACTATGGTCGAGGAGTAAAACAAAATGATTTTCAAGCGTTTAAATGGATTCAAAAAGCGGCAGAACAAGGATATTCAGTAGCTCAATTTTCTTTGGGAAATATATATTATGATGGACAAGGAGTGCAACAGAACTATACTCAAGCATTTGAATGGTATCAAAAAGCTGCTGAACAAAGATATGCCCCTGCCCAAGCAATGTTGGCTGTAATATATGGTGCTGGACAAGGAGTGAAACAAGATTTGGAGGTTGCCAGAATGTGGGCAAGTAAAGCTTGTTCTAATGGTTTTCAGAAAGGATGCAATGTGTATCGTGAACTAAATAAAATAGATTAATATTTTGTATTGAATTTAATATAGTTTTAAGGGAAAAAATACAATGAAATTCACAAAAACATTATTAACCACCGCTCTTTTTTCATTTTCTGTATTTAGTATCTCGCAAATGGGGTATGCGAAAACCAATGATGCTGAGCTTGTTCAGCAAGCTATTTTATCGGGTGGAGAACAATTACTGCGAGTAGTGGAGGCTATTAAAAAGAACGAATTTGATACGGCTATTTCTTTGGCTCAACCATTAGCAGAGCAAGGGAATGTGATGGCACAGAGTGCTTTGGCTCTAGCATACGAAAGTAGAGAAGAATATTTCCAAGCGTTTAAATGGTATCAAAAAGCAGCAGAGCAGGGATATGCAAGGGCTCAATTTTATTTGGCGTTGATGTATGACAACGGACAAGGGGTAAAGCAAGATTATTTCCAAGCGTTCAAATGGTATCAAAAGGCGGCAGAGCAGGGACACATAAAAGCTCAATATAATTTGGGGCAGATGTATCGCACTGGACAAGGGGTAAAGCAAGATTATTTCCAAGCGTTCAAATGGTATCAAAAGGCGGCAGAGCAGGGACACATAAAAGCTCAATATAATTTGGGGCAGATGTATCGCACTGGACAAGGGGTAAAACAAGATGATTTCCAAGCGTTCAAATGGTATCAAAAGGCGGCAGAGCAGGGACACATAAAAGCTCAATATGATTTGGGGCAGATGTATCGCACTGGGCAAGGGGTAAAACAAGATTATTTCCAAGCGTTTAAATGGTATCAAAAAGCAGCAGAGCAGGGAGATGCACAGGCTCAATATAATTTGGGGGTGATGTATGACAACGGACATGGGGTAAAACAAGATTATTTCCAAGCGTTTAAATGGTATCAAAAAGTAGCAGAGCAGGGAGATGCACAGGCTCAATATAATTTGGGGGTGATGTATCATAAAGGAGAAGGGGTAAAACAAGATGATTTCCAAGCTGTGAAATGGAATCAAAAAGCGGCAGAGCAGGGATATGCAGATGCTCAACTTAATTTGGGGATAATGTATGCCTTAGGGGAAGGCGTTAAACAAGATTTAAATCTTGCCAAAATGTGGGCGGGCAAAGCTTGTGAGAATGGAGAACAAAAAGGGTGTAATGTGTATCATATGTTAAATGAGGGAAAATAAATGCGAGCAAAATTAGCCTTATCTGCGAAGCGGGATTAGATATGGGGTGTGACATGCAAATGGAGCTAGAAGAAAAATAAGCGTTAATAATGAGATATAAAGCAAGGTGGTGACCTTGCTTTTTTCTTTCCACGCTACTTCATTTTTGTGATGTGATTAAATATGATCTAACAAAGTGCGGTGTTTTCTAGAGGCGTTTTTATCATTTTGTTATTTTTTAAATTTTTATCCTCTTTTTTATCCTAATTGTTCTCTCTTTATATAAAATCTATTAGAATGCGTACTTTCTAAGATATAAGGAGAGAAGTGATGTTTGATCAACTTATTAGTAACGTGGAAGCTGGGCTAACCTGGTTTGTAGAACATTTTGACGGGCCGTTATGGGATATTACGGTGATTACATTGCTCGGTGTGGGGATTTTCTTTACGCTGACTACAGGGCTTGTGCAGCTACGTTTGTTTCCGCAAAGTTTGCGTGAAATGTGGTTTGGACGCTCTTCTGACGGGCAATCTTTAACGCCATTCCAAGCCTTTGCAACAGGGCTGGCGAGCCGTGTTGGGGTGGGGAATATTGGCGGTGTAGCGACGGCGATCGCCATTGGTGGCGAAGGTGCAGTGTTCTGGATGTGGGTAACGGCATTGATTGGAATGTCGAGTGCTTTTGCAGAATCTTCCCTCGCTCAGCTTTTCAAACTGAAAGATAAAGACGGTTTAAGTCGCGGCGGCCCAGCTTATTATATTGTACAGGGGCTACGCTCTCGCAGCTTGGCGGCGTGCTTTGCCATTGCGTTAATTTTTACTTTTGGTTTTGCCTTTAATGCAGTGCAATCTAATGCGATTGTAGAAGCCACAGGCAATGCGTGGAAATGGACACCAAGCTATGTAGGAATTGGCTTAGTGATTTTAACAGCCTCAATTATTTTTGGTGGGGTGAAGCGGATCGGTAAAGTATCAGCACGTGTTGTCCCAGTAATGGCATTGTTTTATTTAATTATGGCTGTGATCATTATGGGAATGAATATTGAAATGATCCCAACCGTAATTAGCAATATTATCCATAGTGCTTTCTCTTTTGATGCGATGGCTGGCGGAATGTTCGGCACGATTTTCTCGAAAGCAATGCTAATGGGGATTAAACGTGGGTTATTCTCGAATGAAGCGGGTATGGGTTCCGCCCCGAATGCGGCGGCTTCTGCCGATGTGAAACATCCCGTCAGTCAAGGGCTTATTCAAATGCTCGGCGTGTTTGTGGATACTATCGTGGTGTGTTCTTGTACGGCGATCATCATTTTATTATCGGATAATTACGGTGGCGAATCGCTCAAAAGCATTTCTTTAACGCAAAATGCCTTGCAATATCACGTTGGGGAATTTGGCTTGCATTTCCTTGCGTTCATTTTATTACTGTTCGCTTTTTCTTCTATTATTGGGAACTATGCCTATGCTGAAAGCAATATCCGCTTCCTGAAAAATCGCCCGTTGGTGGTGCTAATTTTCCGCTTAATCGTGCTATTTTTCGTTTATTTCGGTGCGGTCAATTCTGGCAATGTGGTTTGGAACTTTGCGGATACGGTGATGGCGATAATGGCATTAATCAATTTGGTGTCTATCGTGTTGCTTTCGCCAATCGTTTGGACATTGCTGAAAGATTATCAGCGTCAAATTAAAGCGGGCGTGAAAGAGCCTGAATTTAAAATTGAGCAATATCCAGAATTGATTAAACGTGGTGTAAATCCTGATGTTTGGCGTTAATTTTGTGGTTGAGGCAGGGTAATGACAGATTTCGTAGAAGCGGATTTTGTGCAATATGTGCAAGATCTTTTGCAACAGCATAAAGGTCAGCGTATCCGGTGTTTTGATTATGCAAATCAGCACTACTGGCTGAAACAACCTGAACAAGTCAAAGGCGTGTGGCGATTTTTAAAGCCACAGCCTAAGCGGGCTTTCGCTAATGAATTAGCCGCATTGCAAGATTTAATGGCACAAAATGCTCCCGTGCCAAAGGTTGTGCTAGCGGGGGAAGATTTTTTTGTGTTGCAAGATGCGGGGAAAACCTTGAGCCAATGGGCAGAAGAGGAAAGCGTAACCGCACAGCAAAAATTGGCGATTTTGGCTGATGGGGCAAAAGCCTTGGCAGATTTACATCGGCAGAATTTAGTCCACGGTCGCCCCGCCTTACGCGATATGACGTGGGAGCAAGGGCGTGTGCGTTTTATTGATTTTGAAGCCCGTTCAAAAACGACCAATTTAATGTGTAAAAAAGTGCGTGATAGCCTCGTTTTTATTCACAGCCTTGGGCGTTCTGATGTGATCGATCAAGAAGAAATGTATTTTGTGGTGGATAAATATCAGCAATATTGTGATCCAGAAGTATGGCAGCATACCTTGTCGTTTATCCAAAAAAATCGCTGGTTGTATTATTTGCTGTTGCCGTTTAAGCCTGTGGCAAGAATGGATTTGATCGCTATTTATCGCTTGTTTGATGTAATGTTGGCGAAAGCCTAAAGGAAAAGTGCGGTGCTTTTTGAGGGGGATTTTTTCGCGTTGTTCCTTTTCATATTCTTTTAGAGAAAAGCCTTGCTATTTTTCTTTTTATCCGTATAATACGCCACATATTTCGGACGCGGGGTGGAGCAGCTTGGTAGCTCGTCGGGCTCATAACCCGAAGGTCGTTGGTTCAAATCCAGCCCCCGCAACCAATTCATAGAAAGTTCAGTAAAAAGAACCCCAATTTTGGGGTTTTTTTGTACGAGCAATTTAGATGTAGAACTGGGCTGATTAGCCCTTTTTTTACGTCTTGATTTTGTATTAGGAGGTTGTTTTGGCAACGTTAGAAGAAAAATTACGCGATTTACTGCAAGATTCAGTGGAAGATCTCGGCTGTGAGCTGTGGGGGATCGAATGTCAAAGAATGGGGCGTTTTTTAACTGTGCGTCTTTATATTGACAAAGAAGGTGGCGTGAGCGTTGATGATTGTGCAGACGTGAGCCGTCAAGTGAGTGCCATTTTAGACGTGGAAGACCCGATCGCCGATAAATATAACCTTGAAGTGTCATCGCCGGGGTTAGATCGCCCATTATTTACCTTAAACCAATATGCACGTTTTATTGGGCAAGAGATCCTCGTGCATCTCAGAATGCCAGTGTTGGATCGCCGTAAATGGCAGGGCGTTTTAGAGAAAATTGATAATGATATGCTGACGTTGATTGTTGAAGGTCAGCCACAAGTGTTAGTGTTTGGCAATATCCAAAAAGCCAACGTTGTTCCTAAATTTTAAGATGAAACAGGAAGAAAAAACGAATGAGTAAAGAAATTTTATTGGCTGCTGAAGCAGTTTCAAATGAAAAATTATTACCGCGTGAGAAAATTTTTGAAGCCTTAGAAAGTGCCATTGCCCTTTCTACCAAGAAAAAATATGAGCAAGAGATCGATGTTCGCGTTGTGATTGATCCAAAAACGGGCGAGTTTGATACTTTCCGCCGCTGGTTAGTGGTGGAAGACGTAACCAATCCAACCAAAGAAATTACTTTAGAAGCGGCACAATTTGAAGATCCAGCGATTCAACTTGGTGATTATGTTGAAGATCAAATTGAATCTGTAGCTTTTGATCGCATCACAATGCAAACCGCACGCCAAGTTATCAGCAGCAAAATTCGCGAAGCAGAGCGTAATAAAGTGGTTGAGCAGTTCCGTGCTAATGAAGGTGAAATTGTTACGGGTACAGTGAAAAAAGTAAACCGTGATAACATCATTTTAGAGTTGAAACAAGAAGGGCAATCAGCGGAAGCGGTGATTTTGCGTGAAGATATGTTACCGCGTGAGAATTTCCGACCAGGCGATCGCGTGCGTGGCGTGCTATATAAAGTGAGCCCTGAAAGCAAAGGTGCTCAGCTTTTCGTTACCCGTGCTAAACCTGAAATGTTAATTGAACTGTTCCGCCTTGAAGTGCCTGAAATTGGTGAAGAGCTGATCGAAATTAAAGGTGCGGCTCGTGATCCAGGGGCGAGAGCAAAAATTGCGGTGAAAAGCAATGATAAACGCATTGACCCTGTGGGGGCTTGTGTGGGAATGCGTGGTTCACGTGTGCAAGCCATCACCAATGAACTTGGTGGGGAGCGTGTGGATATTGTGTTATGGGACGATAATCCAGCTCAGTTTGTGATTAACGCAATGGCACCAGCGGACGTAACTTCGATTGTGGTTGATGAGGATAATCATTCAATGGATATTGCTGTTGAAGAAGAAAACTTACCACAAGCCATTGGACGCAATGGGCAAAATGTGCGTTTAGCCATTCAATTAACAGGGTGGACACTAAATGTGATGACAACTGCCGCGTTAAATGAGAAGCACCAAGCCGAAGATAATAAAGTGCTGAAATTATTTATGGAGGCGTTGGAGATCGATGAAGAGTTCGCCCATATTCTGATTGAAGAAGGCTTCTCTAATTTAGAAGAATTGGCTTATGTGCCAGTGAACGAACTCACCGCGATTGACGGTTTGGAAGATGAAGATCTGGTTGAAGAATTGCAAACCCGAGCGAAAAATGTAATGACCGCAATGGCATTGGCGGAAGAAGAAGCATTAAAACAAGCCAAAATTGAAGATAGATTGTTAGAACTCGAGGGTATGAATCGTCATATCGCAGTGAAATTGGCTGAAAAACAAATTACCACATTAGAAGATCTTGCTGAACAAAGTGTCGATGATTTAACGGATATTGAAGAAATCGATGCCGATCAAGCCGCAGCGTTAATTATGGCGGCACGTGAAATTTGTTGGTTCAGTGAAGAAGCATAAGTAGAGGTGTAAAATTATGGTAGATGAAGTAAAAAAATCGGATACACCGAAAAAATTAAGTCTACAGCGTCGTACAAAAACGACGGTGAGTGCAACAACTAGTAGCGGAAAAAGTAAAGCTGTTCAAGTGGAAGTGCGTAAAAAACGCACTGTTCCAACGGAAGCGGCAAAGCGTGCTGAAGAAGAGGCTCGCTTAAAAGCTCAGCAAGAGGCGGAACGCAAAGAAGCTGAGAAGAAAGAAGCAGAAAGAAAAGCGGCGGAAGAAAAAGCTGCCGCAGAAAAGGCAGCAGCGGAAAAAGCAAAAGCTACTGAAAATGCAAAAAAAGAGCAAAAAGTAGCAACGAAAGCAGAAGACAAAGAAAAAGAACGTCTGAAAGCGGAAGAAGCGGAATTACGCCGTAAAGCTGATGAACTTGCTCGTCAAAAAGCGGAAGAGCAAGCTCGCAAAGCAGCAGAAGAAGCAAAACGTTATGCAGATTTGGCTGACGCAGAGGAAAGCAGCGAAAATACGGCTGATGATTATACTGATGAACATTTAACCTCAAGCTATGCCCGTGAAGCGGAAGACGAAGAAATCCGCCGTAATGAAAATCGTGGACGAGGTAAAAATAAAGTTGCCAAAGCGAAAAAAGGCGGACGTGAAGAAGAAAGCAGCAAAAACGATCGTGAAGCTAACCGCAAAAATGGCAAAGATTTTAAAGCGGGTAAAGGTGCGAAAGGTAAACAAGGTAAAAAAGGTAGCAGCCTACAACAAGGCTTCACCAAACCAGCCGCACCAGTAAACCGTGATGTGGTGATTGGAGAAACCATTACGGTGGCAGAGCTTGCCAATAAAATGGCAGTGAAAGCTACTGAAATCATCAAAACAATGATGAAAATGGGCGAAATGGTCACCATCAACCAAGTGATCGACCAAGAAACCGCACAGCTTGTCGCCGAAGAAATGGGACATAAAGTAATCCTGCGTAAAGAAAACGAGCTTGAAGAATCCGTATTAGGCGATCGCGATGTCAATGCGGAGAAAGTTACCCGTGCACCAGTAGTTACCATTATGGGACACGTTGACCACGGTAAAACCTCTTTACTTGACTACATTCGTAAAGCCAAAGTGGCAGCGGGCGAAGCGGGGGGAATTACCCAGCACATTGGTGCATACCACGTTGAAACTGATGACGGCAAAATGATCACTTTCTTAGATACCCCAGGACACGCGGCATTTACCTCAATGCGTGCGCGTGGAGCGAAAGCAACAGACATCGTAGTGCTTGTTGTTGCCGCTGATGACGGTGTGATGCCACAAACTATCGAAGCGATCCAACACGCAAAAGCAGCAGGCGTGCCAATTGTGGTGGCAGTGAACAAAATTGATAAACCTGAAGCCAACCCAGATCGCGTAGAGCAAGAATTATTGCAACACGAAGTGATCGCCGAGAAGTTCGGGGGCGATACGCAGTTCGTTTACGTTTCAGCGAAAAAAGGAACGGGCGTTGATGAATTGCTTGATGCAATTTTATTGCAATCTGAAGTATTAGAACTCAGTGCGGTGAAAGACGGAATGGCAACGGGCGTGGTGATCGAATCTTACCTCGATAAAGGTCGTGGGCCAGTTGCTACCATTTTGGTTCAATCAGGCACATTACGCCGAGGCGACATTGTACTTTGTGGCTTTGAATATGGTCGTGTGCGTGCAATGCGTGATGAAAACGGTAAAGAAATTTCAGAAGCAGGCCCATCAATTCCTGTGGAAGTGCTAGGCTTATCGGGCGTGCCGTCAGCGGGTGATGAAGCCACGGTGGTGCGTGATGAGAAAAAAGCCCGTGAAGTGGCATTGTATCGTCAAGGTAAATTCCGCGAAGTGAAACTCGCTCGTCAGCAAAAAGCGAAACTGGAAAATATGTTTAGCAATATGGCTGAGGGTGATGTGGCAGAATTGAACGTGATTGTAAAAGCCGATGTTCAAGGCTCGGTTGAAGCGATCGTTCAAGCTCTCCAAGAGCTTTCAACACCAGAAGTGAAAGTGAACGTGGTTGGCTCAGGTGTGGGCGGAATCACCGAAACTGATGCCACTCTTGCGGCGGCTTCAAACGCGATTATTGTCGGCTTTAACGTTCGTGCCGATGCGTCAGCACGCCGTATTATTGAAAACGAAAACATTGATTTACGTTATTATTCAATTATTTATGAACTACTTAACGAAATCAAAGCGGCAATGAGCGGAATGTTACAACCTGAATTTAAACAAGAAATTATCGGGCTTGCTGAAGTGCGTGATGTCTTCCGCCATCCGAAATTTGGAGCAATCGCAGGTTGTATGGTAACCGAAGGGGTCGTGAAACGTAATAACCCAATCCGTGTATTACGCGACAACGTGGTAATCTTTGAAGGCGAATTGGAATCGCTCCGCCGCTTTAAAGATGATGTAGCCGAAGTGCGTAGTGGTATGGAATGTGGTATTGGTGTGAAAAACTACAACGATGTCAAAGTTGGCGACCAAATCGAAGTCTTTGAAGTGGTTGAAATTAAACGTTCAATTTAATTTCTTCACAACTTTATTGACGGCAGTGATTGCTAGCTGAGTATGGAAGCTGTTCTTTGTTTAGACAAAGAGCAGCTTTCTTGTGAGTTTAACCAGTGGAGTAGAAATAATGTTGGACTATATTGCCTTATTTTTTCTCATTTTTGCTTGTATCGCCATTTTTTATGGAATTATTGTCATTCACGATATTCCCTATGAAATCGCGAAAAAACGCAATCACCCTCATTTAGAAGCCTTGCATTATGCTGGGTGGGTCAGTTTATTTACACTTCATATTATTTGGCCCTTCCTTTGGATCTGGGCAACGCTATGGGACGAAGAAAAAGGCTGGGGGAATGGCAATCATCAAAAAGATGCCAAAATCCAAGAAACCTTTAATAACGAAGTGTATAAACAACTGACTGATTTAGAGGTTAAAAATGCCCAATTAGAGCAGGACGTAATGCAGTTGCGTAACGAACTAGAAAAAATGGCTTCAGCTTCTTCAACATTGAAATTTGAGGAGAACGCTTAATTATGGAACTTTTGATTCTAGTTATTTATGCCTCTCTGTGTGTAGGGATTTTTAAATTATTTAAAATTCCCCTCAATAAATGGAGCGTTCCAACTGCGGTGCTTGGCGGCGTTATCCTTTTATTATCAATGTTATTGGTGATGAATTATAACCACCCGCATACCAAATTAGCGACGCAATATTATATTTCTACGCCTATCATACCTAACGTTGGCGGCAAGGTGATTGAAGTGAACCCTGTAAACGCAAACCAACTTGTTAAGAAAGGGGAAGTACTATTTAAAATCGATCCTACCCCTTACCAAGCTATGGTGGATCAACGTAGTGCGGAGTTGGCATTAGCGGTTCAAACTGTGAGTAATTTAGCGGCGGAAAAACAGGCAGCACAAGCAACCGTTGAAGCCTTAAAAGCCACAATGGAACAAAAAAAGCGAGAGTTTGAACGCTATCAACAGTTAATCAAATCCAAAGCAGCAAGCCAGTCAGAACTGGATCTGAAACGTAAAGAATATTACACCGCCAAGGCGGATTATTCGGTTTCTTTAGCAAATTTAACAAAGGTTGAAAATGCCTTTGCGACAAAATATGAAAATGAGAACGCGAATATCGCAAAAGCTCAAGCTGCACTGAAACAAGCACAATTTAACCTTGATTCTACCGTCGTTGTTGCACCAACGGACGGCTTTATTGCTCAAAACCTCTTAAAAGTTGGAATGACCGCAACAACGTTGCCCATTCGTCCCGTAATGACCTTTACGCATCATCAAGATCGAATGTATGTGGCTGCATTTAGACAAAATTCACTGTTGCGATTATCCGTTGGTGACGAGGCTGAAATTGTTTTCCCAGCTATTCCGGGGAAAACTTTTCAAGCTGAAGTTGTTTCTGTTTTGCCTGCCATTGGGGAACACGAGCTTCAAGCAAATGGCACGTTATATACGGAATCTTTTATCAAAGAAGAAGCCAAAGCTCTCGTTTTACTTAAAATGAAAAGCGATATGTCCGCCTATTCCCTCCCTTATGGCGTGAGTGCTGAAGTTGCCGTTTATACGGAACACGCACATCATTTAGCAATGATGCGAAAAATTTTATTGAGAATGAATAGTTGGAAAAACTATTTATACCTCGATCATTAACCACTTAATTAAGAGAAAAATGTTATGGCAAGAGAATTTAAACGTAGCGACCGTGTCGCACAAGAATTACAAAAAGAAATCGCGGTGATTTTACAACGTGAAGTGAAAGATCCTCGCATTGGAATGGTAACCGTATCTGATGTGGAAGTTTCCCGCGATCTCGCTTATGCGAAAGTTTTCGTTACCTTTTTGTTCGATCAAGATGAAAGCATTATCGAAAGCGGAATGCAAGGGCTAGAAAAGGCATCGACTTATATCCGCTCGCTTTTGGCAAAAGCAATGCGTTTGCGTATCGTGCCGGAGTTACGCTTTATTTACGATCAATCCTTAGTAGAAGGAATGAGAATGTCTAACTTGGTGAGCGAAGTGATTCGTGATGATGAAAAACGCCACCAACCAGCACAAGAAAACAATGAGTAATCGAAAAAAGAAAGGTCGCGACATTCACGGCATCTTCTTATTGGACAAACCACAAGGGGCGAGTTCCAATCAAATTATGCAACAGGTGAAGCGACTATTTCAGGCGAATAAAGCAGGGCATACAGGGGCGTTAGATCCGCTCGCAACGGGAATGTTGCCCATCTGTTTAGGCGAAGCGACCAAGTTTTCGCAATATTTATTGGATTCCGATAAGCGTTACTTGGTTACCGCAAAACTGGGTGAACGCACGGACACCTCTGATGCAGACGGGCAAGTGGTGGAAACAAGAGAAGTGCGGTCAAAAATAGAAGAGATTTTGACCGCACTTGAACAATTCCGTGGCGACATAATGCAAGTGCCGACAATGTTTTCCGCCTTAAAACATCAGGGCAAACCCTTGTATGAATACGCACGAGCAGGCATTACCGTTGAGCGAGAAGCCCGCCCGATCACCATTTTCGAGCTGAAATTTATCGACTACCAAGCCCCTTATTTAACCTTGGAAGTGCATTGTTCGAAAGGCACTTATATTCGCACCTTAGTGGACGATCTAGGCGAAGTGCTAGGCTGTGGCGCACACGTTACAATGCTCCGCCGTCTTGCTGTGGCGGATTATCCAAAAGACGCAATGATGACCATAGAAGCCTTTCAAGCATTAAGCGAACAGCAAGATTTAACCTTGCTCGACCAGCATTTATTGCCAGCGGACAGTGCCGTGAAATCCTTGCCTGCGTTGGCTTTAAGTGCCGAACAAAGCCGAGCTGTTGGGTTTGGACAACGTGTGAAGTTTGATAATCCACAAGGCATTTATGGGCAAGTGCGGTTATATTCTGCTGAGGAACAATTTATTGGTGTGGCAATGATTGATAAAAATAATGTTATTCATCCACAGCGATTAGTTGTATCACAATAACGACCAATGCTAGTGCTGTCAGATAATGACAGCACTTTGATGTGGTTATATCTGTGTTTTAAAAATTAGGTTATCCGCTTTTTGTGTATATTGATTAAGTTGATCAAAATTCATATAGCGATAAGTATCTTCTTTATCTTGTTGCAAATCCGCCACATAGGCTTGATATTCTTCTGGCGTTGGCAGTTTGCCGAGTAGTGCCGCCACGGCAGCCAGTTCAGCAGAAGCCAAATACACGTTTGCGCCTTGTCCTAAGCGGTTCGGGAAGTTACGGGTGGAGGTGGACACCACGGTGGCGTTGTTTGCCACGCGCGCTTGGTTACCCATACAAAGTGAACAGCCTGGGATTTCAATACGTGCTCCACTTTTGCCATAAATGCTGTAATAGCCTTCTTCGGTAAGTAGGCTTGCGTCCATTTTGGTTGGCGGTGCGATCCAAAGGCGAGTAGGAATGACGTCTTTGAATTTGGCTAATAATTTCCCTGCAGCACGGAAATGCCCAATGTTGGTCATACAAGAGCCGATAAACACTTCGTCAATTTTATCCCCTTCCACTTCAGAAAGCAGTCGAGCGTCATCAGGATCATTTGGTGCGCATAAAATCGGTTCTTTGATTTCGTTGAGATCGATTTCAATCACCGCGGCATATTCTGCATCAGGATCAGCGCTGAGCAATTCTGGGTTTTCTAACCATTTTTCCATTGCTTTGATACGGCGTTCAAGGGTGCGCGCATCGCCATAGCCTTCTGCAATCATCCATTTGAGCAACACGATATTGGAATTGAGATATTCAATGATCGGTTCTTTATCTAATTTGATGGTACAAGCCGCCGCGGAGCGTTCAGCAGAAGCATCGGAAAGCTCAAAGGCTTGTTCCACTTTAAGGTGTTCTAGCCCTTCAATTTCTAAAATGCGGCCTGAGAAAATATTTTTCTTGCCTTGTTTTTCTACGGTGAGTAAGCCTTGTTGGATCGCATAATAAGGAATAGCGTGTACTAAATCACGCAAAGTGATCCCCGGTTGCATTTCCCCTTTGAAGCGTACTAGCACGCTTTCAGGCATATCCAACGGCATTACGCCAGTGGCAGCGGCGAACGCCACCAAACCTGACCCCGCAGGGAAAGAGATACCAATCGGGAAGCGTGTGTGCGAATCGCCGCCCGTGCCTACGGTATCAGGCAATAACATACGGTTAAGCCAAGAGTGGATCACGCCGTCCCCTGGGCGTAGGGAAACACCACCACGGTTCATAATAAAATCTGGCAGGGTATGATGGGTAACAACGTCCACAGGTTTTGGATAGGCAGCCGTATGACAGAAAGATTGCATCACTAAATCTGATGAGAAACCTAAGCAGGCGAGATCTTTTAGCTCATCACGAGTCATTGGGCCAGTGGTATCTTGCGAGCCGACTGAAGTCATTCTTGGTTCGCAATATTGCCCCGGGCGAATGCCCTCTACACCACAAGCGCGGCCGACCATTTTTTGTGCAAGGGTAAAGCCTTTGTGGTTATCCGCCACCGCTTGTGGTTTCGCGAACACATCATTATCAGGTAAGCCAAGGGATTGACGCGCTTTATGGGTTAGCCCACGTCCGATAATTAATGGAATACGTCCGCCTGCGCGTACTTCATCTAATAACACATTGGTTTTTAAGCGAAATTCAGCCAAAACTTCATCGCTATCGTGTTTACAGATTCTGCCTTGGTATGGGTAAATATCAATCACATCGCCCATATTGAGCTTGCTGACATCTACTTCAATTGGCAATGCCCCCGCGTCTTCTAAGGTGTTGAAGAAAATAGGGGCAATTTTTCCGCCTAATACCACGCCGCCGGCACGTTTGTTCGGAATGTAAGGAATATCTTCTCCCATAAACCACAGCACTGAGTTAGTGGCAGATTTGCGTGATGAACCTGTACCGACCACATCGCCCACATAAGCAAGCGGATAGCCTTTTTCTTTGAGTGCATTAATCTGTTGAATTGGCCCAATATTGCCTACATCATCAGGCTGAATGCCTTCTCGTTCATTTTTCAGCATTGCTAAGGCGTGCAAAGGAATATCGGGACGCGACCACGCATCTTGTGCTGGGGAAAGATCATCTGTGTTGGTTTCACCCGAGACTTTAAATACGGTAACGGTGAGCTTTTCATCCAATTTTGAACGTGATAAATACCAGTCTGCATTCGCCCAAGATTCAAGAATTTGTTGTGCGTAAGGATTGCCTTGTTTGGCACGTTGTTCTACATCGTAGAAATTATCGAACATTAAAAGGGTGGAAGAAAGGGCGCTGACGGCATAAGGGGCAAGGGCTTCATTATCAAGGGCTTGGAGTAAGGGTTCTATATTATAACCGCCTTGCATTGTTCCCAAAATTTGCACCGCACTTTCAGGACTAATTAATGGCGAATGCGTCGTGCCATTGACAATAGCAGCAAGAAAGGAGGCTTTGACATAGGCTGCTTCGTCCACCCCTGCTGGCACGCGGGTTTTAAAAAGCTCAAGGAGATAATCGGCTTGCTCGGTAGGGGGATTTTTTAATAATTCGATAAGCTGTGCAGTTTGTTCGGCATCTAATGGTTTTGGTACAA
This sequence comes from Avibacterium paragallinarum, assembly GCF_011765605.1. Taxonomy (NCBI): domain Bacteria; kingdom Pseudomonadati; phylum Pseudomonadota; class Gammaproteobacteria; order Pasteurellales; family Pasteurellaceae; genus Avibacterium; species Avibacterium paragallinarum. Next base: position 629,726 of record NZ_CP050316.1, read on the forward strand.
CACCCTGTGCCGCACGTTCATCAATATGTTGTTGGTAATTTTGTAGAAAGTTTGACATTGTGTTTCCTCTTATTGCTTTTATTGTTAGGGGTAGCACTTTTCTTGTTTTCACTTTCTTGCGTTAAACAAGAAAAGTGCGGTGTTTTTTGAGAGAATTTTTGTGATTTTTTGCTTAGAAAACTTTCTTAAATGGCTTAATAATCACCTCGCCATAAACGCCTGCTTCCACATAAGGATCTTGGGTTGCCCATTGCTGTGCGGCTTCAAGGCTGTCAAATTCGGCGATTACTGTTGAGCCTGTAAATCCCGCCTCACCAGGGTTTTCATCATCAATGGCAGGATTTGGGCCTGCGGTTAGCAGACGATTTTCTGCTTGTAATTGTTTTAAACGTGCAAGATGTTGTTCACGCACGGCAAGGCGTTGAGCAAGGGTATTAGGTTTATCTTGAGCAAAAATAACGTAATACATAGTTTCTCCTTTCTTAGGCTTCATCAAGTAAAGCAAGGGCTTTTTCTAGTTCAGGGTTATTTTCTCTTGGCACAACACGCGGGCGACCGTTTTTATCTACCGCGACGAAGCTGAATACGGCTTCTGTTACACAATAACGCTCGCCAATGGGTTCGCTGGAAACTTTTTTCGCCCACACTTCAATTTTAATTTGTAATGAGGTTCGACCAACTTTAACACAGCGTCCGTAGCAACATACTACATCGCCCACAGAAATCGGGCGGATAAAAGTCATACTATCCACCGCCACGGTAACCACACGGCCGTGTGCAATCTCTTTGGCTAAAATTGCACCACCCATATCCATTTGCGACATAATCCAACCACCAAAAATATCGCCGTTGGCATTGGTATCAGAAGGCATCGCAAGGGTGCGTAATAACAATGTGCCTTGTGATTGGCGTCCCGTTTTGGTTTCAATAAATGCAGACATAATGTTTTCCTATTGTTCTTTATTCTCTGTTTGTGGAAGATAACGATAAATATAAACGCCTGTTACTATGGTTGCAACAAGGCTGAGTCCAATAATGCCGAAGGTTTTGAAATCCACCCAAAGATCATCAGAAAAATAGTGGCTGATGATGATATTTAGGAGCATACAAAACAGAAAAAAAACAGCCCAGCCCAGATTTAATTTATTCCAAACAGAATCAGGCAGTTGAATTTCTTTACCTAATAGTTGCTGAATGAGCGGTTTCTTAAAAATCACTTGGCTGATGATTAATGCCAAAGCAAACAAGGCATAAACCACCGTCACTTTCCATTTTAAAAATTCTAATTCATTGAAATAAGCTGATAAACCACCAAAAAAAACTACCGCACTTCCCATAATGAGCTGTTGTTTTTCAATTTTGCCGTATTTCAGTTTTAATAGGGTAAGTTGAATTAAGGTTGCGATAATTAAGGCAATCGCCGCTTCGCGGATTCCCACTAATTTATAAACAATAAAAAAAACCAAGAGCGGTATAAATTCTAACAATTGCTTCATTATTCATCCTTTTGCATAAATAAAGTATAAAAACGGTAAGTAAAGAGTAAACTAAATACGCTAATAATGGCACTTATTAATAATGTTATTAATTCAAAAATGAGGTTATCACTTAGCGAACTAATTTGTCTTACAATAAAAGGTAACGCCACATAAATGAATAAACAGTAAATAAACAGAGGCGAAGAACGTTTCACGCCACGGAACCAACAATTTTTTAAGGCTTGAACAATGGTTACAGGGTGAATTAAATATTCCGTTGAAGCAAGGCTTAAACGTACGAAAATAACAAAGCCAAGCACACTTGTGATGAGAGAAAATATTGATGGGGATTGTTTTTGAAGTATTGAAAATAATATTTCTATAAAGCCGATCATTATAGGAATCAATGCAATGAGATTAATCGCAATAATGCCTGCAAAGCGACGCAAAGTGAGTGTGGCACTTTGATTTAGATTGGCTGTTTGTTGTGTGCTAATATGATGAAAAGTCGCGATTCCCCAAAAAGAGATAAATAGACTAATTAATTGTTGTGCAATAGCCAAAACAAAAAATTCATTACTACTGTCGTTTAGCAGTAGTAATTCTTCCCTTGGCATATTTTCCACTGTCATTATCGGCGTAAACGCTGAAATTAAGATGTAAAACAGCATAGAGTTAATAAAAAATAAAACTATAAATTGTTGCGTAGTTCTTGGCTGATTACGCATAAAATTTCGACAATCTTGATAAATTTGAGTGAAATTAATATTCATTCTTTTGTCCTGTTAAAAATAAAGGAGCATTATACAATAACTATCTAGGGATTACCTTGTGCGATTACATATATTCTATATTCATAATGTGCGGTTTATTATTTTTAGAAATATGAAATCTATTTTTTGTGCTAGATCAAATTTTCACTATTTTGAAACAAAAAGAAAAGTGCGGAAATAAATTTTTTTACTTTTTTTTACAAAATTTTAAAAAATTTGAACTGTATCACAAAAAAATAAATGCCTAAGTGATATATTTTCGACGTGCAAAAAGCACAAATTTTGTAAGGGTATTTAATTGTCGAGGTATTTTTTTATGAAAAAAACACTTATAGCATTGGGTTTGGCAAGTATTTTTATTGGGGCATCAGCAAATGCACATCAAGCGGGAGACGTCTTATTAAGATCTGGGGGCGTATTTGTAAGTGCAAATTCTCATTCAACAACAAAAACGTCCACAGAGGTAGGTTTAAAAGTAAGTGATAATGCTCAGCTAGGGCTGACCGCGACCTATATGATTACCGATAATATTGGTGTGGAATTATTAGGTGCAACACCATTTTCACATAAGATTAGAGCAAATGTGCCTTCACTTGAGGCGGGAAAACGAGATTTGGGTGAGGTGGTGAAATTAAAACAGCTTCCACCAAGTTTATATGTGCAATATTATTTCTTAGATAAAGATGCGGGTTCTCGCCCTTATGTTGGTGCGGGGGTAAATTACACTAGATTCTTTGGAGCGAAAGCAACAAATCCTGCAATCACTAATTTACAAGTGAAAAAACATTCGTTTGCTCCTGTAGTGAATTTGGGGATTGATATTAAACTGACAGAAAATCTCTATTTTAATACAGCGATGTGGTACACAAAAATTAAAACTACAGCTAAATTTAAAGCACTAAATGCAGATCATGAAGTAGATGTCAAATTAAACCCATTTGTGTTCTTTATGGGACTAGGGTATAGATTTTAATTCATAAATCATTTAGATAAGAAACACGCCCACTGATATGTTTTCATAGGCGTGTTTCTTATTCGTTTAGGCAATGTAATGGGGGGCAGATTACGCTATTTTTTCTATAACCAACTTCGCTACCATTTCAATATGCTGAGGTTCAGCATTCAAAGCAGGGATATATCGGAACGATTTCCCACCATTAGCAAGAAAAATTTCGCGGTTTTCCTCTTCAATTTCTTCAAGGGTTTCTAAGCAATCGGTGGAGAAGCCGGGGCAAATCACAGCAACTTTTTCAATGCCTTGAGTTCTGGTGGCATTTTGTAAAAAATGATCGGTATAAGGCTGTAGCCACTCCTCACGTCCAAAGCGGGATTGAAAGCAAAGCTGCCATTGATTTTCCGTTAATCCTAGCTTATCTACCACAGCAAGGGTGGTTTGTTTGCAATGTTCACGGTAATAATCCCCATTTTGCTCATAACGGAGCGGAATGCCGTGGTAAGAAAACAGTAAAAATTCATCGTCTTGCCATTGGGCTTTAATGGAAGCAGTAAGGGCGTTAAGGTAATTTTCATTCAGATGATAGGAATGAATAAATTCAAACGGCACGATGCCACGAACGGATTTTAACGCGTGGGCGAAACTGTCAAATACCGCAGCGGTAGTTGTACTGCTATATTGCGGGTAGAGTGGTAGCACAATGATTTTATCCACTTGATTTTTGAGTAAATTTTGCACCGCACTTTGTATTGAAGGGTTGCCATAAGTCATTCCAATTTCTACGAGAATATTTTGTTCTCGTTCATCAAAATAATTTTGCAAGGCTTGCTTTTGTTGCTGTGCGATCACCAGCAAAGGCGAACCCTGTTTTGTCCATACACTGCGATAGGTTTCAGCGACGCGTTTGGATCGGCGAGGCAAAATCACGCCTTTTAATAGGGGCCACCATTTCCAACGAGGCAGATCCACCACGCGGGGATCGGTCAAAAACTGCCACAAATAGCGAGAAATTGCCTGTGGCTCAGGGGCATCTGGCGTGCCTAAGTTGGCGAGGATAACGCCAATTTTATTTGTTTTCATTGAGTAATCACACTTAAGGTCAATTTTGCGAAACAGCATAGTCTATCGGCTTGATCTTTAATGTCAATCTGCCAGAATTGGGTAGTTTTGCCAAGACGAATTGGCGTGGCTCTTGCGGTAACGCTCCCTTCACGCACAGGGCGGAGGTGGCTGGCATTGATGTCTAACCCTACAACGGCTTGATTTTCTTCTACACAGCAAAAGCCTGCCATTGAGCCAACGGTTTCCGCCAGTGCAGCGGAAATTCCGCCGTGCAAAAAGCCCATTGGTTGGGTGGTGCGGTGATCCACTGGCATTGTGGCTTCTAGCCAATCTTCTCCTTGGGCGGTAAATTGAATGCCTAAATGCCCAACAGCACATTGGGCGTTGAATTGATTAAGTTGTTCTAAAGTAAAGGTTTTTTTCCAAATTTTCATCATTTTTAGCTCAATAAGGTGAGTAACGCCTGCACGGGGTGTTTTGGTTGCCATTTGGCAAAACGTTTTATTTGACTACGGCAAGAATACCCTGTGGCAAGACATTGTTCGGGGTTTTTGCCGTGAAGTTTTTTTGCCCAAGAACTGGCATAGATAGCCTTAGACATCTCAAGGTGTTGCGTTTCGTGTCCAAATGTCCCTGCCATACCGCAGCAGCCCACGTTTTCCACCTGTAAGCTTTGCCCAAAATGGGAGAAGATTTCTTGCCATTCTTTCGGGCTGTTCGGTAAGCCTGTGGCTTCGGTGCAGTGAGGGAAGAGGTACCAATCTGAAAAAGTGCGGTCATTTTTCACCGCACTTTTTACGGCTTGGCTGAAATGCGCGGACGGAAGCTGATTTTTCAGCCATTGGTGAGCGGTTAGCACTTGGAAATCACCGCGTTCATCGCCTAAAATCTCACGATATTCATCACGATAAGAAAGCACAATGGCAGGATCAATCCCCACTAACGGCAAGCCAAGTTTTGCCATTCGATTTAAAAATGTCGCTTGGTTCTTCGCAGTTTTGGCAAAGCGACTTAGGAAGCCTTTAATATGTTGTGCTTTGCCATTGGGCTTGAACGGCAACAAAATAGAGCGATAGCCGAGTTTTTGCGTTAGTGCGACAAAATCTGCTACCACTTTGGCATCATAATAAGAGGTGAAAGGATCTTGCACGATCAGCAACATTTTGTCTTTTTCTCGCTCATTGAGGCGTTCCAGTTGCTCTAAGGAAAGCCCTTGATAATTCAGCTCAACCAGCTGTTGTTGCAAATTTGGCTGGCTTAATCGCGGTAAATCCACCATTCCCAAGCATTTTTTCGCGATGGGCTGTGTGATTTTTGCCGCAGTGAAAAAGTTAAAAAATTGCGGGGCTTTTGCCATATAAGGGGCGACCAGTTCGACATTCGATACCACATAATCTTTTATTGGGCGAGGGTAGCGTTGGTGATAGAAATGTAAAAATTTCGCACGGAAACTCGGCACGTCAATTTTAATCGGGCATTGACTGGCACAGGCTTTGCACGAAAGGCAAGTATCCATCGCCGCTTTCACTTCGTGAGAAAAATCATACTCGCCACGATATTTGCCCACGCTGGCACGAAATTTTTCAACTAAATCAGACAGTTTCATTTTCTGCTTGCGGAAATCCAGTTGCCCAGGGGAAACCTTTTGATTAGCGAGTAAACGCAACCATTCACGCACCATCGCAGCCCGTCCTTTCGGTGAGAAAAGGCGATTTTTGCTTACTTTCATTGACGGACACATCGTGCTATGCACATCAAAATTAAAGCATAATCCATTACCATTACAGTTCATTGCCCCTGCAAATTCCTGCTTCATTTGCACGGGGATTTGCCTGTCTTGATCTGCTCGCATTGGCGATAAGATAGAATAGAGCGATTGGCTACTTTCAAGTGCGGTGCAAATTTTGCCCGGATTTAAGCGGTTTTGTGGATCAAACAGGGTTTTGATGTAACGCAATTCTTGCCAGAGTTCAGGAGTGAAAAAGGTTTCGCCATATTGCGAACGCATTCCCTTACCGTGTTCGCCCCAAATCAAGCCGCCATATTTATGGGTGAGTTCTGCCACTTGATCGGAAATTTGTTTGAATAATTTCACTTGTTCAATATCGCATAAATCAAGGGCTGGACGAACGTGCAATACGCCCGCATCAACGTGGCCGAACATTCCGTATTCTAACTGGTGAGCGTCTAACAAAGCGCGAAACTCGCTGATGTAATCCGCCAAATGTTCAGGCGGGACGCAAGTATCTTCCACAAACGGAATCGGCTTCGCTGCCCCTTTTGCATTGCCAAGCAAGCCCACCGCTTTTTTTCGCATCGCATAAATGCGTTCAATGGAAGGCAGATCGGTGCAGACTTGATAGCCGATGATGTCATCTTGCTGTTGAGCGATTTTTTCATCGAGCTGGGTGCAAAGGCGAGCCACTTGTTTTTCAATCATTGATTTGCTATTGCCCGCATATTCCACAATATTTAAGCCTAAAATTGGGTTCTCCGCGTCTTCAGTTAAAAGATCTTGGACAGAGTGCCAAATAATATCTTGCTTGGCGAGGTCTAGCACTTTGCTATCTACGGTTTCCACCGAAAGGGCGTTGGCTTTCAGCATAAAAGGGGCGTTTCTCAACGCGGCATCGAAAGAGCGGTATTTAATATTTATTAACGTGCGGTGTTGCGGAATCGGGGTGAGGTTTAATGTAGCTTCGCAAATAAAGGCAAGCGACCCCTCTGATCCCGTGAGGATACGAGATAAATTAAACGCGGTTTCTTCATTATTAAAGACATTCTTTAGATCATAGCCCGTTAAGAAGCGGTTAAGTTGCGGCAAATCACGCAAAATAACTTCGCGTTTTTCTTTACAACGTTGAAAAATTTGCTGATGGAGTGTTTTGCTGCGTTTTGATAGAGGCTGTTGCTGGAGAGATTGTTCAAAATTTTCTGTGCTTAATGGTTGAGTGTCAATCACATCGCCATCTATTAGTACCGCACGCAATCCTAAAACGTGATTGGAGGTTTTTCCATAGCGTAACGAGCCTTGTCCTGAGGCATCGGTGTTAATCATTCCGCCTAAGGTGGCTCGATTGCTGGTGGATAATTCAGGCGAGAAAAATAAGCCATAAGGTTTAAGAAATTGATTGAGTTGATCTTTCACTACGCCCGCTTGCACTTTGACCCAGCGTTCTTTTACGTTGAGTTCAAGAATTTGTGTCATATGGCGGGATAAATCCACAATAATATTGTTATTGACCGATTGTCCGTTTGTCCCCGTGCCACCACCGCGAGGGGTAAAAGTTAAACTTTGATATTTCTCTCGTTGGGCAAGTTTGGTTAAACGAACCACATCAGCAAGGGTTTTAGGGAATAAAATTGCCTGCGGGAGTTGTTGATAGACACTATTATCAGTGGCAAGCGATAAGCGATCGGCATAATTTGAAGCAATATCGCCTTCAAAATGTTGTTGTTTAAGTTTTTCTAGATAGTCAGATACTAAAGGGGATATTTGTGGAATATTTATTAAACGTGGTAGCATCTTATTACTTACTCTATTAGGGTTAATTGAATAATGAACAGGATTCTAGCATATTGTGATTATTCTTTCATTGCAATAAATGCTTCCTTTTATTTTGGTAAAATTTGTTTAAAAATTATGCTAGTTAGCATTGTGTTCGTATGAATTATAAACAAAAAAAAGAAAAATTGTTTGATTTTCTGTTTTTTCAGGTCGATAATACGCACGCTTTGATTAGTTTTAGCCTGTAATGTAGAGGTAACTAAAAAAGTATAACTATGATAGGGGATGGGATTATTCTTTCCCCGTAGATAAGATTAAACGAAGTAATATAGTGAAGTATATTATGTATGTTTGGCATTTATTTAAGTATAGGTTTATGCTAAATAAAGCCTTTATTTTAGATTTATTGATGAAAACATAGAGGATCATCCAAATGAAAAAAACTGCAATCGCATTAGCAATCGCTGGTTTAACTGCTGCGTCAGTAGCACAAGCTGCACCACAAGCAAACACTTTCTATGCTGGTGCAAAAGCGGGCTGGGCATCTTTCCACGATGGTTTAAACCAATTTGAAGATCAAGCAAATGCACAAGGTACTTTACGTAATTCTGTTACTTATGGTGTGTTCGGTGGTTACCAAATTACTGATAACTTCGCTGTTGAGCTAGGTTATGATGACTTTGGGCGTGCTAAACTCCGTCAAGAGGGTGAAACCGTTAGAAAACATACAAATCACGGGGCTCACTTAAGCTTAAAAGCAAGTTATCCAGTGCTTGAAGGATTAGATGTTTATGCTCGCGTTGGAGCTGCGTTAATTCGTTCTGATTATAAACCAACTAAAAGAGCAGCCCCTAATGAGACGCACGAACATAGCTTAAAAGTTTCTCCAGTGTTTGCTGGTGGTTTAGAGTATAACTTACCATCATTACCAGAACTTGCATTACGTGTTGAATATCAATGGGTAAATAAAGTAGGGCGTTGGGAAAACGATGGTAGCCGTGTAGATTATACACCAAGCATCGGTTCTGTAACTGCTGGTTTATCTTACCGTTTTGGTCAAAGTGCACCAGTTGTTGAACCTAAGGTTGTTGCAAAAACATTTGCATTAAATTCAGATGTTACTTTCGCATTTGGTAAAGCAAATTTACGTCCAGAAGCACAAAATGTATTAGACGGTATTTATGGTGAAATTGCACAGTTAAAATCAGTACAAGTAGATGTTGCTGGTTATACTGACCGTATTGGTAGCGAAGCAGCCAACTTAAAATTATCACAACGTCGTGCTGACACTGTGGCTAACTACTTAGTTTCTAAAGGTGTTGCTCAAGAAGTGATTTCTTCAACGGGTTATGGTGAAGCAAACCCAGTAACTGGTGCGAAATGTGATGCGGTTAAAGGACGCAAAGCATTAATCGCTTGTTTAGCAGACGATCGTCGTGTAGAAATCTCAGTTAAAGGTAACGAGTAATTTTTTAACACGTTAATTCGTTGATAATATAGAAGACCTAAACGAAAGTTTAGGTCTTTTGTTATATCATCAAGCCAAAAAATAGAGAGGAAAAACAAATGAAAAAATGGATAATCGCGGCGGCGGTGGCTGTAGTAGTTGCCTTTACGTTAATGGGAAGTTACAACGGATTAGTGCAAGCAGAAGAAAAAATTGATGCCGTATGGGCAAATGTAGAATCACAATATCAACGCCGTGCTGATTTAATTCCAAATATTGTAAATACCGTAAAAGGGCAGGCTAATTTTGAAAAAGAAACCTTAACAGGTGTTATGGAAGCCCGTGCAAAAGCGAGCCAAACAAAAATTGATCCAAGCAATATGACAGAAGAACAGTTAGCGCAATTCCAACAACAAAATTCTGTGGGATCGGCCTTATCTCGCCTGTTAGTTACCGTAGAAAAATATCCAGATCTTAAAGCGCACGAAGGCTTTATGAATTTACAAGCTCAGTTAGAGGGAACAGAAAACCGTATTAATGTTGCACGTGATAAATTCAATGAGGCAGCGCGCGAATATAATCAAAAAATTCGTCAGTTCCCAACAAAATTGGTGGCAATGATTTTTGGCTTCAAAGAAAAACCTTATTTTAAAGCCGCAGTTGGGGCAGAAAATGCACCTGTGGTAAATTTTAACTAAAGTGCGGTTATTTCTATGGCGATTTTTTCAAAACTTCCTTTTGATAAAAAGCAAATTGAGGCGGCGATTGCCCGTCTCGAGCAACGCAGTTCCGCAGAATTGCGAGTTTACATTGAACGGCATCTTCCCAAATCACAATCCTCCGCAATTCAGCACGCATTGTCGATTTTTACGCAACTTGCAATGACCGAAACCCAAGCTCGTAATGGCGTGCTGATTTATATCGCCTATAAAGATCAGCAATGTGCGATTATTGGCGATGAGGGCATTCATCAATATGTTGGGGAAGCGTTTTGGCAGCAACAATATGCGGCGATGGTGGAAGATTTCCAGCAGAAACGCTATACACAAGGGGTTGTCAATACGATTGAGAGTATTGCACAACGTTTAACCTTGCATTTTCCAATTCAGCCCGATGATCGTAATGAACTCGATAATGAGGTGATAATCAATGATTAAACGAATGAAAAGTGCGGTCATTTTTTTCTTTGTTTTTTTCAGTTTCAGCCTGTCCGCAGCGAATTTTCCACCTCCGCCTAACCCTTTCCATTATGTGAATGATTACACGAATACGCTAATGCCATCGGAAAAACAGCTATTGGAAAATAAACTCATTGCCTATTCTAAAGAAACCAGCTCACAAATTGCGGTGGTATTGATTCCTAGCACGGGAAATTATGACATTGCACAATACAGCTTTGAGCTTGGTGATAAATGGGGCATTGGTCGTAAGCAGTTGAATAATGGCGTATTAATGCTAATTGCCGTAAAGGATCGCAAAATTTTTATCGCCACAGGACAAGGGCTAGCGGGGGCATTGCCCGATGCGTTTTTATCGCAAATTATCCGTAATGTCATTACTCCCGCATTCAAAAAAGGGCAATATATGCTGGGCATTGATCGCGGGCTGGATTACATTATTGCCGCAAGCAAAGGGGAATATGAGGCGGCAAAACAAGATGGTGAGGGGCTGGCACAATATATCCCATTATTAATGATCGCGGCGTTTGTGTTGATTGTTTTATTGGGGGAATTAGGTGGTCGCCGAACACCTTATATTAGCCCTATTAATCCTAACCGCACATCAACCTTTAATCGCCGCAATGGTGGGGGAGGATTTGGCGGTTTTGGTGGAGGTTCAGGTTTCGGCGGCAGCTCTGGGGGCGGTTTCGGAGGTGGTGGCTTCGGCGGAGGCGGAGCAGGGGGAAGCTGGTAATAGTTGATTATTTTGCTCAAGTTATTGGTATCCCTACGGGCTTATGCTACAATTCGCCCACTTAATGATAAACGAGGATAATTATGGAAACTTTAGAACGTATTAAAAAACAAATTGCTGAAAACCCTATTCTAATTTATATGAAAGGCTCACCAAAATTCCCTTCTTGTGGGTTTTCTGCAAGAGCGGTAGAAGCCTTAATGAATTGTAAAGTGCCTTTTGGTTATGTGGATATTTTACAAAATCCCGACATTCGTGCCGAACTTCCCGCTTATGCAAATTGGCCAACTTTCCCACAATTATGGGTTGAGGGCGAGTTAATTGGCGGTTGCGATATTATTTTAGAAATGTATCAACAAGGCGAGTTGCAAACGCTACTTGCAGAGGTCGCAGAACGTCATAAAAGTGGAATAAATAACTAATTTTTATAATGAGTTGATGCAGTTTTGCTAGTTGATTAAAGGTTTAGATAGAAAATCTAAACCTTTTTTCATACCAGCTTGAAATTATTGCTTATTTCTTCTAAAAAATATGGGATATTTTATATTTTCATTATAAGCTCTTTTCTATTTTCTCAATGACTTTATATAGCATAAAAAGTGCGGTACAAAAACCACCCCAAATTTAGACCGCACTTTACATTTCTTCACCAAAAATTGCCTAACAAAACCGCAAGGCGTTGAGAGAATAACCAAACAACAAAAAAGTGAAAAATTTTTGCAAAAAGGGGTTGCGTCGATTTTAAAAATCCCTATAATACGCCGCACACAACGACGCGACGTTGTAGAAAAATGAAAATACACCTCGCGTCGTTGTTTTTTGCTCTTTAACAATCAATCAGACAATCTGTGTGGGCACTTGTTGATTCTGGAAAAATTTAAAAGATTTAGAACAATTAGTGCTTAACTGAAATTCATCGTGATTTTAAATGAAATCACAGAGCTTTGTTAGTGTACGAATTGAGAAGATTAAACTGAAGAGTTTGATCATGGCTCAGATTGAACGCTGGCGGCAGGCTTAACACATGCAAGTCGAACGGTAACGGGTTGAAAGCTTGCTTTCAATGCTGACGAGTGGCGGACGGGTGAGTAATGCTTGGGAATCTGGCTTATGGAGGGGGATAACCATTGGAAACGATGGCTAATACCGCGTATTATCGGGAGATGAAAGGGTGCGAAAGCACCTGCCATAAGATGAGCCCAAGTGGGATTAGGTAGTTGGTGGGGTAAAGGCCTACCAAGCCTGCGATCTCTAGCTGGTCTGAGAGGATGGCCAGCCACACTGGGACTGAGACACGGCCCAGACTCCTACGGGAGGCAGCAGTGGGGAATATTGCGCAATGGGGGGAACCCTGACGCAGCCATGCCGCGTGAATGAAGAAGGCCTTCGGGTTGTAAAGTTCTTTCGGTGGTGAGGAAGGTTGTGATGTGAATAGCATCATGATTTGACGTTAGCCACAGAAGAAGCACCGGCTAACTCCGTGCCAGCAGCCGCGGTAATACGGAGGGTGCGAGCGTTAATCGGAATAACTGGGCGTAAAGGGCACGCAGGCGGTAAATTAAGTGAGATGTGAAATCCCCGAGCTTAACTTGGGAATTGCATTTCAGACTGGTTTACTAGAGTACTTTAGGGAGGGGTAGAATTCCACGTGTAGCGGTGAAATGCGTAGAGATGTGGAGGAATACCGAAGGCGAAGGCAGCCCCTTGGGAAGCTACTGACGCTCATGTGCGAAAGCGTGGGGAGCAAACAGGATTAGATACCCTGGTAGTCCACGCTGTAAACGCTGTCGATTTGGGGATTGGGCTTTAAGCTTGGTGCCCGTAGCTAACGTGATAAATCGACCGCCTGGGGAGTACGGCCGCAAGGTTAAAACTCAAATGAATTGACGGGGGCCCGCACAAGCGGTGGAGCATGTGGTTTAATTCGATGCAACGCGAAGAACCTTACCTACTCTTGACATCCTAAGAAGAACTCAGAGATGAGTTTGTGCCTTCGGGAACTTAGAGACAGGTGCTGCATGGCTGTCGTCAGCTCGTGTTGTGAAATGTTGGGTTAAGTCCCGCAACGAGCGCAACCCTTATCCTTTGTTGCCAGCACTTCGGGTGGGAACTCAAAGGAGACTGCCAGTGATAAACTGGAGGAAGGTGGGGATGACGTCAAGTCATCATGGCCCTTACGAGTAGGGCTACACACGTGCTACAATGGTGCATACAGAGGGAAGCGAGCCTGCGAGGGGGAGCGAATCTCAGAAAGTGCATCTAAGTCCGGATTGGAGTCTGCAACTCGACTCCATGAAGTCGGAATCGCTAGTAATCGCGAATCAGAATGTCGCGGTGAATACGTTCCCGGGCCTTGTACACACCGCCCGTCACACCATGGGAGTGGGTTGTACCAGAAGTAGATAGCTTAACCTTCGGGAGGGCGTTTACCACGGTATGATTCATGACTGGGGTGAAGTCGTAACAAGGTAACCGTAGGGGAACCTGCGGTTGGATCACCTCCTTACCTAATAGAATAGATGAGTGCTCACACAGATTGTCGTGATGGTTGTTAGACAATAAGAAGCGAATGAAAAAAGACGGTAAAAACTGACCGCACTTTTGATAAATCCTTATGGGTCTGTAGCTCAGGTGGTTAGAGCGCACCCCTGATAAGGGTGAGGTCGGTGGTTCAAGTCCACTCAGACCCACCACTCGAGCGAGTGACATAGGGATTAATGATTGGGGATATAGCTCAGCTGGGAGAGCGCCTGCCTTGCACGCAGGAGGTCAGCGGTTCGATCCCGCTTATCTCCACCAAATCATTAGTAAGTTCTTTTAGATTAATCACCTTTATCCCCTTAAACATCTAAACCTAGTTTAGGGAATAGAGTGAAAGGAAAGTAGAAAGAATTTAGTAATGATAAGACGCAAAGCGTCATTATCGAATTTGCTCTTTAATAATGTAAAAACAAGCTGAAAACTGAAGAGACTTTCAAGCTAATGAGGAAGTGGAATAAAAACTGCTTTCTGATTAAATTGAAAAAGTCTGAGTAAAAGACTTACTTGAACAAAAGCAAGTAAGCGTTCTCAACGAGAGAACAACTTCGGGGAAAAATCCTTGAGGTTGTATAGTTAAGTGAGAAAGCGTACAGGGTGGATGCCTTGGCAATCAGAGGCGAAGAAGGACGTGCTAATCTGCGAAAAGCGTGGGTGAGTTGATAAGAAGCGTTTAACCCACGATGTCCGAATGGGGAAACCCGATAGGCGAAGAGCCTATCATTACGAGGTGAATAAAATAGCCTCGTAAGGCGAACCGGGAGAACTGAAACATCTAAGTACCCCGAGGAAAAGAAATCAACCGAGATTCTGTGAGTAGCGGCGAGCGAAAGCGGAGGAGCCAGTAAGTAATAGCAGCAGAGATAGAGGAATTGTCTGGGAAGGCAAGCGACACAGGGTGATAGCCCCGTACTTAAAATCCAGGCTGTGGTACTAAGCTTACGAGAAGTAGGGCGGGACACGAGGAATCCTGTCTGAAGATGGGGGGACCATCCTCCAAGGCTAAATACTCCTGATTGACCGATAGTGAACCAGTACTGTGAAGGAAAGGCGAAAAGAACCCCGGTGAGGGGAGTGAAATAGAACCTGAAACCCTGTACGTACAAGCAGTGGGAGCCCCATCACTCAAACACATTGAGTGTTGGAAGAGGCAAAAAGCACCAAAAATAACACCGCACTTTAAAGTGTAGGGTACGACGAGCGAAGCGAGTCAAACCCAAAAATAGCAGTGTGATTGAGTGATGGGGTGACTGCGTACCTTTTGTATAATGGGTCAGCGACTTATATTTTGTAGCGAGGTTAACTGAATAAGGGAGCCGAAGGGAAACCGAGTCTTAACTGGGCGGTGAGTTGCAAGGTATAGACCCGAAACCCGGTGATCTAGCCATGGGCAGGTTGAAGGTTGGGTAACACTAACTGGAGGACCGAACCGACTAATGTTGAAAAATTAGCGGATGACCTGTGGCTGGGGGTGAAAGGCCAATCAAACCGGGAGATAGCTGGTTCTCCCCGAAATCTATTTAGGTAGAGCCTTGTGTGAATACCTTTGGGGGTAGAGCACTGTTTCGGCTAGGGGCCCATCCCGGGTTACCAAACCGATGCAAACTCCGAATACCAAAGAGTAATGCACAGGAGACACACGGCGGGTGCTAACGTCCGTCGTGGAGAGGGAAACAACCCAGACCGCCAGCTAAGGTCCCAAAATCTATATTAAGTGGGAAACGAAGTGGGAAGGCTTAGACAGCTAGGATGTTGGCTTAGAAGCAGCCACCATTTAAAGAAAGCGTAATAGCTCACTAGTCGAGTCGGCCTGCGCGGAAGATGTAACGGGGCTAAAATATAGTACCGAAGCTGCGGCATCAGTAGCAATACTGTTGGGTAGGGGAGCGTTGTGTAAGCGGAAGAAGGTGATTTGAGAAGATTGCTGGACGTATCACAAGTGCGAATGCTGACATAAGTAACGATAAAACGGGTGAAAAACCCGTTCGCCGGAAGACCAAGGGTTCCTGTCCAACGTTAATCGGGGCAGGGTGAGTCGGCCCCTAAGGCGAGGCTGAAAAGCGTAGTCGATGGGAAACGGGTTAATATTCCCGTACTTGGTAAAGCTGCGATGTGGGGACGGAGAAGGTTAGGTTATCGACCTGTTGGAGATGGTCGTTTAAGTTGGTAGGTGGGTGAGTTAGGCAAATCCGGCTCACCGTTAACACTGAGAGATGATGACGAGGCACTAAGGTGCTGAAGTAACTGATACCACACTTCCAGGAAAAGCCACTAAGCTTCAGGCTTTACTAAACCGTACTGAAAACCGACACAGGTGGTCAGGTAGAGAATACTCAGGCACTTGAGAGAACTCGGGTGAAGGAACTAGGCAAAATAGCACCGTAACTTCGGGAGAAGGTGCGCCGGCGTAGATTGTAGTGACTTGCTCACGAAGGTTGAACCGGTCGAAGATACCAGCTGGCTGCAACTGTTTATTAAAAACACAGCACTCTGCAAACACGAAAGTGGACGTATAGGGTGTGATGCCTGCCCGGTGCTGGAAGGTTAATTGATGGTGTAATCGAAAGAGAAGCTCCTGATCGAAGCCCCAGTAAACGGCGGCCGTAACTATAACGGTCCTAAGGTAGCGAAATTCCTTGTCGGGTAAGTTCCGACCTGCACGAATGGCATAATGATGGCCAGGCTGTCTCCACCCGAGACTCAGTGAAATTGAAATCGCCGTGAAGATGCGGTGTACCCGCGGCTAGACGGAAAGACCCCGTGAACCTTTACTATAGCTTGACACTGAACCTTGAATTTTGATGTGTAGGATAGGTGGGAGACTATGAAGCGGTAACGCCAGTTATCGTGGAGTCGTTGTTGAAATACCACCCTTTAACGTTTGATGTTCTAACGAAGTGCCTGAAACGGGTACTCGGACAGTGTCTGGTGGGTAGTTTGACTGGGGCGGTCTCCTCCCAAAGCGTAACGGAGGAGCACGAAGGTTTGCTAATGACGGTCGGACATCGTCAGGTTAGTGCAATGGTATAAGCAAGCTTAACTGCGAGACAGACAAGTCGAGCAGGTGCGAAAGCAGGTCATAGTGATCCGGTGGTTCTGAATGGAAGGGCCATCGCTCAACGGATAAAAGGTACTCCGGGGATAACAGGCTGATACCGCCCAAGAGTTCATATCGACGGCGGTGTTTGGCACCTCGATGTCGGCTCATCACATCCTGGGGCTGAAGTAGGTCCCAAGGGTATGGCTGTTCGCCATTTAAAGTGGTACGCGAGCTGGGTTTAGAACGTCGTGAGACAGTTCGGTCCCTATCTGCCGTGGGCGTTGGAGAATTGAGAGGGGCTGCTCCTAGTACGAGAGGACCGGAGTGGACGCATCACTGGTGTACCAGTTGTCTCGCCAGAGGCATTGCTGGGTAGCTAAATGCGGAAGAGATAAGTGCTGAAAGCATCTAAGCACGAAACTTGCCTTGAGATGAGTTCTCCCAGTCTATAAGACTGTAAGGGTTGTTGGAGACTACGACGTAGATAGGCTGGGTGTGTAAGCGGTGTGAGCCGTTGAGCTAACCAGTACTAATTGCCCGAGAGGCTTAACTATACAACGCTCAAGGGTTTTGGCTTGTTTTTGTTAAAGAAGTGAAGAACGAATAGAAAAGAGAAAGAAATTAAAAGAAATTAAAGGATATAAAGAATTATCTTGGCGGCGAAAGTGCAGTGGACCCACCTAATCCATGCCGAACTTAGAAGTGAAACGCTGTAACGCCGATGGTAGTGTGGGAATTTCCCATGTGAGAGTAGGACACCGCCAGGTTTTGAATGAAAGAAGAACGCCATTGAGGGAACTCAATGGCGTTTTTTGTTGTTTCTTATGTTTATATTTTCTTGTATTTTTGGGCTTACTGGATATTGCATTTTATCTTTTAAATGGGTGTATGGGATTTACCTCAGTTGATTTTGAGAAAGTTCCAGTAGCTATAAATATCATTTAGATGAGTATTATAAGATGTACTTATATCAGGAAAAATCTGACAAAATTACACCGCACTTTGGTTTTATACTTTTAAAAAAGAGCATTATAAGAAGCGATAAATAAGAGCAAAGTATTTTACTCTTATTTATATTTTCACATTATTGTAAGTGCGGTATTTTTCTAATTATTTATTCGCCAAAATCACTGCTCTTTTCGGAGCGGGGTAGCCTTCAATGGTTTTACTGTGATCTTGTGGATCAAGGAAATCAATCAGGCTTTCATTTTCTAGCCATTCTGTTTTACGTTGTTCGTCTAGGCTGGTGATTTCAACATCAACACAGCGGACGTTGCGAAAACCGCTCTTTTCAAGCCACAAAATCAGGGCTTTCACGGAGGGAATGAAATAGACATTTTTCATTTTGGCATAGCGATCTTGTGGGACAAGGATGGTATTTTTATCGCCGTTAATCACTAAGGTTTCCAAAACCAGCTCGCCTCCTTGCGTCAGTTGGTTTCGCAACTGGGTGAAATGCTCAAAGGGAGATTTGCGATGGTATAACACGCCCATTGAAAACACTGTATCAAACACGCCTAAGGGCTGCATTTGTTCAATACCGAGCGGGATTAAATTGGCTCGGCGATCATTATTGAGCAGTTTGCGGACGGCTTCAAACTGGCATAAGAAAAGTTCTGTTGGGTCGATACCCACTACCATTTTTGCCCCTTCGCCAACCATTCGCCACATATGATAGCCGCTGCCACAGCCTACATCTAAAACTAGCCGATCTTTAAGTGGAGCAAGGTGTGGACGGACGCGATCCCATTTAAAATCCGAACGCCATTCGCAATCAATATGAATACCAAAAAGATGATAAGGCCCTTTACGCCACGGCATTAATTGTTTGAGATGATGGATAATGCGTTGGCGTTCGCCCGCACTCAATTCAAAATCACCTTGAGATAACACCGCACTTTTTAAATCAATATGGCTGGCTTGTAGCTCGGGCAAAAAATCCACAATTTTTGCCCATTTCGCATAATCACCGTGGGCTTGTTTTTCCCATTGTTTCAGTTGGGCGGGCAGGGTTTCTAGCCACGCAGATAGCGGGCTGGCGGCAATTTGTTGATAAAAAGGGCTAAAGTCGATCATTTTGTTGTCATTTCTAGGTGAAAAGTTGAGAAAGGTCACATTTTACCTGATTTGCCCCTGTTATTCTATTTTCCTTTTGGTTAGACTAGGCAATAGATCAATTAATCATAAATAATATATGGAAACCGTAGAATTATTAGTCAATGTCACCCCGAGTGAAACCCGTATCGCTCTGATTGATACGGGCATTTTGAAAGAAGTGCATATCGAACGCCAAGCCAAGCGAGGCATTGTCGGCAACATTTATAAAGGTCGCGTTACCCGAGTTTTGCCCGGTATGCAATCTGCTTTTGTGGATATTGGGTTGGAAAAAGCGGCTTTTTTGCACGCCTCTGATATTGTTTCTCACACCGAATGCGTTGATGAAAACGAGAAAAAGCAATTTATCGTCAAAGACATCGCAGAGCTTGTGCGAGAGGGGCAAGATATTGTGGTGCAAGTGGTGAAAGATCCCCTTGGCACAAAAGGGGCAAGGCTCACCACGGATATTACTCTGCCCTCCCGCTATTTGGTATTTATGCCAGAAAATAGCCACGTTGGCGTATCCCAACGGATTGAAAGTGAAGAAGAACGGGTGAGATTAAAAGAGTTAGTGCTGCCTCTTTGTGATGAGCTAGGCGGGTTTATTATTCGCACCGCCGCGGAGGGAGCAAGTGAAGAAGAACTGTTACAAGATGCCGAGTTTTTAAAACGCTTATGGCGTAAAGTAATGGAACGTCGAGCGAAATATCCAACCCGTTCAATGCTTTATGGCGAATTGGCATTGCCTCAGCGAATTTTACGCGATTTTATCGGCGTGGATTTAGAACGTATTCGGATTGACTCCAATCTTTGCTTCAACGAAGTGAAACAATTTACCGAAGAATTTATCCCGAGTTTAACAAATAAGCTCGTGCTATATTCGGGAAATCAGCCATTATTTGATGTATATGGGGTGGAAAATGCCATTCATACCACCTTAGATAAACGGGTGAACCTCAAATCAGGTGGCTATTTGATTATTGAGCAGACCGAAGCAATGACCACCATCGACATTAACACAGGGGCGTTTGTCGGGCATCGTAACCTTGAAGAAACCATCTTCAACACTAATATCGAAGCCACCAAAGCCATCGCTCAACAACTGCAACTGCGTAACCTCGGCGGCATTATCATCATTGATTTTATTGATATGCAAAAGGAAGAGCATCAAACCCGCGTGTTAGAATCGCTACAAGAAGCCTTAGCCAAAGATCGAGTGAAAACTAGTGTAAACGGCTTTACTCAACTCGGTTTGGTGGAGATGACGCGTAAACGCACGCGTGAAAGTTTGGAACACGTTTTGTGCGATGAATGCCCTGAATGCAAAGGGCGTGGGCGGGTGAAAACGGTGGAAACCATTTGCTACGAAATTATGCGTGAAATTATCCGCGTGCATCATCTTTTTGACAGCGAAAAATTTGTGGTTTACGCCTCCAGAGCCGTCGCCGAATACTTGATTAATGAAGAAAGCCACGGCTTAGTTGCGGAGCTAGAAGTGTTCGTTGGCAAACAAATTCAAATCAAAACAGAAGCCTTTTATCATCAAGAACAGTTTGATGTGGTGGTGATGTAAAATCATCACAAAAAATGACCGCACTTTATTTTGGCATAAAGAGAAGTGCGGTATAAAATGGCGATCTTTTATCGAATAGCAAGGTAGGCGAATAGACTACCTTAATCATTTTAATTAACGAGAAAGAAAATGTTAGAAAAAGTAACCGCGTCTTTGCTTAGCCCAAATCATTTGGATCGCAAAGCGTTAATTGAGGTTTTCAACCTAATGGATCACCGCAATATTGACTATGCGGATTTGTATTTCCAGCTTAGCCAAGATGAAAGCTGGGTGCTGGAAGATGGCATTATTAAAGAGGGGGGATTCCATATTGATCGTGGAGTTGGCGTGCGTGCAGTGAGTGGTGAGAAAACGGGGTTTGCTTATGCGGATCAAATCGATCTTGCCAACTTGCAGCAATGTGCCAATGCGGTCAAGGGCATTGCTCAAATAACTCAGCAAAGTTTTATCCAGCCTCGTCCCTTTGTTTCAACGCAACCCGTTTTACGTTATCAGCCAATTAATCCCTTAGACAGCTTAAGCAAAGAGCAAAAAATTGAATTGCTCTATTTGGTGGATCGCACTGCCCGAGCCGCTGATCCAAAGGTTACTAAGGTGTCCGCAAGCCTTAGTGCGATTTATGAGGAAGTGCTGATCGCCGCGACCGATGGCACGCTTGCTGCTGATATTCGCCCCTTAGTTCGCCTTTCCATTTCCGTCTTGGTGGAGGAAAAGGGCAAGCGCGAACGGGGCAGTGCGGGCTGTGGTGGTCGCTTTGGGTTAGATTGGTTCTTTGAGGTAGAAAATGGTGAAATGCGAGCGGTTGCTTTTGCCAAAGAGGCGGTACGCCAAGCCTTAGTGAACCTCAACGCGATTCCTGCACCCGCAGGGTTAATGCCTGTGGTGTTAGGGGCAGGCTGGCCAGGGGTATTGTTGCACGAAGCGGTGGGGCACGGCTTGGAGGGGGATTTTAACCGTAAAGAAAGCTCATTATTCACAGGAAAAATCGGGGAATTGGTTACTTCTCCCCTTTGCACTATTGTTGATGACGGCACATTGCCTAACCGCCGTGGCTCGCTCACTATTGATGATGAGGGCGTGCCAAGTCAATGTAATGTCTTGATTAAAGACGGTATTTTGCAAGGTTATATGCAGGATAAAATGAACGCTCGCTTAATGGGGGTTGCCCCAACGGGAAATGGTCGCCGTGAAAGTTATGCACATTTGCCGATGCCAAGAATGACGAACACCTATATGTTAGCGGGACAAAGCAAATTTGATGATCTGATTGCTTCTGTAGATCGTGGCATTTTTGCACCGCACTTTGGTGGCGGGCAGGTGGACATTACTTCGGGGAAATTCGTGTTCTCCACATCGGAAGCCTATTTAATTGAGAATGGCAAAATCACGCAGCCCGTCAAAGGTGCAACCTTGATCGGAAGCGGTATTGAAGTAATGCAAAATATTTCAATGGTTGCAGACAGCGTTGAAATTGATCACGGCATCGGCGTATGTGGTAAAGAGGGGCAAAGCGTGCCTGTTGGCGTCGGTCAGCCCGCATTAAAAATTGAGCAGATAACCGTTGGCGGTACAAATTGATTTTTTATTCAAAATAATTGATTAAATATTCAGTTTGAATTATGCTAGCTTCACTTTTTTGCACATTTAGGGATGGCAAATGAACGCTTATACGAGAAAAACCTTTGATGAAGTGATGATCCAAAATTATTCCCCAGCAGATTTTATTCCCGTTAGAGGGAAAGGCAGCCGCGTTTGGGACAGCCAAGGGCGTGAATACATTGATTTTACCAGTGGCATTGCAGTGAATGCCTTAGGGCATTGTCCTGATGAAATTGTTGAGGTGCTGAAGCAACAAGGGGAAACGCTGTGGCATTCCAGTAACTGGTTTACCAGTGAGCCAACCCTTGAATTGGCGAGTAAACTGGTTGAAAAAACCTTTGCTGAGCGTGTAATGTTTGTTAATTCTGGTGCGGAAGCCAATGAAGCGGCGTTGAAGCTAGCACGCCGTTATGCGGTGGATCATTTTGGTTCGCAAAAAAGTAAAATCATTGCATTCAAACAGAGCTTTCACGGGCGGACATTGTTTACCGTAAGCGTTGGGGGGCAAGCAAAATATTCTGATGGCTTCGGGCCGAAACCAGCGGATATTATTCACGTTCCTTTCAATGATCTTGATGCCGTTAAGGCGGTGATTGATGATCACACTTGTGCCGTGATTGTTGAACCTATTCAGGGCGAAAGTGGCGTGAAGCCCGCAAATCCTGAATTTTTGCAAGGGTTACGCCAGCTTTGCGATGAAAATAATGCCTTGCTTATTTTTGATGAAGTGCAAACGGGGCTATCACGCACGGGTTATCTCTATGCTTATATGAAATACGGCGTGATTCCCGACATTCTCACTTCCGCAAAAGCCTTGGGCAACGGCTTTCCTATTGGAGCAATGCTTACCACAGACCGCATCGCACAAAGTTTCTCGGTAGGCGTTCACGGCACGACATTTGGCGGAAACCCACTGGCTTGTGCCGTAGCCAGTAAAGTGCTGGATATTCTTTCTGAGCCAAAATTCTTACAAAAAACACACCGCACTTCTGAATTTTTGATGCAAAAACTGAACGAGATTAACCAGAAATTTCAGTTATTCAGTGAAATTCGCGGAGTGGGATTACTCATTGGGGCAGAGTTAAAAGAAGAATATCACGGCAAAGCGATGGAATTTGTCAAAAAAACTGCCGAAAATGGTCTGATGATTTTAGTCGCTGGCCCAAATGTCCTGCGTTTTGCACCTGCGTTGAATATTTCTGAAGATGAGTTGATGGAAGGATTAAAATATTTAGAAAAAACGTTAGAAGAAATACGGTAATTATTTTATGTTGTAAAATTTTTCATTGTCACGGGTCATTAGTTTATACTACATAAATTATTTATATTATCTAATAAGTGGATTATTTGAAGCAATTGCGATGATTAACCCTTTGGGTTAAATGCTATTGGCTAAGAAATTTGATTTTTATGTACCTTTTTCTAGGATAGAGATAAAGAAAAAACCTACGATAAAATCGTAGGTTTGATTAATCTTTATCAGTGAAGAATGAAATTATTCAGCAACAACAATGATGTTTAATGTTGCGAATACTTCACCGTGAAGTTGGAAACGCACTTCGTGTTCACCAGTGGTACGGATTAAACCGTTTGGTAAACGCACTTCACTTTTCGCTACTTCAACACCACGAGCTGTGATAGCATCAGCAATATCACGAGTACCGATAGAACCAAATAGACGGCCTTCATCACCCGCTTTACTTGCGATAGCTACAGACTCAAGGGCTTCAAGACGTTCTGCACGATCCATAGCTGCCACAAGTGCTTTCGCTGCTTTTTCTTCTAATTCAGCACGACGTGCTTCAAAATATTCAACGTTAGCTTTGGTTGCCATAACCGCTTTCCCTTGTGGGATTAAGAAGTTACGTGCATAACCAGATTTAACGTTTACTTGATCACCAACGTTACCGAGGTGAACAACTTTATCTAAAAGAATTACTTGCATTACCGTATTCTCCTTAATTACTGATTATCAGTGTATGGAAGTAACGCTAAGAAACGCGCGCGTTTGATTGCACGAGCTAATTGACGTTGATACTTCGCACGAGTACCGGTAATACGGCTTGGAACAATTTTGCCGCTCTCTGAAATATAGTTCTTTAACGTTGCGATATCTTTGTAATCGATTTCTTGAACGTTTTCCGCTGTAAAGCGGCAGAACTTACGACGACGGAAATAACGTGCCATTTGGCTAGTCTCCTAATCTATAAATTCGATTTGCTCGGCGTGTAATACTAATTGACTTAAACCATTTGCAGATTTGTGTGAGGTGATAAACCCTGCTATCAATAAATTACTGCCGACCGTAATGCTTTGAGTTTTTGCAATTAATTGATTGCCACTAACTTGAACTGCGATTTTACACCACGCTTGACGGGGTAAACCCGCTTCTTGTTGCTCTGAACGATGTTCTAAATAAAAGCGACAATGTTCAATGCCGTTAGGGCTTTTGCTTCGCTTGGGAAAGTCAGTAACTCGCCCAATTAATGAGAAGCGATTATCAACCTTTGAATTACTCTTCAGCATCCTCAAAATCGTTGTTTTCAACTTCAGCTAAAGGTTTACGCTCTTCGCGTGCTTTAACCATTGGGGACGCTTCTGTTACGGCGTGCTTAGTACGAATAATTGCGTTACGAAGAACTGCGTCGTTGTAACGGAATGCTGTTTCTAGCTCGTCGATGACTTCTTGAGGCGCTTCTACATTCATTAGCACATAATGTGCTTTGTGTAATTTGTTAATTGGGTAAGCTAATTGACGGCGACCCCAATCTTCTAAACGATGGATTTGACCGCCCGCTTCTTTAATAGAATTGGTATAGCGCTCAATCATCGCTGGTACTTGTTCGCTTTGGTCCGGATGAACCATAAACACGATTTCGTAGTGACGCATTACTGCTCCTTACGGGTTAATCAGCCTCCGACTGTAAGACCAGCTACCAATCTTGCGGAAGCAAGGAACGAAAATGATGATGTAGCTGTATGGCGTGTGATTATACAGGATTAATAGAAGAATACAAGGAAAATTATCGTATTTAATGTTATTAGGTGGGGAAAAAGTTTGTTTGCTAATGCTGGATGTAATAGAAGAAAATATAGCCCAAAAGATACAATATTTGACTTAAGCATAAGACAGAGCCATCCATAAGCCGGAAAGGATGGACTATACATTAGATACAAAATGGTATAGGGTAATTTTGAAACTAAACGCTCATATTTTTCTATTAGATGTTAAATTCAAACTGTATACAGTTTAATTATGCAATTAAACCAAGCATTTCCTCCGCATTAGCAATCGCTGTTTCGGTGATTTTTGTTGAGCCTAATAATTTTGCTAGGGCTTTAACACGTTGTTGTTTTGAAAGTGCGGTCATTTTTGTTTCTGTTTTCCCCGCAACAGTGTGTTTTTCAACGGAGAAATGTTGATGACCGCAGCAGGCGACTTGCGGTAAGTGGGTTACGCAAATGACTTGGCATTTGTTGCCGAGTTTGCGTAATAGTTTGCCGACAACACTCGCTGTTGCACCGCTGATCCCAACATCAATTTCATCAAAAATTAGGGTTGGGATTGCGGATTTGTCTGAAGTCAGCACCTGCAGAACTAAAGCGATACGAGAAAGTTCCCCACCTGATGCCACTTTGGCGAGTGGCTGGGCGGATTGCCCTAAATTCGCCTGTAAAATGAATTGAATTTGATCCATTCCGTTACTGGTAAGGTTGCTTTCTGATGCGTCTAGATTAATGGAAAAGACCGCATTTTCCATTGCGAGCTGTTTAATGCCTTTGGTTACCTGTGCCGATAATTTTTCAGCCCCTTTTTGGCGGCTTAAACTCAAGATTTTAGCAGCTTCAAGTAACTGTTGATGAGCCTGTTTTTCTTGTTCGATAAGGGCTTCTTCACTATCGGTGAATGCCATTAATTGTTCAAGTTCTTGTTTGAGCGATTGGTGCAAACTCACTAATTCTTCCGCTTTTACATTATGTTTGCGGGCTAATTGCAGTGCCTGCCCCATACGCTGTTCAACTTCTTGTAAGCGATAAGGGTCTTGTTCAATATTGGCAGATAAATGCTGAATTTCGGAACTGGCTTCTTGCACCTGAATTAAGGCTTCTTGCAACATCGTTAAGGCTTCTTCATAGTGCGGATCTAAACTGTGCAACTCTTCCAAATTTTGGATTGTGCGGTAGAGCAAGCTATCAACATTTAATTCATCGTTCTCACTGAGGGTATTTAAAACCGATTGCGAAAGGCTTGTAAGTTCTTCGCTATTTGCAAGGCGATGATATTCTTCCTCAAGATCGGCATATTCATTTTCTTGTAGGGCGAATTGATCCAGTTCTTCCACTTGATATTGCAACAGTTGTTTTTTCGCTTCATTTTCCGCACAGCGTTGCTTAAAGGTATTTACCTGCTGTTGTAGCGTTTTCCATTGACGATATTGTTTCTGCACGTTCGCAAGCAATTCATTATTGGCACAATATTGATCGAGCAAAGTCAGGTGATAATCATTTTTGAGTAGCCGTTGGGAGCAATGTTGTCCATTCACTTGAACCAAAAGTTGCCCAAGTTCTTTGAGCTGGCTTGCGGACACAGGAATGCTGTTGATGAAGCTTTTAGAACGCCCATCAGTATTGATGATACGGCGTAAAATACAGTTTTCGGGGTTATCTTCATCGTGCAATTCTTGCGATTTTAGCCATTCTGCAGCGGGGCTTTGTGGCACAATTTGGAATGTCGCACAAATATCCGCACGGTTTTGTCCTTCACGCAGCATCGCACTTTCTGTACGTTGTCCTAAACAAACGCCGAGTGCGTCAATCGCAATGGATTTTCCCGCCCCCGTTTCTCCAGTGATGACAGACATACCTTGAGCAAATTCAATATCAAGATGATGAACAATGGCGAAATTATTGATCGTAAGTTGAATAAGCATAATAAACTCCCGTTTAACTGTATGTTTATCAGTTTATAACTGTTTTTATTTACAGTAAAGGGGTTTATTAAAATTTTTTAGGCTGAATTGCGTAGCCAGCCTAATTTTGTGCTTAACACATTGTAATAATTGTAATTTTTTAAATGCAATAAACGAAGCTTATGTTGGCTTTTATAAATATGCACCACATCATCAGGGGTAAATGGCAGTGCCACTTGGCTATCGCAACCCACTTCCAGTTGACCCGTGTTGTAATCAGCAAAGCGAATGGAGATTTTACTTTCGCCATCAATTACTAAAGGGCGAGAAGAGAGGGTGTGCGGGAACATCGGCACAAGTGCAATGGCATTGAGTTGCGGGGTAAGAATTGGCCCGCCTGCTGAAAGGGAATAGGCGGTTGAGCCTGTTGGCGTGGACACAATCAAGCCGTCAGAACGCTGTGAAAAAGCCAGTTTATCATTAATATAAACGTGAAAATCGATCATATGGGCGATTTTGGCTGGGTGAATCACCGCTTCATTCACCGCGTTACTGGTGGTGATAATTTGCCCTTCTCGTTCGATCGCTGTTTCCAGCAAAAAACGCTCTTCAACAAAAAACTCACCGTTGTCTAAGCAGGCAGCGAGCTGTGCGTACGCATTTTTGGGATCAATATCAGTTAAAAAACCCAGATTACCGCGATTAATGCCAATGAGTGCAATATCATATTTGGCTAAAATTCTTGCGCGCCCAAGCATATTGCCGTCGCCGCCAATCACAATGGCTAATTGTGCGTTGCGACCAATTTCCTCTAATTCAGCCAGATGTACCGCGGGCAAACCTAACCGTTCGCCAATAGGCTTTTCAACTAAAACTTGATAGCCTTTCTCTGACAACCATTGAAAAAGGTTTTTGTGCATTTGAAGATTCACATCATTGCGTGGTCGCCCGACTAATCCAATAGTCTGAAACGAACGATGCAAGGTGTTATTATCAATGATATTTGGGGACATAGTCATAATTCGCGAAAAATGAACCGCACTTGAATTCAAAAAATTAGCAGCTATATTACACATAAACCTTGACAGTGGCTAGCCAAGTTTAACCACTGCCAATTTTTCTATTTTTTGTTACAATACCTCAGATTTTGAATAGATGGAGAAAACAATGTCAGAACAAGAACAACAAGCCGAACAAGCGAAAGCCGAAGAAACACAAGCGGAGCAAGCACAAACTGCGGCGGAAGAGCAGGAAAATCCTGCAGTAGAAGAGGGCGATGCGTTGGAAGAAGCCATTGCACGCGTTCAAGAACTTGAAGAACAACTGGCTGAAACAGCGAAAAAAGAGCAAGATATTTTGTTACGCAGCCGTGCGGAAATGGATAATATCCGCCGTCGTGCCGAGCAAGATGTGGAAAAAGCTCATAAATTTGCCTTAGAAAAATTCGCCAAAGATTTATTGGAAACTATTGATAATTTAGAACGTGCCTTAGCCACGGAAGTTAGCACCGAAGATGAGGGAATGAAATCTGTGCTTGATGGCGTGGAATTAACCTTAAAAGGCTTGCTTGCAACCGTTGCTCGCTTTGGCGTGGAAGCGGTGGGCGTGGTGGGGGAAACCTTTAATCCTGACCTACACCAAGCCATTTCAATGCAACCAACAGAAGGCTTTGAAAGCAATCAAATCACTACCGTATTACAAAAAGGTTATTTATTAAACGGACGCGTTATTCGCCCTGCAATGGTAATGGTTGCGGCATAGGCTTTTTCATAATAAAAAGAGTTCACAAGGAAAATAATTGGTCTGCTCCTTAGAGGTTGGATTAAAAATCAACAGAGTAAGGAGCAGATTTTTTATGCCTAAATACCGGCAATCTTTCAAACAGCAAGTTATCAGGTTTTATTTTTAAAATGATAAAATCGATTATTAATTTATTAATATTTTCAAATTGTTAAAACAATATTGGAATTAGAAGATAAAATTGCTACGTTAAAGAGATGAAACAAGCTTTTATGGGAAAGATGAGGGGGATTATGAGCGGAAATTGGAACGACTCATCTCTGTGAAAATTAGCAACTTTGAACTAAGATAAGGATAATTTTTTGAATGCAGATCGTAGCCCCATTTTTAATGTTTTCCAGTTATAGGATTTTTTGCTAATTCATTTTAAAATAGGCTAATTGTTTGGCGTTATTATCGTTGAAAATACAGCAAAATGAATGTTGAAATTTTAATGATGATATGAATGAGGGAAAAAGAATGCGAGTAGATAATCAAATTGCAAATGTTGATTTCGTTAAACAGATGAATAGTGCGGTGGTTTATAAATTAATCGATCAGCAGGGACCGATTTCTCGTATTCAGATTTCAGAATTAAGCCAGCTTGCCCCCGCGAGTGTAACGAAAATTACGCGGAATTTATTATCGCGTGGCTTAATTAAAGAAGTGGAGCAACAAGAATCCACAGGTGGGCGGCGACCGACTTCTATTGTGGCAGAATATAAAGCTTTTCGCACGCTGTTAATTCGCTTGGGGCAAGAGAGTATGACCTTAGCGATAATGGATCTCTCGACAAAATTGCTGAAAAAAGAAGAGATCGCACTGCCTGCGTTCAATCAAGTGAGTGAAATGGAAGCCTTTTTGTGCGAGCATTTATCTCAGTTCATTACGCAAAATCAACGCTGCAATGCAGAATTTATCGCCATCGGCATTACGGTGTCGGGCTTTGTTGATGCCAAAACCAACCAAATTCAGCACCTACCGCACTTTTCCCTCGATGAACCTTGGGATCTTGCCGCTCATATTTCGCAACAATTTCAATTAATGACATTTATCGGACACGATGTGCGAAGTCTTGCTTTGGCGGAGCATTATTTTGGCGTAACTCAAGATTGCTATGATTCCCTCTTATTAAGGATTCATCGCGGTGTGGGGGCGGGGATTGTGATTAATCACGAAGTGTTTCTCGGTTATAAAAATAATGTGGGGGAAATCGGACATATTCAGGTTGATCCGCTCGGCAAACGCTGTTTATGTGGCAATGTGGGCTGCTTGGAAACAGTGGTGAGCAACGCGGCGATTGAAGAAAAAATGCAACGCTTACTGGAAGAGGGTTATACCAGCAAATGGCTTTCGCTAGAAAGCCACGATATTGAAGCCATTTGTAAAGCGACCAATAAACAGGATGCCATTGCGGTGGAGTTGATTGAACACGTTGGTACGCAAATTGGGCGAGTGTTGGCGATGAGCGTGAATATGTTTAACCCTGAAAAAATTGTTATTTCAGGGGAAATTACGCAAGCGAAGAATGTGCTTTTTGCTGCTATTCGCCGCACTCTAGAGCATCTTGCCTTGCCCGCTTTTGTGAAAAATACGCCACTTGTGGTTTCAGAGTTGAAAAATGAAGATGTAATTGGTGCATTTGCCTTGATTAAGCAAGCATTGCTTGACGGGCGTTTATTGCAACATTTGCTTGCAGAGTAAAGTGCGGTTGGTTTTTCCATCAATTTGTATAATCTCTATGCGAACGAAAAAGAATTTAGAAAAAACAAAAAAAAAGAGTTGACGAAGGGGGGCGAGATCAGCATAATTAGCCCCGCAAAGCCGATGAGGTGAATGCAAAAATGAATGGCTATGTAGCTCAGTTGGTTAGAGCACAACACTCATAATGTTGGGGTCACAGGTTCGAATCCCGTCATAGCCACCATATTTGCGGGACTGGCGAAATTGGTAGACGCACCAGATTTAGGTTCTGGCGCCGCGAGGTGTGTGGGTTCAAGTCCCTCGTCCCGCACCATTCATTAGCTTGCAATTCTTTAGTAGATGGGGTATCGCCAAGCGGTAAGGCACCGGGTTTTGATCTCGGCATCCCTAGGTTCGAATCCTAGTACCCCAGCCATACTATCAAACTTCTTATCATTATTTCTAATTATAGAAATCTTTATTGGGGTATCGCCAAGCGGTAAGGCACCGGGTTTTGATCTCGGCATCCCTAGGTTCGAATCCTAGTACCCCAGCCATATTGATTTTTCTTGATATACCCAAGTTTTAATTATTTCTTTTCTATTGTATTTCACCATTAGAATTAATAGGTAAAAAAGAGAGAAATTTCATTTATCTATCTGTTTTTTCTTGTCATATCCATTACAATTCTTTCTTTTATATAAGGAATTTTTATGCAAATAGAAACAACATTAAGTTGGAAAAGAAAATTTAGTGCATTAGGGCCTGGAATTTTAATGGCATCTGCAGCAATTGGTGGATCGCACATTATTGCTTCAACTCAAGCTGGAGCGATTTATGGCTGGCAGTTGGCAATCATTATTATTTTAGCCAATTTATTCAAATATCCTTTTTTCCGTTTTGGGGTGCAATATACCTTAGATACGGGTAATACGCTGTTAGATGGCTATCGGCAAAAGGGAAAAGTATATTTATGGATTTTTTTCTTATTAAATATATTTTCGACAGTGATAAATATGACCGCTATTTCTCTATTAAGTGCGGTGATTCTTAATTTTGTATTGCCTAATCCGATTTCAGTATCTATCTTAAGTTCCATAATGATTTGTACAGCAATGGCAATTTTATTAATGGGAAAATATCGTATGTTAGATGGGTTAGCTAAAATTATTATGTTAGCCTTGACTGTAACTACTGTTACCGCTGTGGTTATTGCTTTAATGCGTAATGGAATACAGGGCGTTGCTCCAGATGATTATATTTCTCCTTCACCTTGGAATATTGCCTCATTAGCTTTTATTGTCGCATTAATGGGATGGATGCCTGCACCTATAGAACTTTCAGCAATTAATTCTATGTGGGTGGTAGCTAAACGTCGTTTGACAAAAGTTTCATATAAAGAAGGTATTTTTGATTTTAATGTTGGTTATATTAGTACAGCAATCCTCGCTTTAGTATTTCTTGCATTGGGAGCATTAGTTCAATTTGGTGCGGGTGAAAGTGTTCAAATGGTGGGCGGAAAATATATTGAACAACTCATCAATATGTATGCTTCTACGATTGGTGAATGGGCTAAAGAACTTATAGCATTCATTGCGTTTATGTGTATTTTTGGTACGACGATTTCAATGCTAGATGGTTATTCTCGAACTAATCTCGAGAGTTTGAGATTATTAATTGGCACTAAAGAAAGTCGTTTGAGTTTCTTGAATCTTTCAATTCTTTTTTCCACTATTTCGGTATTAATTGTTATTTTTGGTTTTAATGATGCTGTTGGGCCAATGTTAAAATTGGCAATGATAGGTTCATTTGTTTCTACGCCAGTGTTTTCGTGGTTAAACTTATCTTTAGTGATGAAAGGTGAACACCGAGTGAAAGGGGGACTATTCTATTTATCTCTAATTGGATTAGTTTATCTTGCTGGGTTTACACTCTTATTTATCGTTTCACAAATAGGTTGGCTGGAGTAAATGATTATGAAAAACACCGCACTTATAAAGTGTGGTGTTTGGCTTCTCAGCGATTTCTTATCTCTCATCTCGAAATGAAGACAACTATTTAGTATTGTTAGACATTTTTATAGTAGAGGAGCAGTTAAAGTTTAGTATTTTATTTAAAGTGATGATGAATCCTTACATAAGCACTTATCTATTTTTCATTGCTATTTAATATTGCGTTACTTCGCCTTGCCTTATTTTGAACTTAAACGACTATATAACGTAAGTCATTGGTAAAACCTATTTAGTGATACATCAAAATGGTAGATGTTTCTCTATACAAATGCCTATTTTATTTGTTAGACTTCAACCACTTATCAAGGTTTTAGAGGAGAAGAAAATGGAACTGCCTATTGTAACGCTTGTCTTTGTTTTATTAGTGATTGTGGTGTTGTTTTCCACATTGAAAACTGTGCCACAAGGCTATCATTGGACGATTGAACGTTTTGGACGCTATACCCGCACTCTCACCCCAGGGCTAAATTTTGTTGTGCCTTTTGTTGATCGCGTTGGACGTAAGATCAATATGATGGAGCAAGTGCTAGACATTCCTTCACAAGAGGTCATCTCGAAAGATAACGCGAATGTGTCGATTGACGCAGTTTGTTTCGTGCAAGTGATTGACGCACGCCGTGCTGCTTATGAAGTGAATCATTTAGAGCAAGCCATCATTAATTTAACGATGACGAATATTCGCACCGTGTTAGGCTCAATGGAATTAGATGAAATGCTTTCCCAGCGTGATAGCATTAACGGGCGTTTATTAGCTATTGTTGATGAAGCCACTAATCCTTGGGGGATCAAGGTTACGCGTATTGAAATCCGCGATGTTCGTCCGCCGCACGAACTTATCGCTGCAATGAACGCACAAATGAAAGCGGAGCGAAATAAACGTGCTGAAATTTTAGAAGCTGAAGGGATTCGCCAAGCGGAAATTTTGCGTGCGGAAGGGGAAAAACAATCCCGCATTTTGAAAGCAGAAGGGGAGCGAGCAGAAGCCTTTTTACAAGCGGAAGCCCGTGAGCGTGCCGCAGAAGCGGAAGCAAAAGCCACCCAAATGGTTTCTGAAGCTATCGCTGGCGGAAATACCAAAGCGATTAATTACTTTATCGCCCAAAAATATACCGAAGCGTTAAAAGAAATCGGCGGGGCAAACAACAGCAAAGTGGTGTTAATGCCACTTGAAGCAGGGAATTTAATCGGCTCTGTGGCAGGTATCGCCGAGCTACTAAAAGGCGAAAAACAATAAGTTTTGCCAATGAATATTGGGGCATTATGCCCCTTTTCTTATACCGCTCATTTTCATTACAAGTTTTTCATTATAGAAGGAGGGATAAAATGGACTGGCTTTCAGCGTGGACGGCTTGGCATTGGCTCATTTTAGGGTTTGCTTTGCTTATTGCCGAGATTCTTATTCCAGGCGTTTTTCTGCTGTGGTGGGGATTAGCAGCCATTATTATTGCAGGCGTAATGGCATTATTCATCAGCTTATCCTTAACCATTCTCGTGATTGGTTATGCCATTTTAGCTCTGATACTAAGTTTTAGCTGGTGGAAATACCAACACAACAAAGATTTACAGGACCAATCGCACACCTCATTAAACCAGCGTGATCACGCAATGCTCGGCACAAAAGGCATTGTGCAAGAGATCAACGAAAACGGCATTGGACGCGGAGCGTTTGGGGATACCACTTGGCGTATTCAAGGCAACCACTTGCAAGTGGGGGATGCCGTTGAAGTGCATAAGGTGGATGGGATTACATTAATCGTCACTAAAATAGAATGATAACATTATGAAACATTTAATTATTTTTGCTCACCCAAATGGGCAGGGCAGTTTTAATCGCAGCGTATTAGAAGCGGTTGTTCGCAGTAGCCAAGAGCTTAATGTGGAAACTCAAGTGCGGGATTTATATCAGCTCGATTTTGACCCTGTGATTTCTTGGGCAGAATTGCAAGGGGCAAATCAGGGCATTACCCCCGCAGAAATTCGCTATGAACATCATTTAATTCGTGAAGCGGATCTCATCACCTTAGTCTATCCCCTATGG
This sequence comes from Avibacterium paragallinarum, assembly GCF_011765605.1. Taxonomy (NCBI): domain Bacteria; kingdom Pseudomonadati; phylum Pseudomonadota; class Gammaproteobacteria; order Pasteurellales; family Pasteurellaceae; genus Avibacterium; species Avibacterium paragallinarum. The sequence continues at coordinate 664,132 of NZ_CP050316.1, forward strand.
TGGATGGGCTTTCCAGCCATTTTGAAAGGCTATTTAGATCGCGTGCTAAGCCACGGCTTCGCCTATAAAACCGAAGATGGACAGTCTGTCGGCTTATTACAAGGCAAAAAAATGCAACAATTTATCACCCTCGGCAGCAATGTCGAAAAATATCAACAGCTCGGCATTGATAAATCCTTGCGTGATTGCTTGGTTGATGGGCTGTTTAATTTCTGTGGCATTAGCGATATTCAGCATTGCTTCTTCGGCGATATTCATATTATTGACGACAAAGTACGTCAGCAAATGCTTGATGACGCCGCGAAAATTACAACGCAAAATCTGACCGCACTTTGCAACGCTCACTACAATGTTCATAGCAACGATAAGGAAACCCCATAATGAGCCAACAAAGTTTAAATCATTTTTCGTTGATCAGCCGTTTATTTGGAAATCTGTTTTACCGTTCACCGCAAGCTCCCACCTTGCAAAATGTCTTTGTGTGGTTGCATCAACAACCGCTCAATGCTCTTTGGGCGTTGGAAACCGATAAGCAAAGCGAGCAAGCGTTAGCCGCATTGCAAATGAAGATCGACTTAGCCTTGCTCGATCAAGAATACCAACGTTTATTCGCAGGCGAAAATCCCTTAGTGAAAACCGATCTTGCAACTTATGGCATTGATCCCGCGGATTTTCTTGCCTTTCGTCAAGAGCGAGGAATGCCCGAGGTAGAACAAAGTGCGGTGGGTTTTCCCCTCGTTTTTCTCACCGCCTCTTGGATTGAAGACAATCTTGATTCCACAGAGGCCCAAAAAAACTTATTCGCCGAGTTTCTTCTACCTTGTGCAAGCAAATTTTTGTCCGCCGTGGAAACCCAAGCCAACTTACCTTTTTACCGCTCTCTTGCGATTCTTTCACGAGAAATCCTTTCCGCAATGGCTGATGAGTTGGAAGAGATTGCAGATAAATAATTATCTTCATATATGAAATGAGGTGTTTCAAATGAGGATACTAGATAGCTTATTTAAAATTATAGTCGTTTGATTTTTTTAATAATGCCGTATTACTACATTGCTTTATTTTAAATTCAAACGACTATAAGGCTATTTGTGTAAATTAAAACGTATGTGTTCATTAAACACTAAGTATGTCATTGTAAATGTTATTTTTTACCTTCTAATGGTGAAAATGGGCGTTCAATATGACCAGTGTAGAGCTGTCGAGGGCGAACGATTTTCATATTTCCTGGTTTGAACATCTCTTTCCAATGTGCAATCCAACCAACAGTTCGAGCTAACGCAAAAATAACGGTAAACATTGATGTTGGAATTCCAATTGCTTTGAGAATAATGCCTGAATAGAAATCAACATTAGGATAAAGTTTATGTTCAATAAAATAAGGATCATTTAATGCGATACGTTCAAGCTCCATTGCTACATCAAAGAGGGGGTTTTTAATATTTAGCTCTTGTAATACTTCATGGCAAGTTTGACGCATTACTTTAGCTCTAGGATCGTAATTTTTATATACGCGATGTCCAAATCCCATTAAGCGGAATGGATCGTTTTTATCTTTAGCTCGAGCGATATATTCAGGAATACGCTCTATAGTGCCAATTTCTTCTAGCATATTGATACAGGCTTCATTAGCTCCACCATGAGCTGGTCCCCATAAAGAAGCAATACCTGCTGCAATACAAGCAAATGGATTTGCTCCTGATGAAGCTGCTGTACGTACTGTTGAGGTCGAGGCATTTTGTTCGTGGTCGGCGTGTAATATAAAAATACGATCCATAGCACGTTCTAATATAGGATTAACAATGTAAGGTTCGCAAGGTGTAGCGAACATCATATGTAAGAAATTTCCCGAATAAGAAAGGTGGTTCTGAGGGAACATAAAGGGTTGTCCAATAGAATACTTATAGCACATTGCCGCGAGGGTTGGCATTTTTGCTAGTAAACGAATGGCAGTAATTTCGCGATGTTCAATATTGTTAATATCTAATGAATCATGATAGAAAGCGGCTAAGGCACCGCTAACTCCGCACATAATTGCCATTGGGTGGGAATCCCGACGGAATCCATGGAAGAAACGAGAAATTTGTTCGTGAACGAGAGTGTGTTTACAAACTAATTTTCTAAAAGTTTGATATTCTTCAAGTGAAGGGCGTTCGCCAAATAGGAGTAAGTAGGCGACTTCTAAATAATCAGCATTTTGTGCTAGGTCGGCAATTGGATAGCCTCGATGAAGTAATATGCCATTGTCTCCATCAATATAGGTGATTTCCGAAACGCAGGATGCGGTAGATATAAAACCGGGGTCAAATGTAAAAAGTTTATGTTTGACGAGAGTTTGAACGTCAATGACATCATATCCAAGTGACCCTTTATATACAGGCAAATTGAGTTCACGACCATCACTTAGCATTAATGTAGCATTTGGTTTTGTCATAGTTTTTTCCTCTTTAAGTTAGAAAGTGAATGATGTTGTATTTGATAAATTATTTTATATGTTGTGTAAGCTTCAACTATAACTTGCTGTTGTGTTGTTGTCTTTAATCTTGGCAAAAAAAAATTGTTAAGGAAATGTTATTTTTCGAAAAATGAGAGATAGATCAAAAAATTAGAAAAATGTTAATGGGTTGTTAATTGAAATTGTTGCTTATCACTATAATTTGTTTTTAAATTATCTAAATAGAGCTGAGAGGGAAATCAGTGCGTGTTTATTAATAAATCCTATGTATAATTAATTCTTAATCCGTTGTAGGTTTTACCCATAAAATTAGGTGGTATGAATGAAACAAACAAGCCAAATTGGTGAATGGTTAGCTTCAAGTGCATTAAATGGTGCTAATCAATCTTATATTGAAGAGCTTTATGAGAATTATCTTCAAGATCCTCATTCTGTTGATGAAAGTTGGCAGCAGATTTTTGATAAATTGCCAAAACATACTATTGTTGAACAAGCTCATTCACCTGTTCGTCAATATCTTAAACGCTTAGCGAGAGACAACAATGCTGAAGGGGTCAGCGTTATTGATCCCAAAGTGAGTGCAAGATTAGTGAAAGTGTTGCAATGGGTAAACGCACATCGTAACCGTGGGCATTTACACGCGGATCTTGATCCTTTAAAAATTTGGCAGCGTATGGATGCTCCAACATTAGATTACAAATTTTATGGCTTTACAGATGAAGATCTTGACGAAGTGTTTGATGTTGGTGGTTATGTCTATAACAAAGAACAAATTAGCTTGCGTGAACTGACTTCATCATTAAAAAATACCTATTGTGGTACTATTGGCCTAGAGTTTATGCATGTCAATGATTTAGAGGCAAGAAAGTGGCTACAAAGTAAAGTAGAAAACTTATTGAATAAACCGCTATTTAATCGAGATGAACAACTTAAATTTCTTGAAGAGTTGACTGCTGCAGATGGTCTAGAACGCTATCTTGGTGCTAAATTTCCAGGTGCGAAACGCTTTTCTTTAGAAGGGAGTGATGCATTTATTTTACTGATGAAAGAAATTATTCGCCATAGTGGGCGTAATGGCATCAAAGAAATTGTTATGGGAATGGCACACCGTGGGCGTTTGAATTTATTGGTAAATGTTCTCGGGAAGAAAGCAGCAGAATTATTTGATGAATTTGCTGGAAAACATCAGGGAGATGGAACAGGAGATGTTAAATATCATCAGGGTTTTTCTTCTGATTTTATGACTGATGATGGTATTGTTCACCTTGTACTCGCGTTTAATCCTTCCCATTTAGAAATTGTGAATCCAGTTGTTCTTGGTTCCGTTAGAGCAAGGCAAACTCGTCTTAATGATATTGAACGATCGCAAGTTTTACCAATCACTGTTCATGGTGATTCTGCTGTTGCAGGGCAAGGCGTTGTTCAAGAAACCTTAAATATGTCGGCAACAAGAGGATATTCTGTTGGAGGGACGATCCGTATTGTAATTAATAACCAAATTGGTTTTACCACATCCAACCCACATGACACGCGTTCAACGGAATACAGTACAGATATTGCCAAAATAATCGAAGCACCAGTGATTCATGTCAATGGAGATGATCCAGAAGCCGTAGCCTATGCAGCAAGAATGGCAGTGGAGTTTAGAAATAAATTTAAACGAGACATTTTTATTGATTTAGTTTCTTATCGCCGTCATGGACATAATGAAGCGGATGAACCTTCAGTAACACAGCCATTAATGTATGAACGTATTAAACGCCATCCTACCCCACGCAAGGTTTACGCAGATCGCTTAATTGAATCAAATGTGATTGATGAAGCTTACAGTTTAGAATTGATGAATAATTATCGAGATGCACTTGATAATGGTGATTGTGTTGTACCTGAATGGCGTGAGAGAGATGTAGAAGCAGCGGATTGGATGAAGTTTCTGAGTAAAGAATGGAGCGATTATAATGGCAATTTTGATGAGCAGCGTTTTACAGATCTTGCACTTAAAGTATGTGAATACCCAGAAAATCATCTCCTTCATTCAAGAGTAAAAAAAATCTATGACGATCGCAGATTAATGGCGAAAGGTGAAAAGCTATTTGATTGGGGAATGGCTGAAACGATGGCTTATGCGACTTTATTAGATGAAGGTTATAACGTTCGGCTATCTGGAGAAGATGCAGGGCGTGGTACGTTTTTCCATCGTCATTCTGTCTTACATAACCAAAAAAATGGTACGGTTTATACACCACTGACACAGTTACATAACCAACAGGGACATTTTGAAGTATGGGATTCAGTGTTATCTGAAGAAGCTGTGTTGGCTTATGAGTACGGTTATGCGACGACAATGCCTAAAACGCTAACATTGTGGGAGGCCCAGTTTGGTGATTTTGCCAATGTAGCCCAAGTGGTCATTGATCAATTTATCAGTTCGGGAGAGCAAAAATGGGGCAGAATGTGTGGTTTAGTGATGTTGCTTCCACATGGTTATGAAGGGCAAGGACCTGAACATTCCTCCGCACGTTTAGAACGTTACTTACAACTTTGTGCCCAGCAAAATATGCAAGTATGTATTCCTTCTACGCCAGCACAAATTTATCATTTATTACGTCGTCAGATGTTGCGTAGAGTGCGTCGCCCATTAATCGTGATTACACCAAAATCCTTACTTCGTCACCCTCTTGCTATTTCAACTAAATCAGAATTAGTAAATGGAACCTATCAAAACGTGATTGGTGAAATTGACAACCTCGATCCAAAACAAGTGAGAAGAGTGGTTATGTGTTCAGGTAAAGTATATTATGATTTACTTGAGCAACGTCGTAAAAATAATCAAACTGATGTGGCGATTGTTCGAGTGGAACAGTTATATCCTTATCCACACGAAGAAATGAAAAATGCATTACTTCCTTATCAGCACGTTACGGATTATGTATGGTGCCAAGAAGAGCCACAAAATCAAGGGGCGTGGTATTGCAGTCAGCATAATTTTATCAGTTCGTTGCCTGAAAATGGAAAACTTCGTTATGTGGGAAGAGAGGCTTCAGCTTCACCAGCGGTGGGGTACTTGGCTTTGCATAATGAGCAACAACGTGCTTTAGTTACTGAAGCATTAGCATAATTTAAAGAAAGTGCGGTCAAAAATTGCCGCACATTTGAATGTAAATGACATAATTAAAACAAAAAATAAGGAATACAAAATGAGTGATTTCGAGATCTTAACACCCGTTCTCCCAGAATCTGTAGCAGATGCGACAGTTGCAACTTGGCATAAAAAGGTAGGAGATGAAGTAAAACGTGACGAAGTGTTAGTGGAAATAGAAACAGATAAAGTGGTATTAGAAGTACCCGCACAGGCAGATGGTGTGCTTGAAAGTATTTTCGAGAACGCAGGGGCCACTGTTGTGAGTAATCAAGTTCTAGGTAAAGTCACGGCATTAGCGGTTGCAGGAAGTACAACAAAAGAAAGTGTACAAAAAGTGGAACAAACTCCAGCAGATCGTTATTCAGCAAATTTATCTGTAGAAAACCCAAATAGTGATATTCTAACTCCTGCGGCACGTCGTCTATTAGCCGAAAATGATCTTACGGCAGAAGAAGTACAAGGAACAGGGGTAGGCGGGCGTATTACCCGTGAAGATATTCAGAGAACTATGGCACAAAAAGCAATTCAAACGCCTTCTACACCATCTCAGCCACAAAGTGTAGAAGATTCTGGATTGAACTTTTCGGGACGTACGGAAAAACGGGTACCGATGACTCGTCTGCGTAAACGGGTAGCAGAGCGTTTATTAGAAGCGAAAAATAATACAGCAATGCTCACAACATTTAACGAAGTTGATATGCAGCCCATTATGCAGTTGCGTAAAAAATATACTGAAAAGTTTGAGAAAATGCACGATACCCGCTTAGGTTTTATGTCTTTTTATGTGAAGGCCGTTGTTGAAGCTTTAAAACGTTATCCTGAGGTTAATGCTTCTATTGATGGTGATGACATTGTGTATCATAACTATTTTGACATTAGTATTGCAGTTTCTACACCTCGGGGCTTAGTCACCCCCGTGCTGCGTAACTGCGATAAATTGAGTATGGCAGATATCGAAAAACAAATTAAATTGCTGGCAGAAAAAGGGCGTGACGGTAAACTTACAGTGGAAGATCTTACTGGGGGAACTTTCACGATTACAAATGGCGGTGTATTTGGTTCATTGATGTCCACACCGATTATTAATCCGCCACAAAGTGCAATTTTAGGTATGCACGCGATTAAAGATCGCCCAGTGGCATTGAATGGTGAAGTAGTCATCCGTCCAATGATGTATTTGGCACTGTCTTATGATCATCGCTTAATTGATGGACGGGAAAGTGTGGGCTTTTTGGTTACGATTAAAGAAATGCTCGAAGATCCAACACGTTTATTACTAGAAGTTTAAGTCTAATATTAAGGCGATAGGGATTCTTATCGCCTTATTTGTATCAAAATAGGGATAAAAAGGGAGAACAAGAGAAGATGAATTTACACGAATACCAAGCAAAGCAACTTTTTGCTCAGTATGGTTTACCAATTAGTGAAGGCTATGTGTGCGAAAATGTAGAGCAAGCTTTTGAGGCAGTGAAAAAGCTAGGCGGTTCAAAGTGGGTGGTAAAGTGCCAAGTTCATGCCGGCGGACGGGGCAAAGCAGGCGGCGTAAAAGTGGTCAGCTCTGAAAAAGAAGTGCGGTCATTTTTTGATAAATTTTTAGGTAAACCTCTAGTTACTTTCCAAACAAATGCTAAAGGTCAGCCTGTTAATAAGATTTATCTTGAGCCTTGTATTTCAGTTAAAAAAGAGCTTTATCTAAGTGCTGTGATTGATCGTAGCTCACAGCATATTGTCTTTATGGTTTCTTCAGAAGGTGGGGTAAATATTGAAGAAGTGGCAGAAAAATCACCGCACTTACTGCACCGTGTTCGCCTTGATTTACTCGTGGGAGGAATGCCTTATCAAGGTAGAGAATTGGCCTTTAAGCTTGGTTTAAAAGGTAAACAAATTAAACAATTTAGTGAAATGTTTTGTCAGCTTAGTCGGTTATTTATTGAAAAAGATCTTGCCTTATTAGAGATTAATCCATTAGTTATTTTAGATAATGATGAACTGCATTGCCTTGATGCAAAAGTGGTAGTGGATAGTAACGCGTTATATCGTCATCCTGATTTGCTTGCAATGCGAGATTTGAGCCAAGAAGATCCCCGTGAAGCTGAAGCAGAAAAATGGAATCTAAATTATGTGGCATTAGATGGTAATATTGGCTGTATGGTAAATGGGGCAGGTCTAGCAATGGGAACGATGGATATTATTAAATTATACGGCGGACAGCCAGCCAACTTCCTTGATGTTGGTGGCGGTGCAACTAAAGAACGAGTTGCTGAGGCGTTTAAAATCATCTTAACTGATCCCGCTGTAAAGGCGATTTTAGTAAATATTTTTGGGGGGATTGTGCGTTGTGATTTGATTGCTGAAGGTATATTAGCCGCGAGTAAAGAGGTGGGAGTGAATGTGCCTGTTGTTGTTCGTTTAGAGGGAACGAATGCCGAACAAGGTAGAATGATGTTGGCTCAAAGTGATACCAATATTATTTCAGCACAAAGTTTACAGCAAGCAGCAATTGAAGTCGTTAAGGCAGCAAAGGGAGAATAAAATGTCAATTTTAGTCGATAAAGATACCAAAGTAATTTGTCAAGGTTTTACTGGAGGGCAAGGTACTTTTCATTCGGAACAAGCACTGGCTTATGGTACAAAATTAGTGGGAGGTGTGTCACCAGGTAAAGGAGGGACGACACATCTTGGATTACCAGTGTTTAATACTGTGCGAGAAGCCGTGCTACAAACAGAGGCAACAGCAACAATGATTTATGTTCCCGCTCCTTTTTGTAAGGATGCTATTTTTGAAGCTATTGATGCTGGGATATCGCTGATTGTTTGCATCACTGAGGGAATTCCAACGTTAGATATGCTACAAATCAAACAAAAACTTAACGAAACGGGTGTAGTGATGATTGGACCAAACTGCCCTGGTATTATTACGCCTGATGAATGTAAAATCGGCATAATGCCAGGAAATATTCATCAAAAAGGATATATCGGCATTGTATCTCGCTCAGGAACATTAACTTATGAGGCAGTAAAACAGACTACGGATGAAGGCTTTGGGCAATCCACCTGCGTCGGTATTGGTGGAGATCCAATTCCAGGTTCCAGCTTTATTGATATTCTTAAACGTTTCCAAGTGGATCCTGAAACACGAGCAATCGTAATGATAGGAGAAATTGGTGGTACGGCAGAAGAGGAGGCAGCATCTTTTATTCGTGATAATGTTACTAAACCTGTCATTGCGTATGTTGCTGGCATCACCGCACCTAAGGGTAAACGAATGGGGCACGCTGGAGCTATTATCAGCGGTGGAAAAGGCACAGCAGATGAAAAAATTCACGCATTACAACAAGCAGGGGTAGTGACAGTGAGTAGTTTAGCGGAGATAGGACTGGCATTGAAAAACGTGTTAAGTTAAGGCAATAAATTATTTTATAAAAAATGTAAGGGGAATCTATTTCCCCTTTTTTTTAAGTATGCTTATGAAATTATCGCGAATATTCTTTGCAATGTGAATAGTGCTGTTTTTGTGCTGTTATGTAATAGCTTTGTGAATGGCATTTAAGAAATAATAAAATTTTTGAAAAATCCCACCGCACTTTGAAAGGTTTCGCCATAAAAAATCAGTGGAATGCGGTTGCGTTGCCACACGGGGACATTATGGGCTTGCCAGCATTTTTTGATATCTTGGCTAATGCCATTTGGGTTTCTCACTTTGCCTGAATAGGCGAAGCGAATACTAATAGAGGCTTCAGGTTTAGGCAGGGGCTGAATGTAATCTTGCCACATTGCTTGCACGCCCGTTGGGGTTTCCGTTAAGCAAATTTGCCCTAACTTGTCGGGCAAAGTTATAGGTTGGTTGAGGGTTACGGGCAGGCTAAGCTGGCGGAGATCGGCAAAATGCTCGGTGAGATACAACCGATGTTGATAACGGCGGAGCATTTTATCACCAAGCTGAAATTGCGGATTGCGATCCACCTCGGCAAGAATCACGTCTTGAATGATTTGTGAGAGCTGTTTACTGCTAGGCATTGGCTGTTGCAAGGTTTCCAGCCATAAGCGGAGCAGGGCTTTTTGCTTCAGCATTGACCATTGGTGAAAATTCGTCAGGTCAAAAGTGCGGTCGTTTTTTCGACTATTTTTTTCTAGCTCTGCTTGGAGCAATTCCGCTAATAATTGCTGTTGTTCGGCACAATGGTTAGCACAGCGTTGCACTGCTTGATCGAAATACGCCCAGCGTTCACGCAGTTGGGGCAAAATTTGATTGCGTAAAAAATTGCGTTCGTACTGGTTATTTTGATTGCTTTCGTCTTCAATCCAATTTAGCTGATTTTCAATGGCATATTGATGAAGTTGCTGGCGAGAGAAGGGGAGCAGGGGGCGAAAAATCGTGAAATTAAACACCGCACTTTGCATTTTCATCGCTGATAATCCGCTGACACCGCTACCTCTTTTCAAGGCAAGAAAAAAGGTTTCCGTTTGATCTTGTTGGTGGTGGGCGGTAACCAACATTTCTTGCGGCAAAATATGGCGTTGAATGGCGTGATAACGGGCTTGGCGAGCAGCTGCTTCCACCCCCATTCCCCGTGAAAGTTGCACTTTTTCAATGATCAAGGGAATGGAAAATTGCTGGCAAAGCTGTTGGCAATGTGCAACCCAGTGATCCGCATTCGGGCTTAACCCGTGATGAATGTGGATCGCTCGCAGTTGTAAGTGCGGTTGTTTTTGGCGATATTTTTCCCATAATGCGAGCAGCACGGTAGAATCCAGCCCGCCACTTAAACTGATTAAAAACTGGCGTTGTTGCGGATCGAGCTGGGTAATTTGTTGCTCAAATTGGTCAAATAATGCCATAGTTATTATGCAATTTTCACCGCTTTATATTGGCTATTTGGGTGGAGAATTTGATCTCGTGCCGCCACAATTTGCAATTCATAAGCCTGCTGTTGCTGGGTTACGCTCATTACGTCATTAACTGCATTGGCAGTATGCTCAAAGGCATCAAGATCTGATTTGCCGTTGAGTAAATTCGCCATAAATAGCCCTGCGGTTAAATCGCCCACGCCCACAGGTTCTTTAGCAAATTGGTGCAGCGGACGGCTGATGTGCCAAATGCCTTGCTCATTGGCGAGGAGCATTTCAAACTGGCTCGGATCTTGCCCCACTTTGCTAAGATGTTTCACCAGCACTTTTTTCGGCCCTTTGGCTAAAATTGCTTTTACCGCTTCAATGGCTTGAGCAAAGTTTTCTACTGGCAAACCGCTCAGTTCACGCAGTTCCACCAAATTCGGCGTGATAATATCCGCTTTCGCCATAGCAAGGTTGGTGAGGTTTTCTTTCACGCCATCAGCCACGATGCAGCCTTTGTCTGGGTGTCCCATCACGGGATCGCATAAATAAACGGCGTTAGGGTTGCGAGATTTCACTTTTTGCACAGCGTGGATAATCTCTTCCACTTGCTCCGCTGAGCCAATGTAACCCGAAATTACCGCGTCGCATTTATGCAATTCTCCAATATTATCAATGCCTTGCACGATTTCACCGATTTGCTCTTTCGGCATCACCATACCCGTCCACTGCCCATATTGGGTATGGTTGGAAAATTGCACCGTGTTTAACGCCCAAACATCAATGCCGAGTAACTGCATTGGAAAAGTCGCAGATTTGTTGCCCGCATAGCCATAGACAACGTGAGATTGAATTGAAAGTAAACATTTCATTTAAGAATGCTCCTTAATCAGTTGGTACATAATTTCTAATACTACATTATATTTTGGCTATTTGTTGAGTAAAATCTATGGAGAGTAGCCAAAGTGGCTACAATGATCTTTACAGCTTATAGAAAACAAATTTGTAAAGTCAAAACTTTTATTATTTAATCAAGCCAAGTAACTAATTCTTTTAATGATTTTCTTGATTTGGGTTTAATATTTTTGGCTCGATATCCAAATGTAACGATTACTGACACACCCCACTCATTGGGATCAAAAGCTGCCGAGTCGGCTAAAATTTGATTAACAGCATCATAATTAAATCCTTCAATTGGGCAGCTATCAATACCAATGAGTGCCACCCCTGTCATCATATTTGCTAAAGCAATGTAAGTTTGTTTGCTGCACCAATCAAATAATGTACGTTCATTTTCGAGTATTTTCATATCATCTTGTTGGAACGTGCGATATTTCTCTTTAGCTTTAGTAATTTGTTCTGAACTTAAGCCTCGCTTTAGTAGTATGTTATGAAAATAATCTGAATCATAGCGAGCATTTTTCTTTGCTAAAATTGCTACAATATAGCTTGCATCATCAAGTTGCGTAGCCATTCCCCAACTTACGGGTTTTAATTTTTCACGCAATTCTGCATTTTGAATTACGATAAAATGCCAAGGCTCAGATCCAACCGAACTTGGTGATAAACGTGCAAGTTCGAGAATATAATCAAAGTCTTCACGGGACACTTTTTTATTCGGATCGTAGAAGCGCGTTGCGGCACGAAAATGAAATTTTTCTAATACTTGTTCTTTACTGATGAAATCCATTCTTAGTCCACCCAATAATGTTAAAATACCCTTATTATAGCAATATATAGAATAAACATAGAAAGGCTATATTTACCTAATTTGATTTGATCGCAGCTAAATAAAAAAGTTACTCACTTTTGATGAGTAACTTTCTTTTTTTAACTTAAAAATGTAGATTATTCAACGACTAATGTGCGACAAGTATTTGTTCCACCAGAAGTTAATAAATCTCCTTGTGTTAATAATACAAGATCACCAGTTACTAAGTAACCTTTATCTTTCAATAATTGAATTGCTGATTTTAATCCTTCGATGGTACGACTTTCTTGATCGAAATGTACTGGTATAACACCACGATATAAAGCACAAAGATTTAAGGTTTCTTGATGACGAGATAATGCAAAAATAGGTAATCCAGAACTAATACGAGACATTAGTTTGGCGGTATGCCCGCTATTTGTCATTGCAATAATTGCAGCGACCCCTTTCATATGATTAGCTGCAAACATCGCAGACATTGCGACAGCTTCTTCTATTGTGTCGAATGTACGGTCTGCACGATGGCGTGAAACATTTACGCTAGGCATTTTTTCGGCACCTAGGCATACTTTTGCCATTGCTGCTACCGTTTCAGAAGGATATTGACCAGCTGCAGTTTCTGCTGAAAGCATTACCGCATCTGTGCCATCTAATACTGCATTAGCAACATCCATTACTTCAGCACGTGTTGGCATTGGATTGCTAATCATTGATTCCATCATTTGCGTTGCTGTGATGACTACACGATTTAACTGGCGAGAACGGCGGATTAATTTTTTCTGTACGCCTACTAATTCAGGATCACCAATTTCAACCCCTAAGTCACCACGCGCCACCATAATAACATCAGAAGCAAGAATAATATCGTCCATTGCTTCATCCGTCGCGACGGCCTCAGCACGTTCAACTTTAGCGACTATTTTGGCTTTTAATCCCGCTTCTTCAGCAAGTTTGCGTGCGTAATGTAAGTCTTCGCCAGAACGAGGGAAAGAAACTGCTAAGTAATCTACGCCAATTCGTGCCGCAGTGATAATGTCTGCTTTATCTTTTTCAGTTAAAGCATCGGCAGATAAACCTCCACCTAGCTTATTAATCCCTTTATTATTTGAAAGTGGACCACCAACGGTAACTTCTGTGAATACTTTTGCACCTTCAGTAGATAAAACTTTTAACTGAACGCGACCGTCATCTAATAATAAAATATCGCCTGGAACAACATCTTGAGGCAAAGTTTTATAATCTAAACCTACTGATTCTTGGGTGCCTTCACCTTTTGGTAATTCTGCATCTAAAATAAATTTCTCACCGACATTTAAGAAAATTTTTCCATCCTTAAAGGTTGAAACACGGATTTTAGGCCCTTGTAGATCCCCTAAAATCGCCACAGTCTTTCCTAATTTTTGTGCAATTTCACGTACACGTTGAGCTCGACCAATATGATCTTCAGGGGTTCCGTGAGAGAAATTCATTCTTACTACATTTGCACCTGCTGCAATAATTTTTTCTAAATTATTACCACGATCAGTTGAAGGTCCCATAGTACATACGATTTTTGTTCGTCTAAGTCTTCTAGACATTATTTATCTCCATTATTCATAATATTCAATTAAAAAATTGTCCCACATTATATGCTTAAAATAGAAGAAAATCGAGATCGTTGATGATAAAAAATAAAACGCTATGGTTAATTTTATAGCGATTACTAGGCAAGTTTTATAAACTCTATTGTATTAGTTAATGGAATTAGATATACTCACAGGAAATAATATATGCGACTATAGCTCAGTTGGTTAGAGCACCACCTTGACATGGTGGGGGTCACTGGTTCGAGTCCAGCTAGTCGCACCAAACAGCCTATCTGAGCCTTTCGAAACCTCTCGGAAGGCTTTTTTAATGCCTGAAATATCAAGGTGTTAGCCTATTTTACCCCTCGCAACTCATCATAACCAATCGCCTCTAACCAAAGATTTTAGTAACAAGAGCCTACATTTTAACTTCTTACAATATTGCGATTAGAAGAAGGGAAATCTTTACACCACTGATCACTAATACTAATTTTTAATAAAAATAATCCAATCTTGCCGGTTTTTATCTTTCAAAGTTAAAAAAATGATACTTGGATCACAAATTTAGTTAAAATATTTTAACTTTTGTTTGAGTAAGTAGTAAACTATTTTTAACTAATGGAGGGGATATGTCGGTAGAGTTATCAAAGAAACTTTCAGTAGGAGATCAAAAAATTTTAGCATCGTATTTTCCTTTGGCAGATTTATTAGCCAGTTTATTGGGGGATTTTGCAGAGATTGTCATTCACGAACTGAGTGAGCTAAGCTGTTCGGTGGTTAAAATTGTGAATGGGTTTCATACTGAACGTAAGGTAGGCTCACCTATAACAGACAAGGCATTAAAAATTTTAAAGGCCTATCAGGCTAACCCAACACATATTGAGCAGAGCTATTTTTCCACAGCCGCTAATGGCAGTGTAATGAAATCAACCACCCATATTATCATTGGTGAACAAGGGCAGCCGATCGGTTTGATTTGTATTAATCTGAATTTATCTTTTCCTTTTCATTCTATTTTGCAGTCTTTTCAATTGCCTACGGGAAACCTTGTTAATAATGAAGTTTTCGGTGCGGATGTCGAACATTTGGTTGAGCAATCGTTACAAAAAGCAAGAATGCAACTTGAGCAACAGCATAATGTAACAACGAAAAATAAAACGAAATTATTAATTTCATTATTAAATGAAAGCGGTATTTTTGAGCTAAAAGAGGCAATTAATGTTACTGCAGAGAAATTAGGGATTACAAAACACGCAGTGTATAAACATTTGCGTGAATTAAAATCAAATGAATAATCATAAACGAAAGGAGACATATTATGGGTACGCCACTTTCTAAACAAGAAATGAAGCAAGCTATGAAATTTGATTCCACCGATTTCGGTTGGGTGATTATGAGCATTGGTATGGCGATTGGGGCAGGGATTGTGTTTTTACCTGTACAAGTTGGATTAATGGGAATGTGGGTGTTTTTGCTTTCCTCCATTATTGGTTATCCCGCGATGTATTTATTCCAACGGCTTTTTATTAATACCTTGGCAGAATCACCAAAATGCCAAGACTATCCCAGTGTGATCTCGGGCTATTTGGGTAAAAACTGGGGCGTGTTATTGGGGTTGCTTTATTTTGTGATGTTAATTATTTGGATGTTTGTTTATTCCACCGCGATCACTAATGACAGTGCTTCTTATTTACAGACCTTTGGGCTGACAGATGAGCTACTATCAAAAAATCCATTTTATGGTTTAATGATTATTTGTTTTTTAGTAGCGATTGCTTCACGCGGCGAGCAATTATTATTTAAACTGTCGAGTTTTATGGTGCTTACTAAACTTTTCGTGGTGATTGCACTAGGTTTTTCAATGATCGGTATGTGGCACTTGGCGAATATCGGAGCCTTGCCTGAAACAGGGCTATTAATTAAAAATGCCATTATTACCTTGCCTTTTACGCTTACTTCAATTTTATTTATTCAAACACTCAGTCCAATGGTGATTTCATACCGTTCCAGAGAACAAGATCCTGAAATTGCCCGTCGTAAAGCGTTGCGTGCGATGAATATTGCATTTTTGGTTTTATTTACCTCTGTGTTTTTCTATGCTGTTTCTTTTACTCTCGCAATGGGGAAAGAAGAAGCACTCAAAGCTTATGAACAAAATATTTCTGCATTAGCCATTGTGGCTCAATTTTTCCCTGGTTCCTGGGCAACTTATGTTGGAATGATTTTAAATATTTTTGCTGTAATGACCGCCTTTTTTGGCGTATATCTTGGTTTCCACGAAGCAACACAAGGTATTGTATTGAATATGCTACAGCGTTTTATGCCCGCTGAAAAAATTAATCATAAATGGGTTGCGAAAGGCATTATGTTGGCGGCGATTTTACTTGCTTGGGGAGCGATTGTATTGAATGCTCCAGTATTGAGTTTCACCTCAATCTGTAGCCCGATTTTTGGTTTAGTTGGTTGCCTTATTCCAGCTTATTTAGTGTACAAAGTGCCAATGTTGCATAAATATAAAGGAATAGGGCTTTACATCATTATTATTACTGGTATTTTATTGTGCCTTTCACCATTCTTAGCATTAATGTAGGAGCTTACGATGAACGAAAATTTACGAAATTTTGAAACCGCACTAATTGATATTGTTCAACAAGATGTGGTTCCTGCTTTAGGCTGTACAGAACCGATTTCGTTGGCGTTAGGTGGTGATGCCTCTGGGGGCTTAGAAGTGTTGAAGAAAATTACCCCAGAACAGGTTGAACAAGCGAAACAATTACTTCAGCAACATAAAGTAAAAGTAAGCATTAAGCAGACCGACCAAATTCTGTATGCCGAATCCACGATTTATGCGGGTGAAGATTGGGTGAGAGTGGTTATTCAAGGGCAACATACGAATATTATTCTGATTGAAAAAAATGGCGATGTGTTGTTTAAAGCGGAAGAAAGCCAAGCACAGCAGATCGATCCTTATGCAATGTTCAACCAATTAAAAGCCAAAGATATTTTTGATTTTGCTACACAAATTGAATTAGAAAAGATCAAATTTATCCTCCAAGCGGAAAAACTTAATGCGGCATTATCAGCGGAAGGGCTTCGCAATGATTACGGTTTACACATTGGGCGAACCTTACAAAAGCATATTGGCGATGGCTTAATGTCAGATGACTTGCTTTCCCGCATAATGATTAACACCACCGCCGCGTCCGATGCCAGAATGGGCGGAGCAACACTTCCCGCGATGAGTAATTCAGGATCGGGAAATCAGGGGATTACAGCGACAATGCCTGTGGTTGTGGTTGCCGATCACATTCAAGCTGATGAAGAGAAACGAATTAGAGCATTATTTTTATCGCATCTAATGGCGATTTTTATTCATAGCAAATTACCGAAACTTTCTGCCCTTTGTGCCGTAACAACGGCAGCGATGGGAAGTTGTGCGGGGATTTCTTACCTACTCACCAATAAATTTGATACGGCAGCAATGGCAATCAGCAGTATGATTGGTGATATTAGCGGAATGATTTGTGATGGTGCAGCGAATAGCTGTGCGATGAAAGTTTCAACCAGTGTGACTTCAGCCTATAAATCCGTGCTGATGGCAATGAACCAAACCGGTGTTACAGGAAATGAAGGCATAGTGGATCACTGTGTGGATCAAAGTATTGATAATTTATGTGCGATTGCTTGTAAAAGTATGCAACATACCGATGTGCAAATTATTGAAATAATGGCGAATAAGCCACAAGATTAAGTGAGCATTTTTCATTGCTTAGCCAGGATAAAAGTGCGGTCATTTTTTCACCGCACTTTTTTTGTGATTATGGTAGTTTCCTAAGTTCTAAATAAACTATGGCATCGAACAGAAGAACATACTAAGAATAGGGTAATGCAGTATTTTTTTGAATGAATTTGAAAAACCGCACGTTTCCGTGCGGATTTTTTATACATTGATAAACATTCTAGAATTTATAAGAAACCGAGGCATTAATATTACGCTCTGCACCGTAGTAGCAATAGTAATCGCAGCCTGCTAAATAACGGCGGTTGCCGACATTTTCCACATTCAGTTGCACGAACCAGCTTGGGGTAAATGGGTAGCGAGCCATTAAATCCACCACGGTGGCTGATGGGACGCTAGCCCCTGAATAAAGGGAACCGTTTTGGGTTACACTTTTACCAATGTAGAGTATGTTAGCACTGAGGGTTATTTAAGCGTACAAAAAAGGGCTGATAACTTTCAGCCCTTTTCAAGAGTAAGGCTTAGAATTTGTAAGTAACATTTGCCGTAATTTTACGCCCTTCACCCATATAACACCAATAAGCATCACAAGCACTGACGTATTTCTTATTGGCAAGATTAGAAATATTCGCTTGGATAGACCAATTCTGAGCAAAATCATATTTCGCCATCATATCGACCAATGTGTAAGGTGGAATTTTTTCTTCACTTACCCCATTAGTGCTTGTGCCAACATATCGAATTCCACTACCAATTTGTAAACCCGATAGTAAGGTATCAGTGAAGTGATAATTTAGATAAGCAGAATAAGTGTTACGAGGAATGATTGCCGTGCGAACAGCACTACCTTTATCTGTTATTGCTTTGATATGGGTATAAGATAAAAGTGCGGAAAGATTTTCTGCTAAATTTACATCAGCTTGCAGCTCAATTCCTTTGCTGGTTTGTTTTCCAGATTGAGTTTGGATTGCCACGCCATTAACCGTATTGCTCACTAACGCATTTTTTTCTTTCAAATTAAAATAGGCAATGGAAAATTTCCCATCAATAAAGGTAGGTAAATATTTTAATCCAAATTCGTGTTGTTGCCCCTCATAAGGTTTATACCTTACGAAAGTTCCATTTACGTTAGTGCTTGGAAGCGGTTTAAACGATTCAGAATAGTTATAATAGGGAGCTAAGCCGTTTTCTGCGACATACATAATACCTGCTGAATAGGTATTGTGTTTTACTTCATAGGATTCCCCCCTAGTGCTTTGATAATCACCTTTAGCAAAATCACGGCGAATACCTAAATTCACTAGCCATTTATTATCAAAACGAAAATGGTTTTGTAGGTAAATACCTAATTGTCGGTCTTTATTGGTATAAGGGGTTAATGCCGAAAATGGTGCTGTCGCCGTTGGATAGTTACCATAAAGATTTGTTAAAGGCACAACGCCATACCCATTTGCAGCCACATTTTTAGCATAAGAATAATCAAATCCAGCTACCAATGTATTTTTAATATTTTCATATTTCCACGTTTTGCTGAGATTGTTGTCTAAAGTATGAGTAAATGTTTTCCCGCGAGCAAGCATTGTGGATAAATTTTGGTAATCCCATCCTAAAGAGGCACTAAATTGATCTTTATTACTGTAAGCATAACGATAATTTGAGTTAAAAATCAGGTCATCGTTAAATTTATGTGTAAATTCATAACCGATGCTTAATTGATTGCGTCTTAGGTATTCATCAACATTTTCTGCAAAATTCGTTTTACTTGAAAAACCACCTTTTTTCATTATCTCATAGCTTGGGAAAAAACCAGATGATGGTACGCCATTATCGTGCTGAACGCTAGCTAGTAGCGTTAAATTTGTATTCTCTGTAATATCCCAAGAGAGGCTTGGTGCAAGGTAGTAAGTATTTAAATAACTTCCTTTAGGTTCACCATTATGGTGTAGGTAATCAGCAACAATTCGATAACGTAAATTATCACTAATTTGCCCTGTATAATCAGTGGCTAAACCTATTTGATGATGATCACCTGAAGTGAATTTTACTTCTCCCTGACCAACTTTATTTTTATGGGGACGTTTACTAATTAGATTGATTAATCCTCCTGTATTGGCTACCCCATAAGTTAATGAATCAGCACCTTTGACGATTTCGATATTTTCTAATCCATAAATATTCGGTTGCCAATGATAAAACCCAAAATCATACATCGTTGTTCCATCAAGGCGAATCGTTGGAGAAAATCCACGTATTTTAATCCAGTCATTGGTATCAATATCTCCACCAAAAGGCTGACTTAATACGCCTGCTTGATAACGACCAATTTCATCAACTTGCTGATAGCCTTTATCCGCTATCATCGTTTGGTCTAACACTTCCGTTGTTCTAGGCGATAAATAATCCACCTTGCCAGTTTTGGATACCGATCCAACAACATCAATTGCCTCCAACTCTTCCGCCCAAAGGTTTTGCGAGGCGAGTAAAAGTGCGGTGGATAAAAGGGATAATTTAAAAACAGCTTTTGGCATAAATAGTCCTTAATTTACTACAAGTTACAGCTTAAATAAGGGGCGTTTCCGCCCCACGAAAATAAAATTATTTGTTCACTTTAAAGGTATAAGTGCTATAAAGTTTACGTTTTTGGCACACTTTTTGATCTGGGTAATCCATTTCATAAATTGCCTTGATTTTCCAAGTCCCCGCTAAAGCAGGAATGAAATTCACCTTGCCTTGAGCGTCCGTTTTGCCAGAGAAAGCTTGTGGTTCACGGTGATCGTAAACGGCTTTTTCATCAAGTTTGGTAAATTCGTTGGTTGTGCCGATCACGCTCACGCCTTTTGCTGGCTGACCTTGATACAACACTTGTACGGGGAATACTTCCATCGGGCTTAGCGTGGTTGGATCAACCAATGGCACGATTTCCAACGGTAATCCCACTGGGGCAATGGCAAAGTCGCTCACATCAACGCCCGTGTTCACATAGGTTGAAGCGAACATACTGGATTCTTCGCAGTAATTGGCATCTTTCATTTGAGTGAGATTTTCACGCTTCCAGCCGTTGTCATTTTTCGACCAAAATGTCGGTTTATAGCTGCCCGAAATTTTGTATTCCGCTTTCGCCAACGGGCTGGTGGTTACATAGTGAAAATTTTCGCCCTTTTGGGTGAGGGTAGTGCTTTTGCCGTCCGCACTGTGCAACACCAGCGGATTTAAAATATTTAAACGCCCCTCAGCAATTTTTTCCCCTTCAGGAAAACGATCGCCATAGCCAAGCACCGCAAGCAAATCTTTGCCCGCTTCCGCTTGTTGTGCATATGCCCATAAATCGTGTGCTTGCCCTGCCAGAGGGAACGCCAAGCCACATACTAAGGCGAGATGAGTGAGTTTTTTCATTTGATGTCTCCTATTTTGTAAATAAAAAAACGTGGAATTTTCTGACCGCACTTTTCTACCTCTATTTTCAAAGTGCGGTGTAAAATTCCGCCATATTGCCGTTCAATTTCAACCGTTGAAAGCAAACGGCGATAACTTTTTAGCTTTTGGAACAATATTTTGCATTACAGCGAATTTCATTGAGCGAATCCGATACGTTCAGCAAAACAAGGCTTACGCACGCCTTTTCCCGTCAAGCCAATGGCTAGATTTTTTTCATCAGCCATAAAAAATACGTTCCACCGAGCAAGGTGGCAACCAAGCCCGCCGGGATTTCATAAGGGAACAATAATTGTCGCCCGAGCCAATCTGCCATTATCATCACCGTGCCACCTAATATGCCTGCGGCAAGTAGCTGTGTTTTGCTTTGGCGGAAGCCAAGGCTGTATGCCAAATGGGGAGCGAGCAAGCCGATAAAGCTGAGCGATCCCACAATTAAAGTGGCGAGCAAGGTGAGTAAGATGGCAAATAAAAACAAAATGCTACGCGATTGTACGAGGTTCACGCCAAGGGATTGAGCCACTACGCTATTTAAGCTGAGTAAATCTAGCCAGCGAATAAAAATGAAACTCAAGGCGAAAAGTGCCACTGTGATAATCAGCATAGGGATTGCTACCTCATTGCTGGCGTAATAGGTCGACCCCGAACCCCAGCTTAATAATTGCCACGCTCTGGGATCGCCGCTAGCGATAAGTATGCGTTGCACGGCGCCAAATAAGGCGGAAATGCTAATTCCTGTGAGCAACACTTGATCGGGTTGCAAGCCGTTTTTACGGTTGATCCACCAAATCAGGCTGACAATGCTCAATGCACCGAATGCCCCCCACAACGCATATTGGCTGATCGCCATTGCACCCGCGACAAAAATGGCTAGCATTACGCCAAAGCTCACACCCGAGGTAATGCCTAATAATTCAGGGCTTGCCATTGGGTTGTGGCTGAGGCGTTGCAGAATTGTCCCCGCCAAGGCGAGCATTAGCCCCGCACAAAGGGCATAAGCCAAACGCGGAAAACGCAAAACGAAGAGGGTTTCGTTTAATTCAAGTTGCCAGCCGTGGCGACCTTGTGCGAACCACAGCGAACATAGCCCCGCAAGGCAGAGCAAGCCAAGTAAAAGTGCGGTGCTTTTTGATGATGTTTTTTTCCACGCATTTTGCCCAAGGGGCGAACTGTCCACCACTCGCCCATATTGTTGGTGATGACGAAACACTAGCCACAACAGCAACGGCGTGCCGAATAATGCGGTAACCGAGCCAGTCGGCAAGCCTACGCCCCATTGTTTTTCGATCAGTTGCAAGGTTAAATCAGCGATCAATAATAGCACGCCCGAAAAATAGGCACTTCGCCACAATAAAGTTCGGAAATCCGCACTGCGATATTGGCGTGCAATGGTGGTGGCGGCTAAACCGATAAAGGCGATCATTCCCACACGGCTGACGATAATCGCCACTAAATACGCCGCCAGTAACACACCAAGCAAGCGGATTTTTTTCACATTCACGCCTAAACTTTGAGCGTTGCTTTCTTGCAGTTGCAAAATTTGTAAAGTGGGGCTGAGCAACAGCATTCCCACGATCGCAGGCAATAAAAGGGGCAATAGGGTAAGGCTATCATACCAACTTTCTTGCACCAACGAGCCACTGCCCCACACCAACAAGCCACGGCTTTCTTCGGGATAAAATAAAATTAACAGCGAAGAAAATGCTCCGAGGTAGAAGCTCACCACCAACCCAGCCAACACGATAAGCAACGGCGAAAGCATTTGTCGCCACGCAAGGAATAACACCAAGCCCAAAGCGAACAATGCCCCAGCAAAGGCAACGGGCGTTGTGCCGATTTGCAATAAACTCGGGCAAAATAACGTGGCGACAAACAACGCGAATTGCGAGCCACCGCTTACGGCGAGGGTGCTGTCTGAGGCAAGGGGATTGTTCATTATTTGTTGTAATAGTAAGGACGCCGCCCCCAAGCTCGCCCCTGCTAAGATCGCCATTAACACACGGGGCAAAGTAAAATTAAAAATCAATAATTGGTTGATCTCAGGATCATTCATTTCATTCAGCAACACCGCCAATAGTCCAGAGGCGATTAAGGCTAAGCTCATCACTAACGAGGGGATATGCCATTTTACCATTGTGCTTCTCCCTGCTGGTTATGGGCATTTTGCAACCCTTGACTTAATGCCACCGCTAAACGCTGAGCGGAGGGCAATGCCCCAAATGTCCAGATGGCAGGTAAAATCAACGGATCTTTCGCCAAGGGTAACTGCTTCCATAAGCTGTTATTTGCCAGTTCAGTTGGTACATTCTGAGGATAGGGTTTTATCACCACGAGCTTCGCATTAGGGAACTGTGCCAGTTGATTGAGGCTGATTTGACTAAAACCCCATAAATTCACTGCTTGTTGCCACGCATTTTGCAAGCCTAAATGGCTTAGCACCGCTCCCGGCAAACTTTGTTCGCCATACACACGCAAATGACGGGCATCAATAAATTGCACAATCAATAATGGACGAGGCTGAAATGGAGCAAGCTGTGCTTTGTGAGCGGCGAAAATCGCTTCGGTTTCGCTAATTAAAGGCTGGGGATCAACGCCAACATTTTGTGCCAGTTGGCGGGTGGCATTTAACTGATTTTGCCAAAAATCTCCTGCTTGATAAAAATTCACTCGCTCAACCGCTTTCACTGGCGACAAATAAGGCAAATTGGCTTGAGCGGTAGCGAAATACATATCGCCATTGGGGAAATGTTCGATCTCAAGCTGGGCGAGCAGTTCTTTATTCGGCTGTAATCTTGTGCCTAAATCCACCGCACTTTGTGGTAAGGCGGGTTTGCTCACCCAGTTTTGATAGCTTTGTTTATCGCCTACGGCAACGGGCGTTACGCCTAGTCCGAGCAAGGTTTCGGCGATCGTCCAATCTAAGGTGGCAACCTTTGGCATCGCAACACTCTGCATTGCAAAGCTCGGCAACGAAATTAGCATTAACTGCAATGAGAAGAAAACAGCCCGAATATTCATCATCGCCTCTAGAAAAATGCCACTGGAACGTGGTCAATAGGGTGAGATTGCACTTGCAAATCAATGTGATAAATCTGTGCGAGGGCTTTGGGGGTCATTATTTCTTGCGGTGAACCCTGCATTAATAATCTGCCTCTTTGTAAGGCGATAAGCTGATGGCAAAAACGGGCGGCAAGATTGATGTCGTGGATCACGATGATTACCCCTAAATTCAGCTGTTTCACCAATTTTTCGATCAGTTGCATTACTTCCACTTGATGGGCAATATCTAATGCTGCTAAAGGCTCATCTAATAACAAAAAACGGCTTTGCTGTGCCAATAACATTGCCAGCCACACACGAGAGCGTTCACCGCCTGAAAGGGTGTCCACAAATTGATCGGCATAGGCTTGCATATTCGTCCATTGCAACGCGTTTTGAATGGCTTGTTCATCTTGCTTTGGGGTGCGTCCTAACAGCCCATTCCACGCATAACGCCCCATTTGAAGCAAATTTTTCACCGTTAAATTACTCGCCTGCGGGAGATTTTGAGGCAAATACGCCACCTCACGGGCAAATGCTTTGCTTTTCCATTGCTGAATGGGACGCTGTGCAAAACGCAACTCCCCGCTGGTTACCGCCTGCTGACGGGCAAGTAGCTTAATTAACGTGGATTTCCCCGAACCGTTCGGCCCAATAATGCCGTAAATTTTACCTGTGTTGAATTGTAACGAAATCGGCTGTAATAAAACTTTTTCGGCTAAGGCAAACGATACCGAATTTAATTCAAACACAATATTTCCTTGTTACTGAGAATGCAAAATAAAGGGAGATGAATTTTAATTGATAACAGTTATCGTTTCAATAAGTTTTGTGGTATTGTCTTCTTTTTAAATCGTCTTTCGAATATGGTATGTAGGATAAGAAAGAGGTGAATGAATCTTAAGGAATGCAATAAGAAAGGTGTTTGGGGAGAAATGTGCCAAAATCGGCACATTTGTTTAGTTATTTTTCAACAGGGTATTCACTAAGCTCAAAACTTCATTAATTTGAGCGGGGGAAAGTTTACCTTCCTGTACAAATTTAACTTTCCCATTTTTATCTAGCACCACGATCAGACTGTCTTTTTCTTTTAATTGCCACGCATTTTTCACCGCACTTTGATTATCTAGCACAATTTGACTATGGGAATTTTCTTTCTTGGCTTTTTCTGCACTGCTTCGAACAAAAGCCCCAGTACCGAAAATCGCATCATCTGAATTAATAATATTGGTGGTTTGATAATGTAGCCCATTGAAATGCTGAGTTTTAATCGCATCCATTAATGGCTGATTTTTTTCTTTTGCGGCACTGCGTCCTGCAATATGTTGTATGATGCGAACTTTGCCATTTAACTGACTTACAGTCCAAGGCTTTGTATTAATTTCTTGATTTTCAATAAGTAATTCACCTTTGTCTGCTACCGTTACAGCAGGTAATAACGCATTAAGTTGAATATTATGGGCTGGTGAGTAGGTGGTATATAGTAATGTAGTGAGGCTAACTAATAACGAATATTTCTTCATTTGCTCTTCCTTAGTTTAAAAAATTGTAGTGTAACGAAAATTAGTGTGTCTGGCACCTGAAAAATGCTTATGGGGCGATGGATTTCTTTGCTATACTGCTTGCTAAGTATTAGTAATACGAACTAACTAATTGTTTAAATAGACTTTAATTATTTATGAGGAAAAAATGGAACAACAACCAATCTGCCCGAAATGTCAAGGCGAATATGTTTATTACGATGGAGCCAATTTTGTTTGCCCTGATTGTGCTTATGAATGGTCGGGCAATGAGGAAGCAGAAAGTGATGAGAAAATCGTCAAAGACAGTAACGGTAATCCGTTACAAGATGGGGATAGCGTGATTTTAATTAAAGATTTGAAAGTGAAAGGTTCGTCTATCGTGTTGAAAAAAGGCACGAAAGCGAAAAATATTCGTTTGGTTGATGGTGATCATAATGTGGATTGTAAAATTGATGGACAAAGTTTTTCACTAAAATCTGAATTCTTGAAAAAAGCGTAAAGAGAGTATTTTATTTCACCTCTTATCCAAATAAAGTGCGGTTATTTTTTTACAGTTTTATTTAGTGATATACCTCTATGGTAGTATTTGATATAATTGTAAGCAATTTGTTACTGTATTTAAGGTGGTGAAATGAAAATTTATCTCATAACTGTGTTTCGGATGATATTACTTGCTAGCTGTTCAGTAATATTTATGACATTTAATGTATATGCTACTCAAGAGGAAAAAAGCGACGCAATGCATTATTTTGAATGCAGGGCGTCTAATGAAGAATTATAGAATTGCAAAAAGGAACAAATAGGCAAAGAAAAGATTAGGGGCTGTTACCCAGAGAATTGTTACCAATATATTGGAGAGAAAAAACATCAGCAAACAGCTAATCCAGATTGTCTTGGGCAGAACATTACCACGCAAGGTTTTAGGGTTGAAGATTGTCGTCGAGACAAGGACGATAAAGGTAACTGCCCAAATGCTAGAGAGAAAAGTTCTACAATGTCTTATAAACGTATTTCTCAAGATCAATCTGAAAACTCAGAATTGTTTGCCCCTATTGATTCTGGTATTACAGTTGAACCTACAGGAAGCCATAACCCACCAGCCGACCAAAATCCTCCAGCAAAACCTACTAGGGGAAATGAAGTGGAA
Source organism: Avibacterium paragallinarum (assembly GCF_011765605.1). Taxonomy (NCBI): domain Bacteria; kingdom Pseudomonadati; phylum Pseudomonadota; class Gammaproteobacteria; order Pasteurellales; family Pasteurellaceae; genus Avibacterium; species Avibacterium paragallinarum. The sequence continues at coordinate 690,715 of NZ_CP050316.1, forward strand.
GTTTGTTGTGATAGAAATGATTCTAAGCCAGGACATGAGGAGGGGGTTACTGGTAATGTAGGTGTTTCTGGCAATACTAATGATCCTGGTACCCCTACTGGGGGGGACCCTGCCCCTAGTGTTGAACCTGACGCTGAACCTAAATCTAAACCTGACGCTGAACCTACATCTAAACCTGACGCTAAACCTGAACCTGGAACTGAACCTGGAACTGAACCTGAACATAAACCTGAAACTGAACATAAACCTGAAACTGAACATAAACCTGAAACTGAACATAAACCTGAACCTAAACCTGTTGAACCTGTTGAACCTGTTGAACCTGACGCTGAACCTACCGCTGAACCTGACGCTGAACCTACCGATGATCCTACCGATGATCCTAAAGCTGACTCTGAACCTAAACCTGAACCTACTGAAACTACTAACACTAAAGAGACTGGTGATATCTCTACCACTGTTAGTACTGGCGAAAAAAATGATACAGATACAAATACAGATATAGATAAAGTTATAGATAAGGATATAGATAAAGTTATAGATAAGGATATAGATAAAGTTATAGATAAAGATACACCCGTTGCTGTTGATAAACACAATCTAAGCCCTGTTGTTCTTATGTCTCAAATTAATTTAGCTCAAGGGCTAGATGGTATTCGAACATTGAATGAGCGTCGTGGTGTTTACCAAGGAGTAGAGGGGATTTCATCACAAACATGGGGGCGTTTATTGAATCACGCGATGTTTACGCAAACATCAGATAAATTGGGAGAATTGACAATGCGTAATTATGGGGTTCAGTTAGGCAAAGATAAGGTTGTAAAAAACGCTGGTGGAGAATATTCTCTAACGGGTATATTTGGTGGATATAGCAGAGCAACGAGCCATTTAGATTATGCAGCGTCGCACAATACAACTGTTGGAAAACTTATTTCTCATCATTTTCATTTAGGAATAGCACATACGCATTATGGAAAAAATGGAAACTATCTTGATCTCGTTGGGCAATTATCTTATTTTCGTAATCAATATTTTTCTAACTTGAATGACACTCGAGTGGTGAATCCGGCGTTGGGGTTAATGGTATCAGCGGAAATAGGAAAAGCATTAAGGTTTTACTCATCAGGACAAGATAAGAATTATTGGGTGCTTGAACCACAATCGCAGCTAATTTATCAATTCCTTTCGTTGAAAAATATTAAACTGGATGATACAGAAATCACTTTTCCGAAAGTCCATCGTTTGCTTGGTCGTGTTGGGGTTAGAGGGGCATATAATATAATGAGCAATCGTGGACAAAGAGAGCAAAAAACGATATATGCAACGGCGAGTATTTGGCACGATTTTAAACATCAATATACCGCTTATGTGAATAATCTTCCGATAAATTCCCGTTATGTGACAACGTGGTGGGATGCGGGAATAGGTATTCAATTCCCTTTAAAAGCAAATATCGTCTTTTATGCTGATATTCGTTATGAACAGGCGTTTGGAAAACGTGAACGTTTCTATGGATACCGCGGTACACTGGGAATAAAATACAATTTGCCTAGTCCGAAATCGGTTACAACAACATTCAAACTTAATACTGATGCACTATTTGTGTTTAATAAATCCACACTACCTGATTTATTACCAAAAGAACGTGACAAAATTGATAATATTTTGATGAAAATAGAGCATTCTCATATTAAACATATTGCTTTGATCGGACATACCGATCGTTTAGGAAGTCAGCAATACAATAAGCAACTAGGATTAAAACGAGCAGAGTCAATTGCAAATTATTTGAAAGCTCAGGGGTTGAATAAAAATATGACAGTAACTTCTCAAGGTGAAGACAATCCTATTACAACACATTGTAAAGGGAGTAAAGCGACGAAAGCGTTAATCCATTGTTTACAACCAGATAGACGTGTTGAGATTATTCTTTCTGGAGAAAACATACGACCTTAGTTTTTTATTGATAAAGGCATAAGTCATACTATAGATATAGGATTTTAAACATAATCAAAAGCCTTAGATAATCACTAAGGCTTTAATCTGGAATGTTTATGACAGTTTATCGATCATCGCCAACACCATTGCGGAAGATTGTTTGGCAGCGAGCGGAAGAAATTCTTCAAAAGAGATGCTGGCTTTTCCATCACCGCCGTCAGAAATGGCACGTACCACCACAAATGGCACCTTGAAAGCGTGGCAAACTTGGGCGATTGCGGCAGCTTCCATTTCCACCGCGATGACATCAGGGAAATCGTGCTTAATTTGTGTTAAGGCTTCTCCGCCGTGAATAAAGCTATCCCCTGAGCAAATCAACCCTTGGTGGACATTTTGCCCTTGTGCTTGTGCCACTTGTAAAGCAAGTGCGGTCAGTTTTTCATCAGAATTAAAGCGTGCGGGGCAAGCAGGAAGTTGTCCTTTTTCGTAGCCAAACGCCGTAACATCGGCATCGTGGTGTGCGGTTTGGGTGGAAATCACCACATCGCCCACCTTAAGCCCTTGAGCCACGCCGCCCGCTGATCCCGTGTTAATGATGACATCAGGTTGAGCCAGTTGTAATAATGCCGTAGTTCCCATTGCGGCTGCCACTTTGCCAATGCCCGACTGCAATAAGGCGACCTCTTTGCCGTTAATTTTGCCTTGATAGATGGTTGCACCACCAATTTGAGTGGTGGTTTTATTTTCCATTTGCGAGCTTAAGGTGGCGACTTCTTGTGCCATTGCTCCAACAATGCCTATTTTCATTCTTTTTCTCTTGTCGTTATTTGTTAATTAAAAGTCTAATACTGCGATGTCTGGTATAATTTTGTACGATATTTCGAGCATATCGTGGGAAAACGTAAACGCCACATTTGCCCTGCCTATGCCAAAGGTTCTATATAATCTACTAACAACTGAATATTGCGTTGTCCACGATATTCATTTACGTCTAACTTATATGCCAGTTTTACCTTTTTCAGCGAAAGATCGGGGTAATAACGGGTGTCCACATTAAACGCGATGGCATCAAGCAATGGCCCGCCATTTTGCGGCTCAAGCATCATTTTGAGGTGCTTTTCCCCCACTAAACGTTGCTGAAGCAATTTAAATTCGCCGTCAAACGTTGGCTCGGGGAAGGCTTGTCCCCAAGGTCCTGATTGTTTGAGAAGCTCGGCAGTATCCAAATTCATAAATTGGCTTGCCAGTTCGCCGTCCGTCCACACAATGCCTTGTAGATCTTTTTCGTCTAAGCACTCTTCCACCACCTCGTTAAATAGGCGTTGAAAATCACTAAATTTTTCTTCTTGAATGCTCAATCCCGCTGCCATTGCGTGTCCGCCAAATTTCAAAATGATGTCAGGGTGGCGAGAATGCAACCGTTCCAACGCATCACGAATGTGCAGCCCCTCAATGGAGCGTGCCGAGCCTTTAAGCACGCCTGCTTGATCCTGTGCAAAGGCAATCACGGGGCGGTGAAACTGATCTTTCAATCTTGAAGCCAAAATCCCCAATACACCTTGATGCCAATCCGCCTGATACAGCACAATGCCAGTGGGTAATGGTGGGGTAAGTGCGGTCAGTTTTCGGCAGATTTCTAAGGCTTCGAGCTTCATTCCCTGTTCAATCTCTTTGCGGGTTTGATTTAAGCCGTCTAGCTCCAATGCCAAAGCACGGGCGGAGGGCATATCTTCAGCCAATAACAATTCCACGCCTACCGACATATTGTCCAACCGCCCTGCGGCATTTAAACGTGGCGCAATGGCAAAGCCTAAATCTGACGCACTGAAACGGCTCAGATCGCGATTTGCCACCTCCGCCAAGGCTTGAATGCCATAGCGACAACGCCCCGCTCGGATTCGTTGCAACCCTTGATAGGCTAAAATGCGGTTATTTTGATCCAACGGCACAACATCGGCAATTGTGCCTAAGGCGACTAAATCCAGCAAATCGGTAAAATTGGGCTGGGTTTTCACATCAAAAACGCCCAGCTCTCGCAGCTTAGCGCGCAATGCCAACATTACATAAAACGCAACGCCAACACCCGCTAAGGATTTCGAGGGAAAAGCACATTGGGGTAAATTAGGGTTCACAATGGCGTCCGCTTCGGGCAAGGTTTCAGCGGGTAAATGGTGATCCGTTATCAGCACTTGCACGCCTTGTTGGGTTAAATATTTCACTCCCTCAAAGGAAGAAATACCGTTATCCACCGTGATCAGCACTTCAACGTTTTTTTCCAACGCCAGTTTTGCCACCTCAACGCTCAGCCCGTAGCCCTGCTCAAAACGGTTGGGGACAAGGTAATCCACCTGCTGAAAACCAAGCTGACGCAATGCCAACACGGTGAGTGCGGTGCTGGTTGCTCCGTCCGCATCAAAATCCCCCACGATGACAATGCGTTTTTGTGCCATTCGAGCTTCCGCCAGCAACACCACTGCTTTCTCCATTCCTAAAAGTTGATGGGGTGAAAGCATCGCTTTCAAAGTGCGGTCTAATTGTTGCGGTGTTTTTATTTGCCGAGCACGGTAAAGGCGATCAAGCAATGGGTGATCGCAAAGGGGCTGTTCAGTGGTGATAGGACGGCGTTGGATTGCTTTATTCATAACTGCGAATTTTGCTGCGATTTCTCTCTTTTCGGTCGGACGTATAAACACGGATTTACTCTGATTAGATAAGGGCGAAAGGCTATCCTCCGCCCGTCAAACCAATCAAGTAAAAAATGCGAAAAAATCTGACCGCACTTTTATTGTTGTGCTTGTAAGGCTTTGAGCAATTCTTTTGGCGGTAAATAACCGCCGATTAATTCGCCATTTGGCAATACAATGCTTGGTGTTCCACGCACGCCAAATTGAATGCCTAGCTCATAATGTTTTTTCACCATTTCCGCATTCTTCAAGGTTTTCGGCAAGTTGCCTTTTTCCGCTTCGTTTAACGCATTTACGGGATCTTTCGCTTGCCAAATGGCTTCCATTTGCTTCGCCGTGTTGGAATTTAAACCGCCACGCGGAAATGCCAGATAACGCACCGTAATGCCTAAATCGTTGTATTGGCTGATTTGTTCGTGCAATAAATGGCAGTAATGGCAGGTAATATCCATAAACACCGTAACCACATATTTTTCATCTTTGGCAGGGTAAACGATCATTTCATTTTTATAACTATTTAATTTATCAAGTAAAAATTTACCTGTTAAATCCACAGGGCCTTTATCCGTTAATTCGTAGAGTTGCCCTTGAATGACATATTTGCCGTCTTCAGAGGCATAGAAAATCCCCTCGTTGCTCACGACAGTTTTTACTCCATTAATCGGCGAAGCCTTAATTTCCATTTGCGAAACGCCTAATTTTTTTAACTGGGCTTCGATTTGGCTGTCGCTTGCCGCTGCAGAAAGGGATAACACAGCACAAGAAAGTGCGGTCATTATTTTTTTCATTTTTGTTCCTAAATCTGATTCCATTTGAACGTGGGCGGATTTTATCACAAGCCCTTGCAACAAGCTAATAGGAAAAGGCATTCAGATAATTGACCTATCCAATTTGCTGAAAATAGCATATAATTCGCCCTTTAATTCTTAACAAATAGAAATAGGATTTATGTTTGAAATTAATCCCATAAAAAACAAAATTGCGGATTTATCTGACCGCACTTTAACCCTCAGGGGGTATCTTTGACTTTGATAGTAAAGTCGAACGTTTAGAAGAAGTGAATGCCGAGCTGGAACAGCCCGATGTGTGGAACGAGCCAGAAAAAGCCCAAGCCTTAGGCAAAGAGCGTGCCAGCCTTGAAAGCGTGGTGAATACCATCAACAATTTGCAACAAGGGTTAGATGATGTGGACGGCTTGCTTGAACTCGCCATTGAAGCGGAAGACGAAGCCACTTTCAACGAAGCCGTTGCCGAATTAGACGAGCTTGAGCAAAAACTCGCAGGGCTTGAATTTCGCCGAATGTTCAGCGGTGTACACGACAGTGCCGATTGCTATGTGGATCTGCAAGCAGGATCAGGTGGCACAGAAGCTCAAGATTGGACAGAAATGCTACTGAGAATGTATCTTCGCTGGGCGGAAAGCAAAGGCTTTAAAACGGAGCTAATGGAAGTGTCTGATGGCGATGTGGCAGGGATAAAATCAGCCACTATTCGCGTTTCAGGGGAATACGCTTTTGGTTGGCTACGCACCGAAACAGGGATTCACCGCTTAGTGCGTAAAAGCCCTTTTGACTCCAACAATCGCCGCCACACCTCTTTCAGCGCTGCCTTTGTTTATCCTGAAATTGATGACAATATTGATATTGAAATCAATCCAGCGGATTTGCGTATTGATGTGTATCGCGCATCTGGCGCGGGCGGTCAGCACGTGAATAAAACCGAAAGTGCGGTGCGAATTACCCATATTCCAAGCGGTATTGTGGTGCAATGTCAAAACGATCGTTCACAGCATAAAAATAAAGATCAGGCGATGAAACAGCTCAAGGCCAAACTTTACGAATTAGAACTGCAAAAGCAAAATGCCGAAAAACAAGCAATGGAAGATAACAAATCCGACATTGGCTGGGGCAGTCAAATTCGTTCTTATGTGCTTGATGACTCACGCATTAAAGATCTGCGTACTGGCGTAGAAAACCGCAACACCCAAGCCGTACTAGACGGTGATTTGGACAGATTTATTGAGGCGAGTTTGAAGGCTGGGTTATAAGCTCAAGGTGACAAAATGACAATGAATGACATCAACAAAATTCTCAAGGCTCTGCCCTTTATTAATGATGATTTGATTTATTTCTATAATTATCATTCCAATAAAATTGAGAATAATAGTCTGACTTTAGGGGAAACGGTTACCGTTTTAAAAGACGGTTTTGGCGTATCAAAACCCCTTAAAGATATTCGCGATGTGGAAAATCATCATCGCGCATTGCATTTTGTCTTTGAATTAGCGAAATCCCAAGAACCTTTATCTTTGCGTACCATTCGTGAGATTCAGGCATTGGTTGAACCAGAAAGAACAGGATTTAGAACGCAGCTTGTTGAAATTCTAAATACTGATGTGAAAACCGCTGAACCTTTTGAAATCAGTTTACGCTTGGAACAAATTTTAGAAAATTATCACCGCAAAGATGAAGATAAAGACGAGCAAGATTTTTTCTATAAATTAGCAGAGTTTCACATCGCTTTTGAACGTATCCACCCTTTTATTGATGGAAATGGACGTACTGGGCGGCTTTTACTGAATTTAGAATTACTCAAAGCAGGTTATCCGCTGACTACAATAAAGTTTGAAGATCGCCCAATGTATTACGATGCTTTTTCTGATGTGGAAAAAATGAAAATATTGCTGGAAAAAAGCGTTCAAGATACTATTGAAATGATTGTAGAAAAAGCAAAATAAACATTAAGATCACAATTTTTGACCTCAAAATCAAACACATTTTATTTTTTAATAAAGGTAAAACAAAATGACAGAACAAACCCAAGAATTAGATTTAAACGGTGAGATGTTGGTTCGCCGTGAAAAATTAGCGGCATTGCGTAAAAAAGGCAATGCGTTTCCAAATACCTTCCGCCGTGATGCCCTTGCACAGGATTTACATCAACAATATGATGAGGTTGATGGCGAAGCCTTGAAAGAGCAAGATGTGGAAGTGAAAGTGGCTGGGCGTATTATGACACGCCGTATTATGGGTAAAGCGACTTTCGTTACCTTACAAGATATGAGCGGTCGTATTCAGCTTTATATTGCTCGCGACAACTTGCCTGAGGGCGTTTATGCCGATGACGTGGGCAACTGGGATTTGGGCGATATTGTGGGCGTGAAAGGGACGCTATTCAAAACCAAAACCAATGAGCTTACCGTGCGCGCTAGCGAAGTGCAGCTTTTAACCAAAGCATTACGTCCGTTGCCAGATAAATTCCACGGTCTTGCGGATCAAGAAATGCGTTATCGCCAGCGTTATTTGGATCTTATTTCTAACGAAGAATCTCGCCGCACTTTTATTATCCGTTCAAAAGTGATTGCAGGAATGCGTGAATATTTCATCAGCAAAGGCTTTATTGAAGTAGAAACGCCAATGTTGCAAGTGATCCCCGGTGGAGCGGCTGCACGTCCGTTTGTGACCCATCACAATGCCTTAGACATTGATATGTATCTGCGTATTGCCCCTGAGCTTTACCTCAAACGCCTTGTGGTGGGAGGCTTTGAACGCGTGTTTGAACTCAACCGCAACTTCCGTAACGAGGGCGTATCGGTGCGTCATAACCCAGAATTTACGATGATCGAATACTATCAAGCCTATGCGGATTATCACGATTTAATGGATAATACCGAAGAGTTGTTACGCAAGTTAGCCTTGGATATTTTAGGCACAACCATTGTGCCATACGGTGATTATGAATTTGATTTCGGCAAACCGTTCGAGCGAATCACAATGCACGAGGCGATCTTAAAACACGGTGCAGATAAAGGCATCGTGAAAGAGGATCTGTACGACCTCGATCGTGCCAAAGCCTTGGCTTCCAAACTCGGCATTGAAGTACAAAAATCTTGGGGCTTAGGCTCGATCGTCAATGCAATTTTTGAAGAAGTGGCAGAACATCACTTAATTCAGCCAACGTTCTTAATGGCTCACCCTGCGGAAATCTCGCCATTAGCACGCCGTAATGATGAAAACCCAGAAGTAACCGATCGCTTTGAATTATTCATCGGCGGACGTGAAATTGGTAACGGTTTCTCAGAGCTTAACGATGCAGAAGACCAAGCGGAACGCTTTGACGCCCAAGTGGCTGCCAAAGAAGCGGGTGATGATGAAGCAATGTTCAAAGATGAGGATTTTGTTACTGCACTTGAACACGGCTTGCCACCAACGGCTGGCGAGGGCTTAGGTATTGACCGCTTAGCAATGCTCTTTGCTAACGCCCCGTCAATTCGCGATGTGATTTTATTTCCAGCGATGAAACAGAAATAAAACACAATCTATCAATTAATTGTAGAAAAGGCTTCTTAAGAAAAAGGTGTAATAAATGTTTAAAATTTTCTATAAACAACTTTATTTTGTTGTGGTTGCTGCTTTTTTTTCGGCAACATCGGCTTATGCAACTGAAACGGTACAAGTGCCAGATAATAAAAAAGCATACGAATTGACTCAAGAGGAAGTTAATGACTTGAAAAATCAATATAAGTATGACTTTATCACGGGTAAACCTTATGTTCCCATTGTTTTTCTCGGTGAACGTTATGAAAGTGATGCATTGCTTGAGCTAGCTAAAAATGGTTATCGAATTAATAATAAACTTCATAAGCTTACAAAAAGTGCAGAGATTATTTTGATGATGCCTAGAATTGATTTGTTGGGAAAATATATGGGAGCATTAGCCAAAACAACAAATAATCTTTATGTTTTTATTATGGACAATGATAAACAGGCGGAACCCTATGGAGATCGTAGTTATCAACAGTATTTAAAACAAGGATTAGACAAGAGATTACCTAAAAATGTTATAGTATTTCGTTTACAAGATGAAAGTGTTACACCATTTCCAGGAAAAAATAATTTCGAGTTTAGTAGAAATGCAAGTATTTTAGATAGTGCCGTATTTAATAATCAAGTAAAACAAATTTTTCAGAGTATTACTAAAGTTAAAAATAACTATCCACAAAAATAGCGACACATTTTATATGTATAGAGTAAAGATACGAATTCTATGAGTTCGTATCTTTTTATTTTGATAAAAGATCTTAATTTTGGATTTAAATTCTCTTATTTTAGGGATGAACTGATATTCGGACAGAGCAATTTGCCCCTTGTTCTAACAGTTTAGTAATTCTCGCACTTTCCAAACAAACCATTGTTTTATAACCTGTTTCGCTCATTCCACCAGTAGCTTTATGCCAAGGATTCCACAGCACTACATTGCTTGCATTATGATGTGCCACATTAATTGTACGCCCGTCCCCTTTATCGACAATGTGATGAGAAACAGGGGATTGCACCGTATAAATGCAATCAATATGCTGATCAATTAAACGGGGAGAAGGCACATTTTCTTGCTGTTGAGTTAATGCGTTGAAGCATTCTGTTGGCAAGTTTTGCACTTCCACATTGGCCACATCGCTTAAATTAAAATAGCTGTGCAACGCAAGTTGGGCAGGTTCTTGGCCATAATGCTGAAAAATAATTTCGCAATCTTGGCTAAAGATCATTGTGGTTTTGGCTTCAATCAAATGCTCTGAAGAAAATAAGCAAAATTCCAACCGCACTTTGTTTTCTTCAATTTCATAATCACTGAGCTGCCATAAACTGATGCGCGCATAACCGTGTGCCGGGGATTTTGCTCCACCAAACCAAGGATAGCAAATTGGCACGCCACCTCGAATGGCATTGCCTAATTTGAACGGTTCAATTTCACTCAGCCAAAGTACGTCTTTCTGCGTGCCTTTTGGCTGCCAGCTAAATAAATGTGCACCTTGAAGCGAGATCAAAGCTTTACCCACTTGGTGATCTAATGCGATCACGGGAATTTCATTATATTGCTGCAAACTTAATGCTGGGGTGAGTTGTTTGATGGTTGTTATTGTTGTCATTAAATTATTCTCCTTTAACAATGTGAATTATTCACTTCTTCGCGCAAAAATTTTCCGTGTTGGAGGAAAATCGTGCGGTGTGTGAGTTTGCCTAGTTCGGGGTTATGGGTAACCATCACGATAGTTCTGCCTTGTTGGTTGAGTTCGGTAAGCAGATCAAGAACGAGTTTTTCGTTTTTTTCATCAAGATTTCCTGTAGGCTCATCAGCGAAGATGACAGGGGGCTGATTAACCAAGGCTCGTGCGATACAAACTCGTTGTTGTTCCCCCCCTGAAAGTTGGCTTGGGCGGTGATCAAAACGGTGAGCCAAGCCCACTTGAGCTAATACTGCTTTGGCAGCTTCTTCATCAACAACGCTGTGATAATGCTGCGCGAGCATGACGTTTTCTAGTGCGGTTAAGTAGGGAATGAGGTGGAATTGTTGGAAAACCAAGCCGATTTTTTCCGCACGAAAACGCTGGCGACCCGTTTCATCGAGCTGAGCCGCGTCCACGCCGTCTAAAATCACTTTTCCAGAGGTTGCGGTGTCTAAGCCCGTGAGAATGTTCATTAACGTGGTTTTGCCTGAGCCTGAAGCGCCCATAATGGCTACAAATTCCCCTTCAGCAATTTGGATATTAATGCCTTCAAGGGCGGTAACTTGTCCAAAAAGTTTGTATAAATGTTGGGTTTCAATCACATAATTTTTCATTTTATTCGCCTTTTAATACGTTGGCTGTTTGAATCTCTAATGCTCTCCGCGTTGGCACGATCACCGCAATAAAAGCGACGCTGAGCGAAAGGAAAATCGTGATCGGAATAACGGGTAAGCGCAAATCAATATAGGCTTTAAACACGGTGATGCCGAGAATTTGTGCTAGCAAATACCCTAAGATTAGCCCCACGACAATAGCACAAAATGCGATAAGTAAAATTTCTGTGCCAATTTGCTTAATAATATCTTGCTGTTTTGCACCTAAGGCTTTTTGCAGGGCAAATTCTTTCGCACGTTCGCCCACAATGGCGATTAGCGTGGTATTCACGCAAAGGGTGGCTAGGATGAGAATTACAACGGAAATCAAGCCCATTAAGCCTTTGATTTTATCCAAAATTTGCCCCTCAGAGGCGGATACTTTCAAGATCGGGCGAATGGCTAAATCAGGATATTGCTGTTGTAATTGTTGTGCAAATTGGCTCACTTGCCCTTGATCGTTTTTCACATTCAGAAGTGCATTAGTGATTAAGCCTGTTTTATCTAGCCATTGCTGGGCGAATTCAAGGTTTACAATCAGCATATTGTCCGTGGCATCACCGCTTTCCACAATGGCTTTAATGTGAAAATGATGTTTTTCGTTGCCTTTATTTAAGGTGATGTTATCGCCAATTTTCAAATTTAAGCGTTGAGCGAGAGATTTCCCAATCATCGCATTGCGATCATCAAAATTCACCCCGATAGGCGTTCCCGTGATTTGCCAGTAAGGGGAAAGGGTGGGCATTGCGTCAAACCAAACGCCCATTATCACCACTTTTTCTAGATCCGCGCGAGCGACGCCGTAAAGATAAGGGCTAGCTGCGGTGATTAAACCTTGTGGAGCTTGGCTAAGAATGTGGTTGAAATCCGTTTCATTCATCAAGCCACTGCTGTTTGAGCCGATATAAAAATTCGCACCAAAAGTACGCAACTCTTGGCTCATTTTGGTGTTGATGTCGAAATAGACCGCTGCCATTGCGGTAACAATACTCGCCCCCACAGTGAGTGCGGCGAAAATAATCATCACCCGTTGCAAGCGTAAGCGTAACGCATTGATAATTAAACGCCAAAACATCGTACGCGTTTTATTGGCGACCATATAGCACCTCCACAGGGTAAAGCTGTGCAATGCGATGAGCAGGAAACCACGTGCCGATTAGAGCGATAATCACCGAAAGCACGAGTACGCAAGGCACAACGATCCAAGCAAAATCAAGGGGAGAACCAAAGAGGGTAATGCCGATAAATTTTGCCAAGCCCCAGCCAGCTACACAGCCTAACGCCCCGCCGATCAAGGCACTGAGAATCGCTTCGCAATAAAACAGCAACACGATTTGCCATTGATATGCCCCAAGGGCTTTCATCAAGCCGATTTCTTTGCTTCGTTCAATAATGGTAGTGGTCATTAATGAGGCGATCCCCATTGCGGCAGCGACTAAGGCGGCAACCGTAACCACCGCTAGCAAGAGCTGGATTTTCTCAATCACCACGCCCTCAGAGGCGGCGACTTGCCAGATTGGACGCACCACTGCTCCCGAAATCGCCTCTTCTAATTGATGTGAAATAGAGGAAACATAGGCGGTACAATACCAGCGGTCATATTCCTCCGCGGCGAGTGCGTCAGGGTTATCCCGTGCTTTGCGGGACAGCTTATTTTCTGGCACAGTGAGGGCGGAAACCTTGATACCTTGCACCTTGCCCGATAAATTGAGTAAATTTTGCACCGCACTTAATGGCAGCACGATTTGTTGTTCTTCCGTTCCACCTGTGCTTAAAATGCCGACAAGATGAATGTTTACGATGCGTTGAATTTGCCCCTCGTGATAGCTCAACTGAATGCGATCGCCGATTTTCCATTGGGTTTGATTGGCTAATTGTTTACCAAGCAGAGCGGGGATCGTTTCGCCAAAATGGTATTGGCTGTCGTCCACCCATTGCCCTTGCACTTTCCAATAGGGGCTGATAATACGTTGCCCAGTGTGGTAATCCTCTTCATCAGGAATGGCGATATGATGATCAAAGAACGTGCCTAAAATCGCGACATTCCGTTCATTGCCTTGCGTGAGGTTTTTGCCCGCCACTTCCGCACTGAGTAACGGAGCAAAGCCCACAATATTATTACGCCAAAAAATATCTTTCACATTTGGCATTTCTTTTTGGTCTAAAAAATCTTGCGTAGAAAGGCTATTTCCGCCATTAATTTCACTTGATAGCACCGCCTGACTGGCTGGTTCGATCAAAATATTCGCACCGTAAGATTTCAGCTCGCGAGCCATTTTGTCGCCAATATCAATGGACACCGCGAGAAGGGCAGAAACCAAGCCCGCCGCGAGAAAAATCGTCATAATGGCAAGTAATTTGCGTTTTAGCCCATAACGCCAAGATTGGAATAACATTCGAGTAAGCATTAGGGATTTTCCTCTTTAGCAAGATAGGCTTCAGGATTATCGCGGAACGCGTTGAGATTTTTTTCATTGGCGAAGAAGTAGGTTTTGCCTGCGTAATTGTATTTATGCTCCGCGGTGGTATTTTTCAATTTTGTGCCGTCCACTGGATCATTCACGTCCAATTCCACGATGGTAGAAAAATAGTTCAGCCCGTCTTCAAGGCTTTTTTTGCTGATAATCACGTCGCTATCGGTTTGTTGCCAATCTTCAATCGGCACGGGGTTACAGCCGCCTGGTTTACCAATGGACGGGATAAACATTCGCACGCCACAGCCCACACAAACCACTTGATCGCCCTCCATTACATAGCCTTGATCACCGCACAAAATGCAAGCATCAAACACCGCTGCCAAGCTGAGGTTTTTCGTTGAGCGGTTGATAATGAAAAAACGCACCGCCTTACCATCACTGGCAATCCACACAAAACGGTGTAATTTGCCGTCTTTCACCTGCTCGATAGGAATATGAACGTGGTTTTGTTTATCGAGCGTTACGGGTTTTGCTTCAGAAAGTTGCGGTGGGCGAGAGGCGATCTGATCCCAATAAAGTTGTGCTGCGATGATGGTACATAAGGCGACAACACCCCATAATAGCGTGCGGCGGCTGGTTTGTAACAGGGCTAATTTTTTCCGTTTTTCAATAGGTTGAACGCTGTTTTGCACCGCTTTTTTATGGCTAGCATAGACGCATTTTGCAAAGAAAATTAGGCTTAATCCCGCAAGGCTTGCGATAAAATAATTGCTATAACTGATGAGATTGCTGGATTTTGCCACAAAACTTAAGCGTGCTTTAGTGAGATCAATCACTTGTAATTTCATCAAGCCAAGTAATACTTCACCGATTAAAGGCAAGAGTAAAAATAGGGTAGTGAGTGAAATCAGCAAAAAGGGAAGTGCGGTGAGTTTTTTCGCTGTTTTATTTTGGCTTAACAGAAGATAAAGCCAAAAGGCGAACAAAAAGCAAAAAATCACGCCAGAAATGCCCGCACTTAAGTGCAGAATAAAATCCGTGTTAATCACGTCCGTGTTGGTAATGGCGGAAATATTGGGATCTCTTGACCATATTGCACCAGCAGCAAGGCAAAGCATAAATTGCCAAAAATAAGCCAATTTCAATGCACGGAAAAAGTGGGAGAGATAAAACAGCACGAGAATTGTTATTAAGAAAATACTTAGCCCTAGTTTCACTGATTGGGAAGCTGGCAGCTGCAAATAGCCTACTGCACCGCAGCCTAGCCCTAGCAGGGAAATCCAAAGGATTCGTTTTAAATTAAGGTTGTCATATTTCAGCCAATTCACGCCTAATAACAAAGCAATCGGCAAAACAGATTGAAGGAAAAAAACGAAGTAGTAGTTCATAATAATCTCAATCAAAAATCTAAATTTTTCTAATTATTCTGCTAACAAAACAATGAGAAAAATCGTATTTGAGTAACTTTAGTAACAATGAAACCTAGCACAGACGTGCTAGGTTAATTTTTATTTATTTTGCTGATTGAAAATGGATTATTTCAACCCAGTAAATTTAAACTCATAGCTTACATCAAAAGGTTTCCACCAGCGGCCTACACCTGTTTCACTGTCGGTGTGGCGGTGCATACCAGCTTTTGATGGAGGATCGATGTGATAGGTAACTTTGTAGTTACCCACGCCCATCATTTTTACGTTTGCACCATAATGTGGGCCATCGCCTGCGACCATTGGCATAAATGTGCCTTCTTGTTTTTCACCAGTGTCGGTGTTTACCAAGGTGTAAGCGATGGTTAAATATGGCATCCATTCGCCTTCGCCAAAGCCGTTGTCGTTGCCTTTGGTGGCGTGAATATCTGCTTCAAGGTGAATGTCAGAGTCTTTCGCAGATAAACCCATTCCACGCGGTTCCATATCAATAGGTTGTAAATAAACGGCAGCAATTTCCATACCATTCATTGTTACCGCTTCACCAATTGGGTATTCTTTGAAGGCAAGGGCTGAAGGGGCAGTTAAAATTCCTGCTAATAAAGTCGCTGCAACGAATGTTTTTTTCATAGGAACTCCTATTTATTAAAGGTTAAAAATCAATATTAAGCCTGTTTTTTGCTTTGGTGTTTCATATAGAACAAAGCGAAAACGGCTGCAATAAGTAAAATAGCCTGAGGCGTTAGGGTTTCAATGTAAGGATAAATGCCGAGCCACGAAATTTCTGGCACATTGGCAACCAGTGTTGGCTCAAACAGTTTTCCTTCAATCAGTTCTAGCACCGATTTTCCTGCGAAAATAAATGCCATTAAATACATAAAAGAACCAGTAAACATAAAGAACGGTTTTAGTGGCAACTTCACCACCGAATAACGCATAATCACATAGCAAATAGCAAGCACCACAACGCCTGCCACAATGCCTGCGAATAAATACACATAGCTCATCGCGTTAGTGGCATCACCAACCAGCGCATAATAGAACAACACGGTTTCTGCGCCTTCGCGGTACACCGCAAGGAAACTGGTGATCCATAAACCAATGAGTGATCCGGTACTGAGCGCAGCGGAAAGTTTGCCTTCTAAATAGCGTTTCCAGTTTTGCGCTTCCACTTTGGAAAGCAGCCAATAGCTCATCATAAAGAGCATTACCACGGCAATCATCATCGTGAAACCTTCGAGTAATTCGCGGCTTGCCCCTGAATTAGAGAACACCAGCTGGAAAATAGCCGCGGTGATAACACTGGCGATCAACGCCACATAGACCGATTGCTTAATCACTGGTAATTTATCTTGATGATTATTTTTTACTAAATAAGCCACAATCGCCGCCACAATCAGCAAGGCTTCTAAGCCCTCACGCAGCATAATTAAGAAGCTATAAAGGAACATTGCCCAATCGCTTTGCTGGTTGCCTTGCAACATTTCTACTGCTTTATTTAGGTTTTGTGCTAAACCTTGTGCTTGTTGATGCAGTTGTTCGGCGGGCTGATTGGCTTTCATTAGACTCACCAAGCGAGTGAAGTAGCCCTCAATTTCTGTTTTAAAATTGCTATCGCGCGAGCCGATTTTGTTTTCCATTCCGCTATTTTCAAAAATATCGAAATAGGTATCTTGCACGGCGAGCATCGCTTTTTTGCTTTCGCCTTTTGCAAACAGGGCAATGGCATTTTTGATCCCCGCATTAACCTGAGTTGCCACCTCGCTCCAGTTTTGCTTATCAGAAAAATCTTGCGAATTTTGCACCGCACTTTGCGTTGTTGCCTGTGCCGCTTTGGTGGTTGGCAGTTGCGGGAGCTGTTCTTCAATATCCTGTAACAGTATGGTGATTTGATAGCCTAACGCATTAATTTGCTCGGGTTGCTCGCTGAGTTTAATCAAATCGTAAAACTGTTGATTAATACTCGCCGAAGCCGCTGCGGAACGATTTTTACGAATGGACATTTCCATTTCGCTATTTTTATAGCCATCATATTGAGCTTGCTGAATGCGTTTTTTCGCCTGAGCAAATTCCCCTTTTTGATAGTCGCTAATTGCTTGGGCGAGTAAATCATCAATAATTTTGAAACTTTCTTGCCAATAAGGATCGATTTCTTCGTGTTGATACACATCGTGTTGCGTGGACGCGTTGAGCTGATGCCCTTGCTCTAAAACGGGTAAAACCGCTTGAAGGTCTTGTTTGAGTTGATTGATTTTTGCCTGCACCTCATTCAGCGGTTTCCCCTCACCAATCATTTTACG
The DNA here is from genome assembly GCF_011765605.1 of Avibacterium paragallinarum. Lineage (NCBI taxonomy): Bacteria > Pseudomonadati > Pseudomonadota > Gammaproteobacteria > Pasteurellales > Pasteurellaceae > Avibacterium > Avibacterium paragallinarum. Next base: position 708,138 of record NZ_CP050316.1, read on the forward strand.
AATTTCCCCAAACATCGCTTCCATTTGGTAGCTTTTTTGTGCGGAAAAGTTAATGCGAATCGGACCCTCTAAATTCTCAAATACTTCAAAATAGGCCATTTGCACTTCGGTGCGTGCGTCATCAATTTGATTTTGCTGATAAAGTTCATCGGTTTTGGTTAAACGATTTTGTATGTCATTAACCCATTGCTGATAGTTCTCCGACGCTTGAGAAAACGCGGTAAAGAAGAAAAAGAATAAGGAAAAAAGATAACGGTGGTAACGCAAAAAGACCATATTGACTCTCTAATCTAAATAAAATTTATTCTTATTTCTACATATTATCCTTATTCCTAAGTGTTTTAGCAAGAAAAAGCTTTCAATGAAAGAAATTGGATTGACAAGGATCAAACTTATATTTCTAGGTAAAAAGTGTGGTAAATTCGATTTAATTATTCGATTTCAAAATAACATCACTACATAAATCATATGACTTGTATCGAGTTATCTTCTTTTTTAGGCTAAATTTGAAATCACAATATGAATGTACCGCACTTTTAATTTCACAATTTTTTCTTATTCCACGGCTTTAAACAAAATCTCACTTGGGATAATCTCCCCCTGCCAATAAAGTTCACTGACGACTTTTTCGGCGAGGTGTAGGAAAGATTGGGCGATTTCACTTTCAGGGGCAGAGATGACAGTTGGTTTGCCCTTATCCATATCTTCACGCAGGCGAATGTGCAATGGCTGTTGAGCAAGGACTTTCACTTGGTATTTTTCTGCCATTTTTTCTGCCCCCCCTGTGCCGAAAATGGCTTCGTGATGACCGCAGTGGCTACAAATATGCACAGACATATTTTCTACAATGCCAAGCACAGGGACAGAAACGCGTTGGAACATTGAAATGCCTTTAATTGCGTCAATTAAAGCAATATCTTGTGGTGTGGTAACCACTATCGCTCCTGTTACGGGAATTTGTTGCGATAAGGTAAGTTGAATATCGCCCGTTCCTGGGGGCATATCGATCACTAAATAATCCAACTCCACGCCGTCTTTCGCCCAGAGGGTTTCTTGCAAAAGCTGGCTTAACGCACTACTTGCCATTGGGCCTCGCCAAATGGTGGCGTTATCAGGTTCCATTAAATAGCCAATGGAATTGGTGCGTAGCCCGTACACTTCAATGGGGTTAATATGTTTGTTGTCTGGCGAAGTTGGGCGCTGATCTGCCACGCCAAGCATATGCGGTACGGAAGGTCCATAAATATCTGCATCAAGCAGGCCCACTTTCGCCCCTTGTGCTTGTAAGGCTAAGGCTAAATTAACGGAAACGGTGGATTTTCCCACACCACCTTTGCCTGAACTTACCGCAATAATATTTTTGATGCCTTTGACAGCAGGGTGATTATTCGCACGTTTTAAGGTGGCGATTTGGTAATTTAGCACCCATTTCACCTCGTTAGCGTGAGTGATATTTTGCAATTCCTTGCTAAGGGTATTTTTTAGCTGTTCAAAACCTGTATTCCACGCAAAGGGCATTACAAGCTCAATGCGTAAAATCTCTGCACCGAGCTCCACTTTTTTAATCGCATTTAGTGCAAGAAGATTTTGTTGCAAGGTTTCGTGTTGAAATTGTTGAAATAATTGTTGAATTTCGGCTTGTTGAGCCTCGCTTAAATTCGCTGAAAAATGAATGCGCATTATTGCCCCTTAATTCGTTGAGTAGAATGGTTGAGTAAATTAGTCGGTATATTTAAACACGGCAAAGCGGTGCTGTTAAGTATAAATTGAGATAAACCGTATTGAACTGGAAAAAATACCATCAATAAGGTAAAATCCGGCAAAATTTTTTGATGAAAAAGGTAAATAAGAATGTCAAATTCACCGCGTAAGATTTTAGTTACTTGTGCCTTGCCTTATGCCAATGGCCCAATCCATTTGGGGCATATGTTAGAGCATATTCAAGCCGATATTTGGGTGCGTTTCCAGCGTATGCGTGGCAACGAAACTTATTTTGTTTGTGCTGACGATGCACACGGCACGCCGATTATGCTTAAAGCCGATCAAATGGGCATTACCCCTGAGCAGTTAATTGCCGATGTGCAACAAAAACACGTTGAAGATTTCAAAGGCTTTAATATTAGTTTTGATAATTATTATTCAACCCATAGCGAAGAAAATCGTGAGCTAGCAGAAAGCATTTACAATAAATTAAAAGAAAATGGTTTTATCAAAAGCCGTACTATTTCACAATTATTCGATCCTGAAAAGCAAATGTTCTTGCCTGATCGCTTTGTTAAAGGCACTTGTCCAAAATGTAAGTCCCCTGATCAATATGGTGATAACTGTGAAGTTTGTTCTGCCACTTACAGCCCAACGGAATTAATCGATCCGCGTTCTACGGTTTCAGGGGCAACGCCTGTATTAAAAGAAAGTGAACATTTCTTCTTTGATTTACCAAGTTTTGAAGCAATGCTAAAAGCGTGGATTCGCTCCGGTTCATTGCAACAAGAAGTGGCAAATAAAATGCAAGAATGGTTTGAAGCAGGGCTGCAACAATGGGATATTTCCCGCGATGCCCCTTATTTTGGTTTCAAAATTCCTAATACGGAAAACAAATATTTCTATGTTTGGCTTGATGCCCCGATTGGCTATATGGCTTCATTCAAAAACCTGTGCAACCGTAAAGGCAACATTGATTTTGATAGTTTCTGGAATAAAGATAGCCAAGCTGAGCTGTATCATTTTATCGGCAAAGACATTATGTATTTCCACTCCCTTTTCTGGCCAGCGATGTTAGACGGAGCGGAATTGCGTAAGCCTGATAATATTTTCGTACACGGTTATGTTACGGTGAATGGCGAGAAAATGTCGAAATCTCGCGGTACATTTATCCAAGCGGCAACCTATTTAAAACACCTTGATCCCGAATATTTACGTTACTACTATGCGGCAAAATTAGGCAACCGCATTGATGATTTAGATCTCAATTTGGAAGATTTCGTACAGCGTGTAAATACCGATGTAGTAAACAAATTAGTAAATCTTGCTTCACGCAATGCAGGCTTTATCCAAAAACGTTTTGCTGGAGAGTTAGCAGCCAGCTTGCAAGATCCTGTTTTATTCGTTGAATTTACTTCACAAGCGGATCACATTGCGGCTTATTATGAAAACCGTGAATTCGGCAAAGCCATTCGTGAAATTATGGCATTGACGGACAAAGCCAATAAATATATTGACGAAAAAGCCCCTTGGGTGATCGCCAAAGAAGTGGGACGTGAGCAAGAATTGCAGCAAGTGTGTTCAATGGGTATTGAGCTATTCCGTGTATTAATGGGCTATTTAAAACCTGTGCTACCGCAATTAGCCGAACGTGCTGAAGCCTTCTTACAGACTGAAATCACTTGGGATAACCTCGCAACGCCGTTGCTTGCTCACAACATTGCACCGTTTAAAGCCTTGTTCTCACGCTTAGAAATGAAACAAATCGAACAAATGATTGAAGCCTCAAAAGCGGAAAATGCTCAACTTAATCCGCAAAGTAGCACAGAGAAAAGTGCGGTGCAAAATTCGGAAGATTTTGAACCTTTTGAAGAAACCATCACCATTGATGATTTCGCTAAACTGGATTTACGTGTCGCCAAAGTGCTGAAATGCGAAGCCGTGCCTGAAAGCAATAAATTATTGAAATTTATCCTAGATTTAGGCGTGGAACAGCGTCAAGTATTCTCAGGAATTAAAGCCGCTTACAACAAACCAGAAGATCTAGAAGGGCGAATGGTGATTATGGTCGCCAATCTTGCACCACGCAAAATGAAATTTGGTATGTCAGAAGGAATGATCCTTTCCGCAGGCACAGGTGGTGCAGATTTATTCTTGCTTGATGTGGATTCTGGTGCTAAAGCTGGTGCACGTGTGAAATAATAAATCTCAAATTACGATGGAAAATAGAAAAAAGGCGAATTTAATGTTCGCCTTTTTTATTATTTGTTTACGCGACAGGCGTGCCTTTCAGCAATTTTCTAATCCAACTGCGATTTGGGCTGAGCTGATGCAAAATATCTTCACTTAACGGCAAAGGTTCGCCATAAATTAATGACGCCAACACTTCGCCAAGCAACGGGGCGGAGGTTAGCCCTCTTGAACCTAATGCACCAAGAAGATAAAGGTTTTTATGTTGTGCGGCGGGCTTGATAGTTTGTTTACGGCGGCGGAGGTTAAATAGATTGGCGTAATTGGCGATTTGTTGTGCATAATCTGCCACATTGCCCATTAACGGCATACGATCTCGCACGGCACATCGCACGCCAATACTGGCTTGATTGCCTGAGGTATCGACATCATTCACCCAATCCACCCCAGCGAGATTACGTTGAATCTTCTGTTGATTTTCCTGCTGTTCCTGCCGGCTGAAGTGGCGATCTTGATTATCGCGAAGATGGCTCGCCCCAATGCAGTGGCTGATTTGGCGTTGATCCACTGGGGTGAGATAGCCATCATAGCAAAGCACGGTGTTGAGTTGGCTTAAATGCGGGGAAGTAGGAATTTCGCTCACTTGTCCTCGCACAGGGTAAACAGGGAGCTGGGTAGTTTGTGCAAAATTTTTCAGATGATGCCCATTGGCGATAATCACCACCTGATGATAAAAATGCTCGTTTGAGGCGGTAGTAAGCTGCCAGCGGTTATCTTGTTGTTCATCATTTTGAGAAAGTGCGGTGATTTTTTGCGACGTTTTTATTTTTACCCCTCGCTGTTGTAAATAGGCAAATAAATTTTGCACGAATTGACGCGGGGAAAGCCAAGCCCCTTGCGGAATAAATCCGCCCTCGCAAGGTAGAGGTAGCCCCGCTTTTTCGCTTAATCCCGCTTGCGAAAGGGGCTGATATAAGGCAGTGGGTAAGCCTAGCTCAGAAATTTTGGCTAATTTCACCGCACTTTTTGCGTCATAGGCACAAAGTACAACGCCACAAAATGCGTGTTCAAATTCAATGCCTTGCTGAATTGCCCATTGCAACCGCTGTTGTCCGTATAAAAACGCGTGAATGTAAAAGCGAATATTGCGTTCATCGTCATCACTCAACTGAGGGTAAAACGCTCCTTGCTTATTCCCTGAAGCGTTGAGGGCGGTTTGCTCGTCCTCGCAATAAAGGGTGATCGTAGCCCCTCGCTCTAATAAAGAAAGGGCTGTGAAGGCGGAGGCAATCCCGCCGCCGATAATGGCGACATCTTGGCATTCAGCAAATTCTGCTGGTTGTGGGAGATACCAAGGGAAAGAAGTGCGGTCGGTTTTTGAGGCATTTTTTTCTTTGTAGCCCGCTAAGCATTCCCGTTTTTTGCCGTAGCCTTTGCGTTTGTAAACGGTAAAGCCCGCCTTTTCTAGCCCTTTTCGTACCGCACTTGCCGCGGTGAAGGTGGCGAATGTGCCGTTAGGTTTGCTGTAATCAAACATTGCTTGATAGAGTTGGTCGTTCCACATTTGCGGATTTTTACTTGGTGAAAAGCCGTCTAAAAACCACGCGTCAATGCGATTTTGCATATAATCCCCGAGCTGAGGCAAATTATCTGCCATTTCGCCAAACCAAATATCCAGTGTGATTTCCGCAAAATGAAAACGCTGACAACCCGCGATCATCGGCTGCCATTGCTGGCAAAGTTGTTGGCTCATTTCGGCAAATTCAGGATAAGCCAAATGGATTTGTGCCAACTGGGATTGAGGGATCGGATATTTTTCAAAGGAAATAAAAAACAAGCGTTTCAGCGGGCTGTGCGGATTAGCTTGGCGAAATTGGCGGAACAGTGTGGTAACTGCCAAGAAATTCAACCCCGTGCCGAAGCCTGTTTCAGCAATCACAAAATGGCGTTCGGTGGATTGCTCCCAACGCACCCATAACTGGTTGCCTTGTTGGAAAACATAACGGCTTTCCGCAAGTCCATCTTGGCTAGAATAATAGATATCATCAAATTGATGAGAAACGGGCGTGTTTTCGGGATTAAACGAAATCTCGGCGTAATTCAGTGTTTGGATCATTGCTTAATTCTTTGTTGCCTTTGCAGATTTTGCTATAATAACCAAAATTTTGTGATTGGTCGAACCTTCAAAGAAATGCTTGCAATATTTTCATTTCGTAGTAAGTTAGCGACCAATTTTGTTTTTACTCTTTCAATTCAAAAGGAAGCATCTATGAGAAGAGCGGTGATTACGGGCGTTGGTATTATTTCCAGCATTGGTAACAATAAAGAAGAAGTATTGGCTTCGCTAAAAGCGGGCAAATCGGGTATTGAGTTAGTGCCTGAGTTTGTAGAAATTGGAATGCGTAGTCACATTGCTGGAACTATTAAATTAAAACCAGCGGAATTGATTGATCGTAAAATTTATCGTTTTATGGGCGATGCCGCCGCTTATGCCTATCTTTCAATGAAAGAAGCCATTGAGGATTCAGGTTTAACAGAAGAGCAGGTTTCTAACGACCGCACAGGTTTGGTGATTGGTGCGGGAACAGGATCAGCTCATAATCAGCTTATCGCTTGTGAGGCAGTGCGTGGGCCTCGTGGCGTGAAAGCAATAGGACCTTATGCTGTAACCAAAACAATGGCATCAAGTGTATCAGCTTGTTTAGCAACGCCTTATAAAATTCGTGGTGTGAATTATAGTATCAGCTCTGCTTGTGCGACATCTGCACATTGTATTGGTAACGCGTTAGAATTAATCCAACTTGGTAAACAAGATATTGTATTCGCAGGTGGTGCGGAAGAGTTGTCTTGGGAATGTGCGACAGAATTTGATGCAATGGGAGCAGTTTCCACTAAATATAACGATACGCCAGAAAAAGCCTCTCGTGCCTATGATGCAAACCGTGATGGTTTTGTTATCGCTGGCGGTGGTGCGGTGGTTGTGGTAGAAGAATTAGAACACGCACTTGCTCGCGGTGCCAAAATCTATGCAGAGATCGTGGGTTATGGTGCTACTTCGGACGGCTATGATATGGTTGCACCAAGCGGTGAAGGGGCAGAGCGTTGTATGAAACAAGCAATGGCGACAGTGGATAGCCCAATCGATTACATTAACGTACACGGCACTTCAACCCCAGTGGGTGATGTGAAAGAATTAGGGGCAATTAAAAATGTTTTCGGTGAAGCAAAACCTGCGATTTCCTCAACAAAATCAATGACAGGGCATTCACTAGGGGCAGCGGGAGCTCACGAAGCGATTTATACTTTATTAATGCTCGACAACGATTTCATCGCCCCAAGCATAAACATCGAAACCCTCGATCCACAAGCGGAAGGAATGAACATCGTAACAGAAACCAAAGAAAACGCGGGCTTAAATACCGTAATGTCAAACAGCTTTGGTTTTGGTGGTACGAATGCAACTTTAGTATTCAAACGTTATAAAGCGTAATTTAGTAACTTAAGAGGTTGCTAGGAAATAAATGTATTAATATCAAAAATTGTATGAGACTAGCTATTTAGTTAGTCTCATATTTTTTAGGGATGTATTATTGAAAAAATACGATCCTTGGTTCACTAAGAGGAATTTCTATACTTGTAGGTTTATTGGATAGATAAATCGTTTATATTTTTTCTTTCCAATAACCTATCCATTCTTTTAATGCTTGTGCATTCGCTGCCATAGCACTGGCTTGTGGAATGAAATGCATCAGTGTTAAAGAGTAGCTTTCAGGTGTTTTTCCGTTCCCTACACTAGCAGGAAGAACTATAAATCCTTGTTTCTCAAACAATAATTTTGCTCGTTGCATATGCCATTGGTTTGTTACCAAAATAATGCGATGAATATTTTCTTTATCCAATAGCTGTTTTGTGAATTGTGCGTTTTGAATGGTAGTTTGGGCTTTTTCTTCCAGCCATTGGGTTGGGGTATGGAAAAATTGTTGCAATTCGTTTGCCATTATTTTGGCTTCAGAATTGCCGTTCGGGCTTGCTCCCGTGAGCAAAATCGGCAGTTGGGTTTGTTGGTGTAAATAAGCGGAGTAACGCAACCGTTCCAGTGCGATAGCAGGCACGGCGAGTGAGCCAAATAATTCATTGCTATCCCGCAAGCCTCCACCCAATACTACGATGGCTTGTGCTGTTTTATACTGGCTCAGGCTTAGCGGTGGTGTTTGCACAAGGCTGTCTTGAAGTTTTTGTGCGGTATAAGGAATACTGGAAATATACAAAATCGCAATGCCGAAAACACGGCACGCAAGGCTTAATTTTTTGCAATGTTTTTTTGCCAAGATGCAAGAAAGCAGCCATAAAATCAACACATTAAATGGCGGAAGAATAATGGCAGTAATGAGTTTGGTGAGTAAATACATGGTTTATTTTTCGTGGGAAAATTTGTTGCATAGCATAAAAGGCTTGTAATCTTTTGTAAAGATGAGCAATCTCTTTGGATCTGCTTGTATTCTGTTTTACAATAGCCGCTTTAAATGTTGTCGCCAAAAAATGGTTTAATAATGAATAATATTTTAGTTTCTTTGAAGCAAGAATTAAAACAAATCCTTGATGTGATTGTGGATAAAAATGATGTGCTGTATTTTGATTATCCATTGCATTTAAATGTTGGGGATTTATTAATTTACGCGGGAACAGAAGCCTTTTTTCAGGATTATCAAATTAATATTCGCCTAAGACGTTGTTTGCAAAGTTTTGATCTTGAAGAAGTCAAAAAATATGTGAAGCCAAATACCACATTGCTATGCCACGGCGGCGGGAATTTTGGTGATCTTTATCCGCTCCTTCAAGGAATGCGTGAAACCTTGGTCAAGGCGTTTCCAAATAATCGAATTATCGTTATGCCACAGACTGCCTATTTTTCTAATCTTCAAGCCAAAGAAAGAGCGGCAGCGATTTTTTCTGCACACCAAGATTGTTATTTATTTGTACGCGATCAAGCGACTTATCAATTAATGAAAGATCAATTTTCTGATAAGGTTTTTTTATCGCCAGATATGGCACATCAGCTTTATGGTTCAGCATTATTGAGCCAAACAACGCGAGCGAAAAGTGCGGTCGGAAAAACCTTATATTTTTTACGCAAAGACATTGAGTCAAGTCATTTAGAAAAAGAAATTCAATCAACTTTGCCAGAAAATGCCATTGTAAAAGATTGGAAAGATATTCTTACCACACAAGATAAATGTTACGGACGTATTTGTAGTGGTTTAGCCAAAGTAGCGAATAAATTTCATCAAGCTTGGTTAAAAAATTGCGTGAATGATTTGTGGTATCGCCATAGTTTGGCTGTGATTGGACGTTGTAAAGACATATTTCAGCAATATGATTTAGTTGTAACCAGCCGCCTACACGGGCATATTTTTTCTTGTTTATTGGAAATTCCTAATGAAGTTTGCGATAACGCTTACGGAAAAAATTTAGGCTATTACCGTCAATGGACGCAATATATTGATTTTTCGAAAGTTTATGAAAAATAAATCCTTTGCCAAAGTGCTGATCACCACCTTTTTAACAACGGGGCTAACAATGGTTAGCTCCTTTTTGCTTGCTCGATTGCTTGCGGTGGAAGAACGCGGGGCATTACAACTTTTCATCACTTCGGTTACCTATGTGGTAACTATCGCCACAGGTGGCGTGGGGGTTTCTCTGGCACTTTGTATGAGGCAGCAACAATATCTTCACTGGCGTTATTATTTTTCAACGTTTTTATTGTTGGCTATTTTTATTTCCAGCCTTGCACTTTATTTTTTTAATATTACTTCATTCAGCTATTTATTTTAAATGTTATTTTAACCGCACTTTTTACCATTACATTGGAAAAAAGTAAAATTGATGCGAATTTATCTTTTTATCGTTTACTTTCCTTACAGCAACCTATTTTAGCTGTAGGAATATATGGCGGCTATTATTTTCTTTTTGGCGAGCAACATTTAGAAAAAGTGGTTCAGCTTTTAACGCTTTTAACTACAATCCAAGCTGGATTTGCATTGTATGTTATTAAAAAAATAGAAAGTCAATTTACAAATAAAGCAGAAATAACCCCAATTCAACCGCGTTATTTTCTTAAAAATTGGTTAAAACAAAATTTATTGCAAACTTTCGGTGCAACAACGGTTAATTTAGATCGTTTCTTAATAGTTTCTTTAATGGGAAATTATACGCTAGGTTTATATACCGTATGTATCGCTTTCGATGCCTTGCTTACACGGATTATTAATATGCTCGCAGATTATTATTATTCGGGATTGCTCAACGGGCTAAATCGCATTCGTGCCGTATTAGGCATTATTCTGTTAATGGGAATAAGTGCGGTAATAATTGTCCCGTTTTTGGCTGAACCTGTTATTCATTTATTTTTTGGTAATGCCTATATTGGCGTTGCTCCGATATTATTGTGGTTTATTATTAATTCATTACTTGCTGGACTTTCTTGGCTATTATCGCAAAATATGCTGATATTAGGTAAACAAGTATTGTTGTTTACTCGTCAAATTATTTCTATTCTTGTGTTAGTTGGGCTATTTTTCGCTTTTCAAAATAAAGGATTATATGGGGTCGCTTATGCGTTAATTGGAGCAAGTTTAGTACGATTGATGATTTCGATCATTTACTATTATAAATTTCCCATAAAAATTAATTGAGTTGGATAAAATGAAAAAATTTCTTATTTCTTTAGATAAAGATCACCAACGCCGTGAGTTATTTTTTGCACAGCCCAATACGCAAGATTTTTCCGTATTTAGTGCAATTAATACAATGGAAAAAACGGCAGAAAATCTGACCGCACTTTATGATCAGGATAAATTTTTTCAACGCTATGGACGTAAGGTTACCAAAGGGGAAATTGGTTGTACCCTAAGCCATTTAGCCGTATATGGTTTAATTGCTGAGGATAACAGTATTCAAGATGAGGATTATTGCTTAATTTGTGAAGATGATGCCTTATTTAACCGAAATTTCCAACAACATTTAGATAATTTATTACAAGAAAATCCACAAGCAGATATTTTACTTATCGGACAATCTAAAATTGAGGATTTTAATCATTCGGAATTAGAGATTAATTATCCAATTACTTTTTCATTTTTGCGTAATAAAATTGCAGGCTCAGCATTTTCTTATGCTTATCCATATAAAAATTATTTTGCTGGAACGGTGGCATATTTAATTAAAAAATCAGCGGCAAAAAAATGTTTAATGGAACAAAAACCTTATTGGTTAGCTGATGATTATCTTTTATTTGGCGATCAATGGGGATTAAGGATTCAAGTGGTGCGTCCTTTGCTTGCTATTGAAAACCCTAAATTAATTAGCAACTTAGAGGCAACGCGAGGCAGTGTTACGCAGCATTTTTGGCAAAAACTGATGAAATATCCGTTGAAAAAACTCTTGGCAGTACAACGTAATTTGATAGGTAAAAAATAAAATGTCGGCATTAGTAAATTTATTTTATTTGTATGATCCTTGGCTATTCCATTTTTTTAGAATGGCGTTTTTTGTTGGTGGGATTTCACTTATTTATTTAGCTTATCAAGTTGTAGCCCATAAACGCCCACAAGGCATTTTTATTCCGTTGCAGAGTTTAACTGTTATTTTGGCATTAATTTTATTGAGTGCCATTCCAATGTGGGGGTATCAAACCCAAGATTACTCAGTCTTATTACAATATAGTAAAACCTTAATTTTGTTTATTTTTGCGATTGGGATTTATAATGTTTTCTATTTTTATAAAGATGAAAATACAGGAAAACAGATTTTTATTCGCGATTTAAAAATAGGCATTTTAATACAATGGCTAGTTGGGGTTGGTGCATTAATAGGGATTGGTTTTATTATTGATCTCGCTTTATCTACCAATGTAATATTACCACGTTTTTATGGTTCGGAGCAGGAATATCGTTTGTATAATATTACTTCCTCAGCCTTTTTTCAGCTAAGTGCCTTTTATCTTTTTTTATTGCACTTTTTGTTGGCTTATAATAAACAGCATAATCAATTAAGTGCGGTGTTTTTATTTCTTATTTTATGTATTGGATTAATTTCAGGACGAACCTTCTTGTTTTTATCCTTAGTGAGCATTGCTATTTATTTTAAATGGAAATATGTACCAGCCTTAGTTTTATTTGCTTTGCTATGTTTAGGTTTAGCATTTTATTATCCACAAAATTCTTATGTCGCTCACGCGTTAGAACCCTTAATAAATGTCTTAAATCATCAAGGGCTAACCAGTTCATCAACAGAGACTTTGATGCAACGCCACTTATTTATGCCTGAATGGAAGCAAATTTTATGGGGCGATGGTTGGTATATTACACCAGAGGGAAAATATTATGAGCGAACCGATAGCGGTTTTTTACGCCAATTATTATATGGTGGTATTGGCTATTTATTATTATGTTTTCTTTTTACCGCTTATTTTGTGCGTAAAGTGGCATTAAATTGGTTTAATGGCAGCTGGCTATTTACGCTATCAACCTTATTTATTTTTTCCATTTTAAATATTAAAGCAGATACCTATGCTTTCCCGGGAATAATGTTAGGATTATTAATGTTCTTATCGTTATTTGATAAGCGAAGTAAAAGTATTTTCTTAGTCAAAAAAGAAGGAAAAGAAAATGTTTAGTATTATTGTTCCCTCTTATAATCGCCAAGCAGAAATTCCTTCATTATTGGAAAATTTAGCTCAGCAAACAAAGCATAATTTTGAGGTTATTATTGTTGATGATTATTCTAAACAAAAGGTAACGGTAGATAAAAATTATCCTTTTAAGGTTACGGTTATTCGTAATGAACAAAATCAAGGTGCGGCGGAGAGTCGTAATATTGGGGCGAGGAATGCCACTCAAGATTGGTTATTATTTTTAGATGATGATGATCGTTTTGATTATCAAAAATGTGAAATATTAGCTCAAAAAATAATAGAAAATCCTGAAGTCAATTTTATTTATCACCCTGCAAAATGTGTAATGGTTAATGAGAATTTTAGCTATTTTACTCACCCTTTTACGCAGAAAAAAGATCTCACTTTAGATAATCTATTATTGGCAAATAAAATCGGTGGAATGCCAATGATTGGAATTAAAAAATCCTTCTTTTTAAATATTGGCGGGCTTTCCACCCAATTAAAATCACTGGAAGATTATGAGTTTGTATTAAAAGTGGTTTCATCGCCAGAATTAAATCCATTATATGTAGAACAGCCTTTAACAGAATGCACATTCCACACTCAGCGATCCAGTGTTTCGACAAATTTAACTAATACGAAACAGGCCATTGCATTTATTGAACGAGAGTATGTTAAAACGCCTGAACAGCAAAAAAACTTTTCCATTAATGCCCTTTATATGCAGGCTTATCCTTATATTATGAATTTATCTAGAAAGGCCAGTATTTATTATTGGAAAATGTTTCTATTAAGCAAAAAAATTAAATACTTTATTATTGCAATGATTATTTTTATTTCGCCAAAATTGGCAATTCATTTGAAAAGGTTTATTTAATGAAATTTTCCGTTTTAATGTCCTTATATATTAAGGAAAACCCACAATATTTGCGTGAATGTTTAGAAAGTTTGCGTCATCAAACCTTGCCCGCTGATGAAATTGTATTGGTATTTGATGGAACAGTTACACCAGAATTAGAAAGTGCGGTGCAAAATTTTAGCGATTTTTTACCTTTGAAATTGGTTAAACTTCCCGTGAATCAAGGGTTGGGAAAAGCCTTAAATGAGGGGCTATTACATTGTTCGAATGATTGGGTTTTCCGTATGGATACCGATGATATTTGTGAGCCACAACGCTTTGAAAAACAAGTGAATTTTATCAAGCAGTACCCTGAAACCATTATTTTTGGTGGACAAATTGCTGAGTTTGGCGAGAACCTTCAAGATATTGTGAGTTATCGAAATGTGCCGACGCAAGCCAAAGAAATCGTCGGTTTCACCAAAACTCGCTGCCCGTTTAACCATATGACCGTGGCTTATAAGAAATCTGCTGTGCTTGAGGCAGGCGGTTATCAAGATATTCAAGAAGATTATTATTTATGGATTAAATTAGTAGCAAAATATCCGCAAAATATTGCGAACTTACCTGATATTTTAGTTTACGCTCGAGTGGGAAACGGAATGGTTTCTCGCCGCCGCGGATTAGCTCAAGCAAAATGTGAATGGCATTTATTTCAATTAAAACGCCGTGTAAATTTGCAATCTACTTTATCTGGTTTTATGGTTTTTTTATTGCGTGTATTACCTCGTTTATTACCAGTTTCATTATTAAAAATAGTGTATAAATTTTTACGCAAATAATTTTTTTATTTATATTAAGGAAAGTAAAATGTTTAAGCGAAAATTATTATTGAGTTCATTATTTTCAGTGATTTTATTGGCAGGTTGTTCAAGTTCGCATTCTATTAAACCTATCAATGAAAATGCTCAATATAATAAGCCCCGCACATTAAATAATTTTGAGGATTATGTGGCATTTCTCAAAGGAAAAGCCGCAGGGCAAGGGGTATCAAGTGCGGTGCTAAATGCACAAAAAAATATTCAATATATTCCCAAAGTAGTGGCATTGGACAAACAGCAAGCGGGCAAAGTGAAAAAGCGTAATCCGAATGAAGCTAAGGTGTTGAATCCTAATGGCGTAACGCGTTATCTTAATCGTGTACTAACCACTAATAAAGTGAAGGTGGCTGAGCAACGTTATTGGGAGCAATTACCGCAGTTAGAAAAGGCGAGCCAAAAATTTGGCGTGCAAAAAGCCTATTTAATGGCATTGTGGGGAATGGAAAGTAGCTTTGGTTATTATCAAGGCTATTATGATGTACTTTCTGCTTTGGCAACCTTGGCGTTTGATGGTCGCCGTGAGGCGTTGTTTAGCAAAGAATTTATTGCCGCAATGAAAATGTTAGAGCGGGATCATATTCAGCGAAGCAAAATGAAAGGTTCTTGGGCGGGGGCAATGGGACAAACGCAATTTATGCCGAGTTCTTATCTAAGCTATGCTGCTGATGGTGATAATGATGGCGAAAAGGACATTTGGAAAAATCATTATGATGTGTTTGCATCTATCGCGAGCTATCTCCATACTGTGGGGTGGGACGAAAAATTGCCTTGGGGCGTTGAGGTGCGTTTGAATCAATTTATCAATCCAAGTTTTGTAGGCGTTGAAAAACAAAAAGCACGCAGTTTACAAGACTGGCAAGCCTTAGGCGTTACACTCAAAACCTTTACGCCAAAAACAACGCAAAATCTCACCGCACTTTCTCAGGCAAAATTATGGCTTGTACAACCAGACGGGGAAGCGGGGCGTGCATTTTTGGTATCCAATAACTTCCGCACATTGCTAGATTGGAATCGCTCGCAATATTTCGCGGTGAGCATTGGAATGTTTGCTGATCGCATTAAAACAAGGGTGATGTAGCTATTAATCTTAAGAAGTAAAAAAATCCTATCTAATGTCTTATTATTTCTTATTTGTAAATAATGTTTTTAAAATTAGCCTATTTATCAATATATAAGAGAAAGGTAAACTTACTTTCACAAATAAGGTACTTCAACAAAATTAAGGCGTTAATATGAAAACAGTCTATCATTTAGCAAATAGTCGCGGTTATGCCGATCACGGCTGGTTAAAAAGCCACCATACCTTTAGTTTCGCGAATTATTATGATCCTACTCGTATCCATTTTGGGGCGTTACGTGTGATTAATGATGATTATGTAGAAGGTGGAATGGGATTTGGTACACATCCACACGATAATATGGAGATTATTTCCATTCCATTAAGTGGTGATTTAGCACACAAAGATAGTATGGGAAATGGTAGCGTGATTCGCCAAGGTGATATTCAAGTGATGTCAGCAGGTACGGGCGTTACTCATAGTGAAATGAACCCCAATGCAGATATTCCAGCACAATTTTTGCAAATTTGGGTTTTTCCAAATAAACGTGATGTTAGTCCACGTTATCAACAAATCAGCATTGTCGATGGAGAAAAACGCAATGATTTTCAGCAGATCCTTTCGCCAAATCCAGATGATGAAGGCGTTTGGATTCATCAAGAGGCGTGGTTTTCATTAGCTAAATTTGATAAAGGTATAATGAAAACCTATAATACTCATAAATCTGGTAATGGTGTCTATGCTTTTGTATTGAAAGGTAGTGCCACCATAGCTGATCAGCAATTATCTACTCGAGATGGTTTAGGAGTATGGGACTGCGAACAATTTGAGATTATTGCAGATAGCGATACCGAAATTTTATTAATGGAAGTCCCGATGACAGTAAATTAAAGTGGAATCCCTTACGGTGAATAGTAAGGGATTTATTTTTAAGGAAAGAAAAGTTATTTTAATTAAAATGAATGTTGCTATTATAGATAGTATTCATTAAAAATAATTATGCCGTTTACTTCTCATTAATCTAAATACTCCAAAATAGGAAGGATGAATATCGGTTATTTATAAAAGCATTCTTAATTTTCACAAAATGAAATATTCCCTGTATGAATAAAATAATAGCTAAATCTGATCAAATTCAATGTTTAAAGAAAAAAATTACACAATGTTATCGGCAGTATCAGTTTACTGATGAACAAAAAATTTATGCAAAATTCGACCGCACTTTATTTAGTGAAGATTATCAAACTTTTGCATTTTATCGTGCTGAAATCACTCAAACGCTTACACAGCTTGAAAAGTTACAAGATCAAGAACAATATCAATGCCAATTTTACAGTAAAAAATTATTAGCCCAGCTACAAGCATTACTAGATGCCGCTTCTTCTCCTCATTTTGAGAAAAAATTACGGAAAGAAAAAACAACCTCACCTTATCGGGTTAAGCAAAAAAATGAGATACATCAGCTCCCTCCAAGAGAACGCTTAGAAAAATATTATGAAGCATTGCAAGCACTGAATGATAAAATTGCATTACAGAAAGATCAATATTATCTCGCAACGGATGAATTAGAAAAGCAACAGCTCCAACGACATATTACTCATACTCAGCAGAGAAAAGCACGTTGTTTGGAGGCGATTGCTACATTGGAAGAATACTTGAGTTTAACTAAATAAAGTCAATCTTCTTTATGTTGTTTCCAAGTTAGTATCCGCTCAATGATATTAATCAGTTCTGCACGTTCATAAGCCTCTAAGCCAATAAGTAAAAGTTCTAATTTTCTGGCCTGATCCATTGAGCGATTACTACTAAGGGTGATTAAATCCGCGACTTCACAATGAAAAATTTCTGACAATTCTAGTAGTCTTAATACGGAAGGAACTGATTTTCCACGCTCCATTCTTGATACTGCATCATTGCTAATATCTAATTTTTCGGCTAATTCAGCTTGAGTCATTCCTACTGCTCGACGATATTTTGCAATTGCTTGTCCAATTGTTCGCAATAACTGTTCACTTTTGCTCAACATAGCTAACTCCTTACTGTTAAAGGAGAAATAATAGGTCTTGACTTCTTTTCATAAATAGCGGAGCATACTTAGATTAGATGTTAAAAGTCTAATATGAGAAAAGTAAGAAATTTTTTTCATCCCGACACAACCTGTCGTCGAATTTTCTGTTTATTGCCATAGAATAAGAACATCAATAATTCTTCAAAGGAAATAAAATGAAAAGCACAACACAGCTTGCCCAGCGAATTAGTCTTATTTTAGTCGAGCTTAACAAAGGCAAACGTATTGATGTTAATGAACTTGCAGATGAGTTTAATGTATCTATAAGAACCATTCAAAGAGATATAAAAGAGCGGCTTAATTTCTTACCTTGGGATGAGTTAGGACCTAGATTTTATCGATTAGATCGCCAAAAATTAGATATACTGACCGAAGAAGATATTCAACGCTTTGCCCTTTTTGCCAGTGTTTCTAATTTATTCCCAGAGATTGATAAAGTGTTTTATCAAGAAAAGCTCACACAATCCGTGCAAGTGAAAGGCGTTCAATATGAAAATATCAGCCATTTAAAAGAACAATTCAACGAGCTTCAATTAGCCATTCAGCAAAATAAACTGATTTCATTTAAATATAAAAAAATAAATAGTGAACATTCAACATTTTATCAACTCGAACCTTATTTATTAACTAATAAAAATGGCATTTGGTATCTTATTGGCACAGATAAAAATCAAAATGATAAACAAAAAACATTCTGCTTTACTCAAATTTCACAATTAAAGGTTTTATCTGAAACATTTATTCCTAATCAAAAATTTATCGAAAATATTAAAAATAGCGATTCATTATCACATGGAAATGTAATGCCGGAAGTGGTGGTTCGAGTTTCTGCTTTTGCCGCGCCTTTTTTCTTACGCAGAAATTTATTACCTAACCAAAAGCTGTTACATAAATTAGAAAGTGGAGAATTATTACTTTCAGCACAAAATATCAGCCAATTAGAAATTTTACCTCTGGTTCAATATTGGATTCCGCATTTAACTATTATCAGCCCTCAAAGTTTGCAGGAAGAGTTAAAAGATAATTTACTTAATTATTTGAATAAGATTGAAAAGATTTAATTCGGAGATTAAAAATGCAATTAGATACCCTAGATACAGCAACATTAAATAAACTAATTAGAAATAAAATTAACTTTTCGATCAAAACAGAAAATTTTATTGATGATGTGGCTTATATTGAAGAGCTTATTGAAAGAAATGGCTTTACTTGCCGAGTTTATACAGAAAATCGTTCAGTGGGAATGGGAGCTGGTGTGTTCCGAGGGGTTGGGGCTTTAATTGGAATAGCTACTGCTGTTGGTATCGGCATTCATAATTTCTTAACCTATAACCCAGATTTTGAAATTGGTAAAGATTTTATCAATAGTCGTATTAATGTTACTTATAAAAAATAATAAATTAATAGGAAATAAATTTATTTTATGACAACAGTAACCTATTCTCAAGGCAGATTAATGACAGATACGATGGCAACAACCATTTCTACTTTTAAAGGTTTTGTTAATCAATTTGATATTAGTGAAAGTGCTGATCGTAATATTATTGATACTCAGAGTTCTGAGGTTGATAAATTAATCTTTGATTATTTGATTGAAAATAACCCATTTCGGAATAAAAAATATTCTTTAAACCAAGTCATAAATTTCGCTAAAAGGAATCATAAAACCTTAAAGTTATTAGATGGAAAGTATATTCAATCCGATGAAAATGGAAAATATTTCCTTTGTCCTGATGCGTTATTAAAAATAAATGGTCAAAAGGTTTTAGCAGTAGCTTATGCTGGAAAATTTAATTTTTTTGTATTACCTATTATTGAATATGCAGTTTATCACGCAAAATCAATTGATACATTTTTTAATATTTTATTAAATTTCAAAGAAATCATTTTCACAAACAAAGCATTAGATTTTTATTTAATGTTAGTTGTTAAAGAGGGAGTATATCTCTTATATGATTTAAATAGACTATCAATTTATTTTCATTCTAAAAATGATAAAGGCATTATTGGAATAGGTAGTGGATTTCAACTTTTTATTGAAAATAATAAAGAAAAGTTTAGTAAAGATAACGCTTTATTAGAAGATGTTCATTGTTATGCAATGAAAAATGATCCATATACGAATAATTTAGTTGCAATGGTAGATTTCAATGGCGATAAAATTATTCAAAAAAATCTTATTCTTATTGAAGACTCATTAATAGAGAAAGAAGAGTTTATAAAAGAGAATAGCAATAAAACCTTTAAAAAAGAAATTAGCAATGAAAAAATTAAAGCCTTAGTGAAATGTAAACTAAATTTTTCTATACAGACTGATGATCTTTCAAGAGAAGCATTAAGGGTTGAACGTATTATTGAAGAGAATAACTTTAGTTGCCGTGTTTATACTGAAAATCGTTTAGCTTCAGTTGGTCTTTCGATTTTTTTACCTAATATCATCGGGGTTGCAACATTAGCGGGTATTGCCGCACATAATCTATTAACACTTAATCCTGATTATGAGATTGGAAAAAATATTATTGATAGCCAAATTAATATTACTTACAAAGCTTAGAGGTGAAAATGAATTTTGAAAATTTAACTTTAGATGGCATATATAAAAAATATAATTTTAATTCTTTTAAATCCACTGAAATTAGTGATCAATTTATCAATACATTAATTGAACAGAAAATGAGTTTTTCTATCGAAGCTGAAAATATTCAGCAAGAAGTTGAACGAGTAGAAAGACTTATTGAAGCCAAAGGATTTAGCTGTCGGGTTTACACTGAAAATAGATCGTTATTATGTGCTGGCAGCTTAGGCTCAGGCTCGATTAAACAGCTAGGATTATTAAGTTTAGCTTATATTGCCATTCATAATCTTATAACTATTGATCCTGATTTTGAAATCGGAAGAAATTTTATGAGCGGCAGAGTAAATATTACTTACAAGAAATAATAGGGAAGAGAAAATGAAAAAATTGACTATGTTTACGTTATTAACTGCAATAGCAAGTCTTTCAAGTAATGCTCGTGAAGTTAATATTGATGATTATGCTTATTTTAGTCCAAGCGTACAACAAGACATAACGACATCAAAAGAGTTTATTCAACATATTGATAAAACGGTTGCCGCTATTCGCAAGCAGGAAGGAGAGGGAGTTCGTTATTTTAACCTTGCTACGGGTGAAGAATTATTTTCAGATAAGGATATTAAAAATACTTTTTTAAATCGACAAGGTATAAAACCTTTTCATATTGATTGCACTCTTCGTGAGTTTGAAGATGTAGAAGAAGGTGATGCGTCTATTTATTACAGAAACCCCAATGAAATTCCTGAAGGGATAGGCGACTCTGATGTTTCTGATTTCCGCGTTTGGGGTGGTGCAATATTAGCGGTAGATAAAACCTATCCGACAAACTATTGGTACTATTATATTACGCCAGCCAGAGGAATAAGCGATGGATATGAAACAAAATTAATTACAGATAATGATTGTTGGGCTGTACCATTTTAAAAAGCAATGAATGAATTATTAATCAATTAGTGAGGAAAAAATGAATAGAGAGTTATTAGAAGTCATAGTTGGACAAGCACTAAATTATTCCATATTACGGATAGAAACAGATACGGTATTTTCTAATCTTTATGATGAAGGATTATTAGACATATCGAAAGAAGATCAAAATGAATATGAACTTTATAAAGAAAAGATACATTACTTGATTAAATTTATTTATGACGAAGGATTGCTTGGGTTTCCTAATTTATTTGAGCTTCCTGATGAAGAGGATAATGATAAGAAACTAATTTTTACTCATAAAATAAAATTAACTATTCTATTATTCAATGAAATATATAAGGATACTACTCCAGAAATGACAGATGAAGAGTTTCGTCAGGTGTGCTTAGATAAAGTTGATGAGGAACTCAGAAAATTAGATGAAATGGAGAGAGAAATAGATGAATTGGAAAAAGAAATATCCGAATCGAATGATGAAAAACAAATAACAACTTATTACGATGAATTAGTAAATTTTTACAAAAATGATTTATGTTTAACGAAAGAAGCATTCATTGAAAAATATAAAAATAGTGTTTTTCAATCGGAAACAATCACGGATAAATTTATTGAAAAATTAATTAAGGAAAAAATTAGTTTTTCTATAGAGGCAGATAATTTCTCTGAAGAAGAAAATAGAGTAAAAGAAATTATTGAGGAAAATGGGTTTAAGTGTCAGATTATTTCATTAGAGACTACGCTCTCTAGTTTCACAATAGCAGCAAGCGCAAGCGTAGGAGGGGGATTGTTTGGTAAGCTATTAAATCGTTCTTCTAATACTAAAAAAGCTAAATCTGCGAATACATCAGTAATTGATCCCGATTTTGAAATAAAAACAAACCCTGTAAATAAACAAATTCAAGTAATTTACAAAAAATAAGGAGGAAATAAAATGAGTAACAATGCTTTCGATATTATTATTGTTGGTGATAAATTTTCAGGGAAAACAAAATTTTTAAATGCTCTAATTGGAGAGGATTTATTAAAAGTGCCAGCGACTAATAATTCTAATCCATTAGATGGAATACATTGCGAGATTATTTGTGTAAAAAATAGCCATTTGCAGGGTGAGCACTCTAATTTTTTATATGATATTTATCAACAAGAAATAACAGGTAAAAAAAATATAAGTTCAGTGATTGCTTATGATAGCAATCATAAAATCATAAAAAAATGCACTACTATTGGATATGAAGAATTGTATCAATGGCGTTGTGATGAACAGGTCTCTCAGATCGAAATATCTTCAAATTTTAAAATTATAAAACAAAATATAGATTTAAATTTCTATGATTTTAATTCTAGTAGAAATAGTAAAAAGATAGTTGAAGCTATAAACAGTAATAATTATGGTATTGTTTTTTATATATTATCTGCATATGAATATAATGAAGAAGAGGGGGAGAAAAATCCACTTGATAATAACAATATAGAATTACTTCGTGAGATACAATCTATAATAAAACAAAACCATAACAAAGATATTGTTTTTATATTAAACAAATCAGATTTCTATTTTGATAGTAATAGAGAAATAGAAGTATTAGAGAGTTTAAAATTAACTAAAGATTATCTTGAAAAAATGGGTTTTAAAAGTAATAAGATTATCCCAGTATCTGCTTTACAAACAAGATTTTTTCAACGATTGTCAAGTAATTATTTTGATAAATATAGGTATTTAAGCGTGCCTGATGCTCCAGAAGGATTAGATGCCGCAGATATGTACACAATAATACAATTATTTAGAAATAATATATTTGAAGAAGGAAAATTTCCTTTACTTAATGAACTTTCTGAAAAAGAAAAATTAGAATTATCTCAATATTTAGAAAAAAGAGAAAAATGGCTCTTAGAATGTTATCAAGAACAAGAATATAAACCATACAGTGAAAATGCTCCTTCAAAAGCTGAAGTAATAAAGGGCTTTCATAGTGCAGGAATTGGGACAGTATTGTTTTTAATAGAAAAAAGGATTAAGGAAATTGGATTGCTTGAGAATATAGAGAAAAATGATAATAGAAAAACTCACTCAAATGAAAAATTTGAATTAGCTTTAGAAGAAGTTTCATCATTAATAGAAAGTGATAGACAGCTTGAAAATAGTGGTATTTATTCTGCTTTAAATATGCTTCGCAAGAATACGACTAATAAAAATGATAATGCAAAAAACAATTTAATTAGACTATTTAATTTATTAGAAGTAATGAATTTTTATTTCACCAAAGAAGAAAAAAACAATAATGATATTGGTTTTAATGAAAATCTTGATAAAGAACTTGAGTTCCTATTAAATACAAATATAAAAGAATGGAAAGGCGTTGCTATCATTTTTGAAAAGATGGATCAATTTTTCAATGAATATAGTTTAAAATATCGCAATGAAGATAAGCTAGTTGAGCCTTATTTCTCTACGGTCGAGGATTTCTTTATGCTAACGCTTATAGAAATAATTGAAGAACTTTCTAAACAGAACCTTATTGATATAAAAAATCCTCATAGCTTTAATATTCTAACTGCCATATATTATTATGTTATTGCTTATTATAATATGGATAAATATGATTCTAAAAAGGCATTATTACATATCGCCGATATAATTGGCTATTTTTCGACACTGATCAGTTCCAAACCTGCCTATTGCTATTCTAAAGACTATATTGATATGAATCTGGATAGCTATATTTCTGGTTTATCTATTTATTTAAGTGGTAGTTTAACAGGAAAACCAAAAGAAGTCGGCTATTTCCTATGGAGAAAAACATATAATATTATCGATCAATTGGTTTTAAAAATTATTTCCAATTTATTTAACGAAATTGATTTTTATAATATTCCAGATACTTATGATTTAGAAAATGAAATAGAAAACTTATTTAAAGAGGACATAGACGAGGAAGATGAGGAGGAAATATGGTTTGGTCAAACATTTTAGGACCTAATGTTCAATATTGCCCAAAGTGTGATTGGGTAAGTACATATCTTATTTACAATGATGTTTTGTTTTTATCACATTGTGAAAAATGTAACACTGCATTAAAACTAAAACCTTTATCGGAATGTAGTTTAAAACAAAAGGCTTATATTAAGTTGTTTGGCATTAATATAAAAAAATAAATTTGATAATTCAGGAGAATAAAAAATGGCATATCGTGAAGATGAAGATCTAAAATTTTTAAGCAAATTAAGTGATGAGGAGCTTTCTCCTTTGGTTGATATTTTAATAAAAGATGAGAAAGGGGCATATAGGACTACTGAAGAACTAACAAATTCATCTAGTTATAAAAAATATGCTCCAAAACATCATAAATATTGGAAAGAAATTGCGGCTGAAATTCAATTATTTGGAGGAAATACACTTGCTTCTTTATTTAGAGGTGGTAAAGGTGTGCTTTATAGAGAGGTATTAATTGATGTAGCAAATAAATTAGATGTTAATTTTAGTAAAAATGCTTCTACAGAAAGAATTGAACAAAACTTACTTTTAAAATTGTTTGAGGATTTAACTGAAAAAATTTCTCAAGAACAATTAAAAGAATTAAGTAAAGAATTTAATTTAAATTTAACTACCGTTACCCCAGCAATATTTTCAAGTAGTTTAATGGGGGTATTTGCTCAGACTGGAATGAGAACTTATCAATTATCTACCTATATGTCAGATATACTTCTGAAATTTATGTTTGGTAGAGCAATGATGGTTAGTGCAGGCTCAGCAACTGCACGAATATTATCTATTTTTACTGGTCCTATTGGTTGGTCGATTATGGGGGGTTGGACGTTATTCGATATCGCTTCACCAGCATTTAGAGTAACTGTACCTGCGGTAGTTTGTGTCGCATCTTTACGAATTCAAAGGAGATTAAAAGAACAAGAAGAAAAACAAATTGAGAAAGAAAAACAGATTGAAAAAGATGAATCAATTGTAAAATTAAATATGTAATCTTATTAACTTATTCTATCTTAAACAAAAGAGGTCATTTATGGAAAGTCGCAGTAAATATTTACAATATATTAATAATGCAAGTCAAATTATGTCATCACTAAATTTAAAAAATGATGAACTTGATAATTTGAAAAGTGCGGTAGAAAATACAGAATTATTAATTCCTGTCGTTGGTGCATTTAGTGCTGGAAAAAGCACATTACTAAATTCATTTTTAGGAAATAATCAGCTTCCCACTGCAATAACACCAGAAACAGCACTTGCTACTGAATTACGTTATAGCCAAAATGAATATATTGAGGCAGTAGATTCTGAAAATCAAATTCATCGTTATGAGATTTCAGAATTAATGACTATTAAAGATAATGCTCAAAACTACCGTTTTTTGAAACTTTATTTGAATAATGACAACCTTAAGGCAATTCAACCGTTAGTTTTAGTTGATATGCCGGGATTTGATGCACCAATTAAAAACCATCAGGAAGCTATTCTTAGTTATTTAAATAAAGGTGTTTATTTTATTTTTCTGACTTCTATCGAAGACGGAAATATCACTCGCACAATGCAACGTGAATTAGATAATTTAATTACATTGAAGAAAAAATTTAGTTTTGGTATTACTAAGACTAATTTACGTCCACAAGAAGTTGTTGATCAAGTCTATCAACATATTAAAGAACAACTGGTAGAGGATTATGACTATACTCAAGACATTATGTTGTTAAATAATGATGGTGGGGCAAATTTAAAAGAAATTTTGTCTTCAATTAATCCAGAAGAACTTTTTAAATCTCTCTTTTTAGATGTTTTAAAAGATAAGGCAATAAGTTTAGTACAAACAATAAACTTAACGATAGCTACACTAAAAGAAACCGATAAAGAATCAAAAGAAAAAATAAAACTTCTTCAAGAAAGTATTAGAAATTTAACAGAGGAAAGAGAAAAACTCGCCGATGAAATTAACGCGAAGTATTCTGGGCAACAATTAACTGATGTAGCAAACAAAGTTGCAAATGGGCTACTTCAAGAAAAAGATATATTAATCTCATTAGCGATGAATAATCCACAAAGTTATTCTGAAGAAGTTGTTGATATTTCAAAAAATCTACTTATCCGAGAAATGGAGCGTAAATTTCAAGAAATTAATAATGAAATCTCTCAGCATATTCAACTTAAATTAAATAATATCTTTAGTGGTGAAGACGCTAATTTTGCTCACGATCTTGATATTGGTCGTGTATCAGAAAGTGCAAAAATTTTACTCGAAAAAGCTCAAAATGGTATTAGCACAGTATCAAATCATTTAAAAGAACTCGCTGATTCAAAAAATGGTATGTATAAGAGTATTATTGGTTCATTAGCTATTGCAACTTCCGTTGTTAACCCTGTAATTGAAATCGCTATTCTCTTCTTACCTGAAATTATTAACTTCTTTCAACAACAAGCAAAAGAACGACAAATGCGAGAAAAGGCGGAGCATAATTTTGTTTATGAAACCGTACCTCAAATTAAACGGAAAATTCAAGAGCAACTTCCTTCGCTATTAAAACAACAGATTGAAAAACAAATTGAGCAATTAAATGCTCAAGTTGAAGTTTCTCTCAAACAGAAACAGCAAGAAATTGAAGCGGCTGAAAATGAACGTCAAGAAAAAGGTGCTGAAATTGAATCTCGTTTAGCAGAGCTAGAAGCTGGTAAACAAGAACTCAGTACCTTATCAAATCAAATTTTATTCGACTAATATGTAATAGCAAAGAAAGGGGGAAGAAAAGCTCCCCCCTTATTTAAGGAGTAATTATGAGTATTATTAATACTTATGAAAAAATCTTAAAAATTGTAGAAAAGAATAACCTTACTAAACAAAATGAAGTTATTCGAAGTGAACTTAATCTTGGTTCACCAGCAGAGTGGAAAAAACATTTAGAGGAAATTCAACAAGAAGGACGTTTTTTACGCATTGGGATTGTTGGGCGAGTTAAAGCTGGGAAAAGCTCTTTATTAAATGCACTTTTATTCGATGGAAGAGATGTATTGCCTAAAGCAGCAACACCAATGACAGCAGCGTTAACAATGATCAAATATGCTGATTCAATTAGTGCAGAAGTTGAATTCTTCTCTCAATCTGATATTGACGATTTTCGAGGAAAATATGAGGCTTATCAAGATGAGTTCAAAAAGAGAGAAAACGCTGCATTAGAAGAGCAAAAAGCAAGAGATCCTGAAAAAGTAGCAGCTCCTGAAAAAGCAAGACAAAAAGCCGAAAGAGATATGAAAAATTCCTCTTTAGCTGCCTACTATGATCAATATAAACGTATTCATGACATTTTGAAATCCAACCCTAGCTATGAAAGTAATTTAGGCAAAACAAACGAACTCAAAGCTGATAGCTATAATAAATTGATGGATGAATTACAACAATATGTTGGTGCTGAGGGCAAATTTATGCCGTTGACGAAGTCGGTAACCTTAAGCATTCCAGAAGAAAGCTTACAGGGATTGGAAATTATTGATACACCAGGACTAAATGACCCTGTACAATCACGCAGTATGCGTACAGAAAATGAGCTTGCTAAATGTGATGCTGTACTCGTTATTTCACCAGCTGGTCAATTCTTAAGCCAAAACGATACTGAGTTACTCGATAAGTTGGTAAATGTTCAGGGAACACAAGAAATTTATCTTATTGCTAGCCAATCAGATAATCAGCTTTATGGTCAGGAATATAATGACGACTATCCGAGTCAAACATATCAACAGATTGTAGACACACTGACGGCTTCAAGAAATAGTATTTTAGAAGGAAGCGATATTCCTAATACAATTGTAGAAAAAATGAATAAACACCCAGTGCTTTGCGTTTCAAGTATGGGTTATTCATTGCTAAAAAATATCAATAAGCCTGATGAAAATTGGAATAGTGGGGAAAAAACGCTTTATGGTAACTTGATGATGAAATTCCCACTATTATCGAATAGAGAAATATTGCGAGAACAACTCAATAAGATAGCAAATATTG
Organism: Avibacterium paragallinarum; assembly: GCF_011765605.1. Classification (NCBI taxonomy): domain Bacteria; kingdom Pseudomonadati; phylum Pseudomonadota; class Gammaproteobacteria; order Pasteurellales; family Pasteurellaceae; genus Avibacterium; species Avibacterium paragallinarum. The sequence goes on from NZ_CP050316.1 coordinate 736,048, forward strand.
ATGTGGTCCAGGGAATAATCAAAGATCTAAGAGAGAGAAAAACGGAGATCCTAAAAGATAGTTTGCAAAAATTTGAAACATCGAAAAAGAATCTTCTTGAAAAATATCGCGATAAATGGATAGAGGAAATTGAAACAGAAATTAAGGAAATTGAGAAAGGAGATATTGAGGAAGCAAAACAAGAGCTTCAAAATTTACAACAGAAAACAGCACAGATAGAAGATGAAATTGGTGATATTTATGATGACTATATTTATGAATACACAAGTGATTTAAAAAATATTCTAAGAGTTAAAACAGAGCAGATTAAATCTCAGTTAGAAACTGGTGTGAATAACGAGGAAAAAACGAACACTAAAACTGTTACAGTAAAAGATGAAAGTTCTTGGACGAATCTCTTTGGGCTTTTGGCTGGAACCCATACAGAAACAAGAACAACCACTAAAATAAATGCGGGAAGAGTACGCCATTTGATGCAACATTTTATCTCTATGTTAGAGGAAGAGCTAAATGATATTATCGAAGCTAAAAGAATAGAATTTAAAAGAAAAATAAATAAAGGAGTAACAAATAAAATGGTGAATATTATTGATGGACACGAATTGCAACCTGATAAAATTAGAAGATCACTAAATAATATTATTGCATTAATTCCAGACAGACCTTTTACGATAAGAAAAGATATTCCAATTTCTATTAATCAAAGTGGCACAATAATAGGAAGCGATGTAGAAAGATTCCTTGATAAGTTATTTGATTATACTGGGAAGCTATTTAATAATGTTTCGGAAAATCGAATTACTTATACGAATGAAATAGGAAACCGTCTAAAAGAGTATGATTTAGCCAAAAAATTAACAGAGGAGCTCTCAGGGAATTTAGAAAAATTAATTAAAGATATAGAAAATAAAGAATTTACTGTATATCAAAAAAATAAGATTTTAAATTCATTTAAAGATGTGTTGGGAGATAATTAAAAATGAGTCAGCAAGAGGATATTGTAAAGTTACAAGCTTTATTAAAATCTACTATTTCTCTACTTTTTCATAAAAAAGAAGCTATAGAAAATTTAAATAATATCTCGGAACACATTGCTCACTTAGAAAATGAAATTTTAGTTAAAGAAAATTTCATTAATAATAGCAAGATACAGATAGAGGGATTATCTCAACATCTTCTAGAAAAGCAGGAAAATATAGAACAGTTACAGGCTGAGTTAAATATTTTTTCTCAGGAACGATCTAAAAAAGAGGAAGAAAGAAAAAAATTAGATGCTGAAATTAAAGATCATAAATTACGTCAGAATTTAATCGCAAAGCTCTTATCTGCAAAGAATAACCATTCTGCGATAAGAGAATATTATCGTTTATTAGAAGGGGAATTTATCCCCTTTATAAATACCTTAGCGGTTTTACCTGATAAAGTAAATATTATTTTTGAACTTCAAGAAATTGGACAAGAACTGAAAATGATCAGTGCAAATCCTGCTTTTTATCAAAAACGTACTATTGCGGTTTCTGGGGGATTTAGTGCGGGGAAATCCGCTTTTATCAGTTCTTTATTTCATCAGAAAAAAGGCGAAAAAAGGTTTCATTTAGCAATAGATGTAACCCCAACAACAGCGATTCCTACTTATGTCTTAAATTCAGATAAGAAGTCATTTTTGGCTTGTAACAATAATGGGGGGATCATTAATTTATTGGAAGATGAAACAGGAAAAGAGAATTTCGCTAATATCAAAAAATTTACAACACATCAATTTCTTGACTCTTTTGGCTTTAAATTACAGCAGTTAATGCCATTTATCTTTTTATCAACACCAATGAAATATGAACAGCTCTGTTTTATTGATACTCCGGGATATAACCCTGGCAGTCAAGAAATGACAAATGATGATGGAAGAATAGCTAAAGAGTTTATTGGTAATTCAGAAGCATTAATTTGGGTTATTGATTGCACAAATGGCACGATTAGCCAGACCGATCTTGAATTTTTAGAAAGCGTTTTAATACCAGAAAAAATGATACCGCTATTTATCGTGCTAAATAAAGCAGATCTTAAGCCCGAAGATGAATTAAAGGACATAATGGAGGTGGTTAAAGAAGAATTAGAAGATTATGAGATTCCATTTAAAGGCATTTCTGCATATAACTCTAATTGTGGGAAAGAATTAGACTTTATTAAGTTATCGTTAAATGATTTTTTAACAGAATTTGATACAAAAAATGATAATCAACATAAAGAAATCAAAGAACGCCTAAATAAAGTTAAAGATAAATACACTAAGGCTTTAACCGAAAAATATAACCATCATAGAAAAATATTTGGAGAACTAAATAAAATTGAAACACTGACTATCGGAATGAATTTTGAAGATTATGATGAGGAACAAGAAGTAATAAGTACGCTACAAGACTTGAAAAAATCATTTAAAGATTATGAGAATTTTAAGAAGTTCAGTAATAAAATTGAAGAAATTATGCATCAAATGGAAATCGTTATTGATTATATTTTTTGTTCATCATCAGAAAATAACAACCACACTCTTAAATAAAATTAAGGAAAAACAATGAATATAGAAGAACTTATAATTCACTTCAAACAAAACCGCGATCACCTCAACTACTCCGATAATTTCAAGCTAAGAATTCACCGCTCTTTGAGTTGGTTGAAAAAAGCGGAGGAAACGGATGAGTTAGATAGTCAATTTATTTATCTGTGGATTGCCTTTAATGCGGCATATGCAAAAGAAATTAAAAATTTAGAAAATAAAGAGCGGTTAAATTTAAATGAGTTTTTATTGCGTATTTGTGGTTTAGATGAAAATAAAGTGATTTATGATCTTGTTTGGAAAAACTTTTCTCAATCTATTCGCTTATTAGCAGATAACAAATTTATCTTTCAGCCTTTTTGGGATTATCATAATGGGAAAATAAGTGAAAACGAATATTTGATAGCTGAGATAAAAGAAAGGGAAAAATTATTTTCTGCCTTAGAAAATCAAAATATTGATCGTATTTTAGATGTATTATTTAGACGGCTTTATACATTGAGAAATCAAATTATACACGGTGGGGCGACTTTTAATAGCTCAGTAAATCGCGAGCAACTAAAAACAGGGTGTAATATTCTTTCTTTATTTTTACCTGTTATGCTAGAAATTATGATGAAAAATCATAATGAAATGGATTGGGGAAAGCCGTTTTATCCAGTAGTTAAGGATTATTAATAAGATATTGAAAAATAGGACATATGGATTTATTACTGTTTCTAAGGGGGCTTTTTTAACTTGTAATATGATGGTCTTTATTTGATAATGCTTTCCTTTGTATATGGTTAAAGGGGGAATGATGAAAGAAAGAAAAAAACTTGATCCTGATGCTGCAATTGATATGGCATATGATATTTTTTTAGAAATGGCAGGAGAAAATTTAGATCCAGCAGATATATTGTTATTCAATTTACAATTTGAAGAGAGGGGGGCGGTTGAACTTGTGGAAACTGCTGATGATTGGGAGGAAGAGATTGGCGTATTGATTGATCCTAATGAATATGCAGAGGTGTGGATTGGTTTAGTTAATGAACAGGATATTATGGATGATATTTTTGCAAAATGCCTTATATCTTATTCTGAAGATAACCGAGAGTATCATATTATTTGGAAGAAATAAGGGGGGTATTATGATATTAAACGATGAGATACTGTTTAGTTGAGTCTTTTTAAGAAACTAGCCTGGGTAATACAGGCTAGTTTTTTTATAGGCGTCCTCAATCAATTATTTGTTTTTAGACGATTGTTTATCCTGTGGTAGGATTAAATTAAGGACAAGTGCTAGTAGAGAGCCAACGGTAATGCCAGAACCTAGAACCTCTTTGAAGAAGTGCGGTAGTTTTTCAAGTAATTCTGGGCGAGTCGTTACGGCTAAACCACAGCCAATAGAAATGGCGATGATTAGTCCGTTGCGTTTGCTTCGTTCTATGCGATCTAACATTTGAATACCTGCTGCGATGATCATTGCAAACATCATTAAGCCAGCACCGCCTAGTACAGGAAGGGGGATAGATACGATTAATGCACCAAATACAGGGAACAAACCTGCAAGTACTAGTAATCCCCCAGTAATTGCCACAACATAGCGACTTGCCACTCCAGTGAGGGAGATCACGCCAATATTCTGTGAGAAAGAGGAAAACGGTGTCGTGGACATTATTGCGGCTAATGCTGAGCCTAGTCCATCACAAAGTACACCACCACGTAAATGTTTGCCCGTAATCTCAGTTTGAGTTGCATTACCTAAGGCAAGAAAGTTACCACTGGATTCAACAATGGTAACTAAGTAAGCAATGGACATTCCAATGATTCCCGAAATGGGAAAGGCTAATCCGAAATGAAGAGGTTGTGGTACAGCGAAAATTTGTGCGTGCTTCACGCCATCAAAATTCACCCAGCCAAGAGCGAGTGCCACGATATAGCCCGTCATCATTCCGATCACAATTGCGGCAGCGGAAAAAATGCCTTTCCCCCATTGCACTAAAACGACTACGATAATAAGAACAAAGGTTGCCATCATTAAATTCTCTGGTGTGGCATAATTAGGATCTGTACGTTGCCCACCGGCAAACCAATCCACTGCGACTGGGATTAAGCTTAAACCAATCATCATTACCACTGTTCCTGTTACCACTGGTGGGAATAATTTGCGGATATAAGGCATAAAAAAGCTACCGATAATCATCACGAGTGAACCAATTAAAGAAGCCCCTAGAATGCCAGCAACGCCCGCTTCACTAAAGCCAATGGCAAGTGCAGCTGCAACAAAGGTAAAACTGGTTCCCATTACGCTTGGCAGACGAATGCCAATTGGGCCTAAGCCACGGCATTGGATAATAGTAACGACACCAGAAATCAATAATGCAGCATTGACGAGCGTAATTGTGTCTGTGGTCGAGAGTTTTAGTACATTGCCAATCACCAATGGCACGGCAATAATTCCGCCTAAGGCAGCGAGTAAGTGCTGAGCAGCAAGCAAAAGGCTGAGTCCAAAAGGTGGTTTGTCTTCAACGGAATAAAGTAGGTTGTTCATAGGCTTTCCTAAGGTAAGAGATAAAAATAGGGCGAATTATACTAGATATTTTATTTTAAGCAATCGTTTGCTTTGGGGGTTAAAAGCGATATGAATATTTATCTTACATAATATAGCAACGTGAGATATTATCTGATGAAGTAAGGGCATTAAGCTATGTTTGATAGTGGATTAAGTGCGGTCGTTTTTTGAGGAGTTTTTTCCATTCGCTTTGCTCAAGATTAATCTCAAGTAAAAACTCACCTTGCTCGCTAATTTGCTCTTGGCGAATACAACCCATTTCATACAGCCAATGGCGAATTTGTCCCTCTTGTGGCGGGAGGTTTAGGCGTAAGTGCAGCATATTTTTACTGAGCCGTTGGCGGATCGCGTCCGTTAATAACTTAATGCCTTGTTGCTGGTGGGCAGAGATGTACACGGCGATAGGGCGATTTTGCTCGTCATATTCAATATGCGGAGCGAGATTTTCCACTTGATCAATTTTGTTATAGACCAGTAAGGTGGGAACGCTATCGGCTTGAATTTCTTGCAATACCTCATTTACCGCTTGAATATTGTCTAATTTTCGTGTGTCCGTACAATCTACAACGTGCAACAGCAAACTCGCTTCGGTAGTTTCTTGCAAGGTGGATTTAAAGGCGGAAATTAAATCGTGTGGTAACTCACGGATAAAGCCCACTGTGTCCGCCAAAATAGTCGCACCGATGTCTTGAATGGTTAAACGGCGTAATGTGGGATCTAAGGTGGCAAAAAGTTGATCTGCAGCGTAAACTTCCGCGTTCGTTAGCACATTAAATAGCGTGGATTTTCCCGCATTGGTATAGCCCACAAGGGAGAGGGTAGGAATATCCGCTTTTTTACGCGTTTGGCGATTTTGATTCCGCTGTTTTTCCACTTTATTGAGCCGATTTTGCAGTTGAGCGATCCGCACTTTGATTAAACGGCGGTCGCTTTCTAACTGAGTTTCCCCCGGTCCACGCAAGCCCACCGCCCCTTTTTGTTGATCTAAACCCGTTTTACGCCGTACCAGACGGGTGGCAAGGTGCTTTAATTGGGCAAGTTCCACTTGTAATTTCCCCTCGTGAGAGCGGGCGCGTTGGGCAAAAATATCCAAAATTAAGCCCGTGCGATCCACTACGCGGCATTCGCAAAGGGCTTCTAAGTTACGGGTTTGGGCGGGGGTTAAGCAATGATTTACTAAGATCACATTGGCATTGTAAGTTTGCACCGCTTGGGCGATTTCTCCCGCTTTGCCTTGTCCGATAAAATATTTGGCTTGCGGTGTGGCTCGGCTTGTGGTGATTGTGGCAGCGATTTCCACTTGAGCTGATTTCGCTAAAAGTTGAAATTCGTTCAAATCATCGAGGTTTTTCTCAGCCGAGAAAAAGGCTTGCACGATAATGCCACGATCTCGCACGGGATCGGCTGTGGAGGGAGTTTCTGACGATGAGAAAAGTGCGGTGGAAATTTCATCTAAATTTTGCACCGCACTTTTAGGGTATTGATTATCCAAAATTATTCAGCTTGTGGTTCAGCACTTGGTGTTGCAGGCGTTTCTTGTACTGCGTTGTGTTGATTATGAGATTGATTGTTGTGATGAGGAACGGCACGTGCTGGAACAACTGTAGAAATTGCGTGTTTGTAAACCATTTGGTTTACAGTGTTTTTCAATAAAATCACAAATTGATCGAATGATTCGATTTGCCCCTGTAATTTAATGCCGTTTACTAAATAAATGGATACAGGAATGCGTTCGCGACGTAGTGCATTTAAATAAGGATCTTGTAATGATTGCCCTTTTGCCATTTTTTTTCCTTCTTGGTTATATTAATTATAATAAATAAACATACGGAGGAGGATGCCCGTATTGTCTCCGCCTGCCAATATAGCAATAATTTATCTTGATGTCATCTAGATATTTTATCATTTTAACGTTTGCGTGATTTGTGCTAAGGCGTTTTCTGGTTGTAAGCTGTCGAGCCAAGTGAGTGGTGATTTCCAGCCGCGTAGCCAAGTGATTTGGCGTTTGGCAAGCTGACGTGTAGCACAAATCCCGCGAAAAACCATTTCTTGATGATCATATTCACCTTGCAAAAATTCCCACATTTGACGATAGCCTACGCACCGAATAGAGGGCAAATCTGCGTGCAGGTCGCCGCGTTGGTAGAGTTTTTCTACTTCTTGTTGAAAGCCTTGCTCGATCATTATATGAAAACGTTGCTCAATGCGTTGGTGCAAGACTTGGCGTTCTTGCGGGGCAATGGCAAATTGGCTGATGTCATAAGGCAACGCTTCGCCCTTTTGCTCCGTTAGCTCGGTGAGGGATTTTCCTGTGAGGTAAAACACTTCCAACGCACGGTTGATCCGCTGGCTATCGTTCGGGTTGATCCGCTGTGCGGAAACGGGATCGATTTTCGCTAGCTCTTGATGTAACCCATTCCAGCCGATTTCTTCCGCTTTCTGTTCGATTTCTTGGCGTAAGCCCTCATCAGCGGCAGGCAAAGGCGAAAGCCCCTCCAATAAGGCTTTGTAATAAAGCATTGTGCCGCCCACCAAGAGCGGAATTTTCCCTTGCTGGGTGATGTCTGCCATCTCTCGCAGGGCATCTTGGCGGAAATTAGCAGCCGAGTAGCTTTCACTTGGATCTTTAATATCAATCAAACGATGCGGGGCTTGTGCTAGTTCTTCCGCATTGGGTTTCGCCGTGCCAATATCCATTCCACGATAGATCAAGGCGGAATCGACACTGATAATTTCAACGGGAAAGCGTTGATGTAATTTGATGGCTAAGTCGGTTTTGCCTGAAGCCGTGGGCCCCATCAAGAAAATAGCACGAGGTTTGTTTGACATTCTGTTCCCTAATTTAAATAATGTTGCCAATCAATGGGGATCAGCAGTTGCGATAAGCGAATTTGGTTTTGCTGGTGGAGCAGGCTTTCGATTTCCGTTAATAAATTCACCGCGTCGCCAAGCACATTAATCTCAGTATAGTCGAGTTGCTCGCAAAGTGCGGTGAGAAATTGAGCGAAATTTTCGCTGTGCTGATTGAGTAAATTGCCTACGCATTGTTGTAAATTTTGCTGACGCAGACAGCTTGGCACAAGGGTGAGGCTGATACGGTGCTGAGCGAAATTTTCGTTGAAAGCGAAGCCTGCTTGCTCGAAAAATGCCTTTTGCTGCTGCCACGCCTTTTGTTGTGTTTCATCTAAGCGGAACAGAATGGGGATCAATAAAGGCTGCTGCTCAATATGATCTTGTTGTAAGCTGAGCCTGATTTGCTGGGTCTGCAACGCCTTTATAGGGAGCAAATAAAATTGCTGGGCTTGTTGCAATAGCAGGGCTTTGTTTTCCACCAACGCAAGAGTTCGCAAAATCGCGTTGTTGTGCGGAATGGCAGAAAGATCCTCAGGGCCTTGAATTTCCATTCGGGGCGTGGTTTGCGATGTAGCCGAAGCCCCGCCCATCAACTCGGCATAAGCCTGACGCTCAGTTTTTGAAATTGACGGCGTGTAATGCTTTTGGCGTTGTTCAAAGTGCGGTGTGATTTCCGCATTGTTTTTTTGCTCAGCGGGAGAAAGGCTCTCTCCCTCGCCCTCATTTGGAGCGGTAATGTTATAGAAAGCCTCGTTTGTAGGCTGAAAGATATTTCGCCCCGCTGCCGCTCGGTTTGTCGTGCCTCTTGGCGTTCCTGCAAAAGGCTGCCAAATTCCCGCTGGCTCTTGTACGCTTGAGGATTGTGGTTTATGCGATGGCTGATTGTGTGATTGCTCGGTCGTCCCCTCTGGTTGCGTGAGATGATCGCCATTCCCAACCTGTTCAACAAAGCCTAGCTCTTGGCTAGAAAGCAACGCATTTTGCACGCCTTGATAAATAAAATCGTGGACTAAACGGGATTGCTGAAATCGCACCTCGTGTTTAGTGGGGTGAACATTCACGTCCACGTCATTGGGATTGAGGTCGATAAATAAAATATAAGCGGGGTGTTCATCACGCCCTAAATAATCCGCATAGGCTTGACGAATGGCGTGGGTGATCACTTTATCCCGCACCATTCTGCCGTTCACATAGCTATAATTTAAGTCATTTTGACTGCGTTTAAAATTCGGTGCTGCCACCCAGCCCGAAAGATGAAGATCATCGTGCTTCCAATCAATGTGCAAAGCGTGCTGGATAAATTCCTCACCGCAAATCGCGGCAATGCGTTTTAATTTTTGCGAAAAATCCACCGCACTTTTATATTGTCGTACCGTTTTCCCATTGTGGGTTAGGGTAAAGGCAATATGAGGTTTGGCGAGGGCGATACGGCGGATCACTTCGTCAATATGGGCAAATTCCGTTTTATCGGTGCGTAAAAATTTGCGTCTTGCGGGAGTGTTAAAAAATAAATTCGCCACTTCAACGGTTGTACCTACGGGGTGAGAGGCGGGGGTGATGGTGGTTTCCATTTCTCGCCCTTGAGCATACACCTGCCACGCTTCTTTTTGTTGCTCGGTGCGAGAGGTGAGGGTGAGGCGAGAAACGGAGCTGATACTGGCTAAGGCCTCACCGCGAAATCCAAGGCTGAGAATAGCTTCTAAATCTTCAATGGTCGCAATTTTACTGGTTGCGTGGCGAGCCAATGCCAACGCCAATTCTTCTTTCGGGATACCGATGCCATTATCACGAATGCGGATCAGGCTCGCCCCGCCATTTTCCACCTCAATTTGAATGCGTGTCGCCCCCGCATCAAGGCTGTTTTCCATCAATTCTTTCACTACTGAAGCAGGGCGTTCCACCACTTCACCCGCGGCGATTTGGTTAGCTAATTGTGGCGGTAGAATTTGAATTGGCATTGGTGTTCCTACTTTTGTAACTGAATTTTTTGCCCTGTTTGCACTTTGCCGTCTTTCAATTTTGGATTGAGTTTCTGTAAAGTTGGTACAGGGATATTGTATTTTTTTGAAATTCCAAATAATGTTTGACCTTTTTTTACAATATGGAATTTAGGTAGATTTTTTATTTTATTATTGGTGTTTTTATGTTTTGTGATACCTTCCATCTTTTCATTATTATTTACCTCTAGGGGCTGATTAGACGCACCATTACTAGATGTTTTTTTATTGATTGATGTTGCAGATTCATTAATAGAAACAGGAATTTTTAGTATTTTTCCAGCTAAAAGCGTTTTTCCATTAATATTATTTAAAGCAATGAGTGCATCTATATTGACCTTATATGTATTGGCAATACCCCATAGAGTTTCTCCTTTTTTCACTTTATGGCGAATATTGCTGTCCTTCGGCAGTATTTTCTGTTTATATTGATTGTTATTAATCTCATTTTTTATATTATTCCGTCGAAAAGTTACAAGACTTTCATAAATAACGCGAGCAAGCTTTTTCCGATAAGTAGGTGAATTCAGTTTTTTTTCTTCATCGGAATTTGATAAAAAACCAGTTTCTACTAAAACAGATGGAATATCCGGTGAGCGTAGTACACCAAGACTAGCGTGCTGGGGGGTGTTTCTGCTTAGTGTTGTAATTTGTGCAAAACGTTTGAGTATAACATCGCCCAATTCATAACCTACTCGCTGACTATGCCCGAATTGAAGATCTAAAACAGTTTGATCTAAATACTTTTCGTTATGAGAGGCAAGAACTGTACCAGCTCCCCCTAAGAGTTCAGAGCGTTTTTCGTGATCCTCTAGCCATTGCCCCATTTCGCTATTCGCTCTACGATTAGAGAGGACCCACACAGAAGCTCCTCTAAGGTCAGGTGAAACTGATGAGTCAGCGTGAATAGAGATGAGGTAGTTTGCTTTGTATTTTCTCGCTATTTCTGATCGTTGAGAGACAGAAATATAATAATCTCCTTTACGCGTAAGAACGGCTTTAAAGTTAGGATCTTTATCTAGCAGAATTTTTAATTCTTTTGCAATGGAGAGGGTAATATTTTTCTCATAGATCTTTTTAGTTCGGCTGATTGCTCCAGGATCTTTTCCGCCGTGTCCTGGATCAATAGCAATAGTCCATACATTAGCTGCTGATGGAAGAGCGTACAATCCAAATATAATAAAATATGTTATTAATCGATAGGCTTTTGTTATCATATTTATTGCATTTTACGGATTTAACTGTTGAATAATCACATTGCCTTGCGGGCTTTGAGCTTGCAAGCGGAGGTTGCGTGCATCATCGGCATAATCAATATTGATGATTAAATCGGGTTCAGCTAACAGCCCTCGCCCTTTTTCCGACCATTCGATTAAACAAACGCTTTGCGGATTAAAATAATCACGAATGCCATAAATTCTAATTCTTCGGGATCGCTTAAACGATATAAATCAAAATGATAAATGGATTTTCCCGCTAAATGATATTCTTCCACCAAGGTGTAAGTCGGGCTTTTTACCTTGCCATCATAACCTAATCCTTGGATCATTCCACGGCTTAAGGTGGTTTTGCCTGCACCAAGATCACCATTTAAATAAATCACAATGCCTTTTTCTGTCGTCATTTTGCTAACAATTCGCATTAATTTCGCCCCAAAGCGACACATTGTGATTTCATCAGGAATGTATTGGCTAAACTGTTCCATATTTTCTCGGCGATTGGCTAATTTCAGATAAAAATAGTGCGGAATTGTACCGCACTTTTATTGTATTTTGTAGGGGAAATGATACGAGATTGTATTAATTTGTAATGCCAGCACGTTCTACTTTTTCTTTAATTGCTTCAGCAACAAAGGCATTCAAGCTAAGATCACCTGCAGCTAACACGGCATTACGGTGAAGTTCTTCGCTAATTCTCACATTAAATACGCCTTTGAAAGGTTTGTCAGGCGTTCGCCCAAGTTCTTGGCAATCTTGCAAATACAGATCCACAGAAGTTTGAAATTCTTTCTCTAATTGTGGCAAAGTTTCCGCTTCGTAGGTGATAACATCGCGTATATAAGCCAATTTTCCAAATAGCACATTATTTTCTAAATCGGCTTCAATTGTGCCGACATAGCCTTTATATTTGAGTAAGGTCATAACAATCCCGCTCCTTTTAATCCCTCTTTAACCGATTTTAACGCACCACCTTTAATGTAATTTTCAGGGTGCGGTTTATGTAACAAGATTAAGTGATCAAGCTCTGCGTTGTAAAATCTAACACGAGAGCCAGCCATTTCACGTTTTTCATAGCCTAACCGAGCTAATAAGGTGAGTAAATCTGTCCAAATAAAGGTGTTTTTAGCGTTAGCTAATTTTTCTAATAATTTTTCAGATTTTCCCATCTATCCATCCTTTTGATACTAATTATAGTTACATAAATTTAAAAAAACAGATCTATTTGCTATTTTGTATAATCAACCTCAATTTTCTTTGGATACCCCACCTGTAGCGCCAGCGGTTTATCTGTACAAAGTTTATTTTCTCTTGCGCAGATGAAAAAGCGTGAAGTCATTGCTTTTTCGCCTTGATTGAGAAAAATTTCAGCTACAGAACGATCGAAGAAGATTTCCACTTGGCGTAAATCTTCAATGCGGCAATAACGCTGATCGCCAAAGGATTTCATTGAATCCGTTTGTTCCGTTTGACTACGATCTAAGCAGAGCAACTCGCCGTCATAACTTAGGGTTAAGTGCTGATTTTGTGCATTATTAAAGAATTTCAGGCTGAACGGCTGGGCGTTTGCATCAAATTTGAGATAAGCGCGATCTAAATCTGCAATCACAGCCTCTTTTTCAACCGTAATAGATTGAAGTGCGGTAAGATTTTTATAAATATTTTCAATCGGTTGCTGATAGATTTTGCCCTCTTGTAAGCGTAACTGACGTGGCATTGAAAGCATTGAATGCCATTTGTAGCAATCTGTTGGATAAGTTAAATCCGGCAGCCCCACCCAGCCTAACAGCATTGTTTGCGTGCCTGAAAAGGTTTGTGGGGCGTAGAAATCAAAGCCTTGATCCAGTTCGGCAATCTGTTCTGCGTGGAATTGGCGATCGGTAAGATTACCCAGTGCATAAACAGCGTGATAATTATTTTGATATTGCTCGCACTCACGTGCTTTGCCCTGTGGCGACCAAATAAAGAGCGATTTATCGCCCATTTGCGATAAATCAGGACATTCCCACATAAACACGCCTTGATTATCAAAGGCTGGTAAGGCAAGTTCGCCTAATAAACGAGGCGTGTCTGCCAAATCGTCCATTTCAAAAATTAACGCCGTGCCGCTGAGATCTTCCCTTTGTGCTCCGCAAATAAAGCGAATTTTTCCTTCTTGGGTTAAGAAAGGTTTGGGATCGCGAACGTGTTCGGTGTAGCCCGCGGGGGCTTGGTCAATGAGCGGTCGCTTACTGAGTAATTTTCCCTCTAAGCTAAACAGGGCGAGGTTTTGGTAGGGAACGCGTTGATTATCTGTTTTACGGCGAGTATTTCCCGTGTAGAAAACAGCAATTTGATCGCCAATTTTCACTGCACCGCCTGAATAACAGCCGTGGCTTTCATATAATTCACAAGGCACAAGCAAATCTGCTTGGCTAAATTGCTGGAAATCTTGCGTGATAAAATGTGCCCAATGTTTCATTCCGTGTAGGGCATCAAAAGGATACCATTGATAGAACAGATGATAGTTTTCGCCGTCAAAAATCAACCCGTTCGGATCGTTGAGCAAGCCCGTTGGCGGTGCTAGATGATAAACAGGGCGAAAATCCTGATCTTGTGCTACGATTTGGGCGATTTTTTCTAACTCTCCCTGCTCGGCGGCGTAAAGGCTTTTGTATTTCCCTTCATTGAAAATGATCATTGGCGTTCTCCTTATTCGCTATTCGCTTAAAAACGCTTGTAATTGTGCGTGGTTCGGTAAGGCAGACATCGCACCTTTTGCTGTGGTGGCTAACGCACCGCAGGCATTGGCTTGGCGTAGGATTTTCACGAGTGTTTCGCGATTGTTTTGCCAATCAGGATTTTGCGAAAGCCCCGCGAGCAAGCCACCCACAAAGGCATCACCCGCTCCCGTAGTGTCCACAGGCTGCAACGCTTTGCCCGCCACAATGTCTTTTTGCCCTTTGAAATGATACAACGCACCCGCTTTTCCAAGGGTAACGATAATCAATTTTTCAGGATAAAGTGCGGTGATTTTTGCGAACGCTTTTTCAAGACCGTCTGTTTCCGTTAGGAAAGTGAGTTCCTCTTCGGAGAATTTCAACACGTCCGCCAATGCTACCGCTTGCATTACCACCTCCCGCATTTCATCAAGGCTTTGCCACAGGCTTTCACGCAAATTCGGATCAAAAGACACATAGCCTTTCGCTTGGCGAATCGCTTTCATCGCGGTGAAAGTTGCGGTGCGAGATGGCTCGTTGATTAACGCAATGGAGCAACAGTGCAGCCATTGCCCTTGTGCAAAAGTGGGTAATTCAGAAACGTGCAAAAATTGATCCGCACTTGGGTTCACCATAAAAGTGAAACTGCGTTCCCCTTGATCTAAACCTACCACTACGGTGGAGGTGCGTTGTGCGGGATCTAAGGTCATAAAGGCAGTATCCACTTTTTCTTGTTGTAAGGTTTGACGCATAAATTCACCCAGCGGATCTTTCCCCACTTTGCCGATAAAACCGCTTTTACCGCCTAATCGAGCCACGCCCACTGCCACATTGGCAGGTGCACCGCCCGCACAGCGTAAATAATGTTGTTCGCCGTCAGGGATTAAATCCACCACGGCATCGCCTAATACCCAAATTTTTTCTGACATTGTTTTTCCTTATAAATTTGCTTGATTTTTTGACCGCACTTCTGCGGTGCGGATTTCATTTTACCATCCTTTGATTTCAAAATAAGACAAAACGTTGATTTGCAGGCAGTACAACGCGTTCGGCAAAGCGAGCTTTTAAAATCAAAGGATTAATCATCGCGTTACATCTTATTGACATTTTATTTTTCCTCGCTTTGGAGCAATACTCTGTCTTGTTTTGAACTATTTTTGCATTATTTTTCTGGCTAAATCCATTTAGCTTCTTGGCTAAAAAGAAGGCGTATTCTCATACGCCTATTTTTAAAAGAATTATTTCACCGTTACGCGAGCGAATTTGCGTTTGCCCACCTGATAAACGGCGGTGGAGGCGTAAATGATGGCTTTGGCATTTTCCACTTTTTCGCCGTCAATTTTTACCCCGCCTTGATTTACCATACGAATGGCTTCAGAAGTCGAGCTAACAAGCCCCGTTTCTTTTAACAAGTTGGCTAGCCCAATTTCGCCCTCAAAGGTAAATTCTGGCATTTCATCGGGGATCGCCCCTTTTTGGAAGCGGTTAATAAAGGCTTGCTCTGCAGCGTCTGCCTCGGCTTCAGAATGGAAGCGAGCAGTGATTTCTTTCGCTAATAACACCTTAATATCACGCGGGTTGCGTCCTTCTGCTACTTCTTGTTTGAACTGAGCAATTTCGCTGAGTGGACGGAAAGAAAGCAAGTCGTACCAATCCCACATTAACTCATCTGAAATCGACATAATTTTGCCGAACATTTCATTAGGTGCTTCCGTTACGCCGATGTAGTTGCCGAGGGATTTCGACATTTTTTTCTCACCGTCTAAGCCCACAAGCAGTGGTAAGGTGATGGCGACTTGCGGTTTTTGACCGTCTGATTTTTGCAGTTCACGCCCGATCAGCAAATTGAAGGTTTGGTCTGTGCCGCCTAATTCCACGTCCGCTTTCAAATGCACAGAATCGTAGCCTTGCAACAACGGATAAATAAATTCGTGAATGGCAATCGGCTGATTATTGGTGAAACGTTTTTTGA
Organism: Avibacterium paragallinarum; assembly: GCF_011765605.1. Lineage (NCBI taxonomy): Bacteria > Pseudomonadati > Pseudomonadota > Gammaproteobacteria > Pasteurellales > Pasteurellaceae > Avibacterium > Avibacterium paragallinarum. The sequence goes on from NZ_CP050316.1 coordinate 751,891, forward strand.
AATCATCACGTTCTAACATTCGTGCGACAGTATAATTTGATGCCAAGCGGATCATTCCCACCGTGCCTAATTCCCCAAGCCAATCGGAGTTAAACACGATTTCCGTTTTCTCAGGATCTAAAATTTTATAAATTTGCTCTTTATAGGTTTCCGCATTGCGTAACACATCTTCACGAGAAAGCGGTGGACGCGTCGCATTTTTCCCCGATGGATCGCCTACGGTTGCGGTGAAATCCCCGATCAAAAACATAACGTGATGACCAAAATTTTGGAATTGACGCAATTTATTTAGCACCACCGTATGCCCTAAATGAATGTCGGGTGCAGTTGGATCAGCCCCTAATTTAATGCGTAACGGACGGTTTTCTTTAAGTTTTTCGATTAAATCTTGTTCTGAAAAAAGTTGATCTGTGCCGCGTTTAAGCTCAGCAAGCTGTTCGGCAAGCAAAGGTGAAAGATCAGTCATTGAGGTATCCTATATGTGTAAATTATTTTCTTGAATTTCATTATTATAGATAGGAAAAAACAATATTCAAATGAAATCTATAATAGTCAATATTTTTACTCATTTATGTTAATTAAAATTAATTTATGCTAAATGTATTTCATTTTGTTGAATTGTAAGAAATTATAAACTGTTTTATAAATCCCAAAAGTCTTTAAGCTGTGTTTTAGTCGGTGATGCTATAAATTCTAGGATACTATCATAAGCAAGTTGTAGTGTATTTTGTTTTCTATATGGATTTTGGCTATTTTTTACTCTATCAAGAAATGCTTTTTCTTGTGAGGCGACGATACATTTAACAATTTGTTCGGAACAAACAGGACAATCTATGACCGTTTCCCCTCTTACTCTTCCTAATTGCCGGTTACCTAGATTAATTGTAGGGACTTTAAGTGATGGAATCTCAATGAGTCCAGAGGAGGAATTTCCGATTAAACCTTGAGAATATTTCACTAATGTTAAATACTCTTCACTAGTAAGTGAATTAAAGTATTTATAATTATACTGATTAATGTAATTGCTAATCTTTTTGTGAATAAGATCTGAACCTGTATCTGAGTTCGAGCCAATAAAGATAAAATCATATTTATTCTTTAGAGCGTTTATTGCTTTTAAAAGCTCATCAACTTGCATATTCAAATCATCTTGGAGCAGTGTTTCAGGATGAAATAAAACAACAAAATAGGGCTTTTTATATCCAATCTTATTATAAATATATTCTTTTGAATGAAGGGGAAGTAATATACTATTTTCAGCCCCTAAAGAACCAATATTTATTACGGAATCTGGTTTTTCACCAAGTTGAATTACTCTCTTTTTATATTCTTCAGTAGAAACTAGATGTAATTTAGCCATTTTAGTGATGCTATGCCTAATAAATTCGTCGTAATTTCCTAATGTTTTTTCTCCGCCGTGTAAATGAATGATAGGAATATTATGCATAGCAGCTGCGATAGCTACGGAAAGCATTTCATATCTATCGCCTAATATCATTATTGCATCATAGTAATTTTTTTGAAAAAAGTGACCAAATAACGAGAGACATTCAGCCATTGAATCAATAACTTTTTCATTATTTGAACTATCTAGTGTTAATGGTATTTTGTGAGAAACTTTAATTCCATCTTCAATAATATTATTTACTGTAAAGCCATACTGTTTATCTAAGTGCATCGCTGTAGCAATCACAGATAGATCAATATCATTACATTGTTGAAGTTTGATTAATAGTCTTTTGACGATTCCATATTCAGCTCTAGAACCTGTAATATAAGCAAGTTTTTTCATTGTTTTTTGTTATCTAACTTTTTTGTTAAAATAGAGTAGAGTTTTGTATATCCCTCAGCATTAAAATGAAGACCATCATCACTCAGTGATAAATCTAATTTTCCATATTTATCGCTATATTCATCATATAGATCAATCCATTCTATATCTTTTAAATTATTTTTAAGATAATGATTAAATTCTTTAATCTTATTATTATTTCTATCTAGGCGAAGTGCCGTAGGTGAGATCTCTAAAAAATAAACTACTGTATTTGGATTAAGGCTTTTTATACTATCTATTAATTTTTGAATAGCGAGTAAATTTTCTTCTTTATTCCAATTTTTGCTGATAATGTCATTCGTTCCCAGCATTATAATAGTTTTGTTACCAACGTTTTTTAATAATCCACTATCGAGAATTAAGGATTGATATTCTTGTGTAGCGATTCCTGATATAGCTAAGTTAGTAATTTTATATTTTCCTAGAGTTTGTATTGTCCATCTATCTAAAATAGAATGACCAATGAAAGTAATTTCTTGGATTTTACTGAATAAATGTTTTTTATATTCAATGCGTTGTTTAATTTGAGATAATAAAATTTCTCTTTTATTTCTTTGCTGAATAATTGAATAGAAGTACTCAAAGTCTAATTTATCATCAATGTCTATTGAGCTTTCTTTATCCATAAAATATGCTAGACATTTTTTTCCATAAAAATGTTTTTGGGCTAAATATGCTAAGGGCTTAGCTGAAAATATAGCTCCATTAGGGGAGTATTCTGGGCTATAATTTTGCCTTGCATAATTGGAGTAATCTAGTTTGAAATGTTTGAGCGTTTCATCTTGCTCAATAGGGCGAGTTAATGTCGTTGGTTTGTGAGCAGAGGAAACGGAAACAAGGAAATCAAATTTTCTAAAGTGAGATTCAAACCTTCGATTCGCATCAATAATGTGCTTTGCTGTCCTTAATGGTGATGTCGGTTGTAATAAAACAAAGTAATCAAATGTAATGTTTTTATATTTATGTAGGACGTCTTCTATTACAACATAAGAGCTTGCTGAATCTGTCGCTAAATCAGCATCTCTATGAATAAAATCAATAGGATAATGAGAGAGTAAGTCTATATATTCTTGAGAATCTGTTGTCACAATAATTTTATCAAATTCTTTAGATTCTAGAGCCGCTTCTATTGAAAATGCAATTAGTGGTTTTCCTGAAACTAATAGGACATTTTTATTAGGCAAGCCTTTGGAACCCGAACGTGCTGGAATAATGGCAATTTTTTTCATACTTATATATTCGTTAGTCTTGGTTAGGAAATCTACTATCTATGATTAATTCATCTTCATAAAAATCCATTTCTGCTTTTTTTCCTAATAACATATACCAATGCATAGGACTGATGCCATTACCGGGTCTTTTAGTTGTAATATTATCGATAGTAAATACCTCGCCTTTAGAAATTTTTTTCTTAGCAACGATAGAACGTCTTGCTACAATTTTATTTTTTCGTTCTGAAGGCGTGACAACCTTTTGAGATGTACCTAATGCTTTTTCTATAACTCTGATACCTTGACATAGTATTGCTAGTTCATTAGGAGTGATTGAAGCTTGATGATCAGGACCTTCGAAAGATTTGTCTAGTGTAAAATGTTTTTCAATAAATGAAATGCCATAAGGAATAGCAGCTATTCCAGCAAAATAACCTTCGGAGTGATCTGAGAAACCTATTGAATAATTTGGAAAGGCTTCTTTTAGAGCATTGATTGAATTTAGATTTACATCTTCAAAAGGTGTAGGATATTCGGTATTACAGTGCAAAATCGTAATATTTCTAGGGGAAACACCACATCTATTTAGTATATTTAAAGTAGCCTCAATCTCATCAATGGTACTCATACCAGTTGAAAGAATTATCTTTTTATCTTGTATTGGAAGTTGGGCTATTTTTTCCAAGTATGGCAAATTTGTTAATTCTCCAGAAGGTATTTTCCAAATTTTTTGGTTTTCTTTTGCTAAGAAATCTATAGATTCCATATCGAAAGGGGTTGAAAAAACCTCTAGACCTAATGATTTTGCATATTCAGATAACCATTTGTAATCTTCATAGGACAATTCTAATTTCTGGGTCATAGCAAGTTGTGAATCTTGTTCACCCGTTGTTTTTCTTTGATATTCTGCTTTAGGAGCAAATTTTGAAATTAATTGAGCTGCTTTAAATGTTTGAAATTTTACTGCGTCTACTCCGCAATCTTTAGCAACTTCAATCATTTTCTTTGCAAGCATTGGATCACCGTTATGATTACACCCTATCTCAGCAGTAATAAATACTTTTGTCATTTTATATTCCTTATATGTTTTGCAGGTACGCCGGCAACAATGGTATATGGCGTTACATTTTTCACGACAACAGCCCCTGAGCCAACAATCGAATGCGTACCCACTCTTAATTGTCCATTGATTACTGAGGAACTGCCAACAAAGCTGGCACTTTCAACAATAACATCTCCATTTAATGTCGCATTTGTAGATATATTGCAGTGATCTTCGACTATACAACCGTGTTCAACTAATGATTTGGTATTAATAATAACGTTATTGCCTATGCTGGTACCATTATTAATAATGGCATACTTACCCACAAACACGCCAATTCCCAGTGTCGAACCATCGGAAATAAGGGCTGTTTTGTCAATAACATTAATCAGTTTACAACCAAATTTCATTAGATTAATAAAATGCCTAACTCTATGAGTATTATCGCCGATACTAATGAAATATTCATAGTCTTGTCTATTGGGTAAAGTTTCAATATTGTTGGCGATAATTGGATAGCCTAAATGGTGGTTTCCTATATTTTGAAAGTTGTCAATGAATCCGATTAATTCAAATTTATCTTTGTCTAAGGAGTCAAGGACAGATTTTGCATAGCCACCAGCTCCAATAAAGAGAACTTTTTTTCGTATCATTTACTTTTGGTATATTTACTATGGGAATTTGACCATAGTTTATACCTTAAAAATTGAAAGAATACAACCTCACCTCTTTTTTGTATTATTTATAAGCTATTCTTAGTTAAGAGTCTTTCTGATTAAATTAATTAATTTGCTTGTCGGATAGTATTTTGAAATTTTATTTGTTGAAACGTTTTTTCAAAAAAAATAATCATATATTTTATATTATGTGAGCTATTTCACAGTTTTAAAATGAAAAGTGTCATATCATTCTCTACAGGGTTTCATTTAAATATCTTGGAGTAACGATGAGTATTACACGTAGAAAATTTATTCGTAATGTCGCATTAGGTTCTGCTGGTATGGTGGTAATGCCAGAAACTATGGCTAAGGATACCTGTAGTAATGAAGGCGAAAAATTATTAAATGCTAAAAATATTGTCATTATTACCGCTGATCAGCTAGCTAAGCGTGCGGTTGGGGGATATGGAAATAAGGTCGTAAAAACGCCGAATATTGATGCGTTAATGGCTCAAGGTGTCAGTTTTGAGAATGCTTATTGTAGTTATCCGCTATGTGCGCCTTCGCGATCGAGCTTTTGGACAGGATGTTTACCTCATCATACGGGAGTTGTTGCCAATGATAATGCGGATATTCCTGAAACATTGGCAACCGTGGGATCCATTTTTAGTGAGGCGGGCTATGAATGCTACCATTTTGGAAAACGCCATGATCACGGTGCGTTGAGAGGTTTTATTAGTGCGGAACAAATTGAAAAAGATTTTCCCGCTGAACCCGCTTTTCCTGTGAATTATGACACTAAAGAAGATGTATATTGCTTAGAGGAAAGCTTAAAATTTATCAATCGATTGAATCAACGAAAAGGGAAAAAACCATTTTTATTAGCGGTTGAATTCAATAATCCGCACAATATTAACGGCTGGGTAGGCAAATTTGCAGGAGAACACGGCGATATTGAAGGGATCGGCGAATTGCCTGAGCTTTTAGATAATTTTGATACAAAATCAGATTTAATTAATCGACCAAAAGCGGTTCAATATGCTTGCTGTACTCATACAAGAGTAAAACAGGCAGGCAAATGGAATGAAAAGAATTTTCAACAATATCTTAAAGCTTATTATTACTATACAGAACTTGCGGATAATTATATTGGGCAAGTCATTAATGCATTGAAAGAAAACGGGCTTTATGATGATACGCTCATTGTCTTTTTCTCTGATCACGGCGATGCAATGGGGGCTCATCGGCTTGTTACAAAAATGAATTGGTTTTATGAAGAAGCGATGAATGTACCTTTTACCTTCCTCGGGCCAGATATTCAAAAAATCAGCATAAAAAAGAGCTGGTATCCTTATGTGATTTATTGCCAACACTTTGTGATTATGTAGGGTTAACTGTTCCTAATCCGATTTATGGGCGTTCCTTGTTACCATTATTACAAAATAAACCGACCGAAGAGTGGCGAGAATATGTTGTTGCCCATTGGAATACGGATCGAAATCTTGATCTTCAACCAGCACGAATGTTAAGAACAAATGAGTTTAAATATGTGCTTTATAAAGAGGACGAGGAAGAAGAACTCTATGATATGGTTAATGATCGTGGTGAAACACGTAATTTAGCAAATGATCCAAATTACCGAGAGATTAAGCGGGAATTACGTGCGAAATTAGACAAACATATCCAAAATAATTCTGATCCTTTTTATTCTCAAGATGTGTTAATTGATCCTCAACGTTGGCGTAGCCATCCATTGGGGTACGAACATCATACAGGGGAAACAAGTACCGAAATTTATTTACGGGAAATTCGCCCATTACTAACGAAGAAAGATTGGGAGAAAGCACATAAGGTAACGCTTGAATTACAGAAACAATTACGTTTGAGTAAAAGTGTGCTTGTTGTGGATAAGTAATATCACAATGCTGTATAGCTAAGTGTTATTTTGACATTCCACAGTTATCCAAAAAAGGCTAAAAAAACACCGCACTTTTTAAAAGTGCGGTATTAATTGAAAGATGTTTTAACTGGCTTAATTGAAAGTTTTCAGGCTATCGACAGTATTATCACAACCAGAGGTCGTGCAATAAAACAAGTCATTATGCAGTACGACAGCTGTATTGAAATTAGCATTTAAAGCTTTAACATCAAGTATATCAATTATTACAGGTGTTACGCCTATTTTTATGAGGGAGTACAATGCCAATTAACCATCTCGGTCAGCCTATCGGTGAACTTATTGCAGATTTTACAGTGGGAGAGTTGCCGAATATTCAGGTGTTAGAGGGGCAATATTGTCGTTTGGAACGGCTTTGTGTATCTCGTCATTTTAGCGATATTTATGATTTTTTTGGGCCAAATAGCCCTGAAAGCCAATGGACTTATTTGTCTATTGATGCACAACCTAACGAACAAGCCGCACGACGGCTTTTGCAAGCCTGTATGCAGTTTTCAGAGGCTTATTATTTAGTTATTATTGATAAAGCTATAGAAAAAGTTGTTGGATTTTTGTCTCTATCTCCTGTGAACCGAGAAAACCGTACTATTAGAATAGGGATCATTTATTCTGAAAGCCTTAAAAGAAATTCCCGTGTTGCAACAACCGAAGCCCATTTTTTAGTGATGCAATATGTTTTTGAAACTTTGCATTATCGCCGCTATGAATGGCGATGCGATAGCTTAAATCAGCCATCTATTAATGCAGCAAAGCGGCTTGGATTTCAGTTTGAAGGTATTTTGAGGCGAGCAGCTATTAATAAAGGTCGTAACGAGGATACGGCGTCTTTTTCAATGTTGGAAGAAGAATGGCGAGCAATGAAACCTAAATTTAAGCGTTGGCTTTCACCTGATAATTTTGATGCAACAGGTCGTCAGTTGCGTTCGTTACAAGATTGTTAAAATTTCTACCAAAATCTGACCGCACTTATTAGTTTAGTTTTACGCATAAAAAAAGTGCCTCTTTCTGTGGGGGGAGAGGCACTAAAGTGTTGGAGTGATTATCTATTATTGTTTGAATGGTTAGATGATAATAGTTCTCAAATACAAAGTCAACAGATAAATGAAAATAATTCTCAATATTTTTTATTCGATGTAAGGCACGCAATGGGTCAAAGAAAGTGCGGTAGGAATTTGACCCGAAAATTCAAATTCGCCTGCATAGGCATACACCTCAACCCCTTCTTTGATCGCTTGGCTGAGCAATTTGGCGTATTCAGGATCGATGTATTCTGCCACTTTGAAATGATCAAAACCGTTGTGCAATCCTGCGAAAAAAATCACCGCTCTATGTCCGAGCTTTTTCATCGCCATTAATTCACGCAAATGTTTTTGCCCTCGTGTGGTTACGGCATCGGGGAACATTCCAAGATCGCCTTTTACCAGCGTTACTGATTTCACTTCCACATAACAATCGGGTAACCCTTCGCCCTTGAGCAGAAAATCAATGCGACTGTTTTCTTCGCCATATTTCATTTCAGGCAAAATTTCTTTGTATGCGGCTAATTCTTTGATTTGCTTATTTTGCAAGGCTTCAAGGGTGAGCTGATTGGAACGGTGCGTGTTAATGCACACCATTTGCCCATTTTTGAGCTGGGTGAGTTCCCACGAATGGGGGTATTTGCGGGTTTTGCTATCGGAGGTGGAATACCAAATGGTATCGCCTTTCTCGCCACAGCCCGTCATCGCCCCTGTGTTAGCACAGTGAATCGTCAGCACCTCGCCATTTGCCAGCTCTACATCAGCCAAAAAGCGTTTATAACGGCGAATGAATGTCGCGGATTGTAATGAAGGTAATTGCATTGTTGTTCCTAATTGATCTAAAAGCTTGAAGTGTACCATTTTGTGATTGGGGGAAAAAGTGCGGTGTGTTTTGGCGGCAGTTTTTCTTTGTGGTAGAGAAAGGCAATATTTTTTAGATAAATTTTAACATAGTCATTTATCGGTAAATTTTTTCGATGCAATATGTAAAATCTTTTTGTATGTTATCTAGAATAAGTGGTACAGTTAGGGCGGTTTTGACTATTGTCATTTATGGGCTGGAAAGCAAGGTTTTCCAGATTGTATCATCAACCAATTTGAAGGAAACATTATGTTAATTGGTGTACCTAGAGAACGGCTTGATAATGAAACTCGCGTGGCGGCAACGCCAAAAACGGTGCAGCAAATTTTGAAGCTTGGCTTTGAAATTATTGTTGAACACGATGCGGGCTTTAAAGCCAGTTTTGAAGATCAGGCATTCATTGAAGCGGGTGCGAAAGTTGGCACTGAGCAAGAAGTTTGGAATGCCGATGTGATTATGAAAGTGAATCCTCCGACTGATGAGGAAATTGCCTTAATTAAAGAGGGGGCAACTTTAATTAGCTTTATTTGGCCAGCCCAAAATGAAGCCCTGATGAAAAAATTATCGGCGAAGAAAATCAATGTCTTAGCAATGGACGCCGTGCCGCGTATTTCACGTGCGCAAGCGTTAGATGCCCTTTCGTCAATGGCGAATATTTCTGGTTATCGTGCTGTGGTGGAAGCGGCGAATGCCTTTGGTAGCTTCTTCACAGGGCAAATTACCGCAGCGGGTAAAGTGCCACCGGCGAAAGTGTTGGTGATTGGTGCAGGTGTAGCTGGTTTGGCTGCAATCGGTACAGCGAATAGCCTTGGGGCGATCGTGCGTGCCTTTGACTCTCGTCCAGAAGTGAAAGAGCAAGTGAAATCAATGGGGGCAGACTTCTTAGAAATTGATTTTGAAGAAGAAGGTGGCTCAGGTGATGGCTATGCGAAAGTGATGTCGGAAGAATTTAACCGCCGTGCAATGGAACTTTACGCTGCACAAGCGAAAGAAGTGGACATTATTATTACCACCGCTGCGATCCCAGGTAAACCTGCTCCGCGTTTGATCACCAAAGAAATGGTGGATTCAATGAAACCAGGTTCGGTGATTGTGGATTTAGCCGCATTAACAGGCGGTAACTGCGAATATACCAAACCGGGTGAAGTGTTCGTTACCGATAATCAGGTGAAAGTGATCGGTTATACCGATTTCCCAGTGCGCTTGCCAACGCAATCTTCCCAACTTTACGGCACTAACTTGGTGAACTTGCTCAAATTATTGTGCAAAGAGAAAGATGGCAACATCAACATTGATTTTGATGATGTGGTATTGCGTGGTGTAACGGTTATCCGTGATGGTGAAATCACTTGGCCTGCGCCACCAATTCAAGTTTCAGCCCAGCCACAGCAAAAAGTGGAAGTGGTTGTTGAGAAAAAAGAAGAAAAACCGCAAGACCCACGCGTGAAATACGGCATTATGGGCGCAATTGGCGTGTTGTTCCTATGGTTAGGTTCAGTGATGCCTGCGGCATTCTTATCACACTTTACCGTATTCGTGCTTGCTTGTGTGGTGGGGTACTATGTGGTTTGGAATGTGAGCCACGCCTTACATACGCCATTAATGGCGGTAACCAATGCCATTTCAGGCATCATCATTGTGGGCGCATTATTGCAAATTGCCCAAGGCAGTTTCTTTATTAGCCTGCTCGCGTTTATTGCAATTTTAGTGGCAAGTATCAATATTTTTGGTGGCTTTAAAGTTACCCAACGTATGCTTGCAATGTTTAGAAAAGGTTAAGGAGAAAAAGCAATGTCAGAAGGTCTAGTACAGGCTGCATATATTGTAGCGGCATTACTTTTCATTATGAGCTTAGCAGGGCTTTCTAAACACGAAACTGCTAAAGCAGGTTGTTGGTATGGCATTGTGGGTATGACCATAGCCCTTATCGCAACCATTTTTGGCCCACAAACTTCAGGGCAAATTTGGATCTTAATCGCAATGGCGATTGGCGCGGTGATTGGTATCCAGCGTGCATTAAAAGTAGAAATGACCGAAATGCCTGAGCTTGTAGCAATTCTACATAGCTTTGTTGGTCTTGCAGCGGTGTTGGTAGGCTTTAACAGCTTTGGTTTACACGTTACCCCTGAATTTGTTGCACCAGAAGGTACCGCATTTATCAGCGAAGCCGCATTAGAAAACGCGAAAGCCGCCTTTGATGCAGAACAAGCAACCCTTGCTACAATCCACAATGTGGAAGTGTTCTTAGGGATCTTTATTGGTGCGGTAACCTTCACGGGCTCTGTGGTAGCATTTGGTAAATTGCGTGGCATTATCAATTCTAAAGCGTTGATGTTACCGCATCGCCATAAATTAAATTTAGCGGCCTTAGTGGTGTCTGCCTTATTAATGATTGCCTTTTTAAGCTCACCAGAAAATATCTTCCCAGTGCTATTAATGACCATCATTGCCCTTGCCTTTGGTTGGCATTTAGTGGCATCAATTGGTGGTGCGGATATGCCAGTGGTGGTGTCAATGCTGAACTCATATTCAGGTTGGGCAGCTGCGGCAGCAGGCTTTATGCTTAATAACGATCTCTTGATCGTAACGGGTGCATTAGTAGGTTCATCAGGTGCGATTCTTTCTTACATTATGTGTAAAGCGATGAACCGTTCATTTATCAGCGTTATCGCTGGTGGCTTTGGTAATGATGTGGTTGCAAGTAGTGATGAAGAACAAGGCGAACACCGCGAAACAACCGCAGAAGAAGTAGCGGAAATGCTGAAAAATGCAAGCTCAGTGATCATCACCCCGGGATACGGAATGGCAGTGGCTCAAGCACAATATCCAGTGGCTGAAATCACACAAAAATTGCGTGATCGTGGCGTGAATGTGCGTTTTGGTATCCACCCAGTAGCAGGGCGTTTGCCAGGGCATATGAACGTGTTACTCGCTGAAGCCAAAGTGCCTTATGACGTAGTATTAGAAATGGACGAAATCAACGATGATTTCGCGGATACTGATGTGGTATTGGTTATCGGTGCAAATGATACCGTAAACCCAGCGGCAATGGACGATCCAAACAGCCCAATCGCAGGAATGCCAGTGCTAGAAGTGTGGAAAGCCGCTAATGTGGTGGTCTTCAAACGCTCAATGGCAGTGGGCTACGCAGGCGTACAAAATCCATTATTCTTCAAAGAAAACACCCAAATGCTCTTTGGTGATGCGAAAGAACGTGTGGATGATATTTTAAAAGCCCTTTAAATTAAGTTTTACTTTCTTTTCGCAAAAAATATGTTAAAAATAGACCGCACTTTAAATGGAAGTGCGGTTTTTTTATGAAATGGTCATTATGGAGTATATTTGTATAAATTTGAAAAATAAGGAAAAGCAATGAGCCAACAAATTGAAATGCACCCGTTCCCCGCTATTTTGCCACCGCACGCCACAGTAATGATGATGGGAAGTTTTCCGCCAAAAGAAGAAAAGCGTTGTATGGCATTTCATTATCCTAATTTTCAAAATGATATGTGGCGGGTCTATGGTGCGGTATTTTTCGGGCGTGCGGACTATTTTCAAGTGCCAAATGAAAAACGGTTTGATGCTGAACGGATCAAACAATTTCTTTGGGAGCGAGGTATCGCTCTTTGCCCAACCGTGCGTAAAGCGATTCGCTTGCAAGACAACGCTTCTGATAAATTCTTAAAAGTGGTGGAAACTGTGAATTTATCGGAAGTGTTACCCCAAGTACCGCATTGCCATTGGATTTTTACCACCGGCGGAAAAGCCACAGAAATTTTGCTTTCTTTGTTACCTGAAAAGGTTAAAGAGCCGAAAACCAACAGCTTTATTCCTTATCCCTACCCCAATTTTACGTTAAATTTATATCGTTTACCCTCTACCTCAAGGGCTTATCCTTTGGCTTTTGAGAAAAAGGTAGCGGCGTATTGTGCTTTTTTCAAGAAAGCGAATATAATTTAATATACTGAGATTTTTATCGTTAAATTTTATATGAGGTTGTATCATTTATGTCAAAGATTAAATATCGACCAGAGATAGATGGTTTACGGGCGATTGCTGTTATTTCTGTGATCCTTTTCCATTTTAATCATCACTGGTTGCCAGGTGGCTTTTTAGGTGTTGATGTTTTTTTTGTTATTTCAGGATATTTAATTACCAAGATTATTGTTATTGATATAGAGAATAATCAGTTCTCTTATAAGGATTTTTATAACCGTCGAATAAAAAGAATTTTTCCTATTTTTATTTCGGTTATGTTTTTTTCTTCGTTGATTGGAACATTGATTTTTACATATCAAGATTTTAATACTCTAAGAAAAGGTATCGAATTTTCCACTTTTTTCTCGGCCAATATATTTTTTGCTAAAAAGCAAGGATATTTTGATCTAGATGCGAATAGTAATCCTATTTTACATATTTGGTCATTATCTGTAGAAGAGCAATATTATCTTATATTTCCTCTTTTTCTTATTTTTGGATACAAACTTTTTAGAAATAAAAAGATATTTTTTTATTTAACTTTTGTTTTATTTCTATTAAGTTTAGGATTAACTTTTATACCAGATAGCTATTATACAAAATACATTAATATTTATTATTTATCACAGTTACGGTTTTTTGAGTTATTAATTGGTTCAGGGCTGTCTTTCTTACCCCCCCCCCCTATACAATTTTATTTAAAAAGTCAAATGAACTAAATCAAAGTTACTCAAGATGGAGCGATTTTTTATCTTTAACCTTTCTTGTTATTCTTATTAGCTGTTTCTTTCTATATTCGGATAATATGCCGTATATACCAGGTGTTATGCTTTTATTACCTTGCTTAAGTACTGCGGGTATTATTTACTTTTCTGTATCAAGTTCTTTTGTTAAGAGAGTTTTAAGTAATGCGTTTATTGTAAAAATTGGTTTATTATCATATTCTTTATATCTATGGCATTGGGTAATAATTACGCCTTTTCACTATATTTTAGGTGATAAAGCACAACATATTTTTATGATTATTATCCAAATGACTTTAATTCTTTTATTGTCTATTTTAGGATATCTTTTTATCGAAAAGCCTATCAGATATTCTCAAATAAGTTTTAAAAAATCATTTTTATTCATTTACCTTATACCATCTTTGGTGCTAATTGCTTCAAACTATTGTATTAGAAATAGTCTGAGAAATTGGGAAAAAACATTTAATGCTGATATTATTCAGCAGTCTAATAAAAAGCTGGAAAGTAAAATTATTGTTATTGGAGACTCGCATTCTTGGCACTTAAAAGATTTTTTAAATTATATAGGTGATAAAGAGTATTGGCGTGCTTCAATTTTTAAATATATTGAAAAGAAAAATCCATCTTGCGAAATTACTTTTGAAGTTGATGAACAAGGTCATAATTGTGTATATGAGGAAGTGAAAGATTATCCAATAGTTTTTATTAGCTTTTTCTATGATCTGTATTCAGGAGATTATCCTGTCCCTCGTTCAAATCCAAAAGATTTTATAGTAAAAGATTTTTATACCAAATTTGAACGTTTTATTAGAGATTTGTCGAAAGATAAGCAAGTTTATATTTTTAGTAATATTCCAGCATTGAGCTATTCGCCATTAAGATATTTTAGAGTTAAATATTTAGGATTAAGTAATTATTTACCTCCAATTATTCATATGGGAAATATTCAAGAAAGTAATCAAAAAATATTTTCTATTATTAAGGATATTCCTAATGTGCATTGGGTAGATATTGTTCCTTATTTACCACAATATTATTATACAGAAGATAAAGTAGTTTATGCTGATCAAGATCATTTAACTGGTTTTGGTTCTTATCAAATTGGTGTTAATTTTCATCAACATCAGCAATTATTACCTTCTAAATTGGTGGATAGTCTTTATAAAAGCAAGAATTAAAGTAACGATAACCTACAGGCTATTGGTAGATCATTTATCATAAAAATCCTCATAAAATATAAGAGGGAGATGAGTAATCTTCTCCCTCTTAAGATTCTCTTAATATTTCTTTGTTTTAATGCTTCCAACAAGACACTCGTCTTGTCTTTTATTAAGGAGTATAAACAATGAAAAAATTTAGTTTAGCAACAATTTTACTATTATCAATGGTGAGTTTTGCGGTAAATGCGGAAAATTCGGTGGCACAGACAACAGAAAATTCCCCAACGATACAAAAAGGGGAAAAGCACCAAGGGAAGCATCATCATAAAAAATCACGCGGCGAGAGAATGCGTGGTGGGTTTGTTGATCCGAGCAATCCGCAAACGCAGAAAAAGGCAATTCCCTCTTTTGATGCCAATCAACCCGCTAATTTGATTTCGCAAAAAGGGGAGTGGAAAGACGATCAGCAAGTGGTATTACAAGGGAAAATTGTGAAACAGTTGAGCAAAAACGATTTTCTTTTCCGTGATAACAGTGGTGAAACGGAAATTGAAGTGAAACATCGTCGTGCGTGGAAAGGGCAAACCATCACGCCAAATGATGAAGTGAAAATTTTTGCTGAAGTAGATAAATCGGACAATAAGCTGGAGCTAGAAGTACATCATATTGTGAAAATTCAGGGTGAGAATTAATCTCATTTTACAAATTCGTTTTTTCAGTTAAACTCAATGAGGCATTTCCCTCATTGGGTTTATGTAGTGGGTGAGGCGAAATGGCAACATTCTTTTCATTTATATAAGGAAAATCAAATGCTTACTGTTTCTCACCTCATTGAAAATAGCCAACCCTATTGGGATAATTATATTCTCCACGCATTCGTGCAACAGTTGAACAACGGCACATTGGCGACAAAAAGTTTTCAGCACTATTTGCAACAGGATTATCTTTACCTTTTCCAATACAGCCGTGCATTGTCGCTCGGCATTTTTAAAGCGGATAATTTTGCAGAAATTCACGTTGCACACCAAGCGAACGATTTGCTGTTGAAAGAAATTCAGTTGCACATTGAATTTTGTCGTGAGTGGGGCATTTCTGAGCAAGCCTTGCAAAATGTGCCAGAATCGACCGCTTGCGTGGCTTATACCCGCTATGTGTTAGATTGTGGTGTAAAAGGCGGTTTGGCGGAGCTTTACACCGCCCTTGCCCCTTGTATGTTAGGGTATGCGGAAATTGGAAAACGCTTAAGTCAGCAGCCGCCCACACCGAATAATCCTTATCAAAAATGGATCGACACCTACGGGGCAGCAGACTTTCAACAAGCCGCAGCGGACTTCACGGCGATGCTAAATGGCTTATATGAAGGCTTATCGGCGAAGCAAAATCAACAGCTCCAACAGATTTTCACCACCGCGACGCGAATGGAAATTGATTTCTGGCAAATGGGGTTGGATCTCAGTTAAAAATAAAAGTGCGGTCAAAAAATAATGCGAATTTTACTCATTGAAGACGATCCTTTAATCGGCGACGGGCTGAATATTGGATTAAGCAAATCAGGTTTCAGCGTGGATTGGTTTCGTGATGGCGAAACGGGAATGTACGCGGTGAACGCCGCCCCTTATGATGCGGTGGTGCTGGATCTCACCTTGCCGAAGAAAGACGGGCTAGCCCTGTTGCAACAATGGCGTAAGCAGAGCCACGATGTTCCAGTGTTAATTTTGACCGCACGCGGCAGCCTAGAAGAGCGGGTCGAAGGTTTGCAACTTGGGGCGGACGATTACCTCGTCAAACCCTTTGCACTGAGTGAAGTGGTTGCACGCTTGCAAGCCTTAATTCGTCGCCGTTACGGGCAAACGCAATCCTTACTTCAGCACAGTGCGGTCAGTCTTGATTTAAGCCAACATCAAGCCTTTTTACGCGGGCAGCCCGTTTCCCTCACTGGCACGGAATACAAATTATTAGAACTGCTAATGCACAACAAAGAGCGGGTGCTAACGTGTTCTTTTATCGAGGAAAAATTGTACAGTTGGAGCGATGAAGTGAGCAGTAACGCCCTAGAAGTGCATATCTATAACCTCCGCCAAAAACTCGGCAAGCCCTTTATCCGCACGGTTCACGGCGTGGGCTATGCCTTAGGAACGCTTGAGGACGACAATGCCAGCTCGTAGTTTACGCTTACGCCTTATCCTCATTCTCTCATTGCTTGCCATTGCGATTTGGGGTATTTCCACCGCGATTGCGTGGTCGGCAGTGCGTAGCCAAGTGAATGAAGTTTTTGATATGCAACAGATTTTATTTGCGAAACGGCTGGCTTCTTCCGATCTTCGCACAATGTTAATTGACCGCAATCCGCCCGAATGGAAAAATCACCTCAAAAAACGACCGCACTTTAGAAAGCGAAAAAATCACGATGATAACGCACTGGCGTTTGCGATTTTTACCCGCGAGGGGGAAATGTTGCTTAGCGATGGCGAAAACGGCAATAATTTTCTTTATGACCCCAAAAGAGGCTTTGATAACGCCACGCTACAAGGGGATAGCGACCAATGGCGAATTTTCTGGCTACCTATTGCGGAGGGGCATTTGATGGTCGCGGTAGGGCAGGAACTCAAATATCGCCAAGCCCTGATTGAAAAAATGGTACTGGGGCAAATGTGGATTTGGTTCGCCAGCTTGCCCCTGTTGTTAGGCGTGATAATTTGGACGATTAGCCGAGAGCTGGCGGTGTTGCGACAGGTGAGCCAGCAAGTGAGCGAACGTCGCCCTGATGAAGCTCACCCTTTAGACACGCAGTCAATCCCAACGGAAATTTTGCTGTTAGTGGAAAGCCTGAATCAGTTTTTTACCCGAACCGCAGCAAGTTTGTTGCGTGAACGCCGTTTCACCGCTGATGCGGCACACGAATTGCGTAGCCCTTTAACCGCCTTGCGTATCCAAACTGAAATCGCTCAAATGGCAGGCGAGGATCAGTCGATGCGAGAACAAGCCTTGCAAAACCTGACGCGAGGCATTGACCGTGCGAGCCAGTTGGTGGAACAGCTTTTGACCTTATCTCGCTTGGATAATCTCAATCAACTGGAAAATCTACAACAAATTCAGTGGGATAAGCTGATCCGCTCACTCATCGCCGAGCGATATTTTCAAGCAGAAAAAGCGGGCATCACCCTAAATTTTGATCAACTCGCCCAACCCGCAACGCAACAGGGCGAACCCTTGTTACTGTCGTTAATGCTACGCAATGTGATCGACAACGGGATCGCCTACTGTGCCAAAGGGAGCGAGATCAACATCATTCTAATGAAAACTCAGCTCAGAATAGAAGACAATGGCGGCGGTGTCCCCGATGAAACGCTAAATAAACTCGGACAACGTTTCTATCGCCCCGCAGGGCAAAATGAAAAGGGCAGTGGCTTAGGGCTATCCATTGTGCAACGCATCGCCGAACTTCATCATTACAAAGTGCGGTATCAAAATCAGGAGAATTTTCGCGGCGAAAAAGGTTTTTGTGTGGAAATCGAATTGGCACCTTAGGGGAATAAGGTGCAATAAGATTACTGCTCATTCAACACGCGAGGAAAGAGAATATTATTTTTAGTGTGGATATGCTCTTGCAAAAACGCAATCACCGCCGCCACACGCTTTATTTTTTGGCTGGCTTGTGGGTAATACACATACACAGGTGGATAGGTTCGCCAATGGTCTTGCAACACGGGGATAAAGTTAGCTTTGTCGGGTAGTTGTTGATAAATCGGGGTGAATAAACGCCCAATGCCTAAGCCCGCACGCACGCCGTCTGCGATGGTGTCGATGTCGTTACAAATCATCGGCGTGGGCATTTCCACACTCACGCTTTCGCCCTCATGTTCCAAAATCAGCGGCAAAATCTGCCCAGTAGTGATAAAACGGTAGCCGATTAAATGGTGTTGGTGCAGGTTTTCACGGCTCGGCATACCGTATTGTTTCAGATAGCTGTCTGAAACATATAGCCCTTCTTGAAAGGCAGGCAGAAGCTGGCGTGCCACCATATTTTCATCGATTTTGTCGCCAAAGCGAATGCCTAAATCAAAGCCTTGAGCCACCAAATCCACCGTGCCGTCATACACAGAAATATCCAAGCAAATATGCGGATAACGACGGTGAAATTCCGCCAAATGATCTTGCAAAATCAAACGGTAAGTAAAGCGGGAAAGGGTAATCCGCACCAAACCCGATGGCGCGTGTTCTTCGCTGAGAAACTGCTCTAAACGGCTGTCCAATTCCCGCATTAACGGCTCGGTTTGTGTGAGCAATCTCGCTCCAGCCTCCGTGAGCTGAACCCGCCTTGTGCTACGCCAAAACAACGGCATATCCATTGATTGCTCCAACAGCTTCAAGGCTTGGCTTACGGAAGGGCTGGTAATCCCCAGTTTCCTCGCCGCCGCATTAATACTCCCCTCTTGGGCAATGGCGTGGAAAATTTGTAGTTGGTGGTAGGTGGTGCTGTTCATTCTTGCTAAAATATTGTTATCTATAAAATTTGATCTGAGATACTATATAAACTTTGGTGAAAAATAAATAGAATAGGTGGATTATCAATGTATCGTTGAGTAATCTATTATCTAAATTACAATCATTATTTTCACTTAAATAACTAAAACTCATTAGAGAGGCAAAAATGCACCATCTCCCCCAACTCACCCAAAAACTGAAAGAAATTTTTCAAACCGACCGTGCGGATTTGGATTTTGGTATTTACCGCATTTTAAACAGTAGAGCCGATCAAATAAACGATTATTTGAATCACAAACTGCCGCAAAAAATCCGCCAAGCCCTCAGTCAAGCCAATCAAGGGCAAATGGCACAATGGCAAAATGAATTAGCCGAAGCTGAAAAACAGGCTCAAGCCTTAGGGGTAGAGCCTGATGCCTCGCCTAAAGTGCAACAACTGCAAGCACAAATCGCCCAAGCCCAACAAGCGGGTAGCCAAAGTGAGGCAGCGATTTTTTCCCATTTATACACTTTCTTTTCTCGCTACTACGATGAAGGCGATTTTATCAGCCAACGCCGTTACAAAGGCGACACCTACGCCATTCCCTATAGCGGTGAAGAAGTGCTGCTGCACTGGGCAAACAAAGATCAGTACTACACCAAATCAGGCGAAAATTTTAGCAACTACCGCTTTAAACTTGCAGATGGCAAAGAAGTGTTTTTCCGCCTGATTGCCGCCGACACCGCCAAAGACAATCGCAAAGACAACGATGCTAAACGTTTATTTGCATTGGCAGAGCCAAGAATAATTGCCAAACAAAACGAAGATGGCGAATACAATGAAGAGCAAATCGAAACATTGGCACAAAGCGAAGACGGCAACACACTAGAAATCCGCTTTGAATACCGCCCAACGGAGAAAAAAGACAAACAAGAGCAAGCAAATGCCCGCACCATTGAAGCCCTAAAAAGTCTTATTTCCACCGATTGGCAAGCTGTTTGGGAAAAAGCACCGACAGCCAATAATCCCAACCGCACATTATTAGAAAAACACCTCAGCGATTACACGCAAAAAAACAGTGCGGATTATTTTATCCACAAAGATTTAGGCGGATTTTTACGCCGTGAATTGGATTTCTACATCAAAAACGAAGTGATGCACTTGGATAATATCCAGCACGCCGACAGCTTTGTTCAAATCGAAAACAGCCTGCGTCAAATCCAAGTATTGCGAGAAATTGCCCACGATCTGATCGACTTTTTAGCCCAACTGGAAAACTTTCAGAAAAAACTTTGGCTGAAGAAAAAATTTGTCGCCCAAAGCCATTACCTCATCACCCTCGATCGCATTCCAACCGAAATGCTAGCTGAAACCCTCTCCAACCCAGCTCAACAAAATGCTTGGAAAAATCTATTTAATTTCAATGCGTTAGAATACTCGGGGGGGTAACCTTGCCGAACAAAATCTAGAAAAATTCCAGCAAAATCAACCGCACTTAGTGGTGGATACCTCGCTTTATCCGCCCAGCTATCAACAAAAACTGCTCACACTGCTTTCTGAAAAATGGGATTTAGACGCAAACACAGACGGTGTTTTAATTCATTCTGATAATTTCCAAGCCCTTAATCTTTTGCAGGCCCGTTATCGGGAACAGGTGAAATGTATCTATATTGATCCGCCGTATAACACTGGCACAGATGGGTTTATTTATAAAGACAATTATCAGCATTCTAGTTGGCTTACCACAATGGAGAACCGTCTTCAGGCAGCCTATCCTTTATTACGCCAAGATGGGGTGAATTTTATTTCGATTGATGATAATGAGCAGGCGAGATTGAAACAGCTTTGTGATGGGATTTATGGAGAAGGAAATTTTGTTAATCAGGTATCAGTAAAAACCAAAGTTGCAGGAGTAAGCGGAAGCCATTTAGGTGGAAGTTTGCAAAATAATGTGGAATATCTATTTTTGTATGCGAAAAATAAAAATGACTTTTCAATCATCAATCTTCCCAAAAAACAGCAGGAATTAAATGCTTTTATTGAAAACATGAAATCTATTGGTAAAAGTTGGAAATATACGACTGTTTTAAAGAGAATTGATGCTGGCAAATACATTAAATCTTTAGTTACATCTGATGGAGATGAAATCAAAGTTTATGAACATTCAGATTATGAATTTTGCTCTGTTAGTAAGGTAGCCTCTGATGAATTTAATGGCGACCAAAGTAAGGTTTACTATGAATATATAGATAAAATTCTTAGAACAACTAATGCTCAATCTTCAATTAGAACGAAAGTAATGAATGAAACTGGAGAGCTGGGAGATTTGATTAGCATTGAATATATTCCAAAGAAAGGAAAGAATGCAGGCAAAACAATTAGGTTGTTTTATAAAGATAGAGTTAGGAATTTAATTGCATTCCTTGAAGATGTTGTAGTAAAAAATAAGGGGGTTATTTATAAATTAGATAATAAAGGTAATTTATGGGACGACTTAAATTACAACAACTTATCTTCTGAAGCATTGGGGATTTCATTTTCCAATGGTCAAAAACCTATTCAAATGCTCAAAGATGTAGTGAGAATGCTTGATGATGATACGATTATTCTTGATTATTTTTCAGGTAGTGGGACAACTGCACACGCCGTTATCGAGCTTAATCGTGAAGATGGTGGAAAACGTAAATATATCCTTGTTGAACAAGGTGAATATTTTAATGAAGTACTAAAATCACGCATTCAAAAAGCAATTGCCAATGTGGATGCGAAAAAATCTTCAGGCAGCCTGAATGGTGTTTCACAAATCGTCAAAGTCTTAAAACTCGAAAGCTATGAAGACACCCTCAATAATCTGGAACTCAAAGGGCAAGCGGATTTTATTGGCGGGCTGCCTGAAAGCGTGCAAGAAGATTATTTATTGCGTTATTTATTAGACGTGGAAAGCAAAGGCTCGCTACTCAACAGCGATGATTTTACCCACCCCTTTGATTATTGCCTCAACATTGCTACGGATTCCGCAGGTGCTTATGCAAAAACCAAAATTGACTTGGTGGAAACTTTTAACTATCTGCTCGGGCTTCGTGTGCAACACATCACTGATGAACGAGAGAAACGGGGTTATGTGATGGTGGAGGGGGCATTGCCGAATGGCGATCGCTGCCTGATTGTGTGGCGTGATGTCGAAAAAATGGGCTATGCCGAAGTGGCACAATGCTTTAATGCACAAAATATTAACCCCAATAGCGATCAATATGATGTGGTTTATCTCAACGGCGATCACGATATGGCAAGCCTTTGGCAAAACGAAGACGGCACAGAAAGCCGTTTAAGCCTGCGTGCCATTGAGCCTGAATTTTTACGCCTAATGTTTGCACAAAAGGGGGAATAAATGGCAAAGCAGAAAAAAACGGCTTCCAAAAAGCACCGCACTTTTCACGCCCATTTGATTTTAAACCGCTGGGTTTTATCGCTTTTGGGGCAAAACAGTTTTGAGGATTTAAAAAAGGCTTTAAAGGATAACGACTTAATCGGCTTAAATAATGAGGGGCAAACGCTTTTTTTTGAAGCCTTAAAAGACGTTTTTTCTAAAAAAATCAGCGAGGAAGATTTTCGCCGTTATGATTTAAATATTGTCAAACATTGGCAAACCATCACCGAAAAACGTAATCAAGCCAGCGGTCATCAATTGCAGATGAAATATTTCCAATATTTATCGCTGTTGTTTACTGAGATTTATTTGGATTGGTTTGTTCATCGCACAGAGGCAATGCTGGCGGGCTTAAATCAAATCTTGGCAAGCTATAAGCAAGAAAACGATCATTTGGATTTATCCGATTATCAAGCGGAAGATTTAAACAAAATTGCCTTTTGGAATGCCACAGGCTCGGGCAAAACCTTGCTGATGCACGTTAATATTTTGCAATATCAGCATTATTGCCCGAATAAAATCGATCAAATTATTTTGCTTACCCCCAATGAGGGCTTAAGCCAGCAACATTTTCAGGAATTGGAGCAGTCCAATTTTTCCGCTGCTTTATTTGATAAAAATAAATCCCCGAAGCAAGGGGAATTGTATGAAGCCATTCAGGTGATCGACATCAATAAATTGGCAGATAAACACGGCGATAAAACGGTGGCAGTGGAAAGTTTTTCAGGCAGCAATTTGGTGTTGGTGGACGAGGGACACCGCGGCACATCAGGCGATGCGTGGCTAAAACGCCGTGAACAGCTGATTGGCAATGGTTTTGCTTTTGAATATTCCGCCACCTTTGGGCAGTCGGTGAGTAAGGGCAAAACCGTGAAAGAACAAATAATCGAATGGCAAAAAAAGCAAGCGGGCATTCTGTTTGGCAAAAAAAGCCTAAAAGGTTTAGATGAACATCAATTGGCACAATTACAGCCCGATGTGTTGGCATTGCAAGAAATCAAACAATCGGCGATGTTGGAAGTGTATGCCAAAGCCGTGTTGTTTGATTATTCCTACAAATATTTTTACGCCGATGGCTATGGCAAAGAAAGCCAAATCCTCAATTTGCGTGATGAAGATTATGCCCCACACGGTGAGATGTATTTAACCGCTTGCTTATTGGTGTTTTATCAACAGCTGTATTTATTTGAACGCCACCAAAAAGCCATTGCCTCTTTTCAAATTGAAAAACCGCTGTGGGTGTTTGTGGGCAATAAAGTTGCCGATGATGACAGCGATATTTTAAAAATCCTGCAATTTTTGGCACATTTTTTAAACGACCGTACCACCATTGAACGCCGTCTGAACCAATTACTCAGCGATACCGCTGTATTAACCAATGCAAAGGGGGAAAATATTTTTCGAGGGCAATTTGTGCCATTAATGGATTTTTTAGGCAAAGAAGCCGAGTTGTATAACGATATTTTGCAAAAAGTGTTCAATACCGCCATTGATGGGCGTTTGCAGGTTGCCTTATTAAACAATAAAAACGTAGAAGGTGAATTGGCATTATCGGTAGGCAATGCCCCTGCTTTTGGTGTGATTAATATTGGCGATGCCAAAGGGTTTGCCAAAACCGCCGAAACGCAAAGGGATTTTGATACCGTACAGAATGATTTTTCACCCTCTTTATTTCGGAAGATTAACCACAAAGACAGCGATATTCATTTGCTGATTGGCTCAAAAAAATTCACCGAAGGCTGGTCGAGCTGGCGGGTGTCCACTATGGGCTTGCTCAATATGGGCAAAAGCGAGGGTAGCCAAATTATCCAATTGTTTGGGCGAGGCGTGCGGCTCAAAGGGCAAGGCTATTCGTTAAAACGTAGCCAAGAAAATGAACGTCCTCAAGGCGTATTTCTGGAAAAATTAGAAACGCTGAATATTTTCGGCATCGCCGCAGGTTATATGGAGGAATTTAAAAAATACCTCAAAGAAGAAGGCATTACCCCGCCTGATGAAATGCTGACTATTGATTTTAAAGTGCGTGCTAATTTGCCACAACGCACCTTAAAAACCTTGCAATTAAAAGACGGCTATAAAGACAACCAAAAAATGGGCTTCAAACGCCAACAAAAAGGCATTGAATTTTTCAGGCTGCCTGAATGCTATCAAGGCAAAGCCAAACGCCTGCATATTGAGTTGGATTTATACCCAAAAATTGAAATGTATCGCACCAAAGGCGACAGCACACCACTGGATAAATGGGAACATCATACGCTGGATCAACGCCTGTTTACCGCCTTTGATTGGGAAAAAATCTATCTCGCTTTGTGGGAATACAAATGGCAACGCTCGTGGTGGAATCTGCAAATCCATAAGAAAGGCATTCAAGATTTTGCCCGAACGGAGGGCTGGTATCGCCTGTATATTCCGAAAGAGGCACTCAGCGTTCATTGTTATGCTGATATTGAAAAACAACAAACGATTCTGATTGAACTGCTAAAACTTTATATGCAACGTTTTTACCAAACCCTCAAAGGCTTGTATGAAGGGCAGTTTTATGAAGTTGTGGAGGTGAACGAAAATCACCCAGCCTTGCAAAACCACTATCATTTTGCCTTTGATAAAGACAATAATGAGGAGCGTGAAGCATACGCAAATAAATTAAAACAGTTGGAAAACGCCATTAAAAATGGTCAATTAAAACAAGCCCTCAACTGGCAAGCCCCCAACATCACTGCCATTTGCTTTGCACCCCATTTGTATTACCCCATTATGACGCTAGCAAATGCCGACACCTTGCCGTTCACCATGAAGCCCATGGATATGAATCAAACCAGCGAAATCCGTTTTGTGCAAGATCTGCAAACCGCTCAAGCCAACGGAGATCTTAGCCAATGGATCGGCGACAAAGAGTTGTATTTGCTCCGCAACTCCGCCAATAAAAACAAAGGTTTAGGCTTTGCATTGGCAGGTAATTTTTACCCCGACTTTTTGCTCTGGCTGGTGGATCGGGCAACGGGCAAGCAATGGCTCAGCCTGATTGACCCCAAAGGCATTTTGCATATGAGCATTGACGATCCCAAATTCGGCTTAGCAGAAGAAATCAAAAATCTGCAAAAAGAAAACGGCTTAGCGATTCAGCTCAATGCTTTTATTCTTTCAATCACCGAAAGGGAAAATTTAACCCATCAATATGATGAAACTGTCTATCAAGACAAAAATATTCTGTTTATGCAGGATAGGGATTATTTGAAAGCGATGTTTGAAAAGATGTTGTTGAGTTAAGGAAAGTTAAATGGGGTTGCTATGCTGATTCCTAGCGAGCAAGGCTATCTTTGTCAATTGGCTGAGGGGCGTTAAATGTTGATAGATGAAAAGGGGGGGGGCAGAATATGAGTAGTAAGGGAAATGGCTATGATAATGCAGTGATGGAAGATTTTTTAGCATTGTGAAATCGAAAGGTTTTTCCCAGAGTAATTTTATGGATATGACGAAGCTGGAGGCGGCACTGTACGAGTATATTCGCCACTATAATGAATGGGATTAAACCTGTGTTAAACAACTAGAGTCCTGTGCAATACAGGACTCAATATTTAATTTCCTAGGTGTTTAGGACTTTTTAGGCAGATCATTTTATTGAAACTGAAGTGCGGTGTTTTTTATCTATTTTTATTTAGTCTGATTGCATTCCCTTAAATGCGAGAATGTTAAAGTAGACAAAATTTGATCCTGAAATAAGCATATTAATTTACAATGAGTTTTTTTTAGTCAATTAAACACAAAGTAAGAAATTTCTATTTGACTAATCGACATAAATCCGTAAAATTCACCCCGTTATTTAGCAGGACCAAATGGTTAGTTAAATTTGCGGGAATAGCTCAGTTGGTAGAGCACGACCTTGCCAAGGTCGGGGTCGCGAGTTCGAGCCTCGTTTCCCGCTCCACTTGCCCGAGTGGTGAAATCGGTAGACACAAGGGATTTAAAATCCCTCGACTTTCGAGTCGTGGCGGTTCAAGTCCGCCCTCGGGCACCATTTAAAAGCATAAGTAAATCAATAAGATAGTCGCCAAGAGCGGCTTTTTTTATATCTCATTTTTATCCTCCCTTTTCTTTTGGTGTCCATTTGGTGACTATTTTTAGCCTATTATAAAAAAACTAACGCTTTGCTTTTGTCTGATTTGGTGACCAATGGTCACTAAAAATAATTTAACTATAAATAAATTAGGTAGTATATTGTATAGTTAATGGTGTTTGTTTTGGGTATAGGCTGTATTGGACTAGCTCGTTTAATACCACTCCTAAAACAGAATCCTATTTTCTCTTGGCTTTTAATGTTTTTATTTTGGTAGGTTGTTTATGAGGATTTTTGTGGCTGACGAGAATGTTCTTATTAATAAACATAATTTTCGTGTGATTTTCAGCAAAACACTGCAACGCCTTATCGTGGTTTTTGAACTGGCAAAAGCCGAAGGCAAAGCAAAAAGTGAAATGCCTCAAACACAAAGTGCGGTCGGTTTTTTACCGATTTTTGCCAAATTAAAACCGCTCACTTTCCGTTTATTCTGTGCTTTGGGCTTTGTCTTTTCCCCTTCGGCATTTGCAGAAACCTTAATCATCAAAGCCGATCCTAATACGCCTAAAAATCAGCAACCTATTGTCCTTCAAACTGCTAATGGATTGCCACAAATCAATATTCAAACACCCAATGATAAAGGGCTTTCCCATAATAAATACCAAGATTTTAATGTGGATAAAAAAGGGGCGATTCTCAATAACAGTCATAAAGCCGTAGTGACACAGCAAGCGGGCTGGGTGCAAGGCAATCCTTACCTTGCTCGTAGTGAAGCCAAAGTCATTCTCAATGAAGTTACTTCCACAAATCCAAGCCAACTGAAGGGGTATCTTGAAGTGGCAGGGAAAAAAGCCGAAGTGATTATCGCCAACCCAAATGGGCTGCACTGTGATGGCTGTGGCACGATTAACGCCACCCGCTCCACAATGACCACAGGCAAACCGCTGATTGAAGCGGGACGTGTAACAGGCTTTCAGGTCGAAAAAGGCAAAATGGTGGTGAGCGGTAAAGGCTTAGATAATAGCCGTGTTGATTATACGGATATCCTTGCTCGAGAAGCAGAAATCAATGCAGGCATTTGGGCAGGTAAAAAGCTCAATGTGGTTACAGGGAAAAATACCGTCAAACAAGCAGAGCTTGTCAATGCCGACAATGAACTACAAATTACCCGCATTGACAGCCAAAATCTCAGTGAAAATACACCGCACTTTGCTTTAGATGTGAGTGAACTTGGCGGTATGTATGCGGGGAAAATTCATCTTGTTGGCACTGAACAAGGGCTAGGCGTGCGTAATGCGGGGCATATTGGGGCAAGTGCTGGAGAAGTTGTGATTGACTCACAAGGGCGGATAGTCAATCAAGGCATCATTTCTGCGAAAGGTGATATACAAGCAAATAGCCAAAACCAAATACGTAATCAAGGACAATTGCTCGCAGAAGCTCATCTTACAACCAGAAGTTCTCACTTAGATAATAGAGGGGGAACAATTAAGGGAAAATCTGCCCAAATTAATGTAAAGGAATCCGTAGATAATAGTAAAGTCAGCCCTAAAGGTTCATTGATTCAATCCACAGAAAAACTCACCATTAACACCAAACAATTCACTAATCAAAACACAAAAGATCCTGAAACTAGCCAACCTAAGCAGGGAATCTTAGCCAAAGTTGTAGCATTAAATGCAGATAGCCTTGTAAATCAAAATGGGGCAGTTTATGCGGGAGAAACAATTCAACTTAACCTTGCACAAAATTTGGAAAATCAACAAGGCGAAATCCTCTCTTTGAGGGCGTTGCAAATTCAAGGCGATAAACTGAATATTAATAACGAACAAGGTAAAATTGTAAGTAAAGGAGATTTAACCTTACAGGCTCAGCACCTCAATAATTATCAAGGCGGTGAGTTATCAGGTCAGAATGCTCGTATTCAAGCCAATGATATTTTTAATCGAGGTTTAATCGATGGTGGAAAAACCTTATTAAAAAGCACCGCACTTTCCAATTTAGGCACTGGGCGAATTTACGGCGATCATCTTGCGATTGAAACGCAAATGGCATTAAATGATAAAGAGGGCGAGAAATCAGGAACGATTGCTGCTCGCGAGCGGTTAGATGTTGCGGTAGGCACACTGACTAATCGAGACCACGCCTTGATTTTTAGTGCTGGCGATATGGGGATTGGCGGAGAATTAGATTCGGATTATCACGCCATAGGGGAGGCAATGTTTATTGATAATGGTAGTGCCACCATTGAAGCACTAGGGAATGCTTATATGAATACGGCACGCCTTTGGAACCATGATTTACATTTAATTCTTGGCGAATTTCATACTGATGAACATCGAGAAGAATATGCTCCGCAAAATATCGCACGACGTTATGTTCTTGTAGATAAAGAAGGGCGACATGGTTATTTTGATCTTAAAAATAATGACGAAGATGATAGTAAATCTTATCTTCATTTGAATGATGGACAAACTATTGGAGCGAATGCCTGGATGCATTGGGTCTATAATCGTCATACCATTACCACAACCATTGAAGAGCGAGATCCCGCTAAATTATTAATTGGAGGTGATTTCCATGTAACTGGCGAAATGTTAGAAAATAATGCTTCTACTCTTTCTGTAGGGAAGCATTTATTACTCGGCAACGAGGTATTTACAAACAATGACACCAATGAGACTTTACATTCCACAACAGGGACATCACTCAATAATATCGATATTACAGGGACAATAAACGTTACAGACAAAGGACGCTGGGATAGCTTTCACAAAGAGCATCGTAGACACGGTATAACAAAGAAAGTATGGGCGAATTACAGTACAGGAGAAGGCAATATAAATGATATTCATCCCACAATTCATTTTGAATTTAACAAAGTAGAAAATGTCATAGGAAAGCCTATCTCTGGAACAAATACAGAGATTGAGAAGAAATCAGAGGCAATTACACCAAGCCAAATTAACGGAATAGCCCTAACCTTGCCACAACAAAGTCTTTATCAGATTAATCCTACTGCACCTAATGGCTATTTAATTGAAACTGATCCACGTTTTAGCAATCGCGAACAATGGCTAAGTTCTGATTATATGTTCAATGCCTTGCGGTTTGATCACAATATTATGTTAAAACGTCTAGGTGATGGGTTTTATGAGCAACGTCTAGTAAATGAACAGATTAACCAGCTAACAGGGCAGCGTTTTTTAGCTAATTACCTGACGGATTACCAGCAATATAAGGCCTTGATGGATAATGCTATTTATTATGCGAAAGCTTTTCATCTTATACCCGGAGTAGAATTAACCGCTCTCCAAATGCAAGAGCTTACTTCTGATATGGTTTGGTTAGTTAATCGAGAGATTACGTTGCCAAATGGCGAAAAAACAACCGCACTTGTCCCGAAAGTCTATCTTGCTCCTCGTAACTTAAAGATATCCCAGCATAATGGTAAGGGAGCGGTGATTTCTGCCCGTCAAATTATAGGCAACATTGATGATTTACAAAATAATGGTGTAATAGCTGGACGTGATTTAACCCAAATATCAGCTGATTATATTCAAAATAGCGGCATTGTAGCGGCGGATAATATTGATTTATTTGCTAACCATCGATTACGCAATATTGGTGGGCAAATTGAAGCAAAATATGCTGCTACATTAGTGGGTAAAGAGGGGATAGAAATTCGTAGCCAAACAAGTCATAAAGCATATCAGGACAAATTTGGTAATCTGTTTGATCGTACTGTAGTGGATAAAATTGCTGCGGTAGAGGTATCAGATAAAAGCGGAAAACTGACAATTTATAGTCCACAAGGCGTGGTGATTAAAGGGGCTAAGCTCAATAGTGCAGGTGAAACGCTTATTCAAGCCAAACACATTGATATTGGTACAATCAACACGCAAAATAAAACAAATTACAATGCAGACGTAGATAATTACTATCGTCTAAATCAACAACAAGAAGTAGGTTCACAGTTAAATGGAGGAGGCAATATCACCCTTGTGAGCGAGCAAAGTACTGTCGTTCGCCAAGGAGAAATCCATAGCGAAAACGGGGATGTAAATCTTTCCTCAAACGGCGATATTCGCATTGAAGAAGGGCGTAACAAAGAACAGCTTTCTTCTGCGTCTAAAGTGAAACATAGTGGTTTTCTGCAATCCACAACACATATCACCAAACACGACCACCATTATGATTTAGCTCAAGGCTCAACCATTGATGGTAAGAATGTGGTGTTGCAAAGCAATGCTAACCTGACCCTTCAAGGCTCAAATATTGTGGCAGAAAATCAGCTCAATGCTCAAGCCAAAAACATCACAATCAAAGAAGCGGAAAACCGTGTTTTCGAACAGGATTTTGAGAAAACCACGAAATCAGGCTTAATGGGCTCAGGGGGATTTGGTTTTACCATTGGTGAAAAGAAAGACACCACTGAAACCGAGCAAACCAAATATTACGCTACAGGTAGCCAAGTAGGAAGCCTAAAAGGGAACACTACCCTACTTGCTCAAGACCATTACCAACAACAAGGCAGTACGGTTTCTTCTGTGGAAGGCGATGTGAATATCGGTGCGAAAAAAGTCGATATTTTGGCAACCGATGACAAATACGAGAGCCATTATAAACACACCATGGAACAAAAAGGCTTCACCATTGCGGTAAATATTCCTGTGGTGCAAGCGGTGCAAAATGCCCTCGCTGTAGCGGAACAAGCCAAACAAGTCGGCGAAAGCAAAAATAGCCGAATCAATGCGATGGCAACTGCCAATACCGCTTGGAGTGCCTATCGAGCGGGACAAGGCTTAATGAAAGCCGGGCAAACCCTAAGTCAAATGGCGAATGGCAATATGGCTCAAGGAGCAATGAACGCCAGCGTATCTATTACCTATGGCGAGCAAAAAAATGTGCAAACCACCGATACCCAAGGCAACAGTGTAACAGGCAGTGAAGTCAATGCCGGTGGTAAAGTCAATATCCAAGCCACCGGTGCAGGCAAAGAATCAGACATTAACATTGTGGGTTCAGATGTTTCAGGCAAACAAGGCACCAGCTTGCAAGCCGATGATGAAATCAATTTACAGGCAGCCAAACAAACGCATCAAGAACGCAGTAAAAATAAATCCACGGGCTTTAATGCCGGTGTGGCGGTGAGTTATGGCTCTGATGGTTTTGCTTTTGGGATTACCGCAGGGGGCAATTATGGAAAAGGCTATGGCAATGGCGATGAAACCACTTGGCGAACTAGCCATATTGGTGATAAACATAGCCAAACGGTCATTCAAAGTGGTGGGGACACGACCCTTCGTGGTGCTCAAGTGCGAGGCAAAGGCATTACTGCAAACGTTGAAAACCTTAATATTGAAAGCTTGCAAGATACGATGACCTATAAAGGCAAACAAATGAACGTGAGTGGTCAAGTGACTGTTGGTTATGGCTTCTCAGGCTCTGCCAGTTATAACCAATCGAAAATGAACGCCGATTATGCCAGTGTGCAAGAGCAATCGGGTATTTTTGCTGGTGATGAGGGGTATCAACTTGATGTGCGTAAGCATACGGATTTAAAAGGTGGCTTAATCACCTCCACTGCACAAGCGGAAACAGAGGGTAAAAACCGTTTTGAAACGGGAACACTTTCCTATTCAAATATCATCAATTACAGTAATCATTCAGCAAGTGGCTTTGGCTTAAGTGGTGGTGTAACCGTCAGTGGTGGCGATGCACCAAAAGAGATAGGTGGAATGAAACTTCGACAAATTGGAGAAAATCATCAAGATGGCTCTGCAAAAGTGGAATACAGCGGTGTTGCGGGTGTTGGCAGTCAAGGAAATTGGGGCATCACCAAAGGCATTGCCACTGGATTGTTAGGTCAAGTTAAAGATAAAGGAAGCGAAACGGGGATAACAACCAGTTCAATCAATACCGCTAATATCACCATTCGCAATCGTGATGCGCAACAAAAACTGACTGGAAAAACCGTTGAGGAAAGTTTACAGGAGCTTCCTAGAATCAATCTTCATCAAGGTGTTGAAAAAGCGGATATTGAAACGATTCGCTCAAATTTAGAACGTGATTTAAATACTGCAACAGAGTTTGTTAATAACTTTAACGATCAGGGTGATGAAATCTACTATCAAATAGAGAAAAATGAGCAAAATATCTATTTAAAACATAAAAAAGACGAGAATTGTCAAAGTATTGAATGTATCAAGGTGTCTGAAATAAATGTTAACCAGCTCACAGTACCAAAAACTAAAGAGGAAGCAGAGTTATTAGCTCGTCTTTATGTTCACGGCATAATGAATGAGTCTGATGAAGATAGAACAATAGGTGCAATTCAATATGGCGGAAAGGAATACTTAAACAATGATGCTTTAATTGTAAGAAGAAAGTATTCCTCTCTCCCTGCAGAACTGATTTATACCGTATTTGAACGAGTAAGAGGAGGATTGGATATGCCAAGTATTTTTGGCGCATCAAATGCAAGCAGAGACCAAGCTAAAATTTGGGGATTATTAGATGAATATAATCGTCAGAACCCAACGAATAGAGTAGATTTATCTTCTGTCAATCATAGCTTAGGGGCTTCAGGTACAAAAAATGCGATGAATTGGGCAAAACATGAAGGAATGACTTTCAAAAATACAACATTGAATGCCTATGTCGTGGGAACGTCTTATCCAATAACAAATAATACTTTAGGTGCTACTCTATCGGGTGGTTTGTATGATAAAGGCTATACCGAAACGGCAGCTGGCTTATTTAGAGATGGAAGCGTGGAATATGCTTCCGCACCGAGGGATATTGTTGCAACAGGAATCAATTTGCCATTTGTTCCAGGAGATTTAAGTATTGGCATAGGGAATACGAATACCACAGGAAATAATAGTATAGGGATTCCGTTATGGGATATGATAATGGGGCATCATACTAAGGCATATTATCGGGATGAGGAGGCAATTAAATTTATTTCTCCCCAAAAATCCGAAGAAATAATAAATTATCAGAAAAATATTTGGGGGAAAGTAGGACCAAAAACAGAACGTATAAATTTCAATAGAGAAATTTTTCTTAATAATGAAGCGGGTAAAAAACAATGAAAAAAATTATATTTTTATTTTCTTTATTATTATCAGGATGTTATTTAGCCAACGGGTCTCCTGATCCAACAAATTACTGGGTTAAGGATGGCGAAAAAATACCATTTAAATATTTTAAAAATTGTGATGATTTTGCAAAAGCACAAATGGGAAATCATTACTTTTATTTGGAAAATAAATTTAATAATTCAACTTCTGATAAAAGGGAAGATGATGAGTTTATGAAGCTTTATAGAAAAAAAAATGCTTTAGTTAATCAATGCTTATATGATATAGGATATCGTTTTAGACCTCCTTTAAAATGGTGCTTAGCTCAAGATGGAAATAATACTAGAACTTGCATAGAAAATATGAAGTATAGAAATTAACATTTTAGGGGGATGTATCGGTTATGGCTTCTCAGGCTCTGCCAGTTATAACCAATCGAAAATGAATGCCGATTATGCCAGTGTACAAGAACAATCGGGTATTTTTGTCGGTGATGATGGCTATCAAATTGATGTGCGTAAGCATACGGATTTAAAAGGTGGCTTAATCACCTCCACTGCACAAGCGGAAACAGAGGGTAAAAACCGTTTTGAAACGGGAATACTTTCCTATTCAGATATTAAAAACCACGCTAATTACAGCGGAAGCAGTTTTGGTTTAAGTGGGTCAGTGGCAATGAACTTTTACACGCCATTAGGGGAATACGGACAAGCACAAAGCCAAAAACAAGCGGTGAATGACAAAGGTGAAAAACTTTATATAGATAGTCAAGGCAAGCAAACTACCGCAAGCCGAGACAGTGCAGGGAATACCAACCAAGCCAAATTAGCGGAGGGGTTAGATTCCTTAACAGGAGGAATGTCCTTTGGCTTTGGTTCGGATAAAGAAAGTCAATCTAGCCTAACAAAAAGTGGCATTAACACCACAAATCTTCATATTCGAGATGAACAATCCCAGCTTGCAAAAACGGGGAAAACGGTAGAAACAACGAGAGGAGAAATCAGCACAGATATTACGACAGACACAGCAGAACAACATACAGGTAAACTGGCACAAAACTTTGATAAAGAGCGGTTGCAAAAAGAGCTAGATTTACAGCGTGACGTCACACAAGATTTTGATCGAAATCGTCAAGATGTAAAAAATGAGTTATATGCCATCGTTGATAAAAAACGAGAAAATGCAACGCTAATTAGAAAAATAAATGGAGGTTATGACACAGGACTTTCTATTCAATTAGATAATGAAGCTGCAGATCTAGATGAAAAAGTTCGTTGGTTGGATATGGGATTAGGTCTTTTGCAAGGTAGTGTTGGCAATACTAAGACCATGTTAGGTGTTTTCGCTGGTACGCAAGCCGATCGTGTTGTTCGTTCTGCTACAGCACCTAAAGAAATGTGGTATCAAAAATGTTCATCAAGTAATGGTGATTGTAGTGACAATAAAAATCGCAGACAAATTTGGTCACTCAGTGATTTAACAAACGAAGAGCAAGCTAATTTAAAAGCAAATGGAAATGTTTTAACTATTTCTAATCCAGATATCTTTAATGATCGAGAAGATGCCTTAAAGAATGCACAAAAACAGAATATTTCCGAAACAAACCAAAAAGGCATCATCGTTGTGATGAATCGCCCAACGGGTCGATATGATGGAGGCTGGATTGCTACCTCTTTAGTGTCAGAACTTATGTATGCTGCTTATGACAAAGTGAATGACAAATATTTATGGGGAGCATTGCCATTAAATAATTCTCAAAAACTGAATCAAGATTTGTATAGAGAAGCAGAACAAATGGGTTATCAAGTTGATACCAGTAACCATAGTCGAGGAGGTTTAACGGCAAGTATTGCTCTGCAAGATATGAATATTTGGAAAGGCGAAACGAATATCCCAATCCGAAAATCTCGCTTTTATGGCACAGCAACTAATGTGCAAGCCTACGCTAATCAATTGCAACGCAACGGATATAGCTATACAGGTGAAGATGGAACAACATATCAGAGTGGTGCTTATTCAGCAGTACATAAAGCAGATTTTGTTGGAAATAAATGGGGATTAGGCTTAGTAGGGAATAATGAAGTTACAGGCGGAAATTGCTGGATTTGTTATTCACATAGTAGTTATTTTGCGGAAGTGCCTAATGAAACAATTATTGACTCACATGGCAATACAATCAAGAATCCAGCATATAAAGATTTTTCAGAAAAATGGGGAGAAATAGATCTCAAAAATCCTATCAATTCTTCATTACCTAAATTAATTAAACCGACGAATGATGGAGGGGGTTTAGATGACAATGCCTTTTAAAAGAATTTTCCTATTGCTTTTTGTTTTTTTACAATTTGGTTGTAGTGGTTTTTTGAATCCTTTTCATGATTGTTTTTTAGATTGGAATATGAATTGTATAGAAAAAGAGAAAAAGAGATCATTAGAATCTGGATATATATATTCATATCCTGGCAGTGGTGAGGATGCAAAAATTATTTCTAATAGATGTAGGTTAAAAAATAATAATAATTCTTTAACTCAAGAAGAATGTCTCCTTAAAAATGGCTTCAAAAAAATTTCAAATTGATACAAGCAATCATAGCCGAGGTTGTTTAACGGCAAGTATTGCTCTGCAAGATATGAATATTTGGAAAGGCGAAACGAATATCCCAATCCGAAAATCTCGCTTTTATGGCACAGCAACTAATGTGCAAGCCTACGCTAATCAATTGCAACGCAACGGATATAGCTATAGAGGTGAAGATGGAAAAACATATCAGAGTGGTGCTTATTCAGCAGTACAAAAAGCAGATTTTGTAGGAAATAAATGGGGATTAGGCTTAGTAGGGAATAATGAAGTTACAGGCGGAAATTGCTGGATTTGTTATTCACATAGTAGTTATTTTGCGGAAGTGTCT
Organism: Avibacterium paragallinarum; assembly: GCF_011765605.1. Lineage (NCBI taxonomy): Bacteria > Pseudomonadati > Pseudomonadota > Gammaproteobacteria > Pasteurellales > Pasteurellaceae > Avibacterium > Avibacterium paragallinarum. The sequence continues at coordinate 788,305 of NZ_CP050316.1, forward strand.
GATCCAATCTTAAATAGAGATCTATATCAAGATTTTAAACGTATCTGGGGAGAGTCTGATGGAATAAATAATACAAGCCAACCTAAGTTAGTCTTGCCAACAAAAGTAAAAAATGGAGATTTATATGAAAAGAATGCTTATTAATATTATCTTATCTTTCTTATTAGTAGGCTGTTATCCTTGTCGTTTCCTTGATTGGAATTGTAATAGTCATGATACAGTATGGCATAGAAACTCTAATAGATGTATGGAGACACAAACAAACATTGCGAAAAAAAAATTAAATGATAAGTTTAATAGAAATATACATATTCGCATAATTAATCAATGCATTGATGATTCTGATTATAAATTTGAACAAGATCTAAAATATTTAAATTACCAGTAGGTATTGTATCTCTAATAATAAAAAGTATAAATGTTTTTAAATAAGCTAGAAACATTTTGAGCAGTTACTCGTTTTTATAGCATAAAGCTCATTGTTTAAATCTATACAAATTCAGTTGCAAGATAACGGATATAGTTATATGAGTAAGAATAGAGAAACACCTTAGAGTGGTGCTTATTCAGCAGTACACAAAGCAGATTTTGTTGGAAATAAATGGGGATTAGGTTTAGTCGGAAATAATGAAGTAACAGGAGGAAATTGCTGGATTTGTTATTCACATAGTAGTTATTTTGCGGAAGTGCCTAGTAAATACAAAAATTAATTGAGAAAAATCTTGAAAAAGATCATGATAAGGAGAAAAAAGAATGAATATAAAAGAAGATATACTAAATATATTAAACCTTATTTTTGGAATATTTTTTTGCCATGTTAGGTATTTTACTAATTAAAATGAATGTGAATAACTGATAGTGTGTATATGATTTTAAAAGCATTTAAAATTTCTAGAATGTCGAATTATGATAGGACAGTCTTGCATTTAGTGCATTTGAAATTGTAAATAAATCAAGAAGATATTTACTAAGTGTAGATTTTTTATAGATAAAATTAAAGCTGGGAGTTCCCCTATGTTGAAACTTACCCCATTTCAATGGTCATCATTTAATTTTTTTGGTTTTTATTGTGCTTATGGTGTGATGATTCCATTTCTACCAATTTGGTTGGCTCAGTATGGCTATGATGTTGATTTAATTGGTACATTAATTTCACTTGGTTATTTTTGTCGCTTTGCTGGTGCAATTTTTTTCACCAAAAGAGTTCATCATCTCAATCAGCTTATTCCGCTTACTCGTCTTTTAACTTGGTTAAGCGTGTTTGTTCTAATTGTTGTGAGTTGGGCTGTGCAATCATTGTGGTGGTTAATTCCTATTTTGGCGATATTTCATATGTTGAATGGGGGAATTATGCCTGTTTGCGATACTATAGCCACAAGCTGGCATCAGCAGTTAGGAATGGATTACGGTAAGAGCCGTTTATTTGGCTCACTAGCTTTTATTGTAGGATCTGTTAGTGCGGGATATTTGTTAGGGTGGTTTGGTAAGAGTGCGATTATTGGTATTATTATTGGCTATTTAGTTTTTTGGGGATTAGGAATTAGTCTAAATCCAACGCAACGATTTTGTCAGCAAAATAAGCAAAATGTATCGGCGACAATCAGCTATCGAGAATTATTGAAAAATCCGACGACAGTAAGAATGATTATTGCCACGGCATTAATTCAGGGATCTCATGCAGCTTGTTACGCATATGGTACGATTTATTGGTCTTCTAACGGTCTTAGTACATCGCAAATTAGTTGTCTATGGAGCTTGGGCGTGGTGGCAGAGGTGATCTTTTTCTTTTTTTCTAAGAGGATTTTTAAAACTTGGAAGATTCATTATTTAACTTTAGGTTCGGCTTCGGCGGCAATTCTTCGTTGGACAACCATTGCTTACACAACGGATTTCACATTATTAGCGTTAGCTCAAATGCTACACGCCTTTACTTATGCAATGGGGCATTTTGCGATGATTCGTTATATTACTTCACAGCCAAGTGAGGCAATTCCAAGATTACAAGGGCTTTATTTTGCAAGTTCCAGTTGTATTATGATGGCACTTTTCACTTTCATTTCTGGATTGGTTTATCCACATTCTGCACAAATGAGTTTTGCTTTAATGGCGATTTTTGTTCTGCCTGCAATCTTCCTTGTACCGAAGAAATTTTCAAATCACTTAGAGGTGATTGAATAAAAAAATAAGGCGATTTTCCATCGCCTTTAAAAACGCCTAAAATTTTCACCGCACTTTAGTTTTTATCTCTCACCACATTCAACGCAGAGAAACTTTGTGCTACAGGCATAATTTCAATGCGGTTGATATTAACGTGTGGGGGTTGTTGATAGATCCAGAGTATGGTGTTGGCGATGTCGATTGGTTGTATCGGTTGTACGTTAGCATAAACGCTTGCGGCTTTTTCGTCGTCGCCTTTAAAACGCACGTTAGAAAATTCCGTGCCGCCACATAGTCCGGGTTCAACATTGGTTACGCGGACATTCGTTCCCGCTAAATCAGCACGTAAATTTAAACTAAATTGCTCCACGAAGGCTTTGGTTGCACCGTATACATTGCCGCCAGGGTAAGGATAAGTGCCAGCGATTGAACCTAAATTGATGATATGCCCCAGCTTGCGTGCTACCATTTGCGGTAAAATTTGGCGAGTTAAATAGGTTAAGCCCACGATATTTGTGTTGATCATTGTGAGCCAGTCCTCAAAATTGGCTTGATGGGCAGGTTCTAAGCCGAGGGCTAAGCCCGCGTTATTTACTAGTAAATCAATCTCTTGAAAATCCTCGGGAAGTTGAGAAAGTGCGGTGCTAATTTGCGTTAAATTATTCATATCCATTTGCAAAGGATAAAAATTTTCCCCAAGCTCATTTTGTAAGGCGGTTAATTTTTCTAAACGGCGAGCCGCCCCAATCACTTTATAGCCCGCGTTGATAAACACTTCGCACATCGCTTTACCAAACCCCGCGGACGCGCCCGTAATTAGAATTGCCATTGTTGTTCTCCTCAGTTAGTTTAATTGATTTAAGTAGCTTTTACCCAATAGGTTCATTTGTCGCATAATCCAACGTTGTTTTTTTCGCACAAACGCACTGGGTTTGTTCACTTTGAATAAAATTGGATTTGGCAGCACAGCGGCGAGTAGTGCTGCTTCTTGCTGGTTGAGCTGTTTAGCGGATTTTTTGAAGTAATATCGGCTCGCTGCCTCTACGCCAAAAATCCCCTCGCCAAATTCTGCAATGTTTAAATAAACTTCTAAAATGCGTTTTTTTGTCCATAGCAGTTCCACCATTAAGGTAGTGGGTAGTTCAATGCCTTTGCGTAGCCAGCTTTGCCCGTGCCATAAATATAAATTTTTCACGGTTTGCTGCGAAATGGTTGAACCACCTCGAATATGCCGAGCGTTTTGATTATGCTTTAAGGCTTTCTCAATTGCCTCCCAATCAATGCCGTGATGCTGAACAAATTTTTGATCTTCAGCGGCAATAACCGCAAGCTGCATTTGCCAAGCGATATTATCAATGCTCACCCATTGATAATCTAAGGTATATTCTTCGCCTTGTAAAAGATGCCCCACTTTTTGTTGCACCATATAAGCGGAAAAAGGGATTGGCACAACGCGAAAAAGCAGGGTAACGCCACAGAAAAATGCAAAGCCATAAAGGGAATAGCGTAAGATTTTCTGTTTCAGGCGTTGCCAACATTGTAGGCCCCTTTTTCTATTTTTGCTCACTGAGTTGTTCTTTTACCCATTGCATAAATTCAGGCGGCATTGTTTTGATCATATTTGAGCCTCGTGTGATGGTCGCCGCACTGGTGTTCAAGTTTTGCTGAATCTCACGCTGTGAACAACTTTTTTCTAATAGCTGAGCCACAATTTGCAAACGCAACCCCACCGCATCGCGTTCATCGGGGGTGAGAAGTAGGGTGAGCAATTCTTGTTCTTTGTTTTGTGCAAAGGCGGTGCGGAGAATTTCTAAAAAGCTGTGCCATTGTTCCATATTTTTGCTGACATACATAACAAGCTCCTATTATCTATCACGAATGTTTCATTGTGCTATTAAACTAATGCACTAGTATAATCGGTTTTTTTCCTCTTGGGTAAATTTTTCTGGCGTTTCGCCTTGCAAAAGCTGGTAGTAATAATCGTACGCTAGCACATTTTGCACATAGCCTCGGGTTTCATAAAAAGGAATGGTCGCGATAAATTCCGCCATTGTGAGCTTGCCATTGGCTTTAGCCAGCCAGCTATCCACCCGTTTTGCTCCCGCATTATAGGCAGCGGCGATCAAAATACGATTATTGCCATATTTTTCCGCTAATTGATTGAGATGTGTTGTGCCAAGCATAATATTATCAATGGGATCAAAGAGTTGGCTTTCTTTACGATAAGGCAAATTTGCTTGTTCCGCAGTGAGTTTCGCCGTGCTTGGCAAAAGCTGCATTAAGCCTTTCGCGTTGGCGGAAGAGGTAACCTCCGCTCGCCACGCACTTTCTTGTCGTGCGATCGCCATCGCAAAAGTGCGGTGTATTTTGGCGTGCGTTTTTTCATTGAGAAAGACATCAAACCACCTTTGATAGGCATTCGGTAAACGCAACGCGATGTAGTCCCAAGCCTTGGCTTGAATAGTCGCCTCCACTTGCAAATCCGCCCACTGATTTTGCTCGGCATAATGTGCCAACGCCAACTTTTCTGCAAAACTCGCTTTGTCCAATAAGGCACGCCATTCTCGTTGAAGTGCGGTGTTATCTTTTAACGCTTGTAATTCTTGAATGCGTGCGAGCTGAGTGGCGTATTTTTGCACATTTTCCGCTGTGCCAAGGGTTTTCATTACGGGCTGATAATTGAGATTTAGGGCTTGTGCCGCAAGCATTGGGTAAAAGCCGCGTGCATTTTGCTGCATTTGTTGCCAAATTTGCTCGGCTTGGGGGTTGTTGCCCTGTTGCAAGAATGCCGCTGCTTGCCAATACCGCCATTCATCTTTGTTTTTTGCCTGTTCAGAAAGCACGTTCAGCCAAGATTGAATCTCCGCTTTTTCTCGCAAAGCAACGCGAATGCGGCGTTCGGTTTGCTTGTCTTCTTTTAAGGCGAGTACGCTTTCATCTCGCCATTGCTGAATGGCAGGATTTTCACTATCAAATAACTGGCTCAGCAACGCCGATTGCCACGCTTGCTTTTGTTGTGGGGATAAATTAAAGCGTTCCGCCCATTGTTGAAGTTGAGCAAAAGGGGCGTGCGGGTCAAGGCTATTTTCGGCAACGCCTTTTATAAAACGCGGCATTACTGCCAGCAATATCCGTTTATTTTCCTCATTGACGGCTAAATTTTCCACATAAAAAGGGCTAGCAGGCGAGCGGAGTTGCTGCGGCGATTTCAACAGATTAAGCAAATTATTCAGCCAAATGTTGAGTTCGGAGGATTGGGGCATTTTCGCTAATTGACTGAGCAACGCAACATTGTTTTTTTCTACCGCTAATAAGGCACGTTGTTTGATAAGGGCTTTATTCAGCAAGTTTTTTTGAGCCATTTGAGTAAACAAGGCTTCGCATTGTTGAGGTAAAACATTGCCTGTTAGCCAGAGATCCTTAAGGGAAGAAGAAAGTGCGGTGCTTTTTTCACGCGTTTTTTCTGGCTGAGTATTTTGTTGGAGGAGCGATGCTGCGGGATCTCGGCTTTCGGCAATAGTATCCGAGGCTTGCTGAGCGGTTAAAATAATGCAATTTGCCGTTTGGTTAGTTGTGATACTTTTGATCGCGTTTTCCGCTGCCAAAATACCCGCCCAGTTTTGCACGGAATATTGCTGTTGTAGCCAAATGAGCGGTAAATCTTTCAGCGGAAAATCAGGGTATTTTTGTTGAAACTGGCTAATTTCTGCCATAGATAAGCTGGCTTTTGGGGCCTTTAGACGCTGGTATTCGGCATAAGGCAAAAGCGGGTAGTCTTGCAGTTGAGCAAGTAACCCATCGGCAATATTGAGTGTTGCTTCGCTTTGTGAAAGGGCTAAATATTGCTGAAGTTTGCGATAAATTTCCCGTTGTGTGGTGAGCTTTTGCTGATCGCGTAAGGCATCGGTATTGGGATCTGGAGGCGTATTTGGGGCTTGTGCCGCCGTGCTTACGATGGGATTTTCTGCCTTTTCATTGGTTGGGGTAAGGCTATCTGCCCCAGCGAAAAGGGGCAGGGAAGATAAACTAAATAGGAGAAGTGTTTGCGTGAATTTCATTGTTGTTCCTAGTATGGCTTGCTAAAAAATAGGTCTAAAAAGCACCGCACTTTGTTATTGCCGTTTGGCTTCAAAATAACCTTCAAAATAATATAGCTAAACGTCTTTCACTTTTCTACGACATTACTTTGCCTCGCCGTAGTCTTGTACTAAAGCCTTGTTGGAAAGTGAAATCCATTTAGCCATAGGGCGTTCCCCTAGCTGTTGAGCCTTGTTTCATTGTGAGCGGAAACGCCGAAATAAAATAAACAAAAGCCCGATCAAATCGGGCTGAATTTTAGTCTTTTTTTAGACCGCACTCTATAAGAAAAGTGCGGTGGAATTTTTACGGTATTTCATCAATATCGTCTTTATTCACTTTTTGAATAATCATATGCTCACGTTTTAAGCCGAGATCGAGTGCGATACTAATCGCGATATAGATGGTGGAATATGTACCAAATCCAATACCGATTAATAGGGCAAGGGAGAAGCTGTGAATGGTTGGTCCGCCAAACACAAATAACGCGATCACCACAAAAAGGGTTGTGATCGAGGTCATTAAGGTTCTTGATAAGGTTTGAGTGAGTGAAATGTCAATGATTTCCACCGTGTCAATACGGCGAATTTTGCGGAAATTTTCACGCACACGGTCAAAAACCACGATACTGTCGTTTAGGGAGTAGCCCACCACAGAAAGAATTGCCGCGACGAAAGTGAGATCCATTTCAATTTGAAAATAAGAAAACACGCCGAGCGTTACGATCACATCGTGAGCAAGTGCCACAATCCCGCCAGCGGCTAAACGCCATTCAAAGCGGAATGCGATGTAAGCAAGTAGTATCAAGAGCGTAATCAATGTGGCATAAATCGCCCCTTGAGTGAGTTCTTCACCCACATTTGGCCCCACAAATTCGACGCTACGAATTTGAATATCGCTGTCTAGCTGACTTAGCATTCCTTTGATTTGCGTCCCAATATCCGCCCCGCCCGCAGATGCAGGCAGGCGGATCATCACATCACGCACGCCACCAGTGGTTTGCACCAATGGGCTTTCAATGCCATTTGCTTTTAAGGTGGCACGGATTTTTTCCAGATCTGCAGGCTGAGAAAAGTGGGTATCTACCACCGTTCCCCCAGTAAAATCCAAGCCCCAGTTAAAGCCTTTGGTTATGATGCTTGTAATACAAAGTGCGGTAATAATAAATGAGAAAATATAGCCGACAAGGCGATATTTCATAAATGGCGTAAACCGAAAAGGCAGGATAACCCCTTTATATTGATGCACTTTTTTATTTTGTGTTAATAAACTCACAGTAACCACCTTAGATTGATAATTTCTCTACACGTTTGCCGCCGTAAAGGAAATTGACGAGCATTCGCGTTCCTGTAATTGCGGTAAACATTGAGATCGCGACCCCAAGTGAAAGGGTAATGGCAAAGCCTTTAATCGGCCCTGTTCCCACCGCATAAAGGACGATAGAGGTTAAAATTGTGGTTAAGTTGGCATCAAAAATACTGCTAAACGCCCCGTTGTAGCCCTCGTTAATGGCTTGCTGCACGCTTCTACCGTTGCGGAGTTCTTCTTTTATACGCTCAAAGATCAGCACGTTGGCATCAACGGACATTCCCACTGAGAGGATAATCCCCGCAATCCCTGGCATCGTGAGGGTTGCCCCTGGTAATAAGGACATTAAGCCCACAAGCAAGACCATATTGGCAAGTAATGCAAGGCTTGCGAACAAGCCGAATACTTTGTAGTAAATCACCATAAAGAGCAGGGTGATCGCTAAGCCCCAAAGCCCAGCTTGTAAGCCTTGTTCAACATTTTGCGCCCCAAGAGATGGCCCGACGGTGCGTTCTTCCACAATTTGAATTGGTGCGGTTAATGCACCAGAACGGAGCAATACTGCCAGATTTTGTGCTTCGCTTGGGCTATCAATCCCTGTAATTTGAAATTGGCTACCAAAACGCCCTTGAATTGTGGCGATATTGATCACTTCTTCATGTTTAGTAAGGAGGGTTTTGCCGTTTTCATCTTTTTTGCCACTATCTTTGTATTCTACATATAAGGTAGCCATTGGCTTTTTCAGATTCATTTTGGTGGTTTGCGACATAATATCCCCACCTTCGCTATCTAGCGTTACGCTTACTTGTGGGCTGGCAGTGTGTTGATCCATACCAGATGACGCGTTGATAATATGATCACCGCCCAATACCGCACGTTTATACAACACCACAGGGCGATTATTGCGGTCAAATTTTACTTCAGAATCTGAAGGTAGCATACCACGCATTGCGGCATCAACATTGGCATTTTGATTGACTAAGCGAAATTCTAAAGTGGCAGTTGCCCCCAAAATTTCTTTTGCTCGTGCGGTATCTTGCACACCCGGCAATTCAACCACGATACGATCTGCCCCTTGACGTTGAATGACTGGCTCAGAAACGCCAAGTTCTTCGACACGGCGACGTAAAATGCTTAAGTTTTGCTCAATGGCGTGATCACGAGTTTCATTGAGTGCCGCATCAGAAAGTGCCAACGAAAGGGTGTTATTAGACACTTCATTGACGACTAAATTCGGGTGAGCTTGGCGTAGCAACCGCTGAAGGCTAGAAAGTTGATCAGGGTTTTTCAAGGTGATCAAGGTACTATAATTTTCACCCGCACGAATGTTAGTGTATGGATATTTTGCTTTGCGTAATTCTGCATATAGCCCATCTTGCAACTGTTCTTGACGTTTGGTAAGAGCAGTATTCATATCTACTTCCATTAAGAAGCGAACACCACCACGCAAGTCCAAGCCCCATTTCATCGGGTTTCCACCAATATCTGCCAACCATTTTGGCGTAGCTGGGGCGAGGTTTAATGCCACAGAATAATTATTGCCTAATTTCTCGCTGATTTTATCTTTGGCAAGTAATTGATCGTCTGTATTATGAAAACGAGCAAGAATAGAACCGTTTTCTAATTTAATGGATTTTGTAGTGAGATGATTTTCGTTGAGAAGCGTTTGCACATTGCTAAGGGTTGTAGTGTTGGCTTCTTGTCCACGAGTTCCTGAAATTTGAACGGCAGGATCTTCGCCGTAAAGATTTGGAAGGGAGTATAAAACACCAATGGCGACCACGAGGATCACCATTATATTCTTCCATAAAGGGTAACGATTTAACATAGATTTTCCTGTTCCCTTGCGGAAAAGTTAAAAATTAAAGGCTTTTTAATGAACCTTTTGGTAACACAGCCACGATAAAATCACGTTTTATCGTGATTTCTGTGCTGTCATTTAATGCAAGAACAACGTAATCGCTTTCTGCACCAATTTTGGTGATTTTACCAATAATCCCACCAGAGGTTAGCACTTCCGTACCTTTCGCTAACTCAGCCATTAATTGTTTGTGGGCTTTATTGCGTTTCGCTTGCGGGCGATAAATCATAAAATAGAAAATCAGACCGAAAAGAACGAAAATAAATAACATTGACATTGGGCTACCTTGTTGAGCTTCCATTTTTTATCCTTCTATTAAAGTTAAATGATGAAAATATAGGGCGTTAAAATAGCACAAAATCCCTTTATTGACAAAGTGCTTTTGTGAAAGTGCGGTGAGTTATAGAAGCGTTTTTACCAGAAAAACGAGCAGAAAAAGCACCGCACTTTGGGTTTTGAGGAAAAGAAAACCTGTAAAAATTACAGGTTGGGATAATTAATGTTTTTTAGCCAGCTGGGTTGCCAAATAAGCCCAACCAACCATAATGATTGCAAAAATCACTAAACCAAAGGTAAAGTTCATTTTTCTACCTCCTTCTTTCTCTCATCACTTCCCCCATTGCCGCCAATTCCGCTTGTGGAATGTGCTGTTTGCCTAGCTCAAATAAGGGTTCTTCAATGGCGATATGGTTGTCGTAGCCCGCGATAAAATTCTCGATCAGATCAGGGGAAATGAGCGTTATTTCCTCGTTAAGTAAGGCTTCAAGCTGGGCGGATAACGCCGCCCAGTTTTGATGTAGGCTTTCGTGCTGGCTTTCTAACTGTTCCACCTCTGCCTTGGCTTGCGGATAATGTTTCAACAAAGCAGGGAAAAAATCCTTTTCCTCGTCATCGTGGTGTAAAGGGGCAGCGAGATTGAAATAATTCAAAATTTGCTGCACGTCCTTTTTCACCGCTTGAATATTGCCGTTTTTTTCCAAATAGCTAGGCAGAATACGTAGTTGGCGACAAAACATTTTCACCTTGCCGTGGCAAGCATAAAGCATCGCGATAGGATCGTCCCAGCTAGCAAATTGTTGCGGTTGTAGGTTAAGCATTGCTTTCGCCTTGTGAATGATTTTCTGCCACTTCGCTTTGCAATGGTGGCACAGGTTTACCAATGCGAGCGTAGAAATCCACCACGAATTGATCGAAACGGTCTTCATCAATAGCTTGGCGAATTTGTGCCATTAAACGTTGATAATAGCGTAAATTATGAATGGTGTTTAATCTTGCCCCTAAAATCTCACCGCACTTATCCAAATGATAAAGATAAGATTTGGTGTAATGTTTACAGGTGTAGCAATCACATTCAGGATCGAGCGGGCTTGTGTCATCACGGTATTTCGCATTACGAATTTTCACAATCCCGTCTGTAACAAATAAATGTCCGTTGCGTGCGTTACGCGTTGGCATTACGCAGTCGAACATATCAATCCCACGGCGAACGCCCTCCACCAAATCTTCAGGTTTTCCCACTCCCATTAAGTAGCGAGGCTTATCCGCAGGCAATTGCGGGCAAACATATTCTAAAATGCGGTGCATATCTTCTTTCGGCTCGCCCACTGCCAAACCGCCCACCGCATAACCGTCAAAGCCGATCTCTACCAAGCCTTCAACGGAAACTTTGCGTAATTCTTCATACACGCCACCTTGCACGATACCGAATAAGGCGTTTTGATTGCCTAACTCATCGAAACGGTTACGGCTACGTTTCGCCCAGCGGAGCGACATTTCCATTGATTTTTTCGCATAATCAAAGGTGGCGGGATAAGGCGTGCATTCATCAAAAATCATCACAATATCAGAGCCTAAATCATATTGGATTTCCATTGATTTCTCAGGGGATAAAAAAATGCGTTCGCCATTGATCGGATTTTGGAATTTCACGCCCTCTTCGGTGATTTTACGTAATTTGCCGAGGCTGAACACTTGGAAGCCGCCGCTATCGGTTAAAATCGGGCGATGCCATTGCATAAAATCGTGCAAATCGCCGTGCTTACGCATAATTTCTTGCCCTGGACGTAGCCATAAATGAAAGGTATTGCCGAGCAAAATTTCCGCCCCCGTTTCACGCACTTCTTCAGGGGTCATTCCTTTCACCGTGCCGTAAGTTCCCACAGGCATAAAGGCAGGGGTTTGCACCTCAAATTCCCCTTGCGGACGTTGAAAGGTCATTGTGCCACGGCGTGCCGTGCCATCGGTTTTGTGTAATTTAAATTTCATTGTCATAGATTTTCCTTTTCGAATAAACAGTTCGAGGGTTAATTAATAGGCATTAGCGATTAATCTAAGCCCGTTACATTAGAATTTTTGCTAATAAACATCGCATCGCCATAGCTGAAAAAACGGTAGTGATTTTGCACCGCACTTTTATAGGCATTCATCGTGTGCGAATAGCCCGCAAAGGCAGAAACCAGCATAATCAGCGTGCTTTCAGGTAAATGGAAATTGGTGATCAACGCGTCCACCACAAGGAATTTTTTCCCTGGGTAAAGAAAAATGGAGGTGTCGGAAAAATAAGGTTCAAGCAGTTGCGAATGATGATGTTCTTGGGCAAATAATGCCGCACTTTCGATTGAACGCACGGAGGTTGTGCCGACCGCAATGACTCGCTTGCCTTGTGCTTTGGTGTGTAAAATCGCGTCCACGGTTTCTTGTGGCACTTCCACATATTCCGCGTGCATTTTATGATCTTCAATGTTTTCAACTCGCACAGGTTGGAAGGTTCCCGCCCCAACGTGCAAGGTAACAAAAGCAAAGTTCACGCCTTTGGCTTTTAATTTTTCCAATAAGGCATCATCAAAATGCAAACCCGCAGTGGGGGCTGCCACCGCCCCCGGCACTTTGTTATACACCGTTTGATAGCGTTCTTGATCCGCTTCTTCATCAGGACGATCGATATAAGGTGGCAGTGGCATATGCCCGATTTGCTGCAATACGTCTAAAAGTGCGGTGTTTTTTTCCGCGATTTTTACTTCAAATAAACTCTCGTGGCGGGCGGTCATTATCATTTTAATGCCCTTGCCGTCGCCCAATTTATCTTCCCCTAAAAAGAGTTCAGCTCCTTCTTTTGGTGCTTTTGATGAACGGATATGTGCAAGAAAACTGTCTTCGGATAAAATTCGCTCCACCAGCACTTCAATCTTGCCACCGCTGGCTTTGCGACCGTACATTCTCGCTGGGATCACGCGGGTATTATTAAAAATTAACAAATCCCCCTCGTTGATGAGCTCCACCACATCAGCAAAAGTGCGGTGCGAAATTTCACCGTTTTCACCGTTAAGCTGCAACAAACGGCTGGCAGTGCGATCTGCTTTGGGATAACGGGCAATTAATTCATCGGGCAAATCAAAATAAAAATCGGAAACACGCATTGTTTTTGTCATCGTAAAAAATAATGGCGTAGTCTATTGGGATTTCATTGAGAGTACAAGAAAAATATCGTTATTGTGATTTCAAAATAGAGCAAAATCTTGGGGTAATCGACCATAGTTTGTCAGGTTTTAAAATTCAATAAAGCCATAGAGGAAAAGGATAAAAAAGAAAAACGGGTGAGATTTATCACCCGTTTTTAGCGTTATCTATTTTTGGTTATTATAACTTTCTACCGCTTTATCAAATGTATCTGCCACTTCTTTTGATACAGGCGAGAAAATCGAAGAAGTGAGAGTTACGCACGAGCAAGCCAAGAAGCCGGGAATGATTTCGTAGAGGTTGGCGAGATCTTTCCAGTTTAAGGTTTGCATTAGCGGTTTCCACGCCACCACAGTTAATGCACCCGCGATCATTCCCCAAAGGGCGGCGTTGGAGGTGATGTTGCGGTTGAATAGGGATAAGATGACTAATGGTCCAAAGGCTGCACCAAAGCCCGCCCACGCGTAGGAAACCAAGCCCATTACTTTGGAATTAGGATCTTGTGCGATGGCGATGGCAACAAGGGCGATGAGCAGCACCATTACACGCCCCACCCAAACAAGCTCGGTGCTGGAGGCGTTTTTGCGTAAGAAGCCGTGATAGAAATCTTCGGTGATCGCGGCAGAACACATTAGGAATTGTGCGGAGAGGGTACTCATAATCGCAGCCAAAATGGCAGAGAGCACAATGCCGACAATCCAAGGATTGAAAATGGCTTTGGAAATTTCAATAAAGACGGATTCTGCAGAGTCTAATGCGATGCCTTTCACTTCAAAATAAGCTAAGCCAAAATAGCCCACCGCACAAGCACCGCCAAGGCATAAAATCATCCAAGTGATCCCGATAAAGCGGGCTTTTTCTAAGGCTTGCACGGAATTAGCTGCCATAAAGCGTGCCAAAATGTGTGGTTGCCCGAAATAGCCTAATCCCCAAGAAAGGGCGGAGATCACGCCAATGCCAGACACGTTATATAGCCAGTTAGAATAAGGAATGCCCGTTTGTTGTGATTTCACACTTAAAGCGAGATTGATTTCTTCCCAGCTAATATTGAGCAGCACAATCACAGGGGCGAGCAATAAGGCGAAGATCATTAATGAGGCTTGGATCGTATCGCTCCAAGAAATTGCGAGATAACCGCCGATGAAGGTGTAAGCAATGGTGGCAATCGCCCCGAAAATAAGGGCGGTGCTATAATCAATGCCGAGTAAACTTTGGAATAATTTCGCTCCCGCGACAACGCCTGAAGCACAATAAATAGTGAAGAAGAATAAAATCACGGAAGAAGAAATAATTTTTAAGGATTTCGCCCGTTTGGGGAAGCGAACCGCGAAAAATTCGGGTAAGGTGAGGGCGTTGCCGTATTGTTCAGTGAATACCCGTAAGCGTCCTGCCACAATGCGATAGTTCAGATATGCCCCGATGGTTAGCCCCACGGCAATCCAAGCTTCAGATAAGCCCGTTAGGAAGATCGCACCAGGCAAGCCAAGTAGCAACCAGCCTGACATATCGGAAGCTCCTGCGGACATCGCGGTAACGAAGCTACCCATTTTGCGACCGCCTAAAATGTAGTCGTTAAAATTTTTGGTTGAGCGATAAGCATAGATACCAATGCCTAAAATCACCAAAAGATATAACCCAAAAGCTGTGTAGATTTGATAATTCTGCATACTTTCTCCTTCTCAAATTATTGTTCTTCAATCGCCATTAAGCTGGCGTTGCCTCCTGCAGCGGAAATATTTTCACTGCGGGAAAACTCATTATATAACAGCGTTAAATCTTGGCTGTTTGTCCAATCATATAGACAGAAAATGGCGGGATTATTCTCTGCAAATCGTTGGCGTGTCGCTAAGCTGAGCGGTGAAACAAACACGGCTTTTTGTAAATGTTGCCCTGCTTGCAGACATTGTAGATCGGGTAACTCGTTGTTTAACAGCGGATTATCTTCTTCTACCACCACCTTGAACCCCGCTTGTTGTAGCCGTTGATAAGCGGCGATTAAGCGTGCCTGATGCTGACCGAGCAATAAAATCGTCGTGGTTTTGTAACTGATGCGATTTAATTCCCCTGTAATACTAGGCAATACCGTGTTTTTTGCAAGTAAAGAAGCATAATATTGTGATGTTTTGGTTAAACGTTGAACATAAAGCTCTCCGCCCGCCTTTGGCCCCGTGCCTGATAGCCCGTGTCCGCCGAAAGGTTGCACGCCAACCACCGCACCGACGATATTGCGGTTAATGTAAAAATTGCCACATTCAAGGTGTTGTTCAACAAACTCGACATTTTTGCTAATACGACTATGGCAGCCCCCAGTTAATGCGTAGCCTTTGGCATTGATGGCTTGTAAATAATCCCCCAACTCGGCTTTTTTATAGCGAACAAAATGGAGAATAGGCCCGAACACCTCGCGGTTAATTTGGGCGAGGGAATCCACTTCATAAATGGCAGGGGCGACAAAATGACCTGTTTCAGGTGCGTTTAGTTCAAAATATCGACGAGAAAATGACCGCACTTTTTCTTGATAGGCTTGAAGATTGGCTTTCGCTTCTTCATCAATGACTGGTCCAATATCGGTATTGATCAACTCGGGATTGCCGATCACCAATTCTTTCATTGCTTCCGTAAGCATTTGATAGAGCCGATCTGCAATATCTTCTTGCACCAATAAAATTCGCAATGCCGAACAGCGTTGCCCTGCGGAATCAAAGGCGGAGCTTAGCACGTCAGCGATCACTTGTTCCAACAAGGCGGAAGAATCCACTACCATTGTGTTTAATCCCCCTGTTTCAGCGATGAAAACAGGTTGATCTTCACGTTGAATGAGCTGTTGATGAATTAAATGAGCTACTTCTGTTGAGCCAGTAAACATCACCGCATTAAACGGCTGAGCCACCAATGCCGCCCCAACCTCACCTGCTCCAAGGGTGAGTTGCAAAGCGGATTGCGGCACGCCTGCTTGGTGCAAGAGTTTCACTGCATAATAAGCGATGCGTGAGGTTTGCTCCGCAGGTTTGGCGATGACATTATTACCCGCTGCCAATGCCGCTGCAATTTGCCCCGTGAAAATGGCTAGAGGGAAATTCCAAGGGGAAATACATAGCACATTGCCTAGCGGTGGTGCGAGGGCATTTTTGCTCGCTAATAAACGGATTTGTTCAGCATAATAGCGTAAAAAATCCACCGCTTCCCGTAACTCACCAATGGCATTCGGTAAGGTTTTACCCGCTTCTTCAATAGCCAGTTTGAGTAACAAGCCCGTATTTTCTTCGTATAAAACTGCCGCACTTTCTAAAATCGCCGCACGTTCTTCCACGCTCTTTTCTTGCCAATCGCGGGTTTGCGTGACTTTAAACACCGCCTCCGCTTCCGTTGGCGAGATAAATTGCACCGGCGGTAAAGGCTGGCTTATTTCTGCGGGTTTTCTGCCTTGTTCGCTGAGGGCTGCTGACACCTCTATGCCACAGAGCGAATGCACTTCGCCATATTCCGCTTGATTTAGTTGATGTTGTAAGGTGGCGAGATCCACTTCATTACTTAAATTAAAGCCAGCGGAATTGCGACGGTGTGGGAAAATCTCCGTAGGCAATTTGATCGCTTTATTGGGTTCACCCTTGAAGCGAACAAATTTTTTCCACGGGGCTTCTACGAGAGCTTCAACAGAAATTTGATTATCCACTAATTGATGAACGAAAGAGGAATTTGCCCCGTTTTCCAATAAGCGACGAACCAAATAGGCGAGCAGGGTTTGATAAGTTCCCACTGGGGCGTACACCCGTACGCGGTGGTTGAATTGATCCGCTCCGACAATATGATCATAAAGGGTTTCGCCCATTCCGTGTAAGCATTGAAATTCAAAGGTTTTTCCCTTGCCAAGTTGCATAATGGTGGCGAGGGTTTGCACATTATGGGTGGCAAATTGTGGGTAAATGACATCTTGGACGGCGAATAATTTTTTTGCACAGCTTAAATAGGAAATATCCGTATGCACTTTACGCGTATAAACGGGGAAATCGGCAACGCCTTCGGTCTGTGCCCATTTGATTTCGCTATCCCAATATGCCCCTTTCACCAAGCGAATCATCATTTTACGTTGGAAACGGCGATTTAATGCAATAATGTAATCCAACACATAAGGGCAACGTTTTGAATAGGCTTGCACCACAAAACCAATGCCGTCAAAGCCCGCTAAATCAGGATCTTGCAATAAACGCTCAAGCAAATCTAAGGAAATTTCAAGGCGTGCCATTTCTTCTGCGTCAATATTTAGCCCAATGTTGTATTGTTTGGCAAGGACGAAAAGCTGTTTTAAACGCGGATAGATTTCGCTCATTAAACGATCTTGTTGTGAACGGGAATAACGTGGGTGAATGGCGGAAAGTTTCACCGAAATCCCGTTTGCTTCATACAAGGATCGCCCTGCCGATTGTTTTCCCACTGCGTGAATGGCATCAACATAATCTTGCAGATAGCGATCTGCGTCTTCCATCGTCATTGCCGCTTCGCCCAGCATATCAAAGGAAAAGCAATAGCCCATTTTTTCTCGCGATTGAATATTTTTTAACGCTTTTTCCATTGTTTCACCCGTAACGAATTGCTCGCCTAAAATACCCATCGCTTTTTCAATGGCAGTTTTCATTACAGGGGCAGAAAGGCGAGAAAAACTTCGACTCAGGGCGGAAGCAAGGTTTTCTTCATCTAGATTGACGCTGATTTTATTGCCCAACATCAAGCCTAGACTGGCGAGATTGGTGAACAGTGAACCTGATTTTTTCAAGTGTGCCTGCCAGTTGCCGAGCTGAAGTTTGTCATTAATCAACGCATAGCGAGTTTGTGCGTCAGGAATACGCAACAACGCCTCAGCTAAACACATCAACGCAATGCCCTCATCACAGCCTAAAGAAAACTCGTGCATTAAGGCATCAACGCCATAGCGTTTTTGTTTTTTACTGCGGATTTTTGTGATTAATTGACTTGTGACTTGTTCAATTTCCGTTTCTTGTTGAGGAGTAAAGTTTAAGGTGTGGAGCAAGTTTGTGATAGCGGGTTGTTCAGGGCAAGTATAGTGTTTACTAATAATTTTACGAAGTTCAGGTTCTATTGTCGGTAAAGGGGAATATTGATAGTACATTTTAAACTCCTTCCTATATTTAAGGTTCGACTTATTTATGTTGTCTAGTTGTTAATATTATGTAAATGATTGTATGAAAAATTAGCAAGGAATACATATCGAATATTAAGAAATGTGACAGAGTTCAAAAAATAATTTGTTTTATTCTTGATTTGATATTGAGTTAAAAGAAATGGCAAATGTTTATTTTAGTTAATGGACAGTATAAATAATACAGCATTATTTCGCTTTGTTTGTGTTATTTATACTGCCGGTAGGATGCCTGACTTATTTTGATATATTATAAATACATCGCAGCAAGCCAGCCGAAGATAATCAATGGGATATTGTAGTGAATAAAAGTCGGTACGACGGAATCCCAAATGTGATCGTGTTTGCCGTCCATATTTAGCCCTGAAGTTGGCCCGAGTGTGGAGTCGGAAGCAGGCGAACCCGCATCACCCAACGCCGCTGCCACGCCCACAATAGAAACGGTGGCTAAAGGGCTGAAGCCTAGGCTCAAGCAAAGTGGCACATAAATGGAGGTGATAATCGGCACGGTGGAGAATGATGAGCCAATACCCATTGTGATAAATAGCCCTACAATAAGCATTAACAAGGCGGCTAAGCCTTTGTTATCCGCCCCCAGTCCGTGGCTAAAGGTTTCCACTAATTGGGTAACGCCGCCAGTAGCGTTAATCACTGCGGCAAAGCCTGAGGCGGCGATCATTACAAAGCCGATCATCGCCATTAAGCGTAAGCCTTGTTGGAAAATGTCGTTACTTTCTTTCAATTTGAAAATGCCACAGACGGCGAAAATGATTAAGCCCGCTAAGCCGCCGATAATGGTGGAATCGGTGAAAAGTTGTAGCCCAAAAGTTACCACAATCGCAACAAGGCTTGCGATAACGTGGAAAGGCTTGATATTGGCGATATGTTGCTCAATCTCTTCGGTTGTGAGGTGGCTATCATCAACGGCGTATTCTCTCGGTTTGCGATAGGTGATGAACACGGCGGTTAATAGCCCTAAAATCATTCCAATCACAGGCAAGCCCATCGCGAGCGATACTTCGCCTACGCTGGTGTGTAAACCCAGTGGTTCGCCCACTTGGTTGATGTTTTTCACTAAAATGCTTTCGATAAAGATTTTCCCGAAGCCAACAGGCAAGAGCATATAGGTGGCAGTTAAACCAAAGGTTAGCACACAAGCCACCGCACGGCGGTCAATGTTGAGTTTATTGAAAATGGCAAGTAACGGTGGGATTACGATAGGAATAAACGCGATATGCACAGGAATGACATTTTGTGATGACATCGCAAAAATTAATAACACGGCGAACATCACATATTTGAAACTCGCCATTGAAAGCCCGCTTGGAGTGCGTCCGAGCTTTTGAATCACTTTGAATGCCAAGAGATCGGTAATACCTGATTTAGAAATGGCAACGGCGAAAGCCCCTAAAATGGCGTAGTTCATCGCCACTTCAGCACCACCGCCTAAGCCACCCGTGAAAGTTTGAATGGTTTCGCTCATTGTCAGGCTGCTGCATAAGCCGGCGGTTAAGGCGGAGATAATCAAGGCGATCACCACGTTGATCCGCAACAGGCTTAAGGCTAACAAGACAATGATCGAAATCACAACAGGGTTTGAGAGTAACATTGCATAGTCCTTATAAAAATAATGAAAAAAAGACCGCACTTTATTCCGCGATATGGTGCGGAAAACCACCTAATTGTTTGAGATGGTTCACCATATAACAGAATAATTCGGCGGTGCGTTCTGTATCATATAAAGCGGAATGCGCTTGTTTATGATCAAAAGGAATGTTCGCCGCTTGGCAGGCTTTCACCAATACCGTTTGACCGAACATAAATCCGCTTAATGTGGCGGTGTCAAACATTCCAAAGGGGTGGAATGGATTACGCTTGGCTTGCACGCGTTCAGCCGCCGCCATTAAAAAACTTTGGTCGAAAGTGGCATTATGTGCCACGATAATGGAACGTTGGCATTCCGCTTGTTTTTGTGCTTGACGCACCATTTTGAATAATTCACTAATGGCGATATTTTCCGAAATCGCACCACGCAAGGGGTTATCAATATCAATGCCGTTAAATTTGAGTGAATCAGGATTAATATTCGCCCCTTCAAAAGGTTGAATATGAAAATGGCACTTTTGATCGGGCAATAAGAACCCATTTTCGTCCATTTTTACCGTAATAGCAGCGATTTCGAGCAAGGCATCAGTTTTTGCGTTAAAGCCTGCGGTTTCTACATCAATAATCACGGGCAAGTAGCCACGAAAGCGGTTTTTCAGCAAATTATAATTAATTGGTTCGCTTGTTGTCATAACATTATGGACTATCAGATCAAAGGTGAGATAAAAAGTGCGGTGTAAAATTTGCGAAAATTTCCACCGCACTTTTTAACCGTTTATTTTAACTTAGTTGCCTAATCCAGCTTGCGCATTTTTATTTTCGATAAACTCGATTTTGTAACCATCAGGATCTTCCACGAAGGCAATCACTGTTTTGCCACCTTTTACTGGGCCCGGCTCACGAGTGATTTTTCCGCCTGCTTGGCGAACGGCTTCGCAAGTGGCATAAATATCATCCACCCCAATAGCGATATGTCCGTAAGCATTGCCTAGATCGTATTCGTGTACGCCCCAGTTGTAGGTTAATTCAAGCACCGAAGCTTTGTCTTCATCATCATAACCTAAAAAGGCAAGGGTATATTTATATTCTGGATTTTCGCTGGTACGCAATAAACGCATTCCTAACACATCTTGATAGAATTTAATCGAGCGATCTAAATCACCCACGCGTAACATTGTATGTAAAATTCGCATAATCATCTCCAATCAGCAAAAAATTGTAGGCATTATGCCATAATTAGGGGGAAAAAGCATTACAGAGTTTTGTCGTAAATTTCACTTATTTGTTATAGTCCCTTGCACCGAAAATCGCCGTGCCAACGCGTACCATTGTCGCACCGCATTCAATGGCACTGGTGAGATCATCAGACATTCCCATTGAAAGGGTGTCAATTTGGCAGTCGGGCAACGCGGTTTTCAATTGTTGGAAAAGCTGTTGCATTTGGCTAAAGGCGTGCTTTTGCTTAGCGATATTTTGCGTTGGGGCGGGGATCGTCATTAAGCCACGTAAACATAAGTGCGGTAGATTTTTGATGTGTTTTGCCAAATCGAGCATTTCCGCAGGTTGAATGCCTGATTTACTACTTTCATCGCTAATATTAATTTGAATCAGCACATTCAACGGTTTTTTGTAGTGGGGACGATGATCATTAAGACGATCGGCAATCTTGGCTCGATCGAGGGTTTGCATCCAATCAAAATGCTCCGCCACTAAACGGGTTTTGTTTGATTGCAACGGCCCGATAAAATGCCATTCGAGATCGAAACCTTGCCCCTCAAAATGCTGAATTTTTTCTACCCCCTCTTGCACATAGTTTTCGCCAAATTGATGTTGTCCCGCTTGGTAGGCTGCCAAAATAGCTTCTACGGGCTTGGTTTTGCTCACTGCTAATAGAGTGATATCCGTGCTGGCTCGTTGAGCTTGCTCGCACGCTTGTTGGATTTGTGTTTGCACCTGTTGTAAATTTTGTTGAATGGTCATTGTTGGCTTACCTATATCCTATGAAGTTTCGTATTATTTTAACAAAATCATTCTATATTATTCATTTTCTGTTTGACAAGGCGTGAAAATTTCGGTATTTCTAACACCATTATTTTTTTGTTAGGAAAATCACAACAATGCAACGCACAATGGCAATTATTACCACCACCATTATTACCATTACGATGAATGGGGCGGGTTAGTGCGTTAAAAACAGGATCACAGAAAACCCGCATTACAAAGTGCGGGTTTTTTTATAAGCATTTTTTGCATTCACAACATTCATACTGAGGAGAATTTCTATGCGAGTATTAAAATTTGGTGGCACTTCGCTGGCAAATCCAGAACGTTTTTCACAAGCGGCACGGCTGATCGAAAAAGCCCATTTGGAAGAGCAAGCCGCTGGCGTGTTATCGGCCCCCGCTAAGATCACCAATTATCTTGTCGCCCTTTCTGAAAAAGCAAGCCAAAACCTACCAACTGATACAGATTTTAATCAAGCACTTGAAATTTTCTATACCATTATTAATGGCTTATATGCCGAAAATGAAAATTTTGATCTCGCAGGCTGTAAAGCCGTGATTGACGCAGAATTTGCCCAAATTGCAGAATTATTAGCAGAAATTCGTGCTAAAGGCGTGTTAGATGACGCGGTGAAAGCGACCATTGATTGTCGCGGGGAAAAGTTGTCTATCGCAATGATGAAAGCCTGGTTTGAAGCCCGTGGCTACCAAGTTACCCTGATTGATCCTGTAGAAAAATTATTGGCTCAGGGCGGGTATTTAGAATCTTCGGTGGATATTGAAGAATCCACCAAACGCATTGATGCAGCAAGCATTCCGCCGAAAAATGTAGTGTTAATGGCGGGCTTTACTGCGGGCAATGAGAAAGGGGAACTTGTTTTACTCGGTCGTAATGGTTCAGATTATTCCGCCGCGTGCCTTGCTGCCTGTTTAAATGCTTCTGTGTGTGAAATTTGGACAGATGTGGACGGTGTGTTCACTTGTGATCCTCGTCTTGTGCCTGATGCCCGTTTATTGCCAAGCCTGTCTTATCGTGAAGCGATGGAGCTGTCTTATTTCGGGGCGAAAGTGATTCACCCGCGTACTATCGGGCCATTGGTGCAAGCGAATATTCCTTGTTTAATTAAAAATACGGGTAACCCTGAGGCGAAAGGCACGATTATTGATAGCCATTCTCAATCTGAACAGCTCCAAGTAAAAGGCATTACCAATTTAGATAATTTGGCGATGTTTAACGTTTCGGGGCCGGGAATGCAAGGTATGGTGGGAATGGCGGCGCGTGTGTTTTCAACAATGTCGAAAGCGGGCGTTTCCGTGATTTTGATTACCCAATCCTCATCAGAATATAGCATTAGCTTCTGTGTGCCAGTGAAAGCGGCAGAAGTGGCAAAAAATGCATTAGAAGCTGAATTTGCTCAGGAGTTGAAAAATCAAGATTTAGAAGCTATCGAAGTTATCAAAGATCTTTCTATTATTTCTGTAGTGGGGGAGGGAATGCGTCAAGCAAAAGGGATTGCGGCACATTTCTTCTCCGCATTAGCACAGGCGAATATCAGCATTGTGGCGATTGCACAAGGTTCTTCCGAACGTTCTATTTCTGCTGTAGTGCCACAAAATAAAGCCATTGAAGCGGTGAAAGCCACACATCAAGCCCTATTTAATAACAAAAAAGTGGTGGATATTTTTCTCGTTGGGGTCGGCGGCGTTGGTGGTGAGTTAATTGAGCAAGTGAAAAATCAGCGAGATTACCTCGCAAAGAAGGACATTGAAATTCGAGTTTGTGCGATAGCAAATTCGAATAAAATGCTGTTAGATGAGAACGGGTTAAATCTCGATCACTGGCAGGAGGATTTAGAAAACGCCACTCAGCCATCGGATTTTGATGTGCTACTTTCTTTCATTAAATTGCACCACGTTGTTAATCCTGTGTTTGTGGATTGCACCTCGGCGGAAAGTGTTGCAGGCTTATATGCCCGTGCGTTAAGTGAGGGCTTCCACGTGGTTACGCCAAATAAAAAAGCCAACACGCGTGAACTCACTTACTATAATTTATTGCGTGAAAATGCCCGCCAAAGCCAACACAAATTCTTATATGAAACCAATGTGGGTGCTGGCTTGCCTGTGATTGAGAACTTGCAAAATTTGCTTGCCGCAGGGGACGAGTTAATCTGCTTCAGCGGGATCTTATCAGGCTCACTTTCCTTTATTTTTGGTAAATTGGAAGAGGGTTTATCGCTTTCAGAAGTTACCACACTGGCACGGGAAAAAGGCTTTACTGAACCTGATCCTCGCGATGATTTATCAGGGCAAGATGTGGCACGTAAGTTATTAATTTTAGCCCGTGAGGTGGGATTACAACTCGAATTAAGTGATGTAGAAGTAGAGGGCGTGCTGCCAAAAGGTTTCGCAGAGGGTAAATCGGTCAGTGAGTTTATGGCGATGTTGCCAGCGCTTGATGAAGCGTTCAAAGTGCGGGTAGAAAAAGCCAAAGCGGAAGGCAAAGTGCTGCGTTATGTTGGACAAATTGATAATGGCAAATGCAAAGTGTCGATTGTCGAAGTGGGACAAGATGATCCGCTTTACAAAGTGAAAAACGGCGAAAATGCCTTAGCATTTTATACTCGCTACTATCAGCCAATCCCATTATTATTGCGTGGCTACGGGGCGGGCAATGCCGTTACAGCGGCAGGAATTTTCGCTGATATTTTAAGAACATTACATCATTAAGGAGCAACTATGTTACGAATTTATGCCCCCGCTTCCAGTGCGAATATTAGCGTCGGTTTTGATACCTTGGGGACGGCTGTATCCCCGATCGATGGCTCGTTACTGGGCGATGTGGTGCAAATTGAAGCCATTTCGCAAGGCTTTGAATTAGAAAGTGCGGGTTATTTTGTGCGTAAATTACCCAAAGAACCACAAAAAAATATCGTCTATCAAGCCTACGTTCTGTTCAGTGAACGCTTAAAATTGCGTGGCGTGAACGTGAAGCCTCTCCGCCTCACGCTCGAAAAAAATATGCCGATTGGCTCAGGGCTTGGCTCAAGTGCTTGCTCCATTGTGGCAGCATTAGTTGCATTAAACAAATTCCACGATGAACCGTTTTCCAAAATGGAATTATTAGAAATGATGGGCGAATTGGAGGGGCGGATTTCTGGCTCAATCCATTATGACAACGTCGCCCCTTGTTATTTAGGTGGCGTGCAATTAATGGTACAATCCCTTGGTAATATTTGCCAACAGTTGCCATTTTTTGATAACTGGTATTGGGTGCTAGCTTACCCAGGAATTGAGGTTTCTACCTCAGAAGCTCGGGCGATTTTGCCGAAAAGCTACACCAGACAAGATGTAATTACCCACGGTCGCCATTTAGGGAGCTTTGTTCACGCGTGCCATACGCAACAAGAAGCCTTAGCCGCCTATATGATGAAAGATGTGATCGCAGAACCTTACCGCGAAGCCCTATTACCAAACTTCGCGGAAGTAAAACAAGCGGTACGCGATCTTGGTGCGATTGCCTCAGGCATCTCAGGCTCAGGCCCAACAATGTTCGCCATCGCCCCAGATTTAAATACCGCCAGTAAAGTGGCCACCTATTTGGAAAACCATTATCTCCAAAACAACGAAGGCTTCGTTCACGTTTGTAAAGTGGATAATCAAGGGGCAAGAGAATTGGGTTAGTGAGAACATTGAATCTCATATAAATTGCCTGAATGGAAATAAAATTTTTGTTGGAATGGTGAAAAATTACATCATCTCCAACAAAACAATAAAATCTCACTTCATTTTTGTGAAGTGGATAATTACAGTGTAAAAGAACTGGGTTGAAATCCCCGTGCAAACCGCCCGAATGAAAATAAAATTTTTAGAAAAGTAACGCCGAGCGAGAGCGAAGTGAACATCAGGCTTACTTTTTGTTAAGAAAATTTTGTCGAAATGAGGAATAGTAATTTGAACGGCATTCCCTTTTCTTTACTTTCTTTTGGGAACACAAAAGAAAATAAGTTGCTAACGAGCAAAATTCGTTATAGGTAAAAGGATTAAAATCCCCGTACAAATTACCCGAATGGAGATAAAATTTTTAGAAAAGTAACGCCGAGCGAGAGCGAAGCGAACATCAGGCTTACTTTTCGTTAAAAAAATTTTATTGGAATGAGGAAGAGTAATTTGATCGGGTTCCTTTTTCTTTGCTTACTTTCTTTTGGGAAAGCAAAAGAAAGTAAGTCGCTCAACGAGCGAAACCCGTTATCAACCCTAAAGATAAAAGATTTTAAACAAAGAACTTTAAACAAAGAATATTAACCAACCCCAAAACGGAACAACTATGAATTTATACAACATTAAACACCCCGAAGAACAAGTAAATTTCGCCCAAGCGGTACGCCAAGGGCTAGGCAAAGATCAAGGACTATTTTTCCCTGAAATCATACCGCACTTAGATAACATTGACGCTTTGCTTGATTTGCCATTAGTCGAACGTAGCCAAAAAATTTTAGCGGCACTCATTGGAGATGAAATCCCTACGGATAAACTGGCTCAACTGGTAAAAAATGCCTTTACCTTCCCAGCACCAGTAGAAAAAGTGGCAGAGCATATTTACGCTTTAGAATTATTCCACGGGCCAACTCTTGCCTTTAAAGATTTTGGTGGACGCTTTATGGCACAAGCCTTAGCAACCGTTCGTGGCGATGGCAAAATCACTATTTTAACCGCGACCTCAGGCGACACCGGGGCAGCAGTGGCTCACGCCTTTTATGGATTGGAAAATATTGACGTGGTGATTTTATATCCAAAAGGCAAAATCAGCCCATTGCAAGAAAAATTATTCTGCACCCTAGGCGGAAATATCCGCACGATTGCTATTAACGGTGATTTTGACGACTGCCAAGCCCTCGTTAAACAAGCCTTTGATGATGCAGAACTTCGCCAAGCTATCGGCTTAAATTCGGCCAACTCCATTAATATTAGCCGTTTATTAGCCCAAGTTTGCTATTATTTTGAAGCGGTGGCACAACTCCCTAAAGCCGAGCGTGAAAACATCGTGGTTTCTGTGCCAAGTGGTAACTTCGGCAACCTCACAGCGGGGCTTATCGCGAAAACAATGGGCTTACCGATCAAACGTTTCATCGCAGCTACCAACGCCAATGACACCGTACCACGCTATTTAAGTACGGGCGAATGGTCGCCAAATGACACCGTGGCAACCCTATCAAACGCAATGGACGTTAGCCGCCCAAATAACTGGCCTCGTGTAGAAGAACTCTTCAAACGCAACGGCTGGGCATTGTCAGAGCTTCATTCCGCCGCAATGAGTGATGAGCAAACTGAACACACCTTGCAAGCAATGAACGAGCAAGGCTATCTATGCGAACCGCACGGTGCGATCGCCTACGGCGTGTTAAAACAAGATTTACAAGCTGGTGAAACAGGATTATTCCTTTGCACTGCTCACCCTGCAAAATTCAAAGAAAGCGTCGAGCGAATTTTATCCACCGAATTACCACTACCAGAAGCCTTGGATAAGCACAACAAATTGCTATTGCTTTCCGATGAAATGGATAATGATTTTGCAACGTTAAAGGCGTATTTGTTGAAATAAATATGCAAGAAGATTGGAAATCAACAGATCTTAATGTAGATAGCCTTTGGCTATTTGGTGAGAGGGATAAAAGGGGTAAGCATAAAAATGTTTATCATGGAAATTTTATCCCTCAGATTCCATATCAGTTAATAAAACGCTATACGAAAGAAGAGGATACGGTTTTAGATTTATTTATGGGGAGTGGAACTACTCTATATGAATGCGAAAACCTAAATAGGAGTTTTATAGGATTTGATATAAATGATTCTATTATTGATTATGTGAGATCTCAAATGAAAGAATCAAATTCAATCAAATATTTTATTAATCATTGTGATGTCTCAAATCCTGATCTTTTCTCAAAATGTCTATCAAATAACTTAAAAATACTAAATAGGAATAAAATAGACTTCTTTATTGCTCATCCTCCTTATATGGATATTATTAAATTCACTGATAAGATAGAAGATTTATCTCAGATATCCAATATTAATCTTTTTATTGACAAGTTTACTCAAGTAATATCTAACGCCTTCTCTTTTCTTGAGGATAACAAATATTTTGCTATTGTTATAGGTGATGTTTATAAGAATAGTGAGGTTGTTCCGTTAGGATTTTATTTAATGTACTCGATAAGAAAGCATTTTAAAGTAAAACTAAAAGGTATAGTAGTAAAAAATATTGAAGGAAATCGGGGGAAACTTGGTAAGCAAGATATTTGGAAATACAGAGCATTAAAGAGTGATTATTTTTTATTTAAACATGAATATATAATGGTATTTAAAAAATTAAAATGAAAAAGAAGTCTAAAAAAGAATTATTTCTTGAGCTAGCTAAGCCCAATGAACAAGGTATTAGCCGTTGGGTTTTAGTGAGTGAATTTATTGGTGATTATCTTGAGCTTCAGTTAGGAAATGGATTTAGCTGGGGGCGTGGAAGTTCTAGCCTTGCAAAAGAATATATAGTAGAAACTGATAAGACGCATTCTTCTGGTAATGGGATTGATGCGATTAGATTAAATGGATTTAATCGAAAAAATTATTTTAATCAAGCAATTAGACAAGATATTAAGAATTATTATAAAGATAAACCTTGTGTAATGCTTGGAGTAAAAGGATTTTCAGAAAATACTAAAATTGAGATTGATCATAAAGATGGTAGAAAGAATGATTTAAGAGTCTCAGATATGAACTCTCAATCTTTAAATGATTTTCAGCCTTTATGTAAAGCGGCAAATGATGTAAAAAGGCAAATATGTAAACGCTGTAAAGAAACTAATATCCGTTGGAGTGCAAAAAATATTAAAGGTAACCCTTATGATTTTTATGAGGGAAATGAAAATTACAATGATGAACTTGGCTGTGTTGGTTGTTATCAATATGACCCAGTACAATATAGAAAAACTGTGATTAAGAAGGTAAGTGAATTAGCAGCACATCGTGCAGTTGATGTTGTATTCAAAACTTTATACGAAGATGATGAAAAAGAATGAACTATATAGGATCAAAGAATAAACTATCAAAATTTATTTTTGATAGCATTACTTCAGTAATAAGAGAAGATCTATCTGATATTATATTTTGTGATCTTTTTGCAGGAACAGGTGCTATCGGAAGGAAGTTTAAGCCTTTAGTTAAACAAGTAATTAGTAATGATATAGAATTATATAGTTATATTTTAAATAAAAATTATATAGAAAATCATTCTTTAATCCTCTATGAAGAATTATTAGATGAATTAAACTCTTTAGATGGAGTATCAGGATTTATTTTTGAAGAGTATTCAGAGAATGGAAGAGGAAACAGGCTTTATTTCTCAGAGGAAAATGGGAAAAAGATTGATGCAATTAGACTTAAGATAGAGAACTGGCGAGAAACAAATTATTTATCAGATAGTCAATATTATTTTCTACTCTGTTCTTTACTTGAAAGTGCTGATAAGATAGCAAATACGGCTTCCGTTTATGGTGCGTTTTTAAAAAAAATAAAGCGTTCTGCACAAAAACAGCTGATCATAGAACCTGCACTATTTGAAATAAACAATAATTCACATAAAGTTTATAATAAAGATGCAAATCAATTAATTAATGATATTGAAGGTGATATTCTCTATTTAGATCCTCCCTATAATGCTCGCCAATATGGTGCAAATTATCATTTGCTAAATACTATTTCAGAGTACAAAAGATTTGAACCTAAAGGAAAAACAGGATTAAGAGAATATGTGAAATCTAAATATTGTAGTAGGGCTAAGGTTGAAAGTGAGTTTGAATTTTTAATTAAATCGGCAAAATTTAAATATATCTTTTTAAGCTATAATAATGAAGGTTTAATGAGTTTAGATAGAATAAGAGAAATTATGAGTCGATATGGAAGGTATGATTGTTTTTCTATTGATTATCAACGTTTTCGTTCTGATGCTTCTAAAAATCGATCTTATAGTTCTGATTCTACAATTGAATATTTACATTTATGTGAGAAATTTTAAAAGGACAAAAAATGATTACTCTTTACGGCATTAAAAATTGCGATACGGTGAAAAAAGCGTTGAAATGGTTGGCGGATAATGGCATTGAACATCGTTTGCACGATTACCGTGTGGACGGGCTGGATAAGGCTTGGTTAGCGCAGGCAGAAGCTCAGTTTGGCTGGGAAAATTTGGTGAATAAACGTAGCACAACGTGGCGTAATTTGCCTGATGAAGTGAAAAAAAATTTGTCAAAAAGCACCGCACTTGAGGTTTTATTTGAACAGCCGACCTTAATCAAACGCCCGATTATTTTGCAAGATAAGCTGGCGTTAATCGGATTTGACGCAACAGCGTACAGTCAGGCATTTGGAAAATAGCTGAGGCAAAATAAAATGAAAAATTCGATCCTCAACTTAGCTCAACAGTTGATCCAGCGTCCCTCTATTAGTCCTGATGATCAAGGTTGTCAGCAGTTGATCGCAGAACGGTTAGAAAAATTAGGTTTTCATATCGAATGGCTTCCTTTTAACGACACACTAAATTTGTGGGCAACGCACGGTTCAGCTCGTCCTGTGGTGGCATTTGCGGGGCATACGGACGTTGTGCCAGTGGGTGATGAAAGCCAATGGCAATATCCGCCGTTTTCCGCAAAAATTGTGGACGATATGCTTTACGGACGTGGTGCAGCGGATATGAAAGGTTCGCTTGCCGCAATGATTGTGGCGGCAGAAAACTATGTAAAAGCTCACCCCGACCACGCAGGGACGATTGCATTGTTGATTACTTCCGATGAAGAAGCTGTCGCAAAAGATGGCACGGTTCGCGTGGTGGAAACCTTAATGGCTCGCGGTGAAGCCATTGATTATTGCCTTGTGGGCGAGCCTTCGAGCGCGAAAATTTTGGGCGATGTGGTGAAAAATGGTCGTCGCGGTTCGATTACGGGAAATCTGTATATTGAAGGCGTGCAAGGACACGTTGCCTATCCCCATTTGGCAGATAATCCTGTGCATAAATCCGTTGATTTTCTAAAAGAATTAACCACTTATCAATGGGATCAAGGCAATGAATTTTTCCCACCGACGAGCTTGCAAATTGCCAATATTCAAGCGGGAACGGGCAGTAATAATGTGATCCCTGGTGAGCTTTATGTGCAGTTTAATTTGCGTTATTGCACGGAAGTTACGGACGAAGTAATCAAGCAAACTGTGGAACAAATATTGAAAAAATATCAGCTTGATTATCGCATTGAGTGGAATTTATCGGGTAAGCCATTTTTAACAAAACCGGGTAAAATGGTGAATGCCGTGATGGATAGTTTAGAAAAAATTGTCAAAATTACCCCCGCACTTGAAACGGGTGGTGGCACGTCAGACGGACGCTTTATTGCCTTAATGGGCGCAGAAGTGGTGGAACTTGGGCCGTTAAATGCCACCATTCATAAAGTGAATGAATGCGTAAGTTGTCAAGATCTCGCCACTTTGGGCGACGTTTATCAGCAAATGTTAGTGAATTTGCTGAATAAGGACGCATAATGAAAGCGAGTTTTACACCTGCAATGCTCACGGGAAAATCGCGTGAGCATTTATCCCCTTTGCCTTGCCCGTTCTCAACACAACATTTTCTTCAGCCAGATGCCTTAAAAGCCTTTCAAGGCTTACAGCAAAGTGCGGTCAAAAATGGCTTCAATTTACAGCCTGCGAGTAGCTTTCGAGATTTCCAGCGTCAGCAAATGATTTGGAATGAGAAATTTGCGGGCAAGCGTAAAGTACATAATGATGAAGGACAAGCACTTGACTTATCTTGTTGTTCTGATTGGGAAAAATGCCAAGCGATTTTGCGTTGGTCAGCCTTGCCGGGGGGAAGCCGTCATCACTGGGGAACGGAAGTGGATATTTTTGATCCTGATTTATTGCCAGCAGATCAAAAATTACAACTTGAGCCTTGGGAATATGGTGAGAAAGGTTATTTTTTTGAGCTGAGTGAATGGCTAAAAGAAAATGTGCAAAAGTTTGATTTTTACTTCCCTTTTTCTCAAATGCCTGAGCGATTAAAAATCGGTATCGAGCCTTGGCATTTGAGCTATTTTCCTGTGGCAGAACTGACCCAGCAAGCCTTTACGCCAGAAATTTTATTGCAATCTTGGCAAGATGAAGATATTGCAGGAAAGCCCGTGCTAACGGCACAATTAACGCAAATTTTTAATCATTTTTTTATTTGAAATGTGAATAGGACGAAAAATGAGTGATAAAAATTATTTCCCACAAGCCATTTCCGCATTTTTGCAATGGGTGCTGAATATTTCCTTATTGGTGTTAGCCTTCATTTTGGTGGTCTTTTTAGCCAAAGAAACCTATGGCTTAATAATGGTGTTGTTTGAGCAATCCGAAGAAGCCTCTTATGTGTTGATTGAAAAAATCGTGGTGTACTTTTTGTATTTCGAGTTCCTCGCGTTAATCGTGAAATATTTCAAAACGGATTACCATTTTCCGCTACGTTATTTTTTGTATATCGGTATTACAGCGATGGTAAGGCTCATTATTGTAGATCATTCCAGTTCGATAAATACATTATTGTTTTCTGGGGCAATTCTTTTGATGGTTATTGCATTGTTTTTAGTTAGTACAGAACGATTGAAAAAAAGTTAAGCAATAAATAAAAATTTTTGTGAGCTAGTTCAAATTTCTTAATAAAAGTAAGATGAGTAGTATTTTTTTTATAAAAAACTGGCGTATCCTTAATAAGATAATTTTATAGGGAGAGTTTTATGGGGAAGTTGAAGCAGTTTTCTCAACAGGATATTCAAATTATCAAGGAAGAACCGCTTTATAACGGTTTTTTTCATTTAAAGAAAGTTTATTTTAGACATAAACTGTTTGCGGGTGGGGAAAGTGGCACCGTTACCCGTGAGTTATTAGTCAAAGGTGCGGCTTCTGTCGTGGTGGCTTATGATCCTGTAGAGGATAGCGTTGTTATGGTGGAACAAGTGCGAATTGGGGCTTATGATCCTCAATCCACGCAATCCCCTTGGTTATTGGAACTTATCGCGGGAATGGTGGAAGAAGGCGAACTGCCTAACGAAGTGGCACAGCGAGAAAGCCAAGAAGAAGCGGGTGTGCAAGTGGAACACTTACGCGAAGTAATGAGCTTTTGGGATAGCCCCGGCGGAATTGTGGAACGTATTCATCTGTTTGTTGGCAAAGTGGACAGCCGCAAAGCACAAGGCATTCACGGGCTTGCTGATGAAAACGAAGACATTCGCGTTCACGTTATCCCACGCCAAACTGCCTATGATTGGGTATGCAATGGCAATATTGATAATGGCTTAGCTGTAACAGGGCTATTATGGTTGCAGTTGAATTATCAATCGTTACAAAATGAATGGAATCAATAAATAATTTGAAACGCATTACCGTCGTTTAAGTTGAAAACAGCAACCTGTTGAGCCAAGTGAGTAAATCATGCTAGGCGGAATAACAGGCGATTATTTTGAACAAACGACAATCATAACAGAGGAGAACGTACTTTGGTGAATACTTA
This sequence comes from Avibacterium paragallinarum, assembly GCF_011765605.1. Lineage (NCBI taxonomy): Bacteria > Pseudomonadati > Pseudomonadota > Gammaproteobacteria > Pasteurellales > Pasteurellaceae > Avibacterium > Avibacterium paragallinarum. The sequence goes on from NZ_CP050316.1 coordinate 821,514, forward strand.
TACATACCCAACGGAGAAAGATGTTGTTCGTTTGGTTCAGATTACCGATCCTCATCTGTTTAAGGACGAAAACGGTGAGTTGCTCGGCATTAACACCCAAGCGAGTTTCAACCAAGTTTTGCGTGAAATCACGCAAAGCCCATTTGATTATGAACTGGTACTAGCTACAGGCGATTTAGTGCAAGACAGCAGTAACGAGGGGTATCAACGTTTTTGTGAAAGCGTGCAATGTTTAGAGAAAACGGTTTTTTGGATACCGGGAAATCACGATTTTCAGCCAAAAATGTTTGATATTCTTAATCAAAACAATGGCAATATTAACCCGCTAAAACATTTACTTATTGGTAAACATTGGCAAATTTTAATGCTGGATAGTCAAGTATCTGGCGTACCACACGGACAGCTTGGACAATACCAAATCGATTGGCTACTTTCCAAATTACGCGATTACCCCGAACGCTATTCCCTCGTCGTGTTACATCATCATATTTTATCCACTAATTCAGCTTGGTTGGATCAACATAATTTACGCAACGCTCTTGATCTCGCTTACACCCTATCACCTTTTAGTAACGTGAAAGGCATTTTATACGGACATATCCACCAAGCGGTGGACAGCGAATGGCGAGGCTATAAAGTAATGGCAACCCCATCAACCTGTATTCAATTCAAGCCAGATAGCAACACCTTTGCTCTAGATACCTTACAACCCGGCTGGCGTGAAATTGAACTTTATTCTGATGGGCGTATTGAAAGCCGCGTAAAACGCATTCAACACGCACAATTTTTGCCGAATATGCTAAGTGAGGGGTATTAAAGCGGTAAAAAAATCTGCACTGTTTAGGTGCAGATTTTTTATAAATAGGTTATAAAATATATTTATTTTTTTGATAAAAGCTTAGATAAGATTACTCCACCAGCAGCTAATATGCCAGCACTTGCTATTCCATTTTGTAGATATTTCCCTAGATTTAAAGAGGTTACTTCATTGCTTTTTACGCAAGAAATTATCTTATATGAAGTGTGTGCGGTTTCTCTTTCTGCTTTGAAAATATTTTTTGCTTCTCTAACATTATTTGCAACAACTTTATATGTTGTAATGCTTGAATAACTGGAGTTATTTTTCATAGTCATTTGAGCTTTTATCGCAAATTCATATTTCTTATTCATATCTATATCTCTATCTTTTATTAATATAGGATATTGCAATGATTATTACTATAATTGCTGCTATTGTTCCAATGCTCGCCATTCATTTACTCCTAATTTTTTGCGTGCTGTTATTTTTAGTAAAGATAGCAATCGATCATTATTGTCAAGATTTCCAGTTATACAACTACTAGAAAATTGATGGCAGTTTCTCAGGAGTACATTATATTTTGTTCTTTTCCCTATTTGAGATAGAGCAAAATTACCAACTTTTTTGTTTCCGATAGCTTTGCCATTACAACAGGACACATATATTGTAATTGCAGAAGTTCCTTTAATAAAATCAGATAGAGAAACTTTTTTTATTTCACCATGCTTATTTAAGTGGACAACAGAATTATTTCCAACATATATACCTGAGTGCTCAATAAATCCTAATGCTAAATCACAATATAAAATAGAGCCAAATTCTGGTAAAACTTTATGTCTAAAAATATTATCAATAATTGACTCAGCTAAGTTATAAATAATATTGAAACTTAGTATCTTTTTTAACATAGAAGTTATTTAAACCAAGTTTTCATTTTCTCTTTTGCTTGTTTAACATGCTCATCTTTAATATGAGTCGCTATTGTGGTTAAGGCAGCAGCGATAACACTAAAGTCATCAGTATAGCCAACTATTGGAGCTACATCAGGAATCACATCTACAGGAAAAATAAAGTATCCTAAAGCTCCATATATAACGCCTTTTGCCCAGGTTGGGGTTTCTGGATCTTGAGCTGCATAATACATTTTCAGTGATGGTTCAATAACTTTTTTACCTGCTTTTTTTGCATAACCAGTTACTTTATCCCAAAAACTCTCATCTGAAAAATTTTTTGCGTACTCTTCAGAATCCTCGATTGGTTTTAGATGTTCTTTTTTATTTTCGATATCATCAGATTTGGATGTCATAATATAGCTCCTATACAAACACTATTTCTATAAAATCTGATAAAAATTGTATTGTAAAATTTATTATACTACAATGAACCAGAAGTTATGATTTTTACCGAGTTTGTTGTTGGAATAGAAATATTTATGAAAGTAAACGAAAAAATTCGTTTTTTGAGAGAATCAAAAAATTGGTCTCAAGAAGAAATGGCTAGTAAATTAGGTATGTCAACGCGAGGATATTCAAAAATTGAAAGAGGAGAAAGTAACTTGACTATTCCTAAATTAGAAAAAATTGTTGAAGTTTTTGATACTGATATTCTTGAAGTGATGTCTTTAGGAGAAAAAAATGTGGTTATGTTTAAAGAGAGTGGAAATAATCACAGCTTAAATATAATTAATCCTACATCTCAAGAGCTAGTTAATGAAGTGGCACAGTTAAAACAAACGATAGATCATCAGTTAGAATTATTACGACAGAAAGACCAAATCATAGAGCTACAAACTTCACAAATTAAAGCATTAGAAAAACTCATTGATAAATTGTAATGAGATAAGTCGTACGCTTATAAACAAAATGTGGCTAATAATCAATCATTTAATTAGCCCCAACGCATACTTCAACGCGTGTTTTTTCAATGGTATGGCTTTTTCTGCCATTAGTAAGGCTAGGTTTCGCAAGGCTTTGACGGGCAATAATTCCGTTTTAAAGCCTTTGTAAAATAAATCCATTGCCGATTGCATCATTAAATTATCTTTCAGGCGTAAATCTTGATATTTCTTCAGCACGTCATCAGCAGAAAAATCTTGCTGATTTTGCACCGCACTTTGTATTACCGATAATAAGGCTTTCACATCTTTAAACCCAAGATTGACCCCTTGCCCTGCTAGTGGGTTGATGGTGTGAGCGGCATCGCCGACAAGCACAATGCCTTGCTTAAAATATTGCTGTGCGTGGCGGCGGGTGAGGGCGAAGCTGCCCGCTTGTTGCACGTTGATTTTGCCTAATCGAGCGGGAAAGGCTTGCTCTATCGCTTGCGTTAATTTTTCTTTGGATAACTGTTTGAGTTGCTTGATTTTTTCAGGGCTGTCGTACCATACCAAACAGGCTTGTTGCCCTGTTAATGGCAACAAGGCTCTGGGGCCTGAGGGAAAAAATTGTTGCCAAGTGGTGTCTTGCTGAGGGAGTTCGGTATCCACTAACATTAATAAGCAATCTTGACGATATTGCCACCCCGTAATCCCAATGCCCGCAAGCTGACGGAATTGAGAATTTGCCCCGTCTGCGGCGATGACTAATGGAGCGGAATATTGTTCACCGTTATCCAAAAACAGTTGCCAATTTTGACCGCACTTTTCTGCACGTTGCACTTTCACGCCGATGCTACTTTGCACCTTGTCTAACTGGGATAGTGCTTGCCACAAGCCAAGCTGAATCACATTATTTTCCACCATATAGCCTAATTTATCGTAACCCAACTCTTCGCAACGAAAACGCGTTGCAAAGCCCTCAATTTCCCAAGTTTCTAAACCGCGATAAGGGCAGACTCGCATTTGTTCGATGAATTGCCAGCTTTGTAGCTGTTGCAATAATTGTACTGAAGCAAGGCTAATGGCAGAAATTCGTAGATCATAAGGGGAATGGGCGTGAAATTGCGGCAACGGTGAGGCTTCGATCAGATGAACATTCAGCCCAAGTTGCCCCAATCCTACGGCACAAGCCGCTCCCACCATTCCGCCGCCAACGATGATAATGTCTTTCTGATTTTCCATTTTTCCCTCTTTTATCTCTTTGTACGATTTGAGCCAAATTAAAAGTGCGGTGCTTTTTTGTGATAATTTTTCCATCGCATTTATGCTTCGCTAGTTTACCCCTAATGTTTAAAATTCAAAAGAAAAGATTATTTTAACTAGCCACCACCCGCACAAGTCGGTAAAATAGCCAGTTGATTTTTTACAGGTTAAACAGTTTAAATAAATTATGACGCAAAAATTACATATTAAAACGTGGGGCTGCCAAATGAACGAGTATGACAGCTCGAAAATGGCAGATTTATTAAACAGCACGCACGGTTTAGAGCTCACCGACATTCCCGAAGAAGCCGATGTGCTATTGCTCAACACTTGCTCCATTCGTGAAAAAGCACAAGAAAAAGTGTTCCACCAGTTGGGGCGTTGGAAGGAATTAAAGAAAAATAACCCCGCACTTGTGATCGGCGTGGGTGGTTGCGTGGCTTCGCAAGAGGGCGAGCATATTCGTAGCCGAGCCCCTTATGTGGATATTGTTTTCGGGCCGCAAACCTTACACCGCTTGCCAGAAATGATTAACAAAATTCGTGGCGGAAAAAGCTCAGTGGTGGACGTGAGTTTCCCTGAGATTGAGAAATTCGACCGCCTGCCAGAACCGCGAGCAGAGGGCCCTACGGCGTTTGTGTCAATTATGGAAGGCTGTAACAAATATTGCACCTTCTGCGTTGTGCCTTATACCCGTGGCGAAGAAGTGAGCCGTCCTCTTGATGACGTGTTGTTTGAAATTGCTCAACTTGCCGAGCAAGGCGTGCGTGAAGTGAATTTATTGGGGCAAAACGTGAATGCCTATCGTGGACCAACCCACGACGGAGGGATTTGCTCTTTTGCCGAATTACTGCGTTTAGTGGCAGCGATTGATGGTATCGACCGCGTTCGTTTTACCACCAGCCACCCGATTGAATTTACCGATGATATTATTGAGGTGTATGCAGATACGCCTGAGCTAGTCAGCTTTTTGCATCTCCCTGTGCAAAGCGGTTCAGATCGCATTTTGAATTTAATGAAGCGCGGCCATACAGCGTTGGAATATAAATCGATCATTCGCAAACTCAGAAAAGTGCGTCCTGAAATTCAAATCAGCTCAGATTTTATTGTCGGCTTCCCTGGTGAAACCGCACAGGATTTTGAAGACACAATGAACCTCATCGCTCAGGTGAATTTTGATATGAGCTTCAGCTTTATCTACTCTGCACGCCCTGGTACACCCGCGGCAGACATTCCTGATGATGTAAGTGAAGAAGAGAAAAAACAACGCCTTTATGTGCTACAACAACGCATTAACAACCAAGCGGCACAATATAGCCGAGCGATGTTAGGCACCGAGCAACGCGTGTTGGTGGAAGGCCCATCGAAAAAAGATTTAATGGAACTCACAGGACGCACGGAAACCAACCGTATCGTGAACTTTGTGGGTACGCCAGATATGATCGGCAAGTTTGTTGATATTAAAATCACCGATGTGTTCACCAACTCCCTGCGTGGTGATGTGGTTCGCACTGAAGATCAAATGGGACTTCGTGTTGTGCAATCCCCGCAAGCCGTAATCAACCGCACCCGTAAAGAAGATGAATTGGGTGTGGGGCATTATCAGGGATAAATTAGAATTTAATATAAAGATCAGCCACAATGTTGTCATTGTGGCTGAATAATAGATCAATTATCCTGTATTTCGCATACCAGCTGCAATGCCTGTGATTGTTATCATTAGGGCTTGTTCTACGTCAAAATTTTGGTGTTGTGGAAATTCTCTTAATCTACGTAGTAATTCTACTTGTAGTAAATTAAGTGGATCAGTGTAAATATTACGTAAGGCAATAGAGTCAGCTATCCAAGGTAAATCAGACATAAGTTGATCTTCGTGAGATAATGATAAAACAGTTTTTATATCTGCTTTTAATTGCTCTCGTAGTTCCTCTCCTAAGACCCAAAATTCAGGTTTTACTAAGTGTCTATCGTAGTATTCAGATAGCCAACTATCAGTTTTACTGAATACCATTTCTAACATTCCGATACGAGTAGAAAAAAATGGCCATTGTTTACACATTTCTTCAATTATATGTCCCTTTTTCTGCTCAATGACAAGACGTATAGATGCACCAGCTCCAAGCCAGGCAGGCAACATTAGTCGATTTTGCATCCAAGCGAAAATCCAAGGGATTGCACGTAGGCTTTCTACACCACCATTTGGGTTGCGTTTGGCTGGGCGAGAACCAAGAGGTAATTTAGAGAGTTCTTGTTCTGGTGTCGCAGAGCGGAAATAAGGAACAAAATCTTTATTTTCTCTAACGATACCACGGTAAATTTTGCAAGAAATAACGGCTAATTCATCCATAACCTCACGCCAGCTTGATTTAGGTTCGGGTGGTGGGAGTAAGTTAGCTTCTAAAATTGCACTGGCATAAAGTTCTAAACTTCCTACTGCTATAGCAGGCAAGCCTAATTTAAATCGTATCATTTCCCCTTGTTCTGTTGCTCTAAGACCATTTTTTAAAGAACGAGGGGGCTGAGAAAGCAATGCCGCGTGGGCTGGTGCTCCACCTCTACCTATTGTTCCTCCTCTACCATGGAATAATGTAAGTTCAATGCCGAGTTCATCACATAAATTAACTAATTGCTCTTGAGCACGATATTGCGCCCAAGAAGCGGCCATCATACCGGCATCTTTCGCACTGTCAGAGTATCCTATCATTACCATTTGTTTATTATTAATAACACCACGATACCACCCAATATTAAATAATTGACGCATCACTGTTTCTGAGGCCTCTAGATCATCAAGTGTTTCGAATAATGGAACGACAGGCAAATGATAAGGCAGACCACATTCTTTCAATAATAAATGTACAGCAAGTACATCGGATGCGGTGCGAGCCATTGAAATAATATAACAAGAAATAATACCTTCTTTTTGCTCTGAAATAACTTTACAAGTATCTAATATTTCTTGTGTTTCTTTAGAAGGCGTCCAATTTTGAGGTAATAGAGGACGACGAGAACTTAATTCACGAATGAGAAAGGCTTGTTTATCATCTTCTGTCCATTGTGAATAATCACCTAAGCCAATATAACGTGTAATTTCTGCAATGGCATCGCTATGTTTAGTACTTTCTTGGCGAATATCTAGTCTAGATAATGATAACCCGAAGCAACGAATTCTACGTAAGCAATCTAATAATGCACCATTAGCAATAATACGCATTCCACATTGGAGCAAAGATTGATAACAATCATAGAGAGGTTCCCATAATTGCTCATCTCGAGAAATTAAATCATTTTGATCAATGATAGATACTTTATTTTCTAAAAGGTCATTGTAATAAGAAACAGTTTTAATTAATTTTGTGCGTAATTCTTTTATGACGAAACGATAGGGTTCTAAATGAGAGCCATATTTTTCACGAAATTCAGATGTACATTCAATGACTGAAAGTTCATCAGCTAATAATTTGATATCCTCTAAAAAAAGTTCAGCTGCTTTACAGCGATTCATTAATAAAACTTGGCGTGTAGTTTGAGCTGTAACAAATGGATTTCCATCTCGATCTCCTCCCATCCAAGAAGAAAAACGTATAGGGGTAAGATCAATAGGAAATTGTATATTGTAATATTTTTCTAGATGGAAATTAACAATACGGCAGAAATCTGGGACGGCTTGCCATAAGCTATTCTCAATTACTGCCATTCCTGCTTTAGCTTCATCAACTGGCGTAGGGCGTTGTGTACGAATTTCGTTAGTATGCCAAACCAATGCGATTAATTGCATTAGCCGACGCTTCAATTTTGTTGTTTCAGCTTTAGTTAAATCATCGTGTTCAAGAAGACTTAAACAGCGATTAATTTCAATATATTTTTGTCCTAAAGAGCGTCGGGTAACTTCTGTAGGATGAGCAGTTAAGACTAACTCAATGAGTAATTTGTGTATTGACTCGAGAACTTTGTCTTGAGGAACGCCTTGTTCTTTTAATCGTTTAAACAGGGACTCTAAACTTCTGTTGGATGATTCTTGATCAATATGGTTGCGGGAAATAGTTTGATATTGCTCTGCAATATTTGTGAGGTTAAGAAAATGGCTGAATGCTTTGGCTACAGGAATAATTTTTTCATCAGAAATTGTTGCAAGTATTGTTAAGAGCTGTTGTCTAGATTCGTCATCTCCAGCTCGAGATTTTTTTGATAAAATACGAATGTTTTCAATCAGTTCAAGAATCTCTTTTCCTTGGGCATCGCAGATCGTTTCCCCAAGAAAGTGGCCGAGCATATTGATATTGTGGCGAAGTGTTGCATAGTGTTGAATCATAATGACCTCAATTAAATAAATTTATTGGCTAGATATAAGCAAAAATAAGAAAAAGGTCAAATATAAAAAACAGTACAGATGAAAAGTGCGGTACTTTTTTATATTTTTTTTAACATCTTTTATACAACCTTTAATAAGGTTATAAAATTGTTATTTTTAGAGAACATTTTCTTAGTATGTTCAAGGATTTTTATTTTTTATCTAAAGATTTCACTGATTTTCTAATCACTAATTCAGGATGAATTTCAATAACTTCATATTTTCCGGATTTATCACTAATTCGTTGAAATAATAAGTTAACTGCTTGAGCTCCCAAACGTGATTTTGATTGATGTATAGTCGTTAAAGGCGGGGAGTAAAAACGTGATGAATGAATATTATCATAACCAATAATAGAAATATCATCGGGGACTTTTAATCCTTTCTCTCCAATAGCTGAAATCGCACCTAGTGCCATTACATCATTACAGCAGAAAACAGCAGTAGGTAGATTATCTTGTGTCAAAATTCTATTCATACATTCGTAGCCATCTTCAGGTTCAAAAAAACCTTCCATAACCCAGAGAGGATTTATTTCAAGGTTTGCTTCTTTCATTGCTGTAACAAACCCCTCATAGCGTGTTCTGGCTGTTGTTTTGATAAGCTCTCCAGAAATAATGCCAATTTTTTTATGACCATTATCAATTAAGTATTTGGTGGCAAGGTATCCACCAATAAAGCTATTATCTTGGATAAGGTCTGTATTTTTACTATGCGGCCCCCAATCCATTACTACCATAGGTATATCAGTAAAATTTTCGAGTAGATCCAATGAATCCTGAATATATTCAGCACACATTACTAAAATTCCATCAACACGCTTTTTAGCAAGCATTTCTAAATGATTTTTGATTTTTTCAGGATTGTTTTGTGTATTGCATAAAAATAATGAGTAACCTTGTCGATAACAATGTTCTTCTACAGAATGAATAATTTCAGCAAAATAAGGTGCTTCACTTGTTGTGACAACCATTCCTATAGATCTTGTAGTATTTACTTTTAAACTTCGTGCTACTGCACTCGGAGAGTAATTTAGTACTCGAATGGCTTCTCTAACTTGCTTTTCTGTTTCTTCAGCAACAAAACGTGTTTTATTTATTACATGGGATACTGTTGTTGTAGAAACGCCCGCCATTTTCGCGACATCTTTAATTGTTGCCATAGTTCCTCCAAAAAATTTGGCAATATTATAAAGATCAGAATGGAATTGTTAAGGGCTATCAATGAAAAATTTGTCACTGAATCACAAGTTATTGATGAGCCAACTTAAATAATGAAATTCTTTTTCATTAATAGGAATTTATTATGAATGGTAACTGTTTAAATAGAGCATTTTAAACAAATCTTTAACGGCAGGTAGCAATGTAGGGATAACCAAAGCATTTTTATTTGTATTAAAAAAGTTTCTATTTTGATAGAATAAATCTATAGACGTAAGTAAATAATTCTTGGTAGAAAGAAAATATAATCAACACAATATAAGAAAAGGCTTTTATTACATTTTTATTATGAACAACATAGTATTAGAACAACTTCTTAACGAAAAACTTAACGCAGCGGCGATTTCTGACTATGCGCCGAATGGTTTGCAAGTGGAAGGCAGAGAGCAGGTGAAAAAAATCATCACAGGTGTAACTGCAAGCCTTGCGTTGATTGACTATGCCATCAGCCAAAACGCCGATGCAATTTTAGTTCATCACGGTTATTTTTGGAAAAGCGAAAACCCTTGCATTCGAGGAATGAAAGGCAAACGAATCAAAGCCTTATTGCAAAATAATATTAATTTATACGCTTACCACCTGCCCCTTGATGTTCACCCAGAGCTAGGCAACAACGCCCAACTTGCGGCGTTATTGGGTATTGAAAATCTGCAACCCTTAGAGCAAGGTAAATTCAGCATTCCTGTTTATGGCACGCTCGCCACACCTATCAGCGGGGAAGCATTTGCTCAGCGTATTGAGCAACAATTACAACGTAAACCGCTTTTTTGTGCTGAAAATGCACCGCACTTTATCCGCACAGTGGGGATTTGCACGGGCGGCGGTCAGGGTTATATTGATCTTGCCGCACAGCAGGCACTTGATGCCTTTATTACGGGCGAGGTGTCCGAACAAACCATTCATTCTGCCACCGAACAAGGCATTAACTTTTTTGCCGCAGGGCATCACTGCACGGAGCGGTATGGGGTGAAAGCCTTGGGCGAATGGTTGGCGGAACAACACGGTTTTGAAGTGGAATTTAAAGAGATTTATAATCCCGCATAGTAAGACATAAGGCTAGCAAAGTGCGGTCAGATTTTTGGCACATTTTCAGGTCAGCTTTGTGTAACGGTGAGTTTTCCCTTATACTATGCACAATTTTTTCATCACAAATAGGAATTAAAAATGGGTTTCTTAACTGGTAAACGTATTTTAATCACAGGTTTAGCAAGCAATCGTTCTATTGCTTATGGGATTGCGGCTGCAATGAAACGTGAGGGCGCAGAATTAGCTTTCACTTATTTAAACGATAAATTAAAACCACGCGTAGAAGAATTTGCCAAAGAATTTGGTTCAGATATCATTCTTCCTCTTGATGTGGCGAGCGATGAAAATATCACTCACTGTTTTGCGGAATTAAGCAAACATTGGGAAAAATTTGATGGCTTCGTACACGCCATTGCGTTCGCACCGGGTGATCAGTTAGATGGCGACTATGTAAACGCCGCAACGCGTGAGGGCTTCCGCATTGCTCACGACATCAGTGCATACAGCTTCGTAGCAATGGCACAAGCGGCACGTCCAATGTTAAATCCAAATTCAGGGCTTGTTACTCTCACCTATTTAGGTGCGGAGCGTGCCATTCCAAACTATAACGTAATGTGTTTAGCGAAAGCCTCTCTTGAAGCCAGCACCCGTGTAATGGCTGCAGATTTAGGCAAAGACGGCATTCGTGTTAATGCCATTTCTGCAGGCCCAATCCGCACACTCGCGGCTTCAGGCATTAAAAACTTCAAGAAAATGCTTGCGACTTTTGAAAACACCGCCCCATTACGCCGTACCGTTACCATTGAAGATGTAGGTAATTCAGCGGCATTCTTATGTTCTGACCTTGCTTCAGGGGTAACAGGCGAAGTATTGCACGTTGATGCAGGCTTTAGCATTACCGCAATGAGCGAATTAGGTGCAGAATAAGTTTAACCCAACACAAAATAAGGCAGACCTATGGCGTCTGCCTTTTGTCGTTTATTAAGAAAAGATCATTATGTTTCAAAACAACCCTTTACTTTCCCAATTAAAACAACAAATTCGTGATAGCAAGCCCGTCGTGGAAGGCGTGGTGCGTGGCTCTGACAAGGCCTTTGGCTTTTTAGAATGCGATAAAAAAAGCTATTTCATTCCACCGCAAGCGATGAAAAAAGTAATGCACGGCGATAAAATCAAAGCCCGCATTGAAACCGTTGGTGATAAAGAGCAGGCTGAGCCAGAAGAATTGATTGAGCCAATGCTCACCCGCTTCATCGCCAAAGTGCGGTACAATAAAGACAAGAAATTACAAGTGCTGGTGGATCACCCACAAATTAACCAGCCTATCGGTGCGAATAAAGCCAAAACGGTAACAGAAGACTTGCAAGAGGGCGATTGGGTGGTGGCAGAGCTTAAAACCCACCCCTTACGCGATGATCGTTTTCTCTTCGCCCAAATCACCCAATTTATTTGTCAGAAAGACGATGAATTTGCCCCTTGGTGGGTAACGCTGGCACGTCATCAGCAATCCCGTTATCCTGTACAAGGGCAAGAAAGTTACGAGATGTTGGATCAACAAACTCGCGAAGATTTGACCGCACTTCATTTCGTGACTATTGACAGTGAAAGCACGCAAGATATGGACGATGCCCTTTACATTGAAGCCCTTGAAGAAGACGGGCAACCCGCGGGCTGGAAATTAGTGGTCGCCATTGCCGATCCAACAGCCTACATTGATGAAAACTCCATTATCGAGCAAGAAGCTAAACAGCGTTGCTTTACTAACTATCTACCTGGTTTCAACATTCCAATGTTGCCGCGTAAGCTTTCTGATGAGCTTTGTTCATTAATGGAAAATGAAACTCGCCCTGCGTTGGTGTGCTTTATTGACGTGAATTTAGACGGCAGCCTTCGCAACAAGCCGACATTTGTTTCGGCTTATGTGAAGTCAAAAGCCAAATTGGCTTATGACAAGGTTTCGGACTATTTAGAACAAAAAGAGGGTGCGTGGCAGCCTGAAAATGCTGCGAGCAAAACCCAAATTGATTTGCTCCATCAATTCACCCTTGCCCGCATTCAATGGCGTAAAACCCACTCGCTACTGTTTAACGAGAAGCCTGATTACAGCTTTAAACTAGCTGAAAATGGCAAAGTAGAAGCCATTGTGGCGGAATACCGCCGTATTGCCAATCAAATCGTAGAAGAAGCAATGATTTTAGCCAATATTTGTGCAGCGCAATATCTCAATGAAACGGCAAAATGGGGGATCTTCAACACCCACAGTGGTTTTGATCAAAAAAATCTCGTCCCTGCCCAACAATTTTTGCTTTCTCAATTAGCAAATGAAGAAAATGAAGCGGATCTAAAAGAACGCTATTCGAGCGAAAACTTGGCAACGCTCGAGGGGTATTGCCGTATGCGACAGGATATTGAACCTATTGAGGGGGATTATTTGGAGCTACGCCTACGCCGCTATCTCACCTTTGCCGAATTTAAGGCTGAATTAGCACCGCACTTTGGTTTAGGCTTGGCGGGTTATGCCACTTGGACATCACCAATTCGGAAATATTCCGATATGGTGAATCATCGCCTCATCAAAGCGAGCCTCACCACCCAGCAATACCAAAAGCCCGCCGATGAGGTGTTACAACGTTTGCAAGAAGCTCGCCGCCAAAACCGCTTAATCGAACGCGACATTGCCGACTGGCTTTATTGCCGCTATCTCGCAGAAAAAATGGAAAGCCGCCCCCAATTCAGTGCCGAAATCCAAGATGTAATGCGAGGTGGATTACGCGTTCAATTATTGGAAAACGGTGCTTCAATGTTTATTCCTGCTTCCACCTTGCACAATAACAAAGAAGAAATGCAAGTTAATCCTGACGAAATCGCCCTTTATATCAAAGGCGAAAGAGTTTATAAACTTGGCGATAGGGTAAAGGTTGGATTGATGGAAATAAAGGAGGAGACACGTAGTATTATTGGCAATATTATTGAATAATAGTCATTTTGAAATAGGATTATTGTTTCACTTGATTTTAAATTTAAAACAACATTAGACTCAAAATGAATGTATTTATTTTAGGGCTAATGTTTGTTTTATCTTTAAATTTATACTGTATAAACTAGCTTCACGTTTTTATTTTTTAGGATAAAGATGGATAAAAAAGTGTAAATGAACTGTAACAACTTATAGATCATTTACACTGAATCGCTGTATAGTAAAATAGTTTAAATCTCGAAATCAGATAGAGATTTACCAGCTTCTAATTCACGTTGAATAGCTAAAGGAGTTCTTCCTTTGCCCGTCCAAGTTCTTACGCGTCCATTATCTGTATACTGATATTTAGCTGGACGAGCAGGCTGTTTTGTTTTTCCTACATTATTTATACTTGAAGAAAGGAGTTCTTCGGTAGAAATACCTTTTTCTCTTAATAAATTATGCACTTCTTCTAGTGCTTTTAATTTTTCTGCCTTTTGTTGAGCAATTTTAGCTAATGTTTCTCGTTTTTCTTCAATAACAATTTTTATCTTTTCTAAGATTTCTTCTAATTGTTCTAATTCCACATCTTTAGCTATTGCACGCAAGCTACGAATATTTTTTAAGATTTTTAATGCATCAGTCATTTTCATCTCCTAAATTGAATGGTACTAAATAAGTTGATTTAATAATAGCGAAAATATTATTTAAGGTAAATACTAGAACCATTAAATATTTAATTTTAATAGTTAGAGCTAGCTACTTTTATTTGTTTTTCTAGTCTATAAGATGGGTTAAAAAGCTATCTTCTTAGATAGTACTTGGAATTTTTCGGATATTATTGTAACCTTTATGTATCCTACATATGTAGAGGAGCGGCTATTATAAGTATTTTTTCTGAGTGGATAACGATGAGGAAAAAGGAAAGGAATAGTTGCCGAAATCAATTAAAAGTCGTTTTAATTGGTTGGGAGCGTTTTCGAAAGAAACGTTACTGTCATAGTCTTTTTAACAACTATGGAGCGCTACTGGTTAGGTTGGGTATAATTATACTTAGCTTTTATTTTAAATTATTTTTTCTTTAAAATAGTAAACCTCAGTGGTTCTCCCTTATTCTTAGGTAGAACAATAATGGAACTCTTAGATTATTCCACATCAATTTGGTCGGTTGTCCCGCCCCTGTTAGCCTTATTATTGGCGATTTTCACGCGTAAAGTGATTTTATCCTTAAGCATTGGTATTTTAATTGGCTCATTAATGTTGGCAGATTTCAACATTGCCAACACAGCGATTTATTTAAAGAATACCGTGCAATCTTTGGTATATGGTGATGACGGTTGGAACTTTGATACCATCAACATCATTTTATTCTTATTGTTATTAGGAATTTTGACCGCACTTTTAACCGTATCTGGCAGCAATCGTGCCTTTGCGGAATGGGCGCAAAAGCGTATTAAAAATCGCCGTGGCGCGAAATTAATGGCGGCTTCTTTGGTCTTTGTTACCTTTATTGATGACTATTTCCACAGCCTTGCAGTGGGGGCGATTGCCCGTCCTGTTACGGATAAATTTAAAGTTTCTCGTGCAAAATTAGCCTATATTTTGGATTCCACCGCTGCGCCAATGTGTGTGATTATGCCTGTTTCAAGCTGGGGCGCGTACATTATCACCTTAATTTCAGGCTTACTTGCTACTTACGCCATTACAGATTACACCCCAATCGGGGCATTTATGGCAATGAGTGCGATGAATTTCTATGCGATTTTCTCTATTTTAATGGTGTTCTTCGTGGCCTATTTCTCTTTTGACATTGGTTCAATGGCAAGACACGAAAAACTCGCGCTTGAAAGAACAGAAGAAGATCAAGATGAGCAAAACGGCGTAAAAGGCCACGTTCGCAACTTGATTTTACCTATCGTTACCTTAATTGCCGCAACCGTATTTATGATGTTGCACACAGGTAATGAAGCCCTTGCCGCAGACGGTAAACCGTTCTCTGTATTAGGCGCATTTGAAAACACTACAGTAGGCATTTCTTTAGTCGTGGGCGGCTGTGCTTCAATTGTTGTGGCAACCCTTTGTATTTTAATTGATCGTCAAGTGAGTTTTGCAGAATACGCCAAATCTTGGATCGTTGGCGTGAAATCAATGCTTGGTGCGATTTTGATTTTATTCTTTGCTTGGACAATCAACAATGTTGTGGGCGATATGAAAACAGGGACTTATTTATCTAGCCTTGTGTCTGGTAATTTACCAGTGGCTGTGTTGCCTGCGTTATTGTTCGTATTAGGTGCAGTAATGGCGTTCTCAACAGGAACAAGCTGGGGAACATTCGGAATTATGTTGCCAATTGCTGCAGCCATTGCCGCCAATGCCGCGCCAGAATTAATGTTGCCTTGTCTTTCAGCGGTAATGGCAGGGGCGGTGTGTGGCGACCACTGTTCACCCGTTTCCGATACCACCATTTTGTCTTCCACTGGCACGAAATGTAATCATATGGATCACGTTACCACCCAGTTACCTTATGCGTTAACCTTAGCTACAGCAACCATTGTGGGCTATCTTGTGGTTGGTTACACCGCATCAGGCGTGTTTGGCTTTATTGCCACAGCAATCACCTTGGTTGCACTCATTTTCTTATTTAAAAGACGTTAGAGTGTGATCTAGATCACAAAATTGGAAATAAAATTTTATTTCGTCTATTTTATAAAATGCGGCAGATTGTCGCATTTTTTTATTTTAGGCTGAATTTTATTTTACAAAATATTGCAGTTTTAGGATTTTAAAAAATCTTATCCTAAAAGTTTCCGCTATTTTCACTCAAATCTTGCTAGACAAGCCATTCTGAATCCGTTACAAATAATCATCGTTAATTAAAAAACAAAAGTGCGGTGCAAATTCCGCAAATTTTTACGAGGTAACAATGAAAAAATTATCAGGTGCGGAAATGGTTGTGCAATCCTTGCGTGATCAGGGCGTAAAATTTGTCTTTGGCTACCCCGGTGGCTCGGTATTGGATATTTATGATGCTATCCACACATTAGGCGGCATTGAGCATATTTTGGTACGCCACGAACAAGCGGCAGTGCATATGGCAGACGGCTATGCTCGTGCCACTGGGGAAGTAGGCTGCGTGTTAGTCACATCAGGGCCGGGGGCAACCAATGCGATTACTGGTATTGCCACTGCGTATATGGATTCTGTCCCTCTGGTTGTAATTTCAGGGCAGGTAATGTCTGGTTTAATCGGTAGCGATGCGTTCCAAGAATGCGATATGGTGGGGATCTCTCGTCCTGTGGTGAAACACAGCTTTTTAGTAAAGCGAGCGGAAGATTTGCCTGAAATTATCAAAAAAGCCTTTTATATTGCCTCAACAGGTCGTCCGGGGCCTGTGGTGATTGATTTACCGAAAGATGTGGTAAATCCAGCTAATAAATATACTTATACCTATCCGCAAGAAATCAGCTTGCGTTCTTATAATCCGACAGTGCAAGGGCATAAAGGGCAGATCAAAAAAGCGTTGAAAGCCTTATTGGTGGCGAAAAAGCCCGTGCTTTTCATTGGTGGTGGGGCGATCACGGCAAATTGTAGTGAACAAATTCACCAATTTGCGAAACAATTAAATCTACCTGTTACCTCTTCCTTAATGGGACTAGGTGCATTTCCAAGTACGGATAAACAGTTCTTAGGAATGTTAGGAATGCACGGCACATATGAAGCGAATAACGCAATGCACCACAGTGATTTAATTTTCGCCATTGGTGTGCGTTTTGATGATCGTACTACCAATAATTTGGAAAAATATTGCCCGAATGCCAAGGTGGTGCATATTGATATTGACCCAACGTCCATTTCTAAAAATGTACCAGCGGCAATTCCGATTGTGGGCAGTGCAGAAAATGTGTTAAACGAAATGTTAGCTTTATTAGAAGAAGATAACTTAGCTAAATCCCAAGCGGATCTGAGTGATTGGTGGAAACAAATTGATGAATGGAAAGCGGTGAAATGCTTGGATTTTGATCGCAATAGTGGTGTGATTAAACCCCAGCAAGTAATCGAAACAGTTTACCGTTTAACCAAAGGTCAGGCTTATGTGGCATCTGATGTGGGACAGCATCAAATGTTTGCAGCGTTGCATTATCCTTTTGATCAGCCTCGCCATTGGATTAACTCAGGCGGGCTTGGCACAATGGGCTTTGGCTTGCCGGCTGCGTTAGGCGTGAAACTGGCTCACCCAGAGGCAACGGTGGTGTGTGTAACGGGGGACGGCAGTATTCAAATGAATATTCAAGAACTTTCCACTGCACAACAATACGGCATTCCTGTAGTGATCATCAGCCTTAATAACCGTTTCTTAGGAATGGTGAAACAATGGCAGGATTTAATTTATTCAGGGCGTCATTCGCACTCGTATATGGATTCACTGCCTGATTTTGTGAAATTAGCCGAATCTTATGGACACGTCGGCATTCAAATTGATCACCCTGAAGAATTGGAAAAAAAGCTGGCACAGGCTTTTGCTATTAAAGATAAATTAGTGTTTGTTGATATTAAAGTGGATGAAACCGAACACGTTTATCCAATGCAAGTGCGTGGCGGTGCGATGAATGAAATGATTTTAACTAAACCGGAGAAAGCCTAATGCGTAGAATTTTATCAGTGTTATTAGAAAATGAATCGGGGGCATTATCCCGCGTGGTGGGCTTATTCTCTCAACGTGCCTTTAATATTGAAAGCCTAACAGTTGCTCCCACTGATGATCCTACGCTTTCGCGTATGACTATCGAAGCTTACGGCGATGAGCAAGTGCTAGAGCAAATTGAAAAGCAACTGCATAAATTGGTAGATGTGTTTAAAGTGATCAGCCTAAGCGATTGTGAACACGTTGAGCGTGAAGTGATGTTGGTGAAAGTGCGTGCGCAAGGCAGCTCCCGTGATGAGCTAAAACGCTTGGCGGAAATTTTCCGTGGACAAATCGTGGACGTTACCACCAAATCCTACACCATTCAATTAGTGGGAACGAAAGATAAACTTGATGCTTTTGTGAAAGCATTAAAAGAAGAAAGTTCGCTGATTGAAATTGTTCGTTCAGGCTTAATCAGCCTTTCGCGTGGCGAGAAAAATTGTTTGTAGGAATAGAGTAGCAAAGCAGTAAAAAATAAAGTGCGGTGGTTTTTCCGCACTTTTTTAATCAATATTATTGATCCATTATTAACACTTCAACCCTGTGCTTTCAGCCACTTGCTCAACTACTTGGCGTAAGGCTTTGGCACATTGGTGAAGTTGCTCTAACTCATCAGCGGGTAGTTTGTATTTCAAAATGCGTTCTACGCCTTTGCTACTGATGATCATTGGCACGTTCACCACCACATCGTTTAAGCCGTATTCGCCGTTGAGCATTGTGCCAACGGGCAAGACAGAATATTCATTAATGCTAATGGCGCGAATAATGCGGAACACGCTCGCCGCAATGGCGTGGTTGGTGTTGAGTTTTAAGCTGAATACTTCCAAACCAATGGCTTTGGTGGCTTTGAGTAGCTCTTGTGGATCGAGCATCGGCACATCGTTTTGCTGGCAAAAATCATCGATTTTTTGCCCTGCGATATTTACGATACTCCAAGGAATAAAACTATTGGTGCCGTGTTCGCCCATCACATAACCGAACACGTTTTTCGGATCGATTTTTACTTTATCGGCAATAATTTTCATCATTCGTGCCGTATCCACCACACAACCTGCGCTAATTACACGGTGTGCTGGGAAGTTCGTATTACGAATAATGAAGTGGGTGAGAATATCACAAGGATTGGTAACCACAATGATAATCGCATTGGGTGTATAACGTTCTAATTGACGGGCAATCTCCACGGTGATTTTCGCATTGATATGACCAATTTCTAAGCGATCTTGTCCCACTTTAATTTGTGCGCCAGCGGTGATCACCACCACATCGCTATCACGGGTATCTTCATATTCACCGGAAATAATTTTGGTGTTTTTGGCGAAGGTTAATGCGCTAGTATGGCTGAAATCTAACTGTTCGCCACGAGTGCGTTCTTTGTTGAGATCCACCAAGACTACTTCTTGGCATTCGCCCATTGTCAGAAGATAATTACAAATGCCCACGCCCACAGCACCTGCACCGATAATGGATACTTTCATTGTGTTTTCCTGTATTTGTTATAAGTTAAGTTGTTTTCAAAAGGGCGTTAATCTTACTTTATCTGTTTCCCTTGCTCAACGCCTGAATAGAAAGTGCGGTGTTATTTTGGCGAATTTTTTGCTACTTCGCTCAAAAAATTAACAAATGTTCGCACCGTTGGCGCAAGCCCGCGATTTTTATAATAAATGGCATATAAAGGCACGCTTTCCATTTGCCAATCGGGTAATAATTTTTGCCAATGAGGTTGAATTAAGCCTGAAAGCTCAGGCAACAGGGCAATCCCGTAGCTATCTTCAACAAGTTGCGCCAACACTGAAGCATCATTGGCTTGTAAGGCTTTTTTCCCTTGAATTAATTCCCGTTGATTGCCCTGCTTGAAAAGCCAATTTTTGCCATCACTTTTATGCAGCAAGCGGTGGTTTTTCAGTTCTTGTGGGGTGAGTGGCGTGCCATTTGCCTTTAAATAATGAGGTGAAGCGTAAACCCCAGAATCAATATCTAATAAATGTTTGGCAACCACATCATCAAGATCAAGCTCACCAATGCGTAAGGCAATATCCACGCCTTCTTGCAATAAATTCGCGCGGCGGTTTTCCATTGTAATATTCAGCTCAACGTCAGGGTGTTGCTGTAAATAGTGCGATAAATGGGGCGTGAGCCAATAACGCAAAATTTCACTGGAAACGGAAATACGCAGTAACCCTCGGGGCGTGGCTAAGCAATCTGCCACAGAATTCACCGCACTTTCTGCCGCTTCCACCGCAATTAAAGCGTGTTGATAAAAATGTTCACCCAGATCATTTAAACGTACCCCATTACGATTGCGATCGAGCAGTTTGCTGCCTAGTTGGTTTTCTAATTCTGTCAAACGGCGGCTTAAGCGAGATTTCGGCACGTTTAGCTGTTCAGCCGCGTGGGTTAGGCTACCAGATTGGATCACGGTAACAAAAAAACGCATATCATTGAGATCGATTTGTTGCATAAATAGAACCTTTTGTTTCAAATTTGACTATTGTTCACTATATGGAACAAGTATAAACTACGCCACAAGAAATAAGCAAACAGTTTAGGAGAAAGAAAATGCGTATTTTGGAATTAGATAGAATTAACGAATTAGCACGTAAAGCAAAAGTTACCGCACTTTCTGAAGCTGAATTAAATGAGCGTAGTGCGTTACGTCAGCGTTATTTAGCAGCAATCCATGGACAATTAACCAATATTTATCCACCGTAAGCGTGGTTGATCCAGATGGCAATGATGTTACCCCAACGAAATTGTGTGAAGCACAACGTAGTGGAATGCAAGTTGCCACTTGTTAATGAACTAACCGCCCTGAATATTCAGGGCATCACAAAAAACAGAATTGATCAAATTTAGGAGAAAAAATTATGCGTACAGTAAATCGAGTATATCAAGCACCACAAAAACATTGGGTGGGCGGTGGCTTTTATGTATCACCTTTATTTTCACATAGCCAACAGGATAAAGTAACTAGCCCGTTTTTAATGCTAGATTACGCAATGCCAATGGAGTTTAAACCTCATAACGGTGCACCACGCGGTGTAGGGGCACATCCACACGCAGGATTTGAAACCGTCACAATTGCATTGCAAGGTGAAGTAGAACACCGTGATAGCGATGGCAACGGCGGCGTAATCGGTGCAGGCGATGTACAATGGATGACCGCAGGAAATGGGATCGTTCACCAAGAGTTCCATAGCGAAAACTTCAGCCGCACAGGCGGAATGTTTGAAATGCTACAACTTTGGGTAAATTTGCCTGCGAAAGACAAAAACGCCCCAGCGGGTTATCAAAGCATTAAAGCGGTAGATATTCCAACTTATCACTTTGCGGATAATGCAGGAACAGCACGCATTATTGCAGGTGAACTGGACGGCGTAAAAGGCCCAGCTCACACCTTTACTGAGTTAAATATGTGGGAAATGGATATTAAAGCCAACCATAGCGTAACCATTAACGTGCCAGAAACCCACCATTTAATGTTGGTAGCATTACGCGGATCTGCCGTGATCAACGACAGCGACCGTGCGAACCCAACAGAATTGGTGATTTTCAACCACGAAAGCGGCGAAGTTAAAATCACCGCAGGTGATGAAAACGTGAAAATGGTGCTACTCAGTGGTGTGCCAATTGATGAGCCAATTGCAGCCTATGGCCCGTTCGTAATGAACACCCGCGAAGAATTAATCGAAAAATTCAACGCGTTTAATAAAGGTGAGTTTGGAGATATTCATTAATTGCGATAAAGTAAAGAGCGGTTTTATTTATAGTCATTTTTATCTTAGAGCTAGCCTCATTTATTTTGAATTTAAATGGCTATAATCTATGGCCGATTGGTCTTTTTTTTATAAGCTCAAAAGTTTATCAAATCTGTCAAAGGAAATATGGCTAGTTCGAAAGAACTAGCCATATTTGTATGCACAACCTAGTTAATTGTTGATTTTTCTATTCTAAGTAATTGATGAATTTATTTATATCGATAGTTTTTGTTTCTCTCAGTAGTTTATTTTTAGCTGTTCCTAATAAAATAAAAGCGATAATTTTATCATCCTGTTTACAGCCTAAAGCTTCGCGTAATGCACTGCCTTCAAGCCAAGGGCCTGTTACCCAAATATTATCAAACTCTTGTGCGTTTGCCGCTAACTGTATGGCATAACAAGCTGCACCTGCGGTTAACATTTGCTCCCAAACTGGGACTTTCGCAATATCTTTTTGGATTTTCGCGACAACGGCAATTATCATTGGTGCTCGTGTGGCAAATTCTTCAGCTTTTTTCAAGCGATCTTCACCTAAATTCAGTTCTGTTACTGCACATTTTAGTAATGAGCTGAGTGTTGTAAGTCCCTCATTTTCAATAACCACAAAGTGATAGGGTTGTAATTTCCCGTGATCGGGGACATGCATTGCAGCTTGAAATATTTGTTTTAGCTGTACTTTATTAGGGGCTGGTGCATAGAGTTTTTTATTAGAACGTCGAGATGTAAGAAGTGTTAAGGCATCCATAAATAAGGTATCCTGTCATCTATAGTAATTAGATGGAATTATAGCGCAGTTAGAGTAAAATTAACGGTAAATGATTAAATAATCATTCGCATTTAATGTGTAATCTGTTATTATATTGCTTTATGATTTATTTTTAGGGGCGTTATGAAATTTTTGTTTAAGTTACTTAAATTTTTTTGGTCGGGACTAAATTTTCTTCGTAATTTAGTGATGAATGCTATCTTTTTGCTCTTTCTTATGGCTGTATTTGTTATTGCTGGTTTAATAATGAACCCCAATAAAGATAGTAAGGTTCAACTTTTTGGTGAACAGGGGGCATTGTTCTTCAAATTAGACGGTTATCTTGCTGATGATAGAGGGGAGTATTCTTTACGTGATATATTAAAAGAAATTGATGCTAAATATGATATACCACGTCAGATTTCGACATTTGATATTGTATATGCCATAAGAAAAGCGGCTAATGATGAGCGTATTCAAGGGTTAGTTTTTGATTTAAATCATTTTGATGGGGCAGATCTGCCAGCAATAAAATATGTTGGTTCTGCTATTTCAGAGTTTAAGGCAAGTGGAAAGCCTGTAATCGCTTATGCAGATAGCTATACACAAAAGCAATATCTTTTAGCAAGTTATGCGGATGAAATTTATCTTAACCCTATTGGGCGTGTGGACATTAAAGGGTTATCTGTACAAAATCTATACTACAAAGACCTACTCGATAAGTTGAAAGTAACACCACATATTTTTCGCGTAGGAACTTATAAGTCAGCAGTAGAACCTTTTTTACGTAATGATATGTCGCTTGAGGCGAAAAGGAATCTACAACGTTGGTTAAGTCTAATGTGGGCAGATTATGAAATGATGATTGCTGAAAATCGTCAAATTCCAAGACAGGATGTTCTACCAAGTGTAGATAAATATTTTGAGCAGTTAAGAGCATTAGATGGAGATCAAGCTATATACGCTAAACAAAGAAAATTTGTTAGTCAAATAGCCGATCGTTTCACACTGAATAAAGCATTAATAGAGCTTTTTGGTCAAAATCATAAGGAACAACCTAAATTATTGCCATTTGATGATTATTTATCATCCCTTCCAGATCGTATGGCAGGGGGGCTTAATAATATTGCAGTTGTTAATATTGAAGGGACAATTATTGATGGGAATAGTGATGAAAATGGTGTTGGTGGAGATAGTATCGCAAAATTATTACGCCGAGCTTATGATAATGATAAAGTAAAAGCGGTAATTGTGCGAATAAATAGTCCAGGCGGTAGTGCATTTGCTTCTGAAATAATTCGCCAAGAAATCGTACATTTGCAACAGGCTGGAAAACCCGTGATTGTGTCTATGGGGGCAATGGCAGCTTCTGGAGGATATTGGATTGCGAGTACAGCAGATTATATTTTCGCTGATGCGGATACGATAACAGGCTCAATTGGTATTTTTTCAATTTTTCCAACATTTGAGAAATCAATAGGCGAAATAGGGATAAATTCAGATGGTATTTCGACTTCTGAGTTAGCAAATCAATCGATTTTTGCAGAGTTGTCAAAAGTGAATTCAGATATTCATCAATTAGAAATTGAATACGGCTATGATAAGTTCCTTTCTTTAGTGAGTAAAGGGCGTCATCTTGATAAGAATGATGTAGATAAAATAGCACAAGGGCAAGTATGGCTAGGAAAAGAAGCTTTAGAGCATAAACTTGTGGATGAACTAGGTGATTTTGACCGAGCAGTTGATAAAGCAAGAGAATTAGTATATGCAAAATCACCTCAAGAAAAACAGATAAAGTTAGGGGTTGAATGGATTGTAGAAGAAGATGATTCCATTTTAGGAGGATTCTTTAAAGGGTTTAAAAAAGATGTTCAGTACCAACTATTACAAGGAATAGGTGTGCCGAATTCATTTTTTGAAATAAAGAAGAAATTAAATCAACTTTCACTATTGAATGATCCTAAAGGACAGTATTTGTATTGTATTAATTGTGGCATTTTGAATTAATATAAAAATCCCCTTTATTTTTAAGGGGATTTTTGTGAATAGGCTTTTTATTGAAAAATCATTCTAAGTGTAATTGACGAATAAAATTAATAAATGCCTTTATTTTCGCGGATAAGTGTCGTCTGTATGGATAGACAATATTTAAATCAATATTTTTTTGTGGATATTCAGTCAATATTTCTATTAACTCTCCTGATTTTAGTTCATTTTCTATTAAAAATTTTGGTGAATTTATGATTCCTAACCCAGATTTTGCGAATTCAGTAAGGGCGAGACCACTGTTACAAATCATATTAGTTTGAAGCTTTAAGCGAGTAATTCGTTTTCCATTAGTAAACTCCCCAAAGTTTTGGTTACTATTTGATTTATAAAGTAAAACTTTGTGTTGATATAAGTCTTCAAGAGTTTTTGGGGTACCGTTTTGAGCAAAATAAGTAGGAGACCCAACTATATGCATTGAAAAGGTGGCGATTTTTTGTGCTATTAAAGAGCTATCTTGTAAATTTCCTATTCGTAATGCCAAATCAAATCCTTCAGAAATTAAATCAACGGTTCGATCACTGAATTCTACTTCAACTTGTAAATTAGGGTTGGATTTTAGAAATTTCTCTAGGTTAGGAGCGATATAAAGTAAACCAAAATCACGTGGTACAGAGATATTTAATTTTCCTTGTAATGCTGTAGCTAAATTACTAATATTAGCTTCAGCTTCTTGTAATTCTGATAAAATAGGTTGACAGTGTTGATAATAAATTAATCCCGCTTCTGTTGGTACGATGGTGCGGGTAGTGCGTTGCAAAAGGCAGGTTTTGAGCTGTTCTTCAAGTTGCGAAACCAGTTTGCTTGCCATTGCGACAGAGATATTTTGTTGCATCGCAGTTTGGGTGAAACTTTTGGTTTCCACCACTTTACAAAAAACTGAAATTGCATTGAGTTTGTCCATTTATCTTCCTTTTTTTAAAAAATGATTGACCTATGCGTCGATAGTCCGCAATATATCGGCAATTTTACACAAGTTAGCAAGAATTAGGTAAATAAAAAGATGAGTAAATCTTTAGTGATTGTGGAGTCGCCAGCCAAGGCGAAGACCATCAATAAGTATTTAGGTAATGATTATATTGTGAAATCCAGCGTTGGGCATATTCGTGATTTGCCAACGGTTGGCAGTAGTAGCGGTGAAAAGGCCAAGCCGATTTCCACCAAAGGATTAAGCCCCGAAGAAAAGCAAAAAGTGAAGCAGGAAAAAGAGCGAAATGCGTTGGTGAAGCGTATGGGGATCGATCCTTATCACGGCTGGAAAGCGAATTATCAAATTCTTCCCGGTAAAGAAAAAGTGGTAGCTGAGCTGAAATCATTGGCGAAAAAAGCGGATCACATTTATCTTGCGACCGATTTGGATAGAGAGGGAGAGGCGATCGCGTGGCATTTGCGAGAAGTGATTGGTGGTGATGATGAGCGTTTTAGTCGCGTGGTGTTCAATGAAATTACCAAAAATGCCATCAAACAAGCCTTTGAACACCCCGAACAGCTTAACCTTGATCGCGTAAATGCTCAGCAAACACGGCGTTTTTTAGATCGCGTAGTGGGCTTTATGGTTTCCCCTTTATTATGGAAAAAAGTGGCTCGCGGGCTGTCTGCAGGGCGTGTGCAATCGGTGGCAGTGAAATTGCTGGTTGAGCGTGAGCGTGAAATTAAAGCCTTCCAACCTGAAGAATACTGGGAAGTGTCTGTGCTAACGCAAAATGCACAGAATATGGCGATTCATCTTAATGTTGCGACCTTTAAAGGCAAAAAATTTGAGCCGAAAAACGCACAGCAAGCACAAAGTGCGGTGGATTTTTTACGCGAATCTGCTTATGTGGTTTCCGATTTAGAAACCAAGCCAACCAGCTCAAAACCGAAAGCACCTTTTATTACCTCAACCTTGCAACAGACCGCCAGTACGCGTTTAAATTTTGGCGTGAAGAAAACAATGATGCTCGCTCAGCGTCTTTATGAAGCGGGTTACATCACTTATATGCGTACCGATAGCACGAATTTAAGCCAAGACGCGTTAGCAATGGTGCGTGATTACATCGGTTCGCATTATGGCGACAGTTATTTACCGAGCAAGCCGAATTTTTATTCCAGTAAAGAAAACGCCCAAGAGGCACACGAAGCCATTCGTCCTTCTGATGTTCGCGTATTGGCAGCGGATTTGCAAGGAATGGAAAAAGATGCCGTGCGTTTGTACGATCTCATCTGGCGACAATTTGTCGCTTGCCAAATGCCCGCAGCACAATATGACAGCACAACGCTGACAGTGAGTGCGGGAGATTATGGCTTAAAAGCGAAAGGGCGGATTTTACGTTTTGACGGTTGGACAAAAGTGCTACCGCCAATGGGGAAAAGTGCCGAAGATCAGGTTCTTCCCGCTGTGGCAGTTAATGAACAATTAGCCCTAAATGAAGTGATCCCGCAACAACATTTCACCAAACCGCCTGCTCGCTTTACCGAAGCGGCGTTAGTGAAAGAGTTAGAAAAACGGGGGATCGGTCGCCCTTCCACTTATGCGTCGATTATTTCGACCATTCAAGAACGCGGCTATGTGCGTGTGGAAAACCGTCGTTTCTATGCGGAGAAAATGGGTGAAATTGTTACCGATCGGCTCAATCAATCTTTCATTGATTTAATGAATTATGATTTCACTGCCAATATGGAAAATGTGCTTGACCAAATTGCTGATGGTGAAAAAAATTGGAAAACCGAGTTAAATCAATTCTTTAAAGATTTTTCTCAACAATTAAGCCAAGCTGAATTAGATGAGCTTGAGGGCGGAATGAAGCCAAATAGCCTTGTGATGACTGATATTAAATGTCCAACTTGTGGGCGTCCAATGGCGATTCGCACCGCAAGCACAGGCGTTTTCTTAGGCTGTTCAGGCTATGCGTTGCCACCAAAAGAGCGGTGTAAAACCACGATAAATTTGATTCCTGAAGCCGAATTGCTGAATGTGTTAGATGAATCTTCCGAAACCAAAGCCCTGATGGAGCGTAAACGCTGTCCAAAATGTGGCACGGCAATGGATAGTTATATTATTGATCCACAACGTAAACTTTATGTATGTGGGAATAATCCGAATTGCGATGGTTATATGGTGGAACAGGGCGAGTTTAAGATCAAAGGCTATGAGGGGCCGGTGGTGGAATGCGATAAGTGCGGTGCGGATATGCACTTAAAATTGGGGCGTTTTGGCAAATATATGGCTTGCACTCAATGCGACAATACGCGAAAAATCCTCAAAAATGGCGAGGTTGCACCACCAAAAGAAGAACCTGTACATTTCCCGGAGCTAAAATGTGAAAAATCTGATGCGTATTTTGTGTTACGCGATGGGGCAGGTGGCGTGTTTATGTCGGCTCACAACTTTCCGAAATCGCGTGAAACACGTCCCGCAAAAGTGGCAGAACTAGCACAATATCGTGAACGTCTGCCTGAAAAATTGCAGTATTTAGCCGATGCTCCACAAAAAGATCCAGAAGGCAATGAAGCCATTATCCGCTTCAGCCGTAAAGAAAAACGTCAATATATTACTTCTGAAAAAGCAGGAAAAGCCACCAAATGGCGTGCGGACTATATTGATGGAAAATGGGTAGAGAATGGGAAATAGTTTTCTTTATTAGTGATATTTTATTTCAATAAACTATGAGTAAAAAAGAAACCTACGACGAAAATCGTAGGTTTATTAGTCAGCTAAGTAGAATAAATTATGAACTTATTTGTTTTTTTCTATCTTATATTCAGACGAACGAGGACCATATAAAATCCCATTTGTTCTTTGAGGTGAAAGCAATTGACTTCCCGCTATTTGGGCTACATCGAATCCTTTATCAAGTAATGTCCCAGAAATTTGGTCAATAATCGCACCAATCAATGCTCCTAATATTGTACTATTATTGCTTTTTTCTGCAGAATCACTAGCCGTAACAGAGCCTTGCCATAATGCTTTACCTGTTTTAGCATCAACTAATTTTGCCTCAGCTTGAACAATAGTTATGCTTTGAATTAATTGATATCGGGTTCCATAATCTTTCACTGTAATATATAGAACGGCATCATTATTAAAGATTGCACGTAATTTATCAAGTTTAAGATTATGGATATCGGCAGCATTAGTTAATCCGTTCTGTCTAAATGTTTCATTAACAACAGCAACAGGAAATACATAATAACCTGCTTCTGATAATGGATAGGTTGTTGCTGTCAACATTCCCCAACTAGCATTCACTTCTGGTGATTCATTCAATGGTGGAAGAACCAAAATAGAGCTAGGGCGGCTTTTTTTAAATTCAGTATAATCTATAGGTTTTTCTGTATAAGTTTGGCATCCTGCTAAAACGAATACAGTCAAAAAGGGAAATAAAAACTTTATTAGTCTCATTTTTGTTCTCCATTGACTTTATTTTTCATTAAAAAATTAATATATGAAGAAGATTCTGGGAAGAGTTTTTTCTCTTCTAAGAATTGTTGACGTGCAGCATCTAACTGACCAGATTGAACCAATAACAATCCCATATGAGCATGAGCCCCCGGAGCAACAGCTAGTTGTTTATCTTTAGCATCACTAAAGTACTTTTCCATTGCTTCGATTTGATTACTAATAGACGTGCTGTCATTTTTGAGATAATCATATACTGTATTATTATACCCTTTCCAATAATACATATTATTTGTAGAAGTTCCGCATGCAGATAGGAATATAGAAAAAATCAACAATAACGGTAGTTTAAACAAATCTTTAATCATTTTATTCTTCCCTTATATCAATTCGGTTTCCAAGCTCCGCTATCAATAGACTGAGTCAAATTATTGACAGCTTCACGAATAGCTAAATCTAACACTTTGCCATTTAATGTGGAGTCATAACCTGAAGTTCCACCAAATCCAATAATTTCTCTATTAGAGAGAGAGTACTCACCAGCTCCTTGTACGGAATAAACGACCTCAGATGTTGAGACATCAACGACATTTAATGCTACTTTTGCATAGGCAACCTGTGATTTTCCTCTCCCTAATATGCCAAATAATTGATGATCGCCTACATCTTTCCGGCCAAATTCAGTTACATCACCAGTAATAACATATTTAGCTCCTTTTAGATTTTGGGCTTTACGTGAAATATTTGCTTCTTGTTTTAACTGGCTTAGATTGGTTCTATTTAATACATTAAATCGATTTGTTTGTTGTAAGTGTGTAACAAGAATTGTTTGGGCTTGACTTCCTAAACGATCTTCAGAATCAGAGAATATACCTCTTTGAAAGTCAGAGCGGTTTTCAAACGCTCCAACGGAAATAGGCGTTCTTATGCCATGATATTGTGTGTTATAGGAATTCACTTTAGCAACATCTAAGCTTCGAGATGATTCTACTGCACAGCCAGAAAGAAGAGCGAGGCTAATTGTACTGATAACTATAATTTTTGAATTAATCATATGGATTCTCCTAAGTAAGTGATATCGTTTAAAAATATGAATGAGTGATACCTATATATTGTAATAGAAGCTATTTTATAGCTCAAGTTGATGGACTGTATTAGACTAACATATTTATTAATCTAATATCGCTCCATAAAATTAGATAATCGTAATCACTTTTTGCATACCGCATTGTTTAGCAAATTCTGCCAGTGCCTGAGTTTCTTCCACTGTGGGAATAAATGGGGTTAAACCCGTTTCATCTCTTGCCCCTTTGCGATGTACGCGAATAATTTTGAATAACACATCGGGATAATCTCGTAGTAGTTGTGCGACTTTTTCTACTAAGTGGTAGGCATCAAAAAAATCTTTGATAAAAACCAACCGCACTTCTTCAATTTTAGAGTGCGGTAATAATTTGGCGAGGTTTTGCCAATTTCGGGTAAGGTTTTCTGTTTTGATATGTTGTTTGGTTGGAATAATTTGATTTGGCACTTTGCCTTGCTGATTTCGGCGTTCAAAACAGAGCGTTTGTAAGCCTAAGCCATCGCCTTTGAGATCAAAGAGAAATTTATCTGTTACAGAAATAAGTTCTTGTGTGCTGTCATAATCAAAAAAGCCACTACTATCGAGATAGCAAGTTAAGCCTTGTTGGCGTAAGGCGTGAAAAAGTGGGACTAATTTTTTATGATGAATGGTGGGTTCACCACCAGAAATGGTGACGCCTCGAATGAAAGGCACGGCATTCATTACCTGATCATATAAATATTGTAGGCTAACAAGTTTGGCTTCGGGATTATGCCGTGCAATGGTTTCAGGATTATGGCAATAAAGACAGTTTAGCTTGCAACCTTGCAAGAAAATGCTGGTACGATTGCCTTGTCCCTCTACATTGGAAAAGGGGATTATCCGATGTAGAGGAACATAGATCTCTGAGAGGGAAGCTGAGCTTTTCATTATGAATGAGCGGTTACATCTTCTTTATCGCGTAATTGGCGATCGAAAACCTTGGCACAATCGTCTGTACCTGAGCCATACCAAGTGGTATCCCGTAATACGGCTTCACCTTTACGATAGCGTTCCACTTCGCTTTTCTTCACTAAATAGCCTGTTACACGAATGAGATCGGTATTTTTCAGGTAAGTTGTAATGTAGCGATAGCCTTGTGCGAAAGCGCCATCAATAATATCCACCAGCGCATCTAAATGATCAGTATAGGTTTGATCGAAAGCAAAGAGATCTCCTGTACCAGAAGGGAAGTATTTATGGAATGGGGCCGATTGTTTTAGATGCGCTAATAATGTTGGCTCTTCACCTACACGAATACGGTGTGCTGGCGTATTCATTTTATCTTCTTCGTGGTTGCTCGCCCCCACTTGCGCGTGTAGTAAATAACGGTTATTGGTACGCTCCACATAAAGCCCTTTATGCGCGTTATTGACTTCTTCCAATTTATCCATAATGAGTGTGGCGATCTCATCACCACGTTGACTTTGCCCGAAGGTTTCATTAATGCCTTCTTGCTGTAAAAGATGATTGACCGCATCGGCTAATCCTACAATAGCGATCATACTGGTGAAGTTTTCACGCTTAATAAAACCTTCTTGCACTAAGAAATTGCTTTCAAAAAAATGGCTTTCTTCAATCAAGAATTTATGTCGTTTATCCATAGTGGAAAGGGCGAGTTTTGCCACTTTAGGGAGTAATTGATTGACCATTTCATCAACGCTTGAGCAAGCACGTCCGATTGTGCCTAATCGCAATCTGGTAAGGGTATAAGCACCTCCACATTCAGGCAGGGCATTGTAACAACTGGCGATACCATATTGTTCCCCCAAATCTTTAATGTAATAAGGATCATTGGCAAAAGAGGGTTTTGACACCAATAAACAAGCTTTAGCAGCAAGTTCTGCAAATTCACGCGAGGTTTTTTGTTTATCGTAGCGAATACTCATATTCGGCGTGGTGTTTTCTAGCTCAATGACTGCCTGTAAAATTAAACTCCCAGCCTTAGTGTCATAAGGACCAATATTGGCGTGGCAGAAAGAATCCGCAATAGTTTTATCAATGTGATTTAAGAAGCGTTTAATCTTGATGTAATCTTGCTTTTCGTCAGTAATGAAAGGATCGAGTAGCTCGTCTAAGCGTCCAATATAAACGGGATAAGTAGTAATAGATGGAACGTGGGAATAGAGAATGAGCAAACCATCTAGCACGTCATCAAGATCTTTGGGCGGCGGTAATTCAAGAAATTGGCAGCCTTTCTCAATATATACACTATAATCAGGCAAGATATAGCGTGGACGATAAATAGCATAGCCTTCACATAAATCACAAATCATCTGATTTTGCAGATATTCCCATTCTTCTTCGGTGTAGCCTAATAAATCAATGGGGTTAAATAACCGCTCAGCAATATTGCCTAAGCTCATTAATTTTTGATGATAGGTTAGATTTTTCGCTTTAACCACATCGAGAATATCTTGTAGTGAGGCTTGCATTGTTTGCTCCTTATATAAAATCACGCTGAATGGAAAGGGATTTTACCTAAGGAAAGAAAGAATTACCGTGATTTAGATCACAGACTAAAGGAATAACAGGGCGTGATAAAATAAAGAGCTGAACAAAAAATCTGTTCAGCTCTAATATCACTTATTGATTTGGTTCAATCACTTCAATTTCAGCACCACTGTGTAAACCTCTAGGCAATGCACTGCCTTTACGCCCTCGTTCTGCACGGAATTTTTGCAAATCTTCCGTTTTTAAGGTGATTTTACGTTTACCCGAGTGGAATACGAGGCTGGCTTGTTCGGAAATCAGCAACAAACGAACCAGTAATTCACTGCGATCTTTGGCGTTGGCTGCTGGAATGGAAATAATCTTGTTGCCTTTTCCTTTGGATAATTCAGGCAAATCTTGCACTGGGAAAATCAGCATTCTACCCGCAGAAGTGAGAGCAACGAGTAATGTTTTGTTGTCTTGTAATTTCAATGGTGGCAAGACTTGTGCATTTTCTGGTAAGGAAATCAAAGCCTTACCTGCTTTATTGCGTGCTACTAAATCGCTAAATTGGCAAATAAAGCCATAGCCCGCGTCTGATGCCATTAGTAATTTTTGTTCATCGCTGTCCATTAACACTTGAGAAACCGTTGCGCCTGCTGGCAAGGAAAGTTTGCCCGTGAGTGGTTCGCCTTGTGATCGAGCTGATGGCAAGGAAAGCGGTTCAACAGCATAGCTCCGCCCTGTGCTATCAAGGAATACGGCAGGTTGATTGCTTTTTCCGCAGGCGTGGGAGAGATAGCCATCGCCCGCTTTATAGCTTAATCCCTGTGCATCAATATCGTGGCCTTTGGCACAACGCACCCAACCCATTTGCGATAAAATCACGGTTACGGGTTCGGCTGGGGTCATTTCATTTTCAGACATCGCTTTTGCTTCCGCACGTTCCACAATCGGGGAAAGGCGAGGATTAGCAAAGGTTTTCGCATCTTGCTGAATTTCTTTTTTAATTAACGAATTTAAACGGCGTTCAGAGCCTAAAATCTGCTCTAAATTTGACCGCTCTTCTTCTAATTTATCTTGTTCCGCTTGCAGTTCGTGTTCTTCCAATTTGGCTAATTGGCGTAAACGCAAGTTTAAAATGGCTTCGGCTTGTTCATCGCTTAAATGAAAGCGTGCCATAAGTTCTTGTTTTGGCTTGTCTTCGTTACGAATAATGGCGATGACTTCATCAATATTCAGGAATGCGATCATCAACCCTTGCAAAATATGCAGGCGATTTAGCACCTTATCTAAACGATGTTGTAGCCGTCTGGTTACAGTGGTACGGCGGAAGCTAAGCCATTCGGTGAGAATTTGCAACAGATTTTTCACCGCAGGTTTATTATCCAAGCCAATCATATTCATATTGACACGATAGCTTTTTTCCAAATCTGTGGTGGCGAATAAATGAGCCATTAATGCGTCCGTGTCCACACGGTTGGAACGTGGCACAATCACGATACGGATTGGGTTATTGTGATCCGCCTCATCACGAATGTCTTCCACCATTGGCAGTTTTTTCGCGGTCATTTGATCGGCAATTTGGCTGATGATTTTTGACGGCGAGGCTTGATGAGGCAACGCACTGATGATAATTTCACCGTCCTCTTTTTTCCACACCGCACGCATTTTAATTGAGCCGCGTCCTTGCTCGTAAATTTTACGAATATCCTCTTTGCTCGAAATAATTTCTGCTTCCGTTGGATAATCAGGCCCTTGTAGCACGCCCATTAAGTCGTCTAAATTGGCTTTCGGATTATCCAGCAACATCACCGCAGCGTCCGCCACTTCATTGAGATTGTGCGGAGGAATATCTGTTGCCATACCTACGGCGATCCCCGTTGTGCCGTTGAGCAAAATATGCGGGAGGCGTGCGGGGAGGTATTCGGGTTCTTCTAATGTGCCGTCAAAATTCGGCTGAAATTCTACCGTGCCTTGCCCTAATTCGCTGAGCAAAATTTCAGAAATTTTAGCCAAACGGGATTCGGTGTAACGCATTGCGGCAAAGGATTTCGGATCATCAGGTGCACCCCAGTTTCCTTGTCCATCAATGAGCGGATAGCGGTAAGAAAAGGGCTGAGCCATTAAAACCATCGCTTCATAGCAAGCGGTGTTGCCGTGCGGATGGAATTTCCCCAGCACGTCCCCCACAGTACGTGCAGATTTTTTATATTTCGCCGTGGCGTTTAAGCCCAGCTCAGACATCGCATACACAATACGGCGTTGCACGGGTTTCAGCCCGTCGCCAATAAAGGGCAACGCCCGATCCATAATGACGTACATCGAATAGTTTAAATAAGCACTTTCCGTGAAGTTTTGCAGTGGCATTTGCTCAATGCCTTCGTAATTAATTTCAGCCATAAATTTATTTTTCTCTTATATTCGTTAAAATTAAAGTGCGGTGCTATTTTGCATTGGTTTTTTAATGTTGAAATCCTGTGGAAACGTCCGCGTCAGGGTTGCGTTTGTCATAAGGCTCATCTTTCAATTTTCCTGAAAAAATCTGCGGATTTTCTTCCCCACTAACCTTTAAAATGCCTTTCGCTCCTTTTTCCGTGCGGAACAGGGAATGATCCACGAAAGGGTATTGCCCCGGAACAAGAATGCGAGTTTCGGCAATCACTGCCCCGCCCGCTGGGATTAAGGTGGTTTGCACATTATAATTTTGCAATGAACCACCTTCCACATACACCGTATCAAACGGCTTGCCGATCAAATGGAAAGAGGAAATTTTATTCGGCCCCGCATTGCCCACATAAAAACGCAATTTTTCTCCCGTTTTGGCTTGTAAGGCGTTGTCGCCGAGCATCGAGCCATAATGCCCGTTGAACACCACATAATCAGGCAGTTCATAGCGGGCTTTCTGCGTGCTGAACACTTGTAGCCCCGCTTCGCCAAATTCCCCTTGGGTATAAAATTCATTTTGTACGATATAAAATTCTTTATCCACCGCAGGCAAGCCTTCTTTTGGCTCAACCAGCATTAAGCCGAACATTCCCTTGCCGATATGGGTTGGTGCACCGGGCATCGCAGCACAATGATAAAGATACAGCCCCGGGTTTAACACTTTGAATTGATAAATGCTGGTATGCCCCGCGGCGGTATTGCTAGCGAGTGCCGTGCCTTCGGGGGCTGCGGCAGAATGAAAGTCAATGCTATGGGGGAGTTTGGAATTAATCGGGTTGGAAAAATGCACTTCCACCGTGTCGCCCTCACGCACGCGGATAAAAGGGGCAGGCGTTGAGCCGTTGTACGTCCAATATTTGAATTGCACCTTAGGCATAATTTCCATTATTTTTTCCAACGCTTCCAGTTTTACCACGACACGAGCAGGATAATCTCGTTTAATGGGAGCTGGAACATTGGGGGCAGTGGTAAGCTCCGCCTCAATGACGGGTAAAACAGCAGAATTTTGCACCGCACTTTCATTGGTTGCGGGCGTGCTAGTCGCGTTTGGCACGGCATTTTGTTGTGGTTTCTTCACGCTGTCTTTCAAACGCTCAGCAAAATTTTCCACCGAACCTTGCACCACATTCTGCACTGCGGTCACTAAATTTTCACTGGAATTTGCCACCGCACTTTGTACACTTACCGCTAACTTTTCCATTGAGGATTGTAAATCCGCTAAGGATTGAGCGAGCTTTTCATCACTTTGCTTTTCCGTTTTGCTTGTGGTATCGCCATTGTTCACCGCCGTATTGGACGTGGCACTGTCTTGTGCAAGCACAACGTTGGGCGGGAAAGTGGCAAAAAGTGCGGTGATAATTAGGGTTAAAATAGATTTTTTCATTGGCTTTCCTTACACCGTGAGATCAACCTGATCGCCCTTCGCCTGTAGCCAAGTTTTGCGATCTTCAGAACGTTTTTTCGCTAGTAGCATATCCATTAATTCAAAGGTTTCACTTTGATTTTCTTCATTATTTTGATCAAAGGTGAGTTGCACTAAACGGCGTGTATTGGGATCCATTGTGGTTTCACGCAACTGGCTTGGGTTCATTTCCCCCAGCCCTTTGAAGCGTTGTACATTGATTTTGCCTTTTTTCTTTTTCAGGCGATCTAAAATCCCATCTTTTTCCCCCTCGTCAAGGGCATAAAAAACTTCATTGCCAAGATCAATGCGATACAGTGGCGGCATTGCCACATAAACGTGGCCGTTCGACACTAATTGCGGGAAGTGGCGTAAAAATAAGGCACAAAGTAGGGTGGCGATGTGTAAGCCGTCTGAGTCCGCATCAGCTAAAATACAAACCTTGCCGTAACGCAACTGGGAAAGATCGTTATTGTCTGGATCGATCCCCAATGCTACGGCAATATCGTGCACTTCTTGTGAGCCTAGCACTTGATCGGCTGACACTTCCCAAGTATTCAAAATTTTCCCGCGTAAAGGTAAAATGGCTTGATATTCGCGATCGCGAGCTTGTTTGGCTGAGCCGCCCGCAGAATCTCCTTCCACAAGGAAAAGTTCGGTGCGAGCGAGGTCTTGCGAGCTGCAATCTGCCAATTTTCCTGGCAAGGCGGGACCGCTCACTTGTTTTTTCCGCACCACTTTTTTGGCAGCACGCAAACGGCGTTCCGCTGAGCTAATCGCCATTTTTGCCAGTTCTTCCGCCTCTTGCACATTTTGATTGAGCCATAAACTAAAGGCATCTTTCACCACACCGCTAACAAACACCGCACTTTGACGGGAAGATAAACGCTCTTTGGTTTGCCCTGCGAATTGTGGATCTTGCATTTTGATCGAAAGCACATAAGCACAGCGATCCCAAATGTCATCAGCGGTGAGCTTAACCCCGCGTGGCAGTAAATTGCGGAACTCACAAAATTCACGCATTGCATCGAGCAAGCCTTGACGCAGCCCATTAACGTGTGTGCCGCCTTGAATAGTTGGGATCAAATTGACATAGCTTTCGCCTAATAAATCCCCGCCCTCAGGTAGCCAAATTAATGCCCAACTAGCGGTTTCTTTTTCCGTTTCAAAATTGCCCACAAAAGGGGTTGTAGGTAGGGTGGTGTAGCCCTCTACATTTTCTGTCAAATAATCGGCTAAGCCGTCTTGATAGAGCCAAACGTCTTCTGTGCCATTGACTTTGTCAATAAAACGGATTTCCAAGCCTGAACACAACACGGCTTTGGCTCGCAATAAATGGCGTAAACGGCTGACGGAAAAATTGCTACTGTCAAAATATTTTGGGTTGGGTTTGAAATGCACGGTTGTGCCAGTACTACGGCGACCACAAGTGCCGATGACTTCCAATTCTTCCACTTTAACGCCATTTTCAAAGGCGATTTTATACACTTGACCGTTGCGTTTAATTTGAATATCCACCCGTTCGGAAAGGGCGTTCACGACGGAAATCCCCACACCGTGCAAGCCCCCTGAAAAGGTATAATTTTTATTGGAGAATTTGCCCCCCGCGTGCAGTTTGGTGAGGATCACCTCCACCCCTGAAACGCCCTCGGTGGGGTGAATATCAACGGGCATTCCTCGCCCGTTATCGATCACTTCAAGGGATTGATCTTTATGTAAAATCACTTCGATTTTTGTGGCGTGTCCTGCCAAGGCTTCGTCCACACTGTTATCGATCACTTCCTGCCCGAGATGATTGGGGCGGGTGGTGTCGGTGTACATTCCGGGGCGAAGTTGAACGGGTTCAAGATCTTTTAAAACGGTAATTTCATTGGCGGAATAATTTGTTGTCATTGGTTTTTTCCGTAATTTCAAATCAAAAAATTAGTGAAAGTGTAGCAAAAAAATGACCTGTATAAAATACCAGTAAGGTAAAATTAAAGTGCGGTCGCTTTTTTGTTAATTTTTATTCGTTATCTAAAATGCCTAAATTCCAGTTTATAGCTTCTTTAGGACGCTTGTCTTGCAACAAGAAACGCTGGTTGGCTTTTGCTTGCGGTTGCACTACGGAGCCAGAAGGCGTTGAAAAGGCGATACCGCCTTTGAGCAACTGTTGCATCGAGCCTGTGTTAATGGATAAGCCCGTGAAGCCCAGCTCCATTCCATAGCCTGAAGCAATCCAAAATTCGGAATTTTGTCGCACCAAGGCTTTATGTTTATTCGCGATTAAAATATGCACTAAAACGCGATCGCCGATTGGGTTAAGCTCAAGGCTACGAATCGTTCCCACTTCCACGCCACGATACATTACGGGCGATCCTGTGGTGATATTCATTGCGTCTTTGGTTTCTAAAATGAGCGGGAAACCATCGCCATATTTATTGGTTGTTGGCACGGATTGAGCCAAACGGAAGTGCGTTCGCTCTTTGCCGTTGCCCGCTTCCACATCAATATAAGGTTGCAACAGGCTGTCCAAATTCTCAATCCCCCCTGCGGAGATTTGCGGGGAAATAAGGCGGAACTTGCTATTTTCTTTCGCGATAATTGCCATATATTTCGGGTTAATCAATGCGGTGGCAAGAATTTTGCGATCGGCAGAAAGCTCAACGCTGTCGATCTCTCCGATGCTCAAGCCCATATAGCGTAATGGCATTCCCTTACTTAGATTGGTGGCATCTTCGGTACTGAGTTTAATCACTTGCCCTGCGGATTTGGCACGCATTTCATTTGGGTAAAGAATTTTATTACCTGAGCCGCTGTTATCAAAACTAATCGCACCTTTTAGCGTGCGGGCGATTGGGCTGGCTTGAATGCTAATTCCTTTTGGCGTGATGTCCACCTGTGCGGTACTTTCCACCCAGAATAGGCTTTTGCTGGTGAGCAAATCGCGATGTTTCGGGTAGATAAATATATCCACATCAAAATGATCTTTTTTCGGGCGGATAGCCAGAATTTTTCCCACTTCATATTGGCGATAAAGCACTAATGAACCTTTATCAATGCTGGGTAATTGCGAGGTGGTGAGAGTGAGCGTTGGGCTGAGATTGTTGCTCACAATACCCGCTTCAGCATTGCTTAAATCGCTATACAGCGGGAACGTTGCGGGGAGTTTGCCCGCTTGATGCCCTGCCACAATGCGAATGCCGCCTTGCAACCATTTTTCAGGCGTGGCCGCTTGCATTTTGATGCCATCAACGCCCACACTCACTTCAAAATTGGAAGCCGCGATAAACAGCGTATCGGGGTGAATTAAATGGCGATATTTGCCCGCAATAGCGATTTTAAAATGCACGTTATCTTGTTCAATGCGTTGGCTTACGATTTCACCAATGGCAAAATTGTTGTAGTAAATTTGTTGCCCTTCGCTGATATGATAGGTTTCAGGCGAGGTAAGAGTTAAAACCAGCGTATCAGGTTGTTTGAGTAACAATTCGTTTTCTTTAATTACTGTGAACTCGGTTTGTGGCTCACCCACTGCGGTGATTACGTCAAAATATTCACCGCGTAACAATTTTTGCGTATCACTTAACTCGCCCAGATTGAATTTGGTATTGCGGAGTACGATTTCACTATTTTTCGTAAACAGATTGATCGCACTTGGGTCAATCAGTAGCTTGCCTTGCAAAAAATCATCGTTATTTTCCACCGCACTTAATTCTGAAAGCAAACCGATTTGGCTATCCTGAGAATACACGGCAGTTTTCCCCGCTTTCAAACCCGCACTATTGGGAACGGTAATCGCCACTTCAACCCCGCGTTTCGCCGCTTGCAAGTTGGGATAAAGGCGATATTGTTGATCTTTTTTGGCTTGCGGACTGTCGTTTGGTGAGTCAAATGCCACCGCCCCTTGCACGATGGCATTTAGGCTATCCATCTTGACACTAATGCCTGATAGACCAATGTTGGCGTTAATTCCACTGATATTCCAGAAATGGCTGCTTTTTTTCACAA
The DNA here is from genome assembly GCF_011765605.1 of Avibacterium paragallinarum. NCBI lineage: Bacteria > Pseudomonadati > Pseudomonadota > Gammaproteobacteria > Pasteurellales > Pasteurellaceae > Avibacterium > Avibacterium paragallinarum. The sequence goes on from NZ_CP050316.1 coordinate 861,931, forward strand.
ACTGGGCGTAAGGCTTATCAATCACCACATCAATTTCAATTTTCTTTTGATCTTTCGTGAAGCGGTAATCATAAATTTTCCCCACGGGCATTTTTTTGAAATACACCGAAGCCCCAATGGAAATTGAACCTAAATCATCGGCGAGCAAATGGATCAGCAAATCCCCCTCATTCACTTGGGCGATAGGGCCTTCGTTTTCCGCGACAAATTCATCTTCGCTGTCGCCATCACCGGGTTGTAAGGTGATATAGTTCCCCGAAACGAGTGCGTCAATACCAGAAATCCCCGCGAGAGAGGCACTTGGGCGGACTAGCCAAAATTTGGTGTTTTCACGCAACACGGTTTTGGCTTCAGGGTAAATATTGGCTTGCACTTCCACCTTTTTCAGATCATCGGTGAAATTCACTTTTTTCACCACGCCGATCTGCAACCCTTGATAGCGAATTTGGGTTTTCCCCGCCACTAAGCCATCACCATTGTCAAAGGTGATTTTGATGTTCGTGCCTTGCTCTTGCACAATTTGAAAGAACAAAATTGCCCCAATACACAACGCGATAAACGGTAACAACCAAAAAGGCGAAATGCGTTTATTTTTGCGAATGGCGGCTTGTATTTCGTTATAACTGTCCTTAATGGACGGCGTTTTTTTGTTGTCTGTCATAAATCTTCCAAAGTAAACGACTGTCGAATTGTGAAGCGGAAATCATAGTTAAAAACACGGCAGCACCAAAATAAAATGCCGCTGGACCGACGGAAAAATTGATAATTTGCCCTCGTGCAACTAAGGACATCATCAAGGCTAACACGAACAAATCAAGCATTGACCAACGTCCGACAAAATGTACGATATGAAAGAGCCGCATTTGCCATTTTATCGACTGGCGAAGCTTGAAATGTACACAAATTAGCAAATAAAGCAAAATAAAAATTTTGCTAATCGGAATAAAAATACTGGCAGCAAATACCACAAATGCCACGAAATAACTGCCCATTTCAATAAAGGTGATTACGCCAGACATTAGGGTATCCGCACTGGGCGTGCCATTCACATACACCACCGACATCGGCAATAAATTAGCAGGAATTAGCATAATAATTCCCGCAATCAGCGTTGCCCAAGTGCGTTGCAATTTTATCGCGATCGGCACATCAAGCGGGGTTAAACAACGGGGGCAATGGTTACGTTGTTTTTCATCTTGATAAGGATCTACAAAAGTATAATGGCATTCTGTGCAAACATTCGGCGGGCTGGCGGGTAGCTCAGTGAGCAGCCGATCTTGCGGATAAAAATCGTTCCACAGTGCATTCAAATTCAATTTAATGAACAGCAGTGTAGTTAAAAGTGCGGTAAAAATAAAAGCGATTAAATATATATCAAGGCTTAAGGTGGCATATTCCCTCACTTTAAACATTGTTACTCCTAATGCCACTAAATACACATCAAACATTACCCAAGGCTTGATATAGCCCAACGCGAGCAAAAGATTACGCGGTTTAATGCCGAAAAGCTGGGAAAGGCGAAGCAAAATCACCAAAATCGCAAAGGCAATGGGCATAAACACCGCACATAAAAAGATTAAAAACGCCGTGTAAGGATAGCCCTCCGTCGCCATTTTCCACACCCCTTGCCACACGGACGCATCCACTCGTGTTCCAAGCAAATCAATGCTCAATAGGGGATAATTCAAGGCAAAAGGCATTAAAATCAAAATAGATAAAGCAATCATCGAACAGCGGTGCAAACTCCAACGACTTCCCGAACTTAACACTTCATCACAACGAGGACATTCTGCGTATTGGTTGGGTGCTAGAGTTGGAATCACGAGTGTTTCATCGCAATGCGTACAGCGAGAAATGTGTTGTGTTGTGTAGTGATATACTTGCGATTGTTTTCTCATTGGGCTAGCGATGTGATTAAAAGAGGGCTATTTTAGCGGTATTTATCCAATTTTAAAATAGTAAGAGAGGAAGAGAAAAAAGTGTACTTGGTTTAACTTTGTCTTTCTATTAAAAAATTGGTTAAAAAGAAACCGTGCTTTTAGGCTTGATGAGGCTAGATAATAGAGGGGATAAGGCAAGCTATTCTCTTTGATTGTGCTTAGCTTGAAGTAAAATAAAGAAAGTTTTCTCTAAAAGATTAAAAAATTGTCATTTCTGTGTAATTTACGCTAAAATGACCGGCGTTTTTCTATTTAAAATAAGTGTTATACGAGATTTAAACAATGACAGAAGTAAAAAAATTGGCAAATAGCAAAGAAATTATTGCTTACTTAGCGGAAAAATTTCCCCTTTGTTTTACTGTTGAAGGGACGTTTAAGCCTTTAAAGATTGGAATTTTTCAAGATTTATCGGAAGCCTTAGCGGATGATGAAAGTGTGAGTAAAACACGTTTGCGTCAAGCATTACGCCAATACACATTAAATTGGAGTTATTTAAGTAGTTTCAAAGAGGGAGCTGAGCGCGTAGGGCTTGATGGCGTAGCTGTTGCAGTGGTAGAAAAAGAACACGCAGATTATGCAGCAAAACAATTGGCTGAAGCAAAAGCTCAACTTGCACACAAACGTGCGGCGGAGCGAGTCAAGCAAAATAATGACGCTAAGAAAAAACAACATAAAAAGCCATATAAGAAAGTATTTGATAAAAAGGGTACACAGAAACCCGCGTTGACGTCCGTGGTTTTATCTCAGTTAGAGAAAGGAGCGAAGGTAAAAGTAAAAGCAGGAAATGCGGTAAAAAATGCGGTTGTATTAGAAATTGTGAAAGACAGTGTTCGCATTGAGTTAGATAATGGTTTAACCATTTCAGTGACAGCAGATCGCCTATTTGTGTAGGGTGTAGGTGATTTAAGTTTTTTAGTGGCAAAAGTGCCGAGGTTGTTTGCGTTGGCTTTAAATTAGGAACATTGTAATGAAATTTAATAAGAATAAAGCTTATATTTTAACTGTAGCAACGTTATTATTTGGCTTCTCGCAAGTTAATTCTAATGTTGCATTTGCGGTTGCACCCAAATTAAAATCAAGCGATATTACTATCCCGCAATTTAATGACAGCCAACAGCTCGCCACAAAACGCGTTACCGCTCGCTTAACACAATCGCATTATCGTAAATTTCAATTAGATGATGCTTTTTCACAAAAAATCTTTGATCGTTATTTAAGAAGTTTAGATTTTAATCATAATACTTTTTTGGCCTCTGATATCGAACAAATGCGAGAAGCATATGCTGATAAATTGGATGATCAACTTAATGAGGGGAAATTAGATATTGCATTTGCAATGTATAATTTAATGATGAAGCGTCGTTACCAGCGTTACCAGTATGCCTTATCTTTGTTAGATAAAGAACCTAATTTAAAAAAGGATGATCAAATTGAAATTGATCGGAAAGATGCTGAGTGGCCTAAAACAGAGCAAGAGGCAAATGAGCTTTGGTTACAAAGAGTTAAAAATGATGTAATTAGCTTGAAATTAAAAGGAAAAAGCTGGAAAGAAATTAAGAAGAAGTTAATTAAGCGATATGATTTGGCAATTCGCCGCTTAACTCAAACTAAATCGGATGATATTGTTCAAGTGTATTTAAATGCGTTTGCGCGAGAGATCGATCCTCATACAAGTTATTTAGCACCAAGAACTGCAAAAAGTTTTAATGAAAGTATGAACCTTTCTTTAGAGGGAATTGGAGCGACTTTACAATCTGAAGATGGCGAAACTATTATTAAATCTCTAGTAGCTGGAGCTCCTGCGGAAAGAAGTAAAAAAATTAAGCCTGGAGATAAGATTATAGGGGTTGGACAGGCTACAGGGGAAATTGAAGACGTTATAGGTTGGCGTTTAGATGATGTTATTGACAAAATTAAAGGTAAAAAAGGAACTAAAGTCCGTTTAGAAATTGAGCCAGAGAAAGGTGGGAAATCCCATATTGTAACGTTAATTCGTGATAAAATACGTTTAGAAGATCAGGCTGCGAAGCTGACTATCGATACTATAGATGGTAAAAAAATTGCGGTTATAAAAATTCCAAGTTTTTACATTGGTTTATCTGAAGATGTAAAAAAATTACTTATTGAAATGAAGCAAAAAAAAGCTGATTCTCTTATTATTGATTTACGAGAAAATGGCGGTGGTTCATTGAAAGAGGTTGTTGAATTAACAGGACTATTTATTACAGATGGGCCTGTTGTTCAAGTACGGGATGCTTATCAACGTATTAAAGTTCACGAAGATCCAGATAGTGGTCAAATATATTCCGGTCCTTTGTTTGTGATGATAAACCGTTTTAGTGCATCCGCTTCGGAGATTTTTGCTGCTGCGATGCAAGATTATAACCGTGCAATTATTATTGGACAAAATACGTTTGGAAAAGGCACAGTTCAACAAAGCCGACCATTAAATTTTTCATTTGATGTAGAAGAAACTCCGATGGGGCTTATCCAGTACACAATTCAAAAATTTTATCGTATAAATGGTGGAAGTACGCAGCTGAAAGGTGTTAAACCAGATATTTCTTTTCCATCCATTATTGATATGAAAGAGTACGGTGAAGAAACGGAAGATAATGCATTACCTTGGGATAAAATCCCTCCGGCTAATTATTCTGAGATAGAAGGAAAAAAAGATAAGCTTATTAGTGAACTTGACCAAGCACATCAAAATCGAATGGAAAAAGATCCAGAGTTTATAGCGTTAAATCAGGATTTAAAGATATTGAATGAGAGAAGAGCACGGAAATATTTATCATTGAATTTTGATAAACGTAAAGCAGAACATGATATAGATGATGCTAAACGTTTAAATGATTTAAATGCACGTTTTAAACGTGAGGGCAAAAAAGCTTTAAAATCATTAGATGATCTTCCAAAAGATTATGAAGATCCTGATTTTTCTTTAAAAGAGGCTGAAAAAATGGCGGTTGATTTTCTTCGTTTGCAAGCACAAGAACCATTTTCAAATAAGCCGAATTAGGTTTATAAAATCAATGATTATTTTACCGCACTAAATAAGTGCGGTATTTTTTGCTGTTATTTTATATTAAGGAATCCGTGATGGGGAAAAGTTTATTTAAATTTGCTAATGCTTCAGTGTTATTAGGTATGCTCTATTGTATGGGCATATTGCTTTGTTCTAACACTCTTTTGGCTAGGGAAGGAGAAATATTAGGACAACAAACACCAATATTGACCAATGAGCAATTATTTCTGGAAAAAATGGTACTTTCAGAATATATGAAGGAAAGCCATAGTGATGAAAAATTCGCTAGAGAATATGGGCAATACTCTGAGCAATATTTGATAGATTTAGTGTCTTCCTTGCCAGTACAATTTAAGTCAACAATTACAAAAATTTATGCACAGAACAATGATATCTTATTATGGAATAATGAAGCGGAAAGACGATTTTTGCACGATTATGCGGCATTAGCTATTAGCGGTATATCAAAACACATAATGATAAAATTATCCGAACTTTATCAAATGGCTAATAGAGACCGTCTGACATACGATATTTTATTAACTGATGCTTTTTTAGGTTATCTTTATTATTCAAAGAATGTATTAAAATATGCTCAGAAATGGCTATATTCATCTAATACTTATGAAAGTCTTTTGCCTAATGAAAATGATATTCAAGATTGGCTAAACGCAGTGAGGAATAATCAATCCCTTGATTTTATTTTAAAATTAGGGAGTGAAAATACTTTATATCGTCAAACTTTATATCAATTAGAAGCAATTGTTGCGGCTAAAAAATTAGATATAAATCAAATTTATAAATTAGCTATTAATTCTCAACGTTTGCGAATACTTCCAAATTTTTATAATGGTATTTTTGTAAATATTCCGAGTTATCAATTACATTATTATCGTGATGGGCATTTACTAATTAATTCTCGGGTGATTGTTGGCAAACCCGAACGTAAAACGCCAGTTATGTATAGTAAATTGGCTAATGTTGTTGTTAATCCACCCTGGATACCGACTTCTCGTTTGATTAATGAAGATCTTGTTCCTAAAATTAAACGTGATCCTAGTTATGTGGAACGTAATGGCTATACTATTTCAGATAAGAATGGAAAAACTGTTGATCCATATTCGATTGATTGGGAATCGATTACTAGCTATTTTCCTTATCATATCCGGCAGGCTCCAGGCGATAGTGCTTTAGGGCAGTATAAATTCAATATGCCTAGTGCTGATGCAATTTATTTGCATGATACCCCTAATCATAATTTATTTAAAAAGAAAAATAGAGCATTAAGTTCAGGCTGTGTAAGGGTGGAAGAGTCTGCTCAATTAGCAAATATTTTATTGAAGGAAGCTGGGTGGACAACGAATAAAACGAATGAAGTATTGAATACTAAGAAGACTGTTTCAGCAAGAGTTTTTTCTGATAATCCCGTTTATCTTTACTATGTTACAGCGTGGATGGACAATGGCAAATTATATACAGCCCCCGATATTTATCACTATGATGTTGTTCCAACAGATTTAAATAATATAGATTGGAATATGGTGAGAGAATACTTAACTCGATAGATAAATGGTAGGCTAGAATATTTATTTTATGAACTAATTATAAATAGGGTAGTCGAATCAAAAAACTACCAATATATTTAAATTTATTTGGCAATGAATAATATGAATCAAAACCGTAGAAAATGGCTTTCTCTTGGAGGGCTAACATTAGGTATGTCTTTACTACCTAAGCCACTGTTGGCAGTTATTGGAGTACCTAAACCGAAAGTATTAAGCTTTAGAAATATTAATACAGGAGAAAAATTTAGTGGAGAGTTTGATCCACAAAAAGGTTTTTCAGTTGAAAACTTGAAAAAATTAGATTATCTATTGCGTGATAAACGTAATAATCAAGTTCATAAGATTGATCCTAAATTATTCAATAAGCTTTATCAAATTCAAACTCGTTTAGGACTTAAGAATACAGAGATTCAAATTATTTGCGGATACCGATCAGCTAAAAGTAATGCGGCGATGCGTAAAAAAAGCCGTGGTGTAGCGAGTAATAGTTATCATATCCGTGGTCAGGCTATCGATTTTCGTATTAATGAGGTGGCTCTAGCTAAGTTGAAAAAAACAGCTGAAAGTTTAAATAATGGGGGAGTAGGATATTATCCCAAGAGTAATTTTATCCACATAGATACAGGACCAGTGAGAACTTGGCGGGGAAGCTGATATTTTTTGTTTGGCAAAATAATTAGGCTATTTGGAGCAAAACCCATAGCGAATTTAGGACGTGAAAATGAATATTGAAATTATCCCAGTGACTGAATTTAAACAAAATTGTTCCTTAATTTGGGATGAAAATAAAAATGCCGCAATTATAGATCCAGGTGGTGAGGCAAATAGGTTAATTAAACGTATTGAAGAGTTAGGTTTAAATTTAAAATTAATTTTACTTACACACGGGCATTTAGATCATATTGGTGCTGCAGAAAAATTAAGAAATCATTTTAAGATTGAAATTTGGGGTTCTAATGAGGCGGATCGCTACTTATTTGAACATCTCCCTCAACAGGCAGAAAGGTTCGGTGTACTTTTTGAAAGTAATGCATTTGTACCCGATCGCTGGCTAAATGATGAAGGGGAAATTATTAATATTGGGGATTTATCTTTCGAAGTTTTAAATTTACCTGGACATAGTCCAGGACATATTGGTTTTATTAACCACAAGCAACGCATTGCTTTTACAGGTGATGTTTTATTTCAAAATACTATTGGTAGAACGGACCTTTATGGAGGAGATCAACCTACTTTGTTATGTTCTATTCGTGATAAACTCTGCGTATTACCCGATGATATGATTATCATTGCAGGTCATGGAAACTACACGACGATTGGTAGAGAAAAGAAACATAATCTATTTTTATTATAGCGTAATCTGCGTTTATACTGTGAACGCAGATTGTTGATATGATTTTTTATAGTTATTAAATCAAATGATTTGACATTATATTCAATAAAATGTACACAAATAATCTAGGATAGTCCAAAATTAGAATAAAGGACTTGCGTAAAGAATGTTCTTTGGTTCGTCAAATATTTTAATGTAGTTAGAGTATCTTATTCTTCATATAAATTAGCATCACTTTCTTTCGGACGGGTTTTGAAGCGGCGGTGTAGCCACATATATTGTTCTACGCCTTGCAAAATTTCTTTTTCAACCACTTGATTCATTCGCGTTGCAATGTCCACTTCGTCATTCAGATCAGAAAAATCCACAGGGGCGGCAACCTTGATGGTGTAGCCCGAACCGTCCGCATTGCGTAGTGGAGCAAAAGGGATCACTTTGCTTTGTGGTGAGGATTTCAAAAGATAGTAGCTACCCGTGGTGGTGGCAGCGTCTTTCACCGCGAAGAATGGCACGAAGACCGCATTTTTTCTGCCGTAATCGTGATCGGGTGCGTACCAAATGATCTCACCGCGACGTAAGGCTTTGATCATATTGCGTAAATCTTTGCGATCGAGCATATCTTTGTTTGAACGCAAACGCCCCCAAGTTTGTAGCCAGTCCATTAGTGGGTTATCGTTTGGGCGGTAAACGCCGATACCGGGGGTGTACATTCCTAAAATCCTCGCTCCGAGTTCAAGGGTCAAAAAATGTACGCCTACGAGAATAATTCCTGAAGTTTGATGGGTTTTGAGATGTTCTAGTCCCTCCACGTTTGACCATTTTTTTAAGCGTTCATCTGACCAAAACCAAGCCATTCCTGTTTCGATAATCGCCATTCCTGTCGCTTTCACATTAGCTTTGGCGATGTCATCAATTTGCTGTTCGTTATAATTGGGAAAACAAAGTTTAAGGTTACGTTTGGCGATGTTCATTCGGCGTTTGCCAACACTTAATTGAGAAAATATCCAGCCAAGCCCATTACCGATGTGGCGTAAAATAGGATAGGGCAAAAAGAGAATGATTCGCCAAATGGCTAACCCTAGCCAAAACCCCCAATATTTTGGGGCGAGAAAGGCTCGTTGAAATGTGGGAAGTGATGAATTTGCCATAATAAATCAATAACTCATTATTAAAAGCTCGTAGTTTAGCGGAATTTTTAGTAAATAGCATTTATCCTATGGTAAAATTTGCGAAATTTTCAGTGTAAAACGAAAGGAATGAGAGTTAATGGCACAATATTCGACACAATTTCAGCAAGCAAAAGTGCTTGTTCTTGGTGATGTAATGTTAGATCGCTACTGGTTTGGGGCGACAAATCGGATTTCTCCCGAAGCACCAGTACCAGTGGTGCGAGTGCAGGAAAATGAGGAGCGTGCAGGTGGGGCGGCGAATGTGGCGATGAACATTGCTTCGCTTAATGTTCCCGTGCAGTTGTTAGGATTAACGGGGCAAGATGAAGCGGGGGCAGCCCTTTCTTCAATGCTTGAAAAACAAGGCATTGATTGCAATTTTGTACAGCTTGTTAGCCACCCAACCATTACAAAACTTCGCGTACTTTCTCGTCATCAACAATTATTACGTCTTGATTTTGAAGAAGATTTCCATAACGTGCAAAGTGATGAGCTATTAGCGAAATTACAAAGTGCGGTGCAAAATTTTGGTGCTTTGATTTTATCGGACTACGGCAAAGGGACGCTCAATGCGGTGCAATCAATGATCCAAATTGCACGACAAGCCAATGTACCTGTGCTTATCGATCCAAAAGGTACGGATTTTGAACGCTATCGCGGGGCAACGTTGCTCACCCCGAATATGTCGGAATTTGAAGCTGTGGTGGGGAAATGCCAGAACGAAGAAGACATTGTGGAAAAAGGCTTAAAATTAATCCGCGAGATTGAGTTGAAAGCCTTATTGGTAACGCGTTCAGAAAAAGGAATGACCTTGCTCCGCCCAGAGCAACCGCCATTTCATTTGCCGACAGAAGCGAAAGAAGTCTTTGATGTAACAGGGGCTGGGGATACGGTGATTAGCGTGTTAGCGACTGCATTGGCTGATGGGCGTAGCTTTGAAGAGGCGTGCTATTTAGCGAATGTGGCGGCGGGAATTGTTGTCGGCAAACTAGGCACATCGACTGTATCTAACGTGGAACTAGAAAATGCCATTCACGGACGTACCACCACAGGCTTCGGGGTAATGAATGAGCAACAACTAAAAGAGGCGGTAAGGCAAGCGAAGAAACGCGGTGAAAAAATTGTGATGACAAATGGCGTTTTTGATCTAATTCACCCAGGGCATATTTCTTATTTGGATAATGCTCGGAAATTGGGTGATCGCTTGATTGTGGCAGTAAATAGTGATGCTTCTGTTAAACGCCTGAAAGGCGAGAGTCGTCCAATAAATTCTCTTGACGCTCGAATGGCAGTGCTAGCGGGGCTTTCTGCCGTGGATTGGGTGGTAGAATTTACTGAAGACACGCCACAACGTTTAATCAGCGAAATTTTGCCTGATTTGCTAGTCAAAGGCGGTGATTATAAGCCCGAAGATATCGCAGGCGGCAAAGAAGTTATCGCTAACGGCGGTGAAGTGAAAGTGCTAAATTTTGAGGACGGTTTTTCCAGTAGTAATGTGATTAACAAAATTCAGTCTTTGAAATAATGAGAGATATTCTATAAGGTCGAAAGCGTGGTAGAAAATTACGCTTTGGCGTTCTGACAAAGGTCTAGCTAAAAAGCTAGGCCTTTGTTTTTAGAAGGGAGCGATGTGCGAATATTTCAGGTGTGCTTTATCGGAGAGGCGTGTATGAAGATTTCTTGAAAAACAGATATTGATTGAGTAATTATGTCACTTTTATAATCGTTACCCGAATGTGCTGGCTCGTGATGAATACACATCAAAACTTGCACTAGGCAATTTGCCTGCTATGGTCGAAAGAGTTATTGGGAAAGTAACGGTTATTAAGGTATTTTAACAGGTAATATAGTTTAGCTTTAAAATGAAGTAGAGTGAATAAGATAGTACCCTTAAAACTAATAAGGGGAGACAAGAATCAACTTTTTAGGGGGGGGGATAGTGTGAAAATATCAAAGTGCGGTCGGTTTTTGATGCTGCTTTTTGTGGAGTGCTAACAAATTTTCTTCTTGTTTAGGCATTTGTAAATAAAAGCCTTGTTGTTGGATTTTTTCTAGCACTTCTTGATTATCTGCGTTGATGAGTGATTTTTCGCCTTTAAGATTAAATAACATCACAAAAATAGGCGTGCCGAAACTGTCGCGTAGGGTTTCAGGTATGGACGAGAAATCATCGCGTTTGGCAATGTATAAATACATTCCTTCTTTTTTCTTACTTTTATAAATAGCACACAACATTTTTAGTCATATCAAAAAGGAAAGATTATAGATTTCTAGTATAACTAGCTAAAGATCAATAAAATTGCAATTTATGCTGAAATAGGATTATGCAACTGAATAGGGAATTAAACTAGTTTGATAGATTCCTGCTTAAGTAGAGGAATCTATCAATTATTTAACTATTATAGTTTATCGGCATTTTGTTTTAAGTATTTCGCAACGCCTTCTGGGCTGCCAGTCATACCTTCTTTACCTTTTTCCCATTGAGCTGGGCAAACTTCACCGTGCTCTTCGTGGAATTGTAACGCATCTACCATACGGATCATTTCGTCAATGTTACGACCAAGTGGAAGATCGTTTACAACTTGGTGACGAACTACGCCATCTTTGTCAATTAAGAATGAAGCGCGAAGTGCAACGCCTGCTTCTGGGTGTTCAATACCGTAAGCTTGTGCGATGTCGTGTTTAACGTCTGCTACCATTGCGAATTGAACTTCACCGATACCGCCTGCATCAACAGAGGTTTTACGCCACGCATTGTGAGTGAATTGAGAGTCGATAGACACACCAACCACTTCAACACCGCGGTTTTTGAATTCTTGGTAACGTTTGTCAAATGCGATGATTTCAGATGGACATACGAAAGTAAAATCTAAAGGCCAGAAGAAGATAACTGCTGGTTTACCTTTGATGTGTTCTTTTAAGTTAAAGTTATCAACGATTTCACCGTTGCCTAATACTGCTGATGCAGTAAAATCTGGTGCTTGACGAGTTACTAATACCATAGTACAAATCTCCTATAAAAAATTGATGATAGATATGCTTAAATAACAATAAGCGTAAATCGGCAAATATTCTAAAGAAAAGCACCGCACTTGAATAGCTGTTTTTATCTATTAAATTGATTATTTTTACCTAAATTTAATAAAAGTAAGGAAAATTTATGAAAGCAAATACTACATCAAACACCACTTTTGTTCACGCTGGACGCAAGAAGAGAATGACGCAAGGTAGCGTTAATCCTGTGATTCAGCGAGCTTCTTCGCTGGTTTTTGATTGCATTGCAGACAAAAAAGAAGCGGGCAAAAATCTCACCAAAGGGGCGTTATATTATGGTCGCCGCGGCACACTCACTCACTTTGCTTTGCAAGATTTAATGTGTGAATTAGAAGGTGGTGCGGGTTGTTATCTTTACCCTTGTGGCGCAGCTGCCGTAACCAATGCCATTCTATCTTTTGTTGCCACAGGGGATCATATTTTGATGACGGGGGCGGCTTATGAGCCAACTCAAGTATTTTGCAACGTGATTTTGCAAAAAATGGGCGTGAGTACCACTTATTATGATCCGCTTATGGGTGCAGAAATTGCCACTTTAATGCAGCCTAATACCAAAGTGGTGTTTTTAGAATCACCCAGCTCGCTCACAATGGAAGTGCCTGATATTCCTGCAATTGTCAAAGCCGTGCGTGCGGTGAATCCTGATGTGGTGATTATGATTGATAACACTTGGGCAGCAGGCGTATTGTTCAAGGCGTTGGAACACGATATTGATATTTCAATCCAAGCTGGCACGAAATATTTAGTCGGCCATTCCGATGCAATGATTGGCACGGCGGTTTCCAATGCCCGTTGTTGGGATAAATTGCGTGAATATTCTTATTTAATGGGGCAAATGGTGGATGCGGATACCGCTTATATGACAGCACGCGGTATTCGTACCTTAGCGGTTCGTTTAAAACAACACCAAGAAAATAGTTTAAAAGTAGCACAATGGCTGGCTCAACAACCTGAAGTCAAAGCCGTGTATCACCCAGCCCTGCCAAGCTGCCCAGGACACGAAAACTTTGAGCGGGATTTCACGGGGGCAAGTGGGCTGTTCTCTTTTGAGTTAAACGAAAAATTAACCCAAGAACAATTAGAACGTTTTATGGATCATTTTGAACTCTTCTCAATGGCGTATTCTTGGGGGGGATTTGAATCTTTAATTCTGTATAACCAACCTGAAGAAATCGCAAAAATTCGCCCGAATATTGCACGCAAGCTCACTGGCACCTTAATTCGTGTGCATATTGGTTTTGAAGAGGTTGAAGAACTTATTCAGGATCTAAAACAGGGATTTGAACGTTTAAGAAATTAACTCATTAATGCTTATTTTCAGCGATTGTTGAAAATAAGCGTTTATAAAATTATGATTCCAAACAAAATTAATTTCTGAGTCATTTTAATATTGAATCTCTCTCCGTCCCGAAAAAGAATGCCCTAGGGTATTGCTATCAACCATTTCCAGCTCGCCACCGACGGGAATACCGTGGGCGATACGCGTTACTTTGATTCCTCGTTGCATACAAAGCTCGGCAATATAATTGGCAGTGGCTTCGCCCTCGATGGTCGGGTTGGTGGCTAAAATAACTTCGGTAAAAGCTTCATTTTCTAAGCGGCGATTGAGTAAATCCAGTCCAATCTCTTTTGGACCAATTCCATCTAACGGGGATAAATGCCCCATCAGCACAAAATAACGCCCTGAAAATTGCCCTGTTTGTTCAATGGCTTGAATATCGGAGGGTTGTTCCACCACACAGAGCAAGCCCGAATTTTGGCGGCGTGGATTTTCACAAATGGTGCAGACCTCTTCTTCGGTGAAGGTACGACATTGTTCGCAATGCCCAATTTGCGACATCGCGGCGGTTAAGGCACGGGCGAGATCCATTCCACCGCTACGATCGCGTTGCAATAAATGATAAGCCATTCGCTGGGCGGATTTCGGTCCCACACCAGGTAAACAGCGTAATGTGTCAATCAGCGTTTCTAATAATGGACTGGTTTGCATTGTATCCCCAAAAAACGAAGAAAAAACACACCGCACTTTTTTCTGAATGCTGTGAATAAAAGTGCGGTGTGAATAAATGATGATTTTTTAGAATGGCATTTTAAAGCCAGGCGGTAATGACATTCCAGCCGTAACGGACGCCATTTTTTCTTTTTGCAATTCTTCCGCACGACGCACAGCATCATTAAATGCGGCAGCGATAAGATCCTCGAGCATTTCTTTATCGTCTTCCATCAGAGAGGGATCAATCTCAATACGGCGGCAATTATGCGCCCCATTAATGGTGATTTTCACCAATCCCGCCCCAGATTCGCCCGTAACTTCTAACTGTGCGATTTCTTCTTGCATTTTTTGCATACGATCTTGCATTTGCTGGGCTTGCTTCATTAAATTGCCTAAGCCACCTTTTCCAAACATAATTTTATCCTCAGTGTTAAAAATCGCTACATTCTAACCAAAAATTAATAAATTGGGAACTATGAAATTTATGCTAGAATGGCGAACTTTGTTAAGTCGATTGATGTTGTCCCTATGCGATTATTTGTAGCTGAGAAACCAAGCCTTGCCCGTGCGATTGCTGATGTATTGCCCAAACCTCATCAGCGTGGCGATGGGTTTATTCGTTGTGGCGAGCAAGATTGCGTAACTTGGTGTGTTGGGCATCTTTTGGAGCAAGCCGAGCCTGACGCTTATGATCCGCGATTTAAACAATGGCGGTTAGAACACCTTCCCATTGTGCCGATGAAATGGCAATTAATCCCGCGAAAAGCGGTGAAAAAACAATTAGATGTAGTGGTTAAACTCATTCATCAAGCCGATGAACTCGTCAATGCAGGCGACCCCGATCGCGAGGGGCAATTATTGGTTGATGAAGTGTTCAGCTATGCCAACCTTTCCGCTGAAAAAAAAGCACAGATCCAGCGTTGTTTAATCAGCGATTTAAACCCAAGTGCGGTGCAAAAAGCGGTAAAAAAATTACAATCTAATCAACATTTTATTCCTCTAGCCACCTCTGCGTTGGCTCGAGCCAGAGCCGATTGGCTTTACGGCATTAATATGACGCGAGCCTACACCCTTCGCGGGCAACGAGCGGGCTATCGTGGCGTGTTATCCGTTGGACGGGTTCAAACGCCCGTGTTGGGGCTAATCGTTCGTCGTGATTTGGAAATTGAACACTTCCAACCGAAAGACTATTTTGAAGTACAAGCCTTTGTGCAAACGCTGGAAAAAACGCCGCAAAAATTCACCGCACTTTGGCAGCCCAGCAAAGCCTGTGAAGACTACCAAGATGACGACGGTCGCGTGCTTTCTCGTGCATTAGCGGAAAATGTAGTCAAACGCATCACGGGACAGCCTGCCACTGTCACGGATTATCAGGACAAGCGAGAAAAGGAAACCGCTCCGCTGCCTTATTCCCTTTCTGCCTTGCAAATTGATGCGGCGAAACGCTACGGGCTTTCCGCTCAAGAGGTGTTAGATACTTGCCAACGGCTGTATGAAACGCACCGTTTGATTACCTATCCCCGCTCTGATTGCCGTTATTTGCCCGAAGAGCATTTTGCGGATCGCCATAAAGTGATGAATGCCGTTTCCGTTCACGCTCCTGATTATCAACCACTACCAAACATCGTCAATCCAGAACAGCGAAATCGTTGTTGGAATGATAAGAAAGTAGAAGCTCACCACGCTATTATCCCTACAGCGAAAAATAAGCCCGTTAATCTGACGACGACAGAGCGAAATGTCTATCAGCTTATTGCTCGTCAATATTTGGCACAATTTTGTGCGGACGCAGAATATCGCCGCTGCAAAATCACCCTCACTATTGCAGGTGGAAAATTTATCGCTCAAGCCAGTAATTTACAATTTGCGGGCTGGAAAGAGCTATGGGGCAAAGAAAATGAGGAACAAAATAACGCCGAGCCATTACTGCCCGAAGTGAAAAAAGAGCAAGAACTTTTTTGTGAAAAAGGGGAAATTTTAAGTAAGAAAACACAACCGCCGAAACCCTTTAGCGATGCGACATTACTTTCTGCAATGACAGGTATTGCCCGTTTTGTTCAGGATAAAAACTTGAAAAAAATCTTACGCGAAACCGACGGATTAGGTACAGAAGCCACAAGAGCGGGGATTATTGAATTATTGTTTAAGCGTGGTTTTTTGCATAAAAAAGGGCGGCATATTCATAGCACAGAAGCGGGGCGGATTTTAATTCAAGCCTTGCCAGATGTTGCCACGCTGCCAGATATGACCGCACATTGGGAGGCTCAGCTTAACGCAATTAGTCAAAAAAAACTTAGTTATCAACTATTTATGCAAGATCTTGTGCAGTCATTATCGCCTTTACTTGCTTATCAAAATGACGCAGCTTTGCATCAGTTAAGCCAAATTAACACGCAACGACAAACCCGCTTTAAACATAAAACACAGGCTAAAAAAGTGAAAAATGCACCTACAACGCCAGCGGTTTGATTATAATTGCGGCAATCAAACTTATTTTGGAAGAAAATCCCTTGCATCATAAAATTATATTCGTTAGTATTCGCCCGTTGATTTTTGGTATCCACTGGCGAAGAGAAAAATAATGTATCAAGCACTGTTAGTTATTTATTTACTTGTTTCTATTGCACTTATTGGTTTTGTGCTAATTCAGCAAGGCAAAGGTGCGAATGCAGGTGCTTCTTTCGGTGGTGCATCGGGAACTGTTTTCGGTTCAAGCGGTGCAGGTAATTTCTTAACAAGAACAACCGCAATTTTGGCAGCTATTTTCTTTATCATTAATCTCGCTATTGCAAATATTAATAGCCATCACAACAATGTAACAGAAAGTAAATTTGATAACCTTTCACAAGTTGCAGAGAAAATTGAACAACAGCAACCTGTAAAAGTAGAAAGCAAACAAAATTCGGATATTCCGCAATAAAATCATCTCACAGAATTTAGCTCTGATGGTGGAATTGGTAGACACGCTATCTTGAGGGGGTAGTGTCCATAGGACGTGCGAGTTCAAGTCTCGCTCAGAGCACCAAAACACTTAACTAAGCCTTTCGTAACTACTCGAAAGGCTTTTTTAATGCCTGAAATATCAAGGCTTTAGACTATTTTACCCCTCGCAACTCATCATAATTGCATTTAATGTTAAAAACAACCAAGCAATCTTGCTTAAGCATAATATTTACAACCTCGAGCGGTATTGTTAAAACATCATTTTTCCTCACATTGTACGGCACGTTTTCCCATTCTTATCCCTTGTCTTTGTTTTCTGTCATTAGTGTTTTATGGGCAAGCTCTTATTCTATAAACTAGAATTGATACCCAATAGAAGTTGATGTACTAAGATCTTTGTTGCTACCATTCATTCCAGTGGCAAGGCTAAATTTTGCTTTCCAATGTCCATTGTCACTTAATCTTGATACGCCGATAGCGACAGCACTACGATCACGATAAGTTCCTACGCCAACAGCAACCATACTTTTTCCGTCTTTAGTCGCAGAAACTAAGCCTGCCATTGCATTGCTAGCAGCAATGCCACTAGCTAAGCGATTATCTAACAATTTTATATCACGTTGTAATTGCGTAATTTGTGTATTTAAATTTGGGATTAGTTTTCTGTTCTCAAGTTGTGTAATACGAGCATCGTGTGTATCTATGTCGTTTTCTAATTTCCCAATTATTGTGTTATTTTTTATATAGTTTTTCATTTCTGCAACAATCTTAGGATCATTACCTTTATCATTAGGTATATAATTTGAAACCACATTATTGTAAAAGTCTGATCGTTCGTAATCCTCATTTGTTACTGCTGTCATCGTATCAACACCAAGTATGGCATCAATAAGATCCAGCCTTTCACAAGGGGCACAGTCATCAGCTGGTAGTACCTCGTTACCGTTACCTTCTTCCTTAGCTAAGGTGTTATAAGAAATTAACAATGTAAATAGGGTTAAAAAATAAAGCAGGTATTTTTTTCACTTTGATTAACATAATGATTCTCCTCATTTTAAGCAGTGGATAATTCGGTTTACGTTAATTTGTGGCATATCTCTAATATCATCATCAATTAAAATTGCCTGTTGTATATTAAATATACTCGGGGGGGGTAAAAACAACTAAAAAAACGTAGATTTGTAATTTATATCTTATTTTTTTGATATCCATCAATAAGGATGTTTTTTAAGAGATATTGATGAAATATGATTACTGTTATTTTAATTTGAGGAAAAGTGAAATGCTAAAATTGAAGATATGAGAATATAGTCATAGATGTGTACATCGAACTTTGCAAAGGGTATTTTACAATACCCTTTGTATGTTGATACTGAAGATTTATATTCTAGACAGCACAAAAAATATTAGTATTGATAAGGGCTGGTTAAGCCTTATTCAACTTTTACAATCCAATTATCAGGTGCGTCAATATCACCAAATTGAATGCTTGTAAGTTCGTTATACAGTTTTTGTGTGATTTCACCAACTTCAGTTTCCGAATAGAAAACGTGGAAGTTATCACCATATTGAATACCGCCAATAGGGGTGATTACGGCGGCTGTGCCACAAGCACCAGCTTCTTTAAATTGATCTAACTGATTAATATAAATATCACCTTCAATGGCTTCTAATCCTAATCGCTCTTTTGCAAGATATAGCAAGGAATATTTGGTAATACTTGGCAAGATTGAAGGAGAGAGTGGCGTAATGAATTTATTGTCTTTTGTGATACCAAAAAAGTTTGCAGCACCTACTTCCTCTATTTTTGTATGTGTAGTCGGGTCAAGATAAATGCAATCACTGAAATTGCGTTCTTTGGCAAGTTTACCTGGATAAAGGCTTGCGGCGTAGTTTCCACCTACTTTAGCCGCTCCAGTGCCTTGTGGTGCAGCACGATCATAGTTTGAAACAATAAAATTGGTAGGCTTCATTCCGCCTTTAAAATATGCCCCCACTGGGCTACAAAAAATAGAGAAAATGTATTCTTTTGCGGGGCTTAAGCCTAAATTATCGCCTACGCCGATCACAAATGGGCGTAAATAAAGCGTTGCACCTGTGCCATAAGGAGCAAGCCAATCTTGGTTGGCTTTAACCACTTGTTTACAGGCTTCCACAAACATTTCTGTTGGGATCTCAGGCATTAATAAACGTTGGCAACTTTTTTGCAAACGCAGCGCATTTTGTTCTGGACGAAAGAGATTAATCGAACCATCTTTGCAACGATAGGCTTTTAAGCCTTCAAAACATTGTTGTCCATAATGTAATGAACTAGAAGCTTCACTAATATGTAGTACATTATCTTCGGTCAGTTCACCTTTTGACCATTCTCCATTTTTCCAATAAGCAATATAGCGATAATCTGTTCTGATATAACCAAAGCCAAGATTTTGCCAGTCGAGATTTTTAATTGTCATCGTTTTTCCTTAACCATTATTTTTTTGTCATAGAGTAGTTTTAATCTACACCATTCTTAAAAACTTGCAATAATAAAAGTGCGGTTATTTTTGAATTTATTTTGATTAGGAAAAATTTTGTGCATTCTTTATGGCGAGTGTGGAAATTTATTTCGGGAAAAAATGAAATTGTGGTAGGATCTCAGGCATAAAAAAACACCGCTTAAGGAAGCGGTGCTTAACCAAAAAAGGTCTAAAATATATACAGGAAGTGAAATGAGTAACTAATGAGTTACTCTGTTCGGTTTCCCGAACTATGCAAACACAACATCATACTTAAGTCGAAACTCTTAACCAATAAGGAATTACCAACCATTAAGTATGAGGATATTGTAGTTGAGATGTGTGTTTGAGGACAATGGATATTTTTTTATCCCTTGTATAAAAAAAACTAATAGATAAATCAGTTGTTTAGTATAACTGATTATTTTTCATTTGAGAAGATTTTATGTATAAACGTTTGCCTCCCTTGAATTCACTGAAAGCGTTTGAATGTGCGGCACGTCATTTAAGTTTTACTAAAGCAGCGGATGAACTTTTTGTTACTCAAGCGGCAGTGAGTCATCAAATTAAATTATTAGAAGATTTTTTAGGCATTGAATTATTTAAACGCCAACACCGCACGTTAGTTTTAACTGAATTAGGACAGATTTACTGTAAAGAAGTTAAAGATATTTTGTATCGATTATCTGATGTTACTCAAAAGTTAATGGCTCAGAAAAATGAAAAACACCTAGCAATCAGCGTACCACAAACATTTGGTATTCAATGGCTAGTGCCTCGTTTGAGTCAGTTTAATGCTCTTTATCCTGATATTGAAGTGCGATTGACAGGTGTAGATCAAGATGAAGGGTTACTTAACCGAGAAATTGATATTGCGATTTATTATGGCCGTGGTGCTTGGGAAAATTTGCAAGTAGAAAAACTTGCGGAAGAAAATTTACTTTTGCTGGCTTCGCCGAAATTGTTGGCTAAACAACCTGTTCGTTGTGCGGAAGATTTAAAAAAGCATACGCTGATTCATATTCATACTCGGGATAATTGGCAAAAAATGGCAGATTATTTACAGTTAGAGGAACTGGATATTCAACACGGACCAATTTTTAGCCATACGTTTATGGCATTGCAAGCAGCCGTACATGGGCAAGGAATTGTGCTGGCTAATCGCGTTTTAGCCCAGCAGGAAATTGATAATGAAAGATTGCAGATTGTTTTATCGACACAGTTAAAAGATCCTAAATCTTTTTATGTGGTCAATCAATTTGATAAAGCAAATGAAGAACAAATTTTAGCATTCCGCCAGTGGATTATTAACGAAATAAGAAATACTAATGAATAAACTCGCTTTATATTGCCGTATTGGTTTTGAAAAAGAATTAGCCGCCGAAATCACCGATAAAGCCAGTGAGCTTGGCGTGTTTGGCTTCGCTCGAGTTGAAAATAATTCGGGTTACGTTATCTTTGAATGCTTCCAAGCGGGGGAAGCGGATTACCTCGCAAAAACCTTGCCTTTTGAGCAACTGATATTTGCACGCCAAATGATCGTGGTTTCTGATTTGTTGGCAGACCTTTCACCGCAAGATCGAATCAGCCCGATCATCGCCCAATATGAACGAAGCCATTTGTCCACCAACTTGGCACTAAGCCGCGAGCTGTGGGTTGAAACGGCGGATACCAACGAAGCCAAAGAACTTTCAGGCTTTTGCCGTAAATTCACCGTGCCGCTGCGGCAAGCAATGAAATCCAAAGGCTGGCTCGGTGCAAAAGCAGAACAAAAGTGCGGTGTGTTTTTGCACCTATTTTTTATCCGTGCGAATTGTTGTTACGTTGGCTACTCTTATTGCCACAACCACTCCCCTTATTTTATGGGCATTCCGCGTTTAAAATTTCCGCCAGAAGCACCAAGCCGCTCCACATTGAAGTTGGAAGAAGCTATTTTGACGTTCATTCCAAAGCAAAAAGAAAGCCAATATCTGAACGAAAATCACTATGCGGTGGATTTAGGTGCTTGCCCTGGCGGCTGGACGTATCAGCTAGTTAAACGCGGATTATTTGTTTATGCCGTAGATCACGGCAAAATGGCAGCCAGCCTGCACGATACAGGACGCATTGAACATTGTGCGGAAGACGGCTTCAAATTCCAACCACCAAAACGCCGCCGAATTGATTGGCTCGTGTGCGATATGGTGGAGCAGCCTAGCCGAATTACGCAACTCATCATTAAATGGTTGCTAAATGGCTGGTGTCAAGCCACCATTTTTAACCTCAAACTCCCAATGAAAAAGCGTTACGCCGAAGTGAAACAATGTTTAAAAATGCTACAAAATGCCCTTGAAAAACAAGGAATAGCCTTTGAATTAAAAGCAAAACATCTGTATCACGACAGAGAAGAAATCACCGTTTATCTTCGTTTACTTCCATAATTTGAGTGCGGTGCAAATTTTAGTTTAATTTTATTCGCGTTCGTTAAGATAAAATGCTTTAACTAAGTGTAACGCCAAAATATAAAAGGCGTTTTTCTTGAGATCAAAGAAAAACGCTTTTTCCGCTCATTTTCGTTAGTTGTATTATTTCTAATATTTTGAACCTAACGCTTTGCCAACGGCTTCAGAAGCTTTTGAACTCGCTTCTATTTGAGCTCTTTGTACAGCACTATCCTTAGCTGATTTTCCAATGTTGCTTAATTCATTTTGTAATTCCGCACAACCTGTTAATGCTGCTGAAGTGATGATCATTGTGGCAAAAAATAATTTGTTAAATTTCATATTCATATCCTTTTAAATGAAAAATAATTGTGAAGTTTAAGACAATACTTAAACTGTTATAGTTTAATATTAAACTGTTATGGTTTACAAGAGTTTTTTTCGATCGGTCATAATTCGTCAAATGAAAATACCGAATGAAAAAGAAAAATTTAGTGAAAGATTAAAATTAGCCCTTGCAACAAAATATCCTAACACATTGAAAAATAGTGAAATTGCAACGAAATTTAATCTTCAGCACCCTAATGAACCCGTTACGCAGCAAGCCGTTTACAAATGGTTAAACGGCTTGGCAATTCCGTCATTGGATAAAATTGATACTTTGGCGAATTGGTTGAATGTGAAACCAGTTTGGTTAAGATATGGAGTGTCAGAGAACACACAAATAGATACAATGAATGAAACCTTAATTGAGCTGATTTCATCATTATCTGAAAAGCAGAAACGTGCTATTTTACAAATGATCTTGGCATTTCAGTCGGGAAGTGAATAGATATTGTCTTTAACTTATTGAACGTTAAGCCGTTATGCTAAGCTATAAGAAGTGCTTCATTTTATTTTTAACAAAAGTGCGGTGTAAAAATTACCTAAAAATTGCACCGCACTTCTTGCCTTTTAACAAAATCCCCCTATAATTAAGCTGTATAAAAAAACAGTGGTGATGTAATGGATATTTCTGAATTACTTGATGGATTAAATGACAAACAGCGTGAAGCCGTGGCTGCTCCGCTAGGCAATTATCTTGTACTCGCTGGGGCGGGGAGTGGTAAAACGCGGGTGCTGACTTATAGGATTGCTTGGCTTATCGACGTTGAGCAAATTTCTGAGGGCAGTATTATGGCTGTAACCTTTACCAATAAAGCGGCGGCGGAAATGCGTCATCGGATAGAAAGCACGTTGGCGAAATACTCATCTCAACGCATTTTAGGAATGTGGATCGGCACATTTCATAGCATTGCTCACCGCTTGTTACGTGCTCATTATGCCGATGCGGGCTTACCGCAAGATTTTCAGATCTTAGACAGCGACGACCAACTTCGCTTGGTTAAACGTTTGATTAAACTTCACAATATTGATGAACAAGCTTTCCCGCCCAAACAGGCTTGTTGGTACATCAATAATAAAAAAGAAGAGGGGCTACGCCCGCAGCAGATTGATGATAATAATGATCGTCAAGAGCGGACTTGGATTAAAATTTATCAAATTTATCAAGATGCGTGCGATCGTGCGGGCTTGTTGGATTTTGCCGAATTGTTGTTGCGAGCTTACGAACTATGGTTGAAAAAGCCCTTGATTTTACAGCGTTATCAGCAACGCTTCTCACAAATTTTAGTGGACGAGTTTCAGGATACCAATAAAATTCAATACGCGTGGATCAAGCTCTTAGTGGGCGATACGGGCAAAATTATGATCGTGGGCGATGACGATCAGTCTATTTACGGCTGGCGTGGGGCGCAGGTGGAAAATATCCATCGCTTCTTGGAAGATTTTCATCAAGCCCAAACGATCCGTTTGGAGCAGAATTATCGCTCAACCAGCAATATTCTTAACAGTGCCAATCATCTCATTGTCAACAACAGCAACCGTCTTGGCAAAGAATTGTGGACAGAGGGAGAGCAGGGCGATCCCGTTGGCATTTACGCCGCGTTTAATGAAATTGATGAAGCACAATTTGTGGCAAATCAAATCAATATCTGGCTTGATGAGGGCGGAAAGTTGAACGATTGTGCGATTTTATACCGCAGCAACAGCCAATCTCGCGTTATTGAAGAAGCCCTAATCCGTGCACAAATTCCTTACCGCATTTATGGCGGGCTACGCTTCTTTGAACGCCAAGAAATCAAAGATGCCTTAGCCTATCTGCGTTTAATCGCCAATCGTTTTGATGATGCTGCCTTTGAACGAGTGATTAATACCCCCGCACGGGGCATTGGTGATCGCA
Organism: Avibacterium paragallinarum; assembly: GCF_011765605.1. Classification (NCBI taxonomy): domain Bacteria; kingdom Pseudomonadati; phylum Pseudomonadota; class Gammaproteobacteria; order Pasteurellales; family Pasteurellaceae; genus Avibacterium; species Avibacterium paragallinarum. The sequence goes on from NZ_CP050316.1 coordinate 886,155, forward strand.
CCTTAGACGTGTTGCGTCAATTAACCCGAGAACGGCAAATTACGCTTTGGCAAGCCATTCAAGTTGCAATCCAAGAAAATAGGCTCGCAGGGCGTTCCGCGACAGCGTTGTTGCGTTTTACCGAATTGATTAATTCCTTACAGCAAGACACCGCAGAAATGCCACTTTTTGCCCAGACTGATTTTGTTATTAAACATTCAGGCTTGTATCAAATGTACAAACAGGAAAAAGGGGAAAAGGGCGAAGTGCGGATCGAAAACTTGGAGGAATTGGTGAGTGCCACCAGAGAGTTTATCAAACCAGAAGACGCAGAAGAAATGACGGATTTAATGGCATTTTTGACGCATGCTTCATTGGAATCAGGGGAAGAACAAGCCTCGCCACATCAAGCCAGCGTGCAAATGATGACCTTGCATTCCGCGAAAGGCTTAGAGTTTGAACGCGTGTTTATTGTCGGCGTGGAAGAGGGCATTTTCCCAAGCGCTCGTTCTTTTGAAGAGGGGCGAATGGAGGAAGAACGCCGTTTGGCATATGTGGGCATTACGCGAGCGAAACAAAAACTCACCATTAGCTATGCGGAAAGTCGCCGTTTATATGGCAAAGAAGAGCGTCATTTACCCTCCCGTTTTATTGAAGAATTGCCGAAAGAATGTATTCAAGAAGTGCGTTTGCGAGGCACAGTAACGCGAGCCTACAACCGTGCGGCGGTAGGGGCGTTAAATACGTCATCAACCCAAAACGATAGCGGTTGGAAAATGGGCCAAAAAGTCAAACACGCCAAATTTGGCAACGGCACGATTATTAATGTTGAAGGCTCAGACAACAACACCCGCCTACAAATCGCCTTTCAAGGTGAGGGGATTAAGTGGCTAATTGCAACTTTAGCTAATTTAGAAAGAATTAATTAATTTGTTAGTGTATATAACCGTTTAAATTAAAATAAGATATGCATTGGTTAGAAAAGGTATAAAAATACTTTTATTCGATATAATGCAGTATTATTCTAATAATTAAACGGTTATAGATACATATATTTCCAACCTTAGTCTAAATAATTAAATACTTTAATAACTTTTTTTACCCCAGATATATTACGAGCTATTTCGGCCGCTGAGCTTGCCTGTTGTTTGGTTAAATTACCCATTAAGAAAACTTCGCCATTTTCAGTAATCACTTTTACATCACTGCTTTTAACTTGGTTGCTAATGAAAAGCTTTGATTTAATCTGGGTTGTAATCCAACTATCTTGGCTAATTTGAGCTAACGAGATCTTTGAACCTATTCGTAATTCATTGTAGGTTTCGATAACGTGATTGACGCCGTTTGCAAGAGAGGTTGCAATATTTTTTAGATGCTCATTAGGAACTTGCCCAATAAGTAGAATTCTTCCATTATATGAGATAACGTTAATCCGTGCTTCAGCTTTTAATTGCTGGTCTTGATTGATTGCATAGAGTACCTTTTCTTCTAGGGTTTCATCATCAATTTGCGTTCCTACTGTTCTAGGATCTGTGGCAACTTTTGTGGCTACAGCAGTGGCTCCAGCGATTCCAGCAACAGTTGCAGTGACGCAACCTTGTAGTAAAAAGGCTGAGCTTAAGATAAGTGCAAATTTTTTTAAATTGTTTCGCTTCATTAGTAATATCTCCTTTAATTGGTTGAATATCCGTGTTGCTATTATGAATGAGAAAACAGAGAATAATCAATTAATTCACAAATTGCATTAATAATGAATAAATGCTGTTCTAAAATACGGCTTTCTTTAGTAGTTGGAGCGATAATTTCAATATCCTGCTCTGTCAAGAAACCTTGAATATGATCATTATTTGCCCCTGTTAAGGCAATAATATTGATTTCTTTATTTACTGCATCATTGATCGTGTTTAATATAATTTCTTCATTCCCTAAGGGAGCAAATACAACAAGCATATCACCTTGTTGTGCAATAGCGTTAAATTGTCGTTGATAAAATTGTTGCTTCGGGCGATCAGAGATAATGGCAGCCCCAACAGCATTATCTAAACTTAGTAAGACAGATGGAAAAGTTGGTCTTTCAAGCTCATATCTATTAAGTAGGTTTGCAACCAAAAATTGTGCGTTTGCATAGGATTTTCCTTCCCCACAAACGATAATCTTGTTGCCCCTCAGTAGGCAAGTTACCATATTTTTCACTGCGAGAAAAATAGAGTCAGGCAATAAACTTGAGGCTGAGATCTGAGTTTGTATACTTTCGCTATAGAGATCTTTTATTTTGTTTAACATTTTTATTTATCATTATTCGTCAAGAAAATTAGGGATCCATTCTAATTCAGAGATAGATTTACCAAATGCTACTAAATCAAAACGACAATCTGTATCATCTAAACTGCAGTTTTGTTTTGCGAGCCACATATTAGCAGCATCAAGCCATTTTTGTTGTTTATTCCAATCCACACTTTCAATTGCGGATCCAAACTGATTATTTTTTCTTTGTCGGACCTCAACAAAAACAATCGTATTGTTATCCCGCATAATTAAATCTAGCTCTCCACATTTAAAATGTTGATTAGCCGCAATAAAATGAAGACCTTGTGATTGTAAAAAGAGGCGAGCTTGTTTTTCAAAACTCGCACCTTGCTGTCGTTTAGATTTAAACATATCAATTACTGAGTACGAAGATTGTAGCATTTTGGTATTGATACCACGTCATTTCGCGTGCAATATTACAATTTGGACCCGCACTAAGTTTTCCTGTTAGCCCTGTAATATTGAAACCTGGGATTTGTCTTAGCTCATTTAATTGATTTATTAATAGCCAAGCATCTCGACCCATTGCATATAAACGCATTAGTGAATAATCTCCATTGGTGAACTTATATGCTTTTTGGTATTGAGGGGAATCTATATCTTTAAAGAAAGGAATATCACTAAACTCTAACCCATTCATTAATAAGCGATATTCGGGTGTATTGTTTGAGGAATTGCTGCGTGAACTCGAAAAAAGTTTTAAATTATTATTGTTATTATCAATAATCGTTTTTATTTCACTTAATTGATTGTTCGTTGCAATAATATACAATGCTTGAATATTTTGATTCAATCCTGATTGTAAGGCAAAACCAATGTCTTCCACCGTATTATAGAATTTGATATTAGCATCTGTTGCAGATAATTGCTGCCATCGAGCGTTGAATGCAGAAGCAGTACGGCGACCTAAATCATTCTGTGGAACAATGACTAGCGGAGCGTGAATGCCTTGTTCCCAAATGCGGTTAGCGGCTGATTCAGCTTCATCCTCTGGTGCTAATCCATAGTAACACAATTGATTAATTGCTTTCGAATTGCTTGTTGAATTTAGAGTGAGAACAGTCAATCCTCCTAATGAATTCTCATTATTGATTAATTTATCAACGTTTTGTTTTAGGAGTGGGCCTACAATCGCATCAAATCCTTGTTGTTTCGCCTGTTCTATGATGGTTTCTATTGGTGTAGAAAGCGTGTCGAATACTTTAACGGAAGTTAGAGAATCTTCTCTTGCATCATCAAAACCCTGTTTGATTGTATTTCCTAGTAGTTGTCCGTTCCCACTTAATGGAAGTAATAAGGCGATTTTATGCAATTGAGTATGTTGGAAGTTTAATAGTCCTTTTAATTCTGTTGGAAATAAAACTGCGGCACTGTGATGAGGATATATTGTTTTCCAGTATTGCAATGCTTGGCTTAATTGATCAGGGCTATATAAGTTATCATTATAAAGTTTGATTAATGCAAGCCATCCAGATAATGCGGGGCTGATGTCCTGTGGAGGATTATTGATAATATCTTGATTTGCACTTCTTAATAGTGCCCAAATATGATCATTATTTTCTTGTTTTCGTTGTAGATCAGATAATAGCGAATCAATTTTTATCCTAGTATTGACAGCGTTGATAATCTGTCCTTGATTTTGAGCAATACGTGCGACAGTTTCATAATATCGTCTTTGCTGAGAAAGGCTTAGCAGTGGTAGATTAATTTGGTGAAGGTAATTATCAGCCATAGCATTATTACCTTTTACAGCAAAAAGGTGAGCCTCAATAAGGGATTTATCTAAGCGTTGTTCTTCATTTAAGTCATGTAACTCTGCTAACATCGCTTCAGCTTGAAGGAGTTTATTTTCATTCACTAAAACTCGGGCAGCAAGTAATTTATAAGTTTGTTGTTCTTCAATATTTTGAGCTTGCTCTATTTTTCTTATGTAGTAGTCTGAACTTGCGTCGGCATTATTTTTTAGTTGGTTAGTATAACTATTAAGAAATAGTAAGTTCGAGCAACCCGCAAGTAGGAAAATAAAGAAAAAAGGTATTAATCGATTTTTAAAATTAACACATTGTAATAGAATAGCCATAATGACTCCATGGTTAAAACGATTTTTAGGATCTTACTTATCTCAATAATTAAAATCAAATAAAAGAAGTAAAAATGGACAATTTAACAGGAATTTTATATATCGTCGCAACGCCAATCGGCAATTTGCAAGATATTACTCAACGAGCTTTACAGGTGTTAGAACAAGTTGATTTGGTCGCGGCAGAAGATACTCGCCATAGTGGATTGCTCCTCAGCCATTACGGGATTAAAAAGCCGTTTTTTGCTTTGTATGATCATAATGAACAGCAAAAAGCGGATATGCTATGCGAAAAACTTTTGCAAGGAATCAATATCGCCTTAATTTCTGATGCGGGAACCCCTCTTATTAGCGATCCTGGATTTCATCTGGTGAGGAAATGTCGTCAAGCAGGCATTAAAATCGTGCCAATTCCGGGAGCTTGTGCGGCTATTGCGGGGCTTTGTGCTTCAGGTATTGCCTCTGATCGTTTTTGTTTTGAGGGATTTCTGCCAGCAAAATCAAAAGCACGTTGCGACAAATTAGAAAAGTTGGCAAAAGAAGACCGCACTTTAATTTTTTACGAATCTACCCATCGCATTTTAGATTGTCTTGCGGATATGGAAAAAATATTAGGTGCGGATCGCTATGTCGTCCTTGCTCGTGAACTTAGCAAAACTTGGGAAACAATTTACGGTGATAAGTTGGGAGCGTTACGCCTATGGATAAGTGAGGATCCAAATCGTAGTAAAGGTGAAATGGTGCTTATCGTAGAAGGTTATGCGAATGCTGAGGAAGAAGAATTTTCCTCACAAGCAATTAAAGCACTGAGCTTAATTTCTCAAGAGTTACCCTTAAAAAAAGCAGCTGCTATTGTTGCGGAGCTTTATGGTTACAAAAAAAATGCCTTGTATCAGTTTGGATTGGATAATTTATAATCAATAGACAGTGGTAAGTTGTGGCAATGCTTATTTTGGGAAAATCAAATGACAAGACATTCAAATTTATTTTTTCCGAAATCTATAATCAATAGGGAATTTCGGTATAATGCTTAATGTTAAAGGATAAAGGTTATGAGCCAGTTTTTTTATATACACCCAGAAAATCCGCAGCCGCGTTTAATTAACCAAGCTGTGGATATTTTAAAACGAGGGGGTGTAATTGTGTACCCTACGGATTCGGGGTATGCCTTAGGTTGTATGCTTGGTGATAAACACGCAATGGATCGTATTGTGCAAATTCGACAGTTGCCAGAAAATCATAATTTTACACTTGTATGTAGTGATTTGTCGGAACTTTCAACTTATGCAACGGTGAATAACGTGGCGTATCGATTGATTAAGAATAATACACCGGGACGCTATACCTTTATTCTTACTGCAACCAAAGAAGTGCCGCGTCGTTTAATGACGTCAAAGCGTAAAACCATTGGCTTACGCGTGCCAGATAACCAAATTGCTTTGGCATTATTAAATACTTTAGGTGAACCCATTTTGTCTTGTTCCTTGATGTTACCGGGTGAAGCGTTTATTACACAATCTGATCCTGAGGAGATCCGTGATCGTTTAGAACATCAAGTGGATTTAATTATTAATGGGGGATATTTGGGACAAGAGCCAACAACGGTGGTGGATTTAACAGAAAATACCCCCGTTATTTTACGTGAGGGCAGTGGTTCAATTAGCCCATTTATTTAATCTTTTCAAATTATTAGACGCTTGGGAAAGCGACAAGAGGAAATATGAAAACAACATCTTATTCACAACGCAATGCCACAAAAGAGCAGTATTTTGCCGAAAAAAAACGCATAGAAAGAAAACGTACTGAAAAAAATTCTACAGAAAAAAAGACCGCACTTTCTTCTGCATCACATAAAACGGAAGGGGAAAAATTACAAAAAGTTCTTGCCCGAGCAGGAAAAGGATCACGGCGTGAAATTGAAGCGATGATTGCGGCAAATCGTGTTAGTGTGAATGGCAAAATGGCGACGTTAGGTGATCGCGTTGTTGTGAATGCGAATTTAAAAATTCGTATTGATGGACATATCGTCAATTTACAACAAGCACAGAAAGAAATTTGTCGTGTGTTGATGTACTACAAACCAGAAGGTGAACTTTGCACCCGTCATGATCCAGAAGGACGAGCGACGGTTTTCGATCGTTTACCACGTTTAACAGGTTCGCGTTGGATTGCCGTAGGGCGTTTAGATATTAATACATCGGGTTTATTGTTATTTACCACAGATGGTGAACTAGCGAACCGCTTAATGCACCCAAGTCGTGAAGTGGAACGTGAATATTCTGTGCGAGTGTTTGGGCAAGTGGATGAAACTATGCTTGCACGTTTACGCAAGGGAGTGCAGCTTGAAGATGGACCAGCTAGTTTTAAGTCGATTAAACCTATGGGAGGGCAGGGAATAAACCAATGGTTTGATGTTACTCTTATGGAAGGACGCAACCGTGAAGTTCGCCGTTTGTGGGAATCACAAGGCATTCAAGTGAGCCGATTAATTCGCATTCGTTATGGGAATATAAAATTAATGAAAACCTTACCTCGCGGTGGTTGGGAAGAAATGGATCTTGCGAATGTAAATTACCTGCGAGAGTTAGTCGGGCTTGAGCCTGAAACACAAAGCAAATTGGATGTCACCAAACAACGCAGAAGAGCTAAAACAGGACAAATTCGTCGAGCAATTAAACGTTATGTAGATGTAAATAAACGTTATAAAAAAGCTTAAAAAAATACCGCACTTACTTTTCTAGGAATAAAATCATTTATTAGAATGTTTAGTAATAAATATTCTACTTGTTTATGAAAAAAGTGCGGTTTATTTCTTTTTTTCTCACTTTTCCTAATTAGTTACGCTAAAAAACATATTATTTGTTGATCTATTCTTTATTAGTAATGTCATATTGCTATGGAGGTTAGACCAAAGCTACTTTACCTATTCTAGAAAAATAAGATATAGTAATTTTCCTTATATCAAAATATTATATAGAGAGTTGATTTTGGGGGAGTAATGAAAATTCAGCAACTGCGTTATATCGTTGAGATTGTCAATCAAAATTTAAATGTAACAGAAGCATCTAATATATTATTTACCTCTCAACCAGGTATTAGTAAACAGGTACGCTTATTAGAAGAAGAGTTAGGGCTAGAAATTTTTGAACGTAATGGTAAACATATCAAAGCCCTTACCCCAGCTGGACAAAAAATTGTTGCAATTGCTAGAGAATTGCTCGTTAAAACACAGAGTATTAAAGCGGTTGCTGATGAATATACACGCCCTGATTATGGAGTATTGCGTATAGCAACGACGAATACGCAAGCACGTTATATGTTGCCAACGGTGGTGAAACAGTTTTCAGAAAAATATCCGAAAGTAAGTTTACATATTCATCAAGGATCGCCTACACAAATCTATGATGCACTACTTTCTGATGAGGTGGATTTGGCTATTACAACAGAAGGTCAGAATTTATTTGAAAATCTTGTATTACTACCTTGTTATATATGGAATCGTTCAGTCATTGTTAAGGTAGATCATCCATTGGCAAAATGTAATAATTTAACGATAAATGAATTAAGCAACTATCCTTTAGTTACCTATACTTTCGGATTTACAGGGGTATCAGATCTTGATTATGCGTTTAATAGTGCTGGATTATTACCAAATATTGTATTCACAGCTACTGATGCAGATGTGATCAAAACTTATGTTCGTTTAGGGTTAGGGGTTGGTATTATGGCATCAATGGCATATACGGAAGAGGATAAAGATCTGGTTGCTCTTGATGCTAAGCATATTTTTCGTTCAAGTATGACGCAAATTGCATTTAAAAGAAGTGTTTTTTTACGTAATTATATGTATGATTTTATTCATATGTTCTCTCCTCATTTAACCCGTTCTTTAGTGGAAAAGGCTGAACGATTGAATGATAATAATGCAATAAAAAAATTATTTGATGATATTCAATTAGAAGAACGGTAATTTCTATGAGAACGTTAAAGTAATATGATCATCTTTAGAGTCGTATATGAAATCGCATCAAAAATTAATAATAATAGATGAGATTTAAGTTAAAATATGATAAAAATAGCATTCTTCTCAAAATATAAATAGGATAAAAAATGGTAAATTTACAAACTATTATTGAATCAGCTTTTGAACGTCGAGCAGAGATTACTCCAAAAAATGTGGACAAAGAAACACGCTTAGCTATAGAAGAGGTCATTGAAGGGTTAGACAGTGGAAAATACCGTGTTGCGGAAAAAATTGATGGGAATTGGGTAACGCATCAATGGTTGAAAAAGGCAGTTTTACTTTCCTTCAGAATTAATGACAATCAGATTATAGACGGGGCTGAGACCAAATATTACGATAAAGTACCTCTGAAATTTGCAGATTATGATGAAGCCAGATTTCAAAAAGAAGGTTTTCGAGTAGTTCCTTCAGCGGTAGTTCGTAAAGGAGCATATATTGCTAAAAATACGGTATTAATGCCATCTTACGTCAATATCGGTGCTTATGTAGGCGAAGGGACAATGGTCGATACTTGGGCTACGGTTGGTTCTTGTGCTCAAATTGGTAAGAACGTTCACCTTTCTGGTGGAGTTGGAATTGGTGGTGTGTTAGAACCTTTGCAAGCTAATCCAACAATTATTGGCGATAATTGTTTTATAGGGGCTCGTTCAGAGATTGTTGAAGGGGTCGTTGTTGAGGATGGATGCGTTATTTCAATGGGCGTATTTATCGGGCAATCAACCAAAATTTATGATCGTGAAACAGGTGAAATTTTTTATGGACGCGTTCCAGCGGGTTCTGTTGTAGTATCTGGTAGCTTACCTTCCAAATGTGGTAAATACAGCTTATATTGTGCAGTTATTGTGAAGAAAGTCGATGCAAAAACTTTAGGTAAAGTTGGAATCAACGAGTTACTACGTACTATTGACGAATAAAAACTATTTTTCTCTGATATAATCTGTGCCTGTTGCTATGGCACAGATTTTATCTCTTATCTTTAACTTTTCATTTTTTATATATTCCTTTATTTAGAAATAATAAATACAAAGTTTTTGAGTATATTATTCTCTAATCTACCTAATCTAGGTTATAAAATTTATAATTATAGCGAATAATAGTTAAACTATTTAAATTTAAGTTTACTTTGTTAAAAATTATGATTACTATAGGATGATATAATGTTTTTTGATAAGTTTTAGAATTACATAGACATATATTTATTAACTTAAAGGTACGTTAAATGAAATTTTCATATTTTCTTGTTTCTGCCCTTGCGGTAAGCACTCTCACTGCTTGTGGTAATTTGAGCGAAGTAACAGATGAAGGGACATCAGAGCATTTGGTTTGGCCAAAAATTGAAGACTCCACTTTTAATCATAATGGAACACAATATGGTTCTTGGCCAAATTGGGATAACATTCGTATGATTGAAAGAGGAATGAATAAGGATCAACTTTATAATTTGATCGGGCGTCCTCATTTCGCTGAAGGATTGTTTGGTGTGCGTGAATGGGACTACGTATTCAACTATCGTGAAAATGGTGAACATAAGGTGTGTCAATACAAAATTTTGTTTGATACGGAAATGAATGCACAAAATTTCTTTTGGTATCCAAATGGTTGTAATGGCAGTTTATCTTTCAATTTAAAAAGTGATGTTTTATTTGATTTTGACAAATATAACTTAACTGAAAAAGGATTAGCTACAATTGATGCAGTTGCTAAAGAATTGAAAGAGGTAGGAGCGAAGGAAGTAAAAGTTTCTGGACATACTGATCCTATCGGTTCTGTTGAATATAATTTAGCTCTTTCTAAGCGTCGTGCTGAACAAGCTAAAGCTCGTTTAATCCAGCAGGGAGTTAAAGCGAATATAGAAGCAATTGGTTATGGAAAAGCATATCAGGTTAAATTCTGTAATGGGGTTACAGGTCAAGCTTTAAAAGATTGTTTACGAGCCAATAGACGCGTAGAAATAGCTTCATCTGGAGTAGTAGAAACTGAAAAAATGCCTAATCAAGAAGGTGGGATTGTAGGACCAGCTATTCTTTATAAGAAATAGTTTATCTTATAATTAAATCGATAAAAAAGCTGATTTCAATGTTGTAATCAGCTTTTTTATTATGTTGGGAACAGTTCGGTTTAATAGCTAAAAGGCTACAATTTAATTTATTAATGACTTGTTCTGCAGTATTACCTAAAAGTGCTGCGGAGAGTCCTGTCCTGCCTATTGTACCAAGTACAACGATTTCGGCCTCAATTTCTTTTGCTACTTCAGGGATAACATCTTCAGGGAATCCCTCTTTAACATGGGTATGTGCTTCATCAATTCCAAATTTTTGTCTCAATTCTTTCATATTAAGTAAATATTGATTTCGGATACTATTACTACAATCAGTGGAATTAAATTCAGGAAGGTCAATAGCCATATTAATTGGGGCAGGGGGATATGCGGTAACAAGATGAATATTTCCACGTTCTAAAATATCCGCAAGATCCAAGCCTAGATAAACTAATTTCTTGTTTATTAATATGTGGTTGTCATCATTATCAGCAACATTCACCGCAATAAGGATTCGGCGTTGATGTCGCCAGTCTCCATCTCTGATAAGCATTATTGGAATAGGGCATTTTCTTAATAGTTGCCAATCCATTGGCGTAAATATTAATGAGCTAATACTTTCTTGTTGAGTATATTTAACGACAAGATCATAATTAACCTTTGCAATTTCAGAAACAGCAGCTTCAGCTTCATTATTACTCCAAACAACGATGGAGTTAAATTCAATATTAGGAGATTTATATTTTTCGAAATAAGGTTGGATCATTTTTTGTCGTTGAGTAATAACACCTTGATGCATCAGATGACGTTCTTCAGGAGATAGCAATGTAGACATCTCATAGGATAGATCATAGACTGTCATAAAGGTTGTAATTTTTACTGGTGCATCGCTATTTTGTTCATTAACTAGGCGTACGGCTCTAGCTAAGGCATATTGTTTCTCATTTTCAGGATTTAAGATAACAAGTATATTTTTAAATTTCATAAAATGCTCCAAGGACAGTAGAATATTCTTTAGCATAGGCAAGATTCTTAAAAATAACAAGCTATTAAGAGTTAAAATATGATCTAGTGCAACATATTGTTACACTAATTAGAATAATCAACCATTAGCTAATTACTTGAATTGGTGTTTTAGTTATACCCGCTAGTTCGGATAGCTCTGCCATATTATTAATAGTGATATATTTACCTTGCACAGATAACATTCCTGATTTTTGGAACCGCCCAAGTAAACGGCTAATTGTTTCAACAGTGAGGCCTAGATAATTCCCTATGTCACTACGCGTCATTGTTAGACGAAATTCACGGGCTGAGAATCCTCTAGCTGAATAGCGACGAGAAAGATTATGGATAAAAGCGGCTAAGCGTTCTTCAGCATTCATTTTTGATAAAAGCAAGATCATTTCTTGATCGATTTTGATTTCGTTACTCATTAGTCGCATAATTTGCAAGCGAAGCTTAGGCATTTTGCCTGAAAGATCGTCTAAAATATCGAAAGGGATTTCGCATACCATTGCGGTTTCTAATGCCTGAGAAAAACTAGGATGTTTCATATTTATAATGGCATCAAAACCAACAAGGTCACTAGGTAGATGAAAGGAAATGATTTGTTCTTCACCTGTTTCACTAATCGTGTAGGATTTAATAGTTCCTGAGCGGATAGCATAAAGAGATTCAAGAGGATCGCCCGCTTTAAAGAGAAGCTGAGATTTCTGAATTGGTTTTTTACGTTCTATAATATTATCAAGTTGGTTTAACTCGTGTTCATTTAACGTAAAAGGAATACAGAGCTGGCTAATACTACAGTCTTGGCAGTGAATAGCACAGCCTCCAGATTGAACGCGACGCCCAATTTTACTCTCATTGGCTAAAATTTTCATTTGATCCTCAAATCATTCGATAAAATAGAAAATATTATATAAAATTGATCTAACTCAATAAATCATATCATCAAATGAAAAAATTAAGAAGTTTTAAATAGTTAAATAATTGTTAAGGAAAAAAGAATGGCAGTTGAAAAGCTCACTAAGAAACGTTTAATACAAATTATTTTAATGCTTTTTGTTTTACTTTCCGCATTTTTCTACCGCACTTGTCATTATGATAAAAATCAAAGTGCGGTGGAAAATCAGCAAATTTCTGATAAGGAAAGAGCCAGTGAGTAACTGGCTCTTATAATTAGGCGTGGTTAAGTGCTAATTTTGCAAGATCTTTATCTACAAGGAATAATCCTTTACCGTCATCACCCAATAAATTAAGCTTATCTAAAATACTACTGAATAATTTTTCTTCTTCGTGTTGTTCAGCCACATACCATTGTAGGAAATTGAACGCGGAGAAGTCTTTTTCTTCAAAGGTACGGCCAACAAGTTCATTAATTTTACGCGTAATCAATTTTTCGTGCTCATAAGTCAGCTCAATGACTTGTTTTAATGAAGTAAACTCCTGTGGTGGTGCTTCAATTTCGCTGATAATTGGCAACGCCCCAGTTTCGGTTAAATAGGTGAACAGTTTACGCATATGTTGCATTTCTTCCGCCGCGTGTGCGGATAAAAACTGTGCTGCCCCTTCAAAGCCTTGTTGCTCACACCACGCACTCATTTGCAAATAAAGGTTTGAAGAATAAAATTCCAAATTCATTTGGTCGTTTAATAATTGGATCACATTGTTAGATAGCATTTTTTTCTCCTTTTTATTCTAATGTCGCAAGATCACGATCAATATAGTAAAGCCCACGCCCGTCTTCGCCGACAAGGTTAAATTTATCAATAATGCTATTGAATAATTTTTCTTCCTCGTGTTGCTCTGCCACATACCATTGTAGGAAATTGAAAGTAGAGTAGTCTTTATTTTCAAAGGTGACTTCCACTAATTCATTAATTTTTGCGGTAACGAATTTTTCGTGTTCAAGGGTGATTTCAAACACTTCTTTTAAGGATTGATAATCATTTTTTGGGGCTTCAATTTTGCCTAAAATCGGCATTCCGCTGGTTTCATTCACATAAGTAAATAATTTTTGCATATGCATCATTTCTTCATCAGCGTGGCGTAATAAAAAGGCGGCAGCCCCTTCATAACCTTTTGCACTACACCAAGCACTCATTTGTAAATAGACGTTGGAAGAATAAAACTCCAAATTAATTTGCTCATTTAATTTTTGAGCGATCGCGGCTTTTAACATAAGCTAACTCCTTTCCTGAATGGATTAAATAATGTGCATAGTTTAGTCAATTTTTTCTATTTTGCAAGAAAAAATATTTGTAAGTTATTAATTTTTAAAGAGAATTTTAATAAGAACTATTCGCTATAGAAGAACAGTTCTCATTGCATTTCGTATATGGAAAAGTGCGGTGCGAAAAACTCACATTTTTTTGACCGCACTTTTAGTTTTAGTTGAGGGGAATGGAGGATAAAAATACCAGCAAAATGGGCGGGACAATATTGGTGATAAAACCAAAGCTGATCGCAAGGGGGACAACTTCAATGCCACCTGAACGTTGGATAATTGGCAAGGTGCAATCAAGGGCAGTTGCCCCTGCTAGCCCTACGGCGGTGGAGCGGTAGTTAAACATAAAAAAGGGAATGACGAACAGGCTCAAAATTTCTCTGGAAAGATCATTGAAAAAGGCGATGCTGCCGAAAACAGGCCCCCACGCATCATTAATCACAACGCTAGAGAGGGAGTACCAGCCAAATCCCGAAGCAATAGCAAGCCCTTGAGTGATTGGCAAATGGAGTACATAAGCAGAGATCACGCCACCGATCAAGGAGGTGAAAATAAAGATGATGCCCGTGTAAAGCCCGCGTTTGTTGAATAGCACTTCTTTAAGTGCGATGCCGTTATTGCGTAGTTGTATGCCGACGAAAAAAATCAGTAACACGAGGGCGTAAGTACTTGTGCTAAAAGGGAAAGCGAGCCATTTTTTGGTGAAAAGCCCGACCACAAAACCGAGCAACACCATTGAGCAAAGCTTGGCACTGTCTAATAATAATCGACCGCGAGAGGGGAGATCTTTGCCTAATCGTTTGAGCGGGAGGGGGACGCGTTTGTCATAGATGATTAACCCCATGAGATTGCAAAGCTGAATGATTACCGCAAAAGTGAGGGCAGAAATGCCAATACGCGGTAATGTGCGGGTAAGATCGTCCAAATGCCCCAAAGACACGCCCATAATGAACAAAATAGCATAGAGCAAGACCATTACGATTTGATTAATGCGTTGCAAAAGGGCGGCGTTTTGGGTTTTAACCAGATAGCCAAAGCACATTGGGGCAAGTACGATAAGTAATCCTTCAAACATTTTTTATCCGTTTTTGTTATTTGTGAGTGTCTGTGGAATGTTGATTTCACGAACTTTCATCGTTAAGCCATCAATCAGTAGTAATCGTCCGCATAAATTCTCGCCAATTTTTAACCGCACTTTGATCGCTTCAAGGGCTTGGATTGAGCCAATAATTCCTACAATCGGAGAAAGTACGCCAGTTTCTACGCAGCTTAGCGGGGCATTGCCGAAAAGTTGGCTAAGTTGATGATAGGTTAGGGTATTGTCTTCATAGGTGAACACCGAAACTTGCCCCTCCATTCGGATCGCCGCCCCTGAAATTAATGGGGTTTTGCATTGCTGGCAACAGCGATCTAACTGGTTGCGGCTGTCTAAATTGTCCGTGCAATCCAGCACAATATCCACGCTGGGAAGCAAAGCGAGCAAGTCGGCATCGGCTAATTTCTGCGGTATAGTTTCGATATGAACGTGAGGGTTAAGCCGCTGCAAGCTCAGCTTTGCCGACTCCACTTTCGGCATTGCTAAACGGCTATCATCGTGCAAAACTTGGCGTTGTAAATTGGAAAGTGCGACAGTGTCAAAATCCACCAAAATTAATTTGCCAACGCCTGCTACGGCGAGATATTGGCTTGCGGCACAACCTAAGCCGCCCAAGCCCATTATCAGCATTGTGCTGTCTTTTAGGGTTTCTTGACCGTCAAAATCAATGGCTTTCAGCACAATTTGGCGGTTGTAACGGAGTTCTTCTTCGGGGGTTAATTCGATCATTATTAGCTCAATAATTCGTTAAAAGGTTGAATGGTAACCACTTCGCCCGCTTGCACATTGCCGCGTTCGGCTTCCAACAGGATAAAACAGTTGCTTTCAATAAAGGCACTAAACATATGAGAGCCTTGAAAACCTACGGCTTTCACTTCAAGCTGTCCATTTTCATTCAGCCAATAGAAGCCACGCTGAAAATCTTTGCGTCCCACACCTTTTTTCAGATTTTCGCTCGCAATGGCATTGAGTTGTGGGGGCATTTGCCATTGGCTATAACCGCTGAGTTTGGCGATGGCAGGTTGAACAAGTTGATAGAAGGTAACTAATGCCGATACAGGATTACCCGGTAAGCCACAGAACCACGCGTTTTCCAGTTTGCCAAAAGCAAAAGGTTTGCCGGGTTTCATTGCGATTTTCCAAAAATTCACTGTGCCGAGTTTTTCTAAAATGTCTTTGGTGAAATCCGCTTCGCCAACGGAAACCCCGCCGCTGGTGATCACCAAATCCGCCTGTTCTTGTGCTTGCAAAAAGGCGTTTTCAAACAAGGCTTCATCATCAGGCAGAATGCCAAAATCGAGAACTTCACAAGGTAATTTTTCCAACAAGAGTTTCACGGTGAAGCGGTTGGTGTCATAAATTTTGCCCTCAGAAAGCGGTTCACCAACAGGGACGAGTTCATCACCCGTTGAAAGAATGGCGACTTTTAAACGGGGAAACACAGGCACTTCCGCAATGCCTAGCGAGGCAAGCAGCGGGAGAGAAAGTGCGGTCAGTTTTTCTCCCATTTTTAGCACTACCTCACCTTGTTTTACATCTTCCCCCGCACGGCGGATATTTTGCCCTAGCTTTGGCGTTTCATTAAGGGTGATCGTGCCGTCTTCGTTAAGTTGAACATTTTCTTGCATTACCACCGCGTCAGTGCCTTCGGGGATCATCGCACCCGTCATAATTCTGACCGCACTTTGTGGTTGCCATTCCCCCTTAAACGGATTACCCGCAAAGGCTTTTCCCGCAACACTCAAGCGATGGGATTGAGCCAGATCCGCCAGACGAACGGCATAACCGTCCATTGCAGAATTATCAAACGCGGGGACATTAATCGGCGAAATCATATCTGCGGCACAAATACGCTGGCTTGCTACCGCAAGGGGTAAGATCTCGCTGTGTTGCGGGGCGGGGAGCTGGGATAACATTTGGTCTAAGGCTTGTTCAATGCTCAACATAACATCGTCCTATCATTGGTTGTAAAGGTGAAAGAGGGGATTTATTTTACGCATTTTTTTCATATAAATTAACTATTATTCTCATTTTATTATTGTTTTAGACTTTGATAGAATAGCCCAATTTGAAATTGGAGAGTAGTTAATGAGTAAAATTTCACCCGAAGCGGAAAAGGTTCGCCAAGCATTGCTGAGCAAGGGCATTGAAACCCCGATGATCGACACGTCCCTAACAAAATCACAACGCCGTGAGGGCATTGAGCAACATATGCGTGAAGTGATGAAGTTAATCGGCTTAGATTTGCGTGATGATAGCCTTGAGGAAACCCCTGTCCGCTTAGCTAAAATGTTCGTTGATGAAATTTTTAGCGGTTTAGATTATGCCAACTTTCCGAAAATCACCAATATTGAAAACCGAATGAAAGTGAGTGAAATGGTGCTAGTGAATGATGTTACGCTCACCAGCACTTGCGAACATCATTTTGTTACCATTGATGGCACGGTGTCTGTGGCGTATTATCCGAAAAAATGGGTGATCGGGTTATCGAAAATTAATCGCGTAGTGGCGTTTTTTGCTCAGCGTCCGCAAGTGCAAGAACGTTTAACCGAACAAATTTTGCTGGCTTTCCAAACAATTTTAGAAACCGATGATGTGGCAGTGTATGTCAAGGCAACCCATTTTTGTGTGAAATGTCGTGGCATTAAGGATAGCAATAGCTATACGGTAACGTCTGCCTTTGGCGGAGTTTTCCTTGATGATCGCGAAACAAGAAAAGAATTTTTGACCTTGCTTAAATAAATGTACTGTTATGGTAATGTAGCCATTTAGTGATGAGAGTCCTATGCAATTGTTATCCATAGAATTTTTTGTTTGTTTCTTTTTTTTATTCTGTACTTATTGGTTATTACAAAAGCACATAGTATGGCAGAATAGGCTACTGCTCGTTTTTAGCCTGATGGGGCTTTACCTTCTGGAACCGTGCTTTTTATATGCTGTTTTTGTCTATAGTGTTTTCATCGCGGTGGTTTCAACGTTTATGGAGAAAATGCTGCAAGAAAAAAGACGTTATTATTGTTTGATTTTAGGCATTGTATTCACATTGCTTTTTTTATGTTTCTTTAAATACTTTGATTTTTTCAGACCTGAATTACAGCAACGATTAGGTACGGAGAGTGTGGATATTCTTTTTCCATTAGGCATTTCATACTATAGTTTTCAGGGAATTGCTTATTTGGTCGCTCTGTATAAAAAACAAACGAGAAAACTCACTTTTAGCCAAACTTTACTCTATTTTAGCTTCTTCTTGACTGTTACATCTGGTCCTATCGCTCGTATTAGTAAAAGCCGTTCTTATTTAGGCGAACAAATAGGAATGGGGGAACAAATACAAACCTTAACCCCTCGACAAATGCTTTCACCTGTTTTAGCGATTTATCTTATTATTCTTGGTATTGCAAAAAAGTGGTGGTTTAGCACGATTTTGGCAGATAACATTGTTACCCCCGTTTTTGATAACCCATTTCAATATGATGGAATCAGCGTATTATCTGCGATATATGGTTATACCATACAACTTTTTTTAGATTTTTCAGGCTATACCGATATAGTAATTGGGCTTGCTATGCTTTTGGGATTTAGACTTCCAAGCAATTTTTTTATGCCTCTAAGAGCGGTTAATTTAAAAGCCTTTTGGGAAAGGTGGCATATTTCTTTATCAACGTGGATAAGAGACTATATTTATATCCCTTTAGGCGGAAATCGCTGTTCTTTTATAAAACAATCAAGGAATATCTTAATTGCAATGATCCTCTCAGGGGTTTGGCATGGCTATGGATGGAATTTCTTTTTATGGGGATTGCTACACGGCATAGGATTAATTCTTTTCAACTGCATTCAACGTTTTAACCTAAATCGGTTTTTGCCTCTTAATGAATGGTGGGGAAACGCGATTGGCATTTTTCTCACTTTTCATTTTGTCGTATTTACCTTCGTTATTTTTGGAAGTGCCTCATTAGAAGAAACTACCTTGATTTTTTCAGCATTATTTCATAATGAATGGCATTTACCTGAAAATAATCTTATTCTTTTCTTAAGTGTAATGTTTGGTATATTGATTTTTTATCCTTTATTAAATCGATTTTCGGCCTTCATAATCAACGCCTTTTCAAGATTACCCGTTTTTATGCTTGCATTACCAATGATTATTGTAATGCTCATCATTATTATTGCATCGCCATCAGGAATACCGGGATTTATTTATGCAAACTTTTGAACAGCAAACAAAATGGTATCACGTCGCCACGCTTTTATTTTTTGTAGGTATTATTTTATTGTGGTTTAGTCAAGCTTCAATTAATCGCTACTGGCAACAAGTGTATCACCAGGAAAGCCCTCTTAGGATTTTAAATCCTTTACCTTTTTGGCAAGGTGGTGCGATAGTGCAGCAAAAAGCAACAAATCTATATGAAAAAATAACCGCACTTTATTTTATGCCTAAAGCTGAGCAAGATGGAGATAGCATAGAGCCAGAATCTACATTATCTTTACCGATACAGCCTCAAACAGGGCAAAAACTAGATAAACTTGTTTTACAGCAAGATGAAAAAATAATGCCTAGAGAGGGATCTTTAAATCAAATGGGCTTAGAAAAGGGAGAAAGTGCCTCTGTTATTGATCTTTCAGCTAATATGATTGCGGATACATCAAAATCTCAAATTCCAAAAAATGAAGAGGAATTGACGATAACAGGGCAGAACCAAACTGAGAAAAATAACAAAATCGTGCTACAAAAAGGAGATATTGTCTTTTTTGCGGGAGATTCTTTGATGCAAGGGATTGCTCCACATTTACGGCGTGAATTAAAAAATCAATACGGCATTAACTCTATTGATTTAAGTAAACAAAGCACGGGGTTATCTTACCCCAATGCCTTTGACTGGCCTAAAACGATTGAAACTACATTAACCAAAAATCAGAATATTAAGTTACTTATTTTATTCTTAGGTCCTAATGACCCTTGGGATATGCCTGGTGAACCCGCTTGGCGTTATGTTAAATTTAAATCACCAGAATGGGAAACGCTTTATAGGAAAAGAATTCAACGCATTGTGCAAGCGGCGAAAAACAATAATGTAGAGATAATTTGGCTAGGTATTCCATTTATGAAATCTAAAAAATTAAATAAACAGACTCGCTATATTGATAATCTCTATTTTGAAGAAACAAACGGCTATGCGCATTGGTTTCCGACGGATTATTTATTAAGTAAGGGGGAAAAATATACGGATAGTATTGAAATTAATGGAAAAAATACCCGTGTAAGGAGCAAAGATGGTATTCATTTTTCCTTAAAAGGTCAGCAATATTTAGCACAACAACTTTTTGAACTGATTGAATTTAGAAATGATGATTAGAGCGTAAAATGAATAAAGTGAAATATTTTTTTTTCGTTGGTATTGTAATGCTATTAGTAGGTTGTGCCATATCTAGCACAAAAGAAACAGGGTTAATAAATTATGGCGAAACAACGCAACCTTGGTTGCTTAAATTACAACGGGTAAAACAAGAAAAGCAAGGAGTATTTCGAATTGTTCAATTTGGGGATTCGCATACAGCTGCAGATTTTTTTACCAGTCAATTACGCAAAAGATTGCAAGCTTATTGGGGGAATGCAGGAATAGGGTGGATATATCCAAACCGAGTAAAAGGACAGCGTATAGATGGGGTGATTTACCGAGGTAAAGGCTGGCAAACAATGACAAGTAGGAAAGAAAAAACGGATTTTCCGCTTGGTGGGGTAACAGCGTTTTCACAGGGAAAAGAAGCCGTAACCATTGAAATTACTAAAGCGGCGAAAACAGCCTACCACGCAACCTTTTCTCTTTATCCACTTTTAACTCACTCACCATTGCAG
The DNA here is from genome assembly GCF_011765605.1 of Avibacterium paragallinarum. NCBI lineage: Bacteria > Pseudomonadati > Pseudomonadota > Gammaproteobacteria > Pasteurellales > Pasteurellaceae > Avibacterium > Avibacterium paragallinarum. The sequence continues at coordinate 906,765 of NZ_CP050316.1, forward strand.
ATTACTGACGCAATGGGAAAAAGTGCGTATTTTAATCCTGATTCCAATCAATGGCATTATTTCTCTTTAGATGTTACCTTGCCATTGACGTATCAAACAAATGCAAATGATTTATGGCAAATTGGCTTGATTAATCTTGAAACTGGGCATTCAGGTATTACGCTTTCGGCGTTAGGATTGAACGGTGGTCGGTTTAGTGAATGGCAAAAATGGCGAAAAGATTGGGCATTAGATCTTAAACAAATGAATGCGGATTTGATTATCTTAGCATATGGGACAAATGAGGCATTTGATGAACAGCTAGACCTCGCTAAAACAGAACAAATGTGGCGACAGCAAATTAAGGAAATACGCAAAGCATTGCCCAATGCAGGAATCTTAATTTTGGGGGCTCCCAATGCGTTAGATAAAGGGCTTGGACATTGTGAACAACCTAAGCAGTTAGACCGAATGCAAGCATTACAGAAAAAAATTGCTCAATCGGAGAAATTATTTTATTGGTCATTGCAAGAAAGTATGGGAGGGCAGTGCTCAATGCAACAGTGGCAAAAAATGGGATTAGCTCGTTCTGATGGCATACATTTTACTCCTCAAGGTTATCAAAAATTAGCAGACAGCCTCGCGAAACAATTAATCAATTTGGGGCAATAGGGTATTCATCAATTTTGACTAATATAAAAAGGAAAAAGGCAGAAGACATTCTGCCTTTTTTGTTTCTGAAAGAAAAATGATGTGAGCTACAAGGAAAAAATGTCGCATTTATAATCCATTTATTGAGAAAAAAGCGTCATTTGCCTGTTTTTTTAGATGTAATTGAATAATTTATGAAACATTATTCCTATTTTTAGTTAATTTTACTTGCTACCCCCCCCCCGCATGTTAGTATTCAATTCTTTTTAAAAAGTCAATACACCCTAAGGAGAATTTATAATGAAAAAATTGGTTTTAACCACATTAATTGGAGCAGCATTAGGTTTTGCAACTCAAAGTACGTTTGCGGATAATTATAGTAATGGGGCTACAGGATTAATTACAATCAATGGTAAAGTGCTTGAAACAACTTGTACTGTAGAAGATGGATTAGGAAATCCTAATATTACTGTTACTTTACCTCATGTTTCTAAATCTTTATTAGCTAGCCAAGGAAATACAGCGGGCGATACAACATTTAAAATTGTTTTGAAAGATTGCTCTGGACTTGATAGTGTCACTGAAGCTGGTGCCTTTTTTTATAATGATGATAATGTAACGACTAATGGGCGTTTAGAAAATAAAGCAAGTGGCTCAAAAGCACAAAATGTGACTGTACAGTTAGTTACAATGAGTGGAACACCTATTAACCCTATAGAAAAGTCAGGTAGTCAAGGGGCTGATAAATATCCATTTTCTAAATCTGGTTCTAGTGGCACGGCTACACTTCTTTATAAAGCTCGCTATTACGCTGAGGGTGTAGCAAGTGCTGGGGATGTACAGGCTCAGGTAAAATATATTATTGATTATCAATAACTCAAGTTTAAGCTTTTCTTATTTTATCGGGCTGAGATAATGCCCGATTTTTCTTTACAGTTTTGATAAATGGAGTGATGAATGTTCAACAGATGGCTATGTCTTTGTTTAGCATTTTTGGGGGTAAAAAGTTTTGCAAATATTGTAATAACGGGAACAAGAGTGGTTTATCCCTCAGATCAACCTTATGTGAATGTGCAACTTAACAATGTGGGCGATGTTCCCGCCTTAATGCAGGCTTGGATTGATATGGGCGATCCTGATGCTTCCCCCGAACAAATTAATGCCCCGTTTTTAATTACCCCACCGATTGCCCGTATTGAGGGGAATAAAGGACAAACCTTGCGTTTAACTTATACAGGGGAGCCGTTACCCTCTGACAGAGAAAGCATTTTTTATTTAAATGTGATGGATATTCCTCCTAATCCGAAAGATAAAAGCAAAAACTATTTGCAAATTGCCTTGCGTAGTCGGATTAAATTGTTTTTCCGTCCAATAACGTTATCTATGCCATTGGAAGCGGCTTTCCAACAAGTGAAATGGAAAATTGTTGGTAAACAAGTGGTGGCTGAAAATCCAACCCCTTATTACATTACTTATAGTAACATTGAGCTTTTACAGGGAAAAAATAACGTTACTTTACCCCGTGCAGGAATGGTAGCACCTTTTTCACAAGCCTCGTTTAATGTTAATCATTCACTAAAACAAGTTAAAAATATTAATTGGACAGTGATTAATGATTATGGTGGTCGTCAAACTGGGACGAGCCCACTACAGTGATTATTAGCAGAAAAGAAAAATTAAGTGCGGTGTTTATGTCATTCAAATTAAATCGGCTTTATTGTTTGCTATTTTGCGTATTAGGCTTAAATGGCTATGCAGAAGATGTGGAGTATGCAGAATTTGATGCGGGCTTTTTATATGGCAATCAAAATAAAGAAAATATTGATATGAGTCGGTTTAGTTATGGCAATCCGATTCCAGCAGGTGAATATCTTTCTGATGTGTATTTGAATAATGAATTGCGTGGGCGGATTCGTCTTCACTTTGTTGAGGATAATGCACAAAATAAAAGCGTATTATGTGCCAGCGAAACGTTATTAGAATTGCTTGATTTGAGAAAGATGGCTTTAGCGACCGATAAGGTTGTACCTGGCTTGCAATGCGTGATTTTTACTCAAAAAGTTCCAAAGGCAAAGGTTCATTTTGATCTCGGTGAGTTTCGTTTAGATGTGGATATTCCCCAAGCATTTGTTGAACAACGGCCACCAGGCTATATTTCGCCTATTCAATGGCAAAGTGGCGTGCCAGTTGCTTTTTTACGCTATGACGCTACCCATTATCGCTATAGTTATTTACATACCCAAGCATATCAAACTTATTTAGGTATTAATGCGGGGGTGAATATATTTGGGTGGTCATTCCGTCATCGTGGAAATGTGAGTTGGGATAAGCAGAAAAGAGCTCCTTATCAAAAGATTTCTACTTACGCTCAGCACGATGTGCCAGCTTTACGCGGGCAATTTACGATAGGGGATTTTTATACCACAGGGGCGTTGATGGATAGCATTGCGATTCGAGGCGTGCAATTAACATCCGATGATCGAATGCTGGCAACCTCTGTTCGAGGCTATGCCCCAACAATTCGAGGGGTGGCAAATTCTAATGCGGTAGTCACTATTCGACAAAATGGGAATATTCTTCGTGAGATTGCTGTTCCTGCAGGGCCTTTTACGATAGATGATTTATATCCGACAGGTTATGGCGGTGATTTGCTCGTTGAGATTTTAGAAGCAAATGGAGAAAAACGCAGTTTTACTGTTCCCTTTACAGCGGCAGTTCAGCTTATTCGCCCTGGATACAGTAATTACCAAATTGCAATGGGACGTTACCGCTATGGACAGCGGGTGTTTAAGGAGAATGTTGCTCAAGTCACTTGGCAATATGGTGTAAATAATAATTTAACATTGAATGTGGGAGGGATTCTCGCCAAGAATTATCATTCCGAATTAATAGGGCTTGCTTTTAATACGCCAATTGGGGCGTTCTCAGCGAATTCTATCTTTTCAAATGCTCGTTTTAAAACAATAACATCGCAAGATAAATATAAAGGGTATAGTTTATCTTTTAATTATAATACGAGGCTTGAACCTACAAACACGAATGTGACATTAGCGACTTATCGTTACCTCTCCCGCTATTATTACAGTTTGCAAGATGTGATGTTAGCAAATAATGCGTCAATGTTAGATCAACCGATTGGTATCTCTTCGGCTAATGGTTATCGTCCTAAAAATCAGTTTCAAGTGTCAATTAATCAAACATTTAATGAAAAATGGGGAGTGCCTATTTAACTGGGAGTACTTATACTTATTGGGGAACGAGTAAAAAGCAAAATGAATATCAGATAGGGTATAGCAATACTTATAAGCGTTTAAATTATAGCCTCTCTTTTACGCAGGTAAAAAATAATTTTAGTCATAACGATCAACGAATTTATTTGAGCTTGTCATTACCACTTGGAAATGATGATTCTGTTTCCTACCTTTCTCAAAATATAAATTATGTGAAAAGTAATGGTTATGCTGCTTACACTTCGCTTTCTGGTTCATTGGGACAGGAACGACGTTATAGCTATAACCTTTCTGTGGGTAAACAGCAGGCAAGTAAAACGAGTAATCTTATTTTTAGTCAAAGTTATTTAGGCTCTCTCGCTAGAGTGGATAGTTCTTGGAGCCAAACTAATAAAGGCAATAAGCAATTATCGATAGGCGTATCGGGAGCGGTTGTTTTGCATTCTAAAGGCATTACGCTAGCAAATGATTTAGGCGAAACCTTTGCTATTATTCACGCAAAAGGGGCAAGAGGGGCAAAAATTCGCGGTTCAATTGGAAATGAAGTGGATTATTTCGGTAATGGCATTGTGCCTTATGTTGATCCTTATACGATTAATTATGTGGGATTAGATGATTTACCTGGAAATGTTGAATTATCTGCCACCGAACAGCAATTGATTCCCCGTGCAAATCAAGCAATGTTGGTAAATTTTTCCACTAAGATTGGTAATGTTGTCTTTTTTGAAATAACGAATAAAGACGATTTGCCTCCTTTAGGAACAGATGTTGTTGATCAAGAAAATAAATCTGTAGGTATGCTAGCACAAGGGGGGAAAATTTATACGCGTGGTATTGCCCCTATAGGACAGTTAAATATCATTTGGGGAGAGAAACGTTGTCGTATTGATTACCAAATCCCATCTAATACGAATAATGGAAAACCTTTAGTTATGCCTGTGAAATGCCAATTTTATTAAGGAAACAAAATGAAAAAGCAAATAATATTAATGGGGATATGTAGTTTATTTTTTATTCTTTTACCAGAGGTAAAAGCAGCAACAATGACTATTGATGGGATTACAGTCGGTATTCCTGAAGAAGTAAGAAATGGGGTAACAAAGCCAGTTACACATCACCAAGAAGTCGCGAATATTTTTCCTTTCCCTGAAATGGCAAAGAAAAAAATTATTTATAGTTGGCGGTTAGAAAATTCTGAACGTTATTGTTTACAGCATGGGGAATATAGAAGCCCCGTTGATAAATATCATATGGAAGTCAAATTTTATCCTCTCGCTTTAAATATAGACAATAAGTTCTTTAATCAGCGAATTTTAATTAATGATATGAAAGTGTATGACAATGATCCTTATCAGCGTTTTCCTGTAAGTGGCTCGCAATCGATGTATTTTACTTTAGAACTTAGTTTAAAAGATGAGGCACTTTATCGACAAGCTATTGATTATACAGTGAAAAAGGGAACGAAATTAGGTGTGATGACATTGTTTTGTACGACGGGAAGCCGAGAAGCTGGGCATGAAGGGGAGTTTAGAGATCATAGATCGCTATATAATGCCTTTACCGGCTTTACATTAACAACAGCAGAAGATGCTTCATTCCGTATTTCTCGAACTTGTAGCTTGTCATCTGCTTCTTCTCAAACGGTAACTTTATCACCTGTGATGTTGTCAGATATTCAAAATAACCAAAAAATCAAGGGAGGAGATTTTACTATTCGTTTGGACTGTTCTGGGGTGGATATAAAAAACGCCTATATTGCATTTGCTGATGCGATTAAGGAGGATCAAAAGAATAGTCTTGGCATTTTAAATGTTAAAGAGGGGGCTGGATATGCTCAAGGTGTTAATATTATGGTGGAAGATGCCCAAACACAGCAGCCAGTAAGATTTAAACAGCTTTTATCTGATCCGTTATTGTTTAAGACAGATTATCCTTCTGCTCAATATGGTTCTAAAAGCTATGATGCACTTACCCTGTTTGGAAGTTTAACTGCAGGGCAAACAATACTAAGCCGTAAATATAATGTTTATTATTGGAAATTTATGTATACACAAACTGCAGGAAATGTGGAAGCACGAATCCGCTATAATATTTATTATAATTAGCTGTTATGTATCCTGTTTTTAGGCAAATTCTCCGATTAAATCATCAATGGCTTTGCAAAGGAGTGTACGATCGTGGCGGTAGCTAATATCGTCAGCTCTTAAACGCCGTTCAATAATTTTTAACTGGGGATCAGGGTTTTCAGGCATTAAGCCGTTTTGCACGATTGCTCCGTTAATGATCTTTTGCCCAACGGTTTCGTTGATCCAGTTAATCCGATCTTGTAGCGAAAGTACTGCCGAGGGGCTATGTTCAATGCCTAAATTATCAATAAAAATTTTCTTCGCTTGGCTCAGCTTGAGGGCAGCGATAATTTCAGGCAACAAAATCGGCGGCATTATGCTGGTGAGAAAGCTACCCGGCCCGAAAAGGATGACTTCGGCTTTTTCGATGGCTTGCACCGCTTCAGGGGTCGCTTGAACCAATGGCACAAGAAAAATGGATTTAGGCAACTCTGCCAGCTCATCAATTTCTACTTCACCCACGATACTCGAGCCAGAGGGCAAGGCGGCGGCAAGATGTACGGGGCTTTCGGACATCGGCACAATAAAGGATTTTACGCGTAACAAATCACGAATTAAATTCACCCCCTCCGTGGGACGAATTTGCATATTTTCCAACGCTTTCAGCATTAAATTACCGAGATTATGCCCTGCGAGTTCCCCCGTGCCTGAAAAGCGATATTCAAACAATGAAGACGCGGTACTCGGTTCGGTGATGATTTGATTTAAACAATTCCGCAAATCGCCCCACGCGATCCCGCCCTGTTGCTGACGAATACGCCCCGTTGAGCTGCCGTTATCCGTAGTGGTAACAATACCTGTGAGGCGCTCATTCATAAAACTTAAAGCGGACATCACTCGCCCAAGACCGTGTCCCCCCCCGATCGCCACCATATGATTAATGTTATCGAGGTTTTCGTGCCGACTATGTGCGGTGAGGTCTGTCATTGTTGTTCCTTAAAATTATGCGGTAATTTTTCATCTGATTGCCAGTAAGTATAAACAAATTTACATAAAAGTGCGGTATAAATTTTGCGTAAATTCGTTATGTATTTATTTATATAATTGATTTATAAGCAAAAAATTTTACTTTTTTTGACCTAGATCTCATTTGAGGTATAGCAAAAATCACCTTCTCCCCTTAAAATAAGCGTAAATTTTCGCATAACTCCGAGCTTGTTCGCCTACGTTTAACTCACAAAATAAGGCGACAATGCCAGCAATGAATAGCATTGCTCAGGGATACGCTGGAAACGGTTTATCCTCTCATTTTAGAAAGGTGTCTAATGCAACGCATTCCCATAACGCAAGTGGGCGAAACGCGTCTTATCGATGGTTTTGCTCGCCAATATTACTATTTGCGACTGTCCATTACGGATATGTGCAATTTTCGTTGTAACTATTGTTTACCCAATGGTTATCAGCCCGAGCCGACTAAACCGAGCTTTCTGACTTTAAATGAAATTCGCCGTTTGGTACGAGCGTTCAGCCATTTAGGGACGGAAAAAATCCGCATTACAGGCGGTGAACCCACCTTGCGGAAAGATTTTTTGCCTATTGTGGAAACCCTGCGTCAAACAGAAAATATTAAACAGATCGCCCTCACCACCAACGGTTATCGTATGGCAAAAGAGGTAGCGGCTTGGCGAAACGCGGGGATTACTTCCATTAACGTCAGCGTAGATAGCCTTGATCCCAAAATGTTTCAACGCATTACGGGCATTGATAAATTTGCCGACATAATGCAAGGCATTGAACGGGCTTTTGAAGTGGGGTATGAAAAGGTAAAAGTGAATGCCGTGTTGATGAAAAACCTGAACGATCACGAATTTGAGGCATTCCTTGCGTGGATCAAACACCGTCCGATCCAAATGCGTTTTATTGAATTAATGCAAACGGGCGAAATGGATCAATTTTTTCAGCAATATCATCTTTCGGGGCAAATCCTCGCGGATAAACTGTTGGCAGCGGGCTGGCAGCTTCAAACTCGTTCTTATTTAGACGGCCCTGCCAAAGTGTTCAAACACCCTGATTATCAAGGGGAAATCGGCTTGATAATGCCTTATGAAAAAAATTTTTGTGCCAGTTGCAACCGCCTAAGAGTTTCCGCAAAAGGTAAATTGCACCTTTGCTTATTTGGCGAAGAGGGTATTGAATTGCGGGATTTATTGCAAAATGACGATCAACAAGCCCAATTAGAAGCACGCATTTTTTCCGCTTTGCAAGGTAAACGAGAACATCATTTTTTACATCAAGGCGACAGTGGCGTGCGAAATCACCTTGCCAGTATTGGCGGTTAATCAAAGGAAGAATTATGACTAAATTCACTCATATCAATAACAATGGCGAAGCCAATATGGTGGACGTTTCCTCCAAGCAAGATACGGTGCGAGAAGCCCGAGCGGAAGCCTTGGTTTCAATGTCCGAAGCCACGTTGCAAATGATTTTATCGGGGCAACATCACAAAGGCGATGTGTTCGCCACCGCCCGTATTGCGGGAATTCAAGCGGCAAAACGCACTTGGGATTTAATCCCCCTTTGCCACCCTTTATTGCTCTCAAAGGTGGAAGTGTCTTTGACCGCTTTGCCTGAAAGCAACCAAGTTCGCATCGAAAGTCTGTGCAAATTAACGGGCAAAACAGGGGTTGAAATGGAAGCTCTCACCGCCGTGAGCGTTGCGGCATTGACTATTTATGATATGTGTAAAGCGGTACAAAAAGACATCGTGATTGAGCATATCCGCCTTTTAGAAAAGTGCGGTGGTAAATCGGGGCATTTTTTAGCAGGACAACAGCAATGATAAAAGTATTATTTTTCGCACAAACTCGCGAATTGATCGGTGTTGATAGTATTGACGTGAACGAACCTTTCGCCAATGCGGAAGCGTTACGCCAACATTTGAGTGCTAGAGGGGAAAAATGGGCATTGGCATTAGATAAAGAGAAACTGCTCGTTGCCATTAACCAAACCCTCGCCAGCCTTGAAAGTGCGGTGCAAAATGGCGATGAAGTGGCATTCTTCCCACCGGTAACTGGGGGATAAAATGGCAGACATTCAAATCGCAGTGCAAAGCGCACCTTTCGACCAAAATGCCGTTTATCGTTGGGTGGCTGAACCGCATTCTGTTGGGGCTGCAGTGATTTTTGTGGGTAAAGTGCGAGAAATGAATTTAGGCGACAACGTTTCTAGCCTCTTTTTGGAGCATTATCCTGCAATGACAGAAAAAGCCTTACGCGAAATCGTGGAGGAAGCCTGTCAGCGTTGGCAATTATTACGCATCGCCGTAATTCACCGTGTCGGGCTATTGCATACGGGCGATGAAATTGTTCTCGTGGCAGTGAGTTCACCACACCGTGGTGAAGCCTACCAAGCCAATGAATTTATTATGGATTTCCTCAAAAGCAAAGCCCCATTTTGGAAAAAAGAACAAACAGAAAACGGCGAACGTTGGGTTGAGCATAGAGAAAGTGATAGTGCGGCGTTAAGGAAGTGGTGAATATTGATAGGGGGATTTGATATTTGTCATAATGGAAGTTTATTTGTAAATGAAATGGCATTGTATTTTAATTTAAATCATAAATTTATGTAAAAATGCTTTTTTCTATTTCCATTTTTACTAAATTAGAATAGCATATTCACCGAACCTTATTTTCTTAAGGTATCTTAGAACATTATCCCTTATATGGAAGGAGCTAATATGAAATTTCGTTTTGCGGCATTAGCTACCGCATTATTATTAACCAGTACAACAAGTTTTGCAGGTGTTGTAACGAGTTCGTCTAATGTTGATTTTTTAGCTATCGATGGACAAAAAGCCAGTAAATCTTTATTAAAATCAACAAACTCTTTCAATGCGAGTGAGTCTCAGCTTCATCAAGTTGTAGTACGTGTGAGTGAAGTGATCAGAACTGGTGGTTCAGAGCGTTCTTTATTTGAATCCGACCCAATTATTGTAACTTTCCAAGGCCATTCAGATGATTTAGTCATTTCTGCCCCGCATATTGAAAATGATCGTGAGGCGGCAGATTATAATGATCACCCAGTGATTTATTTGAAAACGGTTTCTGGTCAGGCAATTCCTTTTAAACTAGATAAGTTAAAACAAGAAGGTTTTTTACCAGGCTTAAATTTGATTGATAATCTTTCTGAATATAACGCATCTGGTGCTGTTGCAGCGGTGTCTTCGTTTGCTGTGAATATGATGCCATCAGTTGTTCCGACAATGGCAAAAGCTCAAAAAGGAAAAATTACGGTTCAGGGAGAGAATGTTGTGGAACAGCAATTACAATATTGGTTCCAACAGGCCGATAAAGAGACGCAGAAACGTTTCTTAAATTGGGCAACTAAACAGAAATAAAAGAATATTGTTATCTAAGAAAAGTGGGCTTTATGCTCACTTTTTTATTCGGAGGAGAAGATGATTAGACAGCTTTCTAAACATAAAAATATAGCACTTGTTGCTCACGATCATTGTAAAGAAAAATTAATAAACTGGTGTAAAAAACACCGCGCTTTACTTGAGAAGCATTTTCTTTATGCAACGGGTACAACGGGAAATTTAATTCAGACAGAAGTGAATTTAACCGTGAATGCCTTGTTAAGTGGACCAATGGGCGGAGATCAACAATTGGGGGCACTTATTGCGGAGAAAAAAATAGATATTTTAATTTTCTTTTGGGATCCGATGAATGCAGTACCGCATGATCCTGATGTAAAAGCGTTAATGCGAATTGCAACCGTTTGGAATATTCCTGTAGCAATGAATGTTGCAAGTGCTGATTTTATAATTTATTCCGAGCTATTTCACCAGGAAACGGATATTTGTATCCCTAACTATGATGGTTATTTAAAAGAACGACTAAAATAAGTAAAGCTTGCCAATGCGTTGTTTAGGTATGTAAAGATGAATAATTGGTTAAATGCGAAAGTCATTGCGACAATCCCGGTGTTTATTGCGGTAAATATTGCAACATTCTCGGTGTGGATGTTAAATATATCTCAACAAAGTATGCCATTAGTTCTAGGAATTATTGCAGGTGGTTTGGCTGATTTAGATAATGGCTTAACGGGAAGAGTCAAAAATATTTTTTATACGTTAATCGCATTTTCGATTTCTACCTTAAGTGTACAACTCACTTTAGGTAATGGCGTGGCATTTACTCTTCTTATGACGATGCTAACATTTGTTTTTACAATGATTGGAGCAGTGGGGCAACGTTATAATACAATTTCTTTTGGCACACTAGTTGTTGCACTTTATACAACGCTGACTTACCAGCAGGAATCTGTTTGGTATATGAATTCATTACTTATTTTATCGGGCACTTTGCTATATAGCGTAACGGCTATCATTGTATATCTTTTTTTTCCTAATCGACCAGTACAAGAGGCGGTAGCAAAATCTTTTTTGATGCTGGCAGAATATTTAGAAGCAAAAGCTGCTTTTTTTGATCCTGATGATATTGAACAACTTGAAAGCAAACAAATCCTATTAGCGATGAAAAATAGTCAGTTAGTTGATGCCTTTAATGCTTGTCGAACCGCACTTTTTTATCGCATTCGAGGACAAGCACGTCATATTCGCACAACACAGATGATCAATTATTATTTTTCTGCTCAAGATATTCATGAGAGGGCAAATTCAAGTTACTTTGATTATCAAGTTTTGGCTCGTCAGCTAAAAAATACAGATCTTATTTTTAGAATTCAGCGGTTATTAGAATTACAAGCACAGGCTTGTCGTGATTTTGCTCAAAGTTTACAACATAATACTGCCTATATTTATAATTCTCGCTTAGAGCGAGCAATATCTGGTGTTAATCAATCTTTTGAACATTATTTAGAAACGCACCATAATGAAAATTTTAATCAAACGGCGATGAAAACCTTGATTAGTAATCTACAAGGTGTTGATTGGCAATTACGTCATTTGTCGCAGACACCTTCAGAAATGGCTAAGCATCATAAATGGGTAAGAATACAAGATAATGATGATATTAATGGAATAAGAAATATTTGGTTAATGATACGTAGTCATTTCAGCTTTGACTCTCAACTATTTAGGCACGCTGTGCGTCTTTCAATTGTTGTTTTTACTTGTTGCACTATTGTTGAATTTTTACAGCTTGATCGGGGTTATTGGATTTTGCTTACTGCTGTGTTTGTATGCCAGCCTAACTATGCAGCAACAAAATTACGTTTAAAGCAGCGGATTATTGGGACTATTTTGGGGGTGGTTATAGGCTCTTTATTGCCCTATACTCAGCCGACTTTAGTTCTACAAATGGGTCTAGTTGTGGCAACCAGCACACTCTTTTTCTTTTTTCGTAGCAATAATTATAGCTTTTCTACTTTTTTTATCACATTACAAGTCTTGATTAGTTTTAATATCATAGGCATTGATATTCATTCTGCGATGTATTCACGCTTGATCGATACGCTTGTAGGGGCGTTTATTTCTTGGATCGCCGTGTCTTATTTTTGGCCAGATTGGAAATATTTACAATTAAATAAAGTAAGTCATCAAGCGATACGGAGTGATGGGAAATACCTGCTTTATATTGTAAGTCAGTTGCAATTTGGAAAGTGCGATGGTTTACAGTATCGGATTGCCCGTAGGAAAGCACACGAGTATGCAATGGCGTTGAGTACAATAATGTCAAATATGAATAGTAATCCAGAAAAATATCAAGACTATTTACAAAGTGGATTTGAGATCTTGAAGCTAAATTATTCGTTATTGAGTTATATTTCAGCGTTAGGAGCATATCGAGAAAATATCAAACATATTTCATATAATAGTGATTTTTGGGCTGAGTTTTATCCGATTGCCAAGAAATTAATTTATGCTTTAGAGCATATTGAGTCTTTATCTGCGGCGGTATTTGATAAATTACTAAGTAACATTCAACAGGCATTACATCAACTTAATGAGAATACGGAAGATAAAGTGTCCCAATCTGAAATAGGTATTCCTATTCAACAACTTAATATGATTAGCCAAATTTTACCGCATATTTATGCATTTTTTCATCATACAAAGAATAGGGATAATTCATCACATTTATCAATGTGATATATTTTTATCAAGAAATCGTACCGCACTTTATTTATTGATAATTGTCTATAAATTCTGCAGGCTTCTTAGTTCGCAACAAAGTTTGGGCCAAGATATTCCTTCTTTTTATTGCATAGGTAGGGAGTTATATGAGTCTGTGGTTGTTTTATGTTAAAATTATTCATAACTTGAAATTTAGTGTTTTTGACCTTATATCAATGTGTACGGTATAAGCTAAAATTAAGAAATAATGGGAAAGAAAAAACGTTCAGCAAGTTCAACGCGTTGGTTGAATGAGCATTTTAAAGATCCGTTTGTGCAAAAAGCACATAAACAAAAGCTGCGTTCGCGGGCATATTTTAAGCTTGATGAAATTCAGCAAACGGATCGGTTATTTAAACCGGGTATGACTGTGGTGGATCTGGGAGCTGCACCGGGTGGCTGGTCGCAATATGTGGTAAGCCAAATTGGTGGCAAAGGGCGTGTGATAGCTTGTGATATTTTAGAAATGGATCCTATTGTGGGGGTTGATTTCCTGCAAGGGGATTTCCGTGAAGAAAATGTATTGAATGCTTTGCTAGAACGCGTAGGCGAGGCAAAAGTTGATGTGGTAATGTCGGATATGGCGCCAAATTTTAGTGGTATGCCATCAGTGGACATTCCTCGTGCAATGTATTTAGTGGAACTGGCTTTGGATATGTGTAAACAAGTATTGGCGCACAAAGGCAGTTTCGTTGTGAAAGTTTTCCAAGGTGAGGGCTTTGATGAATATTTAAGAGAAATTCGTTCTCTGTTTAGTGTCGTTAAAGTGCGTAAACCTGAAGCATCTCGTGGGCGTTCTCGTGAGGTGTATATTGTGGCAACGGGTTACAAATATTAACTATAAATTCAATAACTTCTCATTTTGGAATGAATGTAGTAATCTTGTAACAAATTATTAACTTAGAAAAACGAGGTCAAACCTTGAAAGATATGGTCAAAAACTTAGTCCTATGGATTGTGATTGCAGTAGTTATGATGTCTGCATATCAGGGCTTTAGCGGTAGTTCGAATGGTAATCTTACCGATTACACCACCTTTATTACTGATGTGGGTAATGATCAAGTACGCCAAGTGCGATTTGAAGAGAACGAATTACAAGTTACTAAATCTGATGGTTCAAAATATTCAACCGTAATGCCAATTTATGACGATAAATTATTGAATGATTTATTAAATAAAAAGGTAAAAGTAGAAGGAACGTTGCCAGAAAGACGTGGTATTTTATCGCAAATTTTAATTTCTTGGTTCCCAATGTTATTGCTTGTTGGCGTATGGTTCTTCTTTATGCGCCAAATGCAAGGCGGTGGCGGCAAGGCGATGAGCTTTGGTAAAAGCCGTGCCAAAATGCTTACCAAAGAGCAAATTAAAACCACCTTTGCTGATGTAGCAGGCTGTGATGAAGCCAAAGAAGAAGTGGGTGAAATCGTTGATTTCTTGCGTGATCCAAGCAAATTCCAAAAATTGGGCGGTAAAATTCCAAAAGGGATTTTAATGGTTGGTCCACCGGGAACAGGTAAAACCCTATTAGCCAAAGCTATTGCAGGTGAAGCAAAAGTGCCATTTTTCACTATTTCAGGTTCTGACTTCGTAGAAATGTTTGTCGGCGTGGGGGCTTCTCGCGTGCGTGATATGTTTGAACAAGCGAAGAAAAATGCGCCTTGCTTGATTTTTATTGATGAAATTGATGCAGTGGGTCGCCAACGTGGTGCAGGCCTTGGTGGTGGACACGATGAGCGTGAACAAACCCTTAACCAAATGTTAGTGGAAATGGACGGTTTTGAGGGCAATGAAGGGGTGATTGTGATCGCTGCAACCAACCGTCCAGATGTGCTTGATCCTGCGTTAACGCGTCCAGGTCGTTTTGACCGTCAAGTGGTAGTGGGCTTGCCAGATGTATTAGGGCGTGAGCAAATCTTAAAAGTGCATATGCGTAAAGTGCCGGTGGCACCAGATGTGAATGCGATGACCCTTGCGCGTGGCACACCAGGTTATTCAGGTGCTGATTTGGCTAACCTTGTGAATGAGGCTGCATTATTTGCTGCACGAATGAACAAGCCATTGGTTTCAATGCTTGAGTTTGAAAAAGCGAAAGATAAAATCAATATGGGGCCTGAACGCCGCACAATGATTATGACGGATAAGCAAAAAGAATCCACCGCTTATCACGAAGCAGGACACGCCATTGTGGGTTATTTAGTGCCAGAACACGATCCAGTACATAAAGTCACCATTATTCCGCGCGGGCGTGCTTTAGGGGTAACCTTCTTCTTACCAGAAGGGGATCAAGTAAGCATTAGCCAAAAACAATTAGAAAGTAAACTTTCCACCCTTTATGCAGGGCGTTTAGCGGAAGATTTGATTTACGGTGAAGAAAATATTTCTACCGGCGCATCAAATGATATTAAAGTCGCAACAAATATTGCGCGTAATATGGTTACCCAGTGGGGCTTCTCTGATAAATTAGGGCCAATTCTTTATTCTGAAGATGAAGGTGAAGTGTTCTTAGGACGCTCAATGGCGAAAGCGAAACATATGTCTGATGAAACAGCACATCTTATTGATGAAGAAGTGCGTGCGATTGTTACTCGTAACTACGAGCGTGCAAGACAGCTATTAATTGACAATATGGATATTTTACACGCAATGAAAGATGCGTTAGTGAAATATGAAACCATTGAAGAAGAGCAGATCAAACAATTGATGAATCGTGAGCCGGTTACACCGCCGGCTGGTTGGGATGAGGAGATGAAAACAGCGAAAGTTGATGGTGTAAAAAATAAGGATACTGAAAATTCAGTAAAACAGGATAATTCAAATAACTAATCTTTATTTTTGTGTGGTAAAGGACTGATGTTGCTTATAAGCAATTCAGTCTTTTATTTTTATAAAGACTTTTATACATTCGATATTAGGGTATTAATAATGAATTATGCTGATTGGATCAGTTTGGCTGTATCTAAATTAGATAAAAACAAGACGGCTGATCCGTTTATGAATGCTAAAGTAGATGCAATGCTGCTACTAGAGTTTGTAACAGGGCATTCTCGTTCTTTTATTTTGGCATTTTCTGATACTACATTACCTAAGCATTTACTTATCAAACTCACCGCTTTACTTGAAAGAAGAGCAAATGGCGAACCAATGGCTTATATTTTAGGTTGTCAGCCTTTTTGGACACTTGATCTTATGACAACGCCAGATACATTGATACCACGTAGTGAAACGGAAATATTGATTGAAAATGCATTAGATTGCATTAAGAAATGCGTAACATCAAAAAACTTTGATGGTACATTGACAATTTTGGATTTAGGCACGGGGACAGGTGCTATAGCACTTGCTTTAGCAAAAGAATTGCGATCTGGCTTCCAAAATTTAATTAAATATTCGGTTATAGGCGTGGATTTGGTTGATAATGCAGTTAAGTTAGCTGAAAATAATGCGAGGTATAATAATATTGAAAATGTGTATTTTCATCAAAGTAATTGGTTTGAACATTTGAAAGGGCAATCTTTCGATATAATCGTTAGTAATCCACCTTATATTGATAAAGAAGATTTACATCTAACTATTGGAGATGTGCGTTTCGAACCCTTGACGGCTCTTGTATCTAACGATGAAGGATATGCTGATTTGCGACATATTATTATTAACGCACCTGCATATTTAAAGGCAAATGGCTGGTTATTGGTAGAGCATGGCTGGCAGCAAGGAAATAAAGTGCGGTCTTTTTTTCAAACAGATTTTTGGCGTAATATTGTTACTATAAAAGATTATAGTCATAATGAACGTGTAACATTGGCTCAATTAATAGGAGAAAATCGTTAATGGATACAAATCGTAGTGCAATTTATAATGAAATGCTCAATTTTTATATTGTAACAGGAAATGATCAACAAAGAGAATTAGGGAGTATCCATTCTGTAATGGGGGAATTTTTGACTCAAGCGAAAAAGGAAATTTCTTCACAAAAAGATGATGAGAACAAAATAAGAAAACTTATTGATCTTGTTTATAATGATTGGGGGTTTCAAATTGATTTTAACAATGTTTTTGAGCATTCGAATTATTATTTACCAGATATTTTAGCCACTCGTAGAGGTGTAGCTGTTTCTATCGGGGGGATTTTGCTCTATCTTGCTGAAAAATTGGATCTTCCTCTCTATGCGGTTGATTTTCCGGTCAATATAATGCTAAAAGCTGAAGTAAATAGTAAACCTTTATTTTTTGATCCTTGGACTGGTCGTCAAGTTTCCGATCAATATATTGAATACACTTATAAAGTCTATTATGGAGAAAAGGTTCAAATTTCTGTTCCTTTATTAGGAAAACAAGATGAAGAAGAATTAGAAATGCGTTATGGACAGTTAGCCAAAAATGCTTTGATGAGAGAAAGCCTCAATGAAAAGGCATTAGCCTATGTAGAAAATATTCTGCATCGTTACCCTGATTCTTTAGATGAGATTCGTGATAGAGGAATTCTAAAAATACAATTTGGACTTTTTAAAGAGGCGCTTAAAGATCTTGAAACTTTTATTGAAAAAAGACCTAATGATTCGTTCTCTAAAATGTTGAAGGAACAGTTACCTCTTATAGAAAAAGATGCTGAAGAACAGGAAAAAGCAAAAAAAGAATCCATTCATTAAAAATAGAGAAATGAGTATGAAAAATAAATTGATCACCTTGGGGAATATTGAGATTGCTAATAATAAACCATTTGTGCTTTTTGGAGGTATGAATGTATTAGAAAGTCGAGATATGGCGATGAAAGTATGCGAACAATATATTGAAGTAACGCAAAAATTGAATGTTCCATATATTTTTAAGGCATCTTTTGATAAAGCAAATCGTTCATCAATTCATTCTTTTCGAGGACCTGGAATGGATGAGGGGCTTAAAATTTTTCAAGAATTGAAAGAAACATTTAATGTTAAAATTATTACAGATGTACATGAGAGCTATCAATGTCAGCCAGTTGCTGAAGTGGTTGATATTATTCAACTACCCGCGTTTCTAGCTCGGCAAACTGATCTTGTTGAAGCAATGGCACGCACTGGAGCGGTCATTAATGTAAAGAAACCACAATTTTTGAGTCCGAGTCAAATGGGAAATATCGTAGAAAAAATAGAAGAGTGTGGAAATAACCAAATTATTTTGTGTGATCGTGGCACAAGTTTTGGTTATGACAACTTAATTGTCGATATGCTGGGATTCAATGTAATGAAGAAAGTTTCTAAAGGATGTCCTGTTATTTTTGATGTTACCCATTCATTACAATGTAGAGATCCGTTGGGGGCTGCTTCTGGAGGTCGCCGTGAACAAGTTTCCGAACTAGCAAGAGCGGGCTTAGCGGTAGGATTGGCTGGACTATTTATTGAAGCTCATCCTGAACCATTGAAGGCAAAATGTGATGGGCCATCTGCCTTACCATTAAATAAATTAGAAGCATTTGTTTCTCAAATGAAAGCAATTGATGAGCTTGTTAAATCTTTTGATGAGATTGATACAGCTAATTAGCTGATGAGAGTCTTTAGCAATAAAGTGCAGTATAATTTTACTGCATTTTAAATTTTATTTTATACGGGGCTTTTATATGAAAATTGTTTTTCTTGATAGTACGGCAATTCCAAAACATATTCCTATTCCCCATCCGAATTTTGAGCATCAATGGGTAGAATATGAATATACGTCGCCAGAGCAAACTGTTGAACGAGCAAAAGACGCAGATATTGTCATTACCAGTAAAGTGGTCTTTAATCGTGAAATAATGCAACAACTTCCCAAATTAAAATTAATTGCATTGACGGCAACAGGAACAAATAATGTAGATCTTATTGCGGCGAAAGAACTTGGTATTGAAGTAAAAAATGTGACGGGTTATTCATCAGTGACTGTCCCTGAGCATGTGTTAGGGTTAATTTTTGCCTTAAAGCATAGTTTAATGAATTGGTATAAAGATCAACTTAGTGCGAAATGGGCAGAGAGCAAGCAGTTTTGTTATTTTGATTACCCGATCACCGATATTAGAGGCTCCACATTAGGTGTGGTAGGAAAGGGAAATCTTGGTGCAGAAATAGGACGCTTAGCGGAAGCACTCGGAATGAATGTGCTTTATGCTGAACGCAAAGGGGCATCAACAATACGTGATGGGTATTTACCTTTTGAGCAAGTATTGCAAGAAGCGGATATTATTACGCTACATTGCCCTTTAACTCCAGAAACGACAAACTTAATTAATGCTCAAACGTTGAAATTGATGAAGCCAACGGCGTATTTAATTAATACTGGTCGTGGGCCTTTAATTGACGAGCAAGCACTGCTCGAAGCCTTAGAGAGCGGGACGATTGCGGCCGCTGCACTGGATGTTTTAGTAAAAGAGCCGCCAGAAAAAGATAACCCACTTATTCAAGCGGCAACGCGTTTACCTAATTTAATTATCACGCCACATGTCGCTTGGGCTTCTGATGGTGCGGTGGAAATTTTGGTGAAAAAAGTCACGCAAAATATTGAAGATTTTGTGGCAATGGGTAAATAATGTATTCCGTTATTCCCTCTCCCCAACATAGTAGAGGTTGGGGAATATGATTATTGCTAACCCTTAACTATTAATGATGAGTGTTCCAATTTCCTTATTTATCGCCTTTCGTTATTGGCGTGCCAAAAGTGCTGATCGTTTTGGACGGTTAGTTACCAATCTTGCGATGATGGGCATTGTGCTAGGTATTATGGCATTGATTATCGTACTTTCAGTTATGAATGGTCTTGAAAATCAGCAAAAAAAACAAGTACTTTCTAGCATACCGCACGCCATTATTATGCCATTAGCGGGGCATCTATCTCACTCAGAACCTATTCCTAGTATGCCTACATTTGTGCAAAACGTGGTTCCCATTAATACTACGAATGTGATTTTGCAAGCACCACAAGGCGTCAGTGCGGGGCAAGTGATTGGGATTGCCCGTTTTTCTGATGATCCTTTATTGCAGAATTTCGCAACGCAATCCTTTGAGCAAGTATTACCCGAAGGAGAGTTTAAGCTCATTGTCGGCTCACAACTTGCAGAAAAACTGCATTTACAAATTGGTGATAAAGTTCGTTTAATGATAACAGAGAACAGCCAATATACCCCTTTCGGCCGCGTACCTGTGCAGCGTTTATTTACGATTAGCGATATTTATTTTTCCGCTGGGCAGAATGATACTAATGAGATGTTTGCCAATCTTTCCGATATTGGGCGGTTGATGCGAATTCCGTCTGATCAAATGCAGGGCTACCGTTTATTTTTAAAAGATCCTTTTGACATCACTGAATTACCGCAATATTTTCCATCCAATAAATGGCTAATTAGTGATTGGCGTAGCCAAAAAGGCGAGTTTTTCCAAGCGGTGAAAATGGAAAAAAATATGATGGGATTACTGATTAGCCTGATTATTGTGGTCGCTATTTCTAATATTATCACCTCGCTTAGTTTAATGGTGGTGGATAAACAAGGAGAAATTGCGATTTTACAAACTCAAGGGCTAAATAAATCTGAGGTTCGTAATCTGTTTATCTGGCAAGGGCTATTAGTGGGACTAAGTGGGACGTTAGTCGGTACAATGCTTGGCGTATTAACAACATTAAATTTAGATCGCATTATGGCGTGGTTTAATCCTGAAAATATCATTTTGCCAACAGAACTCAACTTGTCTCAGCTTATAATGATTGTGGGCATATCATTGTTATTTTCATTAGGCTCAACCATTTACCCCGCCTATCGAGCAGCACAAATCGAACCCGCTGAAGCATTGCGTTATGAATGATAAGTGCGGTGTTTTTTTGCCACGTTTTTAACTAAATTGAAGAAATGAGAAAGAATGATTGATAATAAAATCTTACTGAGTTGCCAAGGTTTAAGCAAAGTTTACCAAGAAGGTGAAAACCAAACCCAAGTGTTGAAAGAGGTGAGTTTTTCAATGGCCGAGGGAGAGTTAGTTGCGATTGTGGGCAGCTCGGGATCTGGAAAAAGTACATTATTGCACACCCTAGGTGGGCTAGATCAGCCAAGTAGCGGTGAAGTGTTCCTAAAAGGGCAGTCTTTACAAAAAGCCAGTGCGAATGAATTAGCCAAATTACGCAATCAGCACTTAGGTTTTGTTTATCAATTTCATCATTTAATGGCTGATTTTACCGCATTAGAAAATGTGATGCTGCCGATGTTAATCGGTAAACAAAATCGTAGTGAAGCACAAGACCGTGCGGAGAAAATGCTTGGTGAAGTTGGATTATCACATCGCATTAAGCACCGCCCTTCTGCCTTGTCTGGCGGCGAGCGTCAGCGTGTTGCCATTGCCCGTGCATTGGTGAATAACCCCGCTTTGGTGTTGGCTGACGAACCCACTGGAAATTTAGACCGTAAAACAACAGAAAGTATTTTTGAACTGATTCTAAAATTAAACCAAGAGCAAAAAATCGCATTTTTATTGGTAACTCACGATCTACAACTGGCGGAAAAACTTTCCCGCCGAATGGTGATGCAAGATGGCATTTTGCGTGGAGAGAGCTAGATGAATGCACCTTTTTTTATTAGTTGGCGTTATCAGCGAGGTAAGCAAAAAAATCGCTTAGTGTCATTGATTTCAATGTTTTCTACCTTTGGTATCGCCCTTGGTGTTATGGTGTTGATTGTGGGATTAAGTGCGATGAACGGTTTTGAACGTGAGCTGAATAAACGCATTTTGGCGGTTGTTCCACATATTGAGATTTCTGCGTATTCAGGGCAAGGTGAAAGTACACCGATAAAAAATTGGCAAAATTTGACCGCACTTTTAAAACAAGATCCCGAAGTGCTAGCAAGCTCGCCTTTTGTAAATTTTACTGCATTGATAGAAAATGGAACGAAATTGAAAGTCGTACAGGTTAAAGGTGTTGACGCTAATCAGCAGGATCAAGTGAGTGCTTTAGGACAATTCGTGCTTGGCGATGGCTGGCAGAATTTTTCTCGTGAAGGAGGGCTTATACTAGGTTCTGGTATCGCCAAAGATCTTGAGGTTAAAGAAGGGGATTGGGTAACGTTGCTGATTTCACAATCCGATGGTACAAATAATTTTATTCAACCAAGACGAGAGCGTATGCAAATCACGGGGATTTTACGCCTTGATGGACAGCTCGATCATAGTTATGCCTTAATCCCCTTAGCGATGGCACAGCAATTCTTGGATTATTCCACAGAGGAAGCAACGGGGGTTGAATTAAAAGTGCGAGATCCTTTTCAGGTGCAACAAATGGGATACTCAACCTTGCAGAATTACCCACAATTTTTATCAGCCCATAATTGGATTAGTCAATTCGGTTATATGTATCGCGATATTCAACTTATTCGTACGGTGATGTATTTAGCGATGGTATTAGTGATAGGGGTCGCGTGCTTTAATATTGTTTCTACCTTAATTATGGCAGTGAAAGATAAGCAAGGGGATATTGCGATTATGCGAACATTGGGTGCAAATGATCGCTTTATCCAGCAGATTTTTATTTGGTATGGCTTGTTAGCTGGAATGAAAGGGTGCTTGATAGGCTTAATGCTTGGCTGTATTACCGCATTGAATTTAACTCAATTAATTAAAGGCATTGAGTTTTTGATTGGCAGAAAATTGCTTTCTGATGGCGTATATTTCGTGGATTTTTTACCAAGTGAATTGCATTGGCAAGATATGATGATTGTATTTGCTGTTGCCTTAGTGCTAAGTTTGATGGCAAGTTTGTATCCTGCAAGTCGTGCAGTGCGATTGCAGCCAGCACAAGTTTTAAGCAATCATTGATAAAAAGTTAAAAATATTTTTAAACTAGTTTACCAGTACAAAAATGCGTGCTACATTGCACGCATAATATGTATTCGCAATGCAAGGCGAAGAAGATAAATACAAACAAGATGTAGAGAGTGATGTATGACTAAAAGCAAAAATGACATTTATATTGCAAATGATGATACGCGAATTGGTAAGGTAGAGCAGGTTCTCCCCCCAATCGCCTTGATCGAAAAATATCCAGCAACGGAGACTGCAGAGAAAACCGTTAAGCAGGCACGTAAAGAAACGCATAATATTATTCATCGCAAAGATGATCGCTTATTGGTTGTGATTGGGCCTTGCTCAATTCACGATCCTCAATCTGCTTTAGAATATGCTCAACGAATTAAAGCAATGCGAGAAAAATATCGTGATACGTTGCAAATTATTATGCGGGTTTATTTTGAAAAACCGCGTACGACAGTGGGGTGGAAAGGGTTGATTAACGATCCTTATTTGAATAATACCTATGCGTTAAATGATGGTTTACGCATTGCACGTAAATTATTATTAGATATTAATGATTTAGAAGTCCCTACGGCGGGCGAGTTTTTAGATATGATCACGCCTCAATATGTTGCAGATTTTATGAGCTGGGGGGCGATCGGGGCAAGAACAACGGAATCTCAAGTTCACCGAGAGTTAGCTTCTGGGCTATCTTGTGCCGTAGGATTTAAGAATGCGACAAACGGCGGTGTGAAAATTGCCCTTGATGCGATTGGTGCTGCAGAAGCTCCACATTATTTTCTTTCTGTAACAAAATTTGGTCATTCTGCGATTGTTTCTACAAAAGGTAATGCCGATTGCCATATTATTTTACGAGGTGGTGATAATGGACCTAATTATAGTGCAAAAGATGTGGAAGAAATTTGCGGGAATATCGAAAAAACAGGACGCATTCCTCACGTGATGGTAGATTTTAGCCACGCAAATAGCAGTAAGCAGTTTAAAAAACAGTTAGATGTGTGTGCAGATGTATGCCAACAAATTTCACAGGGATCACAGAAAATCTTTGGTGTTATGATTGAAAGCCATTTGGTAGAAGGTCGTCAAGATCTCATAGAAGGTCAAGACTTGGTTTATGGGCAAAGCATCACGGATGCTTGTATTGGTTGGGAAGATTCTGAGAAGGTGTTGCAGAATTTATCTGAAGCGGTGATTGCTCGCCGTCAATATCTAAATAAATAATTTAAATTATGAAAAAGTTGGGGTAACTCAGCTTTTTTTATTTATCTTAGGCAAATTATTTTGCGAAGCAGATCAAGTTTTGGTGCTTTCAACCTAAATAAATACAAAATTCAGGGTATAATTCCTTTAAAAATTTCACACATTAAAAGGAGTTATTGTGAAACTAGATGAATTGGCAAAACTTGCAGGTGTATCAAGAACGACAGTTAGTTATGTAATAAATGGAAAAGCGAAGCAATATAGAGTAAGTGACAAAACCATTGAAAAAGTGGAATCTTTAATAAAGGAATATGATTTTAGACCTAATATAATGGCGGCGGGGTTGAGAGCTGGAAAGAGTAATGCGATTGGTTTGATTATTCCTGATTTTGAGAATATGAGCTATGCAAGAATTGCTCATCGTTTAGAACAGCTTTTTCGTGCTAG
Organism: Avibacterium paragallinarum; assembly: GCF_011765605.1. Lineage (NCBI taxonomy): Bacteria > Pseudomonadati > Pseudomonadota > Gammaproteobacteria > Pasteurellales > Pasteurellaceae > Avibacterium > Avibacterium paragallinarum. Next base: position 931,270 of record NZ_CP050316.1, read on the forward strand.
GGGTTATCAATTGTTAATAGCTTGTTCAAATGATAACCCTGATAACGAGATTGAATGTGCGAGGCATCTTTTTCAGCGTAAAATCGATGCTTTGATTGTTTCAAGTGTTTTGCCTGAGAGTAATTTGTTCTATCAAGAGAGTAATATTCCTGTTTTTGGATTTGATAGGAAAATTAGCGGTAAGAATATTATTAATGTATTTTCAGATAATAAAAAAGATGCTTATAGCCTGACACAAAATTTATTGGAGTTAAAAAAGTATCGTAAAATTTTATTTTTTGGGGCGTTACCAGATTTACCAACAAGTCAGGATAGGGAAGCAGGATTCCGTCAAGCTTTGAATGAAAGTAAATTTAGTGCGGTAGAATATCTTTATACAACACAGTTTCATAGAGAATCAGCGTCACAGACTTTTGCTAAGTGGCTTGCTGCTAATTCGATGCCTGATGCATTATTTGTTACTTCTTTAACGCTGTTACAAGGTGTTTTTTTGGCATTAAAGCATAAGAGAGATATTCCGTCTTCTTTGGTTATTGCAACATTTGGTAATCACGAAATGCTTGAGTTTTTAGAAAACAAAGTATTATGTGCGGTGCAAGATCATAAGCAAATTGCTGATCGATTATTAGTATTAGTGCTTAAACAGCTCAATCATAAAGAACATTTGGAAAATGCCTCGAGTAAAATTTTGAGGCGTTTAATTTTTCGTCATTGTTAGTCGATTTTTATAGGGGGAGGTAGGGGTTCTGCTTCCCCAAGAAAGTGCGGTTTTTTTTCAAAAAGAAGATCTAATATTACTCTAGTGCGAGCAAAGAGTTCTCTTAATCGAACTAAAATATACTGATTAGGGGAATCAGCGGCAAAACAAATTGCATCAATATCATAATATCTTGCGATAAATAATGCCCTTTCACAATGAAAACGCTGGGTGATGATTGTTAATGAGTTAGCTTTAAATACCCGAGATGCTCTGATAACTGAGTCTAAAGTACGGAATCCAGCGTAATCCATATACATAAATTTTTCTGAAATGCCCATTTTTTTTAAATCTTTCAGCATCATACGCGGCTCATTGTATTCAATTGTTCTATTATCTCCACTTAATAATATGTAATCTATTTTCTTTTGTTTGAAAAGAGTATCGGCAGCTAATAAACGGTAAGAATAAAATAAGTTAGGTGTATTTTTAGTGCGATATTTTGAGGTTCCAAGAAGTAAGCCATAGGGGCGATGAGGTAGTTTTGTAATATCTGTATAAATATGTTTATGGACGTAAAGTGCGATTCCTTGATCAAGGATAATTAATATAGAGCTTAAAAATAAAAGTGTGAGTAAGCCGTACTTGAATATTTTTTTTATCCAATAAGGAGAAAAATGCATATTAAAAAAGGGAACAAGTATAATATTCATATTTTTTTTCATCATCTTGGTTAAAGATAATAAAAAATAGTAGTAAACTCAAGCAAATTTATTTTAAAATACGTCTAGATGTTTAGATGTCTAAAATTTCTTGACAATAAGCCGGTTGGACAGTAGTTTATTTGTTGAAGTATTTTTTTATATGATTTAGATAGGATAGGTAATGGCAGTACAGAAAGCAACGTTGTTTACTCACTCTCCTTTAGATTTAATTTTAGGGGGGCAACTTAAGCAAATTGAAGTTGCTTATCAAACCTATGGTGTGCTTAATAAAGATAAAACAAATGCAATTTTAATTTGCCACGCCTTGACAGGAGATGCTGAGCCTTGTGCTAAATCTCCTGATCAAAGAGGATGGTGGGAAAATTTTATGGGAGATGGGCTTGCTTTAGACACCTCTCGCTATTTTTTTATTTGCTCCAATGTATTGGGAGGTTGCAGGGGAACAACAGGGCCCGCATCTATCAATATAGAAACACAAAAACCTTATGGAAGTCAGTTCCCACATATTGTTGTTCAAGATATTGTTAGAGTTCAACGAGCACTCTTAAAATATTTAGATATTCCTCATTTGTATGCTGTTATTGGAGGGTCTTTTGGGGGAATGCAGGCTACACAGTGGGCAATTGATTATCCAGACTTTATTGATAATGTAATTAATCTCTGCTCATCTTTATATCTTAGTTCTGAAGCGATTGGCTTTAATCACGTTATGCGTCAGGCTATTATTACCGATCCTCATTTTAATAATGGTAATTATTATGATGGAAAGCCGCCTTTGCAAGGTTTGGCTGTTGCAAGAATGCTCGGAATGCTAACATATCGTACTGATATTCAGCTTGAGAAAGCTTTTGGGCGAGCGGTAAAATCAGAGGGAAATTTTTGGGGAGATTATTTCCAAGTTGAGTCTTATTTAAGTTATCAGGGGCAGAAGTTTTTAGAGAGATTTGATGCAAATAGTTATTTATATTTATTAAGAGCATTAGATTTATATGATCCAGCATTAGGTTATGAAAATATAGGACAGGCCCTTTCTCGTATTAAAGCCCGTTATAGTTTGATTGGTGTGATTAATGATCAGTTATTCAAGATCGTTGATGTAAGGAAGAGCAAAATAATGTTGGAAAATGCGGGAGTAGATCTGCACTATAGTGAATTATCTTCTGATTATGGGCATGATGCTTTTTTAGTGGATTACGACTTTTTTTGTCGTCCAATCAAGCAAGCATTGGTGGATGTTAATTCAAGTGAGTGAAATTTAACATAGCTTCGGTTATTTTAGGATTTATCTAGAGTTTAGCAATTTGTTATAGCTTAAAGCTAGTATAAAGCACAGAGACTGTAATAATACAATAGTCGGAGCCGTTGATGAATTTATATGATAGCTGATTATTATGCCTAAAAAGCTGGTTAGACTTGCTGTAGAGATAGCTATCAATAGCATTTTATTAAAATTTTTAGTAACTATATAGGCAGTAATACCTGGAGCAATTAGCATTGCTGTGACCAAAATGATACCGACCATTTGCATAGTCGTAATAATTGTTAAAGCCAATAAGCATAATAAACTATAATGTAGAACTTTGTGGGCAAGACCTACTATGCGGGTATGACTGGGATCAAAACAATAAAGCAGGAAGTCCTTTTTTCTGAGCATAATAATCAAAAAAATTATACTGGAAATCAATAGCGTTTGTATTAATGCTTGAGGAGACACACCCAATAAATTTCCAAATAATATGTGAGAAAGATGTTGCTCCGTATCTACTTTACTAAATAGAACCAAACCAAATGAGAACATTCCAGAGAACACAATTCCTATAGCGGTATCTTCCTTAATTCGGCTGTTTTCTTTTAAATATCCAATACTGAATGCACAAAATAATCCTGATAGTAACGCCCCAATAATAAGAGGAATTTTAAATAAATAGGCTAGCACAATTCCTGGTAGAACAGAGTGCGAAATAGCGTCTCCTATTAATGACCAGCCTTTTAATATTAAATAGCAAGAAAGTACTGCACAAATAATCGCAATAATTAGAGCCATAAATAGGGCATTTTGCATAAAAGAATAGCTTAAGGGTTCTATAAACCAATTAATAAAACTAATCATTTTTTATCTCCTTGTAAGGTGAATATTTTTTTCGTAGAAGACCATATTTAGGAGAAAATAGAAAGCTGAGGAGAAAAAGTATTGTTTGAAAACAAATAATTATTCCTCCAGTAGAACAATCTAAGAAATAGCTAAAATAAACACCAAATAAGTTTGTTAGTATTCCTAGTATAACGGCAATGATGACGAGAGTTTTAAATTTGTCGGTAAGTAAAAAAGCGGTAGCACCTGGTGTGATTACCATTGCAATGACTAAAATTGCCCCTACTGTTTGTAGTGCTGCAACAATACTTGCACTTAGTAGTGTAAAAAAAAGTAGCTTATAATAGAAAGGAGATAATCCAACGGCAGTCGCTTGTATTTCATCAAAAAAGACTAATAGTAAGTCTTTCCAAAATAGGAAAAGAAGTAGAAAACAAAAGATGATCATTATTATGATTTGTAAAAGATCCTCATCTGAAATTCCCAATATATTACCTAAAATAATCTCATTAACATTAATTGAGGTAGGGTTTAAAGAAATAATAAATAAGCCTAATGCAAAAAATGTTGTAAATATAAAACCAATAACAGCATCTTGCCGTAAATTTGATAAAGCTTTAACCCATAAAATAGCAAGTGCGGCCAAAATTCCAGACAAAAAAGCACCTATAGCATAAGGGAAAGAAAATGCGTAAGCAATAGCAACACCTGGTACAACCGAATGAGAAAGGGCATCGCCAATTAATGACCAGCCTTTTAACATTAAATAGGCTGATAAAAAAGCACAAAGACCACCTATTAATGCACTTAGCAGGAAAGCCTTCATCATATAGTTATAATTAAATGGTTCTAATAGTAAACTGAGCATTATTTTTTTCCATTAGCTATATTGAGTGAACGCTCTCTAATGGTGGGGAGTGGAGGATCATTTTTCGTTTGTCCATAAAACACAGCAGGTAGTTCATCATCAGTTAATACCGTTACCGCTCTATCATCGTTATCATTATGTAAATCTTGCCCAAGTAGTTTTATATTTCGTAATGAGCCACCAAAAACCAATTCTAAATTTTTCTGTGTAAAAGTCGTTTTCGTATTTCCTTGTGCTAGAATCGTACGATTAATCATTATTACTTGATCACAATAATCAGGTATTGAACCTAAATTATGGGTTGATACTAAAATTAAATATCCAGATTTTCGTAATTCAGTCAATAGCACCATAATTTCATTTTCTGTTTGAACATCGACGCCGGTGAAAGGTTCATCTAATAAAATTATTTTACTTTTTTGGGCTAGAGCTCGGGCAAGAAAAACGCGTTTTTTTTGACCGCCCGATAATTCACCTATTTGACGTTGGGCGAGGTGAGATATTTTTAATCGCTCCATCGCTTGTAAGACTTCTTTCTTATCTAATTGTGAAGGAATTCTTAGGAAATTCATATAGCCATAGCGTCCCATCATAATAACATCATAAACAGAAACAGGGAACTGCCAATCTACCTCTTCACTCTGAGGAACATAAGCAATGATATTTTGTTTTAAAGCCTTTTTTATTGGTTGATGGCATAGAGAAATTTTTCCTGATTGAGGGATAATTAATCCCATTAAACTTTTAAATAAAGTAGATTTCCCGCTACCATTTATACCAACTAAGGCACAGGTAGTGCCTCCACTTAATTGGAAAGAAATATTATGAATTGCGGTATGACCATTATTATAACGAACGCTGACATCTTCTACCAAAATGGTTGGGGGATTATTTGTCATTTTTCCCGAATCCTTTAATTATAGTGATAATGGTTGTATTAAGTAAATCAAGATAAGTTGGGACAGGACCATTCTTATCTGACAAAGAATCAACATAAAGTTGCCCGCCATAATGTATATTTGTTTCTTTAGCAATTTGTTGGGCTGGTTTTGGTGAAATTGTACTCTCACTAAAGATAACAGGAATGTTATTTTTATGAATTAAATCTATCATTTTACGGACTTGTTGTGGTGTACCTTGTTGCTCGGCATTAATTGGCCATAAATAAACCTCTTTAAAACCATAATCCTGAGCCAAATAGCTAAATGCCCCTTCTGAAGTAGCAAGCCAACGTTGGTTTTGAGGAATTGCCTCCAATCTTGGACGTAATTGCTTATCTAAAGAGAGAATCTGCTTAGTATAGTTCTCAGCATTTTGACGATAAACTTCGGCATTTTCAGGATTATATTTAATTAAAGCATTTTTAATATTTTCAATATAAATTAAAGCATTAGATGGAGACATCCAAGCATGAGGATTGGGTATTTCTTTATTATCATTTTCTGTAAGAAAAATAGGTTGAATACCTTCTGTGACAATAATAGCAGGCTTATCTTGAACATTTTGGAAAAACTGTTCGAACCAACGTTCTAAATTTAATCCATTCCATAATACGAGATCAGCAGATTGAACCTTCACTATATCTTTAGGCGTTGGTTCGTAACCATGAATTTCTGCACCGGGTTTAGTTATTGATTGCACTTCAGCAGCATTTCCAGCAATATTTTGAGCGATATCTTGGATAATTGTAAATGTCGTAATCACTTTAAATTTTGCATAACTAATCTGACTAAATAGAAGGAAACTGGCTATGATGAAATTGAATAATAGTTTTGACATAAGTCCTCTTTTATCTCTTGAATATACGTGTGTTCATTATAAAAGGGAATAATTAACTTGTAAATAAAAATGATTATCAAATGATGTCATAAACATTTTGCAGGTTTAGGTAATCCCGCAAGCTTTGTTGCTTGTTTAGCTGGTCCTTCAGGAAATAAGCGTTGTAGATATCTACTATTTCCTTTATCTTCACCAAATTTTTGGGAAACCGCTTTCACTAACATTCGGATAGAGGGAGATGTGTGATAATCTTCATAGAAATTACGTACAAAATAAATAATTTCCCAGTGTGCTTCAGAGAGTTCAATTTTTTCTTGTTTGGCAATGGCTAAGGCGACGTCAGAGTTCCATTGTTCAATATTTAGTAGATACCCTTCATTATCTGTTTCGATCAGCTGCCCATTTATTTGAAGTGTCATTATTTCTCCCTAAATAACATACAAACGCCCTTAAAAGGGCGTTTAACCTATGATATTTATCTAATCATTACGTAGAATACCAAGTAAGTTTAATAGACTTACAAATATATTATAAATAGAAACATAAAGACTAACAGTTGCTCTAATATAATTCGTTTCTCCACCATGAATAATGCTACTCGTTTGGTATAAAATTCCCATACTGGAAAATACAATAAAGAGCGAACTCAATGCAATGTGTAATGCAGGTGTTTTTAAGAAGAAGCTAGCAACCATTCCTACTAGGAGTACAATAAATAACGTGAATATGAGACCAGAAAGGAAAGACATATCTTTTTTTGTACTCAACACATAGAAAGAACAAGCAAAAAACACTGCAGCTGTGCCAGTAAAGGCAATGATGATCAAATCACCTAGACCTGCTCCAACATACATATTCAAAATTGGCCCTAAAGAATACCCCATAAAACCAGTTAACGCAAAGGTAGATAGGATGCCCCACGCACTATTTTCTAACGCACTATTAAGAAATAGTAAACCATAGAAACCAATTAATAAAACGCCTACATGCAATGGGGCGACATCCAAATACATTGCAATATAGGCAACCAAAGCAGAAAAGCTAAGCGTTAAAGCTAGCAAAAAATAAGTATTGCGTAAGACTTTGTTAGAGGCTAAAACCGAGTCTTGTCGGGTGTTTTCCATAATTAGACGAGATTGCATAATATAGCTCCTGTTATTTTAAAGAAAATTCTCGTATAAAATATAGACCTAAAGAGAAAAAGTCAATTTACATAGAAATAATAAAGGCTTGATTTTTTATGATCAAGCCTATGTTGGACAATAACAACTTATTGTATTAATAAATAGAAATTATTTTTTCCTCTTAAAACATTTAAAGCGATAGTTGAACTTGCGTCTTTCAGAGCTTTACGCAGTTGCTCTAAATTTTCAATTGGCGTACGGTTCACGCCAATGATCACATCTCCCTCTTTTAAACCTAAACGCTGAGCCAAGGATTTTTCTTTGATTTTACTAATTTCAACCCCTTTTTTTCCTTTAACATTATAGTTACTTAATTCAATACCCTCTAAAGCAGGGAGTAAATTGTTGATAGTGGTATTAGCTTGCTCATCTTGCTGTAAGATAACAGAGGTAGTGTTAGACTTACCATCACGCAAATAAGTTAATTTTACTTTTTGACCTGCTCCCGTAGTTGCAATTTTAGCTCGCAATTCAGAGAAACTGGAAAGTTTTTGTCCGTTAATGGCAGTAATCACATCTCCGGCTCGTAATCCTGCTTTTTCTGCAGCGGAATCGGGTAAAACCTCACTCACAAATGCACCCTGTTGAGCATCGATCTTAAGGGCTTTGGCTAAATCAGCATTCAGCTCAGTTCCCTTTATCCCCAATAATCCGCGTCGGACTTCACCAAATTCGAGAATCTGCTTAGCTAAACTATTTGCCATATTGCTTGGAATAGCAAAAGCGATCCCCGCATTACCACCACTTGGTGAAATAATTGCTGTATTGATTCCAATCAATTCACCATTAAGATTCAATAATGGCCCTCCTGAATTACCTTGGTTTACCGCAGCATCAGTTTGAATATAGTTTTCATAGCTACCTTTTTCTGAACCTGTAGAACGTCCTAATGCGGAAACGATACCAGAGGTAACAGTTTGGCCTAAACCAAAGGGATTCCCAACAGCGACGGTGTAATCACCTACTCGTAGTTTATCTGAATCAGCGATCTTAATTTCAGTAAGATTTTTCGGATCTTCTAGCTGAATTAAGGCAATATCAGAAAGTTCATCTGCACCTACTAATTTGGCTTTAAATTCACGACCATCCTGCAGTTTGACAGTAATTTTGTCAGCCTCGTCAATAACATGATTATTAGTCAGTACATAACCTTTTTCAGCATTGATAATCACACCAGAGCCAAGCCCTTTGAAATTACGTGGAGCGTTGTTCTTAAAAATATCTGGTCCGAAGAAAAATTTGAATTCTTCAGGAAGATCATCATTTTGGAAGCGTGATTTTTGTTTTCCTTCCACTGCAATAGATACGACGCTAGGTAGAACTTGCTCTAGCATTGGTGCTAAAGTTGGCGTGCCAGAAAGCGTACTTGGTGGGGGAAATGTCGCTGTTGCGTTCACCGAAGTGCCAAGCACAGTTAAGCCAAGAGCGATACTGGTTAATAAAAAATGTTTTCTTTTCACTTCATTTCTCCATTTCGTTACTAAGTGTCATTTTAAAATAAGAACAGATCTCAATTTTTAAAGGGACCTATCTCTATTTTCTTTCATTACTGAAAGTATGTTTGTTGTTTTGCCTAAGACAAAGAAAATAAAAAATTGTTCGTAAGCATGGTATGATTTTTGGGAAATGACAAAAAAAGAGTAAATGACTAGATTTTTTTAAACTGATCCTCATTCTTATTAAAATTTACCTTTTCGTAAAAAACAAAGTGCGGTGGAAATTTTCTCTATTTTTTACGGCGTGCTTTCTATAAAAAAATAATGCTCCTGCAAGAAAGAATTCTTGAGAAGCATTATGATAAATAACTAAAAATTTACTTATCTAAATTGTTGATTGCATTAATCACTAAATCCCAAAAACCTTCACGATTAAGTTGAGTTGCAACTTGTGTATTGCAAGGTTTAGGAGGATATCGAAAATCGGCAACGGTCATTCCTAATGTATGTGTACCTGTTAATTCAATATGAACAGGTACTTTTCTTGTTTCAATCAGTTCAGGATTAATAACATAGGCGACAGCACAAGGATCGTGAACGGGAGGGTAATCAAAGCCTTGCGATTTCTTATACATTTTGCCAAAAAATTCCAGTAGTTCTACTACGAATTTTGCAGGCTTTGTTCCAATTTCAGCAATGCGTTGTATGACATCAGGTGTTGCTAATGCTTGATGTGTAAGATCCAGTCCAACCATTGTCACATTCCAGCCAGCACTAAATACAATATGGGCTGCTTCAGGATCAATTTTAATATTAAATTCTGCTACAGCACTCCAATTTCCTGTGTGATAACCTCCCCCCATTAAAACGACTTCTTTGACTCGATCAATAATTCTCGGCTCTAGACGGGCAGCTAGTGCAATATTGGTTAATCCGCCTGTAGGTACTAAGGTAATGGTCTTAGGTGGATGAGACATGATTAAGTCAATAATCAGATGAACAGCATGAGAGTCATGAAAACTTTTTGTTGAAGTAGGAAGTGTAGGACCATCTAATCCAGACTCCCCATGAATGCAAGCTGCAACTTCAACTTCTCTAATTAGTGGACGATCTGCCCCTTTTGCAATAGGAACATTAACCATTTTAGCAATTTCGGCAATAGCTAAGGCATTATGCGAAACTTTTTCTAGGGTTTGGTTTCCCACGACAGTTGTTACTGCGAGTAGTTCAATTTCAGGATTACCATAGGCTAACAACATCGCAATGGCATCGTCATGACCTGGGTCACAATCAAGAATAATTTTTTTACGCATTGTTTGCTCCTTTAAAAATTACATAGAATGTCAATATAGTTATCCTAAACGAAACGTTTCGATATTAAGTTTAAAGATTTTGCCTAAAGAATAAATAAAAAAATACTAAAAATGAGAAATAGATCACAAATGTTTTTATTAAATACAATAACGTTCTGTGAAATATGTGATAGGTATCACATTTTGAATATATTTATATTCAAGATAAATATATTTTGATCTATCCTTTTTATATCCAAACGAAACGTTTCGCTATGCTGTTATTTATTCAACCTAATTAAATCATGAGGATGAACTATGAATACATTAACGAGTTTTCTAGGTATCATTGTGCTTTTAAGTATTGCCTATGCATTATCAAATAATCGCAAAGCGATTAGGATTAGAACAGTATTAGGAGCGTTGATAATCCAAATTTCTATAGGTGCATTTATTTTGTATGTACCTATCGGTAGAGACATGCTGTTAGTTATGTCAAATGCAGTCAGTAAAGTTATTTCTTTTGGAAATATCGGTGTTGAATTTCTCTTTGGTGGACTAGCAACAGATAGTGCATTTAAAGCATTTGGTAATGAAGGATTCATTTTTGCTATTCGGGTGTTGCCTATTATTGTGTTTTTTTCAGCTTTAATTTCTTTGCTTTATTATATTGGTATTATGCAGTGGATAATAAAATTAATTGGTGGAACACTGCAAAAAATTTTAGCTACATCAAAAGCTGAATCTATGTCGGCTGCCGCTAATATTTTTGTTGGGCAAACGGAGGCACCGTTAGTAGTAAAACCATATATTAGTAAAATGACTGAGTCTGAGCTTTTTGCCGTTATGTGTGGTGGACTAGCTTCAATTTCTGGTTCGGTTATGGCAGGATATATGGGATTAGGCGTACCTCTTACATACCTGATTGCAGCCTCTTTTATGGCAGCTCCAGCAGGATTACTTTTTGCTAAAATAATGTATCCACAAACGGAACAGTTTTCTGATGTGGGAGAAAATATTTCATTAGAAAAACCAAGTAATATTTTAGAGGCAGTTGCTAATGGGGCAAGTGCAGGAATGAATATGGCTCTAAGCATCGGGGCAATGTTAATTGCGTTTATTGCTTTGATTGCTTTAATTAACGGTATGTTGGGCGGCATTGGTGCGTGGTTCAATATGCCAGACTTAACATTAGGAATGATTTTAGGATGGATTTTTAAACCTCTGGCATGGGTAATGGGGGTTTCTTGGAACGAAGCTGAAATTGCTGGGCAAATGATAGGCATAAAACTCACTGTTAATGAATTTGTTGGTTATTCTGAATTTTCTGCTTATTTAGGTAATGAACCCCCTGTGGTTTTAACGGAGAAAACAAAGGCGATTATTACTTTTGCATTATGTGGATTTGCCAATTTTGGTTCTATCGCAGTTCTTATTGGGGGAATTGGTGGATTGGCTCCTAATCGTCGATCTGATATAGCTCGTTTAGGGATTAAAGCGGTTATTGCTGGTTCTTTAGCAAATTTACTTAGTGCTACAATAGCGGGATTATTCATTGGTTTAGGTGGTGTAGTATTGGCTTAACACTATAATAAAAGATGCCAAAACCTATGATTTTGGCATTTTATTCATTGAACAATAACGGTATATAAGAGAATTATATTTATGAACAATTCAACCCTAACCATTCTCGGTAGTATTAACGCAGATCATCTTATTCAAGTGTCACATTTTCCACAGCCGGGGGAAACCTTGTCGGGACGTAATTATCAAGTGGTGTACGGCGGAAAGGGGGCAAATCAAGCGGTGGCAGCAGCTCGCTTGGGGGCGAAGGTGAATTTTATCGCTTGTGTAGGAAATGACGATATTGGGCGGGAGATGAAAAAATCTTTCGCGCAAGCGGGAATGAATACGGCGGCCATTTCTGAAGTCACACAGGCTCGCACAGGGATCGCAATGATTCAAGTGGCAGACAGCGGCGAAAATAGCATTGTGATTTCCGCGGGGGCGAATGCATATTTGAATGCTGATAGGGTGCAGTCTTTCGCTCATATGATTGAGCAGAGCGATGCCTTGCTGATGCAATTAGAAACCCCCTTGGAGGGCGTGCTGTGTGCGGCGAAGTTAGCGAAACAAGCAGGTAAACAAGTGGTGTTAAATCCCGCACCTGCACAGCCACTGCCAGATGAATTGTTGGGGCAGCTAACAATGATTACGCCAAATGAAACAGAAGCGGAAATTCTTACAGGCGTGAAAGTGGTGGATTACCAAAGTGCGGTGCAATCTGCGCAAGTTTTTCATCAAAAAGGGGTGGAAATGGTATTGATTACCTTAGGTGCGAAAGGGGTTTTCGTCAGCCATCAAAATCAACAAGAAATCGTGCAGGGCTTTGTAGTGCAGGCAACAGATACTACCGCCGCTGGGGATACCTTTAATGGCGCGTTGATGACGGCATTATTGGAGGGCAAATCGTTAAATCAAGCCATTCATTTTGCCCAAGCCGCCGCAGCGATAAGTGTTACCCGTTTGGGCGCACAAACCTCCATTCCTACTCGGCAAGAAACGCTCGATTTTTTGGCTCAGACTCAATAGAATGGCAAATATTTACTGATAATAACTTGAGAAGTCATTATGGCAACAATGAAAGACATTGCACGCATTGCGCAGGTTTCCACCTCCACCGTGTCGCACGTGATTAATAACACGGGCTATGTGAGCGAAGCAATGCGAGAACGTATAATGAAGGTTGTCAAAGAGCTTAATTATCGCCCTTCCGCCTTGGCGAGAAGTTTGAAAATCAAGCAAACCAAAACCTTGGGAATGTTGGTTACCGCAACCAACAACCCTTTTTTTGCGGAAGTGGTGAGTGGCGTTGAGCAATATTGTAATCAGCACGATTATAATCTGATTATTTCAAGCCTAGATGGCAATGAAGAACGTTTAGAGAAAAATATTCAAACGCTGATTCAAAAACAGGTGGACGGCTTGTTGTTAATGTATTCTGATAGCCGTCATTCTTTTCTTAAACAGCTTGATGTTGCCTTGCCAATGGTGATTATGGACTGGTGGCCAACAGCATTAAGTGCGGATAAAATTTATGAAAATTCTGAACTTGGTGCATATCTTGCGACAAAATGCTTAATTGAGCAAGGGCATAAAGAGATTGCGATTATCACAGGAAATCTGAATAAATCCCTCGCACGAAATCGTTTGCAAGGCTATAAAAAAGCCTTAAACGAATATCAGTTAGCCATTCGTGATGAATGGATTATCGAAAGCCATTTTGATTTTGAAGGTGGCGTGGAAGGAATGAAAAAGTTGTTACAAGCGGGCAAACGACCTACGGCTGTGTTTGCGTGTAGCGACACGATTGCGGTAGGTGTTTATCAAGTGGCGTGGCAAAATGGTTTGCGTATTCCGCAAGATCTTTCTGTGATTGGCTATGATGATATTACCCTTGCCCAATATCTCGCCCCACCGCTCACCACCATTCACCAACCTAAAGCCGAATTAGGCAAACTTGCGGTGGAAACGCTGTTAGAACGTATTAAAAACCCCCATAAAAGCGAACAAGCTATTTTGCTAGAACCTAAATTAATTTGGCGGGATTCTGTGCAGTGTAGAAAATAAACATACCTCTTTTTCATTGGTATTGAGATTTACTTAGCAAAAAAGCACGCCTATAATCAAAGAGATTTTATCATCTATATTCAGGAGAAATTTATGGCAGAAATTGATATGCAAAGACGAAATTGGCTACAAAAAATTGAATATATCGGCAATAAATTACCTGACATTACAATGTTGTTTATTTATGCGTTAATTGTATGTTGGTTGCTTTCTTGGGGGCTTTCTTATTTTCATTTTGATTATATCCACCCTATTCAAAAAACACCGATTCAAATCACTAATCTTTTCCAATCTTCTGAAATTGCAACCTTTTTCTCATCACTCACCAAAAACTTTGTGAATTTTCCACCCTTGGGTATTACTATTGTTGCAACTTTTGGCATTGGCATTGCTGAAGCGAGTGGTTTTATTAATGTTGGTTTGAGCCGTGCGTTAAGTATTATTCCAAAGAAAATAGTTACACCAGCTGTAATTATCATTTCTGTATTCGCTCATCTTGCAGCAGATTCTGCTTATGTGATTTTAATGCCTATTTCTGCATTGATTTTCTATTCCGTAGGTAAACATCCTTTAGCAGGAATTGCAGCTTCATTTGCTGGCTTAGCGGGAGGCTTTTCCGCCAGTTTTACACCTTCGATTATTGATCCTATTATGCAGAGTTTCACACAAAGTGCCGCACGCATTTTAGATCCGAGCTATGATGTGAATGTGCTGTGTAATTATTTTGTTAGTCTAGGTAGCACATTCTTTGTGATATTAACCTGCTGGTATATTACAGATAAAATTATCGATCCACATTTAAAACGCACAATGCCTATTGATAAGGATTTAGATAGCAAAGACACCACAATTAACCCACCAACTGCACAAGACTTAAAAGCCTTTCGCTGGGCATCGTTGATGCTGTTGTTAATGGTGGTGGGATTGTTTTTATTGGCGTATCCTGAAAACTCGTTATTGAGAGCGTCAGATGGTTCATTGACTAGTCCAAAATCGCCGATTATGCAAATGATTGTGCCATTATTGCTGATTTTCTTTGCTGTGCCTTCTTTGGTTCACGGCATTATTGCAGGCACATTTAAAGATACTCGCACAGTCACTAAAGCAATGGAGAAAATCACTTATACCCTTGTACCATTTATTGTGTTTTCCTTTTTCTGTGCACAATTTTTGTATTCTTTTAACCGTTCAGGAATCGGCACATTGATTGCCTTATCCGGTGCTGAATTTTTGAAAGCCTTGCAAATGCCTGCGGGTATCACTGTGTTTGGCGTGTTAGTATTAACTTTATTGCTAAATATTATTATCACGTCCGCCACATCAAAATGGGCAATTTTGTCGCCAATTCTCGTGCCAATGCTAATGTCAGTGAATATTTCACCCGAATTAACCCAAGCCGCATTTAGAATTAGTGATTCGGTAATGAATGTTTCAACGCCAATGTTTGCTTTCTATCCATTATTGATTTCTTATTGTCAGCGTTATTGTAAAAATACTGGCGTGGGAACACTTTGTTCAATGATGATTCCATATACCATCGGCTTATTTATTGTGTTAACCCTTGTGTTATATTTATTCTGGGGCTTAGGCATTCCGCTCGGTTTTGATAGCGGCTACACATATCCAAAAGCATAGTGAAAAGAGGGAGGCATTATGCAACAACAATTAATTGATCGTTTTTTTCGTTATCTTGCGATTAGCAGTCAAAGTGATGCAAACAATTCCACTGTGCCGAGTAGCCAAGGACAATGGGAAATGGCAAAGCTATTGGCGAAAGAATTGCAAGAATTAGGCGTGCAAGAGGTTGAAATTGACCAACACGCCAACGTAACAGGCGTTTTGAAAGGCACTAAAACGAATGCCACTGCCATCGGTTTTTGTGCTCATATGGATACCGTAGATGTTGCGTTATCTCCTCATATCACACCGCAAATTCAAACCTTTAACGGACAGGATTTGCAACTTAATGCGGAGAAAAATATTTGGTTGAAAGTTGCTGAACACCCTGAAATTTTGCCTTACCAAGGGCAAGAGATCATTTTTAGTGATGGCACGAGTGTGTTAGGTGCAGATAACAAAGCGGCAATTGCCAATATTATGACCGCACTTTCAATGATTAAGCAGAATAATATTGCCACAGGGGATATTTATATCGCTTTTGTGCCTGATGAAGAAATTGGATTACGTGGTGCGAAGTTATTGGATCTTAACAAATTTAAGCCACAGTTCGCCTACACCATTGATTGCTGCGAGCTAGGCGAAGTAGTATATGAAAACTTTAACGCCGCTTCTGCCAGCATAACCATTCAAGGCGTCAGTGCGCACCCAATGTCGGCAAAGAATGTGCTGATTAATCCTATTCTAGTTGCACAAGATTTCATCGCCTTGTTTGATCGCAGCCAAACCCCAGAATGTACAGAAAATAAAGAAGGCTACTGGTGGTTTAATCATTTTGAAGCAAACCAAAGTCAAGCTGAGCTTAGCATTGCTATTCGAGATTTTGATAAAGCCCAGTTTGAGCAACGCAAAGCTTTCATCGAACAAGCGGTACAACAAATTCAACAGCGTTATCCAAGAGCGGTAATAAATTGCACAATTTCTGATATTTATGGCAATATCGCCAATAGTTTAGGTGAAGATCGCCGATCCATTGATTTACTATTTAATGCAATGGAACAGATCAATGTAGAACCCAACGTGATCCCTATGCGTGGCGGTACAGATGGGGCTGCTCTATCTGTGAAAGGTATCACCACCCCTAATTATTTCACTGGTGCACATAACTTTCATTCCCGTTTTGAGTTTCTGCCTATTCCAGCTTTTGTAAAGTCTTGTGAATTAACATTGAAGTTGATTGAATTGGCTGCAAAATAAAATGAAAGAGTAGAGGGATTTCTTAGCTTGGTGATAATGGTCTAGTAAATATCTCTCTCTTAATTTAAGAAAAAGAGCAATATAAAGACATAAATGCTGAAATCAGCATCGCTTTTGCAATATGAAGTTGTCTTAATAAAATTGAATAAAACATTTAAAGTGGTTTTATCGCTGGCAATAGGATTAAGGGGCTTCAATCTTTGAAAGAGTGAGTGAAATTTTATGAAATTGAAAGAGCGGTGAAAAATTACCGCTCTTTTGGTTTACTATCTAAAAAGTAACGAAGTGTTCAGTTTTTTTGATTGGTTACTTCGCAATACGTTTATATTTAATACGATGTGGCTGAGTAGCTTCTGCACCGAAGGTTTTCTTTTTCCATTCTTCATAGTCTGAGAAGTTGCCCTCGTAGAAAGTGACTTTGCCTTCATCGCCGTAGTCCAAAATATGGGTGGCGATACGGTCTAAGAACCAGCGGTCGTGGGAAATCACCATCGCACAACCAGGGAATTCTAAGATCGCATTTTCTAAGGCACGCAAGGTTTCCACATCAAGGTCGTTGGTTGGTTCGTCCAGTAGTAAAACGTTACCGCCCGCTTGCAATAGCTTAGCTAAATGTAAACGTCCACGTTCCCCACCTGAAAGCTCACCAACGCGTTTTTGTTGATCGACACCTTTGAAGTTGAAGCGTCCGACATAAGCACGGCTTGGGATTTCAAAGTTGCCAATACGCAAAATATCTTGTCCGTGTGAAACTTCTTCCCATACGGTTTTGCTGTCGTCCATTTCATCACGGAACTGATCCACTGAAGAAAGTATCACGGTGTCGCCAAGGGTGATGCTGCCGTTATCAGGTTGCTCTTGCCCCGAAAGCATACGGAAAAGGGTGGATTTCCCAGCCCCGTTTGCCCCGATAATACCAACAATCGCCCCTTTTGGAATGCTGAAAGATAAATCATCAATGAGCGTGCGATCGCCATAAGATTTGCTTAAATTCGCCACTTCGATCACTTTATCCCCTAAACGTGGGCCAGGTGGGATAAATAACTCATTGGTTTCATTACGTTTTTGGTATTCGCCACTGTTTAATTCTTCAAAGCGAGCCATACGCGCTTTGCTTTTCGCTTGGCGACCTTTTGGATTTTGGCGAACCCATTCTAATTCTTTTTCAATGGATTTTTGACGAGCCGATTCCGCCGCTGCTTCTTGGGCTAGGCGTTTTTCTTTTTGCTCTAACCAAGAAGAATAGTTGCCTTCCCAAGGAATGCCTTCGCCACGGTCGAGTTCTAAGATCCAGCCTGCCACGTTATCAAGGAAGTAGCGATCGTGAGTGATTGCCACCACCGTGCCTTCATAATCGTGTAAGAAACGCTCTAACCAAGCTACAGATTCGGCATCTAAGTGGTTGGTTGGTTCATCGAGTAACAGCATATCGGGTTTTTCGAGCAATAAGCGGCAAAGTGCCACACGGCGGCGTTCGCCCCCTGAAAGATGCTCGATTTTTGCGTCCCAATCTGGTAAACGCAAGGCATCAGCGGCACGCTCCAGTTGGTTATCCAAATTATGCCCGTCGTGTGCTTGAATAATGGCTTCTAGTTTTGCTTGTTCTGCGGCAAGTTTATCAAAATCCGCATCAGGATCAGCATAAAGTGCATAGACTTCATCTAATCGGGTTAAGGCATTTTTCACTTCCGCAACGGCTTCTTCTACCGCTTCACGCACGGTTTGTTGTGGATCAAGTTTAGGTTCTTGTGGAAGATAGCCAATTTTAATGCCGGGCTGTGGACGTGCTTCGCCCTCGAATTCTTTATCCACGCCAGCCATAATGCGGAGTAGGGTGGATTTTCCTGCACCATTTAACCCCAGCACACCAATTTTGGCACCAGGGAAAAAGCTTAGGGAAATATCTTTTAAAATATGACGTTTCGGCGGGACAACCTTACCGACACGGTGCATCGTATAAACAAATTGTGATGACATAAATTGTTCTCTTAGCTATAAAAAGTGCGGTCTATTTTACTTGAGATTTTGCCTTTTGGCGAATTGAAAGCGAAAAAAAACCTCCCAAAAGGGAGGTAGGAAAGTAGTTTAGCTATTTATTTTGATTATTTTATTTAGGAACTTTATGAATATCAAGTTATCACATTACTTGATGTGATGTATACTACTCATAATACATAGACAAATAAATAATGACTTTACATTTTTTGATGTATATCATAAAAATACTTATGTTTTGATGAAACATCAGGTTTAAAAGTGAACTATTTTTCATATTTTATATCCAATATATTTTAAGAACTAGATTTTGAAAGCTATGTTAAAGAAAAGCTTAGGCTTGCTGTGGTTTATCCCGCTGCTGAGCGTTGCCCACCCGCACGCCTTTATTGATATGCAAAACAAAGTGTTAGTGCAAGAGGGGCAACTTATTGGATTTTCAATGCAATGGACACTTGATGAACCCAGCTCTGCCAGCATTATTTACGATCTCAATCAATCACGCGAGCCAGCACAGAAGCAAAAGCTCGTTGATGAAGCGATGAAAAATATTGTGAACGAGCATTATTTTAGTTATCTCTTTGATAAAGATAAGAAAAAAATTAAATATCAAGCACAACCACAAAACTATGGAATGAAATCAAACGGTTCGCAAGTGATATATTATTTTGATTTTTTACTTTCCAAACCGCAGCTATTAAAAAATAATCGTTTTGAATTAAGCACTTATGATCCCACTTATTTTGTCGCGATGAGTTACCCTGAAGCTCATAAACAACCCCATAAACCACAAAGTGCGGTGGATTTTTCAGCCCTTCCGTCGCAATGTCAAGGCAAAGTAATTGAATCCAATGTCGATGAAAAAATGCGTCAATATGCTGCATCTTTAGATCGCAATCAGCGTGATGAAGACCGCTCTTTAGGACAAATTTTCAGCCAAAAAGTCGAAATTCTATGCAATTAACTCGATCTTATAAACTCATATTGCTTTTGGCGATACTGATTGTTGCCAGCTATTTTCTGTTTCCATACTTATTCGCACAAACTATCGAATGGCAAAAGCTGTTTAATCAGAGCATTTCTAGCTCTCTTCGCCAAATTGCACAACGCCCCGTACAAGCAGGGATTGGGCTGATTGCGATGAGTTTTCTTTACGGCGTTTTACACGCGTTGGGCCCCGGACACGGCAAATTTGTGATTGCCAGTTATTTATCTACACATCAATCCAAATTGAAAACCAGCGTTAAACTCACCTTATCGGCCTCGCTAATGCAAGGTATCGTTGCAGTGTTAGCCACCTCAATTATTGTGGTTGGGCTACGCCTTTCCTCCAATTACTTCAAATTGAGCCAGCTTTGGCTTGAACGCTCGGCATTTCTATTAATGTTTTTGCTCGGGAGTTACTGGATTTATCAAAGTGCGGTCAGATTTTATCGCGAATTTCGACAAAATAAAAAAACGATTTCTGAGGTAAAAATTCACGCAATCAAACCAATGGCAAAATACCCCCTCAAAAGGGAGGATCTTTCCCTCTCTCAATCTTCTTGCCAGCATCATTCATCTTGTCGCTGTGGACACCAACATCTCCCCAATTCACAGCAACTCGATTACGCTACTACCTTTAAATCTCGTTTATTAGTGGTATTGGCGATTGGCGTGCGGCCTTGCTCAGGGGCAATTTTTATTCTCTTTCTTTCTTATATGCTCAATCTGTATGAATGGGGCGTGGCTGCCGCAATGGCAATGGCATTGGGAACGGGAATCACTCTTTCTTTGTTTGCTTTGATCGTGCAATACGCCCGCCAAAGTGCAGTAAAATTAGGGCGTTGGTATTTTTCGATGGGGAAAATGCCCTATGCTGACATTATCGTAAAATTTATTGCGGGTTTTGTGGTGATCTTTTTCGCCGTGACTCTGTTTTATGGCACCACCTTGCCTGTACAAGGTGGTGCAGTGTTATTTGGGGGATAGAGGGGGGATAATATAGGGGAAAATTTGCCCCTTTTGCCGATATTTAAAAAATTAAAGTGCGGTGTAAATTAGTAGAGAATTATAAGCCACATAGCATAAAAACAATATTAGTCCTTCAATGCGGTTGATTTTTCCGTTGTTGTTTTTGAAGCCGTAGCCGAAGAAAAAGAGCAGGGCGGTTAAGGCGATCATCACTAACATATCACGATTAAATACTTCTGGCGTGGCTGTAATCGGGCTGATAGCCCCAGCGATACCGACAACCGCAAGGGTGTTAAATAGGTTTGAGCCGATGATATTTCCCACTGCAAGATCTAGCTCGCTCTTTTTGGCAGCCATAATGGAAGCGGCTAATTCGGGTAAGGACGTGCCGATGGCAACAATGGTTAAACCGATGATTAAATCGCTCACACCTAAATATGTGGCGATGTTTACTGCTCCCCAAACTAAAAGCTGAGAACTTCCCATTAATAATAGAAGCCCGATAACAAGCCAAAATAAGGCGGTTTTCAATGGCATTTGTGGTTTTTCTTGCAATTCTTCTGTAATGTCTTGCTCGAGGCTGTCACTTGGTTGTTTTCTCCCTTGCCAAATTGTCCAGCCCATATAGAGCGTGAACGCCGTCAATAAAATCAGTGCGTCAAGGCGAGAAATCGTGGTATCATAAATTAATAAGGCAGAAAGTAAGGTAACCAGCATTAAGACGGGCAATTCTTTTTTTAGCACTTGCGAATTGACCATAATTGGCTTAATCATTGCGGTTAAGCCGAGAATTAAAGCGATATTGGTAATGTTAGAGCCGTAGGCGTTTCCTAAGGCGATGCCGGGGTTATGGTTTAAGGCGGAGAGGGCAGAAACCATAATTTCAGGGGCGGACGTGCCAAAGCCAATAATCACGATGCCAATCAATAAAGGCGACATTCCTAAATAGCGAGCAAGAGAGGCTGCTCCGTCGATAAAGCGATCGGCACTCCAAACTAAGATGAGTAATCCCACAACAATGGCGAGAATCGATAAAAGCATTTGTATATCCTATAAATATAAAATGTAGATTGTATTACCACCTATTTTAGCGGTTATACACAATGAATTGCGAATTTTAGAAAAAATAAAAGCCCATAAGGAGGATATGGGCTTTAAACTCTTTTGGTATTCAATAGCTTTTATAAAAGGAGACAAATAAAAACCACCAAAAAGAGAAATTTGGCTCCTCCTGCTGGACTTGAACCAGCGACATACGGATTAACAGTCCGCCGTTCTACCGACTGAACTAAGGAGGAATAATTCTGTATCACAAGGAATTGGTCGCAGATGATAATGATCTCGCATTACATTGTCAACAGGCGAATGAAAAAATTTTTGAAAAATTATGTTCTTTTTTTATATCCACAGAGCCTGTGGATAAGTCTGTGAGTTTTTATTTGAAAAATGCGTCAATCCCTTGTAAAAACTGGTATTTTTAGTATTGGATATAAAATTGATTGTAAAATAACATTATGATATTTATCAATGAGTTATAAAAAATCTAGAAAAATTTTCAAAAAAAATATGTATTTTTTGCTATTTCAATCTTGACAAATATAAGTCTGTGTAAAACTTGAATTTTTACTCTGAGCAAAAAGCAAAAAACTATGCTAAAATTAACCGCACTTTTGGGACAAGGCATTTTTTATGAGTAACAAAATTAAGGGCAAACCTTTTATTCTCCATTCTGATTTTTCACCTTCAGGTGATCAACCACAGGCGATCGAAATGCTCTGTGAAAATCTTAATGCTGGTTTAGCACATCAAACCCTACTTGGTGTAACGGGGTCAGGAAAAACGTTCACAATCGCCAACGTGATTGCAAAATTAAACCGTCCAGCAATGTTACTTGCTCCAAATAAAACCCTTGCCGCTCAACTTTATGCAGAAATGAAAGCTTTCTTTCCTGAAAATGCGGTGGAATATTTTGTGTCGTATTATGATTATTACCAGCCTGAAGCCTATGTACCGAGTAGTGATACCTTTATTGAAAAAGATGCTTCAGTTAATGATCAAATTGAACAAATGCGATTGTCTGCCACGAAATCTTTTTTAGAACGCCGCGATACCATCGTTGTTGCCTCAGTGTCTGCTATTTATGGATTGGGTGATCCGGATAGCTACCTCAAAATGATGTTGCATTTGCAAACAGGAGCGATTATTAATCAGCGTCAAATTTTGGCAAAACTGGCGGAGTTGCAATATACCCGTAATGATCAAGCTTTCCAACGAGGAACATTCCGCGTACGTGGTGAAATTATTGAT
This sequence comes from Avibacterium paragallinarum, assembly GCF_011765605.1. Lineage (NCBI taxonomy): Bacteria > Pseudomonadati > Pseudomonadota > Gammaproteobacteria > Pasteurellales > Pasteurellaceae > Avibacterium > Avibacterium paragallinarum. Next base: position 954,102 of record NZ_CP050316.1, read on the forward strand.
ATATTTCCTGCGGAATCGGATAACCAAGCTATTCGCATTGAATTATTTGATGACGAAATCGAACGGCTCAGCTTATTTGATCCGCTGACTGGAGCAAATTTTGGTGCTGTGCCACGCTACACGATCTACCCGAAAACGCATTATGTCACCCCTCGTGAACGGATTTTAGAAGCTATTGATCAAATTAAAATTGAGCTGGCTAAACGGCGAGAATATTTCATCAAAGAAAATAAATTATTAGAAGAACAACGTATCACACAACGAACATTGTTTGATATTGAAATGATGAACGAGCTAGGCTACTGTTCAGGAATTGAAAATTACTCCCGCTATTTATCGGGACGTAAGGAGGGCGATCCGCCACCAACCTTGTTTGATTATTTGCCTCTTGATGGCTTACTGATTATTGATGAATCGCACGTTACCATTCCCCAAATCGGCGGAATGTACCGTGGCGACCGCTCACGCAAAGAAACGTTAGTGGAATATGGCTTCCGCTTACCATCAGCACTGGATAACCGCCCATTAAAATTTGAAGAATTTGAACGCTTAGCACCGCAAACGATTTATGTTTCTGCCACGCCGGGCCCTTACGAATTAGAAAAATCGGGCAGTGAAATTATCGATCAAGTGGTGCGACCAACGGGCTTGCTTGATCCTGTAATTGAAATTCGCCCTGTTGCCATTCAAGTTGATGATTTGCTTTCTGAAGCAAAACAAAGAGCGGATAAAAATGAACGGGTTTTAGTTACCACGCTCACCAAACGAATGGCGGAAGATCTCACGGATTACCTTGAAGAACACGGCGTGCGTGTGCGTTATTTGCATTCCGATATTGACACGGTGGAACGAGTTGAAATTATCCGCGATCTCCGCTTAGGGGAATTCGACGTGCTAGTGGGAATTAACTTATTGCGGGAAGGGCTGGATATTCCCGAAGTGTCCCTTGTTGCCATTTTAGATGCGGATAAAGAAGGCTTCTTGCGTTCCGAACGCTCGCTAATCCAAACCATTGGGCGTGCGGCGAGAAATCTTAATGGTAAAGCCATTTTGTATGCAGATCACATCACCAAATCAATGGAAAAAGCCATCACAGAAACCAACCGCCGCCGCGAAAAACAAATGAAATATAATGCAGAGCAGGGCATTGTACCGCAGGCATTAAACAAAAAAGTGGGCGAATTGCTCGACATTGGACAAGGTGCAACAAATAACAAAGCGAAAAGCAAACAAAAACAAAAAACAGTGTCAGAACCGACCGCACTTTACCAACCGCTCAACGCCAAGGAATTTCAGCAACAAGTTAAAAAACTGGAACAACAAATGTACAAACACGCCCAAGATCTGGAATTTGAAAAAGCCGCCGCAGTGCGGGATCAGCTGCAGCAATTGAGGGAAAGATTTTTAGATTTGAAGTAAATGAAATTTGAAATCCCCAGGTTTTATATAAATCAATATAAATATATAAAATAGGTTTTTATTATCAAAAAATAGGAGGCTATAATGCTGAACGAACGAACGAACGAACGAACGAACGAACGAACGAACGATACCACCGATATTTGTAATTAGTTTAAAACATTCTTCACGAAGAGAGTTTATTTCTGCCCGATTATTAAGTTTAGGACTCAGCTTTGAATTTTTTGATGCAGTGTATGGAAAAGAATTAGAGGAGAATGATTTAGCTAAGGTTGATTTTTCTTTTTACTCGAAAGAGTATAATTCATTAAAGCCACTCACATTAGGTGAAATAGGATGTGCTATGAGCCATATTAAGCTCTATGAACATATTGTAAAAAACAACATTTCTGAAGCAATTATTCTTGAAGATGATGCAATTGTATCACTTTATTTTGAAGATATTTTAAGAGCGGCTTTAAAAAAACTTTCGTCATCTAAAGAAATTTTATTTTTAGATCATGGCAAAGCGAAAGTATGGCCTTTAATGCGTAGTTTACCAGAACGTTATCGTTTAGCTAGATATCGTTCTCCATCTAGAAAATCTAAACGTTGTATTATTAAGACCACGGCTTATTTGATTACTTTAAATGGGGCGAAAAAATTGTTAAAGCAGGCTTATCCAATTAGAATGCCGGCTGATTTCTTGACAGGGTTGCTTCAATTAACAGGAATAAAAGCCTATGGCATTGAACCTCCTTGTGTATTTGGAAGTAATGACTCTGAGATTGATAAAATAGAAAATCGGTATGAGTAATATATAGTATGAAAGAGCAATTAAGAAAATTGAGATTAAAAGTCGGAAAGCTTTTACTTGATAAAAAAATTGTAGATAATTTGCCAGCTAGCCAGTATTCTTTTTCTTCGCAAGATGGGTAGATCGGGGAGCTATATTGTAAGTTCTTTTGCATTCCGAGAAATAAAGCGTTTTAATCCAACGATTATAAGATATTTAAACTATTAAATGGTCAGGATAAACTTAGTATTTATAAAGAGAATATAAAATCACATCTTCAGATTTTTTTCTGAAGATTGTATTAAGTATAATTTTAAAATGTTGGTAAAGTCTGTTATTGAAGATAAAATTAAAGCTCAAAAAAATTCTATTTAATAAGATAGTTTTTGTAATTAAGAAATAGGTGACTATAATGCTAAACAAACAAACAAACAAACAAACAAACAAACAAACAAACAACAAACAAACAAACAAACATTACCACCAATATTCATTATTAGTTTAAAAAATTCTCCAAGAAGGGAAGTTATTAGTAAGAGATTGCATAGCTTAGGATTAGAGTTTGAGTTTTTTGATGCTGTTTATGGGAAGTATTTGGGTGAAGCAGAATTAAAGGAAGTGGATTTTAATTTTTATCCTGAGAACTATAATGCAAAAAAGCTAACTTTAGGAGAAATAGGCTGTGCAAAAAGTCATATCTCTTTATATGAGCATATGATAAAGAATAATATTCCACAAGCAATTATTTTTGAAGATGATGCTATTATATCACATAATTTTAGAGAATTGATTTTGTCAGCATTGGATAAACTACCGGCTAAAGGAGAAATTTTATTTTTATTTCATGGTAAAGCCAAAGTATATCCTTTTATGCGATCTTTACCTGAACGTTATCGATTAGCGAGATATAGAACTCCATCTAAAAAATCTCGTCGTACAATAATTGGAACTGTGGGATATTTCATTACTCAAAAAGGAGCTAAAAAATTACTAGATGTTGCTTATCCAATTAGAATGCCATCAGATTTTCTGACCGGAGGGATTCAGATAACAGGAATAATAGCCTATGGAATAGAACCCCCTTGTATTTTTACTGATTTACATTCAGAAATAGATGAAATAGAAAATCGTTATGAGTAATATTAAAAATATCTTAAGAGAATTACGATTAAAGGCCGGAAAGCTTTTACTCGATAAAAAAAGTTCAGATAATTTTTCTGATAACCTGCCAATGAGTATCCTTTTTCTTAGACAAGATGGGAAAATAGGAGACTACATTGTGAGTTCGTTTGCATTCCGAGAAATAAAGCGTTTTAATCCAACGATTAAAATTGGTGTGGTATGTACGAAGCAAAATGCTTATCTATTTGAGCAAAATCCCTATATTGATCAATTATATTTTGTTAAGAAAAAGAATATTTTTGATTATATAAAGTGTGGGTTAAAACTTAGAAAAGAACATTATGATCTAGTTATCGATCCTACCATTATGATACGTAATCGTGATTTACTCCTATTACGCTTGATTAAAGCAAAAAATTATTTTGGATTTCATAAAGAAGATTATAAGTTATTTAACCTAAATCTATCTCAACAAGATATACACTTTTCTGAGGTATATAGAAAAGCATTGGAAAAAATAGGGATTACTATTGATAATATAAAATATGACATCCCAAATACTAAAGTAGAAGATGAAGAAATTAAATATTTTTTACAGACTAATCAAATAAGAAATTATATTGCGATAAATTTTTACGGAGCATCAAGTTCAAGGAAGTTTTCTGACGAACGAATAAAACAAATTTTACAATATATTACCTCAATCATTTTAGATAAACATATTATTATTCTAAGTTACCCAGAGGTTACTAATAAATTAAGAACAATAGCAAAAGAATTTAAAAATGTATTTGTTCATAATACACAAAATATTTTTCATACTATATCGCTTATTAAATATTGTGATCAATTAATTTCCCCAGATACATCAAGTGTCCATATAGCGTCAGGTTTTAATAAACCTATCATCGGAATTTATAGTGAAGATAAGACAAACTTTACTCATTGGAAACCAATATCAGAAAAAGTAAATATTCTATTTTATCAAAATGATATTAATGAAATTAACCCTGAACAATTTCTAAAGAAGTGGTTTGAGTGTAAATTAGTTAATTTTGAGTAAGTAATAAAAAATAGAAATTATTCTTTTTTTAATAATATTTGCTTAATTACACTTGTTGTTAAATCAACATAATGCCCAAAAAATCGATGACTAAAATTCAATAAGTAATAAAGCTGATAAATTTTTTTTCGTTGTGGATGGCCTTCGTCAAGCGGAAAAGTGCGGTGGTAATTTTGATAGAATTTTTCGGGGAAAGGTTGGAATAATTTGCTAAAGGCGAGATCACATTCACGATCACCCCAGTAGCAGGCGGGATCGTAGATGAATGGTTGGTGATTTATCATCGCACAGTTTTCAATCCAAAGATTGCCGTGCAATAAGGACGGTCTAGGTTGATGCTTGGCTAAACGGTGGGCGACTAATGAAACCAGTTCATCAATATTAGCAAATTCTAGCCCTTTCTCTTTACAGATCTGTAATTGCCAGCCAATGCGTTGTTCGCTGAAAAATTTTGCCCAATTATCTGACCAACCATTTGGCTGATAAACTGGTCCAAGCCAAGTGTCAAAATCGAGTCCGTAATGCTCGGCATTGCTCCATTGGTGCAAGTTGGCTAATTGCGAGCCAAATTGTGCCATTGATTGTTCGTTAGGTTCGCTGAATGGAAGGGCTTCTAGCAGTAGAAAACTGTGGTTTTGTGAACAGCCTACGCCGTAAACTTGCGGTACTTGAATCGTCCCTGTTTTGGCTAGTAATTCCAGCTGATCGGCTTCGGCACGAAACATAGAGCGGTAGGATTTTTCATTAATTTTAACAAAAACGGGCTGGATTCCATCATCAATAATCCAAGCTTCGTGCATTTCGCCAGTATGCACTTTGCGTTTTTGCTTGATAAAATAATATGCACCAAGATGTTCGGCTAAAACTTGAGAAATTGATTTCCACATAAGTCCCCCATATTCAACTTGAATTGCACTTTAATGGTAAAGGAAATTGGCAAAATAATCTGTGATGAACTTCAAGTTTTTTATTTTCGGATGGAAAAATTTGCGGTAAGGTGTGAGAAATGAGTGAAAGTCCATTTATTGAGGAGAAAAAATGAAATTATACGTTTATGATCATTGCCCATTTTGCGTGCGTGCTAGAATGATTTTTGGTTTAAAAATTTCTCATATATTCCATAGTGTATCAAGATATATCTAAATCCCTTTATTATCAAAGGATTTACACGATTTTAGTAACCTATTATAATTCAGAATATATCACTATAATTCAGGTTTTTAGTAACCATATTGGTATCTAAGAACAGTGAAACTAAATTTCGTGGTTACCAAAATCTGATTTGTGTCTATATTTTGAGCTGATTATATGAGGTGGTTTATGGCCAAAAAGGTTCATCAACTTGTTGATACTGAAATCAAAAAAGCAAAAATACGAGATAAACCCTATACATTAACTGATGGTGGCGGACTGTTTTTATTGATTTCAACAACAGGTTCAAAATCTTGGCGTTTCAACTATTATCACCCAATGACTAAAAAAAGAACAAAAATGTCACTGGGTATGTACCCAACTGTTGGTTTATCAAAAGCTCGTTCATTACGAGATGAATATAAGAAACTACTGGCTGATGATATTGATCCACAAGAACACATCAAATCTCAAAAACAAGACAAATTACAATCAGCAAAAAATACTTTTTTGGCTGTTGCTGAACAATGGAAACAAAAGAAATCTGCTGAAATCAAATCGGCAACACTAAACAACCATTGGCGTAGATTGCAACTTTATGCCTTTCCTGAATTAGCTGATGTGCCCATTTCTCTAATCAAACCACTACAAGTGACTGAAATGGTAGCCCCTTTATTCCAACGTGGTGTCAAGGCTACTGGCATATCTTTATTGCAAACAATCAATGAAATTATGAGATTTGCTGTCAATCGTGGCATTATTGAATTTAACAAATGTGCTGATATTGCTGACACTTTTACCAAAGCTAAATCAACACATCACCCAACAATTCGTCCAGAAGATTTACCTGAATTTTTTGCGACATTGCGTGATTCACACGCTGATTTGGTGATTAAGTCATTGATTGAATTTTCATTACTAACAATGGCAAGGCCCAAAGAGGCTGCTAATGCTCAATGGGCTGAAATTGATTTTGAACAATCATTGTGGAACATACCAGCTGAACGAATGAAAATGAAACGAGAATTTACCATTCCGTTATCCAAACAAGCGATCAAAATTTTACATAAATTGCAAAAAATAACTGGTCGCAGTCCTTATATTTTCCAAAGTATGAAGAAACCTTCACAACCGATTGGTTCACAAGTTGCAAATAACACCATTAAACAAATGGGATATAAGGGTAAATTAACCTCTCACGGTTTACGTTCAATCGGCAACACTTATTTGAGTGAAAAATTTATTAATGTGAATGTTGAAATCATTGAGGCTTGTTTATCACACCGCAGTTCAAACCAAGTACGGAATGCTTATAATCGTTCAACCTTTCTTGAACAGCGTAAACCTCTAATGAATGATTGGGGGGATTTTGTTGAAGATTGTATCAAAAAAAGCATTTAGATGATGTAATAGGGCTATTAAATTGTAGCCCTATATTTCTATGCTTTACCTTTTAAAATCTCAATCATCTCTTTTAATGCCTTTATTTCACTATCTTTTTGTTCTAATAATTTTTGTAATAGTGTTTCTTTTTCTTCCAAAAGTTGTTGGCTATGTGCTAAAGATAACTTTAATTTTTCAATTTCTATCATCAATGATGTTTCATTGTTACCTTGAAATGATGACCCTAAATGTGAATTCTCATTAATTTGCAAAAAGACATTTTTCTCACCTGATGAAATCAGCTCAACAAAATCAATGTCTAAAACTTGAGCTATTTGCTCTAGTTTATCTAAATATAGCTTTGTTTCACCACGCTCAATCTTGGCATAACCATTGAGCGACATATGCATTCTATCTGCCATTTGCTCTTGTGACCAATCTTTTGCTTCCCTTAACTTTCGGATCTTTTCGTTAATATTCATTTTTACCCACAAATTTGATGTCTTATAAACACTAATAGTGGTTTCAATTTACACAGTTTGTTGCTAGATGACAAGCCTTTTTTCATTATAATGACTGTATGATTGTAAAATCATGATACTATTAATCTAAGTAAACTATAAGGAAAATTTATGCTAGAAGGTCGTTTAATTGGAATTACTATTATTCTTTTAGTAATTCTTCTGATATTAATTTTATCTTTAGGTGTGAATGTATATTCAGTAATTACTAATAAAAGAACTCTAAAAAATTTGGAGAAAAATTCAAATAATTAAAATCATCATAATTATAACGTCATTTTAGGAATAACTTTATGCGAGCACTAGCAAATGTATTATGGCATATTCCATTTTGTGGATTTTTGACATCATTATTCTGTTTTATATTTGGATCTATTCTAACCTTAACTATTATTGGAGCACCTATTGGTTTGGGATTGATTCAGTATTCCAAATTTCTACTATTACCATTCCAATATGAAATGATTAAAAAATCAGATACAGATATTGAACAAAATAAAATCTGGAAAGTGTATGGATTTTTATTAAAAATTATCTACATTCCTATTATTGGTTTACCTTTAGTACTAATAAGCTGCTTACAAATTCTTCTCTCTATGATTTCTATCATTGGTATCCCTTGTGCGATTGTGGTTGCAAAATCATTAGGTACAATATTCCAACCTGTTGATAGAATTTGTGTACCACGCTTGGTTGCAAATGCAATTCATCAACATAATGCGGAAGAACAAATGAAAAAATATATCAAAGGCTAACAGGATAAATTTTATGAAAATATCATCGTCTGCTATCATATTTGCTTCTCTAGCTATTATGTTCTCATCAAGCTCTTTTGCAAATAATTTTAATGATTTAATTGCTTGGGATTTAGAACAAGTAAAGGTTAGAACAAAACTTGAAACTGCCACTGGTGAAGAAAAAATAAAATTAACTCAACGTTGGTTTCAATTATGTAATCAGGGAAAGATAATGCAATATATTCAGCCTTATGCTGATTGTGAAGAACTGATTGCACCAAAGCAAACTTCATCATCTAAACAGAATAATCAAGTTAAAAATAGTAAAGCACAAGGTAATAAAACTCAAAATACTAATACTCAACTCCAATCATCAAAATATCTATCTGTTTTCAAATATGCTGTTCTTGAAAAGGCAACTCCTGAAGATAGTAAAGAATTGACCGATCAAGTTAAAATAGAAGTAACGGTTAAAAATACATCAAACTACCACGTTACAGGACGTTGGGGAGCAAAATATTATCCTGGCAGAGCTGAAAAATATATTAACAACTTTGACCGCTGTATGATTGAATATGTAGCTGATTTTGGTGCTGAATTAAATGATGCTATTTATGGTATTCGAGAATGCCAAATTAAAACAAACCAATTACCACATTTAAATGCAAGATTTGAATAGGAATTCCTAAATGAAATAGATTATTTCTACTATCCAATATTGTGAATACAAAGCAAAATTTAACAAATGTTAAAAAAAATAAAGATCTTCATAGTGTGATTATTGTAATCTATTATGTTAATGAGGCAGATGAAGAAAGTGGTCCTGATTGTGGAAATTGGTGTACAACATCAATACCTTTGGCACAGTTTTTCAAGTAGCAATAATCTCATAGTAAAAATGCTCCAAATGATCCCTAGCTGATCTTTTTATCATACCCAATGGGGTAAATCATTCTTTATTTTAAAAAGCCCCTATGATTCATTTAGGGGCTTTTTAGATCACATAAATAATTTATATAATTATAAAATGTGTACACAAGGATAAAAGATGATGAAAAGGTTACCTAGAGTTCCACCACACTCTGATTCAGATACCTCAGCTCTACTTGAAGCTTTATTGCAAAAACTAGAATATGAAGAGCTTATTTTCTTGCTCAGAATGTTTCAACGTGATTTACGAGCCAAACATTTACTTGCAAGAAAAATTAAAAAAGTTATCAATTTGAAGTTATCTTAATAAAAATTCGTGTTAGCCTCTTTTTAAATTCATTAAACAAGAGAGGTTTATATGTTACTTCAAGACAATATCGATTACTATTTCACTATTCAAGAATTACAAGAGCGCTTCCGTGTTAGTCGTTCTACAATCTTGCGTCTAATTGAGTCAGGAAAATTAATTGCAATTAAAATCGGACGACAAATTCGCATTCCTGAATCATAGATTTTAAGCTATCTTGATAGTTGCAAAGTATAAAAAAATAAGCCATCAAAATTTGATGGCTTATTTACTTATGGTTTATGACGTTTAAAACACATTTTAGCATTGCCTTCAGTAATTGACAATCTTTCAGCTATTTCACGCCATTTTAATCCTTGATTTCTAAGGCTTGTAATCTGTTGATATTTTAACCCTGAATCTGTTTCTGAACCCCACTCAAATTCTTTCGCCCAACGATGGATTGTGCTTAAACTAACACCAAATTGTTGAGCAATTTGTTTTAACGATAAATTAGGCTTATTTTTATCAAATGTCTCTATCAATAATTTCTTTTTCTCTTGTTGATTTTTCCACCGCTTTTTAGATCTACTAGATTGAATCTGGCTAAATTGTGATTGGCTAAATCGTTCCCAAATCCAGCGTGCAGCACTTTTAGCGATACCTTTTAACTCACGATATGGCAAAGGTGGATGTTGATTTTGGTTTAAACTTTCTAACAAAGATAACAAATATTGATTAAATTGATATAACTTTTTATCTGATTGCTTAAATTGTAGTACTTCTCGATAACCAATGCGTTTAATCTGATTAAACAAATCACAGTTTCTGCCCTCAGCAACATCATCATTATAGTGAAATATTGGATTATCAGATAAATTAACGAAGTCTGCCAAATAATCTAAACTATATGCTGGTACATTGAACACAAATGTCCGCCAGAAATCGGAATTTGGATTTTTTGTGAATACACCAACATAATGTTTGTCCTATCCCAACTTGTCGGAATAAGCTTTTTGTATTTTCTTAAAATAAACAATTGGCTTTATTCGTGCATTTTGCGTATTGCAAATAGGTGTTTCAAGTGCATAAATATAATGACACCGACCATTTTCTTTATTTTGTACAATAATATTCGGCGACGGCAGCCCAACCAACTCCCAGTCCATTGCTGAATTCTTACGATCTAAATCGAATACCATAAACTTGATGAATAAATCATTAAATTGAATATACTTGTGTTTCAGAGCAACATCTTTGGGGTTTAACCATACACCATCACCAAAGCAGTCTGTCTATTTTATTCGATGTTGTAAACTGTTATTAAAATCATCTAGCGTATAAATTTTCTGATTAAACATATTAACCTCTCTATTATTAGTAACAAAGTTTTAAACCATATCAGATAATAATGAATATATTATTTGATTTAATTATCTAGTAACAAAATATCATCCCATATCAGATATTAATGATTAAATTAATAATATGAAGAATATTATGGCTGATTAATGGTTACAAGGATTAAACATTGATTGAACTAAGAACTAAAATACAGAAGAATCTTGACTCAATCAATATTGTTCCTCAAGACTACACCAGAAAAACTCTCAAATAACTTGAGATTTAACCTTTTTGTAAAATTTAGTATAATTTATCAGCAGTTGAATCAAGAGTTCGAAAAGATCATTTATTGATCATAATTAACTGGATGCATTTCATTATAGTAACCATTTTAGTAACCAAATTAAGACAACAAAAAACATAATGGTATGATTTATATTGGTTTTTATGTCTTAAAACAATTTTGGGTTTAAAAAATATACCAGTGGAAAAGGTGGTATTGTTGAGTGATGATGAAACTACGCCCGTTTCGCTTATCGGCAAAAAAATGGCACCGATTTTGATCAAAGAGGACGGCACGGCAATGCCAGAAAGTTTAGACATTGTGCATTATGTGGATCAAAATTATGGTGATCTGTTGTTGCCAGATGATGAGGTGCGTAGCGATCTTCAAGCGTGGATACAGGCAGTGAGCCGTTATTATAATCATCTTTTATTACCGCGTTTTGTGAAATTAGGCTTACCTGAATTTGCTACCCAAAGTGCGGTGGATTATTTCGTTAAAAAGAAAACGGAAAGTATTGGTGCTTTCGCCGAAAATCTGGCAAATTCCGCCCAATATATCGAAAAATTACAGCAAGATTTCACCGCACTTGAGTATTTAATTTTGTCAGAAAATGGTGTGAATGATCAGCTTTCTATGGAAGACATTTTGCTTTTCCCAATGTTGCGTAATCTCACTTGCGTGAAAGGGCTGAATTTCCCGCCGAAAGTAAAAGCCTATGTGGAAACAATGGCAAAATTATCTCAAGTGGAATTATATTTCGATAAAGCTGTTTAAGCGTAAAGAACGTTGGTTTTCACGACAAAATAGCGTATGATCGCCTATTCATTTTAGACCAACGAAGTTCACCAAAGTGCCGTGCTGGGCAATACATTGTAGGTATAAAAAGTGCGGTGCTTTTTTACTTCATTTTTTTAATTTTATCAACAAGTTACCTCTCGTATGGGTAACCACTGTATAAGGATTTTATATGCCAATTATTACTTTACCCGATGGCTCACAACGCCAATTCGACAAACCCGTTAGCGTGCTTGACGTGGCACAAGATATTGGTGCGGGGCTAGCTAAAGCCACTATCGCGGGGCGTGTGAACGGTGAACGCCGTGATGCCTGCGATTTGATCGAAGATGATGCAACGTTAGAAATCATCACCGCAAAAGACGAGGACGGATTAGAAATTATTCGCCACTCTTGTGCGCATTTATTAGGACACGCCATTAAACAGCTTTTCCCTGATGTGAAAATGGCAATCGGGCCAACTATCGAAAACGGCTTTTATTATGACGTGGATTTAGACCGCTCTTTAACGCAAGAAGATCTTGATGCCATTGAAAAAAGAATGCACGAGCTGGCAAAAACCAACTATGACGTGGTGAAAAAACGAGTAAGTTGGCAAGAAGCAAGAGATACGTTTGAACAGCGTGGCGAGCCGTACAAAATGGCGATTTTAGATGAGAATATCGAAAAAACCGCAACGCCAGCGCTTTATCATCATCAAGAATATATTGATATGTGCCGTGGGCCGCACGTGCCAAATATGCGTTTCTGCCATAACTTTAAATTACAAAAAGTGGCGGGTGCATACTGGCGTGGCGACAGCAAAAACAAGATGTTACAGCGTATTTACGGCACAGCGTGGGCAGATAAAAAACAATTGGCGGCCTATTTGCAACGTTTAGAAGAAGCAGCAAAACGCGATCACCGTAAAATTGGTAAAGCCCTTGATCTTTATCATATGCAAGAAGAAGCACCGGGTATGGTGTTCTGGCACAATGATGGTTGGACGATTTTCCGTGAGCTAGAAACCTTCGTGCGTACTAAATTGAAAGAGTATGATTATCAAGAAGTGAAAGGCCCATTTATGATGGATCGCGTTCTGTGGGAAAAAACAGGGCATTGGCAAAACTACGGTGATTTAATGTTCACGACTTCATCAGAAAATCGTGAATATGCCATTAAACCGATGAACTGCCCAGGACACGTGCAAATTTTCAACCAAGGCTTGAAATCGTATCGTGATCTGCCAATTCGTATGGCGGAATTTGGTTCGTGCCACCGTAACGAGCCATCAGGTTCATTGCACGGTTTAATGCGTGTACGCGGTTTTACTCAAGATGACGCACATATTTTCTGTACAGAAGATCAAATTGAAAGCGAAGTAACCAGTTGTATCCGTATGGTGTACGATATTTACAGCACCTTTGGTTTCAACAATATTCAAGTAAAACTTTCCACCCGCCCAGAAAAACGCATCGGTTCTGATGAAATGTGGGACAGAGCAGAACAGGGTTTAGCCAATGCCTTAAAACACAATGGCTTAGAATACGAAATCCAAGAGGGCGAAGGGGCATTCTATGGACCGAAAATTGAATTTGCCTTGCGTGATAGCCTCGATCGTGAATGGCAATGTGGCACAATCCAGCTTGATTTCGCCTTACCAGGTCGCTTAAATGCCTCTTATGTGGCGGAAGATAATGACCGCAGAACGCCAGTGATGATCCACCGTGCGATTTTAGGGTCATTAGAGCGTTTTATCGGCATTATCACCGAAGATTACGCAGGTTTCTTCCCACCTTGGCTTGCCCCAACCCAAGCGGTGGTGATGAACATTACCGACAGTCAAGCAGATTATGTAAAAGACGTAGTGAAAGCTCTTTCTGACGCAGGCTTGCGTGCCAAAGCCGATTTACGCAACGAAAAAATCGGCTTTAAAATCCGCGAACACACTTTAAAACGTGTACCTTATATGTTGGTCTGTGGTGATAAAGAAATTGCCGAAGGCAAAATTGCCGTGCGTACCCGTAAAGGTGCAGATTTAGGCACATTTACCGTGGCAGAATTCACTGAAATCCTGAAAAACCAAGTGAAAAACCGAGAGTTGAAATTGTTGGGGGAAGAGTAATCTTCATTCACGATCAAAAGGCTTAGCTTGGTAAGCTAAAAGTGATATGTCTTGGTTAAACCATTAGAGGGAGTAGATAGCTCCCTCTCAGAGCATTGCCCCCCCCTATACGAGTCGTATAGGGTTACTTAATTTAAGTCGCTCTGCGACTTTTCTATTCAGCCCCAGTGGGGCTAAACTTGACGAACCTAGCACGGCTTGTGCTAGGCTATGAGCTTTATCAGCAATCTAAGAGGGAGTATAGCTCCCTCTTATTTTTACCATTATTCAGAAGAACAAAAATAGTCGTATAGACAATAGCCAGCGTAGGCGATACCTGCAAAAAGTGCTGTTTTACCTGCGAAGATGGCGACTTTTGTTGCTGTGCAAGGTTCAGTGGCTTCTCTAATTTTTTCAAGTACTTCTTTGAGTGGATCGTCGTTAAAGTTCTCGTTTTCCATTGAAATGCTCCTTTGTTTCTTAATCTTGGCATTATTCTAATTGAGCAATGAAAAATCCGTGCGTCAGGTTGTGTCGCGAGGGAAAATTTTTTTATTTTTCTAATCAAAGAGCATTAAAAAGATTGCCACTTTACTATTTTGTATATACAATTAATTTGAATAGATGAACGGAAGCTCAAAATGAAAATTGAAATTGATCCGAATAAATCATTAAAAAATGAGAAAGAACGTGGCTTACCTTTTACGAAGATGGTGAAATTTGATTGGATAACCGCACTAATTTGGCAAGATCTTCGTTTTAATTATCCAGAGCCTCGTTATATTGCGTTAGGTTTAATTGATGACCGAGTACATATGGCTTGTGTTACGCCAATAGAACAAGGTGTGAGAGTGATCAGCTTTAGAAAGGCAAATAAGAGAGAGGTTAAGCGTTATGTCGAAAGTAGAAAATGAATTTAATGATATTCCATTAACAGACGAAGAATTGGCACAATTTCGCCCTGTGGCAGAAGTTATGCCAGCTGCTTTCACTAAAATGGTTTTTGAGCATACTGAAGCCATAAAGAAAAGTAGAGGCAAACAAAAAGCCCCAACCAAACAAGCGGTGAGCTTACGTCTTTCGCCCGAAGTGATCGCGGCGTTTAAGGCGACAGGGAAAGGCTGGCAAAGTCGAATTAATGACACCTTATTAAAGGCGATTAAAACCCTTGAGGTGAATTAATTTACGAGTTTTGCGAATTAGTTTTGGGCGTTGTGAAAGGGGTAAGCAGGATTTAAAGCAAAAAAAACCGCCGTTAGGGCGGTTTTTATCTTTTTTCTTCGGCTATGGCGATGAAGTTGGCTTGATAAGATCAACAATTTCGCCTGTTGTTGGGGAGTATTGCCATTGGTTATCGAAAAAAGAAAGTGGTGAGTGTTGATAAAATTGCTCATAACCTGAAATACCAAATGAATTACATGCTGATATCACTAAGGCATTAAATTTGGTTTTCTTTTGTTTTTGTTCGGCAATTTCATTTTGCATTTCTGGGCTAAATTCATCTATTTCAAAATCAGAAATGACTAAGATATCTGCTTTTTCATAGTTTTCTTGTTGTAATAAATCTAATGCACATTCTAACGCAGGTTCAACATCGGTGCCGCCGTGGAATGAATTACAAAGAAAATGAATCAGATCATTGATTGATTTTTTTTCTGTTTGTTCATAAGTTTCAATCTGACTAGAAAAGTTAATAATAAAATAAGCTCGTTTTTGTGCTTTGGCTTCTTGACCTAGATAAAGTGCTATCGCTTTAGCAATATTTTCGGGATCGCCCCTCATTGACGCACTAGTATCGACACATAAAATCATTGGACCTGTACGTTCATCTTCAGACATCTCTTTAGGCGTTGTTTGGCTTTGCGTAGCAAAAGTAATCCCTTGTTGTTGAAAGCACATTAATTTATTTTCTAAAAATTTAAGGTCAAATAACGCCGCACTTTCTTCATTATTTAATAATGCTAATTCAGCAGGTAAAATATTTTCTAGCTCTTTGCCTAAATAAAGCCCTACTATTTCTTCTTTTGCTCGATAATCAATGACGGGACTAAGCTGTTCAGTATTTTCTATTTCTTTTTTGGTTTTAGTCGCATTGTTTTTACCAAAGGCACGTCCCAATAAATCAAGGATCTCTTTGAGTTTTTTCACCTTTTTTAATTGAGTATTTAGTATCTTTAAAAATTCAGTATCCTGTGGAGTGAGATTACCGATATTATCGCCAATACCCAACAAAGAGCATATAGAAAGGTTTAATTTTTCTTTAAATGATTTAATATTTAAAGATATTTTTTCTTGTTGCCATTTATATTCCACCTTATCAAGTTCTTTTTTCCATCGTTGCAGAAGGTAATCATAGATCGTTTTTTGTTCCTTCCCTGAGTTTATCTTTTTTTCAAAAAATAGAGCATCAAAGGGAAGATCATTAGCCTTACAAAAGACTTTATATTCGTCTAGAAGCTGAGTAGTAAACGAATTATCTGTATCTTGTTTATTTTCATCTTTAGAATTTATAGGATTCGTATTGTTTTCATAATGTGAAATTTTATGATAATAGTCTTTAAATGGATTTTCCTTTTGTAATTTTTTATATTCAGACAAGAATTGTTCATCTATTTTTTTATTAAGTTCAGATGAATTATTTTTTTCTTCTCCTATATCACTATAAATACTCGCTTTGAAATCTTGATAAAGCGTATCTATTTTTTGCAAATCATTTTTCCATTTAAATCTAGCAAAATCACAAAAAAGATCGTTTTTTTCGGTTTGTAGTTTTTTCTGCCAAAATTCTGAATCAAAATGAATTGCCATATCTTGACAAAATGATTGATATGATTTGAATAATTCTTCTGCATTTGATTCATCTTCTAAAATAGTCAAATACGTTTGTCTTTTTTTCTGATATTGTGAAGATTTCATTTTTTTCCCTCAGGATAATCGTTTTAGCATTCTCTATATTGAATTGGTCGAAGTTCCGCAATTCGCTCTAATTCCAATTGTGCAATTTTTAGATCTTTTTCATTATCTTTAAATGGTATTAGACTTATCCTTTTTTCTTGTTTAGATAAAAAAAGATTTTTGTTATTATTTTTTATTTTTATTGTGTTTAATTCTGTATTGATTTTAATATTTAGCATTTTTATCTTTTCATTTAGACTTTTTGCTAAAATTAACTCTTTTTCTGTTTGTAATATTTTTGGAGAATTTTTATTAAATAGGACGCTGGGGTAAAAAAGAATAGGGGTTCTTATTGTAAAAATACCATTTCTTACAGAACGAACAGAAAACATATCTACATCAAGCTTTTTTATATAACAATTTTTTACTTCCTTTCCTGAGTGATCGATAGGGTGGAAAAGAGCATTATTTTTTTCATTGGCTGGAATGTAAAAAAGAATATCTCCCACGGCATCTAGATTAATATCATTATAAAATCTTTGTTTAGTAAGAAGATCTATACTATCATTATTGACTGATTGGATAGTAAAAGCATAATATTCCTTACCATCGTTCAACGTTACGGTATGATAAATATTTTCTTGATAATAATATAATTCTGAAATTTTTTGCTCTAATTGGTTTAAATTAAAGTGTTGAATATAATCCATTTCAAATGGTTTAGTAATAACCCCATCAACAACCTCCGCAATATATTCCCGATTTTCTGGCGTTGTCCATAAACAATATTTGAGCAAAAACAAATCGGTAAAATTGGTTTCTGTGCGATCATTACAAAAGGCAGAGGCTTTTAATAACATTGCGGCTCGTTGCCAACGGCGGTCAGATACATAGATAGATGGAGTTTCTTCTTTCTCTTCTTCTGTGTTTTCTTCAGTGGTAGCAGTTTCTGCCGTGCCTTTCTTTGTTTTAGACGCTTTTTTCTTTTTCTCTTGCTCTGCTTGGTTCAACCGCTGGCGAATTTGTTGAATCGCCTCAAGGGTTTCTTCGCTGAGTTGCACTTCTTGAATTTGCTGCCTCCATTGCTGCATTTCGTGATTGCTAATAATCAGATCTTGATCGAGATACAATTTTTCTGCACTCGGCTTGCTATTGAGCAGTTGGTTGAAAGTGGCATTGTTTTGAATAGGTGGCACGAGCATACGTACAATAAAGCGATCATAAAGTGCTTCTAAGCCTTGATTTTCTTCAGGAATTTCATTAGATGCTGCAATTAAAGATTTCAACGGCACATCAATGCGATCGCTGCCATTTTTGAATAAATGTTCATTAATAATTGTGAGCAAATTGTTCAAAATCGCAGGGCTAGATTTCCAAATTTCATCTAAAAAAGCAAAATCCGCGGTGGGTAAATAGCCTTCAATCTGCCGTACATAATTGTCCTCTTTTAACGCTTTAAGCGAAATCGGGCCAAAAATCTCTTCAGGGGTGGTGAAGCGGTTCATTAAACATTCAAAATAATTTTTGCTTTCAAAAGCACAGGCTAAACGGCGAGAAATCAAACTTTTCGCCGTCCCTGGTGGGCCATAAAGAAAGGTGTTATGCCCAGCAATCGCTGCCAACAAACTCACCGCAAGAATATGCTCCCGCTCGTGCATTCCCTGATTAAGCTGACGCAACAGTTTTTTCAATCTCGCCTGCTTCCCTTGCCCATCGATAACGTTGCTTTCTAAATCATATTGATTTTCCATTAAAATCCCTCTCTGTTTGTTAAGTTGAGCATTATTTTAATAGCACAATGAAAAATCCGTGCGTCAGGTTGTGTCGTGGGGGAAATTTTTATCAAGAGAAGATATTGACGGGTAAAATAAAATTATTTTTTGTATTTATCTATATAGGTAGTTAAAGACATTTAATTATTAAAGTGAAATAGACATAAAGAGGGAAAAACAAGGCGAATATGAGGATCCGCCTCGTTTTTTAGCATATTGTGTAATATTTATTTTTTCTTCGCCAACATCGTCACAAATTTCATTTTGATGCGGTTGCCGTTTTCATCGGTTTTGTGCAGTTCGCCCATTTCTTCTTGATATTTAATGAGTTCCCAGCCTTGGTAATAATGTTTTAGTTCGCCCTCTTTGAACGTGAAAGAAAACGGCAGCGGGCAAGGCACATCATCGGTACTCATTGCGGCGACAATTAAATTATAACCGCCCGCGTTGGTGTGGGCTTGCATATTTTCGATAATCGCAGGAATGGCATTGCGATCAAGGAACATAAAGACCACCGTAGAAAGAATAAAATCGTAATTTTCTTGGATATTGGCAGTATTAATATTATAAAGTGCGGTCTGAATTTTTAGCGTTTCTTTCTCCGCGGTGCTGGTGAGGAAAGCAAGGCTATTTTCATTATGATCCCAAGCGGTTACCTCATAACCGAGCAGGCTTAAAAAGAGCGAATTACGCCCCTGTCCACAGCCGAGATCTAATACTTTGCAAGGCGGGATAATTTCCACCGCACTTTTTACTTCGGAATGGGTTGGGGTCATATTGTATTTTTTACTGAAATAATCTTCTTTTTTGCAATAAAATTCCAAGTAGCATTCTAAATCCTCAGAGGCGGCTTCGACACGATGCCAAACTTGTGGCTCAACGAAAGGCGTGTCATCTTGAGCGGTAAAAATATGCTCGCTCATCACTTCACCTTCTTCCGTTAAAACAAAAAATTTGAGTTTGCCTTGCAAGACGGTGATTTTCCCCCAAGTGCCGACTTTGGTGTTGTGTTTTTCTTGGAACATTTTTGGCAGGCTGTCTTTATTCCACACGGGCATTTTTTTGTAGCAGATGAGTTCGTTTTTCATTATGTTCTCCAAAGGTCAAAATAGTTGAGTAATATAGTAGGAAATAAAGTTTGACTAAGCAATATCTTGTCAATAAAAAATTGATCTGGCTCATTATTCTCGAATGAGTGAGCATTCACTGAAAGAGATCGTAAATTAAGGTAAATTTTGTTAAACTACACCTATTTTTATAATGAATGCCAATCCCTTTTTGATTATGCAAAAATGAAAGGGGAAGCGAGAAAATAGAGGTGTTATGCGTTGTCCTTTTTGTTCGACCGAAGAAACAAAAGTGATCGATAGCCGCTTGGTTTCTGATGGTTTCCAAGTTCGCCGCCGTCGCGAATGTGGTAAATGCCACGAGCGTTTTACCACCTTTGAAAGTGCGGAATTAGTGATTCCGAAAATTATTAAAAGCGATCAATCCCGCGAGCCATTTCACGAAGAAAAATTACGCCGCGGCATTTTACACGCCCTTGAAAAACGTCCCGTGAGTGCTGATGATGTGGAAAAAGCCATCAGCCATATAATTCACCAGTTGAGAGCCACAGGCGAGCGGGAAGTACCAAGCGAATTGGTGGGGCGATTGGCGATGAGTGCCTTGAAAAAATTAGATAAAGTTGCCTATATTCGTTTTGCTTCTGTTTATCTAAGTTTTGATAACATCAATGAATTTAGCAAAGAAATTGAGAAACTGAAGGATTAATATGCAAGAGAAATTTACTCAGCGAGATCACGAATTTATGCAAATGGCACTGGATCTTGCCAAATTAGGGCGTTTTACCACCACGCCAAATCCTTCCGTTGGCTGTGTGTTAGTGAAAAATGGCGGGGTCATTGGCAAAGGTTTTCACTTGAAAGCGGGGGAACCGCACGCGGAAGTAATGGCATTGCGTGAAGCGGGGGAAAATGCACGGGGGGCAACTGCTTACGTTACCCTTGAGCCTTGTTCCCATTTTGGTCGCACACCACCTTGTGCGAAAGGATTAATTGAAGCAGGTGTGGCGAAAGTGATCGCCGCAATGACTGATCCGAACCCTCAAGTGGCAGGGCGTGGGTTGGCAATGTTACAACAAGCGGGCGTTGAAACTGCGGTGGGCTTATTGGCTGAAAAAGCGGAATTGCTCAATCAAGGCTTTTTAACCCGAATGCGGCATAACCGCCCCTTTGTGCAACTCAAAATGGCGATGAGCCTTGATGGTCGCACCGCAATGGCAAATGGCGAAAGTAAATGGATTACTGGGGAATTGGCTCGCCAAGATGTTCAACAATATCGTGCGAGTGCGAGTGCGATTTTATCGACCAGTGAAACCGTGCTAATGGATAATCCAATGCTGAATGTGCGTTGGACACAGCTTCCCGCTGAAGTGCAACAACAATATCCCGATACAGCACTTCGCCAGCCAGTGCGGATTATTTTAGATAGCCAACATCGCGTTACGCCAGAATGTCAATTATTTCAACAACCTACCCCTGTATGGTTGGTGGGGTATCAAGAACGGGATTTATCCGCATTCCCTGAATTTTGTCAATCTATTCAAATTGAAAAAACACCAGATTTTTTCACCGCACTTTTAAAGTACTTATCAGAACAGCAAATTAACACCTTGTGGGTTGAAGCTGGCTCAGGGTTAGCTGGGGCATTAATTGAGGCGAAATGGGTGGATGAATTGATCGTTTACATTGCTCCAAAATTATTAGGAGATCAAGGCAAGGGGCTTTGTCACTTGCCTCATTTACATAAACTTGCTGATGCTCCGCATTGGACATTACAATCTGTTACACCGATTGGCGATGATTTAAAACTAATCTATCATCCAAAAAATGAATAAAATGGGAGTTTTAATGTTAAAAAAAATAATCCAATCTATCTTTATTGGTTTAGTTGCGGCAGCTTTCATCTTGTTTGTGATACCCTTTTTTAATCAAGGAGGAGCTTTATTCCAAAAAGACATTTTTTCTTTTAAAGATGCCGTGCGTATAGCATCTCCCGCAGTGGTGAATGTGTATAGTCAATCTTTTTCTGCTACCAATAATCATTCAGAAACAACGAGTTTAGGTTCTGGCGTGATAATGGCAAGAGAGGGGTATATTCTCACTAATAAACATGTTATTCAAAATGCGGATCAAATTGTGGTCGCGATGCAAAATGGACGTATTTTTGAAGCAAGTTTGATTGGTTCTGATAGCTTGACAGATCTTGCAGTGTTAAAAATCCGTGCTGATAATTTAGCAACTATTCCGAATACCAAGCGTAAACTACACGTTGGTGATGTAGTACTGGCTATTGGTAATCCTTATAATTTAGGGCAAAGCGTATCACAGGGGATTATTAGTGCCTTGGGGCGTAATGCTGTAGGGGATTATATGGGACGTCAAAATTTTATTCAAACAGATGCATCTATTAATCGTGGAAATTCAGGTGGTGCTTTGATTAATTCTTTGGGGGAATTGGTTGGGATTAGCACGTTAAGCCTCGGTAAAAATGCCAATGAAATTGCTGAAGGGTTGAATTTTGCTATTCCTATTGATCTTGCAAACGATGTTATGAAAAAAATTATTCGTGATGGGCGAGTGATACGCGGTTTTCTAGGTATTCAGACGGATGTCCTTTTTAATGATGGACAAAGTGGAAAAACAAAAGGTATTGAAATCACGAGTATAATGGAAAATAGTCCAGCAGCAAAAGCGGGGTTACAAGCTGGAGATATTATGTTGCAATTTGGCGATGTGAAAGCACAATCACCCGCACAAATGATGAATGTCATCAGCAATACTAAACCGAATACTACAGTAAATGTTTTAATTTCTCGTCTTGGTAGAATTTTTACTTTACCCGTTGTTATTGAAGAATATGCTGTTGAGTAAATGCTTTTTATTACTTAGTATTTATCAAATTTTGAGATGTTAGTCACAAATTTAGATATTCCTTTTTGCATTTTTTCTTAGAGGAGATATGCTATTGAAGCATAAGATAAGTGCTATTCTAATAGCCAATAGTGGTCATATTTTGCTTTCCTAATTGTGCCTCAAATGAGGCACATTTTTTATATTGTCATTACCACTCAAATTTTATCAATTCTGCTTCCTCTTGCTCCCAAGGTAACGTTAGGGTAATTTCACCGAAAGCGTAGGGGAATAGAGCATAAGGCTGATAAACGAAGTTCACGCCGTCTTGATCAAAATAAAAATCGGGCGAAATATAAAAATCGGCTTTCTCTATATAATTTGTATTAAAATTAGCCTCTTTGCTGAGATCATCGTAGACTTTCCATAGTGCGTTTAGGATAGCAGGTTGATCTTTTTTATCTATCAGTTGATCTAAAGTAACAAGGGATTGCTTATCTACATCAATATTAAGATATTCTGATATTTCTATCCCGTGAGCCCCCCCTTCATAGGAATAAATCGTATTATGAAATCCTACCCAATTATTTTTTTGCCCAAGATAAGTCGTTTGCACAGCAAATTCCATTCCGCGGTTTCCATTTTTCTTTGCAACCTCAAGAGAACGCTGATGAATAAGAGTAAAAAGCTGCGTCAGATTGGCTTTACTGAGGGTTGTGGGCAATACTTCTGGTTGTGATTCTTGCGTTTCATTGATTTGATTAAGATGCTTTAAATAATTTATGCCTTGCTTGTATTGTGTATTAAGAAGTAATTGGTTAAGCCAAGGTACTTGTGTTTCCGCGAGATTTGCATAAGTGAACAGGCTAGCTTGTTCTTTTTCACCATTGTTTGAGGGTATTTCAATGGTTTCTCCTTTGTTAAAAATATCAACAGTTTTCACATTTAAAGCGGGAAATTCAGCTTTTTGTTCTGTTGCTACTTGCGTTTGTGTCGCAGCTTTAGGTTCAATTTTGACATTGTCTTTATCATTGCAGGCAGAAAGCAATAAAACGGCACTAACGCTCAGTGTGAGAAATGTTTTTTTCATTGAGATGGCTCCTTCTAGTTTCATAAGCTTCACTAGTATAAGCAATATCATCTTCTTTTACGATAAGAAATCCTGTGTATTTTGTTTAGCCAAATATTCCGCTATAATTGACCGCACTTTTATTGCGTGAAAAAAATGATGAAGTTACAAGCAAATAATAAAATCCTTTCTTTATCTCAGCCCCAAATTATGGGGATTTTGAATGTGACACCAGACTCATTTTCTGACAGTGGGCGATTTTTTCAAAAGGATAACGCATTATTCCAAGTTGAAAAAATGCTCAATGAAGGTGCGACGATCATTGATATTGGCGGGGAATCAACCCGACCAATGGCGGAAGAAGTTACACTTGAACAGGAATTGGCACGTGTTGTTCCCATCGTTGAAGCGGTGAGAATGCGTTTTGATTGCTGGATTTCTGTGGATACCTCAAAAGCGGAGGTAATGGCAGAAAGTGCGAAAGTGGGAATGGATCTCATCAATGATATTCGGGCTTTGACAGAGCCAAATGCCTTGCAAACTGCTGTGCAATTAGGTTTACCCACTTGCATAATGCATATGCAAGGGCAGCCTCGCACAATGCAGCAGAATCCGCATTATGATGATGTGGTGCAAGAGGTGCTAAATTTTCTCGAAAATCACACCGCAGTTTGTTTAGCGGCAGGAATGAAAAAGGAAAACATTATTTGGGATCTGGGTTTTTGCTTTGGTAAAACCGTGCAACATAATTACCAATTATTGCAACAACTAGCAAAATTTACCCAAGATTATCCAGTATTAGCAGGTATTTCGCGCAAATCAATGATTGGCGCGGTGTTAGATAAACCTGTTGATGAGCGTATTGTAGGCAGTGTTGCCGCCGCATTAATTGCAGTGTTCAATGGCGCAAAAATTGTGCGTGTACACGATGTTGCGCCCACGGCAGACGCATTAAAAATTTGGCAAGCCACGCAAATGGCATAATAACGTCAATCAACGTAATGATTTTTAACGATAAAACATAAAAAGGAATACAAATGGCAGAACGCAAATATTTTGGCACTGATGGTGTGCGTGGAAAAGTAGGAACTTCACCGATTACCCCTGATTTCGTCCTTAAACTCGGTTGGGCAGCAGGAAAAGTGCTAGCAACGCAGGGTTACGGCACTGTATTAATTGGTAAAGATACCCGCATTTCGGGCTATATGTTGGAATCTGCCCTTGAAGCTGGTTTAGCCGCAGCAGGGCTTTCAGCCGCCTTTACAGGGCCAATGCCAACCCCTGCTATTGCTTATTTAACCCGCACTTTCCGTGCAGAAGCAGGCATTGTGATTTCCGCTTCCCATAACCCTTATTATGATAACGGGATCAAATTTTTCTCCACCCAAGGTACAAAATTGCCTGATGATGTAGAAGAAGCCATTGAAGCAATGTTAGAACAGCCAATGGATTGTGTGGAATCCGCACAACTTGGACGTGCAAGCCGTATTAACGATGCGGCAGGGCGTTATATTGAATTTTGTAAAAGCACCTTCCCAGCCCATTTAAGCTTAGAAAATTACAAAATCGTAGTGGACTGCGCGAACGGCGCAACCTATCACATTGCCCCGAATGTAATGCGTGAACTAGGCGCAGAAGTAATCGAAATTGGTACGCAGCCAAATGGAATGAATATCAATGAAAAATGTGGCGCGACCGACATTAAAGCCTTACAAGACAAAGTGTTAGAAACCAAAGCAGATATTGGTTTAGCTTATGACGGCGATGGCGACCGCTTAATCTTAGTGGATCACCTTGGTAATAAAGTGGACGGCGACCAAGCCCTGTTCATTATTGCCCGCGAAGCTTTGCGTGCAGGCAAATTAAAAGGCGGCGTGGTTGGTACGTTAATGAGTAATATGCG
The DNA here is from genome assembly GCF_011765605.1 of Avibacterium paragallinarum. Taxonomy (NCBI): domain Bacteria; kingdom Pseudomonadati; phylum Pseudomonadota; class Gammaproteobacteria; order Pasteurellales; family Pasteurellaceae; genus Avibacterium; species Avibacterium paragallinarum. The sequence continues at coordinate 979,530 of NZ_CP050316.1, forward strand.
TCTTGAATTGGCATTGAAAGAATTAGCCATTCCTTTCGTGCGTGCCAATGTGGGCGACCGCTATGTATTAGAAAAAATGCAGGAAAAAGGCTGGTTGCTCGGCGGTGAAAACTCAGGGCATATCATCATTGCGGATAAAAATACCACGGGCGACGGCATTGTTGCCTCTTTAGCGGTGTTAGCTGCAATGGTTGAACATCGTTTATCCCTTCACGAATTGGCAAGTGCGGTGCAACTTTTCCCTCAAGTGCTGATTAATGTTCGGTTCGCGGGCGGCAACAATCCGCTTGAGAGTGAACAAGTGAAAGCCGTAGCGGAACAAGTGGAACAACGCCTTGCGGGTAAAGGGCGTATTTTGCTCAGAAAATCAGGCACAGAACCACTTATTCGCGTAATGGTGGAATGTGAAGACGGCACGCTTGCTCAGCAATGTGCAGAAGAGATCGCTGACGCAGTGCGTGCAAATTAAAAGTGCGGTAGGAAAAAGAAGCGATTTTTTTCGCTTCTTTTATTTGAAAATAAATAGAGTAGTCATATGAAAATTTTTGTAATGCGGCACGGTGAGGCTAAATCAATGGCTTCTTCAGATAAATTGAGACAATTGACTGAAAAAGGTAAATCGCAATCTTATCAACAGGGTCAATGGTTGCAATCATTTTGCAGTGAATTAGATAAAGTGCTAGTAAGTCCTTATATTAGGGCTCAAGAAACCTTTGAGCAAATTGATCTTGCTTATAAAAATCAATTAAATAGCAAATTTGAAACGTGGTCTGGAATTACGCCTTATGGTGATGCGAGCGTGGTGAAAGATTATCTTGACGTACTTTCTCAAGAGGGAGTTAAACATATTCTTATTATTTCTCATTTACCTCTTGTTGGTGATATTGTTCGTGAATTATGTGGTAAAAATACGGCTAATTTCTATCCTGCAACCATAGTAGAGATTGAATATAATGCTGCTCATTGCGGTATAGTGAAACAAATTCAATTACCTTAAGGATAAGGTTAATTAGGATAGGTCATTAAATATAAAGATTAGAAAAAGCTAAGTTTCATTGGACTGAACTTAGCTTTTGTAATACTTTAAATCACTAAACCTTATGAAAGTTAGTAATCATTTGAATTAGTTAAAAATGACTATTACTCTACAGTATAAGGAATATTAGTAATTCCTGATTCAGCTAAGGCTGCAATAACATCAGCAACTTCCACAGTATCTGTAAATTCAGCAGTGACTTCTGCGGAATCTTCACCTTTTATTTTCGTTTCTTCCGCAGATAGAGCACCGATAGTTAAAAGCTCAGAAACAAGATCGTGAGCAAAAGTTCTAGAGGTTGTAAATGTCATTTTGATTTTATTCATATTTTTTCCTTATATAAATCCTATAGGTTATAAAATTTAGAGAGAGTTTGCTAAATTATAACGAACTAATTGTAACATTATTTTGTAAAAATAATATGAAAGAACATATCACGAATAGATGTTATTTGCTGTTTGAGGAGAAATTTAGAGATTAGATAGGTATTCAATATATTTGGTAGGAGGTCAATATTCTTGATAGGAGGCAAAAGTTTGCCTCCTCATTTTTGTTTAACCAATTACATTGGGTAGATAGCCTGCTTTAATTAAAAATGGCACGTTCATAATCAATACACCTAATAATAAAGCGATGAGTAAGCTGAGGTTGCCGCCAAGAACACGGTAAGGCAGGTTTGGATAGATTTTTCTTGCACGCCAAGCCATACCCACTGGCAACACTAAGCCGTAGAAGGTGAACATTTGCCCCGCATAGCCTAGTGCCGCGATAAAGCCGTCAGGGTAGAAAAGGGCGAAGGCGAGAGGCGGTAAAAAGGTTAATAAGCCTAGTTGAATGCGGTTGGCTTTGATATTGATGCGTTTTAACAGATCATCTAAGCAGTCAAATAAAGACAACGCTACGCCAAGGAATGAGGTTACCAATGCTAGTGTGGAGAATGTCCGCACCGCACCGCTAATTATTGAGCTGCCAGTCGCTTGGTATGTGGCATTAATTAAGCCGTTCAAGGTTGGATCGGTGTTAATAATGGTAACAAATTCCGATTGCGGGAAAACGCCGTGGGTGGCGAGTTGCCATAAAATATAGGCGACCAATGGGATCGCTGTCCCGCCAATAATGGCGATGCGTAAGCGTTTAATATCGCCATCTAAGTATTTGTTAATGCTCGGAATAATCACGTGGAAGCCAAATGAGGTGAAGAACACGGGGCTGGCTGACACAATTAAGAAATCTTTCAGTGGCATTGCGAGCAGATTATCGCTGCTGACCAATGGCAACATCATTCCCAGCACAAGCACGAAGGCGATTAGTTTGATGATGAAAAGCAGGCGAGTTAAGCCATCGACGGCCCCTGTGCTGATAACGATAAATACGCCTAGCACAACCGTAAAGAGGACGATAGAAACGGAGGTCGCGTTGTCGCCTAAAAACGGCAATAGCCCCGCTAATAATGAGCCGCCGCCCGTAACATAAGCGGACAAAATGGCATACATAAACACAACCAAAGAGAGGGTAGCAAGGACGCGACCCGTTAGCCCGAAATATTGCTCGGCAAGGGTGGCGATCCCAGCGTCTTTGCGTTCGGCTTTTTGGTAAACTTCAACGAAAAGTAACGCACTGTAAGAAAGTAAAATCCACAGAATGAATAACAGGGCTAAGGTGTAGCTGAAGCCCATTTCTGCGGAAGTGAGGGGCATTGCGAGCATTCCCGCCCCAATGGTTGTTCCCGCAACCAACAAGGCACTGCCAAAGGTTTTATTTTGCATTGTTTCTTCCTATGTGATGAGTGAAATAAAAGTGCGGTAGATTTTACCGCACTTTTTTTGTGTTGTAATTATATTTTTACATAGTGTTTTTATTTGTTTACAAAAATGGGCGGGTTTGCAAAATGAGATCACTTGGTAGGCGATAAAAGCGGATTACTAAGGCTATTTTTTATGATAAAATCCCCCACCAATTTATTAAGAGAAAAGAGAATAGGATTTTTTATGAAAGTATTAGAAGGCGTAATTGCGGCTCCAGAAGCCAAAGTGGCAGTTGCTATTGCTCGTTTTAACAGTTTTATTAATGAAAGTTTGCTTGAAGGGGCATTAGATGCCTTAAAACGTGCTGGGCAAGTGAAAGAGGAAAACATCACCCTCGTGCGTGCACCAGGGGCGTATGAATTACCATTAGTGGCTCGCCGTTTAGCGGAAAGTAAAAAATATGACGCGATTGTGGCACTCGGCACGGTGATTCGTGGCGGCACAGCTCATTTTGAATATGTGGCAGGGGAAGCCAGTAGCGGTTTAGGTCAAGTGGCAATGCAGGCAGAAATCCCGGTGGCATTTGGTGTACTGACCACTGAAAACATCGAGCAAGCCATTGAACGTGCAGGCACAAAAGCGGGCAATAAAGGAGCAGAAGCCGCGTTGGTTGCTCTCGAAATGATTAACCTATTAGCCCAAATTGATAATGCGTAATAATGGCTGAGCAAATGATGAACGATAAAGTAAAGAAACCTAGCCCACGCCGTCGTGCAAGAGAATGTGCGGTGCAAGCCTTGTATTCTTGGCATCTTTCGCAAAACCCTATTGGCGAAGTGGAACTCGCCTTTGTTAGCGAGCAGGATATGAATGGCGTAGATATGCCTTATTTCCGCAAATTGCTACGTCAAACGGCGGAAAATATTGATGCCGTAGAAGCCAGCGTTGCCCCGTATTTGGATCGTAGCCTTGAAGAATTAGACCCGATCGAGCGTGCGATTTTACGCTTAGCCGTGTATGAATTGCGTTTTGAGCTTGATGTGCCTTACAAAGTGGTAATCAACGAAGCCATTGAAGTGGCGAAAGTGTTCGGGGCTGACGATAGCCATCGCTATGTGAACGGCGTGCTAGATAAAGTTGCACCCGCGTTGTCGCGTAAATAATTCAGGTTTTTCAAGGAAGGAAAGCAATGAGCAGTGGTGAATTTGATCTGATTAAGCGGTATTTCACTGCCTCAAAGCGTCCTTCTCGCCGAGATGTGATTTTGGCGATTGGCGATGATTGTGCGATTACTGAACATCGACAAAATCAGCGGATCGCCATCACCACCGATACAATGGTGGAAAATACCCATTTTCTGCCCTCCATTTCTCCCGCTGATTTGGCTTACAAAGCCGCCGCGACAAACCTGAGCGATCTTGCCGCAATGGGGGCTGAACCCGCGTGGTTTTCCCTTGCCCTCACCTTGTCACATATTGATCACCAATGGCTGAGTGTCTTTAGCCAAAGCCTTTTTGAGGTGATGGATCATTACAATGTGGAGCTTATCGGCGGCGACACCACCAAAGGGGCGTTGCACGTGATTAGCATTACCGCTCAGGGGATCATTCCCAAAGGCAAAGCCTTGTGTCGCCACAGTGCCAATGTGGGGGATTGGATTTACGTTTCGGGATCATTGGGCGACAGTGCGGCGGGCTTGGCGTTTTTACTCGGAACGGCTCAGCCTGTACTTGCTTCAGATGCGAAAAGTGCGGTACAAAATGAACGCGATTTTTTCCGCAATTACCTCATTCAACGCCACCTTCGCCCAACGCCACGCGTGTTGCTCGGGCTAGAATTAGCGGTGTCCTCCCTTGCTAGTGCTGCTATTGACATTTCAGACGGTTTAATCGCCGATCTCGGGCATATTTTGCAACGCAGTGAATGCAGTGCGGTGATTCATTTGGATAAATTGCCGCTTTCTGAGGCGTTGGTAAAGACCTTTGGCTTACCGCAGGCAGAGCAATTTGCTCTTACGGGCGGAGAGGATTACGAACTTTGCTTCACCGTGCCAGATCGCCAGCGTGAGAAATTAGATCAGCATTTAAAGCACATTGGCGTCAATTATACTTGTATCGGACAGATTCGAGCTTGGCGAGCTTCAGCGAAAAAACGCATTATTTTTCAACGTGATGGGCAAGAGGTGGAAATCGCCCACACTTCAGGATTTGATCATTTTAAATAAAGATTATGCAAGAAAAAACGCAAACTCGAGATCCCCGTCATCGCCTTCGTTTAACTAACCCTGTTCATTTGCTTGCTGTCGGGCTAGGCTCAGGCTTACTTCGCCCCGCACCGGGAACGTGGGGCAGCCTTGCTGCCACCTTGCTTGGCGGATTGCTATTGCAAGGTATTTCGCAAAATCTATTCCTTTTTTTGACCGCACTTTGTTTTATCGCAGGTTGCTGGATTTGCCAGAAAACCGCTGAGGATATGGGCGTGCACGATCACGGAGCAATCGTGTGGGACGAATTTGTCGGCATTTTTATGGTGCTAAGTGTACTGCCTGAAGTGAATTGGTTGTGGTGTAGCTTGGGCTTTGTGATTTTCCGTGTTTTTGATATTTTGAAGCCTTACCCGATCCGCTATTTTGATCGTAAATTGGAAAGCGGATTTGGCATTATGATTGATGATGTGCTTGCTGCGATTTATAGCATTATCGTCATCAAAGGCATTGTGTATTTATTTTAAGGATTTCGCCAATGTGGACAGTGTTATTAATGAATCTTGCGGGCTTATTAAGCCCAGGACCCGATTTTTTCTATGTCAGCCGTAAAGCGGCGAGCGATACCCATCGCAATGCCGTAGCGGGGGCATTTGGCATCGCACTAGGCATTTTATTTTGGTCGGCTGTGGTGATTTTTGGGTTGGCGATGATTAACCGCACAAATAATTTGGTGCAATATATCATTATGTGCTTAGGTGGTAGCTATTTAGCCTATTGTGGAATAAAAATGCTCCGCGTAACCGAAAACGCCCAGCTTGCTGACTTTACTCAAACTAAAGCTAAACATAGCTCAATTTTCCGTGAAGTGATGAAAGGGCTGTTGATTAATGTGAGCAATGCGAAAGTGATTGTGTTTTTCAGTAGTGTGTTGTCAGGACTTATGGCGAATATCTCTGGAAATACCGAAATTGTATTGGTTATCGTGCTATTAGCATTAGAAACCTTTCTTTATTTCACCTTGATTGTGTTTTTCTTTTCCCGCAAAATCGTACGCACATTTTACAACCGCTATAATCGCTACATTGATAATTTAGCTGGGATTGTTTTCGTCTTTTTTGGTGGAGAACTCATTTATTCAGGGCTATCCACAATTATTTGTCTTACAGCATAACAGGAGCGTGGAATATGACATTAAAAATTGCCGTTGTTGGTGCAGGTGGCAGAATGGGGCGCCAACTTATTCAAGCCGTGCATAACGCAGAGAGTATCGAATTAGGGGCAGCCTTTGAGCGTAAAGGCTCATCATTGGTGGGAGCTGATGCAGGGGAATTGGCAGGCATCGGACAACTTGGCATCATCGTTTCAGATGATTTGAACGCAGAAAAAGATCGTTTTGACTTAATCATTGATTTCACCCGCCCAGAAGGCACATTGGCTCACCTTGATTTTTGTGTACAACATCAGAAAAAAATGGTGATCGGCACAACGGGCTTTGATGACGCAGGCAAAGCTGCGATTGACAATGCCGCAGAAAACATCGCGATCGTTTTTGCCTCAAATTACAGTGTTGGCGTAAATTTAGTATTCAAATTATTAGAAAAAGCTGCCAAAGTGATGGGCGATTATTGCGATATTGAAATTATCGAAGCACATCACCGCCACAAAGTGGACGCACCATCAGGCACAGCTTTATCAATGGGCGAGCATATTGCCAAAACCTTAGGACGTGATTTAAAAACTCACGGCGTATTCTGCCGCGAAGGCATCACAGGTGAACGCAAACGCGATGAAATCGGCTTTTCTACCATTCGAGCCAGTGATGTGGTAGGCGAACATAGCGTCTGGTTCGCCGATATTGGCGAACGGGTCGAAATCTCCCACAAAGCCTCAAGCCGAATGACCTTCGCAAATGGTGCAGTGCGTGCCGCAAAATGGCTAGGCGAAAAAGAAAAAGGCTTATTTGATATGACGGACGTGTTGAGTTTGAATGAACTTTAAGATTTGTTGAATTAAAAGTGCGGTGGGAATTTTCTAATTTTTAAAATTCTGTAGGAAATGACCGCACTTTATTGATTGTTTTTTTCTTTGGGATTGATAATGGGTTTCGCTCGTTGAGCGACCTACTTTCTTTTGCTTGCTCAAAAGAAAGTAGGCAAAGAAAAAAGCACCCCGACTAAATTGCTGATCTTCATTTTTAACAAATTTTCTTCACAAAAAGTAAGCCTGATGTTCGCTATGCTCTCGCTCGGCGTTACTTTTCTAAAAATTTGTTAAAAATGAAGGCAATTTACACGGGGAAAGAAGCTCTCTGCTAATGCTTGTTTTTATTTAAAATCTATATAGCAAAAGCAAAAAATTTGTTTTTATATTATTTTTAATAAATGTTCTTCACGAAAAGTAAGCCTGATGTTTGCTACGCTCTCGCTCGGCATTACTTTATCTAAAAATTTGTTAAAAATGAAGGCAGTTTACACGGGGAAAGAAGCTCTCTGCTAATGCTCGTTTTTATTTGAAATCTATATAGCAAAAGCAGAAAATTTGTTTTTATATTATTTTTAATAAATGTTTTTAACAAAAAGTAAGTCTGATGTTCGCTAAGCTCTCGCTCGGCATTACTTTTCTAAAAATTTGTTAGAAATGAAGGCAATTTACACGGGGAGTTAATCTTTTCACTTATTAAGATTTTTTCAAAATTTATATAAAAAAGAGGAAGTTTGTTTTATTTTTCTATTTTATAAGGTGCAAAGAAATGGTGATGCTTTTACACAATCTTAAAAGCTTAAAAATTTCCACCACACTTTAACATTTAATCTAGCATTCCCCGTCCAAACCCGCCCGAATGGAAATAAAATTTTTAGAAAAGTAACGCCTGAACGCAGCGTAGCGAGTATGGGCTTACTTTTCGTTAAGAAAATTTTGTTGGAATGAGGAAAAAGTGGTTTGATCGGGGTTCCCTTTTCTTTGCTTCCTTTCTTTTGGGAATGTAAAAGAAAGGAAGTCGCTCAACGAGCGAAATCCGTTAGTTATTTCAAAGAAAAATGCGATTTAACGATGAAACAAAAAATTTTACTTCCTTCCATTCGGGAAATGCAAAAGAAAGGAAGTCGCTCAACGAGCGAAATACATTATTACTTGCAAAGAAAAACGAAATTTAGCCAGAAAAATTTTTCTCTTACTTCTCATTAAGAACGCAAAAGAAAGTAAGTTTCTCGACAAGCAAAATTCGTTATTTACAAAAAAATGTTATTTTTATATTTCACTTTTATAAAAAAATGAAAATTACCCTATTAAAACAAAAAATCACCCTTGAACATCACAACGAAATGTCGTTACTCCAAAAATTAGAAATCAACGGTATTTATCCTGAATATCAATGCCGTTCTGGCTATTGCGGTGCTTGTCGCACAAAAATAAAGAGTGGTAAAGTCGGCTATAATGAACCACCACTTGCTTTTGTAAATGAAAACGAAGTGCTACTTTGCTGCTGCCAAGTGGAAAGTGATTTGGAGTTGGAATTATAAGTGCGGTGTTTTGTCTGATTTATTTGCTAAATTGCTTTTGATTGGTATATCATTCAAATAATAACTGTTTAACTAAAATTTGTTTGATATATCACGCAAATGGAAAAATTAACACTTCAGACTTATATTGATCAAGAATGGCGGGATATGGCTGAGCTTCATTTTGAAAAGGAAACCTATCAACTATCCAATCTTGTTTATTTTCCCGATTATATTACGCAGTATTTCGGGCAAGAAGGCTCTCGTGCAGTTTCAATTAATTACCCTGTCCATATTTTTATTGAAAATCGAAAAACATTGTGGTCTTGCATTGGTGATATTGCCCCAGCTGGAGCAAGTCGTCGTTATTGGATTGAAAGTTTAGATATTAAGCATTTACCTGAATCTGAACAAAATTACCGATTATTGAAATATGGTGCGATTTCACCAGTGGGAAATTTACGTATAAAGGAAGCGACGCCTCAAAAAACAGAAGTACGTTATTTTGATATTGAAAAAGTCAAAGATCGCCAAAGTGATTTTCTTGAATATGCTAATCAAAGCGGTGCTATGGTGGGCGGTGCAACAGGTGCTGGCGGTGAAGCACCTAAACTATTATTAAAACGTCATAATGGTAAAGTTTGGATTGATAATCTGCAAGATGGAAAAGATCAAGATATTAGTTATTTAGTAAAATATCCTCGTGGACGTTATTCACCCATTGATTGTGATATTTTGCGTGCGGAATTTCATTATTATCAAGAAGTAGCTGAATTAGGTTTTGATACTATCGATATTCACCATATGTGCCTTGAAGAAGGCGAGCGTTATCCATCGCTTTGGTTGCCACGTTTCGATATTACAAAGAAAGAGGGAAAATACAACCGTTTGGCTTTAGAGTCTGTTTATTCAATGTTACAAAAACAAGGTGGAACATTAGAACACGAAGTGACAATTCGTCAATTAATAAAAATAATTTCTGCTTCAAATTTGGAATTTGATCAGCAACATTTTGTCCTTGAGTGGGTTAAACGAGATTTACTGAATATTGCCTTTGGGAATAGTGATAATCACGGTAGAAATATGGCTTTTTTGCGAGATGAACAAAAAATCTGGCTTGCACCAATTTATGATTTTGCACCAATGCGTGCTGATCCTGAGGGGATTATCCGTTCAACAACGTGGAATCGAAAAGGGAGTTTGCCACAAGAATTTGCAGGTGAATATCGATTTGATTTAATTGCAGAGTCATTGTCTGACCTTATTGAACCGAGTTTGTTGCTTACAGAACTACAACAACTCGCAATAAGGTTAGTGGATTTAAAATCACGCTTAGCACAACGCGGTGTGCCACAAGCTATTTTAGATCATCCCTCCATTGGATTTGATTATTTGCCAGAAAAACTAAAAGCATGGGGGCTTGTGTAATGATAACAAGAAAAAATGCGTCTAAAGTTGGTGCAACGATTTCTACAACTGAACGTAATAATGTTAGAAATAGAATTATCAAAGCGTTGTTATTAGGTAAAATGACGCAAGGACAGGCACTGCGTAAATTACGCATAGAAATGCTTGGCGTTAATCAGCAACAATATATGAAGGTGGTTAAGGTTTCACGTCAAACCCTTTCTAATATAGAAAATGACAAAGGAAATTACAGCGTTGAAACCATAAATCAAGTATTCAAACCCTTTGGATTTGAGTTGGGATTAGTGCCTATTTCTAAAGAGTTACTCACTGAAATTATGCAATAAAAAGGGGCTACTAGATTAGCCCCTGATTTTAGGCAAATTCTTACAGATCAAAATCACCAAAATCATTGGTATCCACTTTGGCGTCAATTTGCCCAACGAGGTAAGAACTCACTTCTACTTCTTGCGGGGCGACTTGTACATTGTCCGACACCAACCACGCGTTGATCCAAGGGATTGGGTTTGAGCGTGCTTCAAATGGCAATGGTAAGCCGACTGCTTGCATACGGATATTGGTGATGTATTCTACATATTGCACCAAAATATCTTTATTTAAGCCAATCATTGAACCATCTTTAAATAAATAATCAGCCCATTCTTTCTCTTGTTCCGCGGCAGCTAGGAAAAGTTCATAGGCTTCTTGCTTACATTCTTCGGCAATTTCAGCCATTTCAGGATCATCTTGCCCTGCTGCCATAATGTTTAGAATGTGCTGTGTTCCCGTTAAGTGTAGTGCTTCATCGCGGGCGATAAATTTGATGATTTTGGCGTTGCCTTCCATTAGTTTCCGTTCCGCAAAGGCGAAAGAGCAAGCAAAGGAAACATAAAAACGAATGGCTTCTAAGGCGTTTACGCTCATTAAGCAGAGGTAAAGTTGTTTTTTTAGATTGCGCAGGGTGACGACACATTCTTTGCCATCCACGGTGTAAGTGCCTTCACCATAAAGGCTATAAAGCTGGCTGTCGCGGATTAAATCATCATAATAGGCGGAGATGTCTTTTGCGCGTTTGATGATTTCTTCGTTAGTTACGATATCATCAAAAACGATAGACGGATCATTGACGATATTACGAATAATATGCGTATATGAGCGGCTGTGAATGGTTTCAGAGAATGTCCAAGTTTCGATCCACGTTTCCAGTTCAGGAATAGAAACCAATGGCAATAGCGCCACATTTGGGCTACGACCTTGAATGGAATCAAGCAGAGTTTGATACTTTAAGTTACTGATAAAAATATGTTTTTCGTGTTCGGGTAGGGCGGCATAGTCAATGCGATCTTGCGACACGTCCACTTCTTCGGGACGCCAGAAGAAAGAAAGTTGCTTTTCTATTAGTTTTTCAAAGGTTTCGTATTTTTGTTGATCGTAACGTGCAACGTTGACATTTTGCCCGAAGAACATTGGTTCTTTGAGCTGATCGTTTTTGGTTTGTGAGAAAGTGGTGTATGCCATAGAATTATCCTTACATCTTTTTAATTGAGAATGGCTCGTATTTTACACTAAAAATCTGATTCGTTTAATGGGTTTTATATATTCTTGAAATTAGCGGACAATAAAAACGGCGAGTTGTTTTAAAACTCACCGTTTTTCAAAGGGTTAGGAAATCATTAAGGACTATTTTTCGGCTTTTAAGATACCTGAAGATCCTTCAGAATAATCTCTTGGGGCATTTTCTTCAGAGCTGTTTCCGGCTTCTGTGGTAGTTTCTTCTGGTTTTTTTTGTTCGAGTTGGTTCTCAAATAACGATTTATTTTCTAATTGAGGTAATAGCTGAACAGAAGAGGTCGCTAAATGTTGATACAGTTTTTGATAATCCTGCGCGAGGGTTTTCAATAAATCTGCACTTTCAGAAAAATGTTTTTCCAAATGTTGTTTTTGTTGATCCAATTCGGATTTTACTTTTTGTAATTCAGCTTCCGTTTTCACTTGTTTTTTCACTGAATCCTTAGTAAAGCGTAATAATAAATAAGCGAGGACAAAACCTACTACTAAACCAATTAGGGCAGGTTGCCACATTTCGGGTGTCCAATTTTGCATAAAAAACTCCTTATGGTAAGAAAAGAACCTTTGGTATCATAACCTTAATCTCAATTTATTTCTTTGGCACAGATCACAAAAAAATACATTGGATAAGTAAGGCGGCGGTTGCACGCCTTATTTTCTATTTTATCTTAAACCGCACTTTGCCAGTAGTCTGCTTTGGCTTTTTGCAATTTATGATAGGCGTTGAGTAATTTTTGATGTGCGTGGAATTGTTGTAAATGCTCATCATCAGCCAATAAATCATAGAACGGATTGCCACCTTGAATGGCATTCCAAGCAAATTCCACCGCACTTTTGCCATACATTTTCTCAAATACCGCACGATATTGAGCGGGATCGCGGTTTTCATCAAGGAATAATTCTAGGCTGTTTACTAAACAGCGGTAATAATTCGCACGCTCTGGGGTAAACACGGATTGATTCATATTTAGCGTCCAGTTTGCCCAATCTAAGGCATTTTCTAAATCTTGTGTAGCAAGATAGAGCATTGCTTTGAGTTCACCAATGCGTAAGGTTGTCCAGCCCGATTTTGGTGGTGGCACGATACCAATAAATTCGCGTACACGAGTGGCATCATCAATGCCTTGTTCGTCAAGCTCATCAAGCAATTCTTGATAAGTGTCTTGATCGTGATGGAAGTGTGGTAAATCAAGCAAAATTTCACGCCAATCCATTCCCATATTATTATTGGCGTAAATTAAATCGTCCGCAGGGTAAATATCCGACATTCCCGGCACAATAATGCGGCAAGCGTAAACGCCGAGATGCTGATAATCCATAATATAGACTTCTTGATTGAGAGCTTGGAAAATCGCCATCAGATTTTGATATTCTTGCTCCGTTGTGCCAGAAAAATCCCAGTCAACAAAAGGATAATCGCTCTCTTGTTTGAATAAATCCCAAGATATTAAACCGCTTGAATCAATAAAATGCGTTTCCAAATTGGCGTGTTCCGCCACATCATCATTATTGAAAGAGGGCGGTGTGAACACATCAAGATCTTTCAGACTACGGCCTTGTAATAATTCGGTTACCGTACGTTCCAATGCCACGCCAAAATTAGGGTGCGCGCCGAAAGAGGCAAAGCAAGTGCCATTTTGTGGATTGAGCAACACCACACAGATTACAGGATATTTTCCCCCTAAGGACGCATCGTAAGCGAGAATTGGAAAGCCTTCTTGCTCAAGGGTGGCAATGGCTTTTTGCACCGCAGGGTAGCGCTGCATTACATCTTGCGGAATAAGCGGCAAGCTAATGGCCTCTGCAATGATTTTGTTTTTCACATAACGCTCAAACACTTCTGAAAGTCCTTGCACACGCGCTTCAAACAAGCTGTTGCCTGCAGACATTCCATTGGAAACATAAAGATTAGCGATAATGCTTTGTGGAATATACACCCTTTGGTTATCCGATTGACGCACATAAGGCATTGCCACAATGCCACGTTCTGCATTGCCCGATTGGAGATCGATCAATAAATCCGGCGTTAATTCGCCATTGGGATCATAATAAGCCAATAAATGCTCATCTAAAATGCCTTCGGGCAGTTCGGTTTCATCTTCAATTTCAAACCATTTTTCATTGGGATAATGTACAAAAGGTGCATTGGCAAGTGCTTGCCCAAGGTAATAGTCGGCAAAGAAATAGTTCGTGGAAAGGCGTTCAAAATATTCCCCTAAGGCAGAAGCCAGCGCGGCTTTTTTGCTCGCCCCTTTACCGTTAGTGAAGCATTGCGGGCAATCTTTATCACGAATATGCACAGACCAAACATTCGGCACGGGATTAAGCCACGAGGCTTCTTCAATATCAAAGCCAAGTGCGGTCAATTTTTGCTGAAATTTTGCAATGCTGTCTTCAAGGGCGGCATCTTTGCCGGGAATAAAGGTTTGTTCTGTCATTTCATATTCTCCAATGGGGAAATACCACTTGTTTTGAGCCGTGCATAATAGGCAAGTTTCGCCTATTCAGCAAGGGGAAATCGTGCTAAAAAGCAAAACCAGTTCGTTATTTCAATGGCGTGTCTTTGATGAGCCTTTCCGCTTTGGCGGCTTGGCGAAAAGCCGTAGCAGGATTGAGAACAGGGGAAAAGGGCGATGTTTGGGGATTTAAGGTCATTGGCAACGTGCGTTTTTGTGCCACAATGATCATCATTTCGCCAAAATAATGGGGTTTTCCTTGCAAGGATAAACATTGCTGATCGAGCAGATCGAAATTGAGCAGGCTCAGCCAATCCACAATCCGACTGGCAAAATAAGGTTTAAACGGTAATTTATTTGTGCCAAAAGGCAAATGTTGTTTAAAGGAAAATAGGCTAAGTGGATTAAATAACGAAAGAAATAAGATCCCTTCTTGGTTGAGTGTACGGGTAACTTCGCGTAACACTTGGTGCGGATCAGCGGTGAAATGTAAGCCGTGTGTGAGTAAGCAGGCGGAGAAACATTCATCGACAAAAGGCAGTGCAGTGGCCTGTGCTTGTACTAAATCAATGTGTGGACATTGTGAAAGTGCGGTCAAATTTTGCGGAATTTTTTCGCTCACAATAATTTGGTGATCGCAAGGGTAATAAGCTATCTCACCACTTAACGAACCCAATTTTAAACAATAATCCCCAGCCTGCCGTGCAAAGTGCTTTGTTAAATATTGCCCAATTAGGCTACAATAACGCTCACCTTGTGGCAGTTGTTGCCAACTTAACGGGGCGTCCATTTTAGGATTGCCGAGAATATTCCACTTCATTTTTAATAAGGATCAATATGTTAGTTCCCATTCCAGCCCTTGATGATAACTATATTTGGCTGTATGCACGAGAAAATTTACCTGTAATTGTGATCGACATCGCAGAAAGCGCGCCTTTGCTTGCTTATTTACAGCAACATCAGCTTGAAGTGGAAGCGGTGCTGCTTACTCATAAGCATCAAGATCACGTTGGCGGCTTGGCAGAATTTAAACAGCATTATCCTAATGTCCCAGTTTTTGGCCCACAAGAAACCGCAGACTTGGGCACAACGCAAATTATTAATGAAGGGGAAATTCACACCACGCATTATCAAATCCAAGTGCTGCCCTCGGGCGGTCACACGGAAAATCACGTGAGTTTTGTGGTGGACGGTCATTTATTTTGTGGTGATACTTTATTTTCGGGCGGTTGCGGACGCGTGTTTACAGGGAATTACGCACAAATGTTTGATTCGCTCCAACGGCTCAAAGCCTTGCCTGATAGCACCATTGTTTGCCCTGCGCACGAATATACCTTAAGCAATTTAAAATTTGCTGAGAACCTGTTAGGCTCGTCTGACTTTCTAACCGATTATACGAGAAAAATTGCAACATTACGCCAACAGAATCAACCGAGTTTGCCCACTACCTTAGCATTAGAAAAACGGATTAATCCTTTTTTACAGGCGGAAAATTTAACCCAATTTACCCAATGGCGAAAATTGAAAGATCAGGGTTAAATTAAACAAAAGTTTTGCTTTTTGCTAGGAAAGGGCAATCCGATTTGCTCAAGGGGAAATAATTGCTTAGAATGAGCAAGTTTTTATTTTCTTTCTTTTTATTTTGTGGGGGCTTGACCGAAAGTGCGGTCAAATTTCAATTAATTTATGACAATTCTTGTTTTAGGCATTAACCATAAAACCGCTTCTGTGTCATTGCGTGAAAAAGTGGCGTTTTCTGATGAAAAGCGTCAGCAGGCATTGCAACAAATTGAGCAATCTGCTTTGGCAGACAGTGCGGTGATTTTGTCCACCTGCAACCGCACGGAAGTGTATTTTCATAATAAAGCCATTTCTCCACAAGATGATGCCCAATGGCAACGCCAATGTATTGATTGGCTGAGCGAAATGCATCACATCGACAAAGAAGAACTCAATCACAGCCTTTACGTCAAACAAAATCAGTTCGCTACGCAACATTTAATGCGTGTCGCGTGCGGATTGGATTCTCTTGTATTGGGTGAGCCACAAATTTTAGGGCAAGTGAAGCAAGCTTATCAGCTAAGTGAAGATTATTATCAGCAACATCAAGGGGCGATTTCAGGCCAGCTTTCTCGCTTATTCCAAAAAACTTTTTCTACGGCGAAACGGGTGCGAACAGAAACCCGTATTGGTGAAAATGCGATCTCTGTGGCTTATACGGCTTGTACTTTGGCTCGCCAAATTTTTGATAGCCTACGCCAGCTTAATATTTTGTTAGTTGGGGCTGGAGAAACCATTGAATTGGTAGCACGTCATTTATTACGTCACGGCGTGAAAAGCTTAACCATTGCCAATCGTACACTTGCTCGTGCTGAACAACTTGTAGAAAAATTGGGATCGGCACAGAAAATTCGTGTGATAGGGCTAAATGAGATTCAAGAGGGCTTAAATCAAGCGGATATTGTGATCAGCTCAACAGGCAGCCCAAACACCTTAATCAGCCAGGCAATGGTGCAGCACGCACAGAAAAAGCGTTGCTATAATCCAATGCTAATTGTTGATATTGCCGTACCGCGTGATGTAGAAGAAAGTGCAGGCGAAGTGGAAAGTGTTTATCATTACACCGTTGATGATTTGCAAAATATCATTCAGCGTAATCTCACCCAGCGGGAACAGGCTTCCGCTGAAGCAGAACAGATTATTGACGAAGAAAATCAGGCCTTTTTTGAATGGCTTAAAATTCACCAGTTTTCCGATTTAATTCGCCGTTATCGCGAAGAGGCGGAACAAACCCGCCAAGAAATGCTTGAAAAAGCCTTGAGTGCCTTACAGCAAGGGGAAAGTGCGGAGCAAATTTTGCAAGAATTAAGCTACAAATTAATGAACAAGTTGATCCACACCCCAACTCAAGCTATGCAAGCTATGATGAAGTTGGGGAATGCTCAAGGATTACAAGCTTTTTCTAAAGAAATTCAATCAGAAGAAAAATAAGGTGAAAAATCGCCTTATTTTGTACCGCACTTTCATTTTTCTTTAATCTGTCAAAATGACAATAGCCGCCATTATTGCACCAGCCAAAATAAAATAGAGACTGCGTTTTAGCATTTTTCTTGAGCCAGGAATGAACCATAGGGAACTAACGCAAAAGAAAAACAGTACCACGCCAAATAGCGTGCTTAACCACGAATATTTGTATTGTGAATTTTCCAAATGTAAGCGGTTAAGTTCGGCTAACCAAGTGGGATATTCCATTGAATAATATTTTGCTTCACCAGTTTTGAGGTGATATTCACCTTGCTCAAAATACATCACATCATTTTTTTCATCGATAATCGTTAAATTTTTAATCCGTAACTTTTGTTTTAGCTGCTCCGTATTTAATTGCGGGGCAATGGTTTTTTCAATATAAACTGAGTGTTTGAAGATCGTGGTATCTCGATAGATGAGGACAATGCCAGTAAAAGCATAAATAGCCATAATAACAAGAAGTAGAAATCCGAAATAGCGATGCAAAATCCGCATCCATTTTGCTGTTGCTTTGCTCATTTGTATGTTGGTTGGAGGTTAAAGATGCGGGGATTATATAGAAATTTTCTCTATTATATAAATGAAAATAATTATTGTTTGCTGGCGTGATGAAATTATCCATAAAATATCTGGCATTAGTTGGTAATGAAAGGAGTTCTTATTTATGAGATTAAATTTTCCACGAAAAATGACCGCACTTTAAATAATACGGGGAATTTCACGAGTAACCTGTTTGTGCGTTATGTGCCAACAGAAAAACTCTATTTAGAAACAGGAGTAACCCATTTAGGAAAACGTTATTATTTTAATGGTAACCAACAGACAATTCTACCAAGTTTTACGCGGGTTGATGCGATGGTGGGGGATAATCTTAATCCTGTTAATATCACCTTTGCGGTATCAAATTTATTTAATAAAACTTATTGGCGTTCTGATTCAATGCCCGGTAATCCGCGTTCATTTAATTTGCGTTTGACGTATATGTTCTAAATTTGGTTAAGCTATTTTTATTAAAGGTCTAGTTTTAAGCTAGACCTTTGATAGTGATATAAATTCTTTATTATCGAGATTATTTGACTTGATTGAGTAAGAATTGGGTGAGGAGGTTTACAGGTCGTCCTGTTGCCCCTTTATTTGCTCCTTGAAGCCAAGCCGTGCCAGCGATGTCTAGGTGTGCCCAAGTGTAGTTTTTGGTGAAGTTGGATAAAAATTCACCTGCAGTAATCGCACCGCCCCAGCGTCCGCCGATGTTAGCGAGATCGGCAAATGGCGATTTTAATTGCTCTTGGTACTCTTCACTTAATGGCAAACGCCACGCTTTATCAGCACTTTGCTCGGCGGCGGATAATAATTGGTTGGCTAAGGCATCATTTGGCGACATTAGCCCGCTGTTATGTTGCCCTAGTGCCACCACGCACGCCCCTGTGAGGGTGGCTACATCGATCACTAATGCGGGGTCAAAACGTTCCACATAGGTGAGGGTGTCGCACAGCACCAAACGGCCTTCCGCATCGGTGTTCAGCACTTCAACGGTTAAGCCTGACATTGTGGTGAGAATATCACCTGGACGGTAAGCATTGCCGTCAGGCAAGTTTTCGCAGCCCGCGAGTACGCCGATCACATTTAATGGCAATTCCAATTCAGCTAAGGCATTCATCACGCCGTAAACGGAAGCCGCTCCGCCCATATCGTATTTCATTTCGTCCATACTGTCGGCTGGTTTTAGGGAAATGCCGCCCGCGTCAAAGGTCAAGCCTTTCCCTACGAGAACGATGGGCTTCGCATTCGGGTCTGGGTGATTGCGGTATTCCATAATGGAAAGCTGAGCTTCGTTGTGGCTGCCTTGCGAAACGGCGAGATAGGCGTTCATTCCCAATTCTGCCATTTCTTTTTCGCCGATGATGGTGGTGCGTAAGTGCGGTGATTTTTGTTCGAGTTTTTTCGCTTTCTCCGCTAAATAGGCAGGGTTGCACACATTCGGCGGGCAGTTTGCCACATCTTTAGCGAGGCGAACCCCTAATGCTACCGCTTGCCCTTGTTTTACGGCATTTTCGGCTTGGGTTTTCTGAGCGTCATTCACGACAAAAACCACTTCTTGCAGTGCGGTTGTGCTATCTGCTTTTTTGCTTTTGAATTGATCGAATTGGTAAAGGCTTTCTTCTAGGCTTTCAATGGCAAAACGCACATTCCAATACAGATCGCGATCGGCAAGGGTTACTTCAGTTAAGAAGTTATGCACTTGTTCGGCATTGGTGGCTTTGACGGCTTGAAAGGCGGTTTTGATCAGCTGTTTATATTGGCGAGCGGTTAATTCTCCTTGCTTTCCACAGCCCACGACAAAAAGACGTGCGAAATTGGCATTCGGTAAATGCAAGGTGATCACTTCGCCTTGCTTGCCCTTCATATCGCCTGAAGCGATCAGTTGGCTAATTGCCCCGTTGCTTAATTGATCCAGCGTTTGTGCGGTGGGGGAGAGTTTACCTTCTTCAAAAACGCCGACGATCCCATTTCCTGTTCCCGCAGAAAGTGCGGTGCTTTTTACAGTATATTTCATTTGTTCCTCACTAATTTACTGCCATCGTGTTAAAAATACGGTATTATACGCCATTCCATTTGAAATGACTTTGATAAAAATTGCAAGTGAAAACAAGATAGGCAATGCTGTGATTTTAACGAGATATTTAACCAAAGAAGTATTAAAAAGCCAAACTGCGATTCTTTTCATTTTACTTCTCATCTTTTTCTGCCAACAACTTGTTCGAGTGCTGGGATCGGCAGCAAACGGTAATGTTCCCGCTGATTTAGTGCTTTCGTTATTGGGATTAGGGATGCCCGCAATGGCACAATTAATGTTACCACTCTGTTTGTTTATTGCTCTGTTGCTCACCTTTGGGCGGTTGTATGCGGAGAGCGAAATCACAGTAATGCGGGCTTGTGGCGTAGGGCAGGGATTATTGGTGAAAGTGGCGTTATTGCTTTCATTGGTTACAGCCAGCTTTGCAGCTTATAACGTGCTGGAACTTTCCCCTTGGGCATTGCAAAAACAAAGCCAAATTGTCAAAGAAGCCAAAGCCAATCCTACAGTGGGGGCGTTAGCCGCAGGGCAATTTATCTCAGCAAGTAGCAAGGATCAAGTGTTATTTATTGATAAAGTCCAAAATAACACCATCGAGGGCGTGTATGTTTTCCAAATGCAAAATAAGAAAAACCAAAAGCCCTCTGTGATTGTGGCAGACTCAGGGGAAATTACCGCGTTGCCGAGTGGCGATCAAGTGTTAAATCTGAATCGTAGCCAACGCGTAGAGGGCAGTGCGGTATTGCCTGATTTCCGCATTACGGATTTTGAACGCTATCAAGCCTATCTCGGTTATAAAGCGACAGCCAATGATGAAGATGATGCGGAAACCTTATCTTTCCAGCAACTTTTAGCAAATACAACGCCTGCGGGAAAAGCGGAACTACATTGGCGGATTACCCTTGTTTTAGCCGTGCCGTTAATGGCATTAATTGCTGTGCCGATGAGCCGTGTTAATCCACGTCAGGGGCGTTTTGCGAATATTCTGCCCGCTTTGTTGCTCTATTTGATTTATTTTTTATTGCAAAGCTCGTTGAAATCCGCAGGGGCTGCGGGGAAATTAGATGCCAGCCTATGGCTTCCTTTGGTGAATATAGGCTTTTTTGTGTTAGGCATTTTGCTCAATAGCTGGAACAGTGCCGTGATGTATAAAGTGCGTTATGCGTTGTTCAAAAAACGTCGCTAGGAAGAAAAGTTAGGAACAAAAATAATGATGAATACCTTAGACCGTTATATTGGCAAATCCATTTTGGGGGCGATTTTTGCTGTGTTGCTTACATTGGTGGGGCTTTCGGCGATTATTAAATTTGTTGAACAGTTTCGTAGCCTAGGAAAGGGAACATATGATGTGTTGCAAGCAGGGCTGTTTACGCTTCTCACCATTCCTAAAGATATTGAAACCTTTTTCCCAATGGCAGCATTATTGGGGGCGTTGATTGCGTTAGGAAATTTAGCCAGCCGTAGTGAATTGGTGGTAATGCAGGCTTCGGGCTTTTCGCGTTTAAAAATCGGGCTTGCGGTGATGAAAACCGCAATTCCGCTCGTGATTATCACAATGGCGATCGGCGAATGGGGCATTCCGCAAACGGAACAATTTGCCCGCGATATGCGAACCCGTGCGATTTCAGGCGGTGAAATGCTTTCAGTGAAAAATGGGGTTTGGGCGAAAGAAGGCAATGATTTTATTTATGTCAGACAGATTATCGATAACGTCAAACTGAACGACATCTATATTTACCACTTCAATGATAATCGCCAATTAACCCAAGTAAGCCACGCCAATCAAGCGGAATTTAGGGACGGGAATTGGCAATTAAATCAAGTCAATAAATCTCAAATTGGCACGGATAAAATTGATACGACTAACTATCTGTATGAAACCTGGCAAACGACGCTCACGCCCGATAAATTAGGTATCGTTTCTCTCCGCCCGACTTCCTTATCCATTTCAGGGCTGGCGGAATACATTGCGTTTATGAAAGAAACGGGGCAAGACGCAAAACGCTTTGAACTGACTTATTGGCGGAAACTATTTCAACCTATTTCTGTGGGCGTGATGATGTTGTTGGCGTTATCCTTTATTTTTGGGCCATTGCGTAGCGTAACAATGGGGGCAAGAATGCTCACAGGTATTTGCTTCGGTTTTCTTTTTTATGTGGTTAATGAGATTTTCGGACCACTCAGTTTAGTTTATAATGTGCCACCGATCGCAGGGGCATTAATGCCAAGCGGATTATTTATTCTCATCACTTGGTGGTTGTTAGCACGCAAACGCTAAGCCAAAAGTGCGGTGTAAAAAGAGCCATTTTTTCGATGGCTTTTCTTTTGATTAATAGGAAATTTTATGACAGAAAACAATTCATTCGATTTAGTTACCCACACCCTTACGCAATGGAAAGATTGGCTCATTGGCTTCATTCCTAACATTGTGTCAGCTATTATTTTACTTGTTTTATTTTATTTTCTCGCCAAAATTTTGAGTAAAACGGCGTTACGCATTTACAGCCGTCTGTTCCCTGCCAACCGCCGTGCGGCAAAGGGCATCGAAATTAGCGTGAAAATTCTCATTTGGTTTTGTGGTGTGATTTTAGCCTTGCAAGTGTTGCATTTAGTCTCATTTCTCACTCACTTACTTGCTGGAGCAGGGATTGTGGGA
Organism: Avibacterium paragallinarum; assembly: GCF_011765605.1. Taxonomy (NCBI): domain Bacteria; kingdom Pseudomonadati; phylum Pseudomonadota; class Gammaproteobacteria; order Pasteurellales; family Pasteurellaceae; genus Avibacterium; species Avibacterium paragallinarum. The sequence continues at coordinate 1,001,707 of NZ_CP050316.1, forward strand.
ATTATCGCAGGGTTTGCCTTTAAAGACATTGCGTCAAACGCTTTTTCTGGCTTGTTGATTAAATCCGAACAGCCTTTCGACATCGGCGACTGGGTAAATATTAATAATTCTATCGGAAAAGTGGTGAACATCGGCTTAGTAACCGTCGAGCTGGAAACCATCGAGGGCGAAACCGCGTTGATTCCTAACCAATTGATTGATAGTGCTGAATTTTTCAACTATTCAAAATTGAAAAAACGTCGCGTGATTTTATCCACAGGGGTTTCTTATGGCGACGATTTAGAAAAAGTGCGTCAAACCACGTTGGCATTAATGCAAGAATGGGATTTTGTGATTGATAAAAATGACATCAACTTTTATTTCACCGATATTGGTAGCTCCACCTATGATTTCATCGTGCGTTTCTGGGTAGATTTCATTACTTATGAAGACTATTTAGAAGCTAAAAGCCAAGCCATAATGGCATTGAAAAAACGCTTCGAGCAAGAAAATATCAGCATTGCCTATAACGTAACCACTCTTGATTTTGGGGTGAAAGGCGGTGTGAATTTGTTCGATAAAGCCGTAAAATTTGAACAAGATATGACCCCGCAAGCAAAGGCTGAATAATTTTTGTGGCGTTGAAGAAGTAAAAAGTCTATGTAAAAATCTATTTAAATGGGCTTTAGAGGACAGATATAGGTCTAGCACAAAGTGTTAGACCTTTAATGTAATAGGGGGGTTATATAAAATCGCTGAATATGAAATAACCGTTATCTCTGAAATAGGCATTTGAAATAACAAGCGTTAATCGATTTCCCAAACTTCTCTTCATCTACAAAATTGATTGTCCTCTCGATTTTGCGTCTAGTCGAGAAAATTTTCTCTTTTTATTGTGCCAATGAAGTGTATCCTTTACATTCTTAAAAGAGGAAAAAGAGGTTGATAATAGCCTTTGCAAAAGGTTCTTTTTTCATTTTTGCTGTTTTTTAGGGGGAGAATAAAATGCAAACTAACAATAAAATGCTATTTTTTTATATTTTTACGATATAAATTGATATTTTTTGTAAAATATGCTTGCCCCCCCCGAAATTTTGTATACTCCGAGCGAATTTACTTAATCCTTAAGGAGTATTGAAAAAATGAAAAAATTGGTTTTAACAACTTTAATTGCCGCTGGATTGGGGGTTGCTCAAACAGCATTTGCCGACCAAACAAACTCAGGAACTATTACTATTACAGGTAAGGTACTAGATACGACTTGTAAAATTAATGGGCAAGATAGTGGTGATCTTACTGTAAAATTACCACCAGTTTCTACAAAAGCATTAGCTTCAACAGGAAAAACTGCAGGTACTACATTATTTACTATTGATCTAAGCGAATGTTCTTCAGCAAGTAGTAAGCTTGCAAGTAAAGCAGCTGTCTATTTTTCAAATGATGCTGACAAAGTGACGGCTGATGGTAAACTACTAAATAAACCAGGTGGTTTTCCAGGTGATGCTGCTCAAAATGTGGTTGTTCAGTTGCTTCATAAAGATGATACTGTGATTGATATTACTCAAGCATATGATCAATATACACAAGATAAAGATAAAGTTGCAATTACTGGAAATTCTCCGAATGGGAAAGCGAAACTTCAATATAAAGCACGTTATTATGCAACTGATGTAGCTGGTGCTGGTGAAGTGAAATCTACCGTGAATTATACCATCGCATACGAATAATCTTTTTTATTTATCGGGCAGATTTCCTGCCCGATTTTTTAATTATCTTATTGTTTTTTATTACTTACTTTTTTGTGTGTTTTATTGGGGGGCTTATGTTGAAATTTTTTTTCACCATCATTATTGCGTTTATGGCAATGTCTGTTTCAGCCAATGTGATTATCACAGGCACCCGTGTGATTTATCCTTCTAATCAGAAGAATGTAAGTGTACAACTTACGAATGCGGGAACTAATCCTTCTTTAGTTCAGGCTTGGATTGATAATGGTGATCCGAAAGCTTCACCAGAAACAATTAAAACGCCCTTTGTGATTACACCGCCGATTTCTCGCATTGATGGAAATAAAGGGCAAACACTGCGTATTACCTATACAGGTGCCTCACTGCCTAAGGACCGTGAATCTATTTTCTATTTAAATGTATTAGATATTCCACCAAAGCCAAAAGACCAAAATCAAAATTATTTACAAATTTCTTTGCGTAGCCGTATCAAACTTTTTTTCCGCCCAGTGGAATTAACAATTTCGCCGAGTGATGCCTATTCACAAGTAAAATGGCGTGGGCAGGGTAAACAATTGTTTGTGGACAATCCAACTCCTTATTACATCACTTATCCAGAAGTGAAAATTGGCACAGCAGAAACCCTGAGTGCGAATATGATAGCACCGTTTTCACAAGCCACTTTTCAATTAAATAAACCGATTCCAGCTAAAGCAACCACCGTAACTTGGACTGTTATTAACGATTATGGTGCAACGCCAAGTGGCACTAGTGCTATGCAATATTAATAATAAATATGATAAAACCTAAATTTTTCAGCAAACCAACAAAATTCAAACTAAGCTATTTATCATTAATTTTGTTAAATAGTTGGTTTAGTTATGTTTATGCTAATGAATATGTGGAGTTCGATTCTGATTTTTTGTTTGGCAGTGAGAGTAGAAAAAATGTTGATGTTCAACGTTTTAGTTATGATAACGCAGTGCCAGCAGGTGAATATACTGTAGATGTTTATTTGAATGAAAATTTACTTGGGCGTATTAATATTCAATATGCTGATGTACCTAATCAAAAACGTACCGCACTATGTGCGACAGAAACATTACTTACGTTGTTAGATTTAAAAAATGAAGCGTTGACAGATAAGCCTAAAGCAACGAAGGCAAATTGTCAGTTTTTCTCTGAACTCGTCCCTGAAGCCACAGCGAGCTTTGATATAGGGCAATTACGATTAGATGTGAATATCGCACAGGCTCTAATTACCCAACGTCCACAGGGCTATATTTCACCAGCACAATGGCAAGATGGCACTCCCGTTGCTTTTGTGCGTTATGATGCAACACATTATCGTTATAAATATTCAGATATAAACGCTCAACAGACCTATTTGGGCATTGATGCAGGTGTTAATTTATTTGGTTGGGCATTGCGTCATCGTGGTTCTCAGACTTGGACTGATCAACAAAAACAGAGCTATCAGCGAATTGCAACCTATGCTAAACACGATGTTCCTCTGCTACGCGGTCAATTTACCATTGGAGATTTTTATACCAATGGCAGATTAATGGACAGTATCGCAATTCGAGGGGTGCAGTTAGAATCCGATGATAGAATGCTTGCAGCTTCTGAACGTTACTATGCACCAGTTATACGAGGCGTTGCCAATACTAATGCGATTGTTAGCGTTCGACAAAGCGGTAATCTATTACGAGAAGTTTCTGTACCTGCGGGAGCTTTCTCCATTGATGACCTATTCCCAACCGGTTATGGTGGTGATCTTGAGGTGGAAGTGTTAGAAGCGAATGGTGAGAAACGCACATTTACAGTGCCATATACTGCTACTGCACAATTAATCCGCCCAGGTTATAGTCGTTATCAATTAAGTGCGGGGCGTTATCGTTATAATAATGAAATTTTAGATAATGTTGCACAAGCAACTTGGCAATATGGATTAAGCAATAATATCACATTTAACCTTGGTGCAATCTTAGCTAAAAATTACCATTCAGAATTAATTGGTGTCGCAGTCAATACGCCTATTGGGGCATTTTCTGGAAATGCAACATTCTCAACGGCTAAACTTTTGGATTCGCAACAAAAATATAAGGGATATAACCTTCATTTCAGTTATAACACCCATATTGAACCAACCAATACAAATGTAACATTGGCAGCATATCGCTATTTATCCCGTAAATATTACAGTTTGCAAGATACGATATTGGCGAACAATCGTGATTTTGTTGATAGACAAGAGATTGATATGTCGTCATATTATTATCGTCCAAAGAATCAATTTCAAGTAACAGTCAGCCAAGTGTTTAAAGACAATTGGGGAAGTGTTTATGTTAATGGTAGCACCTATACCTATTGGGATAGCAATGAGAAACGCAATGAATACCAAATTGGTTATGGTAATAGCTATAAAAGACTCAGTTACAGTTTTTCTTTTTCACAAGGGAAAACAAGTGATGGCAACAATGATAGAAGAGTTTATCTGTCATTATCCTTGCCGTTAGGTAATAGCGTTAATAGTGCTTATATTTCACAAACGCTTAATTATAATAAAGAAAATGGCTATTACGCCTCAACTTCGTTATATGGGTCATTGGGCGAACAAGGCAAATATAACTACAATATTGCAGTGAGCAAACAGAAAGATAACAGCAATATTTCCTTTAACAATAACTACTCAAGCCCACAAGCACGCCTTAGTGCTTCTTGGAGCCGTGATAATAAAGGCAGTCAGCAAATATCATTCGGTGCATCTGGTGCTGTTGTGGCTCATCCAAAAGGCATTACATTATCCAATGATTTAGGCGATAGTTTTGCAATTATTCACGCCAAAGGTGCAAAAGGGGCATTAATTAATGGTTCGGTAGGTAATAAAATTGATCACTTCGGTAACGGTATTGTGCCTTATATTGAACCTTACGCAATTAACTATGTAGGGCTGGATGGGAATTCGCTACCAAGCACGGTTGAGCTATCAGCCACAGAACAATCGGTAATTCCGCGTGCCAATCAAGCAATATTAGTGAATTTTGAAACAGAGCAAGGTGCGGTTGTCTTCTTTGAATTAACTAATGATGAAAAAGATTTGCCACCATTAGGTACAGAAGTGTTTGATCAAAATAATCAATCAGTCGGTGTGGTGGCACAAGGTGGCACAATCTATACTCGAGGCATTGCAGAAAGTGGTGAATTAAAACTTTCTTGGGGCGAAACACGTTGCCATATCAATTATCAACTTCCACCAGAGAGCGATAACACAATGCCTGTTATTGTGCCAGTACAATGCCAGTTTTATTAAAAGGGGAAAAAATGAAAGGGAAAATAATTCATTGGTTTATATCGATGATGGCTTTGGTGATTTTGTTTAAACCATCATTTTCTTTTGCCTATATATTTGAAGGGAAAGATGTTGGAGGATCGACAGTACCACCAAAGCAAGAACGTTATTTTAACGTTAATTATCATCGTGTTGGTTATAATGAGGTGGTTTATCGTTGGAATATAGGTGAAATAATGGCGGGAAACTACTGTAGGCAACGTGCTGGTGTAATGAATCCAGTGGATAAATATTGGTTAGAAATTAAATATTTTGATACACAAGAAAAAAGTAGTCAGTATTTTGAAAGAAGGTTACTGGAAGTAAATAATCGTCTAGTAACAATTAATGATGCAAGCTCATATCAATTTGCTATTGTTGAGCGTGGACAATCATTGACATTTGATTTAAGACTAAAGCTAAAAGATACTTTTCTCTATAATACAACGCCAGCGGATATTTCTATTCCGGCAAACACGCCTTTGGCAATCATTACGATGTTATGTGTGGATAAAACGACATCAGGTAATACCGTAGAGGATTATCAAAAAACTGATAATAGGGAGTATAAATATAATTCATTCTCTATAATAAAAATTACCTCCGCGGATTCTGCAACCTTTAGTTTTGCCCGAACTTGCACACTGGAAAATAATAACCAAACGATTAAACTAAAGGATGTGACTGTAAAAGAACTTAATGAGAATGACGAAGTGCTAGGTAATACTTTTGATATTGGGCTTAATTGCCCCGGAGGAAGTGTAAAAAATGCTTATATTCTCTTTACTGATGCACTTTCTCCATCAAATACAGGCACGCTACCGCGTGTTGGGGCGATTGGACGATTACATTCATCTGAAACTATGGCTACACAGACTGTATTAAGCGTAAAAGATTCAGTGACTAAACAGTATTTAACTTATAGACAGCCTTTAATAGCAAACGGTGATTTTTTTAATAAGCCAACAGGAAATCAAGCGGCAGGTTTTTACTCATTTAATCAGGAGACATTAACTATTAACCGAAAGCCTAAGCATCGTTATGAGGTTTATTATCGTAAGTTACCAAATAGCACGCCGAAAGCTGGAACAATATCAGCCAAGATGACTTACAATATTTATTATGATTGATTACGCATAATCTTATTGCGTTTTTAGCATAATCAAATTGTTGATAAAACGCTCTCCCCTTGGTTAAGAGGAGAGTGTTTTTATTTCTGATGAGTGGGGGATAAAAAACAAACCTATGACAAATATCATAGGTTTGTGACTAGTCTGAGTTTAAAAATCTGCACAATTTGTGCAGATTTCAAAGTGCGGTCTATTTTTTCGCTGTTTTTATTGTGTTGCTTGGATTGCGGTTAAGGCAATGGTGTACACAATATCATCCACTAATGCACCGCGAGAAAGATCGTTCACTGGTTTACGCATACCTTGTAGCATAGGACCAATCGAAACGAGATCCGCCGAGCGTTGTACCGCTTTATAAGTGGTGTTACCCGTATTCAGATCTGGGAAGATAAACACCGTTGCTTTACCGGCAACTGGCGAGTTTGGTGCTTTAGAACGTGCTACATCTTCCATAATTGCCGCATCATATTGTAATGGACCGTCAATAATCAGATCTGGGCGTTTTTCTTGAGCGAGTCGGGTTGCTTCTTTCACTTTTTCTACATCTGCACCGCTACCTGATGTACCTGTAGAGTAGGAAATCATTGCCACTTTTGGATCAATACCAAAGGCTTTAGCAGAATCTGCAGATTGAATCGCGATTTCTGCAAGCTGTTCTGCCGTTGGATCTGGGTTTACCGCACAATCGCCATAAACCAGCACTTGATCAGGCAATAACATAAAGAAGATAGAAGAAACAATAGAATTACCTGGAGCCGTTTTGATGATTTGCATTGGTGGGCGAATAGTATTGGCTGTGGTATGAACTGCACCTGAAACTAAGCCATCAACTTCGTTTGCTTCGAGCATCATTGTACCAAGAACCACGGTATCTTCTAATTGTTCACGAGCGGCTTCTTCCGTCATTCCTTTGTTTTTACGTAATTCGACAAGACGATCAACATAATTTTCACGTACGCTGGCTGGATCGATAATTGTAATCCCAGCACCTAATTTCACGCCTTGAGCTTCAGCAACACGTTGAACATCTGCAGGGTTAGCTAATAACACACATTCTGCAATGCCACGTTCAGCACAAAGTGCGGCAGCTTTTACGGTACGAGGCTCATCACCCTCAGGTAAGACGATACGTTTTTTCGCTTGTCGTGCTAATTCAGTTAATTGGAAGCGGAACGCTGGTGGCGACAAACGGCGTTGGCGAGATGAGGCAGCAACGATTGAAGTAATGAAATCAGCGTCAAATTGTTGGCTAGTGTATTGTTTGATATTCTCAATACGCTCTTTATCATCTACAGGCACTTCAAGATTAAAGCTTTGTAAGGTTAATGCTGTTTGCCAAGTGTTGCCTTCAATACGGAAGATAGGTAAGCCTGAGTTTTCAAAAGCAGGTTGGCAGAGTTTTTTGATTTGGTTATCAATTTTATAGCCACCAGTTAAAAGTAAACCACCTAGCTCAATGCCATTACTTGCAGCGAGGGCAGCAGCCACAAGCACATCAGGTCGGTCTGCCGAGGTTACTAGCAAGCTCCCAGTGCGGAAATGCTCAACCATATTTGGTAATGTTCTTGCACAGAAAGTGATGCCTCGAATACGGCGAGATTGAATTTCACCCTCATTAATAATTGCTGCACCAAGATGATTGACTAAATCAATTACTCGAGTAGCAATGAGTTCAGCACTCCAAGGAATGCAAGCTAAGATTTTAATAGGGCTTTGTTCAAATAGTTTGTAAACCTCTGATACATTATTGTGACTGTGCTGATAAGCATCAAAAATTTCGCTTAGATCTGGACGAGTACGGCCTGTTTCATCAATTGGTGCATTGAATTTGTTAATCACAACACCCAGTAAGTTTTTGTTATTTTTACCACCAAATTGTGAAGCCGCTGCTTCTATACGTTCTTTTAATTCCGCAGGCGTTTCGGTGGCTGGAGCTGCAACTAAAATAATCTCAGCATCTAAAGCCTGAGCAATTTCATAGTTAATGCTGTTGGCATAGCTATGTTTACGTGTTGGGATTAAACCTTCAACAATGATAATTTCATTGTTTTTAGCCAACTGTTGGTGATTTTCAACAATTTTCTCTAATAAAACATCAGATTGATTTTGCCCGATTAAACTTTCAGCTACGCTAAGCATAAATGGCTCAGCGGTTTCAATAGAAGTGCTAGTGCGAACAATTGAGGTGCTACGATCAAGCTTATCTTCACCGGTATTAGGCTGTGAAATTGGCTTCATAAAACCGATTTTGGCACCTTTTTCTTCAAGGGCACGAATTAAGCCAAGGCTAACACTGGTTAAACCTACACCAGCACTGATAGGAATAAGAATAATCGTACGAGACATAATAAACCTTAAGGTTAAAACTGAATGAAAAAGAAACTGCCGAAGTACTCGGCAGTCTGTTTATTGCAAAATTAGATGCAAAGTTTTGCAGTATCTTGGGCAATCACCAATTCTTCGTTAGTTGGGATTACCATTGCAACAGGTGAATTATCTGTTGTAATAATTCCTTCATTGCCGAAACGTGCTGCTAAATTTCTTTCGTTATCAATTTGATAGCCGAAAAGTTTTAAATGGTTTAAGGTTTGTTCACGAACTAGAGCTGAGTTTTCACCGATACCGCCAGTGAACACAATGGCATCTAAACGTTCGCCGATAACCGCCATATATGAACCAATATATTTTGCTAAACGGTAGCAGAATACATCTAAAGCACGTTTGGCAGGTTCTTCGGTTTCGTAGTTATCTTCCGCATAACGGCAATCACTGGTTACTTCTGTTAAACCTAATAAACCAGACTTTTTGGTTAATAGGGTGTTAATTTCTTCAACGCTCATACCTAGGTTATCGTGTAGGTAGAAAATGATCGCGGGATCTAAATCCCCCGAGCGAGTTCCCATCACTAAACCTTCTAATGGTGTTAAGCCCATTGAAGTATCAATACATTTGCCGTGGCGTACTGCTGCAACTGACGCACCATTACCTAAATGGCAAGTGATTACATTCACTTGATCCGCAGGTACGTTTAAACGCTCAGCCGCTTGTTGGCTTACATAGAAATGGCTTGTCCCGTGTGCACCGTAGCGGCGAACACCGTGTTCTTTATAAAGCGAATAAGGTAATGCGTAAAGGAATGCTTCTTCAGGCATTGTGGTATGGAATGCGGTATCAAACACTGCCACATTTTTATCTTTTAAATGCGGGAACATTTTGAACGCTTCTTCAATACCGATGATATGTGCTGGATTGTGCAATGGCGCAAATTGGATAGCGTCTTTAATCCCTTGAATAACTTCATCATTGATGATTACAGAAGAAGTGAATTTCTCACCACCGTGAACAATACGATGACCGATGGCAACAATATTATCTTTGAGTGAAGGATCTAATGGGAAAATATTATTAATAATGAATGCAAGGGCTTCACTGTGTGCCGCTCCCGCACCTAAATCCGCATTGCCTTTTTCACCGTGTAATTTCCATTTAATGCGAGCATCAGGTAAATGGAAGGCTTCGGCTAAACCTGATAATTTTTCTTCACCAGATACGGCATCTAAGATAGAAAATTTAAGAGAAGAACTACCACAGTTTAGGACTAAAACTAATTTTTGAGACATAAGTAACCTATCTTTAAGTAAGTTAAAAGGAATCCGCCTAAATTTATCAAGCGGGCGACAGATAAAAGTCATTAAACGCCTCATAGGATACACCTTTCAAAAAATAAAATAAATTCTCAATGTTAAAAAATGCGACATTTATCAAAAAAATGATTAAAAATTAAAATATTTTTATAAGAATTAAGCGAGAAGTCCGAAACCGAGATCGACTATAATGGAAATATGACAACCATAAACAAAGGAAAAACGATGAATTTTTTTACCGCACTTAAACAAGGGCAGGTTTATTTAAACACTTGGCCGTTAATCCCCAAACTTGGAATGATTTTCCCTGAAAACCGTGTGATTAAAGCGACAAAATTTGCACAGAAGCTAATGCCGTTTCTCGCCGTGTTCGCTTTAGTTTGGCAACAGATTTATGCCAATGGGGAGATAATGGCATTTGCCGCCGCCATTTTAACCGCACTTTTTGCCTTGTGCTTACCCTTGCAAGGATTATATTGGCTAGGCAAGCGGGCTAGCTCTCCATTGCCTGCGAAAAGTGCGGTGCAATTTTCAGTTATTTTTTCACAATTAGAAAAAGCGGGTTGTGTGCTTGCTAAAGTCGATCAGCCAACTTATCAAGATTTAGCCCAATTATTAAACAAAGCCCAGAAGCATTTACCTGCTGATTTTTGGCAATCTCTGTGATGGTGTGTGTGTTGATCCCCTTGAGGGCGGGTGATATAGTACGCCGCTTTTTAACCCTCAGGATAAAAAACTGCAAATAATGCTACGCAAACGTTTTCGTTTTTTGCTAGAATACGGCGGTCATAAATATCCTCCTTTTTGTTGAGAGATGATTTCTGTGAACAACTATATAGATTTTATTATTATCGGAATTATTGCCTTTTCTATTATTGTCAGCTTACTGCGTGGTTTCGTGCGTGAGGTGATGTCTTTAGCCAGTTGGGTGGTTGCTTTTTTAGTGGCAAATCATTTTTATCCTTATGTCGCCAGTTTCCTTACTCAAATTGAATCCAACTATATGCGTAATGGGGCGGCGATTGCCATTTTATTTATTGCAACCTTAATTATGGGGGCGTTGGTCAATTATCTTGTGAGCCAATTAGTGGATAAAACAGGGTTGTCAGGCACGGATCGCGTATTAGGTGGCTGTTTCGGTTTGTTGCGAGGTGTCCTCATCGTTGCTGCCTTATTATTCTTTGTTGATACCTTTACAGGTTTTGCACAAAGTGATGTATGGAAAGAGTCAAAATTAATCCCGCACTTTGGTTTTATTGTGGAATGGTTCTTCCAAAAAATTCAGGAAAATTCCAGTTTATTAAACTCAACATTAACTCAATAGGGGATAACACGAAATGTGTGGTATTGTCGGTATTATCGGTCAAAGTCCAGTAAACCAAGCTATTTATGATGGCTTAACTGTGTTGCAACATCGCGGGCAAGATGCCGCAGGAATTGTAACCATTGACGATGAAAATCGTTTTCGCTTACGCAAAGCCAATGGGCTGGTGAGCGATGTTTTCCAACAAGTGCATATGTTGCGTTTGCAAGGCAATGCAGGGATTGGACACGTTCGTTATCCGACAGCGGGAAGTTCAAGCGTTTCAGAGGCTCAGCCCTTTTATGTCAATTCGCCTTATGGCCTAACCTTAGTGCATAATGGCAATTTAACCAATTCGGAACAGCTGAAGAAAACCTTATTTGAACGGGCGAGAAGACACGTCAATACCAATTCAGATTCTGAAGTGCTACTTAATATTCTCGCTTACCACCTCGACCACATTTACACCCAACACCTTTCCGCCGAAGATATTTTCCACGCCATTAAAGCTACGAACAATGACATTCGTGGGGCTTATGCTTGCATCGCAATGATTATCGGACACGGAATGGTGGCTTTTCGCGACCCGAATGGCATTCGCCCATTGGTGCTAGGCAAACGCGAGGAAAAAGGCAAAACAGAATATATGTTTGCCTCTGAAAGCGTAGCGTTAGATGTGGTGGGCTTTGAATTTGTGCGTGATGTTCAGCCGGGCGAAGCGGTGTATATCACCTTTGACGGCAAACTTTACGCCCAGCAATGTGCAGACAATCCAAAGCTCAACCCTTGTATTTTTGAATATGTTTATTTTGCCCGCCCAGATTCTTACATTGACGGCGTTTCTGTCTATGGGGCAAGAGTACATATGGGCGAGCGTTTAGGGGAAAAAATCGCCCGTGAATGGCAAGATTTAGATATTGATGTAGTGATCCCCATTCCTGAAACTTCCAACGATATTGCCTTACGCATTGCCCATATTTTAAACAAACCTTATCGTCAAGGCTTTGTAAAAAATCGTTATGTAGGACGCACTTTTATTATGCCAGGGCAAACTCAACGTGCCAGTGCGGTACGCCGTAAACTCAACACCATTTCTTCTGAGTTTAAAGGGAAAAATGTGCTGTTAGTGGACGATTCTATTGTGCGTGGCACAACCTCGCAACAAATTGTAGATATGGCACGAGCTGCGGGAGCGAAGAAAATTTATTTTGCTTCAGCCGCCCCAGAAATTCGCTATCCCAATGTGTACGGCATTGATATGCCAACCAAACACGAGCTGATCGCCTATGGACGGGATGTGGACGAGATCGCGAAGCTCATCGGCGTGGACAAATTGATTTTCCAAGATTTAGATGCTCTTACTCAATCCGTACAACAAGAGAATCCAGCAATTAAAGGCTTTGATTGTTCTGTGTTTACAGGCGAATATATTACAGGCGATATTACCGCCGAATATCTTGACCAAATTGCGGATTTACGCAATGATAGTGCAAAGAAAAAGCGTGAAAAAGACGCAACCAATCTTGAAATGCACAACGAGAGCTAATGACAAAACAACGTTTAATTATTGGGATCACAGGGGCTTCTGGGGCGATTTATGCGGTACGCCTGCTTGAAGTTTTGCGATCCCAAACCAATATCGAAACCCACCTGATTATCAGCAATGCTGCCAAACAAACCCTCACGGCAGAAACGGATTATAGCATTCAAGCGGTGAAAGCCCTTGCGGATAAAACCTACGACGTGCGGGATATTGGTGCGGCAATTTCTTCAGGATCATACCGCACTTTAGGAATGGTGATTTTACCTTGTTCAATCAAAACTTTATCGGGGATTGCGCACAGTTATACCGATGATTTAATTACCCGTGCCGCTGATGTGTGCTTAAAAGAACGCAAACCGCTTTTCCTTTGCGTGCGAGAAACCCCGTTACATTTAGGGCATTTACGTTTAATGACGCAAGCGGCTGAAATTGGGGCAACCATAATGCCCTTAATGCCCGCCTTTTACCATCGCCCTGAAAGCATTGATGACATCATCAACCAAAGCATTAACCGCCTATGCGATCAATTTGGCATCGAGCTTGAGCGAGAACTATTTCAGCGTTGGGGAGAAAGTGAGTTTCAGCGTTATTGAGGCACTCACATTTTATCCCTCCGCACCTAACTGAAGGGTAAAAAGAGAACAGCTTTCCACCTTAGCAAGACATAATCATTTGCCTCGAAGGGGGCATTTTAACCTTCGATAGTTTGTATTTTTTATCGCTTCTCTCTAACACTTTTTTATTATAAGGCGATTAAAATGACAGGCTACCCCACCGATATTGTTATTACCATTTTTAGCATTTCCCCACCCTTAAAATTAGGTTAAATATTCAACAATTTCAAGGGAGTATACTCCCTGTTGTTCTCTCTTTACAGAGAGAACAAAACCCTTTGCCGAAAGGAAAATTTTTTATGTTCTCTATTCTCTAAATAATAAGGAAGCACAATGTTTAAACAATTATTAACAAATAAAGGATTTGAAAATATTTATGAACAACTTTTTAGTTTTGATGGAAAAGTGGGAAGAGGAAAATATTTCCTTTATTTTACACCTTGCCTTTTTATTGCAATTTTTTTATTTATAAGTTTTCTCTTTTTTATAGAACGGTTAGGGGAAATGCTATATGGCTATGATTTATTAGGTATTTTAATATTAGGAAGTCTAACTTTTTTCTCTTTTTTCTATTTTTTATTATTCAGTTATATATTTTTTTCTTTTTCTATTAGAAGATTGAATGATCTTTTCTTATCAAAAAAATGGGTATTGATTATATTAGTCCCACTAATTAATTTAGTTCTACTTTTTATTTTGTTTTCTGTATCAGGCATTGATTCAAAGAAAGAGCCTTAGTTAACCTGTTTAAGTTAGTTATTAAAATAAGGAATAATAATGTGTAATAGGATTTTTCTTATCCTATTACCCTATTATCTTATTTAGATTAGTCAGAATTTATATATAACAATTTCTATTATAAATAAGGTTAGATATATGGCAAAAAATTTTTTTTACCATTTAGATATATTAGATCCACAACAGTTGTTAATCAGCGAAATTATTAAACAAAGAAATATTCGCTGGTTATGTCATTTTACTCCTCGAAAAAATTTAAAAGAAATTAAACGTATAGGGTTGAAACCGAGAAATTTATTAGATCATACTGCTATTTTTACGGATTCATTTCGTTATGATCAAAATAAAAATGCAATTTGTTTATCTATTAGTAAACCAAATAAATGGATGTTTGATATGAAGAGAAAGCAAGGGGTTGATCTTTGCTTGTTATTAATTGATCCTGCGATTTTATATAAAAAGAATTGTCTTTTTTATCCACATAATGCTGCTACAGCGAGCTATCGAAGTATGGAAAGAACGCTCTTTTCAACGGAGCAAGCCTTGGAAAATCTATTTTCTGATGTTATAACTTATCAAAAATCAGGTAGAGAACCACAGGATATTCATCGTAGCTGGAATATGGAGTTAGAAAATTGTGAAACAACATCAGATCAGGCTGAGGTACAATGTTTAGATATTATTGAACCTGAATACATCAAATACATTATAGAAGATCAAAATATACCTTTAAGTTATCAAGAAATTTTGGAATATCTATCTTCTATTGAATCAGTATTATTAGATGGGAATATTGAATTAAAAGACACACTTAAAAATAAAGAACTTTTAGGAAATTCTTTGGAACAGGATAAAAATTTACTTATTACGGACCCTCCTAAACCTATTAAAGTTAAAAGTTTATTAACTACTAATACTAACTCAGTTAGTGATGGCATTGGTTCAACAATACAGACAGCGAGATCAGATAGACTAACCAAGTTTAAAGAAAGACTATCACAAGAAGTGGAAAAGGAGCTAATAACGACCGATAATAGTTTGAAAGCTAATAGATCTAATTATAGTAAGCTAGGTTATTCAAGAGAAACCAGTAGAAATGATAGTTTAAAAAATAATCATAGCAAATCAAGTTATTCAAGTGGAGATAGTTTTGAAGGGATATGTGTGATTATTTTAATTATCATAATATGTATTATTTTATTTTAGGGTAAATATTAATGAAAAATAAAAGTATTGGGAAATCAATTCGTCCTATTTTTATTCCAAATAGGAATGATATTGGTGTAATAGAACGTGAAATATCATTTGATTGGCATATGGGAATGAGTAGAGAGGTAAGAAAACGCTCAATAAATAGTTTGCATAATGAAGCGAGAAAACAAGGGTTTTCTCATATTTTAGAAGCATCAAGTAAATCAGAGCAGGATATTGGTATACAACTTAGTGCATTTTTTTTAAAAAATATTAAGGGGTATCCTGTAGAAAACCTATTTCAAAGCAGTAAAGTTTTTGAAAAAGGAGGACCTTTTCGTGATTTATTAACAATTATGCCAAGAGAGGCTAAGAAAGATGAACGCTTAAGAAAAAGTGGAAATTTAATTAAATTTACATTTAATCAAAAAAATTATCCTTTAGAACCTAAAAGTCTATTTTATGACTGGTTATATTTGAATGTATTATTTTCAGATAGAAATTTGGATTTAAGAGAAAAATTTTTTGAAAGTAAATTTGAGGCATTTAGTGATATAGAGTTTAACCCTAAAAAATCATTTAGTTGTCAAGCAAGAACATTGGCATTATGTGTATCACTTTATGAAAATGAATCAGTAAAAGATTTTATAGAAGATCCCATAGGTTTTTCTCAGCAGTTTAATTTATATAATAAAGAATCTATTTTTCATCATAATGAACAGACTAACTTTAATTTTTAAGGAGTAATTATGTTTAAAAAATTATTTCAAAATATTTGGACGGATCAAGATGATTCAGTAAAAATATATATAATGAGGGTGTTAAGGCTTTAGCTAAAGGTGATCAGTTAGATAAGGCGATAGCATTATTTAAGCAAATTTGTGAGCAGCACCCTTCCGCAGCTTATAATTTAGGCTTGATTTATTTAGATGGAGTAGGGAAAATCACTCCGAATTATCGTTTAGCTCGAAAATATTTTCAATTAGCACACAATTTAGGGCATTCTAAAGCAGAAGTTTCAGCCAGAATTATTGGTCTTAACGGAGAAAAAAAGCTATCAGTAGAAGAACAGCAAGAGTTGTTTGTTTTTGCCGTAATGCAATATGCAACGGCAAATCAATTTGGTAATCTTGCTTACTTAATTGCTTATGATATTAAAAGAAATATTTTGGAAACAAGTACTGATGAATTATACAGTTTGGATCGCTTTCTTTCCTATGAGTTATATTGTTTACGTAATTATGGAAGTGATGAGGTATTAGCATTATATGAAACTTCATCACTTGTAGATTTGCCAATTAATTATTTAGATGACTGGGAGTCTGGAAATACTGCAAAAATCTCTGACTATATTAATGAAAAAGTTTTGCTATCAATTAATTTGGTAGCAGACTTTTTAGGAGAAAAAGTGAATTTTACAGAAATGGGAACATTAAGAGTTGCTGTTGTAAATGCTGTGTATGAATATTACCTAGATGTGATATAAGGGGGATAGTGCAAAAAATTAGGAAAAAGCCTTTTGCTATGTTATTGAATTTAAAAATTTATGTTGTAGGAATGAAAGATAAAATTGAGCAATTAGAAGAGGAAATGGTGGCGAGTAAAGAGCCAAAAATCTTGATCTTGCTAGGCGAAAAGGAAAGCGATCAGTCTAAAGCGAAAGTCTATTTTGGCGAAGCCTGTGATGCAGGGAGTCAAAAGGGCTGTGATAATATCGAGAGCTGAATGAGAAAGGCGTTAAATAAGCCTTTTTAGCTTGTATTCAACCAAGAGGAAAAACAATGAAAAAAACAACCGCACTTTTAAGCCTTGCTTTCGCCCCTTTAGTGCAAGCAGGGAATTGGGGATCTGAGTTGAAAGCGGAAATGACTTATTCCATTTATCAAGAATGTAGCGATGATGAAAGCAAAATAGGTAAACTTGCAAAATTGATGGATATTTCAAAAGCTACTTGGTGCGGTTGTTTGCTTTCACAAATGCAAACAGAATTTGATAAAATGCAGTTGGAACAACGCTTAAATCAAGGTGAGATGACCATTAAGCAATTTGAGCAAAGTATGGAGCAAGTGGGCGAAAAGGCTGCGGATTATTGCGTTGAAAGACATTGGAAAAATTAACTAGGAAACGAGATGAAATTAAGTAGAAATTTATTGGCTATGGTGTTGTTGTCTTTTACTGTGTTGGGAGCAACTCCTGTGTTTGCACAACTCAATGATGATTTAATTGAGCAAGCTATATTATCAGGCGGTGAGCCGTTGCAACAAGCCTTTGAAGCAGCGGATCGTGGTGAATGGCACAAGGCAGCGAAATTATTCCCGCCATTGGCAGAACAAGGCAATGTGGGGCACAATTTATGTTGGCTGCGATGTTTAACGAGGGAATGGGAGTAAAGCAAGATTTCCAACAAGCGGCTAAATGGTATGCAAAAGCCGCTGAGCAAGGGGTAGCGGAAGCCCAGTTTAGTTTGGCGAATGCTTATCACGAGGGTAAGGGGGTAAAACAAGATGATTTCCAAGCGTTTAAATGGACTCAAAAAGCGGCGGAACAGGGTTTAGCTAAAGCCCAATACTTTTTGGCGTTGAGTTATTATCGGGGCGAGGGCGTGGCTCAAGATTATGCGCTTGCGGCAAAATGGTTTGAAAAAGCCGCAAAGCAACGAGAGGCAGATGCACAATATAATTTGGCATTGATGTATGCTCAGGGGCAAGGGAGGAAACAGGACAATCGCCAAGCCGTGAAGTGGTTTCAAGCCGCTGCAGAGCAAGGCGAGGCAGACGCACAATACGACCTTGCAATGATGTATCATCAAGGCAACGGCGTAGCCCAAGATTATCAGCAAGCACGAAAATGGCTGAAAAAATCAGCTGAACAGGGTAATGAATTAGCCTTAGTCGCACTGGGCGGTTATTATTTAGAGGGGTTTGGTGTACCAAAAGATCAACAAAAAGCCAAAGCCTATTTTGCACAAGCCTGCGAAGCGGGGGCTGATATGGGGTGTAGAATGGGAATGGAGTTAGAAGAAAAATAAGCATTTCCCTTTGGTTTAGATTGAGTTTTAAACAGGAAATGCCCACTTTATATAATGAATCGCAATAGGCTATTCCAATCTAGGATCAGGATTATCCAACACCATTTGCGTTTGATTTTGGCGGAATTGGTGTAAACGCTCAGCCAATTCAGGGTTAAAACGTGCTAAAATTTGAGCCGCTAGTAATCCCGCATTAACCGCACCTGCAGAACCAATGGCTAATGTTCCCACAGGAATGCCTTTTGGCATTTGCACGATAGAATAAAGACTATCCACACCATTTAAAGTGGCACTTTTCACGGGAACACCCAACACAGGCACAAGGGTTTTTGCTGCGATCATTCCAGGTAAATGAGCCGCACCGCCCGCTCCCGCAATAATGACTTTGTAGCCCTTTTGCTCAGCGGTTTCGGCAAAGTGGAAGAGTTTATCAGGGGTTCGGTGAGCAGAAACGATTTCAACGTGGTGAGGCACATTTAAGTCGGTTAAAACTTGTGCGGCTTCTTGCATTGTTGCCCAGTCGCTTTTTGATCCCATTACAATGGCAATTTCAACATTTTGATTTGGCATAATACTTCCTTTCTGTGAAAAATGGCGATAGTCTAGCATAGGATTTTTACACCAAGCAAACGTTTGCTTAGTTTTATGCGTAGTATCGTTCATAAATTTAGCGGCGATGATTTTCCAAGTTTGAAAGCCTATTAATAATTAAGGGAAAATGAGAATGTTAAACCCACAGTAAACCCATAAGGCGAAATGGGTTTTTCTTGCAACTTTTCGCTAAAAATCATATCCTAAGCGAAGTTTTTCTTATCTTTAAAAGCGTCTATTTTTCCAGCACAATGGAAAGAAAAATAGTCCAATTTAGGTATCATTATGCAGACTAAAGCAAAATATAGAAAAGATTATCGAACCCCTGACTTCACCGTAACGGATATTTTTTTGGATTTCCAACTTGATCCTGAAAAGACCATTGTAACGGCGAAAAGCCAATATCAACGCTTGAACCCAGAAAGCACCACATTGCGTTTAGACGGACACAGTTTTCAATTCGCCGCCATTCGTTTAAACGGGGAAGATTTCAAACATTATCAACAAGATAGCGAAAGTTTAACGCTAGACTTAACGGGCGTAAGTGCGGATCAATTTCAGCTTGAAATTACAACTTACCTAAAACCTGCAGAAAATACCTCATTGCAAGGGCTGTATCAATCTGGTGAGGCATTATGTACTCAGTGCGAAGCGGAGGGTTTCCGCCAAATTACTTATATGTTGGATCGCCCTGATGTGCTTGCTCGTTACACCACGAAAATTACTGCGAATAAAGCCCAGTATCCTTATTTGCTTTCTAATGGTAATCGTATTGCCAGTGGTGATCTTGATGACGGACGGCATTGGGTGGAATGGCAAGATCCGTTCCCAAAACCAAGCTATTTGTTTGCCTTAGTGGCAGGGGATTTTGATCTGTTGCAAGATACCTTTACCACACAAAGCGGGCGTGAAGTGTTGCTTGAGCTTTATGTGGATCGTGGCAACTTAAATCGTGCCGATTGGGCGATGCAAAGCCTGAAAAAATCAATGAAGTGGGACGAAGAACGCTTCGGGCTAGAATATGATTTAGATATTTATATGATCGTCGCGGTGGATTTCTTCAATATGGGTGCAATGGAAAACAAAGGGTTGAATATTTTCAACTCAAAATTTGTGCTAGCCAACCCACAAACCGCCACAGATGAAGATTATTTGGCGATTGAAAGCGTGATCGCACACGAATATTTCCATAACTGGACAGGCAACCGTGTAACCTGTCGCGATTGGTTTCAACTGAGCTTAAAAGAAGGGCTGACCGTATTCCGCGATCAAGAATTTTCTTCTGATACGGGATCCCGTGCCGTAAATCGTATTAACAATGTGAAATTTTTGCGTACCGTGCAATTTGCTGAAGATGCAAGCCCAATGTCGCACCCAATCCGCCCTGAAAAAGTGATTGAAATGAATAATTTCTACACCGTAACCGTGTATGAAAAAGGGGCGGAAGTGATCAGAATGTTGCATACCTTATTGGGCGAACAAGGCTTCCAAGCGGGAATGCGGGAATATATTGCTCAAAATGATGGCAAAGCGGCTACTTGTGAAGATTTTATTCTTGCAATGGAAAAAGCCACAGGCGTGGATTTAACCCAATTCCGCCGTTGGTATAGCCAATCAGGTACGCCTGAATTAACCATCAGCGACAGCTATGATGAACGCAATCACATTTACCGTTTACAGGTTTCGCAAAACACCCCTGCGACGGCAGATCAAATGGAAAAAGTGAATTTACATATTCCATTAAAAATTGCCCTTTATGATGAGAACGGCGTTGAGCAGTCATTGCAACATAATGGGGAAGTGGTGAGCGATGTGCTGAATATTACCGCACAACATCAAACCTTTGAGTTTCATAATCTTTATGCTCGCCCCGTGCCAGCACTGTTATGCGATTTCTCAGCCCCTGTGAAATTGGATTATGATTACAGCACAAAACAGCTCATCACTTTGCTTAAATTCGCGAAAAATGATTTTATTCGTTGGGACGCAGCACAAATGCTGTTTAATAACGAGTTACGTCGTAACTTATCCAATTATCAGCAAGGGCAAAGCTTGGCATTTTCGAGCGAAATTTTGACCGCACTTCATCAAGTGCTGGAAAATTATCAACAAGATCCTGAGTTAACCACCTTAATTCTCACCTTGCCGAAAGAAACCGAATTTGCCGAGCTGTTTAAAACGATCGATCCTGAAGGTATCGCCGTGGTGCGTGAATTTATGTTGCGTACCCTTGCGGAACATTTGAAAGGGGATTTATTCCGCATTTATCAGCATATTCAGCTTGAAAGTTACCAAATAACCCAACAAGATATTGCGTTGCGAGCCTTGCGGAATTTATGTTTAAGCTACTTGGCATACACCCATTTAGGCAATAATTTAGTGTATAAACATTATATGAATGCCAATAATATGACAGATTGCCTTGCCGCACTCACGGCTGCGACCAAAGCACAGCTTCCTTGTTGTGAGGAATTGTTGAGTGATTTTGAACAAAAATGGCAACACGATGGCTTGGTAATGGATAAATGGTTCACCTTGCAAGCCACCCGCCCGAATGCGGAAGTCTTGCATAATGTGGTGCAATTAATGGATCACCCAAGTTTTAACTTTACCAATCCAAACCGCGTGCGTGCGTTGATTGGTAGCTTTGCGGGGCAAAATCCGCGTGCGTTCCATATGGCGGACGGCTCGGGCTATCGGTTCTTAACGGATATTTTAATCCGCCTAAACGAAACCAATCCGCAAGTGGCATCAAGATTAATTGAACCGTTGATTCGCTTTAAACGTTATGATGCACAGCGTCAAACTTTGATGAAACGAGCCTTAGAGCGATTAAGCGAAGTGGAAAATTTATCTCGAGATCTATTCGAGAAAATCGAAAAAGCACTTCAATAATGTAGCAAACAAAAGTGCGGTAATTTTTTACCGCACTTTTTTACCGTTGTTTCGATTCAAAATAAGACAAACTAACACCTATCTTGAAATCAAACGACAATGCAGTTTAACTATCCAGTGAGATAAACGAGCCAGAGAGACAATGAGTATGTACCCTTTAATTAGAAAAGCCTTGTTTTCCCTTGATGCGGAAAACGCCCACAATTTCACCATTCAAGCCTTAAAATTAGCGGGAAAACCGCCCTTTAACCAACTCTTCAAAACCCTCTTTCTTTGTCCGCAAGGCCAAGCAAAAACCGTTATGGGGATTAAATTTAAAAATCCCATTGGGCTTGCCGCGGGGGCAGATAAAAACGCCGAAGCCATTGATGGCTTTGGAGCAATGGGCTTTGGTTTTATTGAAGTAGGAACAGTAACGCCTTTAGGGCAAGAGGGCAACCCGAAGCCCCGCCAGTTCCGCCTTGTTGAAGCGGAGGGGATTATTAATCGTAATGGCTTTAATAATCGCGGCATTGATTATGTGATTGAAAATGTGAAAAAATCGCACTTTGACGGGGTTATCGGCATCAACATTGGGAAAAATAAAATTACCCCCATTGAACGCGGTAAAGAGGATTATCTTTATTGCTTAAACAAAGCCTACAACTATGCGGATTACATCACGGTGAATATTTCATCGCCCAACACGCCTGATTTACGCCAGTTGCAATATGGCGACGCGTTGGAGGATTTGTTGCGAAGCATTAAGGCTCGTCAGCAGATTTTGGCGAACCAATATAACAAATATGTGCCGATCGCGGTGAAAATTGCCCCCGATTTGACAGAGGCGGAGCTAGTACAAATCGCCGATACTTTACGCCGTAACAACATTGACGGTGTGATCGCCACCAACACGACCATTGCAAGGGAGAATGTGCAAGGGCTTAAACACGCTCAAGAAATTGGCGGGCTAAGCGGAAAACCGTTGCAACAAAAAAGCACCCAAATCATCGCAAGACTACAGCAAGAGTTACAAGGCGAAATCCCGATTATCGGCAGCGGCGGCGTTGATAGCCTTGCTAGTGCGAAAGAAAAAATCGCCGCAGGGGCAGAGCTTCTGCAAGTGTATTCGGGCTTGATTTATCACGGCCCTGCGTTAATTCGTGAGTTAGTGAAGCATATTTAATTATGCCTTGTTCTCGCAATCACCTTAGCGATAAAACGGGTGGACGAATGCGTCCGCCCCTATTTTTTGCGGAAAAACGCTTGAAAAACGCACCGCACTTTTATCGTTGCTTGTTTTCAACATCAGAGGGTGTTGCTCATTCCCTTACTTTGCTACATTGTATTTGAACTAAAACAGTTAGACGAAAGCCTTGAGCGTTAAAATTATCGTCGTTTAGGTTCAACATTGATCCGCTGGCACTACAATGAGTACGGCAAAGCAAGCTAATGCGGTATTCCTTTGAAATCGAGTGCCCTTAAAAAGCAAAACGCGGGATTATTACCCTTTTTATTTAGGAAACAGAATGAATCAAATTTATGACTTACATTGCCACAGCACCGCTTCAGACGGGGTGTTAAGCCCAAGTGAAGTGGTGCAACGTGCCTATGAACAGCAGGTTTCGGTGTTAGCCTTGACGGATCACGATAGCATTTCAGGCTTGGACGAAGCTCAGGCTCAGGCTGATCGATTGGGAATGCGGCTGATTAATGGCGTTGAGATTTCTACCCAGTGGGAAAATCGAGCCATTCACATTGTGGGATTAGATTTTGAAAAAACGCACCCAAAAATGACCGCACTTTTACAACAACAAGCGGAGAAACGCTTAGAAAGAGCGGTAAAAATTGGCGAAAAACTGGCTAAGATCGGTGTTGAAAATGCCTTTGAAGGGGCGAAAAAATTTACCCAAGGGGAAGTAACCAGAGCCCATTACGCCCGCTATTTAGTGGAAATCGGCAAGGTATCCAATATCAATCAAGCCTTTAAAAAGTATCTCTCGCAAGGAAAATCTGCCTATGTTAAAGCGGAGTGGGTGGATATTCCCACTGCTATTGAGGTTATTCATCAGGCGGGCGGGCAAGCGGTGTTAGCACACCCGTTACGCTACACCTTAACCACAAAATGGATTAAAAAATTGATTGCCGATTTTGCACAAAGTGGCGGCGATGCCATTGAGGTAGCTGGCTGTGGGCAAACCAAAGATCAGCGGTTATTGCTTGCTCGTTGGGCAGTGGAACAGGGGCTTTATGGCTCGGTAGGGTCAGATTTTCACTTTCCTTGCGGTTGGATTGAACTAGGGCGTTCCCTCCATTTGCCTGAAACCATTCCGCCAATTTGGCAAAAATTTTCTGCCGTTGCGTAAAAAGAAGTTGAACTTGGGAAAATTTAAGTGTAATTTATACCTTACATTTGTTGTATATAAAAATTTACACTCTAATTAATAGACGTAAAGGCAATGAAACAAAAACAATGAAACAAAAACAATGAAACATAAAAAAGCAAATAGGAAAGCAAAATGAACAATGTCGCTCATAAAGATAGTATCCATAATGTGAATATTGTGAATGAAAAAGTGTTAATCACGCCAAGCGAGCTAAAAGCCAAATTACCCCTGCCCGCTCATTTACGTCAGCAAATTGAACAATCTCGCCGAGATATTGCCAATATCATTCATAAAAAAGATCCGCGTTTGTTGGTGGTGATTGGGCCTTGCTCCATTCACGATCCCTTGGCAGCGATTGATTATGCGAAAAAGTTAAAAGCACTGGCGGACGAAGTGAAAGACCAGCTCTACATCGTAATGCGGGTGTATTTTGAAAAGCCCCGCACTACCGTAGGTTGGAAAGGGTTGATTAATGATCCAAAAATTGACGGCAGTTTTGATGTGGAACACGGCTTGCACATTGCCCGCCAATTATTATTAGAATTGGCAGAAATGGGCTTGCCACTGGCAACCGAAGCCCTTGACCCGATTACACCGCAATATATGGCGGATTTATTTAGCTGGTCGGCGATTGGGGCGAGAACCACGGAATCTCAAACCCATCGCGAATTAGCCTCAGGCTTATCAATGGCTGTGGGTTTTAAAAACGGCACTGACGGCAGTATCGCCACCGCGATTAACGCAATGAAAGCCTCCGCAATGGGACATAGTTTTATCGGCATTAATCAGCAAGGGCAAGTGAATTTATTGCATACGGCAGGCAACCCTGACGGGCATATTATTTTACGCGGCGGCAAAGCACCGAATTACCAAGCGGAATTTGTGCAACAAGCGGAGCAAGAGCTACAAAATGCAGGGCTAGAAGCGGCGATTATGGTGGATTGTAGCCACGGCAATTCAAATAAAGACTACCGTCGCCAGCCGATTGTGGCAGAAGATGTCATTCAGCAAATTGTGAATGGCAATCAGTCGATTATTGGTGTAATGTTAGAAAGTCATCTTAACGCGGGCAATCAATCGGCGGAGCAACCTGTGAGCGAAATGCAATATGGCGTGTCGATCACCGATGCCTGTATTGATTGGGCGACAAGTGAGCAACTTTTACGCCAAATGACGCACGCATTAGCCAATAAATCAAAATCACTGTAAAGAAATAAGGACAGTCAGGTGGACGCATTAAACGCATTACGCACAGAAATTGACGAGCTGGATCACGAATTATTACATCTCTTTGCCAAACGGCTTGCTTTGGTGAAAAAAGTGGGAGAAATTAAGCATCAGCAAGGTTTGCCGATTTATGTACCTGAGCGAGAAGCGGCGATGTTGCAAGCCAGACGGCAAGAGGCGGAAAATCTTGGCGTTCCCCCTGATTTGATCGAAGATGTGCTACGCCGTTTAATGCGAGAGTCTTATAGCCGTGAAAATCAGTTTGGCTTTAAAACGGTCAATCCGCATATCAAAAAAATCGTCATTGTTGGCGGAAACGGGAAACTGGGCGGGCTATTTGGGCGTTATTTGCAACTTTCAGGCTACCACGTTGAAAATTTAGGGCGAAACGATTGGGACAAAGCCGAGCAGATCTTAGCGGGGGCGAATGTGGTGATTGTGTCTGTGCCGATTGTGAATACGGTGGAAACTATCGAACGTCTAGCCCCTTATCTCAATGAAGAAATGTTGCTGACGGATCTCACCTCAGTGAAAAAAGCTCCGCTGGCTAAAATGTTAGCTGTGCATAAAGGGGCAGTGGTGGGCTTGCACCCAATGTTTGGGCCTGATATTGCCAGTATGGCAAAACAAGTGGTCGTGCGTTGTGATGGGCGTTTTCCTGAACGTTATCAGTGGTTGCTTGATCAAATTAGCATTTGGGGAGCGAAAATCTACCAAGTGGACGCCAGCGAACACGATCAAAGTATGACCTATATTCAAGCCTTACGCCATTTTGCTACCTTCGCCAATGGTTTGCATTTATCTAAGCAACCAGTGGATTTAGCCAAATTGCTCGCGTTGTCTTCACCGATTTATCGCTTAGAATTGGCGATGATTGGGCGTTTATTTGCTCAAGACGGGGCGTTGTATGCGGATATTATTATGGATAAACCCGAAAATCTCGCT
Organism: Avibacterium paragallinarum; assembly: GCF_011765605.1. Taxonomy (NCBI): domain Bacteria; kingdom Pseudomonadati; phylum Pseudomonadota; class Gammaproteobacteria; order Pasteurellales; family Pasteurellaceae; genus Avibacterium; species Avibacterium paragallinarum. The sequence goes on from NZ_CP050316.1 coordinate 1,027,959, forward strand.
GTGATTGAAAGCTTAAAACAAAGTTATGAAGAAAGCCTCAAATTCTTTGAACAAGGGGATAAACAAGGCTTTACCCAAGCCTTTAACCAAGTTCGCGACTGGTTTGGCGACTATTCCGAGCAATTCCTCAAAGAAAGCCGCCAGCTTTTGCAACAGGCGAATGATAATCGCCATATTTAAGCGAAAGAGAGCGATCCTAGCCAAGCAAACGCATCACTTTGAACAACAACCCCGCCTTGGCAACTCAGTGATGCCCCAGAGAGCTATATTCAATCAGAATGTCGAGGCATTATCGGATTTAAAATTGTGATTGAACAGATTGAAGGCAAATATAAATTGAGCCAAAATCAATCCGATGAAAACAAACAAAGCGTTGTTCATTGCTTACGGCAAGCAAACCATTTCCCCGCTACGCAAATGGCTGAGTTGATTGAGAAATATTTAAAAAATTAGTTCTGATAGATTTATTAGTTAAATAGCGATATTTTACTTGAGAAAAATACCGCACTTAATTTAACGATAAGATAAAACTTTTACCTCATCCCCATTTCTGATGGTGCCAGTGCTAAGTGGAATTAGGTTGATTCCAAATAAAGGCATTCCTTGCTCATTTGTATTCATTTTTTTCAATGTTCTGAATGGCTCCATTTTAGGCTCCATTTGATATTTATCCAGTAGATTTCTTGTGATCAATGTACAACGCTCACAAGGTTTACTATGTAAAAAAATAACATTACCAATTTGAATTTTTTCCCATTGCTGTTCTTCAAAAGGTGATAATCCTTCAATAATAATATTAGGTCTAAACTGTAGGGCAGAAATTGAAATTGGGCAAGATTGTTGAACTACATTGAATGAAGACTCTGTCGTAAGTAATAGCGGATAACCATCTGCAAAAGAAAGGGGGTGATTAGGGTAGCGTTTTATAGTTCGCTGTGAGTTTTTACCTAGCCAGCGTAATTGTACTGATCTTCCAATGATTTTACTAAACCATTGATTAATCTCTTCAGGGGCGACGAAAGATCGAAAATTATTATGCCATACTTCACAGGGCTGGATTTGTTGAAAATCTTGATATTCAACTTGAATATCGGAATAATTTTTGTATTGAATATACAGACCAGATGGAGTAGGGAAAGCCGAAAATGAATAAAGCAGGGCATCTTTTCTTGCTGTAATAAATGTGCCATCAAGTTCAGTGAGCATAAATTCTCTATCAAAATTAAGCCCTTGGGGATAAACAACAGCCTGAGAAACTTCGTAAGGTTGTGTTGATTTTATTGGATATAAATAAATATGTTGGAGTTTCATCTAATTCCTTATTATTTTAGATATAAGAAGCCATCTTAGTTGCTATTTTTTTATAGAAGAACAATAATATAGAGGATTTAATTCTGAGTAAAATTATTTCTCGGGTTAGGGTAGAATTTTTATTTGTGATAACGAAGAGGTATGACTTCGTTGTGGGTTTATTTTAGTTAGAAAAGGAACAAGGATTGATTATGCAACAGATTCCAATGACAGTACGTGGAGCGGAACAATTAAAAGAAGAACTTGAGTTCTTAAAGAATATACGTCGTCCTGAGATCATTAAAGCGATAGCTGAAGCGCGTGAACATGGCGATTTAAAAGAAAATGCGGAATATCATGCAGCACGCGAGCAACAAGGATTTTGTGAAGGAAGAATTCAAGAAATTGAAGGAAAACTTGCAAATAGCCAAATAATAGATGTTACGAAAATACCCAATAATGGAAGGGTGATATTTGGGGCTACAATAGTGCTATTAAATGTAAATACCGATGAAGAAGTGAGCTATCAGATTGTGGGGGATGATGAGGCTGATATTAAGCAGGGGCTAATTTCCGTTAATTCGCCAATTGCTCGCGGATTAATTGGTAAAGAGATTGACGATAGTGTGACTATTTCAACCCCCGGGGGTATGGTTGAATTTGAGATTATTAGTGTGGAGTACAAATAAAAATAGAGCGTATAGAAATATACTTCAAAAGTTAGATATCTTTAATTCAAAAACTAAGCCCTGTATTGCACAGGGCTTAGCTTTTTATTTAGTTGTATAATCATCCTGTTAGGTGCTGTTCATAGGGTCGCTATTTTTTAGGCAAAACAATCTTATGCTCTTCGCTTGGTCGGTAGAGTACGAGAATATGCCCAATTGTTTGAATAGCAACAGCCTGAGTTTCTCTTAAGATTGCATTAATAATAAGTTGCTTAGTTTCACGATCGGCACCAGAAATTTTTACTTTAATCAATTCATGGTGATTTAGTGTATTGTCTATTTCCGCAATCACCCCCTCGGTTAATCCATTCCCACCTAACATGACAACAGGATTTAAATGATGGGCTAATCCTTTTAAATATTGTTTTTGTTTTGTTGATAGTGACATTAAAGTTTTACCTTAACTATTGAGTTTTACAAATTCCATTAATTTGACTATTTTAACCTTAAATTAATATTTAATAAAGTTAATGGCATATTTCATAGAGATGTTATATCTTTAAATTATATCTATCTAGATTAAAAAATAATATGCCATTCTATTGGATTAAAACCTTATTAAGATTTCTTTGGCTCTCTATCTTTAACTTAAAAGGGAAATAAAAAAAATGCCACATTTAATAAAATGTGGCAGAGAGGTTTTTAATGAAAAATTTTTTGAAAAAGACTGTCGCACTTATCATTGCAACACACTAGCATTTACTAAGACCATTGCGGCGGCAAATAGTTCATCGAGATTTTAGATTTTTTCACTTTTTTGTAAAAAATTTATAATTTGCTCTTCAATGCCTTCTACGTCGAGTTTTAAATCTGCCAAAATTTCTTGTTGTGTTCCTTGTGGGATAAAGAAATCAGGCAAGCCGAGTTGTAAAAGTGCGGTGTTTTTTTGTTGAGAATTTAACACTTCCGCAACGGCACTTCCCGCCCCGCCTTGAATGGCATTTTCTTCCAAGGTAACCAATAAAGAATGGTTTTCGGCAAGTTGTAAAATTAAGGCTTCATCAAGCGGTTTGACAAATCGCATATCAACCAGTGTAGCGTTTAATTTCTCTGCCACCGCTTTCGCATTTGGCAGCAGCGTCCCAAAGTTTAAAATGGCGATATGTTGTCCTTCTCGCAGGATTTTCCCTTTTCCGATTTGCAGCATAGCGAGAGGTTCAAGGGCGACACCTAAAGCATTGCCACGCGGATAACGCACGGCGGCAGGTTTGCCACATTGATAGCCCGTGTAAAGCATTTGGCGACATTCATTTTCATCACTTGGGGTCATAATCACCAAATTCGGAATGCAACGCAGAAAACTGAGATCGAACGCCCCTTGGTGCGTTTGCCCGTCAGCCCCTACAACACCTGCCCGATCAATAGCAAAAAGCACGGGCAGATTTTGAATTGCCACGTCGTGGATTACCTGATCGTAGGCGCGCTGTAAAAAAGTGGAATAAATGGCAACCACAGGTTTAAAGCCTGCAATGGCAAGCCCAGCGGCAAAGGTAACGGCGTGCTGTTCAGCAATGGCAACGTCAAAATATTGCTCAGGGAAACGGTTGGAAAATTCCACCATTCCTGAGCCTTCACGCATTGCGGGGGTGATGCCGATTAATTTCGGATCTTGTGCTGCCATTTCGCATAGCCAGTTACCAAAAATTTGTGAGTAAGTTGGCGTGTTGGATTTCGGCAATTTGCCACTTGAGGGGTCAAATTTTGGCACGCCGTGGAAGCCGATAGGATCTTTCTCCGCGGGTTCATAGCCTTTGCCTTTTTTGGTTTTGATGTGCAGAAATTGCGGGCCTTTTAGGGTTCGCATATTGCTCAAGGTGGTAATTAATTCTTCCACATTATGACCGTCAATCGGGCCAATATAATTAAAACCCAGTTCTTCAAACATCGTGCCGATCGGGGAAACAAAGCCTTTAACGTGCTCTTCCGTCTTTTTGACAAATTCTTTGATCGGCGGCACACCCGCTAAGATTTTTTTTCCACTTTCTCGTAGGGTAGAGTAGAGCGAGCCTGAAAATAAGCGGGCAAGATAATTGTTCAATGCCCCGACATTTTCTGAAATCGACATTTCATTATCATTGAGAATAACAAGCATATCTGTATGTAATGATCCAGCGTGATTTAAGGCCTCAAACGCCATTCCTGCGGTAATCGCCCCATCGCCAATCACACAAATGGTTTTACGCCCTGCGTTTTCTTTTTGTGCGGCTACCGCAATCCCCAATCCTGCACTAATAGAGGTGGAAGAATGCCCCACGCTCAGCACATCAAATTCGCTTTCATCACGCCAAGGGAAAGGGTGAAGCCCATTTTTTTGCCGAATGGTGGACATTCTTTCGCGGCGACCTGTGAGAATTTTGTGCGGATAGGCTTGATGCCCCACGTCCCAAATAAGTTGGTCAAAAGGGGTTTTAAACACATAATGCAATGCTACTGTTAGCTCCACCGTGCCAAGCCCAGATGCCAAATGTCCACTGCTTTGACTAACACTTTCCAATAAATATCCGCGTAATTCCTTACACAACTGAGGGAGCTGATCTTTATTTAAAAGACGTAAATCGTCTGGTGAATTAATCAGTGATAAAAGAGGATAATTTTCCATTGTTAATCAAATCCAAAAAAGGGTTAAATTTAGACCGCACTTTATTTTATCGTTGTTTAAGGCGGTGTCCTACGCTGTTTAATTTTTTCTTGTTACGATAAATTCCGCAAGAGCTTTAAGTGCGGTACTATCAAATGGCACATTTTCTAGTGCATCAAGGGATTGTTGATAAAGCTGATGAGCCTTTTGTTTTGCCCCCGCCAAGCCTAATAATTTCGGATAGGTGCTTTTATCTGCTGCCACATCTGCCCCCGCGGTTTTGCCGAGAATTTCGCTCTCGCCCTCAATATCTAAAATGTCATCTTGTACTTGAAACGCAAGCCCAATGGCGGCGGCGTAGCGTTCAAGTTGTTCAGCTAATGGCTGATTTTGATAGTGCGGGGAGCAAATAAAGCCCATTTTTAACGCACAACTGAGTAACGCCCCCGTTTTGTTACGGTGAATTTTTTCCAACTCCGCAAGGCTAACCTGTTGATGTTCTGCTTGTAAATCAAGGCTTTGCCCTAAGCACATTCCTTTCACGCCCGACGCTTGAGCCAGCTCAGCCACTAAGGCAAGACGTTGTTCAGCGGACAAATTTGGTGTTTGGCTTAACAGCTCAAAAGCAAAGGCTTGCAACGCATCACCCGCTAAAATTGCCGTGGCTTCATCAAAGGCGATGTGGCAGGTGGCGTGTCCACGTCTGAGGCTGTCGTTATCCATCGCGGGCAAGTCATCGTGTACCAAAGAATAGGCGTGGATCGCTTCAATGCTTGCGGCGGCATAATCTAAATGAGTAGGATCAGCCCCGAGCATTTTCCCCGTTGCGTAAACTAAAAAAGGACGAACCCGCTTGCCACCGAGCAATAAGGCATATTTCATCGCCTCAGCGAGGGGCGAGGGGCGGCTGTCAATCGGCTCAAATTGCTGAGCGAGAAAATGATTGATCCGCACTTGGCATTGTTGTAAATCTTGTGAAAAGTGATACATAGCAGCTGATTGGTTAATTTTTTGTGTTCGGTTTCGCATTAAAAGGAAAAATTTTCCTCATCATTTTGCTTCTCATTTTTCGCAGGGTAATCGCTTAATGCCGCTTTATCGCTTTTCGACAGTAAAATTTGAATACGCTGTTCCGCTTGCTGTAAGCGTTCTTGCCCTTGCTGTGCCAATTTGATTCCTTCCTCAAAATCTTTTAACGCTTGTTCTAAGGGCAAATCGCCGTTTTCCAAGCGTGAAACCAAGGTTTCAAGCTGGGTTAATGTGCTTTCAAAATCTAAAGCGTTCTCGTCCGCCTTTTGCGTTGCTTTGCGTGCCATTGTTTATCCTATTATGAAGCCAAAATAAATGCCACATTGTACGGTATTTTTGTGTGCTTGTTAATGAATATAGGTAAACTTCTTTCGGTTTTATGTTGGGGAGGATTGCTTTTTTCTTTGGGGAGATAACGGTTTCGCCGTTGGCGACTTACTTTCTTTTGCTTATCCAAAAGTGAGTAAGCAAAGAAAAGTATACCCCGACTATCGCAAAATTTCTTTTACTGTCATACTGCGTTGTTTTGCCTTGCCGTACTTTTGTACTGTCTGCGGCAAAACGCCTTGTCTGGCAGTAAGAAATTTTGCGAACATTGCTGTTCCTCATTTCAATAAAATTTTGTAAGCCTGATGTTCGCTTCGCTCTCGCTCGGCGTTACTTTTCTGAAAATTTTATTTTCATTCGGGCAATTTGTACGGGGAAGAAAAAGAGCGATTTTAAAAAGTGCGGTGGTTTTTTTTAGGGTGTTTTTGCATTGAGAAAAAACGGCATTAGAAACCACCGCACTTCTAAATATGCGTTGATGCTTTGGGGATTGGGGAAAGATGTTGTACAATATCGCCCAATTTTTTTCTTGATATAGAAACGTGCTAATGAAATTTATTATTAAACTTTTCCCTGAAATTATGATTAAAAGTGAAAGCGTGCGGAAACGTTTTATTAAAATCTTAACGGGGAATATTCGCAATATTTTGAACAAGTATGATGACAGCGTTGCGGTGGTGAAGCACTGGGATTACATTGAAGTGCGGTCGAAAAATGAGGTAAATCGGGCGTTGCTCATCGAATTGTTGGGGCGGGTTCCCGGCATTCATCATTTTCTTGAAGTGGAAGAAAAGCCTTTCGCTGATTTGCACGATATTTTTCAGCAAACCTTGCAAGATGTCGCTCCGTTACTGGAAAACAAAACCTTTTGCGTTCGCGTGAAACGCAAGGGGAAACACGATTTTTCTTCTTTAGACGTGGAACGCTATGTGGGGGGCGGGTTAAATCAGCATATCGCCAGTGCAAAAGTCAAGCTGAGCCAGCCTGAGGTTACGGTTCGCATTGACATTGAAGATGACAAAATGATGTTGGTGAAAGCACGTCATCTTGGGCTTGGCGGTTATCCGATTGGCACGCAAGAAGATGTGCTTTCGTTGATCTCGGGCGGTTTTGACTCTGGCGTATCCAGTTATATGCTCGTTCGTCGTGGTTCAAGGGTGCATTATTGCTTCTTTAATCTTGGCGGTGCGGCACACGAAATCGGCGTGAAGCAAATGGCGTATCACATTTGGAATCGTTTTAGCGGATCGCACAAGGTGCGTTTTGTGGCGATTAATTTTGAGTCTGTGGTCGCGGAGATTTTAGAAAAAATTGACAATGGACAAATGGGCGTAGTGTTGAAGCGTATGATGGTGCGAGCGGCGAGCAAAGTTGCGGAGCGTTTCGGCATTCAAGCCATTGTTACGGGTGAAGCCTTAGGGCAAGTTTCTAGCCAAACCTTAACCAATTTGCGTTTAATTGATGAAGCAGCAGAGGCGTTGGTGCTACGTCCGCTTATCACCCACGATAAAGAACAAATTATCGCAATGGCGAAAGAAATTGGCACGGAGGATATTGCAAAATCAATGCCGGAATTTTGTGGGGTGATTTCTAAAAATCCGACGGTTAAAGCGGTGCGAGAAAAAATTCTCCACGAAGAAGCCCAGTTTGATTTCAGCATTTTAGAAAGTGCGGTGCAAAATGCACAGTATTTAGACATTCGACAAATCGCTGAGCAAACCGAAAAAGAGGTAGTGGAAGTGGATACGGTTTCCATTTTAGGCGAGAACGATGTGGTGCTTGATATTCGTAGCCCCGAAGAAAGCGATGAAAACCCGTTGCAATTAGCGAATGCCACAGTCCAGCTAATGCCGTTTTATAAACTCTCCAGCCAATTTGCTGAGTTAGATCAAAGCAAAACCTATGTGCTTTATTGTGAACGCGGGGTAATGAGCAAGCTTCAAGCACTTTATTTAAAAGATAAAGGGTTTAAAAATGTAAAAATACTGAGCAAGTAAATAGGTTATCCCTCGCTTTTATTTGGGTAGAGGGATTTGAACTTAATTAGTCTGGTGCATTGCTCATTGTTAGATTACATTTAGTTACAATTTCGTTACAAAGTTACGTCAATTTTTGCATATTATGCTGAGTAAAATGTGCCACTAATGTTTCCACCGCTGTGCCATCAGGCAAAATGAGATCGGGGGCGATGTCGTAGAGTGGCACGATCACAAATTCGCGATTTTTCATATCATAATGGGGCAGAGTGAGGCGTTCTGACTGCCTTATTTCTTTGTCATAAAGCAGTATATCCAAATCCAACGTGCGTTCGCCCCAACGGCGTAAACGCACACGCCCCTGTTCCTTTTCAATGCGTTGTAGCTCATTGAGCAAGGCTAAGGGGGAAAGGGCCGTGTGCAGGCAAGCCACCGCATTAACGTAGTCGGGCTGATCTTGCGGCCCGAGCGGTTTGCTTTGGTAGAACGGGCTAACGGCGATTAATTCGCTATCCGCCAGCTCCGCTAAGGCTTTGAGGGCATTTTCAAGCTGTTGTACTGGGGTGGCTAAATTACTGCCCAAAGCGATATAGACGCATTTCATTAGGCTGATGCCTCTTTATTGATGCGGCGTTTGCGAGAGCGATAGCGTTTTTTCTTCGCCGCGGGATAACGCTTTTGCTGCTCTTGCACGAGGGCATTACGCTGTTCTTCATTACTGAATTGATATTCGTGCCACCACGTCGCTAGCTCAATAGCTTCGCCACCTTCCACTTGGGCACGCATTGCCAGCAAATCAAAAGCTGCCCTAAATTTAGGGTGTGCCATCACGCGAGCAGGCTGGTTGCCTGTGCGTTTTAAGAGTTGTAATTGCAAGAACCAAATATCGCGAATTACCGTAGTATGACGGCGTGGGGCAGCCAGTGCGGTGCAAAATTGATCAATAATTTCATTGCCTGCCAAAGCGTAAGCGTCGTGATTATTCAGCCCTCCCTCGTTTTTGAGGACTTCCACTTTTTCCCTGAGCGGATACCAGAAGAAACAGGCAAACAAAAAGGCAGGATTAATGCGTAAATTATCCGCAATACGTTCATCGGTAGAGGTTAACGCGGTGAGGATCATTCGCTCCGCAAAGCTGTCTTGTTTTTCCGTGAAGTAGGGCATTAAGCTCGGGAATAATTGTTCAAATAAGCCAAATTGACGCAACAGATGGTAGGTTTTCACCCCGTTGCCCGTTTGCAGAAGTTTTTGGCTTTCATCGTATAAACGTGCAGGCGGAATGTGGCGTAACAAATGAGCCATTTCTCGAATTGGCGTTTCCGTTGGCTTTTCTAAGAACATATCTAGCTTCGCCATAAAGCGGATTGCACGCAGCATTCGCACAGGATCTTCTTGATAGCGAACCACAGGATCACCAATAAGGCGTAATTTGCCCGCTTTCAGATCTTCCACCCCGTTAAAATAATCGCGTAAGCTGTTATCTTGCGGATTATAATACAAGGCGTTTACACTGAAATCACGGCGTTCTGCATCTTGCTCAAGTGTGCCGTAAACGTTATCTCGCAACAGCATACCTTCATCGCTTTGCTTGGATTGACGTTCGCTGTGATGTTCGGAATGATTCGCACGGAATGTCGCCACTTCGATAATATCCCGTCCGAACATTATGTGAGCGAGGCGGAAACGGCGACCAATCAGGCGACATTGGCGTTGGAAAATGGCTTGCACTTGTTCAGGGCGTGCATTGGTTGCCACATCAAAATCTTTTGGTTTTTGCTCTAACAGTAAATCTCGCACACAGCCACCGACGATGTAGGCTTCATAGCCGTTACGCTGTAATTTTTGTACTACCGTCAAGGCATTTTTACTCATCATTCGCGGCTGAATGCCGTATTGTGAAGCACTAAGAATATGCTTATTGGCGTGGCGTGAAAGTGCAGGTTTCCCTTTTGCTTTGGGTTGTGCAAAAGCGGGAGCGGGACGCTGGGTTTTGCTCGTGGTTTTATTGCCTTTTCGAGGATTTGTTTTACGAGCAATCGCAGGCGTTTTGTGTTGGGTTTCGTTTTCCGTTTTTTCTGTTTTCTTTTTAAACAGATTTTTGATTAAGGTTAAAATAGTCAGCCCCTTGCTTGAAAAAGCGAAAATTAAACGTGTGAAAAGTGCGGTTAAAAATGACCGCACTTTTTGGTAAAGCAATGTGATTAAACGGCATTAACCGATCATTTGTTTTTCACGAATTTCGGATAAGGTCTTGCAATCAATACATAAATCAGCCGTTGGACGTGCTTCTAAACGGCGAATGCCAATTTCAATGCCGCAAGAATCGCAGTAACCAAAATCGCCCGTGTCGATTTTTTTCAGCGTATTTTCAATTTTTTTCATTAATTTACGCTCGCGATCGCGGTTGCGTAACTCTAAACTGAATTCTTCTTCTTGTGTTGCTCGGTCGGCTGGATCAGGGAAGTTTGAGGCTTCATCTTGCATATAGGCAACGGTGCGAGTGGTTTCTTCTTGGATTTGATTACGCCAAGCTTCAAGAATTTTTCTGAAATGAAGCAGTTGCTCATCATTCATATATTCTTCGCCTTCTTTTGGTTGATAAGGCTCAACGCCAGCTAAGGCTAATAAACTTAAAGATGATGTTGTCATTGTCGGTATCTCCTAATAGTAATTCTTCCATTTATGACGTTATAACTGACCTTCATATCATTGTAGCAATAGTCAAATTCAGCTATATTTTTAACCGCACTTTGGAGGGGTTAAGATTATTTTGAAAAATTCCGCATTAATGGAATAGGGCATTTTTAAAAGCGGTATAAATATCAGAACTTGAAACAATTAGCAAATAAATTTACATCATAGTAAAAAATTTTCTAAATTAAATACGAAATTTGAGAATTATAGAACAACTTTTAGGTAAAAAAATACAAAGAGATATAGAAGAAAGTAGAATAAGTGGTAAAGTGGAAACAGCTAAAATCTCAGTAAACATAAAGGAATGTATATGCAAGCATTTTCGTTAATTAAAACACAAGGGTATATTAATGGGGAATATGTTGATGCACAAAGCGGACGTACATTTTCCGTGTTAAATCCTGCAACACAACAAGAAATTTGTCAGGTTGCTGATTTAGGTAAAACTGAAACAGAACAAGCCATTGTGGCAGCTGAACAGGCTCAAAAACAGTGGAAACGGATTTTACCCAAAGAACGAGCAGCCATTTTGATGCGATGGTATGCCTTAATTTTGCAAAATCAAGAACAACTTGCACAAATTATTAGTCTTGAACAAGGGAAGCCTATCACAGAAAGTCGTGGTGAAGTGCTGTATGGTGCAAGTTTTATTCAATGGTTTGCGGAGGAAGCAAAACGCGTTCAAGGAGAGATTTTAGCTTCAGATAAAGCAAACCATCGTCTGATGACAATAAAGCAACCTATTGGCGTAGTTGCTGCAATTACGCCTTGGAATTTTCCTAACGCAATGATTACTAGAAAAGCCGCTCCTGCATTGGCATCGGGCTGTTCTGTGGTGTTAAAGCCTGCTCCTGAAACCCCACTTTCTGCATTGGCATTGGCAGAGCTTGCCAACCAAGCGGGATTGCCTAAAGGGGTATTTAATGTCATTCCAACAACACAAGCCGTAGAGGTGGGGCGGGTGATTTGCGAAAGTCCGATCGTGCGTAAACTGACTTTTACAGGATCTACTCGAGTGGGAAAATTATTAATGGCACAATCGGCAAATACCGTCAAAAAATTGGCTTTAGAACTGGGAGGAAACGCACCAGCGTTAATCTTTGATGATGCCGATTTGGATAATGCTGTAGAAGGTGTTTTTGCTTCAAAATTCCGTAATGCAGGACAAACTTGTATTTGTAGTAATCGAATTTATGTGCAATCGGGCATTTATGATGCGTTTTTACAAGCATTTATGCAAAAAGTGCAACAAATCCAGCTTGGCGAGGCCAATCAAGCAGGGGTAACGATGGGGCCATTGATTCGTGAAAGTGCGGTTGAAAAAGTGCAAAATCATATTGCTGATGCATTACAAAAAGGGGCTAAATTAATGCTAGGCGGTAAACGCCATTCATTGGGCGGAACGTTTTTTCAACCAACAATTTTAAGTGAAGTCAATCAAACAATGCTTGTAGCAAAAGAAGAAACTTTCGCCCCGTTAGCCCCTATTTTTAAATTTGAAACGGAAGAAGAGGTGATCGCAATGGCAAATGATACGGAATTTGGTTTAGCAGCTTATGTTTTTACGCAAAATATGGGGCGTATTTGGCGTTTGTCTGAAGCATTGGAATACGGTATTGTCGGCATTAATGAAGGCTTGGTGAGTAATGAAATTGCCCCTTTTGGTGGTGTGAAAGAGTCAGGCATTGGGAGGGAAGGATCACATTATGGTATTGATGAATTCTTAGAAATAAAATATCTTTGTCTGGGACTGAATTAATATAACCTAAATTTAGTGGAGGGCATTTGATTTTTATTGGTCGTGGTTTTATCGATTTTTCTTTAATGAAGATCAACAATGGGGTGTATAGCCCCCTCTTTTGAAAGGGGATTATTTCAAAACTGCTAAAAAAAGTACCGCACTTTTTATATTTAAGACAACGTACTCATCAAATGAAATCATTTCACTAATTGGAAGGGCAATATATATTGCCCATTATCCTGAGCCGTCCTTAATCCACTAAGTTTTGAATTAAAATTTTGGAGCGGCGTTGGTAGTTATAATGATCTCTTTTTTCTTGTGGCAGATCTTCCACATTCGCTAAATAAAAACCCCGTTCTTGGAACCAATGCACGGTTCGAGTGGTTAGCACAAATAGTTGCTTGATGTTTTTCGCTTTTGCCCGCTTTTGAATGGCTTCTAATAAAATATCGCCACGCGAAGAATTGCGGTAATCAGGGTGAACGGCAACGCAAGCCATTTCAGCCATATTTTCTTGTGGGTAAACATTTAAAGCAGCACAAGCGATTACCACGCCATCGCGGTCAATGATCGTATAGTTCGCAATATCCATTTCTAGCTGTTCGCGAGAGCGTTTTACTAAAATGCCTTGTTGCTCTAATGGGTGTATTAATTCGAGCAAGGCTGGAATATCCGCTATATTTGCAAGGCGAATGGTTTCTGAATTTTCCATTGAAAGCTGTGTTCCCACCCCATCGCGGGTGAATAATTCTTGCAATAATGAGCCATCTTCTTCATAGCTGAGCAAATGTGAACGTTTCACTCCTGCACGACACACCTCAATGGCAGCTTGCAAAAAACGTGCTTGCGAACTGTGGTATAAATCTTGTGCGATTAAGGCTTGCAAATGCAGTTCCGCCTCCTGTGGCAACAAATCTGCAATGGTTTCGTGCTGGGGATTTAGAATCCCTTGTGTATCTGAAAAGCCAATTAATTTTTCTGCTTTGAGTTTAATCGCGACCTGTGTCGCCACTTCTTCAAAAGGCAAATTAAAGGTTTCTCCCGTTACAGAGGGGGCGATGGGGCCGAGTAGCACTATCGAGCCTTGATCTAATTGTTGCTGAATTTTCTCGCTATCAATACGGCGAATTTTGCCACTGAGCTGATAATCTACGCCATCATCAACCCCAATAGGCTGAGCAAGAATAAAATTGCTACTGACCACATTAATCACCTCAGAATGAGGTAGACGCAGGGATAAGCGAGCGGAAATATCATAATTTAATTTCCCCACCGCCTGTTTCACCACATCAAGGCTGTGGGGATCGGTAATGCGAATATTTTTATGGTAGTGCGGGGTGATACCTTGTTGAGATAATAGCCTGTTGATTTGAAACCTCGCCCCAAAAACAATCACCAGTTTAATACCTAAGCTATGCAGTAGGCTGATGTCATTGATAATATTGATAAAATTTGGGCTGGCAATGGTATCGCCATCAAGCATAATCACAAAGGTTTTCCCTCTGTGCATATTCACATAGGGGGTGGATTGCCTAAACCATTGAACGAGTTCTGTGCTACGCATAAGTTATTTCCGTATAATTATTCATTTATATTGAATTTATATTCATTTCTGTAAATATGCAAGCAAAATTCTACCAATATAAAAAATGCGGTGAAATTTCACCGCATTTTTTACCATCACATTAATTCACAATATCAAACTGTTCTTTCATTAACGCAGCGAAATCCGTGTAGCCGCCGATAGGTTCTTCGTCAATGAAAATTTGTGGTACGGTTTCAACGGGTTTACCTACTGAAGCGGATAAATCTGCTTTGCTGATGCCTTCTTCAATAATATCCACATAGCGATAATCGAAATCGCTAAGGTTGGTTTTTAATTTTTCGGCAAGCTCTTTTGCACGTACGCAATAAGGGCAGCCTGAACGACCAAAAATAACAACAAACATTGTGTTTTCCTTTTGTTGAGGCTAAGCAGAAGACTTTGTGGCTCAACTGCTTAGCAAGCTAAAAAATCGCGTTGATTGTACTGATTTCATAAAAAAGAATAAAGGAATTTTTTAGCATTGCTGTAATTGGTGTAATATATCGAAAATTTAACCCCGTGATGTGGAAACAACTCAATGAAATTATTAATGTTATGCCGTGAGCCTCGCCTTTATAGCTGTCAGCGTTTAAAAGCGGCGGCGGAAAGTTGCGGTCATCAAATGGATATTCTCGATCCCAATCGTTTTATTTTGAAGCTGAACGAAAAAAATAGGGCGGGAAAAACACCGCACTTTCAGTTGTATTATCAATCCGCCCGTGATGCCAAAGCGGACTTATTGCCCGAATATGACGGCGTGTTGCCGCGATTTGGTTCTGCCAGCACGCAAATGGGCTGTGCGGTGTTGCAACATTTGCAGGCTCAGGGCGTGGCTTGTTTAAATGAGGTTGAGCCTTTTTTAAAAGCCCGTGATAAATGGCAGAGTTTGCAACTGTTGTTACAACGGGGCATTGCCGTGCCGCCTTCATTATTGGCAGGCAATGAAACCCAGCCGAAAGAAAGCCTTGAGTTAATTGGCTCGCCAACGATTTTGAAAACCCTTAGCGGTTCGCAAGGGATCGGGGTGATCTTGGCGGAGAGTGCCAGCAGTGCGAATAGCATTGTAGAAACCCTCACCCATTCTAATGTCCCCGTGCTAATGCAACAGTTTATCGCCGAAGCACAAGGGGGAGATGTGCGTTGCTTTGTGGTTGATGGCAAGGTGATCGCGGCAATGGAACGTAAGGGGCAAAATGGCGAGTTTCGTGCCAATATTCATCGTGGCGGCGTGGGGGAGCAAGTTTGGTTAAGCGAGGAAGAAAAGCACATAGCCATTTCAGCCACGCAAGCACTGGGCTTAGATGTGGCAGGGGTGGATTTAATTCGTTCCCGTCAAGGGCTGTTGGTGTTAGAAGTCAATGCTAGCCCGGGGCTTGAAATGATCGAAAAGACCAGTGGCTTAGACATTGCCTTGCAGATGATTTTGCATTTGGAGCGAAAAATCCGAGCGAGATCAAAAAATGTGGAAGAAATTTCTCGTTAAATCAAAGTGCGGTAGTAAAACAGCAAGGTTTTTGCTTTAATAGAGGGGCGTTTGATGTGGAAATGCGTTGTTTTCGCGTTGAGCTTTAGAGAAGAAATGCTACTTCCATTGCTCCATTGATATTGATGAGGTTTCTTATGATTATTTATTTACACGGTTTTGATTCCAATAGCCCTGGTAATCACGAAAAAATAATGCAGCTCAAATTCATTGATGACGATGTGCGTTTTATCAATTACAGCACCTTGCACCCGCGTTACGATATGCAGTTTTTACTCAATGAGGTGCATAAGTTAATTTCAGAAAGTAAAGATTCCTCACCCTTAATTTGTGGTGTGGGACTAGGCGGTTATTGGGCGGAACGCATTGGCTTTTTGTGCGGTATTAAGCAGGCAATTTTTAACCCGAATTTGTTCCCCTATGAAAATATGCAAGGCAGAATCGATCGCCCTGAAGAATATCAAGACATTGCGACCAAATGCGTAGAAAATTTCCGTGTGAAAAATCAAGGAAATTGCCTTGTTTTCCTTTCGACACAAGATGAAGTACTCGATTCTCAACGCAGTGCGAACGTGCTTTCACCATTTTATGAAATTGTTTGGGACGACAACGAAGGGCATAAATTCAAGAAAATTTCGCAACATTTGCAACAAATAAGAGCCTTTAAAACAGCATAAAAATAGAGCGGATTAAAATTATCCGCTCTTTTATTTGTTGCTAAACTTCTTCCTGAGTTTGGCGATCAAGTTCGAATTGTGGGGGAAGTTGAGGTTTTAGTTCTTCCTCGTTGATTTTTTCTACATCAGGCGTATCAAGTAGATGTTCTTTTGGGCTATGTTGGCTTTTTTCTTTGCCAAGTAGCTGGGGGAGAATTTTGCTATAACTACCTTGCGGAGATAACAAGCTAGTGATTAATGCGTGGTTGAAATTATCGTCAAATTCATTATCTAACACGGTATCATTTAAAATAAAATAGCCTTTGTTTGACAATGCAATATAGCTCAAAACATCTTTGGGAGAGAAATCTGGAAAGATTTTTTGTAATGCACTTAACCAATTCTGAATCTCTTTTTCATCGTTAATCGATTTAATTTCTTTAATTAAACTGATGGCAAAACTTTTTCCTTCCACAGGCTTATCAAAATTGAAAGAAAGCATGAGCGGACGTTGGTTTTCTTGGTAACTCCCCGTTTCAGTGTAAAGGCTGAGGGTGTAAATTTGGAAAGGTCCCCAGTTGTAATCAGCGTTGCCCACCATTTCCCACTGGGCGAAAAGTGTGGTGGAAAATAGCGTTGAAAGTAAAAATGCAGAAAATGTTTTTTTCATCATCATTCCTGAGACTTTGATTTGTGGCAATTATAGCAAGTTTTTTTATTTCGACAGCCTTAATTCGTACAAGTTGCTAAATTTTGCACAAGTCGCTCGATCTGTTTCAAGCCGTTTAGTCGCGTACTGCTTAACCGTTGTGCGATACCTAAATCTAAAAAATATGCTGTCAAATTAAACTGTTGCAGTTGTTCGGCAGTTTTACCGTTGATCTCTTGTAATAACAGCCACAATAAGCCGTTGATAATCCGTGCTTCGCTAAAAGCGTGAAAATGAAAAGTGCGGTCGTTTTGTGGCTCGATTTTAAACCACACGTTCGCTTCGCAGCCCGAAATGGGTTGCATTTGGGCGAGTTGTTGTTCATCAGGGCGGGGCAGATTTTTTCCGCTCTGAATCAGTAAACGGTAGCGTTCTTCCCAACTTGGGGCGTTCTTGATTTGTGTTCTCATCGGTTTACTCTAATAATGCGAGGGCGTTATCTAACGCGGTAAAAAACTGTTCAATATCTTGTGCATTGTTGTAGGGGGCGAGGGAGAGGCGTAATGTACCACGTTGTTTTAGCCTTGCCAAATAGGGTTGAGCACAATGTTCACCCGCACGCAATGCGATGTTTTGTTCTGCCAAAAGGGTAGCGAGATCAGAAAGATCGATGCCGTTAAATAAAAAGCTAATGATCGGGCTGTGTGTGTCGCAAGTAAACAGCTGACAGTTTGGATATTGTTTCAAGCGTGCAATGAGGCTTTCACTTAATGTGGCGACATAGCGATGAGCGGCGAGGTTATCCCATTTTTCTAGCCATTCCAACACCGCATTAAAGCCGATTACCCCCGCAATATTTGGCGTGCCTGCTTCTAAACGATAAGGCAACTCCGCAAAGCTGGTGTGGGTTGGGCTAACCTGTTGCACCATTTTGCCGCCGAATAATAAGGGCTGAAGTGGGTTAAGTGCGGTTAATTTTCCAGCTAGCACCCCAAGCCCGGTAGGGCCATAGATTTTATGGGCAGAAAAGGTGAGGAAATCAGCGTCAAGTTGTTGAAAATCAATGGGAAGATGATTAATGGCTTGGGCTGTGTCCAGCAAAACAAAGGCTTGACTGTGCTGACGAATAAAGGGGATAAATTCCGCCAACGGTTGCACCGCTCCCGTTACATTAGACATCACATTCAGGGCGACAATTTTGGTGTTTTTATTGACCGCACTTTTGAATGCACGATCATCAATAATGCCGTTATCAAGTAACGGGAGAACCACCAGCTTCGCCCCCGATTTTTCGCTGAGCTGCTGCCAACTGACAAAATTGGCGTGGTGCTCGGCTTCGCTGATAATAATGTTATCTTGTGGTGAGAGCTGGGAAAGTAAGCCGTTGGCGACCAAATTAATCGCGTGGGTTGTGCCTGATGTCCAGATGATCCCCTGTTCACTTTCAGCATTGATGAGATGCTTCACGCGGCGGCGAGCCTGTTCATAAAGTGCGGTCTGTTTTTCATCATATTGACTACGATGCACGGATCCCGCTGAACAATAAAAGGCGGTGGTGGCATCAATCAGCACTTGCGGTTTTAAACTGGTTGCCGCACTGTCGAGATAAACCGCAGCCCCTGCTTGGTGGAAATAGGGAAAATCGCGGCGAAAGGTGGCGGGATCAAAAGCCATAGAATAATCCTTCTTTTTGCTGAGGTTTCTGTTTACGTTGCTCACTTTGCATTTTTCGCCATTGTTCGGGGTAAATCGGGTTAGGATCTCGCCATAAACCGAGACGGCGTTGCTGGGCTTGCTGTTGTGCTTGGAAATATTGCGGATCTTTGGCATAGTGTTGATACACCCACGCCATTCCCAATTTTACCATTGCGAGATTGATATTTTGGTTGTGTGAGTTATACACTGTGGCAAGGGTGCGTTGGTAGCGATCATAGCCCTTAATTTCAAGCCGGACTTGTTGTTTACGAATGAAATCCGCTAAGGTTTGGCGAGCTTTTGAACCAAAGGGCTGTTTTTTTTCGGGGGCGTCAATGCTGTCTAAACGCACCTTAATTTGCTTATTATTAGCGAGTAAACAGCGAAAGGTATCACCGTCTGAAACAGCCACCACAAGGCATTGAACGGAGCGAACTGCTTCTGCCTGAGGGAGCATAAATAATGTAAAAATGAAGAAGAATAAATGCTTTCTTAACATTCTAATCATATTGATTTTAAAAAAGGTTGAATTTTTCAGCGTATTGTAACGAAAACTCATAACAAAACGAATAAAATAAGAGTAGAATTATCTCGATTTTGATGAATTTATAATTTATAGCCTTATGATCCAGAAGATTTTTCAGTTATTGCGTTCTTTTATTATTCTTTTCTCAATGTATTTTCTCGGGGAGCAAATCGCCCATTTTATCCCGCTCGGCATTCCAGGCAGTATTTGGGGGCTGTTGCTGTTATTTATGTGTTTGATGTTGCAAGTGATTAAAGTGCATTGGATTTTTGCTGGTGCAAGTTTGTTAATGCGTTATATGGCAGTGCTGTTTGTGCCGGTTAGCGTTGGGATTATTCAATATTCCGATCTTCTCGCTCGCCAAGCCAAAGTGTTGCTCATTCCCAATATTGTGGCAACAATGCTCACCCTCGTATTAAGCGGAATTTTGGCGGATTATCTGTTTTCACAAGGCTCATTTTCTGGCTTGCGTAAAAAAGTGTTAAAAAAACGGGCGAAAGCGAGTAGGGGGAATCAATGATTTACGCTTACACATTGCTGACGATTGTTGTCTTTGCACTGGCATTGCAAATAAGTAAACGCTTGAAATCCTTAGTATTTAACAGTTTTATTTTGACCGTGGCGATGTTGATTACCATCGTGTTAATTTTTCATTTGCCTTATGAGGATTACTATCAAGGCAATGCCCCGTTAAATCATTTGCTTGGCGTGAGCGTCGTGGCATTAGCATTGCCTCTCTATGAACAATTCCGCCAAATTCAGGCTTATTGGAAAACGATTTTATTTATTACCGCACTTTCATCTTTCTTTTCAATGTGTGTTGGGGCGATTTTGGCTTTATTGTTGGGGGCTGAGCCTGAGATCGTAGCGACCATTTTGCCGAAATCTGTAACTACGCCGATTGCAATGGAAATTGCGGACAATTTAGGCGGCATTCCCTCTGTGGCAGCGGTGGCAGTGCTATTGGCTGGGCTGCAAGGCTCAATGTTCGGCTATGTCATTTTAAAGACCATAAGGATTAAGCATTCACAAGCGATAGGCTTATCCGTGGGAGCGGTTTCCCACGTTTTGGGAACGGTAAGCTGTATGGAAACTGATCCTAAAGCGGGGAATTTTAGTTCCATTTCCCTTGTGCTTTGTGGTATTTTAAGTTCAATTTTTGCCCCTTTTGTGTTCAAATTCATTTATCTTATGGTGGCATAATATGAAAAATAGCATTAACCCCCTTTGGCTTGAACGATTTATTAATGATAATCCAAGAGAAAAAGATCATCGCCCGCCATTTCGCCGTGATCGCGGACGGATTTTGCACAGTGCCGCCTTTCGTTGCCTGCAAGCGAAAACCCAAATTCACGCGGTGGGGGAGAATGATTTTTATCGCACTCGCTTGACCCATTCTTTAGAGGTGGCTCAAATTGGCAGCAGCCTTGTTTCTCAACTGAAATTTAGCGAAGCCTTTACCCATCTAGCCCAACAGCTCAACATCGAAAATGCACAGTTACAAAAGCAACTCAAACCGTTGCTGCCCTCTAATGATCTGATTGAAAGCCTGTGTTTTGCACACGATATCGGACACCCGCCTTTTGGACATGGTGGGGAAGTGGCATTAAATTATATGATGCAATCCCACGGCGGTTTTGAGGGTAACGCCCAAACTTTCCGTGTTTTAACCAAATTAGAGCCTTATACCCTCAACGCAGGAATGAATTTAACCCGCCGCACATTGCTCGGTGTGGTGAAATATCCAGCGATTTTAGATGAGGTCTCCCCGCAATATGCGGAGCTGGCGATGCCAAATCATAGCAATCCCTTTTCCATTAAACTGACGGACTGGATTCCTGGGAAGGGATTGTTCCGCGAGGATAAAGCGATGTTTGATTGGTTACTCGCTCCACTGAGCGAGGCGGATCGCCATTTATTTCAAACCCTTAGCTCACTACGCGAAACCTCGCAACAAACCTTAAAAACCCGTTATAAATCCTTAGATTGCAGTATTATGGAGCTGGCAGACGACATTGCCTACGGTGTTCACAATCTGGAAGATGCCATTGTGGTGGGGGTTATTCATTTGCAACAATGGCAAGAAGCTTTAGCACAATTAAAAAATAGCTCGTCCCCGTGGATAAGAGAGCATATTGATGCACTCAGTGAAAAATTATTTTCAGCACACCATTATGAGCGAAAAAATGCGATTGGGGCATTAGTGAACTATTTTATCACCAATGTGCGGTGGAAAATCACAGCAGATTTTACTGAGCCTTTGTTACGTTATAACGCCGAGCTTCCCGAAGACGTCCTCGCGGTGCTGAAGGTGTTCAAAGATTTTGTGTTGAAATATGTCATTTGCGATGTAACCACCCAACGTATTGAATATAAAGGGCAAAGAATGCTCACCGAAATGTTCCAAATTTTTGAAAGCGACCCCGAACGCTTGTTACCTCGTAACACGGCAAATCGCTGGAAAATGGCTTCAGCGGAGCAAAAAAAGCGGATCATCTGCGATTACATCGCAGGAATGTCTGATGCCTATGCAATAAAAGTGTATCAACAGCTTTAGCGATTTATAAAGTGTTATCATTTTTTATGAAAAATTTTAACCTTTCAAGAACGAATCTCTCCCTATAAAATTGCATAAAATAGTGTAAAATTAAGTGTTATTTTTATTTTAAGCGGTGAATTCCGCAATTTGTGGTGAAAAATATTATGGAAAAGAAATTACCTAAAGCACTTGACGCGATAGATATAAAAATTCTCAATGAATTACAACGTAATGGCAAAATTTCAAATATTGATTTATCAAAAAAAGTGGGACTTTCGCCAACGCCTTGTTTGGAGCGGGTAAAGCGTTTGGAAAAACAAGGGGTGATTATGGGCTATCGTGCTTTGCTTAACCCTGAGCTGTTGGACTCTCCGCTATTGGTGATTGTGGAAATTACCCTTGTGCGTGGTAAGCCTGATGTGTTTGAAGAATTTAATGATGCAGTGCAGCAGCTTGATGAAATTCAAGAATGCCATTTGGTTTCGGGGGATTTCGACTATTTATTGAAAACCCGCGTGGCAGATATGGCAGCTTACCGCAAATTACTTGGCACGACCTTATTGCGTTTGCCGGGCGTGAATGACACGCGTACCTATGTGGTAATGGAAGAAGTGAAACAGACCAATTTTTTACAATTAAAATAAAATGATTAAACGAATAACAACAAATCTCACGCCAAAGCAATATATGGGTGAATTATGCTTAGGTATTATTTCTCTGTTTGGCTTATATTTGATTGTCGCGTGGTCAAGTTACAGCCCATTTGATAACACTTGGGCGGTGTCTTCCTCGCAGCCAGAAACGATCAACAAGGCAGGGGCGTTAGGAGCTTGGCTCATAGGCTTATTTTTCACCTTGTTTGGGCATATCGGCAATGTGATCCCCTTTATATTGTGCTTTGTGCCGATTTATTTATTTAAAACGAAAAAATTTACTCAGCTTACTGCGATCAAAGCTGCCATTCGCACCCTCGGCGGCGTGATATTATTCGCGGGATTAACCACATTAGCCACGCTGTTGCTTTCCAACACCAGCGCGTATTTGGCGGGTGGCGTGTTGGGGGGCAGTTTGGTCGTTTCCCTTTATCCCATTTTAGGCAAAGCTGGGCTTATTTTGTCCGCTTTATTGTTTACCGTAGCGGGCTTTGTACTGTGTTCGGGTAAAGTGCTAATACAGCTTTTTGTACGGTTTTATTATTGGCTTACAATGAATGAACACAAAACTCCCACAATGGCAACGCCTGAAGAACCGCAAGAACAAAGCGAGCCAGTGCCTTTGGAGGAGATCATCATTCATAAAGTTGAGCCTCGCCCAGAACCACAACAGGCAGAAAACACGGAGCAAAGCGAAGAGGCTGAATCGCCTAAATCCAATCAGCCGTTTATTCAAATTAGCGGCTTGAAAGAATTAACCCAACCAGTGGCTTCTGATAATGCTCCTTCCTCTGCAGAAAATACGGAAAATAATGCGACGCTTTTTGATCCGCGTAAAATGGAATTATTTTCGCGTTATGATGTTGGGCAGGACGACAGCTTGCCAAATGTGAGCCTTCCGCAATCTACCTCAGCGGTTGCACCTGTGGTGCAAGTTGAACTTGTCAGTCCACAAATTTCACCGCCCATCACTCCGCAAAAGCCTGAGTTGCACGCCATATCGCAACCTGCAAATACACAAAGTGCGGTCAGTTTTTCGGAGGAATTTTTGCCGTATGAAGCACCTAATGAACCTGAGTTAAAAGTTTCCATTCCAGACTATTCGGTGGAGGCTTATCAGGTTACAGAAGATTTCGCCGAGCCAAGCGATGAAATGGACGATTTGGCACGTCAATTTGCCGCACAAGAGCAACAGCGTTTAGCTGAAATGCAACAACGGGCGAAAGAGATCAACGAAGAGGACACGTTAGAACACATTTTGGCAGAACAAGAACCCGCGTCAAATCAGCCAAGCTATAAGCCTTACGGCGACTCCTTAATCCACCCCGCATTACAAAAGCAGGTGAGCATTAAAGAAAAGCCGACAACACCGTTGCCGAGCTTGGATCTGCTAGAAAAACGTCAGGTGGAAGTGCAAGAAATCACCCGCGAGGAAATTTTAGACACCTCGCAACGCATTGAGCAGCAACTGCGAAACTTCAATGTGAAAGCCACCGTGAAAGATGTGTTAGTTGGGCCTGTGGTTACCCGTTATGAATTGGAACTCCAGCCAGGCGTGAAAGCCTCGAAAGTTACCAGCATTGATACGGATTTAGCCCGAGCGTTAATGTTCCGCTCAATCCGTGTGGCTGAGGTCATTCCGGGCAAGCCTTACATTGGCATTGAAACACCAAATTTGCACCGCCAAATGGTACCACTGCGTGATGTGTTAGACAGCCCCGAATTTCGTGAATCAAAATCCCTGCTTTCAATGGCATTGGGGAAAGACATCAGCGGTAACCCGATTGTGGTGGATTTAGCCAAAATGCCACATTTATTGGTGGCAGGCTCAACGGGATCAGGGAAATCCGTTGGCGTGAATACAATGATTTTAAGCTTGTTATTTCGCGTGAAACCTGAAGAAGTCAAATTTATTATGATTGACCCGAAAGTGGTCGAGCTTTCGATTTACGATGGCATTCCTCATCTCTTAACCGAAGTGGTTACGGATATGAAAAAAGCCGCCAATGCCCTGCGTTGGTGCGTGGACGAAATGGAACGTCGCTATCAATTACTCTCCGCGTTACGGGTGCGGAATATCGAAGGCTACAATGAAAAAATCGAGGAATATAACGCAATGGGAATGCCGATTCCCAACCCAATTTGGCGACCAGGCGACACAATGGACGCAATGCCACCTGCATTAGAAAAACTCAGCTACATCGTGGTGATTGTCGATGAATTTGCTGATTTAATGATGGTGGCTGGGAAGCAAATTGAAGAATTGATCGCACGGCTTGCACAAAAAGCCCGTGCCATCGGCATTCATTTGATTTTAGCCACCCAACGCCCGTCGGTGGACGTGATTACAGGGCTAATCAAAGCCAATATCCCAAGTCGTATCGCCTTTACGGTGGCGAGTAAAATCGACTCGCGTACCATTTTAGATCAAGGCGGGGCAGAAACCTTGCTCGGACGCGGGGATATGCTGTATTCAGGACAAGGCTCTTCCGATCTAATCCGCGTACACGGGGCATTTATGAGCGATGACGAAGTAGCACGCGTGGCTGATGATTGGCGGGCAAGAGGGAAACCGAACTACATTGAGGGCATTTTGGATAGTGCAGAAGAGGAAGACAGCGACACGCCACGCACGGGCGATGACGGGGAGTTGGACGATCTTTTCGATGAGGTGATGAATTTTGTGATTGAAACAGGCACAACCTCCGCATCTTCAATTCAACGCAAATTCCGTGTCGGCTTCAACCGTGCCGCACGCATTATGGATCAGCTTGAGGAACAAGGCATCGTTTCGCCATTGCAAAATGGCAAGCGAGAAATTCTCGCTCGCCGTTCAGATTATTAATTAGACCCAATGCAACAAATGAGGGAAATCGTTGTCTGATAAACAATGATTTCCCATTATTTTAGAATTAAAGGAAAATTTATGAAAAAAATGGCTGTAAAAATGACCGCACTTTTATGTTTAGGCTTAAGCCCACTGGCTTGGGCTGATGCCGTGAGTGAATTGCAGGCACGCTTAAACAAAGTTGAGGCACTCAGTGCGGATTATGTGCAAAAAGTCAGCGACCCTAAAGGCAAAGAAATTCAGCAAGGAAAAGGCAAAATTCAAATCAAACGCCCAAATTTATTCCGAATGGACAACCAAGCCCCGCAAGAAAGCCAAGTTATTTCTGATGGCAAAACTCTCTGGTTTTACGATCCATTTGTGCAACAAGTTACCGCAAATTGGGTGGCAGACGCGGTGAATAACACGCCTTTTGTTCTCTTAACTAGCAACGATACTCAATATTGGAAACAATATAATGTGGAGCAAAACGCTGATACTTTCACCTTAAAACCGAAATCAGCCAAAAGCCAAATCAAACAATTTGATATTCGCATCGATGGGGAAGGCGTGCTGAAAAATTTCAGCACCACGGAAAAAGACGGGCAAACTAATTTATATCTCCTGCGTAACATCACCAACCAACCACTGGCAGATAGCCTGTTTAAATTTAGCGTACCCAAAGGCGTGGAACTAGACGATCAACGTAAGAAAAAATAGTTTGGTTGAAAATGATAAAAGAAAAGTGCGGTCGGTTTTGACCGCAGTTTTTTAAAGTGGAAAAATTTGGCTATAACCCGTAGGCATTTTGACGGTTAAGCTTAATTCACCGCCCATTTTCTCAATGTAGCGTTTAAGCGTAGAAAGTTTCACATCATTTCCGCGTTGTTCAATCTGAGCGATTGCAGATTGAGAAACGCCAATCGCTTGTGCTAATTCTTTTTGTGAAAGTGCGAGTTGTTCGCGGATCATTGCAAGACCGGTTTCTAGAATGAGTTCTTCGGACATTTCTTTAATGCATTGTTGTGTTTCAGGGGATTCTTGAGCGATAAGCTCATCAAGTGTAGTATATTGTGTCATTTTATTTCTCCAATGTGGCTAAATAATCGGTAAATTCTGCATCTGCAATCGTAATCATTTGTTTGTAAAATTGTTTATTATTACTTTTATTTCCAGCACATAGAACAATTGCTTGCCTGAGCGGATCGAATGCAAAAAATGCTCGTAGTGGCTTGCTTTTATGTTGAATACGCAACTCTTTCATATTGGGATATTGAGAACCTTTTATGGTATCTACATAGGGACGAGATAATTGAGGACCATAGAACCGCAAATTATTTAATGCATTAAAAACAGAAATCCTTGTAGCCTCATCTTGCTCTTTTAACCATATTTTAAATCTCGCTGTTGCAATGACTTCCCATTTTTTCTTTACCACCATAATAAGTCCCAAACCATAGAATGATAGCAAAATTATAATATAGAGATTATATTTTTCAATAATCTCTATATTATTTTTTACGAGGAAAGATATGCGAACAGATTCTATTCTTCTTGCTAGAGGTTATTTCCCCTCTCTTCTATGCTATAATCCCGCAAATTTCCCATTACTTTTCTGAGAAAAAACAATGTCGAATTTTGCGTTTGATTTCGCTGAGAATGATTTTCGTCCGTTGGCGGCGAGAATGCGTCCTACGAATTTAGAGGAATATTATGGTCAACGCCATTTGATTGGTGTAGGTAAACCATTACGCAAAGCCATTGAAGCGGGGCATATTCATTCAATGATTTTATGGGGGCCGCCAGGGACGGGGAAGACGACCTTAGCAGAAATTATTGCACAACGCATTAATGCTGAAGTGGAACGAATTTCAGCGGTAACGGGGGGAGTGAAAGAAATTCGCGAAGCCATTGAGCGAGCTAAACAAAATCGCCTAACAGGACAACGCACGATTTTGTTTGTGGACGAAGTGCATCGCTTCAACAAAAGCCAGCAAGATGCGTTTTTGCCCTACATTGAAGACGGCACGGTCACTTTTATTGGAGCGACCACAGAAAATCCCTCTTTTGAGTTGAACAACGCTTTGCTTTCTCGTGCCAAAGTGTACATTTTAAAACCGCTCACGCCCCAAGATATTGAGCAAGTTTTGCAACGAGCCATTCAGGATAAAGAGAAAGGATTAGGCAATGAACATTTTGTGCTGGAAGATAATGTATTGCAGTTGCTGGCAGAATATGTGAATGGTGATGCCCGTTTGGCCTTGAACAGCCTTGAATTAATGGCAGATATGGCAGAAGAGGGAAAAAATGGCAAAATTTTACACCGCACTTTATTAACGGAAGTGCTGGGGGAACGGCAAGCCCGTTTTGATAAACAAGGGGATCGCTTTTACGATCTGATTTCCGCCTTGCATAAATCCGTGCGAGGTTCATCACCTGATGCGGCGTTATATTGGTATGCACGTATTCTCACCGCAGGGGGGGATCCGCTTTATGTGGCACGGCGGTTGCTTGCGATTGCGTCGGAAGATGTGGGCAATGCTGATCCGCGA
This sequence comes from Avibacterium paragallinarum, assembly GCF_011765605.1. Classification (NCBI taxonomy): domain Bacteria; kingdom Pseudomonadati; phylum Pseudomonadota; class Gammaproteobacteria; order Pasteurellales; family Pasteurellaceae; genus Avibacterium; species Avibacterium paragallinarum. The sequence goes on from NZ_CP050316.1 coordinate 1,055,487, forward strand.
GGAATGCAAGTGGCTCTTGCCGCGTGGGATTGCTTCACCCGTGTGGGAGCGGCTGAGGGGGAACGCGCCATTGCCCAAGCAATCGTCTATTTAGCGGTTGCACCAAAAAGTAATGCGGTGTATCAAGCCTTTAACGCAGCGAAGAAAATGGCAGTGGAAAGCCCTGATTATGATGTACCAGAGCATTTACGCAATGCACCAACGAAGTTGATGAAAGAATTAGGCTATGGGGCGGAATATCGTTACGCTCATAATGAAGAAAATGCCTATGCGGCGGGAGAAAATTATTTTCCAGAAGCCTTGAAAGAAACGAAATTTTATTTTCCAACGCAACGGGGAATGGAAATTCAGATCGGTGAGAAATTAGAAAAATTACGCCAACTTGACGAAAAAAGCCAAATTCAACGCTATAAACTCGTCAAGTAACTAGTTTATTTTTTCAATCCGATCTAGAATACAGGGCTATATTGACAATCTCTATTTTCAGAAAGGTAACAAAATGATTGATCCAAATTTATTACGCAATAATCTTGCCGAAGTAGCTGAAAAATTAAAAATCAGACGGGGTTTTGAACTTGATGAGGCTCGCATTAGTGAATTAGAAGATCAACGCAAAGCCCTTCAAGTGAAAACCGAAACCTTGCAAGCAGAGCGTAATACGCGATCCAAAGCCATCGGTGCGGCAAAAGCACGCGGGGAAGACATTGCTCCGTTATTGGCTGAAGTAGATAATATGGGCATTGAATTAAGTATGGCGAAAAGCCAACTTGATGACGTGCAAGCAGAGCTGCAAGAAATTGCCCTTAGCATTCCAAATATTCCTGCCGATGAAGTGCCACTGGGTAACGATGAAAACGATAATGTAGAAATTTCTCGTTGGGGTGAGCCAAGAACCTTCGATTTTGAAGTGAAAGATCACGTTACCTTAGGTGAGCATTTACAAGGGCTAGATTTTGCTGCAGGCGTGAAATTAAGCGGTGCACGTTTTGTGGTAATGAAAGGACAAATTGCCAAAATGCATCGTGCTTTGGCACAGTTTATGCTTGATTTACATACCGAACAACACGGTTATAGCGAAACCTATGTGCCTTATTTAGTTAATCACGCCACCCTTTATGGGACAGGGCAGCTGCCAAAATTTGGCGAAGATTTATTCCACACCAAACCGCTAGAAGGGGAGCAACCTTACGCCTTAATTCCAACGGCGGAAGTGCCAGTTACCAACCTTGTGCGTGATGAAATTTTAGAGCAAGCGGAACTGCCAATTAAAATGACCGCACATACCCCTTGTTTCCGTTCAGAAGCAGGATCTTACGGCCGTGATACGCGTGGTTTGATCCGTATGCACCAATTCGACAAAGTAGAAATGGTACAAATCGTAGAGCCAGAAAAATCAATGGAAGCTTTGGAAGAACTCACTGGCCACGCGGAAAAAGTGTTGCAGTTGTTAAATCTGCCTTATCGTAAAGTGTTACTATGTACGGGCGATATGGGCTTTGGTTCAGCTAAAACTTACGATTTAGAAGTTTGGGTGCCAGCACAAAATACTTACCGTGAGATTTCTTCTTGCTCAAATATGTGGGATTTCCAAGCACGCCGTATGCAAGCACGCTACCGCGTAAAAGGTGAGAAAAAACCACGCCTTGTTCACACCTTAAATGGCTCAGGCTTAGCTGTTGGGCGTACCCTTGTTGCTGTACTTGAAAATTACCAAAATGCAGATGGTAGCATCACCGTACCAGAAGTGTTACGTCCATATATGGGCGGATTGGAAGTGATTGGGAAATAACTTTAATTTCGGAATTTAAAATAATTCAATATGGCAAGCGAATCGCTTGCCTTTTTTATTTATTCTAAAAAATAAAGTGCGGTAAGAAATTCGCGGTTTTTTCTAAGAAGTTCTATGATGATTTTGGCTTGTGGTTATAAATTTAAAGAGAAATTGTGCTAGAATAGTACCGTTTTTTGTCAGTGGATTTTATAGGTTAACAAATGAAACCCTCTATTATTAGTAAATTAGATAGCTTAAATGAACGCCACGAAGAGCTTGAAGCACTATTGGGTGATGCTTCAGTGATTAGCGATCAAGAAAAATTTCGTGCCTATTCAAAAGAATATGCACAGCTTGAAGACGTAGTGAAATGCTTTGCACGTTGGAAACAGCTGAATAGCAATATGGAAGAAGCCCAATTATTGCTCGATGATCCGAGTATGCGTGAAATGGCACAAGAAGAAGTTGAAGAATGTAAAGCCGAAATTGAGCAAGTGGAAGCACAATTACAAATTTTATTACTACCGAAAGATCCTAACGATGAATATAACTGCTATTTAGAAATCCGTGCAGGAACGGGCGGTGATGAAGCAGGGATTTTCGCAGGAGATTTATTCCGTATGTATAGCCGCTACGCAGAAAGTAAGCGTTGGCGTGTGGAAATGCTCAGTGCCAATGAAAGCGAACAGGGCGGATATAAAGAGGTGATCGTAAAAATTAGCGGTGAAAATGTGTATGGTCAGCTGAAATTTGAATCAGGCGGGCATCGTGTACAACGTGTGCCAAAAACTGAATCGCAAGGGCGTATTCATACTTCCGCTTGTACGGTTGCGGTGATGCCTGAGTTGCCAGAAAGTGAATTGCCAGAAATTAATCCTGCTGATTTGCGTATTGATACTTATCGTTCATCTGGAGCTGGCGGACAGCACGTTAATACCACAGATTCTGCGGTGCGAATTACGCATATTCCAACAGGCATTGTGGTGGAATGCCAAGAAGAGCGTTCACAGCATAAAAATAAAGCGAAAGCAATGTCGGTGTTGGCTTCTCGCATTGTGCAAGCTGAACAAGAAAAACTTGCTGCAGAACAAGCGGATACACGCCGTAATTTACTGGGTTCGGGTGATCGTTCAGATAAAATCCGTACTTATAACTACCCGCAAGGGCGTGTTACGGATCATCGCATTAACCTTACGATTTATCGTTTAGATGAAGTGATGAATGGCAAAATGGATGAATTAATCCAACCGATTATTACCGAATATCAAGCTGATCAATTAGCTGCATTGTCTGATCAGGGATAGATACTTAAAGACTAAAAAGGTAGTGGAATTACATTATCTTTTTAGTTTTATTTAACTATGAAGAACACAATCAAAACAGAAAATTTAAGTTCATTAGAATAATATAGATATACTTTGGAGCGGGAAACGAGGCTCGAACTCGCGACCCCAACCATGGCAAGGTTGTGCTCTACCAACTGAGCTATTCCCGCAAGAGATAAGATATTTGGAGCGGGAAACGAGGCTCGAACTCGCGACCCCGACCTTGGCAAGGTCGTGCTCTACCAACTGAGCTATTCCCGCATATTTTGTAAAGAACGAGGCGTATTATACGAAAAATTTTTTATCTCGCAAGGGGAAGAATAAAAAAATAATTCACTTGCTTGGTTTTTGATCAGAAAGCCGCTATCCTCCGCTTTTTTATGGAGGATAGGGGGGAGGTTAAGGGGCTTTGATGAAATGTTCTCTATAATAGGCAAGCTCAGCGATAGATTCGCGAATATCATCTAATGCGAGATGCGTATTTTTTTTGCTGAAGTTGTTGAGGATTTCAGGACTCCAACGGGAGGCAAGTTCCTTTAATGTGCTGACATCAAGATAGCGGTAGTGGAAATATTCCGCTAAATCAGGCATATATTTAAACAAGAAGCGTTTATCCTGTGCTACGCTGTTGCCACAAATTGGCGATGCCCCTTTAGGAACCCATTTTTTAAGGAAATCAAGGGTTTGCAATTCCGCGGCACGTTCGTTGAGTTTGCTTTGTTTCACCCGTTCAATCAAGCCATTTTCGCGGTGAGTTTTTTTACACCAATCGCTCATTTTTGCGAGCAAGCTGTCGGGTTGGTGAATGGCAAGCACTGGGCCTTCGGCAAGGATATTGAGATCTTTATCGGTTACAATGGTAGCAATTTCAATGATTCGTTCTTTTTCGGGATCTAACCCCGTCATTTCTAAATCAATCCAAATAAGATTTTGTTTATCTAACTGCATAAGTTATCCTATAATTTGTGTTAATTTTGAATATTTTAACTGAAAACTAACCGCACTTTAAGGATTTATCGTTGAGCAAACAGAAATTAACCCACAATCAACAGCGTCGAATTAAATCAAATAATGTGAGAGCCTTGCAACGCCATAAACTCAAAATGAAAAAAGAAATTGAATGGCAAGATGAGATGCTTGGTCCAACACAAGAGGGAACGGTCGTTACGCGTTATTCTGTCCACTCCGATGTGGAAGACGAGCAAGGACAAATTTATCGTTGTAATTTACGCCGTACGTTATCTAATTTAGTCGTGGGCGATAAGGTCATTTGGCGAAAAGGTAATGAGCAATTACAAGGGGTTAGCGGAGTGATTGAAGCTATTCATCCGCGTAAAAATGAAATTACTCGTCCTGATTATTACGATGGTTTGAAAGTGATTGCGGCGAATATTGACCGAATTATTATTGTGTCAGCGGTTGTGCCAGAGCTTTCGTTGAACATTATTGATCGCTATTTGGTGGTTTGTGAAAATGCCAATATTCCCGCGGTGATTTTATTGAATAAAGTGGATTTATTGTCCGAAGAACAGCGTCAGCAGGTTGAAACGCAGTTGAAAATTTATCAAGACATTGGCTATCAAACGATGATGATTTCTGCCAAAACGGGAAAACATATGCAGGATCTGACCGCACTTTTATCATCGGGAACCTCTATTTTTGTTGGGCAGTCTGGGGTTGGGAAATCCAGTTTGATTAACGCGATTTTGCCTGAAGTGAATGCACAAGTGGGCGAGGTGAGCGAGCTGTCGGGGCTAGGCAAACATACAACCACGTCATCACGGCTTTATCATTTGCCACAAGGTGGAGATTTAATTGATTCACCTGGTATTCGTGAACTTGGTTTGTGGCATTTAAATGCGAATCAAATTACGAAAGGTTATCGTGAGTTTCAATACTTTTTAGGGACTTGCAAATTTAGAGATTGTAAACATTTGAATGATCCTGGATGTGCTTTGAAAGAAGCTGTTGAAAAGGGCAAAATTCATCCAATTCGCTTTAATAATTATCATAATTTAATTGAAAGCTTGTCTAATATTAAAGGAAATAGGCGCTTCGTTATTCAAGATAATGGTTAAATAAAGGTTAATGATCGCATAAAAAAACGTCGTCTTGGGCTATTTTTTGTGATTTAGTTCAAATTTTATATTGATTAGGGTTGATTATTCTCTCGTTAAGTTTAATACTACGTCGAGATTTATTTTGAATAATGAAATAAATACAAAAATTAAGCAATATTGTAATGTGTTTAATTTTAAAATGACACTTATATAAAAACAATTTATCAAGAGGATTTTACTATGTATTCAAAAGATGTTGAAATTACTGCTCCAAATGGTCTACATACTCGTCCAGCGGCACAGTTTGTAAAAGAGGCAAAAGCATTTGCTTCAGATATTACAGTAACTTCTGGTGGAAAAAGTGCAAGTGCGAAAAGCCTTTTCAAATTACAAACTCTAGGTTTAACTCAAGGTACAGTGATCACAATTTCTGCTGAAGGTGAAGATGAGCAAAAAGCAGTAGATCACCTAGTTGCGTTGATTCCTACATTAGAATAATTTGAATTTAGCCACAGATATTTGCTGATATAGCCTATTTGTGGCTATTCTTTTATTTAATGTACTTCGTATTTATTTTTTAGTTCGGAAGGTTATTATGATTTCAGGTATTCCAGCGTCCCCCGGTATCGTATTTGGTAAAGCTCTTGTTTTAAAAGAGGAAAAAATTGTTCTTGATACCCAAAAAATTCAAGATGATCAAATTGAAGCGGAAGTTGAACGTTTCTATGCTGGTAGAAATGCCGCAGTAGAGCAACTTACTGCGATTAAAGATCGGGCTTATGCTTCGTTAGGTGAAGAAAAAGCAGCAATCTTTGAAGGTCATCTAATGATTTTAGAAGATGAAGAGTTGGAAGAGGAAATCATTGATTATCTTCGTTCAAATAAAGTGAATGCAGGCGTTGCGGCGAGTACCATTATTGCTCAACAAGTGGCAATGCTATCAGAAATTGATGATGAATACCTAAAAGAACGTGCGGGAGATATTCAAGATATTGGGAATCGTTTGATAAAAAATATTTTAGGTATGAAGATCGTTGATCTTGGTGAGATTAATGAAGAAGCAATTTTAGTTGCCTATGATTTAACTCCTTCAGAAACTGCACAGCTAAATCTTGATAAAGTATTAGGTTTTATTACTGATATTGGTGGACGCACTTCACATACTTCCATTATGGCTCGTTCTTTAGAGCTTCCTGCAATTGTTGGAACGAACACGGTTACCCAACAAGTCAATACGGGAGATTTCTTAATTCTTGATGCAGTGAATAATCAGGTCTATATCAATCCAACACAGGAAGAAATTGATCGTTTAAGAAAACTAGAGCAACAATTGAAAGAGGAAAAAGAAGAGTTAGCGAAATTAAAAGATTTACCTGCCTTAACATTAGATGGGCACCGTGTCGATGTGGTGGCGAATATTGGGACAATCCGAGATATAGATGGTGCAGAGCGTAATGGTGCCGAAGGGGTAGGACTATATCGTACCGAATTTCTCTTTATGGATCGTGATCAGCTTCCGACAGAAGAAGAACAATTTATTGCTTATAAAGAAGTAGTTGAAGCGATGAATGGCCGCTTAGTGGTATTAAGAACAATGGATATTGGTGGCGATAAAGAGTTACCTTACTTAAATCTTCCAAAAGAAATGAATCCATTCTTAGGTTGGCGTGCAATTCGTATTGCATTAGATCGTAAAGAAATTTTACACGCTCAATTAAGAGCGGTATTAAGAGCATCGGCTTTCGGTAAATTGGCTGTAATGTTCCCAATGATTATTTCTGTGGAAGAAATTCGAGCATTAAAAGCAGAAATTGCTTTATTGAAAGAACAATTACGCAATGAAGGAAAAGCGTTTGATGAAAATATTCAAATTGGTGTAATGGTAGAAACGCCATCAGCCGCAGTGAATGCGAAATTCTTAGCGAAAGAAGTGGACTTCTTTAGTATTGGTACAAATGACTTAACCCAATATACTTTAGCGGTAGATCGTGGTAATGAATTAATTTCTCACCTTTATAATCCAATGACACCATCTGTGCTTAACTTAATTAAGCAAGTAATTGATGCTTCACACGCTGAAGGGAAGTGGACAGGAATGTGTGGAGAACTTGCTGGTGATGAAAAAGCGACATTATTATTACTTGGTATGGGATTAGATGAATTTAGTATGAGTGCGATTTCTGTACCTAGAATTAAGAAATTAATTCGTAATGTAAATTATCAGGATGCAAAAGTACTGGCTGATGCTGCTTTGGAACAACCAACAGCAGCAGATATTGAAAGATTGGTAACCGATTTTTTAGTGGAAAAAGCGTTAAACTAAATACCAATTATTCAGATTTTGGGATAGAATAGCTCAACTATCTATCTAGTAGGAGACTAAAAATGGGTTTTTTTGATAAATTATTTGGTTCAAAAAATAGTAAAACAGTTGAAGTAGAAATATACGCACCGCTTTCTGGTGAGATTGTAAATATTGAAGATGTGCCTGATGTTGTTTTCTCTGAAAAAATAGTAGGTGATGGAGTTGCCATTCGCCCGACAGGTAATAAGCTTGTAGCTCCTGTTGATGGTGTGGTAGGGAAAATCTTTGAAACAAATCACGCATTCTCAATGGAATCAGAAGATGGTGTTGAATTATTCGTACACTTCGGTATTGATACTGTTGAACTTAAAGGGGAAGGCTTTATTCGCGTTGCTGACGAAGGTCAAAAAGTAAAGCGTGGTGATACCATCATTGAGCTTGATTTAGAAGTATTAGAATCTAAAGCTAAATCAGTACTTACTCCAGTAGTGATATCAAATATGGATGAGATTAGCCATATTGAGAAGAAGACGGGGGAAGTGATTGCGGGCGAATCTATTATACTTATTCTAAAAAAATAGAAACTCTAGTACGGAAAACCCATTTATTGATATAAATGGGTTTTTTCTTATCTTACACAAATAATACTAATATTGACTATTTTATTTTTAAACAAGGAGTTATTGAGTACTTTTATTGTAATTGATCCTGATATTTCATTCCTAATTTTCCAAAATTTTTAAATTTCAACAAAACTCATATATTTTATTAATTTTGTTAATTATTTGTAAACTCCTTTTAATAGTTGTAGAATAGGCAGGTTATAAGTATTTAATTATCTATTCGTTGTTTAGCTTTCCTAAGAGACTAAACTTAACTTTAACTTGATAAATAAGGAAAAGACTATGTCAGAAATGTTAACAAATGACGTAGATCCGATCGAAACCAATGATTGGTTATTAGCGATCGACTCAGTAATTCGTGAAGAAGGCGTTGAAAGAGCACAGTTTATTATCGAGCAATTAATGCAACACGCTCGAGCTAATTCTGTTTCTTTACCAACAGGGGTAACAACGGATTATATTAATACTATCCCTACTTCAGAAGAGCCAAATTATCCAGGAAATTTAGATTTAGAACGCCGTATTCGTGGTGCGATTCGTTGGAATGCGATTATGATGGTATTACGAGCATCTAAAAAAGATTTAGAGCTTGGTGGACATATGTCTTCATTCCAATCTTCAGCAACCATTTATGAAGTTTGCTTTAACCATTTCTTTAAAGCACGTACAGAAAAAAATGGTGGAGATTTAGTTTTCTTCCAAGGTCATATTTCTCCGGGGATTTATGCCCGTGCATTCTTAGAAGGACGTTTAACAGAAGAGCAACTTGACAACTTCCGCCAAGAAGTTCACGGCAAAGGGCTTTCTTCTTATCCGCACCCTAAACTAATGCCTGAATTCTGGCAATTCCCAACCGTATCTATGGGATTAGGTCCATTGAATGCCATTTATCAAGCACGTTTCTTAAAATACTTACATCATCGTGGCTTGAAAGACACCGCTGACCAAACCGTTTACGCTTTCTTAGGCGATGGCGAAATGGACGAAGTGGAATCTCGTGGTGGACTTGCGTTTGCAGCGCGTGAGAAATTAGATAACTTAGTTTTCGTGATCAACTGTAACTTACAACGCTTAGACGGTCCAGTAACAGGTAACGGTAAAATCATTCAAGAATTAGAAGCTCAATTCAACGGCTGTGGTTGGGAAGTGATTAAAGTGATTTGGGGGCGTCGTTGGGATCGTTTATTACAACGTGATACCTCAGGCAAATTATTGCAATTAATGATGGAAGTGGTTGATGGTGACTATCAAACCTTTAAATCTAAAGATGGTGCTTACGTTCGCAAACACTTCTTCGGTCGTTATCCTGAAACTGAAGCTTTAGTGGCAGAAATGACAGATGATGAAATCTGGGCATTAAACCGTGGCGGCCACGATCCATTAAAAGTTTTTGCTGCATTCAATAAAGCAAAACAAGTTAAAGATAAACCTGTCGTGTTATTAGTGAAAACCGTAAAAGGCTACGGTATGGGTGAGTCAGCCGAAGGTAAAAATATCGCACACCAAGTGAAGAAAATGGATATGTCGGGTGTTAAACACGTTCGTGACCGTTTCAATATCGCTGTGTCTGATGAAGATATTGAGAAACTGCCTTACATTAAATTTGAAGAAGGTTCTGAAGAATACAAATATCTTCACGAACGCCGTCAAGCATTAAATGGTTATGTGCCAACTCGTTCACCACGTTTTAGCCAAGCACTTGAAGTGCCAGCACTAGAAGAGTTTGCACAACTATTTGAAGCACAATCTCGTCCGATTTCAACCACAATGGCGTTTGTGCGTTCATTAAATGTATTACTGAAAAATAAATCTGTTGGTAAACACATTGTGCCAATTTTGGCTGATGAAGCACGTACTTTCGGTATGGAAGGTTTATTCCGTCAAATCGGTATTTATAATCCACACGGTCAAAACTACACCCCACAAGATCGCGAGCAAGTGGCTTATTATCGTGAAGCTATTGATGGTCAAGTGTTACAAGAAGGGATCAACGAACAAGGGGCAACTGCGTCTTGGATCGCGGCGGCCACTTCATACAGCACAAACGATGTACCAATGATCCCATTCTTTGTGTACTACTCAATGTTTGGTTTCCAACGTGTTGGGGATTTAATGTGGTTGGCTGGCGACCAACGTGCGCGTGGCTTTATGATTGGCGGAACTTCAGGTCGTACAACCTTAAATGGTGAAGGGTTACAACACGAAGATGGTCATAGCCATATTCAATCCGCAGTGATTCCAAATTGTATCTCTTACGATCCTGCATTCGCGTTTGAAGTGCCTGTTATTATCCAAGACGGTATTCGCCGTATGTATGGCCCAGAGCAAGAAGACGTGTATTACTACATCACCACCTTGAACGAAACCTATGACCAGCCAGCAATGCCGAAAGGGGCTGAAGAAGGTATCCGCAAAGGTATTTATAAATTTGAAACCGTAACCGGTCAAGGTAAAGGCAAAGTTCAGCTGTTAGGTTCTGGTGCAATTTTACGCCACGTTCGTGAAGCGGCACAATTATTAGCGAATGACTTTGGTGTAACCTCAGATGTGTACAGTGTGCCGTCATTTACTGAAGTGGCACGCAATGGAGCAGATGTAGAACGTTGGAATTTACTGCACCCAGAAGCGGAAGCAAGAACGCCGTACATTGCTCAAGTAATGAATGATGCACCAGCGGTAGCTGCAACAGATTACATCAGACTTTATGCGGAACAAGTGCGTGCTTATGTGCCAGCACAAAGCTATCGCGTTTTAGGTACTGACGGTTTCGGTCGCTCAGATAGCCGCGAAAACTTACGCGAACACTTTGAAGTAAATGCACATTATGTTGTGGTTGCAGCCTTAGCTGAGCTAGTTAAACAAGGTATCTTTGACAAGAAAGTGGTTGCAGATGCGATTGCAAAATATGGCATTGATGCAGATAAAATTAACCCACTTTACGCATAATTAACATCGCTCCCCTTACTTTGGTTGGGGGAGTTTTGAGGAAAAAAGAAAATGGCTAAAGAAATTCAAATTCCAGATATTGGTGGCGATGAAGTAACCGTTACCGAAGTGATGGTAAAAGCTGGTGATACGGTTGAAGTTGATCAATCCGTAATTAATGTTGAAGGTGATAAAGCATCAATGGAAGTGCCTTCACCAGAAGCTGGTGTAATTAAAGAAGTATTAGTAAAAGTTGGCGATAAAGTTTCAACTGGTACGCCAATGTTTATTTTAGAAAGTGCTGATTCAGCACCAGCTTCTGCTCCCGCAGTGGAAGAAAAAGCCGCTCCAGCTTCAACGGCCCCAACGCAAAGTGCGGTCAGTTCTGTCATCGAAATTCACGTTCCGGATATTGGCGGCGATGAAGTAAATGTAACCGAAATCTTGGTAAACGTAGGCGATAGCGTTGCAGAAGAGCAATCTATTCTGAACGTAGAGGGCGATAAAGCCTCAATGGAAGTGCCAGCACCAGTTGCGGGCGTGGTAAAAGAAATTCTTATCAAAGTAGGTGATAAAGTTTCAACAGGTTCATTAGTAATGAAATTTGAAACCACTGCCGCAACGCCAGCAGCTCAACCAGCGGCTGAAGCACCAGCAGCACCTGCTGCAGTATCTGGTAGTGTACAAGATGTTCACGTTCCAGATATTGGCGGTGATGAAGTAAACGTAACTGAAATTATGGTTGCTGTGGGCGATAGCGTTTCTGAAGAGCAATCATTAATCACTGTTGAAGGCGACAAAGCCTCAATGGAAGTCCCTGCACCATTTGCCGGTGTAGTAAAAGAAATCTTAGTGAAATCAGGGGATAAGGTTTCAACTGGTTCATTAATTATGCGTTTTGAAGTAGCAGGTTCAGCACCTGCAGCAGCCCCAGCGGCTCAACCAGCAGCGACACCTGCACAAACTCAAGCGGCGGCACCAGTACAATCAGCTCAGCCTGCTAACCAAGCAGAAGTTACAGCAAGTGCAAGTTTCGCACACGCAACCCCAGTGGTTCGCCGTTTAGCCCGTGAGTTTGGGGTGAACCTAGACAAAGTGAAAGGAACAGGCCGTAAAGGTCGTATCCTGAAAGAAGACGTTCAAGCCTATGTAAAAGCCGCAGTGAAAGCCGTTGAAAGTGATTCTGTGTCTGCAACTGCTTCAACAGGGGCTGCAAATGGTGCAGGTTTAGGCTTACTCCCTTGGCCGAAAGTGGACTTCAGCAAATTCGGTGAAGTAGAACAAGTTGAATTAGGCCGTATCCAAAAAATCTCTGGTGCGAACTTACACCGTAACTGGGTAATGATCCCGCACGTTACACAATGGGATAAAGCAGACATCACAGATTTAGAGCAATTCCGTAAAGAGCAAAACGTGCTTGCGGAAAAACAAAAACTTGATGTAAAAATCACCCCACTTGTGTTCATTATGAAAGCGGTAGCGAAAGCCTTAGAAGCTTATCCACGCTTTAATAGCTCCTTATCTGAAGATGCACAAAGCTTGATCTTGAAAAAATACATCAATATTGGCGTAGCGGTAGATACACCAAACGGCTTAGTTGTACCTGTATTTAAAGATGTAAACAAAAAAGGCATCATCGAGCTTTCACGTGAATTAGCCGAAATCTCGAAAAAAGCGCGTGCAGGTAAATTAACTGCATCTGATATGCAAGGTGGTTGTTTTACCATTTCAAGCCTAGGCGGTATTGGTGGTACACAATTTACCCCAATCGTGAATGCGCCAGAAGTGGCCATTTTAGGTGTGTCTAAATCTGAAATGACACCAGTATGGAACGGTAAAGAATTTACTCCACGCTTAATGTTACCATTATCGCTCTCTTACGATCACCGCGTGATCGATGGAGCAGATGGTGCAAGATTTATCACCTTCATCAATGGCGTATTAAGCGACCTTCGCCGTTTAGTAATGTAATTTCCTTAGCGTTTCTCATTGATAATGGGAAACGCTGTTTAGTTAAAGTGCGGTGTAAAAATCGCAACAATTTAACGAGGTAAAAAATGAATAAAGAGATTAAAACACAAGTTGTTGTACTTGGTGCAGGCCCAGCAGGTTATTCTGCGGCATTCCGTTGTGCGGACTTAGGCTTGGATACCGTTATCGTTGAACGTTATTCAACCCTTGGTGGGGTGTGCTTAAACGTGGGTTGTATCCCATCTAAAGCCTTATTACACGTTGCCAAAGTTATTGAAGAAGCAAAATCTTTAGCAGAACACGGTATCGTGTTTGGCGAACCACAAACTGACATTGACAAAATCCGTGGTTGGAAAGAAAAAGTAATCAACCAATTAACCGGCGGTTTAGCGGGAATGGCAAAAATGCGTAAAGTGCAAGTGGTAAACGGTTACGGTAAATTCTCAGGCCCTAACACCATTATCGTTGCAGGTGATGAAGGCGAAACCACCATTCATTTTGATAATGCTATTATCGCAGCAGGTTCACGTCCAATTCAATTGCCATTTATCCCACACGAAGATCCACGCATTTGGGATTCAACAGACGCACTGAAATTAAAAGAAGTGCCGAAAAACCTATTAATTATGGGCGGTGGTATTATCGGTCTTGAAATGGGTACGGTATATCACGCACTTGGTTCTAACATTGACGTAGTAGAAATGTTTGATCAAGTGATCCCAGCAGCGGATAAAGATATTGTTCAAATCTACACAAAACGTATCGAGAAAAAATTCAACTTACTACTTGAAACTAAAGTAACCGCAGTTGAAGCGAAAGAAGACGGTATTTATGTCTCAATGGAAGGCAAAGCAGCGAACGAAACACGCCGTTATGACGCAGTGCTTGTGGCGATCGGTCGTACACCAAATGGTAAATTGATTGATGCCAATGTGGCTGGCGTAGAAGTGGACGATCGCGGCTTTATCCATACAGATAAACAAATGCGTACTAATGTGCCGCACATCTTTGCAATCGGCGATATTGTAGGGCAACCGATGCTTGCTCACAAAGGCGTACACGAAGGCCACGTTGCAGCAGAAGTTATCGCAGGGCAAAAACACTATTTCGATCCGAAAGTGATTCCATCAATCGCATATACTGAGCCAGAAGTGGCTTGGGTGGGTAAGACTGAGAAAGAATGTAAAGCTGAGGGCATTAACTACGAAGTAGCGAAATTCCCTTGGGCGGCTTCAGGTCGTGCTATCGCCTCTGACTGTGCTGACGGTTTAACCAAATTAATTTTCGATAAAGATACTCACCGCATTATCGGTGGAGCGATTGTGGGTACAAATGGCGGTGAATTATTAGGTGAAATCGGTCTTGCGATCGAAATGGGCTGTGATGCTGAAGATCTTGCCTTAACCATTCACGCTCACCCAACCTTACACGAATCTGTAGGCTTAGCCGCAGAAGTGTTCGAAGGTTCAATCACGGATTTACCAAATCCGAAAGCGAAAAAGAAAAAATAATTTCTTAGTAAAATGTTTGAAGCTTTTGAATATGAAGGCTTCAAACTATCTTCTAGCTCTTATACACAATTTCACCTTATAAAAGATAATTAAACTCCCTTATTAGTATTTAAGTAATATTTTGTACTATCTAATTAATCCCCCCTAATTTTAGAAATTATTTAATGTAAGCCATATGAATGCTTATAACCGAAAAAGAATATAGCTTTTTCAAGTTAACTTAATTAGAATGTCCGCCAATTTTAATTTAGTATTGCACTAATTATAATTAATTATTTAGGTTTAGTGGGGTTTACTATGAAAACATTTAATTTAAATCTGGTATCGATAAGTTTGGGAATTGCTTTTACAGTAACTTCTATAAATAGCTTTTCGGCAGCAGCAAACCCTTTGTATGCTGTAAATAGTACAGGAAGTCATTCTAGTTCACTTAATGGAAGTGTAAATGGAGGAACTTCGGCTTTTTTATATGATAATGGTGATAAATCATTCAATAAATTGATGATCGTAGACAAATTGCAGCAGGGTGCTGAATCTCAGGATCGTAAAGATTTTGAAACAACGTATGGTATTCAGTTTGAGTGGTTTGAACATGATGGCTCTTTAACTGAAGAAGGGAAAAAACATATATATCAAGCTGAAAATGGAACTTTTAAATCAGAAGTTCATCTGACAAAAGAAGAAAAAGTCAAGTTTTCAGCTCAAAAGGGAAGTACAGCAGATTCTCAGCCGACATCAAATAATTCAGAGGCGACTGTTCACCCTAAAGAATCATCGTCTATTATATCAAATAATTCTCAACCTGAAGCAGAAGGTAAATCAGGAGAAATCATACCTACACCAAGCGAGAAAATTGAAACAAAAGAGAGGGTAGAAGATGCATCATCTCATACTGAGTTACCTAAAATGGGGTCTGCCACTGTTATTCCAGCTACACCAACACTTAAAATGACTGAAGCAAGGGATACGACAGAAAAAGCTAAGCCAGTTATGGAAATAAAAGCAGAACAAAATTTAGCATCTGCAACATCTGCATTTAGTGGGACTCTATCTGATTTAAGTCAAACTACACGAGCTATGGCAACGTCATTTTTTAATAATACAGCAGTAGTACAAGATCAGTCAGCGATGGTGAGAAATAATGCTCAGTATTTTGTTTCATATAGACATTATTTTGTAGAACCTATAGGCATAGATAAGAGTGATCTTCGCCGTCAACCTAGCGAGATGAATGTAACAACACCTAATGTAAATACGTATGTTGATTATGCTTATCATCATTACACATTAAAAAATAAGAATTTTCACAGCAAGATTCATCGAAATGATATTACCTTAGGTGGTTATGCTCAAATTAATGGTTATAACTTGGGGTTAGCCATGATAAGCATGAAAGGAAATTCAACGACTTTAAATAACTATACACTAGCCTCAAAAGTGAAGATGAGAACGAATGGCTTACTGGCTACATTCGGTTGGGCATTTGATAAAAGTTATCTAAATTTAGGAGCTTATGCAGTATTTAGTAAAGTCAATACTAGTCGATCGCCTTTTGGTAATTCAGAACAGCATGCCTCCTTTAATACTCAACAATATGCGTTAGATATTGTTTATGGACGATCTTTGTATCAAACTGAAAATAGCTCTATTTTGTTGAATGGTGGTTTAACAAATGTCTATTATCATCAAGATAGTTTCAATGAGCAGACTGATTCTCAAAATGCCACCCCTTATTCACTACAAGTGGACTCATCAGCATATTTCAATTCTTTTGCTCATCTTGGAATGCAAGCTTCTTATCAAACTTATATTTCTAGTTTCACTACACGTTCTGATATAGCATTAAGAGTAGAGCAAGCGTTGACTGCGAATAGGTTTGATTTAAAGCTACAAGATGGAACAACAATAACAGGTTCTAAAAATGATAAGTTTACTGTTCGATTATCAGTAGGTCAGACATTTATCTTTGATAAAGTTAGCATTAGAGTTGGAGCTGAATTTATTGAAGGAAATAGAACGAACGCCCGCTTAGATACAGTATCAGCAACACTTTCATATCGCTTCTAATAACGTTTGCTATATAAATAAAGTGTGGCAGAAAATTCAAATAAATTTTTTGCCGCACTTTATTTTTAAGAATTATTTATCTTATCACTGTTCAACAGAGTAATACCCACCCATCGCACTATACACGGCATTTTCGCTTTGAATGAGGTTATATTTGGCATTCAAAATGGAAAGCTCAGAGTTGCGTTCTGTACTGGCAGCATTTAGCCATTCTCTTAGTTCAGAGATTCCTGCATCGTAGCGGTTTTTGTAGTATTGCGTGATGCGTTTATTATAGTCATAAGTTTGTTTTAAGTTTTCAAAACTTTGATTGGCTTGGTTATAAATGAAATAGTTAGTATCTATGTCATTAAGAGCTTTAGTAATGCTTTGTTCAAAGTTTACTAAAGCTAAATCGTAAGCAGATTCAGAAATTTTGACGTTCCATTTCACTGCATTCCAATTAAGGAATGGCAGGCTGATGCCGACTGTTCCACCAGCGATTGGCGTATTAAAGGCGTTATCAATTTTGTTTCCACTAGAGCCTAAACTTCCGCCCAAAGTGATGCTTGGAAACCAGCTTTTTTGCATTGCTTTAGCATCTTTGAAAGCACTGTTTAAGCGATATTGATAGCCTTTTACATCTGGGCGATTTGCAATGGCAGAAAGGGGAACATTAAGGTTTATGCCCACATTTTTCACATTCAAAATATGCGGATAGGTTGCGGGTAAGCTATCATTTGGTTTTAAATTCAATAGGTTACGCAATGTGGCTTCTGCGGTTTTCTTTTGCGTTTGATAGTTGATCAAGGTATTGTGAGCGGTTAAAACGGCTTGCTGAGCTTGGTCAGAACTGGCACGATCCGCCACCCCTTGACGGAATTTATTTTGCATAATGCGGTTAATTTCGGAATAGTAATTGATGGTTTTATTCACGGTGCTAATCGCATCATTTAAGTAACCAAGTTGATAGTAGGTTAAGATCACAGAGTTAATCAATGAAATGCGAGCCGCTTCTAAATCTTGCTCGCTTGCTGCGTGTCGCCATTCAGCGGCAGAAGAGGCATCAGCCAAACGACGCCACAAATCCAGAGTATAGCTGACATTTAATGAGCCACCGTGGCTGATGGTGGAGTTTCCACCCGTGTTAATATTTTTACTGGCTGAGGAAGAAAGCGAGCCACTGAAACTTGGCACTAAATTCGCTCCGATTAAATTCGCATTATAAAGTGCGGTATTTACGGCTATGGCTGCTTTGGCTAAATCTTTATTGTTTTCAAGGGCTTGTTGAACTAGCTGGTTAAGTTGTGGATCGTGATATAATGTCCACCAATTTTCTTGAATATTGTATTGCTTGGTTAATTCTTCATATTGTTGAAAATCTTGCTGTGAGGTTTTATAGGAATCATCAAGATTTGCACAGCCTGCCAATAACACAGACAAGCCAATAGCAAGTGAAAGTTTAGATTGTTTTAACATCATTTTTTCCTTATTAAATAAAAATAGTATGCAAACAAAGTGCGGTGTTTTTTCCGAGTTTTTGTATTGCGTGATTGTTGAAATTTTATCAAAAAACTATTCCTGAGCTAAAGCAATAATTGGATTTAATTGCGAAGCATTTTTGGCTGGCATATAACCAAAAATTACGCCAATTAAGCTTGAGCAGAGCAGGGCGGCGACAATGGAAAAGGTGGAAAAAATCATTGTGAAGTCTTGCACAAAAAGATTAAACACCATTCCGATTAAGAGTGATAACAGGACGCCCGTACTGCCGCCGATTAAGCAAATCAGCACCGCCTCAATTAAAAATTGTTGCAAAATATTGAATTGTCTTGCCCCGATCGCCATTCGCACGCCAATTTCTTTAGTGCGTTCTGTAACTGAAACTAACATAATATTCATTACGCCAATGCCGCCCACTATAAGAGAAATCAACGCGATAGAGGAAATCAGCAATTTCATTGTATTAGTAGTGCTTTCAATAGTTTGCTTGATCGTATCCGTATTCATCACAAAAAAATCTTTTTTGCCGTGGCGTACGGTAAGCAAATTGGTTAAATCTTTTTCCGCCACTTTGGAATTAATTTCATCGCGAATTTTTACCGTAATGGAACTAATTTTCTGGTTGCCTGAAATTTTATTCATCGCGGTGGTGTAGGGAATGTAAATATTCAAGCTGGAGCTGTTCATTCCAAAATTATTACTCTTCGCAACGCCAATGACACGCAGCGGTTTTTTGTTCATCATTAAAATTTTGCCGAGCGGGTTTTGATGATTGAACACATCTTTCAAGGTATTTTCATCAATCACTGCCACTTGTTCGCTGGTTTTCACTTCATCGGCAGTAAAAAAACGCCCTTGTGCGAGAGCCAGCCCTTTCACGTTAAAAAACTGTTCGCCAACGCCCCGCACTTGTGCGGAAAAACTTTGACTACCATAGGTTAGAGTGCCACTGACGGAACTATTGGGCGTAACGCTATCAATATAGCTTTGCTTGGCTAAAATATTGGCATCGCTCACGGTGAGATTTTGATTTTTCGCCGCTCGCCGATCACCAAAGCCCGTGCCATTGTAAATGTCCATCGTATTTGTGCCAATGGCATTGATATTACTGAGAATTTTTTGTTGCGAACCATTTCCCAATGCCACTACGCAAACCACAGAAGTAATACCAATAATAATCCCTAACATTGTTAGCAAAGAACGCAATTTATGTGCCACAATGGCATTAATGGACATTTTGAAAGATTCGACAAATTGATCGCGATAAAACTGCAAGGGATTTTTACGAGATTGCACGCTAACGGCTTGCTTTTCGCTAATTTGCTCGGCTTTACGGCGATCTTCAATAATTTCTCCGTCTTTAATTTCAATGATGCGATTGGCGAAATTTGCCACATTTTTGTCGTGGGTAACGAGAATAATGGTGTGCCCCTCGCTATGTAGCTGGGTGAGAATTTCCATTACCGTCTCGCCACTTTTGCTATCCAACGCCCCTGTGGGTTCATCGGCAAGAATGATTTCCCCGCCATTCATCAAAGCGCGGGCAATACTCACGCGTTGTTGTTGCCCGCCTGAAAGTTGGTTTGGTTTATTTTCTAAGCGATCGCTCAGCCCCAATTTTTCCAACAGGCTTTTTGCTCTGGCAAGGCGGGTAGGCTGATCAATGCCCGCATAAATGGCAGGCAAGGCGACATTTTCCACCGCACTGAGGGTAGAAAGTAGGTTATAGCGTTGAAAAATAAAGCCAAATTTTTTCTGGCGTAAATCAGAAAGGGCATCACGATCAAGCTGACTGACTTCTTGCCCTGCGATTTGATAAGAACCCGAGGTTGCCGTATCTAAACAACCAATAATATTCATTAGGGTAGATTTGCCCGAGCCTGACTGCCCAATAATGGCGATAAAATCCCCTTTTTGAATGTTGAGATTAATATTTTTCAGCACCTGTGTGCGGTTTTCGCCCTCGCCGAAAAACTTATTGATGTGCGTTAATTCAATAATATTCATAAAAAAACCACCGCACTTTATAAAATCCGAGGGCCGCGGAAGTTGTTTCCGACTTTTTCGTCGCTGCTTACTTGCGAGGAAATCACTTTTTCCCCTTCGTTTAAGCCACTAAGAATTTGCGTGTTCATTTCATCATTTAACCCCGTAACAACGGCACGTTTTTCAACTTTATTGTTTTCTGTCAAGAGATTAACAAAGGTTTCTTTTCCCTCTTTGTGTAACGTAATGGTAGGAACAAGCAAGGTGTTTTCTTCGTCCGCAATGATAATGGTATTTTGCGTAGTCATACCAATTCGCAAATGATTATCAGGGTTATCAACTAACACATTGGCATAATAATACACTGCACTGGTGTCAGAAACGCTTTCGGAATATTCATTATCCGTCAGCGTGGTTACCGCAGGATCAACAGAATAAATGGTGGAATGATACACCTTATCAGGATCAGAAAGGGTGGTAAATTCCACTTTCATTCCCGCTTTCACTTTGGTGATGTCGCCCTCTGAAATTTCAGGCTTGATTAAAATCTTAGTTAAATCCGCCACTTGAACAATGGTTGGAGTGGTTTGATTAGCATTGACCGTTTGCCCCTCCGAAACGGGGATTGAAATCACTGTGCCATCAAGGGGCTAAAGAATTTTGGTATATTCCAAATTAGTTTTTGCCGTATCTACTTGAATTTTAGCCCGTTGAATATAAGCCTCAATTTCTGAAATCGCGGCTTTAGCTGCGGATAAATTATTTTTTGCCGCGTTTAATTCATCTAACGAGGTGGATTTATTGGTGTACAATTTTGATAAACGATCATAAGAAGATTTTGCTACATTGTAAGCCACCTGTTTGGCTTCTAACTGGGCTTGATAGGATTTCAGTTCCGCTTGGGCTGAATTGAGCGTATTCACCTGATTTTTTGAATCAATTTCGGCGATGAGATCGCCTTGTTTAATTTTTTGCCCGAGCACAACGTGGATTTTTTCAATTTTTCCCGAGGCTTGCGCCCCCACCTGAACCCGATTATACGCCCGCACTGTGCCTGCGGTGATCACCGATTGCTTGATATTACCGCGATGAACGGTTTCGGTTAAATAAGTGATGTCAGCTTGGTCGCGATGAGCAAAATAACGATAACCACCAAAGGCAACAAGCCCGCTAATCAGCACGGTAAAAATTAATTTTTTACGCATAAAAACTCCGAAATACAATAATTGCTTAGCCTGAGGATTATAGTTGATATCAGCTTAAAAATTCCTTAAGGAAAAAACTTTTATAGTGAATGAACGTTCGTTCATTTTGGTGCGGGGATTGTATCATTTATCCACCGAAAAGCAACCGCACTTTTGTATTCTCTGTTTAAACAAGGTAGAATAGGCGACAATTTTTTTACAAAAATAGAGAAGAATTTGAGGTCAAAATGAGCCATACGACAGAAACCGAACATCAACCAACCAATTTTATTCGTCATATTATTGACGAAGATCTTGAAGCGGGTAAGGTAAATCACGTTTACACCCGCTTTCCGCCTGAGCCAAACGGCTATTTACACATCGGACACGCCAAATCCATTTGCTTAAATTTCGGCATTGCGGAAGATTATAAAGGGCTGTGCAATTTACGTTTTGATGACACCAATCCCGTTAAAGAAGATGTGGAATATGTGGATTCCATCAAACAAGATGTAGAGTGGTTAGGTTTCCACTGGGAGGGCAAAGCACGCTATGCTTCTGATTATTTTGACGCACTTTATGGCTATGCCATTGAATTAATTGAAAAAGGCTTGGCTTATGTGGACGAGCTTTCCCCAGAGCAAATGCGTGAATATCGTGGCACATTGACCGAGCCAGGAAAAAATAGCCCATATCGTGATCGTAGCGTGGAAGAAAATCTCGCTTTATTTGAAAAAATGAAAAATGGTGAATTTGCCGAAGGAAAAGCAAGCTTGCGTGCCAAAATTGATATGGCATCGCCATTTATGGTAATGCGTGATCCTGTGTTATACCGCATTAAATTTGCCGAACATCACAACACAGGCAATAAATGGTGCATTTATCCAATGTACGATTTCACCCATTGTATTTCCGATGCCATTGAGGGCATTACGCATTCATTATGTACCTTGGAATTCCAAGATAACCGCCGTTTATACGATTGGGTGCTTGAGCATATTTCCATTAAACGCCCATTGCCACATCAGTATGAATTTTCACGTTTGAACTTGGAATATACGCTCACGTCTAAACGTAAATTGTTGAAATTAGTGGAAGATGAAGTGGTTGATGGTTGGAATGACCCGCGTATGCCAACCATTTCTGGCTTACGCCGTCGTGGCTACACACCCGCGTCAATTCGTGAATTTTGCCGTCGCATTGGGGTAACCAAGCAAGATAACGTGGTGGAGTTCAGTGCGTTAGAATCTTGTATCCGTGATGATCTTAACCAAAATGCACCGCGTGCAATGGCAGTGATTAATCCATTAAAAATCGTGATTGAAAACTTTGACGGGCAAGAAATGCTCACCGCACCAAATCACCCAAATCGTGAAGAGCTAGGGCATCGCCAACTGCCATTCACGAAAGAAATTTATATCGACCAAGCGGATTTCCGTGAAGAAGCGAACAAACAGTACAAACGCCTTGTACTCGGCAAAGAAGTGCGGTTGCGTAACGCTTATGTGATCAAAGCGGAGCGTGTGGAAAAAGATGCTGAGGGCAACATCACCACCGTTTATTGTACTTATGATCCTGAAACCTTAGGTAAAAATCCAGCGGACGGACGCAAAGTGAAAGGCGTGATTCATTGGGTATCGGCAACGGATAACGTGCCTGCGGAATTTCGTTTGTACGACAAATTATTCACCGTGCCAAACCCAAGTGCGGCAGAAGAGCTTTACGAAGTGTTAAATCCAAATTCATTGATCGTAAAACACGGCTTCGCAGAAAAAAGCCTTGCTAACGCCAAAGAAGAACAAGCATATCAGTTTGAACGTGAAGGCTATTTCTGTGCTGATAGCAAAGACAGCCACCCTGAACACCTGATTTTCAACTTAACCGTAAGTTTGAAAGAAGGGTTCTAATTCTTTTCTAAACAATAAGTGCGGTGAAAAATTGAGAAAATTTTTACCGCACTTTTTTATTGAATAATAACAATGCAATTAGAAAAAAACTTTTGGCAGCATAAATCGCTGTTAGAAATGAATGAAGCAGAATGGGAAGCCCTGTGCGATGGTTGCGGTAAATGCTGTTATCGTAAATTTATTGAAGGGCGAGGGCGGCGGAAAAAGTTATATTTTACTCGTATTGCCTGCAATTTATTAGATTTAGAAACAGGAAAGTGCGGTAATTATTCGCAACGTTTTCAGCTTGAAGCCGATTGTACCAAACTTACCAAAAAGAATTTGCCTGATTTCCATTGGCTTCCTAATACTTGTGCTTACCGCTTGCTATACGAAAATAAACCGCTGTTTGATTGGCATCCGTTAATTTCTGGCGATCCCAATAGCGTGAAGCTCGCACATATTCCCATTGAAAACGGCATTCACGAAAAAGACGTGATTGATTGGTTTGAGTTTGTGATTGATGATGAGTAAAGATAAATAAAAAAGTGCGGTAATTTTTACCGCACTTTTTCTATATAATGAATTTAGCGTGAGTGAGTTGCTCATTCACTGGATTTTTAGGATCTTCGCCAAAGCGGTTTTTACCTTGTGTTCCGTCTAAACAAGCAAATACGACTAGCACAATAAAACCGATTACAGGAATGATGCCAATTAATAACCACCAGCCAGAGCGATCGATATCATGCAATCGTCTTACTCTCACTGCCAAAGAAGGGATTAAGGTTGCAAGTCCATAAATACCACTAAATCCGAAATCGTTATTAAGCAAAACAAAATCGAGCATACCTAAAATTACATACAATAAAAAATCAACCGCCACAAACCACCAAAATTCTTTACGTCTTGCGCGCCCATTAAATTGCGCATAGTTTTTTAGTACATACAAATACCAGTTCATTTTTACCCTTTAATTACTCACAAAAAGTTTCATTATTTTAGAAATTGGAAATATCTCTGTCAATTAGCAATCTTTTGTCTTTAAAAGAAAAAATCTTTATTTGACAAAGATCACGAATTTAAAGGAAACCGTTTGCTTTTAACCAACGCATTTGTAGAATAAAGTTAATTCTCCAGTTTTTATGGTTGTTGGGAACGCAAATGGATATGACGACACAAATTCAATCAAGGGCAGAGGAGTTAGGCATTCAGTTTTCCCATTATGATATTGAGGGGCGGTTGATTTATGCTAACCCTGATAGTTTGGCGTATTTTACTGAGCTACTCAGCCAAACGCCTTATCAAAATGCACATCATCGAGATAATCAGAATAACCATCAGAGTAAAAGTGCGGTGCGATTTGATGACGTTTTTTTAGCGCAGGAAAATGAGCCGATAAGCTATCCTGTTGAACGTTTAAATTTGCCAAGTCCGCCCCAAGCCATAAAACACGCCGTATTATTGAATGAACAACATCAACCTTTAGTCTCAATTTCGCTTTCTGAACCTTATCTTTCGCTTCCTTCTCTTCCTTTTGGTTATTATCTTTTACAGCTCGCCACTGCCGAAAAAACTTATCACATTCGCTTACTGGTTTACTCAAAAACGGCGTATCAAGCTGAAATTTTGCAACAGCAAAAAGTGTGGGGCTTGAATGTGCAACTTTATAGTTTGCGGTCGGCTCGAAATTGGGGGATTGGGGATTTCGCTGATCTTGCCTATTTAGTGGAGCAAGGCGGGCGTTATGGGGCGGAATTTATCGGCATTAATCCATTGCACGCAATGTATTCTGCCGTGCCTGAATGGGCAAGTCCTTACAGTGCCAATTCAAGGCGTTACCTAAATTGGCTGTACTTAGCCATTGACGAGCTGCCTGAATATAAATTGTGTAAATCCGTGCAAAATTGGCTGAAGCAAGCGGAGGTTCAAGAGAAAATTTCGGCTTTACGCCAAAATGAGCAAGTAAATTATGCAGAAATTCTGTCCTTAAAATTGACTGCACTTGAAAAATTATATGCCTATTTTCAGCGTAGCCGTGCGGCGAAAATGCAAGCCCGGCAGAAAGCTTTTAAGGATTTTGTCCAACAGCAGGGTAAGGGCTTGTTATACCAAGGTTTATTTGAAGTTTTAGATCAGCAAGCCACACATCAACACAAGGAAGACGAACAGCATATTGGTTGGCTCGGTTGGCAAAAATATCAACAACTTAATGATAAGCAACGAGATAAATTAGTTCGTCAGCATAAAGAAAATGTAATGTTTTATTGCTGGCTACAATGGCTCACCCACGAACAGCTTAATGGCGTGCAAAAATTATGTCGTCATAAAGGAATGTCGCTAGGCATTTATGGCGATTTAGCGGTGAGCAGTTCAAGAGGCAGCGCCGATGTGTGGGCAGATCCTGATTTATATTGCATTCAGGCTTCTGTCGGCGCACCGCCCGATCCTTTAGGGCCAGTGGGGCAAAATTGGAATATTCCGCCTTATAACCCGACTGAGTTGAAAGCTCGAGGTTTCCAACCGTTTATTGAATTATTGCGTGCCAATATGCAACATTTTGGCGTGTTGCGTATCGATCATATTATGGGGCTGTTCCGTTTATGGCTCATTCCGCCAGAAAAAACCGCAGCCGATGGGCTTTATGTGCATTACCCTTTCGCTGAATTAATGGCAATTTTAGCCATTGAAAGCCAGCAAAATCAATGTCTTATCGTGGGTGAGGATTTAGGCACTGTGCCTGATGAAGTGCGGTGGAAATTGAACGAATTTCAGATTTTTTCTTATTTTGTGCTGTATTTTGAAAAACAGGGTTTGCATTATCCTGATAAAAAGACCTTTCCACAAAATGCTTTTGCCACTATCGGCACGCACGATGTTCCCTCACTCGCGAGTTTTTGGCATTGCCGTGATTTAGCCCATTTTGCTCAGCTCAGCATATTGGCAGGCGAGGGGCTAAAACAAAAATACGATCAGCGGTTATTAGATAAACAAGCCCTATTAAACAGCTTGCACCGCGATCAATATTTACCCGACAATTACTGGGGCGATGCCCTCACAATGGCAATGCACCAAAACTTAATGCGGGTGATCCACCTTTATTTAGCAGAAAGCCAAACCAAGCTCATTGGCGTTCAACTGGAAAATTTAATTGAACAGGAAATTTCCTTCAATCTTCCTGGCACATCAATGGAATATCCAAATTGGCGTATGAAATTAGCCCGAACCATTGAGGACATTTTTTCTGATGAAAATATCACCGCACTTTTAACTGAAATTAACCAAGCACGTCAGCGATAAGAGGTTTATATGAATACATTGCTTCCACAACAAGCCATTAATGCCTTTTTCAACGGCACGCATTCCGATCCCTTTTCTGTGCTGGGTATGCACGAAACAGAAAAGGGCATTGAAGTTCGCGTATTATTGCCTGATGCCAATCAGGTTAAGGTGCTGGATAAAGAAAATCCAAGCAAGGTTTATCCCTTAGATTGCCTTGATGAACGTGGCTTTTTTGCGGGTATCATTCCAAACACACACAGTTTTTTTGCTTATCAATTAGAAGTCTATTGGGGTAATGAGCCACAGATTTTAGAAGATCCGTACCGTTTTCACCCAATGATTCAAGAGCTGGATAATTGGCTGTTGGCGGAAGGTTCGCATTTACGCCCTTATGAAATTTTAGGCGCACACTTTATGCAATGCGAAGGCGTATCAGGCGTGAATTTTCGCTTATGGGCACCGAATGCGAAGCGGGTTTCGGTGGTGGGGGATTTCAACTATTGGGACGGTCGCCGCCACCCAATGCGTTTTCATTCCTCAAGTGGCATTTGGGAGCTGTTTATCCCTAAAGTGGCACTGGGGCAGTTGTATAAATTTGAATTATTGGATTGTAACGATCAGCTCCGTTTGAAAGCCGACCCTTATGCCTTTAGCTCACAGCTTCGTCCTGATACGGCTTCGCAAATTAGCCCATTGCCGAATGTGGTGGAAATGACGGAAAAACGTCGCAAAGCCAACCAGTTTGATCAACCGATTTCCATTTATGAAGTGCATTTAGGCTCTTGGCGGCGAAATCTCGCGAACAATTTTTGGTTAGATTACGATGAAATCGCTGATGAGCTGATCCCTTATGTGAAAGAAATGGGTTTCACCCATATTGAATTTTTGCCGTTGTCAGAATTTCCTTTTGACGGCTCTTGGGGTTATCAACCTATCGGGCTTTATTCCCCAACTAGCCGTTTCGGCACAGCGGAGGGCTTTAAACGTTTAATCGAGAAAGCTCACGAGGCGGGAATTAATGTGATTTTAGATTGGGTTCCAGGGCATTTCCCAAGTGATACCCACGGTTTGGCAGCCTTTGACGGCACGGCGTTATATGAGTATGCCGATCCGAAAGAGGGCTATCATCAAGATTGGAACACGTTGATTTATAACTACGGTCGTTATGAAGTTAAAAACTTCTTATCTGGCAATGCGTTATATTGGCTAGAACGCTTTGGTTTAGACGGCTTGCGTGTGGACGCGGTGGCATCAATGATTTACCGTGATTACAGCCGCGCAGACGGCGAGTGGATTCCAAATCAATATGGCGGTCGGGAAAATTTAGAGGCGATCGAATTTTTAAAACACACCAATTATGTATTGGGAACAGAAAATGCGGGGGCGATCACCATTGCGGAAGAATCCACTTCTTTTGCGGGCGTTACGCACCCACCGCAAGATGGCGGGCTAGGTTTCCACTTCAAATGGAATATGGGGTGGATGAACGACACCCTTGCCTATATGAAAAGAGATCCGATTTATCGCCAACATCACCACAGCCAAATGACCTTTGGAATGATGTATCAATACAGCGAAAATTTCGTGCTTCCTCTTTCGCACGATGAAGTGGTACACGGCAAAGGCTCACTTATCGGAAAAATGCCTGGTGATGCGTGGCAAAAATTTGCCAACCTACGGGCGTATTATGGCTATATGTGGGGCTATCCAGGGAAAAAATTGCTCTTTATGGGTAATGAATTTGCTCAGGGGCGAGAATGGAACTATCAAGAAAGCCTTGATTGGTTTTTGCTCGATGAAAATATCGGCGGAGGCTGGCATAAAGGCGTGCAAAAATTTGTGCAAGATTTGAACCGCACTTATCAAACGCACCCCGCTTTATACGAGTTGGATTATGATCCTGCAGGCTTTGATTGGCTGGTAGTGGACGACTATCAAAACTCCGTCTTTGTATTTGAACGTTGTAGCCGTGGGGGCGAACGACTTATTGTGGTAAGCAACTTCACCCCAGTGCCTCGCTATAATTATCGTTTTGGCGTGAACGAAGCAGGGGAGTATGAAGAAATTCTTAATTCTGATTCGGCATTTTATCAAGGCTCAAATTTAGGTAATCAAGGCGTGGTGGTGAGTGAAGCCATCGCGAGCCACGATAAAGCCCAATCCATTTCCATTACCATTCCGCCACTGGCAACCTTGTATTTGAAATGGAAGAAACCCGCAAAAGCGGAAAAAACGCACAAGCCTCAAAGCACAAAAGACAAAGGGGTTAAAGCTGCCAAAGGGCAAAGAACAAATAAAAGAAAATAGGCAAGATAAGTAATGATCAACACGGCAATCGGCAAACCTTATCCCTTAGGAAGCACCTTTAGTCGCCCGCAGACGGGAAGTCATCAAGGCGAGGCGGGGTGGAACTTCGCGATTTTTTCTGCCTGTGCGGAAAATGTCAAATTATGCTTATTTTTTGATGGGCAAGAGTTGCCTTTAGAAATGTATCAAACGGAGGATATTTGGCATTTGTGGGTAGGCGATCTACCCTATGGCACAGAATACGGCTTTCGGCTTGAGGGCAAAGCGGGGACATTGTGCAACCCACAAAAATTAATGCTCGATCCTTATGCTAAAGCGGTGATCGGTAAGCCAGATTTAAGCAGTGCGGAAAAGCGTGAATGGTTTTTGTTAAGCGATAGTCGAGATAACGCCAGCCTTGCACCGAAAGCGGTGTTAGTTGATGAACATTTTGATTGGCAAGGGGATAAACCACTTGCTATCCCTTGGGCGGAAACCTTGATTTATGAATTACACATCAAAGGTTTCACCCAGCTTCGCCAAGATTTACCCGAAGCCATTCGAGGCACTTATGCGGGGCTGGCTCACCCCACAATGATCGCCTATTTAAAAGCACTTGGCATAAGTGCGGTGGAAATTTTACCCATAAATTATCATTTAAACGAACCGCACTTACAGGAAAAAGGCTTAACCAATTACTGGGGATACAGCCCATTGGCAATGTTTGCAGTGGAATCGGACTATTGGTCAGGGCAGGCGGGAACGACACCGTTAAGTGAATTTAAAACAATGGTGAAAACCTTGCACCAAGCGGGCATTGAGGTGATTTTAGATGTGGTGTTTAACCATAGCGTAGAATCAGAAAAAACGTTCCCAACCTTTAGCCAACGAGGAATTGATGATCGGACGTATTATTGGCAAAACGCACAGGGGGAATATCTCAATGCCACAGGCTGCGGCAACACGCTCAATTTAGCCAATGACATTACACGCCGTTGGATCATTGATTGTTTGCGTTATTGGGTGGAAGAATGCCATATTGACGGTTTCCGTTTTGATCTCGCCACAGTGTTAGGCAGAGAAACCCCAGACTTTAACCCGCAAGCACGGCTGTTTGTAGAAATTGCACAAGAGCCACGTTTACAACATT
Organism: Avibacterium paragallinarum; assembly: GCF_011765605.1. Lineage (NCBI taxonomy): Bacteria > Pseudomonadati > Pseudomonadota > Gammaproteobacteria > Pasteurellales > Pasteurellaceae > Avibacterium > Avibacterium paragallinarum. The sequence continues at coordinate 1,085,298 of NZ_CP050316.1, forward strand.
GTAAATTTATTGCAGAGCCTTGGGACATCGGCGAGGGGGGCTATCAAGTGGGAAATTTCCCGCCTTATTTTGCCGAATGGAACGATCGTTTTCGTGATGATCTGTGTCGTTTTTGGTTATGGAAAAGTGGGGAGCTGGGTGGTTTTGCTCAACGTTTCGCAGGATCAAGCGATATTTATCAAAGTGGCGATCGCAAGCCACATAATTCGGTGAATTTTATCACAGCACATGATGGCTTTACCCTGTGCGATCTCACCAGTTATAACGAAAAGCATAATCTTGCGAATGGGGAAAAAAATCGTGATGGTCGCAATGAAAATTACAGTTATAACCACGGCATAGAGGGCGTGGAAAATATTCCTGATGAAGTGAAATATCAACGCTTTTTAACTTGTTGCGGTTTGCTTGGCAGTTTGTTGCTTGCCAACGGTACGCCAATGCTGTCAGCGGGCGATGAATTTGGACATAGCCAACAAGGCAACAATAACGCCTATTGCCAAGATAATGAAATCACTTGGCTAAATTGGCAAAAATTTCAACCGCACTTATTTGAAGCCACAAAACAGTTCATTGCCTTGAGAAAAGCGATACCGAGTTTACAACGCGATGAATGGTGGAGTGAAAAAAATGTGCAATGGCGAAATGTGCAAGGGGAAATAATGACCGTGGCGGATTGGCATAATCCGCACAGCAAAGCAATGCAAATCCAGTTAGATAAAGACTGGTTACTTTTAATCAATGCAAAAGCAGAATTACAAACATTCTTGTTGCCCGAAGGGAAATGGGAAGTTGTATATTGTGGTGCGTCAGTACAAATGCAAGGAAATCGATGGGCTGTAAATGATCTCGCATTCGTATGTTGCACGAAAAAAAGGAAATGACTATTGAGCAATCAATAAATTAATGCGAGGAAAATGCAATGAGCAACAGTATTTCAAAATCACCCAATAAATATGATCTTGTGAAAGATACCTTGGTGTTAATTTTAGCGGGTGGGCGTGGTTCACGGCTTTATGAACTCACCGATAAACGGGCAAAACCTGCGTTATATTTTGGTGGCAACAGACGAATTATTGATTTTGCCCTATCAAATTGTCTTAATTCAGGGCTTAATAAGATTGGCGTAGTTACTCAATATGCCGCACACTCACTGCTACGCCATTTGCAAAAAGGCTGGTCGTTCTTGCCGCAAGAGCGGGGTGAGTTCATTGATATGCTCCCAGCGCGTCAGCAAATTGATGATTCCACTTGGTATCGTGGCACGGCGGACGCGGTGTATCAAAATATGGCGATTATTCGCGATCATTACTGCCCGAAATACATTCTGATTTTGGCAGGAGATCACATCTACAAACAAGATTACAGCCAAATGTTGCTCGATCACGTTTCTAGCAATGCCAAATGTACGGTGGGCTGTATTGAAGTAGACCGAGAAAAAGCCTGTGAATTTGGGGTAATGGCAGTGGACGAAAATCTTAAAGTAAAAGCCTTTGTGGAAAAACCGAAAGATCCCCCGGCAATGGCAGGCAAACCTAACGTATCCTTAGCTTCGATGGGAATTTATGTATTTAACGCCGATTATCTTTACGATATTTTAGAGCGTGAAGTGAACACCCCTTACACCTCTCACGATTTCGGTAAAGACATCTTACCGAAATGCCTTGAAGAAGGCACATTATACGCCCACCCATTTAGCCGTTCTTGTATGGGACGCAACACCGATGGCGAAATCTATTGGCGTGATGTGGGAACATTGGACAGCTTCTGGCAATCTAACATTGATTTAGTGTCAGAAAATCCGCAGTTGGATATTTACGATCAACGCTGGCCGATTCGCGGTAACCCAACGCAAACTTATCCATCAAAATTCTTTTATAGTAAATCGGACATTAAGCCCGTCGATAACTGCTTGATTTCGGGGGGCTGTGTGATCACCGATGCGTCAATTAGCTATTCAGTGCTGTTTGATCGTGTTACGGTGCAAGAGGGATCGCTCGTCGATCATAGTGTGGTGTTGCCACAAGTTACTATTGGCAAAAATTGCATACTCAAACGTTGCATTGTGGATCGCCATTCGGTGATTCCTGACGGAATGCAAATTGGCGTAGATTTAGAATTAGACCGCCAACGTTTCCGCGTCAGTAGTGGCGGGGTGGTGTTAGTTACTGCTTCAATGTTAAAGAAGCTCAATGGTGAAACAGTCGCCTTTGAAGCCCATTTAGATTAATACAACGAAAAGAGAAGTGCGGTGGAATTTTTATGAATTTTCACCGTATTTCTCTGTTTTAAGGAATAAAAAGAATGAGAGTTTTACACGTTTGTTCAGAACTTTATCCGTTACTCAAAACCGGCGGATTAGCTGATGTGATGGGCGCGTTGCCTTTTGCGCAACAGCAAATTGGAATGGACACCCGAATTTTACTGCCTGCTTATCCTGCCATTGCCGCAGGTATTCCTAACACCGTTGTGGTGGCGGAATTTGATAATTTTGCTGGGCATATTGTGCTACGTTATGGCGAATATAACGGGCTAGGGGTTTATTTAATTGACGCACCGCACTTGTATGCCAGAGAGGGCAACCCTTATCACGATCAATGGTATAACGATTACGCCGATAACTATAAACGCTTTGCTTTGCTCGGTTGGGTTGGGGCAGAGCTTGCGGTAGGCTTAGATGCGTGGTGGCAAGCGGAAGTGGTGCACGCGCACGATTGGCACGCTGGATTAACCAGTGCCTACTTGGCGGCGAAAGGTCGCCCCGCAAAATCGGTGTTTACCATTCACAATCTCGCCTATAAAGGGGTATTTTCTTATCATCATTTATTTGAGTTAGGGCTACCTTGGGAAATGTTCAATATTAATGGCTTAGAGTTGCACGGACAAATTTCCTATTTAAAATCAGGGCTTTATTATTCAGATGTGGTGACTGCCGTTAGCCCAACCTACGCCCAAGAAATTACCACGCCAGAATTTGGTTACGGCTTGCAAGGCTTATTAAGTGCTTTACGCCACGAGGGGCGTTTAGTCGGCATTCTTAATGGGGTTGATGAGCAAATTTGGAACCCGAATGTGGATCAGTACATTGAAGATCATTACAAATTAAAAGCAATGGCAGGCAAGCGTAAAAACAAAGAAAAATTACAGGCCTATTTCAACTTACCGCAAAATCCAGAGACATTATTATTTGTGATGGTTACCCGCCTCACGGAGCAAAAAGGCGTGGATTTATTGCTACAAAGTGCCGAAACTTTGGTACAACAAGGCGGTCAGCTTGTGGTGTTAGGTTCGGGGGCAGCCCATTTAGAAGAGGGGTTACGCCAACTTGCCGCCTATTATCCTGAAAATATCGCGGTGAAAATTGGCTATGACGAAGCCTTATCCCATCTCATTATCGCAGGGGGAGATGTGATTTTCGTGCCAAGTCGCTTTGAGCCTTGTGGCTTAACCCAGCTTTATGGCTTGAAATACGGCACATTACCGCTCGTGCGTGCTACAGGCGGATTGGCAGATACGGTGGTGGATAGCTATTCTGAAAACATCAAAGCGCGCAAAGCCACAGGATTTGTGTTTAATGATGCCGATGCACAAGGGTTAAGTTGGGCGATTAACAACGCCTTTGCACTTTGGCAAAAACAACGCCTATGGCAAAGCGTGCGTGTGGTTGCAATGGAGCAAGATTTCAGCTGGCAAATTGCGGCCAGACATTATCAAGATTTATATCAACGTATTTTATAACCCAATGATGATTTCCCAAAACCAAGTGCTTAAACAGCATAGTGGAAAAGTGCGGTAGAAAAATCCACGGTTTTGGGATAATTTTTGTTGTATTTTTATTCGAAAAGGATAAAAATACGCCGATTTTAATTTGAAATAAATTAGGAGAGCCACTTATGACAATGGATAACATCGATTTTCCATTTTCTTATAACCAACCTGAGCAAACCACAGAATCGCTGAAAAAAGCGATTGTGTATAAATTGATTTTCTTAATTGGACGTTCCCCACAAGAAGCAAGCCAACGTGATTGGCTAAACGCCACCCTTTATGCAGTGCGTGATCTGGTTACAGAGGGCTGGATTTCTACCGCCCGTCAATCCCGTGATGAAAAAACACGCCGTGTTTATTATTTATCAATGGAATATTTAATGGGACGCACGCTATCTAATGCATTGATTGCGGAAGGCGTTTACACCCTTGCTAAAGACGCATTAGCAGAGCTTGATGTAGATTTAGAAGAAATCATCGAAAAAGAAGTCGATCCCGGTTTAGGTAACGGCGGTTTAGGGCGCTTAGCTGCGTGTTTTATGGATTCTATCGCCACCTTGGCTATTCCTGCGATGGGATATGGTATTCGTTATGAATACGGAATGTTCCAACAAGCCATTGAAGACGGCAAACAGGTAGAAAAACCTGATGCGTGGCTAGAAAAAGGCGCACCTTGGGAATTTATTCGTCCATCTAAACGTTTCAATATCCAATTCGGTGGGCATATTCATTTTGAAGGCAAAAAATGCGTGTGGGATAGCAAGGAAGAAATTGTCGCATTGGCTTATGACCAAATGATCCCAGGCTATGCCAATGACAGTGCGGCAACCTTACGTTTATGGAGCGCCCACGCAGGGGATTCTTTCAACTTGGCAGAATTTAACCGTGGTGATTATTTCCGTGCGGTGGAACAACGTGCCGCCAGCGAAAACGTTTCTCGCGTGTTATATCCTGATGATTCCACTTGGGCAGGACGCGAATTGCGTTTACGCCAAGAGTATTTTTTAGTTTCCGCATCGTTACAAGATATTATCAAACGCCACAAACGCACTCACGGCAGCGTGAAAAATCTTGCCGATAAAGTGGCAATCCACCTAAATGATACTCACCCCGCATTGGCTATTCCTGAATTAATGTACATTTTAGTGGATAAAGAAGGCTATGACTGGAAAACCGCGTGGGATATGTGCCGCCGCATTTTCTCTTACACTTGCCACACATTAATGTCGGAAGCATTAGAAACTTGGCCAGTGGAAATGATGGCGAAAATCTTACCGCGCCATTTACAAATTATCTTTGAAATCAATGATTATTTCTTAGAATATGTCCGCACTTATGTTACTACAGACGATGATTTCATTCGTCGCGTATCTTTAATCGAAGAAGGCGATGTACGCAAAGTACGTATGGGCTGGTTATCCGTTGTGGGATCGCACAAAGTCAATGGGGTAGCGGCAATCCATTCAGATTTAATGGTTACTTCAACCTTTGCGGATTTTGCTCATATTTACCCAGAACGCTTCACTAACGTTACCAATGGTATTACACCACGCCGTTGGATTGCAGTGGCAAACCCAGATTTATCTGCATTATTTGATCGTTATATTGGCACGGAATGGCGCCGTGATTTGAGCTTATTGACAGAACTCAAAGCCCATATCAATGACGCAGAAGTGCAACAAGCCATTCCCACAATTAAACGTGCAAACAAACAGCGTTTAGCCGATTATGTGAAAAAAGAATTGGGGATTGAATTAAACCCTGATGCCTTATTTGATGTGCAAGTGAAGCGTATCCACGAATACAAACGCCAAATTCTCAACGTCTTGCATATCGTTGCACGTTATAACGAAATGCTAGAGAATCCAGAAAAAGACTGGACACCACGCGTCTTCATTCTTGCAGGGAAAGCGGCATCAGCCTATTATGCGGCGAAACAAACCATTAATTTAATCAATGATGTGGCGAAAATCATCAATAACGATGAACGCTTGCAAGGTCGCCTGAAAGTGGTGTTTATTCCAAACTACAGCGTCAGCCTTGCTCAGATCATCATTCCTGCTGCGGATATTTCCGAGCAAATTTCTCTCGCAGGAACGGAAGCGTCAGGCACAAGTAATATGAAGTTCGCTCTTAATGGCGCATTAACCCTTGGCACATTAGACGGGGCAAACGTAGAAATCTTGGAAAATGTGGGCGAAAATAACATTTTCATTTTTGGTCATACCGTTGAGGAAGTGGAAGCGTTACGTCGTAACGGATACCGCCCTTACGACATTTACCAAAGCAATGAAAAGCTTCGCCGAGTGATCGACCAAATCACATCAGGCTTCTTCTCCCCGAATGACCCGCACCGTTATCAAGATTTGCTTAATGGCTTGTGCTATCACGATTATTATCAATCCTTTGCCGACTTCCAAAGCTATGTGGAAGCCCAAAAACGGGTTGATGAAAAATACCGTGATCAAAAGGCTTGGACAAACAGTGCGTTACAAAATATCGTCAATATGAGCTTCTTCTCCTCAGACCGCACGATCAAAGAATACGCAGAAAAAATCTGGAAAGTGAAGCCATTAATGGTGAAATAATTAGAAAAAACTAAGAAAATCTGTGCCTTTAAAATATTAAGGCACAGATTTTATACTTAAATTTTACTTGCATTCCACCTCTTTAGAGGTCTTAAAAACTTTCTCACATTATCAATATAATAAAAAAATTTTAATACTGCATAAATATACAGTAAAATATCCTCATAATCATACCGCACTTTACATTTAAACTATGCCAACTACGCAAAAAATTATTCATATTGATATGGATTGCTTTTATGCTTCCATTGAGTTGCGAGATAAACCGCATCTCAGAGGGAAGCCTGTGGCTGTTGGGGGAGGGGCAGCTCAGCGTGGTGTGTTGAGTACCTGCAATTATGAAGCGAGGAAATTCGGTTTGCATAGTGCGATGCCAACAGCACAGGCCTTGAAGCTTTGTCCGAATTTGATTCTGTTACCTGTAAATATGGCATTGTATAAACAGGTGTCGCAACAAATTCAGCAAATTTTTTATCGTTATACACACTTGGTTGAGCCGTTATCTCTTGATGAAGCCTATTTAGATGTTACAGATTGCGATAAATGCTCAGGCTCAGCCACTTGGATAGCTCAAGAAATCCGTCAAAAAATTTGGCAGGAAACCCAACTAACTGCATCAGCGGGCGTTGCACCATTGAAGTTTTTAGCCAAAATTGCTTCGGATAAAAATAAGCCTAATGGGCAGTTTGTGACTCACCCCGATGAAGTGGCGGAGTTTGTGAGAAAGTTGCCATTAAGTGCTATTCCCGGTGTCGGAAAAGTGACAACGCAACGTTTGTTAGAAATGGGGCTGAAAACCTGTGCTGACGTGCAAAGTTTTGAACAACATTTATTGTTAAATCAATTAGGTAAAGTGGGGCAGCGTATTTGGTCGTTTAGCCACGGAATTGATGAACGAAAAGTGCAACCTGAACGGTTACGCAAATCTGTTGGGGTGGAAACAACATTATTGCAAAATATCACTGAGCTGCGTGACGGCGAGGCGGTTTTAGAGCACCTCTACCCGCAATTAATAGAGCGTGTACAGCGGGCTTGTCCGCATATTTCTTTGGAAAAACTCAATAAAATCGGGATTAAACTCAAATTTGAGGATTTTCAAATTACCACGCTAGAAAAAAGTGCGGTCAGTTTTCAGCACGAAAATTTTCGTGCATTGTTATCGCAAATTTGGCAACGTCGTCAGGATAAATCCATTCGATTAATTGGCTTACAGGTTAATTTACCCGAGCAACAAGAAGAAAAACAGATGAGTTTATGGGAAAACTGATCCGTTAAATCTTGAAATTACAAAATTTATAATTATATTGGTTATTCCTTTAATTATTTATTGGATAATCAACCACATACTCACAGCGAGGAACGTTTTATGATGCGAATTTTATTATTTTTAGCCACGAATATGGCGGTGTTGATCGTTTTCAACATTATTTTGAGTTTAACGGGAATCCGCGCCCAAGATGCCAGCGGGTTACTCATTATGGCTGCGTTGTTTGGTTTCAGCGGATCGTTGATTTCCTTGTTTTTATCCAAAACAATGGCATTAAAATCGGTGAATGGGCAGGTGATCGAGCAGCCTCGCACAGAGCAAGAACGTTGGTTGCTCAACACTGTTGAAACGCAGGCACGCCAAGCAAATATTCCAATGCCAACCGTGGCGATTTACCATTCTGCGGACGTTAATGCCTTTGCCACGGGAGCGAGTAAAAGTAATTCTCTGGTTGCCGTGAGTACAGGATTGCTCAACGCAATGACCAAAGACGAAGCAGAAGCGGTGATCGCTCACGAAATCAGCCATATTCAAAATGGGGATATGGTAACGATGACCTTATTGCAAGGGGTGTTGAACACTTTCGTGATCTTCATTTCTCGTCTGATTGCTAACGTAGTTTCCAGCAATCGCAACGATGACGGCGAGAGCAACAGCGGAATGTATTTCTTAGTTTCAATGGTGCTAGAAGTGGTGTTCGGTTTCTTGGCGAGTATGATTGCGATGTGGTTCTCTCGCTACCGTGAATACCGTGCGGATGCGGGCTCAGCCCATTTAGTCGGCAAACAAAAAATGATCGCAGCATTACGTCGCCTACAACAAATTCACGAGCCACAACAAATGGAAGGGCAGTTCGCCGCTTTTGGTATTAATGGCAGAACAGGCGGCTTAGCCTCATTATTTTTAAGCCACCCTCCGTTGGAAAAACGGATTGAAGCGTTGCAACAAAGTGATAGCTTAAAATAAAGGCTTTTTTTCGGGCAGACACATAGGTCTATCCCTACGAAAAGTTATTTAGTTACAATAAGTTATCATTATATTCGAGTGTAGGGGCGGACCTGTGTGTCCGCCCTTTAAAATAATTAATGTAGCTAAACCGCCATAAATGTTAAAATAAAGCGTTTTCAAATTTTCAGGCACAGATTTTGTGCCTTATTATTTTTTGGAGTCGTGATGGAACATCGTTTAGAAGATATTATCGCCATTTTTAATCAGTGCTTTGAACAAGAATACAATACCAAATTAGTAAAAGGCGGTGATGAACCGCTTTATGTGCCAGCGAATGAAGATTGCCCCTACAATGCCATTTATTTTGCGCGAGGCTTTTACAGTAGTGCCTTGCACGAGATTTCACACTGGCTGATTGCCGGCAAAGAGCGGCGTAAATTAGAAGATTTTGGCTATTGGTACGAACCTGACGGACGTTCTGAACAACGTCAGCGAGAATTTGAGCAAGTGGAAGTAAAGCCACAAGCATTAGAATGGATTTTAGCCACCGCGGCAGGATTTCGCTATATTGCGAGCAGTGATAATCTCAATGGCAACCCCGGCGATACCCAGCCTTTCAAGCAAGCCGTTTATGAACAAGTGAAAAGCTATGCCACGAAAGGGTTACCAAAACGCGCAGAAACCTTACGTCAAGCCCTTGCCAAATTTTACGGTACACCAGATTGCATTAATTTGGATTTATTTGACGTGAGTAAAATTTAAGTCAAAAATCAGCGAAATTTGCACCGCACTTTGTTTACTTATGATTTAAAAAGTGCGGTGTAAAATTTTAATAAACTTAACGGAACATTGAATGTTAGCATTAGAAATCAAAGGATTAACCAAAGAATATAAAAACGGGGTCAAAGCCTTGCACGGCATTGATCTGAGTGTTGAAGCAGGGGATTTTTATGCGCTGCTTGGGCATAATGGCGCGGGAAAATCCACCACCATTGGGATTATTTGTTCTTTGGTGAATAAAACATCAGGTAATGTGAAAGTGTTTGGTGCGGATTTGGATAGCAATCCAAGTCAGTTAAAACAGAATATCGGTTTAGTGCCGCAAGAGTTTAACTTTAACCAATTTGAGCGCGTGATTGATATTCTCACCAATCAAGCGGGTTATTATGGCATTCCTCGCAAAGAGGCGTTGGGGCGTGCGGAAATTTGGTTGAAAAAACTGGATTTGTGGGACAAACGCTATCAGCAATCCCGCCAGCTTTCGGGGGGAATGAAACGCCGTTTGATGATCGCTCGAGCCTTAATGCATCACCCTAAATTGCTCATTCTCGATGAACCTACAGCGGGCGTGGACATTGAATTACGCCGTACGATGTGGGAATTTTTACGCGAACTCAATGAGCAAGGCACAACCATTATTCTCACCACCCATTATTTAGAAGAAGCGGAAATGCTTTGCCGTCATATTGGCATTATTCAGCAAGGGCGTTTAGTGGTAAATATGTCAATGAAAGCCTTATTGGCGAAGCTGGAAACGGAAACCTTTATTTTTGATTTAGCGCCGCAAGCGGTTAAGCCTGAAATAATGGGTTACAACGTCACTTGGCTAGATAATAATACGCTTGAAGTGGAAGTGAAAAGAGAGCAGGGTTTAAATCAGCTATTTTCACAACTGACGCAACAAGGCGTGCAAGTGTTGAGTATGCGTAATAAAGCCAACCGTTTAGAAGAATTATTTGTTTCAATGGCATTGAATAAAGGAGTGCAATAATGAGTTTAGCTTGGGTTGCCTTTCAAACTATTTTTGTGAAAGAAGTACGCCGTTTTACCCGAATTTGGGTGCAAACCCTTGTGCCGCCTGTGATCACAATGACCTTATATTTTGTGATTTTCGGTCAGCTGATTGGCCATCGTATTGGCGAAATGCACGGCTTTAGCTATATGCAATTTATCGTGCCGGGGTTGATTATGATGTCTGCTTTAACTCATTCTTTCGCCAATGTGGCATCATCTTTTTATAGCACAAAATTCGCCCGTAACGTGGAAGAACTGCTAATTTCACCAACTTCACCGCACATTATTATTTTAGGCTATATGGCTGGCGGAATGGCGCGCGGATTGAGTGTTGGCATTCTTGTTACCTTGGTTTCGTTATTTTTCGTGCCATTACAGATTTATTCTTGGTCGGTAATTGTTGCCACCTTATTACTCACCACCGCCAGTTTTGCACTAGGGGGCTTGATCAATGCAGTTTTCGCGCGCTCTTTTGACGATATCAGCATTATTCCCACTTTTGTTTTAACACCATTAACCTATCTCGGCGGCGTATTTTATTCCATTTCCTTACTGCCACCTTTCTGGCAAGTCGTGTCAAAATTTAACCCCATTGTTTATATGATCAGCGGCTTCCGCTACGGTTTTCTCGGCATTCAAGATGTCAGCCTTGTTTACACCTTCAGCGTTTTAGGCATTTTTATCACCGCACTTTACGGCATCGCCTATTATCTGATTAGCCGTGGGGTTGGGTTAAGGAGTTAAAGGTTTTTAATATGTACGGTGAAAATGATACAAAAACCATCAATCAAACTAGTTTAACATTAGATGTGATTATTCCTTGCTACAATGCACAAAAAACCTTAATTCGTGCAGTCAAAAGTGTTTTGCAACATCAATGTGTGCAATATGTCTGGTTGATTGATGATGGATCAATAGATAACACTTGGGATCAAATGCAACGCCTTGCACAATCTGATAAGCGTATTCGTATTGAAAAAATGCCGCATAACAGCGGTGTTGCTAAAGCAAGAAATTGGGGAGCTTTACAAAGTGAAGCGGATTTGATCGCCTTTCTTGATGCAGATGATGCCTATCAAGCTGGTGCATTGGAAAATGCCCCTTTTATCTTTTCTCAACTTGCTCAATTGGGGGGAATTTGCTTACCACTTTATCCCGTAGATTTTCCGCAACAATATTTAGATCACCCTGGATTTTCTGAGGCTTGGTATCGTTTATGCTTGATTGTAGCAAGTAATAAAGTGTTCAGAAGACGATTGTTTTTAGCTTGCGGTGGTTATCCGCAAGATATGTTATTCCAAAAATTTGGCGGTGAAGACGCTGCATTGATGGCAATACTGGCAGATTGTTGTCAAATTGGGACATTGTTTGAGAACAATTTGCCCGGGGCGTTACATTATTATCATTCAGGTATGTACGCCGAGCGTTTGTTAATGTGTCAATTCCAAGAAAAAATTGATGAAAAAATCGCACCGCACTTACAACAAGCTCTACAAATTAATGCTAAAGTGCGGTCAGATCTGAAGCAGTTTTTTTCCTTACTGACCCAATCCCCAAAAGGAATCTGCCCGCTGATTCTTACCTTTCAAGAGGATAACTAAAACGGCATTAATTGCCGTTTGTTCTGAGCGGTAACATTATTATTTTTTGAGCAATTTAGTTAGAGGAAGAAATAGGGTGTTCTGCCGCTCAAGAAAAGCAATAAAGCCTAGTTTGCGGTAAAACACCATGGCTTGTTCATCTTTCGCATTAACTAATAAGGCGGCAACGGCAAGATTTGAATCTTTGATTTTACTGATAGCATCAGCAATGAGAAACTTGCCATAACCACAACCAATAAAGCGTTCATCAATCGCCAATCGTCCAATTAATGCGGCAGGAATATTGGGATAACGAATTTCTTGTTTGATTTGTATTTCAGGAATATCGCTCACATTAATTGCGGTGGCGGAAAGCGTGTAATAACCAATAATTTGAGCGGTTTTTTGATGTACTAAGATGAAACATTTTGATAATGCTTTTCTTTCATCTTGTGAAACTTGGGTGTAGAAATAGCGATTTAACTCAGGCGAAAGACTGCAGAAAGATTTTCTCTCTATTTTTAACTGGGAGAGGGTGATGACATCAATATTATCCAAATCAATCTGCACGAGTATTTTTCCTTGCTAAAAATTGTTGGTGCATTGAAAGGGCTTCTTCCATTGCGGGATTGATCTCATAAGAATCAAGATGTTCCAATAAATGTGCTTGATCTGCCACAGATAATTGTATGGATTGGTGTTCTGCAATTGTTTTTACGGATTCTTTATATACCACATCAACAATAAAATCTGTCAATGTGCGTCCAGTAATAGCTGCGGCTTGTTTAAATAATTGATAAATTTCAGGATTTACTTTTGCTTCTAATCGAGCTTTGGGGATTTTAGTTTGCATAATAATTTGCTCTGTTCTATTGATATTATGAAGAAATTATACGGCTACAAGCCGTATAATTCAAGAGTAAGGGAGGCTAATTATTTACTAACGAATAATCTCATAACAAGGCTCGTAAGCTTCGCCGTCAGGCAATTTCATTCGGTGTTGGGTGATGAAATCTTGTAGCACATTGTCCACTTTTTCCATTAAAGCTTTATCCCCTTTGAGCTGGAATTTGCCTAGCTCTGCGATGCGATCTTGCGTATCAGGTTTGATATTGCCAGCCACAATGCCAGAAAACACACGGCGTAAATTAGCGGCAAGGCTCACTTTGCTTTGATTCATATGAAGATCAAGATTTGCCATATTTTCGTGGGTTGGAATAAAAGGCGTTTGAAATTCGGGATCGATTTTTAACGACCAATTAAAACCATAGGCTTCGTTATTTTCGTAGCGTGATTGGCGAATTTTTTCCATTGCCGATTTCATATGACGAGCCACCGCCGCAGGATCATCAATGATAATTTGATACAAAGATTGTGCCTCTTCGCCCAACGTTTTGCCGATAAAACGATCAATGGTGGCAAAATAATCCGCACTTTCTTTTGGTCCAGTCAAAATGAGCGGGAGCAGTTGGGCTTGATTGGCTGGATTGAGTTTTATGCCTAGAATATATAGCAATTCTTCAAATGTCCCTGGCCCACCAGGGAAAATGACAATGCCGTGTCCCATTCGCACAAAGGCTTCAAGGCGTTTTTCAATGTCAGGCATAATAATCAGCTCATTCACAATCGGATTTGGCGGCTCAGAGGCGATAATCGACGGCTCAGTAATGCCAATAAAACGGCTTTGTTTATAACGTTGGTTGGCGTGTCCAATCGCTGCACCTTTCATTGGGGCTTCCATTACGCCCGGCCCACAGCCCGTTACGATATTCAGCTCTCGATACCCTAACTCTAGCCCCACCGCACGGCAATATTGGTACTCTGTTTGATTGATGGAATGCCCACCCCAACACACCACAAGATTAGGCAATTCGCCCACAATTAAGGCTTTAGCATTGCGTAAAATGGAAAAGACTTGGTTAGTGATGGAGTCGCTGTCTTGCTTATGGCAAGGGTTAATGCGTTGGTTTAGCACATTTACAAACACAATATCACGCAGCACCGCAAAAAGATGATACTGAATATTGCGGATAATATGCTGATCCACAAACGCACTTTCAGGGGGATTATATAATTTCAGCGTAATGCCTCGCTCTGTTGCCACTAGCTCAATGTCAAAATCGGGATATTGGCTGAGCAATTTACGGCTATCATCCGTTACCGCACCAGAATTCAGCACCGCAAGCGAGCAGTTGCGATAAAGTTGATACAACGCACTTTTCGCCTGCTTTGTTAGCATTTCCACTTCAAAATGGGAGAGCTGTTCCATACTCCCACGGGGATTCACATAATGAATATTTGCCATTGCGACCTCCTATTGTCTGGCTAAGCGTGCATTGTGCGGCACGGTTTCAAAGTTCGAGCGGAACGGATTAATATCCAACCCACCGCGGCGTGTGTAACGGGCGTAAACGGTGAGCTTTTCAGGCTGAGCAAAACGCATTAAATCACAATAAATTCGCTCAACGCATTGTTCGTGAAATTCGTTATGCTGACGGAAAGAAACCAAATAACGCAACAAATTCTCGCGGTCAATCCGTTTGCCCACATAATGAATTTGCAACGAACCCCAGTCGGGTTGTTGTGTGATTAAACAATTTGATTTTAACAAATGGCTGACTAAATATTCTTCGACAACCTGTTCGCCTTGCGTGCTGTTTTCCAAATAATGTGGGTTAAATTGATAATCGGTGATTTTAATATCTTGTTCATCAATACATTCACCTTGTAGGCTGGCAATAAAAGTGCGGTCATAATTTGCTAAAGAATTTAACCGCACTTTCACTTCACCTTTGGCACAATCCGCCAAATCCTGTTGCAAAATCTGTTGCACTTGGGCAGAGCTGTTAAAATGGCTTTGATTGAAGCTGTTGAGATAGAGCTTAAAACTTTTTGATTCGATCAAATTCTCGCTACGAAAATCAATTTCCACGTCCGCAATCGCTACTTGCGGCACGCCTTTAGGATTGAGCCACGAGATTTCATAAGCTGTCCAAATATCTGCGCCAAAAGTAAAAGGCTGATTTTCCACAATCCCAAGTTGCGCTCGGTTTAATTGACGAGGCACGGCTTGCAGTAAAGTGCGGTCGTAATGTTGTGCATATTTTGTTTCTTGCCCTAATTTTAAGGCGTGTAAACTTTGGTGGTTGTAACTCATATTTTTCCTTGTTTTATTATTTCATATCTTCTAAAGCAAAAACTTCTTTACTTAATATTTCTTTGATTTGCTTTTGCGTTAATCCTGCGTCAATGAGATTTTTTTCTAGCATTGCTAATCTTTGATTAAATCTTTGTTTTGCCTGATGAATTTGATAAGCAATGAAATCAGCATTAAGATCACTTTCGATACGATAAAATTTAATATTTGAAGTACAAGGATAAAACCAATCGAATTTAGCGGTAAGTTCTTGGATTGCAATTGTGCCGTGTGCTTCACTAATCCCTTCTCTGCCTAAATAAACGCTCCCTTGTAAATTATCAAAGCCGTGTTGTTCTAATACATTTCTAATATCATAATAGGCATTGTTATAGCTATTTCCGTGATAGTTCTCTTTAAGGCAATTTGTATCCATATCAAAAGTAATTAAATAACGGCTCATTGTTTTATTCCTTTTATTACAGTTATGCTAAGCAAATATAGTCTTTTATTATTTTTATTGCCAGTGCCAAGATAAATTTGATACCAAACGGCAGTCATCACATTTAAAATCAAACAGATCAAAGAGCGGTGCGTTTAATGCCCAATTTTTATGACAGCTTGGACAGCGGCGTTGTTGTTCGGCTTGCAAACTTTCGCCGCCGATGCGATATAAATAATAGTAAGTCGGAATGCCGGTGTATTGCTCAATTTCTTGGCATAAGGCATAACCGTGTTTGGATAAATTGCTGTGCAGATCAGAAATTTCAGCAAGGGCTTGGCTTTCTAGAGCCGTGCCGTTCATTTGTAACTGATCGCAAGCCTGCCAATTCTCTTGCCATTTGATGAGATCTAAACTCAAGTGCGGTGCATTTTTGAAAAATTTATACAGTGGAATAGGCAAGTTATCATCGCCACTGTGCAACGGTGAGCAAGATTGCAAATAGGTGGTGTAAAGCACTTGCCAGCTTGGGCGTTCGCCTTGATAGGTGAGATCGGAATTGAGATCATCAGCAATCACTTGAAAACTATCAAAATTTATCCCCGCACTTTGTGCCTTATCTAAGGCACTTTGTACCGCTGAATTATTAAATTCGGGCAGCAGGCTTTGTTGTTCGGGGCAAACCACACGCACGGCAATGCCTTGCTGGTGTTCTAATTCAGCGTGAAAAAGGGGAATTTCTCGCCCAAGAATTTGCCCGTTATAACGCCATTGTTCAATCACTTGATTAATCAATGGGTAAACCGCATTGTTGGGTTCGGTAAGGGTAAAAAAAGCTTCAATTAAATACATTTTCTGCCTTAATTTATAGGAAAGCGATTGCGTTTTTTCGCACTTAGCTTTGTGGTATCATAACGCCTTTGTTTCTGCACGAAAGGTGAATGCCACATTTTAGGCAGAATAAGATGAGAAAGCAAATTAAGGAATCCACAATGCGTGAACAAACAAAATATCAGTTACAACAGTTACAAAAAGCAATGGAAGAATTATCCCTTTGGCAAGCCGTTGCACCTGAAGCGGCAGCATTTGACAGCGTTGAACCGTTTTGTATCGACACAATGAATGCACACGAATGGTTGCAATGGGTGTTTATTCCGAGAATGTATGCCATTATTGAAAGCAACGAACCGTTACCGCACAAAATGGCGATTGTGCCTTATATTGAAGAAGCCTTAAAAGAAAAGGATATTGTGGAAGTGCAACGCTTAATTGAGCCGTTGAAAGCCATCGAAGAAGTTTGCAACGCTCAAAATGACCGCACTTAATATTCTTTATCGAGATGAATATTTGGTCGCGGTGAATAAGCCAGCGGGAATGTTGGTGCATCGTAGCTGGCTTGATCGCCACGAAACCCAATTTGTGATGCAAACTTTGCGTGATCAAATTGGGCAGCACGTTTTTCCTATTCATCGCTTAGATCGCCCGACATCTGGCGTATTGCTGTTTGCCTTGAATGGGGAAATTGCCAAATTGTTGTGCGAGCAATTTGAACAAAAGCAGGTGGAAAAAAGCTATTTGGCGGTGGTGCGAGGTTATCTCAAAGAACAGGGCAGGATTGATTATCCGCTGAAAGTTCAATTAGATAAAATCGCCGATAAATTTGCTCAGCAAGATAAAGCACCGCAAGAGGCGATCACGGATTATGAAGGCTTAAAAACAGTGGAAATGCCTTATGGGGTAGGGCGTTATCAAACCAGCCGTTATTCTTTGGTTAGACTCATTCCACATACGGGCAGAAAACATCAGTTACGTCGTCACTTAAAGCATATTTTTCACCCTATTTTAGGGGATACGCAATATGGCGATTTGCATCAAAACCGCGCTTTAAGCGAACATACTGGCGTGCAACGGTTAATGTTACACGCAGAAACGCTCGCGTTTAACCACCCTATAACAAAAAATCGGTTAAAAATCACCGCACCTTTAGATGAACAATGGCAACACTTGTTCGATGCTTTTTCTTGGAATGAGATAGCGTAAACGTTCAAAAATAAAAGATGAAACATCAAATGCGAAAAAATAATAGAAATTTCCTAGGAATTTCAAAGTGCGGTGCTTTTTTCGTTTGTTTTTTTGCTAAAGCTCTTGTATAATCGCCCGACCCTGTGAATGTGTCGGCTTTCCCACCGCACATTATTTTATCGAGATCACACTCGAAGGGGTGAAGATTGAGATTCATGGTTGTGTTCAAATTTGAACACTGGGTATTAATATTATTTTATTGGTAATTAATTAATGAAAACTTTTGTAGCAAAACCAGAAACGGTTAAACGCGACTGGTATGTAGTAGATGCGACAGGTAAAACTTTAGGTCGTTTAGCGACTGAATTAGCACGTCGCCTTCGTGGTAAACATAAAGCTGAATATACTCCACACGTTGATACAGGTGATTACATCATCGTTATCAATGCGGATAAAGTTGCCGTAACTGGTAAAAAAGAAAGCGATAAAATTTACTACTGGCACACTGGCTATGTAGGTGGTATTAAACAAGCGACATTTAAAGAAATGATTGCTCGCCGTCCAGAAGCTGTGATTGAAATTGCGGTTAAAGGTATGTTGCCAAAAGGCCCATTAGGTCGCGCAATGTATCGTAAATTGAAAGTGTACGCTGGTCCTAACCACGAACACGCAGCACAACAACCACAAGTTTTAGATATTTAATCACGAGGTGAGAAAAATGGCAGAGAATCAAAACTACGGCACAGGTCGCCGCAAAAGCTCTTCAGCTCGTGTATTTATCAAACCGGGCAGTGGTAAAATCACTATTAACCAACGCGAATTAGACGTCTATTTCGGTCGCGAAACTTCTCGTATGATCGTACGTCAACCATTAGAGTTGGTTGAATTAACTGATAAATTAGACCTATACATCACAGTTAAAGGTGGTGGTATTTCAGGTCAAGCGGGTGCAATCCGTCACGGTATCACTCGTGCATTAATTGAATATGATGAAACATTACGTCCAGCATTACGCGCAGCAGGCTTTGTTACTCGTGATGCTCGTCGCGTTGAACGTAAAAAAGTGGGTTTACACAAAGCACGTCGTCGCCCACAATACTCAAAACGTTAATCGTTTCTTATTCAAATACAGTTCAAATGGCAAGTTTTTACTTGCCATTTTTCTTTTCTATCAGTCATCTCTATTTTTTCGAACCACTTCCACAAATAGCCTGTACCTTGGCTTTCTGTTAGGCCTTGATAAGGATATAAACAACAGAGTACGGAGCTAAATAACAATGTATTATCAATAGGATAGCCGGATAAACGATAAATTTACTTAGCTATTTCACAAGAAATTATGCTAGAATAGTGCGTTATATTTTTAAGATAAATTTAGATTTCGCGGAGGAATAAATGACTAGTGCGGCAAATAAACGATCAATAATGACGCTTTTTTCAAATAAAGAAGATATTTACTGCCATCAAGTACGCATTGTTTTAGCTGAAAAAGGGGTAGCTTACGAAACAGAAGAAATCAGCCCAAATACGATTTCTGAAGATTTAATGGAATTAAACCCTTATGGCACATTGCCGACTTTAGTCGATCGCGATCTTGTCTTATTCAATTCTCGTATTATTATGGAATATCTTGATGAACGCTTTCCGCATCCGCCATTAATGCCAGTTTACCCCGTATCACGTGGCAAAAGCCGCTTATTAATGTTAAGAATTGAGCAAGATTGGTATTCTTTGCTCACTAAGGCAGAAAAAGGCGATGATACTGAACGGGCAGCAGCATTAAAACAATTAAAAGAAGAGCTTCTGGCCATTGGTCCAATTTTTAATCAAACGCCCTACTTTATGAGCGAAGAGTTTAGTCTTGTTGATTGCTATATTGCACCGTTATTGTGGCGTATGCGGCAGTTAGGCGTTGAATTTACTGGGGCGGGTAGCAAAGCTATTCGCAATTATATTGAACGAGTATCTCAACGTGATTCATTTAGACAATCAGTAGGGGAATTAGCACCAAGAAATTTGATGGATGATAAATAATTTATGAAACGTAAACCTTCTCCTAAACGCCCTTATTTATTAAGGGCTTATTATGATTGGCTGGTCGATAATGACTATACGCCATATTTGGTTGTTGATGCTACCTATCCAGAAGTCAAGGTACCTGAAGAATATGTGCAAGACGGGCAAATTGTGTTGAATGTGTCGAGTAATGCTACGGGGAATTTGGCATTAACCAATGATTTTATTCAATTTAACGCACGTTTTCGAGGTGTGCCGCAAGAAGTGTTTGTTCCAATGGGGGCAGCTATGGCAATCTACGCTCGAGAAAATGGCGATGGAATTATGTTTGAGCCTGAAGAAATCTACGAAGAAGTAGAGAAGGGGCAACAAATTAAAGAAAGCCAGCCATTAAGTTTTGTTGAAGCTGTCGATCCTCCTAAAGAAAACCCTAAGCAAACAGAGCAACAAAAAAGCAAAAAATCACCTCCTAAACTCCGTTTTGTTGATTAACACAAAAAATCTGTGCCATTGGTACAGATTTTTTTGTAAATATTGCTAATACATCTATCCACCCTTCATTTGCTTTTGTTATTGAATTATTGAAAATTAATAAAAATTTGGAGGCTGTAGTAGATTAGCAACAATGCTATACTACAAAAATGAATATAACATATTGTAAATTAAAGAAATCCATACAGAAAAAACTGCTGGAGTTTTTTGTCGCAGAAGTTACTGCAAGAACAGCAGCAAATTTGCTAGATATTCAACCGAATACAGCCGCTTTGTTCTACCATAAAATCAGGCTTGTGATTGGCTATCATTTATCCCTTGAAGTTAACGAGATTTTTGAGGGGGAAATTGAACTAGACGAAAGCTATTTTGGTGGTCATCGAAAGGGAAAACGAGGACGAGGAGCGGCTGGAAAAGTTGCTGTTTTTGGGTTGCTAAAACGACAAGGAAAGGTATTTACTGTTGTGGTTGAAAACACCAAGAGTGAAACATTACTCCCTGTTATTAAAAGAAAAATCAAGCCTGATAGCTGGGTTTATACGGACACTTATCGCAGTTATGATGCTCTTGATGTGAGTGAATTTCACCACGAACGAATCAATCATTCCGAGCTATTTGCGGTGAAACAAAATCATATTAATGGCATTGAAAACTTTTGGAATCAGACGAAGCGGATACTGCGAAAATATAATGGAATTAACCGAAAAAACTTTCCTTTATTCTTGAAGGAATGTGAATTTCGGTTTAACTTTGGGACACCAAAAGAGCAGTTAAAAATATTGCGAAAATGGTGTGAAATTTAGGGCTAATCTACTACAGCCCCAAAATTTGTAATAAACAATCGAAATTCTCACCGTCTAAACTAATAAAAGCACCTGTATTTAAAATCATATTAATAGTAAACCGAGAAGCAGAATATTATGCCATTTTAAAATTGAGTAACTCAACTCTTATTTTTACCAAAATAATTTTTAGAATACTCATCGTTATTCCGTTTTATTCTTCTATAATAATTTCAAATCGTTACATTGTAACGATTTAAATTTTATTACCTTAATCTAATTTCTCTGAATGCTAAACAAATAGCAACTCACAAACAATTAATATTCAATAACAAAAGTAAACGAGGGCAAGGATAAAAAAGAGGATACGTTACTTTTTATTTCTTTTATTTAACATAATATACATTATGCGAAATATGTTATCGGGTTAGTAAAAACTACGAATTAAATAAATCACAGACTTATGCACAAATCACTTTTACTAGTTAAACGAGATAAAATCAAGGAAACTCACAACGTTGTAACGCATTACTTTAATGGCTTACGCACTGAATGAAATAAAATGTAAAGAAAGATTAAAGAATTATGAAGCGAAAAGATTCATTGCTATTAACGGGTTACTTAAATAAAATTCAAATAAGGACGTAATGCTAAAAATATGATTAATGAGATAAATAACAAATGAAGATAACCACTTTGCAGATATTGATTGCGTGCTTAGTTGCTTTGGCTCTCTTTTTAATTGCCGTATTTAGGCAAAGAAAACCTCGCCCATTAGATGGGCGTTTATATAAAAGAACAAGGTTAATGAATCATTCTGAACAGCGATTATTTCAAAAATTAAAAATGGCGTTTCCCGATTACTATATTTTCCCTCAAATCCCCTTTTCTTGTATTGCAACACCGAAACAATACAACCAGAAGTTATTTTGGAAGATCAATCAAAAACGCGTTGATTTTCTCCTTTGCAATCAACAATTAGAAGCCTTGTTGATTATTGAGCTTGACGGGCCTATTCATAAGAGCAAAAAACAATCGGATAAAGAAAGAGATAAGTTTTTCAAATGTATTGGACTTAATACATTAAGAATTGATGTTGAAGCACTAAAAGCATTAGATTTAGAAACGTTGAAAAAGCAGATTTGGGAGAAAATAAAAAACTGAAACTGCCCCCTTGTTTTCTGCAAAATAAAACGTGGGAACTAACTTTACAGAAAAAATGAAAGAACCATTACTAAAGCGAGATTGAACAAGGAAAACAATAAAAATAGTTAAGTGATTGATTCTATTGAATTGTTAAAACAGAAAAGATACAAAAATAAGGATTGGTGGAGCTGGGGGGAGTTGAACCCCCGTCCGAAACTACTCTACCTTCAGCACTACACGTTTAGTCTATCTTTAATTTCACTTAACCACTGCGGACAGACACGCGATAGCTAAGCTAGCTTGATTCAATTTAACGTTTCGATCCTCAAGCGGAGGCGTCCACGCGATCTCGTTTGGGTTTGACTCCTCTTTATCCCCGTCTTACGAGCGGAAGCTGGGGAGAGAAGGCTATGAGCAGGTTATTAAGCTGCTAAAGCGTATTGTTCGTCGTTTGCGACTATTTTTTTGCGGTTTATTTACGAGGCCTACCGCACCTCGACGTGCACCTTGGGCTTCGCTAATCCCGTCGAATCCAGAATCAGCCCCAAAATTTCCGCTAATTCTAGCAAAGGATTTCCTTTTTATCAAAGCAAATTTTGCGATACCACTATGATAAGCACAAACCTTAGCCTGATAAACGGTGTCCTTTGAGGCTTTGGCGTTACGCTTAGCTCAATAAAAGTGCGGTGTTAAAAAATGCTTGTTTTTAGCACCACACTTTACATTGGGTTATGTTGCCTTCTCTTGCATATAAGGAAGATTGCCTTGCCTTTAACTATAGTCGTTTGATTTCAAAATAATACGGCGTTACATCGCCTTGCTGTACTGTCTGCGGATCAAAGCGTTGTCTTTTATTTTGAACTTAAACGACTATAAAATGATTGCACAACGTAGAACGATAACGCTACGCAAAAAATAAAAAAATCGAGTTACCAATGTACTCGATTTTTAAACTCGCGTTGTCAAATTGATTTATTTGTTACGTCATCACAAATTTAGCCTAATAACTTCACTCCATATTCATAAATTTGCTGCAACAATGCCAATTTTTCAGGGTGATTTTGGTTTTCTTCCACAAGGTTTTGTAATTCTTGCTCAAATTGCACCGCACTTTTTTCTAACTTGTTACGGCGGTATTTATCCCATCGCACCTGCTCTGCTCTGCTCAAAGTTTTATAAAAATGTCGCGCACGGTAATGGAATAACAACGCCTCTACCCGCTTATCTTGGAATGTTAGATTGTGTTCTGAGAGTTTTTCAGGCGGTAAATCACGCAAAATCGCCATATTGTTTTTATCATTAATGCCAAAAAAGCCACTGTATAATTCCGTTTCCACATTATCACTTGACTCAAATACCCGCTCGTCAGTAAAAATTTGTAGCACTTTATCGCGAATTTCCGTATTTGCACGCAATTTCGCGAGATTATCCAAACAACGCTGGCGATCAATGCCTAAACGCTGAGCATTTTCAGGTAATAAGGTTTTCGCGGGGGCAAGAATTGGGCATTTATTAATATGCACCAATTTTAACGGAACAGGTAAAATCCCTTGCTGTTCGAGTTCGGATTTTTTCGTGTATAAATGTTGCTGTAATTCGACCGCACTTTTACTCAGTAAATCCTCGATATTGCTATCCAAATCACACACAATCACCGCATTTTTATTGGTTGGGTGCCACGCAAGCGGGGCGATCCAAGTGGTATTGCCGCGATAATTTCCCAACATTCCTGAAACGTGAACTAAGGGGGTCATCGTCGCCGTATCAATCATTGCTTCAAGGGATTTTTTATCGCGATGCTCAAAGAAAAACTGGAACAATCTCGGTTGTTTTTGCTTAATCAGCTTCGCCATTTCAATGGTGGCATACACATCAGCCATTGCATCGTGTGCATTGCTATGCTCTATTCCATTGGCTTTGGTGAGATTTTCCAAGCGGAATGAAGGCATTCTTGCGTCATCATAAACCCAATTTATTCCCTCAGGACGCAAAGCATAACAAGCCCGCACCAAATCCAATAGATCCCAGCGAGAATTGCCGTTTTTCCAGCTATATTCATAGGGATCAATAAAGTTGCGGTAAAAAGTATAGCGGGTCATTTCGTCATCGTAACGAATATTATTAAACCCCATTACGCAGGTGTTCGGCACGGAAAATTCTTGCAAAATGCGTTGAGCAAATTCGGGTTCGGATAAGCCTTTTTCATTGCATTCTTGCGGCGTAATTCCCGTTACCATCACCGCACTGGGCGAGGGCAAATAATCATTGGTTTGCTTGCAATAAAACATCACAGGCTCGCCAATAATGTTGAAATCTTTATCGGTACGAATGCCCGCAAACTGTGCGGGGCGATCCGTCGCGGGATTGATGCCGAAACTTTCGTAATCATAAATAAAAAAGCTGAAATCATCTTTCATTGTCTTACCTTGCTAAAAAAGGTTCTAAATAAAATAGGCTGAGGATAGCTAAAATACCAAGCACTATGCCTACCCCATTGATTTTACTTATTTTTTCTTTAAATATAACCACGCCGATAATTGCACCAAGGCAGATTACACCAATATTCATTCCAGCAAAAACAAATGTTGGGTTTTGGTTAAAGAATTGATGTGCTCGAATATAAAATAGAATATTCATAAAATTCAAACTACCTAATATGATGCCGGCGAGCAAACTTGATAAATGCCATTGCGTACGTTTTATTAATAAAAATACAAACATTACACACATTGCTATTGTAAAGGCGATAAATAAAGTTGTAGGAAAGGCATTACCCATTTTAGCAGTTTGTTTGAATAAAATATCAATCATACCGTAACCTAGCCATACACTTAATAAACTCAACCCACCCTTGATAGAAAGCTGATTTTGTCCGCGAGGCTTTTTGATCAAACAAAATAATGCGGAAAAGGCCAAAATAAGGCTGATAACTCGGGCTAAATTAAGTGTTTCATCAAACAAAATAAAAGCGGATAAAATAGGAAGAAAAAGCGATAAGCGTTGAGCGGCATCAGCACGCACAATACCCGTAAGTTCCACTGCTTTTGACATAATGAGAAAAATACTCGGTAATAACAACCCGAGAGCGAGAAAAATTCCGCTATTTTCATTTTGAATAATAAAATCAGTAAAACTCAGCCCTTGAAAATTAGGTATCAGTAAAAAATAGCTTAATAGTAGTGCAACCACATAATTAAAGGCAATAGATTGCTCAATTGCAACATTAAACCTTCTCGCTGTTTTCAACAATACGGAAACAGCAACACTACAAAGAATAGCAAGAAACAAATAATGCATTTTTGCTCCGTAAATTCAGAAGGAGAAATAAAGTGCGGTCGAAAAATAAGAGATTTTTATACCGCACTTTGATTAAGTTAGGCGTTTACACCAAAGCCTCGCAAGCCGACAACGTGAACTTGCTCTTGGTTGCCTGAAATTTTCCGCACCAGTTTATAGGTTGTCCCTTTCTCTGGGCTGATATTTTCAGGGGCAGCAATGAGTAATTGCATATCCAAGCGAGAGCAAAGCTCAAATAAGGTGGAGATGGATTTGCCATCTAAACGTGCCGCTTCGTCAAGG
Source organism: Avibacterium paragallinarum (assembly GCF_011765605.1). Lineage (NCBI taxonomy): Bacteria > Pseudomonadati > Pseudomonadota > Gammaproteobacteria > Pasteurellales > Pasteurellaceae > Avibacterium > Avibacterium paragallinarum. The sequence continues at coordinate 1,110,855 of NZ_CP050316.1, forward strand.
AATAGCAAGCGACAAGGCACGATATCTTTACCACGAATACGGCGGCTTTCTTCTTCCCAACTTTGCACCACCATTAGCAAGATTGACATACCCGTACCGATGGCTTCCCCGGTGGATAATGCACCACTTTCCGCACGCAACCAACCGTCTGCACCACGGAATACTTCCACTTCAAGATCGAGGTAATTACGGTAGTCAAGCAACTCTTCGCCGATGGTTTGGGCGGTACGTTGCCCCATATCAATATGCGGATTTAATCGCTGATACAGCTTCGCAATGGCTTCCGAGAACGTAATGCGATTATCACTAAACAGATCTTGATATTCTTCTTGATGGCCCGACAAGGCATCAAGCAACATTGCGTGGGTATCGCGAATATTCACCACTAAACGCACGGATTTCACTTGTCCAAAGGCGATATTTTGCAGCCCTTGGTTCAGCATACGAATGCGATTTTGCTCACGTTGAATGGTTTTTCGCATAATATTCGCCACGCTTTCGGATCTGATCGCCAATTTTTTCTCGCGACTTATCAATTCTGCAGTTAAACGAGAAAGCTCAATTTCCATTTGCTCAATGGCATCAATCGGATCTTCTGTTTTGATGATGTCTTGGCGAATCCGCTCACGCAAATGCTGATACACCGCAATAAAGAACCGCACTTTATTTTCAGGCTTGCGATTGTCTTCCGATGAACGCAAGGCATCACGCAGATATTCATTATCCGCCACCGCGGTTCGCAATGCCCCAAGAGCTTTATCTGACATTGAACGCAATTCATCAGCAGAAAGATACGCCAATTCACGGCGGTTCAAGCGTTTTTCCACATCACTATTACGAGATAAACGCAACACTACGCACCAGCTTGCTTTCATTGCCACCACAAGCTCACGCTGTGTTTTGTAATCACGCTCCGCTTTGCGAATACGGCGGTTCAGATTTTCACTTTCACTTTCGATAAGCGTTAATTGTTTTTCTAAATAGCGGCGGCGGTTACGCACGGTTGAAAGCTGTTGCGAAAGCTCATCACGGCGGGCTTGAGCACGTTGCTCTGCCCCTTCATCAGCACGTACGCCAAGCTGACTGATTTCTTCCAACAGTTCATTAAGCACCTTATTTTTTTCTTCATAAGAGCTGCGTAATTCAATGTACACTTGGTTGTATTGAGCAAAACGAATTTGTTTTTGCCGCACTTGTTCACGCTGTTGTTCACGCTGTTGCTGTACTTGCTCTAAACGCTGACGCAACTGTTCGTTTAGCTCGGAGGTTTCTGATTGTACGCTGTCTTTATAATCAAAATGGGCTTTGCGTTGTGCCACATCTGCCAGGGCAAAAACTCGCATTTGCACTTGTTTTTGCTGAGTAACCGCGTGATCGTATTCCGCTTTTAACCGCTCATAATTTTCGGGATCGCTCTGTAAAGTATTGGCAATTGGCTCAAGCTGTGACAATGTAACGCCATATTGACGAATGAAATGTTCGTCTTGCTCCGCTAAATCCAACTGCTCACGACATTCTTCAATGCGATCGATTAAACTTTCATCATCAAGTAAATTTAATTGCGGAATGAGTTTATTGAGTAGCTGTAATTTTTCTTTTGCCCCGTCTAACTTAATACGAAGTTGTTGCTCGGTGCTGCTAAACTGCCCTAATTCCCGCTCAATTTCCGTTTGTTCACGGCGAATTTCTGCCATTAATTCTTCAGGATTTGGCTGGAACGCTAAAGCAAGATGTAAGCCCACAAACTGGCTGAAATGTTCGTGTAAACGCTGGCATTTTTGCACATCAAAAGCACATTCTGCGTATTGTTCTGAGATTTCATCACGCTCAATGTGTAATTGCTCAAGGCGTTTTTCCCGTGCGGCTCGCCCAAATAACGGAATTTCAGGGAATTTAGAATAGCGTAATTGACGATCGGAAACCTGAACCACTACGCCTAATTCTAATTCCTGTGCGGATAACACATTGTCATCAAAAGCACTTGGATCGCCCTCAATCAGATACAAATCATCAGGGCAATCATCAAGTTGAGCTAATTGGGCTTTCACCGCTTCCAGATCACGCACCACAATGGCGTGGCGAGCGGGGCCATATAATGCCGAGAAATAAGGTGCGTCATCAATCGGCACATCATCATAAAGCTCAGAAAGCAACACACCGCCAAACCGCTCAGCAAGCACATTCAAACGCGGATCTTCCGAGCCATCGGGCTGATTTAAACGCGAAATTTGCTCATCAAGTTGCTGGCGTTTTTGCTCAAGCTGATCCCGTTTAATCGTCAATTCACGCTCTTTTACTAACAGCGATTGCATAAAATTCATTACATCTTTGCTGTCTTCAAAGCGGGAATGGCTTTGCTCTTGCAAACGCTCTAAGGCAGATTGTGCGGTCAGCCACGCTGGAGCTTTAGTGGCATTCTCGTTATAACGGGCGTTTAATTGCTCGCGTTTTTGGCGTAATGTTGAACGCTGTTCAACTTGTTCAGACAATTCTTCATTGAGTTCTTCGACCAAATTTTCTTGCTCAGCGTAGTAGGCTTCAATGTCGTCCGCATTTTCCAGTTGCAATTCCGCACGTTGATTAAATTCTCTTAATAAACGCACCGCACTTTGTTGTTGTTGATAACGTTGCTCTAATTCGTGCAATTTGCTACGCAGTTGAGGCGTTTGCTGAGCTTGCACTTTTTGGCTTGGATATTCACGCAATAAGGCTTTCGCACTTTCCCACGCCGCCGAGCGAGGCATTTCACCTGCAATTTGACAAACCAGTTGATAGGCTTTGTCAAATTGCGATTTTGCCATTTCAGAGATAGACATTTTTTGTTCTAGCTCTAAGACCTTGTTGGTGAGTTCCTCTGCCTGTGCAGCAAATTCGGCGTGGTAATCTTCCACGTTTTTAGTGGAAAGATCCGCTAAACCGCAAAGGGTTTTCGCTTTTTCAAGAGCCTGAATGGCTTGTTGATATTGCAAACCGCGAGTTTGTTGGGCATCGAGGGCTTGTTGATAGTCCGCTAGTTGCCCACGCAGTTGATCCACTTCTTGCTCATACTGCTCTAATTGGGCTTGGCTTTCTTCCTGTTGTTCACTCGCCTCTTCCACAACAAATTTTTGTTCTTCTAATTTTTCGCGTAAACTTTCCACGTCCTCTTGATAACGGGAAATTTTTTCTTGATGACGTAGTGCATTTAACACTAAATTGAGATGATCCACCGCACTTTGGTGATCCACCTCTAAGGTTTGCTCATTGTCATTGAGTTCTGCCAATTCGCGGCTGAAATCCACTAAACGATGTTGTGATAAATCCCGTTCAGATTTGGCTAAATACCATTCTTTACGATGAGCCAATGCCGATTCCACATTGCCACGGCGTTCGTTGGCATTACGCATATAGTCCGATGCCACATAGTTTGTGGTTTCGGTGATGAGATGTTTAAACAAATCACGATCGGATTGGGTAACCTTAATGGCTTCAAGGGTCATTCGGTTCTCACGCAACGCACTTTCCATATCTTGGAAGGCTTTACGCACGCCCAAATTTTCGGGCAATAAGTAATCACGCAAAGAACGGGTGATCGCACTGGAAATCCCCCCGTAAAGGGAAGCTTCGATCAATTTATAAAACTTGCTTCGATCTGATGAAGAGCGTAATCGTTTCGGGATAATACCGAGATCAAACATCATTCCGTGATAATCGGTGATGGAATGATATTGCTTAAATTGCCCGCCTTCGGCTTCCATTTTCTCTTTTAATTCATTGAGCGTTAGCACGCGTGCTTGGCGTTCATTGACAGTTTCGGTAAACACGGCGGTTGGGGTAACAGACAGCGGTAAACCTTGAATAGAAAAGGTTTTAATGTCCACTTTTTTATCGCGTCCAGCCACTTGTTGCAGTCTTGCCCCCACTAAAACACGTTGATGACGTGAGTTCACCGCATCTAACACCGCATAACACACACCTGGTTTTAATTTCCCGTGTAGCCCTTTATCCCGCGAGCCTGAGGTCGCTCCCGCTTCGGTGGTGTTGCGGAAATGTAAAAGGGTTAAATCAGGAATCAGTGCAGTAACAAAACCTGCCATTGTGGTGGATTTCCCTGCCCCGTTTCCCCCTGATAAGGTGGTAACGAGTTCGTCTAAATCAAAAGTGCGGGCGAAAAAACCGTTCCAGTTAATCAGGGTAAGGGAGCGGAATTTTCCTCGTTCAACGCTTTGTGAGGTGGCGACAAGGCTTTCTTGTGCGTTTTCTACCTGTTCTGTTTCTTGATCGACAAGGGTTAAATCATCATTTTCTAATTCAAATTCCTTCGACATTATTCTTCCCCTTCTTCATCAATTTCTTCAAATTCGTCATTTTTTAGCACCGCACTTTTCTCTTCTTGTAAAGACTGTGGCGTTGCCGCTTCTCCCTCGCGGATCAAACGTAATTGGGCTTCCATTGGGTCATCACCTGCACGCACTTCTGCCCCAAAGCGAAACACCGCTTCAGAAATGACAAATTTACCGCTATGTTGTTCGCCCACAGTTGAAATCATACCCAAACGGCGTAAGCGATTTAATGCTGCACGCACTTTCTCGGCAAGTTTTTGCTTATCCAAATCTGATCCCGAAGAACGTTGATTAACCGCCTTGAGCAATTTGTTTTCATCGGCGAGATTTAACAATTCATCATACACTTCTTGCGTGCTGAAAATCCCTTGCTGAGCAAGGCGTTCAGGGCTTAAATACAAATAGCACAACACTTTCCCCACCAACATTTCTAATTCTGAAAGGACAGAACGTGCAATCAGCGTGGTCGCTTTGGGACGCAAATAAAAAAAGCCCTCAGGTGCACGAATTAATTCCACATTATAACGGCGGTAAAAATGATCCAGTTCGTGCTGAAAATCCATCAAAAAGGCGTGATTGTCTAATTGCTCCAGACTAATATGTCGCCCCGCACGCAACTGGCTATCCACCACAGGAAAAAGTGGATTAGCAATGGCTTGGGCTTGTTTTACGGAAAGTATCTCTTGTAATGGCTCTGTCATTGTTGGTTCTCTTAATTAGATTTAGTTATATTCGTCAATTTGATGGGCTTGCACTTCTGCCCCTTGTTGGTTAATGGCTTCCCATTGCGGATAAACCCCGCTTAAATCGCCACTTGCCATTCCCAATCGCACCGCTTGATCCACAATAATGCGAGCGACATCAAAATGACGGGCGAGCGGATAGTTTTCCAGTTGAGTTCTAAGCACCTCACTGAGATTAATCGGGCGACGGTTTTCACGATAAGCGATCAGCAAGTTTTGCATATGCTCGACAATTTGTTCGTGCAAATCGGCTAAACTTTCGTATTGCAATTCCTCAGGCAATTCCCCAAGGGCATCTTCTTCACGCAAGACTAATTCTTCATCACGCAAATCCACCAAACGTTCGGCTTGGGCTGTCCATAAATACCAAGGGCTATCAAAATAATGTTGAATAGATTGGCGTAAACGCTGAGAGAATACGCGGTTTTTATCCATATCAATGGCGGTACGAATAAACTTATGCACGTGGCGATCGTAGCCAATCCATAAATCAATGGATTGCTGCCCCCAGCTAATGATGCGGTCTAATTTGGCTTGTAAATCCGTAATCAGTTGATCGATAAAGGATAAATTTTCTTGACCGATCAGCGAATCTTGAATGCGTAATAATTGGGCTTGGAGCTTATCACCAGCAGAATTGAGCGTATCTTGCAACTCTCGTAAATTATTTGAGGTTTCATCAAGTAAACGTTCACAGCTTGAAATCGCCGCCTGCCAATCTTTGGTTAATAATTCAGCGATTTCTTCTTTAATGCTTTGCTGATTTTCATCCATAATTCGCTGAGAAAGATCGATACTGTCAAAAATCTCCGCCACCGAAAATTTCAACGGAGCAAACACATTACGCCGCCAATGATGTTCATCGCCACCTTGCTCGGCTGCCTCTGAAGCACTTTGGATTTCATCAGCCACAATGGCTAACTGCACAGAAAGGCGTAAGGCAGAAAATTCACGCTGACGGATATAATAATCGGATACCCCAACCCCAAGCGGCGTTAAACGGTAAATCGCTAGCCCCTCAGTAAATTCACTGCTAAAACGGTTAAGAAAACGCTGTTTCACCAATTCATTAATGGCATTGTTGGCTTTGGTGGCGATATTGTCTGAAGATTGCTCAAAGGCTGAGGCGATATGACGAAAAATATCCACTAAATCCGTTTCGAGCATTTCGCCATCTAAGCGTTCATTATTATAAATCGCGATGGCAAGCAAAAAGGCTAAACGCTCTGTAGGCAGGCTGAGAGAAAACTCCCGCTCCCTCGCCCAAGAAACCAATTCAGGGATTGTTTGTGATGTTTCAAGCATTGTGTTTTCTCACAAGCAAATAAAAATTAGACAAAAATTGGCTTGATTATACAGGATTTTTTCCCGATCTTGTAGATCGTTTTTTTTGCCCCATTTTTTATGCTGTGGAAAACCAAAGTGCGGTCTAAATTTACTACGTTTTTTACGCTTCCCTTTAAAACCCGCATAATGCCTATTGGAAAAAATCCGATTACCCCTTACTATACGCAGGTTTTTCTAATTAATATGATGAAATAGTAAAAAATGAGCGAAAATTTAGCTTCTCAGCAAGAGAAAACCAAAAAACAAATCTATAATTTCAACAAGTTACAAAAACGCTTACGCCGTAACGTGGGCGAGGCAATCGCCGATTTCAATATGATTGAAGATGGCGATAAAGTAATGGTGTGTCTATCTGGCGGTAAAGATAGCTATACGTTACTGGATATTTTGCTTAATTTACGCCTTAACGCCCCAATTCATTTTGATATTGTGGCAGTGAATTTAGATCAAAAACAACCAGGCTTTCCCGAACAGGTTTTACCTGAATATTTAGCCAGTATCGGCGTAGATTATAAAATCGTCGAGGAAAATACCTATGGGATTGTAAAAGAAAAAATCCCAGAGGGAAAAACCACCTGCTCCCTTTGCTCACGGCTAAGACGTGGAATTTTATACCGCACAGCCACAGAACTTGGCGCAACCAAAATCGCCCTTGGGCATCATCGTGATGATATGTTGGAAACCTTATTTTTAAATATGTTCTACGGCGGCAAGCTGAAATCAATGCCACCCAAATTAATCAGTGATGACGGCAAGCAAATTGTGATCCGCCCTTTGGCATATTGCAAAGAAAAAGACATTGAAAAATATGCCATTGCGAAACAATTCCCGATTATTCCTTGTAATCTCTGTGGCTCACAACCCAATTTACAACGCCAAGTGGTGAAAGAAATGTTGCAAAAATGGGATCGCCAATACCCAGGGCGTATCGAAACAATGTTCAGTGCAATGCAAAATATTGTCCCATCCCATTTATGCGATAAAAATTTGTTTAATTTCAAAGATCTTCAACGCGGGCAAACCTTAGAAGGCATTGAAGGCGATATTGCTTTCGATAAACAAGATCTGCCTACTACCCCATTATTTCAAGATGAAGACGCACAAACCGATTTCACCCAAAATGAAATGATTGCGTTTAGGGAAGTGGGTTAGATAAAAAGCTGAATAAAAGAATAGAAAAATAAAGTGCGGTGAAAAAATCAAAAATTTTCCACCGCACTTTTTATTTATATAAAAGTCTACTTTTATCTCTTCTATATTTTTCTTTTTATCATTACCTTGATTAAAAATACCATCCTAAAGAGGTATTTTTATACTTGATTATTTATGTTGGGGGGGGTAGAATACCTGAGTATTTTGACTATTAAATATCTAAATCTATCAAAGACAATAAGGGGACTCTAATGTGCTTTAAGAAATCAGCAATTGCATTATGCTGTGCTTTAACAATCAGCCAACTAACAATGGCACAAGGTAACGATAATGTCGCCATACCAAGTGGAAATACTGATTATTATAACGGTCAATTTAACGCTTGGTATTTAAATGGCGGAAATTTAAAATTAGACGGAACTTCCGCCCCCAAAAATTGGACGGCGAGTGTTACATCTTATACAGGAAATAATAGTGTTGATATTAAAGGAAAACAAGCAAAATGGAATTCCTTTGTTCGACTAGCTAATCAATCCAATTTAACCGTTAATTTAACTGAGAACGCACTTTGGGAACGTTATCTGGTAATTTAACTGTGAATGTGTTAGACGGAGCAAAATTGTATATATGGCAAACCAGTTTTTCCCGTTCTGGAGAAGAAGCATTCAAGAAAATTATCGATAGTATAGATTATCAAAACTCTCGATTATTTATTTTAGCTGCCAAAGAAAATGAATATTTGATTTCTCTGCTCGGCGGAAATGGCTCAGGTGATTTAATTTCTAAATTAAAGCAAGGTACTGCAACTGAAGGGGAATGGACACAATTTAAAAATGCATTAAAAAATAAAACGAGTTCTTTATTTTCATCCTCAGGAAACAAAATTATGCTTAGCTCTACCGCAAGTATAATAAATTTACGAAATGGAGGAATACTCGATTTTAATCATAGCAATAATCCCAATGGTAAGAATGGATTAGTTGTAGATAAATTTACCTCTGATGATGGTGTAATTATTTTAAACTCGGATACAAATGATCAATATTTTCAAATCGCCACTTCGGCAAGTGGTAATGTTCTTTTACAAGATGAAGGTCAGGCTAATGCCCGAGGACTTTACGGAAGCGAACCACTCATTTATTATCTAGGGGCAGATACACCGAGTCTAACTGTAAATGACAATAAACCTATTATGGAAAAAGGTTTATATACTTATAGAGTGAAATATTATTCAAAAGAGGAACTTGGAAAAGAATATGGAGGGTATTACTATGTTCCTGTACGTTTATCCAATACAGCATATGCTGCAAATTCTTTATCTAATACTAGTTATGCAACAATGAGTTTATATTATAACCAAGATAGACCCCAAGAATTTCGAACTAATCAATATAATCAAAACAGTCTCTATTTCAAACCTATCCATCAATCACAACGTTTAAACTCATCATATAATACTACTCTTCGTATAGAAGATAATGGATTTATCTTTGGAGCTGATAAATTATTCATTAAGGAAAATAAAAAATTTCTCATCGGTGCCTCTATTCTATTAGCTGATAGTAAACTCAAAGATGGTTTAAATGAAGGAAAGATGCAATCTTATGGTGCAAAAGTTTATGCCTCTCAAATCTTATCTAACGGTATATTTATAGATGCTCAAGGATGGTTAAACTTCTCAAGAAAAAAAATGGATATTAGTTCATTCAATAGCGAACAGGTATTTGAAGGTAAATATCATACCTTTGGTACAGGCATAGAAAGTAAAATCGGTTATCACTATACCAATGCAACACTATTTATAATGCCGTATTCAGGAGTTCGTGCATACAAAGAAAATTCAGCTACTTACAATTTAGGTAGGACACGAATTAAACATAAAGGAATAACTTATGCGGATGTCCATATCGGCTCTCGATTAGGATTACATATAGATAATAAAGGAAAATCTACTACATTTAAACCTTATATTGATGTTTCATATCGCTGGGATATCAAAAATAGCAATCGAATTGAAATTGATGAAAATACATTGGATGCACATATCAGTGGTTCGGCACGTTATATTGGCTTAGGAGCTGAATTTGATCTTGCCAAAAAACAATCCATTTCTACCTATATAGGGCATCAAAAAGGAAAAAATATTGAAAACGTAGTAGCTCAATTAATGTTTAACTATGTTTGGTAACTAAAAATAAAAGTGGACATTATGTCCACTTTTATAACTGAATCACTTCAAAATAAAATTTTAGAATCCGAAGATAATGAAAATAGAACTTTGATATAAAATAATTCAGAACTATTCTATTTTATAATTATTACACCATACTTTTATTTAGCATACTATTTTCATATACGGCGAGCCTGCCAGTAAGTTTTTGTCCAATACGGGCTGTTTAGGGAAGAATAAATCACGCCACCTTTGGTTGAGGCGTGGAGGAATTGGCCATCTTTCACATAAATCCCAACGTGGTAGCCATTTGGCCCGCGTCCTGTTTTGAAGAACACAAGATCGCCTGTTTGAATATCCTTTTTAGCCACTTTTACGCCTTGTTGAACCTGCTCTTTTGTAGTGCGAGGTAAATGAATATTAAAACGCTCAAGAAAGGTTTTTTGCACGAAAGCTGAACAATCAATCCCTCTGCGACTTTGTCCACCTAAGCGATAAGGCGTGCCTCGCCATTCTCGTTGCTGTTCGCTTAATAGCGTAATTGCCATAATTTGATCATCAAGCTTGCCTTGATAATTAATGCCTCGACTTGAACTTGTTGAAACTGAATGAGGTGATGATCCAGAACAAGCGGCCAAAACGCTTATTCCAAGCGTCATCAATATCACTTTTGCTAAACGCATTGATTACCTATAAAAATGAAATAGGGGAAAAAGCTATCCAATGTAGGATAGCTTTAGAAAAATAGAATAATCTTAGCCTTTTGGCTGTGATTTTTCTACACGAGAACGCAATTTCTGACCGGGTTTGAACACCACAACACGGCGTGCTGAAACGGGAACGCTTTCCCCTGTTTTGGGGTTACGCCCAGGGCGAGAAGCCTTATCACGCAATTCAAAATTACCAAACCCTGATAATTTTACCTCTTGCCCGTTTTCCAGTGCGACACGAATTTCTTCAAAAAAACTTTCCACCAAGGCTTTGGCATCACGTTTATTTAAATTGTGCTTTTCAATTAAGCTGTCTGCTAGTTCAACTTTGGTCAATGTCATAATTTTAATCTCTCAAATAAGCATCAAAGCGTTGTTTTAATGCGTCTAACACGGCAGAAATCACCGCATTAATCTCTTTTTCTTCAAGGGTTTTTTCGGTATCTTGAATAGTTAAGCTAATAGCCAAACTTTTCTTACCAGCAGGTAAATTCGCCCCTTGATACACGTCAAACAAGCTCACATTTACGAGCTGTTTTCCACCTGCTTGGCGACAAACTTCTAGCACATCACCCGCTGGCGTTGCACTATCCACGACGATAGCAAGATCCCGTTTGTTCGCTGGGAAACGAGAAATCTCTTTGGCATTAGGCACAGTGCGTTCTGCAATTGGCGCCCATTCAATTTCAAAGACAATCGGTTTACCCGATAAGCCTAATTGTTGCACCACTTTCGGGTGAACCGTACCGATATAGCCGATTTCTTTATCATCAAGGATAATGGCAGCAGATTGCCCAGGATGTAACGCTGGGTATGATTTTGCAACAAAACGCAAACGATTTCCAGCTTTTGTTAAGGATAAAATTCGCTCTAAATCCCCTTTAAGATCAAAGAAATCAACGTTTTCCCCTTTTTGTTCCCAATGAACAGGGCGTTTATCCCCCACAATCGCTGCACCAATAACATATTCTTGACGAACGCCACTTTCCGCTTCCGCATCAGGAATAAAGCGTAATCCGCTTTCAAAGATACGCACGCGACTTTGCTGACGGTTTTGGTTATAGGCAATCGTGGTTAATAAACCTGGGAGCAAGGAAACACGCATTGCTGACATTTCACGCGAAATCGGATTTGGTAAAATTAACGCTTCTTGCTCTGGGTGTAAAAGTTGTTGCACTTCAGGATCAACAAAGCTATAAGACACCACTTCTTGATAATCACTATCCACAAAAGCGGTACGCACACGCGCCATTTCAAGCAGACGTTCAGGGATTGGCTTCATTTGTAAATGGGCTAATGGTGCATTATTTGGAATGTTGTTGTAACCATAAATGCGTGCCACTTCTTCGATTAAGTCTTCTTCAATTTCAATATCAAAACGCCAGCTTGGCGAAATCGCCGTCCAAAGCCCGTTGTCATAACTCACGGTTAAGCCTAAGCGTTGCAAAATGTCTGTAACGGTTTCCGTTGGGATATGATGGCCGAGTAAATGATCCAATTTCTCACGGCGTAATTGCACTTGTTTCACTTTTGGTAAATCAGCTTCGCTGACCACTTCGCAAATTTCACCGGCTTCCCCACCGCAAATTTCTAACAATAACGCGGTTGCGCGTTCCATTGCTTTATGCTGAAGATTAAAATCCACACCTCTCTCAAAACGGTGTGAGGCATCGGTATGCAAGCCGTATTGTCTGGCTCGTCCTGTAATGGCTAATGGAGCAAAAAATGCCGCTTCAAGAATGACATCTTTGGTTTCGGCGTTTACACCACTTGCTTCACCGCCGAAAATACCTGCCATTGCTAATGGCCCATTTTGATCCGCAATGACAAGGGTGTTTGGTTGTAATTTAGCCGTTGTGCCGTCTAATAACACCAGCTCTTCGCCCTCTTTCGCCATACGCACTTGCACAGGTTGCGCCACTTTGGCGGCATCAAAAGCGTGCATTGGCTGACCGAGTTCAAGTAAAATATAGTTAGTAATATCCACTACAGGATCGATAGAGCGGATACCGCAACGGCGTAATTTTTCTTTTAGCCAAATCGGGGTTTCCGCTTTTACGTTCACATTTTTAACCACACGCAATAAATAACGAGGGCAAGCTTCAGGGGCTAATACCTCAATTTGTACTTTGTCCGCAATGGTCGCAGGCACGCTTTCAATCACAGGGGCATTCACTGCCGCTTGATTTACCACGCCCACTTCACGCGCAATCCCCGCAATGCTTAAACAGTCCGCACGATTTGGCGTTAAACTGATTTCAATGCTGTTATCATTTAATTGCAAATATTCACGCAAATCTGTTCCCACTGGTGCGTCAGCAGGCAATTCAATAATGCCGTTGTGATCGTCAGAAATCCCTAGTTCGCTAAATGAACACAGCATTCCTTCAGAGGGTTGCCCACGCAATTTGGTTTTCTTAATTTTAAAATCACCCGGTAGCACTGCCCCTTCTACCGCACAAGCCACTTTTAAGCCTTGACGGCAATTTGGTGCACCGCAGACGATGTCTAACAAACGATCACCGCCTACATTCACTTTGGTTACGCGTAATTTATCTGCGTCGGGGTGTTGAGCGCATTCCACCACTTCACCCACCACAACACCTGAAAATGCTCCAGCCACTGGCTCAACGCCATCAACTTCCAAGCCGAGCATAGTAATTTGATCACATAATTGTTCAGTGCTAATGGCAGGATTTACCCATTCACGCACCCATAATTCACTAAATTTCATATTCTTTCTCTATCGTAAATTTTATTCGGTCAATCAGATTAATTATTTAAATTGTTTTAAGAAACGCAGATCGTTTTCAAAGAATGAACGCAAATCTGTTACATTGTAACGAAGCATTGTTAAACGCTCTACGCCCATACCCACCGCAAAGCCAGAATATTCTTCAGGATCAATCCCCACATTGCGTAACACATTAGGGTGAACCATTCCACAACCTAACACTTCAAGCCATTTGCCATTTTTCCCCATTACATCAACCTCAGCGGAAGGCTCGGTAAATGGGAAATAAGATGGGCGGAAACGCACTTTTAAATCTTCTTCAAAGAATGTACGCAAGAAATCGTGTAACAGACCTTTTAATTCGGTGAAATTGGCGTGCTTATCCACATAAAGTAATTCAATTTGGTGGAACATTGGGGTGTGGGTTTGGTCGTAATCATTACGATAAACACGCCCTGGCGCGATAATACGGATAGGTGGTTTGGCTTTTTCCATTGTACGAATTTGCACCCCAGAGGTTTGGGTACGCAATAAACGCTGTGCATCAAACCAGAAAGTATCGTGATCGGCTCGTGCGGGGTGATGAGCGGGGATATTTAACGCATCAAAATTGTAATAATCCGTTTCAATTTCAGGCCCCACTTCCACCGTGAAACCTAAATTAGAGAAAAAGCTCACCACACGCCCAATGGTTACAGAAACAGGGTGCAAGCCACCAAGTTCCGTTTTACGCCCCGGCAAGCTCACGTCAATACTTTCTTTGGCAAGCTGAGCATTTAAGGCTTCTTGCTCCCACTCAGCCTTTTTGCTGTTTAATAAGTCTAAAACTTTCTGTTTTGCCTCATTAATTTTCGCTCCCATTGCAGGACGTTCTTCGGCGGCAATATCACGCAACCCTTGCATTAATTGGGTAAAATGCCCTTTTTTACCAAAATATTCTACGCGAATCGCATCTAGGGTTTCGAGGCTTTTATCGTGCAATTTCTCAATCGCGTCTTTTGCCTGTTCTGTAATGTCTTTAAGGTGTTGCATACCTATCCTCTATGAGTAAATAAATCTGATAAGAGTTGAAAAAATGCCTTAATAATAATACTAACGCCTTAAAAAATCACGTTTTTATTCTGGTTTTTCGCAATTATTCTCCGCCGCCCATTGGGCGATTTTTTCTGCTAAACCAAGTGCGGTGAAAAATTCCCCTGTTTTGGGTAAGGTTTTGACGCAAATTTGTTGCTGTTGGTAAGCAAATCGCAGTTGATAGCAATGCAAATAAGTGCGGTCAGATTTTTGCTTATTTCCGCCATAAAGCACATCGCCTAAAATAGGGCTACCGAGGCTTTTCATCGCAACGCGTAATTGATGGGTTTTGCCTGTTTTGGGAAAGAGAAAAAACAGCCGTACAGGGGCGTCAAGGCTCACAGAATAAAACCTTGTTATCGCAGGGTTTTCCTTAGTTTGGCAGAGTTTCCAACTGCCGTTGCGGGATTTTTTCATATCCCCCACGATTCGCCCTTGCTTTTTCTTCGGCTTCTCAGCGGATAAGGCAAGGTAGGTTTTTTCGATTAAATGATCAGCAAATAAACGCGACAGTTCTGCCGCCGCTTGGGCATTCAAGGCGAGGATCAATAGCCCCGACGTTACTTTGTCGAGGCGATGAACCAGCCACACTTGAGGCACATTTAATTGTTGCGCCACTAGGCTGGTTAGACCAACGGCTTGATCATCTTTATGCACAGAAATCCCACAAGGCTTGTGAATAATGATAAAATCCGCGTGCCGAAACACAATGTCGAAAATAGGTGTTGTGATAGGTGTCGTAGTCATTAATAAAAGTGCGGTTAAAAATCAATGAGTTTTTCTTTTGAACAAATTATAGCATATCTGCTGCCTGTCCTAATTTGGATTTTAACGATCTCCATTACAATGCGTTTAGTGATCAAGAAACAATCGGTTTCCGCGATGCTGTCGTGGTTGATGATCATCTATTTAGTGCCAGTGGTGGGAATCCTCGCCTATTTAATTTTTGGCGAAGTGAGATTGGGAACAAAGCGTGCGAACACGTTCCGCCGCCTTGCTCCGAAATTCAATCAATGGTTTGGTAGCTTCTCCCAATGCCCGCAGTTGATTAATCATCATAATACCCTGCTCTATCGCCCGATATTTGATCTAGCGAAAAGCCGTTTGAATATCCCTTGTGTGCTGGGTAATGAACTGCATATTTTAGATACCCCTGAGAGCATTATAAAAAGCATTATTCAAGACATTCACCAAGCTAAACATAGCATTAATATGGTGTTCTATATTTGGTGGAATGGTGGCTTAGTGCAAGAGGTGCAAACCGCGCTCATCGCCGCCCAACAACGCGGAGTAAAAGTGCGGTTATTACTGGATAGTGTTGGCAGCCGCCAATTTTTCAAAAGCCAAAATTATCGTCAAATGAAAGAGGCGGGCATTGAGATCACCGAAGCGCTACATGTTAATTTACTGCGTATGTTTTTTAGCCGTATTGATTTACGCCAACACCGCAAAATTATTGTGATCGATAATCAAATTGCTTACACGGGCAGTATGAATATGGTTGATCCCAAATACTTCAAACAAAACAGCCACGTTGGTGAATGGGTGGACATTATGGTTCGCATTAACGGGGCGGTGTCTGCGGTGTTAAACGGGCTATATGCGTGGGATTGGCAAATTGAAACGGACAAAGAAATCCCATTGCAATTGACAGATTGCCCTTTGCTACCTATTGATCAAAATAACTCGCACGCGGTGCAAATTCTTGCCACAGGGCCGGGCTTTCCTGATGATTTAATGGCGCAATCCCTTTCTATTGCGATTTTTTCCGCACGGAAAAGTATCACCATTACCTCGCCCTATTTCGTGCCAAGCCACAGCATCGCCGAAGCCTTACGCATTGCCGCGTTGCGTGGTGTTGAGGTAATCCTCATTCTGCCGAAGAAAAATGATTCCTTAATGGTGAGCTGGGCGAGCCGTACTTTCTTTGAAGACTTGCTTGCTGCGGGGGTAAAAATTTATCAATTTGAGCAAGGCTTGTTGCATACTAAAAGTGTGTTAATTGATAACCGCCTCGCCTTAGTTGGCACGGTGAATATGGATATGCGGAGTTTTATGTTGAACTTTGAAGTAACAATGGTGGTGGAAGACGTGGCATTCGCCAATGAAGTGACGTTGTTACAAGAAAGCTATCGCCAGCACGCCTCACTTTTAGGCTATGAAGATTGGGTGAAACGCCCCGTGTATCAACGCGTGATTGAACGTTTATTTTTCTTATTCAGCCCGCTGTTATAAAGTGCGGTATGAATTTTACCTATTTTTTACACTGATTGAGGAAGCAATGAAAAAACAACTTCGCTTTTATTTTGTTCGGCACGGACGCACGGAATGGAATGAAAAGGGCTTATTACAAGGTCAAGGGGATTCGCCATTAACGGCGGAAGGCATAGAAGGTGCGATCAAAACAGGTAAATACTTAGCTGATGTGCCTTTCGTCGCCGCCTATTCCAGTGTGCTAAAACGGGCAATGGATACCACGCAATACATTCTTGGTGAGCGAAATATTCCTTTCTTTCAGCACAAAGGCTTAAACGAACATTTTTTCGGTGCTTGGGAGGGCGTGTTGGTGGACAGCATTCGTCATAGCGAAGAATACCAACAAATGACGCAATCCCCAGCTAACTATCAAGCCAAAAGCAACGGCGGCGAAACCTTTGCAGAGCTGGCAGAACGGGCAATGCAGGCGATTTATGACATTATTCAAGTTCATGACAAGGGGAATATTTTGGTGGTTTCTCACGGGCATACCCTACACCTACTTCTCGCTTTACTAGACGGCTCAAGTTGGCAAACCCATCGTGAAAATCCCCGTGTTACACGCCTTGCTAATACCTCAATCAGCATTGTCCGCTATGAACAACCTGAAAACGAAACACTGGGACGGTTTAGTTTAGAGGTGGTGAATGGGACGGAGCATTTGAATTACATCGCATAAAAAAGCGGCAATTTCGCCGCTTTTATAGGGTTAAAGAATAATCGTTTTATTTTTATACACAAAAACGCGATCTTGCAAGACTAAGTCTAACGCTCTGGTTAAAACAGTTTTTTCAACATCTCGCCCGGCTTTCATCATCGCTTCTGCACTATAGGTATGATCAACATTAATGACGTTTTGCATAATAATTGGACCTTCATCAAGCTCATTATTAATAAAATGTGCTGTCGCCCCAATAATTTTAACGCCTCGCTCGTAGGCTTGTTGATAGGGTTTTGCCCCAATAAAAGCAGGCAAAAATGAATGGTGAATATTTATCACACGATTAGGATAACGAGCCACAAATTCAGGATTTAATACCCGCATATATTTGGCTAATACGATATAATCTGGGCTGTATTCATCAATTTTTTCAGCCAATAATTTATCGTGCTCAACACGGCTCAACCCTAAATGACTTACGCAATGGAAAGGAATATCAAAACGCTCAACTAAGCCCCTTAAATTGTCGTGGTTACCAATCACCGCCGCAATTTCAACATCTAACCCGCCGTAAGAGGTTTTCATCAGAATATCACCTAGGCAATGGGCTTCTTTGGTAACTAAAATCACTATTCTTTTGCGTTTTGCACTGATTAATTGATTATGCGTTCCCATCGGCAAACTAAGACGGAGATCTTCCAGCAAGGTATTCTCATTAAAAATGCCCTCAAGTTCGGTACGCATAAAAAAATGTTTTGTGTCAAAATCCACAAATTCGTTATTGTGAATAATATTCAGTTGATGTTTATAACAAATGTTGGTGATCTTTGCGATAAGCCCTTTATCATCAGGACAATGAGTAAGAAGAATTTTATTTTCTAGCATAATATTGTGTTTGAGTTAAAAACCTATGAATACAAGCAATGCAATAAACGATTACAATGCCACTAATTATTAAAAATTTAGCCATTACCAAAGTAATCAACTAAATCTTATCTTGTTTAAATCTCATACATAATATAAATAATACTAGGTAACATCAAGAATTTTGCTACCCAAATAGCTTATTTCACCAATGTTGTTTGCATATAAGTTAAACGCTCAAGGTTCGTAATATAATGCCCTAATTCTTGCTCTTCTGGCTTATGGACATAGGGGATCTGCCCAAGCAGAGGGGCTTCAATTTTTTCACTAAGCATAGCGATAATCTCGGCATAATGTGCTAATCCTGGGTTAATTCGATTAGCAATCCAGCCTAATAAAGACAAGCCCGATTGTTCAATGGATTGAGCTGTTAGCAGTGCGTGATTAATACACCCCTCCTTAATTCCCACAACAAGCACAACAGGCATTTTATGAGAAACAGCCCAGCTTGCAAAACTATATTCTTGGTTCATTGGCGTAAGCCAACCAAAAGCCCCTTCAACCAATACTGATTGGAAGCGCTGACTTAACGCCATAAGATCATAATTAATTTTTGCAATATCAATACGCTGCCCTTCTTCACTTAACATAGGCAGCTTATGAGAAAAACTATAACTGTTTACATCTTGATAGGTAACGCTTTCCTTTGTTGCACTCATTAATGTTAAGACATCAGAATTATTCTCTAAACCATAATCACTTTCAGTTAAATTAGGGGCTTCTTGATACCCCCAATCTTCTTGACGACAAGCGATAGGCTTATAACCTACAATTTGAATTCCTTCATTTTGCAATGCCTAAATAATCGCTCGGCTTGCTACTGTTTTACCGACATTCGTATCTGTCCCCGTGACAAAAAAACAGCTCATAATATCTTTCCTTATAATCCAGTTTTATGGAATTTTAAAAGAATTTACATCACAAAATATTGAGCTAACACAATTTTTCTTTATTTTTCAATAAATCACCAATCAAGCTCCCCTCATAAATGCCTTGCTTTATTGCTGCCGTTAATACTTCAGGACTATTCCATTTATAACGACTAATCACCACATCAACATCACAGTGGTAGAATGCTAAACGCTGGCTTAAATAAGGTAAAAAAATATCTTTAGCTGCTAATAAATAAGTATTTAACATTACTTTTTTAGAGGCGAACATATTGACCAAACAGCTCAAATGGTACGCAGTTACATCGGCAATATGATGAATAATTTCAATGGCTTTAGGATCTTTATGCTGTGCTTTCTTACATAAAAAATGGATTTTTTCAATGCTATTTTCTTGTTGATGATTAGGGTAAGCCAAATCAATGAATTGATAAATCGCTTTATGTGTAAGCTGATTAATAATTTGGTAACGCTCTATTTCAGGTAATGAATGCCCGATTTGAGATTGCATAGAATGTAAGTGCGGTGTAATAAGTTTATCGATTTTCATTATAGGATGTTTGTTACAACGTAATACATCGCCTTGTGATAGCACACTTAAATTCACCCGCTCATCGAGTTGTAAAAACAAAACGTTATCACAGCCAATAACACTGCCTACTGAGCTTTCTGCAAATAACCAAGTTTGAAAATAATCTGTCACCATAATAGGCATTCTAAAATAGGGATTAAATAACGCTTTTAAATCAAGTGTTAGCTGGCGATTTCCTAATTGATAAACATAATGTTGCTTTTCATCTAATATTCCAGTTACAGCGATTGAAAAGGTAATAATTTTATTAGGGTCAAGTTTCGTTTCTTGGAGAAAAATCTCTAGGTACTCAATCAAAATAGACCCAAGCTGTGCAAACTCCTCTGTGCGTAATGGAAAGGAACGCTCAGCAATGGGCGTACCATTTAGTTCACATAAAAAAATATCAAATCGATTCTCGCTTAATACTGCACATAGAGATTGCCAATAAAAAGGCGAAACACATAATCCAATCGCAGGGCGACCGCGATATTCTGTATTTCGCACAGCTTTTTCAATAATCAATCGCTCATTAATTAATTGCCTTGTTAAAGTTGTAATTGTTGCTGGAGCAAGGCGAGAAAGTTTTGAAAGATCCATACGAGAAATTTCTTCAAACTGCTCAATCAGGCGATAAATCCGTCCTAATTGCTGTAATTTTAATAAAAATTTATTCTGTTTTCTTTCCTTAAGCATAATCCCCAACCATTAATTAAATTTTTAAATAAAATTCTTTCTTTTATATCAGCTTCCTACCTAAAAACAAGTGCATTAATACAATTTTGCGGAAAAGCTCACAAAAACAAATCCTTAATACACTTTGGAAAATCTTTTCACTTGCGGTAAACTAAGCAAGTTTTTACGCTAATTTTTTGATTGAGGTTTATATGACACAAATTGCCCCTATCGTAGATGTATTACAAGGCAAAATTCAAATCGGTGATCAAGTTACCGTTCGCGGTTGGGTGCGTACTCGCCGTGATTCCAAAGCAGGTCTTTCTTTCGTGGCTGTTTATGACGGCTCTTGCTTTGACCCAATCCAAGTGATCGTCAATAGCGACATTGCCAATTATCAAAATGAAATCCTACGCCTCACTACTGGCTGTTCCGTGATTGTAACAGGAAAGGTGGTGGAATCCCCTGCCCAAGGGCAAGCGGTGGAATTGCAGGCGGAAAACGTGGAAGTAACAGGCTGGGTGGAAGATCCCGACACTTACCCAATGGCAGCCAAACGCCATAGCATCGAATATTTGCGTGAAGTGGCACATTTACGCCCGCGTACCAACATTATCGGTGCAGTAGCGCGTGTACGCCATTGCTTAGCCCAAGCAATTCACCGTTTCTTCCACGAACAAGGCTTCTACTGGGTGGCTACCCCACTTATCACCGCTTCTGACACAGAAGGTGCGGGCGAAATGTTCCGTGTTTCCACCCTTGACTTAGAAAACCTGCCACGCACAGAACAAGGTGCGGTGGATTTTTCGCAAGATTTCTTCGGAAAAGAAGCGTTTTTAACCGTATCTGGTCAGCTAAACGGTGAAACTTACGCTTGTGCATTAAGTAAAATTTATACTTTTGGCCCAACATTCCGTGCAGAAAATTCAAACACCACTCGCCACTTAGCAGAATTCTGGATGGTTGAACCAGAAATGGCGTTTGCCGATCTCAACGATAACGCAAAACTTGCAGAAGATATGCTTAAATATGTGTTCCGTGCAGTATTAGATGAACGTAAAGATGACTTAAAATTCTTTGAAAAACACGTTGATAAGGACGTTATCAGCCGTTTAGAAAACTTCATTAATTCTGATTTTGCACAAATTGACTACACGGATGCCATTGAAATTTTACTGAAATCAGGCAAAAATTTTGAATTTCCTGTGTCTTGGGGCATTGATTTATCCTCCGAACACGAACGCTATTTGGCGGAAGAATATTTCAAATCGCCAGTGGTGGTGAAAAATTATCCGAAAGACATCAAAGCCTTCTATATGCGTTTAAATGACGATGGCAAAACCGTTGCAGCAATGGACGTTCTCGCTCCTGGAATTGGTGAAATCATCGGTGGTTCGCAACGTGAAGAGCGTTTAGAGGTGCTGGATAAACGTATGCTTGAAATGGGCTTAAACCCTGAAGATTACTGGTGGTATCGCGATCTCCGCCGTTACGGCACTGTACCACACTCAGGCTTTGGCTTAGGCTTTGAACGCTTGATTGTTTATGTAACAGGTGTACAAAATATCCGCGATGTGATCCCATTCCCTCGTGCCCCGAGAAATGCGAATTTCTAATTGCTTGTAAATAAGCAAAAATAAAAGTGCGGTCATAAAAAACATCAAATTTTTAGACCGCACTTTTTCATTGATACTAGATAAATTTTATATTCCAATAAATCCATTCCTCACTGGAAATGCCCCATATCTTTCATTACCGTCCCAAATAGTATTACAAGGTTTTCATTACGCTATTTCAACTTAGAAAAATATTTCAAAATAATACGGCGTTACATCGCCTTGCTGTACTCTCTGTACTGTCTGCGGATCAAAGCCTTGTCTTATTTTTAACTGAAACGACGATAATGATATCGGATTTATTTTTGCAAAACTGCTGAATATCAAATACCTATCTCTCTTTAAATCAAGAATTTATTTTATTTATTGATATAAAAAAGGCCTAGCTTTCTAAAACTAGACCTTTTTAAAGTGCGGTATAAATTACCAGAGAAGTTTCCCTGATAATTTATTCAGGATTACCAAGTATAGCCAACCCCAACGCCGACACCCGCATCACCTCGGCTTGTCATTGAACCGTTCAATTTAATGATAACTTTACCGTTATCACTAATACGGGAAACCCCGAGTGCGACAGCATTCTCACCTTTGAAGGAACCGCCTGCTGCTGCCACCATTGAGCGACCTGGCATATAAGATTGAGGTAAACTTGCCGTTGCAATGGCTAACGCGGTACCAGATCTCGCTTCTTGTCTCACATTTGAGATTTGTTGCGAAACTTTTGTACCAACGTGGTGAATCACCTCTTTCAACTGATCCTGCGTTACTGCACCACTTGGTAACGTTGGCGTAGTACCTGGGTTAGTATTACCGCCAGTGTTAGTATTACCTCCAGTGTTGGTATTACCTCCAGTATTTGTATTACCGCCTTGATCTGGTTGAGGGGTATTTCCACCATCTGGTTTAGGATTTACCACAGCGTTTGTCATTGATACAACAAACTTCAATTTCGCTGTATCTTTTGTCGCACCCTCTCCAAGCTCTTTTTCTGCTTTCACGGTAATACCGTTTTCGCCAACGACCTCAATATTATTTAGAATGGATTTCAAGTAACCAAAACTTACTGCATCTCCATTATCAACTGCATCGCCAACCTTCATTATACGTCCACCATTGAAATTAAATCCATCTGGTGAGAACGTTAATGTTGCTGGTGTAGCCATAAGATTATTTGGATCTTTAGGTCCTTGAATAGACGTAATACCTGCTAACTCATCTGATAAATTGAAGGTTACCTTGCCATTATCAAAGATTTCTGCCTTAGTATTCGTTCCATCAACAAAATCTAGCCCAGCTTTAAGCGAAACAGATTTTTGCTCTTTACCATTAGCTTTATAGGCTAAACTCACGCCTTCAGCTAAGGTTGTTCCTAACGTGGTGGTATCAAGTCCAATTTTAATTGAACCATCATTAGCAATTTTCGTTTTAATGCCATCTACCCCATTTAAGGTTAATTTACCATTGCGTAAATTAATTTCCCCCGTCCCTTCATCAGCGGCTGTATTTAAAGTTAAGTTGTCAATATAAGTTTTCGTTGCTTTAGCTGTTGCAATGGAATCGCCTAGCTCATTTGGACTTAATGAATCAACCGTATTAATGCCCACCGTGAAGGTTTTAGCTTTACCATTTGTTCCGCCTGTTGATGTGACGTTTACAGCACCACTACCTTTTACATCAACTAAGTTCGTGAATTGATCTGGATTTAAGTTACTTAAATCTGATTTCAAATAACGATCACCTAACTTATTCGATAAGGCATCCGCATCAATATCAAGTGTAAAGGTATTTCCTTGAATATCCTCAGTTTTACTACCTGTTACTGTTAAACCGCTACCATCTTTAACTAAAACATTTGGTTTAGCGTTTCTAATTGCTTGATAAACGGCATCGCTGCTTACCACTTTCGTTTCGCCAGCTGTAACACCCGTTGCTTTATTTAAGCTAAACGCAACACTGTTACCACTTGCCTCGGTCTGAATATCGGCATTACCCGTTAAATTAAATGCTAACCCTCCCGCTTTACTTAACTGTTGCTCTGAAGTAAAGGTTGAGTTATCGCCACCTAACTTAAAGGTATTTAACGTCACGGTTTTTAATTGACCAAAATTCACCGCATCAGCATCTGCAGTACCATTTGCAAGCCCAGTAATTTTCTTATTATTCAAGGTTAAGCCATTATCATTTAAGGTTAATAATGTACGGTTAGCCCCAATTTTGCTATTTGAAATACTCGTTACTCCCGTAATTTCATCTTTCAATGCAAATTTAACGCCGCCATCAGCCTCAACACTTGCAGAAATATTATCTGTATCTTTAAAGTTTAAACCCTCTGCGAGTTTTACTGTATTACGATCACGATCATTAGCTTTATAGGCAATAACCTGCTCTCCTGCGACAGTATCTGCATAAGCTTTCGCCTCATCACCAATTTGATCAGCGTATTCTTTTGCCGCTTGGGCAGAAGCAACTTTATTGGCTAAATCTGGATTATTTAAGTCTGTCGCCGCATTCACTTTCACTTTGAATGTATTACCAGATAAATCATCCGTTTTTTCACCACTAACCGTTACCATACCGTTATCCTCTGCGACAACCGTTGTTTTAGCACCAACAATCGCACTATAGGCTGTTTTACCGCTAATTACACGGTCTTCGTCTTGAAGAACGTTACCTTTATTTAGACTTAAGGCAATACCTTCCGCAGTAGCACTGCTTGTAATATCATTGTTGCCTTTAATTTCAAAGACTAAACCGTCCTCTTTATCTAAACGCTGAGCCGTTGCTTTTTGTCCTTTTCCATTCGATAAGGTTAAGGTGTTATGAGCTACTTTGTTAAGCTGTCCTACTGTTGCAGCATCATCATCTGCCACACCATCAGCTAATTGAGTAACTTTTTTACCACCTAAGCTAATACCCTCATCAGTAAAGGCCAATGTTGTTCCTTTTCCGCTAATACTTTCCATTCCGGTCAAAGTTGGATTTACAGAGAAGCTTACCTCTCCATTATCACCAACCTTCGCAGTTGTATTTGTACCATTCGTGAAATTTAAACCATCGGCTAATTTAACGGTTTTAGCCGTTCCACTATTCGCTTTATAGCTAATAGTTTGTTCAGCAAGCTGAGCTTGAGTATAGTTTTTAACTGCGTCTGCACTTGCAACTTTACCCGCGACATCATCTTGAGCAAGGTCATCAGCAACATTCAACCCAACTTTAATTTTCTTACCTGACTCTGTAGTTTCATTTTCTACCGTAATGTAATTACCTACAGCTTCACCATTCACTAAACCTGCAATGACTTCCTTACCTTTAGGATCAAGGTTGTCTAGTGTTTTGTTCAGTTTATTATCCGCTAAATTATCAATTTCATTTAGCTTAGCTTTAGTCGTGTCAGACAAGCTCACAACGAAAGTATTTCCTTCACCCGTAGTAGAGGCAACGGTGTCCACCTTAATAGACTGATCCTCATTTTTCACGGTTTCTTTAGAGGCTTTCGCTAAGTTTTTCACTTGTCCTAGATTCACCGCATCTTGATTATCTACACCATCAGCAAGGTTAGTAATTCTCTTACGACCTAAATCTAGCCCATTTTGGGTTAAAGATAGTTCAGTCCCATTACCAGAAATTTTCGTAATGTCAGCTAATTCAGATTTCAAATTCACTTTCACTACGCCATTTTCATCAATTGCTGCCGTGGTATTTTTACCATCAGTGAAATCTAAGCCATCAGCCAATGTAACAGTTTTCTTCTCAGCACCATTGACTTTATAAGAAAGTTTTACATTGTCTTCCACTGCTTTAACAAAGCCTGCACTGTCTGCATTTGTTCCATCTTTATTGATGTAATTATCTGCAACATCTTTCGCATTTGCTTTCTTCGCAATGTCTTCTTTCACTTTGTCTGCTAACTGAATTTCAATACCACCATCTTTTGCTGTGGTTACAATTTCATTTTCACGACCTTTCACAGACAATACGCCATCTTTCAATACGACAGTTCCTTCACCGGTATTACCTGCGGTTTTTAATCGTACTGCATCAACCTTATCATCAGTATATGTTTTAGCAGCCTGAGCGGTAACCACTTTATTCGCTAAATCATCAGAAGTAAGGTCATCTGCGGTATTCAGGTTAATTTGAATTTTCTTCACATCACCTTCTGCACCGGCTTGGTTAGTTACTTGGATAAATCCATCTGTATTTGTTCCTTCAACTAACCCTTTGATAACCGATTTTCCGCCAGCGGTTAAGTTAGATAAATCCGTTTTCGCATAAACAGTATTTAGTTTATCTTTTAACGCTTCTTCATCTAACCCTACAGTAAAGGTGTTGCTTGCAATATCATTTGTTGTATTCCCTGAAACGGTAATAACACTATTTTGTTCTTTTGCAACTACCGTTTTCGCACCTTTGATAGCATCAAAGACCTGTTTACCGCTAACAACTCTTTCGCCATTCGAGGTATTTACCACTTCACCTTTACGCAAGGTTAGCGTTACATTATCTCCCTCTGCGTTAGTTTGAATATCATTTCCACCTAACACATTGAAACGAAGTCCATTTTCTTTATTCAAGTTCTGGGCGTTAGTTAATGAAGCATTATCCCCACCTAAACGGAATGTATTTTCCGCGAGTGTATTGAAGTGACGGAGATTCACTGCATCAGTTTCTTGCACAGGATCTGCTACACCACGAATTACTTTGTTATTGAGAACAATACCATCATTTGTTAATTGCAATACAGTACCCGGTTGTGCTCCATTTGCATTATTACTAATAGAGGTAATGCCATTTAACGCAGGATTTACATTAAATTTCACTACGCCATTATCAGCAACTTCTGCCGTTGTGTTTGTACCATTCGTAAAGTTTAAGCCATCTTTCAATGAAGTTGCTTTAGGATTTTTTCCATTTGCTTTATAAGCAAGCTCAACATTACGGCTAATTGCATCAACTAAATCCGTACCTTGCAAGTTACTACCATCCGTTTTCACAAAGTTACCATCAACATAATCTTTGTCTGCTTTAGCATCAATTTTATCTTTGATGTCTTTACCTAAAGCAATGGTTACACCTTGTGCATTTGCGGTTGTAGTAATTTCTCCAGCTGTGCCATTAATCGCCAAAGTTTGATCAGCTAATTTCACAGAACCTTTAGAGCCATTATCACCAGCCGTATTCAAGGTTACAGCCTCTACTTTTGTATCAGTGTAATCTTTCGCCGCTTTCGCTGTCGCAAGTTTACCCTCTAAATTAGGGCTACTTAGATCGCTCGCAGCATTAACACCTATACGAATTTTCTTCGCATTATCAGCGTCACCCGCAACATTGTTCACCGTAACAAAATTATCTGCTGCTTCGCCATCAACTAAACCTTTCACCACGCCTTTTCCAGCATTGGTTAAATTTGAAAGATCTGTTTTAGCATACACATCATTTAATTTTTCTTGTAACTTCGCTTCATTTAAACCAACAGTAAATGTATCGCCATCAATACCGTTAGATTTCGTTCCCGCTACTGTAATTAACTCATTTTCAGGTGCTACTGTTGTTTTTGCTCCCGCAATTGCCGTAAATACATCTTTACCACTTACGACTTTCTCATCTGTTGCAGAAACTTTTCCTTTATTTAATGCCAAGCTCACTGATGAACCTGTTGCAGTGGTTGTAATATCATCATTTCCTAAAATATCAAACTTCAATCCATCTTGTTTATTTAAAGCTTGAGCATCAGTATTCGTTGATTTATCCCCACCTAAACGGAATGTATTTTCCGCAAGCGTTTTCAATTGCTTCACATTCACAGCATCGCTATCTTTTGTGCCTGCTTTCACACCAGAAATGACTTTATCATTCAAGGTTAAACCATCATCAGACAATGTCACTACTGTACCTGTATTCACGCCATCAGCACGGTTACCAATTGACGTTATTTCACGAAGATTATCGGCAACATTCACTTTATAGATTGTATTACCATTGTCCTCTCTTGAAGTCACAGTGGTATTTTTGCCATCTTCAAGCTGTACAGCTTCTTTGGCCAAATTTTTCACCGCACTTTGTCCAGTCGTAGTTAAATTGCTCAGATCTGTATTTGCACGGGTAGATAAGGCAGTGTTTACTGTATCACCTGTAACTGTATATTGGTTACCTGCTTCAACAGCCCCTGTTCCCATCTTATCGATCTTATCTTTATAAGCTGGATCCAGTTTCACATTAATGCCTTTATTTCCATCAGCAACTTCAGTCACAATACCGTCTTTACCAACAATACTTAGATTCTCATTCGCTAATGCAATACGATCTGTTGTTTGACCATTTCCAGCAGAAACTGCCATAGTTACAGCCTGAGCTTGTTGTTCAGCGTATTTCTTCGCTTTATCCACTTCAGAATTTAGCTGACCTACATTCACTGCATCTGCTGGTGCTGTACCAGCTTGTAAACCAGTAATTTTCTTATTACCTAAAGCAATACCATCTGTCGTAAAGGTTACTTTCGTTCCTTGACCACCAATGCTTGTCATATTTGCTAAATCAGAGGCAACGTTATATTTCACTACGCCATTTGCATCAATTTCTGCAGTCGTATTGGTTCCATCAGTAAAGTTCAAGCCTGTTGATAAACTCACTTTACGATCACCCGCATTATTCGCTTTATAAGTTAATTTCACATTATCTTCTAAAGCCGTAATTAAATTAGGTGAAGTCGCAACATTGCTACCGTCTGTTTTTACAAAGTTACCATCAACATAAGTTTTATCTGCTTTACCATCAATTTTTCGTTTTAATGGTTCAGCCAGTCCAATTGTAATGCCTTGTCCATTAGCTGTTGTGGTTACTTCATCTGTCGCCCCATTAATCGCAAGAGTACCAGTTTTAAGATTCACCGCAGCACCCGTACCCGCATCACCAGAAGCACGCAAGGTAACAGCATCCGTGTAATCTTTCGCTGCTTTGGCAGTAGCCACTTTATTTTCAAGTTGTGTATCTGCAACATCTAAGTTTTCAGCAACATTTACTCCAACATTAATTGTTTTCGCTTTAGTTTGCGGATCTGTTGTTTCAGTAACTTCAGCAAATTTGTTACTTGCTTTTCCATTTACAAGACCAGTGACAACCGCTTTACCTTGATCAGATAAATTATCTAAATCACGATTTGCTTTATTTTCTTTCAAATCAGCAACCGCAGTATCAGCATCATCCACTTTTTTCTTATATTCCGCACTCAAACCAATTGTAAAGGTTTTACCCTCACCAGTTTTAGAGTCCGTTGGTGTAACAGAGATCGTACCATCTGTATTTTCTACTGTTTCTTTTGATGCTTTCGCTAAAGATTTCACCTGACCAACATTTGCTGCATCAGTATCTTCTGTACCTGCCGTTAAATGTTTGATTACCTGACTATTCAAGTCAATACCATCAGCAGTTAGCTGAACAGCCGCACCATCACCTGTAATAGACTTAATTCCTGTCAGATTCTCAGCAACATTTACTTTATATACAACATTGTTATCTTGTTGTTCTTTAGTAACTTGAGTATTAACGCCATCAGCAACACTCACTGCTTCTTGAGCAAGCTGTTTCACTTTATTCAGACCTGTTTTATCTAGGTTTGCTAAGTTCACATCTGCTTTTGTTGGCAAGGTAGTATTAATTGTATTGATGTCATTTGTTGCTTTATCTAACTGATCTTTCAGTGTTTTAGATAGTTTCACATCATAGGTTTTACCTGCACCATCGACGCCATCTTTTGCTAACACCTCAAGGGAATTATCTGAGCTTTCTACTTTCTCAACAGAGGCTTTTACCTTCGCATCAACAGTATCTTTGTTATAGTAATTATTGGTGAGATAATCACTTACCGTTTTACCTGTTACCGTATTGGTATCCGTTGGTGAAATAGTTCCTGTTCCAACAGAATCGATCACGCCTTTGGTTTTCGCATCTAATTTCACTTTAATTGCTTTACCATCAGCCGCAGTGGTAATCCCATCTTCACCCACAATACCTAACGCTTCTTGAGCAAGATTAATTGCCTCAGTTTGCGTACCATCAGTATCGCTCGCTTTAAAGGTTAATCCAGCAACAGTTTGAGTAGTAAAATCTTTCGCATCTTGTAAAGACTTATCTAACTGAGCCACATTCACGGCATCGGTTTTGGCTGTACCTTGAGCGACATTAGTCAGTTTCTTACCACCTAAACCAACACCCTCACTAGTTAATGAAAGCGTTGTGCCATTACCCGTAATAGAAGTAATGCCTGTTAATGTGTCTTTCAAATCAAAGGTAACAACACCATCAGCCCCTACTGTTGCCGTTGTATTCGTGCCATCTGTAAAGTCTAAACCCTCAGATAATTTCACAGATTGTTGATTTAAACCATTTGCTTTATAAGCAATTTCTTTATTCGCCAATTGCGTATCTACATAAGTTTTTGCGCCTTGAGCAGAAACCACTTTATTGGCTAAATCCGCATCATTTAGGTTTTCAGAAACATTTGGTGTCACGGTAATAATTTTCTTCTTATCCGCATCTGTAGCGTTATCCACAGTAACAAACTTATTACCTGCTTTACCCTCTACTAAATCAGAAATCACCTGTTTACCTGCTTCAGTGATATTATCTAGATTAGTATTCGCTTTCCCTTGTAATGCGTTATAAACCGTATCACCAGTTACCGTATTGCCATCATTTTCAGCAACTTGGCCTGTTCCTACACTGTCTAAGGTTGCTTTTTCTTTCGCACCTAAGGCTACTTTAATGTTTTTACCATCAACGGTTGTGGTTACACCATTTTCACCAATAATCCCCAATTTTTCATTTTTCAAATTGATCTTATCAGTATTCACTTTACCGTCAGTCGCAGTAAGCGTTACTGCGTTCACCGCATTTTCAACAGTAGTATCGGTGTAGTTCTTAACCTCTTGTTTCGCTGTATTTAACTGGCCAAGATTTACCGCTTCATCAGCATCTGTTGCATCCGCAACGCCTTTGATTTTCTTCGTATTAAGGGTAATACCCTCAGCACCAACCGTTAAATCTGTGCCTTGATTGCTAATCATTTCAATGTCTTCTAAACGAGCATTCAGATTAACTTTCACAACACCATTATCATCTGTAAGTGCGGTGGTATTTTTACCATTTTTGAAGTTCAAACCTTGTTCTAACGAAACTGTTTTCTTATTGCCGTCATTATTGAGATACGTCAGTTTGGCATTTTTCTCAATTGCCGCAACAGCACCTGATCCAGCTAAGTTAGTACCGTCTGCTTTTAAGAAATCTCTTTCCACATCGGCTTTATCGGCTTTAGCATTAATCGTATCTTTAATGGCTTGATCTAAGGCAACGGTGATCTCTGCACCTTTTGCTTCCGTTGTGATCTCACCTGTTTTACCTTTAATTGCTAAACGTTGCGTCGCAAGATTCACTGAACCAGTCGTATTGTTATCGCCATCAGTGTTCAAGGTTACCGCAGCCACTTTCGAATCCGTGTAATTTTTCGCAGCCTGTGCGGTTGCTAATTTATTGTCTAACGCACCGTTACTTAAATCATCAGCCGTATTCACACCGATTTTAAAGGTTTTTGGCGTATTTACCCCTTGATCTTCAACCGTAACATTGACAAAGCCATCAGCATTCCCCGCCGCAACTAAGCTCTTCACTTTATCTTCACCCGCTTTATTGATGTTAGATAAATCAGTCTTAGCATAAACAGGATCAAGTTTACGTTTTAAGGCTTCTTGATTTAAGCCAATCGTAAAGGTATCACCATTAATCCCCGCAGATTTTGTTCCTGTTACTTCAATCACATCATCTTGTTTTGCGGCTACTGTGGTTTTAGCACCTTCAATTGCACTAAATACAGATTTACCGCTAACCACTTTTTCTTCTGTATCTGAAACAGTGCCTTTATTCAAAGATAATGCAACAGCTGAACCACCCGCTGCGGTTGAAATATCATCATTTCCCGTAATCGCGAAAGATAACCCACCTTGTTTATTTAATTTCTGAGCATCTGTTGCTGTTTTCTTATCCCCAGTTAAGGTAAATTCATTGTTACCTAAACGGTTTACTTGTCCTAAAGTCGCCGCATCGCTATCTTTAGTCCCTTCTTTAACACCAGAAATCACTTTATCATTCAAGGTTAAGCCATCATCACCAATTTCAACGACTGTTCCAGGTGCTTGACCTTTCGCATTATTGCTAATTGAGGTAATACCATTTAAGTTTGAATTAACATTGAATTTCACCACGCCATCTGCAGCAACTTCAGCAGTAGTATTCGTACCGTTTGTGAAATCCAATCCTTTCTCTAAACTTACACTAAAGCCACTCGCTGCATTATTCGCTTTATAGCCAAGTTCAATGGTTTTACGAATCACATCTGCTAATTGAGATTTGGCAAAGTTAGAACCATCTAAATTCGCAAAGTTGTTATCAACATAGGTTTTATCCGCTTTATTGTTGATCGTCTGTTTCATCGCGTCAGCTAACGCAATTTTAATACCTTGTTGATCAGCTGTTGTCGTAATCTCACCATTTTCACCGGTAACAGACAAGGTTTGCGTTTTCAAATTCACCGATCCCGTGCCTGAATTTCCAGCCGTATTTAATGCCACTTTATCGGTATAAGCTTTAGCTGCTTGAGCTGTCGCTAATTTATTTTCTAAACCCGCATCAGGCGTTAAATCTGTTGCCACTTTCGCTGTCACATTTAAGGATTTCGCCCCATTTGCTCCAGCACCTTCTGTTACAGAAATATAATCATCGCCCGTTCCAGTAATTAAATTCTTAATCACTGTCTTACCATCATCAGTAATATCATCAAGGTTTTTATTGGCTTTGTTATTTACTGCTTCATTTGTCGCATAATTAGAAAGATCCACATTGACTTTATAGATCTTATCGCCATTTTCCATACGAGATTCAACCGTTGTGTTCTGACCGTTCTCAAGTTTTACAGCTTCTTGAGCAAGGTTTTTCACTTTAGTTTTACCCGCATCATTGATATTAGCTAAATCAAGATCGGCTTTTTTCTTCAAGGCTTGGCTAACGGTATCGCCTGTTACCGTTAAGTTATTACCATCAGCAATCGCACCTGTACCAATTTCATCTAACTTAGTGCGTGTTGCCTGATCTAAGCTAAGGGTAACATTATTGCCTTTCGCTTCAGCAGTTAAACCATCACCACCTAAAATGCCTAATTTACCTGTTTTCAAGTTAATCGCATTTGTTGAGTTCGTGCCGTCAGTTGCTGTTAATGTTACAGCATCAACTTTCTGATCAGCATATTGTTTTAACTCAGCTTTCGCATCATTAGTGGTTTTAGTTAATTGACCTAAATTCACCGCTTGATCGTCTTGTGTTGCATTTGCAACCCCGCCAATCGCTTTATTATTTAAGCTCACTTTATCGGCTTCTAAGGTCAGTGTTGTGCCTTTACCTGAAATAGACGTAATCTCTGTCAAGTCAGGTTTAACATTGAATTTTACTACGCCATCCGCACCAGTTTCTGCTGTTGTATTTGTACCATCAACAAAATTCAATCCTTTCGCTAAGGTGACCGATTTATCATCAGCCCCATTTTGTTTATAGGTCAATTTCGCATTATCTTGAATAGCGTTAATAAAGGCATCAGAACCTGCGACATTAGAACCATCTTTCTTAATGTAGTTTGCTTCCACCTCTGCTTTATCTGCTTTAGCATCGATTTTATCGGTGACTGCTTTTGCCAAACCAATTGTAATCGTATCGCCGGTTGCATCTGTGGTAACTTCATTTTCCTTACCTTTTACTTTCAAGCTACCTGTTCTGAGGTTAGTTGAAGCCCCAGTACCTGTATCACCTTGTGCAGAAAGTGTTAAGCTATCTGTGTAGGTTTTCGATGCTTTCGCAGACGCCACTTTATTTGCTAAGGCATCATCACCCGCAGTAAGATCCTCTGCAACATTTACTCCCACATTAATTTTACGTCCGCCGGTTGTTGCATCTTCCGTATTCGTTACAGAAGCATAATCATTTGTCGCCGCTCCTGTCACTAAATTCGCTACTGCTTTTTTACCTTCAGCGGTTAAATTATTCATATCCGTATTGGCTTTTGTTTCCAATGCGGTTGCAACTGTACCACCTGTAACGGTTAAATCATTACCTTTCGTAATTGTTCCTGTACCAAGGGTATCTAATTTTTGTTTTTCTGCATCAGCAAGAGAAACTTCAATTTGTCTACCCTGAGCCGTAGTTTTCACGCCATTACGTCCAACGATCGCCAATTTTTGCGATTTCAAATTCACTGGATCGGTGTCTTTAGTTCCATCTGAAGCGGTTAAAGTGACTGCATCGATAGCCGCTGTCATTGCTTTCTTCGCATTATCTAACTGCTCAACATTCACCGCATCTGTTGCATTTGTACCTTGAGCTAAGCCAGTAATTTTCTTATCACCAAGGTTAATGCCATCTGCAGTAAAGTTCACTGTTGTACCATTACCACCGATACTTGTCATTCCCGTTAAGGCTTTATTCACATCAAAGGTAACAACCCCATCAGCTTTCACTGTTGCCGTAGTATTTGTACCATTCGTGAAATCTAATCCTTTTGCAAGGCTGACTGTTTCAGCACCGCCATTATTGGCTTTATAAGACAATTTAGCGTTATTTTCCACCGCACTTAAGAAACCTGGGTTATTGACATTTGTACCATCAGATTTCACAAAGTTGCCATCAACATAGGATTGATCAGCTTTACCCGCAATTTCATTTTTCACTTTATCGTCTAAAGCAATGGTAATGCCCTGAGCATTGGCAGCGGTTTTAATCTCACCTGTTTTTCCAGTTACCGCCAATCTTTGAGTTTTAAGATTAACTGTGCCTGTTCCTTCATCGCCTGAAGTATTTAATGAAACGCTATCGGTATAAGCTTTTGCTGCTTTTGCTGACACCAATTTATTATCTAAACCATTTTCAGGGCTAAGGTCTTCGGCAATATTGGCAGCCACATTGAGGGTTTTCACGCCTGTGTTGCCATCAACATTCTCAGTAACATTAATGTAATTATCCCCAGCACCTTTCACTAAATTGGTGATCACTTTTCTACCTTCAGCAGTGATATTTCCTAAATTATCATCTGCTTTTGTCGCCACTTCAGCTTTTGTTGCATAATCATCGAGATTTACATCAACTTTATAAATCTTCTTACCATCTTGCCCATCACGGCTAGAAACAGAGGTATTTAAACCGTTTTCAATTTCCACCGCACTTTTCGCAAGGTTCTTAACAACAGTTTGGCCTTCTGGCGTAATATTATCTAAGTTCGCGTTCGCTTTATTATCTACTTCCGCTAACTTATCTGTTACCTTCTTAGCCAATGCCACCGTAATATTGCCTTGAGCATCGTGGCTTGTCGTCACTTGATCTTGCGTACCTTTTACAGAAAGTGTGCCAGTTTTTAAATCTACTGTTCCAGAACCTGTTTGATCAGAACCATATTTCAAGGTTGTGCTATAAGGATCAAGTTTACCTGCCACATAATCCGTTAAACCTTTTTCATTAACTAACGCACCTTTTCCACCATTTGTAGGCTCAACAACCGTATCATTACTTAATTTATCCACCCAAGGATTAATATTTGTAATATTTGACGCATCTGTTTTCGCATAAGGGGCAAGATCCACATTAACTTTATAAACTTTAGATCCATTAGCACCAACACTCTCTTCCACGCTTGTGTTTTGACCATCGGTTAATTTCACCAAGTCTTTAATGACTGTCTTACCTGCCTCATTGATGTTATCTAAAGACACATTGGCTTTATTCGCTAATTCCCCATCAATACGGGTAATTGCCGCCGCTGAATCATTAATTTTGCCTTTATACTCATCACTTAAGCTCACCACAAAATTCGTGCCTTCACCTTGTTTTGGTGTGCCTTTGGTTACAGTAATCGTACCATCTGTATTTTCTACATTCTCTTTAGAGGCTTTTGTTTTCTCATTTAACTGAGCCACATTTACTGCATCAGCATCATCAACACCCGCAGTTAAGCCCGTGATTTTCTGACTATTTAGATTAATCCCATCTTTACCGAGCTGAATTTGTTTACCATCGCCAGTAATCGATTTAATCCCTGTCAAGTTCTCATTCACATTCACTTTGTAAGTGATCTTATCGCCCTGTGTTTCAGATGAAACTGTAGTATTCACCCCATTAGCCAAAGCAATAGCTTCTTTAGCAAGGGTTTTCACTTTGCTTTCACCTGTCGGATCAAGGTTATCTAAATTCTTATTCGCTTTTCCTGCTAAGGCTGTATCCACCTCATTTTTATTTGCGGCATTGTCTAATTTTGTTTTCAGATCATCGGCTAAAGCAACATCAAAGGTTTTGCCTTCGCCATTGGCCCCATTTTGCTCTGTCACTTTAATTGTGCGATCTGTACTCACCACTTTTTCTTGTGAAGCTTTGGCTTTCGCATCCACCTCACCTTTATTGTAGTAGTTAGTATCTAAATAGGTTTTAACATCTCCACCACTCACCGCACGATTTTCGTTATCGGAAACAGAACCTTTATTTAAAGCAAGGGTAACTTTATCTCCCGTTGCATTTGTGGTGATATCTGTGCTGCCTTCAACTTTAAAGGACAAACCGCCCGCCTTATTCAGATTTTGCGTATCAGTCTCACCCGTATCACCCGTTAATTTAAAGGTATTATTTGCAATAGCGTGTAATTGTTGCCCTGTTACCGCATCAGTTGAAGTGGCATTCACCTCACCATTTGCTAAACCTGACAATTTCTTATTATTTAAGGTTGCCCCATTATTGGTTAAACTCAATGTTGTGCCATTGCCTGTAACAGAATTAATTCCTGTTAATGCTGGTTTCACATCAAAGGTTACTGCACCATCAGCCCCAACCGTAGCTGTAGTATTTGTGCCATCTTTAAAGTCTAATCCTTTCGCTAAGGTAACAGATTGAGGATTTTGTCCATTTGCTTTATAAGCTAACTTCGCATTTCCCTCAATGGCTTCAACAAATTTTGTTGAGCCTGCAACGTTAGAGCCATCAACTTTGATCACCTCATCAGCATTTGCTTTTTTCGCTAGCTCATCTTTAGTTGCATAAGGATCAAGATCCACATTCACTTTATAGATTTTCTTACCATCATTACCATCTTCCGTATCCACGGTAGTATTTTTACCCGCTTTCACTTCAACAGTATTTTTCGCAATTTCTTGGATTTTGCCCGTACCCGCTGTAGTAAGATTATCTAAATCTTTATTGGCTTTGTTATCCACATCTGCCAATTTTCTATTCGCCTCATCAGCTAAAGCAACGGTGATATTGCCATTTGTATCGTGAGAGGTAACCACTTGATTTGCCGTGCCTTTCACTGTTAAGGTGCCATCTTTCAAATTAAGGGTTTGTGATCCGCCTTTATCTGAAGAATAGGTTAATGTTTTCGCATCTAACTGCGATACATTCACCGCATCATTAGCGTCTGTTCCCGCTGCCAAGCCTGTGATTTTTTGTGAATTTAACGCCACACCATCAGCACCAAATTCCACTTTTTTACCATTGCCTTGAACAGAAGTAATACCCGTCAAATCGCCTTGAACATTTACCGCATAAGAAACATTCTCACCATTTTGCGTTGTGGTTACGGTTGTATTTGTGCCTTTCACCACCGTAACGGCTTCTTTCGCAAGCGATTTAACTTTTGATTTACCTGTTTCATCAATATTATTTAAAGAAACATTCGCTTTGCCATCTAAAGCCGCATTCACAGTGGCTTCATCAGCCGCATTATCAATTTTATCTTTTAAGGTTTTTGATAATGCCACATCAAAGGTTTTACCCTCACCATTCGCCCCATCTTTAGGCGTTACCGTAATCGTGCCATCATCACTGGTTACTTTTTCTTTAGAGGCTTTGGCTAAAGCATCAACTTGAGTTTTGTTGTAGTGGTTATCGTCTAAATATTGTTTAACCGTGTCCCCACTCACCACTTTAGTGTCGCCTTTGGCTACGCTACCTTTATTTAAAGTAAGTGCAACTTTATCCCCTGAGGCAGAAGTAGAAATATCCTCATTCCCTTCCACTTTAAAGGCAATACCATCTTGCTTATTCAAGTTTTGAGCGGTGGTTTCCCCTTTATCACCTGTTAATTTAATCGTATTGCTTGCAATAGCGTGCAATTGGCGACCTGTTACCGCATCAGTTGAATTTGGATCAAGGGTTGCATCTTTTAAGCCAGATAAGGTTTTGTTATTTAGCGTTAAACCGTTATCAGCAAAAGTTAGGGTTGAACCTTTACCAGAAACCGAAGTTATATCTTCCAATGCTGGATTTACAGCAAAGCTCACCACCCCATCAGCATTCACCGAAGCAGTAGTATTTTTACCGTTTTTGAAATTTAATCCATTTGCTAAAGAAACACTTTGAGGATTTTCACCATTTGCCTTATAGGTCAAATTGGTATTTGCTGCGATAGCATTTGTAAAGTCAGTATTTCCCGCTACATTCGAGCCATCGGATTTAATCACTTCATTGGCATTCGCTTTGGTATCAAGATCAGTTTTCTTCGCATAAGGGTCAAGATCTACATTGACTTTATACACTTTTTTACCGCCTTCTTCTGAAGTGGTTACAGTTGTATTGTTACCTTCTTTAACCTCAATGCTACCTTTAGCAAGATCTTGAATCACTTTATTACCTGCAGGATCAAGATTATCTAAAGTTTTATTCGCTTTATTATCGACATCAGCAAGTTTGTCTGTCACCGCCGTAGCTAAAGCAACGGTGATATTACCGTTGTTATCGTGAGAGGTAACCACTTGATCAGCTGTACCTTTCACCGCTAACGTCCCATTTTTCAGATTTAAGGTTGCTTTGCCACCTTGGTCGGAAGAATAGTTCAATGCTTGTTTATTTAACTGAGCCACATTCACCGCATCAGAATCTGCCGTTCCCTCAGCTAAGCCAGTGATTTTCTGTGTATTTAAATTCACGCCATCAGCGGTAAATTGAACTTTATTGCCACCGCCTTGGATAGAGGTGATTTCGGTTAAATCCCCTTTTACATCCACTTTGTAAACGTTATTTTCATTGTTAGTTCCTGTTGTTTCTTTACGAACAGTGGTGTTCACACCATTCGCCACAGAAATCGCTTCTTTCGCAAGGGCTTTTACTTTAGCCGTGCCTGTTGGATCAAGATTTCCTAAGGATTTATCGGCTTTATTATCCAACGCATTATTTACCGTTGTTGTATCTGCCGCATTGTTAATTTTCTCTTTTAACGCATCAGACAACGCTACATCAAAGGTTTTGCCCTCTCCATTTGTACCCGCTTTTTCAGTGACTTTAATGGAATTATCATCGCTGGTTACTTTTTCTTTTGACGCTTTGGCTAAACCATCAACATCGGTTTTGTTGTAATAATTTTGCGTAAGGTATTTTTTCACCGTATCGCCAGTGACGACTTTATTATCGTTATCTGCTACGGTGCCTTTGCTTAGGCTTAAGGCAACTTTGCCATCACTTGCTGCGGTGACAATATCGTCATTTCCTTCAATTTTGAAAGAAATGCCTCCGTTTTTATCTAAACGTTGAAGATCTGTTTTACCTGAATCCCCTTCTAACGCAATGGTGTTGCTTGCAACGGCATTTAATTGTTTGCCCGTTACCGCATCAGTAGAAGAAGCGGAAATTTCACCGTCTTTCAAGCCAGAAAGTTTTTTACCGCCTAAATTTGCACCATCCGCAGTTAAACTTAAGGTGGTGCCATTGCCTGAAATAGACGTAATGTCTGTTAAGGCTGGTTTCACATCAAAGGTCACCACACCATCAGCCCCAACTGTTGCCGTGGTGTTTTTCCCATCTTTGAAGTTCAGCCCATCAGCTAATGCCACTTCTTGAGTACCCGCATCATTAGCTTTGTAGGTTAATTTCGCATTGGCTTCAATAGCATCAACAAATTGTTGATTATTGGTTACATTGCTACCATCTGCTTTAATCACATCGCCTGCATTGGCTTTGCCATCTAAATCAGATTTTTTCGCATAAGGGGTAAGATCTACATTTACTTTATAGATTTTCTTACCATCTGCGCCATTTTCCGTGCTAACTGTGGTATTTGTGCCGTCTTGAACTTCAACGGTGTTTTTTACCAACTCTTGGATTTTGCCTTTGCCGGTAGCATCAAGATTGCCAAGATCTTTATCCAGTTTGTTCTCAACTTTGTTTAATTTTTCCACCGCACTTTGTGCTAAACCAACTTTGATATTTCCTTGCGTATCGTGGCTGGTGGTAATTTGATCCGCCGTGCCTTGCACCGTCAAGGTGCCATCTTTCAAGTTCAGTTTTTGCGGGGTATTTGTATCAGAATTATAGGTTAATGTTGTGCTATAAGGCTCAAGCTCTTGTGCTACATAGTTCACTAAGCCTTTTTCATTCACCAATTTACCTTTTTCAGTGTTTGCTGGTTTAACAACAGTATCGCCACTGAGTTTATCCACCCAGTTTTGTACATTATTCTCAGGAATGTTGCTGGCGTCTGTTCTCGCGTAATTGGTTAAATCCACATTCACTTGATATTGTTTCACCCCGTTCACATCGGTTTCTTGAACGGTGGTGTTTGTGCCATCTTTTAAGGTGATTAAATCTTTAATCACTTTTTTGCCTGCGGTATCAATATTGCCTAAATTAATATCGGCTTTATTGGCGATATTCCCCGCATTGTTAGTCGCGGCAGCGGCAGCTTGATCAATTTTGTCTTTGTAGGCTCGGCTTAAACTCACCACAAAGTTTTTGCCTTCACCCGGAGTTGCGGTTCCATCGGTTACCGTGATTGTGCCATCATCATTGGTGACTTTTTCTTTTGACAGTTTTGCAGTTTTATTAAGCTGATCCACATTCACAGCATCCGTGCCGTTCGTGCCTTCTGTTAAACCTGTGATTTTTTGGTTATTAAGTTCTACACCGTCTTGGTTGAATTGAACTTTTGGTCCGCTTCCTTTAATGGAACTAATGTCTGTTAAATCACCTTGTACATTCACAGCATAGGTTACATTATCGCCCGTTGGTGTTTTCGTTACGCTAGTATTCTTGCCATCAACCACCGAAACCGCTTCTTTGGCTAGGGTTTTGATTTGGGTTCTCCCTGCTGGATCTAAATTATCTAGGTTTTTATTCGCCGCATTATCAATCTTGTTTTTCAGATCTTGTTTTAAGTTTAAGGTGTAGGCGTGATTTGCCCCTTGCGGAGAATCTTGCACCTCTAAATCTGTTGATTGAACCGTCGTAATGCTGCCGGTGTTGCTCGCTGCTGCCTCAATTTTTTGTTTTGTTGCCGCATCAAGCCCTACGGTATAGGTGGTTTTTCCAGTTGGATTTAGGGCGTTTGGTGTTACTTCAATGCCATTGGTTCCCACCACTTCGGTACGAGAATCGTTAATAGCTTTATCCGTTTCGCCTTTGCTGTAAACATCAAGGTTTGTACGCCAAGTCTCTGGATTTGTGATATTTGCCCCATCTTTTTTCGCGTAAGGCGTTAAATCCACTGATTTCGCCGCGGCGTTCGCAATATCTTGTTTAACTTTGTTTGCCAGTTTTAAGGTAACGGTTGCATTTCCGTTATTATCTGAAGAGGTTTCTGTTTCAATCTCATTGGCTGTTCCTGCAATTTTAAGGGTTTTATCTGTGCCTAAAGATTGTTTTTGTTTGCCACCCTTATCCGCATTCACTTGAAAACCTTCAGTTTTTAAGGTGGTTAAGGCATCAAACACTTTATCACCGGTTACGGTGTTTTGGTTATTATCTGCCACATCGCCAGTCCCCACTTTGGCTAAGGTGGCTTTATCGGCGGCTTTTAATTCCACCGCATAAGCGTGGTTGCCGCCAGAACCTGAATCCGTTACGTCTAAACTGTTTGATGTCACCGTAGTGGTTGAGCCTGTTCCTGCCCCTGCGGAAACTTTGCCTAATTCATCTTTTAATTGTTTTACGTTTACCGCGTCGGTATCGTTTACCCCTGTCGCAACGCCAGTGATTTTCTTGTTATTTAACGCGAGATCCGTGCCGGAGAAATCTAATTTTGGTCCGTTACTACCTCCCTCAATAGAGGTGATATTGGTTAATACAGGGTTTAATCCATAAGTTACTTGCCCCGACGTGCCGGCTGCAACGGTTAAGTTTCCGTTGGTCGTTTTAAAATTCAGTCCATCAGTTAGTGCGGTGGTTTGTTCGTTTGCATCGTTAGCTTGATATTTTAATGCCCCGCCCCCATTGAGCTGTACGCGTTTTAACTGGGCAACGGTTACCGCATCATCATCTTTCACCCCGTCGGCGACGGCAGTAATACGGCGAACAAGGGTTGTGCCTGTTTGCCCCACAGAAACAATGCCTTTACTGCTTTGATCTTTGTTAGTGAGATAAGAAGTGCTTCCACTGTCTACCTTATCAGCAGAACTCACTTTAGAGCCGTAACCCAATGCTACGGAGTTATCAATAAAAGACACCGCTTGGTTTCCTAATGCGGTGGTTTGTTTTGGTTGAACTGTTCCTTGTGTTGGGCTCCAATTGTTACGATCAACTTCAGCCCCTGCGTGTGCATATGAACCCACGGCTAAGTTATCTTCCCCATAGGCTTTTGCTCCGTTCCCCACAGCCACAGCCTTTAATGCTTCAGCTTGAGCGTCATTACCAATTGCCGTTGCTTTTTCTGCTTTGGCTTCAGCTGCATGTCCCACAGCAGTGGAACGTATTCCTGAAGCCTCTGAACCCGCCCCAAGTGCCGTTGCATAATTGTTAGTAGCTCGAGCATAGTTACCTAATGCGGTGGCATAACCTTCATTTGTGGCGGTATTAGTTGGATCAGCATCTGCTGCCACCCCCGCTTCCGCTACTCGCCCAATAGCAATAGAACGATGCCCTCTCGCCTCGGCTGAATTACCAATCGCAATTTGCCCATCATATTGGTTTTGCTGGCCAGCAGAGGTTTTTATGGTGTTTTCAGAATCATCAACAATTTTTTGTTGGGCATCCACTTTTGCTTGTAAGTCTTTGACTTGTTGGCTGTATGTATTGATATTGCCAGTATTATTATCTCTATATGCCTGATTTAAGTTGTTTTTTGCTGTATCTAATTGGGTTTGCAGTTTTTTTTCTTATCAATTGCGGTATTGCGTGCATCCATTGCATCTTTCATTGTTTGCGTCCAGCCCGCTTGTGCATTAGTCCCCATTGCAACAGAACCATATCCGCCCGCTTTTGCATTAAAGCCTGAAGCCGTAGAGCGTTCACCTGTAACAGTGGAAGAATCCCCTATTGCGGTTGCACGAGCATTAAAAGCTTGAGACACTGCCCCCACTGCGGTGGTGTTTTCAGCATGAGCCTCAGCCCATCCCCCCACTGCGGTGGCACGTTCAGCATTAGCCTCTGATTGTGCCCCTAAAGCACTAGATCCTCGGCTGGTTGCAATCGAATATGCCCCTAAGGCTGTGGCATTGGTAATTTGGTTATATAAATCCTTCAGCTCTTGTTGTTTTTGTTCATAACCTTCTTTGGTGTAAGTGGTTGGTTCAATGCCATTAAAATATTTTAAGCCGTATTCTTCTAGTTCTTTTTCTTTTTGCTTAATTTCTTCACTGTCCCCAACTTGAGCATTGTTACCAATGGCAATCCCGTATTTGGCTGTGGCTTTGGCTCCCGTCCCTTGTGCAATGGAGCGATCTGCCAAGGCGTTTGCTGCAAAGCCTATAGCTAGGGCATAATCAGCTAAGGCTTTGGAAGAACCACCTAACGCTGTCGTTACATCCCCCTTTGCCTGAGTAAATGCCCCGATACTGGTTGCACTTGAACCATCGGCATTAGCTGAAAAACCTAATGCGGTGGCTGGCCCCAGCCAGTATCCGCCATCCCCTCTTACCGCTGGTTTGCTTGGATCATTAGGGTTATAGGGCAAAAAGCCACCATCACCTGTTTTGTAATACCATTTGTTTACTGACACGACTGTCCCTTTCGCGTAAGCCCCGTCCCCAACGGCAACACTGTTTCTGGAATGAGTTTCTGCTCCACGGTTACCACCCCCGATAGCAATCGTCCCTACGGAGTTGGCATATTTTTCATTTGCTCCCGTATAATTTTTCTGGTTATTCGCTGAAGCATCGGAATTGTTTGGCCCCAATACACCGCGGTGAATGCTTTCGTTAAAGCCAGCTGGGGTGTCCCACACGGAAGGATCATAGCTCACATCGGTTTTCCCGCCCCCCGCTTGATAACCCGCATATTTTTTCGAAATGGTGGTATCAGAGGGTTGTGATGCCCCATCTAACATTTTTATGGTTTCGGTATCTGTTGAACTATTTGAACTTGAATTTGCGTTCGGTATGGTATCGTTAATTACTAAACTTGCGGCATAACTCGGCAATGTGGCACTTAAACCGAATAACATTAGGGTGAGGGTGGAAAGTTTAAAGCGAGAAAGGAAAGAACTTGAGGTGCTTTGGCTACTTCCCGATGAGGCTTTCACTCTATTTCGAGCAAATTCCGACACCACTTCGTGACGATTGGTTACACGGTTAAAAATCACTTTGAAAATCTTATTCATAATAAAAACCTTAATAAAAAAAATATTTGATAACTATTTTCTGCCTTCACATCCCCCATTTATTTAGCGAAAATCCAGATTGCTAAGCAGTGATGGCAGAGAGAAAACCCGTTAAAAAAGGCGAAAAATTCCCCTTTTCATTTTGCTGTTTTTAATTAACAGCCAGAAATAACTTAGAATAAAAAGTACTCCTCCAATTTATTATTTTCATTGTTATTTCATTTTGAAATCACCCCAAATCCCCTTAAATAACCAGAGCATTTTGCGGAATTTCGATTAAAAAATTTAACGCAATATATAGAAAAAGCCCCCAACAGAAAATAACACTTATTGAGTAGAAGTTGTCTTATCTCTTTTTATTTTCTTCTTAATTTTCAACAATAAACAACAACGCATTAATTTATGTAAAATAACATAA
Organism: Avibacterium paragallinarum; assembly: GCF_011765605.1. Classification (NCBI taxonomy): domain Bacteria; kingdom Pseudomonadati; phylum Pseudomonadota; class Gammaproteobacteria; order Pasteurellales; family Pasteurellaceae; genus Avibacterium; species Avibacterium paragallinarum. The sequence continues at coordinate 1,155,712 of NZ_CP050316.1, forward strand.
AAATAACGCATTTAAATAACAAAAATAAGAAGTTAAGCCACAAATCCAAAAACAAAACAACAAAAAACAACAAAAACACTTTACACAACTTAACACAAATACCTCGATTTATTTATAATATAAATATTACATTTTTGCTTTTACCCCCCCCCCCGATAATATTAAAAAATAGCATATTTAAATTACAAAAAGCCGTAATTAATGATATGGTTATTTTTATAAATTATTTTTTCTTTTATTTTTGTGATTTTATGTATTAATGCTTTTTAGCTGACGATTTTATTCGCATTTCATTACCTCTTTTTTAGTATTTATTTCTTGCTTTCTTAATTAAGGCGATATGCGTTTGATTTTATTTTATTCTGATAAAGCGGGGATTTTTCTTGCTGATTGTTTCACAAACTCAGCCCTGTAATTCGGCGTGTTTATTGTGGGCATTGCGTGCCATTAGTGAATGGAAAGAGAACGTAAGGTGGGGAAAATTTACTGCTAAGCCCTTTATTTCTGTGTATTCATCGGGGAAATTCCCTTTCTTTTCCCTCTGAACAACCTATCATTTGGAGTGTTTGCTTGCTCGCTTGGCGTTTATTTTGCACTTAGCTGACAATAATAAAGTGCGGTACAAAAATACTATGAATTTTCTTATTTTACGCTATAAAAAAACGCGGGATTTTTCACTTGAAATCTCGGCGTTTGGTAAAATTGGCTGAAGCGAATAATTCAAGCAAAACTTTAAGTGCGGTGCAAAATTTGGTTGTTTTTCTTATTTTACGCTATAAAAAAACGCGGGATTTTTCACTCAATCTCCGCGTTTTTTTGGGGAAAAGTCCGTTTTATTCACAGCGATGTTGTAGCTGTAACGCCAATCCACTCTGTCGTTTCGTTTGTTTTCGCACGGCAGTTTTCCAGCTTTGCTCAGTACTGAAAACAGTCACTTGAGTTTTGGCTCGGGTGATGCCAGTGTACACCAATTCGCGGGATAAAATGGGGTTGGGGTCGGTGGGTAGCACCATTAGGGCGTGGTTAAATTCTGAGCCTTGCGATTTATGCACGGTCATCACAAAAGCGGGTTCGTGGCTAGGAATACGGCTAGCGAGTTCGCGTTTGCCGTTTTCAAAATAAAACCGTCCGCGTTTAATACCTTGTTCATCGTGGCTAATGAGATATAAGCCAATATCGCCATTATATAAGCCCACATTGCTGTCATTTTGCGTAATCATTATGGGCTTGCCTACATAATGTTCGCGGGGGTGGTGAAATTGCACCAGCCCTTTTGCTCGCAAGCCTTCGGCGATGTATTGATTGAGTTTTTCGCTGCCTAACTCGCCTACTCTTAAGGCAGTTAAGTAACGCACTTGGTTAAAGGCGGCAAAAATATGTTGCACTTGCTCAGGGGTTATTGGCGAGGTTTGTTCACTTAACTTTTGGATTTCTTGCAAAAAATAGGTGTAATTTAACACCGCACTTTGCACTACCCTTTTCGCACAATGTTGTTGATAAACAAGGCTATTCGCCTCTTCGCTCTGATATTGTGCCAAATCCACAAGGCTTAAAGCTGAATTTGTGACAACATCACAATTAATCTCATCATTTACCTGCTGGCTAACTTGTTGAAAATGGGTGATCGCGATGTCTTTATGCAAAAATTGCCAGCTCTCTTCGGCTTTGCCTTGATTAATCAGCTTAGCTAAACGCCCAATGGCTGAATGTTCATCAAAGCGGTGGCTTTGAGTTAAATGGCAAAGGTGATCGCGAATAGGATTGCCCGCTGGATTTGACGCTAATGCTTGCCCTGTGGTTTGGGCTAAATAGGCAACAAAATCAGGGCTGTATCCTTGAGCCAAAAACTTACCTAGCTCAGCCAAAATCGCCCCTGCCTCCACCGAAGCGAGCTGATCTTTATCGCCAAGCAAAATTAATTTCGTTTGCGGTTGCAAGGCTTGGAGCAATTTCGCCATTAGTGATAGGTCGATCATTGAAGACTCGTCCACCACCAGCACATCAAGCAAGAGCGGATTTTGCTTATTGTGCTTTGGATTTTCCTCAAAAAAACGCACGCCTAGCAAGCGGTGCAAGGTTTCAGGCTGAGTGGGAATGGCTTGGATCAATTCATCATCAAGAGCGAGTTCCTTTTTCAAGCGAGCAAGGGAATTATCCATACTCTCTTTTAAGCGTGCCGTTGCTTTGCCTGTGGGGGCGACCAGTTTAATGCGTAACTGCTGTTGATAAAGGGTTTGCAACGCGAGTAATAGACGGGTTACGGTGGTGGTTTTGCCCGTTCCTGGCCCGCCACTTATAAGGGTGAAAGCCTGTTTCATCGCCATTGCCACCGCGATTTTTTGCCAGTTGATTACGCCTTTCTGCGGAGCTTCAGGGAAATATTTTTGCAACACCTCCGCAATTTGTGCATTTTCTAAAGTGCGGTCAAAAACGCCGAGATTTTGCACCGCACTTTGCATTTTTTGCGTTGCTTCATTCGCCACGTTCATTGACTGAGTGCTTTTAGCGAAATACTCCGCAACGCGATATTCATCTTGCCAAATGCGATAAAAATATAAGCGTTCAAATTGAAACACCAGCGGGGCAACTTTGTCTTGAGGCTGGTGAGTAAAGGCGATGTGGGATTGCAACTGAGATTGCCACTGCTCAACGGGCAAATGCTCAATTTTTTCATTAATACGGTGCAAATAATCCCGCTCGCTATAGGGCAAATTCAGCAACGCGGGCAATAAATCCGCCTCTAAGTGCAAGCAACTATGCCCTTGTTGATAGGAATAATGACAAAGTGCGGCAAGCAAAATGGCTAAATTTTGTTGCAAAGGGGAATAAGGCTGTCCTTGCTGTTTTTCCGCAATCAAGCGGGCGAAATGGTAATCGCCCTCGCTGAGAATGCTTTTTTGTTTGAGTTCTTTTAAAAGACTGAGCATTAAAATAATTCCTCTAAAGCTTGAATGAGCCGCCAATCGGGCTTATCAAAAAACACGCCTGTTTGATCTTGCCCGTTCATTCCACGCAAAAATGTATAGATCACGCCGCCAAAATCCCGTTCATACTGATAATGGGGATCACGTTGGCGAAGATAGCGGTGCAAGGCGAGGCTATAAAGCAAATATTGCCAATCATAAAAGCCTTGTTGCATCACAGCGGGCAAGCGGTCGGGCTGATAATTTTCCGCTTGATTGCCAAGTAAATTCGATTTGTAGTCCAGAATATAATATTTGCCATTGTGACGAAAAACGAGGTCGATAAACCCGCGTAACATTCCTTTCAAGCGTTCAAAAATCAGGGCTTGGCTTGGGTAAGGGTGATATTGGGACAAGGCTCGATTAAAGCCCGCCGCGTCAAAATTTTTGCTCAATTTCAAATAAAACTGCATTTCTTTTAAGCAATCTTGCGGTTGAATTTGTGCCAAGCTGAGGCTTTCCCCCGCTAATAATGGGCTGTGATAAATCGCCTCAAACCATTGTTTCAGCGGTGAAATCCATTGTTCATCAAGTTGCAACTGCTTGCAAAGTTTTTGTAAGTTCTCTTCTTCTATCGCCGATTGAGCGGTGTTTTTTTCTAAATAGCGGTGCAAAATCGTGCCTACTCGCACGCCACTTGGTAACTCAAAAGGAGAAAAACCTTGCGGATAAGGGCTATCTTGCAGTGGATTTTCTTCTAGCAAGATCGCATTTTCTGCCATTGAGGTTTCGGCGGGAAGATTAAAATCATAATCTCGGCTTTGATCAAAAACCTTAAACATTTCCACCGCACTTTGATCTTGGGCGGAATCTAAGGCGTGCAATTTATTGCGTTGATGTTTATGCACGATGTCGGTAAAACTGGTTACCCCCCAATGATATTCAATCTTGCCACGAAATATCGCAGGGCTAAAATGTTGTTCCGCTGTGGTTGGCATAATGGCTTCGCTTGGCGTGAGTTCGCTCGCCTCTCGCAACGCAAGGGCATTCGTGCCAACTTTTTGTTGCAACGCTCGCAATAATGGCTCGGCTTGATAATCCTTCTTTTTCAACGCCGTTTCTTGCCCGATTTCCCCCTCCGTTAGCACATATAAAAAACTATTCCAGCTAGCTTCAAAGGTTTTTGGCAGGCACATCGCCACTTGGTATTTGGCTCGGGTTAATGCCACATAGAGCAAGCGTAATTCTTCCGCGAAGGTTTCTTTATCTACTTGATCTTGTTGCTGATTTTCCATATCCCACAGCACTTTCTCTTGCTGTGGTGAATAATAAGTGCTGATCGCATTTTTTTTGTTTTTCGCGGGAGCGGAAATAAAAGGCAACCAAACTAAATCATAAGCCAGCCCTTTAGATTTATGAATGGTAACGATTTTCACCAAATCTCGCTCGCTCTCTAGGCGAATGGTTTCTTCAAGGCGATCTGTGCCTTGAATTTGCTTTTCAAACCAACGCAATAACCCCGCTTCACTCTCATTCAGACGGCTGGCTTGTTGTAATAATTCGGCGAGGTGCAGAAAATCTGTAATGGTGCGTTCGCTTTGTGCATTGGCAAGCAAGCGTTGGGTTAAATCACTGTTGAGCAATAGCTGGTGTAACATCACCAAAATGCCTTTTTGTTGCCAGGTTTTTTGATAGGCAAAAAATTGCTCAACAAGATTCTCCCACGCGTTTTCATCTTGCTTGATTTGGTAAATTTCTGCACTGGTGAAATGGAATAAACGGGTGGCGATGGCATTTAAAATATAGCGTTCGTTCAACGGGTTTAAACAAGCTTGCAAAATCAATGCCATTTCTTGAGCGGTGGGGCTGTCAAACACGTTGCTTTTGTCCGATAAATACACCGATGCAATGCCTAAATTTTGCAAGGCAGTTTTGACTAATTCCGCTTCGTGGCGGTTTCTCACTAGCACGGCGATATTTTTCGCTTTAAGCGGTTGATCGGAAAAATGGGCTTGATTTTGTACCGCACTTTTTAACCATTGTTGAATGGAAATGGCACAATATTGGGCGAATGCTTGGCGATCATTTTTTTCACTCAAATAACAGCTCAACGCAGGCTCATCTTGCCCGTTAAGATTAAACGCTGGCAAGGCTTTTCCCGCTTTGACGGGGGAAAATTGAATATCATCAAATAAAAAGGGCGGTGGCGAGCTAAAGTTAAAAATGCCATTGACGCATTCAATTAATTCTGCGGTAGAACGCCAGTTTTCTTGCAAAGTAAAACGGTGATCCGCCTGTTGCGAGGCTTTAAAATAGGTGAAAATATCCGCACCACGGAATTTATAAATAGACTGCTTAGGGTCGCCAATCATAATAAAGCCCGACTGTTGCGGGGCATTTTCAATATAAATTTTCGAGAAAATTTGATATTGCTGTGCGTCCGTATCCTGAAATTCATCAATCATCGCAAAGGGATATTGATTGCGGATCAGTGTGGCTAATTCTTGTCCATTTTCCGCATACAATCCATCACGCACCAGACGTAATAAATCATCAAAGCCTTTTTCAACGTGCTGTTGTTTGTAGTGAATGAGCTTCTGCCGAATGCCTGTAATGCAATGATACAGCACCAGTGGCAAGCTGAGCGTTGAGCATTCCTGCTGTTGAGCGAGGGCTTCCGCCTGTTCAAAAAGAAAATGTTGCAGCGGCGTACTCCCCGCTTTGGTTTTCTCAATAATTTTAGCAGTGGTGAAATGCTCAAAAACATCGGGTAACGCAAAATCATTGGGGTTATTCGCCCATTGACGCATTTTGTTAAACCGACTTTCAACCCACGAAGTGCGGTAGTTTTTTTGGCTAGATTTATTTTCTTCCAACAAGTCAAACAACGCTTGTTCATTGCTCAGCCATTGTTGTTTGAAATGGGAAATGGATTGATACAGTGGAAGCAAGCGTTGCTGAAAAAATTCATCAAGGGATAAATCCAGCAAACTCGCGTCAGAAAGGGCAACGTTAAAGGTTTCTGCCCCTAAATAAGGCTCAATTTTTTTCAGTAATTCTTGCGGATTATAGAGTTCTCTTTGGATAAACTGTGCGATCGCAAGAGGCTGATGATAAAAGGTTTCTCGCCAAAATTCATTGGTGAGGCGTTCGAGCAATTCGCTCTCATCTCTCACCAATTCCAAATTAAAATGCACGCCCGAGTTAAAGGCATATTGCATTAGCATACGACGACAAAAACTATGGATCGTGTAAATGGCAGCGGTGTCCATACTCTGCTCTGCCCAGCTCAGGCGTTGAATACTTTGCGATAAATCAGGCAAGGTTTTAACCAGCTCGCCTAATAGGGGATCACCACCCGCGATGAAAACCTGCGGATCACTACTGGCTTGATATTGAAGCAATAATTGCTTGCTTTGATAAATCCTTGCTCGAATACGCTCCCGCAATTCTTGCGTTGCCATATCCGTGAAGGTAACCACCAAAATTTTATCCACAGGCAACGGCTGGTCAAAGCAATTTTCGCCCGCTTGGAGCAATAAACGAATATACAATGAAGCCATTGTGTAAGTTTTACCCGTGCCTGCTGAGGCTTCAATCAAGCTCACTCCTTGCAAGGGCAATGTAGCTGGGTTAAGTATTTCTGTTTTTGTCGTCATCATAAATTAAAAATTCAAGACTTTATCCGCTTCCATCGTCCAATCTGCCAGTTCTGCCAAGGTGCCAATTTCTACGCCCTCTGCAAGAGCAAGATTTTGAATTCCTCGTGCATTGGCACAGGTTTTGCATAGTTTAATGGTCGCCCCTTGTGCAGTGAGGGTTTCGATCATTTGTTGTAAATGATAACCTTCGGCAGGCGTTTGCTGTGCTAACCCACCAACCACCGCATCAGACATAAAAAATAAGCGTAATTGTACCGCACTTTTATGCTGTTCTTGTAGCTGTAATGCTAAACGCAAAGCACTAAAAAAATGCTCATCGCCATAAGGAGAAGAATGAAGAATAAATAACAGCTTTTGCATTTTGATTTCCTTTGTTAGAGGTGAGATGTGAAAAGTGGGCGGTTTCGCCCACTTAATTTCTTTAAATTTAAACTTAGCCTACCCAAACAAATTTGGCAATAAAGAGTAAGGACACCACCCAAACAGGGGCATTCACTTCCTTCCAGCGACCTGTGCAAACTTTCATTACACAGTAGCTAATAAAACCAAAGGCGATCCCTTCAGTGATGGAATAGGTGAACGGCATCATTGCTGCGGTGATAAAGGCGGGGGTGGCTTCGGTTAAATCTTCCCATTGCACACGAATTAGGCTTGAAGCCATTAAAATTCCCACATAAACCAACGCACCCGCCGTGGCATAAGCTGGCACGACGCTGGCTAATGGTGAGAAGAAAATGGTGAGTAAGAAAAGCAAGCCAACCACAACGGCCGTCATTCCCGTGCGTCCACCCACGGACACACCTGCCCCACTCTCAATATAAGTACTGATTGCAGAAGTGCCGATATAGGATCCCGCCACCGCACTTACGCTGTCCACATAAAGGGCTTGTTTCATTTTCGGGAAGCGGCCTTGTTCATCGCTAATCCCTGCTTTATCAGTTACGCCAAGCAATGTGCCTGAAGAGTCAAATAAATTGACAAGCAAGAAAGAGAAAATAATGCCGAGCAAGGCGGTATCCAACGCACCGACAATATCCACTTTGCCCACCACTGGTTCAAGGCTTGGTGGCATTGAAATGATCCCGTGAAACACAACGCTATCATCAAATAATAAGGCTAAAGTTGTAACCACTGCGATAGAAATCAACACGCCAGAATAAATATTGCGTGCCGCTAGCACAACGATAATAAAGAAGCCCAAAATCCCCATTAACACTTGCGGATCGTGTAGCTCACCTAATGCCACTAAAGTTGCTGGGTTTGCCACCACTAAGCCCATATTTTTAAAACCGATCAGGGAGATAAAAAAGCCAATCCCCGCCCCAATGCCGACGCGTAAACTGAGCGGAATTGATGCCATTAACCAATAGCGAATTTGGAACAGCGTTAGCACTAATAAGCCAACCGATCCCCAAAAGATCGCCCCCATTCCCACTTGCCACGAGTAGCCTAATTTGCTCACTACCACATAAGCAAAAAAGGCATTCAGCCCCATTGCGGGAGCGAGTGCGATAGGCAAATTGCTGAACAAGCCCATTGCAATCGTGCCGAAAGCGGCGATTAAACAGGTGGTAACAAACACCACTTGTTTATCCATTCCCGCATCACCTAACACGGACGGATTAACAAAAACGATATAAACCATCGTGAAGAAGGTGGTGATCCCCGCGATAATTTCTGTTTTTGCTGTGGTATTTTTTTGCTTGAGTTTAAAAAGTTTTTGTAGAACAGACTGATTTTCCATTTTTTAATCCAATTTCGTTGATAAAAAAGATGAAAAACGCGACTTAAAGAAGGGTGTTTTTCCTGCCAATTCTAGCAGAAAGCAAACGATTTCGCGATAGATTTTTCGCAAATTTTTCTCGTTGTTTCAATTCAAAATCAGGCAAGGCAGTATTATTTTGCAATCAAATAACGATAATAGAAAAAGCAAAGTGCGGTGGAAAATTTGCTTATTTTTCTGACCGCACTTTTTACCGTGGTGATCGCCGTTAAAGCTCAATAAAATGAAGCTCAAAATAAAGTAGGGCTGAAATCTTAATAGCCCGCTTGATACACTTGCTCGGCTAATTTCACTGCCATTAAAGCGAGGGTAAAGCGTTGGTCATCTGCCACTGACCAAAATTCAATGCCATTTTGCACCGCACTTTCGATCTGGCTAAGATTGCTTAAATGCAGCTTCACGTCATTTTCGCCGTTTTCCTTTTCCCCATTAATCACAGGGGTAATGAGCGTTTCGGGTTGATAATCAAGCAAAGCATTTTGTTGCCACATCTCCACAACTGCTTCGCTCGATACCTCATAATCAAAAAACGCACTCACTTGCTGAGCCATTCCATAAAACACGGGTACTTGCACTGGGTGGAACACCACATTATCAAGCTGTGGGAAAATTTTTTGCACTTGAGCAGATAAATTGGCACTTTTCACAGGGAAAACATCAAAGGCTAGGCGTTGCACATTTTCATCTAACGGAATGCCGTTCAAAAGCCGTGCAGTTTGCCCCGCAAGCTCAGCAACTTTTTCATCACCCATATAAGACGCGGGCAGGAATGAGCTGATAATGAGTTGTTTTAACGGATAATTTTGTAAAACGTCCGCCAATGGCAAAAGGCTTTGCGTAACTTGCGGGTTCGGGAGAGAAACGATATTACGCTGACGCAACTCCGCTAATTGCTGATCGTTCACCGTTGGAATAACCACAGGAACATCAGGCAAGCTGGCACAAATGCCAAACAGATCAATAAGCACACAACCCGCTTCTGCCGCTTTGGCTAAATGGCTGGCGTGAGCCACTTCACCCGCGAAAAACACATAATTGAACGCCGCCCAATCCGCGTCTTCGGGTGAATACTGAGCAACAGCTTTATTGTTGAAGCGAATGCCTTGTTCTTCATTAAATGGGTAAATTTCTACCACAGCCAACTCTGCAATCTCTAATTGACTTTGGGCTAGGCTATCGGCGAGTTTTTCGGCAAGCTCAAATTCTGCCGCAATCGCAATTTTTAACATTTTTTCTCCCTTGATCTTGATAATCAGCGTAAAATAAGCCCCGCATTTTACAGAATTTTTGTAGGAAAGGAAAATGACGCCCGCCATTGATTTACTAAAAAAGCAAAAAATCCCTTTTGTGCTTCATCATTACGATCACGATCCCAATAATACGCATTTTGGCGATGAAGCGGCGGAAAAATTAGGCATTCCACCAGAGCAATCCTTTAAAACTCTCTTAGTCGCTGAAAATGGCGATCAGAAAAAACTGGCTTGTTTTGTGTTGCCGACAGCAAATAAGCTCAATTTGAAAAAAGCGGCAAAAGCCATTGGTGCGAAAAAAGTAGAAATGGCAGAGAAAGATGCGGCACAGAAAAGTTCAGGTTATTTAGTGGGGGGAATTAGCCCTTTAGGACAAAAGAAACAGTTGAAAACGGTGATTGCACAATCCGCGTTAGACTTTACGCAAATTTACGTTTCAGGTGGAAAGCGTGGCTTGAGCGTTGAACTCGCACCGCAAGCTCTTGCCCGTTGCATTAATGGGATCTTTGCCGATATTATTGATGAGAAAGACTAACTCATATTTCAATTTGTCTTATTTTGAAGGCATAAAAAAGGCTCAAGCGAAAAAGGGGAAAACTGCTTGAGCCAAGATCATAGAGAATGCAAAAAGGAATTAAAACGCTGAAGTATCTTGGAATAATCCAACTTTGAGATCCGTGGCGGTGTAAATTACTCGACCGTCCACTTCTACCTCACCGTCTGCTAATCCCATTACCAATTTGCGGTTTACCACACGTTTCATATTAATGCGGTAAATCACTTTTTTCGCTGTTGGCAAAATTTGCCCAGTGAATTTCACTTCACCAACGCCTAAGGCTCTGCCCTTTCCTTTGCCGCCGATCCAGCCCAGATAGAAACCGACAAGTTGCCACATCGCATCTAGCCCTAAACAACCCGGCATTACGGGATCGCCGATAAAATGACAAGCAAAGAAGGGTAAATCAGGGTGAATGTCTAATTCTGCTTCAATATAACCTTTCTCAAAATCGCCACCTGTTTCACTCATTTCTACAATGCGATCCATCATCAACATTGTGGGTGCGGGGAGCTGTGGGCCTTGCTTACCAAATAGTTCACCACGTCCTGATGCCAATAAATCCTCATAGCTGTAGCTACTCTTCTTATTCGGTGTACAAGTGTTCATTATTTTTTATTCCTCTTAATGATGACGATACGGATTGTATCAACTTTTCAGGCATTCTATCAGCTATTTCACAAAATAGATAGAGCTAACACTTGTTAGCTCAACTTATCGGATCAGTGGGATTGAAATATCATTTCAAATAAAAAAATAGGCGACCCCACTTGTCGCCTATTTTCGAGATGTTGCACGATGCCACGTTTTATCGGCTAATGTTTCCGCCTAAACAACCAATGCCAAAAGCCACTTTTTTGTTGCTCGGAATGGAGCGATAAGCGTTGATTAATCAGCAGGTTTAAAGGTTGGTTTTCCTCATTGTAAGTGCAATCTTCTTCCGCTAATAAATGCCGTTTGAAGAGAATTTCGCAGGCTTGGAACACATCTTCCACTGCCCAAATAAAAAACTGCTGATTTTGCACCGCACTGATGACTTGTTCAGAAAGGCTCAGTTGAGGCTGTACGGCAGTGGGAATGATTACGCCCTGCTCGCCCGTTAGCCCACGCTTTTCGCAAATTGCGAAAAAGCCTTCAATTTTCTGATTAACGCCCCCTACGGAATGTACCAAACCAAATTGATCGATCGCCCCTGTGATGGCGATAGATTGTGGCAGCGGTTGCTGAGATAACGCACTTGCCAACACACAAAAACACGCCAACGACGCACTGTCGCCATCAATTTCGCTGTAGGACTGCTCAAAGGCGATAGAAGCTGAAAAAGGCAACTGGCTAGGCAAATCTAACATATTCGCCAAACACACTTCAGCAATCATTGTACCTTTGGCGTGAATATTCCCTGCTAGCTCATTTTTTCTTTCTATGTCAATAACTTCCCCTTCACCTAACTGCACTACACAGCTAATACGCGAGGGTTCACCAAAAGAAATGGGGCTACCCGGATATTCAATCACCGATAACCCGTTGATTTGCCCCACTGCCTCCCCTTGTGTGGCAACATAAATTTGTTCGTGCAGAATATCCGCGTAAGTTTGCTGTTGCAAAAAGCCTTGTTGGTGTTGTTTCGATTGAAAATATTGTTCAAAATCCACCGCACTTAATGAAGATTTCTGCACCAGAGTACGGGTGTTACTCAGTATTTCTTTTAATTTCAGCGGGGAAATGCTAATGCAATAGTGATCTTCACTTTCTCGCACCAAGAGCTGGTACAACTTATTCAGCCCCTCAGCGGAAATTTCTAGCCCAAAAGATTGCGCATAAGATCGCACATAATCGCCCCATTGTTGCTGATCTTGTTCATTCTCTAAAGAAAAATAGCTTTCGATTTCGCTATAATCTGCCAACTGATAGAGGGTTTCGTCCAGTTCTTCTAATAAGGCAAGTTGTGTGCGATCGCCGAGCAAAATCACTTTCAAAGCAAGGGGATAGCTCGGAATTTCACAAGGCAAGGCTTTATAAGGGTGCGAAGATTGCCAATGAAATTGTTGCTCAGTTAAGATCTGCTTCAAACGTTCCCACAAGCCCACCTGCGTTAATAAAGGCTCAACACTTAAAATCAACACGCCGCCATTGAGTTGATGCACTAATCCACTTTGTAAATCAATCTGTTGCGATGAAGAATGAACACGAACATTGCCGAAGAGCCGTTGGCTATCATAATAAATCGCACTGGCAACCGCTTTTTTATTGGCAAAATTGGCTTCGTGGTGTTGAGCTGCCCGCATTGTGATGTGAGGAAATGTCTGTGCTAAGCCTTGTTCAATCTCATAATGCACACCGTGTAGCGGTAGTGCTGGCGGCTGTAAATTGCCGACGTAATCCGCCAATAACGCCGCATATTCCGTTTGCTGATCCGCTTTCAACACTAACAAAGTGCGGTCAGAATTTTGCATAAATTGCGTGATACTCGCACTAGCACGCGGCTGTAAAGCAAAAAAATCCGTCGCTTGCGATGTGGCAGTTTGCACCGACAACGTAGGACGTAAATGCTGCCAAGATAAAGATTGATTAAATAATGCAGGCAAGGCTTAAGGCTCTCTTGGTTAATTGAAAAGGGTGATTATCGCATATTTCGCCCTAAATCAAAAATTTACTGGCGAAAAAAAAGAGAACAGCGTAAACTTAACGAGTTACCGCGTAACGAGAGGGGAAATTGACGATGAAATATCAAAAGCTAGAAAACCAAGAAGCCCATTGGAAATGGCTCTATTTAACCAAAAAAGCCCGTGAAGGGGAGCAAATTACCCGTTATGAAGAACGTAGCTTGCAACAAGAAATGGTTCGCCAGCTTATTGCAGCACAAAACCATTCTTCGGAAATTGAAGAATGGGTGAAAACACACCTTTCACCAAAGTTAGTGGTGAAATTGGATCAAGCCATTCGTGCGCGGCGTAAACGTTTTTTTAATGGCGAAAAACAAACCACCAAGAAAAAATCTATCGATCTTGAATATGCCGTGTGGTTACGCCTCTCAAAATATGCGAAAAAAATGAAAATGACCCTCTCTGAAACCATCACTTATATGATTGATGAGCGAGAAAGCAAAGTCGCCTATGAACATCAAATGTCGGCAATGAAAGAGGGGTTGAAAGATTTGTTGAAAAAATAGACCGCACTTTCTACATTACCAATTAACCGATCTTGACTTGATAAAACCTAACGTATCATTATAGAAAAATGTTTTTCGCATTCATATCAGGTTACTTTAAGTGCTTTCTACTCAACGCTTGTATGAATGCGAAATCTATCTAGTTATAAGTTTTCCCCATATTATTTTCAACGTAGTTTCTTTTCCAAATCGAGTAAAAAATTTTTACCTTCATAAAATAGGATCTAATCTTACCGCACTTCAATAAGAAAATCTTGGGCTTGATCGGTTAGTTCTCCCACTTCGATCAACGCAATGCCCTCTTGCTGAGCTAGTGCGATAACCTCATCAATGGTTTCAGGTTTCACGGCGATGAGCAAGCCACCTGAGGTTTGCGGATCGCATAATACGGCTTTTTGTAGATCGGTCATCGGTGAAATTTTATGCCCGTAGCTGTCAAAATTTCGCCCTGTGCCGCCCGGTACGCAACCTTTTTCGATATAACGAAGCACGCCCTCTAAGGTTTTGATTTTGTCAAAATCCACTTTCGCATTAAGGTGTGAGCCTTCGCAAATCTCGCTTAAATGCCCCAACAAGCCAAAGCCTGTTACATCGGTCATCGCGGTAATGCCATCAAGTTCGGCAAATTTCGCACCAATTTTATTCATTTGGCACATCGTGGCGGTGGCTAAGCCTTTATGCTCCGCTTTGAGTTTGCCTTTTTTCTCGGCGGTCGTTAAAACGCCAATGCCTAACGGTTTGGTTAAATAGAGCTTGCAACCTGCCTGTGCAGACGCATTCTTTTTCACTTTATCCGTTGCGATCACGCCTGTTACCGCCAAACCAAAAATTGGCTCGGGAGCATCAATGGAATGTCCGCCCGCGAGGGCAATCCCCGCTTGTTGGCAGGCGAAACGTCCGCCATCAACAATACGCTGTGCGACACTTGGCGGTAATAATTTAATCGGGAAGCCTAAGATGGCAATCGCCATAATCGGTTTGCCCCCCATTGCATAAATATCACTGATGGCGTTGGTGGCAGCAATGCGTCCAAAATCGAAAGGATCATCCACAATCGGCATAAAGAAATCTGTTGTGCTAATAATGCCTAGCCCGTTGCCGATGTCATAAACCGCCGCGTCATCTTTGGTTTCATTGCCAACTAGCAAATTAGGATCAACAAATTTTTCCATTTCTGAATGCAAAATGCTTTCCAACACTTTGGGTGAAATTTTACAACCACAGCCCGCCCCGTGGCTGTATTGAGTTAAACGAACGGTTTCTGCCACGGTTTGATTTAAGGCATTTTGTACATCATTAAAATTTGCGTTTTCTTGCATTATTTTTTCCTCGCTTTACCATCAACTGATGAGTGAATATTGGCATTATACGCCGATTTATTAAGTGCGGTGATTTTTTGTGAGATTTTTGGCTTAAATCAGTTAAAATGGCTTATCCTTATTTTTCAATAATATGCCAATGAATAGACGAAAACGCCCTACGTTACAAATGATTGCCGACCATCTTGGCTTAACCAAAATGACAATCAGTCGTTATTTACGCAATCCAAATTCTGTTGCACTTGAAACGCAACAAAAAATCGCCGCGGCGATTGAGCAGTTTGGTTATATTCCAAATCGGGCACCAGATATTTTATCCAACGCAAAAAGCCTCGCTATTGGTGTGCTGCTTCCGTCACTTACCAATCAAGTGTTTGCTGAAGTACTCAAAGGCATTGAGCTAATCACAGATCAAGCAGGCTATCAAACTATGGTGGCACACTATGGATATAGTGTAGAAAAAGAGGAACAACGCATAGAAAGTCTGCTGTCTTACAATGTTGATGGGCTGATTTTATCAGAAAATCACCACAGCCCTCGCACCTTGAAAATGCTGGAAGTGGCAAATATTCCTATCATTGAAATTATGGATAGCAGTGAAATGGGGATTCAACAAGTCGTGGGATTTGATAATGTGGCTGCTGCACAATCAATGGTAGAAACGCTCATTCATTATGGTCATAAAAACGTCGTTTATTTTACTGCAAGAATGGATAAACGCACGAAGCTAAAAATGCAAGGCTATGAAAATGCAATGAAAAAACACGGTTTAACGCCACATAGTTTAATTACCTCCGAGCCATCATCTTTCACTTTAGGGGCAAATTTATTACGTCAAGCCCTAGAACAATATCCTGATACCAACGGTATTTTCTGTACGAACGATGACTTAGCAATCGGTGCATTATTTGAATGCCAACGTTTAGGAATAAAAATTCCACAAGACATCGCCATTGCTGGCTTTCACGGCCACGATGTAGGTCAATCAATGACACCTCAACTCGCTACTGTTATTACACCAAGGTTGGAAATTGGCAAAATTGCCGCTCAAGAGCTATTAAATCGCTTAAAAGGTATTCCGATGCAAAGTCATATTATCAATTTGGGCTATGAAATTCATTTGGGGGAAAGTATTTAGCAATAGAAAATAACTAAAACTAACCTGTATATTTCAATTACCAAACTAAGCTGTAATGTAACAGCTGAAAATAGATCGCTTTATCCATTGATTTTTTATTAATTTTTCAACACATCAAATTAATCAAATAGAGGTATTACACTAGAAAAAAAGAATAATTTAATTTTAAAATGCTTATTTTATACACAAAACAAATAATTAATTGTTTATTTTTTTTTATTTTTGTTACAGACTATGCACCCCAATTCTAGTACTTATCTTCATATTAAAAATTAGGAGTAAAAATGAAAAAATCATTATTAGCAACATTAATTCTAGGCGTTACTTTGGGAACAACAGGCTGCTTTGATAAAGAAACTAAGCAAACTATTACTCAAAAAACCGCTGAATTAAAGGATACTGTTGTAGAAAAAGCAACGGATGTTAAAAATGTTGTAGTTGAAAAAGCCGCTGAAACTAAAGAGGCTGTAGCAGAGCAAGCTACTGATGTTAAAAACGCTGTAGTAGAAAAAGCCGCCGATGTTAAAGACGCTGTAGTAGAAAAAGCCGCTGATGTTAAAGACGCTGTGGTAGAAAAAGCCGCTGATGTTAAAGACGCAGCAGTAGAAAAAGCCGCCGATGTTACAGGTGCTGTAGTAGAAAAAGCCGCCGATGTTAAAGATGCAGCAGTAGAAAAAGCCGCTGATGTTACAGGTGCTGTAGTAGAAAAATCGACTGATGTTAAAGACGCTGTAGTAGAAAAAGCCGCTGATGTTAAAGACGCTGTAGTAGAAAAAGCTGCTGATGTTAAAGATGCTGTAGTAGAAAAAGCTGCTGATGTGAAAGATGCGACAATTGAAAAAATTGAATCTATAACAAAATAATATAAATACTTATTCAAGTGGTTATAAAAACCACTTGAATTATTCCACAATATTCTTATCCACATCTTAAAATAACTTTAAATATACTTATTTTTGTGTATAATTCTTTCCTGCTTCGTCCTGTAGGGGGGGGGTAGAATGCTCTTTCACTTCCTATAGTTTCACTTAAACTTTATTACAAAGCAGGTATCTATATGAAAAATGTGAAAACATTACCTCTCAACATTTTTACTTCCGCCCTATTTAGTATGGGTCTCCTTATTTCATCAAATGCCCAAGCAAACTATAATTTAGCAAAATCCTCACTAGATGAGATTCGCCGTGATGCTCAAATTGAGTTAAATAAGGCTATTGACGCTACTAATAAAACAAAAGCAACACTACAAAAAATGGGAGCAAGTCCTTTTTCTGGTGTTATTCTAGGCTTAATGTTAGGCAAGGGTAACAACTATACCTACAATGATTTTGTTAAAGACTTTAATTCGCTACCAACTGAAAAACAATATGACGTACTTGGCGAGATTGGTAACAAATCCACTGTCTTAAGTCGAAGAGGGCTAGATGCACTATTACAACCATCAGGTGTAAATTTATCTGAACTAGGAAAAGAAGGAATTACCGCATATGTTTCTTACAAATACTTTGAGGCACTAAGAAAATTTGAAGATGATAATATGTCATATCTTTCAGATATTCAACATGGTCCAAATCTTATCGCCAGTCAATATGCAGAGTTGCAATTTAATTTACATATGTTGAATAAAATGAATAAGTTCCAATCTGGAGCCTATGCTGACTTAGTAAATACTTCGCTTTATGAGAAAGAAGTTAATGTAAAAATGCCTTATTTGGTGGTGGGATACCAGTATCAAATTGGTAACAATATGAAATTAGGTACATTTGCAAACTTTGCTGTAGATAGCATTTCACGCAATAGCAAATATTCAAAAGACGATGAGGCTATAGGAATTGGCTTTAATGCAAGCTACAAATGGGGAGCAAGTACTATTGCATTACTTACCAACATTATTCGCCACAACCAAAGTTTCACGGCAAACCAATCTGAAATTTTCACCGTTTACCCACCAACGGCTCGTTACCATCTTTATAGTGGAAATGTTACTTTCAAGGCTGACTATGCCTATCAAACAACAGCGGCTTTATCTCTCACCCCAGGTTTAACTTACCAATATAACTATACCCAAGGTAAAGAGGTTGAAACTAACTCCCCCGGTGCAGATTTTACTTCACCATCATTAAAAACTCAGAGTGTAGGATTAAACTTACTCACTCAATATCAACAAAATGGCTGGACTATTGGGCTTGATTTAGGTGCTGCTTATTTTAAACTCCGTTCCGGTGAAACCAATGAATTTGGTAAATTAGGTTATTATCAATCCATTGATTTATCCGATACTTCTAACACAGTGCAAGCAGATAGAAAAGTTTACTATGTACAATCTAAAGACCGCACTTATAGAAAAAATCTATCTGAATATAAGTTATATGCCAACTTGGATTTTAGTAAAAAACTCAATGATAAAGTGAACGTAGAAACAATGATTGGCTATACACATTATACGAAAACGAAATTGCACGGCGTAAACTGGGGTGTCAAATTTAGTTATTTATTCTAAATCTTGATAAAAATAAACGCCCTTATTAACTAAGGGCGTTTTTATTATTAGATAAAATTTGTTCGAAAATAAATAAAAAAGTAATTAGCTATTTTTCGTTTCAAAAATAGGTACTATCTTGGTTGCATGCGACCCTTTTTCTCCATGCACCACCTCAAAATTGACTTTCTGTCCTGCTTTCAAAGAACGATAGCCTTCCATTTCAATCACTGAATAATGAGCAAAAATATCTGATTCACACCCTTCTGCAGAAATAAATCCAAATCCTTTTGCGTTATTGAACCATTTAACAACACCAATTTCCATAATAAACATTTAACCTCTAAATGGATTTTCTATCTAAGATAGAATTTTTAACTTCATAAAGCATCTTGCCTTACTCCCTAAGTGGTACATAATCATTAAATAAATTTATTCTTTTATCAATAAAAAATAGTCTAAAATCAAACAGAGATCACAAAATTTATTTATATATGTATAGCTTACACAATTCAGCAACTAAATAATTATTCCCCATACGTTTTATTTCTCTAAGAAATCGTTATTTAACATTATTTTTTTCCTTGTTTTTTTGATGCTGCTCTCTCAGTTCTTTAGCGACTATCGAAATTGCTTCCCCACTATTCACTCCCTGAGCCATTAATACCTGAATTTTTTCTACGGCTTGTTGCTGTTGTTCGTGAGTTAAACTTAATAATGCCTGATCTAACATATTTTTACCTTTATTAAACAAAAAGAAATCAGTAATATACCAATAAAATTTACAAACACAACTCGAGAGGAAACAATTATGCCTTTTAACTTAAAAAACCGTCATTTACTCAGCCTTGTTCATCACACCCCACAGGAAATCCAATTTTTACTTCAACTAGCCAAAGAATTAAAACAGGCTAAATACACAGGAACGGAACAACCTAGATTAAAAGGAAAAAATATTGCTCTCATTTTTGAAAAAACCTCTACCCGAACACGTTGCTCTTTTGAGGTGGCTGCTTACGATCAAGGGGCGAATGTAACCTATATTGATCCAAACTCCTCCCAAATTGGTCATAAAGAAAGTATGAAAGATACCGCACGCGTGCTTGGAAGAATGTATGACGCCATTGAATATCGCGGTTTTAAGCAGTCTATTGTTAATGAATTAGCCCAATATGCTGGCGTTCCGGTTTTCAATGGACTTACTGATGAATTTCACCCAACTCAAATGCTAGCAGATGTGCTTACAATGATGGAACATTGCGACAAACCGTTGTCAGACATTAGCTATGTGTATATTGGTGATGCACGCAATAATATGGGAAATTCATTGTTATTAATCGGGGCAAAATTAGGAATGGACGTACGCATTTGTGCACCAAAAGCCTTGCAACCAGAAGCGGAATTAGTGGCAATATGTCAGGAGTTCGCACAGCAAACAGGAGCAAGAATCACCATTACAGAAGATGTAGAGCTTGCCGTGAAAGGCGTTGATTTCGTGCATACGGACGTTTGGGTATCAATGGGCGAACCACTTGAAAGCTGGGGCGAACGCATTAATTTGCTGTTACCTTATCAAGTAACCCCTGCTCTAATGCAACGCAGCGGCAATCCTAAAGTGAAGTTTATGCACTGCCTGCCCGCTTTCCATAATTGCGAAACCGAAGTCGGCAAAAAAATCGCCGAAAAATACCCGCACTTAGCAAATGGCATTGAAGTCACGGAAGATGTGTTTGAATCACCAATGAACATTGCCTTTGACCAAGCAGAAAACCGTATGCATACCATTAAAGCGGTAATGGTGGCGTCTTTAGCATAATGATTTCATTGATATTATAACTGCCACAAAAAATGCCCTTAATCGGGCATTTTTTATGCTAATAATTCCAACAACTGCCCTACGGTATAAAACGAACCAAAAACGAGTAGGACATCATTTTCTTGCGAATTTTGCACCGCACTTTGTAGTGCTTGCTCCATTGAAGAAGATGAACTTGCTTTCAGCGTTTTGTTTTGCGATAACGCCACCGCTTGCAGTTCGGCTAACAATTCTTCGCCACGTTGTCCGCGATAACCTGACAAGCTAATACAGTGCCATTCATCAATCACATCAAGCAATGGAGAAAGCACGCCTTGCGTGTCTTTGTCTTTCAAAATGCCACAAACCGCCAGAATACGTTGTGTCGGATTTTTAAGTGCGGTCAGTTTCTCGGCTAAATATTTCGCGGCGTGTGGATTATGCCCTACGTCTAAAATTGTTTGTGGCAATGTCTTTTCACTACAAGCGAGTTTTTCTGCCAAGCGGTGTCGTTGCTCATCATTCAATGCCTGAAAACGTCCCGCAAGCTGAACCTGTTGCAAGGCTTCGCGAATCTGAACTTCAGTAATATTAAACGGTAAATAAGGCAACACCGCTAAAGCCGTTGCGGCATTGGCAAGTGGTATATGCGGAAAGGGTAAATTTTCTAACTGCACTTTTTCATTTTGCCATTGCCAATCAGAGGTTGAGGCGGTGAAATGCCAATCCACATCGCGGCGGCTAACTTGGCAATGCAATTTTTCAGCCTGTGCTAACATTGAATGAGGTACATTTGGCTCGCCGATGATAACGGGTTTATTCGCCCGAAAAATCCCCGCTTTTTCAAAGGCAATTTGCTCTCGTGTATCCCCGAGAAAGTCGGTGTGATCAATATCGATACTGGTAATCACCGCCAGATCGCTATCCACAATATTAGTGGCATCTAAACGCCCGCCTAGCCCCACTTCTAAAATCACCACATCAAGCTGTGCCTGTTTGAACAAATGCAATGCGGATAAGGTGCTATATTCAAAATAAGTCAAAGATTGCGTTTTATTTTGCTCAATAAAGGCAAAAGACGCACTGTGTTGTTCATCAGGCAATTCTTGATTTTGAATGCGTACCCGTTCGTTATAACGCAGTAAATGGGGCGAAGAATACACGCCAACGCGATACCCTGCATTGAGCAAAATGCCCTCCAACAAACGGCAGGTTGTGCCTTTGCCATTTGTTCCCCCTACGGTAATTACAAAAGGGGCGGGATTTAATAAATCAAGTTGCTCCGCTACGGATTTAATACGCTCTAAGCCCAGATCAATGGCTTTGAAATGGCTTTGCTCTAAATAAGAAAGCCACTGCGACAATGGCGAAGTGGCTGTTAATTGATGACGATGGTTATTCATTCTCTGGCAGATTTTCGACGAGTTCAGGCTCAACAAAAGGCGAAGGTTTATTGGACAGTTTGCTTAATAAACTAGCCAAAGTATCACGCATTTCACCGCGTTTCACGATCATATCAATCGCCCCTTTCTCTAGTAAAAACTCACTGCGTTGGAAGCCTTCGGGCAGTTTTTCACGCACAGTTTGTTCAATAACGCGAGGGCCAGCGAAGCCAATTAAGGCTTTCGGCTCGGCAATGTTAATATCCCCAAGCATCGCAAAACTGGCTGAAACACCGCCCAACGTTGGATCAGTGAGAACGGAAATAAACGGCACGCCTTTTTCACGCATTCTTGCTAACACTGCACTGGTTTTTGCCATTTGCATTAGAGAAATCAAGGCTTCTTGCATTCTCGCCCCACCGCTGGCAGAAAAACAGACAAAAGGACAATTTTCTTCAATGGCTTTTTCGGCAGCTTTGACAAATTTCGCCCCCACCACTGCCCCCATTGAACCGCCCATAAAGCTAAAGTTTGAAGCGGCGGTAACCACAGGCATTCCATATAATGTTCCAGCCATTGCGATTAACGCGTCTTTTTCGCCCGTTTCTTTTTGTGCGGCTGAGATACGATCTTTATATTTCTTCAAATCTTTAAATTTCAGCACATCTTTTGGCTCTAAATCGGCTGCAATTTCTACCGCACTTTCTTTATCTAACAATGCCAATAAACGGGTGCGAGCGTCAATACGCATATGGTGTCCACATTTTGGACAAACTTCTAAATTGCGTGTTAATTCATCGCGATATAACACTTGTTCGCAAGAAGTACATTTCGTCCACACGCCTTCTGGCACATTTGCTTTACGCGAATTGGAAGAGGTATTCTTACTAAAAATTCGATCAATCCAGCTCATTCTAAACCTTTCTTATTAACAAAAAATTCCGCTTATTACACCATAATTTAAGGCAATATTCTAGCGTTAAAATCTGACAACTGATCCGACAAATACAACGGCCCAAGTGCATTTTGCGGGATTTCAAAGGACGAAGGGTAATGCACTTGCACCAAATAAAGCCCTTCAGGTTTCGCAGTGGGTGCGGCGAGTTTACGGTTTCGTTGTGCCAACAGCCAGCTAATCCATTCCACAGGCTGCCGCCCTGCACCTACTTCCATTAGGCTGCCTACAATGTTTCTCACCATATGATGTACAAAGGCATTGGCTTGAATATCCACGATGATGTATTTCCCTTGTCTGACCACATTCAGATGATGAATATTCCGCCACGGCGTATTAGATTGGCACTGTGCCGCTCGAAACGAGGAAAAATCATTCTCTCCAAGCAACGCTTGCCCCGCTTGGTGCATTAATTGGTGATCTAAAGGCTGATGATAATGGGTTACGCCCTCAGGTAAAATCGCCGATCGCAATTTATTATTGTAAATCACATAGCGATAACGGCGGGCAGTGGCACTAAAACGAGCGTGAAAATCATCGCTCACCTGCTTTGCCCAAGACACGGCAATATCATCAGGCAAATTCGCATTCACCCCAAAGCTCCACGCCGTTTCTGCACGCACCGCATTGGTTTCAAAATGTACCACCTGCCCCGTAGCGTGTACCCCTGAATCCGTCCGCCCCGCACAGAAAATTTGGCATTCCTCATTCGCCACAAAAGAAATGGCTTTTTCTAAACATTCCTGCACGCTAGCCACCTTTTCTTGTTTCTGCCAGCCAAAATAATTTTTTCCGTTATATTCAATGCCGAGGGCGATTTTCATTTTACGATCCTTACTAATCAAAGAGAGAAGCATTATAAAGTAAATTTAGATCTTGATGAACTCTTAACAGAAGTCCCTACTAGATGGTGAAATTTCAGATAGGATCCCACTAAAATTTAGCCAACAGTTAGGCTATGAAAAAATTATTGCTATTTTGACCCGCACTTTAGATTATCAAATAAAGCCTCTGCAGATGTCATCTTATACATCAAGTAAAACTAAAATGGCAGCTTCTCCTCCCCACTCTTTCGGTGCTTGATGTAATGCCCTTACTCTTGGATATTGTACCAACCATCGGGGTATTTGACGTTTTAACGTATAAGTGCCATATCCAGTCATAATGCTCGCACAATAAATATGTTCTCTTTCGCAAGCTTGAAGCAATGCCACTAATTCTAATTTAGCCTGCTCCCTCGTTAATCCATGTAAATCTAAAAAGATTTCAGGAGAAAAATCACCTCGTCGCAACTGTTTAAGTAAATAGCTATCTTCCCCACTTCGTAGATATTTGAATCCCCCCTCTTCATTCAATAAGGGTTCATAATCATCAGAAAAAAAGAATAGTGTATCCTCTTTTTCTCGCTGTTCTCTCAACCTCTGATTTGGGTTAGGCTTTTTATAAACAGGTATAATCTCATTTTGCTTCAAAGGTTTTATTCCTTGAACCTCATCACGGAATAGGACTAAATCTTCATCTTTTAACATATTCTCTATCTAACTACGAAAAAATAAACTTAATCATAGCATAGGATTATGTTATAAATAGCTTCAATTTAATCCTTTTAACTAGGAAATAGTTGATGAATAACTACAATCAAGAATTAACGTCCCAAATTAACACTGACGACGTTATCGCTTCGTTAAAAACAATTAAAGACTTCATTCGCTGGACATATAGCACATTTAATTGCTCAAATTTATACTATGGACACGGCTATGACAATGCTTGGGATGAAGCCCAACAACTCGTTCTAAGTGGTCTTAAATTGCCTTTTGATATTCCAAATGAGTTATATGATACTAATCTAACCCAGAGTGAAAAATCAAAACTCATCACCCTTATTGTTGCTCGTATTGAACAGCGAATACCTATTGCCTATTTAACCCATAGTGCTTGGTTTTGTGGTTTAGAATTTTATGTGGATGAACGTGTTATTATTCCTCGTTCCCCTATTAGTGCGTTAATCGAAGAAAAATTTGCTGGTATTCTAAAACATCCCCCAAAAAGAATTATGGATATGTGTACAGGGAGCGGTTGTATCGCTATCGCTTGTGCAATGCAGTTTCCTAATGCTGAAGTCGATGCAATTGATCTTTCTACAGATGCATTAGATGTTGCTGAAATCAACATTACCCACCATAATTTGAACGATCGCGTATTTCCTATACAATCAGATTTATTCTTTAATATCCCTTTAGATAAATATGATTTAATCGTAGCCAATCCTCCCTATGTCGATCAAGAAGATCTTGATGAAATGCCAGAGGAATACCATTACGAACCTGAAATGGCACTAGGTTCTGGAATCGATGGTCTAGATATTACAAAAAGGATTTTAAAATCTGCTGCGGATTATTTAACTGACGACGGTATACTTATCTGTGAAGTTGGAAACAGTATGATTCACTTGATTGAGCAATTCCCCAATGTTCCTTTTAATTGGCTAGAATTAAAAAATGGTGGCGTTGGAGTATTCTCATTAGGTAAAAAAGATCTTATTTATTTTAAAGAATCCCTCTAAACTAAAATATCTTGCTTTAAAAAAATATTTCTTAAGTTTAAAGCCTCCAAAATGGAGGCTATTTTATTCCTTGAGTTAGTCGATAAGCCGGGTTCTGTCGTTGAACAATCATTCATCTAGGCGTTTGTTCACACAAACGCTCAAGCAACCTACCCGAACTCTGAGCGGGCCACCCATTGAGTTCCTATTTGGTCTTGCTACGAGTGGAGTTTACCCTGCTGTGAAATGTTACCACCCACACGGTGCGCTCTTACCGCACCCTTTCACCCTTACCTGATCTCAAACGAGCCATCGGCGGTCTGCTCTCTGCTGCACTTGTCGTAGGCTCTCGCCTCCCAGACGTTATCTGGCACTCTGCCCTATGTAGCCCGGACTTTCCTCTCGTCTATTTGTCCCACTAGGTCGTTTATACAAACGGTTTAGGGCTTCAATAAACCAGCGATTGTTTGGCTAACTCAGGGCGAGAGTATAACGGAATATCAAACAAATGCAAGAAAACTCAGAAAAATGACTGCTAGAGTTCGCAAAAAACTTACGCTAAAATAACCGCACTTTTGCTGAATATAAAAGGGGCAACAATGGATTATCTCAAAATCGCACAAGACACCCTTGCGGTGGAACAGAAAGCCTTGCTACAACTAAGCCAACGTTTAGATGAACAATTCAACCAAGTAGTGGAATTAATTCTACATTGTGAAGGGCGTTTAGTGGTGGGCGGAATTGGTAAATCAGGTCTGATTGGTAAGAAAATGGTTGCCACCTTTGCTTCCACTGGCACGCCTAGCTTTTTTTTGCACCCAACGGAAGCCTTTCACGGTGATTTGGGAATGCTCAAGCCCATTGATATTGTGATGTTGATTTCATACAGTGGCGAAACCGATGACGTAAACAAACTCATTCCAAGCCTCAAGAATTTTGGTAATAAAATCATTGCTTTAACTAGCAATAAGCAATCTACCCTCGCCAAACACGCGGACTATGTGCTGGATATTACCGTTGAGCGAGAAGTTTGCCCGAATAATCTTGCCCCCACCACTTCGGCACTGGTAACGCTGGCACTCAGCGATGCCCTTGCGGTGGCATTAATTACCGCTAGAAATTTCCAACCTGAAGATTTTGCCAAATATCACCCCGGTGGTAGCCTTGGCAAACGTTTGCTTTCTCGCGTGAAAGATCAAATGCAAACGAAGCTCCCTATCGCTCAACTGGATACGTCTTTTGTCGATTGTCTCACCATTATGAACGAGGGGCGTATGGGCGTTGCTATTGTAATGCAAGATGATGAATTAAAAGGCATTATTACTGATGGTGATATTCGCCGCACGTTGAGCAAACAGGGGGCTGCTGCCCTCAACACAACCGCACAAGAAATAATGACCACCAATCCGAAAACCATTTCTTCTCATTGTTATTTGGCAGAAGCGGAAAACTTTATGAAAGAAAATAAAATCCATTCCTTAATTGCCTTAGATGAGAATAATAAAGTGGTCGGCTTAATTGAATTTTCGAGCTAATACTATGATTTTAAATGAAAAACTCCAAGCAATAAAACTGGTGATTACCGATGTTGATGGCGTTCTCACCGACGGGCTTCTCCATTACGATGCCAATGGCGAAGCGATCAAAAGTTTCCACGTTCGCGATGGATTAGGCATTAGAATGTTAATGGAAAATGGCGTGCAAGTGGCCGTGTTATCGGGACGGGATTCGCCGATTTTACGCAAACGCCTTGCCGATTTAGGGATCAGCCTTTTTCTGCTCGGCAAATTAGAAAAAGAAAGTGCCTGCTTTGAATTAATGCAGCAAGCGGGCGTTACCCCCGAGCAAACCGCTTATATTGGCGATGACAGCGTCGATCTCCCCGCTTTCGCCGTGTGCGGGCTTTCCTTTGCGGTGGGCGATGCGATGGATTATGTACAAAACTGTGCGGATTATGTGTTACAACATCACGGCGGCAAAGGGGCGTTTCGAGAAATGTCGGATATGATTATGCAAGCCCAAGGCACAAGCGATGCCTATGCCACCGCTCGCGGTTTTTTGAAAACCGTTGAAAATATGGCACAATAGCTTCACAGCCATAGCTATTCTTTTTTATTTATAAATCGCTATTTTTTAAATTTAAACGACAATTAATGCGGAGGGATTGAGTAATTTTAATGCACTTGTACCAAAAAAAATAAATTTTACTTGCAAGTAAAAATGAAACTCGTATAATTCGGGGCGTTCTAAAGACAAAGCAATTTGTTAAATAGAATATTTTGCCAGTGTGACGAAATTGGTAGACGTAGCGGATTCAAAATCCGCCGCCCTTAAAAGCGTGTCGGTTCGAGTCCGACCACTGGCACCAATCCCATCATAGACACTTTCAATTTTTATTCCCGATTTTAGGAAAATCATTGTGAATCCTATCTATTCTTGATTTGCATAAATAAAATCTGTGATACTAATCCTGTAGTAAAAATAGTTATATATGATATTCCACTCAACATTCTATCTTACTTCTAAATTTAAATAAGCCTACCCCCGAATCATAGAGAAATAATAAAAAAGCGTGGTTGATAACTCCTTTACCAACCACGCTAATACTTACAGTTAAAAACACGTTACTTGAATAGAAGTAACATTAATTTAAAACTAGCTATTAATAAATTTCTCTCCTAACTCAATATCCGCACGTAATGTTGGGAGCATTGCTTCTAGGGCGTTTTGTTCAAAGGCACTTAGCTCGCCAATTGGGAGGATTTCTTCCACACCCTCTTTGCCTAAGCGGACAGGTTGGGCGAAGAAGCGAGCATATTTGCCATCGCCCTCAACATAGCTGCACTCCACCACAGTTTCACCACTTAAGCCTTTTACTAATGAACGAGCAAAACGGGCGGCAGCTTGTGCCATAGATAAAGTTGCTGACCCGCCACCTGCTTTGGCTTCCACCACTTCAGTCCCTGCATTTTGGATACGTTTTGTCAATGGGGCGATTTCTTCCTCTTCCCATTCCGCATATTGCACTTGCGATAATAAAGGCAAGATCGTAACGCCTGAGTGTCCACCAATCACTGGTACTGCGGTACGAGAAACATCAAGATTTTTTAACTCAGCCACAAAGGTTTCTGAACGAAGCACATCAAGAGTAGTCACACCAAATAATTTACGCTTATCATACACCCCAGCTTTTTTCAACACTTCTGCCGCAATCGCAACAGTGGTATTCACAGGGTTGGTGATGATACCGATACAAGCTTTCGGGCAAACTTGAGCGACTTTTTCCACCAAATTACGCACGATACCCGCATTAATGTTGAACAGATCTGAGCGATCCATACCTGGTTTGCGGGCAACACCTGCGGAAATTAGCACCACATTAGCCCCTTCTAGTGCTGGCGTAGGATCTTCACCTGCAAATCCCTGTACTTTTACCGCCGTAGGAATATGGCTTACATCTGCCGCTACGCCAGGAGTTACTGGGGCAATATCATATAATGATAATTCTGAACCTGCCGGCAATTGTAGCTTTAATAACAAAGCCAAGGCTTGACCAATACCACCAGCAGCACCTAAAACAGCAACTTTCATTTAATACTCCTCATTTCTAGCTATAAATTAATCGCCTTGGATTTTAGACTTATCTCATTACAAATTCAAACAGAGAAATTCAATACTGAGATCTAACTCAAACTTTTTGTAAAAAATCTCTCATTTTTAAGACCGCATTTTTTCACGCATTACTTTCAACTTGCATAAAAGTGAATTTTTATGCACAATTTATGCAAAATCATAATCATAGAAAATGTAATCCCAATGGCACAAGAAAAAATTGACAACTTAATCCTCGCCTTTAAAGAACTTTTAGCTCAAGAGCGTTTCGGCTCGCAGGGTGAAATTGTCACCGCCCTGCAAAACTTAGGCTTTAGCAATATTAATCAGTCTAAGGTGTCAAGAATGCTGACAAAATTTGGTGCAGTACGTACACGCAATAGCCGAATGGAAATGGTCTATTGCCTGCCAAATGAATTAAGCGTTCCCACCTCCAGCAGTCCATTAAAAAATTTAGTCATGGATATTGACCATAATGATTTTCTTGTGGTTGTAAAAACTAGCCCTGGGGCGGCTCAGCTTATCGCTCGCTTGCTTGATTCCGTCGGCAAAAGCGATGGCATTCTCGGCACGATTGCAGGTGATGACACGATTTTTATCACCCCCACGGCCGACACCTCCATTTTGCAGTTAATGCAATGTGTTCAAGAGCTGTTTGAGCGTTCATTGTAATGAATATTTTACTCACTGGCGGCACGGGCTTAATTGGCTCTGCCTTGATCCCGCTACTGTTGGCGAAACAACACCAGCTTTGTGTTTTAACCCGTCAAATTCAGCCGCTTCACTTCCCAAAAGGCGTAAAGAAAATCAATGACTTAGCTGAATTTCAACAGTTAAATGATTTTGATGCGGTGATTAATTTGGCAGGCGAACCCATTTTCGATCATCGCTGGACTGCCAAGCAAAAAGCGGAACTTTTCACCAGCCGTGTAAACTTAACCCAAAATCTGACCGCACTTATCAATCGAAGCGACAACCCGCCCCATACCTTTATTTCGGGATCAGCTTCAGGCTATTACGGCGATCATCAAGATCACTGGATCGATGAAAACTCGCCAGCTGGCACAGCTTTTCCCTCACAACTTTGCCAGCAATGGGAAGCTGCTGCTCAACAAGCCAACACCCGCGTTTGTTTGTTACGCACTGGTATGGTGTTTAGCCTTAATGGTGGTGCATTCCCCAAAATGCTAGCATTATACCGTTTCGGATTAGGCGGAAAACTGGGGAGCGGCAAACAATATTGGGCTTGGATCAGCTTGCAAGATATGATCTCAGGCATTCTCTTTCTATTAGAAAATCCACAATGCAAGGGAGCCTTCAACTTCTCCGCCCCACAGCCTATCACGAATCAAGATTTTAACCTACAACTCGGTGAATATCTAAACCGCCCGCATTTTGCCAATGTTCCTGCTTTTCTATTACGCATTTTTTTAGGCGAACGAACCCAGCTATTATTAAACAGCCAGCGAATATCGCCAAAGAAATTACGCGATGCAGGCTTTCAATTCAATATATCAAATTTTCAAGACTTCCTAACTGTAGAATTAAAAAATAAAAATCGTTAAGCCGCCCTATTTAATAGGGTTATGGGGTGGCTGAACAAGCACAAAGTGTGTTACCTAAAATTTTCTATTGTTATCAAGGTGAGAAATGGCGATAATAACAAGCTATATTTTGCTTAATGCTAACATATTTATTTAACCACTGAGCTTTCCACAATACAGAAGAATAACGAAAGAGAAAGCAACGGATAAAAACGCTTATGACCGACTATATTTTACTGATAATTAGTACCGCACTTATCAATAACTTTGTCCTAGTGAAATTCCTAGGGCTTTGTCCTTTTATGGGGGTGTCAAAAAAAATTGAAACCGCCATTGGAATGGGGCTTGCGACAATGTTTGTGCTAACCGTTGCCTCCCTTTGCTCTTACTTAATCGATCATTATTTGCTTACACCATTTAATGGGATTTTTTTACGCACGCTTTCCTTTATTTTGGTGATTGCCGTGGTGGTGCAATTTACTGAAATGGTTATCCACAAAACCAGCCCAACACTCTATCGCTTGCTTGGTGTCTTTTTGCCCTTAATCACCACCAACTGTGCGGTGTTGGGCGTGGCGTTGCTCAATGTAAACTTAGCCCACACACTCACCCAATCTGTGATTTATGGTTTCGGTGCGTCCTTAGGTTTTTCTTTGGTACTGGTGCTGTTCGCCTCTTTGCGTGAACGCCTTGCTGCCGCTGATGTGCCAATGCCATTTCGCGGGGCTTCCATTGCGTTAATCACCGCGGGCTTGATGTCCCTTGCCTTTATGGGTTTTGCGGGTTTAGTGAGAGCCTAAGATGAGTTTATCCAGTATTTTAATTGCGATTACACTACTTGCGATCATTTTTGGCATTATCCTCGGCATCGCCGCGGTAAAGCTAAAAGTGAAAAGTGATCCCATTGTTGAAAAAATTGATGCCTTACTGCCCCAAAGTCAATGCGGGCAATGTGGTTACCCTGGTTGTAAACCCTATGCGGAAGCCATCGCTCAAGGCGATGTGATCACCAAATGTATCCCTGGTGGGCAGCCTTTAGTGGTGAAAATTGCGGATTTACTCGGCGTTGATGTGCCGTCCACCGAATTTGATGAAGAAGATAACACGCCAAAGGTTGCGATAATTCACGAAGATATGTGCATTGGTTGCACAAAGTGCATTCAGGCTTGCCCTGTTGATGCCATTATCGGCACAAATAAAGCGATGCATACGGTGATCCCCGATCTTTGCACGGGCTGTGAACTTTGCGTAGCCCCTTGCCCAACAGATTGTATTTCAATGATAAAAGTCGAAAAAGGCATTGATGAATGGGATTGGAAATTCGATCCCAACTTAGTCATTCCTGTGGTAGAAATCACCGAGAACAAAAGCAAGAATGAGGTGAATAATGGCTGATGAAACCGATGTATTAAACAGATTTAATTCGGGTAGATTATGGGACTTTGACGGTGGCATTCACCCGCCCGAAATGAAATCTCAGTCCAACCAACACCCTATTCAGCCTGCCATTGAGGTGGATTGCTACTATATTCCCGTCAAACAACACGCGGGCAATGCGGGAAATTTGCTCGTTCAAGTGGGCGATCAGGTGCTGAAAGGGCAACCGCTGACCCGTGGTGAGGGCTTACGAACCTTACCCGTTCATGCCCCGACTTCAGGCAAAGTTATCGCTATTTCCCCTTATGTCGCCGCTCACCCTTCGGGGCTGGCGGAGCTCACCATTCAAATTCAAGCGGACGGCAAAGATCAATGGCGAGAACAGCACCCTATTGAGGATTTCCTCAGCCAAACGCCAGCCCAGCTTATCGAAACCATTTATCAAGCGGGAATTGCAGGGCTTGGCGGTGCAGTGTTCCCAACGGCTGCCAAAATTCAGTCCGCCGAAAACAAGGTGAAATTGCTGATTATTAACGGGGCGGAATGCGAGCCTTATATCACCTGCGACGATCGCTTAATGCAAGATTATCCTGCTGAGATCATCGAGGGCATACGCATTTTACGCTATATTTTACGCCCCGAAAAAGTGGTAATCGCCATTGAAGACAACAAACCACAAGCCATTCAAGCCCTCAAACACGCCTTAAAAGGGGCAAATGATATTGAGGTGCGAGTGATCCCCACCAAGTATCCCTCAGGGGCGGCTAAACAGCTAATCCAAGTGCTGACAGGGGTTGAAGTGCCGAGCGGGCAACGTTCCTCAAGCATTGGCGTATTAATGCACAATGTCGGCACTGCCTTTGCGATTAAAAGAGCGGTCATCAATGACGAGCCTTTGATCGAACGCGTGGTAACCCTCACAGGCGATAAAATTCCCCACAAAGGCAACCACTGGGTGCGTTTCGGCACGCCAATTTCCGCTCTGTTGCAACAGGTGGGCTATCAATATGACGCCCGTTTTCCCGTGTTTATGGGCGGGCCGATGATGGGCTTTACCCTCCCCCATCTCAATGCCCCCGTAACCAAAGTTACCAACTGTCTGCTCGCTCCCGATCATTTTGAGTATGTCGAGCCTGAGCCAGAACAAGCCTGCATTCGTTGCTCTGCCTGCTCCGATGCTTGCCCTGTGCATTTAATGCCACAACAGCTTTACTGGTTCGCTCGCAGTGAAGATCATCAAAAATCAGAGCAATACGCTCTGCAAGATTGCATTGAATGCGGTATTTGTGCCTATGTTTGCCCAAGCCACATTCCGCTGATCCAATATTTCCGTCAAGAAAAAGCGAAAATTTGGGAAATCAAAGCACAGGCACAAAAATCTCACGAAGCCAAGCTACGCTTTGAAGCACGTCAAGCTCGTTTAGAAAAAGAAGAACAAGCCCGCAAAGCCCGCACACAACGGGCTGCCGAGGCTCGCCGTGAAGAAATAGCCAAACAGCAAGGCATCGATCCTGTGCAAGCCGCCTTGGAACGTTTGAAAGCGAAAAAACAAAGCGAAGCCGAGCAATCCCCCGAGGTAAAAACCTTTGTTGATGAAAAAGGTCAGCTCCAACCTGATAATGCCGAAATTATGGCACAGCGTAAAGCTCGCCGTTTAGCCCGTCAGCAAGAAGCACAAGAGAAAGCCTCACTCAGCACAGCGGGCAATCTTGCTCCAAATGCGGTAGAGAGCAATACGCAAAGCGAAAGTGCGGTAGAAAAAACACCTGAAAATCCAACCGCACTTGATCCGAAAAAAGCCGCCATCGCCGCCGCCCTTGCCAGAGCAAAAGCGAAAAAACAAGCACTAGCAGGAAATTCTGTAGCGGAAAATGTAGAACGACAAAATACCGAAAACCCAAGTACAGAAAATAATACAGAAAACGAAAGTGCGGTAGAAAAAACATCTGAAAATCCGACCGCACTTGATCCGAAGAAAGCAGCCATCGCCGCCGCCCTTGCCAGAGCGAAAGCGAAAAAACAAGCACTAGCAGGAAATTCTGCCACTGCTGAAAATTCAGAAAAACAAAACGCTGAACTGAGTACGGTAGAGCAAAATACAGAAACAGCAGAAGCAAATACACAAAGCGAAAGTGCGGTAGAAAAAACGCCTGAAAATTCGACCGTACTTGATCCGAAAAAAGCCGCTATCGCTGCGGCGATTGCGAGAGCCAAGGCGAAGAAACAAGTGCAAGCGGGATATTCCGCTACCGAAAATCTGGAAAAGAAAAATGCTGAACTGAGTACGGTGGAAAATGCACTTAATGCGATTAAAGCGGGGTTGGATACAACGGAGCAGGCGATTTCGATGATTCAGGCGACGAGTAGCCTATCGGATAATGCTCAATCTCGCGTCGCAACACCTGAGAAAGGCGAAACGCAAGAAAAAATGGCTGAAAATCTGACCACACTTGATACTAAAAAAGCGGCGATCGCGGCGGCGGTGGCAAGAGCCAAAGCCAAGAAACAAGCAAGAGAACAACATATTAAAGAATAAGGGTTTATCAATGTTTAAGATGATGAGTTCGCCCCATACCCATTCGGGCAAATTAACCGCTCACATTATGCTATGGGTGATTGCGGCGATGCTACCCGCACTGGTGGCACAAATTTACTATTTCGGATTTGGGGTGTTAATTCAATCTGCCCTCGCCATTAGCTTGGCGGTGCTACTAGAATTGCTGGTGACCCATTTACGCCGCAAGCCTCGTTTGTTTTACATTCGCGATTTTAGCGTCATTCTCACGGCATTGATTTTAGCTATGGCGATCCCGCCTTATGCCCCTTATTGGGTGATTTTAATCGGCATATTTGGGGCGGTGCTCCTCGGTAAACACGTTTATGGAGGCTTGGGGCAAAACCTCTTTAACCCTGCGATGGTGGGTTATGTGATTTTGCTGATTTCTTTCCCTGTGCAAATGACGGCTTGGCTTCCCCCTATGCAATTATTAAACGAACCGCCTAGCCTAAGCGATGCTTACCAGTTGATTTTTCACGGGCTGACAAGCGATGGCTTCACGTTGCAACAGCTCACCAATTCCATTGATGGGATCAGCCAAGCCACGCCGTTAGATTCCGTAAAAACCGCGTTGAAAATGAAAATGGAATTGAGCCAGATTAATCAATTGCCGATCTTTACCGCCTCGCCGTTCACAATGGATCTCAATTTAGGGTTAGGCTGGGCGGCGGTGAACTTTTGCTTTCTGTTAGGCGGGCTTTTCTTGATTTGGAAAAAAATCATTCATTGGCATATTCCCGCCGCATTTTTGCTTTCAATGTTACTCATTAGCACTTTGCATTGGCTGTTTTCTGCCACTGCCCCAAGCCCGCTGTGGCAATGGTTTAGCGGGGCAACGATGTTCGGTGCATTCTTTATCGCCACTGACCCTGTAACAGCGTCTATCACGCCAAAAGGAAAATGGATTTTTGGAGGGTTGATTGGTTTGTTAGTCTGCCTTATTCGTGCCAATGGAAACTATCCCGATGGCGTCGCCTTTGCTGTGTTATTGGCGAACATTTGCGTGCCATTGATTGATCATTACACCCGCCCCGTGGTGAGCGGACATAAAAAACGAGGTTAATATGCAAACTGCAAAAATGAGTGGACGTTATGGGCTTCTGCTCGGCTCAGTCGCTTTAATCTGTACCGCACTTTCCGCTGGGGTTTATTTTTTGACGAAAACACCAATTGAAGCTGCAGTGGCGAAGCAACAAGAAGAATTGTTCGCTCAGATCATTCCTCCGAAGGATTACGATAATGATTTGTTAGCGAGTTGCTACAAACCTACATTTCCGCAAGCACAAAATGTGCGAATTACTAAACTTTGTGAGGCAAAAAAAGCTCAGCAAGCCATCGCTTATCTGTATGAAACCATTGCCCCAGATGGCTACTCTGGTAACATTCGCTTTTTAGTTGGCGTAACCCCTGAGGGGGAAATTTTGGGCTTACGCGTTCTTGAACATAAAGAAACACCAGGGCTAGGGGATAAAATTGATTTGCACGTTTCGAACTGGGTTTTGAGCTTCAATTACAAGAAAATTAATAAAACAAATTTATCTCAATGGGCTGTAAAAAAAGATGGCGGCACGTTCGATCAATTTACAGGGGCGACCATCACACCTCGGGCGATCGTCAATCAAGTCAAACGTTCCGCATTGGTGATATTAGATTATCTTCATCAAGAAAAGCTGGAGGAGCATAGTGGAAACGACTGAAATAAAAAATAGCGAAAAAACTGACCGCACTTTGATTTCAGAAAAAACGAGCCAATGGCAACTTTTGTTCAAACAAGGCTTTTGGCACAATAATCCTGCGTTGGTGCAACTGCTCGGGCTTTGTCCGTTGCTAGCGGTGTCTAGCTCGGTGAGCAACGCACTAGGCTTGGGACTTGCTACCATTGCGGTGTTAATGTGTACGAATTTAGTTGTGTCGCTCTTCCGCCGCTATATTCCGCACGCCATACGCATTCCCATTTATGTGATGATTATCGCCACCACGGTTACCATCGTGCAATTAATAATGAATGCTTACACTTACAGCCTTTATCAATCCTTAGGGATATTCATTCCATTGATCGTAACCAACTGTATTGTGATTGGGCGTGCGGAGGCCTTTGCATCTAAAAATAGCCTTTGGCTTTCGTTGTTTGACGGCTTTGCGATGGGTGTGGGTATGACTTTCAGCCTCTGCTTGCTTGGGGCAATGCGTGAAGTGATTGGCACGGGTAAATTGTTCATTGGAATGGAAAACCTGTTGGGTGGCTGGGCGAAATCGCTCCATTTGACGTTATTTCAACTTGATAGCCATTTCCTACTCGCCATTTTACCGCCAGGGGCATTCCTTGGTTTAGGCATTATTTTAGCCATTAAAAACGTCATTGATCATAAAAGTAATAAATAGATGAATAAACAAAAACGTATTGAAATTTTAACGCGACTACGGGATCAAAATCCCCACCCCACCACTGAATTACATTATAATTCGCCCTTTGAATTATTAATTGCGGTGATTTTATCGGCACAAGCCACTGATAAAGGGGTGAATAAAGCCACGGCGAAACTTTTCCCCGTTGCCAACACGCCACAAGCGATTTTAGATCTCGGCGTAGAGGGGCTGAAAAGCTATATTAAAACCATTGGGTTATTTAATAGCAAAGCGGAAAACATTATTAAAACCTGCCGTGATTTAATCGAAAAACATCAAGGAAAAGTGCCCGAAGATCGCACCGCACTTGAAGCTCTCGCAGGCGTGGGGCGAAAAACCGCAAATGTGGTGTTAAACACCGCATTTGGACACCCAACGATCGCCGTTGATACTCACATTTTTCGCGTCTGTAACCGCACCAACTTCGCACCAGGAAAAACCGTGTTACAAGTGGAAGAGAAATTGCTCAAAGTCGTCCCTGATGAATTTAAAGTAGACGTGCATCATTGGCTTATTCTGCACGGACGATACACTTGCATTGCTCGCAAACCCCGCTGTGGCTCTTGCATTATTGAAGATCTTTGTGAATACAAAGAAAAAACCGAAAGTTAAAGGTAACTTATGACAACCCAAAAATCTGAACGACAAACTTGGTCAAGCCGACTGACCTACATTATGACGGTAGCAGGAGCAACCGTTGGTTTCGGTGCAACTTGGCGTTTCCCTTATCTCGTTGGGGAAAACGGCGGCGGGGCTTATGTGCTTCTGTTTTGCATTGCAATGATTGTGATCGGTATTCCAATGATCTTAGTAGAAAACGTGATCGGACGACGTTTACGCGTTAATTCCATTGATGCCTTTGCGAATAAACTCACCAGCAAACCGCATTCTAAATATTGGAAAATCATCGGCTATATGGGGCTACTCGGGGCGTTCGGCATTATGGCATATTATATGGTGCTTGGCGGCTGGGTGATGAATTATATCATCAGCCTCATTTCGGGCAGCCTTGATATTTCCACCACTATCACCAAAGACTATGCCAAAACCTTTTATGAGCAAAGTATCAGCAACAGCCCGCTACAAATCGCGGTTTACACCTTTATTTTCGTTGCGATCAATTATGTAATTCTCGCCAAAGGCATCATCGGCGGAATTGAACGCTCTGTGAAATACTTAATGCCGTTGCTTTTTATCTTCCTTATTGGAATGGTAATCCGCAACATTACCCTACCTGGGGCGGCAGAAGGAATTATTTATTATCTCAAGCCTGATTTTTCCAAAATCACCCCGCAGCTGTTCATTATGGTGCTAGGGCAAGTGTTTTTCGCCTTGAGCTTAGGGTTTGGCGTGCTTATCACCCTGTCAAGCTATCTCAGTAAAGAAGAAAATTTAGTACAAACTGCGGTTATCACAGGCTTCACCAATACGATTATTGCTGTGTTAGCGGGCTTTATGATTTTTCCTTCGCTCTTTAGCTTTGGCATTGAACCAAATGCGGGCCCAACCCTCGTATTCCAAAGCCTGCCGATCGTATTTTCCCATTTATGGGCAGGACGAATTTTTGCGATTATTTTCTTTAGTTTATTGTTGATCGCAGCTCTAACCACCTCAATTACCATTTATGAAGTGATTATTACCGCACTACAAGAAAAACTCAGAATGCGTCGCGGAAAAGCCATTCTTTTAACCTTAGGAAGTATATTCCTTTTCGGCAACATTCCGTCAATTTTAAGTGATAGCCTACTAAAAGATTTCACCATTTTTGGCAAAAGCATTTTCGATGCCTTTGATTATGTGAGTGGAAATATTCTCTTTTTACTCACCGCACTTGGCTGTGCCATTTTCGTGGGTTTTGTTCTCAAAGATGAGGCGAAAAAAGAACTGTCAAGCAACCCTAATTCAACGTTTACTACAATTTGGTTTAATTATGTGAAATATGTTGTACCTTTAATCATTGTAGTGATCTTCATTAGTAACTTAATCTAACAAAAAAGGGCAGAAATTCTCTGCCCTTTTATTTTATATCGCGTTTAACCCACCATATTTTTCTTTTCTTCCAATTCTTCCCAACGCAGAAACGCCGTTTCAAGTGCTTGTTCCGCTTCGGCGAGTTGTTGCAGTTTGTCAGAAGTGTACTGATGATCTTGCTGGAAGAAATTGGGATCAGATACTTCCTGTTGAAGTGCGGTGATTTTTTCTTCTAGTTTTTCTAATTGTTGCGGTAGCTGTTCTAGCTCACGTTGTTCATTGTACGACAATTTTACGGGACGATTTTTATTCGGCTTATGAGAAACTTTCTCCAATTCCACCGCACTTTCATTTTTCGGTGTTTTTTCCGCGTTCGCTGCTTTCTGAGCGAAATAATTGGCTTGTTGCTGTTTTGCGTCAAAGAAACCACCGATATATTTATTAATCACGCCATCGCCCTCAAACATATAGCATTCGGTCGCGGTGTTATCAATAAATTGGCGATCGTGGCTCACAATGAGTAATGTGCCTTGATAATCAGTAAGCAATTCTTCAAGCAACTCTAAGGTTTCTACATCAAGATCATTGGTGGGTTCATCCAAAATCAGCAAATTATTTGGCTTGAGCAGTAATTTAGCTAACAATAAACGGTTGCGTTCCCCGCCCGACAGGGCTTTCACTGGCACCATCGCACGCTTTGGAGGGAATAAGAAATCTTGCAAATAGCCTAAAACGTGGCGTTTTACCCCATTAACTTCAATATCTTGCTTCCCATCTGCCACATTGTCCATCACCGTTTTTTCAGGATCAAGATCGGCTCGGTATTGGTCAAAATAGGCGATATCTAATTTTGTTCCGCGCTTAATCCGCCCTGAAGTGGGCTGAATTTCCCCCAGTAATAGCTTGATTAAGGTGGTTTTACCAATCCCGTTTGCACCGACGAGGGCGATTTTATCCCCGCGTAAAATGGTGCTGGAAAAATGAGAAACCAGCTTTTTACCCGCAATTTCATAGCTGACATCTTCCAATTCAAACACAATTTTGCCTGAACGCGTGGAATTATCCACTTGCAATTTTGCCCCGCCAAGCACTTCGCGACGTTGCTGGCGCTCCATTCGCAAGGCTTTTAATGCTCTCACTCGCCCCTCATTGCGGGTACGTCGAGCTTTAATACCCTGACGAATCCAAACTTCTTCCTGTGCTAATTTTTTATCAAACAGTGAATTTTGCAAGGCTTCTACGCGTAAATTTTCTTCTTTTTCAATAAGATATTTGCCATAATCGCCAGGGTATGACACTAATTTGCCGCGATCTAAATCCACAATGCGGGTTGCCATTTTGCTGATAAATGCACGGTCGTGAGAAATAAAGATGATCGAACCTGCAAAATTAAGCAAGAAATTCTCCAGCCATTCAATGGCTTCCACATCAAGATGGTTGGTGGGTTCGTCCAAGAGCAACACATCGGGATCACAAACCAACGCACGAGCCAAAGCAGCTTTACGCAACCAACCGCCCGAGAGTTCCGCCAATGGCATATTTGGCTGAAGCCCTAATTTTTCGAGGGTTTCGCGGATTTTATTTTCAAATCGCCAACCATCGGCGTGTTCTAACTGCGATTGAATTTCTGCCAAGCGGTTTAATGTACTGTCGTGATATTCTTGCTCTAATAAATCCGAAGTGCGGTGATATTCTTTCAATAAATCCGCTAAATGAGCGATCCCCTCCGCCACATAATCAAACACATTCCCCTGTGCAGTACGCGGTGGATCTTGTTCTAAACGTGAGATAACAAGATCTCGCTCAAACTGCAATCGCCCATCGTCCATCACCATTTCGCCGGCAAGGATTTTCATTAATGTAGATTTCCCCGCTCCATTGCGACCAACAAGACACACCCGCTCCCCCGCTTCAATAAAAAGATCAGCGTGATCTAACAGTGGGTGATCGCTGAATGATAAATAACCATTGGTTAAGCTAATAAGTGCCAAAATTATTCCTTACTTTTAATGCAAATAATGGGTATTTTAACAGGTCTTGAGGGGATTGAGTAGAAAGGAAAAGTGCGGTATTTTTCAACCGCACTTTTTTATAACAGCGGTTTGAGTGCGTTTACGCAACGTTCTACCACCTCATCAAAAGAACCATCAATATCGATATGGATCACATCGGGTTCGTCAGCTTGTGGGATTTCGAGTGTGTCAAACTGGCTTTTAAGCATTTCTGTTTTCATATAATGCCCTTTACGCTGTTTCATTCTTTCTAAAACCAGCTCAAAGCTGCCTTCTAAAAAGAGAAATTTTACGTTTTCATTTCCCGCACGAATGCGATCGCGATACTTTTTCTTTAACGCCGAGCAAATGATAATGCCTACTTCACTTTTCTGTTCAAGGCTAAATGCAGCATCATTAATTCGCTCTAACCAAGGTGCACGGTCTTCATCGTTAAGCGGTTGCCCACTTCCCATTTTGATAATGTTCGCACGAGGATGAAGATCATCGCCGTCAATAAGTTTTAAACCTAAACGATGGCATACTTCTGTGCCAATAGAGGTTTTTCCCGTACTGGATACCCCATTAAAATAACACTTTTACCTTTTGCTTTCTCCATTTTAATTCCTATACTCTGAATTTCATTTTATTTTACTAACCATAACAAAAAATCAGAATTAGAGTTACTGGTAACATTACATTCTGTGATCATTATCACAAATTTTTAACAAGAATAGGAATTTTCTTCCTAATTA
The DNA here is from genome assembly GCF_011765605.1 of Avibacterium paragallinarum. Taxonomy (NCBI): domain Bacteria; kingdom Pseudomonadati; phylum Pseudomonadota; class Gammaproteobacteria; order Pasteurellales; family Pasteurellaceae; genus Avibacterium; species Avibacterium paragallinarum. The sequence goes on from NZ_CP050316.1 coordinate 1,196,861, forward strand.
TTTGAATTTAGTTAGAGATTTAACTAATAATATGCGGAACTATTTTACCTTAATGAAATAATTGTTATGTTACGGGTAAATTAGCCATTCGTTCTTGCCTTTGGTAAAGAAATTAAGAATCAAATATTAAGGATATTGTATGTTGATTTTCACACTAATTGCTTCCGTATTACTGTTGCTTTTATTGATTATGAAATTCCGCGTTCACGCATTTGTGGCATTAATTATTGTGAGTTTACTCACAGCCTTAGCAACAGGCGTACCATTCAACCAAATTCTGCCTACCCTTACAAAAGGTTTTGGCGGCACATTAGCCTCTGTTGCATTATTAGTGGGTTTAGGGGCGATGATCGGGCGTTTGCTTGAAATCACTGGCGGTGCAAAAGTCTTAGCAGATACGCTCATTAATAAATTTGGTGAGAAAAACGCACCTTTTGCATTAGGCGTTGCCTCTTTGCTCTTTGGCTTCCCGATTTTCTTTGATGCGGGCTTAGTGGTAATGCTGCCGATTATCTTTAGCGTAGCCAAACGCTTTGGCGGCTCAATATTACGTTATGCGTTCCCTGCGGCTGGGGCTTTCGCTGTAATGCACGCCTTTGTTCCCCCTCACCCTGGCCCTGTTGCGTCAGGCGATTTATTAGGGGCAAATATGGGCTTGTTAGTCATTGTCGGGCTAGGCTGTGGCATTCCCACTTGGTATATCGCCAGCTATTTATTTAGCCAATATTTAGGCAAAAAAGTGATGGTTGAATTGCCAAAAGCCTTCCTTAACGCTAATGCCATTAATGAAACTGCGGTGCAAAATCCACCAAGTTTTGGTAAGGTCATCACCATTTTACTATTACCTTTAGTATTAATTTTATTCGATACAGGGCTAAATACCCTTTCTGTAACAGGCGTAGTTGATGGCTCACAAACTTGGGTTCAAGCCTTACGTTTATTAGGCAAAACGCCCGTTGCTCTGTTAATCACCTTGCTTGCTACGATTTTATTACTGAAAGATCAACGCAGTAATGAACAAATTGAGAAAATTTGTGATAACGCACTCGGTCCAATCTGCTCCATTGTTCTCGTAACTGGGGCTGGCGGTATGTTTGGCGGCGTATTGCGTGCCAGTGGCATTGGTGATGTGCTTTCCTCAATGTTAGCGGACACAGGTATGCCCGTGATTGTCGCCGCCTTTATTATTTCAATGGCGTTGCGTGTGGCACAAGGGTCTGCAACGGTAGCATTAACCACCACCTCAGCACTCATCGCTCCAACTATCGCTGCCACAACAGGGTTAAGTCAATTCGATTTATGCTTTATTGTAATCGCCATCGCTTCAGGGGCAACGGTGTTCTCACACGTTAATGACAGCGGTTTCTGGCTAGTTAGCCGTTTTTTAGAAATGGATACCAAAACCACATTAAAAACCTGGACAGTGCTAGAAACATTAATTGGTTTTACTGGCTTCGCTTTTGCGTTGGTGGGAAGTTTCTTGCTGTAATCACAAATCGTCGTTTGATTTCAACATAATGTTGCCTTATTTGAAAACTTAAACGACGATAATCTATTTTATAAACTGCGGTGGTTTTAGAAAAAGTTTTCCAAAAACCACCGCACTTTTGTTACAATCTATGACAATTTTTGTAACTCAAATTGGAGTGAAAATGAGCCATTATATTCTTGATATTACCGAGCAAAATCTCACTGAGGTTTTACAGCAAAGCCAGCAAATGCCGTTGGCATTGGTGTTTTATGCACCGAGCCACGCGGATTCCCTTTCTTTTACTCAAGTGCTTGAACGCTATGTGGACAAATACCAAGGGCAATTTGTGTTAGGCAAGATCAACTGTGAAACAGAGCAAATGGTCGCCGCACAGTTCCGCATTCAAGCCTTGCCGACAACCTATTTATTCAAAGAAGGGCAAGCCCTTGATGCGTTCCAAGGGGCATTAGATGAGGCTACCTTAGAACAGCATTTAAGCCTGATTTTACCCAAAGAAGAAGAGATCAAATTTAATCAGGCGTTAGATTTTCTCAGTGTGCAAAATTACGATGCTGCATTGCCGTTATTAAAAGAGGCGTGGGAGGCTTCGGAGCATAAAAATAGCGATATTGCCTTGCTTTATGCGGAAACCTATATCGCGATGAAAAAAGTTGAACCCGCTCAGGAAATTTTAAATCGCATTCCCTTGCAGGATCGCGATAGCCGTTGGCAAGGGTTACAAGCACAAATTGAATTATTAATTAAAGCAGCGGATACCCCAGAAATTCAGCAGTTACAGCAAGATTTTGCGAAAAATCCAAGCCCTGAAATTGCCTTAAAACTGGCATTACAACTTCACCAAGCCCATCGCAATGAAGAAGCCTTAGACTTATTATTTAGCCTATTAAAACAAGATCTTACGGTGCTGAATGGCGAAGTGAAGCAGGAATTTTTATCGATTTTAGCGGCGATTGGCAACAACGATCCGATTACCAATAAATATCGCCGATTACTGTATTCGTTGCTCTATTAATCGCTTTAAGATCGCAAAAAGGTATAATATCTCGGCGTTTTCACTTATTAATTAGGAATTTATGTCAGAAATGAAACATTGCAAACTACTTATTTTAGGCTCAGGCCCTGCGGGCTACACGGCAGCGATTTATGCCGCTCGAGCCAATTTAAACCCCGTTTTGGTTACAGGTTTACAACAAGGCGGACAGCTCACTACCACCACAGAAATTGAAAACTGGCCAGGCGATTTTGGCGACACCACAGGCCCAGAATTAATGCAGCGAATGCTACAACACGCAGAAAAATTTGATACGGAGATCATTTTCGATCACATTCACCGTGTAGATTTATCTTCGCGTCCTTTCAAACTTTACGGTGATGTGCAAAGTTTTAGCTGTGATGCGTTAATTATCGCCACAGGTGCTTCCGCTCGTTATCTTGGTTTACCCTCAGAAGAAGCGTACAAAGGGCGAGGCGTGTCCGCTTGTGCCACTTGCGATGGCTTCTTTTATCGTAACAAGCCCGTCGCGGTGATTGGTGGAGGAAACACCGCTGTTGAAGAAGCCCTTTATTTAGCTAATATTGCTTCAGAAGTGCATTTAATTCATCGCCGAGATAGCTTCCGTGCGGAAAAAATCTTGGTGGATCGTTTATATAAAAAAGTGGAAGAAGGAAAAATTATCCTCCATACCCACCGCACTTTAGAGGAAGTGCTTGGCGATAATATGGGGGTAACGGGGCTTTGCTTAAAAGATACGCAATCCGAGCAAACGGAAGAGCTTAAATTAGACGGACTATTTGTCGCCATTGGACACGCGCCCAACACCGAAATTTTCGCCGATCAGCTGGAATTAAATAATGGCTATATTGTGGTGAAATCAGGTTTAGAGGGCAATGCTACTGCCACGTCTGTAGAGGGTGTTTTTGCAGCGGGTGATGTGATGGATCATAATTACCGTCAGGCGATCACCTCAGCAGGAACGGGCTGTATGGCTGCCTTAGATGCGGAACGTTTCTTAGATAGCCAAGCCTAATCGCGAGCGGCACATTAGATAGTCGTTTTGATTGAAAATAAGACAAAACGTTGCTCCGCCAATAGCAAGAAGCAACGAAATATGATGTTGCAATCAAACGACTATAACATACTGCCAGCTCTTCTTTTTATTTTTACCTCAACCTTAACGCATTATGGATAAAGCTCGCCAACGGCATTTACAAAAATGGTTGCGAACGCAACAACAACCAATAAAAAAATTACTCGGGCTGAATATTTTACTCGCCAGCCTCTCATCTATCGTTCTTGTTGCTCAAACCTATGTACTGGCAACACTCTTACATCAGCTCATTATTGAGAAAGCCCCAAAACAGGATCTCATTGGTTATTTTATCGCCTTAATTTTTGGCTTTGCCTTGCGGGCGGCAATCCTGTGGTTACGCGAACGCTTAGGATTTAAGTGCGGTCAAAAATTGCGTCATTTTATCCGCCAACAGATTTTTGCTAAGCTCCATCAAGTTGGGCCTGCAATGATCAATCAAAAACCCGCGGGGAGCTGGGCAACCATAATGTTGGAACAAGTGGAAAACTTGCATAATTTTTATGCCCGCTATTTACCACAACAAGCCCTTTCGGTCATCGTTCCACTGATTATTTTAATTGCGGTGTTTCCGCTCAACTGGGCTGCGGGGCTAATTTTATTACTCACCGCCCCTCTCGTGCCGATCTTTATGATCCTCGTTGGCATTGCCGCGGCAGACAGCAGCCAAAAAAATATGCAAACTTTGGCGAAACTGAGCGGGCAGTTTTTAGATCGATTGCGTGGGCTGGAAACCTTGCGTCTATTTAATAAAACTCAAGAACAAACTGAACATATTGAAGACGCCACCGAAGCCTTTCGTGAAACCACAATGGACGTGCTGAAAATGGCGTTTTTATCCTCTGCGGTTTTAGAATTTTTCACCTCCATTTCCATTGCTTTAATGGCGGTGTATTTCGGGTTTAGCTATCTGGGCGAGTTGGATTTTGGATCTTATGGCACGCCAATTACGCTGTTTATTGGCTTTTTCTGCCTTATACTCGCCCCTGAGTTTTATCAGCCCTTGCGTGATCTCGGCACTTATTATCACGATCGTGCAGCGGCAATCGGAGCAGCAGATGCCATTGTGGAATTTCTGGAACAACCAAGCCTAAACGCACCAGAAAACGCTCCACAAGATTTTCACCCCAATGAGGCGATTGCCATTACCGCACAAGATCTTGTAGTGCTATCACCACAGGGCAAGCCACTCACTCAACCTCTGAATTTCCATTTACCTGCAAACAGCTACATCGCTTTAGTCGGGCAAAGTGGTGCGGGGAAAACCTCTCTCATCAATACCCTACTCGGTTTTTTAGACTATCAGGGCAGTTTGAAAATCAATGGCATTGAGTTGTGCGAAATCCATAAAACTCAATGGCGTAATGCTATTGCTTGGGTAGGGCAAAACCCATTGTTACTGCAAGGTAGCATTCGAGAAAATTTATTACTTGGCGGTATCAATGCCAGTGAAAATGCCATTCGACACGCCCTGCAACAAGCCCAAGCGGCAACATTCACAGAAAAATTGGGGCTGGATAGCGAAATTAAAGAAGGGGGCATTGGGCTTTCTGTTGGGCAGGCACAACGTTTAGCCATTGCACGAGCCTTGTTGCGTCCGCGTCATCTTCTCTTGCTTGATGAGCCTACCGCTAGCCTTGATGCACAGTCTGAAAATTTGGTGCTTTCCGCCTTGCAAAAAATCAGCCGTGAACAAACCACATTGATGATTACGCACCGCATTGAAGATCTCAAACAATGTGATGCCATTCTCGTAATGCAACAAGGGCAGATTGTTCAACAAGGCAATTTTGCCACGCTACAACATCAGGGCTTTTTTGCCGAACTTCTGGCTCAACGTAAACAGGATATTAACTAATGCGAACTCTTTTGCCATTTTTACGTTTATTTAAACACGCCAAATTTGTGCTGTTTTTAGGCTTACTACTAATGATAACGGGGCTTGCCGCCAGCATTGGTTTATTAACCGTGTCGGGCTGGTTTCTTGCCGCTACCGCTCTTGCGGGTGCAGGAAGTTTATTTAACTTTTTCTATCCCTCTGCCACCGTGCGAGGGCTGGCAATCGGGCGGACGGTCGCACGTTATTTTGAAAAAATCGTTACGCACGATGCCACATTTAGAATCCTCGCTAAATTGCGTGTGCAAGTGTTCAAAAAAATCATTCCGCTTAGCCCTGCGGTATTAAATCGTTATCGTAATAGCGATTTGCTCAATCGTTTAGTGGCTGATGTGGATACATTAGATAGCCTTTATCTTCGCCTACTTGCCCCATTTACCAGTGCGGTGGTTGTAATCGGCTTTTTAACGCTCGGCTTGAGCTTGTTTAATCTCACTTTAGGGCTTTCCTTTGGTGGAATTTTGTTGGTGTTGGTCTGTGTTATCCCCACATTGTTCTATCATCTGGGCAAAAAATTCGGTCATCAACTTACCCACGCACGGGCAGCATACCGCACGCAATTTGTCGAATTTATCCAATCTCAAGCAGAATTATTGCTGTTCAACGCGGAACAACCGCTTAAACACAAACTTGATGCCACTGAACAGCAATGGCAACAATTACAACAAAAAGAAGCCAATTTAAGCGGATTTTCCACCGCACTTATGCTATTGGCAAATGGGCTTTTACTGGTATTTACGCTATGGTTCGCCGCCGATGCGGATTTTGGTAATGATCAATATAGCCCTGCGATCATCGCGCTTTTTGCCCTCGCCTCATTAGCAGCCTTTGAAATTCTAATGCCTTTAGGTGCAGCTTTTCTGCATATCGGGCAAGTGATGGCGTCCGCACAACGCATTACGGACATCACCGACCAAGCCCCTTTAGTGCAATTTCACGGAGAAAAAATGCTCGAAAAAAGCACCGCACTTTCTATTAAGCTGCAGGATTTGTCTTTTACCTATCCTGAGCGTCAAGACATTGCATTAGAAAAGATTAATCTTGATATTCCGCAAGGCAGGAAAATTGCGATTTTAGGCAAAACGGGAAGCGGAAAATCTACCTTATTACAGCTTTTAGTACGAAATTATGCTCCTACACATGGCGAAATTTTCCTTGCGGATCAACCGATTGAACGCTACACAGAATCAAGCTTGCGTGAGCAAATTTGCTTTTTAACTCAGCGAATCCATATTTTTAGTGATACCTTACGCAATAATTTACAACTGGCAAATCAGCAAGTCATTCAAGATGAAGCGATGATCGAAGTGTTAAGTCAAGTAGGATTAGGCAAATTATTAAATCAAGAAGAAGGCTTAGATTTATGGCTTGGCGATGGCGGTCGCCCTCTTTCTGGTGGGGAACAACGCCGCTTAGGTTTAGCACGCGTGTTGTTAAATCAAGCCCCCATTTTATTGCTTGATGAGCCGACCGAAGGATTAGATCGCGAAACAGAACGCCAAATGTTGCAACTGATTCTCAACCACAGCAAAGACAAAACCTTAATGATGGTAACCCATCGCCTGACCGCGATAGAACAATTTGACTGCCTTTGCGTGATTGACGAAGGAAAGCTCATCGAACGAGGAGATTATCAAACTTTGATAACAAAAGAAAACGGATTTTTCAGGCAATTAGTGGAACGTATCTAGGAAAAAACGAAGAAAAGTAAGCTGGGCGGAAACCTTCCCAGCTTAATCTCGGCACACGAAAAATCTGACTTTGGCTGCTTTCTTCCGAACCTGACCGAGTAAACCAGACCTCGTTGCGAGGAACCGAGAAGGTTTCCATAACACTTATTTTCCTGTAGTGGGAAAATAAAACTCGTGCATTATGCCTCAAGTATGATCGAATTGCAAACCTTTCAAATTAAGGGGAGATTTAACTGATTAAATAACGCACGTTACCAAGGTTTAAAACAAAATAAGAGAAAATACAAGCTGTATACTGCATAAATGATGTTTTGATAAGATATGGTATTGCACAGTGTTGAATTAAAAATTTGTCAAAGGCAAATAAAAAACCGCTGGTGTAGCGGTTCTTTAAGTGAAAATATACTACTAATTATTGCGTTTTTTTACCATACTTCTCTGCATATTCTGCTTGAAGCTTTTGTAGCTCTAACGTTGCTTCAGTTGCTTTTTGAGTTTTTTCTTCAACTAATCTCTGAGTTTCCTCTGTAGGATTAGTGATTAACTTCAAGCCATCTTTCGCAAGTTCAGAAGACAATGACAACACAAATTTCATTTTATCTTTTAACTCATTGATTTCTTTACTATTAATGTCTAATGAGTCTAAACTTTTCTGTACTTCAGCATTTCTAACGCTTAAAGCATTCATTGCTTCTTCAATTTGCTTAATATCGCCAGTTGCCAGTTTTTGTTCGTACTCTTGCTGAAATGCAAGCTGACTTTGCTGATTATTGGCACTCCATTCAACCAATTTTTGATAATCGGCTGCTGGATCGCCTTTATTACAAGCAACTAAAAAAAACGTAAAAATAATAGTGGCACCAAATTTAATGATTTTATTCATTTTATTTTCTTCCTTTAAGTAATTATTTAATAAATATAACTAGAATGAAATTAGTTAACTTTCCTCAAGTGGAATTGATTATTTTACCCTTGCTCAAGGGCAATTGCCAAGTACATAATTAAAACTCTTGCAAAGTTTTATATAAAATATCACCGAACTCCTTTCTCCACCCTTTTAATAAATTGGGCAATTGATTGGGATCTTGCTCTTTTATCCAACACCATTTCATTAAACTTTCTAATCCTCGCTTACTTGCAATCACTTCCATTGGCAATTCAGCCGGCGTGATTTCTTTTAATTTTTGTTGCAAAGCCTTAAGCCCTGGACGATAACGCGGATCTTCCATCAATCTAACAATTCGAGGAGGATACAGCTCTTGCGGTATTCCTTTCGCTTTATCAACAATTTGTAATAGTTTTTTTCCATTATGTCGGACTTCCATTGGCAATAATCCCAATGCCAGCAATTCTGAAGTATGCTTAGGACTATGTTTAGCGACTTGCCATAAATGCTCACTTTTAATAATGAAATTTAGTGCAACATCTCGTCTAATTCCTTCTTGTAAACGCCACTTTGCGAGCAATTTTAACGTCATTAGCTCCGCTTCATTGAGTTTCCACGCATTCGGAATATCCAAATAAGCAAATTCTTCCGACTTCGCCTTCTGGCAGTTTTCTAATAACATTTCACATTCATTCAACACCGCACTTTGCCATACCGTTTGAACTAGATACTGTTGCATTTCTTCATAAAGGGGTAATAAATACCATACATCCGCTGCGGCATAATGTAATTGCGTATGGGACAAAGGGCGGGAAAGCCAATCTGTGCGTGATGCACCTTTATCGAGTTCCAACTCAAAATAATGCTGGATTAAGCTAGCAAAGCCCATTGAATGTCCGAAGCCGAGAAATTGGCTGATGACTTGCGTATCCACTAAAGGCGTGGGTAACTGTTTGAAATAATGATGAAAAATTTCTAGATCTTCTTTGCACGCGTGTAAAACTTTCAGCACATTTTGATCGGCAAGCAAGGCGATAAAAGAGGAAAAATCCGTGATCGCGAGCGGGTCAATTAAGCTCACTTGCTCTCCGTCATAAAGTTGGATCAAGCCTAATTTGGGATAGTAGGTTCTGGTGCGGATAAATTCGGTATCCAGTGCTACCACCTTACATTGACGTGCTTGAGAGCAAACTTGCTCCAATGCCTGATCGGAATCAATAATTTGAAAGTGCGGTGCGTTTTTTAGCTCTTTTTTTATTGGCTGAGTCATTGTTAATGTTCTTTTAGGTTAAAGAAAAATAGGCGAACCTTCGTCCGCCCTCTTTGACTGTTCAAGATTAATTGACGCTTAATTCGCAGGGCGTTTTGCCAATTCTTCTTCACGCAAGACGCGGCGTAAAATTTTTCCTACATTAGATTTTGGCAATTCATCACGAAATTCAATCTCTTTCGGCACTTTATAGCCTGTGAGATGTTGGCGGCAATGTTGGCGTAGCTCATCACGCGTCAAACTTTCGTCTTTTTTTACCACAAACACTTTGATGGTTTCACCCGATATTTCATTTGGCACGCCGATGGCCACCACTTCTGCCACTTTGTAATTGAGCATAATCACATCTTCAATTTCGTTAGGGTACACATTAAAGCCCGATACAATAATCATATCTTTTTTGCGATCCACAATCCGCAGGCTATAAGATTCGTCCATAATCACGATATCCCCTGTGGCGAGCCAGCCGTCTTTCAGCACTTCTGCAGTGGCTTCAGGGCGTTGCCAATAACCTTGCATCACTTGGTCGCCTTTTACCCAAAGCTCACCCGCTTCGCCTAATTGGGCTTCTTCGCCATTCTCTTTGAGAATTTTAATATCCGTATTCGGCACAGGCACGCCGATCGTGCCGTTATGCTTCACCACATTAATCGGGCAAGCGGCGATGAGCGGTGAACATTCCGTCATTCCGTAGCCCTCAATAATGTTACAGCCTGTGGTTTCGTGCCAGCGGGTCGCGACAGATTGCTGTATCGCCATTCCGCCGCCTACGGACAGTTTCAGCGATGAGAAATCTACTTCTTTGAAATTTTCATTATTTAACAAGGCATTAAATAAGGTATTCACGCCAGTAATCGCGACAAAGCGGTGCTTCTTCATTTCCTTCACAAAGCCGTCAATATCCCGTGGATTAGTGATCAAAATCGCGGTAACACCTAATTCAATAAACAATAAGCAATTTACTGTTAAGGCAAAAACGTGATAAAGCGGCAAGGCAAGAATGGCTTTACGTTCTTTGCTATGATCACCAACGAAAGGATAAGCAATCCATTTGGCTTGAAAAACATTGGTAATAATGTTGTGGTGCGAAAGCATCGCGCCTTTTGCCACGCCTGTTGTTCCCCCTGTATATTGCAGAAAGGCGAGATCATTGGCAGAAATCTGCGGGCGGACATATTGGCGGAATTTCCCCACAGCTAGCACTTCACGGAAGGTAACCGCGTGTGGCAATTTATATTTTGGCACTAATTTTTTGATGTATTTAACCACAAAATTCACCAGCGTTCGCTTGCCGAAAGACAGTTGATCGCCCATTCGGGTCAAAATAACGTGTTTCACTTCTGTATTGAACACCACTTTTTCAAGGGTTGAAGCGAAATTTGACACCACCACAATAGCTTTCGCCCCGCTGTCTTGTAGCTGATGTTCTAGTTCTCTTGGAGTATAAAGGGGATTAACGTTCACCACCACCATTCCCGCTCGCAAAATGCCGAACAGGGCGATAGGATATTGCAATAAATTAGGCATCATTAACGCCACAGGATCACCTTGTTGCAACTTTAATTCATTTTGCAAATAGGCGGCAAAAGCTCGGCTGCGTTCTTCCAGTTTACGAAAGGTTAAAACTTGCCCCATATTAATATAAGCAGCACGATCTGGGTGTTCACGCACGGCTTTGTCGAACATATCTAAGATATTTTCATAGGCAGAAGTGTCAATATGCTTTTCTGCACCTTCTGGATAATTGATAAACCAAGGCTTTTCCATTTGTTATCCTTTTTCTCTTGGGTTAAATTATGGGGATTTTATCACTCGCGTTGCGATGTGCCAAATCTTGCTTTTTTGTTCTCGGCTATTCCCGCCCTGGGAGTTTTTTCCACGTTACTTCGTTGCGTAAATAAACTGGCTCAATCTCCACCGCACTTATCCATTGTTTTTGCCAATATTGAGGCAAGGCAAGAGGAAGCATTGCACGGGCTGAAGGTAATAAAATCTCGCTCGACTTCGCCCAAGTTAGCCCTTCTAACTGAGCATAAGCCTGCCAGCCTGTTCCCACTTTCATTCCATTTTCAACCATTTTAGCTTGCTCTAAGACACGTTCTGGAGAACACACTTGTTCTACCACCACAGGCTGCCAAGAAAAAAACGTGCCAAAATCTGACCGCACTTTTTCCCCGTGAAGTTGGCTGAAATAGGCTTCATTCATTCTTGCGTCAATGGCACAAAGCACCTCCGTTGTGCCGTATTGCTCATAGGCTTGCTGTGCCATTGCGGTGAGGTTAGAAATGGGAATAACAGGCAAATCCGCCCCCAATGCCAAGCCTTGTGCAATGCCAGCTCCCACACGCACCCCCGTAAAGCTACCCGGCCCTCGCCCAAATACGAGAGCATCGACTTGCTTGAGCTGAAGCCCCGACTGGCTCAAAATTTCATCAACCATTGGCAAAATGCGTTTTGTGTGGATGCGTTGTGCCAGTTCGTCTAAATGGGTGATTTCCCCTTTATGCAATAAGGCAACGGAACACGCCTCTGTGGAAGTGTCTAAAGCTAATAAGGTTGTCATTCTTTTTTCTCAGTTAAAAATTGGATTACAGTATTTAAATCTCGGGTTCGTTTGGCGTTGGGTAAACTTTTCAAAAAGGTTTCGCCGTAAGATCGCATTACCAAACGGCTATCGCAAATGATCACCGCACCGCGATCGGTAACATCGCGAATCAATCGCCCTACCCCTTGTTTTAAAGTGATCACCGCTTCTGGAATTTGGATTTCATTAAAGGGATCTTTGCCTTGCAAACGGCAATCTTCCATACGGGCTTTGAGCAGCGGCTCATCGGGGACGGTAAAAGGCAATTTATCAATAATCACTAAAGACAATGCCTCGCCTCGCACATCAACACCTTCCCAAAAACTTGATGTCGCCACTAAAACCGCGTGCGATTGGGTAGTGAATTGTTCCAGCAATTTCGTTTTCGCCGTTTCGCCTTGCAACAAAATCGTGAGATTGCTATATTCACGGAAAAAATCCGCCAGCCCCCGCATCATCGCATAAGAGGTACAAAGCACAAAGCAACGCCCCTGATTTCTTTCGATGATCGGCAACAGCATTTTCCCTAGCTGAGTTTGGGTATCCGCACGATTTAATGCAGGCACATAACGCGGCACACACAGCAAGGCTTGTTCAGGATAATTAAACGGGCTAGGCAAGATTTTCTGTGTCGCCTTTTCAATGCCTAAACGTTGGCAAAAATGCTCAAATGTGCCGCCCACTTCTAAGGTGGCAGACGTAAAAATCCACGCGGCTTCTTTGCTGTTGAGCTGTTCGCCAAATTTATCCGCAACCGTCAAAGGCGTGATGTGCAAGCCAAAACCTCGCCCCAAGGTTTCATACCAATAACAATAGCCCACCAAATGGCTTTCTTGCAGGCGTTTCAGCATTAATTGGATTACCCCAATTCGCTCAAAAATGCTATCTAGCGTTTGCGAACGTCCTAACGAGAGCTTCACCACTTCGGCTAAAAATGCCAGCTTTTCTTGCAATAATTCGACATTTTTTTGCACCGCACTTTGCTGATAAAGGGTTCGCCAGTTGCCCCGCTGATTGCCCTCGCCAAGCAATAAGCGGAAATCTTGCACCAATTTGAGCAAATTATCCGCTGCCACGCCAAGTTGTTTTAAATCTTTCAATTCGGTGCGATAAACAATATTCGCATCTTTGCATAAATCAAAAAATTGGCGAGCGGTGAGAGATTGCCCAAAATATTGGCTTGCAATATCCGCGAGCTGATGGGCTTCGTCAAAAATAATGGCTTGAGCATTAGGAATGAGTTCGCCAAAACCACTTTCTTTCACTGCCATATCAGCGAAAAATAAATGATGGTTCACCACCACAACATCGGCATTTAATGCTTTTTTGCGTGCCGCTGCCACATAGCAATTGCCGTAATTCGGGCAGTCGGAGCCTAAGCAGCTTTCCGTCGTGCTAGTCAGTTGCGGTAAAATGGGGCTATCTTCAGCGATCTCGACACATTCGCTTAAATCCCCCGTTTTGGTGGCATTGTTCCATTTTCGCACCTTGCTAAGATCCGCCAGCACGGAGCGATCACCCAACACGCCTTGTGCAATCACCTGATCCAAGCGTTCAAGGCAAAGATAATTGGATCGCCCTTTAAGCAAGGCGATTTTCCCCGTGTAATTCAAGGCTTTTTTAATGGCAGGCAGATCGCGATTAAAGAGTTGATCTTGCAGATTTTTTGAGCCCGTGGAAATAATGGTCTTTTTCCCCGCAAGCAACGCAGGCACTAAATAAGCAAAGGTTTTGCCTGTGCCTGTTCCTGCTTCCACCACAAGGGCTTCTTTCGCCGAAATCGCCTGAGCCACAGCCTGTGCCATTTCTAACTGTTCAGCACGCGGACGAAATCCCTTAATATGCTGACTTAGCACGCCCGTTTCCGCAAAGGCGTTAATCACATTTTGGCTATCCATTTATCCCAGTTAAAAAATAAAAATCAAAATTGGGCGTATTCTAACAGAAAAACGCTATACAGTGTTGTACTGGATAGCGTTATTGTTAATTTACAAATCAAAAAATATTGAATGCTATATTCTGTGGTAACATAGCACGTCAATTTTTTATGGATAACAGAATGCAATTAAGAAATAGTCTAAAACTTGGTTTATTAAGTGCGGTGCTTTTTTTGCTTATTTCTTGTAAAGACCAAACTGCCAACATCGGCAGCCAAGCCCCTGATATTGCTGCTTTTGATTTGCAAGGCAACAAGGTGGAATTAAGCCAATTTACTGGGAAAAAATTGCTCATCAATTTTTGGTCAGAAACCTGTGGCATCTGTATTGTTGAAATGAAATTATTACAGCAATTTTCCCAAAGCTATCCCGAACACTTACAACTTTTAGCCATTAATATTGATGGTAAACGCGGTAACACGCAAGCTGTCGCAGAAAAAAATCAACTCACACTGCCGATTGCCAAAGATCAGCTTAATATCACGGCTGAACGTTATCAGTTAGTTGGCACACCGACATCATTCGTGCTTGATCCTAAAGGAAAAATCCTTTATAAATTCGAGGGCTTAATCCCTGAGGACGAATTACGAAAACTATTTGAGGAAAAATAATGAAAGGTTACGCTTCTACTCTATTTTTTATTGCAGGCTCGCTATTGGCGCTCAACAGCCACGCTAATGAAAGCCTTGAGCATACGCAAAAAATTTTTAATCGCTCTTGTGCCATGTGCCACGGCAAACAAGGGGAAAAATCAGCATTAAATCAATCTGCAATTATCAATAGCTTAAAAACTGAAGAAATTCTCACCGCACTTGAAAAACGTAAAGCGGGGGAAATTGTCGGTGCAGGAAATGCGGCGAAATCTCGTTTAAGTGAAGAAGAAATGAAAGGATTAGCGGAATACATTCCAACATTGAAAAAATAACATTAATGAAAAATCGGGCTACGTTTAATAGCCCGATTTTTTTATCTTATATTATCCCCTAGATTTCGTACAAACTTTCAGTAAGAAATAACCACCTACCGCTGAGATGGCTGAACCAAGTAAAATACCTACTCGAGCAAAGCTTGCCATTTCACTTACCCCATCGCCACCAAAGGCAAGACCTGCTAAGAACATTGACATGGTAAAACCAATACCGCAGAGCAAGGCAATGGCGAAAATCTGTTTAAAATTAATTCCTTCAGGCAATTTTGCAATACGGAATAATACTGAGAGATAACTAAACAAAAAGACACCCAGTGGTTTTCCCAGTAATAGCCCTAAGATCACGCCTAAAGTGAGTGGCGAGCTTAAGGTGTCTAACCCCATTCCTGATAAGGATACCCCAGCATTGGAAAAGGCGAATAATGGTAAAATAAAGAAAGAACACCAAGGGGCTAAAATATGTTCCATATCGTGCAATACTTTCCTACCATACTTTCCTTTTAAAGGAATACTAAAGCCTATAATAACACCAGCTAAAGTAGCGTGAACGCCTGATTTCAACACCGATATCCATAATATTAAACCAACAATAGCATAAGCCCCTAAATTGGAAACCTTAAAGCGATTAAGTAAGATTAATCCAATAATCGCAATGCTAGCGAGAATTAATGCTCGTGTACTCAAATCATGTGAGAAAAATAATGCGATAACAATAATTGCTCCTAAATCATCAATGATTGCCAGTGCAAGTAAAAAGACTTTTAAGGCAAAAGGCACGCGACTACCAAGCAATCCTAGCACGCCTAACGCAAACGCAATATCCGTTGCCATCGGGATTGCCCAACCACCTTGATATTGTGGTGTGTCTTTCGTTATCAACCAGTAAACTAATGCGGGAACAATCATTCCTCCTAGTGCTGCAATCGCGGGAAAAATGGCTTTTTGATAACTTGAAATCGCCCCTGTAAGTAATTCTCTTTTTACTTCTAAACCCACAAGGACAAAAAACACTGCCATAAATCCATCATTGACCCACGTAAGTAAAGGCTTATTAATTTCTACAATGGAACCAAATTGGATCACGACGGGAGCATCAAGAAAACTAAAATAAAAACGACTTAATGGGGTATTAGCAAGTAATATCGCAAATGCAGCAAAAAACAATAAAAGCATTCCTCCCGCAGCTTCTAGTTTCATAAAATACCGAATATATCGAACCATTAATCTCTCCTAAATAAAATAGTGAACATAAAACACACAATGGATAATTTATTGATGATGAAATATTATCTCTCATTTTTTCTAACATATAAAAGAAAAATGGGTCAATATCAATCACCAAATTTTTTCAATCATTAAATAATTTTTGATTTTTTATTCAATTTTTAACCCTATTTTTCTACTAAAATATAAACATCATAAACAGAAAAATTAGATTTATTATTTTTTCTTATGTATAAAGAACTTATTTTCTGTCAAGATTGAGATGAAAAATAACAGAAAATTTTATACTTGCAGTTTTCCCAATAACCCATTATCTTGTATCCAATTTTCTATAACCTACTAGATATTGTGTTTTAGTACAATACCAACAAATCGGATACTCTATGAATAAAGCGATGATGGTCACCAAACGTGACGGAAAACAAGAACCCATCAATTTAGACAAAATTCACCGAGTGATTACTTGGGCGGCTGAAGGGTTAGATAATGTTTCAGTATCTCAAGTAGAGCTGCGTTCTCACATTCAATTTTATGAAGGTATTCGCACTTCAGATATTCACGAGACTATTATTAAAGCGGCAGCGGATCTCATCAGTAAAGAAACCCCTGATTATCAATATTTAGCGGCTCGCCTTGCAGTATTCCATTTGCGTAAAAAAGCCTATGGACATTTTGATCCACCACGTCTTTACGATCAGGTTAAAAAATTGGTCCGTTTAGGGAAATATGATGAAGCCCTTTTAACCGATTATAGCCGTGAAGAATGGGACGAAATGGACGGTTTTTTAGATCACTGGCGTGATATGACTTTCTCTTATGCGGCGGTGAAACAGCTTGAGGGGAAATACCTCGTGCAAAATCGCGTTACCGGCGAAATTTATGAATCCGCACAGTTTTTATATATCTTAGTGGCGGCAAGTTTATTTTCTAACTATCCGAAAGAAACCCGTTTAGATTATGTACGTCGTTTCTATGATGCGACTTCCACATTCAAAATTTCGCTTCCTACGCCAATTATGGCGGGAGTGCGTACGCCTACACGTCAATTTAGTTCCTGTGTGCTAATTGAATGTGGTGATAGTTTAGATTCAATTAATGCTACTGCATCTGCCATTGTGAAATATGTATCGCAACGTGCGGGGATTGGTATTAATGCGGGGGCAATTCGTGCCTTAGGTAGCCCAATTCGTGGCGGTGAAGCATTCCATACGGGCTGTATTCCGTTCTATAAGTATTTCCAAACTGCAGTGAAATCTTGCTCGCAAGGTGGCGTACGTGGTGGTGCGGCGACCGTTTACTACCCGATTTGGCATTTAGAAGTCGAAAGCCTATTGGTATTAAAAAATAACCGTGGCGTGGAAGATAACCGTGTTCGCCATATGGATTACGGTGTACAGCTCAATAAATTAATGTATCAACGCTTAATCAAAGGTGGCGAAATCACCTTGTTTAGCCCTTCTGATGTACTAGGGTTATATGAAGCGTTCTTTGCTGATCAAGATGAATTTGAACGTCTTTATACCCAATACGAACAAGATCCAAACATTCGCAAACGTAGCGTAAAAGCCGTTGAACTGTTCTCACTATTAATGCAAGAACGTGCTTCAACAGGGCGTATCTATATTCAAAACGTGGATCACTGTAACACACATTCCCCATTTGATCCGAGTGTTGCTCCCGTGCGTCAATCAAACCTTTGTTTAGAAATTGCACTGCCAACAAAACCGCTTTCTCACATTCACGATGAAGAAGGGGAAATTGCTCTTTGTACCCTTTCCGCCTTTAACTTGGGAGCAATTCAACACCTTGATGAGCTGGAGGAACTGGCAGATCTCGCCGTGCGTGCATTAGATGCACTGTTAGATTACCAAGATTACCCTGTTCCTGCGGCAAAACGTAGCTCACTCGCTCGCCGTTCATTAGGTATTGGGGTGATTAACTATGCGTATTATCTCGCGAAAAATGGCGTTCGCTACTCTGATGGCAGTGCCAATGACCTCACTCACCGCACTTTCGAGGCAATTCAATACTATCTTTTGAAAGCCTCAATGAATTTAGCCAAAGAGCTTGGAGCTTGTGAATATTTCAATCAAACCACGTATGCACAAGGCATTTTACCGATTGATACTTACAAGAAAGATGTGGATAACCTCACCAAAGAGCCATTGCATTACGACTGGGAAACCTTGCGTCAAGAAATCAAAACCATTGGCTTGCGTAACTCCACACTGACAGCCTTAATGCCATCAGAGACCTCATCACAAATTTCTAATGCCACCAATGGTATTGAACCACCACGTGGACACGTGAGTATTAAAGCCTCAAAAGACGGCATTTTACGCCAAGTTGTGCCAGATTATGAAAACTTAAGCGACAATTACGAATTATTATGGGACATTCCAAATAACGATGGCTACTTACATCTGGTTGGGATTATGCAAAAATTCGTTGATCAAGCCATTTCAGCTAACACAAACTACGATCCTCAACGTTTTGAAGACGGCAAAGTGCCAATGAAAGTGCTATTAAAAGATTTATTAACTGCTTATAAATATGGATTAAAAACACTTTACTATCAAAATACTCGCGATGGTGCAGAAGACAGCCAAGAAGAGCTTGATGACAGTTGTGCTGGCGGGGCTTGTAAAATTTAGTATATATCAGTAAAATGAGCAAAGTGTAAAGTGCGGTTAAATATAACCGCCTTTTTTACTTATTATTTTATTAAGGATAAAACATTGGAAGTTGATTATTTTCTTATTTTCACGCTTTGTATTATTAGCCTACAATTCTTGATTTTTGTTTTCACAAAAACATTATCTTGGTTGTATGTTAAAAACAGCACACTTTCCTATCGGCTTTTTGTTGCAAGTCTCTACATAAGTATTAATAGCATTTTCTTACTTACCGTATTCCATATTTATCCAATGTTTCGTATTGGTGCATTTATTCTGGTGATACTCCTTTTTTCCTCCTTTAGTAGTCTGCTGTGTAGTGTTGTTTATCTATTATTAAAAAAAACAAAATATGGTATAAAATCATACAACATATTAACTTGGCTATATCCTGTAGGTCTATGTAGCATAATTGGAACCAGCGTTTATAATGCTTATACCCCTGTAGTCATTCACTATGAAATTGAGATAGATAAGCCTTTGTCCCCTTTACGTATCGGTATGGCAAGCGATTTGCATCTAGGACGATTATTTGGTTGTACGCAGTTAGATAAACTTTCTCATATTATGAATAAAGAGAATGTTGATATTATATTACTGCCTGGAGATATTATGGATGACAATATTGATTCTTATATTGCAGAAAATATGTCTTCTCACCTTTCAAAATTAAAAGCTCCTCTTGGTGTTTATGCCACCCTAGGTAACCACGACTTTTTAGGAAAAGAACAAGAGATTTCTCAGGAACTCCGAAAAGTTGGTATTAGGGTTCTAATGGATAATATAGCAAATATTAATAATAGATTTATCCTTATAGGGCGTAATGATAAATTATTCCAAAAGCGGCTAAAAACCGCACAACTTCTTGAAACAGTGAATACTAACTTGCCTATATTTCTGCTTGATCATCGTCCCAATGAAATTCTTGAGCATTCCTTTCTTCCTATTGATATCCAAGTTTCAGGACACGCTCATAAAGGACAAATTTTTCCAGGTAATATTATTACTAAATTATTATATGATTTAGATTACGGCTATAAAAAAATTGGTAAGGGACATTTTTTCGTTACCTCAGGCTATGGTTTTTGGGGCGTTCCTATGCGATTAGGCTCGCAATCCGAAGTATTCATTATTGATGTAAAAGGCAAATAGGAGCAAAAATGAATTTATTAAATAATAAATTGAACAAAATTCTAACCGCACTTTGTTTTGGTATTCCTTTACTCTCCCCCTCACTCGCAAAAGCTGAAGGGAAATTGACGGTTTACTGTAGTGTGCAACATACAACTTGTGAAAAAATCACACAGGCATTTAGTAAAAAATACAATATTAGAACTCAATTTGTACGTAATAGTACTGGGGCAACGTTATCTAGGCTAAAAGCAGAAAAATCTAACCCTCAAGCTGATGTATGGTATGGAGGAACGATTGATCTTCATTACCAAGCCGGTGATTTAGGTTTGCTCACACCATATCGTTCTCCCATGCAAGCTGAGACTATGCCGAACTTTAAAACACTATTAGAAAAAAAAGGTGATCTCACATCGATTATTTATATGCTCGTACTGGGTATAGGGGTCAATACAAAAAAATTTGATGAACTGAATATCAAAGAATACCCAAAATGCTGGAAGGATTTATTAGATCCTCGTTTAAAAGATCAAATCCAGATACCTGATCCTCAACTTTCTGGAACAACTTATACACTAATCAGTACGCTGATCACACTTTGGGGGGAAGACAAAGCTTTTGAGTTTTTAAAACAGCTGGATCACAATGTTTCACAATATTTAAAAAGTAACCAAGTAACGAGCAATCTCGCCCGTGGAGAAAGTGCTGTTACCGTAGGATTCATTCATAGTTACGCTACGGAAAAAGAAAATGGTGCCCCCGTAGAAGCCATTTTGCCTTGCGAAGGAGATAGTTATTCTTTGGGGGGAATGAGTATTATTAGAGGAGCCAGAAACTTGGACAATGCAAAATTATTTGTAGATTGGGCTTTATCCAAAGATGCCCAAGAAATCCCTTGGAAAGAAGCTAAAGTTTACCAAATTCCAACTAACACTTATGCTGAAGCATCCCCTAATTCAATCGATCCAAAAACCTTAAAATTAATGGATATTGATTTTGAACGATTTGGGAATGCAAATGAAGGGAAAAGACTCATTCATAAATGGGTAGAAGAGATTAAATTAAAAAACTCAAACTAACTTCATCAGTATAAAAGCAATATTGGCAGATAATGCATATCTGCCAAGTAAATCTGTTTTCGCACAGAAGCTTTTCTATATTCCTGTTCTCCCAGTTCCTTTAAGACAACGAAGTACGATAGTTTCTATACTTTCTTCCGCTTGCTTACCTAATTTTTGTACCAAAGATTTTTTTACTTTGTATTTCACTGCAAGTACTGTCTTTACCTTAATTGCTTGTAAAATAAGATCATCACTGGTTGTAATCTCATCAATCAAATTTAACTTCAATGCTTGTTGCCCAAACCAATGCTCTCCCGTTGCAATCTGTTCTACATCAATCTGTGGACGATGCTGTACTACAAATTGTTTAAATAATTGATGGGTTTCCTCCAATTCTTTCTGAAATTTCTGCTTACCTTTATCCGTATTCTCCCCTAATAATGTTACGGTGCGTTTATATTCACCGGCTGTCATTACATCTACATCTACATCGTGTTTTTTTAAGAGACGATGAATATTTGGTACTTGTGCCACGACCCCTATCGATCCAATAATGGCAAATGGTGCGGCAATAATTTTATCCGCCACGCACGCCATCATATAACCACCACTCGCAGCCACTTTATCTACCGCTACAGTTAATTTTATCTGATGCTGCTTTAAACGTGCTAATTGTGATGCAGCTAAACCATAACCATGCACAACCCCGCCTGGGCTTTCTAAACAAAGTAAGACTTCATCTTCTGGCTTTGCTACAGCAATAATTGCACTCACTTCTTCGCGAAGAGCCGCGGTTTCTGAAGCTAAAATATCCCCTTTAAAATTCAAAACAAATAAATGCGGTTTCCGTTCATTTCTTGCATCTTTCCCTGTTTTACACTTTTCTTTTTCTGCTTTGGCTTTTTGTTTTTCTTTTTTTTACGTACCTTTTCCGTATATTTTAATACCTCTTCAGAAAGATGAAAGTCCGCTAATCGTTTCACATTTTTTTGATATTCTTGTGACAAATCTGTAACTACTAACTCCCCTACTTGATGCATTTTTTTCTGCTTAAAGGAAAGTATCACCACTATAAAAGCAATGATTACCAAAAATAATGTCAGTATCTCTAAAATAAATAAACCATAGCCTACCGCTAATTCCGACCACATAATCTGTCCTTATACTTAAATAAAATGGAAGTACGATCATAACGGATTTTTAGCAAAGTGCAATTTTCTACTGATTATTCACAATTAAGAAAAAATCTTTTTCCATCTCTTTTATTTACTAAAAATATATAGGCTCTATAATGCCCCGCATTACGATAAACAAAAATTAAGGTTTTATTATGCAAAAAGTATTAGTTTTAAAATCCAGCATTTTAGGCACTCATTCCCAAACCAACCAGCTTTCAGATTATGTTGTGTCCAAATTCCCTAATACACAGATTACAATTCGTGATTTAGGCACAAATCCACTCCCACATTTTGATGCTATCGCCGCTAATGCCTTACGAGGTGAGCCAAAAACAGAACAAGATAAAGCATTACTTGCTCTTTCTGATGAATTGGTTGCGGAATTAAAAAACGCCGATATCCTCATTATAAACGCACCAATGTACAACTTTAATATTCCTACTCAATTAAAAAGCTATATTGACTTCATCGCTCGCCCGCGTGTTACTTTTCAATATACAGAAAACGGCCCTG
Source organism: Avibacterium paragallinarum (assembly GCF_011765605.1). Taxonomy (NCBI): domain Bacteria; kingdom Pseudomonadati; phylum Pseudomonadota; class Gammaproteobacteria; order Pasteurellales; family Pasteurellaceae; genus Avibacterium; species Avibacterium paragallinarum. The sequence goes on from NZ_CP050316.1 coordinate 1,219,415, forward strand.
AAGGCTTAATAAAAGGCAAAAAAGCTATTGTATTAGCTTCTTTTGGTGGTGTTCATCAAGGACAAACCTCAGATATAGTAACGCCTTATCTCAAAACCTTTTTAGGCTTTATTGGTATTGATGATGTTGATTTTGTTTATGTGGAAGGCGTAGGTTCTGGCTCAGAAGTAGCAGCAAAATCGCAAGAACAAGCTAGAGCGAAAATTGATACATTAGTTTAATATATTTAACAAAGAAGAGCTGATATTCTCTAATATTGTTCCTTTCATTCGAACAACATTTCAGCTCTTTGTCAAAATCTTAGGCAGCGAAAGCTGCCAAAACACTAGACATCAAAAGTACCGGCTTTTCTTATGCTAAACGTTGAACCAATGCGGTAGTTTAAATTTGGACTCAGCAAAGAGGGTTGGAGCAATGACTGTACTTTTACCCTGTTGGATTTGAAATAATAAATGCGGTTGGCTGGTAGATAGATCTTGGGTGTTATCAGGGTAAGCCAGCCCCGCTTGCACTTCTCCACCAAAATAGTAAGTGCCGTTTACCCCTGTATAAGCTAAAGAACGAATGCCATTAATGACCTCTTTAAACACTCTTGGGGAAGTGCTATGTCGCCAAACATTGGCAAGAATTTGAATTTGATCATAAGCGACGCTCGCTTGTGAATAACTGGGTTGATGATGAAAAAATCGTTGATAATCTTGGCAAAATTTGCGTCCCGCATAAGTCATACTAAGCCCTGTAGTACTTGCCCACAATACGCCTTCACACTGTTTTTCTTGCGGTAAAAATACCGAAGGTACGTAAATACTATAAATAATCGTATTAATCGGATTTTGGATAAACAATTGATAAAATTGTAAAATATCTTCCGCAAAATAAGAAGCAAACACGATCAACGTTGGATCAATCTGATGCACTTGTTTAATAGCATAATCAAAAACCTGTGGCGATTTTTCTAATGTTAAAACATCAACTTGCCAATGTTCCTGACGTAATTGAAAGATAAGATTTTCAATACCAATATCAATTTTTTGCCATTTTACGCTAATCACCAAAATCCTTTTATTTTTCATCACTTGCGGATAATGATGCTGATAAGCTCGAATAAAACGTGCAACCCCTGCCCCATAATTAATATCGCTGGCACAAGCCTGAAAAATATTTTTTATCTGATTGTGATGAGATTTGCCCAAATCACTATGTGTAGCAAGATGAATATAGGGAATCCCTTTACTGGCAATCCAGTCGTGTAAATCAGGAGAATAGCAGGCATAGCTCGCAGAAATCGCATCAACTTCTTTATCTAATAATCGTTGGTATGCTTGATGGATACTTTGCGGATCATCAACGCAAAATCCTACCGTTTCTAACCGCACTTGCCGCCCATTAATCCCACCTTGTTGGTTGATCATTTCCACTGCTAATTGTGAACCGTTGCATAATTCTTGCGTATCTAGCTTACCGATTCCTTGTTCAACACAAGGCACACCGATGGTAATTGGATAAGCCATTGTTGAATGAATAAAGTGCGGTGCTTTTTGCGGCAGTTTTACCCCTTTCGCAAGGCTTTCAATTTCATACGTTGCTAAAATAGATTGCGATAAATCACCCGGTGTTGGCAAACAGCACAGATTTTCTGTTACCGCAAACACCGCCAAGCTAGTCCGATTTTCAATTTGTGTTTTTTGAAAAAGATGCTCAACGTGTTTGGCGACAGTGCGTTCACTAATAAAAAGCTGTTGAGAAATTTCTACATTGCTTAGTCCACTACTGAGCAAGGTGAGAATTTCAATTTCTCGCTTACTCAGCTCAAAAGGCAACTGAGTTTGTTGGGCGATCATCAAGGTAAAGATCTGCTTATGACGTTGTAAACTTACATTAAGCCATTGATTATTTTCTGTTTGATAATAAAAGCACAAGCTATCTCGTTTGGAAGAAAGTAAAGCCTGAGCATAATCAATGAGCGGAGGAAACATTTCAAAATACGCTTTCCCTACACAACTATCCCACTCTATTAATTGTTTTTGCTCATCAACCAAGCACGCTCACGCCAATTCCATTTTTATCCTAATTTGTTATTTGCAAACAGAATCATCATAAAGAAGTTTGTCTACCAATTTACTGATATAAATCAATAGATAAACGACAAAACAAAGTGCGGTGAAATTTTTTATCATTTTTGAAATCTTACAAACCTTAGTATAATGTCCGTCTGATTTTATAAATGAATGATTAGGAACTTATTGAATGAAAGTAATGTCTTTTAATATCAATGGATTGCGAGCTAGACCTCATCAGCTTGAAGCTATTATTGAACAATACCAGCCAGATATTTTAGGTTTGCAAGAAATTAAAGTCGCCGATGAAGATTTCCCTTACGCGTTGGTGGAACACTTAGGTTATCACGTTTATCACCACGGGCAAAAAGGGCATTATGGTGTGGCATTTTTGTTGAAACAAGCACCCAAAGCCATTCACAAGGGCTTCCCTACAGATGAGGCGGACGCACAAAAACGCATCATAATGGCAGAAATGGAAACCGAATTTGGTTTGCTTACAGTAATTAATGGCTATTTTCCGCAAGGAGAAAGCCGTACCCACGAAACCAAATTCCCTGCCAAAGAAAAATTTTACGCGGATTTGCAACGTTATTTAGAGCAAGATCACGATAAAAACAACCCAATCATCATTATGGGCGATATGAACATCAGCCCGACAGACTTGGACATCGGCATTGGTGAGGAAAGCCGTAAACGCTGGTTGCGTACGGGAAAATGCTCATTTTTGCCCGAAGAACGCGAATGGTACAATCGCCTTTATGCTTACGGTTTAACCGACACCTTCCGCCATTTAAACCCAACCACCAATGATAAATTCTCGTGGTTTGATTACCGCTCAAAAGGTTTTGATGACAACCGTGGCTTACGCATTGATCACATTTTGGCAAGCAATAATTTAATTGATCGTTGTACAGATACAGGCATTGCTCTTGATATTCGTGCAATGGAAAAACCTTCCGACCACGCACCAATTTGGGCGGTGTTTGAGTAAAGAATAAGTGCGGTGTAAATTTTCCGAAAATTTTAAAAATTTGTACCGCACTTGATTTATTGTCTTTTTAAATAAAATGTTCATAATTTAATTTCCATAAACAGAAAACAGAAAATTATTATGAATACATTCATTGATATATTCACAAACCCATTCACTATTTCTATTGCATTACTGCTACTATTTATTACTCGCTACTTTATTGACGAAAATGACAAGACTGAGGATACTGACGACAAAAAAAGTAAAGGCAGAAAAACTTTTCTTTTGACTATTCCTATAGTTATATTTTTTAATATCTCATTAATGAAATATTTCTCATCACATTTTAATATAAAACAATTCACCGAGTTTTTAAATCCAACAAGTGGAACGCTTTTGCTAAGTATTGCTAATGTGTTAGCAGCTCTTAATATTATACGGAAGAATAAAAACATCACTTTATTCATTCAAAAAAATCAGCTTATGATTTCTGTGAGCACTGCTCTATTTACTACATTATTTTATATAATAAAACCAATATTAATGTCCACATATTATTCTGCAATAGATCAAGCAACATCAGCACTGACACTTAATTCTCTACAACAATATCCAATATTCCGCGAATTATTCCCCTCAATAACGATAGAAGCACTTTATTTCATCGCTGCCATAACTATTGCCTTTGAAATTTCTATTTTTACTATCTCATATAATAAAGGAAATGGTGATAAGAAAAACTTTTATCTTACATTTCTTACTCTATTTTTTATCTTCCTATTTTCTGCATCACATATAACTTATTTAACAAAGATGCTAACAGAAAAGGTATTAACAAATCAAAACACTGGCTATTTGATAGTTCAATATGAATACTACCCACTCAATGAAAGATGTGACAATCCTCACTTAATTGAATTAAGTAAAACGGGTAAATATTGGTTTAAGTCTATTTCTCATAACAAAATCATCTATGTCGAAGGAATATGGAACGATCATATTAGTAAAGAAGAAAGAACACTTGAAAATATTGAAGAATATCGTTTTCATCCATTCGAAGAAGAATGTATGAAAACGATAAAATAATATGAATTAATACGATATAAATGAATATAGAATTAGCATAGTAGTTAATCTACTATCCCCTCAAATAAGTCATATATTCTGATACTATGGACGCACTCCCAATGTGTGGCAAATGGCATAAGTTAATTCGCTGCGGTTTAGGGTGTAGAAATGGAAATCTTTCACCCCTTCGCGAGAAAGAACGCGAACCATATCAATCGCCACGCTGGCTGCGACTAAATTTCGCGTTGTCGGGTCATCATCAAGGCCTTCATACATCTTCGCAAGCCAAGCTGGAATTTTTACATTGGTGATCGCTGCCATTTTTTGTAGTTGTTTAAAATTGGTTACGGGTAAAATGCCGGGTACAATTTCGGCATCAATCCCAATGGAAGCACAGCGATCACGGAAGCGGAGATAGCTATCAATATCAAAGAAAAATTGGGTAATAACGTGGTTTGCCCCTGCATCAATTTTGCGTTTTAAATTGATTAAATCCGCTTGTGCAGATTTCGCCTCTAGGTGCACTTCAGGATAAGCAGCCACCGAAATATCAAAATCAGCGACGGAACGCAATAACTCCACCAAGTCAGAAGCGTAAAACGGCTTTTTCGCATAGCCTTTTGGCTCATCACCACGCAATGCCACGATGCGATGAATGCCACTATCCCAATAATCTTGTGCAATGCGTTTTAATTCTTCAGGCGTGGCATCAATCCCCGTCAAATGTGGTGCGGCTTCAAGCCCTGTTTCTTGCTTAATGCGTTTCACTACGCTATGCGTACGATCCCGCTCACCCGAATTTGCCCCGTAAGTGACGGAAACAAATTTCGGCTTTAACACTTGTAAGCGATGAATAGAGTCCCACAAAATTTTTTCCATATTTTCATTTTTAGGTGGAAAAAACTCAAATGAAACATTTATATTGCCATTAACCCCTGATAAATAATGATTTAGCGTATCTATTTCTTTTGCATAACTCATAATACTTTCCTTTGTCATTTTTCCTATTTAGACTGCTTTACGGCTATAACATTAAAAAGAAAATAAATATGTGTCAATTTCAAAAATTTCATTATTTTAATGAAAATAATTCATAATAAAAAATACTCTTTATACTGATAAAAGCATAATCGCTAATAAAATAGGAAAAGCGGTAAATTTTACCGCTCAGAAAAACCATATTCACAGAAGTAGAAACAGAATAAAGAAACATTTTCTCAGTAAAAAATTAATACACTGACGAAAATAGAATTTCCAGTTCACCACTTACTTCATTTAAGCGAACATCAACGGCTTCAAGATCCTTAATCACCAGCTCATTAGGAAATGCCTAAGCAGAATAAGTGGTGGCAAGCACGACCACTTTCGCCCCGGCACGATGCCCTGCTTTGATACCACCTGGAGCATCTTCAAACACAACACAACGCTGAATATCCACGCCCAGATCTTGTGCGGCTTTTAAATAGCCCTCAGGATTTGGCTTGCCTTGGCTCACTTTTTCCGCCGTGATCAAGGCTTGCGGAAGGGGCAACTGACAATATTGCAAGCGGGTTTTGGCAATGCTTTCGGTGGAAGAAGTAACAATCGCCCATTTTCCTTGAGGAATTTTTTCCAACAAGGCTTTCGCTCCCACAATGGTGGTGGCTTCCATTTCTTTGGCTTCTTCTTGGGTAAATAACTCCACGGCCGCGTGAATATCCGCATTTTCACCTAAAATACTGCGAGCGGTATCTTCAGGACGGCGACCGTGGGATTGGTGGACCACCGCTTCTGTATCTAAACCATAATGCTCCGCCCAACGTCCCCAAATTCTGGCACAGGCTTGGCTGGAATCAATTAATGTCCCGTCCATATCAAATAAAATGGCTTGCGCGTTAAAACTTACTTTTCCACATTACGCATAATAAACTCCTTTTGGATCATTGGGTTAATCATATGATGGCAGACAATGCTGTCTGAATAAGAAAGGAAAAGTAACAAAAGGCTTGCCCTTTGATTGGGTAAAGAATATACATCTTGAGCGTTCTTCAAGTCAAGATTTACCTCAAAAGAAGTAGCTGATTTCTTGCGGCGTGAAAAGTACGGTCAAAAAGTGCGGTCAAAAAATAGGGTAATTTTACACTGCACTTTTACATTGGGCTGTGCAAATGAGAAAACCCTCGCTTTACAAATCCGAAAATCCCCCTACAATAGCGGGTTTTACGCATTCGCCTTGAGTGAATGCCTGACTTGTAATCAGACACTAAGAGAAATTTATGACAACCACTTTTAAACCCGAACTGCTTTCCCCAGCAGGCTCATTAAAAAATATGCGTTATGCCTTTGCTTATGGGGCTGATGCCGTTTATGCAGGGCAGCCACGTTATAGCTTGCGTGTGCGCAATAATGAATTTAACCACGCCAATTTGAAAATTGGGATTGACGAAGCCCACGCCCTCGGCAAAAAATTCTATGTGGTGGTGAACATCGCCCCGCACAATTCTAAATTAAAAACCTTTATTAAAGATCTTCAGCCTGTAGTAGAAATGAAGCCTGACGCGTTAATTATGTCCGATCCGGGGCTAATTATGTTGGTGCGAGAGCATTTCCCTGAAATGGATATTCACCTTTCCGTGCAAGCCAATGCGGTAAACTGGGCAACGGTGAAATTCTGGAAGCAAATGGGCTTAACTCGCGTGATTTTGTCCCGCGAGCTTTCCATTGAGGAAATCGCTGAAATCCGCCAGCAAGTGCCTGATATGGAAATTGAAATTTTCGTTCACGGGGCATTGTGTATGGCATATTCTGGGCGTTGTTTGCTGTCAGGCTATATAAATAAACGCGACCCAAACCAAGGCACTTGCACCAATGCTTGTCGCTGGGAATATTCCGTTGAAGAGGGGAAAGAAGACGAGGTCGGCAATATTGTTGGGGAAGAAATTCCAATCAAAAACGTTGCCCCAACCTTAGGCGAAGGACAAACCACTGATAAAGTGTTTCTGCTCGCTGAAAGCCAACGCCCTGAAGAAAAAATGTCTGCCTTTGAGGACGAACACGGCACTTATATTATGAATTCCAAAGATTTGCGAGCGGTACAACACGTTGAAAAACTGGCACAAATTGGCGTGCATTCGCTCAAAATCGAAGGACGCACGAAATCTTTCTATTATTGTGCAAGAACCGCACAGGTGTACCGCAAAGCCATTGATGATGCCGCAGCGGGCAAACCTTTTGATGAAAGCCTGATGGACACGCTAGAAAGCCTTGCTCACCGTGGTTATACCGAAGGTTTTTTACGCCGCCACACCCACGATGAATATCAAAATTACGACTATGGTTACAGCATTTCAGAGCGTCAGCAATTTGTCGGCGAATTTACGGGCGTGCGTAAAGACGGCTTAGCCGAAGTGGCAGTTAAAAACAAATTTTTGCTCGGCGATGAAGTAGAATTAATGACCCCCAAAGGCAATATTGTGTTCAAAATCCAAAGAATGCTGAACCGCAAAGGCGAAGAAGTGGAGGCAGCATTAGGCGATGGACATTTTGTGTTCCTTGATGTGCCTGAAGATCTTGAGCTTGATTATGCGTTATTAATGCGAAATTTGGTCAATGCCAACACGCGTAACCCGCACGCAGAAAGCAAATAAGATTTTTCTGCAAGCAATCCAATACAGAAAAGATGAGTGTTATCGCTCATCTTTTTTACTGCCTGCGATTATTACCTGTTGATTTCAAAATAATATCGAGTTCTTTCACTTTGCCATACCACTTATATCCTTGCCTTATTTTAACTCTAAAAATAAGATGCCAATGATTAATTTCTGCTTGAAAACTCCCCTCCCCCCCTTTTTATACTATCTTAATTCGCACCAAGTTATTAAATAACTATTAAATTTATGTTAATAAAATGTTGCAATTTAAATTTTTAACGCTATAATTTCACCATACCCTAAAAAGTATGACTCCAAATATTCCCCCTTATATTCTATAAGGGGGCTTTTTATTGAGATTTAAATTGCCAAATATAGATTAAATTGATTAATACGTCTTTTTTATATGTCGCAGTTAGACTGCCAATTCAAGAGAAAAAGATAATAAAATCAACAAAATAAACATAGATTTCAGTTATTTATAAATCAAAATGATTTAGAGGTGGAGATAGAAATGTATAGTCGTTTAAGTTCAAAATAAGACAAAGCAACAAGCCGTAGACAGTACAGATAGTACGGCAAGGCGATGTAACGTCGTATTATTTTGAAATCAAACGACTATAAAATAATATCTAGACTCCTATTATAACAATAACCTATTTAATAGAAGTCTATATGCATAATCAATTACCTGTTTCCAGTTTAGCCTGATAAGTTTCCAATATATTTATATAACGTCATTAGACTAAGTATAGCCATTAAAATAACCACCAAAGCCCCCGCAGCGGTTAACCATATCGGATGTTTATAATCTCCAACAATTTTACTACGATGGGCGGCTAATAAAATTAAACCAAGAGAAATTGGTAGAATTAGTCCATTTAATGTACCAACAAAAACAAGAACTTGAGCTGGCTTTCCTATTGTAGCCAATACCGCGGTTGAAATAACGATAAAGACAATAATCCAACAGTTTCTGTGTTTAGCAATAAAAGGCGAGAATGTTGTTAAAAAAGATACAGAAGTGTAGGCGGCACCAATAACGGAAGTAATGGAGGCTGCCCAGATGACAATACCAAAAATAATCAGCCCCACATTGCCCGCGACATAAGAGAATGGGGTTGCCGCTGGATTAGCAGGATCGAGTTTTACCCCTTGAGATACCACACCTAGTACAGCGAGAAACAGTACAATACGCATAACAGAAGCAATTAAAATAGCCGAAACCGAACTTCTGCTGACTTCTTTAAGTGAGTTTTTTCCTGTAATTCCAGCATCAAGCAAACGATGTGCCCCTGCAAATGTAATATAGCCACCTACTGTGCCTCCAACAAGGGTTACAATGGCGATCACATCAAGTTTTTCTGGAGCAAAGGTATGAATAGCCGCCTCAGCAAGTGGAGGATTTGCATTTAATGCGACATAAATGGTTAATGCAATCATTACAAACCCCATTACTAACGCAAAGCGATCCATAATTTTTCCTGCTTCTTTAAATAAAAAGACACCAACCGCAATCGCACCGCTAATAATCGCTCCTGTTTCAGGAGCAAGTCCAGTTAAAATATTTAACCCTAGCCCTGCGCCACCCACATTGCCAATGTTAAACGCCAATCCGCCCATTACGATTAATATTGCTAAAAAATAGCCCGCCCCAGGAAGTACTTCATTGGCAATATCTTGTGCTTTCTTTTCAGAAACCGCAACAATACGCCAAATATTCAACTGTGCCCCAATATCAAGCAAAATGGATAATAAAATGACAAAACCAAAACTTGCGAATAATGTCTGAGTAAAGGTAGCAGTTTGTGTCAAAAATCCTGGTCCGATGGCTGAAGTCGCCATTAAAAATGCCGCACCTAATAATGCACTACGATCTTTTAGCATAGAAATTCTCCTGTATATTTAAATTTTATTTTAATTCGCTTTTAGCTGAATGCCTCTTTGAATAAGTGCTTGACGAATTTTATCAGCAAAAGAAATGGCGTGTTCACCATCACCGTGCAAACAAATACTATCGACATTGATAGCAACCTCCACACCATCAACACTGCGTACCGTACCATTAAGTACCATTTGTAAAACTTGGTTAATGGCTTCTTCATCACTTTCAACCATTGCATCAGCACAAGAGCGGGGAACCAGTGAGCCATCAGCCAAATAATGGCGATCTGCAAAAACTTCTGAAATAGTACCTAAGCCTTGCTGCTCTGCGACATTGAGCATTAAACTCCCTGATAATCCCATCAATTTTAACTCGGGATCAAAAGCTTTGATCGTTTTCACAATCAATGTGGCAAGAGATTCCTCTTTGGCGGCTTGGTTATAGAGTGCACCATGTGGTTTAACATAAGATAAAGGCACATTTTCCGCCTCACACAAAGCTTTGATTGCACCGAGTTGATATAGTAAGCAAGCTTTAAGTTCTTCATCCGATAGTTGCATATTAGTGCGGCCAAAATTTTCTCTATCTGGAAAACTGGGGTGAGCCCCAACTCGCACATTATTTTCTTTGGCCCAACGAATGGCTTTACGCATTTCATTAAAATCCCCTGCGTGTAAACCACAAGCTACATTCGCTGAAGTTACTAATTGCAAAAGGCGTTGATCATTGCCACACCCCTCTGCTAAATCCACATTCAAATCAACGTGTTGCATTCACTTTTCTCCTTATACTTGTTAGATATTCTTGGTTTTGTTGATAACGTTCGCGTGCTTCCTGATAAGAAACTATCGAAAAATAGACCGCACTTTGTTTAGAATGGTTGAAGGCACATTGTGCAAACCGCCCAAGATCCGCCTCAATAACACAAGCGATTTTAGGATAACCGCCCGTGGTTTGTGTATCTGCCATTAACACAATCGGCATTCCATCGGGTGGCACTTGAATCGTCCCCATTGGAGCAGCATAGGAAAGCATTTCAAGGGGTTGTTTTAAGGTTAATTTTTTCTCACCGCTCAAACGATACCCCATTCGGCTACTATTTTTTTCTAGCCGCCAAGTCTGCTGTTGTAACAGCAATTTGCTTTGCTCAGTAAAATATTCAAACTCAGATGAGGAAATAAGATGAATTTTATTCGTGAAATCAATGGGTTCTATACTGATTGATGATAACACTGTATCACGTTTTCCCGTTGGTAAATTATCCCCAGCTCGCAATAGTCGCCCCTGATAACCACCGAATCCTGCTTTGAGATCCGTACTATAAGAATCCAATACCTTAGGAACCCTGAATCCTCCAGCCACACAAAGATATAGATAATTCCCTATAGTAATTTGTTTCACTGTTAAACGCTGACGTGCTTTTGCTGTGTATCGCCAATACGCATAGACGGGTTGATCATCAAGATAAGCCTCACATAACGCCCCAGTAAAACAAAAAGGAGTATCGCAATCAAAAGTCAAACTAAATCCCCCCAATGTCACTTCAATAGCCGGTGTATTTGGTGCATTTTCGAGTAATAAATTACCCGCTTGCAACGCGAGGGAATCCATTGCTCCAGCGTGTCCAATACCAAAATTACGAAAGCCAAAACGCCCTATATCTTGGATATGTGCAAAGCCGTACATTTTCTCTATATAGATCATAGTGTGATACTCTCCGCAACAAATTTCACATTATCTCCCGCCATCAATAGCACGGGTGGAGTTTGCTTGATGTCAAAGAGTGGGATTTCTGTTCTACCAAGTAATTGCCATCCTCCTGGCGAAGTGAAAGGATAAACGCCAGTTTGAGAACCACCAATCCCAACCGAACCAGCAGGAACTTTCGTCCTCGGTTGAGCACGTCTTGGCGTATGGAGGTTTTCAGGCAACCCTCCTAAATAAGGGAAGCCAGGTTGAAATCCCATCATAAAAACCGTATAAATTGGGCTAGTATGGCGACGTACAATTTCTTCAGCAGTGGTCTGATGGAATTTTGCCACATCAAAGAGGTCCTCTCCAAATTCGCCGCCATAATGTACAGGAATCTCAATTAAGCGACCTTGATGGTTTGAGGTCTGTTCTGGCGTTTCTTGCCAAGATTGAGAAACTTTCCATTTTAATTTGTCAAGATCAGCGTTTGGGGTATAAAACAAGCTAAAATTATTCATACCGACCACTACTTCTTGTACATTCTCCTGCTGTCGCATTTTCTCAGCAACAAACCAAATTTGTCGTTGTTTATCTAATTCAGCAGGTGGAGGTAGTGAACAGAGTAAAGTGCATTCGCTGGTTAAAGAGAACGTGAACATAGAATAACCCCTCATTTGTTAATGAATTGTTATTCCTTTTACATTGATTTGTAAATACTGTCAATAAATATTTTAAAGATTCGAGATACGATTAAGGAAGCACATTTATCATTATTATCTTATATTGTGGTGTTTTTATTTTCATTAAACCAAGATACATAATCAAATTGATCATAATATCGTTTTCCGGACCATCCCGAATAGAGGAAAATATCTCCAGAATGGTGGTTTTCTAACCCCTTAATATAAAAAGCAGATTGAATTTGACTACATTCTCCAAGTGTTAATACCACCTTATTCCTATAAGGTAATTCATCAAATTCTTTAAGATCTTGCTCAGAATAATTATCTCTTGCAGTGAGTATAATAAAAAGATTATTCAAATTGATACGTTGGGAACGTATTTGCCATTTTTCTTGAGCCTCTTGTTCGCTGGTATAGTGCATAAAATAAATTTTAATATCACCTAAATATGCCACGGGAAAAGGATAATTCTCAGAAATAAAAACTAATTCTTGCTTGTTATAATAATTTATATCTTTTACATAACGAATAAAATCGTTTGGTTCGAGATATAGATTTACAAAAGGCGAATTAAAGGGTTGATTTAAATCATGTAAAATAAAACCACCATTACAATTATTTGCAAGTATAGTCATTCCTTTATTTTTTAATCGGAGACGATTTCTCGGATTAATAATTAGTTGACGTAAAATAGCATTAACTTTGTTCTTAATAAAGCGAATCAACATAACATATCCATTAATTCATATTTCTGTTATGTAAGAAATTTTTATAGGTTTGTTGAACCATATATAGACGTTGCCTAGTAAGTTCTTTCTTAATTTCTTCTTTTTGAAAACCATCAGCAATGATTTTTTTTATATTAATTTCCAATGTGGATTGATAAAGTTGAAAAATAAAATCTGCCTGTGGATAATACATTTTTTTTCCTTCTAATCCTTTTTGATTTGCAGTACAAACCATAAGTAGCTCCTTAAAACGTTCAGGTCTACGCCAACAATCTAATTCACTAAATAATCTTAAAACTTCTTCTGGACTCAGTTGGAATACTTTATTGATAAGATTGTAGTATTTACAACTTAAGCAAGCTAAGTCTTTAATATAGTGAGGTATTTTTAATGTTTCACATAGACTTTTTGTTAGGATATTTCCTTTCTCTTCAGATTCATAATAATTGTTATCTTTAAAGGTCAATATATCTTTTAAAGCACAACAAATAGCGGAGAAGCGTATAGCATTTTTTGATTGTGAGGAATAGTTCCCTGTAAGCTTAGTTGCATTTTGTAATGCTAACATTATCCGGCTAAAGGAATTCATTCTAGAATGAGAATCAGATAAATTATGAGAAGAAAATACACATAAATTACTTAGTTTGGGTAATAACTGTTTTAATGCCCCAATCTTGTATAATATTTCAAAATAAACTTCAGGATTTTGAGTCTGCAATGCTTTTTCTGTTTCTAACCAAATACGTTCTGCAGAGAGATGCTGCAATTCCCCCTGAAGAGCTATTTGTGTCATTAATTCAATCGTTTCAGGAGCAATTTTAAAATTTAAATAAAAATAGCGTGCTGCAAAACGAGCCACACGTAAAACTCGTAAAGGATCTTCAATAAATGATGATGATATATGACGTAATATTCCAAGATTGAGGTCCTTTATTCCACCATAAGGGTCATATAAATTGCCTTGTTGATCTTGAGCAATAGCATTAATGGTTAAATCTCTACGTATTAAATCTTGTTCCAAAGTCACTGTAGGATCAAAATTGCAAATAAACCCTGTGTAGCCAGTCCCTGATTTTTTTTCTGTTCTAGCTAAGGCATATTCTTCTTTATATTGTGGATCAATGAAAACGGGAAATGTTTTTCCCACCTGAATATAACCTTTTTGTAATAGCTGTTGTGGAGTAGCCCCTACTACAACCCAATCGCGGTCTTTAACTTCAATATTTAAGAGCTGATCTCGTACAGCACCACCAACTAGATAAACTTGCATTATATAAATTAAGCCCATCCATCACGGCGACGTTTAGGTAAAATAAAAGGCAAAATCAGCCCCAATAACAAGCCAATACCTAAAATGGCTCCACCATAAATAAACCATTGGATTGCAATTTCTCGTTTACCTGCATCAAGCATCGCTTCAAGATCACTGTTTTTGTTTTTACTGATTTCTAATTCACGTCTAAGCTGGGAATTCTGCTCTAGTAATAAACTACTCTGTTGTTCTGCTTGCTTAGTGCGACGTTGAAGCTCACTAGTTCGTTGTTGCCAATCGTGATCCAAGCTATTTAATTTAAGAGTCAATTCTTCTATCGATGCTTTAAGTTTAGGATTTTCATCTTTACTACTTGGTGTTGCAGATAATTCAGATGTTAATATCCAAGCTTCTCGATTTCTACTATCTCGAATAAGAGTATATTTCTCTTTTTGCTCTAACACAGTTACTGGCTCTCCAGAGCGGATTGTCCCCGCTATTTTAAATTGCTCCCCAGCTCCTTTACGTAAAAAAGTAGAAAGATTTTCAGTAACATAATGCGTTTCAGGACTAGCAAACGCAGTAATGGATAAAAACAAAAGTAAATATGAAACAACCTTTTTCATTTATAACCTTTAAGCTTATAAAATTTTCCTGAGATTGTACCTTACTTTAACCGCTTAGCAAAGCTAATGAATAAGAAAACTCTCTAAAATAAAACCTTCTCTAAATTGCTTTATCTTTGAATTTACAAGCCAGCTACAACACATAAAAAGTATGTATTCATCAATTTAATCTATTATTAAATTTCCAGATATAATAAGAATCAAACAATAAATATTTCCTATAAATATCTTCGATATTTGGAAGGATAATTTTATAGATGTTGCTAAACATTCAAACATAATAAGCCACTATTCCCCCCCAAGAAAGTGCGAGAAAATATAAACATAAGAAACAACAAAAAACGCCACTGAGTTCCCTCAATGGCGTTCTTCTTTCATTCAAAACCTGGCGGTGTCCTACTCTCACATGGGAAATTCCCACACTACCATCGGCGTTACAGCGTTTCACTTCTAAGTTCGGCATGGATTAGGTGGGTCCACTGCACTTTCGCCGCCAAGATAATTCTTTATATCCTTTAATTTCTTTCTCTTTTCTATTCGTTCTTCACTTCTTTAACAAAAACAAGCCAAAACCCTTGAGTGTTGTATAGTTAAGCCTCTCGGGCAATTAGTACTGGTTAGCTCAACGGCTCACACCGCTTACACACCCAGCCTATCTACGTCGTCGTCTCCAACAACCCTTACAGTCTTATAGACTGGGAGAACTCATCTCAAGGCAAGTTTCGTGCTTAGATGCTTTCAGCACTTATCTCTTCCGCATTTAGCTACCCAGCAGTGCCTCTGGCGAGACAACTGGTACACCAGTGATGCGTCCACTCCGGTCCTCTCGTACTAGGAGCAGCCCCTCTCAATTCTCCAACGCCCACGGCAGATAGGGACCGAACTGTCTCACGACGTTCTAAACCCAGCTCGCGTACCACTTTAAATGGCGAACAGCCATACCCTTGGGACCTACTTCAGCCCCAGGATGTGATGAGCCGACATCGAGGTGCCAAACACCGCCGTCGATATGAACTCTTGGGCGGTATCAGCCTGTTATCCCCGGAGTACCTTTTATCCGTTGAGCGATGGCCCTTCCATTCAGAACCACCGGATCACTATGACCTGCTTTCGCACCTGCTCGACTTGTCTGTCTCGCAGTTAAGCTTGCTTATACCATTGCACTAACCTGACGATGTCCGACCGTCATTAGCAAACCTTCGTGCTCCTCCGTTACGCTTTGGGAGGAGACCGCCCCAGTCAAACTACCCACCAGACACTGTCCGAGTACCCGTTTCAGGCACTTCGTTAGAACATCAAACGTTAAAGGGTGGTATTTCAACAACGACTCCACGATAACTGGCGTTACCGCTTCATAGTCTCCCACCTATCCTACACATCAAAATTCAAGGTTCAGTGTCAAGCTATAGTAAAGGTTCACGGGGTCTTTCCGTCTAGCCGCGGGTACACCGCATCTTCACGGCGATTTCAATTTCACTGAGTCTCGGGTGGAGACAGCCTGGCCATCATTATGCCATTCGTGCAGGTCGGAACTTACCCGACAAGGAATTTCGCTACCTTAGGACCGTTATAGTTACGGCCGCCGTTTACTGGGGCTTCGATCAGGAGCTTCTCTTTCGATTACACCATCAATTAACCTTCCAGCACCGGGCAGGCATCACACCCTATACGTCCACTTTCGTGTTTGCAGAGTGCTGTGTTTTTAATAAACAGTTGCAGCCAGCTGGTATCTTCGACCGGTTCAACCTTCGTGAGCAAGTCACTACAATCTACGCCGGCGCACCTTCTCCCGAAGTTACGGTGCTATTTTGCCTAGTTCCTTCACCCGAGTTCTCTCAAGCGCCTGAGTATTCTCTACCTGACCACCTGTGTCGGTTTTCAGTACGGTTTAGTAAAGCCTGAAGCTTAGTGGCTTTTCCTGGAAGTGTGGTATCAGTTACTTCAGCACCTTAGTGCCTCGTCATCATCTCTCAGTGTTAACGGTGAGCCGGATTTGCCTAACTCACCCACCTACCAACTTAAACGACCATCTCCAACAGGTCGATAACCTAACCTTCTCCGTCCCCACATCGCAGCTTTACCAAGTACGGGAATATTAACCCGTTTCCCATCGACTACGCTTTTCAGCCTCGCCTTAGGGGCCGACTCACCCTGCCCCGATTAACGTTGGACAGGAACCCTTGGTCTTCCGGCGAACGGGTTTTTCACCCGTTTTATCGTTACTTATGTCAGCATTCGCACTTGTGATACGTCCAGCAATCCTCTCGAACCACCTTCTTCCGCTTACACAACGCTCCCCTACCCAACAATCCTTCGATTGATGCCGCAGCTTCGGTACTATATTTTAGCCCCGTTACATCTTCCGCGCAGGCCGACTCGACTAGTGAGCTATTACGCTTTCTTTAAATGGTGGCTGCTTCTAAGCCAACATCCTAGCTGTCTAAGCCTTCCCACTTCGTTTCCCACTTAATATAGATTTTGGGACCTTAGCTGGCGGTCTGGGTTGTTTCCCTCTCCACGACGGACGTTAGCACCCGCCGTGTGTCTCCTGTGCATTACTCTTTGGTATTCGGAGTTTGCATCGGTTTGGTAACCCGGGATGGGCCCCTAGCCGAAACAGTGCTCTACCCCCAAAGGTATTCACACAAGGCTCTACCTAAATAGATTTCGGGGAGAACCAGCTATCTCCCGGTTTGATTGGCCTTTCACCCCCAGCCACAGGTCATCCGCTAATTTTTCAACATTAGTCGGTTCGGTCCTCCAGTTAGTGTTACCCAACCTTCAACCTGCCCATGGCTAGATCACCGGGTTTCGGGTCTATACCTTGCAACTCACCGCCCAGTTAAGACTCGGTTTCCCTTCGGCTCCCTTATTCAGTTAACCTCGCTACAAAATATAAGTCGCTGACCCATTATACAAAAGGTACGCAGTCACCCCATCACTCAATCACACTGCTATTTTTGGGTTTGACTCGCTTTGCTCGTCTTACCCTGCACTTTAAAGTGCGGTGTTATTTTTGGTGCTTTTGCCTCTTCCAACACTCAATGTGTTTGAGTGATGGGGCTCCCACTGCTTGTACGTACAGGGTTTCAGGTTCTATTTCACTCCCCTCACCGGGGTTCTTTTCGCCTTTCCTTCACAGTACTGGTTCACTATCGGTCAATCAGGAGTATTTAGCCTTGGAGGATGGTCCCCCCATCTTCAGACAGGATTCCTCGTGTCCCGCCCTACTTCTCGTAAGCTTAGTACCACAGCCTGGATTTTAAGTACGGGGCTATCACCCTGTGTCGCTTGCCTTCCCAGACAATTCCTCTATCTCTGCTGCTATTACTTACTGGCTCCTCCGCTTTCGCTCGCCGCTACTCACAGAATCTCGGTTGATTTCTTTTCCTCGGGGTACTTAGATGTTTCAGTTCTCCCGGTTCGCCTTACGAGGCTATTTTATTCACCTCGTAATGATAGACTCTTCGCCTATCGGGTTTCCCCATTCGGACATCGTGGGTTAAACGCTTCTTATCAACTCACCCACGCTTTTCGCAGATTAGCACGTCCTTCTTCGCCTCTGATTGCCAAGGCATCCGCCCTGTACGCTTTCTCACTTAACTATACAACCTCAAGGATTTTTCCCCGAAGTTGTTCTCTCGTTGAGAACGCTTACTTGCTTTTGTTCAAGTAAGTCTTTTACTCAGACTTCTTCAATTTAATAAGAAAATGGCTCTATCACTATCACCACTCCCTCATTAGCTTGAAAGTCTCTTCAGTTTTCAGCTTGTTTTTCTATTGTTAAAGAGCAAATTCGATAATTTTCATTATCATTGGTAAATATTCTCTCTTACTCGGTTACGTAATATGAGAATACTTAGCAATGATTTTATTAAATGGTATGATTTGGTGGAGATAAGCGGGATCGAACCGCTGACCTCCTGCGTGCAAGGCAGGCGCTCTCCCAGCTGAGCTATATCCCCAATCATTAATCCCTATGTCACTCGCTCGAGTGGTGGGTCTGAGTGGACTTGAACCACCGACCTCACCCTTATCAGGGGTGCGCTCTAACCACCTGAGCTACAGACCCATAAGGATTTATCAAAAGTGCGGTCAGTTTTTACCGTCTTTTTTCATTCGCTTCTTATTGTCTAACAACCATCACGACAATCTGTGTGAGCACTCATCTATTCTATTAGGTAAGGAGGTGATCCAACCGCAGGTTCCCCTACGGTTACCTTGTTACGACTTCACCCCAGTCATGAATCATACCGTGGTAAACGCCCTCCCGAAGGTTAAGCTATCTACTTCTGGTACAACCCACTCCCATGGTGTGACGGGCGGTGTGTACAAGGCCCGGGAACGTATTCACCGCGACATTCTGATTCGCGATTACTAGCGATTCCGACTTCATGGAGTCGAGTTGCAGACTCCAATCCGGACTTAGATGCACTTTCTGAGATTCGCTCCCCCTCGCAGGCTCGCTTCCCTCTGTATGCACCATTGTAGCACGTGTGTAGCCCTACTCGTAAGGGCCATGATGACTTGACGTCATCCCCACCTTCCTCCAGTTTATCACTGGCAGTCTCCTTTGAGTTCCCACCCGAAGTGCTGGCAACAAAGGATAAGGGTTGCGCTCGTTGCGGGACTTAACCCAACATTTCACAACACGAGCTGACGACAGCCATGCAGCACCTGTCTCTAAGTTCCCGAAGGCACAAACTCATCTCTGAGTTCTTCTTAGGATGTCAAGAGTAGGTAAGGTTCTTCGCGTTGCATCGAATTAAACCACATGCTCCACCGCTTGTGCGGGCCCCCGTCAATTCATTTGAGTTTTAACCTTGCGGCCGTACTCCCCAGGCGGTCGATTTATCACGTTAGCTACGGGCACCAAGCTTAAAGCCCAATCCCCAAATCGACAGCGTTTACAGCGTGGACTACCAGGGTATCTAATCCTGTTTGCTCCCCACGCTTTCGCACATGAGCGTCAGTAGCTTCCCAAGGGGCTGCCTTCGCCTTCGGTATTCCTCCACATCTCTACGCATTTCACCGCTACACGTGGAATTCTACCCCTCCCTAAAGTACTCTAGTAAACCAGTCTGAAATGCAATTCCCAAGTTAAGCTCGGGGATTTCACATCTCACTTAATTTACCGCCTGCGTGCCCTTTACGCCCAGTTATTCCGATTAACGCTCGCACCCTCCGTATTACCGCGGCTGCTGGCACGGAGTTAGCCGGTGCTTCTTCTGTGGCTAACGTCAAATCATGATGCTATTCACATCACAACCTTCCTCACCACCGAAAGAACTTTACAACCCGAAGGCCTTCTTCATTCACGCGGCATGGCTGCGTCAGGGTTCCCCCCATTGCGCAATATTCCCCACTGCTGCCTCCCGTAGGAGTCTGGGCCGTGTCTCAGTCCCAGTGTGGCTGGCCATCCTCTCAGACCAGCTAGAGATCGCAGGCTTGGTGAGCCTTTACCTCACCAACTACCTAATCCCACTTGGGCTCATCTTATGGCAGGTGCTTTCGCCCCCTTTCATCTCCCGATAATACGCGGTATTAGCCATCGTTTCCAATGGTTATCCCCCTCCATAAGCCAGATTCCCAAGCATTACTCACCCGTCCGCCACTCGTCAGCATTGAAAGCAAGCTTTCAACCCGTTACCGTTCGACTTGCATGTGTTAAGCCTGCCGCCAGCGTTCAATCTGAGCCATGATCAAACTCTTCAGTTTAATCCTTCTCAATTCGTACACTAACAAAGCTCTGTGATTTCATTTATAAAATCACTATGAATTTCAGTTAAGCACTAATTGTTCTAAATCTTTTAAATTTTTTCCAGAATCAACAAGTGCCCACACAGATTGTCTGATTGATTGTTAAAGAGCAAAAAAAAAAAAAAAAAAAAAAAATTGGTCGGCGAGATAGGATTTGAACCTACGACCCACTGGTCCCAAACCAGTTGCGCTACCAAGCTGCGCTACTCGCCGATAAATTGGGGTGGCTAATGGGACTTGAACCCACGACAACCGGAATCACAATCCGGGGCTCTACCAACTGAGCTATAGCCACCATTGTTTAGATACGCATTGACTTGGCGCGCTCGACAGGATTTGAACCTGCGACCTTTGGCTCCGGAGGCCAACGCTCTATCCAACTGAGCTACGAACGCCTTTTTTAAATCTCATTGCGTCGTTGCGGAGCGTATATTAAGAGTTTCAAAATAGCTTGTCTAGTATTTTTTTTAATTTTTTTATTACAAGATAATTTTTTGCTCAATTTGATTATAAAGTGAATACTTATTGAGTATATTTTACAACAAACTTTTCTCAAATTGATATTTATTGCCCTTATTTAAACTTCCTTTTTCTATTCTCTATCACCTTCACAGTGATTATACCAACTAAAATCCCTACTAATCCCCCAATAAAAATCCAGAACAAAGAAAAAGGTTCAGACTGTAGTGGCTGGCTAGGAGTTTTTAGATAACGATAGGCAATTAAATTATTATCAAGTGGACTTACTGCCCTCATCATTTTAAGCTTTCCTTGCCAATCTTGTATGCCAATTGCATCTCCTTGTAAAAGGCTTCCTAAATTTAGTTGTGCTGCACTATCAACTTGATTAAACAAAGTTTTCCATTCGCCAATAAGTTCACTATAAATAACTTGCCGAGCAGAAAGATTAGTATATGCGATAAAAGCATTAAGCATCTCAAATGCTTGCTTTGGGTTATCTAATTGCAATGTTAGGCTATCCGCTGTTCCCCTAAGTGCGGTTGAAAATTTCACTGCTTTTACTAATTCCTCAAGTAATATCCGATCTGCTTGGATATTTCCCGTTTCTTTTTGTTTATAATAAGGCGTTTGTTGCCAAAACCGTCGAATATTGTCATATGAGGTAAGCTGACGTTTAAATTCCTCATACACTTTTTGGGTCAAATGTTCTTCTGACAGTACTTTTCCTTGAATAAATTGATACATTGAAGCTAATGCGTAGTAATTCCCCAATTCATTTGTTGTAGGCTGAAAGATTTGTGCCTCTGATTTCCATTGTGTTTTTTCAAGTAAGCTGACTCCATATCCAACTACAATAAAGATGAAAGTAATCAAAATAACAATAGAATATTTTTTAATCGACTGTTTCA
The DNA here is from genome assembly GCF_011765605.1 of Avibacterium paragallinarum. Classification (NCBI taxonomy): domain Bacteria; kingdom Pseudomonadati; phylum Pseudomonadota; class Gammaproteobacteria; order Pasteurellales; family Pasteurellaceae; genus Avibacterium; species Avibacterium paragallinarum. Next base: position 1,241,141 of record NZ_CP050316.1, read on the forward strand.
CGCCAATAATTCTCCTTAAATATTTATGATAAACGACGCTGGCGACGTTTCATTCTACGCACCCAGCGGGTAATTCGCCAGGCTCTAGCGATGGAAAATGAATAAATGAAAAATAAAATGATAAAGCCAAGAAACATTATCCATTCATTGATGTAATAAATTTCGCCAAGAATGCCAAAACCAGCACAAAGTGCAGCAATGAATGTAATGAGCAAAAAAGCTTGTCTTGAGCTTAATCCCGCTCTCACCATTAAATGATGAATATGTAAGCGATCGGGGCGGAACGGGCTTTTGCCTTTGCGTAAACGGCGGTAAATAATGGCGATCATATCCATCACTGGTATGGCAATGATCCATAGTGCCGTGATGGGGTTCATTGGGTGTCCTTTGCCTTGCGTGCTAAGCAGTAAAATCCAAATGATCGTGAAGCCAATGAGCGTACTGCCCGCATCCCCCATAAACACCTTGAACCGTGTGCCAAAAGGAATGCCTAAATTTAATAGCATATAAGGGAGCAAAGCAATAATTAATGCGAAGCTCCAATAGGCAAGATCCATCTGATTATCCATTACGAGCAAAATCCCGATTGCGGCAAACGCCACACTGGATAACCCGCCGAGCAGACCATCAATACCATCTATCATATTAAAGGCATTAATCACGGCAATCGTGGCAAATACAGTAATAATCAAGCCAATCGAGCCTAGAGTTAGTTGAAAAGGCCCAAGAATTTGCCCGAGATGATCGAGATAAATATTACCCATATCAATCATTAAGATCGCAAGAAACGCCTGAATACCCGCTCGTAAAAAAGGGCTAATATCAAAACGATCATCTAATACACCGATGACGAGCAGAACAAAAATGCTGAATAAATAAAGCACGGGAAGACGCAGTTGATCCCACTCTAAAAAATAAAAAATCAGATTTCCAACAAATAACGAAATGCCGCCAATTAATGGGATCGCCCCTTGGTGGCGTTTACGATGATTAGGCTTATCAACTAAACCGATCTTTTGTGCAATAGGACGCATCACAAACAGAGTTGCTAATGTGCAGAGAAAGGTTAATGTAAAACTGAGCCACATAATAAAATGTCATAGTAATAAACATATTGGCAAAGCATATCACAAAGAAAAAGGCGGAGATAAATATTTTTATTCTTTTACATCGTTTTACAGTACAATGCCCCGTCAATTTATGATTTCAACAAGAATGGAAGGTGAATTAATGAACCAATCTGAAACTTTATTTGCTAATGCTCAGAAAGTCATTCCAGGCGGCGTAAACTCTCCTGTTAGAGCATTCAATGGCGTGGGCGGAACGCCCGTCTTTATTGATAAAGCACAAGGGGCATATATTTTTGATACCGATGGCAAGCAATATATTGACTATGTCGGCTCGTGGGGGCCTATGATCTTAGGGCATAACCACCCTGCAATCCTAAGTGCGGTGCAAAAAACTGCCGAAAAAGGGCTGAGCTTCGGTGCACCTACCCCTTTAGAAATCGACCTAGCCGAACTGGTTTGCCAGCTCGTTCCTTCCATTGAAATGGTAAGAATGGTGAGTTCTGGCACAGAAGCCACAATGTCCGCCATTCGCTTAGCACGCGGTTACACCCAACGCGACAAAATTATCAAATTTGAAGGTTGCTATCACGGGCATTCCGACAGCCTACTGGTTAAAGCGGGATCAGGTGCACTCACACTCGGGCAACCAAGCTCCCCGGGCGTTCCTGCCGATTTTGCCAAACACACCCTCACTTGCGAATACAACAACATCGCCTCCGTCAAACACGCCTTTGAGCAATATCCTCAAGACATCGCTTGCGTAATCATTGAACCCGTCGCGGGCAATATGAACTGTATCCCACCCAAAGCAGGATTTTTACAACAGCTCCGCAAGCTTTGCGATCAATATGGTGCATTGCTCATCATTGACGAAGTAATGACGGGCTTCCGCGTTGCCTTAGGCGGGGCGCAACAATATTATGGCGTAACCCCAGATTTAACCACGCTAGGGAAAGTTATTGGTGGCGGAATGCCTGTAGGTGCATTTGGCGGGAAAAAAGAAATTATGCAATACATCGCCCCAACAGGCCCCGTTTACCAAGCAGGAACGCTCTCTGGCAACCCGATTGCAATGGCAGCGGGCTTAGCTTGCTTAACCGAATTGAAAAAAGCGGGCAATGAACAACGCCTCGCACAACTCACCGAAAAATTAGCAAAGGGCTTAAAAGCCCTCGCCGATAAACACGGCATTCCTTTTGTGGTGAATTATGTGGGCGGGATGTTTGGGATCTTCTTTACCGATCAAACGGAAGTCAGCTCATACCAACAAGTGATGCAATGCGATGCGGAAAAATTCAAACAATTTTTCCATAAAATGCTCGAGCAAGGCGTTTACCTCGCCCCTTCCGCCTATGAAGCAGGCTTTATGTCCCTCGCTCACAGTGAAGAAGATATTGAACGCACCTTACAAGCAGCAGGTAACGCTTTCGCAGCAATGAAAAACGCCTAATTTCACTGGAAGATATAAGGGCGTTGCCATACGCCCTAAATATCCCCGATAAAAATAGGAAAACAAAAAGTGCGGTGCTGAAAAATGGCTCTTAACGGTGCGATGCTCATTGTTACTGTCATATTGGAAAATTTGAAAAATAGGGTTAGAAAAGACCGCACTTTTTCATTATTTATCATAAACTTTTAACGAATAGCTAATATTTTTTAGTTTTATAAGACGAAATTATTCAGTCAACTGTAGAAGGTGCCTCCCATCTCCACCTCTATACCGAATTTTGCGACTTAACTTGTTTTTTGTTTGTTGTTAAGTGCTATCTTTATTTGAACGAATGGCTTTTTTCTTTGGTAGTTATAATGGGGCTCCCGTTGGTAACTTACTTTCTTTTGCTTACTCAAAAGAAAGTAAGCAAAGAAAAGAGTCCACTGAACTAAATTGCTTTTATTCATTCCAATAAGATGTTCTTAACGAAAAGTAAGACAGATGTTCGCATCGCTCTCGTGCGGCGTTACTTTTCTAAAAATTTTATTGGAACGAAGGCAATTTACACTAGAAACGGGGTATTTACATTTAAAAGTGCGGTATTTTCTACCGCAATTTTTTATAGTCGTTGCAAAAGATTGTCTTCCAACATTTGCCTTTCTATTGCGGATAAGGCTTTTCCAGCTTTGTTGAGAATAAAGAAATCTTCTGCTTTTTCGCCGATAGTGGTGATTTTGGCATTGAGCAAATTGATACCATGGGTGATGAAAATTTGGCTGACTTCGGCGAGTAATCCCGCTTTATCTAACGCGAAAAGCTCCATTTCTGTGTGTGTTGGGTGGTTGGTGTGCAGGAACTTCACTTCGGTTTTGACGCTGAATGGTTTTAAATGGTGATTTTTAACCGTGCTGAGAGTCGGGATTTTTTCGGCATTTAACCCTGTAATGAGCGTCTGTTCGAGTTCGCGGCGGCGATCAAATCTCACCAGCGAGCCGTTTAATTCGGTAACGATAAAGCTATCGAAAACGTAGCCATTATCTGCGGTGATGATTTGAGCGTCGTGAATGCTGAACTGTTTGCTACCGATAATGCTCACCACTTTATTAAATAAATTGGCTTGATCCTGACAATAAATAAACACTTCCGTGCCTCCCGCTGAAAAACGGTTGCTGATTTTTACCACCGCGTTGCCGCCCGCTTCGGAGAGTAATTGCGTGTGCCAGCAAATTTGTTTGGCATTATTGCGTAAAAAATACTCATCAGGGATGGGCTGCCACAAGGTGATGATGTCTTCACCGCTGAGCAAGGGATATTCGCGTTGTAGCAAGGCTAAGGCTTGGGTTTTGTGTTCTTCAATCTTGAGGCGGTTATCTAAACCTTGGGTTAAGCCTTGTTCGAGTTGTTGTTTGGTGTAAGCGTAAAGCCGTGCGAGCAATGAGGCTTTCCAGCTATTCCATAGGGTTTCGTTGGTGGCACAAATGTCTGCCACCGTTAAGCAGAGTAAATCATCAAGGCGTTGCTCGGTTTTCACTTCGGCTGCAAATTCCAAGACGATATTCGGATCATCAATATCCCGCCGTTGTGCGGTTACAGACATTAATAAATGCTGTGCCACAAGCCATTGCATTAGGTCGGTATCCTGTTCAGAAAAGCCGTGCAATGTGGCAAATTGTGCCATGTCTTCCGCGCCTAATTCGGCGTGTTCGCCGCCTCGCCCTTTGGCAATATCGTGAAATAAGGCGGCTAAATACAACAATCTGCGATCTTGAGATTGGCGGAACAGTTGGCTACAAATGGGGTGAGCCTGCTCGCCCTCGGGGGATAAAAATTGCTCTAGTTTTCCCATTACGCGTAAAGTGTGTTCATCAACGGTATAGCTGTGAAATAAATCAAATTGCATTAAGCCTTCAATGGCTTTCCACTGTGGCAAATAAATGCGTAACACGCCATATTGGTGCATTGGCATAAAGGCTCGTTTTACGCAATTTGGTTGTTGGAGTAAGCGTAAAAAAGTTTCACGAGCAAGAGGAAAATTGCATAAATATCCGTGAAAATGTTCTAACGTGCGGCTAAGTTGTCGTAATGTGGAAGAATGAATTTCCGCCGTAGGATATTGGGTGAGGTAATAAAACAGGGTTAAGATGCTTTCAGGGGCTTGGGTGAAGCATTGGGGATTAGTTAAGCAAATGGCGTTGTTCGCCAAATGGAAATGCTCATCAAGGGCAAAGCAACTTTGCTGGCTGAGGCTATCAATAAAATGTTCGCGATAATGTTTGGTGAGCAAATGGGTCAGCGAAGCGATGGTTTGCAATGCCTGAAAAAAGGCTTTCATCATTTGTTCTACCGCTTGATTGCCCTCGCCTTGATAGCCCAAAAGCTCGCTGATTTTAACTTGGCGATCGAATAATAATCGGTTGTCATAACGCTTTAAAATTAAATGCAAAGCAAAGCGGATTTTGAATAAAAAATGCTGTTTTTCTTGCAATAAGGCGTATTCTTCGGGGTAAATGAAGCCTGTTTGTAAAATGTCTTCTAAATTTTTTGCCCCCGTGTGGCGTAACGCGAGCCAATAAAGCAAATGCAAATCCCGCAACCCGCCAGGGCTGTGTTTAATGTCAGGTTCAAGGTTATAACTGGTGTTGTGATAGCGTTGATAGCGTTCGTTTTTTTCTGCCATTTTGGCGTGATAAAAATCTTCAATCCGCCAGAAATTCGGTTGGGTTAAAAGTGCGGTCAGTTTTTCAAAGGTTTTTTGATTGCCACACAAATAGCGGCTTTCCAATAAATTGGTGGCGATACTAATATCGCCTTTGCCCTCTTGTTCGCATTGAGAGAGGGTTCGCACCGCGTGTCCGACATCGAAACCGCAATCCCACAAAAATTGCACCATTTGGCTGATTTTTTGTTCGCTGTCGCCCGCAATTTCTTTTTCGGCAAGAATGAGAAAATCCAGATCAGAAAGCGGGAACATTTCTCCTCGCCCATAGCCCCCCACCGCGATCAAGCTCAAAGCGGGTTCCTCCGCCAAGCCAAAATGCCGCCATAAATGTTGCATTAGCTGATCATAAAATGCCGTGCGATTTGCCAATAAGGCATAAACGGAGCAAGCGGAAAACTCAGCTAATTCAAAGGCTTTGAGTTGCTCTTTTTGTTGTTTGACGGATTGTATGGAGAGTGGGGTTGCGGGGGCGTAGGTAAACATTTTAGGCTTGTTCCTTTTGGGCTATTCAGCTTCAGGCAGACACACAGGTCTGCCCCGCCATTACATTGATAATTTAACAAAACTGTAGGGGCGAACCTATGTGTTCGCCCATTTTTTATTTTCCCACTTGCTGCTTGGGGAAACTTATTCGGGCAGGCACACAGGTCTGCTCCTACACTACATTGATCATTTAACAAAATTGTAGCGGAAATTACACATTCACCATAAAACGTTGAATGCGTCCTGCTTTTTCTTCTTCCTCGCGAATGGTCATCACTTCACAACCGTTGGCGGTTACCACAATTTGGTGTTCAAATTGTGCGGAATGGCTGCGGTCTTTGGTTTTCACCGTCCAGCCGTCGCCCATTAAACGCACTTCCCGTTTGCCCGCGTTGATCATTGGCTCAATAGTGAACACCATTCCTTCTTTTAAAATCACACCGCCGTCATCGCCCGCATAATGTAGCACTTGTGGATCGTTGTGAAACTCTGTGCCGATGCCGTGTCCGCAATATTCTCTCACCACACTGAACCCTTGTGCTTCGGTGTAAATTTGAATCGCTTTGCCGATCTCGCGTAAGCGAATGCCTGGTTTCACTGTGCGTAAGCCGATATATAAAGCTTCTTGGGTTACATCAATGAGTTTTTTGCTGCGGATACTCGGCTCACCCACCACATACATTTTGGAATTATCGCCATAGTAGCCGTCTTTAATCACGGTAACATCAATATTGACAATATCGCCATTTTTGAGCTTTTTCCCCTCGCTTGGAATACCGTGGCAAACCACTTCATTAATGGAAATACAAGTGGCTTTTGGAAAACCGTGATAGCCTAAACAAGCGGGGATCACCTTTTGTTGTTCCACCATATATTGGTGGCAAATGCGATCTAATTCACCCGTGGTTACCCCCTCTTTCACATAGGGTTCTATCATCACCAATACATCAGATGCCAACTTACAGGCTTCCCGCAATTTTTCGATTTCTTGTTCTGTTCTAATTGGAATTGCCATAACTTCTCCTAGACAAAAATTTGTGCCACATTTTACCACCTTTTCAAAGAAAAATCCTTGCTCTCGCCGTTTAAATTATAGCTTGCGGCGAAAACGCCCTATTATTTTGAAAGCAAACGGCTATAAATTCTTGAATGGTTTACTAGGTTATTAGATAATAGCCAACTTAACATTGACAAAGACACAAGCGAGATAAATTATGACCGAGATGGCAATCCCTTTAACTTTTACCGATGCGGCAGCAAATAAAGTCAAAGCCTTGATTAGCGAAGAAGAAAATAGCGAATTAAAATTGCGTGTTTATATCACTGGCGGCGGTTGTAGCGGTTTCCAATATGGCTTTACCTTTGATGAAAAAGTCAATGAAGGTGATCTCACCATTGAAAACAGCGGCGTGCAATTAGTGATCGATCCGATGAGCTTGCAATATTTAATCGGCGGCACAGTGGATTACACCGAAGGCTTAGAAGGCTCGCGTTTTGTGGTAAACAACCCCAATGCCACCACCACTTGTGGTTGTGGTTCATCGTTCAGTATCTAAAATGGATTATCAATTTTTCGCCCAAGGCGGGCAGATTTCCGCCAAATGTTCAATGGGACACGAAGCCTTGGCAAATTGGCTAAATAGCGAAGTGCGGTCAGATTCTAAGCCAGTTTTTACTGCACTTTCTTTGATTGAGCAAGCACGCCAATCGCCGAATCAAGATTTCCGTTTAATCGGCTCAGAATACAGCCTGTTTATCAGTGCGGATGAAGTGATGGTGCGGGCGAACAATCTTGTCATTGAAGATCAACAAGCCCTTGAGCAAGATTTCCATTATTATGATGAAGAAAGCCTTGCCTTTTGTGGCTTAGAAGATTTTGAACAATTTTTACATTCTTATTTATCTTTTAACCGTTAAATGAGGTGCAACAACGATGGCAAAAAATAAAGCTAAGCCCTCATCTATCCTAAATTCATCGAAAAAAAAACGTTTTCGTAACTTTTCTATAAAATTAGCATTCGTTATTATTTGTTACCTTATTTTTTACTGCATTTATTTAGATGGCAAAATCCGTTCCAAAATGGATGGACAAATTTGGCAACTTCCCGCAGAGGTATATAGTCGTATTGAATCTATTCGTTTGAGTGATAAGCTTAGCTTTGAACAGGTGAAGCAACGCTTATTAGAAAATAATTATCGCCAAACCACAATGATAGCCGTACCTGGAGATTTTAAAGTTGAAAATGACACCATTGTTTTATTAAGAGGTGCATTTCCATTTCCCACAGCACCTGAAGCTCAACGAGTTTTTCGTTTACGTTTCCAAAATAATCAATTAGCAGTGATCGAAGATTTAGTAAATACGCAAGCCATTGAAGATTTTCCGCTCGCACCAAAATTGATCGCAATGTTACAATCTGAAAAAGAAGAACGCTTAACTCTTTCGCTACAAAATTATCCTAGATTGCTGATCGATACCCTTCTTTTAACTGAAGATCGCCGCTTTTACCAGCACGAAGGTATTAGCCCATTAGGCATTGCAAGGGCTGTGGTGGCAAATTTTCAAGCGGGACACCGCGTACAAGGCGGAAGCACTCTCACTCAGCAGTTAGTAAAAAACCTGTTTTTATCCAATGAACGCACCTTCAGCCGAAAAATTAATGAAGCCTTAATGGCACTGATTTTAGACTGGCGTTACGATAAAAACCGTATTTTAGAAACCTATCTCAATGAAATTTATCTCGGGCAAAATGGCAACACGCAAATTCACGGTTTTGAGCTTGCTAGCCACTTTTATTTTGGCCGTTCGATCCGCGAGATCAACCTCGATCAAATCGCCCTTTTAGTAGGAATGGTGAAAGGCCCGTCATTGTATAATCCGTGGCGTAATCCTAAGCTTGCCCTTGAACGCCGTAATGTGGTGTTGCATTTATTACTTGAGCATAAAGTCATTGGGCAAGAACTGTATGATATGCTGAGCAAACGCCCACTTGGCGTGCAAAAACACGGGCAGATTACCCGCAAATACCCTGCCTTTATCCAAACACTACAAACCGAATTACGTCAGCGACTAGGAGAAAATAGAGCAAGTAGCCTGTCGGGAACACGCATTTTCTCTACCTTAGATATTAAACAGCAACAATATGCCGAACAAGCAGTGATCAATGCGGTTTCTGAATTGCAGGTGAAATATAAAAATCCCTATTTGGAAGCGGCGATGATCATAGCGGATTATCATAATGGTGAGATCAAAGCTATTGTAGGTGGACGACAAACCAACTACGCGGGCTTTAACCGTGCTTTAAACGCCAAACGACAAATTGGCTCTTTGGTAAAACCGTCAATTTATCTGACCGCACTTAGTGATCCGAGTGAGTTCCGTCTAAACACGCCAATCCCAAACCAGCCGATCACCATTCACACAAAAGGCAGCCCGCCGTGGCAACCGCGAAACTACGACCGCCGTTACAGCGGTCCAGTGATGTTAATGGACGCGTTAGCCCGCTCGCTGAATATTCCAACGGTGAATATTGGAATGGAAGTAGGCTTAAGCAAGGTTATTGATACACAAAAGGCAATGGGGTGGGATAAAGTAAAAATTCCAAAAGTTCCAGCGATGTTGCTGGGATCTTATTCTATTTCCCCCTACGAAGTAGCCCAATTATTCCAAACTCTTGCCAATCTAGGGGCAACTATTCCGCTGGCAACCATTGATAGCATTACTAACCAGCAAGGGGATATCATTTATCAACGTGCAATGCAGCCAGAGCAAGTTGTGCCAGCACAAGCTGCCTACCAAACCCTTTATGCAATGCAACAAACCGTGGAATACGGTACGGCTCGTAGCTTACAAAGCCAGTTTTCCCATTTGCATTTGGCAGGAAAAACCGGCACGACCAACTCCGCACGGGATACTTGGTTTGTCGGCGTTGATGGCGAAAATCTCGCCACTGTTTGGTTAGGGCGTGATGATAATGGTGAAACCAAACTCACGGGGGCAACAGGTGCATTGCAAGTGTATAAAAACTACTTACAACGCACCACCGCTACAGCGTTACACCCCTCCGCCCCTGAAGGCATCAAATGGGTGGGGATCACTAGCTATGGTAGTTGGGATTGTAACAGCTCCCGCCAAATTCCCGTATGGGCAGATCGCAATCAATCCTTCTGCACTGAACAAGAAACACCAAAAGAAGCAGAACAACCAAAACGCCAAAGCCTATGGGACGTACTCATCCCGTCATCAAGTGCTCAAGCTGCTCCCGTGGAAGAGGCAGTGCCTGCGAATTAAAAATAAAAAAGTGTATTATTAATGCTTTACAGAGGAATAGTATGAACTTGATCGTTATTGATTATGAAAACGTTCAACCTAAAACATTAACGCATTTATCGCCTAATGAGTACTTTATTGTTCTTTGCGTCGGTGAAAACCAAAAACTCTTACCTGTTGTTTTGATAAAATCTTTAATAGTGTTTGGAAAAAATTGTCGCATTATTGAATGTCCAAAAGCGGGAAAGAATGCATTAGATTTTATCATTGTTGATGAAATGGCTCGTATTACGACAGAATATCAATTTAATGCTCTTTATATTATTTCTAAAGATAAAGGTTTTGATTCGATTATTCATTACTATCTTACAAAAGGGCGAATTCAACAAGCGAAACGATTAGATAGCATTGACGATATATTGCCAGACAGCCAAAATGATAATGCTCAAGCTGCAACTATGTCTATACTAGCATCAAAAGTACAAAATCAAATTGATAAAGTAAACCAGATTTCACCAAGAAGTTTACCGAATAAATCTCAAAGCCAATTTAATTGGGTCAATTCTTTACTAAAAGCAGAAAATCTCACAGAAAAAGACATTAACGCACTAATAAAAATGGTGGATTTCTCTCCTGCTCAATCAATCCCCTTAAAAACATATATTGACAAAGCCAAAGCAAAATTAAATAGCTTAGAAAAAAGGCATCACCCTAATAAATTAGAAACCCAAATTAATTGGCTCAAGAGCTTTTTTATAAATAATGGTTTAACGAGATCACAAATTAGCGAAATTCAGCAAGCCATTTTTTCAAAATAGGATATTAATTACTTTGCCTTAAATCCTTACTATAAATCACATTGCTTGGATTTTGTTTATCTACGCCTTGTATATTCGGGGCGAGGTAAATCGGGGTTGTGTACTGAAAAACGGGTAATACGACGTTATCTTGTTGTAATAATTGGCTAATTTGCTGATAAAGTGCGGTGCGTTTTTCTTTAGAAATTGGCTGTAAGCTTTGTTCTAATAACGCGTCCACTTTTTCATTATGATAGCCTGATTTATTATCTGGGCTTTTAGAATAGAAATTCATCAAAAACGCGGAAGGCTCGTTATAATCCGCACACCAACCAGATCGGATAATTTGAAAATCTCCCTTGGCACGCTTCGCAAGCAGAGTTTGGCGAGAAACAGGCTCTGGCTGAATATGAATGAGGTCTGACTGTGACAACATTTGGACAAGGCGTTGCCCGATGATCTGATTAAATCCCTCTTGATCAAAGGTCAAACGCAGCACCAATGGAGAACGCTCCGTAATGCCATTTTGCTGCAAAAGCTGCTCCACCAAAATGGGACTCCACGCGGTTTCTTGCTCGTCCCACATTGATTGCGGTAAAAAATGGTTGGTAGCGAGATGGGAGGCTTGCTCACTGCGAACTAAATTGCGTGCCGAAGCCAAAAAAATGAGTGATTTTCGCACCGCACTTTTTTCCAACATTGGATCGTTAAAATTAAACTCATAATAATAAGTACAAAGTTTCGGCAAATATTGCACGGGAAGATTTTTTTGTTGCGGGTTCAACACCACATCAATCCCGTCTAAAGGCTGAGTAGTGCGGATTTTCTGATAATCCACCTCTGGGAAGAAAACGTTTTTTTTCTGCCAATAATAAGGGTTGAGGGCTAAATGAATGCGATCGCCCTGCTGACTTTTCACATAATAAGCTCCGTTGCTAACAATTTGTGGCTTGATCTTTGGCTCACTTTGATATTTTTCTTCGCTTGGAGCAAAATATTGTGGTAATAATGCGGCGTGTGCCAGCATTTCAGGCAAATAAGGCGTGGCTTTATCTAAGGTAATTTGTAATTCGCGTGGCGAATTGGCTTGCACGCCCAATTCCTCCACCGCCGTTTTTCCCGCTAAGACCGCTATGGCATTTTGCATATTGAGAAAAGCGAGATAATTTTTCAATGGGCTTGATGAGGTTGCCAACTGCCGCCAGCTTTGCACAAAATCCATTGCGGTAACGGGCGAGCCATTCGACCATTTCGCCTGTTCGCGTAAGGTAAAAATCCACGTTTTATTATCTTCCGTGTGCCAACTTTCCGCCACGGCAGGCTGGATATTACCTTGAGGGTCATACATCACCAAGCCCTCCGCAATATCCCGCAAAAAGCTCGCCTGTTCCTCATTTTGTAGTTGTTCAGGGAAAATCACCACATCAGTATAAACCCCTCGCACAAGTCGCGGAAGCCGAAGTTGTGGTTCGTTTTGACGTGAATACGCAGTGGTTGTATGGACACTTTTTTGATCGCAATTCAGCAGGAAAAAAAGGCAGCCCAAAAGCACCGCACTTTTAAACGCGTTGGTAAAATTGAATAATGACATTGAGCGATAGGGGCTTGTTTAAATAGTCGCATTATACAAAAACGCCCCCGCAATACCAATTATTCTTTGATGGTTTTGATCCAGAAGAAAAAGATCCAATAGTGAATGAGCAAGCCGAGTAAAATCGCCACTTTGCCGTAAATGGTCGGTGTAAAATAAAAACCTGCAGCGAGCATTGCGGTAGAAAAACATAAAATGCGAATTTTGGTTTTTAAGGTTAAGGCTCGCTCTTCGCTGAATGATTGCAAATGATTTTTGTAAAGCTGGGTCTGAATGATCCAATTATGCAACCGCTCTGAGCCTTTCGCGAAACAAAATACGGTTAATAGCAAAAAAGGCGTGGTGGGCAACAAGGGGAGAAACGCTCCTAAAATCCCCAAGCCGAGCGAGAGAAATCCTAACAAAATATAAATAGCTTTCATTTTCTACTGTCCAAATATCAACCAATAAATAAAAATAATTCTCAATTATCCACATTTTTTTAGATTTCTCAACCTTGATATTATAGAATCTCCCCTTATTTGTTATGCAATAACATTGATTAGGAAAGCAAGGAGCTTTTATGACAAATCCGCTATTAAGCGAAACCACCTTACCGCAATTTTCGCAAATTAAACCCGAACATATTCAACCCGCAATTACACAATTAATTCAAGAAAATCGAGATACTGTAGAACAGGTTTTAAAACAACCGCACTTAACTTGGCAGAATTTTATTGAACCATTAACTGAAAGTGGTGATCGCCTAAGCAAAGCTTGGTCGCCAGTGAGCCACTTAAATGCAGTAAAAAACAGCCCTGAATTGCGTGAGGCCTATCAAGCCTGTTTACCATTGCTTTCTGAATATAGCACTTGGTTAGGGCAACACGAGGGCTTATATCAAGCCTATTTACAGCTTAAAAATAGCCCAGAATATGAAACTTACAGCGTGGCACAGAAAAAAGCCATTGATAATGCCTTGCGTGATTTCAAACTCTCAGGCATTTCTTTGCCAGCCGAAAAACAAAAACGCTATGGCGAAATCGTGGCGCGTTTATCCGAGCTAAGTTCACAATTTAGCAACAATGTGCTAGATGCCACAATGGGCTGGGATAAAGTGATTGAAGAAGAAAGCCAGCTCAAAGGCTTACCAGAAAGTGCCTTGCAAGCGGCGAAGCAATCCGCCGAAAGCAAAGGGCTAACGGGCTATCGCTTCACCCTTGAATTTCCAAGCTATTTGCCTGTGATGACCTATTGTGAAAATCGTGATTTGCGAGAAGAAATGTACCGTGCTTTTGTGACTCGTGCTTCAGAACAAGGCCCGAATGCAGGAAAATGGGATAATTCTGCCATTATGCAAGAGATCTTAACCTTACGCGTTGAATTGGCAAAATTGCTTGATTTTGAGCATTACACTGAACTTTCTCTAGCCACTAAAATGGCTGAAAATCCGCAACAAGTACTGGATTTCCTCGATAATTTGGCAAGCCGTTCCAAATCACAAGGGCAACAAGAATTAGCGGAATTAGAAGACTTTTGTAAAACCCACTTTAGTATTACCGCACTTGAGCCTTGGGATATTGCATTTTATAGCGAAAAACAAAAACAACATTTATACGCCATTAATGATGAAGAACTTCGCCCTTATTTTCCCGAAAATCGCGTACTTTCAGGCTTATTTGAGCTGATTAAACGCTTATTCAACATTCGTGCTGTTGAACGTTTTGATGTGGACACTTGGCATAAAGATGTACGTTTCTTTGATTTGATTGATAGCCAAGACCAGCTACGAGGGAGTTTTTATTTAGATCTCTACGCTCGCGAAAATAAACGTGGCGGTGCGTGGATGGACGATTGTGTTGGTCGCCGCCGTAAAGCTGATGGCACAATTCAGCAGCCAGTGGCTTATCTCACTTGTAACTTTAACGCACCAGTGGGCGATAAACCGGCACTCTTTACGCACGATGAAGTAACCACTTTATTCCACGAATTTGGACACGGCATTCACCATATGCTGACCCAAATTGATGTCGCAGATGTAGCAGGTATCAACGGCGTGCCTTGGGACGCGGTGGAGCTGCCAAGCCAGTTCCTCGAAAATTGGTGTTGGGAAGAAGAGGCGCTCGCCTTTATTTCAGGGCATTATGAAACGGGCGAACCGCTACCAAAAGAAAAATTGCAACAATTGCTCAAAGCGAAAAACTTCCAAGCGGCAATGTTCGTGTTACGTCAGCTTGAATTTGGGTTATTTGATTTCCGTTTGCATCATTATTTTGATGCGAACCAACCAAATCAAATTTTAGACACCTTAAAACAAGTGAAAGAAGATGTGGCGGTAATTAAAGGGGTAGATTGGGCAAGAAATCCGCATAGCTTTAGCCATATTTTTGCCGGCGGTTATGCAGCGGGCTATTACAGCTATTTATGGGCGGAAGTGCTATCGGCAGATGCATTCTCACGTTTTGAGGAGGAAGGCATTTTTAATCCAGTAACAGGGCAATCGTTCTTAGACGAAATCCTTACCCGTGGCGGTTCAGAAGAGCCAATGGTGTTATTCAAACGCTTCCGCGGACGCGAACCACAACTTGACGCGTTGTTGAGACATAAAGGAATAGTAAACGCTTTCTAATTGCTTCAACAAGTTGGCAATGAAGTGCATCTTTAATTGCCAACTTTAAACTATTCCCTAAATAAGCATCTTCATATTTTCTTTAATTACGCATTTTCTATGCTAAAAGCAATGACCTCATTAATATTTTCTAGTCCTAAAGCAATCATAATTAAACGATCAACCCCTAAAGCGACGCCAGAACAATTTGGTACCCCCGCTTTAAGTGCGGCAAGAAAACGTTCATCAATTTGATGAATCGGTAAGCCTAACCGCTCACGTTGTTTATTATCTTGTTCAAAACGATGACGTTGTTCATTAGCATCGGTTAATTCGCAAAAACCATTTGCCAATTCAAGACCTTTATAATAAAACTCAAAACGCTCTGCAACCCGATGATCTTCAGAACTAATTTGAGCTAGTGCTGCTTGAGTTGCCGGAAAATGGTAAATAGCAACAGGTTTATCTTTCCCTATTTGAGATTCAACCGCCACATTAAATAAAAATTGCAGTAGAGTATCTCGATCTTCACGTTCTGCATTTTCCAAACAATATTCTTTAGCTTTTTCTATAAGTTTATCTTGAGATGCAGACAAAGGATCAATACCTACATATTCTTGAAAAGCAAACTGGTAACTCATACTTTCCGCAGGTTCACAATCTAGAATATATTGCAACAAGTCATCGACTTCATTGATTAGCCGGTACATATCAAAATAGGGGCGATACCATTCTAACATCGTAAATTCTGGGCTATGCTTTTTACCCGCTTCTTCATTACGAAACACCTTACATAATTGAAAAATTGCCCCGCTTCCTGCTGCAAGTAAACGTTTCATCGGATATTCTGGGCTAGTTGATAACCACAATGTTTTTTCTTGGTTCTGGAAAGGAGAAATTAATTTAGTACTAAATGTTGATAAATGCACATCTGTAACACCAAACTCACTAAGTATAGGGGTTTCAACTTCTAATAAACCACGTTCACTAAAAAATTGACGAATTTCAGCGATTATTTTAGCTCTAGATAATAATGTTTGAATACTCGCTGTCGGTTTCCATTGATGCTCTGACATAATTAACTCTTTTTTAAAGTAAAATTAAGAAAGCCATTTTACGCTATACTCTAAAAATAAATAACTCCTTTTTCGTTAAAAAATAATGTGTTAAAGCTAAAAGTTCTCATTTACACCTAATATTCACATTAGCTTTTTTGAGTTAGATCACACTTTCATAGTTTGATAGCCTTTTTTATCAAAAAAATACTGATTTATTTCCTAAAAGCGTGGCAAAATAATGAAACCCTAATAAATTTCAGATTTCAACATGAAATCTACGTTTGTTTACTACATCTACTTATTGGAGGAATATCGTGCAAACTGTTAATGTCGATATTGCAATTGTGGGGGCTGGTGGCGGTGGGCTACGAGCAGCAATTGCAGCAGCGGAGGCAAATCCAAATTTAAAAATTGCTTTAGTTTCTAAGGTGTACCCAATGCGTAGCCACACCGTGGCTGCTGAGGGAGGAGCGGCTGCCGTTATCAAAGAAGAAGATTCTTATGAAAAACATTTCCACGACACCGTTGCAGGGGGGGACTGGTTGTGTGAACAAGATGTGGTGGAATATTTCGTGGAACATTCTCCCGTGGAAATGACCCAATTAGAACGTTGGGGCTGTCCTTGGAGCCGTAAAGAGGACGGTGATGTAAATGTTCGCCGCTTTGGTGGTATGAAAATTGAGCGGACGTGGTTTGCAGCAGATAAAACAGGTTTCCATTTATTACACACCCTTTTTCAAACCTCAATGCAATTTCCACAAATTCAACGTTTTGATGAACATTTCGTGTTAGATATTCTTGTTGATGATGGACACGCTCGTGGTATGGTAGCGATGAATATGATGGAGGGAACGCTGGTTCAAATTAATGCTAATGCGGTGGTTATTGCCACTGGTGGCGGCTGTCGTGCATTCCGATTTAATACCAACGGCGGTATCGTAACAGGCGATGGGTTGTCAATGGCTTATCGTCACGGCGTGCCATTGCGTGATATGGAATTTGTACAATATCATCCAACAGGTTTGCCGAATACGGGCATTTTGATGACGGAAGGTTGTCGTGGTGAAGGCGGTATTTTGGTAAATAAAGATGGCTATCGTTATTTACAAGATTATGGTCTAGGCCCTGAAACCCCAATCGGTAAACCTGAAAACAAATATATGGAATTAGGTCCACGTGATAAGGTGTCGCAAGCATTCTGGCAAGAATGGCGTAAAGGCAATACGTTAAAAACTGCTAAAGGCGTGGACGTGGTTCATCTTGATTTACGCCATTTAGGTGAAAAATATCTGCACGAACGTTTACCATTTATTTGTGAACTTGCGAAAGCTTATGAGGGGGTAGATCCTGCCAAAGCACCGATCCCAGTTCGCCCTGTGGTGCATTACACAATGGGCGGTATTGAAGTGGATTTCAACAGCGAAACCCGTATTAAAGGCTTATTTGCTGTGGGTGAATGTGCGTCATCAGGCTTGCACGGGGCGAACCGTTTAGGCTCTAACTCTCTTGCTGAGCTTGTGGTATTGGGCCGTGTAGCTGGGGAATATGCCGCACAACGTGCTGCTGAAGCCAGCCCAGCCAACCAAGGTGCAGTTGATGCACAAGCGAAAGATGTGGTTCAACGTTTGGAAGATCTCTACAATCAAGAAGGCACAGAATCTTGGTCGCAAATTCGTGATGAAATGGGCGATTCAATGGAAGAAGGTTGTGGTATTTATCGTACACAAGAAAGTATGCAACAAACCGTTGATAAAATTGCTGAACTAAAAGAACGTTATAAACGCATTCGCATTGCTGATCGCTCAAGCGTGTTCAATACCAATGTGCTTTATACCGTGGAATTGGGTTACATTTTAGATGTAGCACAATCTATCGCGAATTCAGCCATTGAGCGTAAAGAATCTCGTGGTGCTCACCAACGTTTAGACTACACAGAACGTGATGATGTGAATTACTTAAAACACACTTTGGCTTTCTACAATGCTGACGGTATGCCTCGCATTGAATACAGCCCAGTGAAAATCACAAAATCTCAACCTGCAAAACGTGTTTATGGTGCGGAAGCTGAAGCTCAAGAAGCGGCAGCGAAAGCTAAGGAGCAAACAAATGGCTAATCAAGCAATGATGAATATTGAGGTTCTGCGTTATAACCCGGAGGTGGATAAAGAACCTTATTTAAGAACTTACCAAGTGCCTTATGATAGCCAAACCTCGCTATTAGATGCCCTTGGCTATATTAAAGATAAGCTTGAACCTGAATTGTCTTACCGCTGGTCTTGTCGTATGGCGATTTGTGGCTCTTGCGGAATGATGGTGAATAACAAGCCAAAACTCGCTTGCAAAACATTCTTGCGTGATTACAGCGGGCATATGCGTATTGAACCATTGGCTAACTTCCCAATTGAACGTGATTTAGTGGTGGATCTCAGCCACTTTATTGAAAGTTTAGAAAGCATTAAACCTTACATTATCGGTAATGAAGCCCCACCGCTGGACGGCAAACCGCACCCATCGGCGGAATTAGCGAAAAGTCGCACCAAACAAACCCCAGCACAGCTAGAGAAATATCGCCAATTCTCAATGTGTATTAACTGTGGTTTATGCTATGCCGCTTGCCCACAATTCGGCTTAAATCCAGAATTTGTCGGCCCTGCTGCAATTACATTGGCGCATCGCTATAACCTTGATAATCGTGATCACGGTAAAGCTGAACGAATGAAAATTCTTAACGGTGATAACGGGGTGTGGAGCTGTACATTCGTGGGTTACTGTTCTGAAGTGTGTCCAAAACACGTTAATCCAGCCTCCGCAGTGAACCAAGGCAAAATCGAAAGTGCGAAAGATTATGTGTTGGCAATGTTAAAACCGCAAAGCTAAGGAGAGGAAAATGACAACAGTAACCACAAGCAAACGCAAAAAATATGTGCGTGAAGTTAAACCAACTTGGTGGAAAAAGTTAGATTTTTACAAATTCTATGTGTTGCGTGAAAGCACTGCCGTTCCAACCCTTTGGTTTTGCTTAGAACTTTTTTATGGCTTAATTTGTTTAGGCAACGGTGCATTTGCCACCAATTTCGTGCATTTTTTACAAAATCCACTGGTAGTGATTTTAAATATCATCACCCTTGGGGCAGTACTATTAAATAGCTATACGTTTTTTAATATGGCTCCACAAATGGTGAATATTATTGTGAAAAATGAACGCCTAGATGCGAAATTACTTTCTCGCGTATTTTGGGCAATTACCGCCGTAGTGAGTATTCTTGCCTTAATTTTAGTATAGGAAATAAGCATATGAATAAACAAAATCCAAAACGTTCAAATGAACCTGCCGTATGGCTCTTATTCGGTGCAGGCGGTGCGATCAGTGCCGTGTTCTTCCCTGTTCTTGTGCTAATTTTAGGCTTTTTGCTCCCCTTTGGGTTGATTTCGCCTGATAACATCATCGCCTTTGCTGGTACTTGGATTGGCAAGCTCGCTATTCTTGCTTTGCTGATCTTCCCCGCTTGGTGTGGTATTCATCGTGTCCATTTAGGTTTGCACGATTTTAAAGTCCATATTCCCGCTGCTGGCGTGATTTTCTACGGTTTAGCCACCCTATTTTCCGTTTTAACATTGTTTGCCGTGTGGAATATTTAAACGAATAAAAAACAAAAAACCTTTTCGTAAGAAAAGGTTTTTTTTATCTTTATCAGTCCCTTACCGAAAAATTAAAGTGCGGTAGTTTTTGAAGGTCGTTTTTATATTTGAAAAATCAAGAAAAAATGGCATAAAAAAGCACCGCTCTTTTTGTTGTTATTTTGATCTTTTTAGAGATTCGAAATCTAGGATTATTTCCTAATCATAGCAAACACCCTTTACTGTCCCCCTAAGAAAATAAACAATTTTGCTATTGGTTGAATTAATTTCAGCAAAGATAAAAAGCCAGACCTATGCTCGCCCCTTTGACTGAACTTTTATCGCTATACTACGGCGGTAATCAGCCAACAATTATGAATTTGCTTATTCCGCTCAAAATCTAAAGGCAAAGTTTTCACTGTGATGTCCTGTGCGGTTAAGCCCAGCTCAGCAACGCCTTCAAAATCCATTTTGAATTTTTGTTTATTGTTGGAAAAGACAATCGTGCCGTTTGGACGCAAAAGACGTTTTAATTGGCTGAATAATTGAATATGATCGCGTTGCACATCCCAGCTGTTTTCCATTCGTTTTGAATTAGAAAAAGTAGGTGGATCAACAAAGATTAAATCAAATTGGCGGTCGCATTTTTCTAGCCATTGTAGGCAATCGCTTTGGATTAATTTATGCTGTTTGCCTTCGATGTCATTTAAAATTAAATTTTGTTCTGCCCAGTTGAGATAAGTGTTTGACATATCCACGGTGGTGGTGGATTTCGCACCACCTAGCGCAGCGTGAACGGTGGCAGAGCCAGTGTAAGCAAACAAATTCAGGAAATCTTTGCCTTGTGCCATTTCACCCAGCATTTTGCGGGTTAAGCGGTGATCCAAAAATAGCCCTGTGTCTAAATAATCAGTTAAATTCACCCAAAGTTTCGCGCCATATTCTTCTACATAGAAATAATCGCCTTTGTTGGCCAATTTTTCATATTGATTTGTGCCTTTTTGTTTTTGGCGAACTTTTAGCACCAATTTATTAGTTTCCACACCTGTTACGGCAAGGGTGGCAGTAACCGCATCAAGCAAACGCTGACGGGCTTTGTTTTCATCAATATTTTTTGGTGCAGCATATTCTTGCACCACAATATGATCTAAATAACGATCCACCGCCACGTTATATTCGGGCAAATCCGCGTCATAAAGGCGGTACGCATTAATGCCTTGCTGTTTCGCCCATTTTTCGATTTTCTTGCTATTTTTTTGTAAGCGGTTAGCAAAATCTTGCGCAACGGGCAGATTTTCTGCGGAAGAAATTTGCGAATTTTGCACCGCACTTTCAATTTGTGTGTGCTTGTTTTCGGCGATCTGATAATTTTTTTGTACGCAATCTAACGGCCCATTTTTCGCTTTAAATTGGCGGTGCGAACGTAATCGCAAGCAATCCAACAAGGCAGGTTCAGCACTAAAAATAGACGCATTCCAACCACCGAATTGCTGTTTTAAACGTTGCCCCAACACAGAATAAAGGGCGATTAACGCGGGGGTTGTGCCTAAGCGTTCGCCATAAGGCGGATTACAAATTAGCGTACCTTTTTCTTCCGTTGGATTTTTCAGCGCTGCCACATCGCCTTGTTTCCACTGGATTAAATGAGCAACACCGGCATTTTTAGCGCTGCGTTGCGCTTTTTGTAACACGCGGTGATCTAAATCAAACCCATAAAAATGGGCTTGAAGTTGTGCTGAACCTTGTTTTGCGAGGGCGATAGCTTCCTCTTTCACTTTGTCCCAAGCCTGCAGATTATGTCCTTTCCAGAAATCAAATCCCCAATGTAAGCGGTGTAGCTGTGGTGCGATTCTCGCTTCCATTTGTGCCGCTTCAATCAACAATGTGCCTGAACCACACATAGGATCAACTAACGGCGTACCTTGTTGCCAGCCTGAACGCAATACAATCGCCGCCGCTAAAGTTTCACGCAAAGGGGCAGCACCTGTGTCTTCACGATAACCACGCAAATGCAAGGCTTCGCCGCTCAAATCTAAAGAAAGAATGAAATCTTCACGATTTAAATAGGCGTGAATGCGAATGTCGGGATTGTCTTTATCCACGCTCGGGCGGGCTTTGCCTTGACACTCAAAATAATCCACAA
The DNA here is from genome assembly GCF_011765605.1 of Avibacterium paragallinarum. Taxonomy (NCBI): domain Bacteria; kingdom Pseudomonadati; phylum Pseudomonadota; class Gammaproteobacteria; order Pasteurellales; family Pasteurellaceae; genus Avibacterium; species Avibacterium paragallinarum. Next base: position 1,262,909 of record NZ_CP050316.1, read on the forward strand.
TGCCATCTTTCACTCGCATTGCCCCAAATTGAGTATGACGAATTTCACGGTTTGTGCCGTTAAAATCCACCACAAATTGACAACGCTCATCAAAAATATCCAGCCAATTTTGCCCCACTACAGTGGCATATAAATCCAAATCGCTATAAATTTTGCTTTGCACTAATGGCAATAAAATTCGTGAACTGAGCCTTGACCAAAGCAAACTGCGATACAAAGTTTCATCATCGGCTAAAAAATGCACTCCACCTTGGGAGATTTGGCATTCTTTCGCACCCAATTCAGTAAGTTCTGTTTTTAATAATTCTTCAAAGCCACGGGAAGTGGTGGCAAATAATTTTTTCATTGGCATCTCTTGTGCTTCATCAAAAAGAATGGCGGGATTATAACAGAGCCGTAAAGTGCGGTCGATTTTAATTCGATTTTTAGGCAAAAGAAAGAGCGAACAGTTAATGTTCGCTCTAAACACAAAACACTATTATTTCAAGCAGTTATAATAACTGTCCGCGGTATATTGTAGAAAGTTGGCGTAAGAATCTTTACCTAAGGCAACGGCATCGCCCATTGGGTCTAAACGCCCTACTTTTACGCCAGTAGATTTATGCAAGGTTTCGATCACTTTTGGGGTGAATTGTGGCTCGGCAAATAAGCAACCGACTTTATGCTCTTCGATTTCTTCTTTGATATGTGCCAATTTTTTCGCACCTGGGGCAACCAATGGATTAATGGTAAACGCACCCACTTGGTTTAATCCATAAGCCTCGTTGAAATAGGTATAGGCATCGTGGAATACATAGAAGCCTTTTTTCTGCACTGGAACGAGCTGTTGCTTGATTTTCTCATTTTGTGCGTTCAAAGTGCGGTTAAATTCGGCTAAGTTTTTTTCAATCAGCGCTTTTTTCGCAGGGAATTGCTGAGTGAGCTTATCTGCCACCGCTTCAGCCACCACTTGGCTAATGCGTGGTGAATACCAAACGTGCCAGTTGGTTTCTAATTCATCGTGATCGTGGTCGTGAGCGTCATCTGTTCCATGATTGTGCTGATGCTCGTGAGCCTCTGATTTTCCGTGATCGTGATGATGCTCGTGATCGTGGTCGTGATCTTCACCATCGTGGTGGTGATGGTCGTGATCGTGGTGGTGGTCGTGGTGGTGATGTTCGCCTTTGGCTAGCATATCAGGTGTGATGCCAGCCAATTTCGCGATCGTAACCACTTTGCTCGCGTCCACATTTTTTTGTAATGACGAGGCAAGAAACGCGTCCGCGTCTTCACCGACCCATAGTACCAAATCCGCCGACTTCAATTTTTGCACATCGGAAGGTTTCAGATTATAGTCGTGTGGCGAAGCCCCCGCTGGCACAAGCACTTGCGTGTCCGTAACCCCATCCGCAATGGAGGAGGCAATAAAACCAAGGGGTTTTATGGAGCTAACCACGCTCGCACTTGCCAAAGTAGAAAAAGAAAACACCGCTGCCGCGACAGCACTGTGCTTAAATAAACGATTTAAGGTTGTCATAAACGCTCCCATTTTTAAGAATGATTCTCAGAAATTGTCAGCTTAGCTTAGATCGTTTTGCAAAAAATTGCTATCTTTTTTTTTATTAAAAAATAAGAAGGCTAGGCTGTTGTCATTAATAATTTTTCGATTACACGGGAAACAGCAAAAAAGCCAAAGGTTGCGGTGATCATTGTTGCCGCGCCAAAACCATTGGCACAATTCATCGTAGCAGACACCTGACAATTTTCGCTCATTTGAGGAAAAATCAGCGGTTGCGTTGAAAACACGCAATCCACCCCAAATTTTCGCTTTGGATTTTGGCTAAAATGAAAATCCTTGCGTAAAATTGACCGCACTTTTGCGGCGAGGGGATCTTGAATGGTGCGACTTAAATCGGCAATTTGAATTTGACTTGGATCGGTTTGACCGCCTGCCCCGCCAACGGTGATAACCTTTATCTTGTTGCGTTTACAATAGGCGATTAGTGCCGCTTTAGTTTTGACGCTGTCAATGGCATCAATCACATAATCATAGCCACGATTGAGGTAATCCGCTAAATTTTCGCTGGAAAGAAAGTCATCAATAATATGCACCTTGCATTCGGGATTGATCAAGGCGACACGCTCTGCCATCACTTCTGTTTTCAACTTTCCGACATTGCCAGAAATGGCGTGGATTTGGCGATTGATGTTGGTTACGCAAATGTCGTCCATATCAATCATTGTGATCTCACCAATGCCAGAACGAGCAAGGGCTTCCACCGCCCAAGATCCCACGCCTCCAATGCCAATCACGCAAATATGTGCTTGGCGTAATCGCTGTAACGCGGCAGAGCTATATAGCCGCCCAATGCCACCGAAACGTTGTTCGTAGTTGTCTATACGTTCGTTCATTGAAGTAACCACACGCGTCCATAATGTTTTGACAAGCCCGCGATATGCCCCGCTTCGTCGCCAATGCCGCGGTATAAGTCAAAATGGTGGCCTTTTACCGCACCGCCCACATCAAGGGCTATCATTAAATGAAGTTTATGTTCTCCCGTCCAGTTGCCATTCTTATCGATTTGTGGCACTTCTACGAGTACGATCGAGCCAGATGGAATGACTGACCGATCGGAGGCGATGGAAGCCATTGGCACAAGTGGCACGCCTGCCGAGCCTTTCACTTTGCCCGTTGGATCATTTTTGAAATACACATAGGACGGGTTTCGTTCAAGCAAGGCTTGCAAGCGAGAAGGGTTGGCTTTTGCCCAATCTTTGATCGCTTGAATTGACATTTTTTCTTTAGGAATTTCGCCATCTTCCACCAATAAGCGACCCACGGCAACATAATCTAAGCCGTTTTGCCCCGCGTAAGCGAAATAGTTCAAATCGCCATTACCAAAATCCACATAGCCACTGCCTTGTACACCAAGCAAGAAATTATCTATCATTGAATCGCTGTAAGCTAGCTCAAGCCCTTTGCCTTTCAATGCCCCAGCATAAATTTGTGCTCGGCTCACGCGTTTTTGTGAAGGTCTTGGCATTGCATAAATGGGCTGATTATATTTGCCTTGTGGCGTACGGCGTGCGTGGATAACTGGTGAATAATAGCCTGTCATCAACACGTTCTGATAGCCATCTTGTCCTTTCATTATCATCGGGCGAATACCAAAGTTCGCGAGTTCATTCACATTTGCCCCCGCTAGCACCCAATTTGTCACCTTGTCATAACTCTCGACAAATTTGTTACTTAAACTTACAGAATAAAGACGAACATTGGAAAGTTGGGTTAAAAAATCCCCTTGATTTATTACCGCACTTTGGTTTTCAACCGCTGAAACGGGCATTAATAATTGCTGCTGATAGCTACGCCCCGCATATTTCGCCCCAAAAATTTCGGGATCTGCCAAATTATTATTGTTGCTTGGTCTTTTGCTCGATTGGCTACTTGAACAGGCGGAAAGCAAGCCTGCTAAGCCGAGCAGAAAAAAAAGTGCGGCGTGTTTTTTAATAGTTTTTTTTGTCATCAACATCGACATAGAGATAAAGTTCCTTAATCAGTCATTCCACAATGGAAACGCGTTAAAATAGCAAAAAATCCGCGAAAGAGATAGCGTTTTTAAGCAGGGCGATTTGATTTGCTATTATCAAAAATGTGTCTACCAAATTTGTAAGCGAAACAAAGTGCGGTCGGATTTTTCAGCGTTTTGGCTTGAAAATCAGCATATTGCCCATTTTTATACCAATCAATCACCTTTTTCCCCAATCCCCCTTGCATTAAAAATAAAATCGGGTATAGTACACCTCCATAGACGCGGGGTGGAGCAGCTTGGTAGCTCGTCGGGCTCATAACCCGAAGGTCGTTGGTTCAAATCCAGCCCCCGCAACCAGATTTCAAGAAACCGCTAATGATTAGCGGTTTTTTATTGCCTTTTTATCGCCTGCTGGAATTTTTGCGTTCCTGTAAAAAATATTTATTCAGTAAAAACCTTTGTCAAATACCACCGCACTTTCAGGCTTATTAGCAAGCGTTTTGGCTATTTTTCGCCGTATTTTTCAGGTCAAAATATCGTTATTTAAGTTCAAAATAAGGCAAGGCTAACTAACGTTGTATTATTTTGAAATCAAACGACTATACAAAAACGCATAAAAAAACCACCGCACTTTTTACTTTGCGGTGGCTCTTTTAGAGGGAAAAATTAAGCGAGAATGATGACGTTTTCTGCTTTTTTACCACGTTTATCATCAATAATATCAAACTCAACGGCTTGACCTTCTTTCAGCGTGCGGAATCCTTTTGATTGAATCGCTGAAAAATGAACGAAAACTTCTTCTCCACCTTCAGACTGTAAAAAACCAAACCCTTTTGTTTCGTTGAACCATTTAACGGTTCCATTATTTTTAGACATTGTAAATCCTAAGTTAAATCTAATCTTAGATAACGCAATAATATTATGATGATAAAAAATAAAAACTTTAAATATGCCACAGATTATTGATTGTTATCTCTTTTGCTTAAATAAGCGGAAATTATACTAACAGCATAGTTTGTAAATAGCACGCTTTATTTTCCATTAATAGGAATTATTTTTTAATGCCAATTTTTCCAGCAGTTTTTGATGAATGCCACCAAAACTTCCATTTGACATAACAAGAATATGATCACTTGGTTTTGCTTCGGCGACAATCATATCGACTAATTTATCCAGATTGCCAGACCAATTGGCTGGTTGTACGCATTGGTTGGCGATGTCCACCACGTCCCACGGGATACTGTCGGGTTGCAATAAAAAGATGTGATCTGCTCTGACTAAAGCTGGGGCAAGCTCATCTTTATGTACACCCATTTTCATTGTGTTAGAACGAGGTTCTAATACTGCGAGAATACGCACGCCACCGCCCACTTTATCTCGAAGTGCGGTTAAAGTTGCGAGAATTTCTGCAGGGTGATGGGCAAAATCGTCATAGACGCTGATGCCATTGACTTCGCCTTTTAACTCCAAACGGCGTTTGGCATTAATGAAACTGCCTAAAGCGGCACAAGCATTTTCAATCGACACGCCTGCGTGATAGGCTGCAGCAATCGCCATTAAGCCGTTGTGCATATTGTGTTGTCCAACGATGTTCCATTTCACTTGTGCCACTTTTTCACCAAAATGATACACCGCAAATTCGGTGCAATCATTGGTAATCCGCTCCGCGTGCCATTCTTGATTTTCGCCTAAAAATTGTTGTTCTGACCAACAGCCCATTTCTAAGGTTTCTTTCACGCTTTGTTCGCCTGCAAAAGAAAGAATGCGACCACTGGCGGGAATGGTGCGGATCATATGGTGGAATTGGCGTTGGATCGCTTTAAGATCGTCAAAAATATCCGCGTGATCAAAGCCAATATTGTTGATGATCAATGTTTTGGGGTTGTAATGAATGAATTTTGAACGTTTATCAAAAAAGGCGGTGTCATATTCATCAGCTTCAATCACAAAAAACTGGCTGTCCCCTAAGCGGGCCGATGTGCCAAAGTTCCCCGCAATACCACCAATTAAAAAGCCTGGGTTTAGCCCATTTTTTTCTAAAATCCAAGCGAGCATACCTGTTGTGGTGGTTTTCCCGTGCGTACCAGAAACCGCCAACACCCAACGCTTACGCAATAAATTATCGTGCAACCATTGCGGTCCCGAAGTATAAGGCAAATTATGCTCAAGCACATATTCCACGCAAGGATTACCGCGTTTCATTGCATTGCCAATTAGCACTAAATCAGGGGTGGGGTGGAGTTGTTCAACATCATAATTAGGAATGATTTCAATCTCGTTTTCTTGTAAAAAGGTACTCATTGGCGGATAAACATTAACATCTGAACCTGTTATTTTATAACCCATTTGTTTGGCAATAATAGCAACGCCGCCCATAAAGGTTCCGCAAATTCCCAAAATATGAATATGTTTTTGTGTCATTTTTTATCTCTTAATGAAAAAACGAAAAATAAAATGTGGCTAAGATCACAAACTCAATGCAAAGTTATTTTCCCTAGCAAAAGGTTAGCTATAATAAATCAACTCTTTCAAACTGTACAAGCTATTCATCAAAAATAGGGAGGAAATATGAAAACATTAGGGCAATTCATTGTTGAAAAGCAAGCGGAGTATCCCAATGCTAAAGGCGAACTTTCAGGCATTCTTTCTTCTATTCGCTTAGTGGCGAAAGTGATCCACCGTGATATTAACAAAGCTGGGCTAACCAATAACATTATTGGTAACTCTGGCGTGGAAAATGTACAAGGCGAAGTGCAAATGAAGCTAGATTTATTTGCTCACAACACAATGAAGCAAGCTCTCATTGCACGAGAAGAAGTGGCAGGCTTTGCCTCAGAAGAAGAGGAAAATTTTGTCGCTTTCGATACGGAACGCGGACGTAATGCGAAATATGTAATTTTAACCGATCCTTTAGACGGCTCATCAAATATTGATGTAAATGTGGCTGTGGGGACAATCTTTTCTATTTACCGCCGCATTTCTCCCATTGGCACACCAGTTACATTAGAAGATTTTCTCCAGCCGGGACATCGCCAAGTGGCTGCAGGTTACATTGTTTATGGATCATCAACAATGTTAGTTTACACCACAGGAAATGGCGTAAACGGCTTTACTTACGATCCGTCCTTAGGGGTATTCTGCCTTTCGCACGAAAATATTCAAATGCCAACAACGGGAAAAATTTATTCGATCAATGAGGGGCAATATCTCAAATTCCCATTAGGGGTGAAAAAATACATTAAATACTGCCAAGAGGAAGACAAAGCTACTCAACGCCCTTATACATCACGTTATATTGGTTCATTAGTTTCCGATTTTCATCGTAACTTGTTGAAAGGGGGAATTTACATTTATCCAAGTGCTACAAACTATCCAAAAGGCAAACTTCGTTTACTTTATGAAGGTAATCCAATGGCGTTCTTAGCGGAACAAGCCGGCGGGTTGGCTACCGATGGTAAAAACCGCATTTTAGACTTGCAACCAATCGAGCTTCACCAACGCTCACCGCTGTTTATCGGCTCAAAAGAAATGGTGGAAAAAGCTCAAGAATTTATGCGTGAATTCAGCTAGGTTAATAAAAGTAATTTGCAAGAATATTTGCTGTTTACGACGAAAAAGTAAACTCAAAGTGTGGTGGATTTTATGACAAATAAAACCCACCATTATGACCTAGATAATATCAGTATGTTTGTATACCTAAGAGATAAACAATCTGCAAGCTCTCTGCATAGAAAGCCCAATTCAGTTTACATATAAAAATCTAAAGTGAATCATTATGAGAGAATCGCTCAATACGAACACCTAAATTGCGTAATTTATCTTCAATATGTTCGTATCCTCTATCAATATGATAAATGCGATCAACGATCGTTTCACCTTTAGCAATACACCCAGCTAATACTAAGCTAACAGAAGCACGTAAATCCGTCGCCATAACTTCCGCACCTGAAAGCTGTTCAACGCCATAACAAATGGCAGTGTTGCCTTCAATTTCCGCTTTTCCTCCCATTCGTACAAGTTCAGGAATGTGCATAAAGCGGTTTTCAAAAATAGTTTCCGTGATTTTGCTTGTACCTTCCGCAACCATATTTAACAGGGTAAATTGTGCCTGCATATCCGTTGGGAAGCCTGGGTGTGGCATTGTGCGAATATTCACCGCTTTCGGGCGTTTACCTTTCATATCAAGGGTAATGGTGTTTTCGGTAACCTCAATTTCCGCTCCTGCTTCGCGTAATTTGTCGATCACAGCATCAAGGGTGTCGGCTTTGGTATTTTTACACACAATACGCCCGCCCGAAATTGCTCCAGCCACAAGGAATGTCCCCGTTTCGATACGGTCAGCAACAATGGCGTGTTCGCAACCTGTGAGGCGTTCCACGCCTTCGATGGTAATGGTATCCGTGCCTGCACCGCTGATTTTTGCCCCCATTTTGTTGAGGAAAACCGCAGTATCGACAATTTCAGGCTCTCTGGCAGCATTTTCAATAATGGTTGTGCCTTGTGCTAAGGTCGCGGCAGTCATAATGGATAAAGTTGCCCCAACGCTGACTTTTTCCATTACGATACGCGTTCCTACTAAACGCCCATTGGTATGGGCTTTTACATAGCCGTCTTCGAGGACAATTTCTGCCCCTAAGCGTTCTAAACCGCTAATGTGTAAATCCACAGGGCGAGCCCCAATCGCACACCCCCCCGGCAATGACACTTGTCCTTGGTGAAAGCGTGCCACCAACGGGGCTAATGCCCAAATCGAAGCACGCATTGTTTTCACTAATTCATAGGGTGCCACAAAATGATCGATTTTTGAGCCATCAAGATACACAATGCCACCCGCTTTTTGTTCGACTTGCATTCCAAGCTGACGCAAAATTTTTAGCGTGGTTTCAATGTCTTTCAGCTCTGGCACGTTAGTTAAGGTAACAGGCTCTTCAGCAAGAATAGCGGCAAATAAAATCGGCAATGCGGCATTTTTTGCCCCTGAAATATTCACTTCACCGCTAAGGTGAGATTGTCCATAAACACGGAATTTTTGCATTTTGCTTCCCTACTGACTAATCGGGTTAAATAAACGCTCACGCTGCCATTTTTCTTGAGTGAAAGTTTTAATGGTTAAAGCGTGAATTTCCCCTGATGAAAAATAGCTCATCAAGGGAGCATAAATAGTTTGTTGTTGTTTTAAGCGGGATAAAGCAGCGATGTTATCATCAATGACAATCACGCCAAAATGGGCGTTTTCGCCCTGCACATAAACCTGTTCGAGGTTTAACGCTTGTTTTAAAATTCGTTCGATTTCTTGCGTTTCCATTCAATTTTTCCACTACAATAAAAAAGGCTTAATCCAATGGGATAAGCCGAAAAGATCAGCCAATGTCAAGAGTTGCTTAGGCACATTCACCAACTGCTGAGGTTGCCCTTGCTTTTGCATTTGATACAAATAATCACAAAATAAGGCAAAACCCGCACTATCAATACGCGTTAAAGCCTGAAGTTCCCAAATAATCGGTTGCGAGCCAAGAGCGATTTTCGATAAAAAAGAAGAACGTTGCTCCCATAATGGTAACAACGTATCCCTTGTTAATACCCCGCCTAAGCGGAGCATTATCTTATCATCATACTGCTCCATCGCCCAAGTCAAACTTGTTTTCTGTTGCATTGCTTATTTACTCAAGGTAACGGGTGCGTTGGCAGCTTTTTGTACTTGTTGAGTGAGGGCTTCAATGCCATCTTTACGCAAAATGCCACTCCATTCTTGTTTTTTGGTATTTACCATACTCACGCCACTTGCTGCCATATCATACACTTGCCATTTGCCTGTTTTGCTGTTTTTACGCCAGAAAAACATCAAATTAATCGGATCAGTATTTGAGCTTTGTAACACATTTACTTTAATGCTCACTTGATTATCAGACACATTTTTTGGCTCTTCAATTTGCACTTTTTGATTTTTATAGAGCGTCAAAGCTTGTGCATAAGACTGCTCAATAAACTGCCCAAAGGCAGCAAAAAATTTCTCGCGTTGTTCTGGCGTGGTGGCTTTAAAATACTGCCCTAACACCAATGAACCCGCATAATTAACGTGTACATAAGGCATTAAATCTTGGCGTACTAAGGTTCTTAAAAAGTTCGGATCTTGTTTGATTTTGCTTTGGTTCGCTGAAATATCCGCGAACAATTTATCTGAAGTTTGTTGCATTAACACATAAGGGCTGTCTTCCGCCATTGCTTGCAATGAGAAAAGTGCGGTCAAAATAAGCAAGGTTTTTGCCATGAGTTGTTTTACGGTTTGTTTTAACATTGGTTTCTCCTGTTAAACGAAAATGAATTACTGTGCGGTTTGCGGTGCTTCCGCTGGGGTCGCGTCGGATTTATTTTTATCGCCATAAAGGAATTGTCCGACTAAATCCTCCAACACCATTGCTGATTTGGTATCCACCACTTTGCTGCCCTCTTTGAGCATTTTGGTGGTTTCGCCGTCATCAAAGCCCATATTGAGTGCCAGATACTGCTCCCCTAGCAAACCTGCGGTTTTGATTGAGATCGAGCTATTATCAGGAATTTCATCATATTCTTGATTGATCGCAATTTTCACCACAGGCACATAGGTTTTCGGGTCAAGCTCGATGTCGGTTACTCGCCCAATCACCACACCGCCCACTTTTAACGGGGCACGAACCTTTAGTCCGCCAATATTATCAAAAGTTGCAGTGATTTGATAAGATTTTGCTTGGCTAAAGCCTTGCACATTCGCCACTTTTAGCCCTAAAAACGCAAATGCCGCGATGGCTAATAAGAGAAAAAGCCCTACCCAAAATTCATATTTTGCTGTTTGTCGCATAAAAAACACCTTTAATTTTATACCGCACTTTTGTGCGTAATCATACATTGAAAATCTTGTTAGTTCGATACTGAAAGATTAACTCCCACCGAACATTATTGCCGTTAGAATGAAATCTAAACCTAAAACCAATAAGGAAGCATTCACTACGGTTTTGGTGGTGGCTTTGCTGATGCCTTCGGAAGTCGGGATACAGTCGTAGCCGTTGAATAAGGCGATCCACACCACCGCAATGGCGAAACAAAGGCTTTTAATTAAGCCGTTTAAAATATCGGCTTTCCAAGTTACCGCACTTTGCATTACCGACCAAAAACTGCCCGCGTCCACGCCTTTCCAATCCACGCCAACCAGCGAGCCGCCCCAAATTCCAATGGCGATGAAAATGATAGATAAAATCGGCATCGCAATCCCCCCCGCCCAAAAACGTGGGGAAATCACGCGGCGTAGCGGATCAATCGCCATCATTTCAAGGCTAGAGAGCTGTTCGGTGGCTTTCATCAGCCCAATTTCAGCGGTTAAGGCTGAACCTGCTCTGCCCGCAAATAATAATGCCGTTACCACAGGCCCAAGCTCACGCAATAATGACAGGGCGACGAGCTGTCCGAGGCTGGTTTCTGCCGAAAAATCCACCAACACCACATAGCCTTGCAAGCCCAGTACCATTCCAATAAATAAGCCTGAAAGCATTACGATTAATAGGGATTGCACGCCCAGCACATAAAGCTGTTTAATCAGCAAGGGAAAATGTTTGCGGAATTGTGGTCGTCCGATTAATGCGCCCCATAACATAAAGCCAGAACGCCCGATTGCCTTGCAAAAGTTAATCGCACTACGTCCTAAGGCGGAAATCATTGTACTGATCATAAAAATAACTCCTGAACATAATCAGGGGCGGGATAATGAAAACGCACTGGCCCATCAGCTTCCCCTTGAATAAACTGCTGCACTTGCGGATCTTGGCTTGCCAGCAAATCGGCAGGTGTGCCTTCAGCGATCACGCGTTTATCGGCGATAATGTAGGCATAATCGGCGATACTCAACACTTCTTGCACGTCGTGCGAAACCACGATGGAGGTGAGTTGCAAGGCTTCATTGAGCCGTTTAATCAAGCTGATGATCACGCCCATACTGATCGGATCTTGCCCCGCAAAAGGCTCATCATACATAATTAATTCGGGATCAAGGGCGATGGTTCGTGCAAGTGCCGCACGCCTTGCCATTCCCCCTGAAAGCTCAGAGGGCATTAGCTCTGCCGCACCACGCAAGCCCACTGCTTCTAATTTCATTAACACAATTTCACGGATTAATGACTCAGGAAGCTGGGTATGCTCGCGTAACGGGAATGCCACATTATCGAAAGTGGACATATCGGTAAATAATGCCCCCGACTGAAAAAGCATTCCCATTCGCTGACGGGTTTCATAAAGAGCGGCACGGGACATTTCAACGATATTTTTGCCATCAATTAAAATTTCGCCACCTTCAGGCGTAAGCTGTCCACCAATTAGGCGTAGCAATGTGGTTTTACCAATGCCCGATGGCCCCATTATCGCTGTGATTTTTCCTTGCTCAACACGCAAATTCAGCTTTTCATAAATCGTTCGCTCACCACGTTTAAAGGTGAGATTGTTTATTTCAATAAAAGGACGTGTCATAACACCTGCGATGTAATTTATCATTAATGGGCGTCAATGATATGCGATGAATAAAGAATGTCAAAGCCTGTTTGCATTTCTTGACAAAAATTTTTGCTGCCACTAACGGGAGGTTTTGCGGAAAAAGCGTGCGATGTCTTCTGATTTTCGCCCCTTTCCCGCCAATAAAGTGCGGTAAAATTTGACCGCACTTTTGCCTTTTCAGCGGACAGCTCGCTATCATTTGTTCTTGCTTTTAACAAAATTGTGCTATTATGCCGCCAATTTATCCTAATCGATGAGTGATTCTCTTTTATGAATATTCGTTGGACTCTCATTTTGTCACTAGTGGCAATTGGCTTATTGGGCTGGTTTTATCGCCTCCAAGAACCCGATGCGACACAATTAGCGGATTTGATTAAATCGGACGATAAACCTGAATACACGGGTTATAAAATGCAAACGGCAGTGTATTCGCCAACGGGGGAGCGTCAATATGTTGCCTTTGCCGATAAAGTAGAATATTACAATAATGATGGGCATACACAATTTGAGCGTCCCCTTGTGTATTTGTTTGATGTGCAAAGTTCCCAACCTGAGTTAGAACATCAAAATTGGAAGCTCAGTGCTAACAATGCCACCTTAAGCAAAAATAATTTGTTGTATTTAGACGGCGATGTGCTGGCACAAAGTTTACAAGCGGATTCACGCTTACAGCGAATAAATACTGAGCGTGCCGAAGTGAATTTAAAGACGCAAGATATTACTTCTGATACAATGACCACCATTTCTGGCTTAAATTTTACATCGAGCGGATTAAAACTCAGGGGAAACCTCCAACAACAAATTGCCACTTTACAAGAACAGGTAAAAACGTATTATGAAATTAACAAATAATTTTCTTTTATGTTGTGCAATGCTGAGCCTTTCTCTCCCAGCATTAGCATTAAAAGACGATACTAATCAACCTATCAATGTAGAATCAAACAACCAATCTTTGGATATGGGAAATCACACAGTGACCTTCACAGATAATGTGGTGATTACACAAGGATCGATTGTTATCAAAGCCAACAAAGTGGTTATCACCCGTCCTGATAAAAATAGTCAGAAGAAGGAAACTGTTGATGCCTACGGCTCACCAGTTACCTTTCATCAAATATTAGATGATGGTAAACCTGTAGATGGCAAAGGCGATAAAGTACATTATGACTTAGGAACAGAATTTTTAACTTTAACAGGAAATGCAGAACTCAGACAACTAGATAGTAAAATCACAGGCCAATACATCACTTATGATGTAAAAAAACAACAACTAAAAGCAATAGGTTCTAATAAATCAAGAATTAAAACTGTCCTAATCCCTGAACGCACAAAAAATCAAAAAAAATAGGATTCATTACTATGTCAACCCTTTATGCGGAACATTTAGCAAAAAGTTATAAAAGCCGAAAAGTGGTATCTGATGTGAGCTTGCAAGTTCATTCTAATGAAATTGTGGGGCTTCTGGGACCAAACGGAGCAGGAAAAACCACCACATTCTATATGGTTGTCGGCTTAGTACAACAAGATGAAGGTAAAATTCAAATTGATAATGAAGATATTAGCCTATTACCAATGCACGATCGTGCAAAAAAAGGCTTAGGCTATTTGCCACAAGAAGCCTCTATTTTCCGTCGTTTAAGCGTCTATGAAAATTTAATGGCTGTATTAGAAATTCGCAAAGATCTCAACAGCCAACAACGCCGTGAACGAGCAGAAGAATTAATCGAAGAATTTAGTATCGGGCATATTCGCGACAATCTCGGACAATCCCTCTCTGGGGGCGAACGCCGCCGTGTAGAAATCGCCCGTGCCTTAGCGGCAAACCCAAAATTTATTCTACTTGATGAGCCTTTCGCGGGGGTCGATCCCATTTCCGTGATTGATATTAAGAAAATTATTATGGATTTGCGTGATCGCGGTTTAGGCGTATTAATTACCGATCACAATGTCCGAGAAACCCTTGATGTGTGCGAACGAGCCTATATCGTGAGTGCAGGAAAAATGATTGCCACAGGCACACCAAACGACGTGATGAATAACGAACAAGTTAAACGCGTTTATCTTGGTGAAGAATTTAAATTATAAATTATGGTTAAATTTACAACATTACTCACCCCAGAAAATATCCGCCAAGGTGTGGTTTGTTCCAGTAAGAAGCGAGCCTTTGAAATGATAAGCCACCTCGTTTCTTCGCAAATTGACGATAAAGATCCCGAACACAGTGGCTTTGAGTGCTTATTCAGCCGTGAAAAACTCGGCAATTCAGGATTGGGCAATGGCGTAGCGATGCCCAAAGGGCGTTTGCCTAAAGGGGATAAACCCATTGCAGTCTTTTTACAATTAAACACCCCGATAGATTATGAATCTCAAGATCATCGTGATGTCGATCTTATTTTCGCGTTGCTTGTTCCCTCAACAATATGTGGTGAGTTTGCTCAAACTATTCTACCGCAATTAGCTGAAAAATTATTAGATAAATCTCTATGTAAACAACTTCGGGCAGCACAAAGTGCAGAGGAAATTTGGCAAATTTTTGAATACGCTGACCGCCTTAATAATGAAGAAACCGAAAATAATATGAGCAATGGAGATATAAACTAAAAAAAGAGAGAAAAAAGAAATATGGAAATCATCATTATTAGCGGTCGCTCAGGCGCAGGAAAATCTGTTGCCCTACGTGCTTTAGAAGATATCGGTTATTACTGTGTTGATAACCTTCCAATCACCCTGCTCCCTCAATTAATAGAAATGCTTTCTACTCAACAATCTTCCGTTGCTATTAGCATTGATATTCGCAATGTGCCAAAACAAAGCCAAGAACTAGAACAAAATATTGAATTTTTACGACAACTTCATCAAGTTAAAGTTATTTTTTTAGAATCAGAACAGAGTGCTCTAATTAAACGTTATAGCGATTCTCGCCGATTGCACCCGCTTTCCATTGATGACCTTTCCCTTGAAGCCGCAATTGATGCAGAACATCATTATCTTGAGCCATTAATTCAACAATCCGATTTGATTATTGATACCACTCACCTATCAAACCACGAATTAGCGGAATATCTACGCAAATTTTTGCGTGGACACAAACAAAAAGATCTCAAAATCATCATCGAATCTTTCGGCTTTAAATATGGAATTCCCCTTGATGCTGATTATGTTTTTGATGTGCGTTTTCTTCCCAATCCCCATTGGAACATAGAACTTCGTCCAATGACAGGATTAGAACAACCCGTGATTGATTTTCTAAATAAACATAACGAAGTAAACCACTTTATCTACCTCACCCGCAACTATATTGAAACTTGGTTGCCTATGTTAGAACAAAACAACCGTAGTTACCTAACCATTGCCATCGGTTGCACGGGTGGAAAACACCGCTCCGTTTACATTGCACAACAACTTGGCGAGTACTTCCGAGCTAAAGGGAAAAATGTAAGCATCCAACACAAATCCTTAGAAAAACATCAAAAAGTCGCTAGTTAAAGTATTTTCTTATTGAAGAACTTTTCTAGAATAATTTCAAAGTGCGGTGCTTTTTCAGCCTGTTTTTACTTGGGAATGCAAAAAACGGTGCGAAAATGCACCGCTCTTTTGTTATTTAAGGCTTCTTTTGGAGAGGTTATGATTGTTGAAAATAGACGCGTTTCAATGCCATTTCTAATCCTCTAAATTCAGCCAGCCCTTTTAAACGCCCGATTGCGGAATAGCCAGGGTTGGTTTTTTTATGTAAATCATCAAGCATTTGATGACCGTGATCGGGACGCATTGGGATCAAGCGAGTATTTCCTTGAGCTAAACGGCGATGCTCCTCGGTGAGCAAGGCTTTCACCACGTTAAACATATCCACATCCCCCTCCAAATGAGCGGCTTCGTGGAAACTTAGTGGATTTTCTTCGCGACAAGTAGAACGCAAATGTGCAAAATAAATGCGATCGGAGAACTGTTCTGTCATTTTAACCAAATCATTATCCGAGCGAACGCCATAAGATCCCGTACACATCGTGAAGCCATTGGCAGGCAAAGGCTCTGTTTCGACGAACCATTGCATATCCTCAATGGTCGAAACAATGCGAGGCAATCCCAAGATCGGGCGTGGTGGATCATCAGGGTGAATGGCTAATTTGATGCCAACCTCTTGGGCAACAGGCACAACTTGATGTAGGAAATAAGCCAAATGTGTACGGAATTTTTCTGGCGAGATATGTTGATAACGATCCAACTGTGTCTGAAATTCATCGAGCGTATAGCCTTCTTCCGCCCCTGGTAAACCCGCAATGATGTTACGGGTGAGCTGTTCAATATCTTGAGCCGACATTTTTTCAAAATAGGCTTTGGCCGCTTGGCATTCTTCTTCCGTATAAGTTTGCTCCGCATTCGGACGTTTCAAAATATGTAGTTCAAAGGCGGCAAAAGCGATGTGATCAAAACGTAATGCTTTTGAACCATCAGGTAATTGGTATGCCAAATCGGTTCTTGTCCAATCTAAAACGGGCATAAAATTATAACAAACGGTATCAATGCCACATTGAGCCAAGTTTTTTAAGGTTTGCTTATAATTATCAATCCATTGCTGATAATTGCCCGTTTGCGTTTTGATTTCTTCGTGCACTGGCACGCTTTCCACCACCGACCAAACCAGCCCCGCTTGTTCAATTTGCTGTTTACGCTTTTCAATTTCCTCTATCGACCAAATTTGTCCATTAGGAATATGATGCAATGCAGTAACAATCCCCGTTGCCCCTGCTTGTCGAATATCCGCCAAAGATACTGGGTCATTAGGCCCATACCAACGCCAAGTTTGTTCCATTTTTTACTCCTTAGTAATAAATATTAGGTTTATTTTGTTCCAATCCCCACAACGACGGGGCTTAAATTAAAGAGATAGCCATCAAAATTAGGATCATCAACATCAGAAAGCTCAAATAATTTCTGTTTCACATTTTCTAAATGTTGCCACATTGCATTACGGGCAAGCATAGGATCTTTTTTCTGCATTGCCGCAACAATATTTTCGTGATCTTTAATCCATAGATGACGATAATTTTGATCGGGTATATGGGAATGTAACCCTTGCCACATTTTGCTACTTGTTCTCAGTTCCCAAAGTGATTTTTGCATTTGTACGATCACTTCATTTTGGGTAATTTCTGCAATCGTGCGGTGAAAATCTTCATCAGCAATGTAATCTTCATCTCCCTGTTCTAATGTTTGTCTTTCTCGCAGTAAAATGTCTTTAAGCTTTGTAATATCCGAACGGGTCGCTTGAATAGCGGCAAATTCAGCAATGCTACTTTCAAGTAACTGCCTCGCTTGAAGCAATTCAAAAGGTCCAACATCAATTTGTTCTAAGAACTCATCGTTGTCTGCTTGGCGAGGTAAATCAATGAGATATACGCCCGAACCTTTTCGCACTTCAACAAAGCCTTCAATTTCTAACATAATTAAGGCTTCCCGTATGACAGTACGGCTCACATTGAAAAACTCGGCGAGTTCTCTTTCTGGAGGTAACTTATCACCGATATGATAAGTTCCACTTTTAAGTTGTTGTTTTAATTCATTACCTATTTTTTTATAGGAACGTAAATCATCAATTATCATATAGATGTCCTAATGTATGTCTGATAAAAGAATGGAACACTTGGGCGTTAAAGGCTTGCCATTAACCCATAAAATACGTTGTTCATTTTTTGGCAGACGGAAATGTAGCACGTTATAAGCTGGTCGGAAAGAACCCGTGCGTTTGATTGTTAAGTTGATTGTTTTTTCATCGCAATTTAAATGAATATCAAATAAGCAAAAATGTGTTTTTAAATAATGAAAACTTTCGCCGTCATCATCAAAAATTTGTATATCCGCTTGCCCTTTGCCAATGAATGGCATTATAAGCAACTCTCGGCAATCATCTTGTTGAGTGTTTAAACGCTGAGCAGGGTTTAGAGGTAAAATCGAGCCTGCTTTAATAAAAAGTGGAATATGCTCTAATGGGGCGGAAGTCATTATTTCCTGCCCGCCACAGAACCATTGATGATCAAAGAAGTCGTACCAACCCACTTGATTATTCGGCAAATACACTTTCCTTGTTCGCTGGTTGGGTTCAACTACGGAAGCAACAAGTAAATTTTCGCCTAATAAATAATCATCATTCTCTTGAAAGGTTTTGGCATCATTTTCGTGATCTAAAAATGTCGGGCGTAACATTGGTTCGTAGTATTGATGTGCTTTCCACAGCAAATTGTATAAATAAGGGAGTAATTTATAGCGAAGTTCAATGGTCGCACGAATAATATTGAGCACCTCAGGATACATCCAAGGCTCATTGACACTATGATCATCATTCCAAGAATGAATAGTAAAGCGTGGGTGCATTATGCCGTTTTGTACCCAACGCACAAATAATTCTGGCTCAGGTTTATCCCCCGAAAAACCACCGACATCGTGTCCAATATTATAGAGAGCGGATAAACTCATACCTAGCCCCATCTTAATGTTGTATTTTAAGGTGTGCCAACTCGTGCGATTGTCGCCACTCCAAGTTTGCACATAGCGGTTCATTCCTGCCATTCCCGAACGCGAAATTAAGTAAGGGCGTTGCTCAGGTTGATAAGCCAGTTGAGCTTCATAAGAGGCTTTCATCATTAATAGAGGCATTAAGGGGCGTAATAATTTGATTGGTTTGGTTCACCAAAATAATCACAACGGGCTTGCTCGTCCCAAATTTCAAACTCATTATTATCATTCCAAGTGGCATCAATGCCGTAAGCTAACAGTTGGGTTGTTACGTTACTTTTCCACCATTCAATGGTTTTAGGATTGGTGAAATCCAAATGTGAGCCTTCATCGTCCCAAAACATTGAGCGTTCAGGCTGATTTGATAAAGAATCTTTAATAAATAATCCCGCTTTCGCAACCTCTTGATATCTAGGGTGATCTTGCAATAAACAAGGCTTGATATTCGCTGCCACTTTCATTCCCGCTTGGTGAAAATAGTGGGTCATTTGCTGAGGATTCGGAATTTTGTCTTTATTCCAATTAAAGACATAGCGTTTCCCCTGAATGGAGGTATAACCTGAAGAAAGCTGGAATGAATCACAAGGGATAGCAAAAGTGCGGCATAAATTTACGAAGTTTTTTAGATGTTCTTGTGCATCAGGGGCATCCGTATAAGACATCGTTGAGCCACTATATCCCAAGCTCCATTTCGGTGAAAAAAGTGTTCCCCCAGTCAAACGGCAATATTTTTTCGTAACGTCAAGAATTTGTGAGCCTAAAATAAAGTAATAATCTAGATCACCATCATCGGCTCGATAAGAACGATACGGCAAATGGTAATTATCTAATTCATTGCCTAAATCAAACCAGCAATGGGATAAATTATCATAGAACAGCCCGTAACTGCCTTGCGAGGTATGAGTAATATAAAAAGGAATGTGCTTATATAAAGGATCGGTGGTTTCAGCGTTATAGCCCATTGCATCTAAATTACGCATTTCAAAACGTCTGCCATAACGGTTTAAATTTCCCGATTTTTCACCCAATCCGTAATAATGGCGATCAAGAGAGCGATCCATAAAATGGGCGATTTGCTGTTGGGAAATTCCCATTAAATAAGCACCGCTCTTTCGATCTTGAGCAATGGTTTGCCAACCTTTTTCTGTCGCACGTTGCCATTCAAGCCATAAGGGTTGATGGACAATGAGTTTGAGTTTTGAGGTGCAAATTTCAATGCGGCTTTCTTTTTGCGTAAATTGATAGGACGGTAGGCTAAAACCTGATAAATCCCATTTATCTCGCCCTTGCCAAGGAATATCCGCACCATTCGGGCTAATCGACCAAGTGTCGGGTAAACGAAATTCGCCATTATGCGAGAACGCAATGCGAAAAATATCCTGTTCTAAAATAAAAATATGCAAAGAAAATTGGTATTCACATTCAAGCTGAATATGATTTTCCGCTTGTTTAACATACTGCCAGCGTTTTAATGTTTTCATTTTCCACCTCTAATAACCTAATAAGAGTTTTGGTAAAAACAAGCTAATCTCAGGGAGATAGGTAACCAATAGCAAGGTAAAAATTAATGCAAAGTAGAATGGCAATAAGGGCTTAATGACTTGATTAATTTTCACGCCTCCCACAGAGCAACCAATAAATAATGCACTTCCAACGGGCGGTGTACAAATTCCAATGGATAAATTAAACGCCATTACAATACCAAAATGCACGGGATCCATTCCCAGCTCGGTAACAATCGGTAAAAATATTGGGGTAAAGATCAATAAGGCGGGTGTCATATCCATAAATACGCCGACCACTAATAAAATGAGGTTAATAATCAATAAGATAACAATCGGATTTTCTGATACAGCAAGCAAGGCATCGCTAATAGTATAGGGAATATCCGCATTTGCCATCGCCCACGACATTCCCATTGATGTGCCTATTAATAATAAAACGATCGCCGTGGTTACAACGGAATCAAGAATAATTTGAGGCAACTCTTTGAGTTTCACTTCACGATAAACCACCATCGCTAAAATTAAAGTATAAACAACCGCAAAGGCAGAGGCTTCGGTCGCGGTAAAAATTCCCCCAATAATCCCTCCCATAATCACAATGATTAAGCCCAAACTAGGTAGTGCGTCTAAGGTTTTTTTCAAGGCTTCGTTAAGTGTTGGTTTTGGCGAAATCGGGTAATGACGCTTTTTCGCGATAAATCCCACAATTAGCATAATGGATAACCCCATCAAAATGCCCGGAATATAGCCAGCCAAAAACAACGCCCCGATCGAAGTACCACCTGAGATGAGAGAATACACAATAAAAGTGTTACTTGGTGGAATAAGCAACCCCGTAGGGCAAGAAGCGATATTCACTGCGGTTGAAAAGGCGGGATCATAGCCCTCTTTTTTCTGTAATGGCGACATTATACCGCCCATTGCCGCCCCAGAAGCCACCGCAGAGCCTGAGATTGAGCCAAACATCATATTGGCAAGCACATTAACGTGAGCCAATGCACCGGGCAACCGACCACCAATCACTTTGGCAAATTCAATCAAACGTAACGCAATTCCGCCTCGATTCATAATATTGCCCGCTAAGATGAAAAAGGGAATGGCTAGCAATGAAAAGCTATCTAATCCCGATGCCATTTTTTGCGAAATCACCGCAATAGCAGAATCAAAAGGCAAAGAAAGCGAGATCGTTAGTAATGAAGCAATACCAATCGAAAATGAAATTGGCACGCCAATAAATAAAAGAATAAAGAAACTTGTACTTAGAACAATAATCGTGGACCATTCCATTACGATTTCCTCCTATGCGTTCATCTTAATTTGTTGAAAATTATTGAATAAATCTCTTAGCAAATAGAGCAACATAAATAAACCACTAATTGGAATCGCTAAATAAACTAACCCCATTTCAATGCCTAGTACGGGTGAAATTTGCCCATTTGCCATTGTATCCCGCACAAGATTTACACCGCCGTAGCACATAATCATCAGCACAAAAAACAAACTAATACCATTAATGGCTAACGTTAATTGATGAAATTGCTTCGGTGAATGCTCAAATTTTGTTGCCAACAAATCAATGGCAAGATGTTTCTTTTGCCCCAAAGCATAAGCTGCTCCAATTAGCCCGACCCAAATAAACAGAAAACGCGCTAATTCATCAGTATAGGTGCTAGGCGTATTGAGGATATAACGAGAAAAGACTTGCCACACCACGCAGCAAACCAGTACAGAACAAAGAATAACGCACATTATTGACAATGTTTTATTCATAAAATGGATAAATTTTTCCATCAGACTTCCCCTTTTCTTTATTTTGGCATTCCAATTTTGCTAAAAATGATAAGAAAAGCAATAAAAAATAATTAATTTTGTGATCTGGTTCACCAATTTTAAAAAATTGGATTGAACTATTACCGCCGATGGTTATATTTAAAGCACGAACAATAACCTTATTGTTCATATGATCGTTTAGTCGTTAATGTTCAGAACAAAATAGTCAATTACCCCGCAAACTAGGAAAACACGCAGAGGTATTTTGAACTCAAACGGCCAAAATGATGATTGTCATTACTTTCATAACTCAATAGCTCTCAACAACTAAGGAGAATCAAATGAAAAAAAGCCTACTTTCCACCGTTTTAATGACAATGCTTTCAATGGGGATCGCCCTTTCCTCGCAAGCGAAAACAACGTTAAAAATTAGCCATAACAATGATAAAACCCACCCCGTGCATCTCTCAATGCAACATATGGCTGATGAAGTGAAACAGCTTACCAATGGTGAAGTGGTGATCCGCATTTATCCAAATAGCCAATTAGGTTCACAACGTGAATCAATGGAACTATTACAAGCAGGCTCATTGGATATGGCAAAATCAAATGCAAGTGAAATGGAAGCCTTTGAAATCTCTTATGGTGCATTTAATTTGCCTTATTTATTCCAAGATCGGGAACATTATTACCGAGTATTAGCCGATCAAGAGGTTGGGCAAAAAATTCTGCAAAACTCCAAAGATAAAGGCTTTATTGGCTTAACCTATTATGATGGCGGAGCAAGAAGTTTCTATGCGAATAAACCGATAAAATCCCCTGAAGATTTAAAAGGAATGAAAATTCGTGTTCAACCAAGCCCAACAGCGGTTGAAATGATTAAACTGATGGGAGCTTCACCAACGCCATTAGCCTATGGCGAGCTTTATACTGCACTTCAACAAAAAGTCGTAGATGGAGCGGAGAACAATGAAACCGCACTCACGCTTGCACGGCACGGTGAAGTGGCAAAATATTTCAGCGAAGATGAACATACAATGATCCCCGATGTGTTACTCATTAGCCTCAAGTCTTGGAATAAACTCACGCCAGAACAGCAAAAAATCTTAAAACAAGCGGCGGATAATTCAATGCTTTATCACAAAGAGATTTGGACAAAAATGATTGCCGAAGAGCGAGCAAAAGCCCAAAAACAACTGAATGTACAATTTGTGCCTGTCGATAAAACCCCATTCGTTCAAGCAGTGAAAACAATGCACGACACCGCAAAACAAAACCCAGCGTTAAAACCTTATATCGAACGTATCGAAACCCTTAAATAATCGTAATGATAAAGTGCGGTATGTTTTTATCGCACTTTTTATAGAAGGAAACAAAAATGAACAACATCGCTCAACACCACAATCTTAAAAATAAAGTTATCGTGATTTCAGGAGCTGGTGGCGTGCTTTGTGCGTTTCTTGCCAAAGCACTGGCAAAAACACAAGCAAAAATCGCCTTACTGGATATTAATTTTGACGCGGCAAACCAAGTTGCTGAAGAAATCAACCAAGCGGGCGGTATTGCGAAAGCCTATCAAACCAACGTGTTAGACTTAGCTAGCATAGTGCAAACCCGCAACGCTATTACACAAGATTTTGGCACTTGTGATATTTTAATCAACGGTGCGGGAGGCAATAACCCTAAAGCCACTACCGACAACGAATTTCATCAATTTGATTTGCCCGCGAACACCAAAACTTTCTTTGAATTGGACAAATCAGGCATCGAATTTGTATTTAATCTCAATTACTTAGGCACATTATTGCCAACCCAAGTTTTCGCCAAAGATATGATGGGGAAAGCGGGAGCAAATATCGTCAATATTTCCAGTATGAACGCCTTTACACCGCTCACCAAAATCCCTGCTTACTCGGGAGCCAAAGCGGCAATCAGCAACTTCACTCAATGGCTTGCCGTCTATTTCTCAAAAGTGGGGATTCGCTGTAACGCCATCGCCCCTGGCTTTCTTGTCAGCAACCAAAATAGGGCATTATTATTTGATGAAAATGGCAATCCAACCGCCCGAGCCAATAAAATTCTCACCAACACCCCAATGGCACGTTTTGGTGAACCAGAAGAATTATTAGGGGCATTATTGTTCTTGATCGACAACCAATATTCCAGTTTCGTCAATGGCGTCATCATTCCTGTTGATGGTGGGTTCTCTGCATATAGTGGGGTGTAAAATGAAAGTATTTATGGATCAGGATTTTTTATTATCCAGTGAAACAGCAAAGCAGCTTTATCATCAATACGCCGCACCACAGCCGATTTTTGATTATCACTGCCACCTTAGCCCGAAAGATATTGCGGAAAATCGTCAATTTAACGATCTCAGTGAAATTTGGCTAGAAGGGGATCATTACAAATGGCGAGCAATGCGAACTGCGGGCATTGATGAAAAGCTCATTACAGGAAATGCGTCAAACTATGAAAAGTACCTCGCTTGGGCGAAAACCGTTCCGCTTTGTCTTGGTAACCCGATTTATCATTGGACGCATTTGGAATTACGCCGCCCTTTTGGCATTACTCAAATCTTATTTAACCCTGACTCAGCCGAAAAAATTTGGCATCAATGCAATGAAATGTTGCAACAGCCCGAATTTTCAGCACGTGGCATAATGCAGCAAATGAATGTTCAGCTGTCTGGCACAACAGACGATCCAATTGACAACCTTGAATATCATCAACAAATTGCCAATGATCCTAGCTTCAATATTGAAGTTGTGCCAAGTTGGCGTCCAGATAAAGCATTCAAAATCGAGCTTGATGGATTTTCCAAATATATCTCTCAACTTTCAGAAGTAAGTGATATTGAGATCTGTTCCTTTGATACATTGAAACAAGCCTTATCAAAACGCCTTGAACATTTTGATCGTAATGGCTGTAAATCTGCTGATCACGGGATGGAAATTGTTCGTTTTGCCCCAATTCCTGAAGAACGAGTGTTAGATCAAATTTTACAACAACGTTTACAAGGTAAAACATTAGACGAAGAAAAAATCGCTCAATTTAGTACCGCACTTTTAGTTTGGCTTGCCAAAGAATATGGTGAACGCCAGTGGGTGATGCAAATGCACATTGGAGCTTTACGCAATAATAATACGCGAATGTTTCGTTTATTAGGGGCAGACAGCGGTTTTGATTCCATTGGCGATCGCCCTTATGCCGAACCGCTCGCAAAATTGCTGGATTTAATGGATCAAACCAACCAGCTTCCAAAAACAATTTTGTATTGTCTAAACCCTCGCGACAATGAAATGATCGCCAGTATGATTGGTAACTTCCAAACAGGAGGCATTGCAGGAAAAATCCAATTCGGCTCAGGCTGGTGGTTCAACGATCAAAAAGACGGAATGCAACGCCAACTACAACAACTGGCTCAACTCGGGTTATTAAGCCAATTTGTCGGAATGCTCACCGATTCCCGTAGCTTCCTTTCTTTCACTCGCCACGAATATTTCCGCCGAATTTTATGTGAAATGATCGGAAATTGGGTAGAAAACGGCGAAGCTCCTAATGAGCTCGAGCTACTCGGACAAATGGTCAAAAACATTTGTTTTGATAATGCGAAAAATTATTTTAAATAAGGAGTGAAAATGAAAAAGTTTGCTTTATGTTTACTTAGTATGCTTTCTTTACAAGCGTTTGCCACTGATGATTTAGTTTATGATAAACCTCAGCAAGAAGTACTTACTCACGGAAAAGTAAACTATTTTATTCAATCAAAAATTGGAGCAGGCGAAAAAAATAATGCACAATGTGAAGATGGGCTATTCTTTAATGAACATTATCTAGCCGTTTTTGATGGGGCGACAGATAAATCAGGGAAAAAATATGATGGCAAAAAAGGGGGACGTGTAAGCCGAGATATTATTCAAACTGTTTTCCAATCTTTACCGCCAAACACACCTAAAGAAGAGGTTCTGAAACGGATCAATACGGAATATCAAAATTTTTATTCGCAAAATAAAGACATTGATTTTGCTAAAAATCCGCTTTTTCGCCCAACTGCAACATTAATTTGGTATAACTTTGATACCAATGAATTAGTTGCAATTGGTGATTCTAAAGCAAGAATTGATGGTATTGCTTATAATGATGAGGAGAAATTAGTCGATACCTTAAATAGTGCTTTGCGAGTGAAAGTGATTAAAGAACTAGGCTTAACTGATGAACAAGTGGCTGAAAATGATTTAGGTCGTTTTTACATTTTACCATTGTTAAAACGTCAATCTGAATTTCAAAATAACCCAAATGCCCCGAAAGCATTTCAATTTTGGGCAATTGATGGTTTTGATATTCCTAATTCCGAATTAAAAGTTTGGAAGTTTGATCATACACCAAAAATTATTGAACTTAGTTCTGATGGTTATGAAACCTACCCTAAAGAGCCTTCTATTCAGGCTTACGAAGAAGAACTACATAGCACCTTAAAATCAGATAGAATGAGAATAAAGCATCCTTCAACAAAAGGTGTTGCAAAAGGAAATTATAGTTTTGATGATAGAGCGGTACTTATTTATCAAGCAAATCATTAATTGAGCTAACCTGCCCCATTTGGGGCAGGTTTTCTATTTATCGTACAATCTTCGCAAATTCCTCAAAGAATGTTGGGAAGGTTTTCGCGGTGCATTTGGGATCGAGAATGGTAACAGGGGTGTTGGAAAGTGCGACGAGGGCGAAGCACATTGCCATTCGGTGGTCGTTGTAGGTGGCGATTTCTGCGGTTTTGAACGCGGATAAGTCGAGAGGCTGAATGCGGATATAATCTTCGCCCTCTTCCACTTCTGCCCCCACTTTTCGCAGTTCCGTTGCCATTGCACTCAGGCGGTCAGTTTCTTTTACTCGCCAGTTGTAAATATTGCGAATGATAGTTTCACCCTCAGCAAATAATGCGGTGGTGGCAATGGTCATTGCAGCATCGGGGATATGGTTCATATCCATATCAATGCCTTTTAGTTCGCCTTTTTCTGCTTGGATAAAATCCTCGCCCCAAGTGATTTTTGCACCCATTTTTTCTAATACATCGGCAAATAAACGATCCCCTTGAATGGAGTTTTTGCCGATTCCCGTTACTTTCACTTTGCCTTTAATCGCACCCGCCGCGAGGAAATAAGAGGCAGAAGAGGCATCGCCCTCCACTAAATAAGTTTGTGGTGAAATATAGCTTTGCTTGCCTTGCACGAAGAATTTTTGGTAGTTGTCATTACGAACAGATACGCCAAAGTCTTTCATCATCGCGAGGGTGATGTCAATATAAGGTTTGGAAACCAGATCGCCGATGATTTCAATTTCCATATCGCCCGAAGCCAATGGGGCTGCCATTAAAAGTGCGGTCAAAAATTGGGACGAAATTGATCCGTCAATTTGCACTTTTCCCCCATTTAAACCACGATTTTGAATAGCAATTGGTGGGTAGCCCTCATTTTCTAAATAGCTGATTTCCGCTCCAACTTGGCGTAACGCCTCAACCAAATGCTTGATTGGACGCTCTTTCATTCGCGGTTCACCCGTTAAAATGATTTCCGCAGGCACTTCCCCTCTTAAGCATAATGCGGCACTCAAAGGTCGCATCGCCGTTCCCGCGTTGCCAAGATAAAGGGATAAACCGCTTTGCCATTGGAATGCACCGCCAACGCCTTGGATTTCGCAGACTGATTTATCTTCAGAAAGCTGATATTTCACCCCAAGGGCTTGCAGGGCGTTGAGCATATGGCGAATATCATCGCTGTCGAGCAAGTTTTTCACGCGTGTTGTACCTTTCGCTAAAGCGGCGAGAAGCAAAGCACGGTTAGATAAGCTTTTTGAACCGGGAAGATTAATTTCGCCCTCCACAAAAGAAATGGGTTGTAGCGTTAATTTTTCCATTACTCCCCCGATCCTTGCTTTAAGACATTTAAAAGTGCGGTGAAAAATTTGTCATTTTCTTCAGGTAAGCCAATGCTCACTCGTAGATGATTTGGCATTCCATACCCCGCAATCGGGCGGACGATCACGCCTTCACGCAATAGCCCTTCATAAATAGGCTGTGCAGGGCGTTTGAAATCAATGGTGATAAAATTGCCCTTTGACGGGATATAGTCCAACTGATGTTGTTGGCAAAATTGTTCATAACGTTGCATTTCTGTGCGGTTGTTTTGTGCCACTTTCTCCACAAATGCGTCATCTTTCAACACCGCTGCGGCGGCGGATAAAGCTAACACATTGCAATTAAAGGGCTGACGAACACGGTTTAATAAATCCGCAATTTCAGGGTTAGACACCGCATAACCAATACGCAATCCTGCCAATCCATAAGCTTTGGAAAGGGAACGAGAAATAATTAAATTCGGGTATTTTTTCGCTAAGGCAAAAGAATCAATGCGTTCTTCTGGGCGAGTAAATTCCGTATAAGCCTCATCAAGCACCACAATGATATGGGCTGGCACTTGAGCTAAAAAGGTTTCAAGTGCTTGTTGTGAAAGGAAATTTCCCGTTGGATTATTTGGATTAGCAATGTAAATCAACTTGGTTTTCGCGTTGATTGCTTGCAAAAAGCCGTCTAAATCGTGTCCCCAATTTTTGGCTGGAATTTCTCTTGCCACCGCATTAATGGCTTTGGTAACCAGCGGGTACACAATAAAGGCGTATTGCGAATAAATAATTTCATCTTTTTCACTGGCAAAGGTGTGAGCAAACAATTCCAAAAGATCATTTGAGCCATTGCCAAGGGTGATTTGTTCAGGATTCACGCCAAATTTCTCGGCGATTACGGCTTTTAACTCAAAACCGTTGGCATCGGGGTAACGGGTTAAATGGGGCAACTGTGCTTGGATCGCTTCAATGGCACTTTGCGGAAAGCCAAAAGGGTTTTCATTTGAAGCGAGTTTCACAATATTTTGAATGCCCAATTCGCGTTCTAATTCTTCAATGGGTTTTCCCGCTTGATAAGGGGAGAGGGATTTCACTCCCTCATTTGCAACATCAATAAATTGCATTGTTGTTCCTTGTTTTTAATTGTTGATACAGCGAATAACAAAGGCTTGTCTAGATAAATCAACAAGCCTTTGATGATAAAAATAAAATTAACGATTTTCAGCGGCAAATTTTTCCATAAAGGCAATTAAGGCTTGCACGCCCTCAATTGGCATTGCGTTATAAATGGAAGCTCGCATTCCGCCAATCACTTTATGGCCTTTTAATGCTTGCAATCCCGCTTCGGTAGCTTCGCTAACAAACTTCATATTGAGTTCATCGTTGCCTGTGGTAAAGGTAACGTTCATTAAAGAGCGGTTGTTTTTTGCTACAGAATTATGATAGAAATCGCTTTGATCTAAATAATCATAAAGCAGCTGGGCTTTTTCTTGATTGCGTTTTTCCGCCGCTTTCACGCCGCCACGTTCTAGCAAATATTTGAACACGAGCGAACACAAATACCACGCAAAGGTCGGCGGGGTGTTAATCATAGAATCGCTATTGGCTTGCACTTCATAATTCCAAATAGAAGGCGTGGCTTTGCGTGCTTTGCCGATGAGGTCTTCACGCACAATCACAATGGTAATACCTGCGGGCCCTAAATTTTTCTGCGCACCCGCGTAAATAATGCCAAATTGGTTAATGTCAATTTCACGGGAAAGAATATTAGAAGACATATCTGCCACCAACACCGCATTGCCCACTTTTGGCACATCAAAAATTTCCACACCGCTGATGGTTTCATTCGGGCAATAATGCACATAATCATACTGCTCAGCGATATTGCTAAAATCAAGATTACCAATTTTGAGTTCTTCGCCTTCAGCTAAAATATTGATTTCATCAACTTCGCAAAACAAGCGGGCTTCTTTCGCAGCCGTTGCCGACCAATGACCACTGGTTAAATATAGTGCCTTGCCTTTCTCGCCAATTAAATTCATCGGCACCGCAGCAAATTGCCCTCTCGCCCCGCCTTGTAAAAAGAGAATTTTGTAATTATCAGGAATATGATAAAGGGTACGAAAATCTTTTTCAGCTTGCGTAATCAGCTCCATAAACAATTTCCCGCGATGGCTCACTTCCATCACCGAAGTATGCTGACCTTGCCAATTTAATAGTTCCGCCTGTGCTTGCTCCAAAACTTCACGCGGCATCATTGCCGGCCCCGCACTAAAATTAAATACTTGTGTCATTTTCACTTCCTAATCGTCATAAAAGAATTTGTTAGTTTTATCACCTCAGGGAACGGTAATCAACCGACTTTTATTTAATTCAGAAAAATTTTTGATTTTCCCCACAAAAAGTAGCGGAATGCTTTGACGAAAAAAGCAAAAAAGACTACATTAACTCAGGCAACAGGGTTACACCCGCTTGAATTTCCTTTTAATCTAATCAGAGAGTTTAACTTTATGGAAACTGTGAATAAACAATCTTTCCAAGATGTCTTGGAGTATGTGCGTATGTATCGTTTAAAAAACAAACTATTGCGTGATATGGAGGACAACAACCGCAAAATTCGCGATAACCAAAAGCGTGTCCTTTTACTTGATAATTTAAACCAATATATCCGCGATGATATGAGCGTGGAAGACATTCGCATCATCATCGAGAATATGCGTGATGACTATGAAAGCCGTGTTGATGACTACACTATCCGCAACGCCGATCTTTCCAAACAACGCAAAGAAATCAGCCAAAAAATGAAAGAGCAAAAAAAATTACACGCGGAGCGTTTAAAAAAATAGCTTACCCATAAAAAAAGGACAGGTTGAATAAATCTGTCCTTTTTTATTAATGTCAAATTTCAGCGAATCTCAAATATTGCCCTCTTAAACTAAGAGGGCAAATTATCTTACCATTGATACCCAACGCCAATTCCACCAGTAAAGTCGTTTTGCGTATTATGGCTAGCACTGGCTTTAATGATTAATTTACCATTATCTGCAATACGAGATACCCCTAAGGCAATAGCAGATTGCCCTTTATGGTAACCCGTGGAAACGGCAACCATACTTTTACCTGGAAGATAGGCTTGAGGTAAATTCGCCATTGCAGCGGAAGAAGCCGCAACGCCACTGATGTTTTGAGAAAGATTATTCAGTTGTTGATTGATATTTGATGCAACACCTTTCAACTGACTTACATTCACCGCATCAGTATCGGCAGCTCCAGCAGCTACGTTAGTTAAACGGCGGTATTCTCCCTCTTTACCGAAAGATACCTCACCAATAACCTCACTGCCTTTACCTACAGCTTGCTCGTGGGCATACACAGTGGCAGCTTGTAACGCTTCTAAAGATTGTAAAGCGCGAGCACCACTACCCAATGCAACACTACTTGCATTCGTCTCAACACGCGTGTTATTACCAATGGCAATACCTTGTATGTTTGTATCAAGCCCACTATTGACCACATTAACATAACTGTTACTTCCCATTACTAAGGCACCGTGTGACCCTTGTGTTACCGTCACATTGTTACCCATTGCCATAACACCCTGTGTTTTCTCACTTAATGCGGTGATTTTCTCATTAAATTCCTCGCGTTTTTCCATATAATCCGCAAGTGCGGTGTTATATTCCACCATTTTTTCTAAATAAACATTGACTCTGTTTTGATACTCTTGATCGGATTCATTTTCACCTTTCTTTTCCAATTTACCTGGACGCGTAGGGCGAGTTAATGCTTTCCGTTTTTCAAGTAATGTTGTCAATTCCTTTCCTGAACCAAGCGTACTATCATTACCAACTAAGTAACTGCTTGTTGCATTAATAATACTCGGGTCACCGAAAGCCCCTGAGTTATTCCCGAAAACTTCATTACCTGTTCCGACACTAATGCTATCACTACCGTGAACACTGCCTTCAGAACCAATAACAATACTGTTTTCACCTTTAACCACAGAACCGCTACCCATCGCCAAAGAATTTTCACCTTCTGCACTGGATTGATAACCGACAGCTGTTGCGTAAGCTCCACTTGCACTTGAGTCTTCTGTATTGCTCGCTTGATCTGTCTGTTTTGTTTCACCATCATTAGTATGGAAGAACTTAATCCCTTGCTCGTTCATATTGCTAATTGCAGTATATACCGAGTTGGTTAAATACTCTTTCTGGTCAGAAACATTATAGGTTTTAAGTACAGGTTTACCATCTTGTACAAGAACATCACCACTCGTTTCACCTTCAAAGATGGTACCGTCATCTAATCCTTTATTATCTTTATTAACCTCTTTATTCGCGATATTAATATTACTACTTCCCGTTACAGCTTGAGTAAGTTCTTTTAACTGTGCAATAGTCACAGCATCACCATCATCCTGACCTTTTGCCAAGTTAGTGATCTTATTACCACCGTTATCTAAACCCTTACTACTCAGTGAAACGGAAGGTGCAACACTACCATCATCTTTTGCTGGAGGTGCAATAGTGATTCCCGCCCCATTTACAGTGGTTGTATTTCCTTCTGCGTCTTTAAATTCAGATGATGTTAGGTTTTTCAGATCTTTAGCTAACTGCACTGTTAAGCTATTATCTGTGGCATTACTTTTCACATTAATATTGCCTGTTGCACTCTCAAAGCTTTCTGCTTTAGCTGCATCAACGCCATCACCTACCACTTTAAGTTGCGTACCTAATGGGCGATGAACATTTTCTTCATTGTTACCCACAAAGTCCAATCCAGCTTGAGCAAGTGCTTGTAAATCACCAACCGTTGCCACTTTGTTTAAGTCTGCTCCAGATTTGGTTAATAAACCAGATTGCCCATCGGTTCCTGCAATGGCTTTTTTCGCTGCATCAGCAGTAATTGCTTGAGGGTTTGCCGGATTACCATCCACACCATTATTACCCGCTGAACCATCTAATCCTAACCCACTTTTCACATTGGCGATCTGCGTTGGAGAAGTGGTTGAACCATCTGGATTAACGTTTGATATCACTATATTCGTTGATGGTACAGGTGTTGTATTCGGATTTGGTGTTAATGCTCCCGTTGTAGGATCTTTCGTTAAATCTCCCGCTTTATAATAAGCTGATGAACCATCTGGCGTCGTGATCTTCACTAAACGTTCACCTTGTTCATTGGTATAAACCGTATTACCCGCAGTTCCATCACGCAATGCTTGGATTTTATCTAACACAGAAGTTCCATTTA
This sequence comes from Avibacterium paragallinarum, assembly GCF_011765605.1. NCBI lineage: Bacteria > Pseudomonadati > Pseudomonadota > Gammaproteobacteria > Pasteurellales > Pasteurellaceae > Avibacterium > Avibacterium paragallinarum. The sequence continues at coordinate 1,295,874 of NZ_CP050316.1, forward strand.
AACCATCAACACCGCTTGGACCAGTAGCACTATCAATTGGTAAAGTATTCGGTGTGCTTACACCCAATTTATCTGCAAGATCTTTTAATGCTCCTTCTGTAGCTGCATTATTACGGTTATTGCCTGTACCATAATTACTGCTCAATGGGCCATTACCGTCTTGTCCCACTAGAGTGCGATCAGCCAAGTTTGAAATAGTGCCTTTTTCACCATTTACACTGATACCGTCTGAGCCGTCTTTTTTAGTAAAACTCAAACTATCTTTACTCAGTGAAGACTTAGCCCCATCAGGATTTGTCGCATCACTAAAGGTAAGAGATTCTGGCTTAAGTTCCGCTTTATTTTCTCCATTCGTAAGCGTTGTGCCGCCTAAACCATAGCTCGCACTTTGTCCTGCTTTGTCATCAGAGCCTGTAATTGTCATTCCCGCAGAATTAAAGGTAGCACTTTGCCCATCTTTCGTTTCTGTTGTAATAGAAGAAATATTTGAAATCTCTTTCGCCAATTTCACTATTAACGCATTGTTATCAGGATCAGTAACCACACCAATATTATTATCGGTTAATTTCGCTGGATCAGTTACCCCACCTTTCACATCCAGTTGTTCACCTAATTTGCGAGAAACCTTCTCACCACTGTCGCCACCAAAAGATAAGCCTTTATCAGTCAATTCAGTTTCTAATGCGGCGGTAACCTCTGCAAGATCTTCCACATTCACAACACTAGAACCTTTATCTTTTGCCGCTTCTTTAAGGTGATCTAACATTGTTTTATCTTGTGTTTCTGTTGCAGGTTTAATCGCACTTTTCACACCAGATAAGGTTTTATTATTTAATGCGAGATCATCGTCATTAAAGGTTAATTGTGCCTTTTGATCTTCTGGGTTTGTCGATGTTTTATCTGTTACTGAATCTTTGACGCCACCGCCGATACTCGTGATATTCGTTAGCACCTTGCTTAACTGAATCACTAATTTGTTATTCGTTGGATCGCCAAAAACATTGATATTTCCGACCGCACTTGCAAAATTAGTTGCTGGGCTATCGCCTACAATCTCTAATTTCGTGCCAAGTGGACGGTGAACAACCGCATCAGTATTATTTCCATTAAAATCCAATCCTGCTTGAGCCAAGGCTTGTAAATCACCAACGGTTGCCACTTTGTTTAAGTCTGCTCCAGATTTGGTTAATAAACCAGATTGCCCATCGGCTCCTGCAATGGCATTTTTTGCTGCTTCAGCAGTAATCGCTTTTGGATCTGCTGCATTAGCATCTTGACCATTATTGCCAGCTGATCCATCCAACCCTAAGCCACTTTTCACATTACCCATTTGAATTGGGTTTGCTGTGCTGCCATCTGGATTCACTGCTGTTGAAACAATGCTATCTTTAGCAACTTCTTTTGGCGTATCTGTATCACCTAAAGCGGTAGCTGAAGAACCATCTTTCGCAATAGGATTGCCATCTTTAAATGTTGTGCCTTCTGGATACCATTTACCATCAGTCCCTTGCACTTTATTACCCACTTGTTCAGCAGGATAATACTTACCATCAGAACCTTTTACTAAGCGGTTACCATTTGGATCGGTATAAACCACGTTACCCGCCAAACCATCACGCAAGGCATTAGCTTTTTCGGTTAATGTTTTGCCGTCTAAACCATCTTTTCCTGCTGGGCTTTCCGTTGGAGATACTTCTGGTGTATCCGATAAACCTAATTGATTTTTCAGTTCATCTAATTGGGCTTTATTAATTGCAGAATTCTCTGTTGTTCCCGCTGCAACGCCTTTCAATTCAACTGGCATTGTTGATGAACCATCATCACTTGGTTTGCTAAAGGTTAAAGAAGAACCGTCTTCGCTAGGTGCTAAGCTAATTGGTGTTCCACCATTTGTTGCTAGCTTCACGCCCTCAAAAGTTGGGGTTTTCAACATTTCAATGCGTAATGTGCCCTCATCATTATGAGTAATTAGGTTGTCCGCACTGTAATTAGCTTTATTAGTATCGCTATATTTTTCCCCTTTTTTACCTTCAATATTCAAGGTTGAACCTAAGGTTTTATGAATAGATTGAGTGCTTTCCTCATTACCTAAGAAATCAATGCCCGCTTGAGCAAGAGCTTGTAAATCGCCAACGGTTGCTACTTTATTGAGGTTGTTAGCCCCTTCCATTGCCAATAGTCCCGTTTTGCCATCTTTACCATTTAACGCATCTTTCGCTTGTTGTGCGGTGATTGCTTTTGGAGAGGACGTTGTTCCAGTACCGTCTTCTCCAGCACCATCTAAGCCCAAACCACTTTTTACATTGCCCATTTGAACTGGAGAGGTGGTTGAACCATCAGGATTTACCGTAGTGGCAATTAAATTTTCTGTTGGAACAGCCGCAACAGGTTGCCCTTGTTTATCTACAGGCAGTCCTTGATCATTAAATTGCGTACCCGCTGGATAATATTTGCCATCATCCCCTTTCACTAAACGGTTACCTTGTGGATCGGTATAAACCACATTGCCCGCTGTACCATCACGAAGTGCATCGACTTTTTCAGCTAAGGTTTTTCCATTTAAGCCATCAGCTCCCGCAGTACCTGTTGTATCCTCAGGCACAGGCGTACCAATTTGTGAAGCAAGTTCATCAAGTTGCCCTTTCGTTACAGCTGAATCTGCTGTTTCACCTGCTTTTAAGCCATCAAGGACTACTTTGTTATCCGCAGGATTATCTAACGGTGAACCATCTGCTTTGGTTTTTGCTAAAGTCAATTTTCCGTTATCCGCATCAGGTGTTAATGTAATTTTTTCACCTGCAGAAGAGCCTAACTGAACGCTCTCAAAGTTAGGGGTTTTCAGCATTTCAATGCGTAACTTGCCGTTATCACTATGAGTGATCAAATTATCTGCACTATACTTATCTTTATTCGTATCGCTATATATCTCTCCAGATTTCCCTTCAATACTTAACGTTGAACCTAAGGTTTTATGGATCGCTTTATTTGTATCCTCATTACCTAAGAAATCAATACCCGCTTGAGCAAGGGCTTGTAAATCGCCAACGGTTGCTACTTTGTTGAGGTTATTAGCTCCTTCCATTGCCAATAATCCTGGATTACCATCTTTACCATTTAAAGCTTCTTTCGCTTTTTCAGCTGTAATCGCTTTTGGATCAGATACTGAACCTGAACCATCTTTTCCAGTGCCATCTAAGCCTAAGCCACTTTTCACATTGCCCATTTGGGTTGGTGTTGTGGTTGAGCCATCTGGGTTTACTGTTGTAGCCACAATGGTAGATTTATCCACAGGTTGAGTACTATCTGTAGGCAATCCATCGTCTCCCATTGGTGTTCCTGCTGGATAATATTCACCATTAGCCCCTTTAACCAAGCGGTTACCATTTGGATCGGTATAAACCACATTACCTGCCAAACCATCACGCAAGGCATTGGTTTTTTCAGTTAATGTTTTGCCGTCTAAGCCATCTTTTCCTGCTGGGCTAGCTTCTGGTGAGGTTTCTTTTGTATCTGATAAGCCTAATTGATTTTTCAATTCGTCTAATTGGGCTTTATTAATTGCCGACTCATCTGTTGTTCCAGCAGCAATACCTTTTAACTCCACTGGTGTGTTTGTGCCATCAGTCCCATTTTTAGCCAAAGTGAGGGATGTACCATTTGCATCAGGCGTTAAGCTGATTGGTGTTCCGCCATTTGTTGCTAACTTCACGCCCTCAAAAGTTGGGGTTTTCAGCATTTCAATGCGTAATGTGCCACTATCATTATGGGTAATTAGATTGTCCGCACTGTAAGTAGATTTATTGTTATCATCATAAGTAACTCCAGATTTCCCTTCAATTTTCAAAGTAGAACCCAAGGTTTTATGAATGGCTTTGCCTTCTGCTTCATTGCCTAAGAAATCAATACCCGCTTGAGCAAGGGCTTGTAAATCGCCAACGGTTGCCACTTTGTTGAGGTTATTAGCCCCTTCCATTGCCAATAATCCCGGATTACCATTTTTACCATTTAACGCCTCTTTCGCTTTTTCAGCCGTAATGGCTTTTGGATCAGATGGTGAACCAGAAGTACCATCAGCCCCTGTGCCATCTAATCCTAACCCACTTTTCACATTGCCCATTTGGGTTGGTGTTGTGGTTGAGCCATCTGGGTTTACTGTGGTTGTAACAATTTGATCTTTTGCCACTGGTTGAACAGTTTTATCCGTTGGCAAACCATCAGCACCAAGTGCGGTGTCTTTTGGATAATAATTTCCATCTGCCCCTTTTACTAAACGGTTACCCGCTGGATCGGTATAAACCACATTGCCTGCCGTGCCATCACGCAAGGCGTTAATTTGCTCTGTTAGGCTTTTGCCATTTAATCCATCAGCCCCTGCAGGCGAAGTTTGTGCATTCGGTGCGTCAGCTGGAGCAGTACCAATTTTGTTATTAATGGTTTGTAAACTTTCATTCACATTGGTAGGGAGATTATCTAATTTCCCTTTTAACGTGCTATCTAAATCAATGGTTAAGGTTTGCCCTTCTGCTTTTGTAGTAACATAACCTGAAGTCCCATTCACGGCAAGTTTTTGATTTTTCAGATCGACACTTGGAGCGTTAGGATCGTCTAGATCTACAGGAACATTCGTATCCCCAGTAAACTTCAAGCTTGAGCTTAAACCAGAGATTTGCGTATCAGTGTAAGTTTTCGCTTCAGTAACTGCTGGCTCTTTCGCTGTAGTAATATCACTTGTCCAATCTTTCGCTTGGAACAGCACTTCACCATTATCATTCGCTGTAATGGTTAATTTATCATCTGGCGATTTAAAGTTCAGCCCTTGCGATAAAGAAACTGTTTTCGCAGGACTCGCTGTTGATGTACCATTTGTTGAGGTGTAACTTAGATTCACATTCGCAGCTAGTTTATCTGGATTAACTGCCTGATTTACTACCGTTGCAAGGTTTCCAGCCGTGACTAATTTATTTTCATCAGCAGCAGTTGGTGTCGTAATTGTCCCTGTTGTGCTGTCATTTGCTAATGTCGCCGTGTTTACACTAAAACTCACGGTGGCAGGTTTGTCTGCGGTTTTTGCAGTAACTGTTGCTGTGGTGTTGGTGCCATTAACAAAATCTACCGCTTCGGTTGCACCAATATCCCCCACTTCAGAGCCATTGCCTTTCAACTTCCAACCTGTGTTCACTGCGGTAGTAAGTTGATTAACTGCATCGCTAATTGAGGTAGGTGCGGTGTTATTTCCGTTAATTTTTGTGGTTGGGTTAGTATCACCAAGTAAATTTTTAATATTGGTAATATCTCCTGCCGCACTTGTAGAAGAGTTTTCTAATTGGGTCAATTTATCGGTAATTGCCGAATCCAAACCAATCTTTAGCCCATCCACTGTTGCACTTGTTGTAATTTGCCCTGCTGTGCCTAGCACTTTAAGAGTTTGGGTTTTCAGATCGACTTTGGTGTTAGTATCGCCTGTTTCAGTAGCTGCCACATCTTTATTATTATCCCCTCTGAATGCCAAAGAAGAACTTAGGCTACTGGTAGCCGTGTTAATAGCTGTAGCAATATCACCTGCCGTAACTAATTTAGCTGTATCACCAGCAGAAACTTGCCCTGTAGAGTCATTAGTTAAATTCGTGGTTTGCACATCAAACTTCACCGTTGCCACATCACTATTATTAGGCATATCTACACTTGCTGTGGTTAGGTTACCATCGGTAAAGCTTACTTTTTTACCTGCACCAATATCCCCTTTCTTTGTGGTGCCTTGTTGAATTTCCCAACCAGAATTTACCGCATTTGTAATTTGGTTGATGGCTTGCGTAATCGTAGTTGGTGTGGTGGTGTTGCCATTAACGGTTGTTAATGCTGTGTCACCTAATTTATTCGTAATATTTTGAATATCTTGTGTGGCATTAGTCGGTAAATTATTTAATTTATCCTTTAATGAGCTAGCAAGATCAATGGTTAATTCTGTGCCGCTTGCTGAAGTTGTTACAAAATCTTTTGTTCCCTTAATTTTTAAGGTTTCCGTTTTTAAATTAACCTGAGGCTCACCCGTTTTACTGTCACCTTCAAATTTTAAAGTGGAGCTAAGATTGCTAATTTGAGTGGTGGTGAAAGCATTTGCCTCAGTCACGGCGGCGGCTTTTGCTGCATCTTTCGCCGCTTCAATATCCTGTGTTAAATTGGTCGTGCCAGCAAGTTGTTTAATGCCCGCTTCATTTAGGCTAAGTGCAAAGGTTTTCTTTTTCGTTGCGTTATCTGTTGATGGAGAAACAGTCAAGGCTTGTGAAGAGCTAGTTACATCCACTAACCCTGTGATGACATTTTTACCCTCATCGGTAAGATTACTTAACGCAGTATCTGCCTTTCCAGTAGAAAGTTGAGTGATGTTATTTTGAATAGTACTTACATCACCTTGAGTTGTTGCAAGATTATTCTTAGTGGTGGCTAAATCGCCTTCAATCTGATTCACCTTAGTTTCCATTGGAGCCACTTTAGCTAAGGTGGTTTTTGTTGTGTCATCTAGAGAAATTTGCACATCTGAGCCTGAAGCCGTAGTGATAATGCCCCCATCATCAGCCCCCTTAATACCAAAACTAGAATTAGTTTGACGATTTTGTGCTGTCGTTGTACCACTATTGCCTGCTAGAGTTACTGTACTATCTGCAATTTTCTGGATTGCTCCGTGTACGGTATCTTGCCCTGTGTTTCCAATATTAGAAAAAGTCAAGTTACCTAATGTATCGCCATTTGTATTAACAACTGCTGCATTGCCACCTAAATTGCTAACAAGCGTTGTGGCTAAATTACTTAACGCAAGATTGGTGCGATAAAGTTGTGAACCGTTTATCGCGTCTAAAGAAGTTGCACTGATTTGTCCTGCAGCAACGTGTTGTAAGGTTCTGCCAGTGCTTGGTCCAATGCTAAACACACTTGTTGGATTTCCTGTGAAACCACCATAAGTTAAACCGCCAATAGTTGCAGAATCATAAGAACTTGTCCCACGCGTTTCACCGTTGGTTGCAATGGTGGATTGATACCCAATAACAACAGAATTATCATTACCCGTTGGTAAGGTGATTTCATTACCTAGTACAAGAGCATTCTGTGATTGATTTGAAGATCCATTCCCTAAAACAATGGCATTTCGTGCATTCGCTTTGGCTTGCTTACCAATTGCAATCGCCCCTTCTTCCCAGGCTTTAGCTTGATAACCTTGGGCAATGGTATAATTTGTTCTTGCCACAGATTCTGTGCCTACAGCCAGAGCAGCCGTGCCATTAGCCACGGTTTTTACCCCGATAGAAGCAGAACGATCCCCTAACGCAATGGCTTTCACCCCTAGAGCTGCATCTTCTTTATTAGGAGAGTTTTTTTCGATTATAATTTTGCTTGCCATTGTAATTGAGCCATTCTCACCTGTTTGGAGCGTTGAAGGCATCAATTGATATTTTGATGAATTATCTTTAAGTGAGCCTCCACTATAAATCTGTTCGGGCTGAGTTATCGTGCTATGCCCATCCAAATTAATATCATTAAATATATTTAAATTTAGCCTATAATTCCCTAAAGCATTAGAGAATGTCCCCATTGCAACAGAGGCTTCACCCATTCCTTTTGATTCACTACCAAGAGCAACACTGTAATCATCCCGAGCAAGAGCGCGTGTTCCCACAGCCAATGCATTTTTACCACTAGAAACTGCTTTCATCCCAAGTGAAACGGATTGCAACCCCATCGCAATGGATTTAAACCCCAAAGAAACGTTATCCCCACCAGTATTCGCCTGTAATTTAGAATCCGAATTAGGTCTAATGTAAAAAATACCATAGCCGTCTCTTGTAGTCAGCGAGTCAAAGGAATCTGATAAGGTCACCTCTTTGGTTAATACCGAGCTTCCCTTTGCATTACTAAATGCCCCGTAAGCAGTATCCCCAGTACTCCAACCTATAGCCGTTCGCCCAATTACCGTACCATTATTCCCAGCACTCCCCGCATTATCTTTACCCGCATAGGCTCGAGGATCATAAGTATCTCCCTGTCTATAGCCATCTCCTGCTCCAATAGCTATAGCTCCGCCTGCACCACTTCTCGTCACTCCTTCACCTACTGTATAGCTCGCTAATGCAATTGAAGAAAGAGAACTTAATACCACAAATGTAGCAACTTTCTTCCCTTTATTTGCTTTCCCTTTCCCTTTTGCTAATTCTGAAACCACTTTAAATAAGCCTAAAATCGGATCAAAAATCACTTTATAAACTTTGTTCACTCCAACACTCCATAAATTCCTAATTACGATTCTTTAAACAAAAAAGAACACCCGTTTGATTGTATTTCTTTACTGGCTAGAAATCCGTTTCCTACAAAGAATATTATTAATAAAAAACGAAATTTTATAAAAGCACTAATCAGTACTAACATATCATATGAAAAAATGAGTTAGAGTTTATAGATATAAATGAGGCATAACCATACCTCACTTTAATTAGATCGATAATAATTTGGCTATCAATAAGATAGATGAAAGGAATTTACATACAGAAACAGGCTTACAAATAACATATAGATATAAAAAGCATTTTTTAAATAACTATTTTTGTTTTCGGCTGTAAAATATATTTCCTTGCAGGTTTAACACGATGGTGAATTTCCTATGCCTTCTTAAATATAAAAAAGCAGATCGGGGATCTGCTTTTCTTCGTATTTGCTTTTTTATTTTACTTGAGCTCGTTTGACCAAAATCACAGAAAGGCTGAAAGCAACAACAAAGGAAATCACCATTCCAATGCTGTACATCGCAAGGCTATCTGGTTTGATAGATGGAATCCCCAACAACCCTGCCGCTCCCAACGCTTGTGCTTTTACATTGAAGAAGGCAATAAACGCACTGGATAAACCTGAGCCAATCATTGCGGCTAGGAATGCTTGGCGATAGCGTAAATTCACCCCAAACATTGCGGGTTCGGTGATACCTAATAATGCGGAAATCCCTGAAGGCACGGCTAAGCCACGTACTTTTGGATCTTTCAATGCGAATGCCACACCTAAACAAGCCGCACCCTGTGCGATGTTAGACATTGCGGCGATTGGGAAGATGAATGTACCGCCTGATAATGCCATATTAGAAAGCAGTTGCGTTTCCACCGCGATAAAGGTTTGGTGCATACCTGTAATCACAATTGGAGCATAGAATGTTCCGAAAATACCACCGCCGATAAAGCCAAGTTTATCATATAACCAAGTTAAGCCGATGGTGATCAAATCCCCCGCTTCACGTCCAATAGGCCCAATCACCGTAAATGCTAATAATCCCGCGATAAATAGCGAGAACATTGGGGTGATAAGGTTATCTAAATAAGAAGGGATAAATTTGCGGAAGGTTTTTTCTAAGGTTGCCAATACCCAAGCGGAAATTAAGGTTGGAATCACTGTGCCTTGATAGCCCACTTTTTCAATTTCTAAACCGAAGACATTCCAGTGGGTAATTTTGCCTTGTGCGGCGGTGAGGGCATAATTCCAGCCGTCAGCTAATGCGGGGTGAACCAACAACATTCCCAATGCTGCCCCTAAAAATGGGTTTCCACCAAATTTGCGTGTTGCGGAAAAACCGAGTAGCACAGGAAGGAAAACGAAGGGTGCGTTAGCAATGGTATTAATAAAATCAACCAAATCAGAAAGATTGCTGAAGCGATCCACAACAGAATAACCCGTGATAGGTTGCCCTGAATCGCGTAAGGCTTGTGGCACGTCCCAGAAAAACCCTTGAGCCGTGAGCATACTGTGAATACCCATTAACAAACCGCCTGCCACAATCGCAGGGATAATCGGCACAAAAATATCTGCCAAGCCTTTCACTAAACGCATTAGTAGCCCTTGATTGTCCGCCGAGGCTTGTGCCACTTCGTTTTTGGTCATATCGCCGATGTTGAGCTGTTTTGCCATTTCATCGTGAACTTTATTTACCGTTCCCGAACCAAAAATAATTTGATATTGCCCAGACACCGAGAATTGACCTTTCACCCCGTCAATATTTTCAATGCCTTGTTTGTCAATTTTGTTTTCATCTTTCACGACAATGCGTAAACGCGTCGCACAATGGGCTAAAGCATTAATATTGTCTTTGCCGCCCAGTTTTTCAATCACTTGTTTAGCGATATTGGGGAAATTCATAAGATTGTCCTCTTAATTGCGATTAATAAAATAAACGAATTCTAACTAAAACGATTAAGCGTGGCTAGTCTGAAAGCGAAAAAATTTCACTGCGAGATCAAACTACACTTATTTAACCACTAAAAAACGACACGCTCTAATCCTCCCAAAAACATACAAAAAAATCACCGCACTTTTTCGTTATTATTTTGAGTAAAATTGATCCATATCGTTATGCGAGTATTGAGTTTTTGGGGCAATAAAGGTATGGTATTGCCACATTTTTGATTAATGAGGTGATTATGAAAATTATTCTTCTAGGTGCACCAGGTGCTGGAAAAGGCACACAAGCACAATTTATTATGAACAAATTTGGCATTCCGCAAATTTCAACGGGCGATATGTTGCGTGCGGCGATCAAAGCGGGAACAGAATTAGGCAAACAAGCTAAAACCCTAATGGACGCGGGGCAACTTGTGCCAGATGATCTCATTATTTCGTTGGTGAAAGAGCGAGTCGCACAAGCAGATTGCGAGAAAGGTTTTTTATTAGACGGCTTTCCGCGTACCATTCCGCAAGCAGATGCCTTGAAAAATGCGGGGATCAGCATTGATTATGTCTTAGAATTTGATGTGCCTGATGAAGTGATTGTTGAGCGAATGAGCGGCCGCCGTGTACATCAAGCCTCTGGACGCACTTATCACATTATTTACAACCCACCAAAAGTGGAAGGCAAAGACGATGTAACGGGCGAAGAATTGATTATTCGAGCTGATGATAAACCTGAAACCGTGTTAGATCGTTTGAAAGTGTATCACAACACCACAAAACCACTAGTGGATTACTACCAAGCAGAAGCCGCCGCGGGCAACACACAATATTTCCGCCTCGACGGCACGCAAAAAGTGGAAGCAGTGAGTGCCGAGCTAGACAAAATTCTCGCTTAATTTACACCGCACTTTTGTGATAAAAAATCTAAATACCCGCTGGCTATACAGCGGGTATTTTTATATTCTTTTGAATTATACTGCATGATCTCGTGAAGCCCTGAATTACAGGGCTTTATTATTAAACGGCTATACTATTCATTAACAACACTAACTTTTCTGCAAACGCTTGGGGATTTTCGAGGTGGGCATTATGTCCTGCGTTGGGGATTAGGTGATAATTGAGCAGGTTTTCTTCAGCCATTCGGCGGAATTTGTTATCTTTTTCACCGCACAGATAAAAAATGGGTAGAGAATTTGACCGCACTTTTGGGCGGAAATCAGGTTGCTTGGCGAGGCTGGTGGCTTTGAGCATTTGAGCGATGTTCTCACCACAGTTGGACTGGCGTAGTTGGATCAGGCGTTGCCGTTGTATAACGGTTAAGTGAGCGAAAACCGGTTGCTGATACCAATCTTCTAACACTTGATGAGGCGGTTGCTGTGCAAAGCGTTCAGCCCAAAGACAATCATTTTGCCAGCGTTGTTGTCGTTCTTGTTCCGTGCATAAGCCTAAATTTGCTCCCTCTAAAATAAGCCCTTGTAAATTTCCTTTTGCAACCTTGGCTTCTAAGCCGTAATAAAGAGCAATCCGTCCGCCGAGTGAATAGCCCACCAAAAAATACGGTTGATTTCCCACCGCACTTTGAATTTGCTCGCTTAACACGCTGGCGGTTTCAGTAAAATTGGTTACGCGAAGCCCTTTATTCTCCCCGTGTAAGGGGAGATCGAGAGCGGTGCAAGTAAAGTGCGGTAAGTTTTTGATGACGTTTTTCCAATCAGCTTTCGTACCGAGTAAACCGTGCAAGAAAACAAGGTGAGGCATCATTTTTCCGCCTCTGTGTTAAGCACCGATAACCGCGTTGCTAATTTGTTCAATTAGGCGTTTGTAAATGGTGCTGCCGTCCGTGCTGTTCACTTTAATTTCAATTAAGGTGGTTTCGCGGCGGAAGTAGGCTTGTTTGAGAACGGAACTCAAATCTGCCCAAGTGTAAGGGCGGGCATATTTGAGATCAAACATTGCCGCGGCGTGTGAAAGATCAAGATTATGCGGCATTCGATAAAATTTCTCTTTCATTTCCTCATCCACAGGTAGCATATCAAAAATCGCTCCACCATTATTATTGATCACAAACAGAATGGTCGGTTGATTGACCTGTTTGAACAAGGCAAGGGAGTTGAGATCGTAAAGGGCGGAAGTATCACCTAGCATTGCCACAAGCGGTTGATTTGAGCCAATACTCAAGCCCGCTGCGGTGGCGAATAAGCCATCAATGCCACTTGCACCGCGATTGGTGTAAACAGGGTAACCTTCAGGCAATTTTGTGAGGGCATCGACTAGACGCACAAACAGGCTATTGCCTAAAAAGAGTATGCCGTTACTCGGCAGTAAACGCTCTAAATGGTGTGCAAGTGAAGCCTCATTGAGATTGCCCCCTACTTGCTGTTCTACAAAGCTCGCACAGAATTTGGCGAGAGCGATTGGCTCTAACAGCCAAGGTTTTTGACGCAATGGCGGGTGAGAACGCAACCAATGATGAATTTTGCCGTTAAAGCGAGTGTGGGCGTGATGATGGGGATCGACTGCCTTATCAGAAGGCTCAACGATCCAATATTCCCCTTTGAAGGCTGACATAAATTGATTAATCCGTTTGCTGATAAAATGCGAACCGAATTGCACGACAATGTCCGCCTGCAATAATTTTTGTTGCACGGTTTTGTTCGCCAGCCAAATATCCGCGTAAGGGAGCGTTGACTCAACGCCTGATTGAATATCGGTGAGCATAATCCAGCCTTGCGTTTCCGCCCAAGCACGAATGCCCATTGCTTGCTCCAAAGGGAGCTTGCCAACCAAAATAATTCCGCGTTGGGTTCGCCAGTGATCCCAATTTTCGTGCATTACCACTTCTTTTTGTGGTTTTTGGTAGTTGTTCCAGCTTTTATGTTGATTAAACCAAGTTTGCAATGGAGCAAGCCAAGGGTGATGATCAATCGCGTCCTCATTGGCTTCATACAGCGGTTCAGCAAATGGCACATTGATATGCACCACGCCCGCTTGATTTCGTTGACGATAACAAGCCTGTTCCAACGTGGAAATCAGCCAATTTGGGGCATAATCTTGGCTTGGTCGAGGCAGATTGATACTCGCCACAGGATAATCAGCGAAAATATGTTGTTGCAAAATGGCTTGATTTGCTCCGCATTCGAGTAACTCAGGCGGGCGATCCGCACTCAGCACGATTAAATTCACCCCACTTTGACGGGCTTCGATCACCGCAGGATAAAGGTTCGCCACTGCTGTTCCTGAGGTTACGATAATCGCCACTGGTTTTTTGCTCGCCTTGGCTAAGCCTAAAGCGAGAAAGCCTAAACCGCGTTCATCAAAATGCGTATGGCATTTTGCTCGTCCCCCTTGTTCAAGGCGTGCTGCCTCTAATGTGAGCGGGGTGGAGCGTGAACCAGGAGCAATACAAAAATGGCTAACACCTTGCCGCACAAGTGTTTCTAAGATCACTTTTGACCAACAACGATTAAATACACTCACTGACATAGTATTCTCCCTTTCTTATTCTTGTAATAATGAAATTAATCCTAAGGCTTTACGTTCAATTTCTTGCCATTCTAACAAGGGAATTGAGCCTTCAACAATCCCTGCCCCCGCAAAAACGCGAATTTGCTCTCGTTCAATGAATGCGGAGCGAATGGTTACGCAAAATTCTGCCCATTTTTGGCTCATAATGCCAAATGTTCCCGCGTACCAATGGCGATCAAAGGTTTCCGTTTGGCGTAAAAAGGCTAGGGCTTCATCTCGCCTAAAGCCTGCCACCGCGGCGGTGGGGTGAATGGCGGCTAACAAGGTGCTATCGCCGTATTCGGGCTGAAGTTGTACGCAGATTTGCCGTCTTAAATGTTGCACTTGTCGCAGCGGCTTCAAGCCTAATTCAGCAATCTGAATTTGCTGGCTATAAGGGGCTAAATGCTGCTGAATATCCTCGACCACTAATTGATTTTCGTAGATATTTTTTTCATCTTGCAATAGCCAGTTAGCGTGCTGTTGGGTTTCCTGCTTCGTTTCCCCCACTAACGCCGTGCCAGCTAACGCCTCCGTTTGGAGCGTATGGTCAATGCGTTGATATAATCGCTCTGGGCTTGAGCCAATGAAAACACGATCCGCATTTTCGGCAAATAAAAAATGGTAGCAACCCACATTATAGCGTTCACTTTCCGCCAAAAAATCCTTCGCATCAATCGCCCCTTCAGATTGGAACAAAGTTTCATTGGTGAGAACGATTTTATTCAGCCGCCCTTGCTGAATTTGGTCTAATGCCTTTTCCACCCAATCACACCACTCGGCTTGTTCCGCCCATTTTTTGACAAAATGAATGGATTGGCGAATCGGCAAAAGTGCGGTGTGTTTTTCAAAGGTTTTTAATGCCACAGCACAGGCTTCATATTCTTGTGCGAAAGGCTGGTTATTATCTATAAACAGTTGAATTTTTAGCTTGTTTTCTTGTTGTAAGAGCAAAAGACGTGGCAAGATAAACTGGCATTCGCCATAAAACTGCACGCCACCCACGAGCGGATAAGTAGTTTGTTGAATGAACGCTTGTGCCAAATCTAGGCTCAAAAATGACCGCACTTTTCCAATCGTCGCGAAGATGGTGGGGCTGTCGCGAAAATGCAAATAACATTGTGGATAGATGGTTTGCCCTTTTAACCAGCTTAATAAATTCAGATCCATTTCTGCCACATACTCCACGCAGGCAATGCCCTGCTGAGTGGCAGAAGCGTTGTAAAGCTGATCCATAAACCATTGTTTTATTGATTGCAAATTATCCATTGAAAAAGCGTTGTCTTTGCCAGAAAAATAAGTTAAAAATAAGGGCTAATTCTACCGCACTTTCAGAGATTTTTTTACAAAATCTTTCCATCTTTGCAAAATAAGCGTAAAGTGCGGGGAAAAAAGCCAATTTTTTTGAAATCGAATGGTGAAATTTACGCTAAAAGACATTTGCACTATTTCTGTATCGCAACAAGGATTACCACAATGAAACAATTCCCTAAATCAGATAAATTAGAACACGTTTGCTATGATATTCGCGGCCCCGTGCATAAAGAAGCACTTCGCTTGGAGGAAGAGGGGCATAAAATTCTTAAATTGAACATTGGTAATCCGGCACCTTTTGGCTTTGAAGCACCAGATGAAGTGCTGGTGGATATTTTACGCAACTTACCATCGGCACAGGGCTATTGCGATTCCAAGGGGATTTATTCCGCCCGTAAAGCCATTGTGCAATATTATCAATCGAAGGGTATTAAAGGGGCAACTGTTGATGATGTGTATATTGGCAATGGGGTGTCTGAGCTGATTACTTTGTCGTTACAAGCCTTGCTGAATAATGATGATGAAGTGTTGATCCCAATGCCTGATTATCCCCTATGGACGGCAGCGACTACCCTTGCGGGTGGGAAAGCGGTGCATTATCTTTGCGATGAGCAAGCGGATTGGTTTCCTGATTTGGCAGACATTAAAAGTAAAATCACCTCTCGCACCAAAGCGATTGTGGTGATTAATCCGAATAATCCAACGGGAGCGGTGTATAGTGAAGATTTGTTGAAAGGCATTGTAGAAATTGCGCGAACGCACAACCTCATCATTTTCGCCGATGAAATTTACGACAAGATTTTATACGATGGTGCGGTTCATCACCATATCGCCGCCCTTGCCCCTGATTTATTAACGATTACCTTTAATGGCTTATCAAAAGCCTACCGCGTTGCGGGTTTTCGTCAAGGTTGGATGATTTTAAATGGTCCAAAACACCACGCCAAAGGCTATATTGAGGGCTTGGATATGCTTGCCTCAATGCGTTTATGTGCCAATCACCCAATGCAACACGCCATTCAAACCGCATTGGGCGGCTATCAAAGCATTAATGAGTTTATTCTCCCAGGCGGGCGTTTGTTAGAACAGCGAAATAAAGCCTTTGAAATGATTAATCAAATTGAGGGGATCAGTTGTGTGAAACCGATGGGGGCGTTGTATATGTTCCCTAAAATTGATGTGAAAAAATTCAATATTTACGATGATGAAAAAATGGTGCTGGATTTATTGCGTCAGGAAAAAGTGCTGTTAGTACACGGACGCGGCTTTAACTGGCACGCCCCCGATCATTTCCGCATTGTAACCTTGCCTTATGTCCATCAACTTGATGACGCTTTAACGAGGCTAGCACGCTTTTTAGAACATTATCGCCAGTAACGTATGGAAAAACGCCAGTGGAAGCTGGCGTTTTTTTTGAAACCTCTATAATCTCTTCAAATATAGCGTTATTCCCCAAAATCCTCAGGCAAATGATGTAACATTGCTTTCCAAATGCTGCTACTACGCTCGCGGTTTTCGGCTAGGCATTGAATGGCAAGTTCAACATTACCTTGTTCGCAACTTTGGCGGAGGGTTTGATAAAACTGTAAAGTGAATTGGCGGGATTTTTCTTCGCGAAAAAATAGTGAAGCAACTTGGTAATAAAGATCCTTAAAGCTATTCAAAATTAAACCGTAAACAGGTTTGTTTGCAATAAAAGTAAATGAGCGGTATAGATGATATTCAAACTCCGCATAGGCTTGCGGTGTATCTACTAAGTGCGGTAAGTTTTCAAATAGTTTTAATGAAGCAGTTGCATCTGTTTGAATAGCTTCGGGAATATACTGCTCGCCCATTTTTGTTCGCAGGGAAACCACATTGGTGATAATCACGGGGATTGTGGATTTATCCAGTTGGATCAAAGTGCTAATGATATTAGGGCCAGCTGTTTCCCAAATATTATTCACTCTTGTGGCCTTGCCGTGCTGAATATTTAACCAACCATCGCGAGCTAAACGCTGCAACACTTCGCGAAGCGTGGTTCTTGTTACCCCAATTTTTTCTGCTAGCTCTCGTTCAGCGGGGAGATCTGAACCCGGAGGAAAATGATTATTCCAAATACTTTTTACGATATATTCTTCCGCCAAACCAGCAGGGCTTTGAGCTTTAAGAATAGAATGGTGATTATTCATACTTTTTACTTGTAGATTTTTGGAAAATTTGTGATATAGATAACAAAATAAAGATTTCTTATTATCCTTGAAAGGTGGATATATTACAATTAGTACAGTTATTTTTTTATTTTATATTAAGGTTGTAAATGATGAGTTATACACAAGCGTTTTTGAAAAATTTTTTAGGGGCAAGTCCTGATTGGTACAAATTGGCAATAGTCGGATTTTTAATTTTAAATCCGATTTTGTTTTTTTGTGTTAGCCCTTTTGTTGCTGGCTGGGTGTTGGTTGCAGAGTTTATTTTAACCCTTGCAATGGCATTGAAATGTTATCCATTACAACCCGGTGGGCTGTTAGCCATTGAAGCGGTGATGATTGGAATGACTCACCCTGAACACGTTAAAGCAGAAATTATGGCAAATTTTGAAGTCATTTTACTGCTGATGTTTATGGTAGCAGGCATTTACTTTATGAAGCAGTTGCTACTGTTTATCTTCACAAAATTGTTGCTCAGTATCCGTTCTAAAATTACCCTTTCTCTTGCGTTTTGCTTGAGTGCTGCATTTCTTTCGGCGTTTTTAGATGCATTAACCGTGGTCGCTGTCATCATCAGCGTAGGAATGGGCTTCTACGGCGTGTATCATAAAGTGGCATCAGGTAAACAATTCGATGATTCTGATGACATTAATGATGATAAGCACATTGGCAACCGTCGCGAAACCTTGGAAGAATTTCGTGCCTTTTTGCGTAGCTTAATGATGCACGCTGCCGTGGGAACAGCATTGGGTGGCGTAATGACAATGGTGGGGGAACCCCAGAATCTTATCATTGCAGAACAAGCAAAATGGGGGTTTGGCGAATTCTTTTTCCGTATGACACCGGTTACTGTGCCAATTTTACTTTGTGGTGCATTGACCTGCCTTGTAGTAGAAAAATTCCGTTTATTTGGTTATGGTGCAAAACTTCCGCGTAAAGTGTGGGGCGTACTGGCTAAATTTGACCGTAACCGCCAGCTTAAAATGAACAATCAAGAGCGTATTAAATTGGTGATCCAAGCCTTAGTGGGCTTGTGGTTGGTGATTGGTTTAGCCTTTCACTTAGCCGCTGTAGGGTTAATCGGACTAAGCGTAATTATTTTATGTACATCTGCTTGTGGAATTACCAGCGAACACGCACTTGGTAAAGCCTTTGAAGAATCGTTGCCATTTACTGCATTGCTCGTTGTATTCTTCTCCGTTGTAGCAGTGATTATAGATCAGCATCTGTTTGCTCCTATTATTAACCTTGTGCTTTCAGCTTCGGAAGAGATACAGTTAATGCTGTTCTATGTTTTCAATGGGGTATTATCTGCTATTTCCGATAACGTGTTTGTCGCAACAGTTTATATTAATGAAGCAAAAGTGGCATTAGAACAACAGATTATTTCACCACAGCAATTTGAATTAATTGCCGTGGCCATCAACACTGGGACGAACTTGCCATCGGTTGCAACACCAAATGGACAAGCCGCATTTTTATTCTTGCTGACTTCTTCACTTGCACCATTAATTCGTTTATCTTACGGAAGAATGGTTTATATGGCACTACCTTATACGATAGTACTTTCTTTAGTTGGACTGATAATGGTAGAGTTTTTCCTACCCACTTTAACCCAACTTTTAATGCAAATTGGATTAATCACGCCTGTATAACAAGGAGTTGCAATGCTGAAATATTTTAAACAATTATCAATGAATCGTGGTGGCTGGTTGCTTTTACTTGTATCAACATTAGCCCTAGAAAGCACCGCACTTTATTTTCAACACGGAATGGGGTTAGCCCCTTGTGTAATGTGCATTTACGAACGTGTTGCGTTAGTCGGATTGAGTTTTTCAGCATTGCTTGGTTTACTTTACCCAAGAGCATTGCTTCTACGCCTATTAGCCTTGCTAGGAGGGCTAGGAAGTTCGGTGAAGGGACTGTTATTAGCGATTAAGCACGTTGATTACCAACTGTATCCAGCACCTTGGAATCAATGCTCTTATATAGCTGAATTCCCGCAAACTTTACCACTAGATCGTTGGTTACCAGCTGTATTTAACCCAACGGGATCTTGTTCGGAGATTACTTGGTCATTTTTAGGTTTCTCTATGGCACAATGGATTGTGGTGATTTTTGCGTTTTATACTTTATTATTACTCGTATTATTAATCAGCCAATTTAAACGTGTTAAACAACCTCGTAATATATTTAAGTAGTTGATAATTAGATAATAATTCTTGTTATTTAACCGCATTGGGTATAATAGTCGTTCAAGCTTAAAACATTCCTTGTTAGCTTGTATCAGCGTACTATTTACCCAATCTTTAGATAAACACCTTACGCTGAACTTTTATAATAATATGTTTAAGTACTATAGTCGTTTAATCAACCGTTTACGCAATTTAATGTTGATCATTTCCACCACAACAGAGAAGCCCATTGCAAAATAAATGTAGCCTTTTGGAATGTGGAAATCTAACCCTTCGCCGATTAATGCCACGCCCACTAAGATGAGAAATGAGAGGGCTAGCACTTTTAAAGTGGGGTGGGATTCAACAAAATCCCCGATCGGTTTTGCCGCAAGCATCATTACGCCAACGGCGATGACAATGGCTAAGATCATCACGCCTACTTGGCTTGCCATTCCCACGGCAGTAATCACCGAGTCCAATGAGAAAACAATATCCAAAATGGCGATTTGGATTAACACACTAAAAAAATTCACTTTTTTCACCGCACTTTGTTCCTCCTCTTCTTCAGGCGTCATTGCGTGGTGGATTTCGTGCGTACTTTTTGCGACTAAGAATAAGCCTCCCACGAGCAAGATTAAATCTCGCCCTGAGATGGGTTGAGCAAAAATTTCAAATAGTGGCGTGGTTAATTTCATCAGCCAAGAGAGGGAAAGCAACAATAAAATTCGCGTTGCCATTGCAAGCCCCAGCCCAATAATCCGCCCTGATTGGCGTTGTTTTTCGGGCAAACGCCCGACTAAGATGCTGATAAAAATAATATTATCAATGCCAAGTACAATTTCTAACGCAGTTAGCGTAAATAAAGCCACCCAAGCTTCGGGGCTGGTGAGCCAATCAAACATAGTTGTTTCCTTAAAATGAGCCGTGTGAGTCAAAATCATATCGCGTTACGAATTTATTCTATCTTCGGCTTGTTGCGTTGTGTATTTTGAAATGAAATGGCTATGATATATTGCTTTCTAAGATTTATGCAAAGGAAAATCAGCGGGGCTGTTGAAATTGTTGCAAAATTTCGTGGGTGAAATTTTTGCGTAAATAAAAGCCGAGCGGTAAGGTGTCGATGATTTCGCCGTTGCGTCCGATGCCTTTGGTTAATGCCTTGCTATTCGCCCCTTTTGGGCGAAGTTGCAACACTTCGCCAAGGCGTGCGGTGATTTCATCAAGGCGACCGAAGACAATATATTCCATCAGTTCTTCCCAATCTTGTTGTAAGCGTTGCTCTTGCTCGCGGGAGGGTTGCCACAAAATTGGTTGCCCAATATGCCGTTGTGCTAAAGGAATATGCCGTTCCCCTTCAATGGGAATCCATAGCACTTTGGATAATTTGTGCTTAACGTGGGAAGATTGCCAAGTGATACCGCTATTGTGAATCAATGGGGCAAGGCTGACAAAGGTGGTTTCTAGCGGTTTGCCTTGGCTATCAATGGGAATGGTTTTGAGTTCGATGCCGAGATGAGCGAAATCTTGCTCTGCTTTGCTCCCCGCCGTTGCCCCTAATGCGGTTTCAAGCAACGTGCCAACCCAGCCCTTATCTCGCTTCAAATTGGGCGGAACGGGAAGCGATAGATCTTGTGCCAGTTCCCCAAAGGTCAGCCCCGCGAGCGATTGTGCGAGGGCGAGTAAGTCTTGTTCCGTTTTTGGGCTATTCATAAAGTGCGGTCGTTTTTGAGCTTAGTTTTTGTATTTTTTCAATAATTTTTGCTTAACGTATTCTACGCCTTTATCCACATAAGAAATTTTTTCCAACTGCAACAAATGACGTTTAGCGGGCAAGCCGCCGCCAAAGCCTGTTAGCTGGCGAGTTTTCCCCAAAATGCGGTGGCAAGGAATGATAATGCTGATCGGATTACTCCCCACCGCACCACCAACGGCTCGCACCGCTTTGGGGTTATTAATACGGTGAGCGAGTTCACCATAACTTGAGGTTTCCCCATAAGGGATTTTGCAAAGTTGTTGCCAAATGCTTTGCTGAAATGGCGTGCCTTGCGGAGCGAGGGGAATATCGGCAAAGGTTTCTTTTTCCCCATTGAAATAACGGGTTAAGGCTTCCGACACCTGAATAAAAAGCGGGAGATCGGGCTGTAAAATCCATTTTGGATTGGGGGCGATTTGCTCCGCTTCAAAATCTAAATTGGTGAGTTTGTTGTCTTGGCTTATCATCAATAACCGCCCGATTGGTGATGAATAGTAGCAATAATAGATCTCGCTCATTTGTATCCCTCATAAAAAATTAATGAAAAACCGACCGCACTTTATCTAAATAGACAAAAAAGCCTATCACAAAGGATAGGCTTATTATAGTGCAATTAGGCTAAATTCCTAGTCAATCAAATTAGAAACTGTAATTTAGGTTTAAACCGTAGAGGTTGGCACTGGATTTTGAAGTGTAATCCGCTTCAATTTTGATTATGCCTACCATCTCCTCTTCAGTAAAGTGAACTTTTTTACCGCGTAAGTGGGCAAAACCAAAATCAACAGAAAGATTTGGGGTAAATGCGTAAGTCGCCCCTAAGCTATACCAAGTTCTGTTTGTGTCAGGAATCGCCGCCGTTGCCTTTCCCGCTGCTTTGTCATAAGCAATACCTGCACGCAAGACAAGTTGTTCATTCACGTTATAAGTGCCACCTAATGCAAAACGTGAAGCATCGCGGTAATTAAGAGCTTTGCGGAACGCTTTGCTTCCGTTATCAAATGTTGCGTGTAAGTTTTGTAAACGACTCCATTTGGTGCGTTTGTAGCTATAATGTAATGCAAAATCATCCGTTAATTGGTGAAAGCCTGAGAACTCCCAATAGCTTGGTAAATGTAAAGTCAAACCGCCTGATCCTGTTTGGCTATTACCTTGGCTATTACCAACAGCGGTGCCATCTTTGAAGTCAATATCAACTTTAGAATGATAAGCAAAACCAAGACGATGAGCTTCATTAAATTCATAAACTAAGCCCGCATTCCAGCCAAATCCCCACGCGTTTTTATCTTGCAAACGAACAACCGATGTTGTTTTAGTAACTGCATTACTTCGTGCGGTAACCACCGAAGCAAATGATGAACGTTCCGCAGTTAAGCTCTGTGAATATTTTTCTAAGGCATCATCAAGAACCCCAGCATTACGTTCAAGTTTGGCTTTCGCATACACTGCATTTAACCCTGCACCAAAACTTAAACCTTGTGTTACACGATATGCACCACTTAAATTTAAATTAATAGTAGTTAAATCTGTTTTTCCACCAAAAATGCCGCCATCATAATCTGAGCTATATTCACTTTTTAAACCAAAATTCACATTCATTCCAGCTCCAATCGCAAACTGATCATTTATTGGAGCAACGAAATACATATTTGGTACAAATGCACCCAGAACAACATCGTTATTAGCCAAATTTCCTGGTTTTGTTAATAACGCAGTTGAAGTCGTTATTTTAGTTGCCGTTACTGTTCCATCAACCCGAATTTTTGAATCTACATAAACCCCACCTGCACTAAATTGGTTGGTTTTAAATAGGGTCATTAACGCGGGGTTGGTTGCGACTACAGAAGCGTTGTCTGCGATTGCGGCTTCCCCCGCATAGGCACGCCCAAGACCAGAGCTTGATACTTCGGCTAATTGGAATGCGGCAGCTTGAGCCCCACCTGCTACAGCTAATAACGCAGAAGAAAGAAATGTTTTAGTCAAAAAGTTTTTTGTTGTCATTGTTGAACCTTTTCGTTTTTATGATGTTAAAATGAGATTATTAATCACCTTGATTGTAAAGAAAGGCGTTCTATACAGCAAACAAAATCCCACCCAATAACAACAGCTCAGACCAGTTAAATATCGCTTTATTTCGTGCTATTTTTTGCACAACAAGCCGTATTAAATGACGCGTATTTTTATATGCTTCTCTTGGAATGTTTCCAACAGTCAAACAGTTTTCCCCATCTTGAACTAACATATTCTTTTAGCGTTTTCACAAAAAATACTGATTGATAGACGTTACTCCCTCCACTTGTCAAAAACCAAGAATGCTCTTCTGAAAATAAGTCCGATAACCAATCTGAAAGTAAACCTGTTTTAAAGTAAGCGAATTTACTTTTGCCATTAATGGCATCTTTATCTTTAAAATTAACCAGTTATGAAATAACGTTATGATTACGCCGCCTGTGCAATCAAACTAAAATTCGCCCAAATAGGCAAGCTCAAGCCAATAAAGAGTAGAAAAATCAATGCGTAATAGCTCAGAGGTTTCTTGGTTAAGATAGGCAGAGCGATGATTGCGGTAAGCACTAAATGCAGGAAGAAATATAAGCCGAGTGAAAATTCATTGCCAAAAACCACCGCACTCTGTGTCGCGAGATAAACCAAAACAATGGATAGCACTGCGTTTAGCAGTAACAACACTATCATCATTAACGGTAGCAACGCGATAAACCCTTGTAAGCGATTTTTGGAAATAACGAGGCATAAATTGGCTAAAATTACGCCGAGCAAAAGTTGCCCGAACGGGTTATAAGGCAATAAGCCAAGCCAAGGGAGTTGGGTGAACATTAGCCCATAGACGACAACGCCTAATAAACCAAGTAAAGTGGCAAGAATGAGCATTGAGCGGCGTAATGTTGGCTCAGCAGGCTGAAAGCAAATAGCGATGGAAAGCCCAATTCCGCACAGGCTTGCCATATCCGTTAGCACATAATGATAGTTGGAAAAAAGGCTAATCAATAACCAAAATCCCCAATACAGCAAAAAGGCATTATTCACGCTGATTAAGCGGGAACGCTGTCCGTTACAAATTTGTCCTTTGTGAAAAACCAGCACTCATAAGAGCTGAGCGGTGAACGCGGCAAGAGTGAAATGAGAAATGGCTTTGCTCTGCCCTTGTAAAAATAACGCGAAGCAATCCACCGCGAGCAATAAAGCGAGTGGAACAAGGCTAAGAGCAACGCGGTGTGCTGAAGATTGGCTATCTGACATAATTTTTCCTTTTTATCCAAATAAGCTGCACATTATGCAGAAATTTAAAAGTGCGGTCAAAATTCTGCTTATTTTTTCTCATTTTGCACGCAATCCATTGTTTTTCTTGTTTATCCGCCTAAAATAGGGTGAAAAACTCACCGCACTTTAATGAAGGGGCTTATGCTACTGAGTATCTTATATATTGTCGGCATTACTGCGGAAGCCATTACGGGCGCTTTGGCAGCGGGTCGGGAGAAAATGGACATTTTCGGCGTGGTCATCATCGCTTCAATGACTGCCATTGGAGGCGGCTCGGTGCGAGATGTGCTGTTGGGGCATTATCCCCTCGGCTGGGTGAAAAATCCACACTATTTTATTATTGTTGCCAGTGCCGCCGTGCTGACGGTGGTGATCGCCCCCTTTATCCGCCATTTTATGCGTTATTTCCGCACCATTTTTTTGGTTTTAGATGCCTTAGGTTTAATCGTGTTTTCCATTATCGGTACGCAAATTGCGTTAGATATGGGGCATAGTTTTATCATCGCCATCATCGCTGCCATTATCACAGGGGCATTCGGCGGCGTGTTGCGGGATCTGCTATGCAATCGCATTCCATTAGTTTTCCAAAAAGAACTTTACGCCAGTGTTGCATTGCTCGCCGCAAGTATTTATATTGGCTTGCAGCAGTTAAATCTCAACCATAGCCTTGTTGTCATCGTAACCCTCATTTGTGGATTTACAATTCGGCTGCTAGCCATTCGCTTTGAGTGGCATTTGCCTGTGTTTGATTATCAAGAACAAGAAATTGCCGAAAAACAACGCGATGACAAACTTCCAACCAAAATGAAATAGGATCACCAATGACGAACTTAGTAGAAATGGGCAAACAAGCCAAACAAGCGGCATTTATTTTGGCACAATGCAGTGAAAAAGAAAAAAATCACACCCTATTGTGCATTGCGGAACAATTAATCTTGCAAGCGGAGCAAATTTTAGCGGAAAACCGCAAGGATATTGAAATCGCCAAGCAAAATGGTTTATCTGAAGCCTTGATCGACCGCCTATTACTCACGCCAGAACGCTTAAACGCCATTGCTCAAGACGTGCGTCATATTGTTTCGCTGCCTGATCCCGTTGGAAAAATTATCGACGGTGGCACATTGGATAGTGGCTTAAAACTTGAACGCGTACGCGTGCCTTTGGGCGTGGTGGCTACCATTTACGAAGCCCGTCCAAATGTCACCATTGATGTGGCAAGTCTTTGTTTAAAAACGGGAAATGCGGTGATTTTACGCGGCGGCAAGGAAACCCAGCATTCCAATAAAATTTTGGTGGACGTGGTGCAACAAGCCCTCATTCAAGCAAATTTACCGCCAAATGCAGTGCAGGCGATTACCGATCCTAATCGTGATTTGGTAATGCAATTAATGAAATTGGATCGCTATGTGGATATGCTCATTCCAAGAGGCGGTGCGGGGTTACATCAGCTTTGCAAAGAAAATTCTACCATTCCTGTTATCATCGGCGGCGTTGGCGTGTGCCATACTTTCGTAGAAGAAAGTGCGGATTTACCCCGTGCGGTGGGCGTGATTTGCAATGCCAAAACCCAGCGACCAAGCACCTGTAATACGCTCGAAACCTTGCTTGTGCAAGAAAGTATCGCAGCACAATTTTTGCCAATGCTCGCCAATGCTGAGGCAGCACAACGCATAAAATACCACGCAGATCCCACCGCACTTGCTATTTTGAGCCAAACCCAAGCAGAAGTGATGCCTTTACAGGAACAGGATTTGCACCAAGAATGGGGATCGCCTGATCTCAATGTGGTGATCGTGAAAGATATTGATCACGCCGTCGCCTTTATTAACCAAAATGGCACACAACATTCCGAT
This sequence comes from Avibacterium paragallinarum, assembly GCF_011765605.1. Lineage (NCBI taxonomy): Bacteria > Pseudomonadati > Pseudomonadota > Gammaproteobacteria > Pasteurellales > Pasteurellaceae > Avibacterium > Avibacterium paragallinarum. The sequence goes on from NZ_CP050316.1 coordinate 1,322,134, forward strand.
GCGATTTTAACCAGCTCACAACGCCTTGCCCAACAATTTATTAATCAAGTGGACAGTGCGGCGGTGTATGTGAATGCCAGCACCCGCTTCACTGACGGCGGGCAATTTGGGCTGGGAGCGGAAGTGGCAGTGAGTACGCAAAAACTGCATTCACGCGGGCCAATGGGGCTGGAGGCACTCACCTCATACAAGTGGATTGGCACGGGGGATTATCTCTCACGCCCTTAATTAAATATTATTCAATTATTCGGCATAAATTTTTTAAAAACGATTTTAAAAATGGTTTTTTATTTAGATTTATCGCGTATAATTTGACAAAATTTAGTGAAATCTTTATTTCTATAACTCTTTACGTTTAAAGTTGTCATTTTAACTTTGAATGACGATAAATTCTCAAATACAACATTTATAGGAAGGAAAATTATGGCTCATCTCTCAGTGGCAAAATTTGGTGGTACAAGTGTTGCGAACCACGCGGCAATGCGTGCTTGTGCGGATATTGTGATCGCCGATCCTCATACTCGCATCGTGGTGCTTTCCGCTTCGGCAGGGATCACCAACTTATTAGTTGCTCTTGCCAATGGCAAAGAAGCGGAAGAGCGGGCAAAATTACTCGCAGATGTCCGTCAAATTGAAGAAAATATTCTGGCTGAATTAAAAGACGACAGCGAAGTGCGGGCAAAAATTGAAGAGATTTTGAAACATATTGAAACCCTTGCCGAAGCAGCCTGTGTTGCCACTTCGCCAGCCCTCACGGACGAATTAATTTGCCAAGGGGAAATGATGTCCACCTTGCTTTTCGTGCAAGTGCTAAAAGAGCTAGGGGCAAAAGCCACTTGGGTTGATGTGCGTACCATTATTGCCACCAACAGCCACTTCGGTAAAGCCGCACCTGATGATGAGCAAACGCAAAAAAATAGCGATGAATTACTCAAGCCATTACTCGCCCAAGATGATGACACAATGATCATCACGCAAGGCTTTATCGGTCGCGATCCACAAGGCAAAACTACCACCTTAGGGCGTGGCGGTAGCGACTATTCCGCCGCCTTACTTGCCGAAGTGCTAAACGCAAAAGATGTGCTAATTTGGACAGATGTGGCAGGCATTTACACCACCGATCCTCGCATTGTGCCAGCGGCAAAACGCATTGATACAATGAGCTTCGCCGAAGCGGCTGAAATGGCAACCTTCGGAGCAAAAGTGCTTCACCCTGCCACCCTTTTGCCTGCTGTGCGTAGCAATATTCCTGTATTCGTTGGCTCAAGCAAAGCACCACAAGACGGCGGCACTTGGGTAACCAAAGATCCCCAACCTCGTCCAACATTCCGAGCCATTGCCTTACGCCGTGATCAAACCTTGGTTACGCTCTCTAGCCTCAGTATGCTACACGCACAAGGGTTTTTAGCGAATATTTTCAATATTTTAGCTAAACATAAAATTTCCGTTGATACGATCACCACTTCTGAAGTGAGTGTTGCCCTCACCTTAGATAAAACAGGCTCAGCCTCTTCAGGCGCAGAAATGCTTTCCCCTGAATTACTGGCTGAGCTAAGAGAAGTTTCCAGCGTGAAAGTGGATACAGGCTTATCTTTAGTGGCATTAGTGGGAAATGATTTACACGTTACTGCAGGCATTGCAAAACAAATTTTCAGCACCTTAGAAAGCTACAATATCCGTATGGTAAGCTACGGAGCAAGCACAAACAACATCTGTATGCTCGTGAAAAGCGAACAAGCCGATGATGTAGTGCGTGCGTTGCATAAGAATTTATTTGAATAATTGACGATAAAATTTTATCTCTCAGAGCAAAAAGTGCGGTGTTTTCTCACCGCACTTTTTTAATCTCTATCCTCAGCTCTTACAAGAATTTCCTTTTTTCATCACTTTGCCGAAATCGTTTTTGCTGTCGGGTTTGCTTTGTGGGTTTGGTGCACCTTTTTGAACGGGGTATTGGCTGTCCATTTGCCACGCATTCCAACCACCGTCGTAAATTACGGTGTCTTTCCAGCCCGCGAGTTGAGTGAGAAACCAAGGTACGCCTGCACGCCAACCAGTGCCACAATAAAAGGCTAATTTATCACCTTTGTGAATCCCTTGCGTTTGCCATAAGGCAAAAATCTCATTGGGGTTGCGTAAGGTGTTGTCGGGGTCGTAATAATCCGCCATATTGGAGGAATCCGTGCCAGCAAAGCCCCAGATTGCCCCTTGTGGCTCGCCTTTGCCGAGTATGTAATCGTAACCGCTGACTTTGCCCGTGTATTCGTCCCACGCTCGGTTGCTGATTAATTTTAATCCCGCTTTTTGTGCATTCATCGCTTGCTGAGGAGTCGCGATGTCAATTTGTGGGTTGGCTGGAATGGTTGTGCCAAAATCTTTCTCTGGCTGCGGAAGATTAATTTTGGTTTCCGTTGGCAAACCTGCGTCAAGCCAAGTGGCTAAATTTCCGTTGAGTACCCGCACATCTTCCACGCCTGCCCATTTTAATGCCCAGAAAATACGGTACGCCGCCAGTTGGTTATCGGAATATAAAATGACGGTTTTATCTTTGGTAATGCCATTGGCAAGTAAATTTTTTTCGATGACATCAGGGGCAGAGAGATTCCAAACAGGATCGTTTTCCACCCAGTCCGTATTAAAATGATACGCCCCCACAATGTGTTGCGTATAGGCTTTGGCGTGTTCCAAATCGCCCCAAGACACTTCAAATAACATCACTTTGTCATTATCTAGGGTTTCGGGCTTTTCCCCTTTGAGGGCGGCGTTCACCCATTGCGGGGAAACGCTATATTGAAAATTTGCAAAGGATTCTAGAGGATAACCCGCGTTTGCATAGCTCAGGAAATCATTGAAACGCGAAACCTTATAGCCTCTCGCGGCAAATTCTGCGGTAACGCAATCGAGGTTTTCAGGGTTGCTGTCGTAAAATACGAGATGTTTTTCTTTTGTAATACCTTTCCCCGTGGCGAAGCTGTCAAATTTTTCAGGCTGGATATGTTCTAGCCAATCACAGCTAAATTGTATCGCCCCTTTTATATGCCCGCCGCGTGTGGCGTTTTTCTCTTTAAATCCGTTGTAAAGACTGTCTTGCCTTGTGTCAATGATGACAAAATTGGGATCGTCAAGATGGTTGAGTAATTCGCGGGTTTCCATCAGCGTAACTTTGCGATCATTACAAGCCGACAACGCCAAGCTCACAGCGACCGCCAATAAGATTGGTTTCATTTTCATAGGATTTTCCTTATTCATTTTATATCGATTACACGCCACATTGCGTCGGTTTGATGAATGCGGCGGTAATCCAACAGCCGAGCATCATCATTAAGGTGGCAAGCCAGCCCTGCCAAGAGAAATACGCGGTGGACACTAACGCGTTGGTAATGGTGCAACCGCCCGCTAAGGCAGCTCCAATCCCCATTATTACGCCACCGAAAATGCGTTGTAAAATGCCTTTCGGTTCAGGCAATCGCCACTTGAGTTCGCCCGCTAATTTAGCACTGAGCAACGCACCAAGCGGAATACCTAACACAAAAAGCGTTCCCCAGTTTAGATAGCGTTGTTGCCCAGTTACGATATACTGAATGACATTCGCCGATGGCACAGCGATGCCAAAGCCAAAATTTCGCCCTGCGTCAGCACTCATCCACCACGCGATCACGCCTAAAATACCGATCGCTACAGCCGTTAAAAAAGGCGACCAAGTTCGGGCAAAAATTTTAGGGAAAATTATCGCGGGGCTAGGCGGTGTGGGGAAGCGATAACGGCGTGATCGCCATTCAACATAGCCTAAAAGTGCGGTGCTAAAAATCAGCAAAATCACGAAGTACCAAGGGGAAAGCTGAAAGGTGAGGTACATATTATCAAGGGAGAGCGGGTTTTCTAGCAGCCCATTGATTTGATATTTTAAAATACCTGATTGGGTCGCTGCCATTGTGAAGGCAAAGCTGAGCAATGCCAGATAGCCCCCAATCGCTCCCTCTCCAGTACGAAACCACGCACCACTACCGCAACAATTTGCAAGGCTCATTCCAATGCCAAACAGCAAACCACCTAACAGGGTCGCCAGCAAGGGAAGTTGGGAAGTAGGAATTTGGATAATGCCAAAATGCTCGAGGGTAAAAAATCCTACGGATTGAATACTAATGGCGATAAAAAGTGCGGTCAGAAAATGAAGACTTTTTTGCATATAAATGGAGCGAAAGCCCGACACAAAACAGAATTGCCCGCATTGCAACAAAAAGCCCAACAACAGACCAATCACGAAACCAGAATACATCGATTAAACCTTAATACGACTATTTCAAAATGTAGCGGGCATTAAATCACAGCTTGGGGCAAATTTCAATTTTTGCTTTCAAACTTTCGCGGAGAAAAACGCCTAGATTTTCTGACCGCACTTTTCAATACTGCTTTTTTCAATGATAAAAATCAAAAAGAAATGCCGATTTTGCATTGAAATTATACGCATAAAATAGTAAAGTAGCTCACTGTTTTTCATTCATTACACTTGTTTTATTTCAGCATAAGCCGCCACTATTCGGCAGGGCTATGTTGGGCTAAAACGATTGATATTACTCAGCTAAGGCGGAATCTATGGGAAAAAGTGTTGTTATCTTAGGGGCTCAATGGGGCGATGAGGGAAAAGGGAAAATCGTTGATTTACTTACCGATCGCGTAAAATATGTGGTGCGTTATCAAGGTGGGCATAACGCGGGGCATACGCTGATTATTAATGGCGAGAAAACGGTTTTGCGTTTAATTCCATCAGGCATTTTGCGTGAAAATGTAACCTGTTTGATCGGTAACGGCGTGGTGCTTGCCCCTGATGCCTTAATGCAAGAAATGGGCGAGCTTGAAGCCCGTGGCATTAATGTGCGTGAGCGTTTATTAATTTCTGAAGCCAGCCCGCTCATCTTGCCTTACCACGTTGCGATGGATAAAGCTCGTGAAGCCGCCTTAGGTAAAAAAGCCATTGGTACAACAGGGCGCGGTATTGGACCAGCCTATGAAGACAAAGTTGCCCGCCGTGGTTTGCGTGTTGGTGATTTATTCGACCTAGAAAGTTTCGCTGAAAAACTGAAAGCCATTTTGGATTACTACAATTTCCAATTAGTTCACTACTACAAGGTTGAGCCTGTAGATTATCAGAAAACCCTTGATGATGTGCTTGCCGTTGCACCGATTATCACGGGAATGGTGGCAGATGTTACCGCAATTCTTGATGTTGCTCGCAAAAATGGCGATAACATTCTGTTTGAAGGCGCACAAGGCACAATGCTTGACATTGACCAAGGTACATACCCTTATGTAACCAGCTCCAATACCACAGCGGGCGGGGTTTCTACAGGCTCAGGCTTTGGCCCGCGTCATATTGATTACGTTTTAGGCATTATTAAAGCTTACTGCACCCGCGTTGGCGGTGGGCCATTTGCCACTGAACTGTTTGATGAAGTGGGTGCTGAAATTGCACGCAAGGGCAATGAATTTGGGGCGGTAACAGGTCGTCCTCGCCGTTGCGGTTGGTTCGATGCGGTAGCTATGCGTCGTGCCATTCAAGTGAACTCCATTTCAGGTTTTTGTATGACAAAACTTGATGTATTAGACGGCTTTGACGAAATCAAAATTTGCGTAGGCTACAAAATGCCAAATGGTGAAATTGCTGAATTTGCTCCGCTTGCGGCAAAAGATTGGGAAGGCGTTGAGCCAATTTATGAAACCCTACCCAGCTGGAAAGAAAGCACATTCGGCGTAACCGATGTGAATAAACTGCCTGAAAATACGCGTAATTACATTAAACGCATTGAAGAAGTAACAGGCGTACCAGTAGATATTCTTTCAACGGGTCCAGACCGTGTTGAAACAATGATTTTACGCGATCCCTTTGCGGCGTAAGTCAAACATCAAAAAATAATAACCCCTGCATAGACAGGGGTTTCTTTTGGGCTTTCTTAAATCCTTACTTTTTCGGCTCTAACACAAATTCACCAAATGAAGAATTAATATGGAAATTCGGTTTTTCCGTTTTTGGATCAACCCAAGTGATCCAGTTCGTTTGTTCTTTGCCTTTTCCTTTAATAATCGAAAATTCTGCACGATAAGCCCCAGCACGGATTTTATTGCCTTGAATTAAGTTATGTTCTTTTAATTCACTAAGTGCAATTTTAGCTTCAAGGGTATAACCTTTTTCTGTGCGAACACCCACGGTTTCTAAGGTTTTTGGATCCCATTCGGCATTAATATTTTTTTCAACATCACGCAACATTGATAAGGTGCGACCTTTGTAATCCATTTCTAAGGCAACATATTTTGGATATTTTCCATCTGCTTGCGGTTTATCAATTTCCCCTGGTGCCATAAATAATTCTACACGGTCTTCACGTGCCACCATCCATTCGTGATCGGTGGTGTCATAAATTAAAACATTCGGATCTTCTACATCAAAAGAGAAATAAAAATATTGATCATCGTGAAACGCCTTAAATTCTGTTTTGGGCATTTGTGCTTGTTCCCAAGGGTTCACAAAATCCGTAACGCCTTGCACTTTTGCCCAAACAGCCTCGTCAAGTTTTCCATCTAAAACAGGCACTTGTGACTCAAAAGCGACTTTATAACTTTTAGCGGGATTGTCCGCCGCCAAGGCGTGAAACGAAAGTGCGGTGGTAAAAAGTGAAGCAATCAGTAATTTTTTCATCATTTTTTCTCCTATTTTGATATAAAAACCAGTTAGCGATGCTTTTGCCGCATTAGGCGAATAATGGTAATGGTATTAACAAACATCACTGTACTTTCTAGCAATACTCCACCGAGCGATCCCACTAGAATATTATTCGTGAGCCAGCAGGCAGAGCCGACCAGCATAAATAATCGCATTGGAATGCCTTTCAATAAAAATAAAGAAATTGTCCCAATGGTCGAGGCAATGATAGGAAACACCTGCCACACGGAATCCGCAATCACATAACCAAAAATAATCCCCACAATCACAAAGCCTAAGGCGATATACTTCGAGGAAATATAAATCGAAGTTGCCGTTCTCAACGTCGAAAGCAACGAACTCAACGCTGCCACTTTGGCATCAAGCAAAATAAAATGGCTCATATAGGTGATATTTTGAATCAACATCACGATTTTTAATTTCCGATCATTCCGCTGATAAAAACAAATCACGCCTAAAATAAACGCCAAAATGCCAAGGAATTGTGGAAAAGTGATAAATTTATCTAACATAGAAATTTTATAATCATTTAAGTTAAAAATAAGATGGTACAGCAAGCCGTAAATAATGCACAGATTGCCTTATTCTTCTTTCTCATACTGTCTAATACAGAAGAAAAATCCGCTTCGCTATCATACGCAAAAAAAAATAACATTTTACAATAAGCGGCAATTTGTCATTTTATCTGTAAATTACCACTTTCTTACACCTTATTTCCTTAAAGAAAACACATGTCAAATGTAAACTAGAATAGAAAGCTCGTCTATAAACAATGTTTGATTTTGTGATCTTGATCTAAAATTTAGAAACGGTGTTTTGATTTTGTAGAATAAAAGAAAAAGTGCGGTCTTTTTTCACCGCACTTTTTAAGTTAGCTAAAACAATCTGGGCTTTATAATACTAAAGGCTGTGCGGTTTCTTTTAACACGGCATTTAATGCTTCAATATTGGCTTTGCCTTCGTTGAGTAACCATTGTTTTGCCGCTTCTGCACCTTCTGCTTTAAAGATTTCCGCAGCACCTGCCCAAGTAGCACGTCCGCATAATACGCCGTTGAAATCACAACCTGCATCTTTGGCAAAACGTAGCGTGTCTAAGAATAATTGTGTGCTCACACCTGCACTTAAGAAGATAAATGGAATTTCGGTGGCATCGCTTTGTTCTTTGAAGTACGCTTTCGCTTGAGCTTGGCTATATACCGCATCTTGCTCTGCGAAACCTTCGACAAATTTCATATCTACTGGCACTTCCACTTTTAGCACATCAACACCAAAACGTGGCTCAGAGAATAATTTCATTGCTTCGATCACTTTACGCGGTTTGATTTTCGAATATTCTTTTGGATCAGAAATATTCGCATCATAGCTCACAAGCTCTAGGAAGAATGGCATTTCTTCCGCTTTACATTCTGAAGCCACGCGTTCTACAAAGGCTTCTTTGCGATCATTGACTTCTTTGCCTTCGTCAATATCGATATAAAGCAATAATTTGATGCCGTCTGCACCTTTGGCTTTTAAGCGTTGCACGGAAACATCGTCAATTAAATCTGGATAGCGACCCGGTTGGGTTTTGTCATAACCTGTTTTTTCATAAGCCATTAATAAACCTGCGTTGGAAGCACGTTTTTCAGCCGCTTTCCAGCCCACTTCTGGGTCAAGCAAAATAGATGAGGCATAAGGGGTTAAGTATTCAGACACCAATACTTTAAACTCAGCAAGTTGCTCATTCGTTACGTCTTCGCCCAACATACGGCGTAATGCACCACGTTGGTCAATGGCAAGTGCTGCGATTAGATCGTCTTGGCTACATAATTTTTTTAAACGTTCAGTTCTTAACTTTGACATTGTTTTCTCTCCATCTTTGTAAATATAAAAATCTTAAAATTTTTCACCGCACTTATAAACTTGTTCGCCTTGAATATAAGTGGCTTGAACTTGTAATTCTTTGTTTAATAAGGTGAAATTTGCTTCTTTGCCGACAGCAATATCACCAATGCGATCTGCCACACCTAAATAAGTGGCGGGAATGGTGGTAACCATTTGAATGGCTTCCCATACAGGCACATCAGCTTTAAATACCATATTGCGTAAGGCTTGATCGAGGCTGCAAGTGCTACCTGCGAGCGATCCGTCAAAGGTTCTCGCTTGACCGTTTTCTACCCGTACGGTTTGCACGCCTAATGTGTACTCGCCATCAGGTAAGCCACCTGCACGCATACAATCTGTGATCAGCACCATTCTGCGGTAGGTTTTTAATTTATAAGCTAAATTTAATACGGCTGGGTGAACGTGAATGCCGTCTGCAATAATTTCCGCCAGCATATCGTGATACAACACTGCCCCCGTACAACTCGGCTCACGGTGATGCAAAGCACTCATTCCGTTGAATAAATGTACACCGCAATCTGCCCCTAAATAATAAGCTTTGGTTACCTGCTCAAAGATGGCATTAGTATGAGCTACAGACACCTTTACGCCATTTTCCACCAACCATTTAATAGCAGGTTCGGCATTTTCAATTTCAGGTGCAATGGCAACCCGTAATAAAGTGCGGTCGGAAATTTGCAATAATTCTTCTAGCTGTGGAATCGTTGGTGGCATTAAATATTCGGTTGGGTGCGAGCCACGATGGCGTTCGGTAAAATAAGGCCCTTCCATAAAGCTACCTAATAATTCCGCTCCTTTTTGTTTGCCTTGTTGAATGTAATCTTTCATTCGTTGCATTGAGGAAAGAATATTCGCCCAAGGGGCTGAAACAGTCGTTCCTACCCACGCAGTAACGCCTGTTTGTGGTAATGCTTGTGCAATGGTCGCCAGTGCGGTGTCGTTTTCGTCCATCACATCGGCACCTGCACGGCCGTGAATATGCACATCAATGAACCCCGCAGAAAGATAGCTGTCAGGATAATAATGTACATCGCAATCAGTGGGCTTTTCTACTTGGATACGTTCGATTTTACCTTGATTTATCACCACATATTTATTCAGTAACTCCCCTGATGACGTCATCACTTTTTCAGGTTTAATGGCATAACGCATTGTTTTTTCCTCTTAATCTACAATAATCACTTCAATATTATTTTCCTGAAGTGCGGTCAAATATTCAGGAGAAATGCCAGAATCGGTAATTAATACATCAATATCGGCAAATTTGCGGATAACGTGGCAACTTTTTTTACCAAATTTACTGGAATCCGTTACCGCAATCACTTGATTAGAAATCTCACACATAATGCGGTTGAGATTCGCCTCTTGCTCATTATGCGTAGTAATACCTGCTTGAATATCAAATCCATCAACGCCCAAAAATACTTTGCTGAAGCAGTAATTTGCTAAACTCGCATCTGCTTGTGGGCCAGAGAAAGACATCGCATTTTTGCGTAATTTCCCGCCTGTCATTAGCACATCGGTATTGTCAGAGTCGGACAGTTCATAAGCGACATCAAGGCTGTTTGTCATCACTACAATATTTTTGAGAGGTGATTTTTTGAGTGCAGATGCAATTTCTTTGGTGGTCGTGCCTGAGTCTAAAATAATAATATCGTTGTCGTGGATCAGTTTTAAGGCGGCCTCAGCAATTTTGCTTTTTTCACCAGAATAGCGGTTGCGTTTCTCAGAATTACTGAGTTCGGCGATCATTCCTTTGTTGGGAATAGCCCCGCCATGTGATCGTATGATATAACCATTCTTTTCAAGAAAATTAAGATCTTGGCGAATGGTAACCGTTGAAACAGAAAATGCCTCCGCCAAATCTTCTACTCGTGCCGAAGAATTCTTATTGACGATCGCGACAATCTCCATTCGTCTTTCAATTGCACTTTTCATCTTTTTCCCTTTGACCGGTTTTATATTGTATCAATTATAGCCTTAAACAAAGACAAATGAAAGAAAACGAAATGATATATTACAAAAATAGGAATATAATATGTTAGAAGCCTCCTCCTACTTTCATTTTCTTATTTCTCGCTATGCTGTATTCTAATATTCTGCCCTAATACCTCAATTTGCGTTAGAGCAGTAAAAGGGGATTTGTCTTCACCTTTTATAAAATTAGTCAGCAAAATAAAATCACTTTGTCGTTGCTTGAAAGAAAATGTCTGGGGTTGTCCTGTTCGGCTTAAATGCAAGATTTCTTCGCTACCATCAGAAAAATGTACACTCAAACTTTCCCACCACGCATCGTGAGGAAAATCCGCTCTTAACATCAAAATCAAGCCGTCAATTTCTACTGTTCGTCCAAAATCGATTTTTAATTGTGCATTAGGGGATTGGGCGTTGCTCCAAGAGGTAAAAGGATAAGAACCGTGTGCATTACTATCAAAAATGCCATCAATCACATTATAAGGGGCAAAGCGAATATTGCTTGGCACAATATTACTGCTAATTTGTGGATACACACCTTTTTGCTGAGGTTGGCAATAAGGGTTAAACGCTAGATTGCCATATTGGTTAATTTCATACTCTCTCGCACTGCGAACCCAGAGGAAATGCAGCCCGCCTTGGAATGCTTTATCACTATTGTATAAACGTTTTTGATCACCAAACGGAATTTGAAACTCGAAAAGTTTTTCCGTTACATAAACAAGGCAACTTTCTAAGCTATCCTCTAAACGTAACTTTAAATAACAAGGGGGATTATCTACCTCAATGCGGATCACATCGCCTGCTTGATATTCACCTTTATAAGTGAGCATTAAAAAGTCAAAAGCACTTTTGCAAATTTTGATGTTGCTATTTTGATCTAAAACACTGAGCGTAATTTTTGTCATCATTCTTCCCTCAAAAAAATCAGCCACCATAACAGTGGCTGATTCATCAGATTATTTTGCTTTTGCTGAAGCCTCAATAGCTTGGAATTCTTCAGGATTCCACGCCATTGGTTTTGGTTGTGTGCTGATCCAGTCGTAAAATGCTTTTTGCAATTCTTTTACTTTTTCTGGATATTTATCTGCCACATCTTGGCTCTCTGCTGGGTCAACTTTGTCGTGATAAAGATGAAGTTTGTTACTTCCATCATTGTAGAAATATAACGCCCAATCTTGATCGCGAATTGCCCACGAGCTTTTTGAGAGTTTCTCTAAGTTTGGATTTTTCGGTGCATCATTAGTGTTATAGGTGATATATTTCCAATAATCCGCCCAGAATTTTTGGTTATCCTCACTATAATGTTTCGCACCTGGCCCCGCCCAATAGAGATATTTATGCGGTGAAACTTTTTCTTTGCCTTCTAACACTGGCAAAATATCACGTCCGTCCAGTTTTAAAGAAGCTGGCACTTTAATATTCGCAGCTTTCAGTGCTGTTGGCAGAATATCTACCGCAGAAATTAAGCTGTTATTTTTGGTATCCGCTGGAATGTGTCCCGGCCAAGAAACGATGAATGGCACTCGCACACCACCGTTATACATTTGTCCTTTAAAGCCACGATCCATTCCATTTAATGGCATTGGCGCTTCGTGAACCGAACCATTGTCGGATAAGAAGAAAATAATGGTGTTATCTAATTTGCCGTCAGCTTTTAATTTGTCGATGATTTTACCAATGCCCTCATCAGCCGCATTGATCGCCGCAAAATATTTATCGGCCTCCACATTCCCTGTATTGAAACGATCCATATATTTGGCAGGTGATGCTTCTTCCAATGGAATGTGTGGTACGCTATAAGCGAGATTTAAGAAAAACGGTTTATCGCCTGTTTTATCAATAAATTGCAGTGCTTCATTGGTTAAATTATGGGTTAAATAGCCCGGTGCTTCAATCGGTTTGTCGTTACGCCATAGTGCTGGGGAATTCCACAATGCCGCCCCTGATACAAAGTAGCTGTAAGAATAATCAAAACCGCGATCGGTTGGGAAATAACCTTTATCTGGCACAGATGAGAAGTTATCGTGGTAATCACGGGTTTTTACATCATCAGGCTTAGTGATACGTCCAATTTTTCTGTCTTTATTCACTCGAGCATTATGGTATTTACCAATATTCGCCGTGGCATAGCCATTTTCTTGGAATAACGCTGGCAACAGTTTCACATCAAGTGGAATACCGTTGAAAGAATCATCATTACTATAAATACCAAATGACGCTGGATAACGTCCTGTCAAAATCCCTGCACGAGATGGGCCACAAACAGGGTGAGCAACGAACGCATTGGTCATTTTTACCCCAGTTGCGGCTAATTTAGACACATTCGGCATTGCACGCTGTGCAGCGTCAATCATTTTATCTAAATCACCTTGATAACGAGCAGCAACAGGGCGTTTGCTTAATTCGTTCTTGTCTAAGCTGTCAATGGCGAAATCAAGCTGGCCTGTGCCTAAATCGTCCATTACAATAACCAGCACATTCGGTTTTTGAGGATCTTGGCTGTGTGCGTAAACAGGCTGAGCCGCAGCACCAACAACCAATGCGGATAATAAACACTGACTAAGTAACGAGCGTTTCATTATGATCTCCTTTGATTTTAGTTGATTATTTTCATAATATCTTCAGCCAACCCGCCACGCTGAATAATTTCCCGCATACGGTGCATCAAAGGTGCGGTTTGACGAAAGAAGAGTTGGTAAGAAGGACAAAGATAATTTTGTTTAAATTTTTCCCCTTTCAAATTCACAATACGATGCTTCGGACACCCGCCTTGACAAATCATTCTCACATCACATTTTTCGCAGGCTTTAGTGAGCGTTTCTTTTTTCGCTTTACCAAATTTTTGTTGCTTGGTTGAAAGTGCAATTTGATTGAGAGGCTGTTTATTCACATTACCTAAACGATAATCAGGATAAACATAGTGATCGCAAGAATAAACATCTCCATTGGCTTCTACGATCATTGCGGTGCCACAAGTTTCCGTATGAATACAGCTGGTGGAAGGATAGCCCAACCATTGCCCAAGTAAGTTATCAAATTCACGCACGAAAATACGCCCCACATCTTGTCGAACCCATTCGGTAAACACGTCTAATAGGAAATGCCCGTAGCCATCGGCTGGTACAGAAAAGGGAGCCATTCGATAATTTTTTCCAGGACTATAATCACAGCGTTGTAAGGAATAATTCGCCACTTCAACAATAGGAATAAACTGCATAAAAGTCGAGCCTAACTCTTTCAACGCTTGGTAAGTTTCCCGTCCTTTATCCCAGTTTTTATCATTAATTACAGTGAGCGTATTAAAATCCACTTCATATTCTTTTAATAGATCAATGGCTTTTTTCACCCGTTCAAATGTGGGCTGCCCATTGACAGAAATACGATAGCGGTCGTGAACCTCACTTAAACCATCCACAGAAATCCCAATCAGAAAATTATTTTCTTTGAAAAATTCTGCCCATTGACGATTAATCGCAATGCCATTGGTTTGAAAACCATTGGTAATCGTTTTGCCGTTAGCAAATTCTTGCTGAAATTGCACCGCTCTTTTAAAAAAATCCAAACCGAGTAAGGTGGGCTCACCGCCTTGCCACGCGAAATCAACGTGATCGCCTGCGTGGGATTCAATGTAGTTTTTGGTATATTGACGTAAAGTATCGTCAGACATTAGGCGAACGTTATGTGTTAGGACTTGCTCTTTTTCTAAATAAAAACAGTATTCACATTTGATATTGCAATGGAAGCTACTTGGTTTTGCCATCATATGAAAATAAGCGGGTTGAGATTGACACATAAACAACTCCTAATGTGAAAGAAATGTTAGGTTAGGGAAACGATAATTCAATTTAACTAAAATTATCTGATAAGAGGGAAATTTCCTTTTCCCTCTTACATTGCATAAAAAGCAAAAACGAAATTAGCTATTCAATACTTCTGTAACATAAGCTCGGATTTCATCATCTTGGCAGTTATCGAAGAAGCATTGTTGGAAGCGTTCACCGCTCACTGCGGTTTTCACCAATTCTGGATCAATTGAACGCAAGGTGTCTAAATAGTCTTTCGCCACCGCCGTTTTCACTTGATTGAGAATGCCAGCATTGCGAACTTGAGGTTCACGACGTTCAACTGGATAGCCTTGACCACGTTCACCTTCAAAAGCTTTTTCAAACATATAACGCACGTTTAATTCTGCCCCCCAGCCGAATCCTTTAGCAAAGGCTAAGGATAAGGCGTTACCATTGTTGATTTGTGCGAATAAGAACGCATCAGCAGGTTCTAAGCAGTAACCACACACCACACCAGGATGAAGGTTTAATGACATTAATGCACCTTGCCCTGTACCACAACCCGCTACAACAAAATCAACGGCTTTTGAGTTTAATAAAATGCTCGCCATAATCCCTAAGTGGATATAAGTTAAGTGGTGATCTTGCTCGCTGTTCATTCCCACGTTATAAACGCTATGCCCTTTCGGCTCAACCACGTTTTTTAACTCATTTAAGATAATTGGATTTTTCGCCGCTTGGCTGTTTTCCATCATTAATGCAATTTTCATTTTTCTTTCCTTAATTCAATAATTAAAAGTTACCGTTATTCGGCTTGTAATTGATAAATTTCTGCTCCTGCAAGTAAGAAAGCACCTACACCGTAATCGATGTTGTCTTCTTCTTTCACTTCACGCGGATTGAAAGCAGGAAGCTGAATCCAGCCTAATTTGCCCTCAGAATTGACCGCACTTTCTAATGCTGCCCAAGCTTTTTCAACTGCAGGTTGATATTGTTCACGCGCTAATACGCCTTGATTTACCCCCCAAGCTAAGGCATAGCAGAACAATGCTGTTGCGCTACTTTCTTTGGCTGGGAAAGTTTGAGGATCAAGTAAACTTGCACGCCAGAAACCGTCTTCTTGTTGGAACGGTAAGATGGTTTCTGCAAGCTGACGATAAAGGGTTAAATAACGCTCACGTTCTGGATAGTCTTCGGGCATATCACGGAATAAGCGTGGAATCGCTGCAATCACCCAACCTACGCCACGTCCCCAAAAGACTTTTTCACCATTGGCTTCACGCAATTCACCGCCTTTGCCATCTGGAATATAACGGTAATCACGATAGAACAAGCCCGTTTCTTTATCTTGTAAATGATCAACAGAATCCCACCACGCTTGGTTTGCGTAATCACGGTATTTGCTTTCGCCCGTTAAGGTGGAGAGGGTAAAGAACACTTGTGGTGCCATAAAGAGTGAATCACACCACCACCAATCTTCACGCCCTGGTTTTGGATTTGCCAGCATATCTTCTACAAAGTTGATGGTTGGCTCTAAGGCTTCTGGCTGATTAAATAACGGATACACATCAAGATAGGATTGTGCACAAACCAAATCATCAGCAAAGCGTAAATGTGGTCCTGTGCGGAACCCCGTGTGCAAGGTATAATCTAATGCCCCATCTAAAAAGCTTTGTTCACCCGTTACTTTCCACGCATTGGACACGCTTGCCCAAAACACGGCACGATCCCAATCGGTATCTTTAATAAAACGCACTCGCCCTGTGCGTCTAATCACCGTGCGTGTTTGATGATCTTTTTGCCAATGATACACGCGTTTCATTAACTCAAGAGTTTGCTGTTGAGCTTTCATTGTATTTCCTCTCAAATTTATAGACCATCTTCATCGCCGTCATCATCTGAAAGTGCGGTCAGATCCTGACGTAGATTTTTTATTTGGCTAAATTCACCACGGGCCAAGCAATCGGCTAATTCGCTTACAGAAAATTCTTCACGTTCTAATGCAGCATTAACAATCATTGATAAATTAACACCAGCCACCACTTCCACATTAGGATCTTGCAATAAAAGATTAATTGCTCGATTACAAGGTGAACCACCGTAGAGATCTACTAAAAAAAGCACACCATCTCCGCTATTCACTTTTTCTTTTGCTGCTAATAACTGCGACTCTAACTCATCAGTGGACATTGATTCTAAAAAATCAACAAATTCAAGCTGCGGCTGTTGCCCTACAATAGCTTCTACAGCTGAACGCATACCTGAGGCAAAATTAATATGACCTGATACAACAATACCTAACATAAGCTGTCCTTATTTTATTGCTATTCTATAAAGGAAACGAGAAATCCCCATTTCCTTTATGTTATGAAAGTAAATTAAAGGATACCAATCCAATGTCCTATAACACCAAAAATCAAGGTACTAAAGATCAATGCTGGTGGTTTTGCCCAGAAACCCGTACCTTTCACTAATTTAAACATTAGGAATACCAAGGCTAGAGGAAGTAGATTCGGCATAATTTTATCGAAAAGTGCGGTCTGTAGTTCCACCACTTTTCCACCCATTTCAATACTTGCGGTGGTTTTAAATCGAATAAAAGTAGCACATAACGCGCCAATAACGAAAATCCCCATAATATTTGCAGCCTTAGCAAGACGTTCTGTAGAATCACTCATACTTACCATCGCTGCTGTACCCGCTTTGTATCCCATAAACATCAAACTAAAGTATACAAAAAAGTGCATAATCTGATAGAGGATAAAGAATACAAATGGCCCCGCAATAGATCCTTCCATTGCAATTGATGAACCTAAAGCCAGAGTTAATGGCATAATGGTCATATGGTCGATACCATCACCAATCCCGCCAGTTGGCCCCATACCTGCTACTTTCATTACGTTGATAGTAGAAGGTTTTTCTTTATTTTCTTCCATTGCAATAGCTGTACCCAGCAAGAAAGTAAAGAGTTTCGGACTTGCATTGAAAAACTGTAGGTGGTTTTTCAATGATTTCGCCAAGTCATATTTATTATTGCCGTGAATTTTTTTCAACGCGGGGATAATTGAATATGCCCAACCACCTGCTTGCATACGTTCAAAGTTAAAATTACCTTCCATAAACAAACCACGAATTGCACATTTCCAAAGATCTGCTTTGGTAATCACTTTGCGAACAGTTTGATCTTGATATGCATCAATATCATCAACAAGACTTTCTGTTACTTGGTTATTAACATTTTTAGATTCCATCTTCGAACTCCTGTGCTTGAGATTGGTTGTTATTGCTGTTACCTGAGAAGTAGAAATAAAGTACTGCGATTGAACCACCGATGATCGCCACCGCCATAATTGGTAGTTTTAAGTAAGTGGTTGCAACGAAACCGATAAAAAACACACCTGCAACTTGTTTTGACCACATAATTTTAAGTAGCATTGCAAAACCAATTGCTGGCACTAAACGCGCCCCTAAACCTAACCCCTCTAATAACACTTTTGGCGAATTATTATTGATCCAATCTGCTGCGTGTTCACCGAAATATACCGTGATAAAGGCAACTACAGCATAAAGTAGACCGCGTAATGAAATAGTGGAAATTAACAAGAAATCCAGTCCATTCGGATTGGCCTGTTCTGCATATTCATCAGCTTTTCCCATTGTAAATGAGGTTATTGCAAAGAATCCGATGATCAACATCTGCATCAATACTGCGATAGGCAGACCTACACCCATTGCTACTTCTGCACTTTGCCCTGTCATCACAGCAAAAGCAACGGCTGCAATCGTACCCATTGTTACATCAGGCGGCTGAGCGCCTGCATTAGGTACTAACCCTAACCAAGCCAACTCTAGCGTCGCTCCAGTAATTAAGCCAAGTTGTAAATCGCCCATAATCAAACCCACTACTGGACCTGTAATTAACGGACGGTGAATATTTAACGCGACGTCGTATTTATCGATACCGCAGAAGAACGCCCAAAGGGCGACTAATAGTGCTTCAGTTAACATAAATGCTCCTTACTGAATATTAAAGATATTGTTTAATATCGATCTCTTGTACATCAGGTGTATTTTGAATAGTACAAGTTACTCCTGCATTCACCATACGACGGAATGCATCAAGATCCTTTTCATCAACAGAAACCGTTTTAGTTAATTGTTTTTTTCCTTCGTGGAAGTGCATATTGCCAATATTACAATGTTTAATAGGCACTCTACCTTCAACTAAGCGTGCAACGTCTGTTGGGTTATTACATAAAATAAAGATTTTTTGCTGTGGTGATGCTTTATGAATCACATCAATAGTCTTTTGTATGGTGAAAAAACGCACTGCATATTCCCCACCCGCTGACGCTTTCATTCCAGCCTGCATAAATGCAGCATTTGGACCTTCTGCTGCTTCGTCATTGGCGACAAGAATTAAATTCGCTTCAGAGTGTTTCCCCCAAGTAATTTTAATTTGACCATGTAATAAACGCTCATCAATACGAGTCCATACAATATTTGGTGTTGCCATAAAAAACTCCTTAATTACGAATGAAATGGGTGAATAATAACGCCTTGAACCACACGATTTACTTCACCTGTTGGACAAGGGTTGTCAGTGGTGATACCACGACTGAATGAACTATAGAATGAATTAATTTGTGCAAACACAATATACGGGAATAACAAGGCATAATCGGGAGCATTTTCAAATCCCTCGATAGTGATCACATCATTGCCTTCTACACCTGCTTGTGCGGTTAAACACACAACACGACTTGCAATATTATCGCGTCGTAATTCATTATATAAATCAAGATCATATAAACGGGTATAAGGTTGATTTGATAAAAATTCCACCACTACCGTTTTAGGATTTACAATAGATTTTGGTCCGTGGCGGAAACCTAACGGTGAATCATAGGTTGCCACAATGCGTCCTGCGGTTAATTCCAAAATTTTCAATGCAGATTCTTGTGCCAAACCTTGCAAGCCACCGCTGCCTAAATAGATAATGCGTTCCATCTCAACATTAGAAAGTTGGCGTGCATAATCCACATAGCGAGGGAGCAATTTTTCTGTGGCATCGCAAATAAATTGTAGCTGTTCAACCACTGAGCCTTTTGGCAATAAGAACACGGAAAGTGCTGATAACATCATTGAGCTAAAACTTGATGTCATTGCGAAACCGCCGTCATTGGTTTGTGGAGGCATTAATAACGCTAAAGTGCGGTCATTTTTTTGTGCATTTTGATACAACGCCCCTTGCTCATTACAAGTAATGAATAAGTGATAACAGTTGGTTAAACACTGATTGGCTAATTCCACTGCTGCCACACTTTCAGGGCTGTTACCTGAACGTGCGAAAGAAATTAATAAGGTTGGCACGTCTTGTGAAAAATATTGGTAAGGATTAGACACAATATCTGTTGTGGCAATAGATTCCACACGTTTATCCGTTAATGTTAAAACGAAAGGCTGTAAGGAATGCCCCACAAAAGCGGAAGTTCCTGCGCCGGTGAAAATCACACGTCCATTTGCTGCATTCATTACAGGTGCGATGAAATCTAAGATTTGCTGACGCTGTGTATCTACCGTATGCAATGCTTGCAACCAAGCTTGAGGCTGATGTTCAATTTCTTTTGCGGTCATAATGGCTTTACCCGCCACTAATTCGCTTTCTGAAAACCCTAAATAATTTGTCATCTTATCTATCCCCAATTATTTATTGAAAAAACTTGCTAAGGCGTATTGACGAACCACCGCACGCACTTTATCTAACACTACGTCTTTACCACGAGGGGCTAATGTACCTGCACGCACGGCGGCATATTGCTCTGGTAAATATTGGCTTAACAATGGTAATGGAATATCTACGTTCTCAAAATTAGCAAATAATTTTTCCACTGCCGCTGCGATTTCAGGATTAGTCCAGTAATAACGAATACGATCACTAAAGCTAAAACTTCTTGCAAAACGTTGCTCTAACTCGGTACCGTGATAGTATTTTTGCCAGTTTTCTGGGTGTGCTAACATTTGCTCTTCAAGTACAGCAAGTAAATTAGAGCGTTGCTCCGCTGGGAATAAATAGGCTTCCATTGCACATAAAGCATATAAGCCTTCACGCAATGCAAACGTTAATGCCGGCCCCACTTTCAAAATCGCAAAGTGATTTTTTACTAATGCTTTGTAAGCTTCTTCCGTTTGATAATCAGTAGAATGTGCTTCAAACACTAAATTTTCATAATCATTCACCACTTGGCTTAAGGCTTGTGCTTTCTCAGGAATAAAATCAATCACCTTTGTATGATCAAACTCTACCCCTGGCTGCACCACCAAACCAATGACGCGTGGCCAAATATGTTCTAACCCAACGCGAGCAAAGGCTTGTTGATGAGCATTAATGGTGGCTTTCGCGGCACTTGGTGAAGTTACTTCTAATTCAGCAATTTCTTCTGCTTCACCGCCTGGTACAGGAACTTCTGTGCCAACAATGTAAACGATACGATCCGCCAAACCATTTTTTGACGCGGTTTGTTCTGCAACCACAGCTAAACGAGCCGCACGTTCTGCCACAATTTCATCAGACAAAGGCACAGGATCGCCTTTGCAAGACATACTGCAATCTAAATGAATTTTTTCAAAACCTGCTGCGACATAAGCTTCAATGAGCTTCTCGGCATTTGCCATTGCTTCATCAGCGGTTAATCCTTGCCAACGATTAGGCCCTAAATGGTCGCCACCTAAAATTAATTGATCACGCGGAAATCCTACTTCATCTGCTAATTTTTCAACAAAGTGGCGAAAATCTGCAGGTGTCATTCCTGTATAACCACCAAATTGATCCACTTGGTTAGAGGTTGCTTCAATAAGTAATGGCGTTTGATCTTGTTTTGCTTGTAACAATGACGCTTCTAATACAAGCGGATGGGCTGAACAAACAGAATAAATCCCGATTGCTTGCCCTGTTTTATGCTTTTTAATGAGGTTTAATAAAATACTCATTGTTATTTCATCCTTTCTTTATATTGAAATATTGAATTTCATTTTGTATATATGAAAGAAATTAACCTTTCACATTACTTTAAACAAATTATAACGAAAGTAATCAAAGCAAAAAAACACAAAAATCGAAATATGTGATCTAACTCACAAAATAAAATATTTTTTATAAAACATTATTTTGAAATATAGAGAAAACCGTTTTTTTATGAAAAAATAACCGCACTTTGTTTTGAGGAAGAAGTACAACAAAGCGGCCGAAATTAATCCTACCTAATCAAAACATAAGGAGTGACCCAATGAGTATTTCAAGGCGTAATTTTATAAAAGGTGTAGCTACTACAGGAGCTGCAGCAGCACTTTCAGGCACAGCAACGAATGTGCTAGCAAATGAACAAAAAAACGCAACTACGGTGAACAAACCGCTAAACCTACTAATTGTATTTCCAGATGAAATGCGAGCTATGGCACAGGGCTTCAAACATCAAGATCCCGCCATCACTCCACATTTAGATGCCTTTGCTAAAACCGCAAAAGTGATGGATCAAATGGTGTCCAATTACCCACTTTGTTCGCCATTTCGCGGAATGTTTATGACAGGGAAATATCCACAACACAGCGGTGTAACAGGAAATACCCACGATTACGGCGGTAAAGTAGGGATTGAACTCTCCCCTTATGCAAAATGCTGGTCAGACGTTCTTAAAGAACAGGGCTATTCTTTAGGCTATATCGGAAAATGGCATTTAGATGTCCCACAAGAACCTTACATTAAAAGTTATAACAACCCAATGGAAGGGCGTTATTGGAATGACTGGACACCGCCAGATCGCCGCCACGGTTTTGATTTCTGGTATTCTTATGGTACTTATGATCTCCATTTAAAACCAATGTATTGGGGAAATGATACACCGCGTGAATACCCACAATATATTGATCAATGGGGGCCAGAACACGAAGCCGATATGGCAATTAAGTATCTTCGCAATGAAGAAAACAAATATCGCGATCCAAACAAACCATTTGCGTTAGTGGTTTCAATGAACCCACCACATTCGCCTTATGATCAAGTGCCACAAAAATACCTTGATATGTATCCACAAAGTTCAAAAGAACTTAACACTCGCCCAAATGTAGATTGGAATAAAAAATACCTAGAAGGCTATGGTCCACAATATTTCAAAGAATATCTTGCGATGGTTTCAGGAGTTGATGAGCAATTTGGGCGTATCCTCGCCGAGTTAGATAAACAAGGCTTAGCCGAAAACACGCTTGTTGTTTTCTTCTCTGATCACGGTTGCTGTCTGGGTTCGCACGGTGCACCAACCAAAAATAACATTTATGAAGAATCAATGCGTGTGCCAATGATGTTCCGCTTGCCGGGTAAAATTCCTGCTGGCGTAAACCAAAGTTTAATGTCAGCACCAGATATTTATCCAACTGTGTTAGATTTACTTGGATTAAAAGATGCGATCCCTGATAGTGTTGAAGGAGTGAGCCTTGCTGAACAAGTGTTGCACGATAAAGGTGAAAGCCCAACTTCGCAACTTTATTTATTCGTGCCTTACGGACAGCCTTCCTTTGGTCGCCGCGGGGTAAGAACCGCAACCCATACCTTGGAAATCGATCGCCAAGATGGTGAACCATTGAAATACAAACTCTTTGATAACGTCAATGATCCGTATCAAATGAAAAATATTGCCAACGAAAATCCTGAGCTAATCCAAAAACTCATCAAAGAGGAATTGATACCTTGGCTCGAAAAAACAGGGGATTCTTGGCGTCCCGTTGAGTTCATCACAGGACCAACGAAAAAAATGAAAAAACAACTGGAAAGTTGTACGCCTAAAGCGTAAAAAATGGGAGCGGATAAATGCCTAAACCAACCATTCGTTTTAGCCAGCGTCCTTACCTCGCACACGAACACCCGCGACTACAGGACTATTACCGTGCTTTCAAGGAAAGAGTGCAACGTACTTATAAACGCAATGGATTATTTACGAAAAAATACCCGCAACTTGAACAACAAGTGCAACAAGCATTTACACAAAATCAAACCTTTACTCAAGAAAAGTTTGAATTATTGGTAAATTATTTTATCCGCTCTTTCTTTCATTACGCCAATGATGACAATGCCCGAGCAGATTATTATGGCTACCCTTCCGAACAAGGAATGGTATCGGATTCCATTGAGGGAGCAGCACGGAATTATCCCCTGCTTGCTGCCTATTTACATTATCAAACTCATTCCAGCGAGCCACTTTTCATTCAAATTCGAGAACGGCTTGCACAAGGTTTTCTGAATGCCTCCAATCCCCAACATTCAGGCTATTGGGGAGATTTAACCAGCTTTCAGCAAACCATTTGTGAAACTGCTGATTTTGCCCTTGCCTTGTGGCTGAGTAAAAAATGGATTTGGCAGCAATATAACGCTGAACAACAGCAACAAATTCTCACTTGGCTACGGCAAATTAATCAAGTTCAAACGGTGGATAATAATTGGCATCTGTTTGTTTTACTGGTGCAATTTGTGGTGAAAGATCTCAGTGGCATTGATGAAATCTGCCACGAGCGTTATCAACGCATCAAAGAATTTTATGTGGGCGAGGGTTGGTTTCGTGATGGCGAAAAAGGGAATTTTGACTATTACAATTCGTGGGGTTTCCATTATGGGCTGTTTTGGCTAGACCAAATTGCCCCAAATTTTGACCGCACTTTTATTCAGCAAAGTGCGGTGCAATTTTGCGATAAATTTCATTATTTATTCGCGCCACAAGGCTTTGCCTTTTTTGGACGCAGCCTCCCTTACCGCTTCGCCGCACCAAGTGCCTTAATTAGCACAATGATCCAACAAGGCAAAACGGACGGACGTGGCAAACGGATTTTCTCCACGCTCACACAGTTTTTTATCCAACATTCCGCCATTCAACAAGGCAATGTTACACAAGGCTTATTCCAAGCGGATAGACGGTTGGTTGATCCTTACAGCGGTGCGGCGAGCGGGCTTTGGTCGTTACGACCGCTGATTTTGCTCCTTTATGGCAGCCAACAGATTGATTTCTGGCAAACGGAAGAACAGCCCCTCGCCATCGAACAGCAAGACTACGGCATCAGCATACCCGCGATTAATTTAAGAATCATTGGCACACAAGCAACGCAAGAAATTGTGGCGTTATTCCAACATCAACAATACCCCAACGCCCCATTCAGCCAAGCGTGCCTGCAACAACAAAATATATTAAAACGGGGCTTAGAATGGCTTTGTGGACGCTCAACCAGAGGAAAAAATAATTTACTACGCAAAGGGGTTACGGCGTTTTCTTCTCGTTTAAATCTTTATCTTCCCGATAAAGAGAAAACCTAAGAAAAAACGACCGCACTTTGTTTTCTTTTGTTTTTCACTTTGCATAGAAAACAAAAAATAAATAAAACAGCTTTTCAAAAAATAAAAAACCATTTATTATAAAGTTAATTTCATATAACTCAGGAGAAAAAACGATGTTAGAAATGTTAAAAAAATTCGATTTATCTGGAAAAGTTGCCATTGTAACAGGCTGTAATACGGGTTTAGGTCAGGGTATGGCAGTGGGACTTGCTCAGGCGGGTTGTGATATTGTTGGAGTAAACCTTGCAGAAGCTCCAGAAACAGCAGAAAAAATCACCGCACTTGGTCGCCGCTTTGTGAATTTAACTGCGAATTTAATGCAACAAGATCAAATCCCAAGCCTTGTAGAAAAAGCAGTAGAAGCCTTTGGCAAGGTGGATATTCTAGTGAACAATGCGGGGATTATTCGCCGTGAAGACGCGATTAACTTTAGCGAGCAAGACTGGGACGATGTGATTAACATCAACCAAAAAACCGTGTTCTTCTTCTCTCAAGCGGTCGCAAAACAGTTCATCAAACAAGGAAATGGCGGCAAAATCATCAATATCGCTTCAATGCTCTCTTTCCAAGGCGGGATTCGCGTGCCTTCTTACACCGCGTCGAAAAGTGCGGTAATGGGATTAACCCGTTTAATGGCGAATGAGTGGGCGAAGTACAACATTAATGTGAACACTATCGCACCGGGTTATATGGCAACAGATAACACCGCAGCGTTGCGTGCTGATGAAACACGTAGCAAAGAAATCTTGGATCGAATCCCTGCAGGACGTTGGGGCTTGCCAAGTGATGTAGCTGGACCTTGCGTATTCTTGGCTTCTGCCGCGGCAGATTACATCAACGGTTACACCATCGCAGTTGATGGCGGTTGGTTAGCACGTTAATCATTGCCTTTGCGTAAAATAAAAGCTAGAAATTTCTAGCTTTTATTTTTTATTCTTCAACGGGATAATGCTGATAGCCCAGCTGTTTCGACACATTACGTCCTGCTTGGTGAAGCAAGTCCACAAGGTGAGTGAGGTTTTCTTTTTCAAAACGCACTAATGGCAATGAAATCGAAATGGCGGCAATGCAATGTCCAAAGCGGTCGTAAATCGGTGCGGCGACACAATGTAGTCCGACCTCTTGTTCTTCTTTATCTTCAGCATAATGCTGTTCACGCACCAATGCTAATTCTTGCTTGAGTTCTTCGATATTTTTAAGCGTGTTCGCCGTGTGCGGGATAAATTCCACCTCTTTCAACAAGGTTTCCACTTCGTCATCGGTATGTGCGGAAAGCAACACTTTCCCAATCGCCGTGCTGTACGAAGGATTTCGCCGCCCAACGCGAGAATACATTCTTAAATTGTAAGTGGAATCAATTTTATGCAAATACACAATCTCATTGCCATCAAGGGTGCCTAAATGCAGGGTTTCGCCTGTTTGTTTTGAGATTTCTTCCATTTCTTTATTTGCCAATTCAATCAAATCTACATATTCCAATGCCCTTGCACTGAGTTCAAATAATTTTAAGGTTAAGCGATATTTATCCGTTTCACCTTCTTGAGCCACAATCCCTAGGCCTTTCATCGTTTGCAAAAAACGATAGATCGTGCTTTTCGACATCATTAAACGCTGAGCAAGATCCGTTACACCAATTTCCTTTTGTTCACTTAACGCATCAACAATACCGAATACTTTCAATACTGATGATACGACATCGGGTTGAGTATCTTTTTCCATAGTGCCTCTAAATATCATAAAAGAATTGCCTGTGCATATTAACACAAGCAATATTTTTGAAAAGTAGAAAAATTAAAATCACATTTCATTTTTATTGAATAAAAGCATTAATAAATTTATAATCGGCATTATTTCACTCACTTTATTAAGGGGGAAAAAGTGAAAAAAATTGCAATTATTGGCGAATGTATGATCGAATTAAACGGTGAGCCATTTGGCAATATGTGGCAAACTTACGGCGGGGACACGCTTAACACCGCTACCTATCTTGCCCGAGTAAGTAATCCACAAGATATTGATGTGCATTATATTACCGCAATGGGGGCGGACAAACTCAGCCAGCAGATGATTCAACATTGGCAACAAGATCACATCAATACCGGCAACGTGCTGATTGATCCTCATCGCCAAGCGGGGCTTTATCTCATTCAGCTTGATAAATTTGGCGAACGCACCTTCCTTTATTGGCGTTCTGAATCTGCCGCTCGTTATCTTCTTCAACACCCTGACTATTCCCAAGTACAACAGCAACTCAGCGAAATGGATATGATCTATTTGAGCGGGATTTCCCTCGCCATCTTGCCAGATGCCGATCGCTACGCTTTAATCGCCCAGCTAAAACAACTTGCCAGCCAAGGGGTAAAAATTGCTTTTGACAGCAATTACCGCCCAAAACTTTGGGAGTCCGTGGAAAAAACGCAAGAAATTTACACCGCACTTTTGCCTTTCATCGATCTAGCACTGGTTACGTTTGACGATGAACAAGCCTTATGGGGCGACAGCGAAACCGCTCAATCCGTGCAACGTTTGAAAGATTTTGGGGTCAAAAATATTGTCCTCAAACAAGGCAAAGACGGGGCATTATTCTGCGATGCACAAGGTAACGAACAACACATCGCCACCACGCCTGTCGCCAATGTTGTGGACACCACCTCCGCTGGCGATGCCTTCAACGCTGGCTTTTTAAACGGTTATTTACGAGAAAAATCGCCACAGCAATGCTGTCAGCAAGGCAACCAAGTGGCTGAGCTCGTCATTCAGCACAAAGGGGCGATTATTGACAAAAACGCCACCGCTCACCTCATTCATCAATTTAATTAAGGAAAAACTATGAATACCGCACAAATTATTGAAAAACTTCGTGAATTTAAAGTGATCCCCGTGATCGCTCTAGACAACGCACAAGACATTCTTCCCCTAGCCGAAACCCTCGCCAAGAACGGTTTGCCCGTGGTGGAAATCACATTCCGCTCGGCGGCGGCAGAAGAAGCCATTCGCTTAATCCGCCAACACAATCCGAATATTCTTATCGCTGCGGGAACCGTGCTAACCAGCGAACAAGTGGTACAAGCAAAAAATGCTGGGGCAGATTGCATTGTAACCCCGGGCTTCAACCCAAAAATTGTGAAGCTATGCCAAGAATTGAATATCCCCGTAATGCCGGGCGTAAACAACCCGATGTCCATTGAAGCGGCGTTAGAGTTGGGTATCACGGCAGTGAAATTTTTCCCTGCGGAAGCCTCTGGCGGCGTGAAAATGATCAAAGCCCTACTCGGCCCTTATGCACAGTTACAAATTATGCCAACGGGCGGAATCAGCGTAAACAACATTAAAGACTATCTCGCCATTCCAAACGTGGTCGCTTGCGGCGGTTCTTGGTTCGTAGAAAAATCCCTTATCAACAGCCATAACTGGGAAGAAATCGGCCGTTTAGTGCGTGAAGCTGTTGCAATTACCAACGCCTAACTCGGCTAACAACGGAACAACGCCTTGAAAAAAGTGCGGTGGAAAATTTTGAAAAATTTGCACCGCACTTTTTCTTATAATTCAGAACATCAATAAGGCGTTTTGCCCGCTTTTTCAATTAATGATTTTAGATACGGAATATCATCGTGGCTGAGCATATCGATCAAGCCTTCACTTAACCATTGAATGATTTCGCTTTCTGTATCATAGCCGTATTTTTGATTGTACATTTCTAACACGGGGATTTCTTTGGATTCGTGCAGATACATTCTCACTGACAGCCCTGCTTTTTTGTAGGCAATTAAATCTTCTTTGCCAACATAGTGGTATTCCACGCAAACACTGCTGGCGTTTGATCCCAACACCGCACAGAGCTGATCGTTATAGCGTGCGAGGGTAACCACTTGCAAACGCAATGTTGGTAATAATGCTTTGACTTTATTAATTAAAACGTGATCAAAGCCTAATAGCAAAATTTGATCTACCGTGTTGGTGCGTTGCAAAATCTCTGCCAGCACTTCGGCAAAACGCTGATGATTACGGCGTTGTTTGGCTTCTACAATCAAGCCGACATTATTTTCTAATGCCCATTTCAACACGGTTTCTAATTCCACAATGTGCGTACCTTTGAATTCAGGTGAGAACTTTTCACCAAAATCATAGCGTTGCAGTTCAGCAAGGGTCATTTGTTCCACATAACCTTCACCGTTAGAAACGCGTTCGATAGAAAAATCGTGGATAACCACCATTTTTTCATCTTTTGTCATTGCAATATCTAGCTCAATGCTGTGCGTGCCTGCCTCCAACGCACCGACAAACGCAGGCATTGTATTTTCAGGATATTTTGCACTATAACCACGATGACTATTTGCCAAAACCTGCCCTTTTTCTGTTACGTTAAACTCAAATGCCATTTTTCTCTCCTATTTTTTAATTTTCAATTTAATTTTTAAATTCATTTTAGAGTTGATAGCTTGTGTTAGCAAATTAAATTCGATTATTACACCTTTATTTTACTAAAATATGTGATCTCATTCACAAAAACAAACTTATTAGAATTTAATAATTAAATTCTAATTGCGTAAAAATGAAGATTTGGTTTAGAGTAAGATTATCAATCTGGCAACCCACCTAGAGGAGCGAATCAACAATGGCAAAACTCGAATTACGCAATATCACCAAAAAATTTGGCGATTTTTATGCCGCCAATAATATTTCTTTCACCGCAGAAGAAGGGGAGTTTGTTACCTTGCTCGGCCCGAGTGGCTGTGGAAAAACCTCGCTCTTAAAACTGATTGCGGGCTTTCATAAGGCTGATGAGGGCGAAATTATCATCGGTGATCGCCCCGTGAATAACATTCCACCTGAAAAACGTAATACGGCGATGTGTTTTCAATCCTACGCCCTTTTTCCGCATTTGAACGTTTCGCACAATATTTGCTACGGCTTGAAACAGAAAAATGTGCCGATTGATGAGCAAATCGCCCGTTTAAATGTGGCATTAAAGCAAATGGATTTGGAAACACAAAAGTTGAAACTACCCTCTGAGCTTTCAGGTGGTCAGCAACAGCGTGTGGCATTAGCAAGGGCAATGGTAACCCGCCCTGATGTGATTTTATTTGATGAGCCATTATCAAACCTTGATGCCAAATTGCGGGAAAGCGTGCGTTTTGAAATCAAGCAGCTTTCTCATCAATACAATCTTACTAGTATTTATGTGACCCACGATCAGGCGGAAGCCCTGTCGATGTCCGATAAAATCATTGTGTTGAATAAAGGGCAAATCGAACAAATCGGCACGCCACAAGAGATTTATTACCAACCGAAAAATCGCTTTATTGCCGATTTTATTGGCGTGGCAAACATCACTAAAGCGAACGTCAAACATTGGCAAGATGATCTCTATCAAGTGGATTCCTTATGGGGTAAATTTATTGTGCAATCCGCCCACAAGCCTGTGGCTGAGAATATTTATATTTGTTTTCGTCCTGAAGATGCCGTCCCTTGTGAGCCAAATAGCAACGAGGAGAATAAATTTAGCGTCAAAGTGCTACAAACCGCCTTTATGGGCAATATGACTGAAGTGCAAGGCTTGGTAACTTCAGGTTTGCCAAATGAGAAAGTGCGGTTGCAATTAACCAAATTTTCACCGTTATTAAATCAATCAGAAGAATTATTTTTCACCCTCGCGCGTGATGCCATTCGTTTCTTGGAGGCTGTATGAAATCCTTAAAACAAGATCTCAAAGCCTGGCTTCTATTAGGAACAGGGCTTGGCACTATTTTATTATTAATGGGTTCAACCTTTTATTTAGTGGTGGCGCAAAGTTTCGGCTTACAAAATATGTATGGCGAACCCTCGCATTTCACCTTAGATTACTGGCAAGAGGTGCTGAGCAACCCGATTTTTCATAAATCCTTTTGGTATTCCGTGCGGGTTTCCTTCCTCGGGGCGTTGCTGTCGATTTTGGTCGCCTACCCTATCGCCTTATGGCTACGCAACCCAATGAAAGGCAAAGAATTTATCATCACCTTTTTCCGTATGCCGATGCTTGTGCCGGGCTTGGTAGCCGCCTTTTTGTTTATGAATATGATTTCCTATCACGGTATTTTAAACGAAACACTGGTTTGGCTCGGCATTTGGCAAGAACCAAAATCCCTACAAAATGATAGCTTCGGCTGGGGTATTGTGATTTTGCAAATGTGGAAAAATATTCCCTTTGCGTTAATTTTGGTTGGCGGTGCAGTCAATTCGCTGAAAAGTGATCTGTTTGATGCTGCGTCAAATCTAGGTTCAAACAGTTGGCAACGATTTATCTATGTGATCTTTCCTCTCACGCTCGGGGCGGTGCAAGTCTCCTTTATTTTGATTTTTATCGGTGCATTGGGGGATTTCGCCTTTTATAGCATTGCCGGCCCACGCGATACCTATTCGCTAGCTCGCTTTATGCAAATGAGTGCCTATGAATTTGAGGAATGGAACCAAAGTGCAGTGCTGGCAATGGTGATAATGCTGACTTCTGCCCTAGCCTCCGTTCTCATCACCTTAATTATTCGTCCATTATCTGTTAAACGAGGAGCGGTAAAATGAACAAAATACAAAGCAAAAACACACGTTTAATCAACCGCATTGTGCTGATCTTTTTTGTGGTAGTAAATTTTGTTTGGCTCGTTTTGCCGTTCCTAATGGCAGGATTATGGTCGCTTGTTGATCCACAACACCCTTGGAGCTATCCCGATATTTTCCCGCCTGTGCTTTCTTTTGAGCGTTGGCATTATGTATGGGAAAACACCGCACTAAAAGAAGCAATGTTAAATAGCTATACCATTGCGCCGATTGTTTCTTTAATCGCCATCACGCTTGCCTTGCCAACGGCTTATGCCTTTGGACGAATGGAGTTTCGTGGTAAAAAAATTGCCGAACTCATCACCTTAATTCCTTTGGTGATCCCAGGAATGATCATTGCGCTATTCTTTAGTGCGGTGTTAATTCAGTTAAATATTAACAATCCAATGATCGGCATCATTATCGGGCATACGGTAATGACATTACCTTACGCGATTCGCATTTTATCTTCAGGATTTTCTTCCGTACCGCAAGATTTGATTGATGCAAGTCGTGATCTTGGTGCGTCAAAATTCACCACCTTCAAAGATGTTTATCTACCTATGCTAAAACCCGCATTTTTGGCATCGATTATTTTCTGTTTAGTGAAAAGTATCGAAGAATTTAGTATTTCTTTTGTCATCGGTTCGCCAGATTTTATCACCGTGCCAACCATACTTTATTCTTTCTTGGGCTACTCTTTCATTCGCCCAAATGCCGCCGTGGTATCGATCATCTTATTAATTCCAAACGTTATCTTGCTATTAATTATTGAGCGTTTATTAAAAGGTAACTATTTATCACAATCCACAGGCAAAGCCTGATTTCCACCAGAGGAGAAACAATGATGAAAACTCGTCTTATCAAAACCGCATTAATCAGTTTAGGGCTAACCACCGCCCTATCCGTTTCGGCTTCCCAAGATCTCAGCCAAAAAAGCTGGGAAGAGATTGTGGCGCAAGCTAAACAAGAAGGCTCGGTAACCTTTAGCGTGTGGTATTTACAACCGCAATTCCGTCTTTTTGTCAAAGATTTTGAAAAAACCTATGGCATCAAAGTGAAAATTCCTGAAGGCACTTTAGACGGTAATATGAATAAGCTGATCGCTGAAAAATCCCTTAGTAAAGGGAAAATGGACGTGATCGCCATCGCAGCCGACAATTATCCTATCGTGCAGAAAAATGATGTGTTACGAAATCTCAACAGCTTGCCTAATTTCGCTCAAGCCAACCACGCTTTGCAAGGAGTGAAATTTGGCAATCAAGCAATGGGCTTTTGGGGCAACCAAACAGGCTTTGCCTATGATCCATTACGGGTTTCAGAAGATCAATTACCACAAAGTTGGCAGGAAACCGTAACTTATATTCAAACTCACCCGAAAAAATTTGGCTATGCCGATCCCAACGGCGGTGCTTCAGGTAAAGCCTTTATTTTCCAAGCCTTGCTCAACATCAGTGGTAATTATGATTATCAAAACACGCCTTTTGACGCAGCTCAAACCGAAAAATGGCAAAGCACTTGGGATTGGTTTAATCAAAACAAACAAAATATGGTTCGCACCGCCTCGAACGCGGACAGCTTAACACGCTTAAATGATGGCGAATTAGATATTGTTTCCGCTTGGCAAGATCACTTGTTCAGCTTGCAAAAACAAGGTGCGGTAACACCAAGATTGAAATTCTATGTGCCAAAATTTGGTATGCCGGGCGGCGGTAATGTGGTTGTTGTCGCACAAAATGCCCCACACCCTGCAGCAAGTTTAGTGTTTACCAACTGGCTAGTTTCACCTGAAACGCAACAAAAATTAGCCGACCATTTTGGTATCCGCCAATTAAATGCCGAAGTGGGTGAAGCGGATATTCCTTTCTTCCCGCTGGATTGGAGCAAAGCCGCCATTGCTGATTTCACCAAAGAAGTGATCGCAAAATAACATTATTGATGAGTTAAGGTTCTGCCTTAACTCATTTTTTCTCTCTTTTTTGATTATTGTTGCAACAAAATCCATTTAGATTTAACGTTGTTATTGCAAAAGTGCGGTTAAAAATTTTGCAATTTTTATGGCATTTAGTGCAAATAATGCCCCTTCCTTTCTCTCAATATTGGAGGACATTCTATGAAAAAACTCACCTTAAGCCTTAATTTAGTTAGCTTACTTAGCGGCTCACTGTTTTATCCAACCAATCTTAGTGCTGCGCCTAATGTGCCAGACAATCACCAAGCACAAGCGCTGCAATTAAAAAAAATTGTGATTTTCAGCCGACACGGAATTCGCACGCCCTTAGTTGGTAAAGAGAGCATTTTATCCCAAGCTACCCCTTATCGATGGGTAAAATGGCAGGATAAAACGGGCTATCTCACTGCAAAAGGTGCAAGATTAGAAAAATTATTCGCAGCGTACTGGTCTGAATGGTTGCAACAAACGGGAATTCTTTCCTCACAATGCCCGAAAGACGATCTCTTTATTTACACCAATGCTCGTCCACGCACCATTGATACTGGCGTAAGTTTCGCGAAAGGGGCTTATTCACATTGTGCAATAAGAGTCAATTATCTAGGCGAATATAACACGATGGATAACACCTTTAATCCCGTGATTCGCAGCAAAGTAGATAAAGCCTTTGAACAAAAAGCACGCAAAGCGGTAGATGAATTAGTGGGCGAAGGTGGATTTGCACAACTCAACAGGCATCTACAAAGCAATTTCAACGCCCTTTCGCAAGCCTTAAATCAAGGACAATCGCCACTATGCCAAGAAAAACAATTGTGTAATTTAGACCAAGAAGCCAATACACTCACCTTCACACAAGGGAAAGAGCCTAAAACCACTGGGGCATTGCGTGATGGTACAGGTGCTGCCGATAGCTTTCTTCTACAATATTACGAAGGCTTTCCAGCTAAAGATGTAGCTTGGGGACGCATTGATAATCAAGAAAGCTGGAAAAAAATTGTTGATATAAAAGAGCGTTACAACCAATTATTATTCGGCACACAAGTAATGGCAAAAGAAGCCGCAACGCCATTGCTCACCTTTATTCAAAACAGCTTCAAAGATTATGGTTATCAACACCCTTACATTGAAAAAGCTCGCAATGCCAAAGTGGTATTATTAGTCGGACATGATTCCAATGTTGGCTCGCTCTTACCATTATTGAAAGTGAAACCTTATTATCTGCCCGATCAGCTAGAAACCACGCCAATTAGTGGTAAAGTGGCATTTGAGAAATGGGTGAACGCAAAAGGCGAAGCCTTTATGAAAGTGGAATATGTTTATCAAACCATTGATCAATTACGCAACGGCACAAAACTTTCTTTAACAAATCCGCCAAATCGTATAACCTTACAGCTTGAAGATTGCCCAACCAATGCACAGGGCTTATGTAAAATGGACGATTTTTATAACGCGGTAAAAAATGCCTTAAAATAACACCGCACTTTACCCATAGCCGATCACGGCTTCGCTTTTATATAATGTGAAGCCGTACTCCCGAACCATCGCAAACTGTGAACGAGGCGTGATCAAAAAATGACTGAAAGCAAAAAAGACAATGCGATTTTTAATCTCAAAGCCAGCGAAAAACTGCTACTACGGCTCATTCGCCAACACGCCCCCTCACGCAAAGAATTAAGTGCATTATCGGGTTTAACCCCTGGGGCAGTAACGCAATATTGCCGCAAACTGCTGTTTCTCGGCTTAATTAAAGAAACGGAGAAAATGGTAAAAAAACGGGGAACGCCCTCTTTTCATTTAACTTTAAATCCCAATGCTTGTTGCTCGATTGGTATCACCTTTTCAGATAACTCATTTCAGCTCGCAATCGTGGATTTTATTGGCAATAAAATTGCCAATGAACGCTATGTTTACCACAATAGCGTGCAATTTGATGAATTATGCCAACAAATTCGCACCGCACTTCAGCAACTTTTAGACAAAAAATTTCTCGCTGAAGCAAAAATTCTCGGCATCGGTTTTTCTCTTTCTGGCTACCTATTGGCCGATCAATCCATTTCGTCCCCTTGGTTTCCGTTATTACAAAATATCCCGAACCTAGCCAACGTATTCAGCGAAAAACTCGGCTACCCCTGCCATATTGAGAACAACATCAACACGGTGGCACTTGGGGAATATTATTCAGGTTTATGGAATGATATTGAAGATATGGTGGTGATCAGCCTTGATTTCGGTATCGGCGCAGGGATTATTTCACAAGGTAAGCTAATCCGTGGCGGTTTTGGCAATGCGGGCGAAGTGGGCTTATTGTTCCCTTATGATGCCCCTCGCCCAAGCTGGAAATATTTGCAAGACGAACTTGGCGAGTCGCAGTTGCAAGGAAATTTAATGGAAAATCCGCAAGTGCAAAAATGGCTCGCACACAGCCAAGAGCAAATCCATTCCCTTATGCTATCTGCCATCGCGTGGCTCGATCCCCGCGTTATCGTCCTCACAGGAATGTTGCCACCACCGTTAATCAACCAGTTGATTGACTATGTCAAAAACACAAAATCCATACAAAATTTACACCGCACTTCCGCCCAACTCTGTGCTTCCAAAATGAAGTTTGAAGATATTTCCACCGCCGCCGCCATCGTCCCGATTTATCATTTTTTACAGAATAATGAATAAAAAGTGCGGTGTGAAAAAATGAAGGGTTTTCTCACCGCACTTTTAAAATCGTGCATTCAACAAAAAAGCCGTTAATCATAACGGCTTTTTGTTATTCAAAATTTGTGATTACTTCACACGCGAAACATATTCGCCAGAACGGGTATCAACTTTGATCACTTCACCTGTTTGTACGAATAATGGCACGCGCACTACTGCACCAGTGCTTAATGTAGCTGGTTTGCCGCCTGTTCCTGCGGTATCACCTTTTAAGCCAGGATCGGTATCAACGATTTCTAATTCAACGAAGTTTGGTGGGGTTACAGAAATTGGCGCGCCGTTCCATAGGGTTACGATACAATCTGCTTGGTCTAATAACCATTTTTCTGCATCGCCCACCGCTTTTGCGTCTGCTGAATATTGCTCAAAGGTTTCTGGGTGCATAAAGTACCAGAAAGCGTCATCTTTGTAAGAATAGGTTAAGTTTAAATCCATTACGTCAGCCGCCTCCACAGACGTGCCTGATTTGAAGTTTACATCTAACACTTTGCCTGAAATTAATTTACGAATACGCGTACGAGTGAATGCTTGTCCTTTACCTGGTTTTACAAATTCATTTTCAACGATCACACAAGGCTCGCCGTCTTGCATAAATTTTAGACCTGGTTTGAAATCACTGGTAGTATATGTAGCCATATTATCCTCAAATAAAAAGAGATTGTTTTTAAAAGTGCGTATTTTAACCCAAAATAGCCTCATTAGAGAAGAAGAAAATTGGACAGATTATCTCGCCACTGCCATTTCCGATCCCAAAGTGTTAATTGAGAAATTGGGTCTTCCCCTTGATTTATTTGAACAAGATTTTGCCGCCCGCCAGTTATTTGCCTTGCGAGTTCCCTTGCCTTTTGTGGCACGAATGGAAAAAGGCAACCCGAATGATCCACTCTTTTTGCAAGCGATGACCTCACAACTGGAATTTGTGCAAGCGGAGGGCTTTAGCCCCGATCCGTTGGAAGAACAGCAAACCGCCGCACCAAATATTTTGCATAAATATCATAACCGATTGTTATTTATGGTAAAAAATAGCTGTGCAATTAATTGCCGTTATTGTTTCCGCCGTCATTTTCCTTACGCGGAAAACAAAGGAAGTAAAGAAAACTGGCAACAAGCCTTAGCCTATATTTCGCAACATTCGGAAATTGAAGAAGTGATTTTTTCGGGCGGCGATCCGCTAATGGCAAAAGATCACGAGTTGGAATGGCTGATAAAACGCCTCGAAAACATACCGCACTTACAGCGTTTACGCATTCACAGCCGTTTGCCAGTGGTGATTCCGCAACGAATCACGGAAAAACTCTGTGCTTTGCTGGCACAATCCCGCTTTCAAGTGGTGCTGGTTACCCATATTAATCACCCGAATGAAATTGATGACGCACTTGCCACCGCAATGGCGAAACTGAAAGCAGCGGGCGTTACGTTGCTCAACCAAGCGGTTTTGTTGAAAAACATCAACGATAATGCCCTCACCTTGAAAGCCTTGAGCGAGAAATTATTCGCCATTGGCATTCTGCCCTATTATTTGCATTTGTTCGATAAAGTGGAAGGCGCGAGCCATTTTTATCTTGACGATGAAAGTGCGGTAAAAATTTACAAAGAATTACAAAGCATCACTTCGGGCTATCTAGTGCCGAAACTCGCCCGCGAAATCGCCCACGAGCCGAATAAAACTTTGTATTCTTCATAGAATAACAAATAAATATTTTATAGAATAAGGGGATGTAAATTCCGCCCTCTAAAATTGGAAAAGGTATTCCTGTGACAGAACAAAAAGATATTCAACATAATTCAGAAAACTCGTTACAACTTGATTTAGAATTTAATCAGATTGAGCCTGTTATGCCGAAAAAAATGATGCACTCTCACGCTTCAATTATACAAAGACTGAAAAACGCCCTACATACATTACCAACTCGTTCATCTAAGAAAAATATTGAACAGGATATGTCTGAGCAAGAAAACCAAGAAGATCTCCATACGGATTCGAGTAAAAAGAATATGAAATTTTATTTAAATTCACCAGAACACTGGGGCATATTAGGCTTTATTCCTCCTAAATATCGTCGAGTTTTTATTGCTTTATTAATTACCGTATTTCTTTTATTCCTCATTTCTTGGCTAAAACCTAGCCCAGAAACCGTGATTTTTAATCAAGCAACCAATGAAATCCCTACTCAATTTCAATCATTGTACCAAAATCAATCAACAGAAGAACATCCACTGGATAATTTGACTCAACAACTCCCTCCTAAAACAACACAAGAAGATGACTTAACAATGCTTATCCAAAAAATACAACAGAATAATTCTGAAGAATCTGTTGTTCCACAAGATAGCGTAAACAAAGATACCCTCTCAAACATTACAACCTCTGATACTTCACTTTCCCAGCCAACAAGTGCAACATCTGATGCTATGAAAAAAAAGGAAATGAGACATATCTCTGAAAAGGTTCCCCTTCAGCACCAAACATCAAATAAAACGAATCTAGAAAAAAATACGCCACAAACAGCAAAATCAGACAGCCGCCCCCCTATTACCGAAGCAAAACCTGCTGCGGTAAATAACACTGTATTAAATTTGGGAGTAAACAAAACTTTAATCATTCCGCAAGGTGCGTCATTAATGCAAGTTTTCCGTAATAACAATCTGAATATTTCTGATGTAAACGCTATGACAAAAGCAAAAGGTGTCGGTAATGCGTTAAGCAATTTCAAGCCAGGCGATAAAGTACAAGTTTATCTAAATGCTCAAGGTCGCGTGGCACAACTTCGTTTATCTAACGGTGCAACATTTATTCGTCAGGCAAACGGCACTTATCAATACAAAAAATAACGCATAAAGAAAATGGCGGATTATTCCGCCATTGTTTTATCGTCATTTTGTTTCAAAATAATACGCGTTACGTTACCTTTTCATATTTTTATCTTCACACCTTGCTGATTTTAATTTCCGCTGAACTTTTTGCATAATCAGCACAATCTATTAAAACTTTTTGGTGCGATTTAAGCATAAGATGTTGATGCGTGGGCGGGCGTAGTAAAGGGGAAATTTAGCGATAAGCAAGATCTTTATAAGATTAAAAACCCCTCAAAAGAGCGGTTAGAAAATTAGACGTTTTTATCATTTTTGACCGCGTTATTAATCGCTATAACAATACCCAACATTACAGCGGCTAAGGTAAATAATCCAATGGTAAGAGCCATTTAGTCCTCCTTTGATAAGTAAGGTTTGTGTTTGCGGATTTGTTTCCACCAATTAAAGCGAAGTAGGCGATAAGCAATAATGCGAGGCTACTTGCAATTTTAAAGAAGACCTGATTTTGACCAAATATTACCGGCAAGCAAGGCAGCTTTGGCAATGTCTTCAAGCATTTTTGCCCAAGCATCTAACGTGTCCCTATCAATGGAGCGTTTAAGTAAATTAAGCATAATATTCTCCTTGCTACAAAGGCAGTATAACAAAAAGTGCACCAAAGTGCGGTTAAAAAACACCCAAAAATCACAACCGCTCTTTTTCCCCGCCAAATTCATCAAGCAAGTTTTCGGTGAGTTTACTGAGAATACCCGCCATTAATACAAAATCCGCATCAAAGCGTTGGGCGATGTCTTCTTTCAAAATATCGTCATTTTTCTCCCGCACTTCATCAGCGAATTTTAAGCGTTTCATCGTGCCGTCTTCATTTAAAATAAAGCTGAGGTTGCCCTCCCATTCCAACGCCAATTTTGTGATGGCTTTGCCCGCTTGCAAAAGGGAAAGGATTTCTTGAGCATCTAACGCCTGTTGCTTACAGCGGATCACTGCGTTATCTTGGCTGCCTCGCAATTCCGCATCTTCTAAAGGAATCAACCAATTTGGTGTGGCTTCATTGCTCACCCAATGGCTCATTACTAAACTGGGATCGGTGGCGAATGCCAGTGGCACAATGGGCAATGAGCCTAAAGATTTCCGCAACAAGGCTAACGCGTCTTCCGCACGCTTACTTGAAGCCGCGTCCACATAAACCAACTGCTTATCACCATCAATCCAAATGGCGGTTTGTTGATATTTACTAAAAGCACGCGGTAGCAACATTGCCACCACATCATCTTTTAACGCCTGTTTTTCCGTTTTCTTTAATTTACGATTTTCTTTTTGCTCCAACTCCGTAATTCGGCTATCCACCTCTCGCTTCACCACCTGGGCAGGTAACATTTTTTCTTCTTTACGAGCAAGCAATAAAATTTGATCTGCGACGCGAAAATGGAGCTGTTCACTGGTTTTAAGCGGAGAAATCCAGCCAAATTTTTGCATATCTCCTTGCCCGCAAGGGTGAAATTCGCATTGTGCG
This sequence comes from Avibacterium paragallinarum, assembly GCF_011765605.1. NCBI lineage: Bacteria > Pseudomonadati > Pseudomonadota > Gammaproteobacteria > Pasteurellales > Pasteurellaceae > Avibacterium > Avibacterium paragallinarum. The sequence continues at coordinate 1,362,425 of NZ_CP050316.1, forward strand.
AGCTGAGCTTGTAAATTCTCTGCTGACCAATCTAATTTTTTCGTTAAACGATAGGTCATAAGGTTCTTAAACCACATAGGCATTCCTTCTTTATTCAGGTAAAATGAGCGGACGAAAACTTATTGTAACTGATTTAAGGGGAAAATATGCAACAGAAATTCATTACCTTTATCGGCGGTGGCAATATGGCACAAGCCATTGTGTTCGGTTTGTTAAAGCAAGGCTACCCCGCTGAAAAAATCACCGTGTCCGATCCTAACGAAGAAAAACGTGCCTTATTTGCTCAACATAAAGTCAATACCACAGAGAACAATGTGCAAGCCTTACAAGGGGCAGAAGCTGTGGTGCTGGCGGTGAAACCACAATCCCTCTCGCAAGTTTGTCAAGGATTAAGTGCGGTGGATTTTTCCGATAAATTAGTGATTTCCATTGCGGCGGCAATTTCGGTGGAAAAACTGACCTCACTTTTACCCTCCGCACGCCACATCATTCGCGTAATGCCCAACACGCCAGCCTTGGTTTCTGAGGGAATGGCAGGATTATTCGCTCCGCAAAACACGCCTGCGGATCTCAAAAACTTTGCCGAAGATTTAATGAATGCCGTGGGCAAATCTTGCTGGGTGAAAGACGAAGCGGAAATGCACCTCATTACAGCGGGATCGGGCAGCAGCCCTGCTTATTTTTTCTTCTTTATGGAAGTGATGGAAAACAGCTTGAAAGCATTGGGTTTAGATAGCCAAACCGCGAGAATGCTGGTGCAACAATCCGCATTGGGTGCAGCGAAAATGGCGATAGAACAGCCCGATGTTCCCCTTTCAACCTTACGCGAAAACGTTACCTCAAAGGGCGGCACAACCGCAGCGGCGTTAGCGGTGTTTCAGCAACAACATTTCGCTCAAACGGTCAATCAAGCCATCGCCTCCTGCGTGGAACGCTCTCAAGAAATGGAAACCTTATTTGAATGAAACTCGCTCCCTTTAATTGGCTCGCACTGAGTTTTTTCGGTTATTACTGTGCCTACGGCGTGTTTATGCCGTTTTTCCCCGCGTGGCTGAAATCGCAGGCATACAATGAGGAAATTATCGGCTTTATCCTTGCCAGTTCCTACGTTTTTCGTTTTTTAGGCGGCGTTGGTTTTTCCGCGATGATCAAAAAAGCGGGACATTTAATCAAAGCCCTACGCGGTCTTGCTTGGGCAAGTTGTGGGGCGATGTTGTATATCAGCTTGGTGGCAGAAAATTTCCCTTTGCTGTGTGTGGGCATTGCCATTTTTGCGATGCTGAATGCGGCGGGAATGCCCATTGGTGATACCCTCGCTAACACTTGGCAACAGCAAATTCATTTGGATTACGGCAAAGCTCGGCTGATTGGTTCAGGGGCGTTTGTGGTCGGTGTTAGCCTATTTGGTAGCCTGATCGGAGTTATTGGCGAAAATTACATTGTCGCCATTCTCACCGCCTTGCTGGGCTTCTATGCCCTCATTCAAATGATAACGCCTAGCGTAATGCCACAAGATAGCCCGCAAAGTGCGGTGGAAAATCACATCAGTTTTTCACAATTATTGAAAAATAAAACCACGCTTCGCTTAATCCTCGCCATTTCCCTGATTCACGGCTCGCACGCCGCTTATTACGCGTATAGCGTGCTGTATTGGCAAAGCCTCGGCATTTCGGTGCCAACCACCAGTTTGCTATGGGGTTTGAGCGTGGTGGCAGAAATTTTACTGTTTTTCTTTTCCACCAAATTATTCCGATTTTGGAAAGTCAGCACGCTGTTTTACTGCGGTGCTTCCGCCGCCGTGTTGCGTTGGGCTGTGCTAGGGAGTACCGATAGCCTTACCATCATCGCCCTAACTCAGCTATTGCATAGCCTTACCTTTGCCTTAGGGCATTATGCGATGGTGCGATACATCACCACCCAACCGCAAAATCACATCGCCAAGTTGCAAGGGCTGTATAATGGCATTTCAAGCTCGGCGGTGATCGCCCTCATCACCGCATTTGCGGGAGTGCTATACCCCATTTCACCGCAGCTCACCTTTACTTCAATGATGATTTTTGCCTTGCTCGCGTTCCCGATCATTCCTCGCAAAGTGGACGCGTTTTGGGTTCGTCGAGTGGAAAGCGTGAAATAAGGAACGAAGATGAAAGACAATGCATTAATCGATCTTTTTTTGAATGAACAATGGCTGGAAAAAGGGCTTTCCGAAAACACCATTCAATCTTACCGCTTGGATTTAACTGCTTTGGCGAATTGGCTTGAAAGCCAAAATCTACGTTTTGAAACCCTTGATGCCATTGATTTACAAGTTTTTTTAGGCGAACGCTTAGAGGCGGGTTATAAAGCCACTAGCACCGCACGCTTGCTGAGTGCATTACGCAAATTTTTTCAATATTTATATCGGGAAAAATACCGCACTGACGATCCCAGTGCGGTGCTAAGCTCGCCCAAGTTACCAAGCCGATTGCCTAAATATTTGATAGAACAACAAGTTACCGATTTGCTCAACACCCCCAACGTGGACGAGCCGTTAGAATTACGCGACAAAGCAATGCTCGAACTGTTATATGCCACAGGACTGCGGGTTACGGAGCTGGTTTCGCTGAGCGTTGATAATATCAGCTTGCAACAAGGTGTCGTGCGGGTTATCGGCAAGGGCAACAAAGAGCGGATCGTGCCAATGGGGGAAGAAGCCGCCCATTGGATCAAGCAATTTGTGCTGTATGGTCGCACGGCGTTATTATCAGGACAGCCCTCCGATGTGCTGTTTCCTAGTCGGCGTGGCACACAAATGACGCGACAAACCTTTTGGCATCGCATAAAACATTATGCCATTTTAGCGGAAATTGATTGTGATGCCCTTTCCCCCCACGTCCTCCGCCACGCTTTCGCCACCCATTTGGTCAATCACGGTGCGGATCTCCGCGTAGTGCAAATGCTACTCGGACACAGCGATCTTTCCACCACGCAAATTTATACTCACGTTGCAAAAGAACGCTTGAAGCATCTACACGAACGCTTTCACCCAAGAGGGTAAAAACGCTCAAAAAAATTACCGCACTTTCAAAGTGCGGTCTGTTTTACTCTTTTCTCATTCAATCCTAATCAACTTATAAAGTTTGCAGACATCATAAGCACTTGGAATACTGACTTTCCTCTGAATTAGGTAAACATATTATTTTCACATAGTATAATATTGCTAGATTACCCTATATTCTCCAGCCCCTTGCTTAAACTAATCAAAAATTGAATGATTTCCTTTTGATTTGCACTTTTATACAACATCTACTGGTTTTACAATTTCACTTGGGTAACAGCCCAAAATTTTCAGATAGTTGCTGTATTCTCTTAACTCATCAAGGGCTTGTTGAACTTCTGGATTGTTAATATTCGCATCAATTTCAAGATAGAACATTTCGTCCCACGGCTGACCATAAATCGGGCGGGATTCTAGTTTTGTCATATTAATATTATGCTTTTTGAACACCAATAACGCGTCCACCAGTGAGCCTGCTTGGCGTTTATTCGTCGTCATCAATAGCAGGGTTTTAGTGTGAATTTGCGGTGATACCACCACAGGTTCTTTGGCAATCACAATAAAACGGGTGATGTTATTCTCTTGATTGGCGATATTGCTTTTCAGCACGCGTAAGCCATAAAGATGACCGCCATCTTCATTCCCCAATGCCGCAATATTTGGCTTGTTCAGGCTTGCCACTAACTGCATTGCGTGCGAGCTGCTTTCGCAATATTCGATATGTACACGATCAAGGCTGCGAATAAACTGGCTGCATTGCTGGATCACTTGCGGATGGCTGTATAGGGTGTCAATTTGGCTTAACTCGCTGTGTTCTGTTGCGAGTACGCAATGTTTGATCGGGTATGCCAATTCCCCAATGAGCGATAAATCCGTATGTTGCAACAAATCATAGACTTCATTAATTGAACCTGAAGTCGTGTTTTCCAACGGCAAAATGCCGTAATCCGCCTCGCCATTTTGCACTTTTTCAAATACTTGCTCGAAAGAACTGCAACTCAGTTCAATGAACGGTTTTTGATAACGGGTTGCATAACTGCGTGCCGCAAGATGAGAATAAGATCCGCGTTTACCCAAGAAAGCAATGTGGCTATTTTGCTCACGCTGTTCATTGAGTTTCTTTTGCAAATAGGCTTGTTGAGTCAGCACAGAATCTTCAATAATTTTCTGGAAAATTTGTGTGATATATTGTGGCTCAAGCTGATAATTTTCATTTTCAGAAAATTGGATCAATTCTTGTAATAATTGTTGTTCACGCTCCACATCACGCAAGGCTTTCTGCGTGATTTCCTTGCTACGCACCACGTCATAAGCCAAACGATGACGCTCCGAAAGCAGTTTTAATAAACTGCGGTCAATTTGGGTGATTTGTTGTCTAATTTCTGCTAAATCCAGTGCCATTTTGTTATCTCGGTTATAGGGGATTGGGGTAGGATAAACAAGATTTTATTTGAGATCAAATGAATGTGTATTTCTTTCAGTGATTTGAATTGAGAATGTAGTTAAGGTGAATTTTAAAGTGCGGTGAGAATTTTTTGAATTTTTAAAATCCATTGAAAAATCACCGCACTTTATTGTTTGGCTAATTACTCATTTATCGCAAAGAAAACCAATTCACCTAAATAAATCCCCCTATTCCCCCTTATCAAACGCCAACATCACCTTGCCAATATGCGTGCCTTTATCCATTTCTTGGTGTGCTTGCTGAACATCTTTAAAATCAAAGACTTGATGAATTATTGGCTTGGCGATTTGTTCGTTTTCTAATTTGCCCCAAACATTTTGTTTTAGCGATTGTGCGATTTCCGCTTTTTCAGCTTTAGTGCGACTACGCATTGTTGATCCAGTGATATGGGCGCGTTTTAAGGCGATTTGTAATAAATCTACGTTTTGTGCCACTGCACCGCCCATAAAGCCGATTAAAAACAATCTGCCATTTTGCTTTAAGCAAGCTAAATTTCGTTGGAAATAGCTCGCGCCGACCACATCTAAAATCGCGTCAATTCCGCCCGCACTTTGAATAACTTCGGCGAAATCTTGCGTTTTATAATTAATCGCAACCGCACCATATTGTTCAACAACGGCACATTTTTCTGCATTGCCTACGGTGGCGTAGGTTTTAATGCCTAGGCTTTGTGCGATGGCGATCGCCGTTAGCCCAATGCCACTTGTTCCGCCGTGAACTAACAGACTCTCCCCTGCTTTAACCTGTTGTTGCATAAACAAATTTACCCAAACGGTGAAAATCGTTTCGGGCAGCGCGGCGGCTTCTAGCAACGAATAATTTTTAGGAACGGGTAAGGCTTGGCTGGCTGGCACAAGGCAATATTCGGCATAAGCACCACCGTCCGTTAAAGCGCAAACTTTATCGCCTAGCTGAAATTCGCTCACGCCTTCCCCCACCGCAACCACTGTGCCTGAAAGCTCCAAGCCCATAATGGGCGTAACGCCTTTTGGCATTGGATACAACCCTTGGCGCTGCATAATATCAGGGCGATTTACCCCAGCATAAGCCACTTTAACCAGCAGTTCACCTGCTTGCGGTGTGGGTACGGTGGCTTGTTCTATAAATAACACATCGGGCGCGCCCGCTTCTCGCATATTAATTTGTTGCATTGTGTGTGGTGTTGTTTGTGGCATTTTATTTTCCTTACATTTTACTTGGATAATAGATTTTTACTTTTTCTTGATGATCTTGCGCTTGTTCAATTAATTTTTCTGCAATTTGCTGCCCTGTCATTGGGCGATAATCCGCAAGGACGCGGGCTGGTAAAAACTTAAACAGCCACGCAGCGATCTTTTCTCCTAAGCGAAAATCAGCACGTTCGCCTAGAATTAAGGAAGGCCGCGCAATTTGCAAGCAATTTAGTTGTAATGCTGTGAGCGCCTGTTCCGCTTTTCCTTTGGCTTGGTAATAAAATAAGTTTGACTGAACATTTGCGCCGATCGCTGATACAAAAACAAAGCAAGGTACATTCGCTTGTTTGGCTAAGGTTGCAAGGCGATGGGATATTGCACGTCCACTTTAAGAAACTGTGCTTTGCTACCCGCTTTTTTCAAGGTAGTGCCAAGGGTGCAAAAGACTTCGTCCACAGTAGGCATTGTTATGTTTTCAAGCTGATCAAAATCAATTTGTTGAACAAGAATTTTGGGGTGAGAAAAGGTTACCGCTCGGCGTACCCAAAGGATAATCTGTTGATAGTGCGGATCTTCGCATAATAATTCCACTAAGGCCTTGCCCACCACACCAGTTGCGCCCACAATTAACGCTGTTTTCATTATTTTCTCCAATGAAAATGCCGTTCAAAAACGGCATTCTGTGATAAAAATGAGCATGAATTAAAACTCTTGCACCGTTGGACGAACGGTGATTTCGTTCACAGCAACGTTGTCTGGCTGTTCCACCGCATAAGCAATGGCACGCGCAATAGAACTGGCTGGAATTTCGTGGGCGGCATAGAATTTTTGCACGCGTTCGCGAGATTCTGGATCGCTGCTGCTGAATTTTAGTTCGCTTTCAATCGCCCCTGGGTAAAGGGTGGTTACGCGGATATTATGCCCTGCCATTTCGGCACGCAACCCTTCGCTAATGGCTTTCACGGCAAATTTTGTGGCACTATATACCGTGCCGCCGCCTGATGACACTTTCAAGCCAGCCACAGAAGAAAGGTTGATGATATGCCCTGAATTTTGTGCAAGCATTGTTGGCAACACCGCTGCAATACCGTATAGCACGCCTTTGATATTCACATCAATCATTCGATCCCATTCGTCTACTTTTAACGCACTCATCACCGCACCCGGCATAATGTCTGCGTTGTTGATTAACACATCAATCCGATCAAATTGTTGTAACGCGGCTTGTGCCAATTTTTCTACGTCTTCACGTTTTGATACGTCCATTTGCACCACAACGGCTTCGCCACCTTGCTGTTGAATTTGATCAGCAAGGGATTGCAAACGTTCTAAACGTCTTGCACCTAGTACCACTTTAGCCCCTAATGAGGCTAAATGGCGTGCGGTTTCTTCACCTAATCCACTTGACGCCCCTGTGATTAAGACCACTTTGCCTTGAATATTATTGCTCATTATTGTTCCTTATTTCATTGATTTTATTAGATAAAAAAGAGCGGTGAAAATTTTCTCAATTTTACACCGCTCTTGGGGGTCTTTGTACATTTGAGTTATCGTTTAAAATTAGCTACCAGCTCAAATATACAATGAATGATCAACAGACCCCAAAATTATTTCACTGCTTTCAATAATTCATCAGCAGCTAAAATCCCTAAATTATTTGATGCTAATGGGCTGTCGCCAGTAAGCAATTTGCGATCTTTGTGAACTTGACCTGTGATGCCTTCGTTCATAATTTTCACGCCTAATTTAGCAAGATTTTCACCCACTAACCATTGTAATTTACCTGGCATATAGCCGATTGCTTGGTTTGCGCCTTCATCTAATGAATCTGGGAATACGCAAAGCTCATAGCCTTTGAATGGGAAATCTTCCGCTTTTTCACCTACGCCAGCCGCTAATAAAGACGCTGGGCCGTGACATAAAGTGATCACGTGTTTATCTTTATTTAATGCCCAATCTAACACTTTTTTCACGTCTTTGCTGTGTGGCACGCCTGCTAATACACCGTGACCGCCCGGGATAAATACGGCGATATAAGGTGAATCTTCCGCTAGGACTTCAGGTAAAATATCTTCTAATTTTTTCGGATTCACTAATTTTGGCAAGTATTGGTTATATAAATCCATTACTGCTTTGTCTTCTTCTGGCATTGCCCAAATTTCTAATTTAACTGGGTTACCTGATAAGGTTGCTACATCAATTTCAAAGCCTGCGTAGTGCATATGCAACATAGGTAATAACATTTCAACGGGGTGGTTACCCGTTGAGAACAATTTACCGTTTTGCATTTCGATATAACGCTCATCTGTACCGATCATTAATACTTTGTGTTTACCACCAGTATAAGGTTTATCGAATTTGAAACCGTCAAAATCTGTTTTTTTGCTGGTATATTGTGTTAAAGAATATTCTGATGGGAAAAACGCATTGTGTTCAGCGCGATCCGCCACGGGGTTTTTACTTAAATCTGTCATTTTACTCTCCAAAAGTTTTTATCTTATAAAGTTCACTATGAAAAATCGTTTTAGCGTTTTTTCTGGCGTGCATTCTATCCCTAGATAATTACATTGAAAAGGGATAAAATCGGAATAGACTATTCGCAAAAAAGGAATAATATGAATAAACTTGATGCACTTCGTTATTTTAGTGTTGCCAGTGAAACCTTAAATTTTCGCGAAACTGCACAACGCCTTGCGGTGTCGCCGCAGGTGGTCACCCGAATGATTGCCGAGCTAGAAAATCTGCTGGGCGAACGCTTATTTCAACGCAATACACGTAGCATTAAACTCACGGAATTTGGCGAGCAATTTCTGCCCCAAGCGCAACAATTATTGGTCGATAGCGAACGGCTTTTTTCTTCACAAAAAATTAATGATAAAGCGATGCAAGGCATTGTGCGAATTACCGTACCGCCTATGCCTTATAACGATCAGCTTTTATATGAATTATTGACCGCACTTGAACCCTATCCCGATTTGGTCATTGATTGGCGTGTGTCTTTAGATAAGCTGAAAGCCATTGATGATCAAATTGATATTGGGCTGCGCGTATGCCTTGAACCTGAGCAAGATTGGATTGTGCACCATATCTTCACTTTGCAAGAAAAAATTGTTGCTGCACCAAAATTATTGCAACGTTTAGGCACGCCTGAGAGCCTACAAGATCTGGCGTTAAACTATCCGCTCAGCGGCTTGATTAACCCGAAACTGAAACGCATTTGGCACTGGCAAATTAATACTCAACAGCATTTTATTCCAACTCACCCGAAATTTTTGGCTTCCGATATGTATAGCGAATTGCAATCTGCCTTGGCGGGGCGAACTTGCTCACAGTTGATCGACATTTTATGTCAGCCTTATATCGATCAAGGCAAATTGGTAGAACTGTTTCCAAAGGTGGAAAAACAAAAATGGCAGCTTTATTTATATCGCCCTTATCAAAGCGTGGTGAGTGAACGGGTATTATTTGTTTTTGAAAAATTAAAAACGATTTTGCAAGATATTGTGAAACGGATAGAAATGGAAAAAAGTGAATAAAATAAAGTGCGGTGAAAAATAAAGCCATATTTTTTAATATGGCTTTATTCGTTTTACGATTTAGATAAATACTTGATTTGGCGCGAGATAGCCTTGTGGTACTTGCTGTTTATCTTCAAAGGTAACAAATTCCCACGCTTCTTGATCTTCAAGCAAGGCTCTTAACAATTTGTTATTTAAGCCGTGTCCTGATTTATAGGCTTTGAAATCACCGATGATGTTATAACCACACATATATAAATCACCAATAGCATCAAGCATTTTGTGGCGCACTAGTTCATCTTTAAAGCGAAGACCATCTTCATTTAAGATGCGATAATCGTCAAGCACAATGGCGTTATCTAGGCTACCACCTAACGCTAAACCTTGTGATTGTAAATATTCAATGTCTTTCATAAAACCAAAGGTTCTTGCACGACTAATTTGTTGCACGAACGCTTGTGCGGAGAAATCCATTACATAATTACGCACATCTTTACCAATCGCAGGGTGATTGAAATCAATGGTGAAATCTAAACGGAAACCATTGTAAGGTTCAAATTCTGCCCATTTATCACCGTCTTCCACACGAATTGGCTTTTTCACGCGAATAAATTTTTTCGCCGCATTTTGTTCTTCAATGCCTGCATCTAATAAAAGATAAATGAATGAGCTTGCACTGCCGTCCATAATTGGAATTTCTGGCGCGTCCACTTCAATAATCACATTATCAATGCCTAAGCCTGCTAAGGCAGCATTCAAATGCTCTACCGTTGAAATACGAATGCCTTCTTCATTTATCAAACAAGTACAAAGCATTGTATCACGCACGGCATTTGCGTTGGCAGGGAATGTTACTGGTGGGTTTAAATCCGTACGGCAATAAATCACCCCAGTATTTGCCATTGCTGGACGTAAAGTTAGGGTTACTTTATTTCCACTATGTAGCCCCACACCTGTTACTTTAATACTCTGTTTTAAGGTTCTTTGTTTAATCATAATGTTTTCTAAATCCATTGTATAACAATAAGATTTATTCCTTTATTTATCTTCTGGTTTACGCATAAAACTGTTCGCATTCACTAAACTGTCCTCTCTTTTAAGAGAATTTAAGCGATCAGTAATTGGCGTATCTAAAATTTTTCGATTAGTTAAATCCGCTGGGCGATTTGGCATCGAATTTTGCTGTTGATTATAAGGTTGGTAACCTGTTTGTTGCGGCTGCATAAATGGCTCAGCATTTCCTTTTTGCATTGGTTGCCCGAGCGGAACATTGTGTGGTGCAAGCTGAATATCAGGTGTATCTATATCACCAATTCCTGTCGCAACGATCGTTACTTTAATTTGATTCGTCATATCTGGAACAAGTGAAGTTCCTACTACAACAGTGGCATCATCAGAAGCAAACGCCCTAATTGTTTCCCCTACTACATGAAATTCATCTAAACCTAAATCAAATCCAGCGGTAATATTCACAAGAACACCTCTTGCACCAGATAAATCAACATCTTCTAATAATGGACTCGCTACAGCTTCTTGAGCTGCTTTTTCTGCACGCCCATCGCCTGATTCACCTTCCGCAATTCCTGCTCCCATCATAGCACGTCCCATTTCAGACATTACCGTACGAACGTCAGCAAAGTCCACGTTCATTAAGCCTGGCGAGGTAATCATATCAGAGATACCTGTTACTGCATTACGGAGAATATCATTTGCGGCAGCGAAAGCATCAAATAAAGTCGTATTTTTACCTAAAACTTTTAGTAATTTTTCATTTGGAATAATGATCAGTGAATCAACGTGCTTAGAAAGTTCTTTGATCCCCATTTCGGCAAACTGCATACGTTTTCTGCCTTCAAATGAGAACGGTTTGGTTACCACGGCAACGGTGAGAATACCAAGATCTTTCGCAATTTGGGCGACAATAGGTGCGGCCCCTGTTCCTGTACCACCGCCCATTCCCGCAGCGATAAAGACCATATCCGCCCCTTCAAGCATTGCTCGAATTGCGTCTTGATCATCTTCTGCTGCTTTACGTCCTACATTAGGGTTTGCACCAGCACCCAATCCTTTCGTAGTGGTTGCACCAATTTGCACAGTTTGTTGAACATTACTTTTACGTAATGCTTGAGCGTCAGTATTAACTGCATAGAAAATGATTCTGTCGTGTTCCTCATTATCCATAGGGAACGTAAATTCATCAGCTTCTACTAAAGTTCCATCGACCTCATTTTTAACCATATTGGCGACCATATGGTTTACAGCATTACCGCCACCGCCGCCAACACCCACTACTTTGATCAAGGCGCCATTCATATCACCAAGATCATAATCCACTGGTTCAAACATATGTATTCTCCGTTAATGCCAACACCTGTGGCACAAATTAAAACTTAAATTGCTCTTATTGTAGATGAAAAATAAAAATTCTCAAAATTCAGACCGCACTTTATTCACAAATTTTTTAAATCCAGACCAAACTGAACCTAAAAAATGTTCGCCTGAACCAAATTGATCATTTATTGGGCTTTCATCAATATCATTATGGTTGTATTGCAACAACCCTACTACGGTTGAATATTGCGGTTTATTCACATAATCGGTTAAACCGGTAATATTCATTGGGCTACCAATCCGCACTTGCATTCCAAAAACGTTAGATGCACATTGTCTTAAATCTTCAATTTGAGCCCCGCCACCAGTAATCACAATGCCTGCGATCAGCTCAAATTTCATTTGCTTACTTTCTAATTCGTAACGTAATTGGTCTAATTCTTGGCGAACAAGCCCCAATAACTCTTCGTAACGTGCTGAAGTAGCAACAGATAATTGTTCTTTGCTTAAAATTCTCGGGGCTCTTCCCGCAATGCCGTTTACCTCAATTCGCTTCTCTGGGTGTTGCGATGGTGGGGTGCAAGCGCTACTGTAATTCACCTTGATGCGTTCGGCCTCAGTCCTTGAGGTTTCACAGGCGTAAGCAATGTCATCAGTAACCCGATTTCCGGCGTAAGGAATCACTTTACTAAAACGCAATGCTCCATTGGTGTACACCACAATATCCATTGTGCCAGCCCCGAAGTCAATGAGGCAAACACCAAGATCTTTTTCATCATCCGTCAGTACGGAATAACCTGAAGCTAAGCCCGAATAAACAATTTTATCCACTTTTAATTTACAACGTTCCACCGCTTTTTTCAGGTTATTTAGCCAATCTTGATGGCACGCAATTAAATGAGCTTGAGCTTTTAAGCGAACCCCTTGTAGCCCTAGCGGATCTTTAATATTCACTTGTTTATCAACGGCATATTCTTGTGGAATGATGTGCAATAAGGAAAGCCCCTCACCAATTTGCACCGTGCTTGCGGTATGCATTGCGGAATCAATTTCATCTTGCGTTACTTCACCGTCTGCAATGGGAACAAAGCCGCTTTCATTTAAGCTTTGAATATGATCGCCCGTAATTGCTAAGGTAACGCTCATTATTTGGCAATCCGCAACAGATTCCGCCCCTTCGATTGCACGCTGAATAGAATTAACCACCGCACCTAAATCCGTAATGCTACCTTTATCAATGCCTTTAGAGGGGCAACTTCCCACGCCTAACACATTCACAACGCCATCAGGTAACACCTCACCGACAACCGCGACGACTTTAGATGTGCCGATTTCTAATCCAACAATTGTTTTTGATTCCACAATCTTTGCCATTTTATCACTTCTTAATTATTTCAACTCGCTCATCTTAGCGGGCTAATCATTATCCGCTAGCCCAACCGCTGCCCCTACGTTATAACGCAGATCCACATAAACCAATTTTTTATTTTCTGGAACTTCAATTTGTGGATAAATAGTCACAAAACGATCTAGTTTTGATTGCCACTCACCCCGTCCCAATTTCAAAATGACCCCATTATCTAGCTCAAGTTGCCAAGCGTCACGTTCATCTAAGGCTACTGATTTTAAAATTAAGTCTTTCGATTTCAGCTCACCATAAATTTTCTTCCACGCTTCTAGCACAACTAAACTTTGATAGTCAGGACCGATTAAGTGCGGTAGATTTTTATCTTTTAATTTATCCATTGGGAGCTTAAATATGGTGCCATCGCTGGATAACAATTCATTATCATTCCAAATAGCAACAGGTGAATAATCACTCACCCAAATATTTAAACGATCAGGCCAAATTTTTCTCACTACCGCTTGCTTAATCCAAGGCATTTTTTGAATTTGCTCTCGAACTAGCGTAACATCTTGCCCAAAAAAGCCTTTCAGCTCCCCCATTTTGATCAGCATATCACGCACATCTTCATCGGTGGTAAACGTTGGCGTGCCAACTAAATTAAATGCACTAATCGGGCGAGCGTCTAATTTTTCCAACCAGCCTTGCCAGTTGTTATAAACATAAAACAAAAGTCCGATGAATAATAGCACAATTAACGGCTTGACTTGCATAAAAAAACGGGATTTTTGCTTTACATTTTTGATTCCCAGCGTTGCTTTATGCCGCAATACATTCATTAAATACTTAACTCCAAAATTTTCACCACCAGTTGCTCAAAAGAATAGCCAACCACCGCAGCGGATTTAGGAAATAAGCTATGGCTAGTCATTCCCGGGTTGGTATTCACTTCCACTAAGCGGAATTGCCCTTGCCCGTCCATCATCACATCAATGCGACTCCAGCCTCGACAACCCACCGCGTCATAAGCCCGTTTAACCAGTTGTCGCAATTCTTGCTCGCGTTCTTCACTTAATCCAGCAGGGCAAAAATATTGCGTATTGTCAGAAACATATTTGGCTTCATAATCATAAAACTCACCCTCTGGCACAATTTTGATTGAGGGCAAAACTTCGTCATCAAGCACAGGTACGGTATATTCGCCGCCCGAGAGCCATTCCTCAATTAAAATGGTGTCATCAAATTCTAAGGCAAAATCCACCGCACTTTTTAATTCATCGAGGTGATTCACTTTAGTTAAGCCCACGCTTGAGCCTTCCAAAGAAGGCTTCACCATTAACGGCAAACCTAATTTTTCGACAACTGCTTGCGGATTTAGTTCGGATCGCGTTGATTTTGTTACGATTTCCATTTCTGCCACAGGCAAACCAAAGGCTTTCCACAGCATTTTAGTACGCATTTTATCCATTGTGAGTGCCGAAGCCATCACCCCGCACCCTGTGTATGGAATGCCAATTTGTTCTAATAGCCCCTGCATTGTGCCGTCTTCCCCGCCGCGGCCGTGCAAAATATTGAATACGCGGTCAAAACCCTGCGTTTTTAATTCTGCCACAGGAAAGGTTTTGGGATCGATTGGGTGAGCGTTAAATCCCTGAGCTTGTAATGCCGCTAACACCGCTTGCCCTGAATTGAGGGAAACCTCACGCTCCGCCGATGTGCCCCCCAGTAATACCGCAATTTTTTCTTGTTTTAATGTTTTTGTCATTGAGTTATTCCCATTAATTTTCTGTCCAACGTTCTGCTAATTGACGGGATAACTTGCTCACATTTCCCGCCCCTTGTGCCAAAATCAAATCGCCGTCTTGAATCACTTGATCCAAAATTTGTGCCAAATTCTCTTGCTCTGCGAGAAAAATCGGATCAACCTTGCCTAAATTGCGAATGGAGCGACACAGCGATCGGCTATCTGCCCCCGCAATCGGGGCCTCGCCTGCAGCATAAACATCAAGCATAATCAGCACATCAACTTGCGATAGCACTTGCACAAAATCATCAAATAAATCTCGCGTACGGGAATAACGATGTGGTTGGAAAATCATCACAATTCGCTTGTTTTCCCAGCCTTTTTTCGCGGCTTCAATGGTAACGCCCACTTCCGTTGGGTGATGTCCATAATCGTCCACTAACATCACTTTTCCATTTGGACGAATAAATTGTCCCAACTGGTCAAAACGTCGCCCTGCCCCTTGGAAATCGGCAAGGGCGGCTAAAATTGCCTCATTGCTAATGCCCTCTTCTTTTGCCACTGCAAAAGCGGCGGTAGCATTTAACGCATTATGTTTCCCCGGTACATTAAGCAACACATTGACGCGTTCATCTTGTGGCGTAACCACCGTGTAATGCCCTTGAAAGCCCGTTTGTTGGTAATTTTCAATGCGATAATCCGCATTTTCATTGAAGCCGTAAGTGATCACTTGGCGACCCACTTTCGGGATCAATTCCGTCAAAACAGGATCATCAGCACACAGCACCGCTAGCCCATAGAACGGCAGATTGTGCAAGAAATTCACATAGGTTTGCTTCATTTCTTCAAAATCACCGTGGTAGGTTTCCATATGGTCAGGCTCAATATTGGTCACTACTGAAACCATTGGTTGTAAATGTAAAAAAGAGGCATCGCTTTCGTCCGCTTCCGCGATTAAATAACGGCTCGCTCCCAAATGAGCATTTGTGCCTGCCGATTTCACCAATCCGCCATTCACGAACGTTGGATCAAGCCCAGCTTGTGCATAAATCATTGAAATCATTGCTGTGGTAGTCGTTTTGCCGTGCGTCCCCGCAATGGCAATACCGTGTCGAAAACGCATAATTTCAGCCAACATCTGAGCCCGTTGGATCACGGGAATGCGATTTTTATGGGCTTCCACCACTTCTACATTGTCATCTTTAATAGCACTGGACACCACCACTACGCTCGCTCCTTCAATATTGGCAGCTTGGTGAGAAAAATAAATTTTCGCCCCTAAAGAAGTTAAGCGATTTGTGACCGCATTTTCTGCGATATCTGAACCTGTAATTTGATAGCCCTCGTTAAGCAAAACCTCCGCAATTCCGCCCATTCCAGCTCCACCAATCCCTACAAAATGGATCTGTTTTACCCGACGCATTTCAGGCACGGTTTGTCTGACGCGTTTTTGAAATTCTTTCATTTGCTTGCCTCTTATTATTCTTTTATTTCGCCACGTTAATAATCACTTCTGCCACTTGCTGAACGGATTTTGGTGTTGCCATTGCTTTGGCTTTTTCTGCCATTGCCAATAATTGTGGGCGATCTAATTGGGTTAAACGCTCAATTAACGCCTCTGCGGTGAGATCTTTTTGCTCAATAATCTGTGCCGCACCCACATCGGCTAAATATTTCGCATTTAAATATTGCTGTCTGTCCTTATGTTGGAAAGGAACAAAAATCGCAGGTGTTCCCACAGCAGCGAGTTCACACACCGTTAAAGCACCTGAACGGCAAATAACAATATCCGCCCAGCCATAGGCCTCTGCCATATCATCAATAAATTCCGTAACCTCAACGTCCGCCCCTTGTGGATAAAGTGCGGTGATTTCTTGCACCATATTTTTACCCACTTGATGACGCACGCGTAATTTCTCACCCAATGCGGTAACCACTTTTGGCAAGGTTAAATTGAGTACTCTCGCCCCTTGACTTCCCCCCACCACTAGCACATTGAGCTTGCCTGAACGTGCCGCAAAACGCTGTTCGGGGCTTGGCATCTCAAATAATGCTTGACGTACAGGATTTCCCACCACCTCGGCATTTTTAAAGGCGTTCGGAAAGGCTTGTAAAACGCGGGTGGCAATTTTCGCCAACCACGAATTGGTTAGCCCCGCGACGGCATTTTGCTCGTGCAACACAATAGGCACACCGCAAAGTTTTGCTGCCACACCACCAGGACCTGACACATACCCCCCCATACCAAGCACTACGTTAGGCTGATAATCCTTGATAATTTTTCTCGCCTGCCAAATGGCTCGCAAAATGTTAAACGGAGCAGCAAGCAAAGCTTTTAAGCCCTTTCCGCGTAACCCCGAAATTTGAATAAATTCAATGGGAATGCCGTGTTTTGGCACGAGTTGAGCTTCCATTCGATCACGCGTGCCAAGCCAGCAAATTTCCCAGCCTTGAGCCTGTAAATATTGTGCGACCGCAATGGCAGGGAAAACGTGTCCTCCCGTGCCGCCAGCCATCACTAATAAACGTTTTTTTTGTTGTTGTGCCACAATATATCCTTTTCTTTTAATCATCACGCAAGCGTGCGTGTCCGCTTCGCATCATTCGGTTTTCGTGATCGATGCGGAGCAAAATTCCCACACTCACCGACATTATGATCAAACTCGATCCCCCGTAGCTCACGAGTGGAAAGGTCAGCCCTTTTGTCGGTAATAAACCTAATGCCATTCCTAAATTCACGAAGCCTTGAAAGAAAATCCAAAAGCTGATCCCAAATGCAAAAAAGCCTTTAAAACGTTGCTCCATTTGCAAGGCTTCCCGCCCAATTTTCATCGCACGGAAAATTAATAACGCTAAGAGAGAAATAATAAAGACAATGCCGATTAAGCCAAATTCTTCCCCCACGACAGCCATTACAAAGTCGGTATGAGCTTCGGGTAAATATTCTAATTTTTGGATCGAATTGCCTAGCCCCTCGCCGGTAAACTCGCCACGCCCAAATGCCATTAAGGAATTGGAAAGCTGAAAGCCTGTGCCATAAGGGTCTTTGAACGGATCCATAAAGCCCGTTAAACGTTTCAAGCGGTAAGCGGAAGAAATGGCAAGCCAGAGAAGCAATAATACCCCAGAAGCCCACAAGGCAAAAAACTGCCAGCCATTCGCCCCCACAATCCACAGCATTCCCGCGGTAATCACAAACAGCACTACGGTACTTCCTAAATCGGGTTGCAACAATAATAACGCCCCAAATACGCCCATTACGATCATCGGCTTCAAGCCACTCAACTTACGGCTTCGCACTTCATCATAACGGCGAGTAAAATAGCTAGCAAGAAAGCAAGTGAGTGCCAACTTGGCGAACTCGGCAGGCTGGAAGTTAAAAAAGACCATTGGAATCCAACGTCTTGCCCCGTTAATTCGCGTTCCAATCCCTGGGATTAATACCAACAGTAACAAAATGACCGCGAGCCAAAACACATAGCCGTAATATTTTTCCCAAAAGGACGTGGGAATATTCAACACCGTGTAGCAAGCGAAAATGGAAAGCACCACATAAATAGCATCACGTTTTGCAAAATAGAAAGAATCGTTGAATAATCGCGTTCCTACAGGGATTGAGGCGGAAGTTACCGCAATCAAACCAATCAGCAATAAGCTCACAAATAGCCATAATAACGCTCGGTCATACAGCAAATTGGTGGGCGTAATTCGTGAATATTCTTTCAAATTGTCTATCAATCGCATTCTTATTCTCTAGCTTAATTTGGCTAAGCGGGTAAATTCTTCACCGCGTTTTTCAAAAGAGGCAAATTGATCCAAGCTCGCACAAGCAGGCGAAAGCAAGACCATATCCCCTGCCACTAAGTGCGGTCGGAAAGCCTCAATGGCTTGCTCCATTGTGGCAAATAATTGGCTTTGGGCGGATAAGGCGGCGAGCTGTTCGCCATCTTGTCCAAAGCAGTAACAATAAATGTGCGGTTGGTTAATCAACGCCGCCAGTTCGGAAAAATCCGCCCCTTTGCCGTCGCCACCGAGCAATAAATAGAGTTTGCCAGCCACTTGTAAGCCCGTTAAAGCGGCAACGGTGCTACCTACATTGGTGGCTTTGGAATCGTTGATCCAACGCACGCCGTTAGCGAAATGGGCGAGTTGAAAGCGGTGATCTAAGCCCGTAAATTCGCGAAGTGCGGTGCAAATTCCGTGTAAATTTATCCCCGCACTTTGTGCCAAAGCGATCGCGGCAAGGGCGTTCAAATAGTTATGGCGCCCCGTTAATTTCATTTCATCGCAAGGCAAGATCATTTCATCGTATGCCATTAAATATTGCTTGTCGTTTTCGGTTTTTAACCAATAATCCGCGTTCTGCTCACCAAAATATACTTGTTTTTGTACCGCACTTTTATTCTCATTTTGATCTGAGGGCAAGGTAAGCGAATCTTCACTATTCACCACCATTGTTTGGCAATGATGATAAATTTTGAGTTTCGCTTGGCGATAATCTTCCAAATCCACATAGCGGTTCATATGATCTTCGCTCACATTCAGCACGGTAGCGGCAATGGCTTGCAAGCTGTAAGTGGTTTCCAGTTGAAAACTCGACAGCTCAAGCACATAGATGTCATTGCCTTGATTGAGCAACGATAGGGAAGGAATGCCGATATTTCCACCCATTCCCACCGTTAAGCCCGCTGCTTTCGCCATTTCTGCCACCAGTGTGGTAACAGTGCTTTTGCCGTTTGAACCTGTGATGGCGATAATTGGCTTGTCCGCTTCACAGCAGAACAATTCAATATCGCCCACCACTTCCACGCCTGCTTGAAGTGCGGTCTGAATTTCAGGCGTTTTTACCGCAAGCCCTGGGCTGATGACAATCATATCGCTTTCCAACAGCCATTGCTGATTCAGCCCGCCCGTATGCACCGCAACAGAGGGCGGTAGTTGCTCGATCCCCGCAGGCGTTGGGCGGGTGTCCATTACTCGCACATTGGCTTGACGGGCGAGCAGAAAGTCCACGCAAGACAGCCCCGTTTTGCCTAAACCGATAACGCAGATATTTTTATGCTGATATGGACTCATTGTTTTCCCCACCCTCTTTTTTAGTTTTTTAACGTAACTTCAAGGTAACCAAACCAAGCAACACCAACATTAGCGAGATAATCCAAAAGCGGATAATCACACGCGGTTCGGGCCAGCCTTTTAATTCAAAATGATGATGAATCGGTGCCATTCGGAAAATACGTTGCTTACGCAATTTGTATGATCCCACTTGCAAAATCACTGAGAGGGTTTCAATTACAAACACTCCGCCCATAATCACCAATAAAAACTCTTGTCGTACCAACACGGCGATCACGCCCAACGCTCCGCCGAGGGCAAGCGATCCCACATCGCCCATAAACACTTGTGCGGGATAAGTATTAAACCAAAGGAAGCCTAGCCCAGCCCCGACAATCGCGGTACAGAACACTACCAGTTCAGAGGTGTATTTAATGTGCGGAATGTATAAATAGCTCGACCATTCCACATTCCCCGTCGCCCACGCGATTAAGGCGAACGCTCCTGCTACAAAGACCGTTGGCATAATCGCCAAGCCGTCTAAGCCGTCAGTTAAGTTCACCGCGTTACTTGTGCCAACAATCACAAAATACGCCAACACAATATAGAACAAGCCCAGTTGCGGCATTATTTCTTTGAAGAATGGCACAACAAGGCGAGTGGCATTGGTATCTTTGCCGATGGCATACATTCCAAACACGGCAATTAACGCAATGGCAGATAACCAAAAATATTTCCAACGTGCGATCAAGCCATCGGTATTTTTACGCGTGATTTTGCGGTAATCGTCCACAAAACCCACCGCACCATAACCTAATAGCACAAATAAGCTGAACCAAATATAAGGATTGGCTAAATTCGCCCACAGCAAGGTGCTGATAGTAATAGCGAACAAAATCATAATGCCGCCCATTGTTGGCGTGCCTTTTTTGCTCAAATGGCTTTCAGGCCCGTCGTTACGCACCTCTTGCCCAAATTTGAGAATTTGCAAACGGCGGATCACCTTTGGACCCACCCACAAAGAAATCAACAGTGCGGTCAATAAAGCCAAGATCGCACGCACGGTAATATAAGAAATGACATTAAAGCCACTGTGATATTGCTGGAGATATTCCGCGAGCCAAACTAACATTGGAAGCTATCCTTTAATAATTCAATTACATTTTCTAACTGCATTCGGCGAGAGCCTTTGGCTAACAGCACCACGTTTTGATTTTGCGATAATTTTTCTGCAATTAACGGACGAATAAAATCCACTAATTGCTCTTGATCGGTGAAGTGCATTCCGCCGCATTGGGCTGAAATTTCCGCACTGTGTTCGCCATAGCTCACCACATAATCAAGCTGTGCCGCTTTTGCCGCCTCGCCCACTTGCTGATGACAAAACTGCGTATTTTCGCCTAATTCCGCCATATCGCCAACCACTAAAATACGAAAAGCGGGATATTTTTGTAACACTTGAATGGCGGATTGCAAAGAATCCACATTGGCGTTATAGGTATCATCAAGTAACAACAAGTTATCGCACGGCTGGAGAGGGAACAAACGCCCTTTCACTTTTGTGCCTTTTGCTAAGCCTTGTTGTACATCAGCAAGCGTTGCCCCCACACTCATCGCCAACGCGGCAGCAGCTAGGGCATTGCTGATGTTATGCTCGCCCAAATAAGGCAGGGTGATCGCCACGTTTCCTTGCGGGCTGTGCAAAATAAAATGCGAGCCTTGCTCATTAAGCTGAATGTCTGAAGCATAAAAATCTGCCGCAGAATTTGCCAAAGAAAATGACCGCACTTGATGATCGCCGATATTTTTCTGCCAATCATCAAGATAATGGCAATCTAAATTAATCAATGCGATACCTTGCGAAGCCAGCCCTTGATAGATTTCGCTTTTCGCCTGAGCCACACCTTCAAGGCTGCCAAAGCCCTCTAAATGAGCAGCGGCAACGTTATTCACCATTGCCACGTTAGGACTCACTAAGTTTGTGGTATAAGCAATTTCGCCAAGGTGATTTGCCCCTAGCTCAATCACCGCAAATTTATGCTGTGGAGTTAAACGCAATAAGGTGAGCGGCACGCCGATGTCATTATTAAAATTGCCCTGCGTGAATAAAACTTGCTCAGAACTGACCGAACTTTGTTGCAAAATGGACGCGGTCATTTCTTTCACCGTGGTTTTGCCTGATGAGCCCGTAATCGCTACGGTTAAAGGGTTAATTTCCGCCTTGAGCCATTGCCCTAAGCGACCTAACGCCAAGCGGGTATCTGCCACCACAATTTGCGGCACGCTGTACGAGGCTTCAAGCTCGCATTGATGATCTACGACCGCAGCCAACGCCCCTTGTTTTACCGCTTCGGCTAAATATTGATGCCCGTCAAAACGTTCACCTCGTAAGGCAAAAAACAGCCCTTGCAGGTTGGCTTGGCGAGTGTCGGTGCTGACATTTTCAATCGCAATGTCGCCATCGCCGTAAAGCGTGCCGTGGAGTATTTCAGCTAATTGCTGCGTGGTTAATTTAATCATTTTGTTTCACTAAAATATTGTTTTACGGTTTCTTGATCGGAAAATGGCAACTTCGTTGTGCCGATAATTTGGTAATCCTCGTGTCCTTTGCCCGCAATCAGCACCACATCTTGCGGTTGTGCAAGGCTCAAGGCGTAACGAATGGCAAGATCCCGCTGATGAATGATCGCCACCTTATCCGCGTTCTCAAAACCTGATTGAATGTCTTGCATAATGACGGCGGGATCTTCCGTGCGAGGGTTGTCATCAGTAACGATTACGCGATCGGCAAACTGCTCCGCAATGCGTGCCATTTGTGGGCGTTTTCCCCTGTCGCGATCACCGCCACAGCCAAACACACAATAAAGCTCGCCCTCACAATGTAAACGGGCGGCTTGCAAGGCTTTTTCTAAGGCATCTGGCGTATGAGCATAATCCACAATCGCGGTGGCTTGCTCTGGTGTGGTCAAGCGTTCCATTCTCCCCAAAACGCCCTGTAATAGCACCGCACTTTCACACAGTGCTGGCAGTTCATAACCTAAAGCGAGCAGGCTAGCAAAAGCGAACAGTAAATTATTCACATTAAATGCTCCAATTAGAGGACTATGTAATTCGCCCTTTCCCCAGCTTGAAGCGAAGCGAATTGTCGCCCCGTGCTGATGAAACTGGATTTGCTCCGCTTTTAGCCATTGTTGATGTTGCGGTTGGAAATCCGCTTGGCAACTCACCGCAATGGCATCAGGCAAGTTTTGTAGCCATTGTTCACCCACTGGATCATCTGCGTTGATCACTTTGTGCTGACAATCCAATTCATTGAATAAACGGAATTTTGCCGCCGCATAATTTTCCATTGTGTGGTGATAATCCAAATGATCACGGCTCAAATTGGTGAAGATCGCCACCGCGAATTTTAAAGCTTCCACACGATGTTGCACCAAGCCGTGTGAGGACACTTCAATAGCGGCAAAATCTGCTCTCGCCTGTACAAACTCCGCTAGCGTTTTTTGAATTTCGATCGCTGAACCTGTGGTGTTCGCCGCTTCTTTGATTTGCCCCAATAGCCCGTTGCCGATCGTTCCCATTACCGCACTACGATGTCCGAGCAACGTCGTCCATTGAGCTAAAAGCTGTGCCACGGTGGTTTTACCGTTCGTTCCCGTTACGCCAGCCAATGTGAGCTGATGAGAAGGCTCGCCATAAAACGCCCCTGCAATCGCCGACAAATGCTTAGGCAATGCGTAATAAGCAATCATCGGAACGCCTTGCTCCATTTGCACAGTTAAATGCTGTTCTGGAAAATCGGCTTCAAAAAGCACCGCACTTGTTCCATTGCTAATCGCTTGCGAAATGTAGTTTCTGCCGTCCGTTTGATGCCCTTTTATTGCAACGAAAAGACAGCCAGTCTTTGCAGAGCGGCTGTCTAGGGTCATTTCTTTTAACTCAACCTCTTGCGGCAACGGGGCGATGCCTAAAAGTGCGGTGAGATTTTTCATTGGTTTTTCCTTTCTCAGAAGCTAATTGGTGGTTTCATCTTTTTTCTGATTATTCAGTCGCACCGTGCGTTTCGCCACTTTTTGCGGCTCAACCGCATCAGGTGGCACGTTATTCATTCGCAAGGCATACCCCATAATATTGGAGAACAGCGGTGCGGAAACTGCCCCACCGTAATATTGCCCCGCTTTCGGATCGTTAATCAGCACGATCAAGGCATAGCGAGGGTTGCTAATCGGCGCGACCCCTGCGGTGTAAGCAATATATTTATCCACATATCGCCCATTTTCGATTTTTTTCGCCGTCCCTGTTTTGATCCCAACGCGGTAGCCTTCCACCATCGCTTTTTTGTTTTTGATCGCCACTTTTTCCATCATATTCACTACTTCACGGGTAATTTTTTCGGGGAACACACGCTGTCCGATCACAGGCGGATCAACTTTGGTAATGGATAACGGACGGTAAATCCCAAAACTGCCCAAAGTAACATAGGCACGGGCGATTTGCAGTGGCGTGGCGTTGATCCCGTAGCCATAAGCCACGTTGGCACGCTCAATGTCCGCCCAGCGTTTGCGATCTGCATTTAAAATCCCCGATTGTTCACCGATTAAACCTAGCTCAGTGGGTTTACCCAGCCCCGCATTTTTGTAAGTTTCCATTAACGCACTTGGCGGCATACGCAAGGCTAAACGGCTCACCCCGCGGTTACTGGAGTTTTCCAAAATTTCATCAAGGGTTTGGCGATCTCGTGGGGCAACGTCTTTCACTTCGTGTCCGTTTAGCACGAGCGGGCCCGTGTTAATCACTTCATCGCGGCGAACCGCACCCCGTTGAAGTGCGGTTAAAACCACGAAGGGTTTTACTGTTGAACCTGGCTCAAAGGTGTCTGTAATCGCACGGTTTCGCATTAAATCCGCTTTCACCCCTGTGCGGTTATTTGGGTTGTATGACGGGGCATTCACCATCGCCAGCACTTCCCCCGTGCGAATATCCACTAACACCGCTGAGCCTGATTCTGCTTTGTTCTCTGAAACCGCTTTTTTGATTTCACGATACACCATTGATTGCAATTTTTCATCAATGCTTAGGGTAACATTATGGGCATCGTATTTTTTGACATCGGCGATTTCTTCGACAACGTGGCCCAATTTATCTTTGCGGTAAGTGCGAGAGCCTGATTTTCCCACTAATAAGGAATTAAAACTTTTTTCAATGCCCTCAATGCCCTCGCCGTCAATATTGGTATAACCGATCAAATGGGCGGTTTCTTCTACGCGAGGATAAAAGCGGCGAGCTTCCGTTTTTAGCACTAAGCCTTTGATTTTTAATTGTTTGACATAATCTGCCACCGTTGGAGAAACTTGGCGTGCTAAATAAACAAAGCGGGCAGAGGGGGATTTTTCAATTTTTTTGATTAAGTCTTTGTACGGCACGTTTAAAGATTTCGCCAATAAACGCCAGCGATCTTTATCTTGCAAGGCATTTTCTTCAAAGACCACTTTGGGATCGACCACAACCGAATACATCGGCACGCTCACTGAAAGCAACTGCCCGTTACGATCTAAAATAGATCCGCGTACCGAAAGCACTTGCTGGGTGCGAACGGAACGTTTATCCGCTTCCGTTGAAAGGGGATCAGAGTTGATCACTTGCACGCTCGCCGCTTTTGCTACTAAAATAATCAGTAAGATCCCCACCATTGCAACGGCGATATTAAAACGTTTTTTGATAAAGCTACTTTCAAAAGTAACTTTCGGCTTATTACGGCGTACCGCACTTCCCTTGTTATTCGTCAGGAGTTTGGCTTTATTATTTTTTTTAATCATCACCCTGCCTCATTATTCAACCAACAACACTTCTTGCTCTGGAGAAACCATTTTCATTGCTAATTTTCCCCTCGCAATAGCTTCCACCCGCGTATTATCGCTTTGCGTTGCTTCTTCTAATTTTAAATTTAATGCTTCATTTTCTAAGGCTTGAATTTGTAAAATCAGCTCACCTTTTTCCGCAATGAGCCCGCGTGTTTGGTGCGTAATCCAAATCGTTCCCAACGCACTCACTAAAACGACGATAAACAAAAACAGCACCAATTTATTTGATGCAAAAAGGTCTTCTAAAAGAATTTGGCGTAGCGGGTAGCGTTCTGAGTTATCCAACATCGTTATAATTTCTCCGCAACACGCAACACCGCACTTCGAGAACGGGCATTTTGAGCAATTTCTTGCTCTGTCGGCATAATGGCTTTGCCAATGGTTTTCAAGGTTTGGCTACGCTGAATTTGATCTTCACGCAAAGGCAAGCCTTTCGGCAGACTTTCCCCTTTGCTCTGCTTACGCATAAAGTGCTTCACCATACGATCTTCAAGGGAATGAAAGCTAATAATCGACAATCGCCCTTGTGGAGCAAGCACTTGCAACGCACCCTCTAGCACCCGTTCTAATTCGTCTAATTCCGCATTAATAAAAATGCGAATCGCCTGAAAACTGCGAGTTGCGGGGTGTTTATGCTTATCTTTGAAAGGAACGGATTGAGCAATCAATTCCGCCAGTTGCAAGGTACGGCTCAGCGGTTCAGTGCCATTTTGCAATGCGATTTTATTATAATTAACAATGGCTTGTGCAATGCGTTTGGCGAAGCGTTCTTCGCCAAAGGTTTTCAGCACCCACGCAAGATCCTGCTCTGAAACCTGCTGTAACCATTGTGCCGCCGACAAGCCTTGCGTAGTATCCATTCGCATATCCAAAAGCCCATCTTTCATAAAACTAAAGCCACGTTCCGCTTCATCTAATTGCGGAGAGGAAACGCCAAGATCGAGCAAAATCCCATCAATCTTGCCAACCAAACCCAACTTTTCACAAATTTCAGGAATTGCTGAGAAGCTATTATGCTCAATATGAAAACGCGGATCTTGGATCTGCTGTGCCGCTGCAATCGCTCGCGGATCGCGATCAATGGCGATTAACCTGCCGTCTTGAGCCAAGCGAGATAAAATAAGCCGAGAATGACCGCCACGCCCAAAAGTGCCATCAATATAAATGCCTTTTTCTTTCAATGCCAAGCCGTCCACCGCCTCAGTAAGCAAAACGGTGAAATGTTCTGGTGAAGAAAAAAGGTTTTGAGCGTTCATCATTATTTATAAAATGCTGCTTATTAACAATAACTATTTGATTAATATAGGATAATTCGGCGTACTCAGTACGCCGATTATCTCTGCTAGTGTCGCTGTAATTTTCTGGAAGCTAGCCTTCTCTTATAACGACAGCGTAATTAATTCTGGAGATTGTGCAAGCTGTCCACTTGCACCAAGAGCCATATCTTGCTGAATTTGAGCTTGCCATTCAACGTCGCTCCAAATTTCAAATTTATTCAACTGCCCAACAAGCATCGTGCTTTTTTCAAGTTTCGCGTGCTGACGCAAAGGCGCACTAATCAACACCCGCCCGACACTATCCAACTCGCATTCGGTTGCATAGCCCAACATCACACGTTGCAAACTGCGTTGCACAGGATCAAAATTTGATAACGCAAGCAATTTTTGTTCAACAATTTCCCATTCATCTAAGGGATAGAGCAGTAAACAAGGTTGGCGAATATCCACCGTGCAAACCATCTGACCGTTATTTTTTTCTAAAATCTCCGCACGATAACGCGTAGGAATAGCAAGCCGTCCCTTTGAATCCAGATTGACTGATGATGCCCCTCGAAACATAGTATGCGTTCTCTTAAACTGCGGTCAGTTTTTTGCTTAAATTTTGCAGTTTTTACCACAAAACACCACTTTTTACCACTTTTGCTAAGTTTAGTCTGACTTCGCCTAAGTTGCAAGCAGTTTGATCGGTTGTAATGTAAAGTTTTGTATAGAAGAATTGCTGTTTGTTTTTTAAATCAAATGGATAGAGGCATTGATTTGGTTTATTGGGTCGTTTAAAGTGCGGTAGGATTTTAAGGGTGTTTTTATTCTTTGGGGAAATTAGAAAAAATGGTATTAGAAAACACCGCTCTTTTTATGAGCTAGAACACTAGGAATAGTGAATGTTTCTATTTTCATAGAGCGAAATCCGTAGAGGCGTATCGCATACGCCTCGTCATTATGCTGTATTTTTACTATTTTTATTTATCGAACGATTACTTAACTGATTAAATTAAATATAAAAACTGCGTCCACACTATCACCAATAGCATTATTTGTCCGCCTCTTTCTCTTTTTTCGGTGGATCTTCATCGAATTTCACCACAGGAACACAGCTACGGCACGCTCCTTGGTCGATTCCAAGCTCTTTGCAAAACTCGCTGTATTTATCCCATAATCTTCTAAATAAGCCTTTTTGTTTTTCTGTCATTGTTTTCCCTCCACAATGCAATGCCAACTTTAAGTTTAAAATCATAGGCTATCATAAAAGAATTTATGGCTTTTGCAATAGCTGTTTTACCTCCGCACGACAAGCCTGTAACCATTGTTTTTTGCCTGTTGTGGGCGGGCTTTTGAGCTGACAATAGTGGGATAATAACGGCATTTTATCCGGCTCTACCGTAGCGAGTAATCGCCGAATTGCGGGAATGGTTGCGGCAAGGCTACGTTGGTAATAGGTAAAATAATGTAAGGCGTTGCGATCCTGTAGATTGAGCGTCCAATCCAACGGCAGGGAAGCCAATTTTTCCGCCATAGGGTGGAAAGCTAGCCCAATGTCCCGTTGAAATTGGGTTTTGAGCTTGGCACAAAATGCCTTACCCGCGTGGCTCAGCCCTTTCACGCCAATCGCAGTGTAACAACCACTACTCGCCTCTTTATGTTCCCCCACATAAACCAGCTCGAATCCGCATTTCTGCCAAAAATACACCAGTTCCTCAGCATAGCCAAAACTTACAGAGAGAAAATCCACTGCCAGATTGTGATCCAACTCACCAATTAAACTTTGTCCAATGCCGTGATTTTGCCATTTCGGTTGTATGGCAATGCGAGAAATACGCAAGGATTTCAGCCGACACGCTGCTTCTTGCAAGCCATACTGACAAAGCATTTGTGCCACTAAATTGCCTTTCGGGCGGCGAACACCCTGCATAATGCTTTCGATAAGTGAAGCGTCCGCCATTCCGCCCTCTTCCAACAACCACGCCCCGCCGATCAAGTGGTGATCCGCCTTTGCGAGTAAAAATCGTTGCTTTGTGCCATCAAGTAAACGGCGGAGATCCACTGGAGAGGTTTTGTAATGTGCCAGCGTCAGCAAACCGTAAAAATCTTGATAATTCCCTTGGTGGAAAAGGGTTTGCTGAGTCTGCCACTGCAAGTCTATCGTTGCTTGCGAATAAAAATTCGGTTGGCTTAAATGCTCCTCTGCATTCAACAGCAGAAGATCTTCAACAAAGGGTTCGATGAGATCATCGGCTCGCCAACGCAATGGCTCTGTTAAAGTGAAATGTTGCAAAGTGCGGTCATTTTTTTGCATAAATTTCAGCCAAAACCCTCGCCCTGTGCCTTCATAACTCTGTACGGTGGTTGTACATAAAATATGCTGAAAACCTTGACAAAGCTGGCGAAGCAACGGTAAGGGGAGCATCGCTGCTTCATCAATAATCAACCAACGGGAGCGAAATAGCTCGGGGTTTTGTTGCAGTTTTTCCGCCAGTTCATCAGGGGCAATAAAATCCAAAGGCTTGGCGGAAAAATCTTGCAAAATTTGCACCGCACTTTTATTCGGGGCAGTAATGAGTACATTCGGCAAACGTGCCGCTAGCAATCCAGCCAACGCGGATTTTCCTCGCCCGCGTTTTGCGGTAATCACATTTATTGCTTTCGGAACAGTTAAGAGCTGCTCCAAAATTTGCTGTTGATCGATTGTGGCTAAATGAGAAACGGTTTGCGGCTTGCTATTAATCAATGGATTTGGCGGAACAAACTGTGCTGCGTTTTCCTGTTGATAAATGGGAAAACCGTATTTTTGCACGATCTGCTGAAAAAATTGTACAAAATTTGGCGTGGCAATCCCCTCTGGCACGCCGCTCCAGCGTTGGCTATCTAAATCAATTTGGTGGACTAACCTTTGCCAATGGTTAAAAAGCAAGAATAAGAAACCGCCCGCTTGCAACGTGCCTGCAGCAATGGCAAGGGTATCAAGGTTAAAGCTGTGCCGAGCATCGTAAAAAATCCATTGCTGTTCGCTGCCGAGCTGATTTTTCGCTTTGGAAAAAGGGATTGGCGTGATGGCTGGCAATGAAAAGAGCGGTGCAATATTTTCATCCAAAAAAAGCACCGCACTTTGTGCCGATAGCGAGGAGAATAACGGGGAAAGCTGGGCGTGTAGCCAATCATTATCCCCGCTTAATATAACAAGCTGACGAGGTTGCAAGGCTAGATTTTTTCCGTTAAATAGGGATCGGCAAAGCCCAGTTCTTGCATAATTTCTGTTTCGAGGCTTTCCATTTCCTCCGCTTCGTCGTCTTCAATATGGTCATAGCCAAGCAAATGCAAGCAACCGTGTACGACCATATGCGCCCAATGTGCCATCAGCGGTTTGCCTTGTTCTGCGGCTTCTCGTTCTACCACTTGGCGGCAAATGACTAAATCGCCAAGTAGCGGCAATTCCACCTCTTCGGGACATTCAAACGGAAAAGAAAGCACGTTCGTTGGGTAATCTTTACCGCGATAAGTGGTATTTAGCTGTTGGCTTTCCGCCTCGTCCACGATGCGAATAGTAATCTCAGGCTCAAGATTTTCCGCTTGAACCGCCGCTGTTGCCCATTGCTGAAACTGTTGTTCTGAGGGCAAATTTTCGCTATTTTCAGTCGCTATTTGTAAATCAATAATCACGGGTTTCATTTTGTGTTTCTCAGTTTGTTTCTTCTCGTTGGCTCTGGTTTTGTTCTTGTTGGCTATGCTCTTGTTGACGTAGCAAGGCACGTTCTTGGCGGCGGATTTCTTCTTTTTCGTCCCAAAGATCATAGGCTTGCACCACTTTAGCCACAACGGGGTGGCGAACAATATCTTTGCTCTCAAAATAATTAAAGCTCAATTCTGGCACGTTTTCTAACACTTCAATGGCGTGGCGTAAGCCCGATTTTTGGCTACGCGGTAAGTCAATTTGGGTGATGTCGCCCGTAATCACCGCTTTGGAATTGAAGCCTATCCGCGTTAAAAACATTTTCATTTGCTCTGTGGTGGTGTTTTGGCTTTCGTCTAAAATAATGAAGCTGTCATTGAGCGTCCGACCTCGCATATAAGCCAGCGGTGCAATTTCAATCACGTTGCGTTCCATTAATTTTTGCACTTTTTCAAAGCCGAGCATTTCAAATAACGCATCATAGAGCGGTCGTAAATAAGGCTCAATTTTCTGCCCTAAATCCCCAGGTAAAAAACCGAGTTTTTCCCCTGCTTCCACGGCAGGGCGAGTAAGCAAAATTCGGCGGATTTCTTGACGCTCTAGGGCTTCCACCGCTGCAGCAACCGCTAAAAAGGTTTTGCCCGTTCCCGCAGGCCCAATTCCAAAGCAAATGTCGTGGCGTAAAATATTATGCAAATATTGAATTTGATTTGCTCCACGCGGCTTAATTAAACCACGTTTCGTTTTGATCGTGGTTTGGTACACTTTTGGCACGGCATTTTGCTTTGTTTGCTCCGTGTCGTCTTGCAGTAACATTCGATTTTCCTGAATGGCTAAATGGACATCAGATAAATCAATTTCTTTTACCACACCACGCACAGGAGCGGTTTCCAAATAAAGCCGTTGAATTAATGCGGCGACTTTACTCAATAATTTTTCGTGATGCGGTTTTGGCGACTGTTCATTAAATTTGAGCGTAAAGGTAAAATTACGCCGTGCAATTTCTAAAGAAAACGCCTTTTCTATCAACTGGATATTTTCATCAAATGCCCCACACAGTGCCTGTAAACGGGCGTTATCTTGAGGGGTAAGCGTAATAATTAGACTAGACAAATTAAACACCTATTAAATAAAAATAAAGAATACCTTACAATAATCAACACACTTATAAGTTAGATTAGAGCTTCTTTTCTAAAACATCATATTTATACACTGTTTTTCTTATTTTATCTCAACAATATGATTAATGATTGTTCTACTTCCCAAATGAATAGCATAATAGGAATAATTACTCTATTTAATAAATCACCTCTATTATTTTAAGAAAATAGCACTATATTTATCAATAGATTATACCTTTCAACAAATCCCCTCCCTCCTCCTATTAATAAATTGTTTCCGATTGGGCATTACTTCCAATACTGATGATTTTTTTCCCCAATCACCAAGTACAATACGTTCAAAGTGCGGTGGAATTTTATGTTGATTTTGACGATGCGTATGACCGTGAATAAGTTGAGATACATTGAATTGTCGCATTATTTTTAATACAAACTCTTCGTTCACATCCATAATTTGATGGGGTTTATACTGCTTATCCTGCTTGCTTTTTGCTCTAATTTTCTCAGCAATTTTTAACCGCACTTTTAATGGAAGGTGTAAAAAAAGCCATTGTCGCCATTTTTGATGTACTTTTGTACGATAACGTTGATATGCCTCATCATCCGTGCAAAGCGTATCTCCATGGCAAAGCAACGTTGGCGTGCCATATAAATCTATCACTTGATAATCTGGTAAAAGCGTTAAACCACAAGATTGGGCAAATTTTTTACCAATTAAAAAATCTCGATTGCCACGTATAAAATAACACGCCACGCCTTTTTGCGTTAAAGTGCAAATTTGCTGTTTAACTAAATCAATAAGTGGAGATTGTTCATCATCGCCAATCCAGAAATCAAACAGATCGCCTAAAATATACAATTTTTCAGCATCTTTAGCCTGGGTTTGCATAAAATCCACAAAAAGGGCGGTTAAATCAGGGCGATTTTCGCTTAAATGTAAATCGGCAATAAAATAGGTTTTCGGCATAGCTTAGCTTATTTTTCCGCAATAAAAAATTGTTGGTTAGACTAGCATTTTTTTGGTGGATTGATACAAATATTTGCGAATTTTCGCTATACTTGTACAAATTTTTTTCCAAGGTGTGGATTTATGTTAAAACTTCTCCGAATTATTGTCATTACTCTATGTTGCATATTGATTTGTTTATGCGGCACGATTTATTCTCTTATTCGTTTTAGAAATCCAAGTAATGTCGGTGATGTTGCACGTTGGTTCGGGCGTTTGTATCCCCTGTTTGGTTTAACGGTAGAACATCGTTTTCCCGAACATGCCGAAACTGTTGGTCCTTGTATCTATATTGGCAATCATCAAAATAATTATGATATGGTAACCATTTCTTATATGGTTATGCCTCGCACGGTGAGTGTTGGGAAAAAGAGCCTGATTTGGATACCTTTTTTTGGCATTTTGTATTGGGCATCGGGGAATATTTTTTTAGATCGCGATAATCGTTCTAAAGCCCACAGCACAATGACACAACTTGCTGAACGTATCAACAAAGACAATCTTTCAATTTGGATGTTTCCAGAGGGGACACGTAGTCGAGGGCGTGGCTTATTACCATTCAAAACAGGGGCTTTTCACGCTGCCATTGCTGCGGGTGTGCCGATTGTGCCTGTGGTTTGTTCAACAACACATAATAAAATTAACCTTAATCGTTGTAAAAATGGAAAAGTAATTTGCGAAATGTTGCCCCCCATTGATACCTCTTCCTACACGAAAGACACTGTACGCGACTTAGCGAATTATTGCCATTCATTAATGGAACAAAAAATTAATGAACTTGATGCTGAAATTGCCGCTCAATCAAAATCAGCAAACTAAAATGAAGAAGATCTCTCGCCGTCAATTATTCAAAAATGCCCTGACTTTCGGGGCGTTTTCTACTATTCCAAATTCACTATGGGCTGCGACTCGCCAACCTTTACCGATTCCTCCCTTAATGGAAACCCGTCGAGGCAGACCTCTTTTTTTAGAAATGACTAGCGTGCGGATACCTCTTCAACAAGAAAAACAAACAGAAGTTTGGGGATTTAATGGTAATTATCTTGGCCCAACACTCAAAATGCGGCAAGGGGATTTTGCAAAATTAAACTATCGTAACAGCCTATCGCAAGTTGTCGCATTAGCCATTCAAGGATTACAAGTAGAAGGTGAAGCATTAGGTGGCATTTCTCATCCATTCAAACCGGGACAAAGCTGGGCGCCGATTTTACCAATTACCCAAGCCGCCTGTACTTGTTACTATTCCGCTTGCACACTGGGATATTCAGCTTATCAAACCTATCGAGGGTTACTCGGACTATGTATTATTGAAGATAAAAAAAGCCGTAAATCCAGTTTGCCGCAAAAATATGGAATTAACGATATTCCATTAATTTTGCAAGATATGCGGCTAAATGATGAAGGCGTGCAATTATTTCAACAAAACCGACCGCACTTTTTTGGTAATCGTTTATTTGTCAATGGACAGGAATCCCCTTATTTAGAAGTACCTCGTGGCTGGGTACGCTTGCGTTTACTTAACGCTTCCCTTTCCCGTCGTTATGAACTGCGTTTTGATGATGACCGTGATTTTCAACTCATCGCCCTTGATCAAGGCTTCTTGCCACAAGCTAAAACAATGAATGTTCTTTCTCTCTCACCAAGCGAACGTGCAGAAATTTTAGTCAATTTAAATGAAGGGGATAATACCACACTCATTGCGGGTAAAAAACGTAACATTTTCAGTAGAGTAACTGGTTTTTTCAGTGGTGAAAATGAACTCATCGACAATACTGTGCTAGAGCTTCGCCCACAAGGATTAAGTAATGCTTTCGAGCAACATACCGCAATGCAATTTAATACTGATGCACCGCAAAGCTTAAAAGCAAACATCAGCCAAGAGCGTCAATTTCACATTGATGCCGATAATGGAATGCTGAATCAA
Source organism: Avibacterium paragallinarum (assembly GCF_011765605.1). Classification (NCBI taxonomy): domain Bacteria; kingdom Pseudomonadati; phylum Pseudomonadota; class Gammaproteobacteria; order Pasteurellales; family Pasteurellaceae; genus Avibacterium; species Avibacterium paragallinarum. The sequence goes on from NZ_CP050316.1 coordinate 1,396,948, forward strand.
CAGCGTTTTGATCCTAGACGTATTGATGTAAACACCCGCTTAGGTTCAATAGAACGCTGGATACTTACCTCTATCTCACCTACAGGATTTAAGATACAAGGGGCAAAATTTATTGTAGAAAGTATTAACGATAAGCCCATCTCAGACAGTGATATTGCTTGGAAAGACAGTCTATGGATTGAAGGTAAAGTACAAATTTTAGTTCGTTTTGAACACGCCTCTTCCAATAGCCACCCTTTTACATTTGGTGCTGCCGATTTAATTGCTGCAGATAAAGGTTGCTTAGGATTAATTGTAGTGCAGTAGCTCAGATAACCATAGGTTATGAAATAGTATCCATTGTTCTAAAAGTGCGGTTGAATTTTTGTGAGTTTTTTTGTTAAATCAATATAAGTTTATGATTTTAAGGTGTCTTTATGTGCCAGTTATTAGGAATGAATTGTAATACGCCAACAGATATTGTCTTTTCTTTTGAAGGCTTTCGCCGTAGAGCGGGATTAACTGACTGCCACTCAGATGGCTTTGGTATTGCCTTTTTTGAAGGGAAAGGCGTTCGTATTTTTCGTGATAACAAAGCGGGACATAGTTCACCTATTGCCGATTGCGTTAAGCAATATCACATTAAATCCTTCAATGTGATCGCCCATATCCGCAAAGCCACACAAGGGGCTGTAACCATTGAAAATACCCACCCGTTTATTCGTGAAATTTGGGGGGAGAATTGGGTGTTCGCTCACAATGGCAATCTCACTTCCATACCTGATATGTCAGAAAGTTTCTGCCAACCTATTGGCTCAACGGATTCTGAAGCAGCATTTTGTTATATGGCAGAGCAGCTCAAAAATCGTTTCCGAAAAAAGCCAACTGAAGAGGAAATTTTTCAAACTATTCAAGAGATTACTAAAGAATTAGCACAAAATGGAACATTTAATTTTATCCTTTCCAATGGCAATTGGATGATTGCACATTGTTCTACCAATTTACATTATCTCACGCGAAAATCCCCTTTTGGTACAGCCCAACGTATTGATGACGATGATGTCATTGATTTCCGCGAATACACCACAGAAAAAGATAAAGTCACTATCATTACCACTTTTCCTCTCACAAAAAATGAGCCTTGGATCAAAATGGAACACGGTGGTTTTGTCTTCTTCAAAGATGGTGACAAAGTTTATGAAGTGCTCGGCAAGGCAACAGCGTCCATTGATGATGGAACCCTAGGACTAGCTAAAACCGCATAATTCCTATCTATGTCGTACTAGGTTAATTCAAATCTAGTACGCTAACCTTTTGAGAAATTATTATTCTTTAATCAAACTCACCACAAAAAGTTGATCACCATCACATATTCATAATCTTTTTATGCGATAAACCTATAATCCCTATATCATCTGCCGCGGTAATATTACGGGGCATTTTGCCTAGTAATTAGAATAAAATAAAAACGGAGTTATTCAATGTCAAAGAAAACAATAAGCAATAAATTTGATCTACTTTGGACGCTAAATTTATTTGGCACTGCGGTTGGTGCGGGCGTGCTATTTTTACCGATTAATGCGGGTATGGGGGGCTTTTGGCCATTAGTGGTAATGATGTGTCTTGTCGGACCGATGACGTATTTTTCTCATCGTGCCTTATCCAGATTTGTTTTATCTTCTTCTAAAGCAGGTAGCGATATTACGGAAGTAGTAGAAGAACATTTTGGTAAAAATGCGGGAAAGATCATCACATTATTATATTTTTTCGCCATTTTCCCGATTTTATTAATTTATGGCAATGGGATCACCAATACGGTTGAATCTTTTATGATAAATCAACTTGGACTCCCTGCCCCTAATCGCGTGTTGCTTTCATTCATTCTGATTGCAAGTTTGATTTCAGTAATGCTGATGAGTGAAAAAATGATGCTGAAACTCACCGAATTTTTGGTTTATCCGCTGGTATTAATTCTTTTCGCCCTATCCATTTACTTAATTCCCCAATGGAATACGGCAATGCTGCACCAAATGCCTGATGCCACCAGTTTCATCAGTACCCTGTGGATCACCATTCCCGTACTGGTTTTTTCATTCAACCACTCTCCCGCAATTTCTTGCTTTTCTCAATCACAACAACGGGAATACCAGACCTTTGAATTAACGGAACAACACGCGAGCAAAACCCTCAAAAATACCTCAACATTATTGCTCTTTTTTGTAATGTTCTTCGTATTTAGCTGTGTTTTAACCCTCACGCCAGAAGATTTAGTGCAAGCCAAAGCGGAAAATATCAGCATTTTGTCCTTCTTGGCAAACAAATTTGACAATCCTTATATTTCCTACCTTGGACCTCTTGTGGCATTTTTAGCCATCACCAGCTCTTTCTTTGGACATTATTTAGGTGCAAGAGAAGGCATTCAAGGGCTATACTTAAAACTTTCTGGCAAGCAAGGCATTCAAAACCGAAAAACACTTAATTTTAGCACCGCACTTTTCTTTTTGCTGACCCTATGGGCGGTAGCAATTATTAACCCAAGCATTTTAGGCTTAATTGAATCCATTGGCGGCCCAATTATTGCCACCATTCTCTTCTTAATGCCGATGTATGCAATCCGTAAAGTGCCAGCAATGTCACGTTACCAAGGTCATATCAGCAATATTTTTGTTACCATTATGGGAATCATTGCAATCTCTGCGGTTGTCTATGGCTTATTTTATTAATTGAGATAGAATAACCCTCTTTTGAATACAGGGCTGAAATGCCCTGCAATAAAATTTTAGAGTATTTTATGATTAGTGTTTTTGATATGTTTAAAATTGGTATTGGACCTTCAAGCTCCCATACCGTCGGTCCAATGAAAGCAGGCAAACAATTTGTCGATGACTTGGCCGCCCAACATTTACTAGAAAAAGTAAGCCACATTAAAGTTGATGTATACGGCTCGCTGTCGATGACAGGGCGTGGACACAACACCGATATTGCGATCATTATGGGGCTGGCTGGGTATCTACCGCACGATGTGGATATTGATCTCATTCCGCATTTTATTTCTGAGGTAAAACGCACCGCACTTTTACCCCTTGCCCAAGAACAAAAAACCGCCCATTTTAATTACGAAACGGATATGGTTTTCCACCAAACTTTCCTTCCGTTACACGAAAATGGTATGACAATCTCTGCTTATGCGGAAGAAGAACTGCTTTATCGCCAAACTTATTATTCCATAGGAGGCGGTTTTATCGTTGATGAAGCTCATTTTGAGCAAAGCGAAGACAACGAAGTGAATGTACCTTTCCCCTATCAAAATGCCGCCGATATCTTACATCACTGTAAAGAAAATGGCTTAGCACTCTCAAGCCTAATGTTGCAGAATGAAATCGCCTTACACGGCAAAGAAGCAACGCAAGCTCATCTGAAACGCATTTGGCAAACAATGAAAGAATGTATTGAACACGGCTTAAGCACCGAAGGCTTATTACCTGGCCCGTTAAAAGTGGTTCGTCGTGCAGCGTCGCTCCACCGTTTACTACAAGCTAATAGCGGGCTTTCTAATGACCCAATGAAAGTGATTGACTGGGTGAATATGTACGCCCTTGCGGTGAATGAAGAAAATGCCGCTGGCGGGCGAGTGGTTACTGCTCCGACCAACGGTGCTTGCGGCATTGTGCCAGCCGTGTTGTCTTATTACGAAAAATTCGTTTCTCCAATCACAGACGAAGTGATCGAACGCTATTTATTAGCCTGCGGAATGATCGGCTCACTCTACAAAATGAACGCCTCCATTTCAGGGGCTGAAGTGGGCTGTCAAGGCGAAGTTGGCGTGGCTTGCTCAATGGCAGCGGCAGGCTTAACCGAAATTTTGGGCGGAAGCCCTGAACAAGTGTGCATTGCCGCTGAAATCGCAATGGAACACAATCTTGGACTAACTTGCGATCCCGTCGGCGGACAAGTGCAAGTGCCTTGCATCGAACGCAACGCCATCGCCTCAGTCAAAGCCATCAACGCCAGCCGAATGGCACTGCAACGCACCAGCAATCCAAGAGTAACCCTAGATAAAGTTATTGAAACGATGTACGAAACAGGAAAAGATATGAACGCTAAATACCGCGAAACCTCGCAAGGGGGATTGGCGGTAAAAATTGTATGTACTTAAAGTTTTTTATATCACTAAATTAACTTTATTTACATATCAAACCGCCTGCTAAAAACAGTATAACTGTAAAGCAAGATAAAATAACGCAGTATGCAAGCAAGAATATGTGGCTACCAAATAAAATTTGGTGCTAAATATCGCCACTTGATTTCAAAATGATACTGCGTTACATCGCATCAAAGGAACATTTATCGTATCTTCACTTAAGGTGTGACTTAAGCGGCGAGAATAAAAAGCATAGAGCCTTTCCAGATTAAAAATTATCAAAAATTCCTACCGCACTTCAAAATCTCAATGCCTATACAAATTACACACATCAGATAAGAAATAAAAAACGAATGCTGCAAATTAAATATAGCTTCTTTCCACTAAAAAAATGTGATTAGAATGAGAAACTGTAGCTTCTGCAAAAATTTTTTACTGCGAGATAAAACATTCTGCCGCTGTCAGTATGATAGTTCAGGAAATCACATAATACAGAATAACAACAAAAAATTACAATTATTGCTATTTATCACTCAACCAATGACTTTTTAGGCTGATTTCTCTAAAATACACCACAAACAAATAACTAGATGTAACGATGATCCCAGAACTTGCCTTTATCACCCTACTTTTTGCCTTAATGAGTGCCTTGCTATTGGCAGTTGTGCCAGCGATTGGCATTCAATATCGGCAGCCTCGCTTAATCCGCTTAGCGTGGAATTTCAGCTATTTATTTGGGATTTTCACCTCACTGGCACTGGGGCTATTGGCGTATTCTTTCGCCGTTGATGATTTCTCATTGCAATATGTCGCCGCCCATTCCAATTCTGCCTTGCCGATTTTTTTTAAATTGGCAGCCACTTGGGGCGGACACGAAGGCTCAATGCTATTCTGGCTCTTTTCCCTCAGCTTATGGACGATGGCATTCGCCTTTTTCAGCCGTAAAATCGATCCCATCATTGCTAGCCGAACCCTCTCTATTTTGGGCTTGCTGTGCGTTGGCTTTGCGGTGTTTATTGTGTTCTTCTCTAACCCTTTTGAACGCCTATTTCCTGTGCCACTGGAAGGGCGAGATCTCAATCCAATGTTGCAAGATGTGGGGCTGATTTTTCACCCGCCCCTACTTTATTTCGGCTATGTGGGCTTTGCGGTGAATTTCGCTCTCACCCTCGCCGCTCTACTCAGCGGGCATTTTGATGCGGCAATGGCACGCTGGACACGCCCTTGGGTGCTGGTATCTTGGTTTTTCCTCACGCTAGGCATAATGCTCGGCGCGTGGTGGGCATATTACGAGCTTGGCTGGGGCGGTTGGTGGTTTTGGGATCCCGTTGAAAACGCCTCGCTAATGCCTTGGCTACTCGGGCTAGGCTTGCTACACAGCCTATCAGTAAGCGAACAGCGAGGCATTTTCCATTACTGGACGATTTTATTTTCTCTTTTCGCCTTTGCATTCAGCCTGTTAGGCACATTCATTGTGCGTTCTGGCGTGCTGACCTCTGTTCACGCTTTTGCAATGGACGGCGAACGCGGAATGGCGTTATTGCTCCTCTTTTTCTTACTTACCACTTGCTCGCTGACCCTCTTCGCGTTGAAAGTGAATGTGCGCCCAAGTGAAAATAGTGCGGTGCATTTTTCCTTTTTTTCTAAAGAAAGCCTAATGCTCATAGCGAATATTTTGGTGGCGGTCGCCACGGCAAGCGTATTTTTAGGCACATTTTATCCAATGCTATTTAGCGCAATGGGCTGGGGTTCGATTTCTGTCGGTGCGCCTTATTTTAATACCATTTTCTTACCTCTTATCCTGTTAGCCTTACTGGCGATGATTGCGGTAATGGGAACATTCTGGAAAAAATTCCACCGCACTTTGCTTAGCCGTAATGGACTACTCTTCCTCCCCGCGTTAGTGCTAGCTTACAGCATTATCACCTTTAGCCTTAAAGGGGACGCAAGCCTACATTTTCAAGCCCTACCTTTTGTCTTAGTGGCACTGGCTTTTTGGTTGATTTTGGTGAATCTATGGGGCTGTTGGCGAGGCTTTTCCCTTAAAAATTGGGCGATGCGAATTGCACATTGCGGGCTAGGGCTGACAGTGATCGGGGCGACAATGTCGAGCTATTTCGGTAGCGAAATTGGCGTGCGTCTTGCTCCGCAACAAAGCCAAATGTTAAACGGCTACGAGTTTCATTATCTTGGCTTCTATAATGTGTTAGGTGCAAATTACACCAGCGAAGTGGCAGAATTTGAAATCAAAAAATCGGGTCAAAAAATCACCGCACTTTATCCCGAACGACGCTACTACGATGTGAGAACAATGAATATGTCGGAAGTGGGGCTACACTCGGGCTTGGCAGGCGATATTTACATTGTGATGGGCGATAAATTTGGCAACGGCGAATTTTCTTTCCGCTTGCATTACAAGCCTTTCATTCGTTGGTTATGGATTGGGGCGAGTTTAATGGCATTGGGGGCATTGCTCGCCGCGTGGTCATTGCGTCGCCGAAAAGTTGTAGCAAAAGGAAGTCAAGAATGAAAAGAAAGATTATCGTGTTTCTCCCGCTAATGCTCATTCTCAGCATTTGCATTTTATTGTTTATAGGCTTGCATAATGATCCGAAAAAAATCGCCTCCGCCTTAGTCGGCAAGCCTATACCCGAATTTTATCAGGCGAATTTACTCGATCCAGAACAAGGGCTAAGCCCAAGATCCTTGCCAAAAGGGGCGTATTTGCTCAACGTGTGGGGAAGCTGGTGTGCTTATTGCAAACAAGAACACCCTTTTTTAATGCAGTTGCACCAACAGGGCGTGCCGATTGTGGGGCTAAACTACCGCGATCAACGGCAAAATGCCTTGCAAATGTTGCAACAAATGGGTAATCCGTTTAGCTTGGTGATTGATGATAGTAAAGGCTTACTTGCGATGAAATTAGGCGTGGACGGTGCGCCCGAAACCTATTACGTGGATCGCCAAGGTATTATCCGCTACCGCTATTCAGGCCCATTAAACGAACAAATCTGGCAACAACAATTTTTACCATTGTGGACGGAATAAAAGCAAAAAATGCCTTGAAAAACCACCGCACTTTTATGTTAGAAATAGCTTTGCGTAAAAAGTAAAACACTCGTATTGGGAAAAGCGAGCATTAAAAAATCGCTGAGAAGCAATGGTTAGAATAAAAGGGCTGAGATTGAAAAGCTGAGCCAAAAAATCAACTATTCTCGCGATGGTAGAAAAACTCAAGTGCGAAAAACATTACCAAAAACTACCGCACTTTTGTTTTAGAAAATGATTTTGTGGGAAAGGTAAAACGCCCGAGTTGGGAAAAATGAGTGTTAAAAAATCCTTAAAAGGCAATGATGAGAATAAGAGAATGGAGCTTAGGGAGCTGAGGCAAAATAAATGAAAAAATGGTTTTTTCTATTGTGTTTAATCAGCCATTTCGCACGGGCGGAAATGGTGGATACCTTTGAATTTAAAAGCTCGGCGGAGCGTACCCGTGCGGTGGCATTAGCAAAATCGCTACGTTGCCCGCAATGTCAAAATCAAAATTTAGTGGAGTCCAATTCCCCCATTGCTTACGATCTTCGCCTTGAGGTGTATAAAATGGTGGAAGCGGGCGAAAGCAACGAACAAATTATCGCCACAATGACGGAGCGGTTCGGCGATTTTGTGCGTTATAACCCGCCGTTGAAATCCACCACGCTGTTGTTGTGGGGCTTGCCTTTTGTGCTGTTATTGCTCTCGGCGACCGCAATGTGGCGAATGCTACGCCAACGCCAAAAGCAAGGTAATCACACCGCGGGGCTTTCCACCAGCGAGCAACAGGCTTTACGTGAATTATTAGCAAAAACGGAGCAAAAACAATGACTTTTTGGCTGGGTATCGGGTTACTTTTATTGCTCACTTTCGGCTTATGGTTGCCGTTAGGGCGGGGACTGGATTGGCAAACCAATCATCGCCAGCGGGAAAATATTGCACGCTACCGCGAGCAAACGCAAGGCAATGTGGACGCGGAACTCGCACAAGAATTGGCTCAGCGTTTACTTGATGATGAAAAACAGCTTGAAAAACAACCGCACTTTATTCCTAAGACTTCCCCCCGCTATGGTGCTTATCTTGTTGTATTAATGGCGGTGTTGGTTGTTGTACCCTTAGGGTATTATTTTTCTCTTGATCGCTTTAGCGAAGTTCAGCAAGCCTTGCGAAACCCTGCGGAAAAAACGGCGACACCGCAAAATGCAGGGCAATCAGAAGATCGTTATGTGCTAAAAATCCAACAGCGATTACGGCAAAATCCCAATAATGCGGAAGATTGGATCGCTCTGGGGCAGGCTTATATGACGCAAAATGAGGTGGATAACGCCTTGCTTGCCTATTCCTATGCGGAAAGATTAACGGGGGCGAAGCCGTATTTGTTAGGTTTGATCGCCAATGGTTTGTATCAACAGGCGGGGCAAAAAATCACGCCTCAGGTGCGGGCATTGCTAGATCAGGCATTGGTGCAAGATCCCAAAGAAGTATCCAGCCTATCTCTCTTAGCAGGCGAAGCCTTTGTGCAAGGGCATTACGCCGATGCACTTCACTTATGGCAACAGGTGCTTGATGCGGAGAAATCTAGTGTAGATCGCCGTGCGATTATTCAAAATATGCAAATGGCGGAAATGTTACAAAACGCCAAAACACAAAAGGCAAACTAATTTTATGATGACAACGGTTTCAGACACCTTGATTATTGGGGCGGGGGCAGCGGGGCTGTTTTGTGCGGGGCAGCTTGCCAAGCAAGGTAAACAGGTGGCAGTACTTGATTGTGGCAAAAAAGCAGGACGCAAGATTTTGATGTCAGGCGGCGGCTTTTGCAATTTCACCAATTTGGAGGTAACGCCGCAACATTATCTTTCGCACAACCCGCACTTTGTGAAATCCGCCTTGGCACGTTTTACCCAGTGGGATTTTATCGCGTTGGTGGCGGAATATGGCATTCCTTACCACGAAAAAGAATTAGGACAGCTTTTTTGCGATCGGAGTTCGCAAGATATTGTGGATTTGCTTCTTAGCGAATGCGAAAAATACCAAGCTCAGATCCATTTACGCCAGAATATTGAGCAGGTTTCCGCCATTGAAAATGGCGGGTTCTCAGTGCAAGCAAATGGGAAAAGGTGGCATTGTCGCCAACTGGTGATCGCAACGGGCGGGCTTTCAATGCCCGCCTTAGGGGCAACGCCTTTTGGTTATCAGATCGCGGAGCAATTTGGGCTGAATGTGATTGCTCCGCGTGCGTCTTTAGTGCCGTTTCGTTGGCGAGAAACAGAGCAATTTTACACCGCACTTGCCGGCGTTTCTTTGCCTGTGCGTGTGAGTGCTGAAAATGGACAATCTTTCTTCAACCAATTATTGTTCACCCATCGCGGTATTTCTGGGCCTGCAATCTTACAAATTTCTAACTATTGGCAGCCGAATGAAGTGGTAGAAGTGGATTTATTGCCGAGCCAATCCATTAGGGATTATTTGCAGGAATTACGCCAAACCTCGCCAAAATTGCAGTTAAAAACCGCGTTATCTCGTTTGTTGCCGAGTAAATTGGTGGAGCTGTGGGTTGAGCGAGGGATGATCCCGAATGAAACCTTAGCGAATTTAAGCAAAGTGCGGTTAGAAAATTTGCACAATTTTATTCACCATTGGCAGGTTTTCCCCAATAGTACAGAGGGCTACCGCACTGCTGAGGTTACAATGGGCGGGGTGGACACCCACGAGATTTCCTCGAAAACAATGGAAGCTCAGACGGTGAAAGGATTGTATTTTATCGGCGAAGTACTTGATGTTACAGGTTGGCTGGGCGGCTATAATTTTCAATGGGCGTGGAGTTCGGCTTATGCCTGTGCGAGCCATATCGCCAGTTTATAGGCTAATTTCGCACTTTTATTACTCGCAAAAAGAAATTTGATCCGCGCTAAAATCTCGTTAAAATGGCAGGCTAATTTCCCTTTTTCATCTCATCAATAGCAAAATAACAAGGATTTTTTATGTCAGAACCCCGTTTCGTGCATTTGCGTGTGCATAGCGATTTTTCAATGATTAACGGTATCGCCAAAGTGAAACCGCTAGTCAAAGCCTGTGTGCAAAACGAAATGGTGGCAATGGCATTGACGGATTTCACTAATTTCTGCGGGCTGGTGCGGTTTTACGGCGAAGCCCTCTCTTCAGGTGTGAAACCCATTGTAGGGGCGGACGTGTTGGTTAAAAGCGATCTGCTCGGCGATGAGCATTTTGAGCTGACCCTATTAGCCAAAAATAACGCGGGTTATCATAATATTACCTTACTACTGTCAAAAGCCTACGAGCGTGGCTATCAGGATTTGCCTTATATCGATCAACAATGGTTGGTGGAACACCGCGAAGGCTTGATTATTCTTTCTGGCGGGCGCAACGGCGATGTGGGTAAAAAGCTACTGAAAAATAATTCAGCCGATGTTGAAAGTGCGGTGCGTTTTTATCAAGAATTTTTCCCTAACCACTTTTATTTGAGCCTCACTCGCACGGGGCGAGCGGAGGAAGAACGCTACATTCAAGCGGCATTAAAACTGGTGGAAAAACACCATATCCCAATGGTGGCAACCAATGATGTGTGTTTTTTATCTTCGGAAGATTTTGAAGCCCACGAAATCCGCGTTGCCATTCACGACAGCTATACCCTTGATGACCCGAAACGTCCGAAATTGTATAGCGATCAACAATATTTCCGCACTGAACAAGAAATGTGCGAACTCTTTGCGGATATTCCCTCTGCCTTGGCAAATTCGGTGCAAATCGCCAAACGCTGTAATGTAACCATTCGCTTGGGAGAATATTTTTTGCCGAAATTCCCGACGGGGGATCTCAGCACCGAAGAGTATTTAGTGAAGAAATCCCGCGAGGGCTTGGAAGAACGCTTGGCATTTTTGTTCCCCGATGAAAAAGAGCGGTCAGAAAAACGCAAGGAATATGATGAACGTTTGCAAGTTGAGCTAGACGTAATTAACCAAATGGGTTTCCCAGGGTATTTCTTGATCGTGATGGAGTTCATTCAGTGGTCAAAAGACAATGATATTCCTGTTGGACCGGGGCGTGGCTCAGGGGCGGGATCTTTGGTGGCATATGCGTTAAAAATCACCGATCTCGATCCCCTTGAATTTGATTTGCTCTTTGAGCGTTTCCTCAACCCTGAGCGGGTATCAATGCCCGATTTTGACGTGGATTTCTGTATGGACGGTCGCGACCGCGTGATTGAGCACGTTGCGGAAACCTACGGGCGTGGGGCGGTGTCGCAAATCATCACCTTTGGAACAATGGCAGCGAAAGCGGTAATTCGCGATGTGGGGCGAGTGTTGGGACACCCTTATAATTTTGTGGATCGTATTTCTAAACTTGTGCCACCTGACCCTGGTATGACCTTAGCGAAAGCCTTTGAAGCCGAACCACGTTTGCCTGAAATTTATGAAAGCGATGAGGAAGTAAAAGCCCTCATTGATATGGCTCGCAAGCTGGAGGGGGTAACCCGTAACGCTGGGAAACACGCGGGCGGCGTGGTGATTTCTCCAGGGCTGATTACGGATTTTTCGCCGTTATATTGTGATAGCGAGGGCAAGCACCCCGTTACCCACTTTGATAAAAATGATGTGGAATATGCAGGGCTAGTTAAATTTGACTTCTTGGGGCTGCGGACGCTCACCATTATCAAATGGGCATTGGATATGATTAACGCTCGCCTAAGCAAAGAAGGCAAGCCATTAGTGGATATTAACCGCATTCCCCTTGATGATCCGCAATCTTTCCAAGTGTTACTCAATGCAGAAACCACCGCCGTGTTCCAGTTGGAATCACGGGGAATGAAAGATCTGATTAAACGCCTAAAACCTGACTGTTTTGAGGACATCATCGCGTTGGTGGCGTTGTTCCGCCCAGGGCCGTTGCAATCGGGAATGGTGGATAACTTTATCCGCCGTAAACACGGGGAAGAAGAAATCTCCTACCCCGATGCGGAATATCAGCACATTTGGCTGAAACCAATTTTAGAGCCAACCTACGGCATTATTTTGTATCAAGAACAAGTAATGCAAATCGCCCAAGTACTGGCGGGTTATACCCTTGGTGGAGCGGATTTATTACGCCGCGCAATGGGGAAAAAGAAACCGGAAGAAATGGCAAAACAGCGTTCTGTATTTGAAGAGGGGGCGGTGAAAAACGGCGTGGACGGCAACTTGGCAATGAAAATTTTCGACCTCGTGGAAAAATTTGCTGGCTATGGGTTTAACAAATCTCACTCCGCTGCTTATGCCTTGGTTTCTTACCAAACCCTATGGCTCAAAGCCCATTATCCTGCGGAGTTTATGGCTGCCGTAATGACCTCTGAAATGCATAATGCAGAAAAAATTGTGGGGCTTTACGATGAATGTTTGCGAATGGGGCTTAAAGTTACACCACCAGATATTAATACCGGTCAGCATCATTTCAGCGTAAATGACAATGGTGAAATTGTCTATGGTATTGGTGCAATCAAAGGCGTAGGAGAAGGCCCGATTGAAGCGTTGATTACTGCCCGCGAACAAGGTGGCATTTTCAAAGACCTGTTTGATCTTTGTGCGAGAGTGGATTTAAAGAAAATTAACCGCCGCACTTTTGAAAACCTAATAATGTCAGGTGCATTTGATAAACTCGGGCCACACCGTGCAGCATTAGCGAAAAATTTGGAAGATGCACTTAAAGCCTCCGATCAATATGCTAAAAATGAAGCCATCGGGCAGGCGGATATGTTCGGCGTGCTAACAGAAACCCCTGAAGAGGTTGAACAAGCCTATGCCAACACGCCACGCTGGAGCGAAAAGCAGATCCTTGATGGAGAGCGGGAAACCCTTGGGTTGTATTTGACTAGCCACCCAATTAGTCCTTATTTGAAGGAGCTTGCTCATTATAGTTCAACACGTTTAAATGAACTTGTGCCGAATTATCGAGGACAGATTAGTACTACTTGCGGACTAGTGGTCAATTCCCGCATCGCCATTACAAAAAAAGGCAATCGATTAGGCATAGCTACCCTTGATGACCGCTCAGGGCGGTTGGATCTCACCTTATTTGGTGAAACCCTTGAACGTTTTGGAGAAAAATTACAAAAAGACAGCATTGTAATTGTATCTGGGCAAGTAAGTTTTGACGATTTCTCCCAAGGGCTAAGAATGTCAGTACGTGAGCTGATGACCCTTGATGAAGCTCGTAGCCGTTACGCAAAAAGTTTAGCTATTTGCTTAACCCAAGACCAATTAAATGCCCAATTTATCAAAAAACTTAAGGATACCATTACCCCTTATTGCGGTGGTGTATTACCAATTAATGTGTATTATCAAAGTCCACAGGGCAGAGCATTAATCAAACTCGGTGTGCAATGGTCCGTAAACCCAACTGATGAGCTTATTCATTCCCTAGTTGAACTGATAGGACAATATGCTGTGGAATTAGAATTCGGTTAATGCGGTTTATTGAAACAGAAAATAGATAGAAATTTATACTTCCATAGCACGTTCTTCGTGCATAAAAGTAGGAGTTTTTATCCTAGCATCTTCGTCTGAAAGCAAAATGAATTGTATTATATATCGTTTGTTATGTTTTCTCTGCTGACTGTAACACCTAAATATCCAAAATCAGGGCAAATCCTATGGATTCGCCCATCATTCATAAATTCACGTTACATTACGCAAGGGTCATTTGCCCTGCGTATAAAATAAAGTAACGCAAGCACAGTACGCCAATCAAGCCTAACGCGGCAACAATCAGCATAAAGCCTTTGCGGTGTTTTAGGCTGTCATTGGCGAAGGTGTTAAGCAACAGCGGTAAGACAATGCCGATACCAACCACGCCGAACCAAAAGACATTCGACCAAAAACCGCCGCCAAGTGCGGTGTGAAATGCCACGGTTTTTTGCCCGCCACCAAGGTATAAGCCAAAGAAGAAAGCGAAGAGCAAAAAGGCTTCAATCAACACGACAGGCAATTCAAATTTATGCAAAAATGCCAAACCTTTGGAATGCGTGTTTTCTTTGGTGAAGCATAGGGTAAAGAAAATCAATGCGGCGATGCCTGATGACGTACCTGATGCCAAGAATAACACTGGTAAGACAGGGTTATTTAGCATTGGATAGCTCACTAAGGCGGAAAGCAAGAAGCCCGTATAAGCCCCTAATGCGACGCTAAATAACAAAGTAACAAGCTCAATCACATTGGTAAATTTCGCGGCAAAATCAATGATTTTCTCAGCTAAATTAGCGAGTTTTGGGATAAAACGCTTCACTAAACTTAGCACGAGGGATTTAAAAATAATCGCCAGCCACAGCACCAAGAACAGCATATACAACTGGAACAACATCACCCCAGCGGACATAATTGAGGTGTGGTGATAATTGAACATTAAGTACCAGAATGTCCAAGGTTTGGTTAAGTGGAAAATCAATAGCAATAAACCAATGGTAATGCTAATCGGTGCAAGCAAGGCATTAACCTTTAAGATATTGTTTTCTTCTGGGCGTTCTCCTGCCAACCCTGCACGTTTTAACAATACCGCAAGCATTGTTGCCCCAGCGGAAATTCCTAATAAAAAGAGATAAATCGCAATCGGGCCGTCCCAGACTAAAGATGGAAAATGAAATGGGCTGTTCATCGTCTGATCTCCCCTGCTCTGGCTGGAACGTGGTAAAGATTAGGATCTGTGCCCAGTTCAACTTTGGTACGATAGGTTTGTTTTTCTTTTAATTTCAATGAAATCGCACTATTCGGATCGTTGGTATCACCAAAAGTCAGTGCTTTTGTCGGGCAAGATTCCACGCAAGCGGGCTGTTTGCCTTTTGCAAGGTTTGTATCGCGACAGAAATTACATTTATCCGCTGATTTATAAACAGGGTGGATAAAGCGAACGCGATAAGGGCAAACCGCGATGCAATATTGGCAGCCTACGCACAAATCTTTATGCACATCAACAATCCCTGTGGACGCGTCAATGTAAGACGCACCCGTTGGACAGACCGCCACGCAAGGGGCATTGGTGCAATGCTGGCAAGAATGGCGGAAAAATTCATATTTCACATTAGGGAACTCGCCATAGGGTTTGCTACGAATAATTTCTAAACGCGAAACACCCTCTGGCACTTGGTTTGTTTCTCGGCAAGCGTCCATACAAGCCGTGCAGCCAATACAAGCGGTTTCATCGTGCAACATCGCGTAGCGAATGGGCTTTTCTTCCGCTTTTTCTTGAGCAACAGATTTGACGGCAGTGCCTGTCATTAGGATCAACGCCCCCATACCGGAAACAAAATTACGGCGTGAACAAGTGGTCATTGGCTATCCTTTTGTTTAGTCGTTGGATCAAGATCTTTCAAGGCTTTGCGTTTTTGTTGCTCTCCGTGGCAATCTACGCAAAGTTTAACCCGTTGTTTTTTCTCAATGCCTTTCATTGCATCTTTTTCTGGGTGCAAGGTATGGCAAGCGGCACAAGGCAATTTCATTGCGTGGACATCGTGCGCCCAAAGTTTTTCGCGTAATTTTTCAGGACGATGGCAAGAAAAACACACTTGGTTTTGTTCTTGCACCGAGTACATCGGGGTTTTGTCCGAGAAAATATTGCTTTCAAAACGCATTACATCTTTCACGCCGCGGCGATGGTTTTCAGAAATATTACCGTGGCAACTCACACAGGTGATCGGCTTGCCTGTGGCTGGATTGGTTTTGGATAAATGCGTACCGTGGAATTTACCAAAATGCAAATCGCCGCCTGATTGTTCCTCATTGGCTTCCAATTTATGGCATTTGGCACAGTATTCATTTGGGTTACGCTGGTTTTCCAACGTGGGTTGATAGCTAAGCTCCGCAGGTTTACTCGCGGCTGATGCGGGCAATTCAACAATCATCACCCCCAATAATGCCGCCAGTTTCACCATTTTCTTTAATGCAACATTCATTTTTCTTTCCTCAAATTCTCATTCAAAATAGACCGCACTTTTGTTCGCACAATAAAGTGCGGTTACTTTTTGGCTTATTTTGCTGGTGGAGCTTTCTCCATTAAGCCTTTTTCTAACGCTTCTTTATTCCATTGTGGAACAACTTCTTTGAGGAACTTTTCTTTCGCCGCACGTTCTTTGGCAATATCAATACCCATTGCTTTCCACGCTTTATCCGCATCAGAAATGTCTGGATAATTGATCGGCTGTTTTACGCCGTGTTTGGTGAGGATCACCGCTAATTTGGTACGGGCATCAGCAACACGATCAAGCCCCGTGGCGATGGTTTTTAAGATCACATCTGGTGCGTGAATATGACCGCCGTGTCCTGCTGCAGAGTAATCCCAACGCCATTGTGCGTGGCGAATGTCTTGTAATGCAGGCTTCATTTCTTCTTCTGTTGCCCCTGCGTCCCAAGCGGCTTTGGCTTCAAAGTGGGCTTTCACGAGCTGATCTTCCAGTTTAAGCATTACCTCTTTGATGTCTTTTTTGTGTCCAGTTACCACTTTTTGCAAGGTTTCTTTGCTTTGATCGTGGCAGTTCGCACAAGTGTTTTCAAAGGAATCAAGTGGGTTGCCAATTTGGTGATCGGTGTAAACTTTACCGTCTGCCCCTTGCACTTTCGGCATATGACAATCCACACAGGTTACGCCGTTTTTGCCGTGTGTGCCTTGCAACCAAGTTTCATAATCTGGATGCTGTGCTTTCAACATTGGGGTTTTAGATAAGGAGTGAATCCAGTCATAAAATTCGATGCTGTCGTAGTATTTTTCCATACTGTCCACATCAACCCCTTTTTGCCAAGGGAAAACCACATTGTTCACCACTTTTTTATCGAAGTAATATTCAACGTGGCAGTTCGCACAAATTGCCCCGCGTTTATCGGTTTTGTCTAAATGAGCAAAGTCTTTACCAATGGTATCCAAGGCACGCAAAACGTGTGGACGAGCAATGCGTAAGGCTGGTTTCCCTTCCGCGAAGTCTTTTGATGTGGTGTCGTGGCAATCGGCACAGCCGATAGGGTTCACAATTTCAGCCCCACCTTTCGCCCATTTGCCATCAAAGTATTTTTCCTCACCCCATTCTGCAATTAAACGTGGTACATCGGGGCCTTTACAAGTCCAGCACGCCATCGGCTGCGGCCCGCTATTGACATCAAAAGGTGCTCCCGTACGCAAAATATTACGCACATCTGTAATAGTATAAAAGTGTCCACGAGGTTTGTTATATTCTTTTGAGAACGCATAACCGCCCCATAAAACGATTAATCTTGGATCAACTTCATCAGCGTAAACAATTTCAGAAGATTTTGCCGTATCCGCCCAACCTTGATATTGTTTTGGGTATTTTTCCGCAAATTTTTCACTGATAGTTTCAATTTTCAAATCAGGATTCGGTTTTGCCAGTTCTTCACGGGTAGGGGCACGTTTTTCCGCCGCACTATTATCTACCGCCATAGCAGACGATGCCGCCGCTAAAGTTAATCCAGCCATTGCCAGAGAAGCTAGCGTTTTTCTGAAAATGTTCACGATAATTACTCCATTAAAAGTTGATCAAGGGATATCCCACATTCGCAAAATGCACGTTCATTATATGTTATAAAAATGATAATTTTTCTCATTAAAAACAATGGGATAATGAACATAAAAGAGAATTCTACGAGCGTAAAAATAGCAAATCCGCCAAGATTTTTCAGGGCTATTTTGCTATTTATTGCGTTTGATCAATCTTTTTCTACTCAACACCCTTTTATAGGTATTTAAATCCTATAAAAACTATCAATTAGAGGTATAAAACTTATTGAATTATAAAAAAAACCAAATAAAAATAGATGCATTTTACAAAACTCATTCAGGAGAAAAATAAGTAGAAATGGGTGAGCAATAAATACCGCGTTTTGAGAAAAATTGGATACTTTATTTGGAGTGTAAGCAAAAAGAAAAGTGCGGTGAAAAAATAATGATTTTTCACCGCACTTTTATTTCAATTATTTCACTAATTTACCGCTGGCTTGTAAATCGGCATGGTAGGAAGAACGCACGAAAGGCCCGCAAGCGGCGTGTTCAAAGCCCATTGCGTTGGCTTTGTCGCGAAACTCATCAAATTCTTCAGGCGGAACATAGCGAGCTACGGGTAAATGATGGCGGCTTGGCTGTAAATATTGCCCAAGTGTGAGCATTGTTACGCCGTTGGTGCGTAAATCTTGCATCACTTGCAAAATTTCTTCGTTGGTTTCCCCTAAGCCCACCATTAAGCCCGATTTGGTTGGAATATCAGGGAACATCGCTTTAAAGTCACGCAATAATTTCAACGACCATTCATAATCCGCCCCTGGACGAATATCACGATACAGACGCGGCACATTCTCTAAGTTGTGATTGAACACATCAGGCGGATTATCTTTTAATTTTTCAAGGGCTTGCTCGATGCGTCCGCGAAAATCAGGTACGAGGATCTCAATTTTGATCCCTGGATTAAGCGCGCGGATTTCTTTGACACATTCGGCGAAATGTCCTGCCCCACGATCAGGCAGATCATCGCGATCCACCGAGGTAATCACCACATAACGCAATTTCATATCCTGAATGGTTTCTGCCAATTTGCGAGGCTCTTCGGGATCAGGCGGCAATGGCTTGCCGTGAGCCACATCGCAGAATGGGCAACGACGGGTACAGATCGCCCCTAAAATCATAAAGGTTGCCGTGCCGTGATTAAAACATTCGTGCAGGTTTGGGCAAGAGGCTTCTTCACAAACCGAGTGCAAGCCGTGGCGACGCATTCCATTTTTGATGCTGTCGATTTTCGCTGAATTGGCTGGAAGTTTAATTTTCATCCACTCAGGCTTTTTCAATAAAGGCTGGTTGGGATCAATATTTTTTACAGGGATAATGGAGGTTTTCGCGGCATCACGATATTTTACGCCGCGTTCCATTTTGAAAGGAGTTGCCATTAATGATCCTATGCTTGTTAATGATTTGTTACGGAATTATACCCCAATAATTGGGTGAAGTGTGCAACTAATTTCGGCGAGATCTTTTCGAGATCGGCTTCATCAGCGGGGATAAAATCTGCCATTTGGCACATTTCTAACCCCGCGTAACCACAGGGGTTAATTTGCAAAAAGGGGCGGAGATCCATTTGAATATTCAAGGCTAAACCGTGAAAAGAGCAACCTTTGCGAATGCGTAAGCCGAGCGAGCAGATCTTTTTGCCGTCCACATACACCCCCGGTGCGTCCGCTTTGGGATAACCTTCAATCCCGTAATCTGCCAAAGTTTGCACTACCGTTTGTTCAAGAGCGGTAACTAATTGACGCACATTGAGATCTCGCCCTTGTGCTTTCAAACGTTTGATGTCAATCAGCACATACATAATCTGCTGCCCTAGCCCGTGATAGGTGATTTGCCCGCCACGATCCGATTGCACCACGGGGATCTCACTTTGGCTAAGCAAATGCTCTGGCTTGCCCGCCAAACCTTGGGTAAACACCGCTGGGTGTTGTACTAGCCAAATTTCATCGGTGGTATGTTCATCACGGTTATCGGTGAATGCCTGCATTTTATGCCAGATGGTTTGATAATCCTGTATGCCGAGTTGGCGAACGATAATAGATTGGGTCATCTTTCCCCCTTTTAGCCAATTTTTTAGCCCGTTTCCTTGTACCTTTTTGCTAGCCTTTTTAAAGGCCGATTACAGCACCATTCTTACGCCATCAATTTTGGCAAGCTCCGCATAGAGGGTTTCCACTTGCTCAATATTTTCTGCCACAATATCTACCGAAATTGATTTGTATGTGCCTTTTCCGCTGACATTTTCACGCGGATTATAATCGCCTTTGGCATATTTTTGTACCACAGCGATCACATCATCGGCTAAATCAGGTCGGTTTGCTCCCACCACTTTAAAGGTGAAATCACAGGGAAATTCTAAAAGATCTTTAAGTTGCTTTTGTGGAATATCTTCAAGTTTTACGACTTTTTCTTGTTCTGCCATTTTATGTTTCCTAAAAATTGTTAAAAATTTAGACCGCACTTTGAATAAAGCACGGTCATCTTGCGATTAAAATAGGGAGAATTTCGCGAATTTCAAGTCTAGCTAAATAAGCTTTTCACGGTTAGCACCAGCCAGTCCCAAGCCTTGCCGAAAAAGCCGCCTTCGGCAACCTCGTTCATTACTTGTAAATCCACTTGGGCGATGTCTTTACCGTCAAGCTGATAAATCACTTTACCCACCACTTGCCCTTTGGCTAATGGGGCTTCGAGGTATTTTTGCGTGAGTTCATAGCGTGCTTTAACATCGGCTTGTCGCCCTTTTGGTAAAGTTACAAAACGATCTTGCAATACGCCAAGTTGAACCTTGCCGTTATCGCCGTAGTAAACGCTTTGTTCTGACACCGCTTTGCCCGCCTCTAAGGCTTTGAAGGTTTCAAAATTGGCAAAGCCCCATTGTAATAATTTTTTGCTTTCGATTTCACGACCTTTGTAGGTTGGCACGCCCATTACCACAGAAATTAAACGCATATTGCCATTGCCTGTGGCAGACGCCACTAAATTATAGCCCGCTTTGTCGGTATGCCCTGTTTTCATTCCATCAACATTAAGGCTTTTATCCCATAATAAGCCGTTGCGGTTTGGCTGGCGGATTTTATTAAAAGTAAATTCTTTTTCGGAATAAATTTTATATTCTTCAGGCAAATCACGAATAATATGAGAACCGATGATCGCCATATCGCGGGCAGAAGAATATTGATTTTCATCGTCTAAACCGTGTACGGTGGTGAAATGGGTATTTTTCAAACCAAATCGTTCAACATATCTGTTCATTACATCGATAAAATTCTGAGTTGTTCCTGAAATATGCTCTGCTATTGCAACACAAGCATCATTACCAGACACTACAATAATCCCGCGATTCAGTTCATCGACGGAAACTTGCTGATTGAGATTTAAAAACATTTTTGATGAACCGGGGAAATTTTTGCCCCACGCACTTTCACCAATGGTAACCATATCATTATTATGGATTTTGCCTTGCTTTAAGGCATCCCCCACCACATAACTAGTCATCATTTTTGTCAATGAAGCTGGGTATTGACGCTGATCAGGGTTCAACGCAGCTAATACTGCTCCCGAATCATAATCCATCAAAATAAAGGTTTGTGCATTAAGCTGTGGTATAGAAATATTATGTTGCATATCTACGGCAAAAGTTGATTTTGCCATACTCAGGCTTACCACCGCCAATGCTATTCCTGTTACTCTATTTAATACATTTTTTATCATTCTAAACTCACTTATAAATCACACAATAAATCGTTATTTAATAGGTTTCTCAACCTTTTTCATTACAGCTGATTGCTTAGCTAACTTCATCAAAGAATCAGCCCCTACGCCTGATAAACCTCCTGCGGCATCAACGTAAAATACTTCAACGCGAACCTGTCCAATTCCTTGATGAATAATGCCTAACTCCCTTGCTGCTACTCGAGATAAATCAATAATTCTTCCTTTAACAAAAGGGCCTCTATCATTAATCTTTACAATAACTTTCCTCCCATTACGCAAATTTGTTACTAACGCATACGAGTTCATTGGTAATGTCTTATGTGCTGCAGTATAGCGGTTAGGATCATAGCGTTCCCCACTAGATGTTTTCCGTCCAGTAAATTTATTATGGTAATAACTC
Source organism: Avibacterium paragallinarum (assembly GCF_011765605.1). Classification (NCBI taxonomy): domain Bacteria; kingdom Pseudomonadati; phylum Pseudomonadota; class Gammaproteobacteria; order Pasteurellales; family Pasteurellaceae; genus Avibacterium; species Avibacterium paragallinarum. Next base: position 1,418,763 of record NZ_CP050316.1, read on the forward strand.
GCTTTCCCTACCTTAGTATATTCTTTAGCTATATTATAGGGTATTGTAGTATAACTTATTCCCTTCACTTTATAAGTACGGCTTTTATTTGAAATTTTATGATAAACCAATTTAGGGCCTTTGATGCCATATAATTTTTGAATTTCTACATTCTCAGCATTTATTACCGTACTAAATAAAGTAATTAATAATATAAAACAAATATTAATCAACTTACTGAGTATCATATTAAAATCTCCCATTCCCTAAATAATATTTATTAGATACAAGCAATTATGTCGTCTTTTTAAAAAAATGCTCTTTATGGGTGTGAATGGACATAATCAGCCCAAACCCAGCCATTAGGGTAACAAACGACGTTCCACCATAGCTCACTAACGGCAGCGGCACGCCCACAACAGGCAAAATGCCGCTCACCATACCGATGTTTACGAAAACATAGACGAAGAAAATCAGCGTCAATGCCCCTACCAGAGTTCGCCCAAAAGCGTTTTGTGCATTCACGCCGATGATTAATCCTCTTGCCACAATAAACAGATACAAAAACATTAAAATCGCAAAGCCCACCATTCCGTGTTCTTCACTGAGTACCGCGAAAATAAAATCCGTGTGCGGTTCTGGCAAAAATTCCAGTTGGGATTGCGTGCCTTGCATCCAGCCTTTGCCCCAAATGCCTCCAGAGCCAATGGCGATTTTCGATTGCAAAATATGATAACCCGCACCGAGTGGATCTTTTTCAGGATCGAGCAAGGTTAGCACCCTTGTGCGTTGGTAATCGTGCATTAAATAGAACCACATAATGGGGATAAAACCTGCTAAGCCCACGACGGCGATAGAAATCAACCACCAGCTCATTCCTGCCAAGAAAACCACAAATAGCCCCGATGCACTCACCAAAATAGACGTGCCTAAATCGGGCTGAATTGCCACAAGTAGCGTGGGAACGATGATGATAAACAGGGCAATAAAGGTGTCTTTCAAACTCGGCGGTAACGCTCGCTTGCCTAAAAACACCGCTACCATTAACGGTACGGCAAGTTTGACAATTTCTGACGGCTGAAAACGGAATAAGCCTAAATCAAGCCAACGCTGCGCCCCTTTACTGGTTGTGCCGACTAAATCTACCAAAATCAGCAACACCAGCCCGATTCCAAATACATAAGGGGCAATGCCTTGATAAAAACGCGGGGAAAATTGTGCCATTATCAGCATTACCACAAAGCCAAGCACTACTTGAATAATGCGGTTGCGGAACATTATTTCATTCGCCCCAGAGGCACTATATAAAATAAACAGCCCGCCGCCCGAAATAATCAGCAACCCCAGAAAAAGCCACAGATCAATATGCAAACGTTGCCACAGGCTCTGCCAACCTTTTTTCTCACTCATTTGTTTTCTCCTGATTGTGCTGCGTAGCTGGTGTTGCCGACGTAGGCATAACGTCCGTTGAAGGGGTGGAAGATGTGGAAGAAGAAAGTGCGGTGCGATTTTCCATTGCATTAACTTGCGGAAGACGCACGTTCAAATAATAATCCATAATCTCTCTCACCACAGGCCCCGCATTGCTACCGCCGCCGCCCGCATTTTCTAAAATGACGGCAACTACCAACTTCGGATCTTCGTAAGGGGCATAGCCAATAAACCAAGCGTGATCGTGTAATTCTTTCACCAAAGATTTCGCATTATAGGTTTGGTTTTCTTTCAAGCTGAACACTTGTGCCGTTCCCGATTTGCCCGCAACTTGGAAATGGGTATTCACAAAGGCTTTGCGAGCCGTGCCGTTACTGGCATTCACCACGTTATACATTCCGCGTTTTGCCAATGCCCAGTAATTCGGCTTCGGCTCGTCAATATCGGGATATAATAGCGGGTCTTTATAAGGAACAAACTGCGAGCCTTCCACGCCTTTCATCAAGTGCGGTGTGTTTACCTTGCCATTATTCACCAAAATCGCTAAGGCTTTCGCCACTTGTAACGGTGTTGCCGTCCAATAGCCCTGCCCGATACCAACGGAAATGGTATCACCCTGCAACCAAGATTTTTTATAGCGTTTTTGCTTCCATTCACGCGACGGCATTATGCCCGCCGTTTCTTCTTTAATATCAATCCCTGTCGGTAGCCCAAAGCCGAATTTATTCATTGCCTGCGATAGGCGATCTATCCCCATATTATAAGCGAGCTGATAGAAATAGGTGTCTGAAGACTCTGCAATGGCTTTGTTCAGATCCGTGTAACCGTGTCCCGATTTTTTCCAATCGCGGAAGCGTTTTGTGGTGTTAGGCAACACCCAATAACCGGGATCAAACACAGTGGTGCTTGGCGTGATGACATTATCCTGCAAGCCTGACACCGCAATAAACGGTTTCACCGTAGAAGCTGGCGGGTACGCCCCTTGCGTTGCCCGGCTATACAGTGGGCGTTGCGGATCTTGCAATAAGCGTTGATAATCATTGCTCGAAATGCCATCAACAAAAAGATTATTGTCATAACTCGGCACTGATACCATCGCCAGAATACTGCTGTCTTTCGGGTCTAGCACCACCGCTGCCCCTTTTCGCCCTGCAAGCAAATCGGTGATGTAGCGTTGCAGTTCCAAATCAATGGTTAAATGAATGCTCTTGCCTGCCACGGCGGGTTGTTCACGCAATTTACGGATCACCTTACCGCGATTGTTAATTTCCACTTCCTCAAAGCCCACTTCGCCGTGCAGCTCATCTTCATAGTAGCGTTCAATGCCTAATTTGCCGATATTTTGCGATCCCGAATAATTGGCATATTTTTCTTCTTTTTTCAGGCGTTCCACATCTTTATCATTGATTTTCGCCACATAGCCCAAAATGTGGGTGAGGGGTTCGCCGTACAAATAATGGCGTTTAAAATAAGGCTTCACCGATAAGCTCGGGAATTGGTATTGGTTCACCGCAAAGCGGGCGATCTGCTCTTCGGTTAAATTCGGCTTGAGCAAAATGGAGGTATAACGCGAAGAACGGCGGCGTTCCTTCGTAAAATTGGCGATGTCTTCATCGGTTAGCCCTACAAGCCGCTTTAATTGTTCAAAAGTGCGGTCTAAATTTTCCACCTTTTCTGGCACAATGTATAAGCCAAAGAAGGTTAAATTTTCCGCTAATAATTTGCCATAGCGATCATAAATTAAACCGCGAGTCGGCGGAATGGGCAATAATTTAATGCGGTTGCCGTTAGAACGGGTTTGATAGATTTCATAATTCACCACTTCAAGATGATACAAATTGGTGAACAAAATTGCAGACAGCCCCAACACGCCAAGGAAAGACACCAAGGCACGGCGAATAAACAGGTTTTTCTCCGCTTTTTTGTCGCGGATAGGCTCAACCGCAGAAGCTGAAAGCAATTTTTTTAAATCCATTGATTACTCTCGATGATAAGGGTGATTGGTGGTAATCGACCAAGCACGATACAGGCTTTCTGCCACCACCACACGAACTAACGGGTGGGGCAAGGTGAGGGGCGAAAGCGACCAACTTTGCTCCGCCGCGGCTTTGCACTCTGGCGACAAGCCCTCAGGCCCACCAATGAGCAAACAGAGATCGCGTCCGTCATTTTTCCAGCTATCGAGCTGTTGGGCGAGCTGTTCCGTTGTCCAAGGCTTGCCTGGAATATCTAGGGTAACGATTTTATTTCGCCCACAGGCTGCCAACATCGCCTTGCCCTCTTGCTCTAAAATACGCTTAATATCCGCGTTTTTGCCTCGCTTCCCCGCGGGGATTTCGATCAATTCAAAGGGCATATCTTTAGGGAAACGGCGTTGATATTCCTCAAAACCTGTGGTTACCCACGCGGGCATTTTTGTACCAACGGCAATTAATTGGATTTTCATTTAGCCCCAAAGTTTTTCTAATTGGTACAGCTCACGGCTTTCCGCTTGCATAATATGCACCATCGCTTGCCCAAAATCGACCACCACCCAGTCCGCTGTAGCACGCCCTTCTTCGCCGAAAGATTCAAAGCCCGCTTGTTTGCTTTCATCAATCAGCTTTTGGGCGAGCGAGCTAATATGGCGGCTCGATGTCCCCGTGCAAATAATCATTGTGTCGGTTACGGAGGATTTTCCTTTTACATCTAAAGGCAAAATCTCGCTGGCTTTTAAGTCATCTAAAGTTTTTACTAAAAAATCTACTAAGGTTGTCATCGTTGTTTTTCTATAATCTATAAGGTATTCAAGGTTGTCTTTCAAAGTGGCTCATTCTAGCACGAGATAAAAAATAACGAAAAAAACACCGCACTTTTCACTGCCAATACACCCTTTTCAAGTGCGGTATCAAAGTGCGGTCCTTTTTCGCCCCTGTTTTTTAAACCCTTAATACCGTTTTCTCATTGGCTTGCGATGAGGTGAATGTGTTGTTTTGACCGTGCGTTTGCGATAAGGTTTCGGTAAATTTGTCAATAATGCCTCAGGATCATACTGGCTCACGGGGATCGAATGCCCGATGTATTCCTCAATGGCAGGCAGATTCATCGCATATTCTTCACAAGCAAAGCTGATGGAAACCCCACTTTCACCCGCCCGCCCCGTGCGTCCGATGCGGTGTACATAGTCTTCACGATCATCAGGCAGATCATAGTTGAAAACGTGGGTAACTTCAGGGATATGCAACCCGCGTGCGGCAACGTCTGTCGCCACTAAAATATCCAACTGCCCTGAGGTAAATTGTTGCAACAGAGCAAGACGTTTTTTCTGTGCCACATCGCCCGTGAGCAAGCCAACACGATGTTTATCCGCAGCCAAATAGCCCCAAATTTCTTCGCAACGGTGTTTGGTGTTGGCAAAAATAATGCAACGCTCTGGCCATTCTTCTTCCAAAAGCGTCATCAACAATGCCATTTTGTCTTGATTTGAGGGATAAAACAGCTCTTCTTTAATGCGATGCCCCGTTTTCTGCAACGGCTCAACTTCCACATATTCGGGATCATTCATATCTTCAAATGCCAGCTCTCGCACCTTATAAGAAAGGGTGGCGGAAAACAGCATTGTCAAACGCTGAGCAGGGGCTGGGCATTTGCGTAGTAAATAGCGAATGTCCTTAATAAAGCCGAGATCGAACATTCGATCCGCTTCGTCAAGCACCACCACTTCAATTCCATTTAAGCAGATAATGCCTTGTTTCACATAATCAATTACCCGCCCCGTTGTGCCGATTAAAATATCAATGCCCTGTTCGATGACTTTCAGTTGCTTATCATAACCATCGCCACCATAAGCCAGCCCCATTTTTAGCCCTGTGGCTTGAGATAATTTTTCCGCGTCATTACTAATTTGCACTGCCAGCTCTCGTGTTGGTGCTAAAATCAAAGCACGCGGCGAAGTGGCTGAGGAATGAGAGGTAGCACTTAATAAATGATGAAAGGTGGCAGTTAAAAACGCCATTGTTTTCCCCGTGCCTGTTTGGGCTTGCCCAGCCACATCACGCCCCGCAAGGGTGATTGGCAGGGATAAAGCTTGAATAGGGGTGCAATACTCAAACCCGTTTTGTTGTAAACATTGTTGAATAATCGGATTTAATGGCAGATCAGCAAAGCGTTGCTGAGATAAATGATTCGTTTGCATAATAAAATTTCTCGCTAAAAATTGCCCTAAGCATAGCACGAAGGCAAAAAATTCCCAAAGAAAGCACCGCACTTTTGGATTTTTTTCCGCAAAATATAGACAGTTGCACAATTTAATGATAAGTTTACGCCCATTCAACATTAATTAATCAAACATCTCAACCAATAATTCATTTCTAATTTAAGCTTTTCAATTATGCATTTAACAGAACTAAAAAATACGCCCGTTTCTGATCTTGTGAAACTCGGCGAAGAACAAATGGGCTTAGAAAATCTCGCCCGTTTACGCAAACAAGATATTGTATTTGCCATCTTAAAACAGCACGCCAAAAGCGGGGAAGACATTTTCGGTGGCGGTGTCTTAGAAATTTTGCCTGACGGCTTTGGCTTCTTGCGTTCCGCAGACAGCTCATACCTCGCAGGCCCCGATGATATTTATGTTTCACCAAGTCAAATCCGCCGCTTCAACTTACAAACAGGGGATAAGATTGAAGGGAAAATTCGCCCACCCAAAGAAGGCGAACGCTATTTTGCCCTCCTCAAAGTTGATCGCGTTAATGATGACAAACCTGAAGTTTCCCGTAGTAAAATCCTATTTGAAAATCTCACCCCACTTCACGCCAACTCTCGTTTAAGAATGGAACGTGGTAACGGCTCAACGGAAGATTTAACGGCACGTATTTTAGATCTCGCGTCTCCAATCGGGAAAGGACAGCGTGGTTTGATTGTTGCCCCACCAAAAGCAGGGAAAACAATGTTGCTACAAAATATCGCGCAAAGTATCACCCATAACTACCCTGAATGCGTGCTTATCGTGCTACTTATTGACGAACGCCCTGAAGAAGTTACCGAAATGCAGCGTTCAGTAAAAGGCGAAGTGATCGCCTCAACCTTTGATGAGCCCGCTTCTCGCCACGTTCAAGTTGCGGAAATGGTAATCGAAAAAGCCAAACGCCTTGTAGAACATAAAAAAGACGTGGTGATTTTATTAGATAGTATCACCCGCCTTGCTCGTGCCTACAACACCGTAACCCCTGCGTCAGGTAAAATTTTATCGGGCGGGGTAGATGCAAATGCCTTACATCGCCCAAAACGTTTCTTCGGTGCGGCACGTAATGTCGAAGAAGGCGGCAGCCTCACCATTATCGCCACCGCGTTGGTAGATACGGGGTCAAAAATGGACGAAGTAATCTTTGAAGAGTTCAAAGGAACGGGGAATATGGAACTTCACCTCTCCCGCAAAATTGCTGAAAAACGCGTCTTCCCAGCCATTGATTTCAACCGCTCAGGCACGCGTAAAGAAGACCTCCTCACCACCCCAGACGAACTACAAAAAATGTGGATTCTACGCAAAATCCTTAACCCAATGGGCGAAGTGGAAGCAATGGAATTCCTCATTGATAAATTAATGGTCGCCAAAACCAACGAAGAATTTTTTGAAATAATGAAACGTTCGTAGGTTTGATTATAAAAATCTTGCAATAATGCAAGATTTAAGACTGCAGACAAAGATGTAGCTTTTGTCTGCAGTTTAAAATGATAGGGGATCACATTTCTATTTTTTCATAGAACTTCCGATTTTACACCGCACTTAGTTATTTCGCCTCCATTTAGCGAATAACGATAACGCAGATGAATAATTAAAAACAACATTATACTGAACAATGTAAAAACACCACCAACTATTCCTATGTAAGATAAACCTAGACGCTGCATAACTTGATTGCCAAGTAATGCACCACTACCAATGCCAATATTATAAATACCAGAAAAAATGGCCATAGCAACATCTGTAGCATCTGGAGCAAGCTGTAAAATACGAATTTGCAAACTCAAACCAATTCCAGCAATACCAATTCCCCAGATTAATACGAGTGGATAAGTAAAAGCTGAATCTTTTTTCAAAAGCCATAACGAAAATAAGGAATACGTTAGTAGGAGCATTGCAAATAACAAAAACTTTGCTGGTCCCAAACGGTAAAAACGGCTAAATAAAATACTCGCGATCATTCCTGCACAACCAAACAGTAATAAAATCAATGTTGTTTCTGATGCGGAAATATTCACTTCTTGAATCATAAAAGGTTCAATATAGCTGTACGCTATAAAGTGTGCGGAGATCACAATAGCAGTAAGAACAAATAACCCCACTAGCAAAGGCCGTTGAAATAATATTGGTACGCTTTTTAGTGTCCCAGCATTTTTGCTCACTAAGTGCGGTAATAATTTATACAAAAATATTAAGACAACAAAGGCTACAATACCAATCACGCCAAAAGTTATTCTCCACCCTAACCATTGACCAATAATACGTCCTAATGGTAATCCTAATACCATTGCTAAAGCACTTCCCATTGCTAACAAACCAAGTGCTTGTGCTTTTTTATCTCTTGGAGCAAGACGTACCGTAAGTGATGCAGTAATAGCCCAAAAAATAGAATGAGATATAGCAATACCAATACGAGAAATCACCAAAATCTGAAAATTCCACGCAATGCAAGATAGTATATGGCTCAGGATAAATAGAATAAATAATTTAATAAGTAAACCACGCCGTTCAATCTTGGCGGTTAACAACATAAAAGGTAAGGAGAGTAAAGAAACAATCCACGCATAAATAGTAATGATTAACCCTGTTTGGCTCACAGACATTTGAAAACTTTCTGCAATATCCGATAATAAAGCAACAGGAAGAAACTCTGTTGTGTTAAAAATAAAAGCGGAAAACGCCATACAAAGAACACGCCAGAATTTCACACGACGAACAATTTTTGGAGATAACATTTTGCACTAAAGCTAGAAAAGAGGTCGCCATTTTAGCATAGAAGTTTATGCTTTTGTTCAATGAAAATGCTGCTTAAGGAGATCTTTCAGCTGTTTTTTCAACTCTTTTGGAGAACCAATTTGATATTGAGGAGAGTGACAATCCCCAAAGAAATGTAACGGCAAACGAAAGTTTTGATATTTTTTTTCACGCAGATTAAGAGTAACAAGAAAATCGCATTGTTGTTTGTTTTGTTCTATTATACCTTGCCCTGTCAATTGGAAATAACGATCTCGCAGTTGTAAATCCTGCCATTGCATTTTTTGCTTATCCCAACTTAATGTCGCTGTTAGCTGTTCAAAAGGCGAGTCATTTTGCACATTTTGCTGTTCATAATTAATCGGTAAATGCCTTGTGATGATAGAAAATAAATTAATATTTTTCATCTTGCCATTCATAACCTCCAAATTAAACCGCCCTTTATCAATTTGCAGATCACTAAAATACATTTCACCATTAAGATTTGTCTTTCCTATTACTAACGCGGGTAATTTAAACAGGGCTAGCCATTGTTCTAAAGCAATATTTTGTGCAGAAACCTGTAAATGTGGCTGAGTTCTAGAAAATTCAAAATCTAAGCTGCCTTGCGATAAAAAATCCCCCTTCCCTTTAATTAAGTGCGGTTGAAAATCAATGAGGATTTTTCCCTGCTGAAAAGGTATTTCATTAATAAAAAAATCATCAAAACTTACCCCATAATAGTGCTTATAATCTTGTATTTCATTATATAAATTGCCTTGTTTTAAACGAAATACCATTTTATCCATATCACCATAAATTGGGTGTTCAAACCTCCACTGTCCAGATAACTGATTAAATCTCAATCCATTATTTAATAACTGGAATTTCCCCTGTACATTCATTTGGCTAACCAAGTTTTGCATATTTACACTAAATGCCATTTGCACAGGACTCTCCAAATTTAATGGTATATCCTGCGATAAAGCGGTAAATAAATGGGAAATATACTGCCAAGAAAGCTCAATAGGTTTTAAATTCAAATTTAATATTTTCCATTGAGAATCCGCTAACCCTCCGTTATATAACTGAATTTCATTAAGTTGGATATCACCACTAAGCAAGGTTTTCATATTTACATCAAGAACAATTTTTTCGAAAAAAAACCATCGTCCATTTTGTTGAAACTGCACTTGATGTAAAGATAACTGGGTAGGAAAAAGGTGACTTTCAACTTCTACTACTTGGATTCTATTTTCTGCAAGATAAGTAGAAAGCTGTGTATTTAAGTGAGATTTCTGCCAAAAAAGAAAGCAAAGTCCCGCAAGTAATATACTTATTAATACTAGTGCTTTCTTTTTCATAACTTATTTGTCCTTGTCAATACGACTAGCAACAGCATTTTGCTGATCTTTATACTTAGCATCTTGACGACGGTTATAAGGTCGTGCCGCTATACCACTTAGCACCTCAAAACTCAACGCACCAATGACCATTTTCGGTCGTAATGCTAAAGGTAATTTACCCGAGTTAAAAAATTCCAACACAATACGACCGTTCCAACCTGGATCAATGCGGTGAGCCGTAACATGTACCATTAATCCCAAACGAGCAAGAGAAGAACGCCCATCTAGCCAACCAATAATATTAGCCGGCAAAGACACTGCTTCAAATGTTGTAGCTAGTGCCAATTCTCCAGGATGAAGAAAAAACGCCTCTCCATCCTCAACCAAAATTTCATCACTCATTACCGCTTCAAGTTGAGCAGAAACCTCTGCTTTAGGCCCGCTTAAATCAATATAAGGTGCACTATACTCGCGGAATACACGAAATGAATTCCCTAATCGAACATCAACCGTTGCACCATTAATTTTATCATTACTAGGACGCGGAAAAAGAGTAATAATACCTTCATCTAAATAACGTTCAATATCTAAATCACATAGCCTCATTTTCTATCCTTACTTTTTTTCCAAAAGTTGCATAATCTGTGCCTTTAATATATTAATTGCAATACGATTTTTTCCCCCTCTCGGTACAACAATATCAGCATATTGCTTAGAGGGTTCAATAAACTGCAAAAACATTGGACGAACAGTTTCTCTGTACTGATCTATAACCGATTGCAACGAGCGTCCTCTTTCTTCCATATCCCGTTTTAAACGACGAATAAAACAAATATCTAAAGGGGTATCTACAAATACCGAAATACTTGCCTCTTTACGGATCCGTTCATCAGTAAGTAATAATATCCCTTCTAAAATAATAACCTTTTTAGGATTAAATGGTGTTACTTGCTTTGTCCTCGTATGTTCCACATAACTATATACCGGAATATCTACTGATTTACCTTCTTTCAACGCCCGCAAATGCTGTAACAACAAATCACGATCCATTGAATTAGGATGATCATAATTAGTTTTAATACGCTCTTGAAAATCTAAATGAGTTTGATCTTTATAATAACTATCTTCCGAGATAATACCGATATCTTCACAGCTTAGCTCGTTACGAAGCTCTTCGTGAATTGTAGAAGCAATAAGGCTTTTTCCAGAAGCTGAAGCTCCCGCAATAACAATAATGATACAAGATTCTGACATAAAATAGCTCAACTAGACACATATAATAATACTAAAATTATAAATAAAATTTTTCATTTTTGATAATAATTTAATCTCATTCTAAGAAATAAAATAAGAAGTTACTCAACTTTATAGGATACATACAATAGAAATTCACCTAAAATTTATTTTTTCATAGATAAATCAAAATTTTATCTTTATTATCAATATTTTTTTTGCTATAACAGCTTACCAAATTTAAAAAGTACTCTGCCAAACAAATGATAAATAAATTGCCTAAATTTCTAGATAATAGCCTATTTTGGGCCCTATTTGCCCTAATTGGTTTTATTTTCTTACCATCTATGGCCTTACAATATGGACTGCTTGACTCTTCATTTGAAGAAATTTATAAGTCAATGGGGTGGCATAGCGTGAATATCAGCTGGATTTGGTTTGGTGGATTATTGCTTTTTCCCTTATATTTATACGTTTATAAAAAACGAACGCTATATCACCAAGGACTTACAGAATTTTATATCTCACTGGTGCTTTTTTTATTTATTATCATTTCAGCAAAATTAACAGAATTTAATCTAGGATATGCCACTTTTGTGATGATCCTAAGTTTGATTGCTATTGCGACAAATGGGCTTGTAAAAATGAGAATACTACAAGGAGATAAATTTATTATTTTATCTTTAATTTGTATTATTTTAATTGTTACATGCTTTATCATTTATCCAGCGATAATGCTTTTAATTTCAATACATTATGACTCGAATGAATTCACCTCGCTCCAATTTGTCACATATCTGAACAAATCTTACATTCTCCGTCTTATAATTAACTCTCTTAGCGTATCAATATCAGTAGGAATACTATCCACTTTATTTGGACTGATATTAGCACTCTATACCACTCGAATTGCTAAACATAATCTCATTATTAGTAAAATATTTTCAATTCTACCAATAATAACTCCCCCCTTTGTTATAGGATTAGGAATAATATTGATGCTAGGAAGAACAGGCTATATAACAGAACTGTTCATTGAATATCTTGGCTTTAATAATAATTGGTTATATGGTTTCACTGGTATCACAATTGCACATACATTAGCATTCACTCCATTAGCATTTATGATTTTAGAAGGAGCGTTAAGAACTATCCATCCATCTATTGAAGAAGCGGCTTATAGCTTAGGTGCTAGCCCCTATCAAGTGTTATTACATATCCTTTTCCCTTTACTAAAACCAGCATTTGCCAACGCATTCCTTGTAATAACTATCCAATCTTTAGCTGATTTTAGCACTCCTCTCATACTGGGAGGTAATTTCGATGTTATTTCATCACAGATCTATTTATACATTACTGGTTCACAACTCGACTATACATCTGCGAGTATACTAGGAAGTTTTCTACTCCTATTCTCACTAATTATCTTTATTACTCAATATTTATGGATTCGCAACCGTTCTTACACTAGTATTTCCGGAAAATCATCTTACTGGAATATACAAGATCTCCCATTCTGCATTAAGATATTAGTAATATCGACTTTTTTAGGATGGAGTTTATTTAATGCTTTATTATATGGCAGTATATTTTATGGCAGCTTCACAAAAAGTTGGGGAATAGATTATACATTTACGCTCAATAATTACTTAATATTATTTGGACAGGGATTCCAAAATGGTGCTTGGCCCTCACTAATTAATACTATATTTTTTTCCATTATTGCTGCACCACTAAGTACAATATTAGGTTTCCTCATCGCTTATATCACCACTAGATGTGATTTCAAAGGGAAAAAATCTCTTGAACTATTGGTCTTACTTTGCTTTTCCATACCTGGAACAGTAATTGGATTATCCTATATCATTGCCTTTAACGATGCTCCAATTTATCTTATTGGAAGCAGTACTATTATTATAACTTCGATGATAATACGCAATATACCTATAGGAATGCGTACAGCAATAGCAAGTCTAAAACAGATAGATAAATCACTTGAAGAAGCCTCTATGTCACTAACGGCTAATTCATTGCATACGATTAAACACATCATATTCCCACTTATTAAACCAACTTTATTCGCCGCACTAACGAGCAGTTTTGTCAGATCAATGACTACAGTTAGTGCTATCATATTCTTAGTTACTACGGATACCCGTGTTGCTACATCTTATATATTAAACCGTGTAGAAGATGGTGAATACGGCATAGCAACATCTTATGGTGCAATGCTTATTTTAGTAATGATTCTAATTATTTTATTATTTGAATGGGCTATGAGAAACACATATACATCTTATTTCAAAGCTAAAATAATGAACTCATAAGGTTGCATAATGAACAATGAAAATTTTTTACTATTAAAAAATATAACTAAAAGCTTTGACCAAGCTACTATACTACAGGATTTTAGTCTTTCCATTAAACAAGGTAAAATGGTAACCTTACTAGGTCCTTCTGGCTGTGGGAAAACCACGCTGTTACGTATCATAGCCGGTCTTGACAGCCCCTCCTCTGGGCAAATTTTTATTGGTTCTCAAGACATTACTAAACTTCCTATTCAGAAGCGAAATATTGGGATCGTATTTCAATCTTATGCCCTTTTTCCCCATATGTCTATCGGTGAAAATGTTGGTTATGGTTTACATATTCAGGCAATATCAGCGGCAGAACGTAAAAAACGTATCCAAGAGGCATTAGAACTAGTCGATCTTTCAGGCTTTGAAAATCGTTATATAGATCAAGTTTCAGGAGGACAACAGCAACGCATAGCCCTTGCAAGAGCATTAATATTAAAACCCCAAATATTATTATTTGATGAACCACTTAGCAATCTTGATGCAAATTTACGTCATAGTATGCGTGAAAAAATTCGCGAGATACAACAACATTTTAACATCACCGCTCTATACGTTACCCATGATCAGAATGAAGCATTTGCCGTATCTGATGAAATTATCGTAATGGACAAAGGCAAGATAGTACAACAAGGCTCTGCTCAAAAATTATATCAATTTCCTAACTCAACATTTACTGCCAACTTTATGAGTGAGAATAATATTTTTGATGGAATATTAGAGGGGAATAGAATCAGTATAGGTAAATACACTTTTTCTTTCGTAAATGCGGAAAAATATGGTTTAACTAATGGAAACTGCCTCGTAGGAATACGCCCAGAAGCAATATACCTTTCAAAACGAGGCTATGACACACAATATTGCAAAATTCAACGGGCCATTTATATGGGAAGCCACTGGGAGATTATTGTTAAATGGCAAGGAAAAACACTTTTCATTCACATCCCCTCAAATCATTTTAATATACAAACAACCGAAGCCTACGTGAATTTTGCTGAACACGGAATTTTTTTGCTAAAAAAAGAGTAAGCTACCATCAAAATATACATAGAAATAGCTCGCCATTTCCGCCCTAAAAACAAGGACCACCTAGAAGACTAGGTGGTCCTTTCTTATTCAAAACCTGGCGGTGTCCTACTCTCACATGGGAAATTCCCACACTACCATCGGCGTTACAGCGTTTCACTTCTAAGTTCGGCATGGATTAGGTGGGTCCACTGCACTTTCGCCGCCAAGATAATTCTTTATATCCTTTAATTTCTTTTAATTTCTTTCTCTTTTCTATTCGTTCTTCACTTCTTTAACAAAAACAAGCCAAAACCCTTGAGCGTTGTATAGTTAAGCCTCTCGGGCAATTAGTACTGGTTAGCTCAACGGCTCACACCGCTTACACACCCAGCCTATCTACGTCGTAGTCTCCAACAACCCTTACAGTCTTATAGACTGGGAGAACTCATCTCAAGGCAAGTTTCGTGCTTAGATGCTTTCAGCACTTATCTCTTCCGCATTTAGCTACCCAGCAATGCCTCTGGCGAGACAACTGGTACACCAGTGATGCGTCCACTCCGGTCCTCTCGTACTAGGAGCAGCCCCTCTCAATTCTCCAACGCCCACGGCAGATAGGGACCGAACTGTCTCACGACGTTCTAAACCCAGCTCGCGTACCACTTTAAATGGCGAACAGCCATACCCTTGGGACCTACTTCAGCCCCAGGATGTGATGAGCCGACATCGAGGTGCCAAACACCGCCGTCGATATGAACTCTTGGGCGGTATCAGCCTGTTATCCCCGGAGTACCTTTTATCCGTTGAGCGATGGCCCTTCCATTCAGAACCACCGGATCACTATGACCTGCTTTCGCACCTGCTCGACTTGTCTGTCTCGCAGTTAAGCTTGCTTATACCATTGCACTAACCTGACGATGTCCGACCGTCATTAGCAAACCTTCGTGCTCCTCCGTTACACTTTGGGAGGAGACCGCCCCAGTCAAACTACCCACCAGACACTGTCCGAGTACCCGTTTCAGGCACTTCGTTAGAACATCAAACGTTAAAGGGTGGTATTTCAACAACGACTCCACGATAACTGGCGTTACCGCTTCATAGTCTCCCACCTATCCTACACATCAAAATTCAAGGTTCAGTGTCAAGCTATAGTAAAGGTTCACGGGGTCTTTCCGTCTAGCCGCGGGTACACCGCATCTTCACGGCGATTTCAATTTCACTGAGTCTCGGGTGGAGACAGCCTGGCCATCATTATGCCATTCGTGCAGGTCGGAACTTACCCGACAAGGAATTTCGCTACCTTAGGACCGTTATAGTTACGGCCGCCGTTTACTGGGGCTTCGATCAGGAGCTTCTCTTTCGATTACACCATCAATTAACCTTCCAGCACCGGGCAGGCATCACACCCTATACGTCCACTTTCGTGTTTGCAGAGTGCTGTGTTTTTAATAAACAGTTGCAGCCAGCTGGTATCTTCGACCGGTTCAACCTTCGTGAGCAAGTCACTACAATCTACGCCGGCGCACCTTCTCCCGAAGTTACGGTGCTATTTTGCCTAGTTCCTTCACCCGAGTTCTCTCAAGCGCCTGAGTATTCTCTACCTGACCACCTGTGTCGGTTTTCAGTACGGTTTAGTAAAGCCTGAAGCTTAGTGGCTTTTCCTGGAAGTGTGGTATCAGTTACTTCAGCACCTTAGTGCCTCGTCATCATCTCTCAGTGTTAACGGTGAGCCGGATTTACCTAACTCACCCACCTACCAACTTAAACGACCATATCCAACAGGTCGATAACCTAACCTTCTCCGTCCCCACATCGCAGCTTTACCAAGTACGGGAATATTAACCCGTTTCCCATCGACTACGCTTTTCAGCCTCGCCTTAGGGGCCGACTCACCCTGCCCCGATTAACGTTGGACAGGAACCCTTGGTCTTCCGGCGAACGGGTTTTTCACCCGTTTTATCGTTACTTATGTCAGCATTCGCACTTGTGATACGTCCAGCAATCTTCTCAAATCACCTTCTTCCGCTTACACAACGCTCCCCTACCCAACAGACGTATCACTAATATCCCTCTTCGATTCTTTGCCATTACACTCAACGTGTTTTTCGCTTTACCCACTTGCTTCGCAAGTGGTTAATCGTTAAGGCGTATTAGTGATACGCCTGATGCCGCAGCTTCGGTACTATATTTTAGCCCCGTTACATCTTCCGCGCAGGCCGACTCGACTAGTGAGCTATTACGCTTTCTTTAAATGGTGGCTGCTTCTAAGCCAACATCCTAGCTGTCTAAGCCTTCCCACTTCGTTTCCCACTTAATATAGATTTTGGGACCTTAGCTGGCGGTCTGGGTTGTTTCCCTCTCCACGACGGACGTTAGCACCCGCCGTGTGTCTCCTGTGCATTACTCTTTGGTATTCGGAGTTTGCATCGGTTTGGTAACCCGGGATGGGCCCCTAGCCGAAACAGTGCTCTACCCCCAAAGGTATTCACACAAGGCTCTACCTAAATAGATTTCGGGGAGAACCAGCTATCTCCCGGTTTGATTGGCCTTTCACCCCCAGCCACAGGTCATCCGCTAATTTTTCAACATTAGTCGGTTCGGTCCTCCAGTTAGTGTTACCCAACCTTCAACCTGCCCATGGCTAGATCACCGGGTTTCGGGTCTATACCTTGCAACTCTTCGCCCAGTTAAGACTCGGTTTCCCTTCGGCTCCCTTATTCAGTTAACCTCGCTACAAAATATAAGTCGCTGACCCATTATACAAAAGGTACGCAGTCACCCCATCACTCAATCACACTGCTATTTTTGGGTTTGACTCGCTTCGCTCGTCGTACCCTACACTTTAAAGTGCGGTGTTATTTTTGGTGCTTTTTGCCTCTTCCAACACTCAATGTGTTTGAGTGATGGGGCTCCCACTGCTTGTACGTACAGGGTTTCAGGTTCTATTTCACTCCCCTCACCGGGGTTCTTTTCGCCTTTCCTTCACAGTACTGGTTCACTATCGGTCAATCAGGAGTATTTAGCCTTGGAGGATGGTCCCCCCATCTTCAGACAGGATTCCTCGTGTCCCGCCCTACTTCTCGTAAGCTTAGTACCACAGCCTGGATTTTAAGTACGGGGCTATCACCCTGTGTCGCTTGCCTTCCCAGACAATTCCTCTATCTCTGCTGCTATTACTTACTGGCTCCTCCGCTTTCGCTCGCCGCTACTCACAGAATCTCGGTTGATTTCTTTTCCTCGGGGTACTTAGATGTTTCAGTTCTCCCGGTTCGCCTTACGAGGCTATTTTATTCACCTCGCAATGATAGGCTCTTCGCCTATCGGGTTTCCCCATTCGGACATCGTGGGTTAAACGCTTCTTATCAACTCACCCACGCTTTTCGCAGATTAGCACGTCCTTCTTCGCCTCTGATTGCCAAGGCATCCGCCCTGTACGCTTTCTCACTTAACTATACAACCTCAAGGATTTTTCCCCGAAGTTGTTCTCTCGTTGAGAACGCTTACTTGCTTTTGTTCAAGTAAGTCTTTTACTCAGACTTCTTCAATTTAATAAGAAAATGGCTCTATCACTATCACCACTCCCTCATTAGCTTGAAAGTCTCTTCAGTTTTCAGCTTGTTTTTACATTGTTAAAGAGCAAATCGCGAAAAATTCGCTTTCTATGGCGTCCCCTAGGGGATTCGAACCCCTGTTACCGCCGTGAAAGGGCGATGTCCTAGGCCTCTAGACGAAGGGGACAACATAGAAAGCGTCTCTCTGCTTTATTAAAGTGCGGTATGATTTTAAGCCATTTTTTCATATCGCTAGTTTCTTCAACACCATCACCATTCCTTTCTTTGCTTCTTATTGTCTAACAACCATCACGACAATCTGTGTGAGCACTCATCTATTCTATTAGGTAAGGAGGTGATCCAACCGCAGGTTCCCCTACGGTTACCTTGTTACGACTTCACCCCAGTCATGAATCATACCGTGGTAAACGCCCTCCCGAAGGTTAAGCTATCTACTTCTGGTACAACCCACTCCCATGGTGTGACGGGCGGTGTGTACAAGGCCCGGGAACGTATTCACCGCGACATTCTGATTCGCGATTACTAGCGATTCCGACTTCATGGAGTCGAGTTGCAGACTCCAATCCGGACTTAGATGCACTTTCTGAGATTCGCTCCCCCTCGCAGGCTCGCTTCCCTCTGTATGCACCATTGTAGCACGTGTGTAGCCCTACTCGTAAGGGCCATGATGACTTGACGTCATCCCCACCTTCCTCCAGTTTATCACTGGCAGTCTCCTTTGAGTTCCCACCCGAAGTGCTGGCAACAAAGGATAAGGGTTGCGCTCGTTGCGGGACTTAACCCAACATTTCACAACACGAGCTGACGACAGCCATGCAGCACCTGTCTCTAAGTTCCCGAAGGCACAAACTCATCTCTGAGTTCTTCTTAGGATGTCAAGAGTAGGTAAGGTTCTTCGCGTTGCATCGAATTAAACCACATGCTCCACCGCTTGTGCGGGCCCCCGTCAATTCATTTGAGTTTTAACCTTGCGGCCGTACTCCCCAGGCGGTCGATTTATCACGTTAGCTACGGGCACCAAGCTTAAAGCCCAATCCCCAAATCGACAGCGTTTACAGCGTGGACTACCAGGGTATCTAATCCTGTTTGCTCCCCACGCTTTCGCACATGAGCGTCAGTAGCTTCCCAAGGGGCTGCCTTCGCCTTCGGTATTCCTCCACATCTCTACGCATTTCACCGCTACACGTGGAATTCTACCCCTCCCTAAAGTACTCTAGTAAACCAGTCTGAAATGCAATTCCCAAGTTAAGCTCGGGGATTTCACATCTCACTTAATTTACCGCCTGCGTGCCCTTTACGCCCAGTTATTCCGATTAACGCTCGCACCCTCCGTATTACCGCGGCTGCTGGCACGGAGTTAGCCGGTGCTTCTTCTGTGGCTAACGTCAAATCATGATGCTATTCACATCACAACCTTCCTCACCACCGAAAGAACTTTACAACCCGAAGGCCTTCTTCATTCACGCGGCATGGCTGCGTCAGGGTTCCCCCCATTGCGCAATATTCCCCACTGCTGCCTCCCGTAGGAGTCTGGGCCGTGTCTCAGTCCCAGTGTGGCTGGCCATCCTCTCAGACCAGCTAGAGATCGCAGGCTTGGTGAGCCTTTACCTCACCAACTACCTAATCCCACTTGGGCTCATCTTATGGCAGGTGCTTTCGCCCCCTTTCATCTCCCGATAATACGCGGTATTAGCCATCGTTTCCAATGGTTATCCCCCTCCATAAGCCAGATTCCCAAGCATTACTCACCCGTCCGCCACTCGTCAGCATTGAAAGCAAGCTTTCAACCCGTTACCGTTCGACTTGCATGTGTTAAGCCTGCCGCCAGCGTTCAATCTGAGCCATGATCAAACTCTTCAGTTTAATCCTTCTCAATTCGTACACTAACAAAGCTCTGTGATTTCATTTATAAAATCACTATGAATTTCAGTTAAGCACTAATTGTTCTAAATCTTTTAAATTTTTTCCAGAATCAACAAGTGCCCACACAGATTGTCTGATTGATTGTTAAAGAGCAAAAAACAACGACGCGAGGTGTATCTTTCAACTTCTACAACGTCGCGTCGTTGTGTGCGGCGTATTATAGGCTTCTTTAAAATCTTTGCAACCCCTTTTTGCAAAAATTTTTCATTTTTTTGTTGTTTGATTATTCTCTCAACGCCATGAGGGTTTATCATCCAATTTTTGCTGAAGAAATGTAAAGTGCGGTCTAAATTTGGGGTGCTTTTTGTACCGCACTTTGTTTCTTTATTTTTCCATTGATAAGATTTTTAATTCGCTAAACTCAAATTGTTCAAACACATTAAGTAGCAAATGTTGTTCTTGCGTGCAATAAACCTTGTTTGGTTCTGTACTTTGCCCTGTTACTTCGCCCAAAAGATCTTTCACTCGCTTTGCTATCGCTTTACTCGGATCAAGAAAATATTTCACTTGGGGCAAACTTGCCATTAGCTCTGATCTCAGGAAAGGAAAATGGGTACAGCCCAAAATAACCGTATCTAATGCGAGATCTTCTCGCCAATCTTTAATCTCTAATAGAAGCCGAATGGGATCAACGGGCTTACCTTGCAATTTTTCCTCTGCCATTTTGACTAATTCGGTACTGCCCAGTTTACTTACTCGGCATTCACTCGCATAATCTTGAATTAACTTGTCCACATAAGGGCGTTTCACCGTGCCTTTCGTGGCAAGCAACCCGATGACACCGCTTTCGGTTTTTTGTGCGGCGGGTTTAATAGCAGGAACTGTTCCCACAATCGGGCAGGTAAAAGCCTCACGCAATGCGGGCAACACGACCGTGCTTGCGGTGTTGCAAGCGATAACGATGAGATCCAGCGGGTAATCCTGTTCAATTTTTTTACAGATCGCGACACAGCGTTCAATAATAGCTTGCTCTTCTTTTTCAGAATAAGGAAAAAATGCGTTATCGAGGCAATAAAGATAGTGGCAATTTGGTAGCAGCGTTTTCACTTCGCGATAGACACTTAAACCGCCGATGCCCGAGTCAAAAAAAAGAATGGTTGGTGAATTTGTCATTAATTATTGAAAATCAAATTGATGTTGCGGCGATCTTATACCTTCGCTCGCTATATCTCAAGCAAAAGGCTCGCGTTACGCATTGGAATAAACGGTTTTCTCATCAAGCCAACGCTGAATTAAAGCTTCAGAAAGTTGGGGATATTTCACGATCATTTCTCTAGCATAATGCTGTACAGTTGGGATCATTTTTCGATCACGCATTAAATTCGCCACTTTAAATTCGGCCACACCGGTTTGTTTTGTGCCTAACACTTCCCCCGGCCCACGAATTTCTAGATCTTTTTCTGAAATATAAAAGCCGTCTTGGCTTTCACGCAGTACTTGCAGACGTTTTTTCGACACCTTACCCAGTGGCGGTTTATACATTAACACGCAGAAAGAGGCGGTGCTGCCACGCCCCACTCGCCCACGCAACTGGTGTAATTGCGACAAGCCTAAGCGTTCTGCATTTTCAATAATCATCAAGCTGGCATTCGGCACGTCCACTCCTACTTCAATTACCGTGGTTGCCACCAACACATCTAACTCGGCGGCTTTGAAACTCGCCATAATTGCTTGTTTTTCTGTCGCTTTCATACGCCCGTGTACTAATCCAATGCGTAAGTTTGGAAGTGCTTTGCTGAGATCTTCCCATATCGCCTCTGCCGCTTGTGCCTCCAAGACCTCGCTTTCGTCAATTAAAGTACACACCCAATAGGCTTGGCGTTTTTCATTCATACAGGCGTGATACACACGGTTTACAATTTCTCCGCGGCGTTCTTCGGACACCGCAACGGTGGTAATCGGCGTTCTGCCTGGTGGTAATTCATCAATAATTGATGTATCTAAATCCGCATACACCGTCATTGCTAGGGTACGCGGAATCGGGGTGGCGGTCATAATTAATTGATGAGGGTAATTGCCTGATTTTTCGCCTTTTTCCCGCAGCATTAGCCGCTGATGAACGCCAAAGCGATGTTGTTCATCAATGATCACCAATGCTAAATCGTGAAATTCCACATCTTGCTGAAATAGAGCGTGCGTGCCGACAATCATTTGCACTTCACCCGCTTTCATTTGTTCAAGTACCGCTTGGCGTGCCTTGCCTTTGACTTTTCCTGCCAGCCACCCCACTTTGATGCCTAAAGGCTCAAACCAATTTTGGAAATTGGCAAAATGCTGTTCCGCCAAAATTTCTGTTGGTGCCATAAGTGCCACTTGCTTTTGATTGTCAATTGCTAGCAGTGCAGCTAATGCCGCGACCAAGGTTTTCCCCGATCCCACATCGCCCTGCACTAATCGCATCATTGGATAAGGCTTTTGCAAATCCCGCTCAATATCCTGCACCACTCGGCGTTGTGCATTGGTGGGGCTGAAGGGTAAACGCTGTAAAAAGCGTGATTTGAGATCCGTTTGATATTGTAAGGGCAGCGCAAAAAACTGCTGAATATTTGACCGCACTTTTTGCATTGCCAAATTATGTGCCAATAACTCTTCAAAAATTAACCGCACTTGTGCGGGGTGTTGCCCTTTTTCCAACATTTCCAACGACACATCTGGCGGTGGACGGTGTAGAAAACGGATCGCCTCTTTCAAACTGTATGGATAAGGATTAAATTCATCAGGCAAAATTTCGGGCAGCTGCACTTTATCTAACAGTGCCAAGGCTTGATCGGTGAGCTTTCGCAAGGAATTTTGTTTCAGCCCCTCCGTTGTGGGATAAATCGGGGTGAGGGTTTCCGCCATTATCAAGGGGGTATCATCACGCAAAATTTGATATTCGGGGTGATGAATTTCTGCCATAAAGCGACCTCGTTTGATTTCGCCAAAGGCTTTCACTTTCGTTCCCACTTGAAAGCTGTTTCGCATTGCGGCATTGAAATTGAAAAAACGTAGGGTCAGCTTCGATGTGCCATCAGACACCACGACCGTTAAAATCGGACGGCGACCAAATTGCACTTCGCAGAGCTGCACAACAGCACTAATGGTGGCATATTGTTCGGGGCGAAGATCGATAATGGGTGTAATTCTTGTGCGATCTTCATAACGGCTTGGTAAATGGAAAAGCAGATCTTGCAGATTATTAATGCCAATACGGCTGAGTTTTGCTGAAATCGCTGCTCCCACGCCCGATAATGTCGTGAGGGGAACTGCACCTAAAACGTCCATAGCCATTATCGGTTGCCACTATCGGTTAATGTTACGCTCAATACTAACAAAACCGGGAATGGTTTTAATTTTACGCATAATTCGCCCTAAATGGTGGGTGTCTTTTGCCGTAAGCAAAACCACAATTTGATACAAACGCCCGTCTTGCTCTTCCGTCCAAATGCTATGAATATTGCTATCCATTGCGGAAATATTAGCAGTGAGATTTGGCAACGTTCCTTGCTGGTTGATCATTTCGATCCGCAATTCCGTTTCAAATTCCACTTTATTATCACTTTGCTCCCAAGTTACTGGCGTGTAATGTTCTGGGCTGTCTTTGCGATTACGTAAATTTGAACAAGATTCGTGATGCACCACTAAGCCTTTTCCTGGGCTGGCATAAGCCACAATGGGGTCACCCGGGATCGGGTGGCAACATTGTGCAAAGGTGGTGAGCAGCCCCTCGTTCGCATTAATGGCAAACAAGGCTTTGTTATTACTGCGATCGCCATCAGTGTCAATTTCAATGCTTTCACCCAATAAGCGATATGCCACCACCGCACTCATTTGATTGCCAAGCCCGATTTCCGCGAGCAAATCTTCAAAGGTATTGAGTTTTAGCTCATTCAATAAATCGGTAATGCGTTGCGGGGCAATGTCCGCTAAATTATGCGGTAATAATGCGTTAATAAGCTGGCGTTTACCCAACAAAATCGCTGTATCTGAACGCAAGCTTTTCAACGCGTGGCGAATATTTGTGCGTGCTTTCGCGGTTACCACAAAATTCAACCAGCCAACATCAGGCTGTGCTGTCGGTGCGGTGATAATTTCAATTGTTTGTCCTGACTGCAACGGCTGAGAAAGCGGATAAGGCTTACGATCCACGTTCGCGGCAACGCAAGCACTGCCAATATCAGAATGCACCGCATAAGCAAAATCCACAGGCGTTGCTCCTACAGGAAGTCCAACAATGCGTCCTTTTGGCGTGAACACATAAATTTCTTTCGGAAAAAATTCTGATTTGACACTTTCAATAAATTCAAAGGAATTGCCCGCACTTTGTTGAAGCTCAATCAAACTTTGTAGCCAACGCTGAGCACGAATTTGTGCGGTGGTGCTGTCATTTTTGCCGCCTTGCTTATATGCCCAATGTGCCGCAACCCCCATTTCTGCCATTTGATCCATTTCTTCCGTGCGGATTTGCACTTCCACTGGCACGCCGTGAGGCCCAATCATAGAGGTATGCAACGACTGATAACCATTGGCTTTCGGTACGGCGATATAATCTTTCACTCGCCCTGGACGCGGTTTATATAAACTGTGCATTTGCCCAAGTACGCGATAGCACGTATCCACCTCTTTCACCACCGTGCGGAATGCGTAAATATCCATAATCGAATGGAATTGCTGATCTTTCAACCGCATTTTCTGATAAATGGCATAGAGATGCTTTTCTCGTCCAAACACACGGGCTTCAATGCCAATGTCATTTAAACGCCCTTTGATCTCCGCCGCAATGCGTTCAATCATATCTTTTCGATTTCCGCGTGCGATTTGGATCACTTTTTGCAACACCGCATAACGCTGTGGGTGCATTGCTTCAAAGCCAAGATCTTCCAATTCATTTTTGATATGTTCGATCCCTAAACGATGGGCTAATGGGGCATAAATTTCAAGGGTTTCTTTCGCGATACGGCGGCGTTTATCGGGACGCAACGCCCCGAGGGTTCGCATATTATGGGTGCGGTCAGCCAATTTGATTAGCACAACGCGAATGTCTTTCGTCATCGCGAGGATCATTTTGCGGAAGTTTTCTACCTGTGCCTCTTGGCGGGTGCGGAATTTTAGCTTATCTAGTTTAGAAACGCCCTCTACGATCTCCGCCACACTTGCACCAAATTCCTGTTTTAATTGCTCTTCGGTGTAAGGGGTATCCTCAATCACATCGTGCAACAAGGCAGCCATTACCGCTTCGTGATCCAATCGCATTTCCGCAATAATGGACGCAACGGCAACGGGGTGCGTGATGTAAGGTTCCCCGCTTGAGCGAGATTGCCCTTCGTGAGCATCTCTTGCGATGACAAAAGCACGTCTGACTAATTCAATTTGCTCAGGCGGTAAATAGCCTTGGATTATGCGTTCTAAACGTTCAAATAAGTACAAGGGACACCTAACTTTTCTTCAACTTTTATGGCTACTGATAAAAATGAAACAAAAAATGACCGCACTTTGACATTAAGAGGATAATAACGACACGGCGTGATGCTGCTGCATTTCTTGCTCTAGCATATCTTGACGTTCGTGTGCGTTCATAATCTCGTTGTTGATTAAGCCTTTTTCGATTTCACGCAATGCGATAACCGTTGGCTTGTCATTATCTTCTGGGACTAAAGGTTCACGCAAATGTAATTGCAACTCTCTTGCACGGCGAGCCGCGGTTAAAATTAAATCAAAACGGTTACCAATTTGCTCTACCGCATCTTGCACTGTTACACGAGCCATAAATTTACTCCAGTTAATTAAACATTATTCTTGAATATAAGGGGATTAATGATACTAAAATGTCAATTATTTTGCCAGTAATTGATGAATTAAAGCGAGATTTTGCGATTGCTGATAACGCGTGGTTAGGCATTCGGCACGCAAAATATGTTGCAGATCGGCGATCGCTTGCTCAAAGTCATCATTGATAATCACATAATCATATTCATCATAATGGGACATTTCACTGGTGGCTTTTGCCATTCTATCGGCGATCACCTCCGCACTATCTTGCCCACGCCCCACTAAACGGCGTTCCAATTCCTCGACAGAGGGCGGCAAAATAAAAATGCTTTTCACCGTCGGCACTTTACGACGAATTTGCTGAGCCCCTTGCCAATCAATATCCAAAAACACGTCAATGCCTTGTGCGAGGCTTTTTTCAATGGTCGGTAACGATGTGCCGTAATAATTACCGCCAAACACTTTGGCATATTCTAAAAAAGCTTCCTGCTCGATCAAACGCTCAAATTCGTCCACGCTAACGAAATGATAATGCACGCCGTCCACCTCCCCAGGACGTGGCGAACGTGTGGTATGTGATACCGACACTTTCATTTCTCGCCCTGTATTTTTTTCTAACAACGCCGCAATCAGCGAAGATTTGCCTGCTCCACTCGGGGCCGAAATGATATAGAGATTACCTTGGCTCATACGTTATCCTTCTTCTTTCAACTTAATAAGGACAATTATGCCGACAAATCCGCAAAAAATCATTAATAAAGTGCGGTGTTTTTTGAGGCAGTTTTTTAGCCTACAAAAACACCCAATTCTCAAGGCAATAGAAGCCCCAAAGTTTGATGTAGATCACAAAATGTTTTGCTGTTTTCACACGAGTTAGTTTCATCCAGTAAAAAAAGCGTGCTATAATCCCGCCGACAATAAATAGAAATGCTTTCTATGACACGTAACCGTTTTGTTTAACTTAAATTATAGGTGAAAAACTTATGGCAATTAAAATTGGTATCAATGGTTTCGGCCGTATCGGTCGTATCGTATTCCGTGCAGCACAACAACGTGATGACATCGAAGTAGTAGGCATCAACGATTTAATCGATGTTGAATATATGGCATATATGTTGAAATATGATTCAACTCACGGTCGTTTCGATGGCACTGTTGAAGTGAAAGACGGTCATTTAGTGGTGAACGGTAAAACAATCCGTGTAACTTCTGAGCGTGATCCTGCAAACCTTAAATGGAATGAAATCGGTGTTGATATCGCTGTTGAAGCAACTGGTATCTTCTTAACAGATGAAACTGCTCGCAAACACATTGAAGCTGGTGCAAAAAAAGTTGTTTTAACTGGTCCTTCTAAAGATGCGACTCCAATGTTCGTAAACGGCGTAAACTTTGATACTTATGCAGGTCAAGACATCGTTTCAAACGCATCTTGTACAACAAACTGTTTAGCACCATTAGCAAAAGTAATTAACGACAAATGGGGTATCAAAGACGGTTTAATGACAACTGTTCACGCAACAACTGCAACGCAAAAAACCGTTGATGGCCCATCAGCAAAAGACTGGCGTGGTGGTCGCGGTGCGGCACAAAACATTATCCCATCTTCAACAGGTGCAGCAAAAGCAGTAGGTAAAGTAATCCCTGCATTAAACGGTAAATTAACAGGTATGGCGTTCCGTGTTCCTACACCAAACGTTTCTGTAGTTGATTTAACTGTAAATCTTGAAAAACCAGCAACTTATGATGAAATCTGTGCAGAAATCAAACGTGCCTCTGAAAACGAAATGAAAGGCGTTTTAGGCTATACTGAAGATGCCGTAGTATCAACAGACTTCAACGGTTGTGCATTTACTTCTGTATTTGATAAAGAAGCTGGTATCGCATTAACTGATACTTTCGTTAAATTGGTTTCTTGGTACGATAACGAAACAGGTTATTCAAACAAAGTATTAGATTTAGTAGCACACATTCACAACTACAAAGGCTAAGAAAAACCTTTTTAAAATTAAACCGCACTTTTAAAGTGCGGTTTTTTATTTCTTGAATTTTTACTCGTCTTATAAAATACAAAATAAAACAAAGCAACAAGCCAAAGTCTGTATAAATAATATGGGGCTGTCCTAGATAACTAGACTAAACTCCCTTTAACCAATTGTTTTAAAATAGAAATTTGACTTTTTATGTTGCTGTAATTAAAACGCCATTCACATTCCTTTAAATAAAGCTCAAAATGCGCTTTTGGGATACCATTAAATTTGCGTAAATGGCGTTTTGCTTGGCTCCAAAAATTCTCAATTCCGTTAATGTGGTTATGATTTTCAGCAAAATGTGTGCTGTGATTGATACGAAAATGACTAAATTCACTCACATCAAGCACGTCATAACTACGATAATTATCGGTGTAAACAATACTATCAGGCTTTACCTGCTCCCGAATAATGGGTAACAAGGTGGCAGATTGCGTATTTGGAACCGCAACGGTATAAACCTTGCCATTGCGCTTGAGAAGCCCGAATACCCCAATTTTCCCTGCCGCACCACGACCACGTTTGCCTTTGCGAGCACCGCCAAAATAACTTTCATCGGCTTCAATTTCACCTTCAAACATCTCTAAGTGAAGGCTGTTTTGATAGATGAGTTGGCATAAACGATGAAAGTAATATGCGGCAGTCGTTTTGTTTACATTGACTAACTCTGCTGCTGTCCTTGCAGTAACACCTGCAACAAATAGCTCAATGAGTTTATTTTGTTTGTGCTGACTTAGACGACTTTTTCTCATTGGTTCATTCTAACCTAAATAGATTTTTTAGTTGTTATCTAGGACAGCCCCAATAATATAGCAAAATGGTATGATTCAGTATTATTTTAAAATAACGCTGTTCAAAAAGACCTAACAATAGGTTAGGTCTTTTTTATGAAGAAAATAAATTAAAGAATATCCAACAATTCCACTTCAAACACTAATGTGCTAAATGGTGGGATTGATGCACCAGCACCGCGTTCGCCGTAGGCGAGGTTATGAGGAATGGTGAGTTTCCATTTTGAGCCAACTGGCATCATTGAAAGGGCTTCAACCCAACCTGGGATTACGCCACTTACTGGGAATTCCGCTGGCTGACCGCGTTGCACGGAGCTGTCGAATACCGTGCCGTCTGGCAATGTTCCTGTGTAGTGAACGCGTACTTGATCTTGTTTGCTTGGAATTTTGCCGTTACCTTCCACTAGCACTTCATATTGCAAGCCCGAATCGGTAACTTTTACGCCGTCTTTTTTTGCGTTCTCGGCTAAATAGGCTTTGCCTGCTTCCTCAATCTGCTTAAATTGAGCTTTAGCGGCTTCGGCAGCCTCTTGTTGAAGTTGTTGTAATGCTTGGCTGACTTCGTTGAAATCAATCGCAGGCGGGTTTTGATTTAATGCGTCAAAAATCCCTTTCGCAACCGCTTCTGCTTTAACGGCTAATTTGCTTTCGACTAATTGCTGACCGATTTGTAAACCGATACCATAGCTACCTTTAGCAGAAACATCATCTAAAGACACTTGATTAAAAAATTGTTCTGACATTGTTTTTTCCTTTTATTGAATAAATAAATTTTATCGCGACGATGTTGGAGTTAAGCCATTAGTGCTTTTTATAGCCCAACACTTCTCCCATATGCACAGGCACATCAACGGCTAACTGTTCCGCGAGGGTGATTTTATCCGCTTGGAATAAGTTAATCACCGTTGAGCCAAGTTGAAACACGCCCATTTCTTGCCCTTTGGCTAATTTCACCGCGTTATCGCCCTCGTACGTCCACACTTTTACTTCATTGGCTCGTGGTGGATTAATCACCCCCGCCCATTGTGTACTAATGCTCGCTGTGATGGTTGCCCCCACTAAAATTTGTACCATTTGTCCAAATTCGGTATCAAACACACAAATCACGCGTTCATTGCGAGCAAATAAATTGGGAATATGCTCCGCTAAGAACGGGTTCACGGAAAAAAGCACGCCCGGCACATAAATCATTTTGCGTAATGTGCCATCGCAAGGCATATGTACACGGTGATAGTCGCGTGGTGAAAGGTAAGTGGTGGCGAACTCACCATTTTTAAAGGCCTCAACTAATTCTTCGTCATTAGCAAGCAAATCAGCGAGGCTAAAATCCTGTCCTTTAGCTTGTAACAAACGATCATTATCAATATGCCCTAACTGGCTGATGCAACCATCAGCAGGCAAGCAAAGTGCGGTCGGATTTTCATCGATTTTTCTTGCACCGTCCGCTAATGGGCGGATAAAAAATTCATTAAAGGTGGCATAATCGTTAAAATTAGGTTTTGCCGCCTCTTGCATATTCACTTGGTATTTTTTGGCAAATAATTTGATAACAAAATGGGTTACCACGCCCCAACTCTGCTTTGCAAACCAACCTGCCAGCTGGGTTAAATAAAGTTGCGGCATTACATATTGAAAGGCCACTTTTACACGTTGCCAATACGTTAAAGGCATTTGCGTTTTTAATGTCATAAGGTTTTCCTTTGTTAAAATGGAAGGGCGATTATATCAACTTATCCTACTTGTGCAACGATATGCGGATTTTGCCTTGATTTATCAAAAGAATGGGGGTAGTGTTCGTTTTCAATTAGAAAGGCGTAGGGCGACCTATGTATTTGCCCGTAAAGCGGATAATGATATACGGACGGACACACTGGTTCGTCCCTACGATAAAATGATAGGTGTAGCAACTGTATTCCGCTAAAAAGCAAAAATACAAATTCGTTAATTAAAGTGCGTGAGCGTCCCATTGCGAGTCATCGCGGACAATCGCATTTAAAATGGTGAGAAGCTTACGCATACAGGCGTTAATCGCCACTTTGAACGCCTTACCATTAGCACGTAAGCGTTCGTAAAATTGTTTGAGTTTAGGCTCAAAACGCACACAAACAAATGTTGCCATATACAGTGCATTTCGTACGACTTTGCGACCACCTGAACAGCGGCTTTTCCATTTGGTGTTGCCACTTTCTTTAGGATGGGGTGCAACACCAACAAGTGAAGCGATTTGTTTATGTGTGTATTGCCCTAACTCAGGCAACATTGACATCAAAACGGCTATTGTTTGTGTACCCAACCCTTTGATGTCTTTAAACTTTTTTATTGTATCGTCAAAATGTTTGAGATGCTGTTCGATTTCCCTATCCAGCTCATCAATACGCAGGCTGAGATAGTCGATATGCTGTTCAACACTGAATACTTGTGTGGAATGAACTTGTTCAAGGCGGTTTTTCTCCGCAAAACGCATTTCAACAAGCTGATTACGGCGTGAAACAAGGGCTTCAAGCTGTTCCTGCTCGGGAGTGGGTGGTATGTAAAGCTGTTGTGCTACATTATCACGCATTGCGAGCATTTGGGCGTAAAAAGCCAACATTTTGGCGTCTTTATTGTCGGTTTTTGCTAGTGACTGCGACATCGCAAACTGATTGGTTTGTCGCGGGTTGGCAATCACCACACGAAAGCCTGTGCGGTGGAGTGCTTTAGCTAATGGAAGTTCAAGCCCACCGGTGCTTTCAAGGACAATTAAGTCCACACTGAAACGACGTAAATACTCAATGGTATGTGCAATCCCTTTCGGGTTGTTGGTTTCGGTTTTTGTTCGTTTTTGGGTAGAAAGCCCAATGACGAAATGACGTTTAGCAACATCAATACCACAATAAGTTTGTTCATTCATCATTAACCTGCCTTGCATTCGGGTTTAAGTCTGGCAACTGTTCGGTTTTTTGGTGAAATGTTATTTGCTCTCATTGCTACAACTCGGTTTGTTGCCTGGGGCGTATGCGAGATGCAGATAACGGGGTTTTGTTGCTATTTTATATTAATTTTAATATACAAGGGGTGCACCTATGTGTGCACCCAAAAAATTAATGATTATTACGGACGGACACGTAGGTCCGTCCCTACAAAAAATGATATGAGATGCGGGCGAATACATCGTTCTCCCTAAAGTTTGCAGGAATAACAGGTTAAAAATGCAAGAACAAACCCTCCTCAATATCGACAAAAACCACATCTGGCACCCTTATTCATGTCTGAATAGTAATGCACCGATGTTTGCGGTGGAGCGTGCGGACGGGGTGGAAATCACGTTGAAAAATGGCAAGTGGCTGATTGACGGAATGTCTTCTTGGTGGGCGGCGTTACACGGTTATAATCACCCGAAATTGAACCAAGCGGCGAAGGATCAACTGGATAAAATGAGCCATATTATGTTTGGCGGTTTTACCCACGATCCCGCTGGTGAATTGGCTTCTCGCTTGGTGAAATTATTACCTCAAGGGCTAGACAAAATTTTCTTCGCCGATAGCGGTTCTGTGGCGGTAGAAGTGGCGATGAAAATGGCGGTGCAATATCAGCAAGCTAAAGGGGAAAGCGAGCGTTACAAGTTTGCCACCATTCGTTCGGGCTACCACGGCGACACTTGGCACGCAATGTCGGTGTGCGATCCGATCACGGGTATGCACAGCCTATTTGCGAAAGGCTTGCCCGTGCAGTATTTCCTCCCACAGCCTAAAACCCCTTTTGACGGACAATGGCAAGAGGCAGATATTCAGCCATTAAAGGATTTACTCGCCGAAAAGAGCGGTGAAATTGCTGCCTTAATTTTAGAGCCCATTGTGCAAGGGGCAGGCGGAATGTATTTTTATTCGCCGACTTATTTGGAAAAAGCCCGCACCTTGTGTGATGAATATGGCGTATTGCTGATTTTTGATGAAATCGCCACGGGCTTCGGGCGAACAGGGAAATTATTTGCCACCGAATACACCAATATCAAGCCTGATATTATGTGCTTAGGCAAAGCCCTCACAGGCGGTTATTTAACCCTTTCTGCCACTATTACCACCGCTCACATAGCAGAAACCATTTGTAACGGCGAAGCAAAATGTTTTATGCACGGACCAACTTTTATGGGTAATCCACTGGCTTGTGCCATTGCTTGTGCGTCCATTGATCTTTTGTTAGAAAGTGATTGGCAAGGCAATGTACAACGCATTGAGCAACAATTAAAAATGGAACTTGCCCCTGCAAAATCCTTCAAGGCGGTGAAAGAGGTGCGTGTTCTGGGGGCGATTGGCGTGTTAGAAATGAAAGAACCTGTGAATTTGAACATTTTACAGCCAAAATTTGTCGAAAAAGGCATTTGGCTACGCCCTTTCGGGCATTTGGTGTATATTATGCCTCCTTTTATTATTTCGGCAACCCAGCTCAGCCAGCTCACGCAAGGCTTATTGGCAGTACTCAAAGAGGTTTACAATGAATAATCATCTCGCTGATTTTGCACAAACACTGGCAGAACTCAAGGCGATTGGGCAGTTTCGTCAGCTTCCCCAGTTAGATCATCAAGGCAAAATGATCGTCAAAGACGGACGTACAATGCTCAATATGTCCTCTAATGATTATTTAGGTCTTGCCAATGATGACGCATTGAAAAGCGAATTTTTAAAAAACTATGGCGAAAACCTACCGCACTTTACTTCCTCTTCCTCAAGGTTACTCACGGGATCTTTCGCCATTTACGAACAGCTCGAAAGCCTAATGGCAAGCCGATTTGGACGTGAGGCGTGCTTGCTGTTTAATAGTGGCTATCACGCCAACATCGGCATTTTGCCTGCGGTGGCAAATAAGAAAACCCTAATCGTGGCGGATAAACTGGTTCACGCCAGTATCATTGACGGCATTCGTTTGAGCGAGGCGGATTTTGTTCGCTATCGGCATAATGATTTCAATCACTTAGAAACCTTATTAACAAAACATCAAGCCCATTACCAACGAATGATCATTGTTACCGAAAGCATTTTCAGTATGGACGGTGATGTGGTAGATTTACGCCAGCTTGTAGCGTTAAAACATCGCTTTGGCAATGTGATGCTTTATGTGGACGAGGCCCACGCCATCGGGGCTTATGGCGACACGGGATTAGGCATTGCGGAACAGCAAGGTTGTGTGCAAGAGATCGATTTTTTAGTTGGCACCTTTGGCAAAGCCCTCGCTTCAATGGGAGCGTATGTGGTGTGCGATCAACTGCTAAAAGATTACTTAATCAACAAAATGCGACCGCTGATTTTTTCTACCGCTTTGCCACCGATATGCGTTGCGTGGACGGCATTTCTGTTTGAAAAACTCCCACACTTTGCTACGCGTCGCCAACATTTACATCAGATAAGCGAAAAAGTGCGGTGCTTTTTTCGCGAGAATTTAGCCCAATCGATTCTGAGTGAAAGCGGTATTATCCCTTATATTATCGGTGATAATCAAAAAACCGTTGCCACCGCCCAAGCCTTGCAACAACAGGGCTATTATTGCTTGCCGATTCGTCCGCCAACTGTGCCACAAGGCACATCGCGAATCCGCCTTTCTTTAACGGCGGATATGAGCGAGCAAGAAGTGGACGCTTTTCTCACTTTGTTACAGGAATTTCAGCAATAAATGCAAACCACATTGATTAAAACGGCAGAAAATAACAAACAGCTAATCCTTTATTTTGCCGGCTGGGGAACGCCTGCCAGTGCTGTGGGACATTTAACCTTGCCCGAAAACACAGATTTATTATTGTGCTATGACTATCAAGATCTGCATTTTGAGCAGGATCTTTCCGCCTATCAGCAAATCCGCCTTGTGGCGTGGTCAATGGGCGTATGGGTGGCGGAACAAGTGATGGGACAACTGCCTCTCATCAGTGCCACAGCCATTAACGGCACGGGAAAACCTTGTGATGACGAAATGGGTATTCCGCAAGCGGTGTTTGTTGGAACGCTAGAACAACTTAATGAACGTAATTTAACCAAATTTCAACGCAGAATGTGCGGTGATAGCGACATTTTTCAGCATTATCAAAAATTGGCGGAGCAACGCGATTGGCAAAAAGTGCATTCAGAATTGACCGCACTTTATCACGCTATGCAACAAACTCAGGGGCGGCAAAGATCAATACAATGGACAAAAGCCATTGTGGGCGAAAAGGATCGCATTTTCCCCGTGCAAAATCAGCTTAGCTTTTGGCAAGCCTACCAAGCGGAGCGAGTGCATATCGCCGAAGAGCAACGCATAACAAATAAAAGTGCGGTGCAAAATGAGGCTGAATTTTCTCTACAAACCTTAGCCTTGCCTCATTACCCATTCACCGCATTTCAACACTGGGCTGAATTATTTTGATGAATCAGGTGGATAAATCCCGCGTCGCACAATGCTTCACCCAAGCCTTGCCGACCTACGACAGCCAAGCCCAAGCCCAGCAGTGCATTAATCAGCAACTGCTCGCCTTGCTATTGCAAAGTGAGGAAACCGCATTTGAGCGGGTGTTAGAAATCGGCTGCGGCACAGGGCATTTAAGCCGATTACTGATTGAGCATTTGCAAGTGAAACATTGGGCATTCAATGATTTGTGTGAGGTAACCAGCCAGCTCAACGCCTTGTTGCCAGAGGGCAATTTTACGTTTTATCAGGGCGATGGGGAGAGCTATCCTTTTCCGCACCATTATGATCTTATCGCTTCTGCCTCGGTCGTGCAGTGGTTTGCCGATCCGCAAGGCTTTGTGCAAAAATGTGCGGGCTTACTAAAACCGCAAGGGCAGTTATTAATCAGCACGTTTGCCGAGCAAAATTTAGCGGAAGTTCGCCATTTAACGGGTGTGGGGCTGGACTATCCCAACCTATCACAATGGCAAGAATGGTTGCGTGCAAATTTTGAGGTTAAAGCATTGTTTCAGCAGGAAATATCGCTCTATTTTTCCTCTCCCCTTGCGGTATTGCAACATCTTAAAGCAACGGGGGTAACGGGAACGGGGCAAGGACATTGGACAAAGGGACGATTGCAACAATTTATTGCAGATTACCAAGCGCAATATGAAAATCCGCAAGGACAAGTGCAGTTGAATTATCAGCCACTTTTTATTTTGGCGCAAAAATTATAGCAAGGGGGAACAAAATGGCAGGGCAAGTGATCTTTATTTCAGGCATTGATACGGACGTAGGCAAAACCATCGCCACAGGCTGGTATGCGAAAAAACTCGCGGAGCAAGGCTTTTCCGTGATCACGCAAAAAATGATCCAAACGGGCTGTGAAAACATCTCAGAAGACATCGTGCGACACCGTAAATTGCAAGGCATTGATTTACTGCCCGAAGATCATCAAGGGCTAACTTGCCCCTATTTGTTTCGCTATCCTTGCTCGCCCCATTTAGCCGCTCGCTTAGAAACCCGTGAAATTCGCACCGCACTTATTCAACAAGCCACCTCACAGCTTGCTGAGCGTTACGATTATGTGCTACTCGAGGGCGCTGGCGGGTTGTTTGTGCCTTATGATGAACAACACACCACGCTCGATTATGTGGCACAGCAACAATACCCGCTGATCTTGGTAACATCAGGGAAATTGGGAAGCATTAATCATACGCTGTTGAGTTTATTGGCTTGTCAGCAATATGCAATCCCGCTACACGCCTTGATTTATAACCGCTATCCCCTTGGCGATGAAACCATTAATCGGGAAACTGAGCGTTATTTGAAAAATTATTTTCATCAGCATTTTCCGCAAGGGAAATTTCTTGTGTTGGAAAAACAGGAACAAGGTTAGCAAAGGGGGAAATTCGAGTTTTTCGCAGAAAAAAAGCGAATTTCCTTTGACTAATTGCACATCAAAAGGTAATATTCACGCCCTATGAAAAAGGTAAAATTACCCATTACAACCGATCCAGTGAAAGATGCTCAACGTCGATTGGATTATGATGGCTACTATGCAATCAACCAATTAACGCGTTTGGCTGAATCAGTGGAAAAAGTGCTCAGCGATGCACAGGTAACATTATCATTTTTCATTGATCCTCAAAAATTAGTTGTAATGAAAGGCAAAGCCAGCGTAGAGGTGGAACTTATTTGCCAGCGTTGTGATAAGCCTTTCACACAAGTTTTAGAAGCGGAATTTGCATATAGCCCAGTTTCTAATTTGGATCAAGCTGACGCGTTACCAGAAATTTATGAACCTATTGAGTTTAATCAATTTGGCGAAATTGATTTGTTGGCAACCGTTGAAGATGAACTCATGTTATGTCTGCCTATTGTGCCGATGCATTCATCTGAACACTGTGAAGTGTCCGTGGCTGAACAGGTTTTTGGCGAATTGCCTGAAGAATTGGCAAAAAAACCGAACCCGTTCGCTGTATTAGCTAGTTTAAAGCAAAAGTAAATTTAGGAGTATAGCCAATGGCTGTTCAACAAAATAAAAAATCTCGTTCACGTCGTGATATGCGTCGTTCACACGATGCCTTAACTACTGCTGCTGTATCAGTAGATAAAGCAAGTGGCGAAACCCATTTACGTCATCACGTTACTGCTGACGGTTATTACCGTGGTCGTAAAGTGATCAACAAGTAATTACTTTTTATAAGGTAAGCACTTGAGCCGTCTAACCCTTGCGTTAGATGTGATGGGCGGGGACATTGGTCCCCGTATTACTATCCCCGCATCAATAAAAGCGTTGGAACAAGATCCGATGCTTTCTCTTTTATTGTTTGGCGACAGCCAGCAAATTCTTCCATTATTAGAAAATACACCACAAAGCATTCAGAACCGCATTAAGCTGTGCCATTGCTCCAAAGTGATTGATAATCATCAAGATTTTACTTATGCCTTACGCAATAGCAAAGGCTCGTCAATGCGTTTAGCCATTGAAGCGGTGCAAAAAGGCGAGGCACAAGCTTGTGTGAGTGCGGGGAATACGGCAGTTTTAATGGGGCTTGCCAAAATTTTATTACAGCCCTTAAAAGGCATTGCACGCCCTGCGTTGATCTCCGTGATCCCAACCATCAATGGCGATCGTTCAGTAATGTTAGATCTCGGGGCAAATATTGAGTGCAGTGCGGAAAATTTGTATCAATTTGCCTTGATGGGAGCGATTTTTGCCGAGAACTGTTTAGGTTTGGTCTTTCCTCGTATTGCCTTGCTGAATATT
This sequence comes from Avibacterium paragallinarum, assembly GCF_011765605.1. Classification (NCBI taxonomy): domain Bacteria; kingdom Pseudomonadati; phylum Pseudomonadota; class Gammaproteobacteria; order Pasteurellales; family Pasteurellaceae; genus Avibacterium; species Avibacterium paragallinarum. The sequence continues at coordinate 1,456,293 of NZ_CP050316.1, forward strand.
GGCATTGAAGAAGTTAAAGGATACAAATCAATTCGTGATGCTGCAGAAATGCTGAAACAAAATCCGACTTTAAATTACATCGGTTTTATTGAGGGGGATTTGTTGCTCAATGGCAAAGCGGACGTGATTGTGAATGACGGCTTTGTGGGCAACGTGGCATTAAAAACCTTAGAGGGCGCAGCAAAGAATGTGATTTCTTTATTCAAAGGCAGTCCCACATTGAATAAAACAAATCATATTTTAAAACCGATTTTGCGTTGGTTTGTGCGAACTTTTTTGCTAAAAGGCAGCTATCAACGTCTAAAACAAATTAACCCAGATCAGTATAACGGGGCTTCATTAATTGGATTAACCTCAGTGGTGGTAAAAAGCCACGGCAGTGCAAATATTGATGGCTTTGCCTATGCCATTGCCGATGCGGCACAGCAGGCAAGACAAAAAATCCCTGAAAAGATTTTAGCGGGTTTGCAAAAATATTAGCTTTTAACTCATTAAATCATTAGAAATTGTTATGTATAGTAGAATTTTAGCCACTGGTAGCTATGCACCAGAACAAGTGAGAACCAACGCCGATTTAGAAAAAATGGTGGATACCTCCGACGAATGGATCACCACTCGCTCAGGGATTAAAGAGCGTCGCATTGCCGCGGCTGATGAAACTGTCGCAACAATGGGAGCAAATGCCGCACGAAAAGCCTTAGAAATGGCAGAGATTGATCCCCAAGCCATCGATCTTATCGTGGTGGGAACAACCACGAACTCTCATTCTTATCCAAGTGCAGCTTGCCAAATTCAAGGGCTTCTTGGCATTCAAGACGCGATTTCCTTTGATGTCGCCGCAGCTTGTACAGGCTTTGTTTATGCTTTATCCGTTGCGGATCAATTTGTACGCACGGGGCAAGTGAAAAAGGCACTGGTGATTGGGGCGGATTTAAATTCTCGTCATCTTGACGAAACCGATCGTAGCACAGTGGTGCTGTTTGGCGACGGGGCAGGTGCAGTGATTTTAGAAGCCAGCGAAAAGTGCGGTGTGATTTCAACCCATTTACACGCTTCCCCAGATACCGAAAACGCCTTGCTACTTCCACAGGCGCAACGTGGTGATGAGCAGTCTGGCTATATTTCAATGCAAGGCAATGCCACTTTTAAATTAGCGGTGAGCCAATTAGCCAATGTGGTGGAAGAAACCTTAGCCGAAAATCAATTAGACAAAAAAGATCTCGACTGGCTCGTGCCACATCAAGCCAATTTACGCATTATCAGTGCCACAGCCAAAAAATTAGAAATGGAAATGTCGCAAGTGGTAATCACGCTCGATCGCTATGGCAACACCAGTGCGGCGACTGTGCCAACTGCCCTTGATGAAGCGGTGCGAGATGGGCGTATTCAACGCGGACAACTGTTATTATTAGAAGCCTTTGGCGGTGGTTGGACTTGGGGTTCAGCACTGGTTCGTTTTTAACTTTATTTGCTAGAATAGCAATTCCATAAAAAATAGGATAAAACAATGAAAAAATTTGCAATGGTTTTCCCAGGACAAGGCTCGCAAGCGGTCGGAATGCTTGCTGAATTATCCAGCCAATTTCCTGCGGTAGAACAAACCTTTCAGCAAGCCTCAGAAGTGCTTGGCTATGATTTATGGCAATTAGTGCAACAAGGCCCCGCAGAAGAATTGAATAAAACGTGGCAAACCCAACCCGCACTTTTAGCCTCTTCAGTAGCGATTTATCGTGTATGGCAACAGCAATATCCACAGCTTCAACCTGAAGTAATGGCAGGGCATAGCTTAGGGGAATATTCCGCCTTAGTTTGTGCGGGCGTGATGGATTTCCAAGATGCCATTAAATTAGTGGAATTGCGTGGCAAATTGATGCAACAAGCCGTGCCAGAAGGCACGGGGGCAATGTATGCCATCATCGGGCTAGATAATGAAGCTATTATTAATGCGTGTAAAGCAGCGGAACAGGGTGAAGTGGTGTCAGCGGTGAATTTCAATTCACCAGGGCAAGTGGTGATTGCGGGAACAAAAGCGGCGGTAGAACGTGCGGCTGCAGCCTGTAAAGAAACCGGGGCGAAACGTGCTTTACCGCTTGCGGTGAGTGTGCCTTCTCATTGTGCCTTGATGAAACCTGCGGCAGATCAACTTGCGGTTTCTTTACAAAATATCACCCTCAAAACCCCTGAAATCGCAGTGATCAACAACGTTGATGTGAAGACTGAAGAAAAAAGTGATGAAATTCGCACCGCACTTATTCGCCAGCTTTACAGCCCAGTGCGTTGGACGGAAACGGTAGAAAAAATGGCACAACAAGGCATTGAGGTTCTCATTGAAATTGGGCCAAACAAAGTGCTGACAGGCTTAACTAGCCGTATTGTGAAAGAATTAAATGCGGTTGCAGTGAATGATCTTGCGTCTTTAGAAAAAGCAGAAACAATGCTCGTTGAAGCCTAATCGCAAGCAACCCATTGAATAATTAGGAGAAAAAGAATGCAAGGTAAAATTGCTTTAGTAACAGGGGCAACCCGTGGAATTGGGCGTGCGATTGCGGAAGAATTAAGTGCCAAAGGAGCGTTTGTGATCGGTACTGCCACCTCTGAAAAAGGGGCTGACAGCATTTCCGCTTATCTTGGCGAGAAAGGCAAAGGCTTAGTGCTAAATGTCGCGGATCAACAATCCATTGAAGCAGTTCTCGCACAAATCAAAGCCGATTTCGGCGATATTGATATTCTTATTAATAACGCTGGGATCACCCGTGATAACCTATTAATGCGAATGAAAGAGGAAGAATGGTTTGATATTTTGCAAACTAATCTCACTTCCGTTTTCCATCTCTCTAAAGCAATGCTACGTTCAATGATGAAAAAACGTGCGGGTCGCATTATCACCATCGGCTCAGTGGTTGGCTCAATGGGCAACCCAGGACAAGCCAATTATTGTGCGGCAAAAGCGGGGTTGATCGGCTTTAGCAAAGCCCTTGCCAAAGAAGTGGCTTCGCGTGGCATTACCGTTAATGTTGTCGCTCCGGGATTTATTGCCACAGATATGACCGAAGCCCTAACCGAAGAGCAAAAAGCCGCGACTTTAGCTAATGTACCCGCTGGGCGTTTAGGCGAGCCGAAAGATATTGCCAAAGCGGTGGCGTTTTTAGCTTCTGACGACGCAGGCTATATCACAGGAACGACATTGCACGTTAATGGCGGAATGTATATGGCATAATGCCAACAGACAGCGATTTTGACATAAAACAATTTATTGTCTGAAACCATAGCCAAAAACAGGGCTTAATGCTAGAATTACCCCCAGCGATGTAAATTGTTTACGTTGGCTGTTGCGTTAGCAAAGTAACGTAACTTATTTTAGTGAATGTATTTTGATTAGCGAATTTGTGGTTTGACCTTGTAAAAAGAGGTTGCAACTTGGCTAAAAATACATACACTATAAAACCATTATTTTATGGCTAACTATAAATAGGAAAAAGCAAATGAGCATTGAAGAACGCGTAAAAAAAATCATTGTTGAACAATTAGGTGTTAAAGAAGAAGAGGTTAAACCAGAAGCTTCTTTCGTTGAAGATTTAGGTGCAGACTCTTTAGACACTGTTGAATTGGTAATGGCTTTAGAAGAAGAATTCGATATCGAAATTCCTGATGAAGAAGCAGAAAAAATTACCACTGTTCAATCAGCGATTGATTACGTTGAAAACAATCAATAAGTAAAATTAAGGCGGTTTCTGGACCGCCTTAATTTTGATCTGCCCCCCAAAAGTTGGACTAAACAACCAATTGATTAAGGTGCAGATTTTTTATGACTAAATATATTCAACGTTTCAAACAACAAGTGCTCGACTTTTATCATCAAAATGGAAAAAACCGTTCGCTTACTCGCCAGTATTTTCAGCTTCCCCAAAGAACGTTAGCACGTTGGATTGCGAAATTTAATCATAATGGAATCAATGGATTAGCTGTGTTAGGTAAAAAACGATGTTATTCTGTTGAGTTTAAATTAAAGGTTATTCAAGCTATCAAAAAAGGCCAGTGCTCCGCTGAAGCCGCCTGCTTTCGCTTTGATATCCCCAGTTCAGGGATAATTAGTCAATGGTTGCAACGCTTTGAAAAACAAGGTATAGATGGGTTATTACTCAAACCTAAAGGTCGTCCAAGTATGAAACTCAACTCACCTAAAATGCCACCAACGCCCAAAACAGAAGAAGAACGCTTGCGTTACCGAATTTTGGAATTAGAAGCGGAGAATGCAATGCTAAAAAAGTTGCAGGAACTCAACCAACAAAAAATGCAGAAAAAGCCGTCATCGTAAATGCCTTACGCTCGCGTTTCCCGTTGGAATTGTTACTCAGACTAATCGGATTGGCACGCAGTTCGTTCTTTTATCATCTCAAGCCAAAGTCGGATAAAAATGTAGCGATTTCACAGAAAATAGAGGAAATTTATCGCAAAAATGACGAAAATTATGGTTATCGTCGAATTACCTTGGAATTAAGGAAATACTTGATTATCAACCACAAAAGGGTGCAAGCGATAATGCAACGTTTGGGGTTAAAAGGAAAAAGTAAGCAGAGAAAATATCGTTCTTACCAAGGCAAAGTGGGGCAAATTGCCGATAATCTGTTGCAACGGGATTTTACGGCAACGATGCCGAATGAGAAGTGGGTAACGGATATCACCGAGTTCAAATGTGCGGAAGGCAAAGTGTATTTATCGCCGATTAAAGACTTGTTTAATAACGAAATTATTGCTTATGATGTGAAAAGTGATTCACGAGTACATTCATTACTACAACAATGAGCGTATTCAAGTGAAGCTCAAAGGACTAAGCCCTGTGGAATACAGAACTCAGTCCTTGAATTAAATTAGAATATAGTCTAACTTTTTGGGGGCAGATCATTTTTGTCCTTTTTTAACATCTAACTTTCCACTCTCTCTAATTTTCAGCGTAAATTTTGATTTAGATAGCCTTTTTCTAAAAAAATTTCTCAGATATGTTGTAGAAAATTCTAAATAACGTATCATTCATAAATAATTATTAATAACTCATCTTAGGGATAGACTATGCTTTATTTAGAATTCTTATTTCTACTACTAATGCTTTACATCGGTAGTCGTTATGGTGGTATCGGCTTAGGTGTCGTATCTGGTATAGGGTTAGCTATTGAAGTTTTTATCTTGAGAATGCCTTTAGGTAAAGCACCGATTAGTGTAATGCTAATTATTCTTGCTGTGGTTACTTGTGCTTCCGTGCTGGAAGCTGCTGGCGGATTAAAATTTATGCTACAAGTCGCAGAAAAAATCCTGCGTAATAATCCGAAACGCGTTACCTTACTCGGACCGATTGTTACCTACTTAATGACCTTTATGCTTGGTACAGGGCATTCCGTGTATTCTATTATGCCAATTATTGGTGATGTCGCACTAAAAAATAAAATTCGTCCAGAACGCCCAATGGCAGCAGCTTCCGTAGCATCACAGCTTGCGATCACCTCTAGCCCATTATCCGCTGCGGTGGTTTTCTATCTCGGCAAAATTACCGAATTACCTGGTTTTGAAAATATTAGCTTACTTGATATTATCTGCGTGACTGTACCAGCAACCCTTGCTGGAACAATTGCACTTTCGCTTTATAGTATGCGTCGAGGTAAAGAATTAGAGCAAGATCCTGAATATCAACGCCGTTTACAAGATCCTATTTGGCGTGAGCGAATCTTGAATACAACAAGTACAACGCTAAACGAAACGCTTCCTCCTGCTGCAAAACAATCTGTTTACCTCTTTTTATTAGCCCTAATTTTAATTGTATTCATTGCAATGTTCCCTGAAATTAGAACTGTAGGCGTCGGAGAAAAAATCAAACCAATTTCAATGTCTTATATTATTCAGATGATGATGCTCTGCTTTGGAGGAATTATTTTATTAGTCACTAAAACAAATCCTCAAACTGTTCCAAATGGTGTCGTATTTAAATCTGGAATGGTTGCTGCAATTGCTATTTTTGGAATCGCTTGGATGAGTGACTCATATTTTAGTTATGCAATGCCACAATTTAAGGCTGGTATCACAGAAATGGTGAGCAATTATCCTTGGACATTTGCTTTTGCCCTCTTCGCCGTTTCAGTCGTAATCAACAGCCAAGCGGCCACTGCGGTAATGATGTTGCCCGTAGGTATCGGCTTAGGCTTACCAGCTCCCCTGTTAGTTGGCTTAATGCCAGCGACCTACGGTTACTTCTTTATCCCCAATTATCCATCAGATATTGCTACCGTTAACTTTGACGTCACAGGAACAACAAAAATTGGAAAATACTATTTCAATCATAGCTTTATGGTACCAGGGTTAATTGGTGTTATTGTTGCCTGCATAGTAGGCTACACTGTTGCACAAATTATTATTAGATAGTCAAATAAATAAGTGCGGTGATTTTTCTCCGCACTTATATTAAACGACATATTTTTAATTACATTAAACAAACTACATTTTTATAAAAAATACTAAAAACTTTTTACTTCAAGCATTCCACCAAAGCCTTAAACAACGGAGAATCCTGTCTCCGATTAGGGTAATAAAGATAATAACCTTCGTAACGCATTGCATAATTTTGTAACACCTCGACTATCTCACCAGATTTAAGCTCTTTTAGTACTCTGTCTTTCGGCATTAATGCCAACCCCAAATGAGATAAGCAGGCTTTTTTCGCAAGAAAATTATTATTCACCACGAATCGCCCCGATGGCATAAATTTAACCACTTCTTTACCCTTTGGCATACAAAATTCCCAAGGAAAAATACCTTCAGAAGTTGGCATTCGTACACACAAACATTGATGTGAAGTTAAATCATCAATTGTTTTTGGAATTCCGTATTGTTCTAAATATTGTGGCGTTGCAATTAATGCCATTTGCATATCATCTGAAATTCTGATGGCGATCATATCTTTATCTACTTCTTTGCCTAAACGAATCCCTGCATCAAAACGCCCAGCTACGATATCAGTAAACTTCATATCGCTGATTAGCTCTAATTTTACTTCGGGATATTTTTCCATAAATCTTAATAACTTATCCCAAATAACATAGAGAAAAACGTGATCAGCCCCATTAATGCGTAATGTTCCATTTAGCGTGTTACGAAAATGACTTAATGCATTAACATTATCTTCAATACTCTCAAATAATGGAAAAAGTTGTTTAAAAAGTTGTTCACCTGCTTCGGTAGTGGCAACACTGCGAGTTGTTCGATGAAACAATTTTATTTTCAGCTGTTCTTCCAATTTCCGCATAGAATGGCTTAACGCTGAGGTCGATACGCCTAAATATGCAGCAGCTTTAGTAAAACTGGCAGTTTGTGCAACAATAATAAAATTGCGTAATTCATTCATATTTTCAATCATCTTGGCTCTCTTTGATTGTTGAAAAATATTCAACAGGCTATCAAAAAATAACCCACTAATCAAAACAATATTTTCTCTCTATAATGTCATCATTCAAAGCACATAGGAGTAAAAAATGAAAACAGCAACCTTAAACAACGGTATTGAAATACCAATGATCGGCTTTGGCGTGTATCAAGTGAGCGATGAAGAAACGGAACAAGTCGTCTTATCCGCCCTTGAACAAGGCTATCGCCTGCTCGACACCGCTGCCATTTACGGTAACGAAGCGGGCGTAGGGCGTGCGATTAAAGCCAGCGGCATCCCTCGCGAAGAGATTTTCGTTACCACCAAATTGTGGATTCAACGCCAAGATGCGTTTAACGGCACACAAAAAGCCCTTGACGAATCCTTGCGCCGTTTGGGCTTGGATTATGTGGATCTCTACTTAATGCACCAGCCCTTAGGTGATGTCCACGAAGAATGGCGTGCAATGGAAATCGCGTTGAAAGCAGGCAAAACCCGTGCCATTGGCGTGAGCAATTTCCATATGGATCGCCTCGCCGACCTCATCACCTGCCACGACACCGTGCCAGCCGTGAACCAAATCGAAACCCACCCGTTCTACCAGCGTGAGGCGGAATTAGCCTTTCATAAAGAACTGGGGATTTTGCAACAATCTTGGGGACCGCTGGCTGAAGGTAAATTCGACATTTTCCATAATCCCGTGCTGAGCGAAATCGCCGCCAAACACGGCAAATCCGTCGCCCAAGTGGTATTACGCTGGCTCAACCAACGCGGTATCGCCATCATTCCAAAATCGGTGAAAGTGGAAAGAATGCGTGAAAACCGCGACATTTTGGATTCCACCCTTGACGCACAAGACCTCGCCGCCATCGCCACGCTCAATCGTGATGAAATCATCTTCGACCACCGCGATCCAAAAATGGTGCAATGGCTGGCACAAGCGAGAGGCTAAATCCAGATTGAAAAATTTTGGGAAAATCCGATCGCTAAATCATCAGTCTAAAGGTTTACAAATTGCCACGATAAGCGTGAGCACGTCTAAAGTGGCTAAGATGAGTTTTATGCTTTCCGTAATAAAAGTTTTATTGCGGATTAAATAAAATTAAACCATTAAATGAGGGTTAATGATTTTGGTTGAAGCTGTAAATAGAGGATGTTATAAGGCATTATTTTTAAATGTGATATAATAAAAATATTAAATCTTATTAACAGATATATTGTATGAGTCTTAATAATGCCCACGAAGGCTATCAATACCAAGATTTGTTATGTTCTTATTTTATTCTAAAGGAAGTAATTTTAGGTCGCTTTGATTCAGTTCTTACTTTTGATAAAAAACATATTGAAGATGATAGATTTGACGACCTAGTAATTCAGAATGGTGATAATACCCAAAGAAAACAAATTAAATACAGCAACGAAACTAATGCTAAGTATTTGTCAAAAGATGATTTGTCTAATGACAATGGTGCTTCACTAGCAATTTATAAATTATTTGAAAATTGGCGAGAATTGATAACAGTTCAAACAGAATTTAGATTGTGTTTAGCTTGGAATGATCCTATCGAAAATAATATAAAAGACGCTCTTATTCTTCAAGTAGGTAATTCTTCATTTAATTCTATTATTACTAATGTTTTTAAATTAAATATTGATAATATTTGGCAGGAAAATCCTGAGAATTTTAATAGATGGGATAATCTTAAAAGGTATGTTAAACAAAATAACATAGATAGAAATGAATTTTCTCAATTTTGTAATGAATTTCTAATAGAAACAAATTTTCCAAAAGCTAGCTTAGATTTTCTATATCCAAATGCTCTGGAAAGAATACTTATTGAACAAGCAAAAAAGATTGGTATTGGTGAATATCCCAATAATGATATATCTATCAATGATTTTTTAATAAAAATAGTTAAATATAGTGGGGACTTTCGTACAAAGTCAATAAAATTAAGCATAAAACAAATATTAGAAAAATTAAGAATTAAGACTGATTTCGGTCAAATTGAGCAAAAATTTCAAATTAATCAAGAAAAAAATATTATTTTTAAAGAAAAAATTGAAGCCTTATTACAAGATTTTAGAGAAAACCAAAAAAGCATTCTAATTGCTGAACCAGGTGCTGGAAAGTCTTGGTTTTTAACAAATTTAATTGAATACCTAAAAGAAAATAATCAGAAAGTTGTTAGGCACTATTGTTTTACAGGAATAGAAGATTCTTTTTCTGAGCAAAGAATAACATCCGATGTATTTTTCGGAAATTTAATTGCAGATATTCAATTAATATACCCAGAGTCACAAAAACAAAAAGAAAAAATTTTTGCCTCTAATCTTAATGAATTAAATTTACTACTATCTAACATCAATGAGCCGTTAGTCATTATTATTGATGGATTAGACCATATTGAGCGTATACTAAGCCAATCCAAAACCCTTTCACAGGAAAAAACAAGAATTATTGATTTTATTTCAAGAATAGAAATACCAGATAATGTATCTATTATTCTAGGTTCTCAACCAGTTAATGAAATTAATACACTCATACAAAATCATCATTTCTTACGAGTTGACTTACCTAAATGGAATGTGGATGACATTTTGAGCCTAGTTCATAAATTCAATATTGATACACAAACTTATAATTTAACTCAGATACTCTTAGATAAGAGCCAGGGAAATCCATTGTATTTAAATTATATGCTTAATCATTTGAAGGAAAATCCTAATATTAATATAAAAAATGATTTTCCTGAATATGATTTTAATTTAAAGTCATATTATGATTTTCTATCATCGCAACTTAATGAAAATTCAACAACACTAAATATTTTATCTTGTTTGGAGTTCTCTATTACAAGGGAAGAGTTTTCAGAAATAAATCCATTTTCTCATCATTTGGATAAAGACTTAAAAATTTTATCGCCAGTAATCTTGGAGAATTTATCAAGAGGTGGTATTTCTTTGTATCACGATAGCTTTAGAAGGTATCAATTAGAAAAATTAGGTGAAGCAAATATTTCTTGTTATCATATAATTGGTGATTGGTTAAATAAAAAAGGATTTTATGATAATCCAAAGTCTTACAGATATTTATTTAAATATTTATTTAATTCAGGAAAATATTCAGAAATATCAAGTTATGCTACACCTGATTTCTTGGTTAAGAGTCTATATTATGGATATCCTGAAAAATCAATAAGGGAAAATAGCCTGTGTTTTTTATATGTAGCACAAAAATTAAAAAGTTGGAGTTTACTGTCTTTCTTAAGTGAATTTAACAGAACCATATACTCTACCAATTCAGAAGAATATTACAATCAATTTATTGAAAATTTTGAAATTTATTTTGAGTCGGTTTTAAATATCTATGGATATGATAGAGCAAATTCATTGTTATTTTTTAACAATGAAATGAATTTTGATATTGTCACTACCGCAAAAGCATTTTCTATTTTAACAAAAAATGGCTATAAATCTGATTGGAAAAAGGTTGGTGATTTATTTAAAGATTCAATTTCTGAAGAAAATTTTGAATATTTTCTTTATAGCCAGATAGATAATAAAGAAAAATTACTTAACATTCTAAAAAAATCATCAAAAAATGAGAATGAAATATTTTTTAATATTTGCATCTCATTTTTGATTAAAAATAACCTTCTATCAGTTATCAACTCATTTACTCAAGAACTTTATGATAATGTAAAAAATAGTATTTGTTTAAAAATCAATAAGATATCTATATTAAATAATAATGATTTTTATATCCCTATTACTTTTAAATCAAGTGGGTTATTTATTGATGCTATAGAAAATCGTGGTTATATTGATAGCGAAGCAATGAATGATTTTTATTTTTTAGTCTCATTATACGCTAAATACGACATTGATTATTTGATTGAATTTGAAAAATCAATAAAACCTCAAAATTTCTTTTACAATTGGATAAAGTTTTTTATACGAACATTTATCATAGAACAAAAATTTCATAATGAAGAGTTAGCTCCTCATATCACTAAAAATATTGAATTTTTATGTAGTGATGTAAATCCTTTCAAGGGTAATCCACGAGCAGTTGATTTTAGGTACACAAATAAAAGACTAATTGCTACATCAATTGTTCAATCTTTAAAATATATACACAACAAAGATACGTGGTCATTTATCATAAAAAAAATTATCGCACTCCCCATAGAAAGAATAGATGTTATTAAAGAAATTAATATAAATGATGATAATATAGATTATATTCTTGATGCTTACTCTCAATTTGAAGAAAATCAAGAGTCGCACTATTATGAATATGCAGAATATTATTTTCAAAAAGCACTTATTTATTCTAGAACTCAATATATAGAACAAGCGAAAAATGAATTAAAAAATGCTATTTTATATATTACTAATTATACTTTTAGAAAAGATGTTACACTATCAGAAATAGTAGACCCGATTGATGCCCTCCATAAGCTAAATGCTAATTTGGCACTGGGTTATACGAAGAAACTAAAATATCTTACTGATGCAGTAGGAAAACATACAGAAGATGGAAAAGGCATCAAATGGATAGCTATAGATTGGTTTAAGCACCTATCAAGTATTGATTACCACTTATCTGGAAAATATCTAATTTCCGAATTAATGAAGGCCCCATACTTTTGGAAGTTAGATTATATGTTTGTTGATTTTTTAGCTGTTAGTCAAAAAATGGCTGACCCTATTATTTTAAATTTTTTATACAATTTATTACCAACTAACAATAGAGAAAAATATTTAAATGATTTTCTAAATATTATTAACTCTATTAAAGTCAAAAGTAATCATTTGGCTAAATTATCTCTAATTAATTTATTAAATAGAGATTGGAACGATAGTTATGAAAAATTATCAGCTCAAACAATGGATAATTTCAAATCAATTTGTCATGATTTTAATTTAACATTTAACATTAAAAAAGATAGAGATAATAACAATAATTACAGTAATCATTATAAAAAAACGATTGATCTTATTAATCAATCATTAAATATTTCAGACAATATTTTAAATATAGAGGCTTCAAGTACTTATGATATTATTGAGTATTATGAAAAAAAGGAATACATATTGGATAGTGATTTAAATTTATTGTATTTTTATCTTATGAAGTGTAATGATGAACTTGTTACAATAAATATTATATCTTCATTAATTAAGAAAAAATTCCCTCGTAATTATGAAGTTTATTTTGAAAATTTATTTATCTTAATTCAGAGACTGAATCTATCTCAAGATCTGAAAATTAACTTACTTACACTTAATACGCTTTATTCAACAGATGGTTGGATGAATATGTGTGTATATAAAGAGCCTTTAAAGCTGGCAGTAGAGCTGGATTACCATTTGGCAAAAAATGAAATTTTCAGACATCTATGCGAGTATCTTAAACTGGATAGTTATAGAACCCTACCGATTGCAAACTTGGTAACTGCTTTTGAATTTTCTGGTATAGAAAAAGGAATTATATTTGATTTGTATAGTAATGCTTATACATATATTGAGAGTAGATTGCCAGATACTAACGATTTTAATTGGAATTCTGTAGAATCGAATCAATTTCTATCAGGAATGAGTGCAGATGAGCTAGCAATTACATTGATGCTGGCTAAAATGAAAAATCTTGATAGTACCGTTCAAAGAGAAGTTTTATTTGCTATTCATTATCTGATAAATTATAAAATTAATTTACTAACAAAGCCAATAAAATGGTTTCTTGAAAATTTAAGAGAATTTAATCAATTAAGTGTTGTAGCGATTTTAGAACTTATCTATTTAGAAAAAGACAAAACAATTCCTTTGATAACTCAATGCAAAGCTGATTTTACAAAATGTCAAAAAATAGGTAATTTTTATATTAATCGTTTAGTTGATAAAATTATTTAGGAATCTTGATATGCTTAATAATGAAACGATTCAACATATTCAACATCATCAAATTTGGCATTTTTTTCAATTATCAAATTCGGATAAAAAATCTATTATGGATAAAATTATTTCAAATTTTGATAAATATCAACTCAATACTTTTATTAATAATTATCATAGTTATTTATCACAAAATATTTATACTGAAAATTTAATTTTCAGTACCATATTTCAAGAATTAGATTACAAAGATTTTGTTTCGTGTTATTCTGTAGACTTAAAAAGTATGATTGCGACTTCGAATAGTTTTATTCAGCGTCCAAACATTATAAAACCTAGTGAAGTTCTTAATGATTTTAAAGAACCTGATTTGGAAAATCATTTTATTAGGATGGCAAGATTTGAAAGTCAAATTTCTCTAGGTGATTATAAAAAGGGTAATAAAAATTATATTGTGTTTGAGGGATTGTTGCCAGATAAAGAGAAGATAAACCCTCTTTTTGATTGGGTTAGTTTATCATCTCAACATATTTGGAACGATAATTTCAATTATGGCTATCCTATTATTCAGGCTTTATCCACTCAAATAAACAGTATTAATTTTCCATATATTTTATGGATAAATAGTTCTATTTTAAAATGTCTTGGACTTATTTTAGACGATTATAAAAATGGATTGCAGGCATTGGATTGTAATGGAGAAATTATTATTAAATTTAGATGTTGGAGGGAAAACCTTATTGATAATGGCAATGATGGTAATATACCAGCTCTTGAAGGTTGTGACTTGATGATAAGAAAAGATTATTATGATAAATTAAAAATACTTATTCCAAATATGGTTTTTTATAGTTACATACTAGTATAAAGGGAATAAAATATCATCATCTATCTTCTGTGATACATGCGTTTTTGAATTTTGTGATGGAGAAAATAGGGTTTATAGTTGATTGAATGCACCACTTATCCACAAAAGTATTCGTTTCTACTACAAACGATGGAATTTTCTAAATTTTCTGCAATCGCAAAATCCCACCGCTCTTTCACTCTCCTCCTTTCAACAAACGGTCAAAATCGCTTTCAAAGTGTTGATCTTGAATAACACGATATTTTTCAAACTCGCTTAAAGCGTGGGCTTTGGCGATTTCGGCGGTCACTTTGCCTGCGTCTTGCAACACGGCTCGGTCGGTGGCGTCTAAAAAGCGATTGAGCCTTGTTTCCCAATCTTGCATTGTCATCGGAATTTGGCGTAATGCCATATCTTCCGCCATATCCAAATAAGCGGACACCAGCCGTTGCAGTTGAGCTAATTCATTGTCGGATAAATAATTTTTCGCTACCACCACATCAAAAGGATAAATTTTGCCCTGTGGGGCGTCTTTCCAAGTGGTCAAGCCCATATTCGGCTTGCTGGCGTTTGCTCGTTCTACAATCAATTCTGCGGCGGTATGACCGTGAATCGCCCAATGCAATTTGTTTTGCACGGTGGCAAAAAAGCGTTTAGTCGCTGTAGCGGTGCGGTCGTAATCAATGGAAGTCGCATAAATATCGGTGATTTTTTGGTAAAACTTGCGTTCTGACAGGCGAATTTCTCGGATACGGGCAAGTTGTTCTTCAAAATACTTTTTGCCTAAACGGGTGCCGTCATTTTTCAACCGCTCATCGTCCATCGCAAAACCTTTGATGGTGTAGGTTTGAATAATCTCAGTCGCCCATTTGCGAAACTGCACCGCTCGCTCGGAATTGACTTTATAGCCCACGGCAATAATCGCTGAAAGATTGTAGTGTTTGGTCTGGTAATTTTTACCGTCATCGGCAGTTACTCGAAATTTTCGAGTAACTGAATTTTCCGATAACTCATTGTCTGCAAATATTTTTTGCAGATGATAGGTTACAGTATGTGACTCTATATCATAAAGCTGCCCCATCATTTTTTGGCTCAGCCAAACATTTTCGTCCGCATAAATGGTATTAACTTGGCTCTCGCCTGTAGCGGTCATAAAGGTGAGATATTCCGCCACTGAAGAAACAATTTCCGATTTGGTCATACAAACTCCTTAACTGAAATTCTGTTTAGTCTAATGCCATTTGCAAAGCTGGCAAGGGGAAAAGGGCATTTTTTCGATGCAGATCGCAAAAAATAGTGAAAATCCGACCGCACTTTGATCGTGGTGTGTTTTGCGTTCTCTTAACAAGCGAGGTCTATTTTAACCGCTGGCGTAAACTTGCCTTAAGAATAGACGAAACGTATTTAAAAAATGATGCGAAAAAAGTACCGCACTTTTATGTTTTAATCCAAAAGTGCGGTGTTTTTTTGGGTAATTTTTTGCTATGTCGCCCCGCTACACAATTTTTGCACTAGGTAAATTCGAGTGCTGTTTATTTGAGCAAGAAAAATAATCGTCTTCAACCGCCTCAAGCTAACGCCTTCTTTTTTCTAAAGAATAATCCCCAGATCGCCCCTCTTGTGGCGTAAGCTGTGGCAATTAAAATGGTGAAAAAATCAAAATAAAAAATTCCTTGAGGTTCGCCATAGTTGAAGTAGGCGAAATCCACTTGTAGCAATAGATAAGGCAATAAATCCCGTTGTAGGAAGATCACCACGCCATAGGCAGCGATAATGAGCCCGCAAGCGGGAATGAGCTTGCGGGCAAGCCAGTGATCGAGGTCTAGGCGGTAAGCATTCGCCAGTAAATTGGTGATGGCTTTCCAATGTAAGCCGAGATGAACGCCGATCATTATTTGCAGCCAGTGGGTACTGGTCATATGAATTTTTCGTATTAGATCGCTGGTGGAATGGAACGGCATTTCCGCCAGCAGGTGCTTAGACAGCATTATGCCGCTAATACAGGCGGTGAAAAATAATAAAAATGTGGTGAAATTGATGCTGTATTGCAACAGGCTGTAAGGGGTTGGTTTGGCTGAAAACAGCGTTTTTAGCCACCAAGTATTCAAGACAAGATGAGAAATAATCAGGGCAAAAAAGGCGATACCAAGCCATTCGTGCGTGCTTTCGTCATACAAATGATAGCCAAATAATGACAGCAATACCACCGTCATTACCAAATCTTGTGCAAGCTGGAAAAGCGTTTTCTTTTTCATTAACAATCCGTAGTGTGAAGGGCGAGCCATAACGCCATTTTGTCAATGAGCGATAGGGAGCTCGCGGTTTTCTTGTATTTAGTCGTTTGATTTCAAAACAATACGGCGTTACATCGCCTTGCTATACTGTCTGCGGCTCGTTGCCTTGTCTTATTTTGAACTTAAACGACTTTAATTTTTCGTGTAACCATTTTGCTGTAAAAAAGTAGCTAAGCGTTTTTCCACTTCAGGCTCTGCTCTAACGGTTTTATATAGGTAGGCTTCAAAGCCTGCTTTCACGTTGGCTTGCGGCTGAAGCTGTTGGATTTGTCTGTCCGTTCCGCCTAAGCGACTACCGCCGTGTCCCACAACTGGCACGATCTCTTTTCCGCTAAAATCCACTTGTTCCAGTAAAGAATAAAGCGGCATCGGCATTTGATACCACCAAATCGGATAAACCAAGAAGACCCTATCTACCTCCGCTAAATTCGGCAGGGCTTTCAAGGCAGGCTTGATATTTTTGCGTTGCTCGGTTTGGGCAAAGTCTAACAATGGCTGATGTGTTGTTGGATAGGCTTGCACCGTTTCCAAATGGAATAATTCACCGCCAGCATTTTTTTGAATTTCCTTCGCCAAATATTCATTTGCCCCAAGCATTTCGCCATCTTTCACCAACTTACTCGCTCCCGAAACGCCATCAACCAGCTGATCTTGGGTGTAACTTTCGGGCTGAGAGAAATAGATAATCAAATTCTTGGCTTGCAACGGCATCGCCATCACCGCTGATAACATTAAGCTAAAAAAGGTTTTTTGGGAAAATATCATTGTTTCGTCCTCGTTATTATTAAGGAACGCATTATAAGAAAAAGCCAAGTAAAGAATTAGTGGGCAAAAACAAAATAGGCTTGTGAATAATTTTCAACAATATAAGGAAAGTGCGGTGGTTTTTTTACGCTGTTTTTTACGCCATCTGAAAAACCTGTTTTCAGACAGCCTCTCTTTCTTTTTTCTCACAAACCAAAAAATGGGTTTTTAAACCACCGCACTTTTCCCCCATCACCCATTCGTTAGGCGTAAGCAATCCACCACCACTCTTAGGGCGGGGGAGATGTGGCGGCTGGGGTAATAGAGATAAAACGCAGGCAGGGTTGGGGGTTGGTTGGGGAACAGGGCGATGAGTTCACCGCGTGCGATGTCTTGTTCCACCATACTTTCGGGCAGGTATGCCAGCCCTAGCCCCATTTTGGCAGCGGTGCGAGCGGGGTAATCATCGCTGAAAATCCATTTTGCTTGTGGAGTGAGTTGGTGGGTTTCGCCGTTGTGTTGGAATGTCCAAGGGTAAAGCGTGCCGCTGCTGAGCATACGGTAGCCGATGCACGAATGTTGTGCCAGTTCGCTGGGGTGTTGCGGTATGCCGTGCTGTGCCAGATAGCCTGGGCTGGCGACTACTGCCATTTTTAGCGGTTCGCTGATTTTCACGGCGATCATATCTTCTGCCACATCGTCACCAAGCCGTATGCCTGCGTCAAAGCCATCTTTGACGATGTCGATAAAACGGCTGTCGCTAATGGCTTCGATGATGATGTCGGGGTAAAGCCGTTGCAGTGGAGCGAGTTTGGGGAGCAGTAGCCATTCGATGGGGTGGTTAGCACAGTTAATTCGCACCACGCCGCGGGGTGATTGGCGGTAGTGTTCGAGCTGGGCTAGGCCTTGGTTGAGGCGGTTGAAACTGTGTTCGGCTTGTTGATAAAACTGTTGCCCTGCTTGGATGAGGGAGACGCTGCGAGTGGTGCGGTGCAGCAGTTGCACACCTAATCGAGCTTCGAGCGGCGTATGGTTTTGCTTAAGGCAGGGGCGGAAATGCCGAGTTTGTTGGCGGCTTGGCTGAAACTTTGGTGCTGGGCGACTTGGTAAAAGGCGTAGAGATCGTTGCAATTGATTTTGTCCATATTCTTAACCTGTGGTTCATAGTTTATGATGATTTTAGCGTATTATCATTGGATTATTAATCTTTATAATGGCGTTATTCAATTAATGGAGAACCATAATGAAATTCAAACCCTTATTTACCACATTATTATTGAGTACAACCTTATTAGGAGGCAACGCAATGGCTCAAAACAGCCCCTTAACCCATATTGATATTCCTGCACAACACATTGAAATCACCCAAGAATGGGACAAAATTTTTCCGCAAAGCGATAAAGTTCACCATCACAAAGTGGCCTTTGCAAACCGCTATGGCATTACCCTTGTGGGCGATTTGTATATCCCGAAAAACGCTAAAGGCAAACTGCCTGCCATCGCCGTGAGCGGCCCATTTGGAGCGGTGAAAGAGCAAGTATCAGGGCTTTATGCTCAAACCCTTGCCGAGCGTGGCTTTGTAACCCTTGCCTTTGACCCTTCCTACACGGGCGAAAGTGGCGGCACACCACGCAATATGGCTTCCCCTGACGTGAACACCGAAGATTTCAGCACCGCCTTAGAATATCTCGGCTTGCAAAACTTTGTCGATCGCAACCGACTTGGCGTATTAGGCATTTGCGGTTTAGGCGGAATGGCATTAAACGATGCCGCAATGGATACCCGCGTCAAAGCCGTTGCCACCAGCGTAATGTATGATATGAGCCGATCCATCGGCTGGGGCGTGGGCGACCAAAAAAATGGCTATACCCCAGAACAACGCCAAATCGTGAAAACCTACCTCAACAACCTACGCTGGGCAGATGCCGAAAGCGGTGAGCGTGCCATCGGCTTACACGAAGTGGTGTTAGATCCAAATAACAACGTTGTGCCAATCCAACAAGGGCTACCTGACGAACTGCCCGCAAACGCCAACCCCGTATTGGCACAGTTCCACAACTTCTACAAAACCCAACGCGGCTACCACCCACGTTCCATTAACTCCACCACCGCGTGGACAGCCACCATGCCCTTATCTTTCGTGAACATTCCAATGATGAGCTACATCAGCGAAATATCCCCTCGCCCAATGCTGATCGTAACAGGCGAAAATGCCCATTCACGCTATATGGCAGAAGAAGCCTACCAAGCAGGCAAAATCCCTTTCGACACCTTCGCCGATTTCTTTAAAAAGCATTTATAAGTTGTAAAAAGTGGCTTGATAATGCACCGTGCTTTAGGCGTTTGGCTTAAAGTGCAGTGCGTTTTTACGCTGTTTTTATGCCATCTGCCTCCTGTTTTCAATCAGCCCCTCCGCCTTTCACATTCATTTCAATACCGAATCAAAAACATTTCCTCATTCCTTTTTCAGACAGCATTAGGGTTCGTCGCCTATTATTGAATATTATTCAACACCCTATCCCATATTCTTCGCTAATCAAAGTAAGTCCATTCTGCTATCCTATCCCCTATCATTTACATTCATCGTTGATAAGGAAAAATTATGCTATCCATTCGTCAAAAACTCACCGCCTTGGCGGCGGTTTCTTTGTTGGCAGGTCAAACCTTTGCCAGCCCGATTACCATTGAAAAGCAAGGCAGTTTTGCTGTGGGCGGCACAGTGAAAACCAGTGCTGGGCAATACACGCCCGTGCCTGAGGCGATTAAGGGCAAAAGCAGTAATCCGTTTTGGGACGTGTATAACGCCTCCATCGCCGCTGGTGGGCAAACCTTGCACGGCGATCACGCCAGTGTATTTTACCAAATTCCGGTAAATGCCAAGCCTTATCCGCTGGTGTTTTTGCACGGCTATGGGCAGTCGGCACGTACGTGGCAAACCACGCCAGATGGCCGTGAGGGCTTCGATACGATTTTTTTACGCAAAGGTTACCCGATTTATTTGATCGACCAACCAAGACGCGGGCAAGCAGGGCAAAGCACGGTCGCCGCCAACTTGCCTGCCGTGCCTGACGATCAATTTTGGTATGCCCAGTTCCGTATCGGTGTTTATCCGAATATGAATAAAGGCGTGGCGTTCCCGAAAGATGCCGCCAGCCAAGACCAGTTTTTCCGCCAAATGACACCCGATACAGGGGCGTTTGATGTGGGCGTGATCACCGATAGTATGGTGAAATTGTTCGACAAAACAGGGCAAGGCGTATTTGTTACCCACTCCGCTGGTGGCGTGATCGGCTGGACAACCGCCATGCAAAGCGACAAGGTGAAAGGCATCATCGCCGTTGAACCAGGTTCGTTTCCGTTCCCAGAGGGTGAAGTGCCGCCTACACAAACCAGCCAATTTGGCGATGTTGCCCCGATGAAAGTCAGCAAAGCCCAATTTGAACGCCTCACCAAGCTGCCGATTGTGATTTATTTTGGCGATTTTATCCCCGACCATTTAGACGGCACGCAAGGCGGCGAGCAGTGGTATGCCCGTTTGCAACTGGCGAAGCAATGGGCAAAGGTGGTGAACCAACACGGCGGCAAGGTGAGCGTGGTGGAATTGCCGAAAGTGGGCATTCACGGCAACACCCATTTCTTAATGTCGGATACCAATAATCAGCAAGTGGCAGAACATTTGGCGGAGTGGCTAAAAGAAAACGGATTGGATAAATAAGGGGGTAATTCAATGTCGTCTAGTGCTTAGGCGACATTATCGATCTTGTTCGAGGCTTTCGCCAAACCGTATGCCTGCATTAAATCGCCCTGTGATAATGTCGGTGAATTTCATATCGCTGGTGAGTTCCAGCTTTACTTCGGGATAGCGTTGCATAAAGCTGTCGAATTTTTCCCATAAGAGCATAAATGAATAATTGCTCACCTGCCTCAGTGGTGGCGAGGCTGCGGGTGGTGCGGTTGAACAATTTGATCTTTAATTCTTCTTCCAATTTGCGTATGGAATGGCTGAGTGCGGAGGTGGATACGCCCAACTGTGCCGCCGCTTTGGTAAAACTCCCTGCTTGTGCGGCGGTAAGAAAATGTTTGAGTTCGTTGAGATGGTTCATGCCCTGTGATTGTTGAATTTTGTTCAAGAATTTAGAAAATGATGGGGGCTGGGAGAAGTGAGATTTTTAATTGATATTTATTGAACCTATAAAAAAAGCCGTCTGAAAAATCAGACGGCTTTTTTTGATTAATCCTTCGGTAAATCCCAAACTTCACAAATGCGTTCTAACAAGTTTTTTTGCCTTTCTTCTACATCCTTTGGCCTCCATTCAGATTGCTTTAAAACTTGGGTAGTTAGGGCGTAAGATGAAACATTTTCGTTACCACGAAAATATTTGTTTATCTTTTCACCAAAATCCCAATTAGATGCCGCTGAATTGCGTCGTTTATTCAGTGGAACAAGATTGGCTAAACGATGTAACCATAATTGGTGTTGATGGTACTTTTCCGCTTCGTTTTCTTTACTCTCATCAACCCACCATTCATACCATTGGGTATTTTCTTCCAGCGTTTGTGGCAGGACGTGTTCAATGGTAAGTAATCCATATTCGTTATTATAGGTCGCCGCACCATCTGAAACCATAGAATCTAAACGTAAAATTAAATAGTTACGTCTAACAGATGTCATTTTGTTATAAATATCACCATTTAATAACGCTTTAAACTGCCGCTTTTCTTCATCACTAAGTAATAAAGAATCACCACCATTTTTAGCTTTTTCTCCTAAGGATTCCAAAATTTGTCCATAGCGTTTAATGCGAGAATTAATATCTTGGGCAGACAAATGCAAATAAGCAGTTAAAACTTCTAACTTCTTCAAAAATTCCAATGCTTCATCATTATTTGGTTTTTGATGTAAAAATAAAATAGCAACGGGTATCCATTCAGAAAAGCCGACACGGGTTAGCCATTGAATATGCTGATTGATTTTCTGTTGATGTTTTTCTGCTGGGTAGTGGTTATTTTTTAACGCACTAAATACATCTACATAGCTGATTAGTTCCTCACTAATGAATGCACATATTTCTTTGTCGGTTTTGTCTTTGAAAACCTTTTCTTGTAATTCCTCTAAAATAC
Source organism: Avibacterium paragallinarum (assembly GCF_011765605.1). Taxonomy (NCBI): domain Bacteria; kingdom Pseudomonadati; phylum Pseudomonadota; class Gammaproteobacteria; order Pasteurellales; family Pasteurellaceae; genus Avibacterium; species Avibacterium paragallinarum. The sequence continues at coordinate 1,478,605 of NZ_CP050316.1, forward strand.
TTTTTTCTGCTTTCTTTTTCAGTTTAATCATACGAATATGACTAAATAAATCGTTAAAAGAATCACGCCCCAATTCTTGTTCTAAATTTTCCCATTTTTCTGTATATTTTTTTTGATTATCTTTGATTTTTCCTATTAAATCTGCTTTGAGAATATCGATTGGCAATAAATCTAAACCGCGATTATTCATTACAGAAAAAATACGAAATGCTGATTTTTGACTAGATGTAGAAACAATAACCAAACAACATTTATTAATCAAACATTTAAAAAAATTAAAAATTTCTGAACGTTTATCTTCTAAACTTTTATCTTTTGAAATTTTAAATTTTTCTGAAATAAGATCTAGTAATGAAATTGCATTATTTAAAATATTCTTTTGTGCATCAGTTTTGCAATCGTGTTCAGCGTTTAATTTTTGTAATTGCTCTAATTCCAAGTTTTGAATATATTTGTTAAAAAAATCATTATCGAGTTCACGTAAGGTCAACCTAGGTTGTGCAGGAATATCCTCAGCAGGGTTTTCTGCTTGTTGGATATAGTTTTTAATACTTTCTTTATGATTGCCTTTTAAATAGCTTGCTAGTGCTGCAAATAAAATTGTTAAACTGGTTAAGCGTTGTTGTCCATCCACTACATCAGACTTCGGAATCTTATCTTGTTTAATAACAACAATGCTGCCTAAAAAATAATCTTCCTCGGTGCTGCGTTGATAAAATTCATATAAATCATCAAATAATTGCTTAATATGTTCCTTTTCCCAAGAATAGGGACGTTGATAGTTTGGGATAACATACTGAAAATCTGAACTAAATACTTTGCTTAAAGAAAAGGTTTTAGCGTTAATAGCGTATTCGTTGATACTCATTGCATGACTCTATAATGTGTTGAAAAAACAATATATTAGCATAATGCACCAAAATGTTGAACAACACATTCAATGAGGTTGTTTTCTTAGAAAATGCCCACTCCCCCATTCTTGAATTTTATTCACAACTCTATTGAACATTCCCTCACTAATCAAAACAATCTTTTCCCCCTATAATGCCTCCCGTAACGCAAAAAGCAGTGTCTGTTTTTTGAATGAAGGTTGTTTAGCGGTTCGCTCTTGCTGGACAACGTTCCAACCATCTCAACGGAGTTCACAAGATGAAAAAAACCATTAAACAAACCATCGTTTCCGCCGTATTGGCATCAACATTATTACTAGGAGGGCAAGCAATGGCTGCCAACTTTAACTATCAAGACAACCCATTCACGCTGGTTTACGCCAACGCCAACGCCATCACCAAAAACGAAGCGGGCAAAGTGAACATTCACCCCGTGAAATACCGCGTAAACGGTATTACCATCGCGGCCAATGTGTACACCCCCGCCAATTTCGACCCGAATAAAAAATACCCAGCCATCACCGTTGCCCCCCAATGGTGGCGTGAAAGAGCAAGTGGCAGGACTTTATGCACAAAAATTGGCGGAGTAAGGCTTTATCACCATTGCCGCTGATGCCGCCTATCAAGGGGCGAGTGGTGGCGAGCCACGCCAAACCGATAAACCGTTCAACCGCATTAACGATGTACACGTAATGGTGGACTTCCTCGAAAGCTTCAAAGGCGTAGACACCAACAACATCGGGGCATTAGGCATCTGCGGCGGTGGCGGCTACACTTTTGCGGCGGCACAAAGCGACAAACGTATCAAAGCCGTTGCTACCGTCAGCCTGTTCAACACGGGCTTAGTTCGCCGTAATGGCTTAGGCGACAGCCAAATCAGCACCATTCAGGAACGCTTGCAACAAGCCTCAGAAGCCCGCAGCAAAGAAGCACAAGGCAACGTGGAATACAGTGCCAACGCCGATTTAACCAAAATCACCCAAGCAGACATCGACAAAATGCCCGCAGGTTTGTATCGCGATGGTTTTGAGTATTACGGTAAAACCCACTACCACCCCAACTCAACGCTACGCTACACCAGCAGCCTGTTGGATTTGATGACTTTTGATGCCACCGACCACGCCGACCTCATCAATCAACCGCTGTTGATGATCGCAGGAAGCCTTGCGGACACCAAATATATGACCGACCAAGCAATGCAAAAAGCCACAGGCACGGCGGATAAAAAAGAAGTGATTATCGAAGGTGCAAGCCACATCGAAACCTACTGGAAACCCGAGTACGTCAGCCAAATCAGCGACCAACTCACCCAGTTTTTCAAAGCCAAACTTTGATTAAGATTCAAAATGGTAAAGATGTCTGAATTATTAAGTCGTCCGCTGTGAAAGCAACGAAAAATATCGCCCATTACCTCAAAGTAAAGAAACGATTTGGGCTGTATTTGGAAGAAAAATACAGCCCATTTATATATAGTTAAAACTAGAATGGAATCTGATCATCATCAAAATTATCATCAACCATAGTAGCGGGTGATGATGAAGGGCGAGGTGTAGCAGGCTGCTGAGGTGCTTGATAATTTGATGGTGTAGATTGTGCATATTGGTTGCCGCCTTGTTGAGCATATCCCCCTTGAGCTGAATACCCACCTTGTCCTCTATCTGCACGGCTATCTAACATTTGCAAAACATCGCCTTGAATTTCTGTTGTATAACGATCTTGGCCATTTTGATCTTGCCATTTGCGAGTTCTTAAACGCCCTTCAACATAAACTTTTGAGCCTTTGCGTAAATATTCGCCAGCGACTTCTGCTTGGCGACGATAAAACACAATACGATGCCATTCGGTAATCTCACGGCGTTCTCCCGTATTTTTATCCATCCAGCTTTCACTGGTCGCAACACTAATGTTCGCAACGGCTTCCCCATTTGGCATTGTACGAATTTCCGGATCATTTCCTAAATTTCCAACAATAATAACTTTATTTACTCCAGCCATAAATTCCTCTGTCTAATTATTAAATAAAAATTTTTGCTATTTTGCCTTAAAATAAAATAAAAAGCTATTAGTTCCATCTAAATCAACTGGATATTTGCACAGTTATTTCAGATTATGCGATAATGATCGCAAAATAATTTCAAATTGCTTGAATAGACAAAAAATTATGGAAAAAATAGAAGTAAGAGGGGCGAGAACCCACAATTTAAAAAATATTAATTTAACCATCCCCCGCGATAAATTGATTGTGATCACGGGGCTATCTGGTTCAGGCAAATCCTCTCTAGCCTTTGACACCCTATATGCAGAAGGACAACGCCGTTATGTAGAATCCCTGTCGGCTTATGCACGTCAATTTTTATCGTTGATGGAAAAACCAGACGTGGATCATATTGAAGGTTTATCCCCCGCGATTTCTATTGAGCAAAAATCAACATCTCACAACCCACGTTCTACAGTGGGAACAATCACGGAAATTCATGATTATTTGCGTTTATTATTTGCCCGTGTGGGGGAGCCTCGCTGCCCGAATCACCATATCCCTTTGGCAGCACAAACAATTAGCCAGATGGTGGATAAGGTGCTGGCATTGCCGGAAGAAAGCCGAATGATGTTGCTTGCCCCAGTGGTGAAAGATCGCAAAGGGGAACATATTAAAATTTTAGAACATATTGCCGCGCAAGGTTATATCCGCGCCAGAATTGATGGGGAAATTTGCGATCTTTCTGATCCACCAAAATTAGCATTACAAAAAAAGCACACCATTGAAGTTGTGGTGGATCGCTTTAAAGTTCGTCCAGATTTGGCAACCCGCTTAGCGGAATCATTTGAAACTGCGTTAGAACTTTCTGGTGGCACGGCAGTGGTGGCGAATATGGACGATCCGAAAGCGGAAGAATTGCTGTTTTCCGCAAACTTTGCTTGTCCGCATTGTGGCTATTCTGTACCAGAACTTGAGCCTCGCTTATTTTCCTTTAATAACCCTGCGGGGGCTTGCCCGACTTGTGATGGCTTGGGGGTTCAGCAATACTTTGATGAAAAACGCGTGGTGCAAAATCCAAGCATTTCCTTAGCTGGTGGGGCGATTAAAGGTTGGGATCGGCGTAATTTCTATTATTATCAGATGCTCACCTCATTGGCAAAACATTATGGTTTTAATGTGGAAAGCCCATTCGAAGAATTACCAAAAAAAATTCAACACATTATTCTGCACGGCTCAGGCAAAGAAGAGATTGAATTCCAATATATGAATGATCGCGGTGATGTCGTGCTACGCCGTCATAGCTTTGAGGGCATTCTCAATAATATGGCTCGCCGTTATAAAGAAACCGAATCTATGGCGGTGCGTGAAGAGTTAGCGAAACATATCAGCACTCGCCCTTGTAAAGATTGCGGGGGTTCTCGCTTACGTCAAGAGGCTCGCAATGTATTTATTGGGGAAACAAATCTTCCCGAAGTTTCTGAAAAAAGTATTGGGGAAGCCTTTAACTTTGTAGATAGCCTAACCTTAAGCGGACAACGTGCTCAAATTGCAGACAAAATTTTGAAAGAAATCAAAGAGCGGTTGCAATTTTTAGTCAATGTTGGCTTAAATTACCTCTCCCTTTCCCGATCCGCCGAAACCCTTTCTGGCGGTGAAGCACAACGTATTCGCCTCGCAAGCCAAATCGGGGCGGGTTTAGTGGGGGTGATGTATGTACTTGATGAGCCTTCTATTGGCTTACATCAACGCGATAATGAGCGTTTACTTAACACGTTGATTCATCTAAGAAACTTAGGGAATACAGTGATTGTGGTAGAACACGATGAAGATGCTATTCTTGCTGCGGATCATATTATTGATATTGGACCAGGTGCGGGCGTACACGGCGGCAATGTTGTTGCTCAAGGCACTGCTCAAGAAATCATGCAAGATCCAAATTCTTTGACGGGGAAATTTTTATCTGGAAAGGAAAAAATAGAAATTCCGCAAAAACGCACCGCACTTGATAAAAAGAAAATCTTAAAACTTAAAGGGGCTTCGGGCAACAACTTAAAAAATGTCAATTTAGAAATCCCCGTTGGATTATTTACTTGCGTCACCGGCGTATCTGGTTCGGGCAAATCCACATTAATTAACGACACTTTATTTCCTTTAGCACAAAGTGCATTAAACCGTGCTGAAAACGCCCAAGCCGCACCATACAAATCGATCGATGGACTCGAATTTTTTGACAAAGTGATTGATATTGACCAAAGCCCGATTGGACGTACACCGCGTTCAAATCCTGCTACTTATACGGGATTATTCACCCCTATCCGCGAATTATTCGCTGGTGTACCAGAAGCTCGAGCAAGAGGCTACAATCCCGGTCGATTTAGCTTTAACGTGCGAGGCGGACGCTGTGAAGCCTGTCAAGGAGATGGGGTAATCAAAGTAGAAATGCACTTTTTACCTGATGTTTATGTCCCTTGTGATCAATGCAAAGGAAAACGTTACAATCGTGAAACCTTAGAAATTCGTTACAAAGGCAAAACGATTAACCAAGTGTTGGATATGACAGTGGAAGAAGCTCGTGAGTTTTTTGATGCTATCCCACAAATTGCTCGCAAATTGCAAACCTTAATGGATGTTGGGCTTTCTTATATCCGTTTAGGGCAATCTTCCACCACGCTTTCTGGTGGTGAAGCACAACGCGTAAAATTAGCCACTGAGCTGTCTAAACGAGATACGGGAAAAACATTGTATATTCTTGACGAGCCAACAACAGGTTTGCATTTTGCCGATATTAAACAACTGCTTGATGTCTTGCACCGCTTGCGTGACCAAGGTAATACGATTGTGGTGATTGAGCATAATTTAGATGTTATCAAAACTGCAGATTGGATTGTAGATCTTGGGCCTGAAGGTGGTAGTGGAGGCGGGCAAATCATTGCGACAGGCACGCCAGAACAAGTTGCGGAGGTTAAAGGTTCGCATACAGCACGCTTCTTAAAGCAAATACTCAAAAAGTAACCGCTTAAATAGATGGAAGTGCGGTAACTTTTCTGCAAGTTTGATAAAAAATCGCTGTAATCAATGCTGATTTTTTGATACATTTACCACAATTTTTTACACTTTGGTGTGAGTATTTTTATACAATTACATTAACGGAACACTTATGTTATTCAAAAAAATTCGTGGCTTATTTTCAAATGATCTCTCCATTGATTTAGGGACAGCAAACACATTAATTTATGTCAAAGGTCAAGGCATTGTATTAAACGAACCTTCTGTTGTTGCCATTCGCCAAGGGCGAGGTGGGGCAATGAAGAGTATTGCGGCAGTGGGAAAAGAAGCAAAATTAATGCTTGGGCGTACCCCAAAAAGCATTATGGCAATTCGCCCAATGAAAGATGGGGTCATTGCTGACTTCTCTGTGACAGAGAAGATGCTTCAATATTTTATTAAACAAGTGCATAGTGGGAACTTTATGCGTCCTAGCCCTCGCGTTTTAGTATGTGTTCCAGCGGGAGCAACGCAAGTAGAACGCCGTGCAATCAAAGAATCAGCGTTAGGTGCGGGAGCTCGTGAAGTATATTTAATTGAAGAACCTATGGCAGCTGCGATCGGAGCAAAACTTCCTGTCTCCACTGCAACTGGCTCTATGGTCATTGATATTGGTGGTGGAACGACTGAAATTGCCGTGATTTCACTAAATGGTATCGTATATTCTTCTTCTGTACGTATTGGCGGTGATCGATTCGATGAAGCAATTATTGCTTATGTTCGTCGTACATTTGGCTCAATCATTGGAGAACCAACAGCTGAACGTATCAAAGAAGAAATCGGTACAGCCTATATTCAAGAAGGTGATGAAATAAAAGAAATGGAAGTTCATGGGCATAATCTTGCTGAAGGTGCCCCAAGAACCTTTACTCTTACCTCCAAAGATGTGTTAGAAGCTATTCAGCAACCTCTTAACGGCATTGTTGCAGCAGTGAGAACGGCTTTAGAAGAATGCCAACCCGAACACGCAGCAGATATTTTTGAGCGTGGTATCGTATTAACTGGTGGGGGGGCTTTATTACGCAATATCGACATTTTGTTATCAAAAGAAACTGGCGTTCCAGTCATTGTGGCAGATGATCCTTTAACCTGTGTTGCTCGCGGTGGAGGGGAAGCTCTGGATATGCACGGTGCTGATATTTTTAGTGATGATATCTAAGTATATTATGTTGTTAATGAAGTACGGTCAAAAATAGTAGAAATTTGACCGCACTTTTTCTGAGCAATATCAATGAAACTTATCTTTGGAAAAGGTCCTTATCTTGGCATACGTTTAGTTTTGGCTGTCATTTTTTCTATGATTTTAATCATCTCTGATGGCCAAACAAATACAATGATAAAGGTCAGAAGTTTAATGGAAACAGCCATTAGTAGCGTTTATTATCTTGCGAATACACCAAGAACGATACTTGATGGGGTATCTTATAATCTCGTTGATACCAATAAATTACAGATAGAAAATAAAGTATTAAGAGCACAGTTACGTGAAAAAAATGCTGATTTACTCCTTTTAGATCAACTAAAAGTAGAAAATCAGCGTTTACGCCTATTACTTAATTCCCCACTACGTACCGACGAATACAAAAAAATTGCTGAAGTACTTACTACAGAAACAAATGCTTATCGGCAACAAATTGTCATTAATAAAGGTGAAAATGACGGTGTTTATATAGGCCAAGCAGTGATTGATGAAAAAGGGGTTGTAGGACAAATCATCTCTGTTGGAGCAAATACTAGCCGAGTATTGTTACTTACCGATATTACCCATTCGATTCCTGTTCAAGTTTTACGAAATGATGTCCGCACAATTGCAAGCGGAACAGGTCAAAATGATGAATTAACTTTAGATAATGTTTCACGTTCTGCAGATATTGTGAAAGGCGATATATTAGTCACCTCTGGACTTGGAGGGCGTTTTCTCGAAGGATACCCTGTTGCTATCGTAGAAAACGTTTCTCGAGATAATAAAAATTATTTTGCAACAATTACCGCAAAACCTCTAGCATCCCTTGATCGTTTACGGTATGTACTTCTCTTATGGCCCACTAATGAGGATATCCGAAAAGTATCTTCAAGTACTCCAGCTGATGTGCGTAAAGCAGTACATCAACGTCTTGAATATCAAAAAAAACCTAAAGTTGCCAAAAAACTCCTTTCTCAAGAACCGCTTTCTTCACCATCTCTAGAAGAACAGCACATAGATCAATCATTGGAAATGCCGTACGACTTAATTGAATCTGAATTACCACCTCATAGAGAGGAAGATTAATGAAATATAATCCAATTTCTCACTTTATTTCTCTCGCCATCACCTTCCTTGTGGCGATTATATTAGAAATAATACCTTGGCCAACACACCTTCAGTATTTTAAACCAGCTTGGCTTGTCTTAATTTTATCTTATTGGATTTTAGTTTTCCCCACTAGAATTAATATTGGGACGGCATTCTCAATGGGGATTATATGGGATCTTGTTTTAGGGGCTACATTGGGTACACACGCGTTAGTACTTTCCATTTTTGCTTACTTTTTAGCCAAAAATAATACCCTATTCCGTAATCTATCCTTGTGGATGCAAGGCATACTTATTTTTATCGCTATATTTCTTATCCGATTCAGTATTTTTATTATAGAATTATTTCTACACAGTGCTGAATTTCATTGGCAAGAAGTGCTTGGAGCAATAATAAGTGGGATTTTGTGGCCTTGGATATTCTTATTACTAAAAAAGCTCACACATAAGGCTGAGTAATAAATCCCAGCCTTATTATTCAAAAACTACGACTCCTCAATATGCCCCTGATCTAAATGCACAATATCAATTTCATTATTGGCATCAACTTGGAAGGCTTGTCCAAATCCTTTTACAAATAGCCCCTGTTTCGGAATAAGGTGGAAGAGGGAGAAATCTTGCATTTTGACCAATTCCTTCATTAGATTGCCGTGGCGTTGTTGCAGTAAGCCTGTGCCAAGTTCCCATTCTGGGGTGCTTCGCGGTACTTCAATCACTTCCGCCTCCGCAGTTAAGCGGTGGCGGGCGAAAATTTGGCGGCTGGATTGCTCGTCTTCAATCAACATTAAAGACACCTTGCCATTTTGTTTCAAATTGCGGGCGTGTTTGGCAATCGTGGAAATAAAAATATAGTAGCCTTTTTCGCTTTCCGCAAAAGGGGCGTAGCTCGCGTTCGGCATTCCCACTTCATCAACGGTGGCTAGTAACAGGGTCTTACATTGTTGTTTTAATTCTTCAATTTCGGGTTTTAAGCGGTGATTTAAACGCTGTTGGCGATCTAGCATAAAATTTCCTTATTTTTCAGTTGGTTAAATTTTTGTACTTGATGAGGGAAAAGCTGGCGTTGCGTATCTCTGCCGAGATAAATTTTAAATAGCACATTATCATCTTCGCTAATAAAGGCGATGGCATAGCTTTCTTTGCCACGAAATGGCTTGCTGATAAGGGCAATGTCTTTTACGCGGTCTAATTTGAGATGCCCGTGCAAGGCGATGTTTGGCTGTTTATCCATATTCAGATTGAAATAGCCGTAGCCCGTTTTACCCTGCGGGAAAACGCCCGATACTTCAAAGATCGAACCCGCTTTTTCGATAATTGTTACTACCTCTCCCCAAGTGTGGATTTCCGCAAGCAGGGCTTCCACTTGCCCCGTAAAGAAAGAGACAAAGTGCGGTGGTAAATTTTTGAGAATTTTTCCTTCAGGAAGTTGGAATTTCTCTGCTAAATCAAGGGTGTGTAAATCAGGCTGAGATTCTAACACCTGAGCAATTTGTTGTTGCAATGTCATAACTTTCCTTTTTTATTGAACTGTTAGAATTGATAAGCCACGCTCACTTTCACATTTCGCCCTGCCGATGGCGTGAGGCTGAATGCTTGGGTGTAGGCTTTGTCAAAGAGATTTTCAATCGCAAAATCAACACGTAAGTTTTCCCACTCCCCTTGTTTTGGTGCATAGGTCGCGGTGAGATCCACAAGGGTGTAAGCGGGATATTCTTGCGTGGTTTTGCTTGGTAAGCGTTTTTGGGCAAAGTAATGGCTTAAGCGACCGCCAACGGAAAATTTATCTGCCACCACGGCATAATTTCCGCCAACAATGATCCTATCTGCATTAATATTTTCCAAGGCTTCACCCGTTTGACGATCTTTTCCTCTGAGCATGCCATAATTGGCATAGAGCGACCAGTTTGGCGTTTGGTATTCTGTGCTGAATTCTACCCCACGCAAACGGGCATTTTGAACATTGCGGTATTGAAATATTTCAGGAATAGCTTTTGCTTCATCATTATATTTAATTACTTCAAGATTAATAAAATCTTTCACGTCATTTTGGAAAAGTGCGGTGCTAATTTTTAACGAATCTTCCGCTTTCCACAGATTTTGCCAATGGAAGTTAACATTAATTTCTTTATTACGGGCAACTTCGGGCTTGAGATCCGGGTTTGATTGGAAAGAAGTAACCAGCATTCTGTCATAACCAAAGTGATTGCCCGAAACATAACGTTCTTGCAGGCTCGGAGCACGGAAAGCCTCGTTATATTTCACATTAATGTCAAACCAGTCTGTTGGCTGATAGCTGAGCGTCAATGCAGGCGATAAATGGCTTTTTTGATAGCTTTGTGAGCTGACTTCTGAGGTTTTGTAATGATCAAATCGCAACGCTGGGGAAAGCGTCCATTGCTCTGCAAGTTTCAAATGGCTAAGCAAATAGGTTCCCCACACATTGGCTTTTGCATTGTAAGGATTTGGGCGATATTTTGCAGTACCTAGGAATCTCTCACAGCCTACAGGAATACCTCCATTATTAGCTGCCGAAGTGTTCACTCCTGTACAGGTATCCGCATTATTTTTCTCCCTTGAAGTAATGGCGTGATCTTGATAAAAATCCACTCCATAAATAAAGGCAGCTCGCTCAAATTCTGAGCTATTGCGGAAATTAAAACCCCAAGTGCGATAACGAGTTTCGTCATTAGCGAGGGTGCGTTGGTTTTGCTCCGTTTCTTTAGTGCGGTTAGTGTAGAGGGTCAATTCACTATTTACCCAGTCTGATTCTGGATTAAAGAGATAACGCAAAGAAAGCCCTGTATCGACAATTTTTTGCTGTGCTAAATCTGTTGTTCCGCCCGCTTCGCTGTAATCCACTTTACCACCTGTGTCACGGCTTTTCTTAACATAATCAAAAAAATCAATAGGCGTATAAGGCTCTGCCATTTCATTATTAGCTGGGGCGAGTTGCTTATTGACTGTGTAGCGGAAATTTAGTTCAAGACGGTTAGTTTCGTTAATTTGCCAGCCCGCTTTCAACAAGCCCCCTTGTTGAGTTAAGCCACTGTAAGGCAACTCACCCAAACTTTCACCCAAACGTAAGTTATTGCTTTTATTGCGAAAACCCTGAACTAGCACATCAAATTTTTCATTCGCACCATAAGCTGCCACTTGCGTCTCACTAAGGGAACTAGCGGATTGGTAGCCATGTTTGACTAACACACCCCAAGGCTCATTATTTTTAAGTAAGTCAAAGGCATTAAGCGTTCGCATTGCCATTACGCCACCTAATGCACCACTGCCCCACAAGGCACTGCTAGGGCCTTTCACCACTTCAATTTGCCCCAAGGTGCTTGGCGGAAGAAAATAAGATCCGCGATGTTCCAAATTAAAATTTTGTCGAACGCCATCAATCACTTGCACAACACGGGTTCCGCTAAGCCCTCGTATATTTACTTTTTGAGCAAGTGAGCGACTCCCTCCAGAAATTGAAATATTCGGTTTAGATGAAATTGCTTGAGCAACACTCGTTGCTTGTGTTTCCTCTAGTTGATTGCGATCTAAACGTTCAATTTTATTTTGTGTTTGAGCATACTCTGTCGGATCTCGTAAAGCAGAAACTTCTATTTCCTCTAACATTTCTGCCCCGCCTACTGATGGCAGCAATGAACAAAGTGCAAAGTAAATAGGTGATCGCTTTAATTTCATTGGAAAAACCTCTCATTCACTGTTTTGTTAATTGAGTTGATAGTATTTGTTAAAAAATAAAAAGTCAACACTATTGATAATAATTTTCATTTGTGTAAAATCGTTCGCAAAATAAACTCTTATCTCTTTTTTATTAGGTGAATATTATGCGTTATTCTAATTATCTACTTGGTTGTATTCTTACTTTACCGTTATATGTTCAAGCTCAAGAAAGCTTTCAAGATCAATTGCAACAGGCTGGGGCTATTTCACAGGAACTCAATCAACAACGTAAACGTTTAGAAAAGCCTGATGGGCAGTTATTCAAACAACCCGTACATATTCATTCGCAAAGCAATAATGCACTGCGTTTTGAGTTAAACCAGATACATATTAAATTGCTCAATGAGACAGGTTTAGAAACGCCAGTAAAACAAGATTTATCGCATTTAATTAAACCTTATCTTAACAAATCAATAACACTTGATGATTTAAACCAACTCACAGAAAAAATTACGCAATATTACCGTGAGCATAATTATTTAGTTGCTCGAGCTTTCTTACCACCTCAAGAAATTGAAAATGGTGAGCTTACAATCGGCGTGATGGAAGGGAATATTGGGAAAATTAACATTGATAATCAAAGCAAATTATCCGCCAATTTTGTCAGACGAATGGCAAATACAAGTATTAATAGCCAACGTTATTTATCTCAAACAGAAACGGAAAAATTAGCATTACTATTAAATGATATTCAAGGAATTAAATCTAAATTAAGTGTACAGGCTGGGGAAAAGACAGGCACAACAGATGTTAATGTCCTTTTGCAAGATGCCAAACGTTGGCAAGCTTATGTTTTTTCCGATAACCAAGGCTCAACGAGTACAGGACGCTATCGGATAAGTGCGGGTGGAAAATTGTTCAATTTGGCCGGATTAGGTGATGAGCTGAGTATCAATGCGTTAAGCTCCCAAAACCGTCGTTTGAAAAATATTCGGATTGAATATTCGGCGTTATTAGATGGATATGGAACAAAAATCGGTACTTACTTCTCATATTTAAACTATAAATTAGGCGGTGATTTCGCTGCATTAAATGCTAAGGGATATAATCAAAATGTAGGGATTTATCTTCTACATCCAACTATCCGCCAACCTGATTTACACGTTAATACCAAACTTACACTTTCACATAATCGTATTGCAGATAGCCAAGTCGCTAGCCAAGAAGTAGAAAACCACACTCGGATTAATCTCGTTAATTTAGAATTAAATGGCGTTTGGAATAGCCTACCAAAGGGAACGACCTATTTTAATATGGCAATGAGTATTGGGCAGGAACATAATCAAACGTCAGAATCCTATCAAAATCGTCCTCTAGATTGGCAAGAAAATAATAAATTTACCTTAACCAATATTGAATTAGGACACGAGCAGATCTTACCTTATGATTTTGCCTTTGATATTAATGTGAAAGGGCAATTAAGTGATCGAAACCTCTCTTCTAATCAAAAAATGTTATTAGGCGGTCAATCTGCTGTGCGAGGATATCGAGCCGGTGCAGTTTCCTTATCTGACGCTGTCATTGGACAATTTACGCTCAAACATTATTACCCACTTTTCAAAGAAAGTTTACTCACGACATCAGCATTTTATGACATTGGTGCGGGTAAAAAATACCACAAGATCAGTACCTATAATCAACGTCCTGAAGAAACGAATCAAATCAAATTACAGAGTATAGGTGTGGGATTCCAGCTTTCTGCTCCGAATAATTATTCAATAAATGCGTACTATAGCCGCCCTATTGGTCACAAATTGGCAAATGAAAAAGATCACCAATTTGTATTGTCATTCTTAAAATTGTTTTAAGTTATTGGAATATCAATGTCTTACAATCATTTAGGAGCTAAACTATGAAAACTTCTCTTAGCCTTATTTCTTTAGCCATACTGTCTAGTTCAGCTATCGCTAACAATATTGATGTAAATGCGTTACCTAAAAATCACAAACTCACTCAAGGTGACGCCAGCATTTCACAAAACAACAATGCAATGACTATCGATCAAAAAAGCGATCGCGTTTCTATTGATTGGGAAAGTTTTAATATTGGCAAACAAGCCAGTGTCACATTCAATCAGCCCGCTTCCTCAAGTATCGCCTATAACCGTGTAACGGGGGCGGATGTTTCCACCATTCAAGGCAAACTGAATGCCAATGGGCGAGTGTTTTTAGCTAACCCTAACGGCGTGATCTTTACCAAAGACGCACAGGTGAACGTGGGGGCGATTCTTGCCACGACGAAAGAGGTGGAAAAACTCGCGGATAAACCGAAATACAGTTATTCACGAGATGAAGCCAGCTTTAAGCGGAAAAAGGAGCAAGAGGGTGAAATTCGTAATGAGGGAGTCATTCAGGCGGAAGAAGCCATTTATTTGGTGGGCGATAAGGTCGTGAATAACGGCAAACTTCACCTAACGGGAAATCCCGAAGAGGTAATTAAACTGAATTATTCAGGCAATCTTGATGGCATTGCAGTGAAAAATAAAACCGTGTTGTTAGCAGCAGGGGACAGTTTTACTTTTGATTTAGCCAATTTCAGCATTAGCTTAACGGGTAAACAGGTAGCGGGGCTAATTGAAAACAAGGGAGCGATTATTTCTAATGATCGCATTTTGCTTACTGCCAAAGGGGAAGATCAGCTTAAACATTCAGCGGTAAATAATGCGGGCTTACTGGAAGCCAATGACATCGCTATTGAAGGCGGAAAAATCGTTCTCACGGAACAATCGGACATTCGCTATGGTAAAGATAGCCGTAATGGGGCTACCCTTAAAATTACGCAAACGGGGAAAGACAAAGATGCAAGCATAAAAATAGGCGGAAAAATCACCGCACTTGCACAAACAGACAACGTTAAACAAGCCACTTATCACCATAATGATCGCTTCCAATCAGGAAAAATGGCACGTGATGAACAAGGAAAAATTCTTTATACGGCGGACAAAAAAACGATTGCTAAAGCGGAACAATCCGAGAATGGTTTAATTGGAGATGATGGGAAACTCTATGCCAATCAAAGTGATGTCGTTTTTGTGATTAGTGCTAAAAATGGAGGCTATCAAACAGATAGCAGAGGTTATAGACCTGAGTTTAACAAGAAATTTGATGCATTACGCTTGCCTTATCTTGATGAACGCATTTTAGAAATTAGTTATAACGAAAAAAATGGTGAATTGAGCGATATCAAAATTATTAAACGTAATGATAAGCTTGATTCCATTAACAGTAAAATTGCTGACATATTAGAAGAGAAGATTAAGGCAAAAGATTATTCTTTCTTCAAGAAAAATGAATTGGATTCTTTGACAACGAAAGTTATTGAGGAGCAAAAACAAGAACTTATTAATAAACTGGGCATTAATGAGAAACAGTTATCTCTTCTATCGGGCGATCAAACCGTTACAGTTGAGGGACGAGTTTATACTGCTCCAGCCGTTTATTTATTAAAATCAAATGTCACTCAGCTTTTAAAAGAAGTACAACAAAATAAACCCGATGCAAAATTTGAAGATTTGACATTATTAGCATCGATTTTGAATAATCGTCGCCCTGTTTCTCAAGGTATTGACAACAGTAAAACGAAAACAGGCTTTCTGAATGACGAGAAAAAACAAATTTATCCTTTAATGGTGTCACAGAGTTTATCGGAAAAGCTAAAACAGAATATTGCCTTACCTTTAACAACAATCAGTACACAAACTCAGCTTGAAATTCAAAATGCAGAGTTTAATCATATTGAAGGCGGAAAACATAATGTAATGATTTTAGCCAATAATTCCAAGGATAATGAAGCAACGATTCGTTTACAAAGAAGCCATATTAATCTTGGTGGAGGCTCTTTCGGCATTGGAAGTACAACAGGATTTGTGCCTTTACAAGAAAATATCTTGCAAGTAAAACAAGAAAACGGGCAATTGATTTCCTTATATAATGTAACAGGTACATCTCTAAAACAGAAAACGCTAAATGAATTATTAAAAAACATCAAGTTTTATAAAGAATTCGAATTGAAATTCCCTACAAAAGATAATCAGCAGATTTCTTTACCTGAACTTTGGACGCAATTTGTAGAAAATCCAACAATTCAAAATAAGAATGTTGAAAATGTTAATTTTTATACTTTTGTGAAAGAAAATTTCAAGGCGTTTGTGCAAGACAAGTTAGTAACAGTTCCTGCTCAAGTGGAGACCGTTTTATCTCGCTCAACATTTTCTGATGGCAGTACCATTAATTCAAGTTGGAAGAAAATTGAAGTTGCCAAACAAGCCACCAATATTCCTGGCCTTACCGCTCATCAATACGCCCCATTTAACGTTGAACTAAACGAAGTCACTTTCCAAAAAAGTAAAGACTTCATCATTGCGGACGGATTTAAAACAGTGCAGTTAAATAAAGTTACCAGTAAAGATGAGATCGGAATCTATATCAATGCAGGTAATCAGCGTTCTTATTTCAGCAAAGAGACTAATTTATCTGCAAATGTGAAAAAGCAAGGCTATGAATACCTTATTGCGAATTTGGAAGAACGTATTACACGAGGGAATTTTTCCGTCTTAAACGAACGTTATGATTTTAATCAATATAATTGGGATGTAAATAATACGCCATTTACACGCAAACTTGCTCATAGCGAAAGAGCAAGCCGTGCAGCAAATAGAGAATTAAACAGAGCCTTTGCTGAATGGGTAGGCGATGCCACAAGCCAGCGTTCGCATATTGACGGCACAAAAATCACAATTCGAGATAGCCAACTAAACAGTAAAGATGGTTTTATGCATTTACTTGCCAAAGATGTCGATATTCAAAATAGCCGTTTAACGGTCAATTATGCTCGACCGCTTTATGATGATTTTATGCCTAAAGCCAGCAAAATAGGGATAAATGCGAAGAATATTCGATTAGATCATAGCCACCTATTCGTCAGCGGAGAGGATAGGCTGAATACATCCGCAATGCCGGGGGCAGCTGGTATTTTCTTAATTGGTGATGTTGTTGGTAAAAATAGCAGTATTTATGCCAAAACATATCAGGGGTATAGTATCCGAACCAGTGGAAAAACAACGTTAAGTGGAGAGTCTTCGGCAAAAGATTTACGCATTACCGTTATTCATACTGGGCCTTATCCAAAAGACAGTGGTTCCGTATTTGGTGCAAATAGTGCGGACTACTTTATTGAAGGAATAGGTTTTGATGTGGGAGATATTATCCAAAGAGATGAAAAAGGGAATGTTATATCGGGTACCACATTAAGTAATCTAGAATTTAATATTTTTGCCCCTAATGGTGCAAGAGCCTTTAAATCTTACGATAATTCTAGCAAAGATTATGTTCCGAATATCAAAGTAATGAAAAGTGCTATCTTCAATTATTTTGAACGACCACGCATTGTTTCTCTTGCCTCAAATGTTGTTACTGGCAAAAGTCAGGCACTGAGCTTAAGAGATATGCTACGCAATATTGATCAAATTCAAGGTGTCAAAGCAAGCAATTTAGGTTTACAACAAGCGAGTAACACGAACCTTCCAACCTCTTTAAATCAAATAGATAACATAATACAAAATGTTTCTTTACCAGAAGAGCGAAGTGAAGTTGAAATTTGTGATGCAAGCAGCCAAGAATGCTCTACACTGCCATCGAAGATGAATGGAAAAGTCAGCGTGGGAGAGATTTTGTAAGAAAAATCGGATAAAAAATACCGCACTTTACCTTGATAAAAATGGCACAGTCTAAACTGTGCCATTTTTTATTGAAAATTGTGGATTATTGCCCTTATTGCTTACGCCAAGTTGTGCCGTTTGCACCGTCTTCTAATACGATCCCCATTGCGTTGAGTTGATTGCGGGCTTCGTCTGCGGCAGCCCAGTTTTTTGCGGCACGAGCTTCGTTACGCTGTTTAATTAAGGCTTCGATTTTTGCCACTTCGCTGTCGTCTGCTCCCGCTTGTAAGAAGGCTTCTGGCGATTGTTGCAATAAGCCTAAAATGTTGCCAAGCTCACGCAGGCGGGCGGCGAGGTGATCCGCTTTGGTTTTATCTTCAGCTTTTAACTTATTGATTTCCCTTGCCATTTCAAATAATACGGAAATGGCATTTGGGGTGTTGAAATCATCGTCCATTGCCTCTTTAAACTGGGCGACAAATTCCTCGCCACCTTGTGGTGCGACGCTTGGATCGGTGTCGCGTAACGCAGTGTATAACCGCTCCAATGCCCCTTGTGCGAGGTTAAGGTTTTCTTCGCTGTAATTGAGTTGGCTGCGATAATGGGCAGTGAGCAAGAAATAACGCACCACTTCGCCGTTGTAATGATTTAACACGTCGCGAATGGTGAAGAAATTGCCGAGGGATTTCGACATTTTTTCTTTATCCACCATTATCATTCCTGAATGAATCCAATAGTTCACATAGTCGCCATCGTGAGCGCAGCAAGATTGGGCAATTTCGTTTTCGTGGTGCGGGAACATTAGATCCGAGCCACCGCCGTGAATATCAAAATGATCGCCAAGTTGTTTGCTGTTCATTGCGGAACATTCGATATGCCAACCAGGGCGACCTTTGCCCCAAGGGGAATCCCAGCTTGGCTCGTTGGGTTTAGACATTTTCCATAACACGAAATCCATTGGGCTTTTTTTGATTTCTGAGATTTCAATTCTAGCTCCTGCTTGTAATTGGCTGAGATCTTGGCGGGAAAGTTTGCCGTATTGCGGGAAGCTTTCAATATCAAACATCACATCACCATTTTCTGCTACATAAGCGTGTCCGCGTTGGATTAATTTTTCAACAATATCAATAATTTCGGCAATATGATGAGTAGCACGCGGTTCAACATCTGGGCGAAGAATGTTCAATGCATCAAAATCGCGATACATTTCGCCTACCATTCGATCCACCAGTTGATCGCAGGTTTCTTTATTTTCGATGGCACGTTTGATAATTTTATCGTCCACATCGGTGATGTTACGCACATAGGTTAAATCATAGCCTAAATAGCGTAAATAACGGGCAATTACGTCAAAACAAACAAAGGTGCGTCCGTGTCCGATATGGCAGAGGTCATACACCGTTACGCCGCACACATACATTCCCACTTTATTGGCTTCAATAGGGGTGAACACTTCTTTTTCTCGACTTAATGTATTGAAAATTTTTAGCATTTGTTTGTTTCTCTTGAAATTAGACAAAATAATGAGCTGGAATTATACCGCACTTTTATGAAATAATAACCGCCTTTATCAGTTAGAGGAGTACAACGATGACAATGGTTACCTTACACACCAATTTTGGCGACATTAAAATCGCATTAAACAGCGAAAAAGCACCGATCACCGCAGAAAACTTTCTAAATTACTGCAAAAACGGCTTTTATGATAACACGATTTTCCACCGCGTAATTAATGGCTTTATGATTCAAGGCGGCGGAATGGAAGCGGGAATGCGTGAAAAAGCCACCAATGCCCCAATCAAAAATGAGGCGAATAACCGCCTAAGCAACAAACGTGGCACCATCGCAATGGCACGCACGAGCGATCCACATTCTGCTACTGCACAATTTTTTATCAATGTGGCAGACAACAACTTCTTGGATTACCGCTCAAAAGAAATGTTCGGTAAAGAAGTGGTGCAAGAATGGGGTTATGCTGTGTTCGGTGAAGTGGTGGAAGGAATGGACGTTGTAGATAAAATCAAAGGCGTAAAAACCGGCAACAAAGGCTTTCACCAAGACGTACCAGTAGAAGATGTGATTATTCAATCGGTTAGCGTAGAATAATTTACCCCAAAAAGGAGGTTCACGGTTCACCTCCTTTATTAAAAATATTCCTATTTTAAACCGCACTTACACTTTAATGCTTACGGCATTAAAAGATTCGGAATAAAAGTAATAATTTGTGGGAATATAGTAATAAGCACCAAGGTAATAAATACTGGAATTAAAAATGGTAGTACGCCTTTCGTTACAGTACTCACAGACATATTTCCCACACGAGCGACAACAAATAACGCCATTCCCATTGGTGGAGTTAAAATACCAACCATCATATTCAGAGTCGTCATTACACCAAAAAATACCAGATCAATACCAAAATGTACGGCAATAGGGATCAACATCGGTAATACTAAAAATTGCAGAGCAAGAGCATCGATAAACATTCCCAAAAACAATAAGAGTAAATTGATCATAATGAGAACAGTGGTTGGCGTATCAGCCACTGCCATAAAGAGATCGGCAATACGTATCGCTATTTGTTCACGAGCGATCATATCACCAAAAAAAGTTACGGTCATAACCATTAAGGCTGTTACCCCTGTGATTGCCATTGCTTCGATACAACTTTTAAATACCATTCTTAAGGTAAGTTCTCTGTAAACAAACATCCCAATGATAATAGAATAGGCAGCAGCAATTACGGCGGCTTCCGTTGGAGTAAATAAACCAGAAAAAATTCCTCCTATAATTAAAATTGGCGTCAAAATTGCCCAAATCGCTTTTTTAAACGCATCACAACGTTGCTGTAAAGAGGCTCTAGGAGTTCTAGGATAATGACGTTTTTTAGCGATAGCATAGTTCATCATCATTAAAGCGATGGTGAGCAATACGCCCGGAACAAAGCCCGCAACAAAAAGTTTTGCGATAGATTCATTAGCGATCACGCCATAGATGATCATTGCGATACTTGGTGGGACGAGAGGCCCGATAATACAAGAGGCTGCTGTGATTCCACCGCAAATATCATCGTCATAGCCCGCATCACGCATCGCTTTAATTTCAAGTTGCCCTAATCCCCCTGCATCAGCTAAGGCTGAGCCTGACATTCCAGAGAAAATCAAACTTGCCCCGATATTAACGTGTCCCATACCGCCTGAATAATGCCCTAATAAAGCTTTAGCGAAATTAAAAATTCGTTCTGTGATCCCACCTGTATTCATTAAAATCCCTGTTAAAATAAAGAATGGTACAGAAAGAAGTGGGAAGCTATTTAAACTATCAATTAATTTTGATGACGCGGAATTGACAATGTTCCAGCGTGTCATCGCAAAGTATAAAATGGTCACGATAAAGAGCGACCACCCCACTGGTGTGCCTAAAAACATAATGACAAGCCAAGCAATTAAGCACACATACACCGCATTACTGCCTAATTTGATGTAGTTACTGATCCGCAAAGCTTTGAACCATTCAGGATGAATCATCAAAATCGCAAATAATAATAGGGCAGTAATTACATAAAAAGATACAGGCAAAAAGCTCTGTTGGTTCTTATAATTTTCACTTTGAGCTTGTAGAAATCGAATAAATATGAGTATTGAGATAAAAGGTAAAGGAGCATAAAGCCATTTTTCTGAAATTTGTAAAGATACGATCTCAAAGGTAGAATCTAAGAAAAGCTTAAAACCTAAATAGATAAATAAGAAAATACAAGTAAAAATAATCAGTTGAACAAAGGAATTTAGCCATTTCTGTATTTTTTCTGGCATTAAATTCGTCAGAAAATCAATATAAATATGCTGTTGCGAGCGTGTTGCCATACTAATGCCAAACATTGCAACATATACAAAGAGTAAACGAGCAAGTTCTTCACTCCAAATAAATGGGGAATTAAAAACCTGACGAGCTAAAATTTGGGCAAGAAGAATAACAAAGATAGCAAGGAATAGCATTCCCCCTATCCATTCTTCTAATTTATTGAAATATTTCATAAGGACTCCAAAAGACATTCAGCCAAATATGCTGGTATTTTTCTATAACAAGCTGTGAAATCGAGTTGCTGCGTAATGTTTTCGTTCTCAAACTTTAATGAAGTAATATTTCAAAAAATTTGTAATTCTTATGTGAACGTAGACGTACATTATTTTTAGCAAAATAATTTTTCCCTTTTAAAATACAAGCCAAACTGTATTTTTTCAAACTATTTTATGAAATTTCACTCCATTTTATGATCAAGATCTCACTTTTAAAGTATTTCTCTTGTATTTTATTTTGAGAGGTCTATCCTAGCCCCAATGAAAATTAACTTCCTTTCTAAAAATATACTGGAGTTTATATGTCAAAATTACAGCCTAAAGACGTACTAAACCAAATTCGCTATGGGCTTATCGCTTCCTGCCAACCTGTTGATGGCGGTCCAATGGATAAACCTGAAATTGTAGCTGCGATGGCACAAGCCTCCGTGCTAGGCGGGGCGGCGGGGCTACGCATTGAAGGGGTAGAAAACCTAAAAGCAACGCGTCCTTTGGTGGATAAACCCATTATTGGCATTGTAAAACGCGATTTGCCAGATAGTCCTGTGCGGATCACGCCTTTTTTACAAGATATTGAAGATTTAGCACGAGCGGGTGCAGATATTATCGCCGTTGATGGAACATTACGCCCTCGCCCAGTGTCTATTGAAAGTGCGGTGCAAAAAATTAAAGAATTAGGTTGTTTGGCAATGGCAGATTGTTCCAATTTAGACGAGGGGCTGTATTGCCAAAAACTAGGCTTTGATATTGTGGGTAGCACAATGTCGGGCTACACAGGGGGAGAAATTCCCGCTGAGCCAGATTATCAGCTGGTGAAAGCTCTCAAAGCTGCAGGCTGTTATGTAATGGCTGAGGGGCGTTATAACTCGCCAGAGTTGGCGAAAAAAGCCATTGAAATTGGGGCTGATGCAGTAACTGTTGGATCAGCACTCACTCGTTTAGAACATATCGTAAGCTGGTTTGCAGACGCAGTGAAATCGGCAAAATGATAAAAACAAGGAAGGCGTTATGCGTTGTTTGAGCTTAGACATTGGTGGAACAAAAATTGCAGCGGCATTAATTGAGAATGGCGAAATCACTCAACGCCAGCAAATTCACACACCGCAAGATCAATCCGCACAGGGAATGGAACAAGCGTTAGAAAGTTTGGTGCGATATTATGCAGGGCAGTTTGATGCGGTGGCAGTTGCCTCCACGGGGATTATTAATCAAGGTGTGCTAACCGCATTGAACCCAAAAAATTTAGGCGGGCTGGCGAACTTTCCGCTGGAAGATTGTATCGCACGCTATACCTCCAAACCTATCGGCTTGTTAAATGATGTGCAAGCGGCAGTGTGTGCAGAATATTACCGCCAAGATAAAAGTGCGGTGCAAAATTTTCTTTTTATTACTGTTTCCACTGGCGTTGGCGGCGGAATAATTTTAAACGGAGAATTAACCACAGGGCCAAATGGCATCGCAGGGCATATCGGGCATATGCTGGCTGATCCTAACGGCCCAATGTGTGGTTGTGGTCGCCGTGGGTGTGTGGAAGCCATCGCGTCAGGACGAGTCATTGAAGCGGTGGCCTCGCAATGGGAAGATCCTTGCAGTCCGAAAGAAGTGTTTGAGCGTTTTAGAAAAAATGATGAAAAAGCTACCGCACTTGTACAACGCTCCGCCCAAGCTATCGCCAATTTAATTGCCGATATGGTGATTGGTTTAGATATTCAAAAAGTCGTGCTGGGCGGCAGTGTCGGCTTAGCAGAGGGCTATTTACCCTTAGTGCAACAATATTTACAGCAAATGCCCGCGTTTTATCAATGCCCAATTGAGCCTGCTCAATATGGGGCGGACGCAGGATTATTAGGGGCCGCATATTGGCTGGAACAACAAAAGATTACAATGTAAGAAGGAGTGAAAAATGATTTTAGGTGATTTAACTCGGAATGATTTTGCAAGAGGTTTACCTCGTGTGCTGGCAGAAATTTGTCATCAGCTCAAGCAAATGGATTTGTCTAAATTAAGTACGGGGCGACACGATTTAACCGATGAAATTTATATGAATGTGATGGAGTTTGACACTTCAGCAAGTGAAAGCAAACAGGCGGAACTTCATCACAGATATATTGATATTCAACTTTTAATCTCAGGGCAAGAGGTGATTGAGTACGGCGTAAATGAGCCAGATTTGTCTGTCTATACGGAGTATAACGAGGCGGATGATTATCAGCTCACCCCTGATATTCCAAATAAAAGTGCGGTGCGTTTATTGCCTAAAATGTTTGCGATCTTCTTCCCTTATGAACCCCATAAGCCGGGTTGTTTATTCAACAATCAGCCAGCTGCCATCAAAAAATTGGTAGTGAAAGTGCCAGTTGAGCAGGTAAGCTAAAAAAGGAAACGAATTATGCCAGCAACGAGCGGAAATATTTTAGATACCATTGGAGCGTTGTATAACAGCCTCACCAAAACAGAAAAGAAAATCGCGACCACGATTTTATCTTCCCCGCATTTATTGAGCCAATTTTCTTTGGCTGAAATCGCAGAGCAATTTGATGTTGGCGAAGCAACATTCATTCGTTTTTGTCGCACGCTAGGCTTTAAAGGATTTACCGATTTTAAATTGCAACTTTCCATTGAATTGGCAACAAAAGATAAACAACCAAATTCATTATTAGAAAGTGATATTACCCAAAATGATGATACGCAAAATATTGCAGAAAAATTACATAATTCCATTAATAATGTCATTAAAGAAACCATTAATTTGCTGGATGTAAAACAGTTAGAACAAGTAGTAGTCGCAATGCGACAAGCCAAACGTGTGTTTCTTTTTGGTGTGGGCTCTTCAGGAATTACCGCAGAAGATACCAAACACAAATTAATGCGTATCGGCTTACAAGTTGATGCCATTAGCAATAACCATTTTATGTATATGCAAGCGGCGTTAATGAACAAAGATGATGTGGTGATTGGGATCAGTCATTCGGGCTATTCAAAAGAAACCACGCAATCCTTAAATATAGCCAAGAAAAACGGGGCAACCACCGTTGCACTCACCCATAATTTACGTTCACCCATCACTCAAGTGGCGGACTATGTGCTGATTAACGGGCATCGACAAGGGCAGTTGCAAGGGGATTCCATTGGCACGAAGATTGCTCAACTTTTTGTACTAGATTTAATTTATGCTCTGATTGTGCAAGCGGAAGAAGAAAATGCCACTGAAATCAAACAAAAAACGGTGAATGTGATTTTAGAACAACGCATCAAATAGTTAGCTTAGGAGAAACAAATGAAAAACTTAAAAGGGATCTTCAGTGCACTTTTAGTGTCTTACAACGAAGATGGCTCAATCAATGAACAAGGCTTACGTCAAATTATTCGTCATAACATTGATAAAATGAAAGTCGATGGCTTATATGTGGGCGGAAGCACAGGGGAAAACTTTATGCTTTCCACCGCGGAGAAAAAAGAAATTTTCCGCATTGCCAAAGAGGAAGCCAAAGATCAAATCGCCTTAATCGCCCAAGTGGGAAGCGTGAATTTACACGAAGCGGTAGAGCTTGGAAAATATGCCACCGAGCTTGGCTATGATTGCCTCTCTGCCGTAACACCGTTTTACTACAAATTTAGCTTTGCGGAAATCAAACATTATTACGACACCATCATTGCAGAAACAGGCAATAATATGATTGTGTATTCTATCCCATTCTTAACAGGGGTAAATATCGGCGTGGAACAATTCGGCGAACTCTATAAAAATCCAAAAGTGATCGGGGTGAAATTCACCGCGGGGGATTTCTATTTATTAGAACGTTTGAAAAAAGCCTATCCCGATCACCTTGTTTGGGCAGGCTTTGATGAAATGATGTTGCCAGCGGTTGCCCTCGGCGTGGACGGTGCAATCGGCAGCACCTTTAACGTCAATGGACTTCGTGCTCGTCAAATTTTTGAATTAACACAGGCTGGAAAACTCGCCGAAGCTCGTGAAATTCAGCACGTTACCAATGATCTCATCGAAGGCATCTTAGCCAACGGCTTATACCTCACCATCAAAGAGCTACTCAAATTAGAAGGGGTAGACGCTGGTTACTGTCGTGAACCAATGACTGCCAAAGCCACAGACCAACAAATCTCGGTGGCAAAAGAATTAAAAATGAAGTATTTATAAATACCCTGTTTGATCTGTACTTTACAACCTCATTCAGGAAGTAAGGTACAGATTCTCCTTTTCATTATTTTTTCTGACACTTTGGACAGAAAAAACTATTACGTTGTCCAATTACTAGACTTTCAATTTTTGTCCCGCACCTTGGACAAGGTTTATCCTTATTGCCGTAAACCCGTAACTCTTGGGCGAAGTAGCCTGGGCGACCGTCAGGTTGGAGGAAGTCTTTCAGGGTTGTTCCGCCTTGTTGTATGGCAGTGGCTAGCACTTGTTTGATCGTGGCAACCAGCAATTCACACTGTGCTTTATTGAGGGTTTTGGCTAATTTTTGCGGGTGTAATCCGCATAAAAATAGCGTTTCGTTCGCATAAATATTGCCTACCCCAACGACAACGGCGTTATCCATTAAGAAAGTTTTAAGTGCGGTCTGTTTTTTACGCGATTTTTTGAACAGATATTCCCCAGTAAATTCTGCTGAAAGGGGTTCTGGACCCAATTTAGCAAAAAGATGAAAATCCGCTAAATTATCCGTCCAAAGCCAAGCACCAAAACGACGGGGATCGTTATAGCGTAGCACTTTGCCGTTATTCATTACGATGTCTAAATGATCGTGTTTATCAATTGGGCTGTCTTGTGGCACAACACGCAATGAGCCTGACATTCCCAAATGTCCAATGATCACACCTTTTTCCGTATGAATGAGCAAATATTTTGCGCGTCGGGAAAGATGGCTCACTTTAACCTGCTTAAACTCACTTAATTGCGGGCTAACTTCCCAGCGTAATTTAGGATTGCGTACCACGATTTGTTCAATGGTAAATCCTGTTAAATAAGGGGAAATCCCATTTTTTGTGGTTTCGACTTCAGGTAATTCAGGCATTTTTTCTCCGTGCGAATGGTAGTAAATAGGATTTTGATTCCAATGAAGCTCTCTCTGCATCACCATATAAATAGAGACAATCAAGGAAAAGCCAAGAAAAGTGGCTATAAAAAAACCCGAACGAGTCGGGTTTTTCTAATTCATCAAAGCCAAATTATTTGATTTTAGCTTCTTTGTAAATAACGTGTTTACGCACAACAGGATCAAATTTTTTGATTTCCATTTTTTCTGGCATATTACGTTTATTTTTAGTTGTTGTGTAGAAATGACCAGTTTCAGCTGTTGAAACTAAACGGATTTTTTCACGAGCACCTTTAGCTGCCATTTTTTAGCTCCTTAGATTTTCTCGCCACGAGCACGGATTTCAGCTAACACCGCATCAATGCCCTTTTTATCAATAATACGCATACCTTTCGCTGTTAAGCGTAAAGTTACGAAACGTTTTTCAGACTCAACCCAGAAACGGTGAGTGTGTAAGTTAGGAAGAAAACGACGACGTGTCGCGTTCATTGCGTGTGAGCGGTTGTTACCAACAGCTGGACGCTTGCCTGTTACTTGACAGACTCTAGACATATTAATCTCCAATAAATCAAATATAAGCTCGAGCTTAGGGTTCGGATTACTGCAAACTAAGTTTGCAAGCTACCTCGTCAGGTCGCTGTAACCGACCCGCATACGATATTAAAGGTGGCAAATTATACTCACTTTATCCTTTAGACTCAAGCCTAATTCTGTCATTTCGTGAAATAAATGCGAAAAAAATCCGCAAAGACATTCACTTATCCTCACCTTTTATAGCCACCCTTTCTCACTAAAGGAAACATAGCAGCCTTTTCCAATAACAAAATGATCCAAAACGCGAACCTCCATCAGCTCCGCCGCTTGCTGAATTTTCTCTGTAATATTACGATCTGCTTGGCTTGGCTCAGCAATTCCTGAGGGATGATTATGAGCCAAAATAATCGCTGCCGCATTGCAAAATAATGCCGTTTTTACGATCTCACGAGGATACACCGCTGCACTGTTGATCGTGCCGAGAAACATTTCTTCTTTTTTTATTAGGCGATGCTGATTATCTAAAAAAAGTACCCAAAAAACTTCCCGCTCTTTGTTTTCCAGCTCCGTTTGCAGATACATTCGCACAATCTCAGGGCTAGTGAAGGCTTGTGCCATTTCTAATTCTTGCAATAAATAGCGTTTCGTCATTTCCGTGCAGGCTTGAAGCTGAATAAATTGTGTGATGCCTAACCCTTTGACTGCACAGAAATGTTGTTGATCCGCACAGATTAACTGGCGTAGCGAACCAAAATGGGCGATCACCTTGCGGGATAATTCCATTACGGAGCAGTTTTTGATCCCCGTGCGTAAAAAGATCGCTAATAATTCGCTGTCATCAAGGGCTTCCGCCCCCCATTGCAAGAGTTTTTCTCGTGGCATTAATTCAGACATTGCTATCACTGATTTTGCGTTATGAATAGGGGATCTTTTAGCACAGTCAGGGGAAAGAAACGATAACTTGAGATCAGTTTTGCGATCAGGATCGAAAATTTGGATTTTTTATTGCGAAAAATTACAGTAAAATTGACCGCACTTTTAATTAAAATGAAATCGAATAATGCAAGATCTTCAAGGAAAACATCTCGTTGTTGGCATAACTGGCGGGATTGCGGCGTATAAAAGCATTGAGCTTATTCGCTTGCTTCGCAAAAGCCAAGCGGAAGTGCGTGTTGTGCTAACCCCCGCGGCGGCGGAATTTGTTACACCTTTAACCCTGCAAGCCATTTCTGGCAACGCGGTGGCACAATCCTTACTTGATCCGCAAGCTGAGCTAGCAATGGGGCATATTGAGCTGGCTAAATGGGCGGATTTGATCCTGATCGCCCCAGCCAGTGCGGACTTTATCGCTCGCCTCAATGCAGGAATGGCAAATGATTTGCTTTCTACCCTATGTCTTGCCACAGATGCGCCGATTTTGCTTGCTCCCGCGATGAATCAACAAATGTTTCGGCAAGCAATCACTCAGCAAAATTTAGCTCATTTGCGTCAGCGAGGCATTTTGACCGTTGGCCCGAACAGTGGTGAGCAAGCCTGCGGTGATGTGGGATTTGGGCGAATGTCAGAACCGCAAGAAATTTACACCGCACTTTGCGAAATTTTGTTATCTCCACAAGATCTTAGCCATTTAACCATTGCTATCACGGCAGGTCCAACCCGCGAAGCCATTGATCCTGTGCGTTACATTAGCAATCACAGCTCAGGCAAAATGGGCTTTGCCATTGCTGAAGCCTTTGCTCAACGCGGAGCGAAAGTGAAGTTGATTGCAGGGCCAGTGAATTTGCCTACGCCAGCTCAAGTGGAACGCATTGATGTGATTTCCGCACAAGAAATGACTGAAGCGTCCCTTGCTCTCGCCCCAACAAGTGATATTTTCATTGGTTGTGCAGCGGTGGCAGATTATCGCGTTGCGGAAATGGCGAAGGAAAAGATCAAGAAAAAGGAAAATAATGATCGGCTGACGTTAGAATTAGTGAAAAATCCTGATATTATTGCTACGGTTGCTCAGCTAGAAACGGATCGCCCTTTTGTGGTGGGATTCGCGGCGGA
The DNA here is from genome assembly GCF_011765605.1 of Avibacterium paragallinarum. NCBI lineage: Bacteria > Pseudomonadati > Pseudomonadota > Gammaproteobacteria > Pasteurellales > Pasteurellaceae > Avibacterium > Avibacterium paragallinarum. Next base: position 1,507,911 of record NZ_CP050316.1, read on the forward strand.
AACCCAACATCTGGCACAATATGCACAGGATAAATTAGTGCGGAAAAATTTAGATTTAATTTGTGCCAATGATGTGTCGAATGAGCAGGGTTTCAATGCGGAATATAATCAGCTACACCTCTTTTGGCGTGATGGTAATGTGCAATTACCCCTTACTCATAAAAAAGATCTCGCGGTACAATTAGTGCAACATATTGTTGAACAGCACCAGCGTCATCTACAAACGCGATTACATAAGGAATAAGATGAAAAAAATTGACGTGAAAATTTTAGATCCGCGTATTGGTGCGGATTTCCCCCTCCCAAGTTATGCCACAGAAGGTTCAGCGGGCTTAGATCTGCGTGCGATGATTGATGAAAGCATTGAGCTTCAAGCGGGCGAAACCAAACTGATTCCTACAGGATTATCTATTTATATTGCCGATCCCAACCTTGCGGCGGTGATCCTGCCTCGCTCAGGTTTAGGCCATAAGCACGGGATCGTATTAGGCAATTTAGTGGGCTTGATCGATTCTGATTATCAAGGCCCTTTAATGGTTTCAATGTGGAATCGTAGTGATCAGCCTTTTAAAGTGGAAGTAGGGGATCGCATTGCCCAACTCGTCTTTGTACCTGTAGTACAGGCGGAATTTAATGTGGTAACGGATTTTGCCCAAACAGAACGCGGAGAGGGCGGTTTTGGACATTCGGGTAAACAATAGAGGAAACGGCGTGGAACAACAACTTGAAATTGCGGAAATCGAACCCGCTCCCGTAGAAAATAAAAGTGTCAAAATTGAAAAACGTAGCCTGAAAGAACGCCGTCAGCAAGTGCTAACGGTGCTCACCCATATGTTGCATTCTGAACGTGGAATGGAGCGAATGACAACTGCACGCTTAGCCGAAGAAGTGGGGGTTTCAGAAGCAGCATTGTATCGTTATTTCCCAAGCAAGACCAAAATGTTTGAAGCCTTGATTGATAATTTAGAAAGTAATTTATTTAGCCGTATCAACCATTCCATCAAACACGAAATCAATACGATGAATCGCGTACGCAATATTATGCAAATGATCCTCGATTTTGCACGCAAAAACCCTGGCTTAACCCGCATTTTGACTGGCCACGCCTTAATGTTTGAAGAACCACAACTGCAAGCCCGCGTCGCTCAATTTTTCGATCGCCTAGAGTTCCAATTTATCAATATTTTACAAATGCGGAAATTACGCGAAGGCAGAGGGTTTCAGCTTGATGAACGGATTATTGCTTCTTATCTCGTCAATATCTGTGAAGGGCAGTTTATGCGATATGTACGTTCTAACTTCCGCTATAATTCTTATCAAAGCTTTGAGCAGCAATGGAAACTGATTGAAGTTCACTTTGCATAATAATAATTTTTAGGTAATATAATGATCATTCCTTGGGAAGAACTTGAAGAAGAAACACTGATAAATATTGCGGAAAGTTTTATTTTGCGCGAAGGAACAGATTACGGGGTAGAAGAATTATCTCTACAGCAGAAAACCCAAAATTTACTGGCCAAAATTCGCCAAGGACAGGCGGTAATAGTTTGGTCAGAATTACATGAGTCCATTGATATTAAAGATAAAATGGAATTTTTTAATCACTGATGATGAACAGGGGGGACATCGTGCAAGAATTACAAGGACAATATACTCCGCCAATGGATCCAACATTAGAATGGTTTTTATCTCACTGTCATATTCACAAATACCCTACCAAAAGCTCGATCATTCATGCTGGAGAAAAAGCTGAAACATTGTATTACTTAATCCGGGGCTCGGTTGCAGTATTAGTTAAAGATGAAGATGGGAAAGAGATGATCCTGACTTATCTAAATCAAGGAGATTTTTTTGGTGAAGCCGGTCTGTTTGAAGAAGGTCAAGAACGTTCTGCTTGGGTAGAAACAAAAACAACTTGTGAAGTGGCTGAAATCTCTTATAAAAAGTTTCGTCAACTTATTCAAGTAAATCCTGAAATTTTGATGTATTTATCAGGTCAGCTTGCCCGCCGTTTACAAAATACCTCAAAGCAAGTTCGTAATCTTGCTTTCTTAGATGTTGCTGGGCGTATTGCTCAAACATTATTAAATCTTGCTAAAATGCCAGATGCAATGACGCATCCAGAAGGAATGCAAATAAAAATTACCCGTCAAGAAATCGGTCAGATGGTTGGTTGTTCTAGAGAAACAGTAGGACGTATTCTGAAAATGCTAGAGGATCAGCACCTTATTTCTGCTCACGGTAAGACCATTGTTGTCTATAATTCAAGATAACATAAAGGAAAGATAAACCAAAGGCGGCGAGAATTAGTTAGAATTCATACCGCCTTTTTTATTCTTATATTACCTAAATCATCCTTTAGTTTTATGAACTCGATTTTTTACGACGTTTTAACGTGTCGAGTAAAACTGCAACCACAATAATTAAACCTTTTACAATTTGTTGCCAATAAGGATCAACCCCTAACATATTTAAACCTTTATTGGTTGTGCCGATGATTAAGGCTCCAATGACACACATTGGAATGCTACCAAACCCGCCACTGAGCGAAACACCTCCTATGACAGCGGCCGCAATCGCATCTAGCTCCCAAGCTAAACCATATGAGGGATTGCCGGCGTAAGTTCTGGCGGCAAGTAATGCCCCTGCAAGACCAGATAATGCCCCCGCTAAGGTATAAACGAGGATTAAGGTTTTTGTGGTGTTAATACCACAAATTTTGGCGGCATTGAGGTTTCCTCCCACCGCATAAACATGGCGACCAAAAGTAGATCGGCTAAGTAAAATATGGGAGCCGATAACTATCAGGATATATAAAATCACTAATCCCGGAAGCCCAAAAATATCCACATCCGCAATCCAAGTAAAGGCTTCGGAAGAGGCATCAATCGGACGGCCATCTGAATATAATTGAGCCGCACCGCGAGCGATAATCATCATTCCTAAGGTGGCGATAAAGGGAGGGATAGCCCCAACAGCTGTTAATGTGCCGTTAATCGCACCGAGCAATGCCCCTAATGCTAGCGAGATGGCAAAAGCAAGGATCGCTGCACTAACAGAATCGCCACCAGTAACAATAGAAGCAGATACTACGGCGGTGAGTGCAACCAGTGAACCCGAAGACAGGTCAATCCCTGTAGTGATAATGGCAAAAGTTACCCCAATAGCAATAATGCCGAACATAGAAACTTGTTCTATGATACTCCAAACTGTACGAGCTGAGAAAAAGCCATCAATAGATACGGAAAGAGCTAAAAATAACCCAATGAGGATAAACACCATTCCATAAGCGTTTATCATTTTTTTTAACGTCGCATTTGACATAATAAATACCTCGCTTGTCTCATAATTTTCTTTTTATCAATTACTTATCTCACTAGCAGGATACACCTGAAGCTAATTCTAAAACGCGTTCTTGCGTTAGTTCCTGATAGGGAATAATGCCAACTTGCTGCCCTTCGTGCATAACCATAACGCGATCACTCATAGAAAGTAATTCCAACATATCTGATGTAATCATAATGATGGTTTTACCCTGTTTAGAAAGCTCAATCATTAATTTGTATAATTCTGCTTTTGCTCCCACATCAATGCCTTTGGTGGGTTCATCAAGAATGAGAATGTCAGGTTCAAGAAGTAGCCAACGAGCCAATAGCACTTTTTGCTGATTTCCCCCTGATAAATTGTTGGTGATGACATCAACATTGGGGGCTTTAATTTTTAATTTGTCTTTTTGCTCATAAGCGGTTTTTTGAGCTTTAGTGACAGAAACCAAAAAGTTTTCTAAATAAGGCGACATTTTGGGCATAATCATATTGTCTGTAATGCTTAAATTTAGGAATAAGCCAGTTAATTTTCGATCTTCTGTAACAAAGCCAATTTTGTATTTCATAGCATCAAGAGGATTGTGGATCTCGGCTTTTTCTCCGTGAATATAGATTTCACCACTTTCGGCAGGTTTATAACCAAATAATCCCTCGACAATTTCTGAACGCCCTGCCCCCACTAAACCTGCGATACCGAAAATTTCCCCTTTTCGCACTTTGAAATTGATATTTTGGTATTTTCCGGCACGGGAGAAATCTTTCACCTCAATAACGATTTCATCAGAAAGGTCAAAACGCTCTCGTTGGAACATTTCAGACATATCTCGCCCAACCATCATCGCAATTAATTGATCTTTGGTGAGTTCTGAGGTGGGCTTGGTGCCAACATATTGACCATCACGAATAACGGTAATTTCATCGGAAACCCTAAACACTTCGTCAAGTTTGTGAGAGATAAAAATAATGGCAATACCGCGATTTTTCACAATCTCAATAATGCGATAAAGCTGCTCCACTTCTGTTTCTGTTAATGCGGTGGTGGGTTCATCCATAATGATGACTTTCGCATCATTAGACACGGCAGTGGCGATGGCAACTAGCTGTGCTTTAGCAACAGAAACCTCTGACATTTTAACAGTAACATCCATTGGCACGCCTAAATCGGTCAAAATTTTGACCGCACTTTCATTCATAGCTTTTTGGTCTAATAAAAAGTGTCCCTTGGTCATTTCTCTCCCGAGATAAAAATTATCAGCAATGGTTAAATTTGCCGCTGGGGAAATTTCTTGTGGAACCATCGTTAAGCCGTGACGAATGGCATCAATCGGGCGAGTGGGTTTAAAAGGTTTGTCGTCTAAAATAAGTTCACTCCCCGCATCAGGGGTGTAGATACCATAAAGGACTTTCATTAATGTTGATTTTCCCGCACCATTTTCACCCATTAAGGCGTGAATAGATCCTCGTTTAACGTTTAAATTAATGCCATCCAACGCCTTTACGCCGGGGAATGTTTTAGAAACATTACGCATTTCTAAAATGTAAGGGGATTGTGTAACTGCGTTCATTATTTGCTCCTTTATACCAATCGTTTTAGAAGGATTTGTTATATTGTCGTTTGATGCCAAAATCATTTGCATCACGCCTTACCTTAGTTTGAACTAGAACGATAATATTTATTGATATATTGTACTTTTTTCTCTGGTGTAACTAATTCAAAAGGAATCCAGTTATAAAGTGGAACGCTTTCTCCTTTTGCTGCTCGATAAGCGAGTTCAACACTTGTGCGACCTTGATCTGAAGCAGATTGAAATACAGTTGCATCTAATCCGTTGCCTAAATAGGCGAGGGCATCGGGTGTTGCATCAATGCCAACAATAATCATCTCTTCATCTTTGATGCCCATTTTTCGTGCGGCTAATAACGCACCGATTGCCATTTCATCATTATTGGCAAATACCACATTGATCTTTTTATGTGCAGCAAATAAGTTTTCTGCCACTTCCATCGCTTTGGCTCGATCCCATTTGGCTTCTTGCTCGGCGATGATATGAATTTCTGGGTGGGAAGAGAGGGCAGCTTTGTTTCCTTCAGTTCGTTTAATTTGAGCATCTAGTCCTAAAGGGCCCAACAAAATAATGGCATTAGCAGGTTTACCATTGAGCGTTTGTAACACAAACTCTGCTTGCATTTTTCCGCTCGTGATTTCCTCTGAACCGACATAGCTAGTCAAATATTTCATATCTTCATCATTCGGTTTCACAGTAACGGCAATGAGAGGAATTTTGGCTTTTCGTGCTTTAATGCCGATAGATTTGGCTATTTTGGGGTCGGTCAGCATAATAATGATGGCATTGACATTTGAGCCAATAAAATTTTCAACATCGTTCAACATTTTCGCGGGATCGCCATTGGCATCGGCAAATTTAAGTTTGACATCTTGATGTTCAGCCTCAAATTTTTGCATAGCTTCTTGTAAATAAGTCGGGTATTTATCGGCTAAACTATACATTGCGACACCGATAACAACAGGTTTGGCAAATAAGGCAGGAATAAATAGAACACCCAACAGTAATACACCTATTTTCTTCAACATAATTTATACTCCAAAATCGCTACAAAAATGAACCGCACTTTTGTCGTAGCCTTTAATGTGATAAACGGTGAAATAAGGGCAAAAGCCTTTGCCCTTGACTTGAAAATTTATTTATATTTAGCTTGATAAACCTCTTTTTTATCTGGTGTGACTAATTCAAAAGGAATCCATTTGATGGAAGGTACTTTCTCTCCTTTGGCCGCTAGATACGCCATTTCAGCCCCCGCTTCTCCTTGCCCTTTTGCGGACTGATAAACGGTGGCATCTAAGCCTTTGCCTAGATACTCTAAGGCATCAGGCGTTGCATCTAGTCCTACAATCAAAACATCTTCGTCTTTTATTCCTTGTTTACGTGCTGCTAGTACTGCACCAATCGCCATTTCGTCATTATTACTCACCACGACATTAATGTTTTTATTCGCAGAAAAAATATTTTCCGCAATGCTCAAGCCTCGATCACGCTCCCACTTTCCTTCCTGCTCTGTGGCTATGTTGATATTTTTATGTTGAGCGAAAAATTCTTTGTTGCCTTGAGTACGTTTGGTTACCGCATCTTGCCCTAAAGGACCTAGCAGAATGAGTGCATTTCCTGTTTTTCCATCTAGGGTATTGACGATAAAATCAGCTTGAATACGTCCCCCCTCAATTTCATCAGAACCCACATAGCTCGTTACATATTTCATATCTTCATCATTGGGTTTACGGTTCACAATAATCAAAGGGATTTTAGCTTTTTGTGCTTTGCGACCAATAACTTTAACGATATTCGGATCAGTTGGGACAACCAATAAAGCATCAACTTTCTGATCAATAAAAGTCTCTACGTCATTTAATAAACGAGCGGGATCACCATTTGCATCGGATAATTTAATTTCAACATCATCGTGCTTTGCGTCAAAATCACGAATTGAATCTTGTAAATAGGTTTGCCATTTATCAGCGAATGAGTTCATTGGGGCACCGATGATAAGCTGTTTGCTCATTGCCATTTGCGAGGTGAATAACAACCCGCCACATAACATTGCGAATAGTGTTTTTTTCATTTTCTACTCCTAGTTTCAAAGTGAGAGATCTAAAAATCTGAAATACCACTATATTGCACAAGGCTTATTTGTGAATATAAGTTTCAATTTATGATAATTTGAAATAAATTATCTATTTTATGTATAGCATTGAGAAGAAAGTGACGCAATCACTAAGTTAAAAATTTGTGAATTAGATCGTGTTTTTTTTATGAAAAAAGACAAAGAAAAGAATAAGCGAATATTTTTCGCAACAATACAGATAAAATTTTTATCTCTGTAATATATAAAAATAGAATTATTTTTCTAAATAAAAGAGAAATTTATCACCGTATAAGTTTAAAATAAGGCAGAATATTGATGTTACGTCATCAGAGATAGCAACAGGGAAGGGAATTAAATTCCCAATCCTTGCCGAATAAACTGTTCTTTTAGCAATCCAAAGTGGTGGGTTGCCGTCAATCCAATGCCTCGTGCGAGCTTTTTAAGAGGGTGATGACCCGCAAACAGATCTTTAAGCCCTTGCATCGCAATCAACATTTTCACTGCTTCCGCTTTGCGAGAACGTTCGTAATAACGAAGATAACGATATTCCCCAATATCCAAACCTAATGAAAAATGTTTTTCGATTTCTTGGGCGAGTAATTGGGCATCTTGAAAGCCTAAATTAACCCCAAGCCCTGCCAATGGATGAATGGTGTGGGCAGCATCGCCGATTAATGCGATGCGTGGCTGAGCAAAATTACGGGCATAGCGAGCGGTGAGTGGAATGGCTTGGCGTTCACTTTGCACTTCGCATAAACCCAGTTGATTATCAAAAGCAATATTCAGTTGCTTATTAAACATATCAGGTTCACATTGGGTGAGCGTTTTTGCTCTCTCAGGTGGGAGCGACCACACAATGGAACAAAGATTTTCTTGGTGTAAGGGTAAGAATGCCAAAATGCTATCAGGAGAGAAAATCTGTCTCGCACAATGTTGATGTGGCTCAGCGGTTTTCACATTACATACGAGGGCATATTGCCCATAATCGCGGAAAATCAGTGGAATATTCGCTTGCTGACGTAGCCAAGAATTTGCTCCATCTGCTCCAACAATTAATTTCCCAGTTAGCATTTGTCCGTCGTTCAACGTGAGAATCGCTGCACTTTCATTGATGCCAAGGTTTTGCACAAGTGCGGTGAAAATTTCCACATTTTTTTGTGTGGCGACCTGTTGCCATAGGCTGTGCTGAATGAGATGGTTTTCAACAATATGTCCAAGGTGATCGATACCTAATCCTTTGGTATCAAATTCAATTTTGGCAAAGCTGTCTTTTTCCCAAACCTTCATTTGATCATAAGCGGTGGCACGCAAATTCTGAATGTGATGCCAAGCCCCAAGTGTTTGTAATAACTGCTCGCTGGCAAGATTTATCGCACTAACGCGATAGCCAATCTCCGCTAAAGATTGGTTTGGTGGGTTGCGTTCAACCAACGCAATACGCATCGCGGTATTCTTCAATTTGGCTGCGAGTGCTAGCCCCACCATTCCGCCACCGATAATAATCAGATCAAAATTTTTCATTCTGTTCACCACCCTAATGTGGGTTTGATAAATTGTTGTTTGAGTAAATGAGACTGTGCCAACGCCATTAAGCCAAGATTTCTGCCGATTTGTAAAGGAAGTAATTCGTTTGCGAAGATCGAAACTAACCCGTTAGTTAAATGGATTAAGCGAGATTGATCCGCTTGGCGTGCCGTTTCATATTGTGATAATAAGGAATATGCACCGAGATCTTGCTCTGCCATAAAAGCTTGGCTTAATAATTTAGCGAGGCAAATTACATCACGCATTCCGAGATTAAAGCCTTGACCTGCAATAGGATGCAAGGTTTGGGCTGCATTGCCTACTAACGCTGTACGATGATGAATATGTCGATCAGCTTGATATAGGGCTAAAGGATAAGCGAATCGTTTACCGCATTGTTGTAATTTTCCTAACCGCCAACCAAACTGTTGTTGCAAGCGGGTCAAAAATACCCCATCGGATAGCGTCATTAATTCGCTAGGATCTTTTACACACCAAACCAAAGACATTAATCTATCCCGCATTGGTAGCAAGGCGAGGGGGCCTTCTGCGGTGAAACGCTCGAATGCACGTTGTTGATGTGGCTGTTGCACTTGAATATTGGTGATGATGGCGGTTTGTTGGTAATCCCGCTGTTTTGTAATGCGAATTTGTGCCGATTTTGCCACCAACGATTGTGTGCCATCAGCACCGATAATCAGTTGGCAAAACAAAGTGCGGTGATTTTTCAGCGAAATTTTCACCCGCTCTTTTTCAAATTGAATTTGTTCAATCTCCACCGGGGCGAAATAGTCAATATTCGGATATTGTACCATGACATTGAGCAACACCTCGCCCACCTGCTGCAATTCCACCACCGCCCCCAGTTGGGATAACGGAACATCTTGGGCGTGAAATTCCAGCAAGCCACTATGCCCTTTGTCTGAAACGTGAATATGCTCAATGGGAGAAACAAGAGGGGAAAGTCGTTGCCATAAAGATTGCTGATTTGGTAGCGTGATCCGCTCAAGTTGTTGGCAAGATCCCGCTGAAAGTGCAATACAACGTGCATCAAAACCCGTTTGATGATGGTTTTGTGGTGCTTGTTTTTCCAACAAGGCAATACGAATTTTGCCTTGCGTTTGCTCGCTTAACGCCAATGCCAGCGTGCAACCTGCCATTGCCCCCCCTACGATAATCACATCATAGTGCACAATCTGTTCCATTTTCACACCCTTTGAGCGTTAGCTGTTATTTGCCATAACTCGTTCAATGTCATCAATTTCTTTCGGCACCGCACTAGTTAGCACCTTATTACCGTATTCGGTGATGACAATATCATCTTCAATGCGTACCCCGATGCCTTTATATTGTTCAGGAACATTGGCTGTTTCTGGAATATATAAACCTGGTTCAACGGTTAATACCATTCCGACTTCTAACGGACGATCGCGTAGTTTGCTGTCTTTTTCAAGGCTATAACGCCCCACATCGTGCACATCAAGCCCAAGCCAATGCCCTAAACCGTGCATATAAAAGGCTTTGTAGGCTTCTTGTTGGATAAGATTTTCTACTTCGCCTTGCAAAATGCCTAAACGCACCAAGCCCTCAACTTTAATGCGAATCACTTCTTGATTGGCTTGATGAATGGTTGCTCCAGCGACTAAGGTGTTAATAGCGTGTTTTTGTGCTGCCAATACGATTTCATAGATCTCACGTTGTGCTTGGCTAAATTTTCCATTTACGGGATAAGTACGCGTAATATCCCCCGCGTAATAAGCAAATTCGCAACCCGCGTCCACTAGCACTAATTCGCCAGCCTTAAGAGGTTGATCGTTTTCATTATAATGGAGAATACAGGCGTTATTGCCCCCCGCGACAATGCAATTAAAAGAGGGAAAACGCGCCCCAAAGCGATTAAATTCATAGAGAAGCTCGCCCTCAAGTTCAAATTCTAAGCGGTTTGGACGAGTTTGTTTCATTGCTCGCAAATGCCCTAATGCAGTGATTTGCCCTGCTTGTTGGAGTAAGGTAATTTCATTAGGGGATTTGAACAATCGCATTTCATCAATAATCTCCGCCCAATCAGAAACCTGCGAAAATTGCACCGCACTTTGTTCTAACAGGCTGTTTCCCCAAGCCTGTTGATCAGGATTGTAATAAAGTGCGGTGTAATTTTGGCTCAAATTTTTCCATTGTTGAGCGAAATCTTCAATGGCGTAAGCTTGATCGATATTTAATGTTTCTGCTGCCTTTTCTACGCCCAAACGGCGACCATTCCAAGTTTCCATAAGCGGATCGGAAGGGCGTAAAAATAAAATAGTACGAGATTGCTGTGCAGTTTTGGCTAACACGAGGATCGCATTAGGCTCATTAAAACCAGTTAAATACCAAAAATAGCTGTCTTGACGGAAAGGGTAATGGCAATCTTTATTGCGAACTTGTTCTTGAGCAGAAAAAACAATCGCTAAGGAATTATCCTGCATTTGGGCGAACATTTTTGCACGGCGTTGAGCAAACTCTTCGGCAGGAATTTGAGCTAAATAAGCGAGATCCATCCTCTTCTCCTTTTAGTGTAAAACGGTTTTTTGTGGCACTTGGTAAGGGCGGTAATGTGCGTAAAGTACCGCGACGAGGGTACGAACATATTCGGCGACTTGTTCTAAGGAATCAGCCAGTTCTTCGGGATCGTCCTCTTCTTGATAGGTTAGCACGGCAATATTTTGTAAATCATCTAATGCTTCGCCAATTTCTCCTTTTTCTTTATCTAATCCAGTTTGGAGTAATCCTAGCCCAAGCAAAAAATGGCTTGTCCATTCGGCTAACGCATCAATTTCATCAAAAACATCACTTTCTGGTAAATATAAGTGAAAGTTAAAGCTGTCAATTTCTTCTAAACTATGATGAATATCGCGGTAGAGGGCTGAGATCTCTTTTAACAAAGCTGTGGGATAAGCTTCCCCATTATTGGTAAATTCATTCATTAAAATTGGCCATTTTTGTTCACTTGCACCGCCACAAATTAATCCCGTAAGAAAACCGTGTAATTCAGCGGCACTAACAGGAATAGAGGCTTGACGTAATTTTAGAGCTAACTCATCATATGAGAGAATATCAGACATAATTTTTTCCTTTTGCTAAAGACAGGCGTAGTTTAGCACTGTTAGCTTTAAGCAACCACTTATCAAGAGGATTTTTATGACGAAAAATGTTTGCTATGGCATAATAATGCCAAATTTATTTTTTGAGGATAAGTATGTCATCGCAAAGTATTGAATTGTCCGTGTTAGGACAGGTTTTACGTTTAAATTGCCAAGAAGATCAAGTTGATGCTCTTCGTCAGGCGGCTCGGGCATTAGATCAGCGTGTCTCAGAAATGAAAGAACGCACTGGGATTTTACAGTTAGATAAAGTACTTTCTATTGTTGCCCTAAATTTGAGCTATGAACTTATCCAGCAGCAGCAAGTCGCCCAAAAAATTGAGAATGTAGTAAGTACACAAATTAAACAACTTGATAGCTCTTTAGAAAGTTTTTTAGCTCAAAAAGCAACAGCTTGATGAAATAATATAAGCTAGTCGAAGAATTAGAAAAATTAAGCTAGTCAAGGCGGTGAAATTGCGTTAGTATTACCGCAATTTTAAAAATTACCTGAGATGTTCGCGAGTGGGTTACGTCCCTGAGCCGATACTTAACATCTTATGAATTGGTTTCCTATTGTTGGTGTGCAAGCTTAACTTGATTAAGAAGCCTAAAAACAATAATCACCGATTCCCTTGAACCGTAGGGTTCAAGGACCGAGCACTCACAACGGCATCTCGGGTTCTTCCTAAAATTCTTCATGAACGATATTATTTCTTTCCGACAACGTAAAGTTATTCGTCAAAGAGTTCGGCATTTACGACAAATGCTAACACCACAGCAGCAACATCTCGCTGAACAAAAAATTACCGAGCAATCTCTCCGCTTTATTGAAAAAAGGCAGGCTAAACATATTGGGATTTATCTCTCTTTTGATGGCGAAATTTCTACAAAGCAACTTATACAGCAACTATGGAATAAAAATCTTGCCGTTTATCTTCCCATTCTTCACCCATTTTCTGCTAAGAGTTTATTATTTCTGCGTTATCAACCAGATACGATATTACGAAAAAATAAATTTAATATTTTAGAACCTCAGCTTGATGTCAGAAATGTCATTCCAACCAATAAACTTGATATTATTTTCACTCCCTTAGTTGCCTTCAATCAGCAAGGAAACCGCCTTGGAATGGGCGGTGGTTTTTATGATCGAACCTTACAAAATTGGCAGACAAAAAATTTTTTACCCATAGGCCTCGCCCATCAATGCCAACAAGTAGAAGAATTACCTGTGGAAAGCTGGGATATTCCTTTATTCAAAATCTTGGTTGCCTAGAACGACATACTTCATATAACGTATAAAAAACACCTATTTTTTTACACCGCACTGTCCATTTTTATACTTTCTTTCTCTTTGCCCTTGGATGAGCAGAATCATATACCTGAGCTAAATGCTGGAAATCGAGATGAGTATATATTTGCGTTGTCGAAAGGTTACTATGTCCTAATAACTCTTGCACAACACGCAAATCAGAACTGCTTTCTAGCATATGAGTAGCGAAAGAATGACGCAATTTATGCGGATTTAAATGGCTAGACAGCCCCTGTTTTATACCCCAAACCTCCATTCGTTTTTGAATAGAACGGTGGCTCATTCGATTACCAAGCTGGCTCACGAACAACGCCTCATCTTTTGGATTAAATAGCAACCGCACTTTTAACCATTGTTGAAGAGCGTGTGAAGCATAACGTCCGAAGGGCAAAATACGTTCCTTATTCCCCTTTCCTATTACGCGAACCTCTCGCACACGCGTATTGATACTATTCAAGTTTAAGCCTTGTAGCTCTGATAAACGCAACCCCGAACTATACATCAATTCAATCATCGCTTTATCACGCAGGTCGATCGGCTCTTTGCTATCGTTAGCAAGCAGTTGCTGAACCTGCTCGCCATCTAAATTTTTAGGTAAGTGCTTCCCTTGTTTAGGGGCAGATACCCCCACCGCAGGATTGACCGCCAACTCCCCCTGTTGAACCAAAAAATGCAAAAATTGACGAAACGCTGACAACCTCAAAGCAAGGCTTTTCTCGTTCAGCCCCAATTTTTTACTTTGAGCCAAAATAAACCGCACCACACTCGGTGTAACCTCTTGCCACTGAGAAACCCCATTTTGCTGCAATAATGCCACCACCGCATCAAGCTGACGCTGATAATTCACCAAGGTATGTGGGCTAACTTGACGTTCTATTCTAAGATAATTCCAATATTTATTGAGTTGTGATTGCATTTTTAAAATTTAAATTAACTGTTATCTCTTAATTATAACGTTTATGTTGCAAATTTGTAGTTTAGCTAAAAATAGTTTAAACATTACCGCTCTACTCAACAAAATCAACGAAAAGAAATTTAAATAAGAAATAGCCTGTTATTTTCAAGGTAAATTATCATCATTAATGAAAAAACTCCAAGATATAACGCTTCCTCACAATACGCTATTTTGAACTTAACGCACTATAACGAGAAAGAAAAATATACTTAATAAAAAGAACTGATTCTGATGAAATATCAGTCTCAGTTCTTTGTAGAAAAGAATAGGAAAAATACCGAGAAAAACTCCCGCACTTTCTAAAATATAAAACTATCCTTCATCTTTCTCCCATTCCAACGCACGTTTTACCGCTTTTTTCCAGCCTTTGTAGCGTTTTATGCGTTTTTCTTCATCGCCATCTGGCGTGAATGTGCGTTCGACGGCGGCTTTATCTCGCAATTCGTCGAGATCTTTCCAGAATCCGGTGGCAAGCCCAGCAAGATAAGCAGCCCCCAGTGCGGTAACTTCTTTCACCACAGGGCGTTCAACAGGGGTGTTGAGAATGTCTGCTTGGAATTGCATGAGGAAATTGTTGGCTGTCGCACCACCGTCCACGCGTAAAGATTTAAGTTTTTCCCCTGAATCAGATTGCATTGCTTCAAGCACATCACGGGTTTGGTAAGCGATAGATTCTAGGGTTGCTCGCACAATGTGATTGCGGTTCGCTCCTCGAGATAAACCGAAAATAGCTCCTCTGGCATAAGGATCCCAATAAGGTGCACCAAGCCCAGTAAAAGCAGGAACAACATAAACGCCGTTACAATCAGGCACTTTCTGTGCGAAATATTCGCTGTCGAAACTATCGTGAACAATTTTCAGTTCATCACGCAGCCATTGAATGGAAGCCCCGCCCATAAAAATTGAACCCTCCAAAGCATACTCAGGTTCGCCTTTGGCATTGCAAGCAATGGTGGTGAGCAAGCCATTTTGCGATTGTACGGCTTTATCGCCCGTGTGCATTAACATAAAGCAGCCTGTGCCATAGGTATTTTTGGCTTGTCCTGCGTGAACGCAAAGATGTCCATAAAGAGCTGCTTGCTGGTCGCCTGCAATACCCGCTACTGGAATACGCACCCCACCTTTTCCGCCGATATTGGTTTGCCCGTAAATTTCGGAAGAATTTCGCACTTCTGGCAACATTGATTTTGGAATGTCCAAAATTTCGAGCATTTTGTCATCCCATTGTTTGGTATGAATGTTAAATAACATTGTGCGGGAAGCATTGGTGTAATCCGTAACGTGTACCCGCCCTTGCGTGAGTTTCCACACCAGCCAAGTATCCACTGTACCAAAAAGCAATTCACCACGTTCAGCTTTTTCTCTCGCACCTTCTACATTATCCAAAATCCATTTCACTTTAGTGCCAGAAAAGTAAGGATCTACCACCAATCCTGTGGTTTTGCGAATATAATCTTCGTGGCCGTCAGCTTTGAGTTTATCGGTAATATCCGCAGTGCGGCGGCATTGCCACACAATGGCATTATACACAGGTTTACCCGTTTCTTTTTCCCATACAATAGTGGTTTCACGCTGATTCGTGATTCCTATTGCGGCAATGCTATCAGAAGAAATACCGGCTTTCGCCACCACTTCGTTTAAGGTGGAACTTTGTGTCGCCCAAATTTCCATTGGATTATGCTCTACCCAGCCTGCTTGTGGGTAAATTTGGGTAAATTCACGCTGTGCAATTTCAACTACATTGGCATTATGATCAAGCAATACCGCTCTGGAGCTGGTTGTGCCTTGATCTAAGGCGATGATATATTTTTTCTCTGTCATAACCGATCCTCTTTTGTCTGTTAGATAAGTAAAATGTTGCACCTTTTTACTCACGAGAACATTAGTTTTGAGCTAAAACGAAAGAATTACCTAAAAGAAAATAATCGAAAACACTCAAGTTTAAAATGAGCAATATTCAAATTTTTGATCCACTTCACAAAATATTTTTCCCACTCCCTATGATTAGTTATTTGCTAGATTTCAATAGTAATCAATAAATTAAAAATGTGATCAAGATAGCAAATTGGAGAAAAAGTAGATAAATCCTTACAAAAAATATTGCTTTCAATCTTTTTCTATTAATAATGAAATACGCACCCATAATATTCAAAAGAACACTTTTGATTCTAAACGAACGGAAATTATAACTCTAATAAAATGGATTAAAAGGAGTGCATTATGAATGCTTATCTAGCTGAATTTATTGGAACCGCTCTGCTTATTTTGATGGGGAATGGCGTCGTTGCCAATGTTTGTTTAAACAAAACCAAAGCACAAAATGCGGGTTGGATTGTGATTACCACCGCTTGGGCATTTGCGGTTTATGTCGCCGTGATCGTGGCTGGTCCTTATAGTGGGGCACATTTGAACCCTGCGGTAACCCTCGGCTTGGTGGTGATTGGGGCTTTCGACAGCACAATGGCATTGGGCTATATTACCGCTCAACTCTTAGGCGGAATGTTCGGGGCGTTATTGGTCTATATTTTCTATCGCGATCATTTCGCTGCCACCGAAGATCAAGGCATAAAACGAGCTTGTTTTTGCACTGAACCCGCAATTCGTCGTTATTCAAGTAATTTTATCAACGAATTAATCGGCACTTTTGTGCTACTTTTCGTCATCTTCTACATTACAGGGGCTAGCGTAGAGCTATCCGAAGGCTCATCAGTCCCAATCGGCTTAGGCTCACTCGGTGCATTACCCGTTGCCATTTTGGTTTGGGCGATTGGGTTAAGCCTTGGCGGCACAACGGGCTATGCCATCAACCCTGCTCGCGATCTTGCTCCTCGGATCACGCTCGCATTACTTGGCAACACCTTAAAAACCTCTGCCGATTGGCAATATAGTTGGATACCCGTCCTCGGCCCTATCACTGGGGCATTGCTCGCGGGCATCGCGTATAACCTTTTAATGTAATGGTTGTGGGGCGTTCGATGCTTGAAATGAAACGCCCCATCATTTAAACCCGCTCCAGCTCCAACACTTCCACCAATTCCCCTCGCACTTGCCAGCGAATGTTGAAATCATAAAGACGCATTCCGTAAATGCGTTCTGCTTGGCTGTTTTGGTGATAGGCAGGACGAGGATCTTGTTGCAAGACTTCGGTAATAAACCGTTGAAAGTGCGGTCGTTTTTCACCGCACTTTTTTAACTCACACATCGCTTGCAGTGAAAAAACCACTGCCAATGTTTTCTCAGGTGCTTGCTGAGCAAAGCTGGAACAGGCATTGGGTTCGCTGTCTGCATAGGCGATATAGGGCTTAATATCGAAAATTGGCGTGCCGTCCACTAAATCCACCGCACCTAAATGAAGCAATACTTCGCCTTTGTCAATTTCGATGTTCCGCAAGGCAACTTTCGACAGCCCTAAAGGATTGGGGCGATGGGTGGCACGCGAGGCAAATACGCCCACCCGTTGATTTCCGCCAAGACGCGGGGGGCGAACGGTTGGCTGCCATTTCCCCTGTGGGATTTTATCAAACTGAAAAATTAGCCATAAATGAGAAAAGGCTTCCAGCCCTCGCACAGCTTCAGGTTGATTATAAGGTGGCAATAAACGGAGCATTCCCAAGCCGTCTTGCACGAGATTAGGCTGACGCGGAACAGAAAATTTTTCCTTATAAGGGCTATGAACAATGCCGATTGGAGAAAGCGTTAGAGGCTGTGCAAACATATTTTCCTTAAAACAGTTAAAATACAATGGATAAATGCGTAAAATATGCCATTATTGTACGCAAAAATACGTTAAAAAAAGCAAATTTTAAAATATAAGTGAGTTGTATGAATAAAAATAGCGTAAAAATGTGGGTAGAAACCGCCAGACCGAAAACCCTTCCCCTTGCGGCTGCCTCAATTATAATGGGAGCAGCACTTGCCTATTGGGATAAGCAATTTAGCTGGCAAATCAGTCTGTTATGCTTAATTACCACCTTGTTATTGCAGATTTTATCCAACTTTGCCAATGATTATGGCGATCACCAAAAAGGCAGCGATACCGCAGAGCGTATTGGGCCATTGCGAGGCATTCAGCACGGCGTAATCAGTGCGGCACAGCTCAAAAAAGGGCTGATTTTGATAAGTTTAGCCAGCTTATTTTTTGGATTCTGGCTGATCGCCCTCGCCTATCAAACCTATGCCGATCTTTTCGCATTTTCGCTACTCGGCGGGCTAGCCATTCTCGCTGCCATCACTTACACCGTCGGAGCAAAACCCTATGGATATATGGGATTGGGCGATATTTCCGTGTTGCTTTTTTTCGGTATTTTGGGCGTGTGCGGCACTTATTATTTACAAACCCACCAGTTAAATTTGATGATTTTTCTACCCGCACTTTCTACAGGGTTACTCTCCACAGCAGTTTTAAATATCAATAACTTACGTGATATTGAACAAGATAGAAAAGCGGGCAAAAACACCCTTGCCGTTCGTTTTGGTGCAAAAAATGGGCGAATTTATCATTGCCTGTTATTAGCCGTCGCGGCGTTGTGCAATGTGATTTTTGCATTGCTGAATTTCCACCATCTAGTAAGCTTTATTTTCCTTTTAGCATATCCTTTATTAGTGAAACACGCTTTGTATGTTTACCGCAACCGAGATCCGCTGTTATTGCGTCCAATGTTGGGGCAAATGTCGATGTTGGCCCTTTTAACCAATTTGCTCTTTAGTTTCGGCTTGCTAGTGGGCTAGCAATCGGCATATACTAAGCAATTATTTTCAGCTTAAAAAGGTGAACTTATGTGTATTGATACTTCCACGCTCTGCGATATTTATTTAGATCAAGTTGATGTTGTTGAACCCATTTTTTCCAACTTTGGAGGATTAACCTCATTTCACGGCAAAGTAACCACGGTAAAATGCTTTGAAAACAATGGCTTAATCGCTGAAATTTTAGAAGAAAATGGCGAGGGACGCGTGCTTCTCGTAGATGGTGGTGGGGCAGTACGCCAAGCTCTCCTTGATGCTGAACTGGCTCAGCTTGCGGCAGACAATGGCTGGGAGGGCATTATTGTTTATGGGGCGGTTCGCCAAATCCAACAATTAGAAAACATTGATATTGGTATTCAAGCCTTAGCCCCGATTCCTGTTGGTGCAAATAACAGCAATCAAGGTGAAGCCGATATCCCTGTAAATTTTGGTGGCGTTACATTCTTCCCTGAAGATTATGTTTACGCTGATCTCACCGGCATCATTTTATCGCAAGAACCACTTGATCTAGAAGATTTAACGGAATAATCACCACATTTAAATGTATGGCAAAACTTTTTTGCCATACATTCCATTATTTTTCTGAGCTACCTCACAAAACCACAAAATTTTTGTTGCTTTTTATTAACAACTTGCTAACGTTGTCTTGTCTTTATGGCTAACTCAGTTGTTAGCATTACCTATGACCATAAAGAAAGAGGAAATCATTATGAATACAACATCAACCAATCTTACTTCACATCGCAATGGTATTATCCTGATTGCCGATGTGATCCTGTTCTTTTTATTATTGAATTTTCTTCCCTTTGATGCTAAAGCCAACAAAGGCTTAGCAATGTTAGCATTTATTGCTGTGCTATGGCTTACCGAAGCCTTACACGTTACTATCACGGCATTATTAGTGCCGTTACTCGCCATCGCATTAGATTTAGTCAGCACCAAGCAAGCTTTAGTTGCCTTTGCTGATCCTAATATTTTCCTCTTCTTCGGTGGCTTTGCATTGGCTACAGCATTGCACCAGCAAAATATCGATCGAATGATCGCCAATAAAATAATGGCACTAGCGGGCGGACGGTTATTTGTTGCGGTAATATATCTATTTAGCATTACCGCCTTTTTGTCAATGTGGATGAGCAATACCGCCACCGCCGCAATGATGTTGCCATTGGCAATGGGGATTTTGAGCCAAATGGATAAAGAGCGTGAACATAATACCTATGTTTTCGTGTTATTAGGGATTGCTTATAGTGCAAGTATTGGCGGAATGGGAACGCTAGTAGGTAGCCCACCAAATAACATTGTCGCCACCCAACTCAAACTCACCTTTTCCGATTGGCTAAGTTATGGGCTACCTGTAATGATCATTTTAATGCCAATTATGATTGGTACGCTTTATATAGTTTTCCGCCCAAAATTAAATCTTAATTTCACTCAACAGTTTGAAAAAATTGAGTTTAATTCTAAACGCATCATCACCCTGATTATTTTTGTGGCAATTGCATTATGCTGGATATTCAGCAGCAAAATTAATCCAATGCTTTCCTCTTTGCTTGGCTTGGAGAAAAAAATTGCCAGCTTTGATAGTGTCATCGCGTTACTTGCCGCCGTAGTAATTTGCTCCACGGGTGTCGCATCGTGGAAACAGTTACAAGCTAACACCGATTGGGGCGTATTAATGCTTTTTGGAGGCGGTTTAACTCTAAGTTCTGTATTGCGTGATTCAGGTGCGAGTCGCATTTTAGCTGATGGTATCGTATTCTTAATTGAAGGCGGGCATTTCTATCTTATTGGCTTGTTGGTGGCAGCCTTTATCATCTTCTTAACGGAATTTACCTCAAATACCGCCAGTGCGGCATTATTAGTACCGATTTTTATTTCCATCGCACAATCGCTTGGAATGCCAGAACTCGGGCTTGCCTTAATCATCGGCTTAGGGGCATCTTGTGCCTTTATGCTCCCTGTGGCAACCCCACCGAATGCCATTGTGTTCGGTACGGGTGAAGTGAAACAGCGAGAAATGATCCGAGCGGGGATTTTACTTAATATCATCAGTATCTTTGTGATCGCGACATTCGGCTATATTTTCTGGTTCTAAATAAAAAATTGGCGGGTGTAGGATCGCCCGCCATTTTTCCGTGAGAAAACATCGCACTTTAATCAAATAGCAAAGAAAATTTTGCTATTTTTTGTTATTCTATCGCCTATCAAAATGACACACGGACAAAACAATGACTTCCCCAGAAAAACAGCAAAAAAACCAACCGCACTTTGACAATGAGCAAGAAACCACCCATTTTGGCTTTCAAACTGTGGCGAAAGCGGAAAAGCAAAAACTCGTTGCCAACGTGTTTCATTCCGTAGCCGATAAATATGATTTAATGAATGACTTGCTTTCTTTCGGTATTCATCGCGTTTGGAAAAGATTTACGATCGATTGCAGTGGTATGCGGAAAGGGCAAAAAGTGCTAGATCTGGCAGGCGGAACGGGCGATTTCAGTGCCAAGTTTTCTCGTCTTGTGGGGGAAACGGGGCAAGTGATTTTAGCTGATATCAATTCCTCAATGCTCAACGTGGGGCGAGAAAAATTGCGTAACCTTGGCGTGATTGGCAACATCAATTATGTGCAAGCCAATGCGGAAACCTTGCCGTTTGCCGATAACACCTTTGACTGCGTAATTATCAGCTTCGGCTTACGCAATGTTACCGATAAAGACAAAGCTCTGCGGTCAATGTTCCGCGTCTTAAAACCTGGTGGGCGTTTGTTGGTGTTGGAATTTTCTAAGCCGATCCTAGATCCACTCAGCAAAATTTATAATTTCTATTCCTTCAATATTTTGCCGAAAATCGGCGAAGTGGTGGTGAATGACGGCGATAGTTACCGTTATTTAGCGGAATCAATCCGAATGCACCCTAAGCAAGAGGATCTCAAAACAATGATGGAAGAGGCGGGATTTGAGCAAGTGAACTATTACAACTTGAGTGCGGGCATTGTAGCATTGCATCGAGGTTATAAATTTTAAGCGAGTGAGCCAATGAATTTTCTGCAACAATTAATGCTACCACAATGGCTCAACGGTGCGTTGGAATCCTTACTCAATTATTTGTTAAAACGCACCGCACATAGCGAAATTTATTTACGCAAACTTAACGGCAAGGTGCTGAAAGTTCAGCCACAACAGTTTGATTTTCCGATATATTTTGTATTTTCACCGCAACGTATCGACCTGCTCAACCGCTATGAGGGCGAGGTAGATTGTGCGGTCAGCCTGAACGCTCAATTATTATTCAAAATGCCGAGCAAACAGCAATTATCCCGCTATCTGAATGAGCAATCTATTCAGCTTCAAGGGGATCTGCAAGTGTTGCAAGACTTCACCGCTCTGCTAGAATTTTTAGAAAAAGATCCTGCCGAACTGCTTTCTCCTTTTGTCGGCGATGTGATCGCACAAAGTGCGGTGGATTTTTTGCGTGTTTTTTGTCAAATCGCAAAACGCAAATTGAGCGAAAGCCAGCAATATTGGGGCGAGCGTTTAACGGAAGAATGGGCGGTGATCTCGCCAAGCCTTGCCATTGCAGATTTTTGCGAGCAAGTAAAAACACTGGAAAAACAGACCGCACTTTTAGAACAAAAACTCAATCAGCTTCAGCAATCACGAAAATAAGCCAATGACTTTTAAAGATTTCAAACGTTTATACAAAATTATCCGTACCTTTCTCATTTATGGTATTGATGAAGCCCTACCTCGCAATGCCTACACTCGCCCCTTGCGTTGCTGGCGGAAAACCTTATTTTGGCTTCGCAATCAGCATAAAGAACAGGCGTTTGGC
This sequence comes from Avibacterium paragallinarum, assembly GCF_011765605.1. NCBI lineage: Bacteria > Pseudomonadati > Pseudomonadota > Gammaproteobacteria > Pasteurellales > Pasteurellaceae > Avibacterium > Avibacterium paragallinarum. Next base: position 1,530,381 of record NZ_CP050316.1, read on the forward strand.
TTGCGTTTACGCCTTGCCTTGCAAGAACTTGGGCCAGTTTGGATCAAACTCGGGCAAATGCTTTCCACCAGACGAGATTTATTCCCCCCTGAGATTGCTGATGAATTGGCATTATTGCAAGATCAAGTTGAACCCTTTGACGGCAAACTGGCACGCGAACAAATTGAACAAGCCTTTGGGGGCAAATTAGAAATTTGGTTTGATGATTTTGATGAAACCGCGCTTGCTTCCGCCTCTATCGCACAAGTGCATACGGCAAGATTTAATGCCACACAGCCCCTTGCGGGGAAAGAAGTGGTGCTGAAAGTGCTACGCCCGAATATTCAGCCACAAATTGAAGCAGATTTAAGCTGGATGTATAAACTCGCCAGTTGGATTCCCCGTTTATCAAGTGAAGGCTATCGATTGCGGGCGGTGGAGGTGATCCGCGAATATGAAAAAACCTTGCGTGATGAACTGGATTTACGCACCGAAATGGCCAATGCCATTAAGCTCAAAGCTAACTTTGCTGATAGCCCGATGTTGTATATTCCTGAAATGTATCAAGAATTTTGCTATCGCAATGTGATCACAATGGAGCGTATTTACGGCATTCCCGTTTCTGATGTAGAAACCCTAAAAGCCAACGGCACGGATATGAAATTGCTGGCAGAACGTGGCGTGCAAGTGTTTTTCACTCAAGTGTTCCGTGATAGCTTTTTCCACGCCGATATGCACCCAGGCAATATTTTCGTGAATCCACAACACCCTGAAAATCCGCAATACATCGGCATTGATTGCGGTATCGTTGGACGTTTGAACGATAACGATAAACGCTATTTAGCAGAAAGTTTTGTCGCCTTTTTTAACCGTGATTATCGCCGCGTAGCACAAATGCACGTTGATGCGGGCTGGACACCGCAAGATACCAATATTGATGAATTTGAACAGGCGTTCCGCGAAGTGTGCGAACCAATTTTTGCTAAGCCTTTATCAGAAATTTCTTTCGGTCAGGTATTGCTCAACTTATTCAATGTGGCACGTGAATTTAATATGCAGGTGCAACCGCAACTGGTGTTGTTGCAAAAAACCTTGCTTTATATTGAGGGCTTGGGGCGACAACTTTATCCGCAGTTGGATTTATGGGATACGGCAAAACCTTTTTTACAAAATTGGCTAGATGAACAAATGGGCATTAAAGCGTTCGCCAAAAATTTAAAAGCCAGTTTGCCTTATATTACCGAGCATTTACCCCAATTCCCCGCGACATTAATGGACGCCTTGAAACAGCAAACGCAAATTCGTCAGCAGTTACACGAAATCAATAAAAAGTTGGCAAGACAGCAACGCTGGCAAAAAAAAGCCTTCGCCTTAGTAATGGGGACAATACTTTTTTTAGGCACATTATGGCAATTTTCCACTTTACCGCTGTGGGCAAATATTGGACTTCTTACCGCTGGCAGTATACTTTGGCTTACCGCCCTACTTAGCCCATAGCACAAGAAAAAACAGAAATTTAGCGATAAATCAATAAAATGTGAAATAATGCAAATTGTCTATTGTTCAAGATGAATAAAAAAGTTATATTTTGGCACGATTTCATTAAGTTAGTTATAGGAGTAAAAAAATGGGTTTAGGTGGCGTAAGTATTTGGCAATTACTCATTGTTTTGTTAATCGTATTAGTCTTTTTCGGCACAAAAAAATTGCGTAACGTGGGGTCAGATTTAGGCACGGCAGTGAAAGGCTTCAAAAACGCAATGAAAGATGATGAAGCACCCGCAGAGCCGAAAAAAATTGCTGATGAGGCTCAGCAAGCCAAAACGGAAAGCGTGAAAGACAAAGAGCAGGCGTAATCTGTGTTTGATATTGGTTTTTCGGAATTATTATTGATTTCCATTGTGGGCTTAGTGGTGCTAGGCCCACAACGCTTGCCTGTGGCGATTCGTACCGTGATGGGCTGGGTTCGCACCATTCGAGGCTTGGCAGCAAATGTACAGAATGAGCTGAGCCAAGAGCTGAAATTGCAGGAATTGCAAGAAAGTATCAAAAAAGCCGAACATCTCAATTTGCAACAACTTTCCCCAGAGTTAAGTCAAACGGTGGAAGAGCTAAAAGCCTCCGCCGAAAAAATCAAAGCCAATTTAGAAGAGAAAGCGGCGAGCACCAACACTACCTTTGAGCAACAAGTGCAAGAATTAAAAAGTGCGGTGCAAAATTCGCAAGAAATTTCGTCAGAGAAAACGTCGCCAATCGTGGGAGAGAAACAACAAGCTCTTTCCCCCGCCGACATTGCCGAACTGGCAGAACAAGACGAATCACAGCTTGAACTCACCAGTGCCTATTATCCCGAAGATGATGTACTTGCCGATGTAGGTGAGGTGAGCGAAACTGCAAAACCTACGCCAGCCCATCAAGCCGAAAAAGGATAATTATGACCGTTGAAGAAACCCAACCTTTAATTAGCCATTTGCTTGAGTTACGCGATCGCTTATTGCGTTGCGTGCTGATCGTGGCGATTATTTTCTTAGGCTTAGTCTATTTCGCCAATGATATTTATAATTTTGTCGCCTCGCCTTTGCTCAATGTAATGCCCGCAGGCACAAGTATGATCGCCACCAATATCGCCACTCCCTTTTTCACCCCGCTGAAATTAACGGGCGTGGTATCGGTGTTTATTGCTGTACCATTTTTGCTGTATCAGGCTTGGGCATTTATCGCACCAGCACTATATCAGCACGAAAAACGCTTAATTTATCCGCTGTTATTTTCCAGCACTGTGCTGTTTTATCTTGGCGTTGCTTTTGCGTATTATGTGGTCTTCCCCCTTGTTTTTGGCTTTTTAACCAAAACCGCCCCCGCTGGCGTGGCGATCGCAACGGATATTAGTAGCTATTTAGATTTTGTACTAACCTTATTTTTAGCTTTCGGTGTATGTTTTGAAGTGCCCGTGGCGATTATTTTGCTTTGCTGGTCTGGCGTTACCACCATTGATGACTTGAAGAAAAAACGCCCTTATATTATTGTTGCTTCTTTCGTAATTGGGATGCTACTCACCCCGCCAGATATTTTTTCACAAACCTTACTTGCCATTCCAATGTGTTTATTGTTTGAAGTAGGGTTATTATTTGCACGTTTTTATCGTCCGAAAGAAGACAAAGGCAACACCGATAGCGATAATAGCGAGAGTGAAGCACAACAAAGCAAAGAATAATTTCTTTCCAACCAGTTTTAGGGCGAACCACTGTGTTCGCCCCTTATCCTTATAACGAAAAGATTTTGGAGAATAATGATGACTCAACAAATTTTCACTGGCTTTCCAGCACGCCGTTTACGCCGTATGCGTAAACACGATTTTAGTCGCCGTTTAATGGCAGAACACAAATTAACCGTTGATGATCTTATTTATCCTGTGTTTATTATTGAAGGGGAAAACTATCGCGAACCCGTGCCTTCAATGCCTAACGTGGAGCGTTTAACCTTAGATCAGTTACTTATTGAAGCGGGATTGTTAGTCAAATATGGCGTTCCCGTGATCGCCTTGTTCCCTGTGATTGATCAAAGTAAAAAATCCCTGATGGCGGAAGAAGCCTACAATCCTAACGGCTTAGTGCAACGTGCGGTGAAAGCGTTGAAATCTCATTATCCTGAGCTAGGGGTTTTAACCGATGTGGCGTTAGATCCTTACACCGTGCACGGGCAAGACGGCATTATTGATGATGACGGCTATGTGCTAAACGACATCACGACCGAAGTGCTGGTGAAGCAAGCCCTCTCCCACGCCGAAGCAGGTGCTGATATTGTTGCCCCAAGCGATATGATGGACGGAAGAATTGGCAAAATTCGCACCGCACTTGAAGAGAAAGGCTTTATCAACACGCAAATTATGGCGTATTCTGCCAAATATGCCTCGAATTATTATGGCCCATTCCGTGATGCGGTGGGATCTTCAGCCAATCTGAAAGGGGGCGATAAGAAAACCTACCAGCTCGATCCAGCCAATAGCGATGAAGGCTTGCAAGAAGTGGCATTGGACATTCAAGAAGGTGCGGATATGGTGATGGTGAAACCGGGAATGCCTTATTTAGATATGGTGTACCGCGTGAAACAACATTTCGGCGTACCAACCTTTGCTTACCAAGTATCGGGGGAATACGCAATGCATATGGCAGCGATTCAAAATGGCTGGCTGAAAGAAAAAGAATGTATTATGGAAAGCCTACTTTGCTTTAAACGCGCAGGCGCAGACGGCATTCTCACCTATTTTGCCAAACAAGTTGCTCAGTGGCTCTATGAAGAAAAATAGAAAAATACAACAAACCGCATTTTATGCGTATAACGCTAGATAACTAATGGTTTACTAATATTATGTTAAAATTGACATTAATATAATAGAGAACGCGTTGGTAAGTTAAGTCATCAAAAGATACAACCTTTTAATTAACAGGAATGTCTATGCGTTTTTTTGATACTCACACCCACCTTGATTATTTGCTAGAAATGACGCAACAATCTCTGTCTGAATTAATAGCAGAAAGCCAGCAAGCTGGCGTGGAGAAAATGCTTATTGTCGCTGTGCAAGCTAAGGATTTTACAAGAATTGAAAAACTCACCGCACTTTATCCCGACAATCTCTATTACGGCTTAGGCTTACACCCCTTATACATCGTACAACATCGCTTCGCGGATCTGGATTTGTTATCGGAATGCTTAGCCCACCGCCCGAAAAATTGCACCGCAGTTGCCGAAATTGGCTTAGAGCGAGGCGTGCCAGCCTTACTGGAAGCCAATTTATGGAAAAAGCAATGTGAGTTTTTAGAAGCTCAGCTCAGCCTCGCAAAATCAAACAAACTGCCCGTCAATCTGCATTCGCGTAAAGCCCACGAAGCCCTTTATCCATTTTTAAAAGCCGCTCAGCTTGATACCACAGGCGTTGTTCACGGCTTCTCTGGCAGCTACGAACAAGCCAAACGCTTTGTGGATTTAGGCTACAAAATAGGCGTGGGCGGGGTCATCACCTATGAACGAGCAAACAAAACCCGACAAACCATCAAACGCCTCCCCCTAGACAGCCTCCTGCTCGAAACCGACAGCCCCGATATGCCCGTGTCAGGCTTTCAAGGACAACCAAACAGACCAATACGATTGCGAGAAACCTTTAACGCACTTTGTGAGTTAAGAACGGAAAGTGCGGTGGAGATTGAAGAAAGGGTTTGGGGAAATAGTTGTGAGATGTTTGGGTGAGGATTCGCCTAATGTGTTTTCGGTACTTTTATACATTAAAAATGTAAAAAATTTCCACCGCACTTTTAAATAACGCAATTTTCCGTGTAGCTTGTTTTTATTTTTAAACGTGTAATGCCAAATTATTTTGAAATCAAACGATTATAATGAGTTCAAAATGATATTAACTCACCTTAAACCTATATATCACCTGATTTGCCGAACCCCGCCACGCAAGCGAGGGATCTGTTTGTTCTTTCACGAATTTCCCGTCAATTAACACATCAATATAAGGGAGCATTTGCTGTTGTAATTCATTGAGTTCGGAAAGTTTATAGCCTGTCCACAGCCAAATGTCTTTGTCAGGACATTCGGTTTTTACCCGTTTAACTAAGGCGAGTAAAGTTGGCACATTGCGAGGGTGGAGAGGATCGCCACCTGATAAGCTTAAGCCTTGGCGTTTAATCCGTTGATCTTGCAGGTCGCGGATAATTTGATCTTCCATTGCTTGATCAAAAGGCACGCCCGCACTAAATGACCAGCTTTTTTGGTTGTAGCAGCCTTTACAAGCGTGTTCGCAGCCACTAACAAACAAAGTGCAACGCGTGCCTTCACCGTTTACGATATCAGTGGGGTAATATTGGAGGTAGTTCATAGTGTTTATTTTTTATTCAGGTTAATTTCTTATTTCTTTGTGATTAATAACGAGTTTCGCTCGTTGAGCGACTTCCTTTCTTTTGCGTTCCCGAATGAAGAAAAGTAAAGTTTTTATGTCGCCGTTAAATTGCGTTTTTCTTTAGAGTTAATAACGAGTTTCGCTCGTTGAGCGACCTACTTTCTTTTGCTTGCTCAAAAGAAAGTAGGCAAAGAAAAAAGCACCCGACTAAATTGCTGATCTTCATTTTTAACAAATTTTCTTAACGAAAAGTAAGCCCATACTCGCTGCGCTGCGTTCAGGCGTTACTTTTCTAAAAATTTGTTAAAAATGAAGGCAATTTACACGGGAAATTAATCCTTTCTCTCTTCTACATTTTGTTTGAAAATTAGAGCAAAGTAGAATTTTCCTATTTTATAAAATAAAAAGTGCGGTCTTTTTCCGCAGAATTTTAAAAAATCCCAAAATTCCCACCGCACTTTAAAATTAGCCCTAACCGAATTTCCCCGTCCAAACCGCCCGAATGGAAATAAAATTTTTAGAAAAATCACGCCGAGCGAGAGCGTAGCGAACATCAGGCTGATTTTTCGTTAAGAAAATTTTATTGGAGTGAGGAAAAAGCGGTTTGATCGGGGTTCCCTTTTCTTTGCTTCCTTTCTTTTGGGAACGCAAAAGAAAGGAAGTTGCTCAACGAGCGAAACCCGTTATATTTCCCAAAGAAAAAAGTTATCAGCCATAAGGGGCGTATGCGATATGCCCCTACGGGGTTGGATAAAAAGAAAGTAAGCAAGTCGCCAACGGCGACCCCCATTAAAAAAGAAAGCACCACAAACTATTTCCTCAACCAATTTTCATCATAAATGCTTCACCCTGCGTTTCACTTCTTCTTGTTTGCCGGCATTAAATGGTCTGGCGTCTGGGCTGCCTAAATAGCCACAAACACGGCGGGTTACGGACACTTTTTCGCTGTCGTGATTGCCGCATTTCGGGCAGGTGAAACCTTTGCTGGTGCAATCAAATTCCCCTGTGAAACCGCATTCATAGCATTCATCAATTGGGGTGTTTGTGCCGTAGTAAGGAACGCGGTCGTAGCTGTAATCCCACACATCTTCTAAGGCTTTGAGATTGTGTTGAATGTTAGGGTATTCACCGTAGCAAATAAATCCACCGTTTGCCAATGGTGGGTAGGGCATTTCAAAATCCAGTTTGTCGTAAGGATTGACTTTCTTTTCCACATCTAAATGATAGCTGTTGGTGTAATAACCTTTATCTGTTACGCCCGCGATGATGCCGAATTGTTTGGTGTCTAAGCGACAGAAACGGTCGCATAAATTTTCGCTTGGGGTGGAATAAAGGCTGAATGCATAGCCCGTTTCTTGTCGCCAGCTTTTGGCTGCATTGGCTAAATGGGCGACAATGGCGATGCCTTTTTGGCGGAGTTGTTCGTCGTCGTAAATGTGATTTTGTTGATATAAGGCGTTGATGGTTTCGTGAATGCCGATGTAGCCAAGTGAAATTGACGCACGTCCGTTTTTGAAAATTTCGGCAACGTTGTCGTCTGCTTTTAACCGTACGCCGCACGCTCCCTCCATATAAAGAATGGGGGCAACCCGTGCTTTGGTGTTTTCGAGGCGAGCGATACGGGTCAGCAAGGCTTTTTTCGCAATGGCAAGGCGTTCATCAAGCAAGGCATAAAAGCGTTGTTCATCGCCTTGGGCCTCTAGGGCAATGCGAGGTAAATTGAGGCTCACCACGCCAAGATTGTTGCGTCCATCGTGAATAAGCTCTCCAGCCTGTTCATAAGCCCCCAAAAAGCTACGGCAACCCATTGGGGCTTTGAAAGATCCCGTTACTTTCACCACTTGATCGTAATTGAGAATGTCAGGGTACATTCGTTTCGCAGCACATTCGAGAGCGAGCTGTTTGATGTCATAATTGGGATCGCCCGCTTGCTGGTTTACCCCTTTTTTTATGGTGAAAACGAGTTTCGGGAACACAGGGGTTTTGTGGTTCTTCCCTAAGCCACGAATGCGGTTGCGTAAAATCGATTGCTGGATTAAGCGAGCTTGCCAGCTTGTGCCTAAGCCGAAACCAAAGGTAACGAAAGGCGTTTGCCCGTTAGCAGTGTGTAGCGTATTGACTTCATATTCTAAGGACTGGAACGCATCAAAACAGTCTTTTTCGATCATCGCCTTTGCATAGGCTTCGGGTTCAGGGACTTGCCATTGGTGAGCATTGTGTAAGTGCTTTTCATAGCTCAGTTGCACATAGGGGGCAAGCACTTCATCAATGCGATTAATAGTTGTGCCGCCGTAAATATGGCTTGCCACTTGGGCGATGATCTGTGCGGTAACGGCAGCGGCTGTGCCAATGGATTTCGGCGGCTCAATTTCTGCATTGCCCATTTTAAAGCCCTGAGTGAGCATTCCTTTCAAATCCACCAGCATACAGTTAAACATTGGGAAAAATGGGGCGTAGTCTAAATCGTGGTAATGAATTTCCCCTTTTTCGTGGGCTTCCACCACATCAGACGGCAATATATAGCGTTTCGCGTAGTGCTTCGCCACAATGCCTGCGAGCAAATCCCGCTGTGTGGGGATTACTTTGGCATCTTTATTCGCATTTTCATTGAGCAATTCCACATTATTTTGCTCAATCAGCCCCTCAATTTCTTGCGTAAGGTGGCTGCGTTTTTCTCGTGCCACATCGCGATCGTGGCGGTATTCAATATAAGCACGAGCGACTTGCGGATAATCACTTGCCATTAATTGATTTTCCACAGCCTTTTGGACATCATCAATATCAATTTTTTCTAGATGTTTTGCAAAAATTACATCGCATACTTTTTGAGCGATATGATAACAATAACTCTCATCATTAATATTTGCTGCATAAGCCGCCTTTCCAACTGCATTTACGATACGTTGAATCTCGAATGGTACTGGAGTGTTATCACGCTTAATCACAATAAGTGTCTTCATTGCATAATTCCTATATATTGTGTATTCATATCATAAAAAACACTATATATTGATATTTTTTAGAATTCAATGCGAAAAACACCTACGTCATTGAGCGTATTATAAGCAATATTTTTTAGCTATTTGATTTTATACAATATTCTTAGCTTTACTTTTTTGATAATAATTCTCATAAATCGCAATTTATTTGATCTATATCAAATAAACTGCCCTGTGTTCTTAAGCTATCGACTCTTGTACAATTGATAAAAATTCGGCTTCCGTTAAAATCTTAACATTCAATTCGAGTGCTTTGTTAAGTTTTGAGCCGGCATTATCCCCTGCGATTAAATAATCAGTTTTGGCGGAAATACTGCCCGTTACTTTACTGCCAAGTTGTTGTAATAAAGCTTTAGCATCGTTACGAGTCATTTGGGTAAGTGTGCCTGTTAGTACAACAGTTTTGCCTTTCAGCGGGTTTTCGCTGACTTCTTTGATTTCCACATCATCCCAATGAATACCTTGTGCAAGAAGATCTTCAACCACTTCGACATTATGGGCTTCACGCCAAAACACATAAATGCGATTTGCCACCACTTCGCCCACATCTGGTACTTCTTGCAACTGTTCAATGGTCGCTTGCTTCACCGCGTCTAAGTTTTTGAAATGATTGGCTAAATTTAACGCAGTGGCTTCGCCCACATCACGAATACCCAATGCGAAAATGAAACGGGCGAGTGTGGTTTTTTTCGCTTTTTCTAGGCTATTTAACGCATTTTCGGCGGATTTCGGCCCCATTCGCTCTAAACGCATTAGGGTGACCTCGTCTAATTTGAAGAGATCGGCAGGGGTGTGAATGAGTTCGCGATCTACTAACTGTTCAATGAGCTTCGCCCCCACGCCATCAATGTCCATTGCCTTGCGGGAAACAAAATGCTTGAGTGCCTCTTTCCGTTGTGCTTCACAAAATAGCCCCCCCGTGCAACGTGCTACTGCTTCACCCTCAATGCGGGTGATAAGCGAACCACACACAGGGCAGTGGGTTGGGAAGATAATCGGCTTGGCATCAGCGGGACGACGATCGGCTACGACACCAATAATTTGCGGGATCACATCACCTGCACGACGGATAATCACCGTATCGCCAATAGCGATATTCAAGCGTTCGATTTCATCGCCATTATGCAAAGTGGCGTTGCTCACGGTTACGCCTGCCACAAACACGGGTTCGAGTTTTGCAACGGGTGTGATTGCACCTGTTCTGCCCACCTGAAATTCAACATCGTTTAGCACAGTGAGTTCTTCTTGTGCTGGGAATTTGTAAGCGATTGCCCAGCGAGGGGCTTTGGAAATAAAGCCCAATCGATCTTGTAGTGCTATGTCGTTAATTTTCAGCACTGTACCATCAATGTCATAACCCAAGTGCGGGCGTTTCTCTGCCATAGTGTGGTAGAATTTCAGCACATTTTCTACACCATTGCACAGCTCAATTTCTTTATTCACGGGGATACCAAGGGATTTCAGCCATTGCAATCGTGCGAAATGCGTGTTGGGTAACTGCATACCGTCTGCCACACCAATCCCATAGGCATTGAGCATTAACGGACGCTGGCGGGTAATTTTCGGATCAAGCTGACGCAACGATCCCGCCGCCGCATTGCGAGGGTTAGCAAAAGTCTTTTCTCCTTTCGCAAGAGCGGTTTCATTGAGTTTTTCAAAGCCCGCTTGTGGCATAAACACTTCGCCGCGTACTTCTAAGCGATCGGGTGGATTGTCGGTTAAAAGTTGCAACGGAATATTGCGAATAGTGCGAATATTGGCAGTGATGTCCTCGCCTGTTGTGCCGTCGCCACGGGTCGCCGCTTGAGTTAGCACGCCGTTTTCATACAAAATACTCACGGCTAAGCCGTCCAATTTCGGTTCACAACAGAAAGTGAGTGGGTCAGGCAAAATGCCAAGGCGATCCTGAATGCGTTTTACGAAAGCGGTGAAATCCTCATCGGAAAAGGCATTATCTAACGAGAGCATCGGGATTTCGTGAGTTACTGGTGCAAAGCCCGCAAGGGGTTTCGCTCCAACCCGTTGCGTAGGCGAGTGTGGATCGGCAAACTCTGGGTAGGCTTGCTCTAAAGCTTTTAATTGATTAAACAGACGATCGTATTCTGCATCTGGAATTTGCTGATTATCTAAAACGTGATATTGGTATTCGTGATGTCTAAGCGTTTGGCGTAATTGCTCAATTTGCTGAGCAGGCGATTGTTCTATCATTATAAAATCCTTGTGAAAAACTGACCGCACTTTTATTATGAGCTGAAATTTATTTTTAGGTTTCAGCAAATTGCGGTGATTTTGTAGGTTATTCGTTTTCTTATTTCAAATGGAAACGGCGATAATAAAGGCGGACATCACTGCCCGCCCGTAAGCTGAAAAAAGAAAAGTGCGGTGCTTTTTCCTCCTGATTTTGGGCGTGATTACATACTCACTTTTGCTAAATAGGCTTTTTCTGCATTCTCATCGAAAATTTCTTGTTGATCAGTGAGTACGAAGCCACCTAATTCCTCCGCAATAGTTTTCGCCGCACGAATCATCATTCGTAAATTCACTAAGTCGTTACCTGGCGATGGCAATTGCATAAATAATGCGATTCCTACGGTGTAGAAATCTGCCATTGTGTTAGGCTCAAAAGTTCCCGGCTGTTGAATATTCGCAGCACTAAACAGCACAGGGCTAGTGCTATTGAGATCTAAATGTCGGTGATAAATGTGTTGATGACCAAAAATAAAGCCAAGGTCATCAAGCACTTTGGCTAATATCACGCCGTTAAACTCGCGATCTTCAGGGGAAACGATGTAGAGCATTAAGAAATCTTGTGCCGTTTCATTGCGTTGTTGCGTCGGCTGTTCCGCCGTGGCTTGTGCGGTTTGCTCCACTTCGGTAAATTCTACCGTTGGACGTTCGTGTTCAATGGTGATTCCGCTGTTCATCGAGCTAGTCTCCGCAAAGTGCGGTTGTGCGTAAATGCCCTCTTCCTCATTTAAATTGGCTTCAATTTCGGAAATAGTCGCACTAGCAAAATGTTGCGGTGCTTGATAAGACGCGACTGGCTCAACACTATGCTGAACGGGTTGAGGATCATTCGGCAAGCTAATTTTAATTTGGTTGATTGCTTGCTCTACGTTTTGCTGTTCTTCTTGTTGATAAGTCGTATGCGAAGCCTGTAGCGTGTCAGAAGAGCCTGATTGCTGAGTTGACGATGGGGTTACCTCTCGCTGTTGTGTAGGTGATGCTGTATCAGGTTGTGCCGTATAGTGATGATTTTCTTGTGGCTGGCGTACTGGCTGATCTTTATTGTGTCTATTGTCATTTTCAAAAATTTGTGATTTTTCACGGCGATTCGACCACACGCCGTGTACCACTAAAGCGATTAACGCGATGACACCCAAAATAATTAAAATCGTATTTAAATCCATCTGTTATATTCTCCCATCATTGATAGCACAAGGGCGACAAATTGGTTGCTAGCTTATCATATTTTGCAAATTCGGTGATATGCAAAAATTGATTTTTTTCACCGCACTTTGTATTCTTAGCCCATTTTTAGCAATGAGGCGTTAGATAGGAAGAAAAAATGTTGCACACGAAAGAACTTAGCCAAGGTTTTCATTATTTTGTGATGGGTTGGCATTTGATTGGGCGAAAAGGGGTAAGAGATTTTGTGATTATGCCGATTTTGCTTAATAGTTTGCTGCTCTGTGGGTTGTTTTGGCTGTTTATGGCCAATATTGGTGGGGTGATTGAGGGGCTAATCAGCTATATGCCAGATTGGTTGGCGTGGCTCAGTGGCGTGCTGTTCGCCTTTTCTATCTTTATGATTTTATTAGTGTTTTATTTTGCGTTTACCACACTTTCGGGCTTTATCGCCGCTCCGTTTAATGGCTTGTTAGCGGAAAAAGTGGAGCAAATGCTCACAGGGCAAATCCTCACCGAAATGAGTACACTGGATTTTATTAAAGACATTCCGCGAATGCTGGGGCGTGAATGGCAAAAGCTATGTTATAGCTTACCAAAACTTATCGCCTTGTTTTTATTGGGATTTATCCCGATGATTGGGCAGACTGTCGTGCCGATACTCACCTTTTTATTCACCGCGTGGCTGATGGCGATTCAATATTGCGATTATCCGTTTGATAACCACAAAATCCCATTCCATATAATGCGGAATGAATTGGGCGAAAAACGCACGATGAATTTAACCTTTGGGAGCTTGATTACCTTTTGCACCTTTGTTCCGCTAATGAATTTAGTGATTATCCCCGTAGCGGTATGTGGGGCAACGGCAATGTGGGTGGAGCAATATCGTGATAGTGCGTTATTTGAATTTAAATCGCAGAAAAAATCGCCGCAAAATAGCAAAGAGAAAAGGGTTAATCATCAGCGAGATGGTGTCAAATATCAATCAGATCGCTTTATTAACTAGTTGAAATTAAAGCCTAAATAGCCGTTAGTTATAAAATATAGCAAACGGCTATTTTTTATTGCCGAAAAACTATGCTAAAAATGACCGCACTTTTAATCAAATTAAGTAGGTGAACACAATGACGATTTACAGCGACAACTCTTATTCTATCGGACGCACACCTTTAGTCCGCCTTAAACATTTTGGCAACAATGGAAATCTTGTGGTGAAAATTGAAGGGCGTAACCCGAGTTTCAGCGTGAAATGCCGAATTGGTGCGAATATGATTTGGCAAGCGGAAAAAGACGGCATTCTCACCAAAGAGAAAGAAATTGTTGATGCCACCAGCGGTAACACAGGGATTGCCTTAGCTTATGTGGCAGCGGCCCGAGGCTACAAATTGACCCTCACAATGCCAGAGACAATGAGTTCCGAGCGTAAGCGTTTATTGAGAGGCTTGGGCGTTAATCTTGTGCTAACAGAGGGTGCAAAAGGAATGAAAGGGGCAATCGCGAAAGCCGAAGAAATCCTTGCGAGCGATCCGAATCGTTATGTGATGCTCAAACAATTTGAAAACCCTGCCAACCCAGATATTCACCGCCAAACTACTGGGGTAGAAATTTGGAATGATACGGACGGAAAAATTGATGTATTGGTCGCAGGCGTGGGAACGGGCGGCACAATCACGGGCGTTTCCCGTGCAATCAAACAAGATAAAGGCAAACCTATTCTTTCTGTTGCCGTTGAGCCTGAAGAAAGCCCTGTCATCACACAAACCTTGAACGGTGAAGAGGTGAAACCCGGCCCGCATAAAATTCAGGGTATCGGTGCAGGCTTTATTCCGAAAAATCTCGATCTTTCCTTGGTAGATTGCGTAGAGCAAGTGAATAGCGACACCGCCATTGAAACCGCTAGACGCTTAATGACAGAAGAAGGTATCTTAGCGGGTATTTCATCAGGTGCGGCGGTCGCGGCGGCTGATCGCCTTGCCAAACTCCCTGAATTTGCCGATAAACTGATCGTCGCTATTCTTCCTTCCGCGTCAGAACGTTATTTAAGCACGGCACTTTTTGAGGGAACTGAATAACAATACGTTAGATAATGCACATTTAAATCTAGCACCCGCTACATTCAAATGCTAAAACAAACATCGACTTAACCAGTGAACACTGTAAGTAATAGCGAGTGATAAAACATAATTTCTTTCCCGTTTATTATACTGAGTCAGAATAAGTTAGTATTACAGATTCTGTATCATAGGAAATACATTAACAGCCATAAAAAATCCCCACAATCAAGATTGTGGGGATTACGGTAAAAAAACATAAGGAATTTCCACCGCACTTTAAAAATGGAGGTTTGGAATGAATTACATCATTCCGCCCATTCCTCCCATACCGCCCATTCCAGCACCTAGGTCGGCTTTATCTTCTTTTGGAATTTCAGTTACCATCGCTTCAGTGGTAATCATTAATCCTGCGATAGAAGCGGCGAATTGAAGGGCTGAGCGGGTTACTTTTGTTGGGTCAAGGATACCCATTTCCAACATATCGCCGTATTGTTCAGTGCCTGCGTTGTAACCGAAGTTTCCTTCGCCAGATTTCACCGCACTAGCCACCACAGAGGCTTCTTCACCGGCATTGGTAACGATTTGGCGTAACGGGGCTTCCATTGCACGCAAGGCAAGTTTAATACCCACATTTTGCTCTTCGTTGTCACCTTTTAAGCTGGCTGACACTTTGGTTGCCGCACGGATTAAGGCAACACCACCACCGGCTACAATACCTTCTTCCACCGCTGCACGGGTTGCGTGCAAGGCATCTTCAACGCGGTCTTTTTTCTCTTTCATTTCCACTTCGGTCGCCGCACCCACTTTAATTACAGCCACGCCGCCTGCTAATTTTGCCACGCGTTCTTGTAATTTTTCTTTGTCGTAATCTGAAGTACTTTCTTCGATTTGCTGACGAATTTGTGCGACACGACCTTTGATTTGCGCTTCTTCGCCCACGCCATCAATAATGGTGGTGTTGTCTTTGTTGATAACCACGCGTTTTGCTTGGCCTAAATCTTCTAAAGTCGCTTTTTCTAACTCCATACCGATTTCTTCAGAAATCACAGTACCGGCGGTTAAAATCGCAATATCTTGTAACATTGCTTTACGGCGATCACCAAAGCCCGGTGCTTTTACCGCAGCCACTTTCACGATTCCACGCATTGTGTTTACCACCAAGGTCGCAAGGGCTTCGCCTTCCACATCTTCAGCGATAATTAACAATGGTTTACCTGCTTTCGCAACAGCTTCTAACACTGGCAATAATTCACGAATGTTAGAAATTTTTTTGTCCACTAAAAGAATGAATGGGTTATCAAATTCTACGGTTGCAGATTCTGGTTTGTTGATGAAATAAGGTGAAAGGTAACCACGATCAAATTGCATACCTTCAACTACTGCCAATTCATCTTCTAAACCTGTGCCGTCTTCTACGGTGATCACGCCTTCTTTGCCCACTTTTTCCATTGCCTCAGCAATAAGTTTACCCACTACATTGTCTGAGTTTGCTGAGATTGTTCCCACTTGCTCAATTTCTTTTGAGCTTTCGCACGGTTTAGAAAGGGCTTTTAATTCTGCCACCACAGCACTCACGGCTTTATCAATACCGCGTTTTAAATCCATCGGGTTCATTCCCGCAGCCACCGCTTTTAAGCCTTCGTTTACGATAGCTTGGGCTAATACGGTTGCCGTTGTTGTACCGTCCCCAGCGGCGTCATTGGCTTTAGAGGCCACTTCTTTCACCATTTGTGCGCCCATATTTTCGAATTTATCTTCTAATTCGATTTCACGTGCCACAGACACGCCGTCTTTGGTGATGGTTGGTGCACCAAAGGCTTTGTCTAAAATCACATTACGCCCTTTTGGTCCAAGGGTTACTTTCACTGCGTCTGCAAGAATGTTTACACCGTTAAGCATTTTAACGCGTGCATCATTACCAAATTTTACATCTTTTGCTGCCATTTTTTATTCCTTATTAATCAATGAGTTGTATTGAGAAAAGTGCGGTGAAAAATAACCGCACTTTTTATTTGATTATTCTACGATCGCTAAAATATCGCTTTCAGAAATGATTAACACTTCTTCGCCATCAATTTTTTCAGCTTTCACGCCGTAACCATCATTAAAGATAATGGTGTCGCCCACTTTCACATCTAAAGGCAATACGGTGCCATTTTCCAAAATGCGACCTTTGCCCACCGCAAGCACTTTGGCTCGGGTTGATTTGGTTGCCGCTGAACCTGTTAAAACAATACCACCAGCGGAAAGGGTTTCCACTTCTTCACGTTTGATGATCACACGATCGTGTAATGGACGAATATTCATTGTAATTTCCTTCTTAAGTTGAGGGGTTAAAACAAAAGTATTCCTAATATAGGGGAAGATTTTTTACTTTCAAGAGAGAAATAAAAAATTTTTTATAAAAGCAAAATTGAATATTCTATGACTCAGCAAGTCTATATTCTGGACAAGATCTGGTATTTATTTTTCTAACGACTTATTTCTTTTTTCTTTGTAGATAAAAAATTTGTTATTTAGATTCTCCTTAAATGTTCGTTTAATTTTCGTGCAATTCTTTTAATCCTAATTTATCAAAGTTAATTTTAGTCATTTTGTTAGCTCTTGATTTAATTGAAAAATTTCAAGAAATGATCCCTAAAATTTTAAAAAATCCGTTTTTGTAAGTAGAAACTAACAAAAAAGGGATCATTTAGGATCATTTCGCCAAGAACAAAAACATTCAAAAAGAACAGAAAAAACGGAACGAACTATAAAAAGTCTTATTTTTTAATAGGTTAGTGAACAATACGAACAAAAAGAACTGAAAAAATATCAGCGATGGCGGTGAGAGGGACAACTGTTTTTTTGTCGTCAAGCCTTGCTATATCTGAAATCTTACGCTTATTCTACTTTGCTAAGGGAGTTAAAGGGGGAGTTAAACCCCTCAACTTTGTCTTTGCTTTGGTTTTGATTATCAACCATCAAACATCATCAGCATAATGAAAAATTTTAATATTCTTGGTTACTAGCCAATAAGCAAAAAAAATTTTTCTAGCAGCGTGAAAAAAAAATTTTTTTGTCTGTGTGTAAAAAACAGTGGGAAAAGTGGGAAAATGGGAAAAAACGTTAATTTTATGTTTATATTCAATAAGTTAAGCTAAAAATAAAAATGGGAAAATGCTCAAAAAAATGGGAATTTTCGCCCCCAAAAATGGGAATTTTCTAAATTTGTCTATTTTTTATTCGGTTTTGTGTCAAAATGCGATTTTTTTCAATTTGGGAAAAAATCCGCTCATTTTGGGAAAATTTCTTTAAATTTGGGAAAATTTTTTTTAATTTGGGAAAATGATTTTTTAATAACTTGTTGATTTATTTATAATAATCTATTTATATTCCTATATTTTCCCATTTTTCCCAAAATATTTTATATACTCTAGAAAATTTTATTTTATAGCTTGCTTGGTTTTGTGGGCGGCTGAGCAAAAAAAAGCCAACTTGTGAAGCTGGCTTTGTGAGTAAGTGCGGTGCTTATTCTTCCTGTTTTTCCTCTTCTTCGATTAAAGCGGGGTACACAATAAAAAAGCGTTTTCCTTTGCTGTTGATATACCGTTCTAATTTGGTCGGTACTTTATGCTGATAAGGTCTTTTTTCTTGCTCTATACCTTTCTTGAGCATTTTGTGCTTTTCCATTGCTTCAAACACGAGTTTACGCGGGAATTCGCTTTCTTTGATTACATCTTTAAAGGCTTTAGGGTGAATATAAAAATGCTCGGGTTCTTCGCCCACAATTTCCAAAACACGATAGCCCAAGATTTTTTGAATAATCCGCTGCGTGGTGGGTTCTGGAACTTGAATAAAGCCGCTTTCCGCGTTTTCATCAAGCCAGCCATTAAAGAACTCTATGATTTTTTCTTCTTCCCGCTCGCCCGTGCCGTAGTCTGTGTGCCAGTCGTTGAAAGATTGGATCAAACATTCGCGGTTATCCGCTTCGCTCCACTGGGTTAAATGGCGGGCGGTTTGTAGTGCGGTTTCGAGTATGGCGAAGTTTGTGCCTACCCGTTGCACCTGTGAAGCGGGGTTGCTGGCTAAGCGTTCCGCCCATTCCGCTTTATAGCGTTGATATTCGGCTTTGATAAAGGCTTGGTTTTCTGAAATGTATTTGATCCATTCTCGCCCTACTACGCCATAATGATTTAGGCTCGCTTCGTTTAGGTGATCGGCGTGAGCCTTGTTATTGGCAAAGCCGTGAAGATGATTGGCTTCGATTAAAGGAATATTCAAAAGCCGCACTAATTGCCCCGCGTTAATATTTACCCCTTTCGATTGTAAAAAGCCCTCTACGTCTTTTTCGCCCGTTGAAAGTGCGGTAATTTTCCAGCGTGAAAGTTCATCGTTACCGCCTTCTTTCATTCCTTTGGCTCGCCCTTTTTCGTTGAAAAGTGAATAGGCGATATTTTCCACATCGTAAATCTTTTTGGCTTGCCCCAATTCATCAAGGGTAATAAAGCCGTCATTTCTTGCCGCCGCTTCGTTGCTTAATGCGGTGGCGGTGGTGTTCCAGCTTAAATCAATTAAATCAGGGTTGCCATAAAGACTATTGGCAATGTTAAGCGTGGTTGTTTTCCCCTTGCTTGAAGAATTAAATAAATGCACGCCAAAACTTTTTGCATTAATCAGGCGTAACAGTGGGCTAGCTAAGACGGTGGCAATCCCTAACATCATCGACGTGTTTTTATTGGCATATTGGGCGATCTCTTGTTGCCAGCTTTCAAGCGTGCCTTTAGTGTCGTAGCCGTTGGCATTCGCACTTTTATTTTTAAAGATAATAGGGTGTTCCGGTGTGCCTAAAATCTCCCCGCTAGGCAATAAATACGCCCCATTATGCCAGCCTGTGGAATGGGTAACCGTCCAGCTTTCCACATTTAGCCCTAAGGCGTGGAAATGCTCCACAAGGTTTTGGGCGATCCCCGTTTTGGGTGTCATTTTAAAGCCTTGGTTTTTGAGCAATCGCCAAGCGGTATCAGTGCCAAAATCACCGCAATTTATCGCTTCAATGCGGGGTTCTTTTTCGTCTGGGTTGTGCCATTGGAAAATATAGAAATAATCGCCGTTTTCGTTTTTACCTTTGCCGATTAATTCCAGTTTATCGCAGATCCATTTCAAATCTTCCCGCAGCACTTCGCCCGTATCTTTGTCTAGCTTTGGTACAACATAAAATAGCCCCTCAAGTAGCCCGTTTTCGCGATAATCAATATAAGGCGAGGTTTTCGGGGCGGTCTGGTCTATGCTAGCTTGTGCGATCAGTTTCGCCGCCTCCGCTTCCCCCTTGCGGATCTTTTCAATGTAATTACTGAAATTCTCGATTAATTCGCCCGTTACAACGCTATGCAATGAAACGATTTTCGCGTCGGTTTTGGTGGCTAAATTATGACAAATTGCCGTTTTTTGTTCTTCCGTGAGCTTCCCGCATTCAAAGAGCTTGATATATTGCTGATTTTTCGGGGCAAGGGTGATTTCTGGAATATTTTTTAAAGGGTTCGGCCCAAAAATATAGGGCTTAAAATCGCACGGCTCTTTAAGCTGATTTTCGTTGAGCATTTGCCACAGCGTGCCTTGTCCATTGCCCCACGCTTCCCACGCCTCTTCACCAATTAAAATGATCTGATCTTCCATCGGTTGGGGTTTTGTGGCTTTATATTTTGTTTTTCCGTTCATCATAATTTCTAACCTTTTTTGCGTTGATTGCCGCCTCGTTTATTGAGGCGGCATAGATTAAATAAACATTTGCCCGCGTTTTGCCCTTATGGTTGCTTTGAATTTTTCTGTTGCTTCGCTGCGCACTTCCTTTTGAATAGTTTCTTTTTGCTCTTGATACCATTCATCAATAATTTGAAGCGTTTTTTTAGCTTCGTATAGGGTTTTGGGTAAGGCTTCCATAACCATTGAAATGCGTTCTTGTTCGGTTTCGGCTTTGTTTCGTGTAAAAGCAACGGTATTTAATAAGGAACGGATTAAATCAAAGTCATTTGATAACATTTCACTTTGATCTATTAAAGAATAAATTTGCTTTTGAACTCTTACGCCTAAAATCGTTTTGAATTTACTATTGCGCATTATTGCCCCCTTGTTCTGCGTCTTGCCTGCTTTTGGCGTTGTAGGTGCTTTCTGCGGGCTTTTTTCTGGTTGCGTTGGGTTTCTTTTAGTTGTTGCAAGCGTGCCGCCCGTTTTTGGGCGAGCTGTTCGGCGTATTCTGGCAGCATTAGCGCCATTTCTTCCGTATTATTGGCGAAAAACTCGATAAGCGTGCCATCTGGTAGGGTGATGCGTTTAGTGATCATCTTTTTAATGCACATAATCGCCCCCTTCGTTTTCCTTTTCTGCTGGTGTAGAGGTTTTTATTCCTTGCTCTATGATTTTCATCATCTCTTTTAGTATTTGCTGATTTGAATACGCATTTAATGCAACGTTGCTATATTTTGCGGATCGAATTTCCTTAATCGCATTAAATGCAATATTAAGATCTTCTTTTGATAGTGCTTCTTTTGCCTGATGAAACAAAAATTCTATCGTTATTAATTCATCTAAAAGATCAGCTTTAGTGAAATTAGTCATCTTTACCCCCTTTCAATTGCGTTATTGCCATTTCTAAGGCTTCTAAGGTTTTGCGGGCGTTGCTGGCTAAGGTTGAGGCGTTCCATAACATCGCACTAACAATTTCATTGCTTACGGTGAAATGGCTGTTTTCGGCTAAATCAATTTCTAAATAAGCGATGACGCCTTCAAGCTGAATTAAATGCTGGCTTAGTTCATCGTGTAAATTCAGGATATTACGCATTGTTCACCTCCAAGATCACAAAAAACGGGGCGACTTGTGCGGTGGCTTGCTCGATACTGTCGGCATTTATGCGCACGGTATAACGTGGGAAAGATGAGATTAATTTGCGTGTATTGCGTAAGTCTGAACGGCTCACGGCTTTGAATAGATAAAGCATTGCTGTAACTCCACTGAATAAATTTTTAGAAGTTACCGCTTGAAGTTTCGAGGCTTTTGGGCGGTAACGTGTTACGGGCTCGAAAACTGCGATCAGTGGAACACAGCAAAGGGCGAAACCTTTCCCATAACACGCTACCATAGAAGAACACGCCTGTTTTAGGCGTTCTTTGGGTGTGTTTGTGCTACGCATAAAAAAACACGCATTAATAGGCGTGTTACTATACGCCACTGATATATCGTTCGAGTTTCGAGGCTCGGCTACAGAATTTGCTGTAGCGGTATTACTGTAATTTTTTAGCGTGTTTTCTGTCAAGCAAAAATCTGCAAAAAAAGCACCGCACTTATAAAAAAATGGCGTGAATGCCTTGATTTTAAGGCGTTTTGGTGTATTATGAAAGTTATTCATAGCGTTCCTTTCTTGTTATGAATTGTTTTAATCTCATTTTGATTTAATTGATGGCATAGAGAAAAAAGGCTTACATTATTGGGGTGTGAGCCTTTTTTATTGGCTAAAATTTGAATTTCTGTTGTGGTTCTTCCTTTTTCATTAGGCTATCTAGCCGTTCTTGATTGCTCACGGCTTTTAGCGTGCCTTTGTCTATCTGTTCTTTTTCTGTTTCATTCCACTTTTGCGCCTCTGGGCAATCGATATAAACGGCTCTTTTCACTTCGTAAAGTTGCCCCATAAATTGCGCCTTTAGTTGCCCGCAACTCGGGCAATAAATGGTCGCTTTTACGCTTAATAGTGATGGTTTATTACTTGATCGGGTTTTGGTATCGCCCCCGCAAAACGGGCATTTGATATTGATTGCCATTTTTAACCTCTTAAATTCGCTTTTCTTGGCTTGCCTGTGCCTGCTGTTGTGCAATAAAACGTTCTACTGCTTCAACGGGATAGCGTGCCAGTCTGCCTAGCTTGATCGGTTGTGGAAAATTGCCCGCTTTTGTTTGCTCCCATAACCAGCTACGGGAAACGTCAAGCATTTTGCAAATAGTTGCGCTTGAATAAAAACGGCTTTCGCCGTTGCTGTTTTTTTCCATAGTTGCCCCTGTGTCTATGTTGTTCGATAACGTCTAGTGAGTTTTGTCTTGTTTGTCTGGGGGGAATGGTAGAAAGGTTAGAGCGTGAGAAAAATCGAAAAGAGAAAGAGAAAATCGAACGGCAAAAATTGCACCGTTCGATTATTTTATAGACTTTGTTCGATTATTTATTAGGCTGTTCGCTATCTAAGATAACGTTGATTTTGGTTTTTCGATTTCCGCTATTTTTTGGAAAGGTTAGCTTGAGTTCTTTCTTAGCTTTATCGAGATAATGGCGATCAGAATAAAGATCTGTAACATCTTTTAAATTATAACGCGCCTTTATTTCAGCGATTACGGCTTTAACTATCTGATAGCCGCCGCTTTCTGGATTTGCCTCTGCGGTGAGCTTGATTGCGTTAAAAATTGCTTTGTTGTAAAAGTCTTTCTTGTTTTTGATTTTTTCATCTGTTCCATTATTCGATTCTTCATTCGATTTATTTTTAATCGTTTTGTTTGTTTTTTCGGCTGTTTCTGTCGTTTCTATTCTTTCATCGGCTAGCCGCTTCAAATTGACTTGCACATTATCGATAATTCTTAGTAAGTCATCATACAAAATTATGATTTCATCAGCTGGAATAAAAAGCGGGTTTTCTAGCCTTAATTGATAAAATGCCCCTTTATTATTTTCAAGCCCTTCAATAGGTGGCGTGAATAAATCTATTCTCTGAATGTTTAAGCCGTTTTCTATAATTTGCATTTCTTCAAATATTGATGAATGCCCATTATATAAACTTTCTATTTTTAGCCCTAATAATCCATCAATCCCATAAGTCATCACTCTATTTTTACTAAAGAATTTATCTAATATTTCATCATTCATTTGTGTTTCTGGGGTTATGCCAAGAATATCGAATAAGTTTTCTGTATGTTCTTTCACCCAAGATTCAGAAGGAATATTAGGGCGTTCAATATTAAGCACGGCTAGCTTGCAATAGTCATCAAAGATAGTTAAATCGTTATAATCTAATTCTAAGGTTGAATGTATATCTTCTCTAAGCCTATTTTTTCCATTTTTTAAATCAATACAATATTTTCCATTAAGTATAATGGAATGGTTTAACTTAAATTTTATATGAATATAAGGTAGAAAATAGCCATTAAATAAATAATGAATCATATCATCTACGGTAGTTTGATGATTTATTTCATAAGTTAGTTTTTCGGCGGCTTGTTTTAGGGTGTACCACTTTCTAGGCGGTAAATTTATTTTTTGTTGTGCCATTTTGATTTAATCCTTGATTTTATTGATAGCAAAAAAGCCCATTATTGGGCTTTTCTTGATAGGGCTTTTTTATAGGCTTGTAGGTGTTCTCTTTTGCCTACTGAAAGCACAATAACTCTAATTTCATTGTCATTGACATCATAAACAAGCCGATAGCCCGCTGATCGCAATTTAATTTTATAAAGCGTTTGATAACCGTGCAATTTATCGCTTAAAACGTGGGGATTTTCCAGCCGCTCGATTAATTTTGCTTTAAATTGCTGGCGTAGGGTATCGCCCAATTTATGCCATTCTTTTAATGCCCGTTTATCAAAAGAAAGTTTATAGGTCATCTAAACGCACCTCGACGGGGTCAAGGGTTGCAAGGCGTTGTGTGGCGAGTTCGCCTAGTTCTTTGTCTTCAAGGATTTCTTGAATAACCGCAAAAAGACAGGGATTTACGCAATAAAACACGGGTTCATTACGGTTTAGAATAGCGATCGCCCCTTCTTGCTCTGTTCCCTCTGATACAATCCCCATAGGATTTTTTTTCAAGTCGCTAATGCTTGCCGTGTGGCGGGTTAAAATTTGCTGAATTGCCATTTTCTTAATCCTTACTTGTAGTTAATTTGTTCTAATATTAGCACTAATAAAAGATTTGTAAAAGTCTTATGATTGGTAAAATTGAGCAATAAAAAAGGGCGGTAATAAATCCGCCCAAAGCTTACTGCGTAACGAAAGCTAATCTATGATATTGATATTTTCAATTAATGCTACAGCGTTGTAGTCTTCGATAATAAAATCAGCCACTAAAGAATTATAAATATCTAGGCGATCTTTGGCTGGGTTACGTTCCATTATGCGGCGGATTGTGCCTTTTTGTACATAAAGGGAAAGATTATCAAGGCGGGTGATCAAAATGCTATCCGCTGGGAAATAATCCACGCCAACCGCTTTTAATCCGCCGATAAGTTTTTGTGATACGGTCATTCTTGGGCTGGATAAACTCGCGTCAATCGGGAAATCTGAAAGCACGTTTCGCCCGCAAATTGCGATCATATCCCCGCCGCCTTTGATTGGATCACCAATTTTGGCTAATCCTGCTTTTACTAGGGCGCCTAGGGTTTTATATTCTTGATCTGCCCCTACATTTGCCGCGCTAATCAATTTATCTACGGCGTTTTCTCGAATTTTTTGTAGCCAGCCTTTTTTTACATCTTCAGCCAATTTATTAATTGCTGGGTTAGAGGTTTGAAGGCGGTTTTTACCATTCCAGCCAACTAATAATAAACTTAATAAAATTTCAGTTGTTAGGTGTTCATCAAATTTTCGGCTGAAATCAACTTCTAGCACGCCAGCAATGCGATCTAATTTTGGATAGCTGATAGAGGTATCTAAATCAATTTGTTCACAATGGAATTTCTGCGGCGGTGAAATATGCCCTTTTTCTGGTGTGCGGTCGTGTTGGTTAATATCCGTCTGGCTAGGCATTGGCACGCTAATCCCTAGCGCTTCGCCTTTGTGTTCTGTTGTTTTGATGATATTGATTAAGCCTAAAAATGGTGAAGTTTCTAGGGATTTAAAAAATTCCTTTTCTACTTTTCCGTCTAAATCAAAAACGGCTAATGCACCGTCAATATTGACTTTAAGCATTGTAGATAAATGTTGGATGTAGTTGTTATATTGTTTTGCTGTGAAGTTTTCCATTGTTTTTATTCCTAATATAAGTTATCAATTAATTTTTGAAAGCCTTTTTTGGTTGTGGCTTGTTCTTTGCTGTCTTTCTCTTTTTGTGCCAATGTTTTTAATTCATCACGGTTCACAAAAAGAGGCAATTCCCATTCATTATCTAGCGGAATTTCGCTATTTATTCCTTTTTCAATCTTTTTAAGTAGCATTTGTTTTACGGCATATTCAAGCGTGCCTTTGTAGCTGTCATCAAGGGGATTAGGTTGTGCAACGCCGCTATATTTGAGCAATGAATAAAGGCGGGTTAGGGTGTCTTTTTGTTCATTTAAAAAATGTTCAAATAATGCGTTAAATTCAGCCAGTAGGCTTTTTTCTCGCATTTGCAAAATTTGCTGATATTCGTTAAATAAACGTTCTTTCTGTTGATATATTTTGGCGTCTATTTCTTCTAAATAGGCTTGGTAATATTCAATTCGTGTTTTTATACCCGTTTCAGCCTGTTTTAATGCAACATAATCATCAGCTGAAATAAAATTTTCTTTTTCTAGCTTGTTTTCTGCATTATTCGCTTGTTCGATTAAATCTTGCTGAAGTGCGGCAATAATATTCTGCGTTTTGCTTTTTTCTTTCAGCAGATTATCTAAGGCTTGTTTTTCAGCTAGATATTTCGTTTTATGTTGTTTAAATTCGGTTTTTGGTTTTTCCATTGGTTAAATCTCTTTTTGTGCGTTGATTTTGCTTTCTATCCAGTCTTCTATTTCGCTTTCCAGCCAAGCACGGCGATTTGCTGAAATGCTGATAGATTGTGGGAATTCATTTCTTGCCATTAGTGTGTAAATGGTCGTTTTTTTCAGGCTTGTGCGGTCGATCACTTGCTCAAGGCTGATAAATCGCTGTTTTCTTTGGTTTTCACTCACATTTTTAGCCCCTTGTCTTTTGTTTCCGCCCTGTTTCGTTGGCGTTCGTTTTTGTTCGTGTTAAGGATAAAAAAGGGGCGTTTTTTTGTCATTTTGTTTGAATTGTGAGGGTGATGATCACAAAATCAGGCTTATTTTTTATGTAGCAACGCCAAAAATAAGGCTAGAAATATGATAAGGGCAAAATTTAGCCAAAAAGCACCGCACTTTCTGATAACCAAAGCGAAAAAATGTTGCGTTTTTTTGCGTTGGTTTGCGTTGAAAATATGTAAGTGATGAATGCAATTCAAGCTAGATAGGGCTTGGCTTGAACCATCACCGCAATTTGCGTTGAAAACACTACATTTAATGCGCGGGCGTGGCGGGGAAATGTCAGCGATTTTTCAGCCGTGCGTTTTCCAGCATTTAGCGCAACTAGAAGCCCGTTAAGAAGGGAAAATAAGAAATATGTAAATAGGCTAAGCTAAAAGAAACGCCCCAAAATAGGCGTTTTATAGCGTTTTTGATGGCTGTATATAAATACAATAAGAATGAGCTAGTTTTGATATATGAATTATTTTCATATTCCATTGTTGAATATAAATTTAATAATGATAAGGATCGCAATGATTAAGCGTACAAAAGAAGAAAGGGCGGGAATGCCCGCCCTTGTTGTGCTATTAAGCTTTCATCGCTTTCAGTTTACACTGTTCCACATAATCGCCCCAGCATTGCATAATCACTTGTCTAGATTTCCATTTTTTGGATTTATCATAGGCTGCGCGAACCTTTCCGCGGTTTTCATGAGATAAACATAATTCCACGGCTTCAGCCGAAAAACGATCTAATTCATGCAAGTAGGTGCTGGCAATGCTGCGCAATCCATGAGCCACTAACAAATTCTTAAAGCCCATTCGCTTGAGTGCTACATTCGCCGCGCCGCTGCTCATTGGCTTATTATAAGGCGCAACGCGTGAACAAAACACAAAGCGACGGTTTCCAGAATAACGGCGCATTTGCTCTAACACATTCAACGCCTGCGAAGAAAGCGGAACACTATGAGGCCGTTTCCCGCCCTTCATTCGCTCGGCAGGAATATGTAGCACTTTTGCCTCCCAATCAATATCAGCCCACTCAATACTAACGGCTTCAGAGCTGCGCAGAATGCTCAACAACTGCCATTCAATTAATAGCGCGGTAGGCTTGCTTAAATTTGCACCATTCATCACTTCAAACAAACGCGGCAATTCTTCAGGCGAAATGGTTGGATGATTTTTAGTTTCCACATAAGTAAATTCATCGTGAATATTTCGAAAAGGATTTTTCACAATTAAATTTTCATCTTCTGCCATTCTAAAAATCTGATTGATTGCAATATTGATTTTATACAACGTATTCGAATTTTTCAGGGGTAACAATGCGGCCGAAAAAGTAGAATAATTCGCCTCATCAATCGGCAAGTTCCCAATTTTCTCAAACAAGTGCAATTCTACTCGGCGAAATGCTTCATTGACTGTTTGCACCTTCAACTTGCCCAATTTCAAGCGCTTATCACGCCATTTTTCAGCCATTTCCGCAAATGTGATTTTCTTTTCTTCAACAGGATTCAATAACATTTTACGGTAAGACTGCGGATCAATATTTCTAAGAATCAGCCCTTTATATTCTTGAGCCATTTGACGGGCAAAAGTCAAAGAAAGGGTTGGGTAAGCGCCTAAGCTCATTTTTTTATGCTTGCCGCCGAATGAGTAGGATAAATACCACAATTTAGAGCCGTTAGGCTTCACGCGGATCAGTAGCCCTGATTCCTTGCCATCGTGCTTAGTGTATTCTTTCGTTTGAGGTTTAAGGGATTGTAAAAAAGTGTCTGAAAAAGGTTTGATTAATTTCATATAAAAAGCCTTTGTTTGGTTAAAATTTAGCCGTTTTAACTCCCTCATAAAATCCCCAAAATAGTGAGGGAGTTAAAAAGGGAGTTAAAAACGGAAACAAAGACAAACATCAATGAACAAAAACAACAAACAATAAAGCTATAAATTGTTAATTTTCAATGATTTAAAGACAAAATAGACGTTATCAAACAACATAGACAAAGCACCGTGGCGGTGAGAGGGGGATTCGAACCCCCGATGCACTTTCGCACATACACGCTTTCCAGGCGTGCTCCTTCAACCACTCGGACATCTCACCATTTAAGAATCAGGGCGTGAATATAAAGATTTATGGAAAGTTCGTCAAGTATTTTTTCTATTTATCCCCTAAAAGCTACATAGAGAAGCTATAGTAAGCCTACGACAGATCATTAGAATATCGCCAAATGGTATTCAATCCCTCAAATCCTTTCTTTCAAAAATTCTCCAAAATGGAGTACTAAACTCCTATACGGCAGCAAAACTAGTAACATAGCCAAATAATTCACTTCCCAAACCTACTTATAAGTAGGCATAAATGAAATGGAGCCATTTCATCAGAACAGCAAAGGTTTATCACTTTATAAAAACATTATGCTCTAAAATATAGGAGATTTTTAACGGGCATCTAACAACAAATATCCTGTACAACAAACTGTAAAGAATGACGCTCTGCAAGGCGAAATTTACGTTGCTTTAACCGCTTTAATCTTAAAGCTCGAACTTGTGATAATCGAAATAATTTATTGTTTTTCTTCTTCAAAAAAGTCTTTCTTTTTACTGCCATAATATCCTCTACCTTTATTTAAAATTATTAAATAAGAGAAAATCTTTCTGTAAATTATTCACTATTCTGCTGGAGAAGTTGGACCTTGCTCTTCCTTATTTTGCTGGATACGATGATAATTCACAATGCTATTCATATAGCGACGAATATTCTCCACATATTGCAATGCTTCATAACCCCGCGCATAGCCATATTTAAGATGAGTGTAATAACGTTTTTCCGCTAATAACGGTAAATTTTTCTTCACATCAAGCCAATTATCGGGATCGCCGCCCAATTCTTTAGTTAAACGACGAACATCAATTAAATGGCCTAACCCCATATTATATGCAGCCAACGCAAACCAAATACGGTCTTCTTGATGAACCGTTTCGGGTATTTGAGCGAGTAGCAAATGTAAATATTCTGAACCCGCTTTGATACTTTGTTCTACATCTACACGGTTCGTTATTTTCATTCTATCTGCTGTCGCTTTAGTTAGCATCATCATCCCTCTAACGCCTGTTGGCGATGTTGCCTCTGGATTCCAATGGGATTCTTGGTAAGCGACCGCTGCAAGCAAACGCCAATCAAGTTCGCCTTTATATTTTTCAAAAAGTTTTTCATACTTAGGCAAGGTAGTTTCAATCGCGTTTAAATAAGATCGGGTATCCACATAATCAAACTGTGCCAGATGATTAAAATATTTTTCTTCAATGCGTGCCATTATCCCCGTTTCAATGGCATTGTTCATAAACTCAAGCAAAGCAGCTTGCAACTCGCTATAACTACTTTCCGCCAAATACCAATGAATCGTGGCTTCATCGGTAACATCAAAAGCCACACTGATCTGGGGCTTAATCTGCTGTAACATTGCAATGTCCACCGAATTGGCAATGGTGTAATCAATTTTCCCCTCTGCGACTTGTAATAACAGCTCTTCGGGGCTTTGCTCCGCAACTTGCCAAGCCAATTCAGGCACATCAACTTTAAATTGAGTGAGTAAATGATTCAGTGCTTCCCCTTTGCTAATCACCAACTTTCCCGTTAAATTCGCTAACGTTGCAGGGCGGGGGCTGCCTTTACGATAGACCAGTTGCCAAGAAGCGGAATAATAGGCGGGACCTATTTGAAAATGCGTTAAGCGGTCGGGGTGATACAACAAATTCGCCGCCGCAATATCAATTTTCCCCGCCGACAAAGCGGTAAAAAGCTGTTCGGCGTTCTCCATTGCTTGGATTTCTAACTCTGCCCCAAGATAATCGGCGAAAGCCTTTGCCAGCTCATAGTCAAAGCCTGAAGCCCCGTCATTCCCAATAAAATAGGAAATGGGATTATTCAGCGTTCCTACCACCAGCTTGCCCCTTGATTGGATTACCGCATAGGGATTTTCCTCCGACTGCATTATTCGCTGCCAAGGGAAAACCATATCAATCGCCCAAAGCAACAAGGCAATCGCGGTAACAATACGCAAAAATAAGCCTTTCAATTTACCTCTTTCTCTTTAAGAAACAATGGGTTAATGTGCATTATCGTCCTTCGTAAAATCATAAAACACCTAAAAATCCGACCGCACTTTTAGGCTTTTGCCATTTCAAATTCGATCAACATCATTAGAATGTGGATCACTTTGATGTGGATCTCTTGAATACGATCCGCATAGCGAAAATGTGGCACGCGGATTTCCACATCAGCAAGCCCTGCCATTTGACCACCGTCTTTGCCCGTCATCGCAATCACTTTCATTCCTTTGTCTTTCGCCGCTTTAATCGCATTGAGAATATTTTTTGAGTTGCCCGAGGTGGATAATCCAAATAGCACGTCGCCTTTTTGCCCTACAGCTTCCACATAACGGGAAAAGACATATTCATAACCGAAATCATTACTCACACAGCTCAAATGGCTGACATCTGAAATCGCAATGGCAGGATAGCCAGGGCGATTTTCGCGGTAACGCCCTGTTAATTCTTCAGCGAAGTGCATCGCATCACAATGCGAGCCGCCATTACCGCAAGACAGCACTTTTCCGCCTTGTTTAAAGCTATCGGCAATTAACAATGCAGCTTGTTGAATTAATTCGATATTTTTTTCATCGCTAATAAATTTGTTAAGAACATCTTGTGCTTCAACCAGTTCGGCTTTAATTTGATCTAAATACATTTTTTTCTCCGTGAGTATTGTTATTCGATGTTAATCATAGTGCGTTACTTCACGCATCGAAACCGTACAAATGGTGGCGTTAATCTACCACGATTTAGGCATTAATTCATTAGGTCGTTGCCAGATTTCCACAGAAGCCCGCGTTGCCTCCCTGCGATACCGATTGCAAGGCTTGGTGTCACTGCCAGTACAAGGCATACCGCGAGGCAACATCACAACCCATTATTCGCCCATAACGCCTTATTTTACTTGAGTTTTTATTCAGCCCGCAAAGTACGGAGCAATTCTGCCACAAAATCTAACCGCACTTTGCTTTCAGTTAAATCCCGATGAAACCTAAATTTCGTTGGTCCGTCAAAGCGATACACTGCTGGCGATTGCTGAATAAGTTGCAAGAATTTTGTTGGATCAAGGCTTGCTTTGGGTGAAAACTCGATAAATCCTCCCTGTGCGGTGGCTTCAATACGAATGATTTGTAATGGCTTGGCTTGTAAGCGGAGCTGTGCGATGCGTAATAAATTTTTGGCTGGCGTTGGCAACAAACCAAAGCGATCAATGAGTTCCACTTTTAATTCTTCAAGCTCTTGCTCACTTTCTGCCCCCGCAATGCGTTTATAAAAGCCAAGACGCATATTCACATCGCCTAAATAATCCTCTGGGAGCAAAGCGGGAATACGTAAATCAATCTCTACTTGGCGTTGCGTGAGTTCATCAAGGGATAGCTCACGTCCTTCCCGCAAGGCACGCACTGCACTTTCTAACAGCTCCATATATAGCGAGAAACCAATGCTTTCAATTTGTCCGCTTTGTTCATCGCCTAGCAATTCGCCCGCTCCGCGAATTTCTAAATCTTGCGTTGCCAACATAAAGCCTGCCCCGAGATTATCCAGACTTTCCAAGGCTTCAAGGCGTTTCAAGGCATCTTTTGTCATTGCTTTTGGCGGTGGCGTGAGTAAATAGGCATAGGCTTGATGATGCGAACGCCCCACTCGCCCACGCAGTTGGTGTAATTGTGCCAAGCCAAAGCGATCCGCGCGTTCAATGATGATGGTGTTCGCCGTTGGAACATCAATCCCTGTTTCAATAATAGTGGAACAAACTAGCACGTTATAGCGCTGATGATAAAAATCAGACATCACACGTTCTAGCTCACGCTCTCGCATTTGCCCGTGGCCGATCACAATGCGTGCTTCTGGTACAAGTGCGGCAAGATTTTCCGCACAATTTTCAATGCTCGCCACATCATTATGCAAATAATAAACTTGTCCGCCACGCAGAATTTCACGCAAAATTGCTTCACGAATAATTAAATCATCGGCCTGTCGCACAAAGGTTTTAATGGTTAAACGGCGCGCAGGTGGCGTGGAGATAATAGAAAGATCACGAATGCCATTCATCGCCATATTTAAGGTGCGTGGAATTGGCGTTGCCGTCAGGGTGAGAATATCCACATTGGCGCGCAGTTGCTTGATTTTTTCTTTTTGACGCACGCCGAAACGGTGTTCTTCATCAATAATCAGCAAGCCGAGATCTTTAAATTTCACTTCTGGCTGAATCAGTTTGTGCGTACCGATTAGAATATCAATCTTGCCTTCCGCTAAATCAGCAAGCAGGGCTTTTTGCTCTTTTGCCGTTTTAAAGCGTGAAAGCACTTCTACATTTACTGGCAAGTTGGCAAAACGATCTTTAAAGTTCTCGTAATGTTGCTGGGCAAGAAGCGTGGTCGGCACAAGCACTGCCACTTGTTTATGGTTCATTACCGCCAAAAATGCGGCACGCATTGCCACTTCTGTTTTACCAAATCCCACATCACCACAAACTAGACGATCCATCGCTTTGGGCTGACACATATCGGAAATCACAGCGTTAATCGCGGTCATTTGATCCAGGGTTTCCTCAAAAGGGAAAGTGGCAGAAAACTGCATAAATTCATCGCGATCATAATGAAAAGCAAAGCCTTTTTGCGACTCTCGCAAGGCATACACATCAAGCAATTCCGCTGCCACATCGCGAATTTTTTCCGCTGCTTTTTGCCGACTTTTCACCCACGCATCGCTACCCAGTTTATGCAAGGGAGCGGTTTCTTCCGAGCCACCTACATAGCGACTGATCAAATGCAATGAGCTAACTGGCACATACAACTTGGCATCGTTGGCATAGTCGAGTAACAAAAATTCGGAGGTGATGCCTGCGTTTTCTAAGGTAACCAGTCCCGCATAACGCCCTACGCCGTGATCTAAATGCACCACTGGCTGACCAATTTTCAGCTCTGCTAAATGTCGGATTAAAGTATCAGGATTGACGGATTTTTGTCGATCGCGACTACGTTGCTGTACACGTTCGCCGAGCAATTCTGTTTCCGTAATCAACGCAAGGGAATCCGCCCCTTTCTCCACAATAAAACCACGATCTTGGCTACAAATCAGCAAACTTTGCTTTTCTTGCAAGTCTGAAAGATGCGCAATTTGTTTTGGTCTTAATTTCAACGGACTGAGCAAATCAAGCAAGGTTTCGCGCCGCCCTTCTGTTTCCACACAAAAGACAATATCACCATTAAACTGCGTCATAAATTGTTGCAAAGGTAAGAGCGGTTCTTTTTGTTGCAATTTTAGGCTTAAATCTGGCAAGGCTTGCACAGGCAAGTTTTGCTGACGCACAGAAGCTCGAGCCACTCTTTCCGCTTTCAAGGTGATTTTAGGAAAATGTTTGAGCTGATGATTTATTTGGTCAATGGGCAACCAAAGCTGATCTGGCGGTAATAAAGGACGCATTGGATCAACACGGCGGCTTTCATAACGCTGTTCACTGTCTTGATAAAAACGCTCACCTTGTTGCTGGTTACTCTCAAAATCAACAAATAGCGTTTGTTCAGGCAAATAATCAAATAAGGTGGCCATTTGTTCAAAAAACAGCGGTTGCCAATACTCAATCCCTGCTGCCAGCGTGCCTTTGCTAACCTGTTGATAAATATGCTCAGGATCACGGCGAATTTCGCCAAAGGTTTCACGGAATTTGGTGCGGAAAAATTCAATACCTTTGTGATCAGTGGGGAACTCTTGGGCGGGCAACAACCGAATTGAGGGAATTTCCTCCAGCGTGCGTTGCGTATCCACATCAAACGTGCGAATGCTATCAATTTCATCATCAAAAAAATCCAAGCGAAAAGGCACCGCACTTCCCATTGGGAACAAATCTAGCAACGCGCCACGCACCGCGTATTCACCGTGTTCCAACACCTGTTCCACCGCACGATAACCTGCATTTTCTAGCTTTAAGCGGAAATCATTAATCACAATGCGATCGCCTTTTTTAATCAGTAAAACGTTGTGTTGCAAATACTCAGGCGGGCAAACTTTTTGCATTAAAGTGCTGATCGGCAAAATAAAAATGCCGTTTTTTGAATTTTGCAAATGGAATAACGCACTGAGCCGTGAAGAAATAATATCTTGATGCGGTGAAAAGCTGTCATAAGGTAAGGTTTCCCAATCGGGGAAAAAGGTAACAGGCTGCGAAACGAATTCCGCCAAAACTTTCGATAAACGCACCGCACTTCGCGTGTCTGGCGTTACAACTACGGTAAGTCCTTGATGGCTCTGTGCAATTTCTGCAAGGGCTAAGGTATCGCTACCTGCAATCACATTGGCTAAAATTTTGTGATCATTGGATTGGGTTGGGAGATTGATATCGAAGTACATCATAAAGTGCGGTGTTTTGCTATATATTCTTACATAAATAATTATCTCATTCCGCTAATAAACGCTGAATAAGTTTCGCATTTGCTGGAGGGAATTGGCTAGCATCAAGTTCAGACTGAGCGATCCACATTCCTTCTTGCCCCTCGCGACCAAAAGGTTCTCCAACCCATTGTTCTACAAGATAAAAATGGAATTGAATAATTTTGGTTGGGTATTCAAAGACAAAACGCTCAAACAATGTTGCATTGAGCAGATGAATGCCGATTTCCTCTTCCAACTCTCGTGCCAACGCTTGTTCTGGCGTTTCCCCTTTATCCACTTTGCCACCAGGAAATTCTAACGATTGGGCAAAATCCTGCCCCTCAAGGCGTTGAGTGAGATAAATTTGCCCAAATTCGTTACGAATAATGCCCGCCGCAACTTGTATGATGGGTTTGCTCATTTTGTTTCCCCTATGACTATGACGAAAAGAGCGGTGAAAAATAGGGTCAAATTTCGACCGCTCTTTATCGATTGCGTGAATTAGACTTGTTTAGCACGGCTGCCGTGGCAATGTTTGTATTTTTTGCCAGAGCCGCAAGGGCAAGGCTCGTTGCGTCCAATTTTACGCGAAGGATTGTCTAAATCC
Organism: Avibacterium paragallinarum; assembly: GCF_011765605.1. Lineage (NCBI taxonomy): Bacteria > Pseudomonadati > Pseudomonadota > Gammaproteobacteria > Pasteurellales > Pasteurellaceae > Avibacterium > Avibacterium paragallinarum. Next base: position 1,565,726 of record NZ_CP050316.1, read on the forward strand.
TCTCCCTCACCTTCATTTTTCGCATTGTTATATTGCATTTGAGCCTGCTCGCGAGCCGCGATTTCTTGCTGTAATTTTTCCGCTTGTTCAATTTCTTCTTGAGTGCGAATTTGTACGCGGCTCAACGTGGTAATGACACTGAGTTTTAAGGCATCCAGCATATCCATAAACATTTGGAAAGATTCTTTTTTATACTCTTGTTTTGGATCTTTTTGTGCGTAACCACGGAGGTGAATCCCTCGACGCAAGTGATCCATCGCCGCTAAATGCTCTTTCCAAAGCTCATCAAGGGTTTGTAACATCACGCCTTTTTCAAAGTGTTGCATTGACTCTTTGCCAACCAGCGCTTCTTTGCGTTGATATTCTTCTTCCGCAGCTTGAATAATCCGTTCACGCAAGGCTTCTTCGTGGAGCGTGTTATTTTCCTCAAGCCACTGAGCGAGCGGAAGATTTAATGCGAAGTCTTGTTGTAAACGTAATTCTAGCCCTGGAATATCCCACATTTCTTCCAGTGAGTGCGGTGGAATATACTGATCAATCACACGATTAAAGACATCTTGACGAATTACATTGATGGTTTCGGAAATTTCATCATTGTCTAATAACGCGTTGCGTTGCTCGTAAATGGCGTGGCGTTGATCATTGGCAACATCGTCAAATTCGAGCAGATTTTTACGCCCGTCAAAGTTATGGGCTTCCACTTTGGCTTGAGCGGAGGCAATCACTTTGGTGAGCAATTTGGATTCCATTGCTTCACCCGGTGTGCTGAAGGCTTTACGCATCATATTCAATTTACCCTCGTTGAGGTAAATTCGCATTAAGGCATCGTCTAAAGATAAGTAGAAGCGTGATGAACCTGGGTCGCCTTGACGACCTGAACGTCCACGAAGCTGGTTATCAATACGGCGAGATTCGTGGCGTTCTGTGCCGATAATATGCAAGCCGCCCGCTTGTTTCACAATATCTTGGCGTTCCTGCCATTTGACTTTGATTTCTTCAATCTGGGCTTCGCTTGGGTTATCCAGTTTTGCCACTTCCGCTTTCCAGTTACCGCCGAGTACAATGTCAGTACCGCGACCTGCCATATTGGTTGCGATGGTAACTGCCCCTGGGTATCCCGCATTAGCGATAATTTCCGCTTCTTGGGCGTGGAATTTCGCGTTTAACACATTATGTTTGATGCCCGCTTGGGTGAGCAGTTGGGAAAGCAATTCTGATTTTTCAATTGACGCCGTTCCCACTAACACAGGTTGGTTGCGTGCAATACAATCTTTGATTTCTTCAATGATCGCTTCAAATTTGTATTGCTCATTTTCAAACATTAAATCCGTGCGATCATCGCGAATCATCGGGCGATTGGTTGGGATCACAATGGTTTCTAAACCATAAATTTGTTGAAATTCAAAGGCTTCCGTATCTGCCGTTCCAGTCATTCCCGCCAGTTTTTCATATAAACGGAAATAGTTTTGATAGGTGATGGAAGCAACAGTTTGGTTTTCATTTTGAATTTGCACGCCCTCTTTGGCTTCAATGGCTTGGTGCAAGCCATCAGACCAGCGGCGACCTGCCATTGTGCGTCCCGTATGTTCATCAACGATCACGATCTCACCGTCTTTCACGATGTAATCCACATCACGCTCAAATAAGGTATGCGCCCGCAATGCCGCATTAACGTGATGTAATAAGCTGATTTTAGCTGGGGAATACAGGGATTCGCTTTCTTGCATTAACCCTTGCTGAATGAGTAGTTGCTCAATTTTTTCTTGCCCGCGTTCGGTGAGGTAAGCCTGTTTGGTTTTTAGATCCAGGGTGTAATCGCCATCACCTTGGTATTCTTCCGTGTCCTCTTTATCTTGTTTGATTAAATGAGGAATTAATTTATCCACCGCGATATACAGTTCCGAGCTGTCTTCCGCAGGCCCTGAAATGATCAATGGCGTTCTTGCTTCATCGATCAAAATGGAATCCACTTCATCGACCAATGCGTAATATAATTCTTTTTGGAAGCGATCTTGTGCAGAATGTGCAAGGTTATCACGCAGATAATCGAAACCCAGCTCGCTGTTTGTGGCATAAGTGATGTCGGCGGCATAGGCGGCTCGTTTTTCTTCGCCAGAAAGCCCTGGAATATTCACGCCGACGGTCATTCCTAAAAATTCAAAGAGCGGGCGGTTAATTTCCGCATCGCGGCGTGCAAGGTAATCATTCACCGTAACCACGTGAACCCCTTTGCCCGTTAAGGCATTGAGATAACAAGGTAGGGTGGCGGTTAAGGTTTTCCCTTCCCCCGTCCGCATTTCAGCGATGCAACGGTTGTTTAGCACCATTCCGCCGATAAGTTGCACGTCAAAATGACGCATACCCAGTACACGTTTGCTCGCTTCTCGCACTGTGGCGAAGGCCTCTGGTAACAGGTTATCAAGGCGTTCTCCGTTTTTCAGACGCTCACGAAACTCTGCCGTTTTGCTTTGTAGCTGTTCATCGCTCAAGGCCTCAAACTCGGCTTCCATTTTGTTGATTTTTGCTACTTGTTTATTTAAACGGCGTAAAATGCGGTCATTACGACTGCCAAAAATTTTTGTAAAAATTGTTCCAAACATATTTTTTTCTTTCAATATTAATAGGTTATACATTATTTCAGGCTTGCCTGAAACTGAGAAGAAGGGGCATTTTCTGCCGATGAATGGGGTTAGGCGAAAGGCCCAGCCCGAATGATAATGGCGTGAGCGTTTAGGGTTGATAAAAAGTGCGGTATGTTTTTTAGTCGAATTTTTGTCGCAGGGATTTGCCTGTTATTTAAGACAAACTGTGATTGAATTTGCTGTTTCTGCTGGCTTTGTTGTTGGCTCTGCTGAATAGCGAGCTGACGCGACTGTTTCACATAATTTTCATCAGCAAAGTTTGCATTGTTTAAGCCCTGTGCTTGAGGCAAGGCAAAGATCGCAATCATACTGAGTATGAGTTGCGACCAAAAATGCTGGGTGCTTTTCGATGAAATCATTTTTTCGCTGAGGTTAAAGTAAAAATTGCTGTTATTGTAACGGAAAATCACTACAATGTCTTTTTCATATCCGTAATATTAGGTCAAAAAAGCAGAAAACAAGTAATGCGATACAGTAAACCCACGAATGTGCAAGATGTGCTAGAAAATTCGAGCCTTGGCAAGATTATGCAAAAAGGCATTTTGTTACAGCAGTTAAATGAACAGTTAGAGCGGTTATTTCCTAGCCAGTTTAAAGGGTTTTATCGGGTTGCCAATATCGCTGAAAATAGCCTTGTTATTGAAGTTGCCAATGCAATGGTACGACAAGGGCTATTATTCAAACAACAAGAATTATTAGCTCAAATTCAGCAATTCCAACCGCAGATTCAGCAACTGAATTTTAAAGTGAATCCTGCCTTGCTTCGCTAAGCACAGGCGAATTTTTGCCGTTAAACGTAGCAATCAGCTCATTGACTTTAATCCGTTTATGAGACGCTTGACTAATGGAGCGTTGCACTTTTAAGCGTTTAATTTTCGCCCCTTGATAAATTTGGCGAGTGAATTTGGTGTCGTGATTGGAAATCAGCACTGAAATTTGCCGTTCATTTGCCGTACGCTGTGCCAATTCCGCCAAAGTTTGCTGATGAGCTAAAGAAAATTCATTGCCTGAATAGCTGGTGAAATTGGTTTCCTGTTTGAGGGGGGCATAAGGCGGATCGCAATAAATCACCGAGTTTTCATCGGCGAATTTGAAAGCCTCGTGAAAATCAGCACAAATAAACACCGCACTTTGTGCTTTATAGGAAAAATAGCGTAATTCAGCTTCTGGAAAATAATGGGTTTTATAGCTTCCAAAAGGCACATTAAATTCATTTTGGCTGTTATAGCGACATAATCCATTGAAACCAAAGCGGTTTAAATATAAAAATAAAACCGAACGTTCAAAGTTGTTGGTGGATTGATTGAACTGGGTTCGGCGGGCATAATAATATTCTGCCGTATTCGCCTGAGGGTGAAAAAAGACACTTTTTGCGGCCTCAATATACAAATTGACATCTTGTTTTACTGTATTAAAGAGATTAATCAAATCAGCATTAATATCGACCAAAATATACCGCTCAAATTGACTATTAAGAAAAACCGCTCCCGCTCCCACAAAAGGTTCAATAAGACATTGTTTTTTCTTCGGAAACAATTTATTGATTTGATCTGTAAGGCGAAATTTCCCACCCGCCCATTTTAAAAAAGGGCGGTATTTTTGTTGAGGGAAAATTGTAGCATTAGGGGACATTGAGATTAGTCAGTTTGCGTGCAGCGAGCAATAGCGGCAAGCACAAGATCTTTATCGCTATCGCTAGCGACATAGGCTTGCCCTAAAGATTTCAATAAAACAAGGCGTAATTTGCCTGCTAGCACTTTTTTATCACGCATCATATGCGGTAGGTAATCTTCAGGCTGCATTGTATCAGGGGAAACTGTCGGCAAATTGGCACGGGCGAAGAGTTTTTCCAAACGACCAACCTCTTGTACAGACAAATCGCCCAGCATTTCAGAGAGTGCTGCAGCCATCATTGCCCCCGCAGCCACTGCCTCACCGTGCAACCATTTGCCATAGCCTAAATGAGTTTCAATGGCGTGTCCGAAAGTATGCCCTAAATTCAGTAAGGCACGATCGCCTTTTTCTGTTTCATCGCGGGCAACTATATCGGCTTTGATTTGACAACAACGAGCGATACATTGCTGTAACGGGGCTTGCTCAAGGGCAACCAATTCATCAATGTGCTGTTCAAGCCATTCAAAGAAAGAATAATCCAAAATCGCCCCGTATTTAATCACTTCTGCCAAGCCCGCATTGACTTCACGTTTTGGCAAGGTGTTTAAGGTGAGCGTATCAACAATCACCGTACAAGGCTGATAAAACGCCCCAATCATATTTTTACCCAACGGGTGATTCACCGCTGTTTTACCGCCCACAGAGGAATCTACTTGTGCAAGCAATGTGGTTGGAATTTGGATAAAACGCACACCACGTTGATAGCTTGCCGCCGCGTAACCTGCCACATCACCAATTACCCCGCCACCTAATGCGATAATGGTGGTATCGCGACCGTGTCTTTTTTCTAAAAGTGCGGTAAAAATTAGGTTTAGGGAATCCAAATTTTTGTATTGTTCACCGTCAGGCAGTAATACGTGATCAACAAGGCAGCCTAATTGAGTAAGGGTTTCACTTACAGGGGCAAGGTAATGTTGTGCAATCGTTGGATTGGTTACGATCATCACCTTATCGCCCGCGTTAAGGGGATACACATCGGGCTGAGAAAGCAATCCCGCACCAATATAAATAGGATAACGACGATCTTTTAATTCAACATTTACGCACAACATTGTTTTTCCTTTTTAATTAACCGTTGATATTCTCAATTAAATCAACAATTTGATTTGCCATTACCTTCGCACTTTGATCATCGGTTGGCAAGGTAATATCTGCCACTTCTTGATAAAGTGGATTGCGGATTTTCGACAATTCTTCAAGCACTTGACGCGGATCTTCCACATCTTGCAATAACGGGCGTTTTTTATCTCGCTGTGTCCGTTCAAACTGCTTATCTACCGTGGTTTCAAGGTAAATCACAATACCGCGAGCAGAAAGATGATTACGGTTTTCTTTCGACATCACCGCACCACCGCCAGTGGAAAGCACGATACCCTGTTTCTGCGTTAATTCATTAATAATACGCTCTTCACGTTTACGGAAGCCTTCTTCTCCCTCCACATCAAAGATCCAGCTAATATCCGCCCCCGCACGCTGTTCAATTTCAGCATCGGTATCAATAAAATCCATTCCCAATAATTGTGCTAACTGACGACCAATTGTGCTTTTCCCAGCTCCCATTGGACCAACTAAGAAAATATTACGTTTTTCTGCCATTTTTCGTTGTTCTTCTTTAACAAAATTTAAAATTATTGATCTTTCCGATAAATAAAAAGACAACCACAAATCTTCATTATGGTTGTTAAAAGATCACCCAAAAAATAAGTGCGATTATCGCAATAAATGCCCACCGATTTCAACCTTCAAAGAGATTTATTTGCGAGATTTCTGTAAAATATTCAAAAATAATATACTTTTGTTGAATGCCTTACTACATCCATCTCACTATATCATTCCTCTACTGTACCACTACGAATTAAGCGTGGTGTAACAAAAATAACGAGTTCCCTCTTTTGATGTCTCTCGACTTCCTTACTAAATAGCCTTTTTATTCCAGGTATGTCTCCTAAAATTGGTACTTTATCAAGTGCTTTAGTAATCGTATCGTGGAAAATTCCGCCCAATACAATCGTTTCGCCGTCTTGTGCAAAGACTTGCGTATTAATTTCCTGTTTATCAATAGAAATCACCTCATTTTCTCCATAAGATACTCGTCCTCCAGGTGCATTCTGACTAACAACAAGATCAAGTAAAATACCGTTATGCTTTAATAAATGAGGTGTAACTTCAAGCCCAAGTACAGCTTCTCGGAATTCAATAGACTGCGTATCATTTTTTCCATTATTCACTACATAGGGGATTTCTGTACCTTGCTTGATACTTGCACTTTTCTTATTTGTGGTCAATAATCGTGGACTCGCAATAATTTCAACGTTATTTTCTCTTTCTAATGCTGTCAACTCTAAATCTAATAACCTTCCATTAATTTTAGCTACTTGCAAAGCTACCGAACCTGCAGGATTTGAACTCGTCGCAAAATTAATATTTAGATTATCCGTAATATTTGAGAATCCATTTGCATTTAAACTTCCAGAAACGCTATGGCTTATATCTGAGGGAGAAAAAATTCCCCATCTGACTCCCAATTCTTTTAAACTTTCATCGCTAATTGTGACAATACGAGCTTCAATAATAATTTGCTGAATGGGTTTATCCATATCCGCTACCAATTTCCTAATTTGTTTTATTTTTTTAGCTTCATCTTGGATAATGAGTAAATTATTGCGTTCATCAAAACTTATACTTCCATTTGCTGTTAATAAAGAGCCATTCCCTGAAGTGAGGGCTTTCATTACCTCGGATGCTTTGGCATAGTGCAACTTTATTGAAGTTATTAACATATCTGCTGATGTTGCTATTTCTGTTGATGAATTTAACACTACATTTTCTTGATTAGTTGCTTGCGACTGACTTAAATAATATATCCCATTATTTTCCCAAAACCGCAAATGTTTGATTTCAGCGATAGATTTTAATAATTGAAGTAATGTTGTATTTTGCAATTGCAAAGATATTGAACCAGACAATTCATCATCTATGACTAAATTGATTTTTTGATACCCAGCTAAATATTGTACAGTATCTACTAATGGAGCCTGCTTTAAATGAACAGAGAATGTATTATTTTCGTCACTTGCATTAACCTGTCTAAATGGATAGGATAGAATAAGAAAAAATAAAAGAATATTCTTTATTATATTTGGTAACTTCATTATTTCTCCTATACATCTAAATACATAATCTTAGATTGAATACAATCAAATATTTTTACCTTACTTAAGGATATTTCCTCAATCCGTAATTTTTCTTGGGTGAAAATATCATTTACTCTTAACATCATAATTTTTTTCTCTTGATCGAGAAACATAACATTTTTTTCATTTTTAAATTCAATAACTCCAATCAATTTTAGCAGCTGAAATGCTGTATTTTCTGCAAAAATACGATGACTGGAAGAACAAGAATAACTATTATTGATTGTAGATGTATCACTCTTGATACCTCGTCTAGTTCTATCAAAAGGATCTTGACCGAATACTGTATAACTAACAAAAAATAAAAATAGAATTAGCTTTTTCATTATTTAACCTCATCAATTATTAATTTAAACTTAAATTCTGCTGTAAGAGTTTTATTAATATCCTTATAAATAATAAAGTGTAATAAATACATTTGAGGATTTTCATATAAAAATTCTGTCAAAAAATCTGTCAATTCGGTAAAATCCCCCATCAACTGAAGATCAATGTAAGGATCTTGATATAAGCTCCATTGACTATTCTTAACTTGCAAGTTAGATAAAAGATATTCTAAACTTTCGTTAACTTTAGAAATATTATTAGTTACTTCAGGCGTAAACGCTTTTTGTGTTGCTTGCTGTAAGCTATTTAATATACGTTTCTGAAAAAATAATTCTTCCTCTTCCTGCTTAATTTGCAAACTTAGTTGAATATTATCCCAATATACCTTTTGATACTCTATAAAAATAAAACAAAAAGGTATTAATAATATAAATAATAAAATAAGATATTGCTTTCCTCTTCTCAAGTTAAAAAATCTTCCTATTAAATTATTTCTATTCTCAAAAAACTTATTATTCATATCCATTATTATTAAAATTAAACTCAAAAAAAATTCGTGTACCTTTTGGCTCAAATTTTGTTAACTTACTATATTTAAAGAGATTACTATTCATCAGTGTTTTTTGCAAAGCTATAAATTCTTCTTGTGATATAACTTCTCCTTTCAAAATGAGATTTCTCTTCGTTAGATTAATTGAGGTTAACTCTCCTTGCTCTAAAGGTAAGCTATGTAAAAAAGACAAAAAATTCTTAATTTCAGTGTTTTCTAATACATATTCTTCATCCTGATATCTATGATCTTTACGCAATAATGAAATTTTTTCTTTAACCTGTTGAATATCCTGTAAAATAGATTGATATCTCTCATTATTATTTTGTAATATATGTTGTTCATTTTGATATAAATCAGATGTTATTATAATTAATCCCCCTTCAAATAATAAACAAACAATAAGAATAAAAATAAACCTCCTTAAGTTCTCATAATATTGCTTTTGTCTCCAAGGTAATAAATTTACGCCCACTATCTACTCCTTTATATTATTAGAAATAATTACTTCCATAATGCATTTCCTAATGCTATAAATGGAATATCTGTATTTATTCTAATCCAATCTGGAGAATATTCTTGTGTATTATTTAACGAAGAATAATAATAAACTTGATCACAATCAAATGAATAGCGTTGACAAAATTTCTCATACAAAGTGGTAAGTGAAATCTTTGTTTTATGTATAGTTTGGATTTGATTTGTATTAGGATTAATAATAAATACATAGACTTCATCTTGATAAAAAAACAGTGATTTTTTCTCTATTTTATAATCAATAAAATAATGAAACGCTCTAATTACAGTATTTGAGATACAATCTAAAACTTGAATAGATAAAGGCTGATATATCTTAAGATAATCTTCGGCTATCTTTTTTTTAACCGCATACACAGTTAATTTAACACCTTCTTTTAGCTGTTCTACTTGATAATCAAACCAAATATCATCGATAATAATAGGTAATTCTTGAGACAATAAGAAACGGCATTGCTGTTCATATTCAGAAATAGTTAGAGAATGAGGAAGCAACAATGTTTTTATCCAAGTATATTGCGATGTAATAGATGCTACAAATTTCAAAGTTTTTAATGAATAATTACATTCACCAACTAACAAATTAGGTTTCAAACGCTCAAACGAAATATCATTCTCAATTACACAAAAGCGAGGACGATTTTCCTCATCAAACCAGACAAAATCACAAGTTCTGATACCTTTCCAGATACCAATTTGCAGCTGTTTCTTACAAGAAATTTTTCTTTTTAACATTATTTTTCCTAATCTTCCGTTTTCTCGATATATTTAGCTTTAGATTTTTTTAATGACTCTTTATACTTACACATTAAGGAAGTACAAACCTAAACTCCTTGAGTTTTAAGTTTTTCTGATTTTATGTAACATTTCACGAACTAAGAGAGAATTTTTCGATGCGGATCGCAAAATTAATTTTCAGTAGCCTACTCACTGTCAGTATTTTGGGTTTCACCATAGCTGCTATTTTTTACTTTCAATTGAAATCTGACTTACCTGATGTAAACTCCTTAAAAACAGTAGAGTTACAACAGCCTATGCAAATTTATACTGCTGATGGAAAACTTATTGGAGAAATTGGAGAACAAAGACGAATTCCAGTACCGCTGAATCAAATCCCTTCAAAACTGATTGAGGCCGTTATTGCAACAGAAGATAGTCGCTTTTATGAACATCACGGATTAGATCCTATTGGAATAATGCGTGCGATTACTATTGCAATCACAAAAGGAGGAGCCTCTCAAGGTGCAAGTACAATTACCCAGCAACTTGCAAAAAACTTTTTCCTAACACCAGAAAAAAGCCTCATCCGTAAAGCCAAGGAAGCTATCCTAGCGATAGAAATTGAGAACACCTTGAGTAAAAATGAAATATTAGAGCTATATTTAAATAAAATCTATTTAGGCTACCGTGCTTATGGAGTCGCAGCTGCCGCTAAGACATACTTTGGAAAACCTCTTGACCAACTTACATTATCAGAAATCGCTGTAATTGCGGGACTCCCTAAAGCTCCATCAACAATGAATCCTATTTATTCTTTAAAACGAGCTACGGCAAGACGTAATATCGTACTAAATAGAATGTTAGAAATGAAATATATTAGTCCAGAAGAATATGAGCAAGCTCTAAAAGAACCTATTATTGCCCAATATCACGGAACACAGTTAGATTTTAGAGCAGATTATGTTACCGAAATGGTTCGCCAAGAAATGGTTAAACGTTTTGGAGAAGAAAATGCTTATACTAGTGGATATAAAGTTTATACAACTATACTTTCTACTGACCAAGAAGCTGCACAAAAAGCACTAAGGAATAATCTACTTACTTATGATATGAGACACGGCTATCGTGGTGGAACAACATTATGGGAGCCTAACTCTGATCCTTGGAATAATGAAAAAATCATTGATGAGTTAAAAAAACTACCAGATGTTTCGCCTTTAGTACCTGCCGTAGTCATAGAAAAAAATAAAGCCGAAATAAAAGTGCTATTAAGTAACGGGCATAACTATATGCTTCCATCCTCATCAGTACGTTGGGCAGGAAAAAAACAACCTACTGTAGGAGAACAAATTTGGCTACGACAAGACGACAATGGGAAATGGGTACTGTCACAAATTCCTGAAGCAAATTCGGCATTAGTGTCATTAAATAGCGATAATGGTGCAATTAAAGCGATTGTTGGAGGATTCAGTTTTGAGCTAAGTAAATTTAATAGAGCAACACAATCACTTGTACAGGTTGGTTCCTCCATTAAACCTTTTATTTATGCCGCAGCACTTGAAAAAGGATTAACATTATCTAGTGTATTACCAGATGCTCCCATAATTATTCAAAAAGCGGGACAAAAGCCTTGGACTCCCAAAAATTCGCCAAATAAATTTGATGGTCCTATGCGTTTACGCGTAGGGCTAGGTCTATCAAAAAATATGATTGCAATTCGAGCCATTCAAATGGCTGGGATCGATTTTACAGCAGACTTTCTGCAACGTTTTGGCTTTAAACGCGATCAATATTTTGCTAGTGAGGCATTAGCCTTAGGAGCAGCTTCATTCACGCCTCTTGAAATGGCAAGAGCTTATGCAGTATTTGACAACGGAGGCTTTTTAATCAATCCTTATTTAATTGAAAAAATACTGGATAATTCAGGAAAGGAAATATTTATAGCTTCTCCTAAAATAGCTTGTATAAGCTGTGATGATATCCCAACAATTTATGGTGAAACTGAAAAACTAGATGGCTTTAAAAATATCGAGTTAGTTAACCCAGACTATTCATCTAGTACAGAAGAACTCAACGAGCAAACAGATCTCATTCCTGAATTAGATCTTAAATCGCAAATACTCGATGAGGATACCCTAGATTTTAGGGCCGAAGCTAAAACAGACAACACGCAAACACAATATGCTCCTAGAATAATTAGTGGTGAACTTGCCTTTTTAATCCGTAGTGCATTAAATACGGCAATTTATGGAGAACCTGGTTTAAATTGGCAAGGAACAAGCTGGAGAATGGCACAACAGATTAAACGACAAGATATTGGTGGGAAAACTGGTACAACTAATAATGCTAAAGTCGCTTGGTATGCCGGTTTTGGAGCCAATATAACAACAACTATCTATGTGGGATTTGATGATAATAAACGAGATCTAGGGAGAGGAGAAGCAGGAGCACAAACAGCAATGCCAGCTTGGATTAATTATATGAAAATTGCATTACAAAATATTCCTATACGAAACTTACCTATTCCTCCAAATATTGTAGAAAGGAACATAGATACCTCTTCAGGTCTCCTAGCAAAAGAAGGAGGGAAAAAAGAGTATTTCATCAAAGACACCGAACCAAAGAAAACCTATATAGAAGAAAGAGGATACTATATTCCAGCAGAACTCTCCTCGCCAGAAAGTCAAAACATCGATACTTCGGCACCTCAAGAGTTATTTTAATTAAACATAACTAATAACTCTTTATAATAAAAAGCTAAGATATAAAAACAATATCTTAGCTTTTAAAATAAACAGTAAAAAACCGCTAATAAAAAATTAGTGCTTCAAAATAAATTTAACAATTCTACTAATCAAACTCTTCCGTTTATCTCTTTGCACGCCAGTAAAAAAATCTTTAAATGAATTTATAGTTTGATAAGCATATTCAGAAGGCAATAATATATCTTGGAGCTGTAGTAGATTAGCAACAATGCTATACTACAAAAATGAAGATAACATATTGTAAATTAAAGAAATCTATACAGAAAAAACTGCTGGAGTTTTTTATCGCAGAAATTACTGCAAGAACGGCAGCAAATTTGCTAGATATTCAACCGAATACAGCCGCTTTGTTCTACCATAAAATCAGGCTTGTGATTGGCTATCATTTATCCCTTGAAGTTAACGAGATTTTTGAGGGGGAAATTGAACTAGACGAAAGCTATTTTGGTGGTCATCGAAAGGGAAAACGAGGACGAGGAGCGGCTGGAAAAGTTGCTGTTTTTGGATTACTAAAACGACAAGGAAAGGTATTTACTGTTGTGGTTGAAAACACCAAGAGTGAAACATTACTCCCTGTTATTAAAAGAAAAATCAAGCCTGATAGCTGGGTTTATACGGACACTTATCGCAGTTATGATGCGCTTGATGTGAGTGAATTTCACCACGAACGAATCAATCATTCCGAGCTATTTGCGGTGAAACAAAATCATATTAATGGCATTGAAAATTTTTGGAATCAGGCGAAGCGGATACTGCGAAAATATAATGGAATTAACCGAAAAAACTTTCCTTTATTCTTGAAGGAATGTGAATTTCGGTTTAACTTTGGGACACCAAAAGAGCAGTTAAAAATATTGCGAAAATGGTGTGAAATTTAGGGCTAATCTACTACAGCCCCTTCATTTATTATGTGGTAAGCTTCTATCATTATTGAATTTGCTTACCATAACTTGCTTTTCATATTTTGAATTTGGGTTATCAATGGCATTTACTATATATAGTGAGAATTTTCTCTCGTTGAGTTAAACTTTTTAAAGCCATACCTAACAGGCTTAACGTTTCACTAAAAACAGGGCTGAATATTCCATTCCACCCTGTTTTCTTATATTAGCGCGAAAGCATTAATCCAATTTAACGCCACCTGTATTAAATGCCTCAAGATGGATCTGCTCTGCTGGCACACCTAAATCTACTAAAGATTTATACTGTGCTTGCATAAATGCCATTGGGCCACATAGGTAGTAATCCGCGTCTTTCGGTAAAAGTGCGGTTGGAATTTGGCTTAAATCTAAACGCCCTGTGGCATCTGCTTGCACATCTTCCACTTCATAAACGGTAAAGGTGCTAACATTTGGATATTGCGCTTTTACCCCATCAACGTGCGCTTTCATTGCGTGTACATCGGCATTACGACAAGCGTGGATAAAGCTCACAGGCGAAGGCACATTTTGTTCTACTAACTGGTTAAGCATTGCAATCATAGGAGTTAAGCCCACGCCACCACTGATAAACACATTTGGTTTTTGGCTATCAATTAAGAAGAAGTTGCCTGTTGGCGCAGTGGCTTCAATTTCATCACCCTCATTTAACCCGTGCAAGGTGGTAGAAACCCAGCCGCCTGCTAGCTCACCTTTTGGATCTTCACGTTTAACTGAAATGCGTAAATAGTCTGATTTTGGATTATCAGAAAGGGTATATTGACGCGGCTGTTTTAAGCCTAATTCTGGAACGAAAACACGCACCGAGATATATTGCCCTGCTTTATAAGTTGGCAAATCACCGCCATCAACAGGCTGCAAATAGAAAGAGGTAATTTCACTGCTTTCTTCCACTTTCTTAGCAATTTTGAATTTACGCCAGCCTAACCAGCTACCTTTAGTTTGCTGATGTTCGTCATAAATGGCTTTTTCTGTGCTAATCAAAATATCCGCTAATTGATTGTAGGCGGCGGTCCAGGCTTCAATTAATGGATCGTCCATTGAAATTTGCAATACTTCACTAATCGAATGAAGTAAGTTGTTGCCCACAATGGCATAATCAGGGGCTTGAATATCAAGACTGACGTGTTTATGCGCCATTAATTCAACGGCTGGCAATAGCACGGCTGGATTTTCAATATTTTCCGCATAAGCTAATACCGCATTCGCTAAAGAACGCGCTTGCGCACCGCTGCGTTGGTGTCCAAGGTTAAACACTTGTTTTAATTCAGGGTGATTGGTGAGCATTCTGTTATAAAAATAAGAAGTGAGCACAACACCGTTTTCGCGTAGCACTGGCACTGTGGCTTTCACTAATTCAATTTGATTTGCTGTTAATGACATAGAAAGTCCTTTTAGTTTATTAAAGATGTATTTAAAATACACTTTTAATACTAGGCTGGCAAGCAATAATTTATCAATAATCCATAATCTAGCGAGAAGTGGTGAAATAGACTACAATACACCACCCAAGGAGTTGCAATGCAAATTAATAAATTTACTGATTATGGTTTTCGTGTGCTGATCTATCTTGCGCGTCAGCAGGAATGCACGCACACAATCGCGAGCCTTGCCAAGCAGCTTCACCTTTCACAAAATCATCTGGTCAAAATCGTCCATTTTATGGCGAAACAACAATGGCTGATTACCAGTCGTGGCAAAGGCGGCGGTATTCGTTTGGCGGAAAGCACATTAGATTTGCCTTTAGGCGAGATGCTACGCACCTTTCAAGGCAATGAGCCGTTGGTAAACTGCGTTTCTCCTAAATGTGGATTACAACCACAATGCCAATTAAAGCATTTGTTGGACAATGCCCTCGAGCAGTTTTACCAAAATCTTAACCAATACCCATTGCGAAAAGTCATTAGCAATCATTCACAAGACAGGATTAATTTTATTTCTTATCTGTAATTTCAATAAGTAGCGAAAATCTTGTGTCTAGCTTATTTAAAGTGCGGTGCTTTTTTCAGAAAAATTTACAAAAAAAGCCCCGCACTTTGCAGAACGGGGCTAGGCTTAAAAAGAGAAACTATTGCAATAAGGAAATATCCGCCACTTGCAAGAATAATCCTTGTAAAGTTTTAAAAATCGCTAAGCGGTTTTGGCGAAGTTGTGGATCTTCCGCGTTTACCATCACTTTCTCAAAGAAATTATCCACCGGTTGACGTAAGTTGGCGAGTTTATCCAACACTGCCACATAGTCCCCTTTGGCAATCAACGGTTGTACTTCGCTTTGTAGCGCTAGTACACTTTCCGCCAAGGCTTTTTCTTCAGGCTCGACACAACGATCTAAATGGATCTCGCCAATCTCACCTTCTGCTTTGGCTAAAATATTGCTTACACGTTTATTCGCGGCCGCTAAGGCTTCTGCCGCGTCAAGGGTGCGGAAATGTGCCACCGCACGCACACGCGCATCAAAATCAGCTGGGCGAGTAGGGCGGCGAGCCAGCACCGCTTGAATGACATCTACCGCAATGCCTTCTTCTTGATACCACGCACGGAAGCGGCCAAGCATAAAGTCCACCACATAATCAACCACATTGCTGTTCGTTAATTTATCGCCAAAAAGTGCGGTGGATTTTTTCACTAAATCCGTTAAATCGAGCGGTAATTTTTTCTCTACGATGATACGCAACACACCCAATGCGGCACGGCGTAAGGCGAACGGATCTTTATCCCCTTTCGGGTGCTGGCCAATGCCAAAAATCCCTGTCAAGGTGTCTAATTTATCCGCCAATGCCACTGCACAAGCCACAAGAGAATGTGGTAACTCATCACCGGCAAAACGCGGCATATATTGCTCATTCAACGCCACTGCCACTTCTTCATCTTCCCCATCGTGGCGTGCATAGTGCATACCCATCACGCCTTGCGTATCAGTGAATTCAAACACCATATTGGTCATTAAATCACATTTTGATAACAAGCCTGCACGCTCTGCTTTCGCCACGTCCGCCCCAATTTGGGCGGCAATTTCGCCACTGAGTTTTTCAATGCGTTTCGTTTTATCAAACAAGGTACCAAGCTGTTGTTGGAACAAGACGGTTTTTAAACGTGGTAGGTTATCTTCCAAACGTTGTTTTAAATCGGTTTTGAAGAAGAACTCCGCGTCCGTTAAACGTGGACGCACCACTTTTTCATTTCCTTCAATAATCGCCGTGGGATCTTGCGGGTTGATGTTCGACACGAAAATAAAGTGCGGTAATAATTTTCCGTTTTTATCGTAAATCGGGAAATATTTTTGATCGCCTTTCATTGTGTAAACCAAGGCTTCCGCAGGCACAGCAAGGAAACGCTCTTCAAACTTCGCCGTTAGCACATTTGGAAACTCCACCAAGGCGGTAACTTCATCAAGCAGGCTTTCCTCAATATCTGCCACACCACCAAGTGCGGTGGCTTTTTGTTGAGAATTTTCCAAAATAATCGCTTTACGGCGTTCAAAATCGGCAATCACGCTGCCTTTTTGCTCCAAAATCTCAGGATATTGATCGGCATTATCAATGTTGAATTCTTGTTCACCTAAGAAACGGTGTCCACGAATAGTTTTACCACTGGCTACGCCAAGAATTTCACCCTCGATCAGCTCATCACCAAATAATAGGGTTACGGTATGCACAGGGCGCACAAATTGCTCGCTTTTATCGCCCCAACGCATTGTTTTTGGAATTGGCAATTTCGCAAGGGCATTGCTGATAATACCTAGCAGAAGATTTTTGGTCGGTTGCCCCTCAATCACAGCACGATGAATCAGCCATTCGCCTTTGTCCGTTACCAAACGCTCCGCTTGATCCACGCTGATACCACAGCCTCTCGCCCAGCCCTCTGCCGCTTTGGTTGGCTTGCCCTCCGCGTCAAACGCTGCCGCAACCGCAGGTCCACGTTTTTCCACTTCTTTACTCGGTTGTGCTTCCGCCACCCCCAATACTTTCACCGCCAAACGGCGAGGGCTAGCAAACCATTCAACCGCATCAAACGCCAAACTCGCTTGAGTGAGCTCTTGCTCTACGTTGTCTTTAAATGCCACCGCTAATTTTTTCAGAGCCTTCGGTGGTAGCTCTTCAGTGCCGATCTCGGCGAGGAAGGTTTTTGTCATTTTGGTTTTCTCTTTAATCTAATTTCTAAACTTTTAACCCAAATAAAATCATAAATGGAACCCAAACAGGCATCGTTAACAATAATAAAGCTTGACCTCCGCCTGTTTCTACAAATGGAGTGTTTTCAGTGATTAAAATAGGAATTGGATTCTCTAATTTATACTTATTCACAGATATATTTTCTTTCTCTTTACCATAGTAATATGATTTGGCATTTGCAATAAAACTTACCATTATATATTTATCTTTGTAAAGCTTGGCTTGGTATAAGGATTCGAGTTTTGACTTAGTCTTTTTATCTAACCGATTAGCCTCAATAAAAAATGAGTATGTAAAATCAGTTTTTCTGTTAGTTAATATGGTTAAATTTAATGATTGTTTTGTAATTTTAGAAGAATAATCACGATAAAAATCTTTAAACTTTTGTATTGTATGACTGCTCGCTTGTAACTCATATGATTCATTGCCTATTTCTATTACAACACAATTATCAGTAAATTTTGCATGCGTAATCTCTTTTCTAATTGATGAACTATGACTTGAACACCCTATGCTAAAAAAGCAGAGAATAAAAATTACAGACCATAATTTTTTTAAAGGTTTAAATTGTAATCTTTCATTTCTTATCATTTTATGTTCTCTTTTTAAATATATCTACTGTTGGACAAATCTCCCCTAGCCCCTCTTTACTAAAGAGGGGAATTATCCTTTAGTAAAAACGCTTTGTGAACCATTCTGTATTTTGGGTACTGTATATTACAAGTTCCATTTTTGTTATTCTAACTAACCAGTCCCCCTCTTTAGTAAAGAGGGGCTAGGGGAGATTTGTCAATCCTCAGCACCACTAAGAGAGATTTGTACTTGTTCTAAAAATAAATAGATCTGTTCTACAACAGCCTCAATCTCATAATAAATCTCGTCATTGCTAAACCTCATCACTGTAAAACCTAGAGATCTTAACTCATCATCTCTTAATCGATCTTTTTCTTGATGCTCAGCCTCATAATGATGAGAACCATCTAGTTCGATAATCAGCTTTGCCTTTGCACAATAAAAATCTACGATATAATTCAGCAACGGCTTTTGACGATTAAAGCGAAAGCCTAATAACTGATCTCGATTAATCCGTTGCCATAATTTACGTTCAGCATCAGTCTGATTTGAACGTAATTTCTGTGAAAGTTCCTTTAAATTCTTAGAGTAAGGCTGCATTCTAACTAAAATCTACTATTTCAAAAATATTCTATTAGCTAACAATATATTATTTAGCAAGCCGTTCTTTCGCTCGTGATACCGCCAAATGCAATCGCTGCTCTAATATTTCTTTACTCGGTAACACCGTCATATATTCAGCGATATGAATATCTGAATGGTTTAAATCTAATAATTCAACTTGCTCTTGCTTTTTAGAAGTACATAAAATAATACCTAAGGGTGGATTTTCCCCTTCTTCTTGCTCATATTTCGCAAGCCACGCCAAATAAAGTTCCATTTGGCTTTTGTGGGAATGTTTAAATGCTTCGGTTTTTAATTCAATGGCGATTAAACGTTTTAATTTACGATTGTAAAATAGCAAATCAATATAAAAATCATCATTATCAATTTGAATTCGTTTCTGCCGAGCAATAAAAGTGAAACCCGCTCCTAATTCTAAAAGAAATTGTTCAACTTCTCTTAAAATTGCATCTTCAAGATCTTTTTCTAAATAACGATCATTAAGTTCTAAAAAATCCAAAATATAAGGATCTTTTAAGATCATTGATTGATTATATTCGCCCTTTTCTCGCAATAACGTTAATTCTTGGCTAATGGTTTCATCAGGCTTTTTCGAGATTGCAGTGCGTTCAAACAGCAATGAGCCAATACGCTCTTCTAGTGTTCTTGTACTCCAACGCTCTTGTGCCGCCATTGTGGCATAGAAATCTCGTTTGAGTGGATCATCAATATAAATTAACGCTTTAAAATGCGTCCAACTCAATTTTCCACGCAGTGCGTGGATAATCTCTAAATCACTAAATGTTTCCGCAAACTTCACACAATAATTAAGGTGAGAACGTCCCCAGCCCTTCCCAAATTGCTCTGTTAGGCTTTTAGACAAATTCTTAACCACTTCTTTGCCATATTCCGCCCGTTCATTATTGAGAATATGCTGGTTAATTCGCTGTCCAATATGCCAATAAAGCAAGGTAAGTTCCGCATTAACGGTTACCGCAACACGTTGTTTACTGGCTTGAATAAGTTGGCTAATTTCACCAACTAATTGCTGTTCGCTTCTCACAAGTGGCTTTTTTGTCGTCATCTAAAACCTCTGCAAAACCTACCGCACTTTCAAATAGCCCTACTTCGGCTGTGTTTCCCTTAATTCGGTGTATTTTTCATTCATCTTTGCAGCCCATTGCACTAAGTGCGGTGCAATTTCATTAAGGTTTACACCGAGCTTTTCGCCGCGTAAAACATACCAATCAATCAAGCAAACTGCTGCGATCGTGCCTAAATTGAATTCATCACCAAATTGGACAAGATAACGTTCCAATTCTTGAAAACTACGAAGATTACGTTCTGTTAATTGCTGATGACGAGCCGTCCACCATTCATTTTCAGGGCGAAGTAAACGTTCCGAAATGATTGGCAACGTATTTTCCATAATGCCGTCCGTTAAGGCGTGCAGTTGCAACACTTTCCAACGCTGGCTATTGCGTGGCAATAAATGACGCTCTGGCTGATTTTGTGAACCCAAATGATCGAGATATTCACAAATAATGTGGCTGTTATATAGCCATTCGCCATTATCCAGTTGTAACGTGGGAACACGACCTAGCGGGTTGTCTTGGTTATGTGGCGAATGAGGATCAAAAGACGATTGGATTGTCTGTAATTGTATTTGATCATCAAGTTGATGATACTTGATCACCGCCATCACCTTGCGAACATAGGGGCTTGTATTAGAATGCCAGAGTTTCATTTTTCCACCTTAATGTTAGCCTAAAATATCTTTGAGTTGATCGACATTTAGGATCACTTGCTCATTTGGCAATAATAACGCGGGGATACCCGCATAGCCATTTGCTTTAGCGTTATCAAACACCGCTGACTTATCACGCAAACGCAGAAATTGTTTAAAATTGGCTAATGAAGACAGAATTTCTACTGATTCGTAATCCACATTTAATCGTTTCAACTCTGCCACAAAAGGGGCGGTGTCAGGACAGGTTTCTACGAAAAATAAAATCGGTTTATCCATAAAAAAACACCTCAAAAATTGACCGCACTTTTATTTACACCCCGGAAACCCTAAAGCTTCACGGCTGGCGTAATAGGCTTCTGCGACACCTTTGGTTAACGCACGGATACGCAGAATGTAGCGTTGGCGTTCGGTTACAGAAATGGCTTTGCGTGCATCGAGCAAGTTAAAGCTGTGTGCGGCTTTTAAAATGCGTTCGTAGGCTGGCAATGGCAATGGTTTTTCTAGGGCTAATAGCTCTTGCGCTTCTTTTTCATATTGTTCAAAGGCTTTGAAGAGAAAATCAATATCGGCGTATTCAAAATTATAGGTGGATTGTTCCACTTCATTTTGGTGGAAAACGTCGCCATAGGTGGTTTTGCCAAGTGGGCCGTCTGACCACACTAAATCATACACACTATCCACACCTTGAATATACATCGCCAAGCGTTCCAAGCCGTAAGTGACTTCGCCTGTAACAGGTTTACATTCTAAGCCGCCCACTTGTTGGAAATAAGTGAACTGCGTAACTTCCATACCATTTAGCCACACTTCCCAACCTAAGCCCCACGCGCCTAGCGTTGGGTTTTCCCAGTTATCTTCCACGAAACGAATATCGTGTTGGGTTGGGTCAAAGCCAAGCATTTTGAGCGAGCCAAGATAAAGCTCTTGAATGTTGTCTGGGGAAGGTTTAATCACCACTTGGAATTGGTAATAATGTTGCAAGCGATTTGGGTTTTCGCCATAGCGACCATCGGTTGGGCGGCGTGATGGCTGCACATAGGCAAATGCCATTGGCTCAGGCCCGATAGCACGCAAAGCCGTCATTGGGTGAGAGGTTCCCGCCCCCACTTCCATATCAAAAGGCTGAACAATACAACAACCTTGATTCGCCCAATAATCTTGTAAAGCAAGGATCATTCCTTGAAAGGTTTTCACGTTAAATTTTGTATTCATAGCTAGATTTTCGTTAAATTAGGTGAATGAAATGGGGGTATTGTACTGGATTATGGGAAATTATCCTAGTTCCGAATGGAATATAGTTTGATAAATCAGGTTACTGTAAAATAAATTCAAATACTCTATGTATAGCCTACTGAAAGCTACTCGAACGTTTGATATAACCTAAAAGGTGATTTTGTTATAATAGTGGTGGGCGATACCGGTCTCGAACCAGTGACCCCCTCCTTGTAAGGGAGGTGCTCTCCCAACTGAGCTAATCGCCCGATAGAATGCTATTTCTAGCCATCGGTTTTAACTTAAAAAGTTAAATGGGAACTTAAACTAAGCGTGGTGGGCGATACCGGTCTCGAACCAGTGACCCCCTCCTTGTAAGGGAGGTGCTCTCCCAACTGAGCTAATCGCCCACGTTAGTTTAAGCATTACAACGCAAGTCCTTAAAAAAGTGGTGGGCGATACCGGTCTCGAACCAGTGACCCCCTCCTTGTAAGGGAGGTGCTCTCCCAACTGAGCTAATCGCCCTGCGTTGTGGGTGGCATTATAAATATTCCTCGCAGACAGTCAATACATTTTTCGTCTTTTTGGTTTAAGTGCCTTAAAAATAGGCATAACTTACGTTTTTTATCGTGAATTTGCTCAACTCATAGTACAATATCGCCGATTTACTTTTATTATGCACAAAGGTTATAAAATGAAAGCTGAACCCTTATTTAATTTAGATCCTGCGGTAAAAGTCCGCACGCGTTTTGCACCAAGCCCAACAGGCTATTTACACGTTGGCGGTGCGAGAACCGCCCTGTATTCTTGGTTATTTGCTAAACATAACCAAGGAGAATTTGTTTTACGCATTGAAGATACAGATTTAGAACGTTCAACCCCAGAAGCCACTCAAGCCATTTTGGAAGGAATGGAATGGCTGAATTTAGCTTGGGAACACGGGCCTTATTACCAAACCAAACGTTTTGATCGCTACAATCAAGTTATCGATCAAATGCTTGAGCAAGGCTTAGCTTACCGTTGTTATTGCAGTAAAGAACGTTTAGAAAACTTACGCAACGAACAAGAAAAAAACAAAGAAAAACCGCGTTATGATGGCTATTGTTTACATCATCAGCCAGAAGATCCGAATGCCCCACACGTTGTGCGTTTTAAAAATCCTAAAGAAGGATCGGTGATTTTTGATGATGCGGTACGTGGACGCATTGAGATCAGCAACAGCGAGCTTGATGATTTAATCATTCGCCGTACAGATGGGTCGCCAACCTACAATTTCTGCGTGGTGATTGATGACTGGGATATGGGCATCACCCACGTTGTGCGTGGTGAAGATCACATCAATAACACACCACGCCAAATTAATATTCTCAAAGCGTTAAATGCCCCTATTCCAACCTACGCTCACGTTTCGATGATCTTAGGTGATGATGGGCAAAAACTCTCTAAACGCCACGGTGCGGTGAGTGTAATGCAATATCGCGACGACGGTTTCTTGCCTGAAGCCTTGCTAAATTATTTAGTACGTCTAGGCTGGGGACACGGCGACCAAGAAATTTTCTCCGTCGAAGAAATGATCAAACTCTTTGAGCTCACCCAAGTGAGTAAATCCGCAAGTGCGTTCAACACGGAAAAATTATTATGGCTCAACCATCATTATATCCGTGAACTCCCGCCAGAATATGTCGCGGAGCATCTAAAATGGCACTATCAACATCAAGGCATTGATACGCACAACGGCCCACCATTAACGGATATTGTGGTGATGCTAAGAGAACGTTGCAAAACCCTCAAAGAAATGGCAGCCTCCAGCCGCTACTTCTTTGAAGACGTTGAGCATTTTGAAGAAAGTGCGGTGAAAAAACATTTCAAATCTACCGCCGTAGAAGCCTTAGAAAAAGTGTATGAAAAACTGACCGCACTTTCTCAATGGACAGCAGAACCCATCCACCAAGCTATTGAACAAGCCGCCGAAGAACTTGGCGTAGGAATGGGGAAAGTGGGAATGCCATTGCGAGTTGCGGTAACTGGCTCTGGACAATCCCCCTCAATGGACGTAACCCTTGTCGGCATTGGACGCAAACGCACTTTAGCACGCATTCAAAAAGCCATTGCGTTTATTAAATCGCAAGCCGCTTAATATTTAAGCTAGTGAATGAATGTTGTGAATTTAATATTGACAGCATTCATTCAGATTATTATCATAAATGCCATATTTACGGGGATATAGCTCAGTTGGGAGAGCGCTTGAATGGCATTCAAGAGGTCGTCGGTTCGATCCCGATTATCTCCACCAAATTTCTTAATCTTATCAATAGTTTATCGTTGATAAGATTTTTTTATATCTAGTGTTGTGCCAATTTTGTACCAAAAAGCTGAACATTGTTAACGTGGCTATGTAAATGCTCAACAGATAGGTGTGCATATTTTCGGACAGTATCTGTTTTACTCCAGCCACCAAGTTCTTGCAATACATATAAAGGTGTTCCAGACATAATATGCCTTGTAGCCCAAGTATGCCTTAGGTCGTGGAACCGGAAATTCTTTATGCCCGCACGACTTAACGCATTACGGAATGCTTTTGTATTTGCAATCCTTACAGGCTTCCCTTTATAAGTAAATACGTTTTCTTTGTGTTTACCAAACTGTGCTACAATAACTTCAATTGCTTTGTCATTGAGCGGAATACCAATGCTGTTTCCCGTCTTTGACTCGTCTGAGTTTATCCAAGCAAGTTTTTTCGGTAAATCAATTTGCGACCATTTTAATTGCGTTATATTCGACATTCTTAACCCAGTTAAAATCGCAAATTGTACAATGGCTTTTAAATGCTCTGGCAATTCTTGCATTAACCGCATTTCTTCGCTTTCCGTCAGCCAACGAATGCGTCGCTTAGGTTCGGGCAAGAGTTTTATTGCGGGACATTTATCTAGCCAATCCCATTCAACTGCCGCTCTGAGTATCACTCTAATCTGTTGCAAAATAGCGTTAATAGTCCTATTTTTAACCCCCTCTTTTGCTTTTTCAGATTGGATAAATTTAATCAGATTACGGTCGATTTCATTTAATTTTTTATTTCCAAGATACTGATCCAGCCAACGTAATCCATAAATCATATTGCGATCTTGTTTACGTTTCGGCTTTTCTTCAAGCCATTGCATAACCGCCTCTTGCCAAGAATATTCTGGACGTTCACCAAGTTTAAATACTCGCCAACATTCATTATATTCTTTCGAGGCTAATTGCATTGCTTGGGTTTTATCGGTAGTCCGAGAACTTCGGCGTACCCGCTCACCCGTTGGTGAGGTGTACGAGTAATGCCAGATTTCCCCTCTTTTCTTGAGGGAGATGATTTGACGCGACATAAATTCTCCTTATGCCCCATCTCTTGTTCGGGGCGATTTTGACTATTTTTTACAAAAAACTCAAGCTCTTTAGGATCAAACCTCCAATACTTACCAATTTTATAAGCGGGTATTTCTTTCTTTTTCGCTCTTTCTCTCACTGTTGCTGGATGCATATTAAGGAGCTTTCCAGCTTTTTCTGTATTTATAAACTCCATATTCCCTCCAATAAAATAGGCTTTTTAGCCTTAGGTTGCATTTCTGGTAATCCCTATCTCATCTTCAAATGCCAGCAATCGCACGGCTTGGAGTTGAGAGGTGTTCTGTTGCAAATGGCATTCATATTCGCTAAGCAAAAAGCTATCTTTCTCTACCTTAATACCAATATCACGATCTTTGAAAACGATCTCGACATCAATAAAGGTGAATGCGTCCTCAAGGGCGTTGCCTCGCCTGATGTTGTTAATTAAGACGTGATCGACAAAATAGTCAAAAGGCTTAACGTGCAGCATTGCGAGGCGTTCGCAAAATAGGCTTTTTAAACGTTGTTGGCATTCGATCACGTTGTCGAGTTGAATATCTACGCCGTACACGCTCGCTAGTGCCTGATACATATTCAGCACCTTGTAATAAGGACGCTTTGGACCTACGAGGATTTTACATAGCTTGCGGTTGAGTATGTCATATAAAAAATTCCCCGTGCCACAGCTAGGTTCGAGAATTTTCTTTTCAGGCTCAAAGCTCTCTTCGGGTAAAAGTGCGGTCATTTTTTGCACCAGTTTTTGCGGCGTGTACACCTCGCCAAACGCTCTTACTCTCGTTTGGGATTTGATGAGTTTTTCCATAGGGTTTCCTAATAAAAAAGCCTACAAAGTAGGCTTGGGTTGAGTTAATTTTTTGTGATTAAATCAGTGGTTATTCCACAATAATGCCCATCGCAGTCTGAGCTTAAATCGAGTTCGAACGCACACCACAACAAGCCGATAATCATTAAAATCTTGAACATAATTTCACCTTTTTGCTGAATTTTGGTTGAGCAAAACTGCCACACGGTTCACGAGGAAGTGCGGTCGGTTTTTGGGGCGTTTTTAGAAGCCTAGCTGTTTTTGCGTTGGGCTAATTCTTGGGATAACCCGTTGCCAGTTGAGCTTTGTTGAGTGTTTGAACGGCTCAATTAGGCGTTGCATTGTGGCTTGGGTGTGTTCGTAGTGATGTCTGTACTCGTGAGCGTGGCTGTAAACCGTGCCACTAAAGGTTGAGCCAAGGGCGTTGAGTGGCTCGTAAAGGTCAGCAAGTAGGGTGTTCATTCGTTTGTGACTGAACCAGAGCCACGCGAGTTGTTCGAGTTCGTACTCGGTGAACTCGAATGTGTATTTTTTCTCTGGTTCGGGCAAGGCGAGTTGTTGCTGTTTCACTTCGCCTTTGTGCATTGCCAAGAAAGCACGCAAGACAACAAGATGAAATTTCGGGCTTATCCACATTGCATAGGATAGGACGAGTTCTTCGCAAGCCCAAGTGCCTTGAACAGAAATATCTTTGCCACCTCTGATGGTTTTTAGAGCGAAGATCGTTTTTGTGCTTCGGGTATTTTCACTTTCAATTTCTTTGACTAATTCTTTTGTCTGCTCATTACGAACGAACAAACTAGGGCGATGTTTTGGATCATTACCGCTAGCAAGATGAAGATCATTTAATGAATAAAGATTATCCAAAGTGCGGATAGAGTTATTTAAGATTTGTAAGTTTGACATAATTTTGTACCTTTTGGATTTAAGTAATTAATCCGATCATTAAGTGGTGATCGGGGTTCAACTTACCCTCCAAAAGATGGGCGGAACTTATTCAGATGTATTGTATATCGTTCTCTCGCCCCGATCTCATCGGATTAAACCTAAATTTAGGTACAAAAAAACCGCTTTATATCGGAGGCGGAAACCGCTTTTGGAAAGTAAGTGCGGTTATCTTAATCCGAAGTTTGGGCGGTGTCAAATAAAAAATAATTAGTAAATACTAAATAAATCTTGCTTCTTTATGAAGTATAAACTACAATAATCTTGTTTTTGGAATGGTTCTAAAAATGAGAAGCCCGACTGAAATCGGGCATCAAAAAAGGAGTTAGGATATGTGTTTGAAGCTCGCAATCCTAATTATCCTGCTAATGGTGGCAATGCCAGCATTCTAGGATAAACCTGCGGGGGATATGTGGAAGTGTCCCCCAATGGCTCCTACTATAAACCGTTAATTCATTAAATGCAAGAGGTTAATATGTCTCGTGGTCGTCCTAAATCAGGTTTAACGCGTCAAGAACAGCAAGAAAAAAGCGATAAAAAACGCGGCGTGCGTTTGCAATCTTATAAACTTCACGAGGAAACTATCGCTCTTTTAGCTCAGCTTAGCAGCCAAACGGGGCTTTCTAAAACGCAGATTGTTTCAGAGGGAATTAAGCTGTTTGCTGAAACAAATAAGGTCGCTTAATGCGACCTGTTTGGTTATCCTAAATGATTTTGGGCAGTGTCAAATAAAAAGCCCACAATAAACATTGCGGGCTTTCTTAAAATATTACTTGCCTTGTATGTAAACATACATTATAATAATCTCACTTTCAAGGGATAGCTTGAAAGTGAGTGTGAGGCTTAATCCTCACGATAACGAAGAGGATAATAATATGTTAATCCGTATTATCCTAGTTATCGTTTTATTACTCTGGTCTTTGCCAGTTTATTAATCTGATAACTTACTGGGGGAGTACCAGTCCCCCAGTTCTTCAAATCATAGGGAATAATTATGGCATTGTCAAGAACCGAAATAAATGCTCGTAGCGAGGCAAAGCGGGGCATTGTAACGAAGTCTTTTAAAATTCCACAATCTGTTTCAGATGAAATAGATAGGCTTGCTGTTGAGCTTGGTATTTCAAAAGGAAAGATATTAGAACAAGCAATTTTGTTACTTAAACAAGCCCATTCATAACTTCGCAACTGTTCGGAAAAGCCTAACAGTTGGAGTTAGGCTTTTTCATATAATCCACAACCGGCACACTTACCGCTTGCTGTGGCTCAAATTGTTTGCCAGTGGCTAATTGAGCGTAGCCGATGATGTCGTCCCAGTGGTCGGGGAAGGTTTCATCACCATTGCAAATTCGGGTGAGTTTGGCGGCAATCATTGTGGCGGCGTAGGCTTTGACTTTGTTGCGTTCAAATAGCTGACTATCAATAATTGGCTTCATCAGGTGATAAAAGGTTTCTGCACCGCTGATAAAATCGCCGTGCGTTTTTTCTCGTTCGTTGAGTAGCTCGTTTGTGTTCATTTTTTACCTCGTAAAAAAAGCCCTTAAATAAGGGCGATTTGTCTATAATCTAAATTGGTCTAGATTGAATTTATCGTCGAAACTGTCTAAAGTGAAATCTACATAATAGATACGCCCACTTTTCATTATGACTTTAGTTGCTTTAAATTCCCATTTGTCACCTTCTATGATGTCATCTGTTTCTTCATCAAAGCGATAGTAACAATCTTTAATGCATTCTATTTCGTGAAAATTAATCCACGCTCTACCTCCATTAACTAATGTTACGTCGGCAAACTTTAATTTGTCCATACTCTCTCCTAAAATGGAATATCATCATCTAATCCATCATTACCACCCTGCACTGGTGGTGTGTAGTTACCGTTTTTGGCGTTAGCATAAGCATTGGATTTTGTCGATTGCGTTTGACGTGGTGGTGCGTTTGTTTGCGCACCTTGTCCATCTTGGCGACTGTCTAGCATTTGCAATACATCGCCTTGAATTTCAGTGGTGTAACGCTCAATGCCTTGTTGATCTTGCCATTTTCTGGTTCTGATACGTCCTTCAACATACACTTTTGAGCCTTTATGCAAGTATTGCCCTGCAATTTCTGCTTGTCTGCGGTAAAAAACAATGCGATGCCATTCAGTGAGTTCTCGCCGTTCGCCTGTTTGCTTATCAGTCCAGCTTTCTGAGGTTGCCACGCTGATTGTTGCAACCTGATCGCCATTTTGCATTGTGCGGATTTCTGGATCGTTGCCTAAATTGCCGACGATGATGGCTTTGTTTATGCCTGCCATTATTCTCCCCCTTGATTATCTAAACTCGCTTTGCGAGCTAAAATTGCTTGTTCTAACTCTGTTAATAAAATCGGATAATCTTTAAATTTATCAGTAACATATTTACTCATTTCACCTAGCAATTCGAGCGTTTCTGCAGTCGTTATTTTTTGTAGCATTTTATCTCTGTGAACCTCAGCCCTTTTAAAGGTTAAATCAACACCGCTTTCCAACCACTCTACAAGCTGTTTCCCTATTTCAGCGGATAATTTAAATGGATTTCCATTAGGTGGGAATAAGCCTGTACGGTCTTTACTCGGCTGAGCAAAATTGCCGTCGTGGATTAAATCCAATACAGTAGTAAATTCATACTCAATACCGTCATTTTGTTCCGCTTTCATTCCAAGTTTTTGAACCTGCTTGCGACCATTTATTTCTGCTTGAGCGGTCTCAGTTTTACTTCGCATTGTAACAATGATGTGAGTTGGGCTGGCAAGTAAGTCATCAATTAAAGCACGGTGGCGTGCTTTGGTCTCACTCCACGCACTCCAAGTATTTCCTTTGAATTTCGCTTTGGCGATTTCGTCATTTAACTCAAGGCAACCTCCAGCTCCTGACCATTCGTGCGTAATGCTATCAATAATTACGACATCATACCCGTTTTCAACGGCTAATCTAACTGCTTGGCGATAGCGTTCAGGGGTGTAAGGGGCTTCTAGGTCTAGCACATCAAAATCGACCAAATGAGAATAAAGGGAAGCACTCCCTTTTTCGGTATCAATTACCGCAATTCTTCCACCTAGCCCTTTCGCAACAAGCAAAGCCCCATAAGTTTTACCCGATCCACTTGGACCTGTTAAGGCAAGTCTGAGCTTTGATTTTTTTCGTTCTGCTTTTTGAAATTGCATTTGATTACTCCTATTTAATGCTTAACACTTGGCTATCAACCAACCTTGCCCCAATCACATCATCACCCCGTTTCAACGCCTCTTTAATGGCGGTTTTGTTCGGGGTGATTTTGACGCTGACAAGGTTTTCATCAAGGTTATTGGCAAGGAATAAATTGTCGTCAATTTCCACCGCACTTTGTTTTCGTTCGCTGTAGGCAATTTTGAACAGCGGGCTTTCGATTTTGAAAATCCCCGTTTTTTGCATATTGTATTTAAGGTAGTTTTTCACTTCCTCAATACGGTTTTGACGGGCTTTTTTCATTGCCGTTAGTCGCTTGATTTCGGCATCAAGTAAGTCAATATCGCCTTCCACGCGTTTAATGGCTTTAATGGTGTTGATGGCTTTGTTGTTAAACTCATCTTCTATGGCATCAAGTGCGGTGATAATATCCGCATTTTCGGCAAATTCTGGGTTAGCTAAGAGTTCTGCTACGTTGTTGTAGCTTTCTGCGATTTCGTAAAGTTTCATTGTGTGTTTCCTCTGTGATTGTGATAGGCGATTTCGGCATTGGCAAAGTCTTCCGCGTAAAGGGCTTCGGCAATGGTAATCAGGTCATTAATTTCAACCCATTTAAGGGCTTCTTGAATGTGCCTTGTAGCTTCAGCTTTGCGGTAGGCTTTGCCCACCCTATCTTGCTGAATGAGGCTTTCCATTAATGCATCTAGGTTTTTGTTATTCAAATCAATCATAATCCGCCCGCTCCTATGCAGTGGTAATGGCAAAAATCATCGTCTTCATCGATTTCAGGCTCTTCCGTGTCTTGCTCGTCTTCGCGGTAATACTCCTCAAGCAAGCGGTCGCTGTAATCGTCGTAAGCTCGGGCAAGTTCGCTATCGTTCATTGGTTATCTCCTGTTGCAAAAGTGCGGTGTAATTTTTGAGGTATTTTTCAGCCTCAACGGTTAAATTGGGCGGTAAGTCGCCTTGTTCTTGTTGCCACTCAAGGTTGGCTTGGCGTTCCATTTCGGCGAGTTGTTCAGTGCTGAAACCTTGCATTGCGTAGTAATCTTCCGCTGTTTGTGCGTAGGCATCAGCAAGGCTTAGCACGGTGATAATGGCAACAAGAAAGAGTAGGGTTTGTATTGTGTGTTTGATGAGGTCGTGCATTTTGTTTTCCTATAATTCGTCGGTGAGCATATAACTCAATGCGACGGGATCGACTTTAAATTGAAAATAAAATTGGTGGCTGTCTAATTGCTGGTTTGCTCCAATCCAGACCTGTCTTTTTCCTGATTTATTGTTAGGGCATTCTGGCAGAACTTCTTTTGGCAAGAGGAGCAGGTCATAAGCTCCATTGGTGCGTTCCTCTCTGTCGTGTAAGCAAAAAAAGCAATAGAAATCTGCTCGGTCTTCCAGTAAAGCAGGAATATAAAATCGCCACGATTTCTCTTTTTTTCTTGGCACTGAATATAAGATGGATTCTTTCACATCAACGGTTTTCTCGTTGATAATAAAATCGTAACCGGGCATATTTTCCCGTAGCTCCTCGTTGGCATCTAAGGCACTAGGGACAAGTTCTTTAAATTTTGCTTCCGCTCCAATGCCAGAGCTGGTTTTGGTGACATAGCGGGAATCACGATATTCTTGCCATTTTGGAGAATAACCCAATTTTTCAATGGTTTTTGCTACGATCCAAACGCTCAAGCCTGTTTCTTCTGTAATATCTGCGAGCCGTCCGTTATGTTTAAAATAGCCGTTTAACACACGATAT
Organism: Avibacterium paragallinarum; assembly: GCF_011765605.1. Taxonomy (NCBI): domain Bacteria; kingdom Pseudomonadati; phylum Pseudomonadota; class Gammaproteobacteria; order Pasteurellales; family Pasteurellaceae; genus Avibacterium; species Avibacterium paragallinarum. Next base: position 1,597,447 of record NZ_CP050316.1, read on the forward strand.
TCTGTGGTTTCATTTTGTTGGATAAAGCTATGGTGTTTTAAGGTGTGGTATACTTTCCCCGTCGCAATGCCCGTTTCGGTTGCACAGCGTTTGATATCATCAATGCCGTTATAATGGCATTTCGCCCACGCGATAATGGCGTTTTCCATTTCTTGGGGCAAGCTCTGGCAGGCAGGTTTGGTTGTCTTTTCTTTTTTAGGGAACGGTTCAACTGCAGGTGTTGGTGGTGCTACCTCTTTTCGCTGCAAATAGTTAGAAACACTTTTTCGCATTGAATCAAGCCGTGTTTGTTGTTTGATTTGTTGGGTTAATACTTGCCCGACAATCAGTTCTGTTTGCGTTTCAATCGTCATTTTTAACCTCCAATACATCAAGCGGTCTTTTTACATCAATCATTTTAGGTACGATTTGAATATCGCCTAAGGTTCTTAGTTTTTCTGCTTCAAGTTCTAATTTGCCGATGGTTAAAATCTTATCGGCGATATTAGCGATTTCCCTCGCCCGCTTAACTTCCTTTTCAATTAGCTCTTCGCTTGCGTTATCCTCGCTCAAGCGTTCTAACTGGGCAAAGAGATGTTCGTTTAGATCTCGTAGCTGAACTTTTGCCATTTTGTTTCCTTTTTAATTGCTTTGTGATAGTTTGAGCAAATTGCTTTGCCCACTGATAAGCCTCTTCTTTATTTGTAAAACGTTTTCGCTTCCGTGAGATTTGATGTGGATATCCATCAATGATTTGAAATATCCTCACATCACCACGAAAACAGTCGTGCCGTTTATGTTTAATGTCGTGGCGAAATCCTTTAGTTGAGCCATCGTGGTAAGCACTGCTATGTACGCGATAAATTGGCATTGTTCTTCTCCATCTGTTTTAGATGTCTGAGTAAATAACTTACTTCTGGTTTTAGTAAGCGTTGGGTTTCAAAGGTCAGTAGTTTTCGTCCCGTTCGATAAATTAGCTCATGCGTGAAATGTACTGCGAAGAGTTGGCGATTAATGTCGTCTATCTGTAGGGTGGTTGGATTATCAAACACTACGATATACAGTTTATTGTTGTGATAAAGACTAACCTCACCATATTGCGTTGCAATCTGACTTGTGGTGATGTTCTCACCTAATTTTGATTTAACGTAATCTGCCACCAATGTTTCATAACCACGCTGTTTCATCTCTGTTTCCTTTTTAATCAAATTACTGAATTTAGGGTGTAGAAAACCGCCACACGGTTCACAGGGAAGTGCGGTCGGTTTTGAGTTAGATTTTAAAATTCGCTTCGCGTCTTATGCTGGGCGTGGACGTGTCGATTGATGATTTCCCTTGCTTGTTGGAGGTCTTGCTCGATGTTTGGCGTGAAGACGAACAAGAAGCCTTTTTGTGCGGGTTCGCCCTCTGTGCAGAAATCCCCAATCAGCTTGCTTTTGCCTATGAAATCATTGTGGGCCGTGCCGAGTGCCGCTCGTTGGTAATCGGCGTATTGTGTGCCGTAGCAGTAGATCCGCATTAATAGTTGCAAGAGTTCGTTATCTTGTGGTTCAGGCAGGGCGAGTTGTTGCTGTTCTAAACTGTACTTACCTGTTTTTCTAATCTGCGGTAAGACTTCTTCAAATACCCAGTTTTGGAACTCGATCGCTTCGGCTTTATTTGATCTGAAAATGATCCGATATAAATTAGGTTCATTGATGAAAGTTACTTCTTTTTTGCCACTTGGAAAGCTGATATACATTTTATGTACACCAGCTTCATTAAATTTAAAACGGCTTGCATTTGCGTTACTTATGTTAAGGGCAAGGCATACATCAGTTAAGCAAAAGTGCGGTTCATTTTTGAAAAGTTCTATACGAACAGGGGTTGATTTGAAATCGAAAGTTGAGGTTTGATTTGACATAATTTTTTTATCCTTTAGGTATTTTATATTTCCCTACTGTTGAGATAGGGCGATCGGGTGCTTCAACACTGCCTAAAGTCAGCCTTTCGTTTTTCCTTACGGTATTGTATGTACGAAACGCCACCCGATCATAAAATCAGGATAAAAAAATACCGCACTTTAAATGCGGTTCATTCCGCTTTAGGTCAAGGTGTGTTGAGCACCGTTAGCGGAATAGTAAAATAAAAATCCCACCTTGTAAAGTGGGATTTAGGGATTATTTTTTGATGCTTGTGATAAAACTTGAAAAAATGTTGGGTAAAGTCGTTCGATAAGCTGGCGAACTTCTCGCATTTGTTCAAAATTTAAATTTGGCAGTCTTTCAATGATTTCCTTTTGCATATTTTGGCGTGCTGTTTCTTGTGTATCACGCACTTCACCAATTAATTTATTCACAGCTTCTTCTTCGGTGAGTTGGTGAATTTGGGCGTATTGTTTAATCCATTCCTGATTTTCTTTGCTCACTTTCATATTCTATCCCTTTAGATACAAAAAAAGCCGCTAACGTGCGACCAATCCCGACTTTCGTTTGAAAGTGGGTATATCCTAAATTAAAGGGCGGTGGTTGTCAATTAGATTTTATTCATTGAATTATTGAATTTAAGAATTTTATAAATAACAGGTTCATCTTCAATATATTCAACCAATACATCGACTAAGAAAATTTTTTGATATGGGTATGGTTCATTTAAAATCATTGTTTCTTTAAGCGATCTGTCTTCAAATTTCACTCTGACTGGTTTTGGTGATACTGCGGGAATAATCGCTTTATCGTGAGCTTTGCTTTCTGCATCGGCGGTAGATGACCAGTATAGTGCAGTGTTTGGTATCGTATTGTCATCACGCTCTTTTAATCGTTGTAGCTCTCGGTTAATGTTATTTTGAGCTAGTCCCGCTTGTACATTGTCTGCGTGGAAATGAATATGTACGTCACCTTGATTATTTGATACTTGAAAATTGAATTGAGCTTTTGGATCGATTGCGACAGGTTCTAGAATATTGTGTGCGTTTTTTAGGGTGTTTTTAGTTAGGTGTTCTGGCTTTTCGCCTTTATTTGTTGCCCAATCAAAAAGCATTTTGAGATGACCTCCAAATTCAAGAATAGCACTTGCTTGTTCAATAAGCGGATAAGTGCTTGATACAAGTGCGGCGAGTTCAACAAGAAAACAACCTTGGGTGATTTTTTCTACATAAATATGCTGGTCGCAAGGTTCAATATCAATTTTGTTATTGTGTATGAACTGACGGTATTCAGCAGCGATACCTTCCATACTTTGACAAAATGTGGAAAGTTGTAGGGGTTCGCTGTTATCAATTTCGATGAGTAGTTTCATATTTTTGTCTATTGTGTAATGGGTTTCTGCTACCATACCGCACCTCAAGATTTAGATACAAAAAAAGCCGTATAAGACGGCTTGAAAGTGTGATTATCTTAATCTGAAGTTTGGGCGGTGTCAATAATATTTTATGCTTGAATTATTATATATTTAGCATTATGCTATATTTAATTAATAAATTAGTAAAAAGGAGATTAACTTGACAACGCAAACATTAACCCCTAAACAACGCAAAGATCGTGCTGAAAAAGCTGCTAAATCCCGTTGGGATAAAAAGAAACAGTTAGATCAAATGCCTTTAGCTATCTACGAAGGAATTTTAAAAATAGGTGAAACATCACTTGATGTTGCTGTTCTTGAAAATGATGTTCGCATTATTTCTACTGCGTCCGTTTTTCAGGCGTTAAATCGCCCTACTCGTGGGACGAGAGGTGCTTCAATCGTTGAAAATGAAGAGGTGATCAACTTACCTGCTTTTATGGACGCAAAAAACCTAAAACCATTTATAAATCAAGATGTTATTGATGTGATCAAACGTATCAAATTTAAAACTAAAGATGGTCAGATAAAAGAGGGGTATGATGCAACAATTCTTCCTATAGTTTGTGATGTTTACTTAAAAGCTAGGGAAGAAAAAGTCCTCACTAAAGTTCAATTTGATACAGCACAAAAAGCTGAAATTCTAGTTAGATCTTTAGCTAAAGTTGGGATTACCGCTTTAGTTGATGAGGCAACTGGATATCAAGATGCTAGAGCTAAAGACGCATTAGCAAAAATTTTTGAGGCTTTTGTCGCAAAAGAATTACAACCGTGGGTGAAAACATTCCCAATTGATTATTATAAAGAGTTATGCCGTTTATATGGTATTCAGTTTCCACCTAAAACAGGTAATCAATTTCCACAGTTTTTTGGACATATCACGAATAATGCTATTTATGAGAGGTTAGCTCCAGAATTGTTACCCGAGTTAAAAAAAATGGCAAATAAACAAGCCAAAAAAGCGAAATTACATCAATTTTTAACAGAAGATATTGGACATCCTAAATTGCGAGAACACCTATCATCAGTAATCACTATATTGAAATTATCAAAGGATAAAGAAACTTTTTATCAAAATTTAGATACCATTCACCCCAAGTTAAATGAAACAACCAATTTTGATCTTGAAACAGCATAAGCAGTAATATTTACTATCCTTTTTGGCGGTATCAAATAAAAAAAGCCTGTATTTTAAACAGGCTTTTTGAAATTTAAACTTTTAAGACTTTGCTAAGGGTAACAGCAATGCCAACCATAACAAGGGCAAAAATAATTAAACCATATGTCATTTGCTTTCCTCCTGTTTTAGTTTGTATCTGCGGATAATTCGACCGCTTTGTAATGCTGAATAAGCACCAATAAGTAACATCAGTGAATTAAATGTTTTTAAAGAAATCGGGTCTTTGCCATACAGCATAACAGGAATAGCCAGAATTGCAACTTTGGCGATGTCATTTGCGATTTTGGCCCAATCATCTAGGGTTTCTTTTTCGATAGGTCTTTTAAATAAGTTGATCATTGTATTCTCCTTGTTTCGCCATTCTAGAAAGAAGCCTATTTAGTGTCAATACTACTTTTTGCCACTCAAAAAAGCCCACCTGTTACAGTGGGCAAGGTTAGGAGTATGTATGTCTGCACGGGGTTTAACGCCTTCCGTGTGGGCGTAAATCATCGAAGTTGAATTTTGGGGCTTTCTATGTGATTTATTGCTTCTTCTTGCCAAATGTGGATATTAAATTCTTTTGTTATAGCCGCTGTATGTGGCATAACATTAATATCTGAGAAAGCTAAATAGTCATCTTTTGAATTGAAGATAAAATAAATTTGCTTTGTAGCCCGTGCTAATACATCACCGTGAATGACGATAGCATTCATTCCGCGCATTGCAAGATTGTGCAAGAGATACGGAATGACGTTGTCTGCTTTTTCTTCACAAAGGTAGAAATGCTGACTAGGTTTGTAGTCAAATGGATTTTGTGAGGTCATATTTTCCCACCATTTTGAAATAATCAGGCCGCCTGTGCCTGCTGTTGGATCATACCCAGAATAGTCTGAAACAGATTGGTGCAGATGTGTTATTTTGCTAAGTATTGTTGCAATTGAAGTTGGCGTGTAATCTTGCCGGAAAGTCTTACGTTCGGCAGAATAAGTTTCAAAATAGTGCTTGAATGTATCTTCGGCGTCGCCTAATTGGTAGGCTTGCAAGGCTTTGTAAAAGGTTTCTCTTCTTTGTTTATTAAAAAGAATTTCAGTTAGATACTTTTCAAATTGAATATGTTGCTCAATGGGGACATCGGCACATTCAAAAAATTGCTTTTGGGTGATTGTCATTAAATACCTGCCATAACTGCGTTAATTTTAGACTGGGCTTTCTGTTCAGCAGTCCCCATTAAATGGGTATAAACATCTTGAGTGATCGAAGTCTTTGAATGGCCAAGACGTTTAGAAACCACCTGCATATCCACTTCGTTGGCAATCAATAAACTTGCGTGGGTGTGCCTTAGGCTATGGACTGAAATTGGGTCAATACCTGCACGCTTGCAAGCGCGTTTAAGTTGATCGTTGATTGTTGTGTTATAAATGGCTTTTGCGTTGCTATTGGAATAGTACCAATCCGCCCAGATTGATTTTCCTTGCGGAGCGTTTTCAATTAAATCTCTAAGGATATAAGCAGTTCTAAAATCCAGTCGAACCACTCGCACGGATGAAAGCGTTTTTGTTCTGGTGAAATTGCTTGAATCAGCATTTTTCTTGATAGAAGACGCTTTATAGTCATAGGTTTTATTAATTGAGACAGTGAGATTATCAAAATCGAAATCTTCAGGTGTTAGCCCCATTCCTTCGGCAAAGCGCATTCCTGTTGTCAGCAGTAGATAGATAAAGTGATCCCAGTTTAATTCTTTTCTGTCAAGATTTAGGGCTCTCACCAATTTTTTTAGCTCATCTTCTTCAAGGAACTTTTTCCTTACTGGCGGCGGATTGCCGGTAATTTTAACCTTTGAGGTAAAATCTCGCAGTAAGATACCTTCGTCAATGAGTTCTCTTACGCAGGAACGCAAATGAATGTTGAAATCTTTTACTGTCTGAATTGAGTGCGTTTGAGCATAACGATTAATTAACTGCTGATAGTTAATTTTGTCGTAATCGTTAATATCATTAAGTTCTTCATACTCTCTCAATTTTACGAGAGAGTTTTCGTACTTTCGATAAGTTACGCGTTGAATCGTTCCTTTTTTGTAGGTGGTTATCCAGTGTTCAAAATAGTTTGAAAACGATGGATTTTCTAATTTCTGCATTGAGTTTCTCCTATTTCTCATTCAGAACCACACTCAAAGCCACGAGGAAAAAAGACTAAAAACGAGCGGCTAAGAATGCGGTTTTGAATGAAAGTTATGACAAGGCACACTAACTACGGCAAGAAGATTGGTCTAAAATAATCCGTAGATAATGACTCAGTGTGCCTTGTGATAAATTGGCGACCGCAGTAGGACTTGAACCTACAATCTCAGGTGGTGACAGCACCTTAGCTTATCCTTTTGCTATGCGGTCCTTTTGTTGCTGTTGCTTTTTGAGTTTTATCAATTTTTCTCGTAGTTGAATAAACACATTAAAAGTTTGTTTCACACTGCTGTCTAATTCGTGGTAATTCAGCTTATGTCGCCATAGCATTTCATTACGACTGATTAGTTCTAAATTAGATAACTCACAATTTTGAATATTGCCGTCTTTAAACCACAAAACAAATCCTTGAGGGATTTTGCCAAAGGCTTGCTCCCAGATAACACGTGATTTTCTTTCATAACGCTTAACTCCTGTTTTTATCAACACGGCTTTTGCCATAGGGCAAAATCGCTCGTAACCAATAGGCTTTAAATGTTCTCCTTTTTTAAATCGCCCATTTCTACCAGTCAGCCAACCTCTTTTAGCACACAGTACCCTAATTACTTGTGCGGTCTGATTACGGTTAAACTTTTGATTAAATAGTTTGGTTAATTCCGCTTGCGGTAAAGTGCAATTTTCTTTGATAAAGGCTAACTCTTCTTTGGTATATCGATTGCAATGTTGAACCGTTGAGATAATTCCTAATCGTTTTTTTAGCTTTCTAAAAACCTGCCTATTCTTTAGCAAACCAAATTGTTGATAAAAGGCCTGAATGAGATCTTTAGGAGCTAAATCTTTATGTTCACGGATAAAAGCAATATGTTCATCAGTAAACCTAAAGCGTTTTTTTGTCATTTTGTGCCTTTGATATTCTTAAAAAATCGGGTGCATCTGCCTCAATAGTGCGGTCACCGAAAAGCTGCATTGCTTTAATGGCTGTATTAGAATTTTGAATGATATTCGATGCAATACCAGATACCGCATTCGCTCTAGCAATTTCCCTTTTTAATTCTTCATCTGTTAAATCTTCATCTAACAATTTTTCTAATTGACTAAAAAGATGGTTGTTTAAATCAGTAATTTTATTTTTCATCGTCTAAATCCTCATTAACTCCTGACAACCACGGCGGATTTTTTGTGTGGCCCGCACGGTATTTACGCCGATTTCGCCTTTGTGGTAATTCGGTTTGACGGCTTGAAATTGAGCCGCCGCTTTTTCAATTTGGGATTTTGACGGAATCGGCAACATTACAAGTGCGGTCTTAATTCGGTCAGGTTTTCCCGTTTTGATTTTTTTCTGGCGAGATTTGGCAAACATTCTTGCTAATCTGCCAGCCTTGCCCATTGAGCGAATTTCTGCCTTTTCGCAGTATTTTTTGCTCGCTGGGTTACGTTCAATGACGATATTCATCATTCACCTCCGTTGTTGTTATTTATTCAATGCCGCACTTGTCTAACGTTCATCTCGGCTCGGTATCACGGTTGATTCTTTGCATTGCATTCCTCTCGGTTCTGCTGCCTTGGTTCTCCGTAAATACGGCATTGAATAAATAAGCCTGTTTGCCTCAGCCCCACTGGCACAGACTTGCCAACCTTTCGGCTTCCTTTTGTAAAAAGGGGAGTGGGTTCTAAATTGTTAAAGAGCATCATCACCAAGATGAAATATTGAATTAGCTAAATTTATGTAGTAGCTTTAAAAGCAACCTTGCAATGCGTGATTGTGGCTTGACTGGAACATATATTGAACAGTAAAGCTCACCATCAATAGTTGCTTGGGACATTGCTTTGACTTTTTCTTGTGCTTCTTCAAATGAGTTGGCGTAGACATCTGAACACCACTTCTTTCCTTTGAAGAAGTAAGAAATTGCATAGCGTTTCATTTCGTTTTGCATAAGGAGTTACCTCTATGTATTTTGAAATTTTCAAAGGTGTTAATGGTCAGTGGTATTGGCGACTAAAAGCCGCCAATCACGAACCTATAGCTCAAAGTGAAGGTTATACGACCAAACAAAACTGCTTACATTGTATCGGGCTTGTTATGGACACTAACCGACAAACACCTGTTCGCGAAGTTTAATTATCCAAGCCCTGTTACCGCAGGGCTTTTTATTTCATCTTGATTGTTAAAGAGCATTAAACGTTGTTTCGTTTTGATGGGTGTATAATAGTAAAGTTTTCTTTATTTGTAAAGTTTTATTTTTAAAATAAACTTTATTTTTATTTTGATTGGTTGATTTTTAACCGATTGGATAAGGACGGAAAATAAAAAAGCCCCTAAATAGGGGCCGTGGGCTTATGAAAGAAAAGAGGGGATTTATTTAATGGGGTGAGATTGGGGGGGGAGAAAAGAAAACCGCCACTAGGGCGGTTTGTTTATTGCTCTATTCTAACAAATTGGCTTTTTGTGATTTTCCCATTTTCCTTAAGTTCTTCATAGGCAATCTTTACAAGGTTATTTGTACCTAAGGCATCTTTTAAGGCTGATAGTTCTTCGTCACTCATAAGAGTTAATGAGGTACTAAGCGTAAATTCGGTATCATCAGATTCCCTTATTACACTAACATCAATATCTGTTTCGATATATTGAGGAGCGTAAAGCTCAATACCTTTAATCATAAACCAATCAACTTTGGGGGTTTTTGTCCTGTGTTTAGAGGTTCGTTTTTTGTAGTCATCTAGTAATGTCCTATCTGCAGTAATCTGGTTTAATGTTGCTTGTTCCGCATTTGGGTCTTTTGCTACTTCTTTGAAGAATTGGGCTTGAGCTTGCTCAGAATGCAGTTCAATCTCATTTGAGATCTCAGTTTTGCCGCGTTCTTTTAGCAATTCGAAAGCTTGTTTATTTGTGTCTGAAAGTGCCGTAATTGCATTGTTAATTGTTGCTGCTGAAGTCGCCTGCTCAATAGCTTGGTTATCAAGCCATTTATAACCAAGCCCACCAATAATACCAAGAAAAGTGACTAAGACAGCTAATTTTTGCCAACCATTCATACCCACCATCCCATCTTTTATCACACTAAATATTCCGTTAGCAATTTGAGTGTTATCACTTTCACCTTCGGAAGAGCCTTCTTTAATTTTAAAGATTATATCAATATTTTTTCTATCCTCCAAAGTTAAACGCTGAAGATTGGAGGTTTCATATTTAATCAAGCAATAAGATTTTTGAATTTCTAAAATAAGTTCTGATAACGCATTAAGTAATGGCGTTGTCAGTGTCGATGAATAGGTACTTCCTTTTACATTAAAGAATAAATTGGGGTATCCATTAAATTCTATATTGGGAAGTTCAAAATCTTTACTGTTTAATTTTTGACCTTCATCAATGATAATGGAGGAAATATAATCTAAAAACTCAGTTTCATTTGTTATTACCATATGTTATTTTCCTTATTGAAAACTAACTTTTGGGGAACTCATTGAGATGATAAAGAAAAACCCATAACAACCGTACAGATAGTAAAAATGGTCTGTGAGCTGCTATGGGTTCCGTCATATTCTGTCTCAGGAACTGTGTCCCGGAATCAGCAGCAAAGAATCATAAAAATCGTTTCTAATCATTCTCTGCTTCTGTGCTGTATAATAGTGTCTAATTTTTTATTGTCAAGTAAAGTTTTTTCGTTTAGGCAATGAAAATACATTGATTTTCGGTTAGGAGGAGTTTTAGCGATTGCAATGCGGCATAAATGTATTTTTTCACGGTGCCGTCGCTGACGTCCATTTCTTGACAAATTTGATTAATACTTTTACCTGAAACAAAGCGGAGCATAAACGCTTGAAATAGTTCTGGGGTAACCGCTCGCATTTTGATTGTGCAAGCGTTGATTTTTAGTGCCGTATCATCATCAAGCACGGGAATGCCGTGGTGCCATTTTTCTGCTTCTTTTAAAAAGGGCTCAATAGCGGGGTAGCCTAAGCCGTGCCCTTCATTCGCCCATTTTCCGTAGCGTATTGCAGTGGTGTGGATGTCATCAATAGCTCGCATTATTTTACTCCTTCAATATGTACTTCAACTTTTCCCCCTTTCACTGGCTTAAGTTTTTCAGCCACCAATTTAACAATCAAACTGTCATCTTGGATCACCTCCGCTTTAACGAGGGCGTCGAGCAAGGCTTTAAAAATATTATCAATATCCCGCCTGCGGTTGTCGGGTGGGTAAATGCTAATATTTACCGCGACCTTTCCCGCAAAGTGCGGTGCGTTTTGGCTGAGGATTTTTACCGCTTGCTGATAGGCTTTGCCTTGTGTCGTCACATAATGCAGGCCTGATTTTGTGTGTTTCCAGTAATGATTGACCGTAGGCGGGTAAGGGAGAGTTAGGATTAGTTCGCTCATAACAACCCCACTGATTCCAATTCACGGTGGTAAGTCGATTTTTTCTTTATATTGCATACTGTTTGGGCTGAAACACCAAAAGTGCAACCAATATCTTTGTATTTACCTTCCGCAAAAAAGATTTCTTTTATTTGTTCTGCTTTAAGTTTCTTACTCCACTTATAATTTTTAAGAACGTGAATCATATGGTGATTATTTTCTTTCGCTGTTACCCATTCCAAGTTCATAACTAAATTATTATTTTTATCTCCATCTTTATGATTAACTTCTAAATGCTGTCTTTTACCAATTCCACGAATATAGTTATTTCTCCAACTCAAATTTGTCATAGCTTGCCTTCCATTCTAAGAATAGCCTGTGTTCTAAAAACCCCTTCCGCCAAAGCCAACCGTAATTCATCTCTTGAATAACTTGTTTTAACTCTGAAGTCGGCAGCATCGTGGCAACTGCTGCAAGCCCACGCACCGAAAATATCATCAGGCTTTTGACCTACACCATTAATCCCAGCCATACGATAATGTGCTAGGACCACCGTTTCAGGATTAAAATTGCAAATGCCTGGCAACCGCACTTGGCATTCACGTCCTTTGGCTTCTTTGCGTAAATTCATCTAACCTCCAAACGCTATCAACTGATTAATTTTGTTTTCCAATTCCCATTCATTTTGATAGATGTGACACAGGGTTTCATTCCAAATCACGCCATACACGCCTTTGTACACTTCATTAAATTTCTCCTGAGGTAGCCTATCAAAAGCGATTGACCAACGTATTTTGATTGTGCCTCCGTCTTGGTTTGGTTTAATGTCGTAAAACCCGGCTTTTTTCATCACGTGATCGAGATAGGCTTCAAGGGTTTTCATTCCTTCATAATCTAATTTTGCTTCACGGTTTGATCGCACTTTTGCTAATACTTTGTCGGCAATGGGTTTTGTAATGTTGGTATACAAATTCTCATCATTAGCCGCTATCGCAATTTCTTTTGCCACCGCTTGGGCAACCCATTCTTCCGCCTGAGTTAAAACGCTAAATTCTGGATGCCAATATTCAAAGCCTGCATCAAGCAAAGCAAAAAATTTCTTGTGATGCTGATAATTGCGATTATGAGATAACGGCACAATTTTCACCGCACTTCCTATAGGTAACGACTTCAACAAATTGCGATCGTAATCCGTTTCCGCCACAATCGCCCCGTTGGCGTATTTCACGGCGTGGATCTCAGTTTTGCGACGTGTTTTACTTGCCATACCCACCGCACTTCTTCACAAAATCTAACGTAACCGAACGCTGTAAGAGCCAGTCAAAAACATATTTCGGCGTGCACCACGTGTCTTTGTCGAATTGTTGTTCGGTCATCATTTCATCCCTAAAATCGCTTTGCATTTTTCAATGCCGTGTTGATTAATTTTTCTTTGCACTTCAGGCGGAACAAAGCTCGGTTTCGCTGGCAGGGTGATTTGCGGTTTAGGCAACGTTTCGCCCGCTTCCAAACGTGTTGCCATTGAGTCTAATGCTTCTCCCACCGCCTTTCTCAATTCTTTTTTTGTTGCCTCACGATTGTCGCAATACAAATCCGTCAGCAGCCAATATTCCGCATCGCTCTCAAATTGGAATTTGTGGATTTCCAGCATTCCGTAGCCTTGGAATTTCTTGAGTCGTTGGTAAAGCTCTTCTTCGTTCGGCAAACCTAACGCTTCAAAGCGATCTTGCTTGCACCAAGAAATAAACTTGCCCACACCGGGGAAATAATCATCAGGTTTCGACCGCACTTTACGCATTCCCGCACGAACTTGCTCAATGGTGCGAATATTGTTTTCCGCAAAGCCTAAAACCCAAGTGCGCTTGGTGATGGGTAGCTGCACTTCGTCAAATTGACCACGCATTGCTGGGCAAGCAGCGAATAATTGCGAAAAAATCTGATCAACCAATTTTTCAATCTCATTGGGCAAGCGTTGCGATTTTTGCTGTGGCTGGCTGGGAAATTTAGCTTGTCTTGCCATTGCGTTTTGCATTGTTTGCGGATTAACTTGTCTGATCACAGCATTCCTCTCCAACCTTCCTCGGTGTTCCATTCAATCGCATTCAATTCTGAAGCCGTTTTACGCTGTGGTTTTGAGTTGTTTTTCTTCACCGTGAGCTGATCCCATTTCTCCCGCAGCTTGGCAGGGCTAAGAATATTGGTTTTCCAGAACAAGTCTTGGTTTGCCCACTGAAACAGTCCGCAAATTTCCCTATGCGTTCGCTTATCACGCTCACGCATCAGGCGGATCTCATTCGCCCAGTTTTCGAAAGACGGCGTTTTGGTGTTGGGGTTAAGTTTTAGGATTAATCCAAAAATCCACTGTGCGGCAGTCATATCGTCATCGGAAAATTTAAACCGAGATTTTTTGCCCACGCTGCCGTCCGAAATTTTTTCGGACGAAGAAGTATGGTTAATTGACTGGTTAATAGAGTGACTGGTTCTGGGTGAAATATTTTCACTAGGGGTTGGTGAAATATTTTCACTAGGGTGGTGTAAATTTTTCACTACCCTTAGTGAATCATTTTCACTAGGTAGTGCAGAATTTTCACCATCTCGATCAAGGTGTAACACATATAAATTTGAGGTGTTACCCTCTGGTGTTTTGCGTGTTTTTTTCTCAACAAAGCCCGTTTCTATCAATGCCTCAATATGCGAGATCGCACTGCGACGGGTAATTTCACACTGATCCGCAATGTTTTGGTAAGACGGAAAACAAATGCCCTCATCATTAGCGTTGTCCGCTAATTTCAATAATACTAATTTGCGGGTAGGGTTACCCACTTTGCACTGCATTGCTTTAACCATTAGTAACATACTCATAGCATTAACTCCGAAGCATAACGTTGTGCGATCCACTCAATACCTTTGCCCGTTACTCGCGTTTGCGTGTAATTGTGATCGTGATCAGTTGTCCCCGTTTTCACGGTAAATAAACCTTGTTGCTGTTTATCTGCATAAGGTAAGAGGTTGCCAGATTGACGATATAACGCCTTATCTTCAATAAGGCGGATAATCATTGCTTTCTCCGGCATATTTAAAATTTTGGCGGTTTCTCGCAGGGATTTGCTTGTGCCAACGTCAACATAATGATCAACAAATGCTGCTTTAGGTTTTAGCTCCTTGTTTTCTAATGCAAGAGCTTGATTTTGTCGTTCTTTCTCAACCAACGCCTCTAATGCCTGCAAATAGTTTTGAGGCAAAAGTGCGGTGCTTTGTTGCTGATTTTCTAGTTCAAGCCAGCGATCAATAATTCGCTTACGCAGAATGACGTTATAACCAGAAATAACTGTTAACGTTGCAGATTTGTCTAAATAATAGATTGGATAGCGTTGATTATTTTGAGAATTAACTTCATACTGGCACACAACACCGCCAATGGGGGTATGTCCAAAAAGTTCTACACCCTCTTTCTCACTCCAATCAAGAGATTTAACATTGATACCTCGTTCTATTTGTAAAATAGCTCCAACATAAGCTCTAATATCTCTTAATACGTGGTTATGTTGTTTTCCGCATAACTCCGCAATTTCGCGACTGCTCATCGTAATACTTGATTTTTCTGTATTTATCGGTAATAATTCTGTCATCTATGTAGCTCCTTATAGCTCTTAATTGCCACCGCGGCAACGGTGGTTTTTTATTGCTTAAAATTTACTTTTTTCTTACAATCCGAATTATTTTTGCAGATAGTAGGTTCGCTATGGATATTTCCCCTATTTTCACGTCTGTCAAAACTACTCTTGATTTGCTCTCTGGTCTTGAAAGCAACGCTGTCTTGAATGAGAGAGTTGCTTTGCTCAAGGATCAAATTGAAATACTCAGATATGCTCACGAAACGGCTCAAAAAGAACTGTCCGAATATAAAGAAAAGTGTGCCGCACTTGAGAATGAAATAGCGAGTTATCGCCAAGCTGAACAATTTATCTTTGAACATGGTGCGGCGTTTAAAAAAACCTCTAGCGGGTACATCGAAGCGGTTTATTGCCCAAACTGTCTCACGGTCGCAGGAGGAAGTTTCAGCACATTCCCGTTTCAGTGTGGAAAATGTAAGTGGCGAAGCATGTTTAAGGTTTCTGAATTTAAAGGCATCTTTAAATCTCTGCCGTAAGCTCATTTTCTATCTCCCTATTGCTTATGAATAGCAATCGCCACTTCGATCGCTTTTGCCGTGGTCTGTTGTGATTTGTGCAATAACTTATGCAACACATCTTGCTCTTCCTGCGTCAGTACGCCGTCGCTCAAAAACTCGTTGAGCTTGGCAAATAAAATCCCACGCTCTGCCAGTTCTTGCAGTTGTAACTGCGATAGCTCGACTAAGTCAGTTTCGTTTTCGTTCGGTACAGCAAAACTCACCTTGCCTAAACGCCGATTGATTTCATCCGACCAATTACTTACGCCATATTCAAGCTCAATGGCAATCAATTCTTCGCAGGTGAAACGCTGTCCTTTGGTTTGATACAAGCGGTTATTCAATGCCTGTTCTGTCATTCCAAGAAAGCCTGCAACGGCTGCTTTTCCGCCTTGGCACTTTTCTATCATTTCAATAATCGTTTTCTTCATTGCCATAAATTCCTTGTGGATTTTGTGGTTTTGTTTTTGGGTGGGGTTGATAAATTATGGATTAGCTGGATTCGCTAGTCGCTTAATGTCGTCAGCCGTTATTTTATTATTGAGAGCATTAGCTAGTTTCTCTGCATATTGCGTTTCTCCCGTGTAATCTGTTCTTGGCAATGTATTTGAAGCTCGCCACTTATACACAGCCCGAGAAGTAATACCGCATAATTGAGCAACATTTGAAGCTCCAATATGGTCAATAATTTGTGTAAGTGTTTTCATAATTCCTCATAAAAATATGAACATTAAGTACATAATAAATCAGAACTGAAAGTACTTCAATATTTATTTATAATTGAACCAATGGTACGGAGATAAAAAATGATTACAGAAGAAAAATTCAGAGAGAATTTTGCTAAACGATTAGATCTTGCTTGTAAAGAAAAAGGTTTAGCAGAATGGGGGCGTGGTGCAGAAATTGCTAAAATCCTTGGAGTAACGCCTAAAGCGGTCAGTAAATGGTTTAGCGGAGAAACAACCCCCTCACCGAGTAAAACTTATGCTCTTGCCAAATATTTAGGAGTAACACCAGAATGGCTAACATTTGGCGATCAAAACGTTGTTCCTGCGAACGTTAAAAAATCCCACTCTTATCCCCTTATTAGTTCAATTCAAGCAGGAACGTGGACAGATGCGTGCGATTTTCACGATAGTATGGGTTATGACTATATTGACACAGAGATAGATGCAGGCGAAGACGCGTTCTTTTTGAGGATAAGCGGCTTATCGATGGAGCCTAAATTTAGCGAAGGGGATTTAGTGTTAATTGACATTCGCAAACGCCCTCACCCCGGTGACTTTGTAGCAGCCGTCAATGGAAACGGTGAAGCCACCTTAAAACGCTATCGTGAATTAGGTGAGATTTCCGAATCAGGTCATCCGCACTTTGAACTTGTTCCACTTAACCCTGATTTCCCAACCCTTAGCTCAATGAGACAAGATATCCGCATCATCGGCGTGGTGGTTGAGCATAGGAGTTATTTGTAACCACCAAACCAGTAATTGAATTTTATTGGGTGTGGCGGTTGAGCATAGGCTGGAGCTGTAACAATAGTCCACCAAAGCCAGAAGTTGAATTTTGTGGGCTAGGTAAAAGAACGAATAGAGCTTTGTAGCAACTAGAAGAGCGAATATCAATGATATAAAGTTTAAAGGAACGATATGGCAAGTATTGAAGATATTATTATTCCCCAGCAAGAAATCAATCATATCATGGCGATAGAAAAACAAATTCATTTTAAAGGAGCCACATGGGGGAAAAAACAAAAAACTCAGCCTTATCCTTATTGGCTTGAGTTAAAGCTTCCGTTCTTCGATAGTGATGGATTACCTATACCTCAGCTTAGGGCCTATTTTGCCTATCGTCCTGCTCGTAGAGAAAATTTAATGCCATCGATGAACTTTATTGCTTTTTATAAAAACAGACGGTTATTTGCTATTGATCAAGGTGAAAAGTTAGTTCATGTAAATAAAATAACTCATGTAAAGCCCATAGCCGAAAGCCGTATTTGTGGTGCTCACTACCACATTCTACACGGTAAAGAAAACCAAGAAACGGGCTATTTACTAGATGAAAAATATCAAAAATCAAATGATTTTTTTGAATTGATGTGCTATTTTCTAGCAAAATTTAATACTGTCGCAGTGGGGCAAATTCCTCACCCAATCTTATCAAACAACGGACAAATGGAGCTATTATGATATGCAGCACAGTCTTATCCAATCTAGGCTATGAATGTCATTCTATTGCCGATGATTTGATTTTAATTAATACCCCTTTCACTCTTGAAGATGGTAGCGTTATTCAGGCATACATTGAACAAGTGGGAGAAAATCGTTTTACTGTCACTGACGATGCTCAAACTTTGTGGGAAATGAACGCTCGAGGAATCAATCTAACCACTAACCGTATCGACCAAATAAAAAGCACGTTAAAACGTTACGGATTAAACTTGAACGATCGAGCGGAAATCAACACGACAACAAGCGGTGAAATGCTTACACATAATTTGCAACGCATCATTCAAGCGGCAATTATCACAGATACGCTTGCTATGGATTGGTACAACGTGCCAATAGATAAATTCGAGATGATGGTAAAGTCTGATTTTCGCCATCATCAATTCCCTCAAAATATCGGATTTGATGTGAAAAAATCAGGATTGAGCGGTCATCAAATTACAATCCCAATTTCATTAACCGGCGGAGAGCGACACACCAAACAGATTTTTACAACGAGTGTAAAAGCAAAAGGCAGTTGGAGCAGTGCTTATGGCGTTCTAGGTAAAATAATGGATCTGACCAATCCAACAGCACAAACAAATGATGAATCTTATGTGGTCATTGATGATAAAGCAGTAGGTGATCAATTAAATAAACTTATTCTGCTCTTTAATCAATCTCCGGCAAAGATTCTGCCTTATGATAAAAAAGATATTTGGCTTGAAAAACTCGCCGCTTAAAACATCAAACCGCCCCCACGGCGGTTTTCTTTTGCCTCAAATCCCTTAGAACCATTTTCGTGACACCACAAAAATGCTACTTCACTCAGATTTACCCCCCTGTTTTCTATTTTTTTATACTTTCTTGCTCAAAAAACAAGCAATCAAACAGATTTTTTGAAATTATTTTTCTTTATAAATCAACAATATGTGTACTTTTGGTACTTTTCTTTTTATGAGATGAACAAAAAGTTCTTTACATATATGAACCAATGGTACATAATACACCCATCAAAACGAAACAACGTTTAATGCTCTTTAACAATCAAGATGAAATAAAAAGCCCTGCGGTAACAGGGCTTGGATAATTAAACTTCGCGAACAGGTGTTTGTCGGTTAGTGTCCATAACAAGACCGATACAATGTAAGCAGTTTTGTTTGGTCGTATAACCTTCACTTTGAGCTATAGGTTCGTGATTGGCGGCTTTTAGTCGCCAATACCACTGACCATTAACACCTTTGAAAATTTCAAAATACATAGAGGTAACTCCTTATGCAAAACGAAATGAAACGCTACGCAATTTCTTATTTCTTCAAAGGAAAGAAGTGGTGTTCAGATGTCTACGCCAACTCGCTTGAAGAGGCACAAGAAAAAGTCAAAGCAATGTCCCAAGCAACTATTGATGGTGAACTTTACTGTTCAATATATGTTCCAGTCAAGCCACAATCACGCATTGCAAGGTTGCTTTTAAAGCTACTACATAAATTTAGCTAATTCAATATTTCATCTTGGTGATGATGCTCTTTAACAATTTAGATAAAACACCTTGTCGCCTGATGGTGAGTAGTTAGTCAAAGCGTGGAAGACCCTATAGCCCCACCGCTACAACAGCATTATGCCCAATAGGGGAAACAGACATAATCCGACAAGGTGTTTAGGTGAAAGCTGGTCGCACATAATAAGGTGCAAGGGAGTAGCCGAAAAGAACAGTAGGACTTTTTGATTATTTTTGACCGAACCGATGACTCGTAGTGAGGTTGAAAGGAATGTTGAAGCAAGGGCGAGGTAACTACCAAAGCGGAATTAACGAAAAAATAATCTAGCAAACGCGGCTATAAGGGCGTGACAGCTTGGAGAGACAGCTTTCTAGCAGGTTAAACCGACCGTAAGGTGCGGTTTCAGGCAACCGCGTAGCAAAAGCCTGATTAACCATTAATTTAGTCAGATTAACGGGGATTTTCAGAGGTGATAACAGTCTGCTACAAGACTGCACGAAACGATTTACAGCGTGAGCCGAATGACAAGGCGTGTCTCTTGCTGACTGTGGCAAGCCTAAATAATCACAGTCGCCCATTCAAAACCGCATTCTTAGCCACTCGTTTTTAGTCTTTTTTCCTCGTGGCTTTGAGTGTGGTTCTGAATGAGATGAGAAATAGGAGAAACTCAGTGAAAAAATATGAATTAACCGATGAATATATCGAGATCGGATTTGTAACTAAAATTAAACTCTATCGCATAAAAGCTTTAGTAGCAATCGCATCAATCGGCGTTAGTGCTGGTGATTTGGGTGGATATGTCGAGAAAGAGTCAAACTTAGATCAGAGTGGTAATGCCTGGGTGTACGGTGATGCCAAGGTGTACGGCGATGCCGTGGTGTACGGTGATGCCGTGGTGTCCGGTGATGCCGTGGTGTCCGGTGATGCCGAGGTGTACGGTAATGCCAAGGTGTATGGCGATGCCGTGGTGTACGGTAATGCCAAGGTGTACGGTAATGCCGTGGTGTGCGGTGATGCCGTGGTGTACGGTAATGCCGTGGTGTGCGGTGATGCCAAGGTGTACGGTAATGCCGTGGTGTGCGGTGATGCCAAAGTGTCCGAGAGATCTGATATTGTATGGTTTTCGAATGTTGGTACGGAGTACGGAACATTAACCGTATTTAAAACTAAGCAAGGAGTATTGTGGGCTACTAGAGGATGTTTTAGTGGCTCTGTTGAGGAGTTTTTGAAAAAATCCGCGGAAGTTCACGATGAAAAAACGAAAAGAGAATATCAACTCTTGATCGAAGTGGCTAAATCCAGATTAGGTGAATAATACGCCCACACGGAAGGCGTTAAACCCGTGCAGACATAAATACTCCTAAGTTTGCCCACTGTAACAGGTGGGCTTTTTTATAGGTACAAAAAAATGAAAATTTTTATTAATTTAACCGCAAAAGAAGCAACACCAGAGCAAAAATCTGCTGGTGTTATTGATGTCGATCCAGCGTTACGCCATCAATTCAACCGAGCATTAACCTTCTTCAGCCAGCCGAGCAAAGCATTGATTGAAGAGCGTGCCGCCTATCTAACCACAATGGCGGCACAACTTAATGCCGATTATGTGTTGGTTGATGCACCTCTGTTTTTAATTTCAACCCTTGAAAGCAAACTCAAAGCAAGAGGCATTCAGCCCGTTTATTCCCTCTATCCCTATAGTGGATTTGTTGAAGTTTAGCCTGCACAGAGGAAACAAAAAATGCACGACCTTATCAAACACACAATACAAACCCTACTCTTTCTTGTTGCCACTATCGTTGTGCTTAGCCTTGCCGAAGCCTACGCACAAACAGCGGAAGATTACTACGCAATGCAAGGTTTCAGCACTGAACAACTCGCCGAAATGGAACGCCAAGCCAACCTTGAGTGGCAACAAGAACAAGGCGACTTACAGCCCAATTTAACCGTTGAGGCTGAAAAATACCTCAAAAATTACACCGCACTTTTGCAGGAGGCGTTAGACAATGGCAAGTAAAAAACGCAAGTATCTTTACAAACTCATTCAAGACCCTGTTTCATTTTATTGGCACGGTGAATGTTGGATTAATGACAAATTATGGAAAGCCACATTAAAAATGGTGAATCAAAAAGTGGCAATCAACCGTCTAAATAAAATTATTGATAGCTACAACTTACAACATTCAGGAGCGGTGAAAACCTCAACGGTTATTCCAAACTTCGACCTTGAAAAAACTTCTCCTTATCAAGTTATTCTGCCCGCAATACCTGATGATAAATGGCGAACTGCCACACCAAAGCCCAAAAATACGCCTGAGTTGCCCGTTATTCCAATGCGAAAAGAAGAACCCACACAGACAAAGGAAGCCACAATGAACACCGAAAGCCCACAAGAAATCCAAACCGTAACGATTAAAACCCAACGTAAAAAAGTCACGCCACGCAAGCCGTTTACGCCTTATGGCTTGAATGGTTATCTCGTGGACAAAAACGGCAAAGTACGGCTAATGCTTGACCGCAAAGCCAACGCCCAAACCATCACGCTTGAACCTGAAATGTTCGCAATGCTTGCGGATATGGTCAAGGCGACACAAGCACAGGAGAGGAACAATGAATTACCTACAAATCGCACAAGCCTACGATCGCCAAAGCGAACGATTGTTAGAAGCCCATTACGCTGAAGATGGCTTTGAAGAACGGTTACAAGCAGAAATCCAACGCATTGACGAGCAAATCAGAAAGGGCGATGAAACGCTCTTTGACGAGTTCACCCAAACCCTGTGCGACAACGATTTATTTTGGCTTGCCGTAGGAAGCGGAGCGGATTACCTCCCCTACCGACAACAAACCATCGAGAAATTAGCCAAGCAAAAAAATCATTCAGAGGATTTAATAATGGAATTCAATTTAATTTTATCCACCGAAAGCAAAGTGCTTTCAACCAACATTTCCACCTTCCAACAACAAGCCGAAAACTATCTTGCCGGGCTTAGCAACAGATTTGAAACGGATGACGACTTCGCCCAAGCAAAGCAAGACATTAAAGATTTAACCGAGCTAGAAAAACGCACTAAAGAAGCCATTGCCAATGCTCAAAATGGCGAAATTAAACAGCTTATTGAACAGGCTCAAGCGATGGCAGAACGTTTCCGCCAAGCTCGTTTAGAGCGTGAAAAGCTGGTGAAAACCAAAGAAGCGGAAATCAAAGCGAGCATTGTTAATGACGCATTTGAGCGACTTGCCGTCATTAAATCAGGCTTTGAAAATGATGTGTGCATTGCACTTGAACAGGTTATCTCAAAAGCCACGATTAAAAAACGCTTAGACGAAGCAACCAAACGCCGTAGCACCCTTGCTACTCTCACGAAAGCTGTAAATGCCGAAGAAACCCTTATCGGGGCAGAAATTGCAGCAGAAGCCGCACGCCTTTCAGCGCGCCGCAAGCTAATCCCTATCTCTTATGAGTATCTCTTTAAGGATTGGCTCAACCTGATTACTGGTGATGACGACCTTGAACCTATCATTCAAGCACGCATTGCTGATGAAGAAAAACGTGAAGCGAAAATCAAAGCCAAAGCGGAGCAAGAGGCAAAAGCTCGCGCAGAAGCGAAAGCAAACCTTAACGCATTACAAACCAACGAGAAAACAGAAACCAATGAAAACACGGCGCATATTGAACCGCAAACGCCAACACAAGAAACGGCAGCAACGGCAACGCAATTTATTCTCAAAATCCCAGCTCAAGAAATCCCATTTACAGGAACGCTTGAACAATTAAGAGAATATTTCGCTCCAGTGAAAGCGTTGGGAATTACTGCAACGATTGTTAAACAATAAGGATTATACGATGACAACAGCACTTCAAACCTTAACAAATAAACTCGCTGAACGCTTTGAAATGGGCAGTAGCGAAAATCTACCACAAACCCTAATGGCAACTGCCTTTCGTGGGCAAAATGTAAGCCCCGACCAAATGACCGCCCTACTGGTTGTTGCTAACCAACACGGCTTAAACCCTTGGACAAATGAAATCTACGCATTCCCAAATAACGGTGGCATTGTGCCGATTGTCGGCGTGGATGGTTGGTCTCGCATTATGAACGACCACCCACAATTTGACGGTATTGAATTTACCTTTAATGATGATAACAGTTGCACCTGTAATATCTACCGCAAAGACCGCACTCGCCCAACAACAGTTACGGAATATATGATCGAATGTAGCCGCAACACGCAACCGTGGAAATCGCACCCAAAACGAATGTTACGCCACAAAGCGATGATCCAATGTGCAAGGTTAGCTTTTGGCTTTACTGGTATTTATGACCAAGACGAAGCTGAACGCATTGTAGAAAATCAAAAAGAACCGTTAAATGTAACGCCAAAACCGAATGTGATTGAAGGGCAAGCAGTCGAATTAGCCACATCTGAACAAATCGACACCCTCAATCAGCTTATTCAGCTCACGAACACTGACACTGAAAAAGCCTTTGCCTACTACAGTGTGCAAAGTATTGAGCAGTTGTCAAAAGCGAAAGCGGAGCATTTTATCAAGACCCTTAACGGGCGATTAGATGAATCTGCACAAAATGACAACAACAAGGCGAGCGAGGAAGTTCCACTATGATAGACGGTTTGATCACCCTTGATTGTGAACAAGGTTCGGAAGAATGGCTAACCGCACGGTTAGGCATTCCTACCGGTACGGGGTTCAAAAATATCGTTCGAATAAGCGGTGATAGATCCGCTACCTATATAAAATACCTTGCCGAGTTGGTCGAAGAAAGCATTTTAGGTTTACCTGATAGCCGTTATAAATCTGATTATATGGAGCGTGGCAACCAGCTTGAACCGCTTGCACGCGGTGCTTATGAGTTCTTGACTGGCAACAAAGTACAGCAAGTCGGCGGCGTGTACCTTGATGAGAAACGAGAAGTAATGGTTAGCCCTGATGGACTCATTCCCGAACTGAAAAAAGGGTTAGAAATTAAATGCCCGAAAATGAGCACACACATTACTTACATTATTGAAGGGGGCATACCGCTTGAATATGTTATCCAAGTGCAAGCGAATCTGTGGGTAACAGGCTATGAAACGTGGGATTTCGTCAGCTACTGCCCCGAATATCAAAAGCAGCCGCTTTATTTATTCACGGTAGAACGAAATCAAGCATTGATGGAAGCGTTTGATTACCATATTCCCGAATTTTTGACCGCACTTAAGGCACTTAAAGGAGAAAACCAATGGCAGGCATAAACAAAGCCATCATCGTCGGCAATTTAGGCAACGATCCAGAAATCCGCACAATGCAAAATGGCGATCAGGTTGCAACAATCAGCGTGGCGACATCAGAAAGCTGGACGGATAAACAAACAGGCGAACGGCGAGAACTCACCGAATGGCACAGAATTGTACTTTATCGGCGGTTAGCGGAAATTGCAGGGCAATACCTCAAAAAAGGCTCAAAAGTTTATGTGGAAGGTCGTATCAGAACCAGAAAATGGCAAGATCAACAAGGCATTGAGCGTTACACCACCGAAATTCAAGGCGATGTATTGCAAATGCTAGACAGTCGCCAAGATGGACAAGGTGCGCAAACAAACGCACCACCACGTCAAACGCAATCAACAAAATCCAATGCTTATGCCAACGCTAAAAACGGCAACTACACGCCACCAGCGCAGAATAATGGTGATGAGCTAGATGATGATATTCCGTTCTAAGTTGTCTAATTTAGACAATTCTAGACAAAATCTAGACAATTTTTTAGACAAATGCCCTCAGTTGAGGGCTTTTTTACGAGGTAACAATGAACACAGACCTACTCAACGAACGAGCAAAAACGCACGGCGATTTTATCAGCGGTGCAGAAACCTTTTATCACCTGATGAAACCGATTATTGACAGCCAGCTTTTTGAACGCAACAAAGTCAAAGCCTACGCCGCCACAATGATTGCCGCCAAACTTACCCGAATTTGCAACGGTGATGAAAACTTCCCCGACCACTGGGACGACATTATCGGCTACGCTCAATTAGCAACGGGCAAGCAATTTGAGCCAACTTCGGCAGTAAGTCTGCCTTTTGCTCAACATATTCATCCAGACTTAGGAGGAGAAAACATATGATTATCGAAATACCAACAACAAAACAAGTTAATATCAAATATATAAAACTAGTAATCCCTGTTAGATATGACGACGAAGATATCCCTTATAATTTTCCGTTGCGCGATGGTGATCAATGGTGCGGAATAATTGATTTAGATGCATCTAAAATTGAAAACTGGCCAGAAAACCATCCCGCAAAAATGAATATGAAAATCTGTGATGAGGGAGAATATTATTTACTAGATGAAAATAAAAATGTTATTAGCTCACTGATTAATGATTATATTCCTGATTGTTTACCTAATGATTATGGCGATTATATTGATTTACATATTGATGAAGCGGGTAAGGTTACCAATATGCCTAACAAATTAATATTTGATCAGTTCTTTGGTGGTTGCAGTGAATGATCATTAAAAATTCATAAAATTTAACCGCTAAATAGCGGTTTTTTATTGGAGAAAAGAAAATGTTTTGGTTTAAAAATGCAATGATTTACCGCTTAACAAAAGCGATGGATTTTTCCAACCTCTCAAGCCAACTTGAGGCCTGTGAATTTACGCCTTGCGGTAGTAGTGAGGCAAGTAAATTTGGCTGGATTGCACCACTTAGCACGAGTGAACAGCTCTGCTTTGAGGCAAATGGGCAAATCCTACTTGTGGCCCAGCGAGAAGAAAAAATCTTGCCAAATTATGTCGTAACCAAAGAGCTAACTAACCGAGTAAAAGCGTTAGAAGAAAAAGAAGGGCGTAAACTCAAAAAAGTCGAAAGGCTGTCTATTAAAGATGATGTGGTTGCCTCTCTTTTGCCTCAAGCCTTTACCCGTAGCACCTACACCGCACTTTGGATTGATACGCAAAACCAGTTGATTTATGTGGACGCGGCTTCCGCTAAACGAGCCGAAGATGCATTAGCGTTACTACGTAAATCCCTAGGCTCATTGCCAGTTATTCCACTCGCCTTTGCAAATGACGCATCGCTAGTTATGACAAACTGGGTAAATGAAGCACCTGATTGGCTAACCGTGCTGGAAGAAGCCGAATTGACGGGGTTAAAAGAAGATGGCATAGCTAAATTTAAGCGACAAGATTTAGATAGCAACGAAATTTACTCATTACTTGAGGCGGGAAAAGTGGTAACAAAAATCGCTCTAGAATGGGAAGGGAATTTAAGTTTTGTACTTTGTGATGATGGCACACTCAAACGCCTTAAATTTGCTGATGAAATCAAAGAGAAAAATGATGACATTGCCAAAGAAGATATTGCTCAATGCTTTGACGCGGATTTTTTATTAATGGCTGCAACCATTTCAGAATTAACTAAGAGATTGCTCAATGAATTTGGTGGAGAAAAGGAAAGAGTATGAACATTATAAAACGCTTGGCAGCAAAAATATTAAAAGCTGAAATTAATGCTTATGCCAAACAAATTGCTGTATTAGAAGACGCAATCAGCAAGCAAACTAAACAAATGCTCGGCTTGCAAAAAATTATTGAAAATCAAAAAATCGATATTCTTGAATTAAGAAAACAAGCACAAAAACGCCCGCACTTTAAACGTAAAAGAAAATAATTGGAGAAAATATTATGACTTTTAAAATTGACTCTGGTTGGTTTTTATTAGCTTTACTTTTAATTGCAACAGCACTTGTCATTTTAACCATTAATTCCGTAGGTATAGGCAAGGCTTATATTACTCAAGCAAATGCTGGTGAGAGTAATCTCGGTCTTATTTTTGCTTGGTCTTATTATGTGATCGCCTTTGTTTTTGATTACTTAACGAGATTATTTGGTTGGCTTGCTATTCTGTTTTTTTGTGCCTCGATATTTGGGTATCGAATAGAAATCAGTTCGCATAATTCAGAAAAAGAAATGCAAGAGGCTCACCAAAAACACGCAGAACATTCAACAGGGAAACAAATGGAGAAATAAAATGCACCCAGAACTTATTGTTTGTGCTGCCATTAAATTTATTGAGCGAAACCAAAAAGAGATTAACTTAGGTAGAAAAGGTACTGAATTAATTATTCCTATGGTTCGTCATTATTCACCTGATGGCAGAGATGTTATTGAAACCCTTGAAAATAAAGAACTTGCAGAAGTTGAACAAGGATTTCTTACTAATAAAAGTCGGTTTGTAGATAGAAAAGAAGCATTAAAAATCGCAAAAGATAATAATCAAATTAAATTTGATATTGGTTATGAATCAGATGAATTGTATTCAGAAATGCTTTATTAAGGGAAAATAAAATGGGGAAAATCATTACTCATACCGTCACTGTTGATGTTGACGTTGATGTAGATATTGATCTTGATGATTTAGATCTTTCGGATTATATGCCAGATATAACCTTACAAGAGTTTTTCTATCACCGGTGTGGCAACTTAAATTTTGTTGCTATTGAAGCAATGCGGGAGCTACGAGCCTTACAAGGTGAAAAAACAAACCTTATCAAATTATTTGAAGAATTGACTGGTGTTTATTTGTAGTAGAAAAGGAGAGAGTATGAAGCTATCAATATTTAAGCCACAAGAACCTGACTTAATTATGGGAGATGGTAAAAAAAATATTATTTTAGAAAAATCACGCTCATTTGGTTGGGATATAGTCCGAGAAACAAGATACGGCTTGCCACTGGATGAAATAAAACAAGTACACGCATATCAAATTAAATATCGTGATATTAGCCCTAAAAATTTATTGATTGTGCCAGTGGAGGATTGATTATGGAAATTAAAGAAACCTTACACGTACGAGACTTTATATCTAAAATTCACAGGAGAACAAAATGATCACCTATCAACAACTTTGTGACCAACAACAAAAATATAACGAAGAACTCACCAACCGCCGCCATAAACTACGCCATCTAATCGGTGAATACTGCCAAGCAATTAGCGATGATTTAGGATTAACAGGCAAAACCTACCGCGGCGTCATAAATGATGAGTCCGCCACCTCACCATACATCAAACTCCTTGAGCTTGAAAGTGGTGAAAATCAACATATTCACATAATGGAATTGCCTGTATCTTTTGATAACCAAAACAATCCACAGGCCCTTGCTGGTATTGCAATCACCTTAGAAAAATCATCAAATACCTATCCCAAACAAAACTTATTTTTGCGTACTGAATTTAAACTTGAAAAAAACCAACTCAGTATTTGTTTTATTGATTTTGAAGAAGCGTCAGTGATTAACGTGGATTTAAATACAGACAATAAATTTAACTATGCTGTAGAATGCTATAAACAAGCCGTAATGCGAACCTTTTCGCTAAAAAGCTAAATTTATTGACACCGCCCCGCCCTTTAATTTAGGATATACCCACTTTCAAACGAAAGTCGGGATTGGTCTCCTGAATATTCACAGGGCGGTAAATGATAGGTCGCCTATATGGTGGCTTTTTTTATAGCCGAAAATCAGCAAATCTACCTTTTTAACAAATTTGTTAAAAAGCTCAATGGTGGGCTGAATGGAAGTCCGAAAGGACGCCGTGTACCTGTGAGAGCGGTAAGACCAATTCTGTTCAGCTCATCACCAATGATTGGTCTCTGCGGTGGTGAATATAAAAATTTATTCACAGGAACAATCAAAATGACAAATTCTAACTTAATCCCAGTCTTCAACGGTTTAATTGCAAATCAACCCGTACAACTCTGTAATGCTCGTGAACTACACGCATTTGTAGAAAGCAAACGACAATATGCTAACTGGATCGCAGAGCGTATATCAGACTACGGCTTTGTTCAAGACGAAGACTACATCATCGTCACCGAACGCACCAACGGCAGACCACGCAAGGAATATCACATCACCCTTGATATGGGCAAAGAACTCGCAATGGTCGAACGCAACGAAAAAGGGCGACAAGTTCGCAAATACTTCATCGAGTGCGAACGTAGAGCTTTGCAACCACAAGATAACGAATTATTGCAACTATTAATGCGGATCTACTGCTACGGCTTGCAATATTCTGATTATCAGCGTGCAGTACTTGAGACCTCTCTCAATGATGAGGTAGGGAAAGGCAAGTTGATCGGTGATTTCTGCACAGAGGGCGAACCCGCACAAAAAGGCTTCTTGTTCGTCTTCACGCCAAACATCGAGCAAGACTTACAACAAGCAAGAGAAATCATCAATCGACACGTTAAAGCCCAACATAAAAAACGAACCGAGTTTTAACATCTAATCCAAAACCGACCGCACTTTAAAAAACGTGTGGCGGTTTCGTTCAACCTAAATTCAGTGAAAAGGTGAAATTATGTTCAGAATTTTAATGATTATCGGCTTGTTGTGGTGTGCGTACGAACTTGATTTGAGGGCTGACTGCGATGGGCATTATTGCGGAACAGCCACAGATTTAATCACAAAAAATTAACGCAACCCAAGCCTACGTTGTAGGCTTTTTTATTAGGAAACCCTATGGAAAAACTCACCAAATCCAAAGCGAGGGTAAGAGAGTTTGGCGAGGTGTACACACCTCAAAAACTGGTGCAAAAAATGACCGCACTTTTACCCGAAGAGAGCTTTGATCCTGAAAAGAAAATCCTCGAACCCAGCTGTGGCACGGGGAATTTTTTATACGACATTCTAAACCGCAAGCTGTGCAAAATCCTCGTAGGTCCAAAGCGTCCTTATTACAAAGTGCTGAATATGTATCAAGCACTAGCGAGCGTGTACGGCGTAGATATTCAACTTGATAACGTGATTGAATGCCAATCTCGCCTCAAATCCCTATTTTACGAACGCCTCGCAATGCTGCACGTTAAGCCTTTTGACTATTTTGTCGATCACGTCTTAATTAACAACATCAGACTAGGAAACGCCCTTGAGGACGCATTCACCTTTATTGATGTCGAGATCGTTTTCAAAGATCGTGATATAGGTATTAAGGTAGAGAAAGATAGCTTTTTGCTTAGCGAATATGAATGCCATTTGCAACAGAACACCTCTCAACTCCAAGCCGTGCGATTGCTGGCATTTGAAGATGAGATAGGGATTACTAGAAATGCAACCTAAGGCTAAAAAGCCTATTTTATTGGAGGGAATATGGAAGAAACCCTAACAATTTCAGAGGTCGCCAGTAAACTCAAAATGAGCTATGGAGCAGTTTATGCTCATCGCTTTCATTGGGGATTTTTTCAAATGGAAGGATCTCGAGTATGGCGAGTAAGTAAAACAACGCTTGATCAGAAACGGCAAAACACGCAAAATGTTTGCCGATTAGACGATCAGGTCGGCGATAAGGAGAAATTATGCCGATCAGAAAAAATGAATTCGGTGTATGGCAAATCGATATTACCACACCGAGCGGCCAGAGAATTAGACGCTCTGCTCAAACAACTGAAAAGAAATTAGCCCAAGAGTTACACGACAAGCTAAAACACGAATATTGGCAAGTCGAACAGCTCAATAAAAAGCCTGAAAGAACCATCGAAGAAGCCCTTGTGCGGTTTCTTGAGTCGTCAAAAGGGCAAAAAAATCTCAATGCAAAAATCCGCCATACGGAATATTGGCGATCTGTGCTGGCAGGGCGAACGCTTAGCTCTTTAACAACTGATGATATTGTCAATAATCTCCCCACCCACAAAATCAGTACGGGAGAAAAGCTATCATTATCCACACAAAACCGCTACCGTAGCTCTATAATGCGAGTGTTATCGCTTGCACAAAAAGCAGGTTGGATCGACCATATCCCTTATGTACCACGCAATGCAGAGCCAAAAGTCAGGGTAAGATGGATCACACAAACGCAAGCCCTGAACTTGATCAACGCATTGCAATTAGAGTGGATGAAAGACGTTTGCACTTTTGCATTAGCAACAGGAGCAAGAATGACCGAAATTTTATCGCTGACCTGGGATAAAATCGATCTTTCTCGCAATATTGCCATTGTCAGTAGCGATGTTGCCAAATCAGGGCGTGCAAGATCCTTATTGCTCGGCAAAGATGCCTTAGCCGTAATCGAAAAACGGCAATCCCAACGCCTCTCTCGTTATGTGTTCCACCGTGGACGAGATAAGCAAATCAAAGAAATTAGCTATCCTGATTTTAATCAGGCACTTAAAAAGTGCAACATCAGTGATTTTCGATTTCACGATTTACGCCACACTTGGGCAAGTTGGCACGTTCAAAATGGCACACCATTGATGGTTTTAAAAGAGCTAGGCGGTTGGGAAACACTTGAGATGGTAAAACGCTATGCCCATCTTAATGCCGACCATTTACTGAGCTACGCAAATCACGTCAAACTTACGTCAAAGTGCATTTTAGACACTACAAAACTTGACGCTGAAAATGATATTTTGGAGGGAGAGCCAGAAAAGAAAAAAGCCGTAAGTTACTGATTTGAAAGGATTAACTTACGACTTAATACTAAATCCTTAATGGTGCCCGAGGGCGGACTTGAACCGCCACGACTCGAAAGTCGAGGGATTTTAAATCCCTTGTGTCTACCGATTTCACCACTCGGGCTGAGTGATATTGCTGACTGCGGTTGCATTATGGAGGCGTGTCCCGGAGTCGAACCGAGCTACATGGATTTGCAATCCAGTGCATAACCGCTTTGCTAACACGCCGTAGCGTAAATTGGAGCGGGAAACGAGGCTCGAACTCGCGACCCCGACCTTGGCAAGGTCGTGCTCTACCAACTGAGCTATTCCCGCTTTCGCTGCAACACATTCGCTGTCAGTGGCGTGCATTTTACTGACTTATAAAAATCTGTCAATGCTGTAAATTAAAAATTTTATTTAATCGCACAAAAAAAGCTCACAACGAAATCATTCTGCTAAAATAATGGCGTTTTGCGTTTATTTTTAATGCAACATATTTTTTCACGCCCACCTCTTAATTTGTTTAAAGATAAAATCTACTTTAAAGCCTTATCGCTTTATGCCAAAATGAAACTAATTTCTATCCGTGCTTTCTATTTCATTGAGATTAAAAGTGCGGTCAGTTTTTTTGTATTTTTTGAGGATTTTATGACACAACAATACCATATCGAAACTCTACTCGCACAAGCAGGCAATCGCACAGATGAAAGAACAGGCGCAGTTTCCACGCCTATTTTCCTTTCTACCGCCTATGGTCATCACGGTATTGGGGAAAGCACGGGTTATGATTACACCCGCACGAAAAACCCAACGCGCACTGTTTTAGAAGAAACCATTGCGAAATTAGAAGGCGGTGAACGCGGTTTTGCTTGCGCTTCTGGTATGGCGGCGATTCAGTTAATTATGCAATTATTCGCCGCGCCCGATGAATGGATTGTATCGAGCGATGTATATGGTGGAACTTATCGTTTATTGGATTTTGCTTATAAAAATACCCACGGAGTAAAACCCGTTTACGTGAACACCGCTTCATTAGAAGCGATCGAGCAATCAATCACGCCAAATACCAAAGCGATTTTTGTGGAAACGCCATCAAATCCGTTAATGGAAGAATGTGATGTGCCAGCCATTGCAAAATTGGCGAAAAAGCACAATTTATTACTTATTGTAGATAATACATTCTTAACGCCGGTGCTATTCCGTCCTTTGGAATGTGGCGCGGATATTGTGATCCACAGCGGAACAAAATATATCGCAGGGCATAATGATGCCTTAGTGGGCTTGGTGGTTGCTAATGGGCAGGAACTTTGTGATCGTCTATTCTATATTCAAAATGGTGCGGGAGCAGTGCTTTCGCCATTTGATAGCTTTTTGACGATTCGTGGAATGAAAACCTTGGCATTGCGAATGGAACGTCATCAAAAAAATGCGCAAGAACTCGCGAAATTCCTTGCTGAACAGCCACAAGTGAAAGATGTACTTTACCCAAACAAAGGGGGAATGCTCTCTTTTCGTTTGCAAGATGAGGCTTGGGTAAATCCGTTCTTAAAAGCCATTAAATTGATTACTTTTGCGGAAAGTTTAGGTGGCACAGAAAGTTTCATCACCTATCCAGCTACGCAAACCCATATGGATATTCCCGAAGCGGAGCGTATTGCCCGTGGCGTGTGCAACTGTCTGTTGCGTTTTTCTGTAGGCTTGGAAGACGTGGAAGATCTGAAAGCCGATCTCCGCCAAGCCTTTGCTCAATTAAAATAGTGAAATGAGAGGCAACGATGAAAATTGCAGTGTATAGTACGAAAAATTACGATCGCAAATATTTTGAACTGGTGAATGTGAAATACGGCTTTGATCTGGAATTTTTCGATTTTATGCTCAACGAATCCACCGCAAAAATGGCAGAACATTGCGATGTGGTGTGTATTTTCGTGAATGATGACGGCAGCCGAAAAGTGTTGGAAAAACTCGCCGCACTTGGCGTCAAAATGGTGGCATTACGTTGTGCGGGCTTTAATAATGTGGATTTAAAAGCCGCACAAGATCTTGGTATTAAAGTGGTGCGTGTACCCGCCTATTCCCCTGAAGCGGTAGCAGAACATACCGTTGGCTTAATGCTCACCCTAAACCGCAAAATCCACCGTGCTTATCAACGCACTCGTGAAGCGAATTTTTCCCTTGAGGGATTATCTGGCTTCAATATGCACGGGCGAACAGTTGGCGTGATCGGCACAGGGAAAATTGGCATTGCCGTAATGCGTATTTTAAAAGGGTTTGGTATGCATATTTTGGCTTACGACCCGTTTAAAAATCCTGTTGCGGAAGAATTGGGTGCAGAATATGTTTCGCTTGATGAATTATATGCCAGATCGCAAATCATCACCCTGCACTGCCCTGCTACGCCAGAAAACTATCATCTACTCAATCGCGATGCTTTTGCCAAAATGCGTGATGGCGTAATGATTATTAACACCAGCCGCGGCACGTTGATCGATACACAGGCGGCGATTGATGCCTTAAAACAGCGTAAAATTGGTGCATTAGGAATGGACGTGTATGAAAACGAGCGAGATCTTTTCTTTGAAGATAAGTCGAATGAAGTGATTCAAGATGATGTTTTCCGCCGTTTATCTTCGTGCCATAACGTGTTGCTTACAGGACATCAAGCCTTCTTAACGGAGGAAGCACTAACCAGTATTTCTAACGTAACCTTAGAAAATATTTACAGCCTAAAAACAGGCAAACCTTGCCCAAATTTAGTGCTGCCCTCTTAACTTTTAGCAATTACATTGATTAGTGATGATAGCTTGAATTTATGCTATCATCGCCCCATATTAAGGAAAACGCCATAGCCTATGGCGAATTAGATAATAGAAAATAAGGAAAATAAAATGAGTGAAGTATTACATACCACTGACGCTACTTTCGAAGCTGATGTTTTAAGATCAGATGTGCCTGTATTATTAGATTTCTGGGCGCCTTGGTGTGGCCCTTGTCGTATGGTTGGCCCAATTCTTGATGAATTAGCGGCGGAATTAGGCGATAAAGTGAAAATCGTGAAAATCAACATTGACGAAAACCAAGCAACACCAGCCCAATTTGGCGTTCGTAGCATTCCAACTTTATTAATGTTTAAAGAAGGAAAAGCCGTAGCAACCCAAGTGGGTGCATTACCTAAAAATCAATTAGCCACATTCATTGCTCAAAATAGTTAAGTCTAATATATGATCTGCCCCTAAAAAGTTAGATGACATTTTAATTCAAGGACTGAGTTCTATATTCCAGCGGACTCAGTCCTTTTCACTTCATTTGAATACACTCATTATTGTAGTCGCGAATCCACTCGTGAATCACTTATTAAAGCTGTTCATATGATTAAATTTGGCAATCCAGCGATTTAACATTTTTTCGGTAAGTTGAAAATACTGGCGAGTAAGT
The DNA here is from genome assembly GCF_011765605.1 of Avibacterium paragallinarum. Lineage (NCBI taxonomy): Bacteria > Pseudomonadati > Pseudomonadota > Gammaproteobacteria > Pasteurellales > Pasteurellaceae > Avibacterium > Avibacterium paragallinarum. The sequence goes on from NZ_CP050316.1 coordinate 1,632,190, forward strand.
GAACGATTTTTTCCATTTTGAAGATAAAAGTCGAGCAGTTACTGTTTGAAACGTTGAGTACATTAGTCATAAAAAAATCTGCCCTTAATCAGTTGGTTGTTTAGTCCAACTTTTGGGGGCAGATCATTTTTTAAGGATTTTTTTCTTAATTAATCATTGGAATAATACAACTTCCCAATCTCGATTTTTTGTCTACCGTTGGCTTCTCGCCAGCGGTTGGTATCGCGTAAAGAGTACACACAGCCACAATATTCTTGTTGGTAGAAACGTTCGCGTTTGCTGATTTCGATCATACGCTGTGAACCACCGCCTTTACGCCAGTTGTAGTCCCAATATTCTACATCGTCATATTTCGCTGCGGCACGGTGTCCGCAGCCGTTAATTTGATTCATATCTTTCCAGCGTGAAATGCCTAAACAGCTCGTAAACACAGGGAAACCATTTTCGTGCGCATATTGTGCGGCTTTTTCAAAACGCATATCAAAGCACATTGTGCAACGAATGCCACGTTCTGGCTCATCTTCCATTCCTTTAGCTCGGTCAAACCAATTTTGGCGGTCGTAGTCAGCATCAATAAATGGAATACCAAATTTTTCTGCGAAACGAATATTTTCTTCTTTACGAATTAAATATTCTTTCAGCGGGTGAATGTTGGGATTGTAAAAATAAATGGTAAATTCAATGCCTGAAGCCAAAATCGCTTCCATCACTTCACCCGAACAAGGGGCACAGCAAGAATGGAGCAATAGTTTTTGGTGTCCGTTTGGTAGGGTTAATTTTTCACGCACAAAAGGCGCGTTCGGATCTTTTTTCGCTTTACGCGAAGTGCGGTGCGATTTTTGCGAAAATTCCACCGCACTTTTGTTGGTTTCGTGATTAGTTTGTTGTTCCATAATAAATAATAGCTAAAAATAAAATTAGGTTGTTCTATCCACAGATAAATAAGCCAAAGAAATCAGTGCTTGTTTATACTCACTTTCAGGCAAAATGGCAATGGCATCAATGGCTTTTTGCGCTTCTTGTTTTGCTCTTTCGATAGTATAGGCTAATGAGCCGTGCTGTGCCATTATAGCTAACACTTGCTCAAGAATATCCCGGTGTCCGCCCTGCTCAATGGCATTGCGAATGAGCTGACGTTGGGTTTCATCGCCGTTGTGCATTGCGTGTAATAAAGGCAAGGTTGGTTTGCCCTCGGCTAAATCATCGCCGATATTTTTGCCTAAGGTTTGGGCATTGGCTTGATAATCCAGCACATCATCAATAAGTTGAAACGCCGTGCCTAAATAGCGTCCGTACTGTTGTAACGCAAACTCTTGCGCTTCGCTCGCCCCAGCCACAATGGCGGAACATTGGGTGGCAGCCTCAAATAAACGTGCGGTTTTGCTATAAATAACACGCATATAGCTTTCTTCTGTGGTGTCAGGGTCGTTCATATTCATTAATTGTTGCACTTCCCCTTCCGCAATCACATTGGTGGCATCGGACATTATTTTTAGAATTTTCAGCGAGTTAGTATCCGTCATTAGCTGAAAAGAGCGAGTATAAATGTAATCGCCTACTAACACGCTGGCCGCATTACCAAATTCACTATTGGCGGTTGGCTTGCCGCGACGCATTTCTGATTCATCAACCACATCATCGTGTAATAAGGTGGCGGTATGGGTAAATTCAATGAACGTTGCACAGGTAATATGCTGTGTCCCCTGATACCCCAAGGCTTTTGCCGCAAGCACAGAGAGCATTGGACGAATGCGTTTCCCACCGCTTTGAATGAGGTAGTAACCTAACTGATTAATCAACGAAACATCGGAGTTTAATTGTGCCAAAATGGTGGCATTCACTTGTTGCATATCCTCGCTAATTAACGCTTGGATTGCCTTAATATCCATAAGTTTGCTTTTCTCTGTCATTGCGAACGTTCATTATTATCTTAAAAGTGCGGTTGATTTTACCTGATTTTCTTCGCTTTCTGAAATCAATCACGCATAAATCTAACTTTTTTTATTTTATTGCAAATAAATTCTTGCTATCGGCATTGTTTTTCCGTAGAATTTGCGACCTATTTATATGAATTTTGATGTGCGAAATGACTTAAACATTAAAGCACAATATCTAGCGGAGTATTTATGTACGCAGTTTTCCAAAGTGGCGGTAAACAACACCGAGTAAGCGAAGGTCAAGTTGTTCGTTTAGAAAAACTTGAAATTTCAACTGGCGAAAGCGTTGAATTCGACTCAGTGTTAATGGTCGTTAATGGTGAAGATGTTAAAATTGGTGCGCCAGTTGTTGATGGTGCGAAACTAGTGGCTGAAGTGGTTTCACACGGTCGTGGCGATAAAGTTAAAATCGTTAAATTCCGTCGTCGTAAACACAGTCGTAAACAACAAGGTCATCGTCAGTGGTTCACAGAAGTGAAAATCACTGGGATTCAAGCATAATTTCAGAGGAGATCAAGTAGATGGCAACTAAAAAAGCTGGTGGTTCAACTCGTAACGGTCGTGATTCTGAAGCTAAACGCCTTGGTGTTAAACGCTTCGGTGGCGAATCAGTATTAGCAGGTAGCATTATCGTTCGTCAGCGTGGTACAAAATTCCACGCAGGTGCTAACGTAGGTATGGGTAGAGATCACACTTTATTCGCAACTGCTGATGGTAAAGTAAAATTTGAAGTGAAAGGCGAGAAAAATCGCAAATACGTTAGTATCATCGCTGACTAATTTTACAAATAGACAGAATAAAATGCCTCACAGTTTCGTGAGGCTTTTTTTATTTATACTCATTCAATCTTAATGAAATCCTAATTTAACCTATTCAACGTGCTGGCATACTTGGCATAGCAACTTGAAATTACGCAAAGATCCCATATTAAGGAGGAAATGTAATGAAACAACAGCCTTTACTTGGATTTACATTTGCCTTAATCACCGCAATGGCTTGGGGATCATTACCCATTGCACTAAAACAAGTGGTGAGTGTAATGAGTCCACAAACCATCGTTTGGTATCGCTTTATTGTGGCGAGTTTAGCTTTATTTCTCTTACTTGGCGTAACGAAAAAATTACCGAAATTATCCGAATTTAATAAATATTATGTCGGGCTGCTCGTGTTTGGCATTATTGGGCTGGCGGGAAATTTCTCATTATTTAACACCGCACTTAAATTTGCCGAACCCTCAGTAACGCAAATATTTATCCATTTGTCTTCCTTTGCAATGTTACTTTGCGGTGTGGTGATTTTCAAAGAAAGGCTGGGCTTGCACCAAAAAATCGGTTTAGGAATTTTAATCGTCGGACTGGGACTGTTTTTTAATAATAAATTTGATCAATTTACTCATCTGAATAATTACCTAATTGGGATTTTACTGAGCATTTGTGCCGCACTCATTTGGGTGGCTTATGGGCTTGCACAAAAATTGATGTTACGCAAATTCACTGCACAACAAATTCTGTTGATGTTTTATTTCGGCTGTGCCGTCCTCTTTACTCCTTTCGCTGAATTTAATCAAGTGAAAGAACTAAACGGCTTAACGCTAATTTGCTTTATTTACTGTTGTTTAAACACATTAATCGGCTACGGTGCTTACGCCGAAGCCTTAAATCGTTGGGAAGTGGCGAAAGTCAGTGTGGTGGTAACCCTCGTCCCTTTATTTACTATTTTATTTTCCCATTTGCTGCATCTTCTTGACGCACAAGATTTTGCTGCACCAGAACTTAATAGCCTGAGCTATATCGGAGCGTTGGTCGTCGTGCTTGGTGCGATGTTCTCAGCAATTGGACACAAATTTATAAAGAATAAGAAATAGGAGAAAAAATGAAGTTTATTGATGAAGCCTTGATTCGCGTTGAGGCTGGTGATGGCGGAAACGGCTGTGTGAGCTTCCGCCGCGAAAAATTTATCCCCAAAGGGGGGCCTGACGGTGGTGATGGCGGAGATGGTGGCGATGTGTATTTAATCGCCGATGAAAACCTGAATACCCTCGTGGACTACCGTTTTGAAAAGCGTTTTGCCGCTGAACGTGGTGAAAATGGTCGCAGCTCAGATTGCACAGGTCGCCGCGGTAAAGACATCACCTTACGCGTACCAGTGGGAACAAGAGCCATTGATAACGATACCAAAGAAGTGTTGGGCGATTTAACCAAACACGGAGCAAAAATGCTGATTGCCAAAGGTGGCTATCACGGTTTAGGCAATGCCCGTTTTAAATCTTCCGTAAACCGAGCACCACGGCAAAAAACCAACGGCACAGCGGGTGAAAAACGTGATTTGTTATTGGAATTAATGTTGCTCGCTGATGTGGGAATGCTTGGCTTGCCAAATGCAGGAAAATCTACCTTTATTCGTGCTGTTTCCGCAGCCAAACCGAAAGTGGCAGATTACCCATTCACCACCCTTGTGCCAAGTTTAGGCGTAGCTCGGGTTGATGAAAACCGTAGCTTTGTAATTGCGGATATTCCAGGCTTGATTGAAGGTGCAGCTGAAGGGGCTGGCTTAGGTATTCGTTTCTTAAAACATTTAGAGCGTTGTCGCGTCCTCATTCACCTTGTGGACATCAACCCAATTGATGGTAGCGATCCTGCGGATAACATTGCCATTATTGAAAGCGAGCTTTTCCAATATAGCGAAAAACTTGCCGATAAAACCCAATGGCTCGTGTTTAACAAAATCGACACAATGTCCGATGAAGAAGCACACGAGCGAGCAAAAGAAATCCTTGAACGCTTAGGTTGGGAGGGCGATTATTACCTCATTTCCGCTGCAACAGGAAAAAATGTGCCAGCACTCTGCCGTGATATTATGGATTATTTAGACGCTCACCCAAGAGAGGAAGAAAAACAACCAGAGAACCCAGAAGAAGTGAAGTTCAAATGGGATGACTATCATCAAGAACAACTTGCTGAACATCAATTTGATGAAGACGATGAAGATTGGGACGATTGGTCGGAAGACGATGAGGAAGGGGTAGAAATTATCTATAAACCTTAGCTGTAAAAGATCAGACTTAATCTGACAATTCACTATAAAAAGTGAGCGTTTCCCCGTTTAGAATATGAGTATTCAAATCAATCTAAACAAAGAAGGAAACGCTCAAGTTTTATTCTAACAATATCTCATCATTATATCCTATCATACCAAAAGCATCTTTATTCCGTGATTTCATATTTGCATGAATATCTTTCGGCACTTCTGCTTCTAAGTATTGGTTAAATATATCCGCAATAAAATGGCATAATTAATTCTGTGATACCATTCTTTCATCTCTAAACTATATAACACTTGGGGAAGTGCTTTCCTTTACCCATTTAAGATTGCTGGTGTCAAGGTTTGAGGCTTCAGGATTTTTCACCACCTTGCCCGTGCCTTTTTCCTCATAATGCCCTTCTTGATGGCTCATTCCAAAACTTGCCCCTCCGCTCATCGCTTGGCTTGAAGAGCGGTTTTGAATGTCTTCCGCTGTGAGATGATTGGTGGCAAGTTCGCTGTGGTTGGCATTTTGGCTTGCAATCGATCCGCCTTTAAGGTGAACCTGATTCGCGTTAATGTGATAGCCGCCTTCTTCAGCAAACAAGCCCGATTGTTCACTCACTTGACGGTAGTTTTCACTGGCTCGGTCGGCACTGAAGCCTATATTACCCCCCCCCACGCGTTGCCAAAGCTGATGCCAGTGTCACTTTGTAAGAGGAACTGTTTAACAAAATTCGGTTCATTACAATTTAATAATCTTCATATTCCCATTTAAAATACTTTCTTAATTTATTTAATACCTCATTCCAAGAGTACCCATATATAGAGTTTACAAATAATTTTATTTCTTTCTCTAATTCATCAATGTCATCAATGTCAACAATTATACTATTATGTCCTAATAATATTTTTTTTTCTTTTACATAATCAATATTGTAAATAAATACATCAAAATAATCTGCTCCATCTTTTAGTCTTTCTCCAATGGAAAGAGTTAGTTGTAGAATATAAGATTTTTCTAACATCTTTAATTGAGCATCATATTTACTTGGGAAATAATAATTAATTTCTTTCAAGTCAGCAAATATCATTTTTTATCCTCAATATTAATGTGTAAATTACTTTCAGAAATAAACGTTCCATTCTCATCTTGATGACCTCTTTCAAAATTTGCTTGTACTCCAGTAATTGCATATTTAGAATGTTTTTTCGTTGTTGGTGGTCTATATAATCTTGTACCATCGGCACTGAGTAAACCTCCTTGAGAAGTTTTTGTTGCTCCATCTCCAACCCAATCTATCCCCAGTATTTCCGCTTCTTTTGACGTTATAGTTCCTTCTACGGTTTTATTATCATAACCAAATGCCGAATGCTCTAAAATTGGTCTTTTACTTACTATATTTTTTAAGTTTTCCTTTTGTAACTCTGCTTTTAATTTTGGATACAATGCGACATTCTCAGCCCCAGAAGAAATATGAATCTTCGATGTTTGATTTTCATAATTCTCCGTTTTTCCAACAACTGGCAATTTACTATTCGCATTCGCGTTGGATAATTTAAATTTACCTAAACTATCTTTTGTTATTAAACCTGTTCCGCCTATTGCTGCACCTAATTCTATTGCACTCAATCCAATTTTTGTGCCACTTGACAACTGATTAAAGCTGTTTGCATTTTCTTGCTCAACTAGTGTTGATGAGCCAGTTTGTTGAGCCGTTAAGCCTGAAGCTCTGGACCTATAATCTACTTAACTTGGGCATTGGTGTGAGTTATATGTATATTTTAAAACAGTATTAATATCATTATTATATATCTCAATTAAATTGCCATCTTTGCAGTAATAATTGGAATTAACTTTTAAATAATTATACTTTTCTAGGAATTCTTCATATTTTTCTTTATCTCCTGAGAAAGTGATAACTATTTTATAATATTTAAACCCATCTATATCTATTATATTCTTTGATAATCCCTCTTTGTTAAGTTGATATAGTAGTCTTTGACCTGCTTGAGATTTATATTCTAGACTTCTACTTTCTTGACTACAAGAATGAAATAAAGTAATCATAAAAAATACTATTAGAAAAAATAACCCCATAAAGCCATTTATCTTTACCATTTTTTCATTACCTCTCCATCAAAATAAGCAGCTGAGATGGAATAAATTGCTTTAGAAAAAGGGTAGTTTGTTCCCCATTTCTAATTTTTATTAAAAACTATTCTAAAAATATCATCTGGAAATAACCTGTACATTAAGATATCTTGATTTAAGATAATAATCTTTGTTGATAAGCATACAATATCATAAATATTATTTATAATAGATTTCATATCACTCTCAAATAAAGGTATGTCTATGTTATCTGTCAATATATAAAAGCCCCCTTTAAGATTCATTCTTTTTAACTCTTCAAAATTAACGTCTTTAAAATTTTCTGAAAAATAAATGCTATTCACATCTCCATTAGTAAATTTTAACAGTAATTCTGATACGTATTTTTTTCAGGATAATCGATAATTCTGATATTATGATTTAATGTTTCTATAACCTCATCAAATAAAGACATTTTTTACCTATTTAGTTGTTTTAAGATTTTCTCAAAATCTTTCTCATTTCCGTCAAAAGGGATAACTTGTTGATAGCTTTTTTCTTTAAGATCTATTTTTGATAACAAGATGCATAAAATGATACATCTTTATCACTATATAAAGAAACTAGGTGTTTCCCTCCTAAATTAATAACCTGTTCTTTATTTAATACATATACAAAAACAGCATGTTCATCGTCATCATCAGGCTTGATATAACGAATAGCCTCTTCATCAGATAATGTTATTTCATATGAATCGATTAATTCCTCTGTTATATTATCAAAAACGTTTATATATCTAGTTACTTCATAAATCATGGTTCTATTCTCCTTGTTGGATCTGCACTTTTTATTTGTTTTCCTGTTTTAAAATCAAACTCACCTAAATGTTTACCTCTCTTATTATATTTTTCCATTGTTCCATGCTGAGAATCCCATTCATAAATATTTCCCTCACGATCTTTCCAGCTAGCAAGTTATTTACACCCATCTTGAACAGATGTTTTCCCTTTAGTTTTGATTGAATCTTTAAATTTTTTATTTATTCATGATAAAAATGGTCATTCAGATTTATTTCTGAATCAGTAAATATAATGTATTTAAAGCGTTCATATCTATCATAAATATTCATATCATCTTTGTTTGATACTATAAATACATTCCAGTCAGGAATTATCAATAGTTGAATTATACGCATTATGCCAATTAAGATATCTTGATGAGCTATATGTGTTTTTCTATATTCATAAGCGATTTTTAGTAGATCTTTTTCTAGTTTCCAATATTTTTAATCCTTTATGAGATTAAGATCTTTATCATATGCTACTTTGTTTCTCATATCTACTTTTGAAAACAAGCAGCATAAAATGATACATCTTTGTTATTATATAAAGATACTAAATGACTTCCTCCCAAATTAATAACTTGTTCCAGATTTAACATATACATACCAGCAATAGCATAACGATCATCATCATCAGGATTAATATAAAAAATAGCTTCTTCATCAGGTAACGTTATTTCATATGAATCTATTAATTCCTCTGTTACATTATCATATACTTCTATATATCTAGTTACTTCAATCATGGTTCTATTCTCCTTGTTGGATCTGCACTTTTTATTTGTTTTCCAGTCTTAAAATCAAATTCTCCTAAATGTTTACCTCTCTTATTATATTTTTCTATTGCTCCATGCTGAGAATCCCACTCATAAATATTCCCTTCTTTATCTTTCCAACGATCACGAAGCGTTCCTCCCCCGCGAATAGGAGTTTTAGGATTCACTCTAGTTAAATCTTTAAATCCTGTTATCTCTTCTTTTTTAGGGGCTGGGATATATTTCCAATCTTTATTATTAATATTGGGGTTCTTAGCCTTTTTCGCAAAAGAATGCTGGTTACTAGGCGTTAATCCTTCTTCTCTTCTCAAGAACCTTGCTGTATCTAATCCCAGCTCTAACCCTTTTTCAAATAACGTTTGTTGTTCATTTAATGCTGAAATGGTTTGGTTATTCTCATTTTCAACTAATGTTAAAAACCGAGAACGTTCTTCAGAAGATAAGCCTGATAACCAACCTGAAAGTAAATCTGCTTTAGTGTAAGCTAATTCCGTACCGCTATTAATGGCATTTTTTACCGTCAATCGACAAGTTGCATCACATTCAGCTAAAAGTTCATCACGTTGCTGTTGGCTGAGTTTGCTGTAATAGTCATAAACTTCACCGACATTTTTACCCTCTTTAATTGCCCGTTCTAAGTCTTTATAAAAGGCTTGAACATCTTTTGGTGAGAGGTAGTTATTCTCCACCGCCCTCTTAGCCGTCTCAGCCCCAGCCACACCACTAAGGAAACTTCCGCCTTGCTTTTCACTGCTTCCATTCGCTTTCGCTGTAAATGCTCCCGCTAAGCCGCCTGCCAGTTGGCTTAGGCTGCTGATAGTTTCTTTTTCACTTGCCGTGAGTTCACTCGGGGCTTTGTTGTATAGGGCTTTGGTGAGATATTGTGCTGTTGCTTCCCCTGTTACGCCCGCTATCGCACCAGTAAGTGGGTCTTTCCCCGTAACTTGAAATTCCACCGCAGAAAGCAAGGCGTGAGCCATGAGGTTGGCGGCTTTTTCTTTTGTGCTGTCGCCCTCTGTGAGCTTGTGAATTTCTCGGTTGAGGTAAGGCGAGGCGAGAGCGGTGATTGCCCCCGCTTTGTCCTGTTGCACCGCACTTTGTAATGCCGCCGTGACTGCCCGAATCGCCATCCCTTTTTCACTGCCTAGCCCAAATTCTTGGTCTAACTGCTGCTGTAAGGCTTGCATTTGTGTGCCTAAGGCTTTTGCTTGTGGGCTGTCTTTGCCGTATCTTTCTTCCGCTTGGAATTTTTCTAAACTCAGTTTATTCAACGCTTCGCGTTTCTCAAAGGTGGCAATACTTATTCCGTTATCAACGATTTCCCCTATCACTTTCGCCATTTCTTGCTGTTCTTGCACCTTTTGCAAGTCTTGTTTTTGCACTTGTTCGTTGGCATTTTTTGTGTCACGAGAAAATGCGGTCAGATTTTCTGGCGTTTTTGTTTGGATTGTGATGTTTTGGCTTATGGCTGATTTCGTGTGGCTTCGACTGCTCTCGTGCCTATTCCCCAATAAACTCAAGGCACTGCTAAGGGCTTGCATTGGGTTGATGCCGCCACTTCCCGCACTGATGCTCGCACTTTCCGTTTTTATCTCGCTGTGGTTTTCAATATCCGTGCTTGAAATCGAGTGCGTTTGCAAACGGTTTTTACTTGTTTCCGCCTCGCTTTCAATCACCCCGCCATTCAGTTGGGTGTGCTGATGAACCTTAATATTCATTCCCTCTTCACCCACTGAAATCCCTGCTTGTTCATTGACTTGGGCATAATCCACTTTCGCCTTGCTGTAAGCCGCATTCACGGAAGCCCCGCCGCCTGAACCATACGCAACCGAGCCACTTGCCCCTGCACTCACTTGTTTTGATTCGTATTTTTCGCGGTCTTGTCGGCTGGTAATGTTGAGGTGTTGCACCTCTGCCTCAAGACGTTTGGCTTTGAGGTTAGCCGCATCAAGCGTAAGCCCTCCCGCTTCACTATGAATGATGACCTTCTCCGCTGTCAAATGGCTATTTTGCCAACGCTCGCTATCTGAGTTGGATTTGCCTTTCGCTACATTCACTGAGCCTTCAATGCCAAAGCCATAGCTGTTGCCATTGGTGCCGACAAGAGTTAATAGCTCTCACAAGGAAGTTTAGCATACTGTATTATGCCCCTGATATTTTACTTAATATCTCAGGTGCAATATTTACTCTAAATCTACTATCTTTTTCACAGAATTTCAGAAATTCAATACCTAAAGTAGGATCATCGTTTAATGCAATTAGACCAAAGCCAATATCATCATGTGGATATAATGCAATTTGTAATTCTGGATTAATAAGAAAACAGGTTTGACCGATAATATTGTTAAATGATAATTCCATTATTAACTCACAAAATGATATAGAGGTATTATAATCAAAGCATAAATTCAATAAATTTATATTAATATTTTTTTTACTAGAGAGTTTTTCTGTAAAAGGTCTAAGCAAGTTATTTTCTTTAGCATTTTTGTATGTGTCGATATAATTAATTAACTCTTCACTTATCGCACCATTATCATAGTACATTAGAGAACTTAGTAAAAAAAAATGATTAACTTCAAACTTGAAGAAGTTATTAAAAAGGGATGTAGATTCTTTTACTAGCATATTATCTCTTTTATTTTTCGCTTCAAAACTACCAACCCAGTTTTTACTCTTTGAAAATGAAGAGAAATTAATGTTTTTTAAATTGACAATTTTGTTGGTTTTAAAAAAGTGTTTTTTTTGTTTTACTGTGTTTTCATAGTCTCCATGTTTGTATATAGAGAAAATTTTTCTAATTCCCCCATTGTTTAATGTTAATAGATATCTCATGGACACAAAACATTTAAAGTTATTAAATTTAGAAAAAAATTCTATAAAATTAAAAGATGTTTCTAGATCTTCATTTAAACAAAATATATCAAAACCTATACCTCTTGGAGATAATGCTATATTTAAACTTGGGTTTATTATTAAAAAATTTCCTATTAATAAGCTAATATCTGAGAATAAATCTATTGCCATAGTCAGTTTAGATATGGAAATAATATTATCCCAATTAAAATCTAGTCGGCACAAACCAGAATGTAATAAATTCTCATAAGAGATTTTAATAACCTCATCCCAATTATTATGGATTAAGTTTTTTTTTAGAGCATCAAAATATAAATCAGAATATTCTCCTAAGTCTGAAAAATTATCTTTTTCATCATAAGCAAGTGTGTTTAATGAGAAAAAAGACATGCTATCTTTTTCAAAAAACTTACAGAATAAGTCCATAGTTAAATCTATACCTCTTAGAGAGTCACCTCCTATAAAATTAATATATCCAACCCATGATTTACTATTTTGCAAAAAGACAAAGTCAATATCATTTAGATTAACATTATTATTTATCAATTTTGATAATTTTTCCATCGCTTCTTCCTATAGTTATTTTTCTTGTTTTATTTGGGGTATCTTTTCCGATACCAACTTTCCATTCTCCATTTTTATCAGAATGCTGTGTTTCACTTTTTTCCCATATTTCTCCTGTATATCTATTTTTTAATCCTTGATTTCCTTTTAAACGAAGAAAATCTTCAGGATTTGTATCAGGTGTTCTCACAATATCACCAATACTAGAAGAATTAACTTTTTGTTTAGGTTTATCGATATAATTGGTTGAATGTAAGATATTATCTTTCCAATCCCCCACCTGAACTTCACTTCCAGATAAAATATGTCCTGTTTTATCTTGCTCTAGAATTGGGCTTCCGTCTGTATGCGAAGGAATATTAACATCAATAGGAACTCCACCTGTATTATTCGGTAATTCATTATCAATGATTTGATTTCCGCCCGTGTGGCTTTGAATTGGTTTATTTTCTAATTGATTTCCTCCTGTATGAGAGGGAAGTTGTCATTTGACTTTATACTTAGTATTAATAAAGCTGATTTTTACGAAAAAAAATTATTTAATTATTGTTAAATGTCATTTAACGGATACAGATATTAAATGATCTGAACTTAATTTGTTTTTGATTATTCCTAAATTATAAGAATATATAATATCAATTACATTAAAAAAAAACTTTCTTAGCTCATTATTCAAAAAATTATAATTTATAAAATTTATTTTCTTTCCTCCGAGTAATCCAATATAGTCCCATAATGCATCTAGATTTTTACCAAAATAGATACCAAATTCTTTTTCTTGCGACATTAGTTGCGTATAAAAATCTAATTCACATCTAATTTTGTTTAAATCAATAATTATTTCCATTTTCCAATATCCTTAAATGACTCATAATGATCATTTGTGATAAATAATAACCCGTCATTAGAATATAATAACCTTGTCCCTGGTTGTTTATTTCTTCCAGCTTGATTATTAATACCAAGATCTACTTCTCTCCAAACTCTTCCCTCTGAAATTGGTAGTTTTTTATCTCTATTCAAAAATATATTACCACTAATTTGCCCTTATTATTTAGCAGTTTGGATTACTAGGAACATAATCCCCCCCCCCAGCTATCTCCATCATTGCGTGTAATTTGGCTTTCATTTTGTTCTCAATAAATAAAATTTAACACTTGAATATTTAAATTAAAAGTTTAAATCAATAAAAGGAAATATTTCTCTAAACTTAGTTAAAACATGAGGATTGTTATTTAGTGCATTTAAAGCACAATCATAAGATATAGGACAATCAATAATATTTCCAAAACGTTTTATAGCTATTCCATACAAAGCATTGTTTTCACTCTCATTCAATTCGGAATTTGGGGTAAAGCCAATAATGCCTATTAAATCACATAAGTATCCTTGGAAATCAACTAAGTCAAATAGATATATAGGTAATTCATCTACTGGATAATTGTCAATAATAAATATTACCCACTCATTAAATTCGTCCAATGTTATTGCTTCTGAAATTAGACTTGATTTAGCAAAACCAATATCACTACTTTCATTTTTAGTTAATTTTAATTTATTTCTCATTTTTAAGTCCTCTCCAACCTATATGACCAGTTTTTTTATGAATATCAGAATCGATTAATTGCATTCTTCCTGTATCTTGATGATGATGCCATGTAAAGCCAGGTATCTTTTTCTCTCCTCGATAAATAGCATTAAGTTGTTCCGATGTAAAATTGTTTTTATTGATATATCCTTTTTCTATCGAATTAGCTAAATCTCTAGTCGCCATACTCATCTGTTCTATATAAGATTTATTTCTGAAACTAGAAATATCCAATCGAGTATCATAAGCTACATATTTATCAAATATAGGAAACCCTTTATTATCAAATGGCACACCTGTTATTGGATGTCGTTTACTAGCCAAATTAACATTTTTTGCATTACTTGGTGGAACAGTTGTTGATTTAACATTTTCGCCATATTTCCTAGTTAATAATTCTCTATATTCTTTTGAATCATAGAATCCATTAACAGAATTATTAATATATCTTGTTGCTTCTTGTTGGTATTTTAAATTAGGAGGTAATGCATTATTCTCAGTCCCAGAAGAAATATGAATCTTCGATGTTTGATTTTCATAATTCTCCGTTTTTCCAACAACTGGCAATTTACTATTCGCATTCGCGTTGGATAATTTAAATTTACCTAAGCTATCTTTTGTTATTAAACCTGTTCCGCCTATTGCTGCACCTAATTCTATTGCACTCAATCCAATTTTTGTGCCACTTGACAACTGATTAAAGCTGTTTGCATTTTCTTGCTCAACTAGTGTTGATAATAGAATTCGATTATTCTCATTCAGATTATTTGGATAAGGTACCGTCATTCGACTAAAGAAACCTAGGTTGCGTTCAACTTCTTCTGCTCCCGCATTCATTTGATATAAATGCCCTGACTCGCAGAGAACGTTTCCTCCCTGATTGTCAATGCTGCCGTTCGTTTTCGCTGTAAATGCCCCCGCTAAGCCTCCTGCCAGTTGGCTTAGGCTGCTGATGGTTTCTTTTTCACTTACCGTGAGTTCACTCGGAGCTTTGTTGTATAGGGCTTTGGTGAGATATTGTGCTGTCGCTTCCCCTGTTACGCCCGCCATCGCACCAGTAAGTGGGTCTTTCCCCGTAACTTGAAATTCCACCGCTGAAAGTAACGCGTGAGCCATGAGGTTGGCGGCTTTTTCTTTTGTGCTGTTGTCCTCTGTGAAGCACTACTACGATATTTATTATCCCAAAGTTCAACTTCACCTGTTCGTGGATTAATAGAAATAATGTCATTACCATGTGTACCTGTTGAATTTCCCCACTTAATGACTATTCGACCTGTGGAAGCGATATTGTTAGCTAAAACAATTTCACCTCTATAGCCATTAATGTCTTTCTACTATAAAATCTAATTTTTACAATTATTCGCATATTTTTGTATATACTGTTCTGGCAAAGTATAAAAAGCATCATTAATTTTATATTTTTTATTTATATCTAACACCTCAATTTCAGAAAGAAACTTATATTTTTTCTCCTTAGGAGAATATAGATATATTAATTTATTTGTTGTAAAGCAAAGACGTGGAAATCTATCTTCTATTTCAACAGAAAATATAAGAAGTTTTCCTCCAATAACTTTATAGTCTATAACACCATCAGCAATATACTTTCCATTGCAAACAGCATAATCTGAATATATTCCTGCAGCACCCCATTTAATTTCACATCCAGTTCTAACATATAGATATATCTCTTCCGAAAATAACCATAAAGTAAAAATAATTATTAATCCAGTAATAAACTTAATTATTTTCTTCATAGTTCACCTCTTTATTTCTATCAAACTCAAATAAATAAGGTGTACCTTTACCTCTAGGTTCTCCAATAAATGTTTCAATGTCTCTTATAAAATTAAATGGTTTCTCTAAGTATTTTCCTCTTATGTCAAAATCATATTTATCATCAAAAATATGATAACTTCCATCATTTCTCTTTCTCCCCGCAACACTACCAAATACTGACCAATTATTCAGATCAAAATAACTAACTCTACCTGAGAAAGTTGAATTATCTTTCCCTGTAGTTCCTACTACATAAATATTAGATGGATCTATATTTACCTTGAATTCTGGATCTGTATTTAATTGATAAATAATATCTGAACTTTTTTTCGTTAAAAGTATTTTTTTGCTACTAATTCCTTCTGCTAACCTATCTGCCAATTCTTGGTTTGGTTCAACTTTATTCATACTTGGAATTAAATTAGATAGTCTAAACTCTGTCCAATCCGTATTATTTGAAGCTTTATAATTAGATGACAAAATAGCTGAATAATATGGAGACAAACCAAATAAATTTTGATTATCTAGTAATATTGATTTTCCTATCTTAGCTTCATTAACTAAATCTACACAGCTTACAGGATCTATGTCACACGCAGAATCAAATAAAGCATCATTATCATAAGATTTCTGTAAATATTTCCGTAAGATTTTTATTTTATCTTCTCTTGAAGTTGCTTCTTTGTATTCTTTAATCAAAAACTCGCTTTCTTCTGGTGAGAGGTAGTTATTCTCCACCGCCCTTTTCCCAATCTCGCCCCCTAATGCAGCGGCGTTGAGAATGCCAACTGTATTATTCCCTGAGCCTGTTTGTTGAGCGTTCAAGCCAGCCGTTAATGCTCCAACTAGTGAGCTTAGGGCGATGATGGTTTGGCGTTCGTCGTTGTTAAGTTGGGTGGCGTTGTCTTTGCCTAAAAGCCTTGTTAGGGCTGGGGCAGCGAGTTCACTGGCGGAGGCAGATATCGCCCCTGCGGTAATATCACCTTTAGCTGCCGCTGCTTCCGCTGCACCTAACACGGCGTGGGCGATGGTGTTGGTGAGAAGATTGACTTCGCCCTTTTCATCCGTGGTAAAACGCTTGATTTGATGGTTTAGGTACGGCGAAGCAAGGCTTGTGGCAATTTGTGTGCCGCTTTGTCCTGCCAGTAAACCGCTGGCGATAGTGGTTGCCGTATCTAGCGTGCGTTTATAATTACCTTCGCTCCATTGTGTCTGTGTTTCCCTTGCCTTTAAAAGTGCGGTGGTTTTTTGTTGCAGTTTTGGGTATCTTGCTCCTCTGTAGGTTTAGTTTGTTCTTTGGCGATATATTGCTCCCTTCCAGCTTGATTATTAATACCAAGATCAGCTTCTCTCCAAACTCTTCCCTCTGAAATTGGTAGTTTTTTATCTCTATTAAAAAATATATTACCACCAATTTGCCCTTATTATTTAGCAGTTTGGATTACCAGGAACATAATCCTCAAACTCCCAATGGAAATATCTTGATAATTTCAATGCAATCTCGTCCCAAGAATCACCATCACATTTTTCTATACAATAATGTACATAATCTTTTATCGCTTTAAAATCATATCTATCCACAACCATTATATGCCTTAATATCTCTGGTTTAGGTTGATACAAGCGTAGCCATTCTATAGAGTGAACTTTAAATTCAAAGTAATCTGCTGCATCTGTTCCATCATCAGGACCTATATCCAAGAGTATATAAACATTAACTAACTTTTCATTCTCTGGTTTATAGGTTTCTAAATCAATTTGCCCCGCTATATCCATCATTCTGTGTAATTTGGCTTTCATTTTTACTCCTTATTAATATCTAAGTGTGCGTTACCGATTTTAATTCTATTTTTAGAAATGGGATCAATTTTATATGTTTCAAAGTTAGATTGAAATTTAGTAACGGATAATCTGGCTTTCGGTTTATCCGCTGGAAAACGATAATGTCGAGTTCCATCATTACTTATCAAACCAATAACTTTTCCTCTTTCTTTCATTTCTGTTGAATTTTCTCCAACCCATAGCATTCCTAATCTATTTGATTCAGATACAGAACGCATTCCATCAATACCATAGTCCAATTTGCTTCCTAATTTCGAAGTAACTTCTTGTAATGTCGGATCTAATTTTCCTATATTAATAAGATTTTCCGTCATTAATTGTTCTTTTAACTTAGGATACAATGCAACATTCTCAGCTCCAGAAGAAATATGAATCTTCGATGTTTGATTTTCATAATTCCCCGTTTTTCCAACAACAGGCAATTTACTATTCGCATTTGCGTTGGATAATTTAAATTTACCTAAACTATCTTTTGTTATTAAACCTGTTCCGCCTATTGCTGCACCTAATTCTATTGCACTTAATCCAATTTTTGTGCCACTTGACAACTGATTAAAGCTGTTTGCATTTTCTTGCTCAACTAGTGTTGATAATAGAATTCGATTATTCTCATTCAGATTATTTGGATAAGGTACCGTCATTCGACTAAAGAAACCTAGGTTGCGTTCAACTTCTTCTGCTCCCGCATTCATTTGATATAAATGCCCTGACTCGCAGAGAACGTTTCCGTTACAAGCTAGCAATTCCTGACGATTTTCCGCACTGATTTTTTGGTATTTCTCAATAATCGGTTTTGTATCTCGCCCTTCTTTTTGGGCTTTCTCCAATTCTTGAACAAAATGCTCTACATCTAGGCTACTAAGGTAGTTATTCTCCACCGCCCTCTTAGCCGTCTCAGCCCCAGCCATACCACTGAGGAAACTTCCACCTTGCTTTTCACTGCTTCCATTCGCTTTCGCTGTGAATGCCCCCGCTAGGCCTCCTGCCAGTTGGCTTAGGCTGCTGATGGTTTCTTTTTCACTTGCCGTGAGTTCACTCGGGGCTTTGTTGTATAGGGCTTTGGTGAGATATTGTGCTGTAGCTTCCCCTGTTACGCCCGCTATCGCACCAGTAAGTGGGTCTTTCCCCGTAACTTGAAATTCCACCGCAGAAAGCAAGGCGTGAGCCATGAGGTTGGCGGCTTTTTCTTTTGTGCTGTCGCCTTCCGTCAGCTTGTGGATTTCTCGGTTGAGGTAAGGCGAGGCGAGAGCGGTGATTGCCCCTGCTTTGTCCTGTTGCACCGCACTTTGTAATGCCGCCGTGACTGCCCGAATCGCCATCCCTTTTTCACTGCCTAGCCCAAATTCTTGGTCTAGCTGCTGTTGTAAGGCTTGCATTTGTGTGCCTAAGGCTTTTGCTTGTAGGCTGTCTTTGCCGTATCTTTCTTCCGCTTGGAATTTTTCTAAACTCAGTTTATTCAACGCTTCGCGTTTTTCAAAGGTGGCAATACTTATTCCGTTATCAACGATTTCCCCTATCACTTTCGCCATTTCTTGCTGTTCTTGCACCTTTTGCAAGTCTTGTTTTTGCACTTGTTCGTTGGCATTTTTTGTGTCACGAGAAAGTGCGGTCAGATTTTCTGGCGTTTTTGTTTGGATTGCGATGTTTTGGCTTATGGCTGATTTCGTGTGGCTTCGACTGCTCTCGTGCCTATTCCCCAATAAACTTAAAGCACTGCTAAGGGCTTGCATTGGGTTGATGCCGCCACTTCCCGCACTGATGCTCGCACTTTCCGTTTTTATCTCGCTGTGGTTTTCAATATCCGTGCTTGAAATCGAGTGCGTTTGCAAATGGTTTTTACTTGTTTCCGCCTCGCTTTCAATCACCCCGCCATTCAGTTGGGTGTGCTGATGAACCTTAATATTCATTCCCTCTTCACCCACTGAAATCCCTGCTTGTTCATTGACTTGGGCATAATCCACTTTCGCCTTGCTGTAAGCCGCATTCACGGAAGCCCCGCCGCCTGAACCATACGCAACCGAGCCACTTGCCCCTGCACTCACTTGTTTTGATTCGTATTTTTCGCGGTCTTGTCGGCTGGTAATGTTGAGGTGTTGCACCTCTGCCTCAAGACGTTTGGCTTTGAGGTTAGCCGCATCAAGCGTAAGCCCTCCCGCTTCACTATGAATGATGACCTTCTCCGCTGTCAAATGGCTATTTTGCCAACGCTCGCTATCTGAGTTGGATTTGCCTTTCGCTACATTCACTGAGCCTTCAATGCCAAAGCCATAGCTGTTGCCATTGGTACCAACAAATACCCCCACACTGCCCCCAACAGATTTATTTTCTGTGCGTTGGTGCTCTTCATCTTTCACCCCTTTAACTTCAATACCTTGCTTACCTGACAGCGACATCAGGGCGGCGTTTGCCTCTACGCCTTCAAAGCGGAGTTTTTCACTGCGTGCGGTGGCATTGAAGGTACCTGTGTTTATCGTGGATTTTTGATGCTCAATCTGTTGTGTTTCGCTCGTTTGCGTTTGTTTTTGGCTACCGTAGCCAATGCTTATTTTTACACTTGGGCTGGCGGTTGTGCCAGTCCCTTGCATATTACCGTTGCGTAAGGCATCAACCGTTTCTGCCACTTTACTCACATTTTGTGCTGCCATCACGGTTTCTTCTGCCGCTTTCATTGCATAAAGGGCTTTGAGTTTAGGATTGCTCACTTGTTGGCTGCGTTTGAGGCTGTTATACGCGGCTTGTGCCATATCCGTTACCGGTGTGCTTACCGAAAGGGTTACCCCCGATTGTTTATACTCATGCTTCGTGTTAGTCTCAATAATGTCTTTCCCCGCTTCGACTTTCGCACTTGTCCCTTCAAGGTCAATTTGATGAGAACGCGAGGTTATCATCTCTGTGCCTAAGACATTGGCGTGGTTTCCCGCATCAATGCGAATGTTGCCATTCATCGAACCTAATGTGCTACGGGCATCGGATTGTGTCCAACCCTCTGTTTGATAATCATGCTTTTCTGATTTGGAGCCAAAGGTTATCCCGCCCCCACTGGTAAACACCCCTGAGGTTTTTTTGGTTTCCTTATGAATATTCTTGAAGTGATTGGTGTCTGCGGCAATATCCACATCGTGACCTGCCTGAACCTGCAAATCATTCTCAGCAATCGCTTGCACGCCTTTGGCTTTAACATCGTTACCGGCTGTCAGCAACACCTGATTTCCACTTACTTGTGTTCCCACGAGCGTTTCAGATTGCTGTTGGTCAAAACAGGTTTTAGTCACTTTTGCAACACTACCACTTTTCGTTTTATGGAAGGCTTCAAAATGGCGACTTTCTTTTGCCCCATTCAACACAATGTCATTTTCTGCCACTGCTTTTAAATGTGCCGCACTTTCAAGGTTCGCCCCTTCGGCAGTAATATCTCGTCCACTTAATAGCACATCACCGTTGCCTTTGATGTGGCTTACCACCGCCTCTTGAACTTTTTCATTGCGGTAATGGTCGCCTTTACCCATTTTTTCATCAAAACCGACAGAAAGTGCGGTTAGATTTAGCCCTGTTTTTGCCTTAACGATCGTATCCCCTTGCCCCTCGTTAATGATGTCTGCCCCTTGGCTGAGGATAGTATTGGCACTTAAATGCAACTCCCCCTCTTTGCCTTTCACATAAAGCAAGGCTTTGCGGGCGAGGGTGGTTTCACTGCGTTTGAAATGGGAAAGATCCACCTCTGTCCTATGGGTGGTGCTTTGGTGGGTGAAATCGCCGCCAACATCAATAAATAACCCTCGTTCGGCTTCCACTTTTCCGCCGATGTTATCAAAATTCCCCGTGGTTTTAATGCCAACTTTTTCGCCTTGAATCGTTCCCTCGTTGCGTAATGTGTCGGTGTTTAACAAGGCGATTTTTCGCCCTGCAATCGTGCCAAGGTTGTTTAAATGGGCGGTGCGTAAATCAATCACATTGGCGGAGATTAACGCCCCTTCGCCGTTTAAATCGCCTTTGTTCGCCACCACATAAACACGCGGGGCAATCACTTCAACAGTTTTGCCACTGGGTAGGGTGACGGTTTGAGGTTCAAACCAAACAATATCTGAGGTGAGAGCAGCAACTTGCTCAGCATTCAGGGCAATACCAGGGGTTAAATGAAATTGTTTTGCAAAGGAAATGCCTTTATCCATCAAGGCTTTGTATTGCGTTTCAAGATCTTGTTGGTTATCCAAGAACATTCGCCCTGTGAGCTGGTTAATTTGATCACGAACTACACGTTGCTCATAATACCCATCACCTAAGCGTTTCAAGATATTTTGTGGCTCACTGCGTAGGGCATCGAACATATAATCTGAGCTCAACCATTTTTTGCGATCGGTAAATTGCGGATCAGTTTCAATTAATGTTTTTTGCCCCTCTGGATGAATTCGATACAAGCTTGAGATTGGCAAGCTTATATTAGCTTGAATATGTCGAATTTCATTCTCGTTTTGTTGCATTGAGGCATATAATGCCGAATAACTTTCTACTTGAGCTAGGTTTAACGGCAATGGAGTTTCTGTGCGTCGCCTATGTGCGTGTCGTCCTGTCCACTCTCTTTGGTAGTAACGTTTAAATCCACCACGCCAGCGAGAATAGGTCCATTCTTGATTACCAATATCATCAATTTGGGTCATCCCTATTTCTTCAATATTGTTAATTCGTTTTACGGGATCAGCGGTGTTGTGGATCACACCTGCTGCAATGATTTGGCTACGGTTATTTTCCACCTCGCCTGAAAAATCAATATCACCACCACTGAGAATTTTTCCAGGATGCGTTTCTTTCACTTTAGTTTGCCGTTCAATACGTTGTGTGACATAAACATCCCAAAATCGAGAAAACTCTCGCCCAAGTAGGCGAGCATTATGTTTTTGAATTGCCGCATCGAGTTGTTCAAATTTTTCCGCATTGGTATTGACCCAATCAAGATAAGGTTTCATCTCAGCAGAATAAGCAATAAGTTTGGCTTCATATTCCGCCATTGCTTTACGATATTCCACCATTTTCGCTTCATAATCTTTAAGTTCTTGCTCGTATCCATTGCGATTAGAAAAACGCCTGATCGGCTTAGTCGGCTCTACGGGTTCTGTTAGCGTTGAAGCAAGCCCTGATAAATCAGGCAATTTAGGAGCTGGCGTTTCTGGTGGATTAATATGAAATGCTGCCCAAACAGGATCTTGATTAGTATAGATCCCTTGCGGAACAGGAACGCACCCCGTACGCGTTTGTTCATCCACACAGGTTTCTTCATTTGGGGTTGGCAAAATATAGCCTGTAATATTGCCATCTTGCGGACGAAGTGGAATGATTTTATTTTTATAAATCACTTTGCCTGCTCGACTAAAGGAAATCCAACGAAGTTGATCAAAATCAATACGCTCTCCAATTTTAGGGTCATCAACAATTAAGTAATGTTTATTAACCGCTTGATTGCTGACTTCCTCAAGATTAGTGCGTAAACGTGCATTTTCATTATTCAGCTGTTTTACACCAAACTGAATCCCATTTCCTTCAATCAAGCCACCGCGGTTGATTAAGATATCACTTAATCCTTGAGCCTGATGATTGGCATCAAGGGTTTTCCCAAAGACAATTTTTCCCTCAGATGCCAGCGTGCCACCAATGCCGTTAAACGCCCAATCTTGAGTAAAGATTGTTTTGCTATTTTCAATCTGAGGGGCTGCAATATCTAAGCGTTGGGTAGCTGCAATCACCGCTGAATTTATTGTGCCATCATCTTGTAATTCATCGCTGTTGATAATTTTATTAGCTTGTAGTGCGGTATGACCGCCATAAATACGTCCTGTTCCAACATTCGTGATTGTGCCTGCTTTAATCAGGATTTCAGCCGCCGTATCGCCGGTGCTTAGTCCATTAATTAATCCTCTATTGACAAGATGTTCACTCACATCAAACGTAACCTGTCCCCCTTGTATTTCACCTTGCTTAGTTTGTTCAATAGATCGGGCATTAATCTTTACTGCGGCTCGTGTGGCGACTACACCAGATTGATTTATGGTTTGTTTACTTTTTAATTGTATATGATTTTCTTGTGACACCACTTTAGCAGCGACTCGATTGTCAATATTATCATCGCTTGTTATCCCGATTTGCTGTTTAGCTTGTACCTGCCCTTGATTAACAATCCTCCCTTGACTGTCAATCTGCACTTCGCCCACTGAAGCTCCGATATGTCCCGCATTACGCACACCAAGCCCCGTGCCGTTATCCACTAATTGGATACGTTCGGCGTACATTCCGCCTAGCTCACTCACATCAACACGATAGGTTTGCGTGGCTTCTGCTGTTTCAGGCGTTGTTAAAGTGCGGTCGTTTTTTTCATTATTTTTGTCGCCAACATAGACCACCGCGTCATTGGTGCGATTGACCTTGTTTTTCCCTGTGGTTACTTTTAAGTTTTTCGCCCAAACGCCCCCCTCAACCTTCACTTTCTCGGCGATAATATCGGTGTAATCCGCCTGACGGTTATCTAACCCTTTGCCCGCAATGTTCACCTTACCGCCTTTGACGTGATAGCCTTTAAGCTCTCCGTTTTCCATTTCAGGCTTGCCTGTGGTTAAGGTGGAACGCCCCGCATTTATCACGCCACAGCCATCGCAATGAATGCCCGAGGGGTTAGCGATCACTACATCAGCTTTCTTCCCTGCCACTTCAATATAACCTTTCAAACGGCTTGGGTTGGTTGAATTGACCTCATTGAGAATCACTTTGGCTTCGCCTGTGGCAAGATTTGGGTTGCCTTGCACCCAGCCTGCAATTTGGGTTTGCGTGGCTTTACGAGCGTTATTTAACACCGCCCCTTTTTCTGCCACATCAAATTGCGAATAGGTATTGCGAGAAACACCTGCAGGGCTTGGGGTTTGAATATTCACTTGTGGCAAGCCATTGGCGGTTTTTAAAATGGTGGCTTGTTGCGTGGCTGGAGCAGATTTATCCGCTCGAACCGCCATTTCATCCGCCATCGCGACAGGCGAAAAAGAGACATAGCCTAAAGCAAGGAAAAGGCTGAATTGCAAGGGTTTGATTGTCCAGTGCAATGAGGAATGGCGGTTCAACGATGAATAAAGTGCGGTCAGATTTTGCAAGGTTTTTTCTATGCCAAGATTTTCACTCGCCGCTTTGCCACAGGTTTTTGCTAGCTCAGAAACCACAATCATTCGGTTCAATGTTTTGCTAAAAATCACGCGATAAGTTTGTTTATTCATCGTTGTTTCCTTAATTCTTTGCGTTCAATGCGAAATTCGTGTTTAAAAACGGTAGCTAAAAGAAAAACCCGTGGTTAAATGGCTGGTTCGGAAGCCTTCATGTTTTTTGATCGGGATTCCAATGAAATAATCATAATTTAATCTCCATAGTTCACCGCGTAGCCCCAGCACGCCGCCTGTTAAGCTATCACCAAGTTGTAATTCTTCTTGTGATGAGCGAACAATGCCTTTATCGATCCCGAGATAGAGTTCTTGCCCTTTGTTCGCAATGTTCCACGCCAGCTCGTTTCGCCACACCCAGCCCCGTTCGCCAGAAAGGGATAATTCGCCATCAAAACCGCGTACGGTATAACGTCCGCCAATGCTCAGCTTATCTTGTTGAACAAGGGGCGTTTGGTTCCATTGAGCGTTCCAATGGGTGGTAAAACGGAATGGTTGTTTACCTAGCATAAAAGGGTAAGCTAAATCCACTGAGGCAGTGATAATTTGCATTCTTGACGTGCCTTCGTCAAATTTTTCCTCAGGGGCAGGCAAGGCTCGATTTGCTCCTGTGCCACGTTTGTAATTGGCAGAAAGTTGTAGTGTGGCATTGCCGATATAGTGCGTGTGCTGAAGCCCCGCTTCCCAACCAGCCGTACGGCGGCGTTGTACTTGAACTTCTGTATCATTAATAAAATTAGATGATTGTCTTGTCCACAGAGAAAAATTCAAATAGGTTTTCGAGCGACTATTTCGCCATAATAAACGCTTGAGCGTCGCATTCATTTGACGGCTTTCACCCGAATAATCATAGGATTCAAACGCTCCCGCAATAGTTTGGTGATATTGATATTTTGACCCTGATAAGGTCAGTAGCGTGTTTTTCCAAGGAATAGAATAGTAAAGGCTGTAATTTTTACTGCCATAATCTCCTTGAGCATTATCGCTATGACGTTTAAAACTTCGACTCGCACTGAAGTAGAACAGATCATTTAGCGTTGTTACATTATCCCAAGAAAACGTCGCCGAGCCTTGCAAACGCCCTGTCGCTTTTGAACCCGCATCATCTAATCCTAAAGTTAAATGAAACGGCAAGCTCTGTTTATATTGAATAATAATGTCAGATTCGCCAATATTTTCCGTGGCTTGTAACTCCATATTCGCATCGGCACTAGGAATTCGTTTAAGGTTCTCTAAACCTTGCTCTAAATCTCGCACATTTAAAATCTCCCCCTGTGCCATTGGCATTGCGAACCAAAGCGTTCCACGCGTGGCGAAGGGGATCGCACTGTGATCTTGAAGCTGAATATGCCCAACTCGACCAGGAATAACGGTGAGAATGAGCATTCCCGAGCGTAAATCTTGCGGTTCAACCACCACCCTTGTGGTGATATAACCAAAATCAATCAAACGATTTTGAATGCGGCGTAGTAGCACATTGATGCCTTGCGAGCCAATACAAGCAGGCAACGAAAAATCCCCCGCCGAATAGACCGCACTTAATGCCCAAGAAAAACGGCTTGGTTGAATGAGGGAGGGATTAGCTTCGTTGCGATGAATATCAGTGAGAACAATTTGCTGAATAGGGAAACATTGGGCTTCGTTACGGGGAAAATCACGAGATTGTAATTTCTCGCTTTGCAAATGAATATCAGGCGATTTCACTTGCTGAGCCTGAATTGACGAATTAAGTGCATTTTGCTGTTGCCGTTGCCGATTATTAATTTGTTGCTCTTCAGGGGTTGCTAGGCGTTCAACTTCTGCCCGAAGAAATAAAGGGAAACAAACTATTCCTAAAAGCAATAAACGGGAAAACTTCATCATAATTTATTGTTCTACAAATGATAACAGCATATTTCAAAGCCTAACGGATAGGCAAATTTTAGCAAGATAAAATTAAAAATGATGTCAAATTTTACTATGTATATTCTCAATGTGTTATCGCTCGTTACCCTAGGTTATCGATAAAATTTATTCAGTTTTATTTGTCTTAAAAATAGGGTAATGTAGTTATAAAATTTCTAATGAGAGAAAATATGATGAAATATTTTTCCTTGATTGCAGGGTTATGTATTACGTTCGTTCTGAGTGCAGCCGCAATGTTTCTCGCTCAAACCCACATCGCTACACAATGGCACATTAGTGCCTTAACCTTGGCGATTGTATTGGGAATTGTGTGTGGCAATAGCATTTATCCAATGATTGAAGCGCGGGTGAAAACGGGCGTGTTGTTTGCCAAAGGCTTTTTGTTGCGTTGTGGGATTGTGTTATTTGGCTTTCGTTTAACCTTTCAGGATATTAGTCAAGTGGGATTCAGTGCGTTATTTGCCGATGCTAGCGTGCTGATTTTGACCTTTTTGCTTACTTGTTGGGTAGGGATTAAATGGCTGAAAATCGATCGTCAGATCGTCCAACTCACGGCGGCAGGCTGTAGTATTTGTGGGGCAGCGGCAATTATGGCGACAGAGCCAATTGTAAAAGCACCATCTTACAAAGTATCCGTTGCGGTGGCGTTGATCGTAATTTTCGGTACGCTGAGTATGTTTCTTTACCCTGTGTTGTATCCTTATTTGCAAGCCTATTTGCCAGAGCAGGCGTTTGGTATTTATATCGGCTCAACCGTCCACGAAGTGGCTCAAGTTTATGCCGCTGGGGCAAATATTAGCCCGCAAGTGGCAGATACCGCAGTTATTTCTAAAATGATACGAGTGATGATGCTCGCACCATTATTATTGGCATTGTCCTATTTTTTACGCCGAGAAAATACGGAGGCTCAAGGCAAAATCACCATTCCTTATTTTGCTTTATTGTTTATTAGCGTGGCAATCTTTAATTCTTTCAATTTATTACCCCAATTATTAGTGAATTTTTTAGTTCAGCTCGACAGCATTTTATTAATGATGGCAATGGCAGCATTGGGGCTAACCACCCATATGAAATCCCTCAAGCAAGCTGGAACAAAACCGCTTTTATTAGGGGCGATAATTTGGCTATGGCTTGTAATCGGCGGCTTTGGCGTGAATTGGTTTATGGCATATTGTGCCACCTAGCCGCCTTGTAATGAGTAAAAAAACATCATTGAAAACCACCGCACTTTAATCGGGTTTCAAATACAGCAGGGCGATGCGGTGTTGAAATCAAACGGAGTAAAAATTAAAGTGCGGTATTTTTTTGACTCAAATAGTAACCTGAGTTACTATTCACCAGTTTACTTTCTCCCTTTAATACAACAATTATGCCACTCTCTTTTTCAGAACAAGAAAGGCTGATTCGTCATTCAGCCCAGAATAATCCCGCGATGCCAGTGGAGCAAATTTTGCTGGCTCATTTGTTGTTGCACAATAGCAGCCGTTATTTGGAAAAACGGAATCAGCTATTAAAAGCCTATCAGCTTAACGATACGCTGTTTATGACGTTAGTGGTACTGTATTGCCAGCCAAACCACGCCTTGCAGCCGAGTAAATTGAGTGAAATTTTCGGTTATTCCAAGACCAATGCAACGCGAATTGCCGATGAATTGGTGAAGCGTCAATGGTTGGAGCGAAGCGAGATTGCGGGCGATCGACGAAGTTTTTTACTGAAATTAACGCCGCAGGGGGGTGCAATTTTTAGAAACCTTGTTGCCAAATCAGTGGAAACAGGTGGAGCAACTTTTTTCCGTCCTTGATGAGCAAGAACAAATCACATTGAAACAACTGTTGCTGAAATTGGTAACGCGTTTAGAACATCTTTAATGGTGAATATGATGACTGAAACAGCACGTAAAACTTTATCGACAACACCGAATAAAAAACGTAAAAATGAATATTACGCAAAAATGATTACCTAATTTATAAGAAATTGTTTTATACTTGTGCATATAGGATGTTTATTATCCAGAAAAAGACTTATAAATAATCATTTGGCTTTAGAGTAATGTTCGCTTTTTTGTAGATCTAAAGCGAGCAGTTAATGAGGATATAAAAATGAATCGCACTCATTCGTATGTGAATAATTTAAAACCTACCTTTGCTCGAAAATTGATAATATGCGGGGGGGGGGTAAATACTAACTTTCCTTTTTCTTCATATCTTCTTCTTTTTCTTGTCTCTCTTATCTCTCTAAATATCCCATCAGTATATGGTAAAGGTCCAGAATGGCAGAATATCAAAATAGGTGATAAGGCTACTGCTACACAGGAAACACGTTCGGTAGTTATCGGAAATGATACGACATCTAAAGGGGATCAAGCTGTAGTGATTGGTAATGAGGCAGGGGCTAATGAACAATCTGTTGCTGTTGGTGCCAATGTTTTTGCTGCAGGAAGTGGCTCTATTGCGATTGGTGGCGATGATTTAACGCAAAGCTTTGATTGGCCTCCGCAGGATAATTGTACCTATTGTGATAGGTTGCCGGAGGCGACGATTCAAACAACTTATGCCAATATTTGGGAAAAAGGGTTTCTTACAGAAGAGAAATTTACTAAAACATATATTAAATCGGATAACATTGATCTTAGGATATATTCACCTACATACGCTGCGGGGACGGCAGCGATTGCTCTTGGTATGCGTTCTGTTGCGGGAGGAGATGTATCTACAGCGATAGGGACATTGTCGTTTGCATTGGCCCCAGGTTCAACAGCATTAGGAACCCGAGCCTTTGTTTCGAGTGATGCAAATGGGAGTACGGCGATTGGGAATGAAGCTCGTGTATTTTCTAGTGGAGCAACAGCTATTGGTCCTATGACAGAAGCGAGTGCAGAAGGGGCATTTGCTTATGGTACTTATGCCAAGGCAGTTGGTGAGGGGACTCTGGCTTTTGGTTACGGATCTTCTGCTGGAACTAGCTTAGCTAAAATAAATGATATTCGAACTAAAATGGAAGCATTGGGAAATGCTTCGACTGATGATAATAATGCGACACAGTTAAATAATGCCGCTTCTGCTATCGTTAATGTATTAAAAGAAGGGGTGAAGACTGTAGATGGTTCTTTTTATGAGTCTGAAGATAGTGCTTATTTAACGTTGGCTAAGAATGGGAAGAATGTTGATATTAAAAAAACGAAGAAAAATCAGAACTCATCTAATGCGATTGCTCTTGGACGTTACGCATTTGCATTACAAGAAAATAGTATTGCAGAAGGATATAGTGCAATTTCTGATGCGATAGATGGTATCGCGATGGGAAGTTATGCTTATGTGAAAAATGGTGCTTCTCGTTCTCTTGCGTTAGGTAAATATGCCTATGCTGGTGCGGAAAATAGTATCGTAGCAGGCTATGCAGCACGTTCTCGTTCAGCAAACAGTCTCGCATTAGGGGCTAATAGTACAATCGCAGAAAGTTCATCAGGTGCGATCGCAATAGGCGGAAAAAATACGGTAGCAGGTTCTAATGCGATCGGTATTGGGAATTCAAATTCAGTGAATGGAACAAATGCGATTGCTCTGGGATATCGCCTAACTGTATCAGGGGAAAATTCTGGAGCATTTGGAGATCCAAGTGCGGTGTATTTTAGCAATTCTTATTCTTTTGGGAATAATAATACGATTGGTAAGGCTCCTGCTCTTACCAGAGGTTCAACGCCTAATGCTACGATATCAGATTCAAATACCAATAGTTTCGCGATAGGGAATAATAATACTGTATCAGATTCTAATATTTTTGTTTTCGGCAGCGGGGTAACGGCGGCACTTAAAAATTCCGTTTATTTAGGTAACACCAGTAGAAAAGTAAGTGGCGATGGGGATAACTCAGGTAGCCGAAATTTGGAAACATTATATGATAAAGTTTCATTAGGTAAGGATGGAATAAAATTAGAATTTGGTACATTTGCTGGCTCGAACCCGAGCAGTATTGTAACTGTTGGAAATGATAACTTACAACGTTTGGTTCAAGGCGTTGCTGCAGGAACAATTTCTGCCTCATCCACTGACGCGATTAATGGCTCTCAACTCTATGCGACAAATCTGATTTTGCATAATGTCGCAACATCTCTTTCAACGGTTTTAGGACCAAGTTTTCAATTAAAGCCAGATGGTTCGATAGAGCTGACTGAAAATAGTGAAGGAATAGGGGGAACGGATGAAAAAAATATTAAAAAGGCTATTGCTCAGGTTCTAGATACTGCCAAAAAACCTTCTACGGTTGTTCCTACTGACAAAGATGGAAATAGGCTCTTAGAAGAGGGAGGTAAATATTACAGTGATTCTTTGGTTTCCGATAAGGCAAAAGCTAAAGACGGTAAGTGGTATGATAAAGGTAAGGTTAATGCAGATGGGACGGTTGCTGATGATGCAAAAAATGATGGAAAAACGTTATCTGAATTAAATATAGCATCCGCAGAAAGTAAGGAGATACCAAAATCTGAAGCCATGCTTTCTACGGTGAACCTTGACGGTTCGACGACTGAGCCAATATCAATGGGGAATTTGAAGCACAACCTTATTGGCAGCCCAACAGAAGAAGAACTTAAACAGGCTGAGGAACAAGTAAAGACGGATAATAATTTGCAAGAGCTTAATGAGGGGCAGAAAGCAAAAATACGAGAGAAGCTTATACAAAAAGTAAGTACAGATGCAGTTACTAAGTTATTAGCAAATAATAACGAAAGAGGGCTAAGCCAGGCAGTAACTTTAAGTGATCTAAAAACTGTTGCCTCCGCGGGATTAAATTTTGTTGGTAATGATACGAATAATCCAATTCATTATTCCTTAGGGAGTACAGTATATATTCAAGGAAGTAAAGATGTGCATAAATATAAAAAAGATCTTTATTCTGCCGAGAATTTAATTACCCATAATGATGAGGGAATACTTCGTATTGAAATGAAGAGAACGCCTTCCCTATATGCTTTAGTACTCAATAAAGGAGAGGAAGACAATAATAAAAAGGGTTATCTTGGTCTCGATGATGAGGGGAATATTGTTTTTAATAAGAATAAAGATAATAACGATGATAAAAGTGCATCTAAAATTATCACTGAAGATATGCTTAAAACCGCTCCAAATTTAACCTATAAAGCTAACGGTGAGGGGTATAAAAAAACAGAGGGGGATACAGAAAAAAATATAGATTCCCCAAGTGTGTCCTTAGAAAAAGGATTGAATTTTGTTGGCGATAAAAATATTACCACTAGTGTAGAAGAAGAGGGCAAGGTTAATATTACATTAGCTGATAAATTAACAGACATTACAAGTATTGCGGGTAACGATAAAATAATTTCTTTTGAAGAAGAAGGGATTAATGTTAATAACGCGAAGATCACAGGCGTTGCGGATGGTGAAAAAGATTCTGATGCGGTAAATAAAAAGCAATTAGATGAGGTAGCTAAAAATATAAAAAATCAAGCGATAGAATTAGATAAAGGCTTGAAGTTTGCAACTAATAATCAACAAGGAGAAACGCTTAAGTTAGGAAATACTCTTAAAGTGAAAAATGGAACTAATATTGAAATTTCAGAAATCAAAAAAGAAGATAATGAAAGTGGAGTATTTAGTTATACCATTAATGTAAAGGGGATTCCTATGACTTACATTGATAAAGATGGCAAACCATTAGTATTGGTAGGAGATCAGTTTTATCATCTTAAAAGCAATGGTGAGGTTGATTTTAAGGAAAAAAACACAGAGCCACTTGTACCAAATGGTATAAAAATTGTAAAAGATAGTACAAAATTAACGAATAAGACGATTGAGAATGATCAATTAGCAACTATTGATATTGCTGATGGGAAAATAGAAAAGGATAGCAAACAGGCAATTAATGGTGGGCAATTAGCGAAGATTCTCGGTGCTGAACTTAATGAGACAGGTGAGCTTAAGGATAAAGATGATGGAATTGGTGGAACAGGAAAAAATAACATTGATGAAGCTCTTCGTGTAATTAAAGCTAAGGCAGTTAAAACGGAAGTAAAATCCAAAGATGGAAATATTATTGTTGAAGATGACATTAATAGCGGAGACGCAGCAGTTTATAAATTATCTTTGAACAAAGAAATTTCGGTAGAAAAAATTACGCTTAAAACTGGAGAACATCAAACTAGCATAGGCTTAGTGCATCAACCAGAATATCAAGGCAGTGAAAAAGCCATTGATATGGGAGGGACTCGAATCACCAATTTAAAAGATGGCGTAGCACCAAGTGATGCGGTAACAGTTCGCCAAATGGAAAATTTAGAGCGTAATATTGAGGGCGTAAGAAAAGAATCTAGAAGTGGTATTGCTGGAGCAATGGCAACAGCAGGTTTGCTACAGTCCACACAAGCCGGAGAAGCCGTCATTTCGGTTAGTTCTTCTACCTTCAAAGGAGAAAATGCAATTGCACTTGGTTTTTCCAAATTGTCTGATAACGGTAGAATTGGCTTTCGTCTTTCTGGTATGAGTACGAGTAATGGCGATATGGGAGGAACGGTTAGTATTGGATTTAAATGGTAGAATGGCATATTAATACGTCTGTTTAAGGCATATAAAGTAGAGTAAACAGCTAGTATCATCCATATATTGAAAATTAGAAATAAAAGGAGATGGGACTATGCCCATTCTCCTTTTTCTTTATTGAATGTGCTGAAAAAATACGGCTATACGCAAAAATCCGACCGTGTTTACCTGCAAATCTTTGACTTTAATGAACTTAAACGGATTAAAACCGAACTAATGCTAAGCCTAGGAATGGATCTCAAATTAGTCCAGCTCATCGCCTACACCGATTGGCACGAAACGGAAGAAAAAAATCCGCAAGGCGACTGGGTGAACTATGACTATGGTTGGATGTTTAAAGAGGGAGCAATGGCAGAAGTGGCAAAATATGCTGATGGCGTAGGCCCGGGCTGGTATATGCTTATCGCTCAAGAAAACTCCACCAAAGATAAGGTGGTTTACACCCCACTGGTGCAAGAATTGAAAAAATACCAAATGGAGCTACACCCTTACACCGTCCGCAAAGATGCCTTGCCCGCATTTTTCAACAACGTAAACCAAATGTACGATGCCTTACTCAACCACGCTGGAGCAACGGGTATCTTCACCGACTTCCCAGATACAGCAGTGGAGTTTTTGCATAAACAGTAATTCAAATTAACGCCATTTAACACAACAAAAAGGCGGTGTAATAGTAAAACCTCAACACAGGGGCGTAACCATACGCCCCTGCCATTGGCTGAATGATTTCAGCCTATGAAAATAAAAAATATCAGCCACCCGCCCAAAATTTCTAAAAATTTATCTCCCTGCAAAAAAACAGGCTCAAAATCACACCGCACTTTAATCGGGTTTCAAATACAGCAGGGCGATGCGGTGTTGAAATCAAACGGAGTAAAAATTAAAGTGCGGTATTTTTTGACTCAAATAGTAACCTGAGTTACTATTCACCAGTTTACTTTCTCCCTTTGATAAAACAATTATGTCACTCTCTTTTTCAGAACAAGAAAGGCTGATTCGTCATTCAGCCCAGAATAATCCCGCGATGCCAGTGGAGCAAATTTTGCTGGCTCGTTTGTTGTTGCACAATAGCAGCCGTTATTTGGAAAAACGGAATCAGCTATTAAAAGCCTATCAGCTTAACGATACGCTGTTTATGACGTTAGTGGTACTGTATTGCCAGCCGAACCACGCCTTGCAGCCGAGCAAATTAAGTGAAATTTTCGGTTATTCCAAAACCAATGCAACGCGAATTGCCGATGAATTGGTGAAGCGTCAATGGTTGGAGCGAAGCGAGATTGCGGGCGATCGACGAAGTTTTTTACTGAAATTAACGCCGCAGGGGGTACAATTTTTAGAAACCTTGTTGCCAAATCAGTGGAAACAGGTGGAGCAACTTTTTTCCGTCCTTGATGAGCAAGAACAAATCACATTGAAACAACTGTTGCTGAAATTGGTAACGCGTTTAGAACATCTTTAATGGTGAATATGATGACAGAAACTGAGCATAAAACGAATAAAAAACGCAAAAAAGCCTTGGCTTATTTTGTTACGATTTTGTTAATCCTTGCCGTTATTGCGGGGCTATATTGGTTCTTCTTCGTGCGAAATTATGAAGAAACGGAAGATGCTTATGTGGCAGGCAATCAGGTGATGATCTCGGCACAGATAAGCGGCAATGTACGTCAAATCAAGGTGGATAATATGGATTTTGTCCACGCGGGAGATGTGTTGCTGGTGCTTGATGATACGGATCTCAAGCTCAATTTTGCCCAAGCACAGGACAATCTCGCCAGTGCCGTGCGTCAAATTGAGCAATTAGGCTTTACGGTGAAGCAACTGCAAGCAATGTTGAATGCAAAACTGACCGCACTTAATAAAGCCAAAGGGGATTTGCAACGCCGTGAACAACTGGCAAAAACGGGATCGATCGATAAAGAAAGTTTGCAACACGCCAAAGAGGCGGTGGCACTTGCCGAAGCGGATTGGCAAGCCACGCAAAATCAGCTTGCGGCAAATCAAGCCTTGCTAAAAGGGCTACCGTTGCGAGAGCAACCCGAAGTGAAAAAAGCAGTGAGTGCTTTAACCCTAGCTTGGTTAAATTTGCAACGCAGTCAAATCCTCAGCCCAGTTGAGGGCTATGTGGCACGGCGTAGCGTGCAGGTGGGGCAAAAAGTGGCAGCGGGCAGCCCGCTGATGGCGGTGGTTTCTACGCAACAGATGTGGCTTGATGCGAATTTCAAAGAAACGCAGTTACGCAAAATGCGGATCGGTCAGCCTGTGAGAGTGTTTTTTGATCTTTATGGCGATGATGTGAAATTTGATGGCAAAGTGAGCGGGATTGAAATGGGAACAGGGAGTGCGTTTTCTCTTCTGCCAGCACAAAATGCTACAGGAAACTGGATCAAAGTGGTGCAACGCGTGCCAGTGCGGATTGATCTCGATCCTGAACAAATGAAAAAATACCCGCTACGGATTGGGCTTTCTGCCAATGTGGAAGTGAATGTGGCTGAAACGCAAGGGGAGGTGCTACGTAAACCGCGTCCAAATGACGTGCTGTATCAAACACAAACATTGGATTACGACCTTCGCCCAGTCAATGAATTAGCAGAAAAAATTATCCTAGAAAATAGCAATAACGCCGATGAATAGTACACAAAAACCCGTGCAAGGGGCAGCATTAGCCGTAATGACGATTGCGTTATCTCTGGCAACCTTTATGCAAGTGCTGGATTCCACCATCGCCAACGTTGCTATTCCAACCATCGCGGGAGATCTTGGGGCTTCCTCCAGTCAAGGCACTTGGGTGATCACATCGTTTGGCGTGGCGAATGCGGTTTCGATCCCCATCACAGGCTGGCTTGCCAAACGTTTTGGCGAAGTGCGGTTGTTTTTGATCGCAACGGGCTTGTTTGTGCTTGCCTCGTGGCTATGTGGAATTTCCCATAGCTTGGAAATGCTGATTTTATGCCGTATTTTTCAAGGGCTAGCGGCAGGGCCGATTATTCCCCTTTCGCAAAGTTTATTACTGAATAATTATCCGCCTGAAAGACGGAGTATGGCACTGGCATTTTGGTCGATGACGGTGGTGGTCGCCCCGATTTTTGGGCCGATTTTAGGCGGCTGGATCAGTGATAATTTACATTGGGGCTGGATTTTCTTTATTAACGTACCTATCGGGCTGAGCGTGATTTTCCTCAGTTGGAAAATTTTAGGTAAGCGGGAAACCAAGATTTCTCAGCAACCCATTGATACTATTGGCTTAATATTGCTTGTGATTGGCGTGGGCTGCTTGCAATTAATGCTCGATCAAGGGCGTGAACAAGACTGGTTTAACTCCACTGAAATTGTGGTGCTAACAGTAGTTTCCGCAATCGCGTTAGTTGCCCTGATTATTTGGGAACTCACCGACGACAATCCCGTAGTAGATATTTCCCTATTCAAATCGCGTAATTTCAGTGTGGGCTGCCTGTGCACCAGCTTGGCATTTCTGATTTATTTAGGCTCGGTCGTCCTCATTCCGCTATTGCTCCAGCAAGTTTACGGCTACACCGCAACTTGGGCTGGGCTTGCCGCCGCCCCAGTGGGCTTATTTCCGATTTTGCTATCGCCAATTATCGGGCGTTTTGGCTATAAAATTGATATGCGAATTTTAGTAACCATCAGCTTTATGGTCTATGCCCTCACCTTCCATTGGCGAGCGGTAACCTTTGAACCCGCAATGACTTTCACCGATGTCGCATTGCCACAGCTCATTCAAGGAATCGCCGTAGCCTGCTTCTTTATGCCACTAACGACCATTACACTATCAGGTTTACCCGCAGAGAAAATGGCATCTGCTTCAAGTTTATTTAACTTTCTGCGAACCCTAGCTGGCTCAATCGGTACATCGCTCACCACCTTTTTATGGTATAACCGTGAAGCAATGCACCATACTCAATTTACTGAAGCAATTAATCCTTATAATCCCAATGCACAAGCCTATTACGAAACAATGGCACAGCTTGGCTTGAGCGATACGCAAACGTCAATGTCTTTAGCAAGAAACATTACCGCCCAGGGCTTCATTATCGGGGCAAATGAAATTTTTTGGCTATCAGGTGTGATGTTTATGTTACTTTTTGTCGTGGTGTGGTTCGCAAAGCCACCTTTTGGAAATTCTCATCAATAAAGTCAGTCATCAACTTTTTCATTACGTTTTTACAAGCTATTTTGAAAAACTAAAGAGACTATATTGATGAGAAAATGACTTTATTCCATTAGACGCTGTCTTGCAATTTCAAATAAACACACGCCAGTAGCAACGGAAACATTCAGGGAAGAAACCGATCCCGCCATTGGTATGCTAACTAATTGGTCGCAGGTTTCACGGGTTAAGCGTCGCATTCCGTTCCCCTCAGCGCCCATTACTAAGGCCAATGCCCCCGTTAATTGGGCTTGATAAAGGGTTTCTGTGGCTTCGCCTGCTGTGCCGATAACCCACATATTATAGCTTTGTTGCAAATCGCGAAGCGTGCGTGCTAAGTTGGTTACGCGAATAAGTGGCACGACTTCCGCCGCCCCACACGCCACTTTGCGTGCGGTGGCATTAAGCTGTGCCGATTTATCTTTTGGCACGATCACCGCACACACGCCAGCCGCATCGGCGGTACGCAAACAGGCCCCCAGATTATGCGGATCGGTAACGCCATCTAGCACCAATACAAGAGGATTTTGCTGATCGCGTAAAATGCGATCCAGATCATTTTCATTTAATTCTTTGGCAGGTTGCACGCGGGCAATGATGCCTTGATGCACTTCGCCATTGGCTTTTTTATCCAGCGTTTCGCGGTTAAGAAATTGCACGGAAATGCCAAGCTGATAAAGCGTATTGAGAACAGGCTGTAAGCGTTTATCTTCACGTCCTTTTAGCACATAAACCTCAATCAAGCGTTCAGGTGCATTTGCCAAAAACGCATTAACCGCGTGGATTCCATAGATATTTTCAGACATTGTTATCCTTTAATTGATACCTAAAATAAGGCGGAATTATACGCTTGTTTACCGTCCTTCCGCCAGTTTTTCGCAAGTGCGTTTTAACTAAGTGCGGTGCGATTTACGCTTATTTTTCTTAGCAGAAATTTCTGATTTTTTCACCGCACTTTTGTTTTTCGCTTTTTTCGTTGATTGAGTGGCAGACTTCTCTTTTTGTTTTTTCGCACTTTCAGCATAGCGGAAGCTTTTTTTCGCTTTATCCTTGGCGGTTTTGCCTTCGCGTCGTGGCTTGCGTTCAGTGCGGATAAGTGAGAAATCCACTTGCCGTTGTTCAAGGCTAACGGCTTCTACACGCACTTCCACTTTATCGCCTAAACGATAAATCCGTCCGCTGTTTTCACCGATTAGCTGCTGGCGGTTTACATCAAATTGGTAATAATCATTATCCAAAGTCGATATATGCACAAGCCCGTCAATGAACAAATCATCTAAACGCACAAATAAGCCAAAGCCTGTTACGGCAGAAATCACGCCCGTAAATTCTTCGCCAACGTGATCTTGCATATATTCACATTTGAGCCAATCTGCCACTTCTCGCGTTGCATCGTCGGCTCGGCGTTCGGTCATTGAACAATGTTCGCCAAGCGTGTCCATTTCTTCAAGGCTATAATGATAACCGCCTGAATCGGTGGTTTTGCGTTTTGAGCCTTGCAATTTAGCCAGTAAGTATTTGATTCCACGATGTAAGGTTAAATCGGGATAGCGGCGAATTGGGGAGGTAAAATGGGCGTATTGCGTAAGGGCTAAACCAAAATGTCCGATGTTGTCGGCGGAATAAATGGCTTGACTGAGCGAACGCAGAAGCATTGTTTGAATCAGCTCGTGATCGGAACGTTCTTTCACTTGTGCCAGTAACTTGGCATAATCTTCTGTGCTTGGTTTCGCACCACCGCCTAAACTTAACCCTTGCTCTGCGAGGTAAGCACGGAAAGCACTGAGTTTTTCTTCACTTGGCGTGGCGTGAACACGGTATAACGCAGGTTCGTTGTGGGTTTCCATAAAATTTGCCGCGGCGATGTTGGCTAAAATCATACATTCTTCGATGATTTTATGGGCATCATTGCGAACCACCGGTTCAATGCGTTCAATCCGCCCCATTTCATTAAAAATAAATTTACTCTCAATGGTTTCAAAGTCGATCGCTCCGCGTTGTTGGCGGGCGTTCACGAGGGCTTGATAAAGCTGATGGAGTTCTTGCAAATGCGGTACGAGCGGGGCATAACGCTGTTGCAGTTCGTCATCGCCAGCTAAAATGGCTGCCACTTTGGTGTAAGTGAGGCGGGCGTGGGAGTTCATCACCGCTTCATAAAATTGGTAGCCCGTCATTTTTCCTTTGGCAGAAATCGAAAGCTCGCACACCATACAAAGGCGATCCACTTGGGGATTGAGCGAGCATAAGCCATTGGATAACACTTCAGGCAGCATCGGCACAACTCGCGTAGGGAAATAGACGGAATTGCCGCGATTATAGGCTTCATTATCTAAGGCGGTGCGTAGCCGAACATAATAGCTCACATCGGCAATGGCAACCCAAAGCTTCCAGCCCCCTTTGCTGGTGCGTTCGCAATACACCGCGTCATCAAAATCTCGTGCATCTTCACCATCAATGGTGACTAAAGGAAGTTGGCGTAAATCCACCCGCCCTTTTTTCGCCACTTCAGGCACTTCTTCGGTAAATTTTTTGGCTTGTTTTTGCACCGCACTTGGGAAAACGTGAGGAATATCGTGATTGCGAATGGCGATTTCCGTTTCCATTCCTTTTGCCATATTTTCGCCGAGTACTTCAATAATCATTCCTACTGGACGCGTGAACATTGCGGTGCGGGGCTTGAGTTCCACCACGACCACTTGCCCCATTCTTGCCCCGTGTCGATGTTCATTGGGGATCAAAATATCTTGATGGATACGGCTGTCATCAGGCACAACATAGCCGATCCCTTCTTCCAAAAAGAAACGACCGACAATATGTTTTTTACGCCCCTCCAATAAACGCACGATTCGCACTTCTTGGCGACCTTTTCGATCAAAACCATTGGGCTGAGCCAGCACATAATCACCGTGCATTACTTGACGCATTTGTGCATTTGGGATAAACCAATCTTGTTTCGCCCCCTCCACTTGGAGAAAACCATAACCGTCTTTATGCCCGATGACACTTCCTTTCAGCAAATCTAATTTTTCTGGCAAGGCATACCGTTTGCGTTTGGTAAAAATGAGCTGCCCGTCATTTTCCATCGCTCTCAATCGGCGACGCATTGCTTCTTGCCGCTCCTCATCGCGAATGTCTAAAGCGGAGAGGAGTTCTTCTTTGGACATCGGGGCGTTGTGATCGCGGATAATACTAAGAATAAACTCACGGCTTGGCACGGGATTTCCATATTTTTTGAGTTCTTGCTGATAATTTGGATCAGAAAGTGCGGTGGTTTTTTTTGTTATTTTTCGAGCCATAGTGGTTTCCTTAATGTGGCGGAGATGGGTAAGTTTGACATTTGAAGAAGAAAAAAACAAGAAATGGATTTATTTAAAATGTTTCTCCTGCAAAGCGTCAAAGATGGTTTTCAATGTGATAAGCGTGTATCAAATCGTAGATATTAAAAAATATGTATCCATAAAATCATAAAACCCAGCAAATGCTGGGTTTTTGATTACAATCAAAGGACTAAACCAATAGATTTATGTTGAATTATTTTTTCGATTTCTTAATAAACTTCATCAAACGCTTGCGTTTACGCAGTTGGTTTGGGGTGAGTTTGTTGCGTTTGCCAGCAAATGGGTTGCTTCCCTCTTGGAAAAGCAAGCGGATTGGCGAGCCGATAATTTTTAAACTACGGCGGTAGTAGTTGGATAGGTAACGCTTGTAGCTATCGGGCAGGCGGTCGATTTGGTTGCCATGTACCACAATAATTGGCGGGTTGTAGCCACCTGGGTGAGCATATTTCAGTTTAATTCGGCGACCGCTCATCATTGGAGGTTGATGTTCGTCCGTTGCCATCTGCAAAATGCGGGTGAGCAATGAGGTTGTCATTTTTTGCGTCGCACAAGCATAGGCTTCTTTGATTGAATCAAATAGATTGCCTACACCACTGCCGTGTAATGCCGAGATAAAATGCACGCGAGCAAAATCAATGAAGTCTAAACGACGATCTAATTCTGATTTAACGCGATCTTTCACGTCTTGATCTAAGCCGTCCCACTTGTTCACCACGATCACTAAAGAACGTCCAGCGTTCAAAATAAAGCCTAAGAGCGAGAGATCTTGATCGGAAATTCCCTCGCGGGCATCAATTGTGAGTAATACCACATTGGCTTCTTGAATGGCTTGTAATGTTTTGATAACGGAGAATTTTTCCACCGTCAAATGCACTTTGCCACGCTTACGCACGCCTGCGGTGTCGATGATGGTATAGTGCTGACCATCACGTTCCATTGGAATGGCAATGCTATCACGCGTTGTACCAGGGAGATCGTAAACCACCACGCGTTCTTCGCCCAAAATGCGGTTAGTGAGGGTAGATTTGCCAACATTTGGTCGCCCCACAATGGCGATTTTGATATTTTGCTCTTGCTCACTTTCTTCTTCCGCAAGAGCTTCGTCTAAAAGTTGAATGTCTTCTTCGTTGTTGAAATCAAACTCGTGATCCCATTCATCTTGCGAATTTTCATCGTGATTTTGCACCGCACTTTCATTTTCTGACT
This sequence comes from Avibacterium paragallinarum, assembly GCF_011765605.1. Taxonomy (NCBI): domain Bacteria; kingdom Pseudomonadati; phylum Pseudomonadota; class Gammaproteobacteria; order Pasteurellales; family Pasteurellaceae; genus Avibacterium; species Avibacterium paragallinarum. The sequence continues at coordinate 1,673,841 of NZ_CP050316.1, forward strand.
CAACGGCTTGCAGTTCTGCGAGTGGAGCTAATACCTGCTCCATTAACGCATTCACACCACGCCCTTGAGAAGCTGCAATTTGCACGATTTCCCCTAAACCAAGTTGGTAAAATTCGGCACAGTGGGAATCTGCATCAATGCCGTCCGTTTTGTTTGCGACCAATACGGTGGTTTTATGCTGGCGTTGGCGTAAATATTGAGCGATGCCAATATCTGCGGAAGTTAGCCCAGCACGAGCATCCACAAGGAATAACACGATGTCCGCTTCTTCAATGGCAAGCAAAGATTGCTCTGCCATTTTTTCTTCTACCCCCTCTTCGGAGCCGTCAATCCCGCCGGTGTCAATGACAATAAAATCATAGCCAGCAATATGTGCTTGACCATATTTGCGATCGCGGGTTAAGCCAGGAAAGTCGGCAACAAGGGCATCTCGGGTTCGGGTAAGGCGATTGAATAAGGTGGATTTCCCCACATTTGGGCGACCCACAAGGGCAACTACGGGAGTTGTCATAAAAAACCTCTGTTTAAATCGTTTTTTTGTACAACGCGAAAATAAAGTGCGGTGTAAAATGAAGTGCTTTTTAAAATAACCTAATTATAGCGGATTTTAGGAACAATGAGAAACTTCTTGAAATTCGTACCTGGTTGTAACCAAACAGCTTCGTTATTATTAGATAGGTATGAAAGTTTCCAAAATATCGCTAAACTCTTTCACTTTCCTACGGCGTTACTTCGCCTCACCGTACTGCTTGCACTGCCTTAGAAGCAACGCCTTATATGAAAGTGAAATTGATTTAGCAATATCATTGTTTATCTCCAAAACCAAACGAGATGTCCTTACGAAACACGGTACAAATACATGGTTTAAGTTTCGTACTTACATATAGGTACGTTAGCCTAATCGTCCATATACCCTAAACTACGCAAACCCCTTTCATCGTCAGCCCAGCCAGATTTGACTTTAACCCAAAGTTCGAGGTGGACTTTGTTATCAAAGAGGCGTTCCATATCGGCACGGGCTTCTGTGCCGATGACTTTGATTTTTTGTCCTTGATGACCGATGACCATTTTTTTCTGCCCTTCGCGTTCAACGAGGATTAAGCCGTTGATTTCATAAGTGCCACGTTCGTTGGTTTTAAATTGTTCAATTTCTACGGTAACCGAATAAGGAAGCTCTTCGCCCATAAAACGCATTAATTTTTCGCGAATGATTTCCGATGCCATAAAGCGTTGTGAACGGTCGGTAACGTAATCTTCAGGGAAATGATGCACGCCTTTACGCAAGGATTGACGCACGATTTTTTCCAGTTCTTGAACGTTATTTCCACGCTGTGCAGAAATTGGGACGATGGCTTTAAACTCAAATTTTTGGCTAATTTCAGTGATGAACGGCAAAAGTGCTTCTTTGTCTTTAATATTATCAATTTTGTTAATTGCTAGAACTACAGGGGCTTTGGCTCGGCGAAGTTTATTTAGCACCATTTCATCATCTTCATTCCAATGTGTGCCATCAACCACAAAAATGATGAGATCAACATCACCAATCGCACTGCTTGCCGCTCGGTTCATTAGGCGGTTGATCGCCCGCTTTTCTTCAATGTGTAGCCCTGGCGTATCCACATAAATAGCTTGGTAAGCCCCTTCAGTTTGAATGCCGACAATACGGTGGCGGGTGGTTTGGGCTTTTCTGGAAGTAATAGAAATTTTTTGTCCAAGAATTTTATTGAGTAAGGTGGATTTTCCCACATTCGGGCGGCCAACGATGGCGATAAATCCACAATAGGTTTCGTGATCTTGATGTTCTGTCATTTGATATCCAATAGTTTTAAAATTTGTTCTGCGGCGGCTTGTTCCGCTTTGCGGCGGCTTGAGCCTACGCCGATAAAAGTGCGGTCAATTTTTTTGATGTTTTCCACACGACATTCTACGGTGAAGATTTGATTATGGGCTTCCCCCTTGATGTTTATCACTTCATAGCTTGGGAGAGGGAGGCGAGCACCTTGCAAATATTCTTGTAAACGGGTTTTCGGATCTTTTTGATTTTCACCCGGTTTAATTTGGCTGAGTAGGGTTTGATACCAGTTGCGAACAACGGCGGTACTGGTAGGCAGATCGCGATCTAATGAGATCGCTCCAATGATGGCTTCCACACAGTCGGCAAGAATGGACTCACGGCGAAAACCGCCACTTTTGAGTTCTCCTTGTCCAAGTAGCATATAGTCGCCAAGCTCGAAAGCTCTGGCAAGCTGAGCAAGGGTGGGTTCACGCACAAGGGTAGCACGCATTCGGCTTAGCTCGCCCTCGTTACATTTAGGGAATTGCTGATACAAGGCATCAGCAATGGTGTAGTTTAAAATGGCATCACCTAAAAATTCCAAGCGTTCATTATGGTTTTTCGCCGCACTGCGGTGAGTGAGGGCTTGCTTTAGCCATTTTATTTCTTGGAATTGATAGCCGATTTTACGCTGTAAGCGATCTAAATTATTCATTGTCATTATTGAATTTTGCTAAACATTCGGTCAAAACGCAGACCTGTTGGCCATTCGCCTTGTTTTTTATCAAGGCTTAGCCAAATATATTTCGCTTTGCCGACAATATTTTTCTCTGGCACAAAGCCCCAAAAACGGCTGTCTGCACTGTGATTACGGTTATCCCCCATAACAAAATATTCCCCTTCAGGCACAACCCACTCGGTGATGTAATTGTGCTGTTGGCGGTAGCCTTGGTATAAATAAGTGGCATTAGGCGGTTGCGGATCCCAATGAATTTGGTGGGTAACATCACCACTTTCAGTAAGCACTAATGGGTTTTGATTGCTATAAATCGGTTTGCCCGCACGATCTTGCCCAATGATAATGTTGAAGTTTTTATCCGCCTCTGGCGTGCTGTAAGTAAATTCTTTGGTTACGCAATCTTCTGTGCATTCTTTGCCGTCTTTTCCGTAGGTGATGGTGAGATGGCGATCCGCCTCGTTATATTGAATGCGATCACCGGGAATGCCAATCACGCGTTTAATGTAATCCACATTTGGCTCAGGCGGGGCTTTAAAGACAATAATATCGCCACGTTGCGGTTTGCCTGTTTCAATTAAAGTGTTTTGGAAAACGGGATCTTTAATGCCATAAGCATATTTTTCCACTAACAGAAAATCACCGACTCGCAATGTGGGTTCCATTGAGCCTGATGGAATTTGGAAAGGCTCAAAGAAAAAGGAACGTAAAATCAGCACAAAAGCGAGAACAGGGAAGAGAGAAGATAAAAACTCGCCACTCTCTGAAATTGGCTCGATTTTGGCTTTTTCTTCTTCCGTCAAAGGCTTACCACTGCGTTGTTCTGCTCGTGCAATTTGGCGTTCGCGTTTTGGCAAAGCAGAAAAGCGATAGTAGCACCATAACACCCCGCAAAGTGCGGTCAATAAAATCAACACAATAGTAAAGGTGTTAGGCAAGCCTAAATGATCTAACCATTTCCAAATACCGTATCCGACAGCAATCAGTAGAATAAAAAATAAGTTTGATTTTGACATAAGCTTTCCTTATTTGTCTTTGCCAACGTGTAAGATGGCTAAAAACGCTTCTTGTGGCACTTCAACGTTACCTAAAGATTTCATTCGTTTTTTACCCTCTTTTTGTTTCTGTAACAGTTTTTTCTTACGGCTCACATCCCCACCGTAACATTTCGCCAATACGTTTTTGCGTAACTGTTTCACCGTTGAACGTGCGATAATGTGATTGCCGATCGCCGCTTGAATCGCAATATCAAATTGTTGGCGTGGAATGAGTTCACGCATTTTTTCCACTAATTCCCGTCCACGATATGGGGCGTTATCTTTGTGTACGATCAAGGCAAGGGCATCAACCCGCTCGCCGTTAATCATAATATCAACGCGAACCATATCTGCCGCTTGGAAACGTTTAAAACCGTAATCCAATGAAGCATAACCGCGTGAGGTGGATTTCAAACGATCGAAGAAATCGAGTACCACTTCCCCCATCGGGATTTCATAGGTCAATGCCACTTGATTACCGTGATACACCATATTGGTTTGCACGCCACGTTTTTCAACGCACAGCGTAATCACGTTGCCCAAGTAGGTTTGCGGTAACAACATATTACATTCGGCGATTGGCTCGCGAATTTCACTAATATTATTCAATGGCGGCAATTTTGACGGGCTATCCACATAAATCACTTCGCCATTGGTTTGTAACACTTCATACACTACGGTTGGGGCAGTGGTGATTAAATCAAGATTATATTCACGTTCTAAACGCTCTTGAATAATCTCCATATGCAATAAGCCCAAGAAACCACAGCGGAAACCAAAGCCCAGTGCGGTGGAATTTTCAGGCTCATAGAATAATGACGCATCGTTTAGGCTCAATTTACCTAAGGCATCGCGGAAGGCTTCGTAATCGTCCGAACTAATCGGGAACAGCCCCGCATAAACCTGAGGTTTCACTTTTTTAAAGCCCGGTAACGCGGTGCTTGCAGGATTATTGTGTAGAGTTAAAGTATCCCCTACTGGCGCGCCTAAAATATCTTTAATGGCACACACAACCCAGCCCACTTCGCCACAGTTCAGCACTTGGGTATCTACTTGCTTCGGCGTGAAAATCCCCAAACGATCCACATTATAAGATTGCCCAGTGGACATCACTTTGATTTTATCGCCCTTGCGTAACGTGCCGTTTTTAATCCGCACAAGGGAAACCACGCCGAGATAGTTATCAAACCAAGAATCAATAATCAAAGCTTGTAATGGGGCATCAGGATCGCCCTCAGGAGCGGGGATTTTTTTCACAATTTCTTCTAGCACATCTTCAATGCCCTGTCCTGTTTTAGCAGAACAACGCACCGCATCAATGGCATCAATGCCGACAATCTCCTCAATTTCTTCCGCAACACGCTCAGGTTCAGCGGCGGGTAAGTCAATTTTATTCAGGATCGGAACAACTTCTAAATCCATTTCAATAGCGGTGTAACAGTTCGCCAAGGTTTGGGCTTCCACCCCTTGCCCCGCGTCCACTACTAATAATGCCCCCTCACAAGCGGCTAAAGAACGGGATACTTCATAAGAAAAATCAACGTGTCCCGGTGTGTCGATAAAATTAAGTTGATAAGTTTCGCCATCTTTGGCTTTGTAATTGAGCGTAACGCTTTGTGCTTTAATGGTAATCCCACGTTCACGCTCAAGATCCATTGAATCTAAAACCTGCTCAGCCATTTCACGGTCAGAAAGCCCACCACAGGTTTGAATTAAACGATCGGAAAGGGTGGATTTCCCGTGGTCAATATGAGCAATAATTGAAAAGTTGCGAATATTTTTCATAAGTAATAATAAAATTCAAGGTGAATATATTTATAAGATTAATCTCTCGATTTTACCTGAATCTTGTGCTATTCGCTAGCAATAGCGAACAAGTGCGGTGAAATAAATAGGCGTATTTATTTAGAAAGGGGCAAAGAAAACCCTAAGGCACTTACCTTAGGGTTTTAGAATGCATTATAAGCTTTCAGTGAAAGTACGGGTAATTACATCACGTTGTTGCTCTGGGGTTAATGAGTTAAAACGCACAGCATACCCAGAAACACGGATTGTTAATTGTGGGTATTTTTCAGGGTGTTTCACCGCATCTTCTAATGTTTCACGGCGTAATACGTTCACGTTTAAGTGCTGACCGCCTTCTACTTTTACTGTTGGGGCAACATCAACTGGCAATTCACGATATTCGATTTGACCAAGTTCGCTTACTGCAACGATTTGATCTTCGGTGAAATCGCCTTTTGCACATAAACAACGTGCTTCGCCTTTTTCACTGTCTAATAACCAAAATGAATTTAAAAGATTGTCATTGGCAGCTTGTGTAATTTGGATACCCTTTATCATAAAAAAACTCCTAAATTTGTTTGTTAATTAATCACGGATTGAAGGAGATTCTATCAAAAAATTTGATCAATTCAATTATTTTGATATAGGTCAGATTGAATTTAACAAATAAAAATAATGAAATTGATACATATCAAAATAAATCTATTTTTAAAAATTTTAATTTAACATTTTATTAACTTTTGATTAAAAAATAATTAAAGAATTAAATCCGCATTGAGGCTGTTCATTTGCGGCGAGGTTCTTTATAATCTCGACACTATTTTTAGTGCGAATGAGTGCAGAGGATAACAAAATGAAAACGTGGAAAGATGTGATTGGCAACGAAAAAAGCCAACCCTATTTTCAGCAAATCTTACAACAAGTCCAGCGTGAAAAAGCGGCTGGTAAAATTGTCTATCCGCCCAGTAATGAAGTATTTAACGCCTTCAAATTAACCGAATTTGATCAAGTGAAAGTGGTGATTTTAGGACAAGATCCTTATCACGGTCCAAACCAAGCCCACGGCTTATCATTTTCTGTTAAACCTGGCATTGCACCGCCGCCCTCGCTCGTCAATATTTATAAAGAACTGGCTGCTGATGTGGGCTTCCAAATTCCATCGCACGGCTATTTATTGTCTTGGGCTGAGCAAGGCGTGTTGCTTCTCAACACCGTCCTCACTGTAGAACAAGGCAAAGCCCATTCCCATTCGCAATTTGGTTGGGAAACCTTCACCGATCGCGTTATTGCCGCATTAAACGAGCAACGAGAGCATCTCGTCTTTTTGCTGTGGGGAAGCCACGCCCAGAAAAAAGGGCAGTTTATCGACCGCACAAAACATTGCATTCTCACCGCCCCACACCCCTCGCCGCTTTCGGCACATCGCGGTTTTTTTGGTTGTCAGCATTTTTCTCAAACCAACCAGTATTTACAGCAGCACCACATTTCGCCGATTGAATGGCAATTACCTTTAACGGTTTAACAAATTTTAAGGATTTCAAAATGTTAGCAATTATCTCACCTGCCAAAACTCTTGATTTTGAAAGTGCGGTAGAAAAATTTGAGGTTTTTCAGCCCGCTTTAACTGACTACAGTCAGCAATTAATCGACATTTGCCGCACCCTCGCCCCGCAAGATGTCGCCTCGTTAATGTCGATCAGCGATAAATTAGCCTCGCTCAACGTGGCACGCTTCGCCCAATGGACGGCGGATCATAATGAACAAAACGCACGCCCAGCCATTTTTGCTTTTAAAGGCGATGTTTACACGGGCTTAGACGCGGAGCATTTATCTCGCGAAGACATTTTATTCGCTCAACAGCATTTAAGAATGTTATCGGGACTCTATGGTTTGTTACGCCCGCTAGATTTAATGCAGCCTTATCGTTTGGAAATGGGGACAAAATTAGCCAACCCGAAAGGCAAGGATCTCTACGCGTTTTGGGGCAATGTGATCACCCAAACCTTACAGCAAGCCTTAGACGAGCAAGGGGATAACGTGCTGGTGAATTTAGCCTCTGACGAATATTACAAATCTGTGAAAGAAAGCCAGCTCAAGGCACATATCGTTAAGCCCGTCTTTTTAGATTACAAAAACGGCAAATATAAAGTCATCAGTTTTTATGCGAAAAAAGCACGCGGCTTAATGTGTCGTTACCTCATTCAAAATCGACTCACTCACGTTGAGCAATTAAAAGCCTTTGATCTTGGCGGATATTGGTTTGATGAAGCGGCTTCAAGCGAGAAAGAATTTGTGTTTAAACGAGAGGTGAGCGAATAAAATGAAGCCTTTGTTAGCCTTTTTTCACAATATCAAAAAAACGTTATTTTTTAGCATCGCACTTTTATTAACGGCTTGCGTATCCTCGCCGCAACTCAGCGTGCCTGAAGCCATTACGCATAATAACAGCTCTTATTATCTGATTTCGCAACAGGATTTAGGCAGCGTGGCACGTTATTTTTATGTGCAAAAAGGGGAAAGTGTAGAGCATTGGCACAGTGCAATCGAGCTGTTGCAAGATAGAAATTGGCAGCAACGCACGTTAGCGGATCGGATCGCCTTGCGTAAGCGAGTGTATCAAAACACGGGCGTTACTCATTTTGATCTTTATCCACACAACAATGAATTGCTCACTTTCGTGATTTATGAGCCAACCGAACAAAATAAAGATTGGCAAGTGAATGTTGCCAGAGGCAAAGATCTTCCCTTTTGTGGCTTTGTGCAGTATCAATATTCTTTAAAAATCGCCAAAAACAAAAAATTAATGAATATGAAAAAAGAGAAGATTATCAAATATTTGCAAAAATATGTGGTAAATAAAGAAATACAAAATTTGAGTAACAGCCATTTTTCTTGGAATTGTAAAAAATAATGCAAGAAGTCTATTCCAAACAAGTCAAAAGTGCGGCGAATTTGGCGATTGCCACCGCCTTTATTTTAATTTTAATTAAAGGCTTTGCGTGGTGGAAAACGGATTCCGTCAGTATGCTCGCCTCAATCACCGATTCCACGCTGGATTTATTAGCCTCTTTTATGAATATGCTGATTTTGCGTTTTGCCCTAATGCCTGCGGATCACAACCATTCCTTTGGACACGGTAAAGCGGAGTCTTTGGCTTCCTTAATTCAAAGTGCGTTTATTTCGGGCAGTGCCATTTTCCTGTTGCTTCAAGGCATTTATCGCCTCACTGCCCCGCAGCCCTTAACGCAAACTTATTTAGGCGTGATCGTTACCCTGATTTCCATTGCAGCGACGTTACTATTGGTGCTGTATCAAAGCCACATTATCAAGCAAACGGACAGCCCCGCAATCAAAGCGGATCGACTGCATTATCAAACCGATTTGCTGATGAATATCGCGATTTTATGCTCGCTCGGGCTAACCCTATGGGGCGTGCTTTGGGCTGATGCGATTTTTGCTATTTTGATCGCTTTATATATTTTGTTTAATGCGGGACAGATGTTTTACGATGCTATTCAATTATTGCTCGATCAAGCCTTGCCTCCAGAGGAAATCGAACAAATTGAACAAGTTATCCAATCGCAACCCAATATTTTAGGCTTTCACGATCTCCGCACTCGACGCTCGGGGGCTATCCGCTTTATTCAATTTCATTTGGAACTTGATGATCACCTTTCTTTTATTGAAGCTCATCAAATCACCGATCATCTTGAACAGCGTTTACGTCAATGTTTTCCTCGAGTCGATATTGTGATTCACCACGAACCTACTAGTGTAGTGAAAAATGAAGAGCAAGATAAAGTAATAATGGGTAACTTATCAAAAAATACTTAGACCTAAATCAAAATGTGAAGTAATTCACAAAATTTTTCTAGAGCGATAATTGGGAATAGTGTAAGCTACGCACAATTTCTATATTACTAACTTTCAATAAAGGTATTTGCATTATGATCAAAAAAATTGCCGTATTAACCAGTGGTGGTGATGCACCAGGAATGAACGCAGCAATTCGTGGAGTAGTCCGTGCTGCATTAGGAGAAGGCTTAGAAGTTTATGGCATTTATGATGGCTATCACGGACTTTATCATAATAAAATCAAACAATTAACGCGTTATAGCGTATCAGATATAATCAATCGTGGCGGTACATTCCTTGGTTCAGCACGTTTCCCAGAATTTAAAAAACCTGAAGTGCGGGCGAAATGTGCGGAAATTTTACGTTCACACGGCATTGATGCACTCGTAGTTATCGGCGGGGACGGTTCTTATATGGGAGCGAAATTGCTTACCGAAGAACACGGCTTCCCTTGTGTGGGGATTCCTGGCACCATTGATAATGATGTAGCTGGAACAGATTACACTATCGGTTATCAAACCGCGTTAGAAACTGCTGTAACTGCCATTGACCGTTTGCGTGATACTTCAAGCTCGCACCAACGTATTTCAATCGTGGAATTAATGGGCAGACATTGTAGTGACTTAACTATTTCAGCAGGTATTGCAGGTGGTTGTGAGTATATTGTCGCCTCCGAAGTAGAATTTAACCGAGAAGAATTAATTCAGCAAATTGAACGTAGTATTATTAAAGGTAAACGTCACGCTATTATCGCTATCACAGAACATATTTGTGATGTAAATGAATTAGCTAAAGAAATTGAAGCTCGCGTGAAACACGAAACTCGAGCAACGATTTTAGGGCATATTCAACGTGGTGGAACACCTTGTGCGTTTGATCGTATTTTAGCTTCTCGTATGGGTGTTTATGCGGTAGCTCTCTTATTACAAGGTAAAGGTGGATACTGCGTAGGAATTCAAAATGAGCATCTTGTTCATCATGATATTATTGATGCAATCAATAATATGCGTCGCGAATTTAAAGCTGAATGGTTAGAAGTTGCTAAGCGTTTAGATTAATTTTTGTGATATTGAATGTTCTAAAATCAAACAAGTAATATGATAAAAATGCCAATTTTTTATAATTGGCATTTTTATTGACTATTTTCTTGGACAAAGCTCATTTTCACTAAAAAAATACGCAATTTCGCGTTCTGCACTTTCAGGGCTGTCCGAACCGTGTACGCAATTTTGTCGCTTGCTTAAGGCAAATTGTTTGCGAATTGTGCCAGCTTCGGCTTGTTCTGGATCCGTTGCCCCCATTAAAGTGCGGTAGTTTTTTATCGCATTTTCTTTTTCCAAAACAGAAACCACCACAGGGGCAGAAGTCATATATTCCACCAAGCCCGCAAAGAAAGGTTTACCTTGATGTTCAGCGTAAAAGCCCTCCGCTTGCTCTTGGGTGAGATGAACCATTTTCATCGCCACAATGCGAAAGCCTTCATTTTCCAAACAAGTTAGGATTTTGCCGATAAGGTTACGCTCCACCGCATCGGGCTTGATAATTGACAACGTCCGTTCCATATTTTCCTCCTATGAGTTGGCTTGATTAAGTAAAAGATGAGCCAGTGTTTGCACGCCGATACCTGTCGCCCCTGCCGCCCATAAATTGCTAGCGGATTTGCGATAGGTGGCTGAGCAATCAATGTGCAACCAATGTTGTTGATAATTTTTGACAAAATAGGACAAAAACGCCGTTGCGGTGCTTGCCCCCGCTCCTACTGGCACGGTGCCGATATTGGCGATTTGAGCAAATTGCGAAGCAATCTGCCCGCGATGAAATTCTTCAAAAGGTAAACGCCAGAAAGGCTCATTGGCGGTCTGTGCCGCATTCAATAAGGCGGTAACCAATTCGTTATCCATTGAAAGTACGCTGTGATAATCGTTCCCCACTGCCACTTTCGCCGCCCCTGTTAGGGTGGCACAGTCGATAATAAATTGTGGGTTTTGTTTATCCGCTTCGATCAAACCGTCTGCCAGCACAAGGCGACCCTCTGCGTCCGTGTTTAACACTTCCGCCGTTACGCCATTGCGATAGGTGATGATGTCGCCCAGTTTTAAGGCATTGGCACTCACCATATTTTCCGCACAGCATAGATAAAGTTTTACGCGTTGATTTAACCCGCCGGCAATTGCCATTCCCAATGCACCTGTGAGCAACGCCGCCCCGCCCATATCCGTTCGCATTGTGGACATTGAATCACTTGGCTTAATGCTGTATCCGCCACTGTCAAAGGTGATCCCTTTACCTACTAAACAAGCCAATACAGGGGCGTTGGGATCTTGGCTTGGGTTGAAATCGAGTTGCAACATTGCAGGGGGATTTGCCGAGCCTTTCCCCACTTGCCAAATACCTTGATAATTTTTTGCGAGCAATTCTTCGCCAGAAATGATGTCAAAACTGACCGCACTTTCACTGGCGTAGTCGGCTGAAAGCTCGGCAATAAATTGAGCCGCACGCTCAGCTAATTTTTTCGGAGTAATCACATCAGAAGGTAAGTTAATGATTTCTCTCACAAAGTCACCACATTGAATACGTGCAAATAATTCCGCTTGTGGCTCATCGTCAAGATGAGGAAATTCAATAGCATAATCTTGTTTCGCGGAATAAAAGCCTTGATAAAACGCCCAGCAGTTTTCTAAATCCCAGCCCTCGCCGCTGAGTTCCACGTTGTGAATGCCTTGATTGCGTAATTTGCGTGCCGCTTGTTGGATCAAAGTGCGGTCAGAATTTGAAGCATTTTTTTGCAGATGGATAATGCTTTCCTCATTGGCAAAGCTAAGCAACGCATTTCCCCCCCAAACGGGGGACGCGGGTTGTGTTGAAAGACGAACTAACATAATGATTATCCTTTATAAAAAGTGGTTTCTGTATCCTAATATAAGAAAAGGAAAAATCCAACGGAATAATGATGAGAGGTGTGTTTTTATCACAAATGAAAAGGGCGGACAAGTTGCCCGCCCGAGAAGTGATTTAGTCTAAATGAATGGGCTTGGTTTTATAAAAAGAAATCATCGCAATCGGGGCGATCACGGTGAACCAAATTGACCATTGCAATGGCATTCCTAAATATACGCATAGCACACCGAGGAAAGTGGCAGCAATAGCGAGGGTAAAGCCAATTACGCTGTAATTGGTATCTTTATCTAAATACCAACGCAAGAATGCTAAGGCGATGAGATAAATCGCAGTGCAGAGGCTTAACACGGTCATTGCAAATAAAGGCGAAACTGAATGGGCGTTTGTGCTGTGTTCGGCGACTTCCGCCATTGTGCCAAATTCTTTTACTGAATCGGCGAGCAATTCTAAGCCTGAACCTAAGGCGGTGAGGGCGATGAAAATTAGCAAATGTCCGTAGCCATAGACTAACGCGTTATTTAAGGTGCGTTGTGAATGTAAAAATTCCCCCCACGGCATTTTGAAATAAAGCCACCAAAGAGAGAACATTAACGCTGAAATCCCTAAGCCTAAAGGGAATGCTTCAGTAAGTATCGCTTCATTACTGTGGAATAATGGCGTGATGGCGTTGGTCGCCCCTAGAATACCTTCGCCGAGTACGATAATCACCAATAAACCATAACGTTCGGCAATGTGATGCGGATGCCACGCAGTTTTATTGGCACTTTCCGCCCAAACGGGAACAGATAATTCGAGTAAAGCACCAAATAGGAAGATTTGATTAAACAAATGAGGAATATAGATAACAATAATTGCCCAAAAAAGCTGTGCAATAATAATACCGAACGCATAGCGTAAACAGGTCGTTCGACGCTCAGGATCGCTTTTGGCAGCACGAAACCACTGATATGCCATAGCAATACGCATTACGGTATAACCAATGAGGATCATTGTGTAATCATTATGCTCAAACACATTATTAATGCCAATGGCTAAAATAATCGCCCCGAACATTTGCACCATTGTAACAATGCGGTAACGAAAATCGTCGTTATCATAAGCTGAAGCAAACCAAGTAAAGTTCATCCACGCCCACCATACGCAGAAAAACGAGGTGGCAAAACGAATTAATCCGTCACTGAAATGATGAGCTGCTAAAGCGTGGTGTAAACCGCTCGCGGTGGCAGCAATGGCGATAACAAAAACTAAATCAAAATAAAGCTCCAAGGTGGTAGCGACACGGTGCGGTTCGTGGTGGTCGCGGGAACGCATTATTTTATGAATCATTAAAAACTCCGAATACAAATAAAAACTTAGCTAAGTTGAAAAATAATTTAGCTATTAACCTGTGGTGCAAAATTTCAGCGGGGATTCTATCACAATTTTTGATTTTCTGAGTAGTTCACTAAATTTCTAGAAAAAACTTGGTGAATGCGGGTGAAAAGAGTATAATTCGCCCGTTTTTTGACTTATTTTATTAACATTAGAGGAATTAATGGCAAAAGAAGATTGTATTGAAATGCAAGGCACGATTTTAGAAACCTTGCCGAACACGATGTTCCGCGTTGAATTAGAAAATGGACACGTTGTTACTGCACATATTTCAGGAAAAATGCGTAAAAATTATATCCGTATCTTAACGGGCGATAAAGTAACGGTGGAAATGACACCTTACGATTTAAGTAAAGGGCGTATTATTTTCCGCAGTCGTTAATTTAGCTTCCTTCTTAAGGATCTGCTTCGAAATGAAGCAGATTTTTTCTTTTCTGACTTCCTTTTTCTGCCATTTCTCATTATAGTTCGGTTATTTCTAGCTAACAATAAGGCGATAAAATGAAGAATATCAAACACTTTGCACAACGCTATGTAGATTGGGTGATCCGCTTAGGCAGGGTAAAATTTTCCTTGCTTGGTGTAGTCATTTTGGCGGTGCTTGCCCTTTGCACGCAATTTTTGTTGAGCTTATGTGTAGTCGGCACAGTATATTGGCACGATGTAGGGCGTTCTGTATTTTTTGGCTTAATTTCCGCCCCATTTGTGATTTATTTCTTCACCTTATTAGTAGAAAAACTAGAAAAATCTCGCCTTGAACTGGCAAAATTGGTAGATAATTTACGTCGTGAAGTATCAGAAAGAATGATTGCGGAACGAAAATTATCTGTTGCGTTAAATGATTTAGAACAAAGTAGCCGTAACAAAACCGCTTTAATGACCACCATCAGCCACGAACTACGCACGCCGCTCAATGGCATTATCGGCTTAAGTCGCATTTTGCTAGACAGCCCCTTGAATCCCGAACAACAAAATTATCTCAAAACCATCAATATGAGTGCGGTGTCTTTAGGGCATATTTTTAGCGATATTATCGATCTAGAAAAAATTGATGCACATAAAATCGAATTAAACCGCAAAGAAACGGATCTTTACGCTTTTCTCAATGACATCGCCAATTTTGCCACCTTAATGGCAGAGCAAAACCACCTGAAATTTGAATTGCAATATGAGCCAAACTTACCGCAATGGATTTACATCGACAACGCCAGATTAAGCCAAATTCTGTGGAATTTAATTAATAATGCGGTGAAATTCACCGAAAAAGGCGTGATTCGCCTCCGTGTTTCACAAGTAGCAGAACAAACTTTCGCTTTTGCGATTTCTGATACGGGCATTGGCATTGCACAAGCCGAGCTAGAACATATTTTCGCGATGTATTATCGCGTGAAATCCAAACAATATCAGCACGCGGGCAGTGGCATTGGCTTAGCAGTTTCCAAAACCATCGCCAACCTAATGGGCGGCGATCTCACCGTGCAAAGTGCGGTGGGAAAAGGCTCTGTTTTTACATTACAGATCCAAGCGGAAATTGTGAGTAAACCTTTAGAATATCAGCATTATTTACCTCATCAGCTACGCATTTTGTTGATTGAAGATATTGAAGTGAATATCGTGGTGGCGAAATCTATTTTAGAAAAATTGGGCTATCAGGTTGATGTGGCAATGACGGGCAAGCAAGCCATTGAGAAATTTGAACAAAATGACTACGACTTATTGCTGATCGACATTCAACTGCCAGATATGTCTGGCTTCGACATCGCCCAACAGTTGCGTCAAAATTATGAAAATGATCACTATGATTATCTCCCGCCGCTGATCGCCTTAACTGCTAATGTAATGCACGATAAGCAAGATTATTTGCAACAGGGAATGGACGACATTCTCCGCAAACCTCTCTCCTTGGACGAACTAACGCAATGTTTGTATCAGTATTTTGCTGATGACCTCACGCCAAGCTCACCGCCTCCGAGCTTTGTGCCTTATCAGGCAGAAAGGCTATCCGCATCGTACGATAGCCCGCTGGATTTCCCATTTTTGAATGAGCTTATGGCACTCTTAGGCAAAAAAACAGTGAAAAATAACACCGCACTGTTTGAACAGCAAATGCCTGATTATATTGCAGAACTGAACACCGCATACAAGGCATACAAAAACGCTCCTTACCCAAAAGAACCCCTAGCCGACCTTGCCCACAAAATCAAAGGAGCCGCAGGGTCTGTGGGCTTAAAACGCATTCAACACCTCGCCGCGTCAGTGCAAGAATGGCAATCTTCAGATTGGGAGGCGAAGATTGATGATTGGATCGCACAACTGAATGAATATTGGCAACAAGATTTGAAAACATTAATGGATTGGTTAAGTAATGCTGATGTCGCTTGACAATTATTTGGGCTCCTTGCATTCCCTTTTAGGGAAACGCCTAAGAGAATATGAATAGCGTCGCCTTCCCACTTTTTACTATTTTACTATTTTACTAATCTACGTTTTTTCGCTTATATAGCTCAATTGAGTTCACTTTTATACAACACTCTGCTCCGATGACAATACAAGCATACGGAGAGGAGAAATATAGTCGTTTAAGTTCAAAATAAGACAAGGCAACAAGTCTCAGACAGTACAAATAGTACGGCAAGGCGAAATAACACCGTATTATTTTGAAATCAAACGACTATAACGCCGTAGGAAAGTGAAAGAAGTTTCGCTATATTGTATTTTTCAGGTGAACACATCTCCCTACAAGTATCAACATAATTTTGTTTTGATTAAATCGATATTTTCATTATTACTCTGCTTGCCGATACTTATCGATCCACAATAAAAAATTCGCATACACTGTTCCTGCTACAGAATGCCATACGCAAGCCACTGCACACACTACGGCAGATTCAGGAATCGCGGGGAAAAATTTCATACTCAACCCTGTAGCAAGCCCTGCGTTTTGTACGCCCACTTCGAGCGAAAGGGTTTTCTTTTTCGCGAGGCTCATTCCAACGCCTTTGCCTACTAAATAGCCCAAGGCATAGCCAATCACATTATGCACAACAATACACAGCAAAATCACCAGCCCAGATTGCAAAAAATAGTTGCCATAAATCGCCACCACGCCGCCAACGATAAAGGCAAAGTTAATCACTGCCACACCAGGCATTAAGGCTTTAATATCTTGAAACCATTGTTTGCGGTGAAATGCCATATTCAAAATTGACCCCACAGCAACAGGCAAGACGGTTACAAGCAACATAAATTTAAACATCGCCCAGCCGTTCATTTCGATACTTTGTCCAACTAAATAATTGAGCAAGAGCGGGGTCATCACGGGTGCGATCAGGGTGGACACAGTGGTCATTCCCACTGAAAACGCCACATCGCCTTTACATAGAAACGCCATAATGTTAGACGCTACGCCACCAGGGCAAGAACCAACTAAGACCAAACCAAGGGTAAGTGCTGGAGAAAGCTCAAAACTTTTTGCAATCGCAATCGCCACAAAAGGCATTACGGTATATTGCACAATCGTACCAATAAGAATATCTAACGGACGTTGTGCTAACACTTGGTAATCTTTTTTACCTAAAGTCATTCCCATTGAAAGCATAATAATGCTGATGATGAACACTTGCGTATCGCCTTTTACCCAAGTGAATAATTCAGGTTTATAAAAGGTGATTAACGCCAGCACGATAATAAAAAGTGCGGTGAATTTTGCTAATAAAAAACTGAGTTTTTTCAGAAATTGCATTACTTTCTCCTAATTTTTTCGTCAATAAACGTGCTACTTTGCTTGCTTCCAAGGGGCAACTTTAAATAAGCATAACATTCCGGGAATCGCGAGCCAGAAGCAAAGCCAGAAATACTCATAGTAGCCGAGCCAGTCAATTAATGTGCCCGCTTGGGTGTTTAAGGTGGCACGGGGTAAGGCGGCGAGGCTGGTGAATAAGGCGAGTTGGGTGGCAGTGTAAAGCGGGTTGGTTTCGCGTGCCATAAAGGCGACAAAGGCGGCTGTACCTAAGCCGATGCCGATATATTCTGCCGCCACTACCACGCCAAGCGACCACAACGCGGTGCTGTCCACCTCCGTAAAAGGCCCTTGGCTTGCTAGCCACGCAAAGCCCAAAATGGTGATCATTTGCACCACGCCGAACAGCCATAAAGCACGGTTAATACCGATTTTCAGCATTATCACCCCGCCTAGGATACTGGCGGCGATCATCGGCCAAAGGGAAGCATTTTTCACCACCACGCCAATTTGTGTATGGCTGAATCCCATATCCAAATAGAATGGCGAAATCAACGCCGTTGCCATACTGTCGCCAAGTTTGTAGAGGAAAATAAACGCTAAAATTCCCAATGCCGACCAAATCCCTTTGCGTTGAAAAAATTCGCGAAACGGCTCGACTACGCTATCTTGTAAAGTGCGGTGTTTTTTCAGCTCAATTTTTGGCTCAGTGCTTAAAAATAGGCACATAAAAATGCCCGGCAACATAAACAGTGCAGTGATGATAAACACGGTTTGCCAAGCAAAATGATCGGATAAAATCAGCGATAGCGACCCTGGCACTAAGCCCGCTACGCGATACGCATTGACGTGAATGGAATTGCCTAGCCCGAGTTCTTGATCGGATAAAATTTCCCGCCGATAGGCATCAAGCACAATATCTTGCGTGGCGGAAAAAAACGCACAAAGCGTGCCTAGCCCCGCGACCAAACTCAAGCCCCCTTGCTGTTTGGGATCGATAAAGCCAAATAAGGCAAGGCTCACGAGTAAGAGAATTTGCGAGATAAAAATCCAGCCCCGCCGCCGTCCTAAAAACGGTGGCACAAAACGATCAAGCAATGGCGACCAGAGAAATTTCCACGAAAACGGCAAGGTGATGAGGGTGAGATAGCCGAGGGCCTTGAGGTCGATTTGCTCAGAACGCAGCCAAATTGGCAGCAGGGAAATCAAAATATACAGCGGCAACCCTGAGCTAAAACCCGTGAACACGCAAATGAGCATATTGCGACTAAAAATCTGCTGCCAGAGGGGTGGTGTCGTTGTCATAGCGATAAAAGTGCGGTGAGAAAAACAGATAAATTTATGCGGCAGCCAATGCCACCGCATAAACGCCTAATCCCGATAGCCTTTAGGATTATTTTTTTGCCAGTTCCACGTATCTTGCATCATTTCGTTCAAGCCCCGCTCCGCTTTCCAGCCTAGCTCTTCGGCGGCAAGGGACGGATCGGAATAACAAGTGGCAATGTCCCCTGGGCGGCGATCCACCAGTTTGTAAGGGATCTGAATGCCATTCGTTTTCTCAAAGGCGTTCACCATATCCAACACGGAATAACCTACGCCCGTGCCGAGATTATAAATGTGCAAGCCAGCGTCATTTTGATGACGTTCTAAAGCTTTTAAATGCCCAATGGCGAGATCCACAACGTGGATATAATCACGCACGCCCGTGCCGTCGTGGGTATCATAATCACTGCCGAACACAGAAAGTTGCGGTAATCTGCCGATCGCCACTTGGCTGATGTAAGGCAATAAATTGTTCGGAATGCCTGTTGGATCTTCGCCAATCAAACCGCTGTGATGCGCGCCAACAGGGTTGAAATAACGCAAAATGGTGAAGCTAAATTGTGGTTCAGCTTTTGCGACATCGGTGAGAATTTGCTCAACCATTAATTTTGATGTGCCGTAAGGGTTGGTTGTGCCGCCCACTTTGCATTGTTCGGTGATTGGCACGATTTCAGGATCGCCATACACGGTGGCAGAAGAACTAAACACCAAATTCCACACGCCCGCTTTTTTCATTTCTTCCACCAAAACCAGCGATCCCACCACGTTATTTTGATAATACGCCATTGGCTTTTGCACGCTTTCGCCCACCGCTTTTAAGCCCGCGAAGTGAATGACTGAGTTGATCGCATTTTCGGCAAAAATTTGCTGTAACATCGCACGATCTAACACATCGCCTTGATAAAACTTCACCGCTTTACCGGTAATTTGCTCTACGCGTTGCAAAGATTTTGGTGAGGAATTGCTTAAATTATCCAACACCACCACGTTAAATCCTGCGTTTACTAATTCCACTACCGTATGCGATCCAATATAGCCTGCTCCGCCTGTTACTAAAATAGTCATTTTGTTCCTCAGTTTCTTACTTGTCATAAATTTGGCTAGTATAAACCATTTTTTCGCCAGATTTTCATCATCGCGAAAAAAACTCGTCCAGAAAACACCGCACTTTTTCGCCAATCCCGATTTTCCTGACACCGCAAACGTTTACTATTGCGTACTTTTCTGTAAAATAACGCCATTTTTCTTTCCCTCACTTGTAAAGGACATTTATGCTTACAGAAAAACTTTTCGAGATCACCCAGCGTGGCTCAACCTTACGTCAAGAAATTATCGCGGGCTTAACCACCTTTTTAGCAATGGTGTATTCCGTGATTGTCGTGCCGAATATGCTCGCGGCGGCAGGTTTTCCGCCTGAAAGCGTGTTTATCGCTACCTGTTTAGTTTCTGGGCTTGGCTCAATTTTAATCGGCTTATGGGCAAACGCCCCAATGGCGATCGGCTGTGCCATTTCCCTCACCGCTTTCACCGCCTTCAGCCTCGTTTTAGGGCAAGGGGTGAGCATTCCCGTTGCCTTAGGGGCAGTGTTTTTAATGGGAATCGTGTTTAGCCTAATTTCTGCTACTGGCGTGCGAGCGTGGATTTTACGCAACCTCCCAGCTAGCATTGCACAAGGGGCAGGTATCGGTATCGGCTTATTCTTATTATTAATCGCCACCAACGGCGTAGGTATTGTGGTAGGCAACCAAGCAGGGCTACCGATCAAACTCGGCGATTTCACCAGCTTCCCCGTGTTGATTTCCCTTGCTGGGCTTGCGGCGATTATCGGGCTAGAAAAAATGCAAATCAAAGGCGGCATTTTGTGGGTGATTATCGCGATCACGCTGATCGGCTTAGCGGTTGATCCGAACGTTACCTTCAACGGTGAATTGTTCAAAATGCCAAGTTTCGGCGAGCAATCGCTGTTCTTACAATTAGACCTCACAGGAGCATTGCAACCTGCCATTCTGCCCGTTGTTTTCGCCTTAGTGATGACTGCCGTTTTCGATGCCACAGGGACAATCCGAGCGGTTGCAGGGCAAGCCAATTTGCTGGATAAAGACGGGCAAATCATCAACGGCGGCAAAGCCTTAACTTCCGATTCTGTCAGTAGCCTTTTCTCAGGTCTATTCGGCACAGCCCCTGCGGCGGTGTATATCGAATCTGCTGCGGGTACGGCTGCGGGCGGGAAAACGGGTATCACCGCCATTGTCGTGGGCGTATTATTCTTATTAATGATCTTCTTCCAACCACTCGCTACTCTCGTACCAAACTACGCCACTGCACCTGCCTTGATGTATGTGGGGTTATTAATGCTCAGCAATGTCAGCAAATTAGATTTCAATGACTTTATCGGTGCTATGAGTGGCTTGGTTTGTGCGGTATTCATCGTGCTAACCGCCAATATCGTAACTGGCATTATGCTTGGTTTCGCTTGCCTTGTCATCGGACGACTCATCAGCGGTGATGTGAAAAAACTCAACCTCGGTACAGTGCTAATCGCGATTGCGTTAATCGCTTTTTATTTGGGCGGGTGGAATATTTAAAAACACGACAATAGCATTCGAAATACAGACAGTCCTACGATAGTTATCGTAGGATTTTTTTATCATTTCAAATTGTTCTTAAAACAACCTTTAAACAAACTCCTCACCGACAGGCTGAATACTTCAGTCACGAATATTTTACGATCTCGATCGCAAAAGTGCGGTGTGTTTCTTGTCTATTCTTTCCTTACAATGCAAAGTAGGAAATACTGAATTGTTCAGTAAACATACTTTAATATGGAATGAAAAAAGGAAACTCACAATGAAAATTAAGACGATTTTATCTTCTCTCATTTTGGCAATAACATTTATTGGTTCGGTTTATGCTGATGAAACAGTGAATCCACCAGCCACGACACAAGTGACGGATAATAAAACTATCGCCACCACATTTATTGGCGAAAAGCTCAATATTAATACGGCAAGTGCAAGTGAAATTCAAAAAGCCTTAGTAGGCATTGGGGCGAAGAAAGCAGAAGCTATCGTGGAATATCGAGAACAACACGGTAAATTTATCGCACCAGAACAACTATTAGAAGTAAAGGGAATTGGAAAAGCGATTTTTGAAAAAAATAAAGATCGCATAGATTTATCTTCATTTAATAGTAATAGCCAATAGAGACAAATTAAAAAATGCACTATACTACTTGAGCTAAGTCAAAGATTATCGTCAGAACATTTTAACGATAACTTTCTGTTTTATCCTTATAAGGTAGCTTAGTGCAAGCTACCTTTTTCATATTACAGGATTGAAAAATGAAACAAAAAATTGTGCTTGCTACGGGCAACCAAGGCAAAGTGAAAGAAATGGCTGATGTGCTTGCGGAATTTGGTTTCGATGTCATTGCACAGACTGATTTGGGCATTGAAAGCCCCGAAGAAACAGGCTTAACTTTTGTGGAAAATGCCTTATTAAAAGCTCGTTATGCGGCAAAAATGTCTGGCTTGCCGGCGATTGCTGATGATAGCGGATTAGTGGTAAACGCATTGAATGGTGAGCCGGGTTTATATTCAGCACGTTATGCTGGGGTTGATAGCGAGCAAGCCGATGCCGAAAATCGTAAAAAGTTATTACAAAAATTAGCTAACGTGCCAGCTAAAGAACGGCAAGCTAAATTTGTTAGTTGTATTGTATTATTGCAACACGAAACCGATCCTTCTCCGATTATTGCGGAGGGGGAATGTGCCGGCGAAATCACCTTTGCTGAAAAGGGAGAAAATGGTTTTGGTTATGACAGCCTCTTTTTCTATCCAGAAAAAGACCGCACTTTTGCCGAGCTAGACACCGCAGAAAAGAAAAAAATCTCGCACCGTGCAAGGGCGTTAGCAGTATTAAAAGAGCGGTTAAAATAATGCTCGTATTGCCTCCGTTAAGTTTGTATATCCATATCCCTTGGTGCGTGCAAAAATGCCCTTACTGCGATTTCAACTCGCACGCTCAAAAAGGCAATATTCCCGAGCAAGACTATGTCCAGCATTTGCTAGCAGATTTACGTCAAGATCTTGAACGCTATCAAGAAAGCATTGCTCATCGCTCTCTGCATTCGATTTTTATCGGCGGCGGTACGCCAAGCTTGTTCTCAGCAACAGCGATTTCTCAGCTTTTACAAGGTATTGAACAACAAATTCCTTTTGAGCCTGAGATTGAAATCACCCTTGAAGCTAACCCTGGTACGGCAGAAGCGAGCCGTTTTTCAGGTTATGTAGAGGCGGGAGTAAATCGCCTTTCTTTAGGCATACAAAGTTTTGATGATGAAAAATTGCAACGCTTAGGGCGTATTCATAATTCTCGAGAAGCCCAAAGTGCGGTGCAAATGGCGAAAGATTCAGGATTTCACCGCATTAATTTGGATTTAATGCACGGCTTGCCTGAGCAAACTTTACCCCAAGCCCTTGAGGATTTACGCCAAGCCATCGCCCTTGAACCAAGCCATCTCTCTTGGTATCAGCTCACCATTGAACCCAATACAATGTTCGCCTACCGTCCGCCGACTTTGCCTGATGACGATGCCTTATGGGATATTTTCGAGCAAGGCCATCAGCTTTTAACCACCGCAGGCTACCAGCAATACGAAACCTCTGCCTATGCCAAAGCGGGCGATCAGTGTCAGCATAATTTGAATTACTGGCGATTTGGCGATTATTTGGCGATAGGCTGTGGAGCTCACGGCAAACTGAGCTTTACAAATAGCGATATTATACGTTTTAGTAAAACCAAGCACCCTAAAGGCTATATGCGAGGGGAATATTTATATGAAGAAAAACCGATCACACTTACGGATCGTCCTTTTGAATTTTTTATGAACCGTTTTCGCTTGCTGGAAGCCTTTCCCAAAACGGAATTTCAACAATTAACGGGGCTTTCCTCCGATGTTATCAGAGAGCCAATGAATTGGGCAAAAAGGAAAAAATATGTTCAAGAAACTGACCGCACTTGGCAAATTACGCAACAAGGCAAATTATTTCTCAATGAGTTATTAACAGAATTTTTATCTGAAGATCACTAAATCCAGTCCACTTTCATACAGGAGCAACCAGCTTGTATGAAAGTAGAACTCATTTAGTGATAATGAATTATTGTGCAAGCAAACGCTCATCTAACAATAAATCGTCATTTCTATTCACACCAACACCACGAGCAAGAATATTGCGTGCAATCTGATGAGCTTCATCTAAGGAATGCTCTGTATAAGTGCCACATTGGTATTCATTTAATTCAGGAATATCATTTTGATTTTGCACTTGTAGAATATCTTTCATTGCCGCAAGCCAAGCTGTTACGACTTGTTGCTCATTCGGTCTACCAATTAATGACATATAAAACCCTGTACGGCACCCCATTGGAGAAATGTCAATAATCTCAACTTGCTCACTATTCAAGTGATCCCGCATAAAACCTGCAAAAAGATGTTCAAGAGTATGAATCCCTTTCGGCGGTAAAATTTCTTTATTTGGAATACAAAAACGTAAATCGAAAATGGTAATGTCATCACCTTTTGGTGTACGCATTATTTTTGCAACACGCACGGCGGGAGCATTCATCTTCGTATGATCGACTTTAAAACTATCAAGTAACGGCATAATATCCTTCCTTATAAAATGTAAATTTATGTAAAAAAATCTCTGTATTTTTGAACTTTCTTGCTATTAAAGAGTCATACGATATAGCAACTTGCAGTTGTTTTAATAAATTTGATTCCTTAATTATTTCGCCATTCTTATTTAGAATGGCTTTTTTATGGCTAGTTGTCCACAATCAATATAGACATTGCGAACCTTCACTGTTTATTAAAATGGCTACACCTAAACTTGGTTAAAGATAAGTAGTAGAAAATAGCGAAATAATTTTCCTATCAGTATTAATAGCAATGAGTTAAACCAATTTAATCTTAGCCAACCTGCCAATGCACAAAACGCATCACCTACAATAGGAAACCAACTGAACAATAATGTCCAAATACCATAACGTTGGATTTTCTTTAATGCCCAGCTATGTTGCAAATTTCGTTGTTCTAAATGAGGGAAACATCGTCCAATAATATAAGTTGTCATCCCCCCTAGGGTATTCCCTATTACTGCAACAATAACTAATTTAAAAATATCAACAGAAAAAAATGTCTCATCAAAAGGTGCGGTCAAAAAGAGAAACATAATTTCTGAATTGCCTGGCAATACTGTTGAGCTTAAAAACGCACTAATAAACATTATCCACAGGCTATTATGTTGTTGGTCAAACAACTTGTAATCAACCAAATCAAACATAATCTGTCATATATTTATTCATATAATTAATTCGATCTTGTTCGTTGATTTGTCGAATTACTTTTGCAGGGCTTCCCATAGCCAAACTATTGGCTGGAATATTTTTATTAACCAAAGAACCCGCCCCAATGACTGAATTATCTCCAATAGTTACACCGCCCAAAATAATCGTATTTCCTCCAATCCAAACATTATTACCAATGATAATAGGTAAAGCTTGCTCCCAATCTTGCTGACGTAATTCTGGATCAAGGGGATGCCCAACGGTATAAAGACTCACATTTGGAGCAAACATCACATTATCCCCAATCTTAATCCCTCCACTGTCTAACATCGTACAGTGGTAATTGGCAAAGAAATTTTCTCCCACTTCAATAAAACAACCATAATCACAAAAAAATGGTGCATTAATATGTGGAATCCCTTTGGATTTACCTAAAATCTGTTGAATCAATGCTGTCCTTTTTTCTATTTCGGAAGGACAAATTTGTGTGTTATATTGGAAAAGACGTTTTTTATTTTCTAAACGAAGCTGGGCTAATTCACGATCATTTGGCTTATGAGCAAATCCCGCTAGCATTTTTTGTTTATTGGATAACATTTATTTCCCCTTTACTAGCTGATTGATACGCACATCAAATACGTCCATTCCGGCTGCAAGTCCCGCTTTTATACCAAGATCAGCATCTTCAAATACCAAGCAATTTTTGGATTAACGTGGAGTAACTCCGCACAACGTAAAAATGTATCTGGAGCAGGTTTATGTTTTTCTACATCATCAGCTGTAACAATAGCATCAAAATAAGAATAAAGATCAAATTTTGTTAATAATAAATTTACTATTGCTTGATGAGAACCTGTACCCAGTGCTAAAGGCTTTTTATCAGAAAAATATCGCACAACATCAAAAGTAGGAAGTAGGCTTGAATGTTGCATAATTAACTCAATACCATATTGTCGTTTTAATCTTATAACATCATCAAATAAACTCATTGGCATCGCTGCTTTTTGCATCATTACTTTCGCGATTTCTCTTACCGAAGCACCGCCTAATTCATAAAGCATTTGCCCATCAATAGGATATCCCAAAGTCTCTCCCACCTTATCCCACGCACTTTTATGGCTCGGCATAGTATCAATCACTGTGCCATCCATATCAAAAATTAATCCTTCATAGCCTGAAAAACACTCAAAATCTATCATTTTTACTCTCCTAAAATTTTATTATTTTGATACAAATTTGTGATCTCTGCACTGTTTTATTTTCTGAGATTCCAGTAAAGTTAGCATATATAGAATTATAATCACTACGTCCAAATCTTCGAATAAATAACAGAAGGTAAAAATGGAATTACAGCAACAATTAACGTTTTTATTACAGAGAAAACTCATAGATGAAGAAATTGTACAATGGATCTTGCACATTCAGGAACATTTGATTACACAATGGCACGCTGATGTAGATAATCGCCAAGTTTTTATGCTCTTTAATCATTTAGCCATGGCATTAGGACGTATTAAACGAGGATATATCGCCAATCCATTAGATGCTGAAATATTATCAGAAATACAAAGTGCGGTTTCTTTTCCCCAAATTTTTCAACGTCATTCTGAGTTGCTAGCACTTATCCCCTTAATAATACCTGAGAATGAACAAACGCATCTTATTGCAAATATTTACGCCCTTTCACTTACACAACCGCATATTTTAGATTCATTTTAAAATCAGGCTCTGCACTATAGGCTAAAAAATGAGAAACACTATAGCGTTAATTATTCATTTTTGAATACCCGCATTGGTGCTATAATTTTCGACCATTTCATTAATAACATTTTATTAATAATAGGAAAGAATATGATACGAATTGGGCATGGGTTTGATGTACACGCTTTTGGTGGCGAAGGGCCGATTATCATTGGCGGGGTAGCTGTTCCTTATGAAAAAGGATTGATCGCTCATAGCGATGGTGATGTGGCATTGCACGCGTTGACAGATGCTCTATTGGGTGCGGTGGCATTGGGCGATATTGGTAAATTATTCCCAGACACCGATCCGCAATATAAAGGGGCAGATAGCAAAGGGTTGTTGCAAGAAGCTTATCGTCAAGTGCAAGACAAGGGCTATAAAATCGGCAATGTGGACATTACGATCATTGCGCAAGCACCGAAAATGCGTCCGCACATTGATGCGATGCGGGCTGCCATTGCTCAGGTTTTAGCTTGTGATGTGGAGCAAGTGAATGTGAAAGCCACCACCAGTGAGAAGCTCGGTTTTACAGGGCGGGGCGAGGGCATTGCGTGCGAAGCGGTTGCCCTTTTGGTTAAGGGGTAATCAATGCTGGAGCTGGCTTATTTGCAATCTCCGCCTACTCAACAAGCCCATTTGAAAGCGGAATGTACGGATTTTATCGTTAAAGAAAATTTGGGCTATGAGATGACAGGCGAGGGGGAATTTGTCGCCCTGTATGTGCGGAAAACCGATGCTAACACCCTTTTCGTGGGGGAAAAATTGGCAGAGTTTGCGGGCATTTCGCCGAGAAATATGAGTTATGCGGGGTTAAAAGATCGCAAAGCAGTTACGGAACAATGGTTCTGCTTACATATGGCAGGCCAGCCCACGCCCGATTTCAGCCAGTTTCAGCTAGAGGGCGTGGAAATTCTCAACGTAACACGGCATAACCGCAAAATTCGTACAGGCAGCCTAGATGGCAATCATTTTGAGATTTTGCTACGCGGTGCAACGGAAACAGCCGATCTTAAAGTGCGGTTAGAAAATTTAGCAAATTTTGGCTTTCCCAATTATTTCACCGAACAACGTTTCGGGCGTGATGGGCATAATCTCACTCAGGCGATGCGTTGGGCGCAAGGCGAAATTAAGGTGAAAGATCGCAAAAAGCGGAGTTTTTATCTTTCCGCCGCGCGCAGTGAAATTTTTAATTTAGTGGTGTCTGATCGCATTCAAACAAAGCTCACACAGCAAATTTTACTGGGCGACATTGTGCAGCTCAACGGTTCGCACAGTTGGTTTCAAATTGATGAAAATGAAGATTTAAACGCCTTAAAAGAGCGGTTAGAAAATCAAGATATTTTGCTCACCGCGCCTTTAGTTGGGGAAAGCATTCAGCCAGCCAATCCGCGTGAAATGGCGATCGTGCAGCAACATCAAGATATTTTAAATTTAATGCAAAAGGAACGAATGAAGCCAAGCCGCCGCCCGCTCTTAATGCAAGCACAGCATTTGCATTGGGAATTTTTACCCGAAGGGCTAAAACTGGCGTTTTATTTGCCTGCTGGCAGTTATGCCACGGCGCTCGTTCGCGAATTAGTACAGATTATTGAATAGGAAATGCAATGAATATTTTACTCTCTAATGATGATGGCATTCACGCCGAAGGCATCAAAGCCCTTGCCAAAGAATTGCGTAAAATCGCACAAGTTACGGTGGTCGCCCCCGATCGCAATCGTAGTGCCGCCTCAAGCTCGCTCACCTTAGTTGAGCCTTTACGCCCAATGAAATTGGATAATGGCGATTATTGCATTAATGGTACACCTGCAGATTGCGTGCATTTGGCGTTAAACGGTTTTCTTTCAGGGCAAATTGATTTGGTGGTATCCGGCATTAACGCAGGGGTAAATTTAGGCGATGATGTGCTTTATTCAGGGACGGTAGCCGCCGCCTTTGAAGGCCGTCATCTTGGCTTGCCTGCCATTGCGGTATCCCTTGATGGACGTCAGCATTATGAAACCGCTGCACGCATTGTGTGCGAACTTGTGCCGAAATTGCATAATCAGTTACTGAAAAGCCGCGAAATCATTAATATTAATGTGCCAGATTTACCTTATGAAGAAATTAAAGGCATTAAAGTTTGCCATTTAGGCTATCGCGCTGCGGCTGCGGAAGTGATTAAACAGCAAGATCCCCGTGGCGACACAATCTATTGGATTGGCCCTGCAGGCTTGGCGGAATATGAGCAAGAAGGCACGGATTTTCACGCGGTGAAAAATGGCTATGTTTCCATTACGCCAATCCAAGCAGATATGACCGCTTATCACTCACTCCAATCTTTACAAGATTGGTTAAAAAGTGAATAATGCAATGTTTTACAACAGCTTGAGGATAGTCGATTGAAAATTTTTGGTACGCTGTACGATAAAGTGATGCAATGGTCAACCCACCCCTATGCAACGGGTTGGTTGATTTTTACTAGCTTTATTGAATCCATTTTTTTCCCTGTTCCCACTGATGTGATGTTAATCCCAATGGCAATATCTCAACCCAAACGTGCTGTGCGTTTTGGCGTTTATGCGGGCGTCGCTTCTGCAATTGGCGGGATTGTGGGCTACGCATTGGGCTATTATGCCTTTGATAGTATTCAGCATTATCTCGTTAGCCTTGGTTATCAAGCACAATTTGACACCCTGCTCAGTTGGTTTCAACGCTGGGGCGTTATGGTGATGTTTCTTGCGGGCTTTACGCCGTTACCCTATAAACTTTTTACTATCTGTGCGGGTGTAATGCATATGGCATTTGTGCCTTTTTTGCTCATTTCCCTCGTTTCACGGCTGGCAAGGTTTATCTTGGTGGCGAAATTATCCGCTTGGGGCGGGCAAAAATTTGCCCATCGGCTACGGCAATCCATTGAGTGGATTGGCTGGGCGGTACTCCTCTTGGCTGCGATTATTTACTTAATTATGAGATAATTGGGTTTTACTATGAATAAATGGCTTTCATTATTGTCTATTATTTTGCTCTTGCCAGCCTGTGCAACCACGCCATCGCCTAACGATGAAAATGCACTCTCGCCTGGGGTAATGCAACCTGTGGCCAATTCTGGGGCAGCGGACGGAGCAGAATGGCAACCTAAAATCAAATCAATACCTATGCCAGAATCAATGAATTAATAAATAATAAGGAATACATTATGAAAAAATCTTTTTTTATGTTACCCATTGCAATCTCTGTATTAACGGCTTGTTCATCAACCAGCCCTGCTCCTGTAGAAGAAGCAAACAATGCTTTACCTGCGGGAATGATGCGAGCTGTAGATAATAATTTATCTACTACTTGGGAGCCTCAAATTCAAAAACAGAATATGCCTGCTTCGATGGTAACCCCACAACCCCATCAAACTTACCAAACATCTCAAGGGAACGCACAACAGTTACAACAAAATCAACCCGTTGTCGCTATGGAAAAAGTATCACAAGACTTTGTTATTCCACGCAATCCACAAACAAACGCACCCGATTATAGCAAGATTAGCAAAGGGTTCTATAAAGGTAGCACATATACCGTACGTAAAGGCGATACAATGTTTTTAATCGCCTACATTTGTGGGCTTGATGTTAAAGAACTTGCAACAATGAATCATATGAGTGAACCTTATAATTTAAGCGTTGGTCAAGTCTTGAAAGTATCAAATAAAATAGCAACAGCTTCTACTACTCAAACAACACAAAGCACCTACAATCAACGCTCAAATAACAGTTCCTATATTTCTGAGCCATCCATAACTATGCCTACGCAAATGAATAATCAAGTTCAAGAAAAAGTAAAATCAAGCGTACCTGTTATCACCAAAACACAGCAAACTACTGGAGTTAATAATATTGCTTGGCGATGGCCAACCCGCGGTAATATTGTGCAAAGCTTCTCTAACGCCGATGGTGGCAACAAAGGGATCGACATCAGTGGTTCACGCGGTCAAGCAATTAATGCTGCTGCTGCAGGCCGTGTAGTTTATGCTGGAAACGCTTTACGTGGTTATGGAAACCTCATCATCATCAAACATAACGATGATTTCCTCAGTGCTTATGCTCACAATGAAAGTATTTTGGTGAAAGATCAACAAGAAGTAAAAGCAGGTCAGCAAATTGCCAAAATGGGAAGCTCTGGCACAAATAGTGTAAAACTGCATTTTGAAATTCGCTACAAAGGTAAATCCGTTGATCCTGTAAACTATTTACCAAGACGCTAAGATGAAAAAACGCATAACGTTATCCCTGCTTAGTACAGCCCTGCTTATGGGCTGTACTTCTCCTTCGCCAACGCCCTTAGTTGGTGCTGACCGTGATGAAAAAGGTTGTATTCCTTCTGCTGGCTACACTTGGTCAGAACTGAAACAGCAATGCGTACAACCTTTTGAAATTGCCGACATTCGTTTAACCGATCCTGAAAATCCCCCTCTTGCGGTATATGTCATTCTTGCCGAAGAACAAGGCAAAGCCGAAGTTTTCTCAGCAAATTTACCGAAAAATTTAATTTTAGAAGCGGTAAAAGGCGGCTATGCGGCAAAAGATAAAAACTTGTATTTAATCAAAACCCAAACAGGCTGGGAACTGAGAAAACCAACTCCTTCTTAGAAAACGTAAAAAATAAGTGCGGTGTAAAATCTCCGAATTTTCCACCGCACTTTGTTTTGTCTATTTATAAATAATTATTTACTCGCTTTATAAATCGCCACTGCCTCTGGCATTAGGCGAAGTAGATTTTGTTGGCGATCTTTATCGCTTGGATGGGTGGAAGAAAGTGCAGCAAGCACACCTTGTGAACCAGATGAAACTTTTTGCATTTTTTCCCATAATTTAGGAGCAGCTTGTGGGTTATAGCCCGCCCTTGCCATTAAAAATAGCCCTACTTCGTCTGCTTCCGTTTCGGCACTTCGGAAATAAGGTTTGTCCAATGCCCAATCTTTAGTTAATCCAACAACGAATCCACTTCCTTCTGAGCCAATTTGAGTTGCAAGAGCAACCTGAGCAACTTGAGCCATCACATTAGTAAATACACCTAAGTTTGCTTGTTTCTTGCTGTGTTCTTTGAGGGCGTGAGCCATTTCGTGTCCCATTACGGTGGCGATTTCATCATCGCTGAGCTGAAGTTTATCCACTAGCCCTGTGTAAAATGCCATTTTGCCCCCTGGCATTGACCACGCGTTGAGTTCGTTGGATTTGATGACGGTGAGTTGCCAATTAAAGGGTTGCCCCGTGTGATTTTCTTGAGCGGCATAGGGACGCATTTGGTTAAACACGTTGTGAATGCGTTTTGCGGTGGGGGAGGTGGTGTCCACAACTCCTTGCTGTTTGGCTTTATTCACCGTTTGCATATAGCTCGCAGCGGATTGTTGGTTTATGCTAGCGGAATCCGCACAGGCATTCAAAAATAAAGCGAGAAACGAAAGTGCGGTAAGTTTTTTGAGTGTTTTTAGCATCGTAATTCCTTAGGTTTAGCCCTATCAGAAAAATATCGCTGTTGGCGTTCAATATTATACCGCGTGATTTTGTTATTTTTTCGGTTTGCGGATCGAAGCCTTGCCTTCGCTTGAACGGAAACAGCGATAAATTTCCCCCTAGAAAAATACCGCACTTTTAATGCGGTATTTGGTAGTTAAATGGTGGATTATTTTTTCGCACGCTCGAAAGAATCTAAGATTTCTTTACGCGCTGCTTCCACGTCTTCCCAGCCATCAACTTTCACCCATTTGCCAGCTTCGAGAGCTTTGTAGCTTTCAAAGAAATGCTGGATTTGGGCTTTTAAGAGTGCGGGTAAATCATTCACGTCTTTGATGTGATCGTACTCTTTGCTTAATTTGCTATGTGGCACGGCGATCACTTTGGCATCTTGACCTGATTCGTCCGTCATTTTCAACACGCCCACTGGACGGCAACGGATAACAGAACCCGGTTGTAATGGATAAGGGGTTGGCACGAGTACATCAACTGGGTCGCCATCAAGCGAGAGGGTGTGGTTAATGTAGCCGTAGTTTGCGGGATAGAACATCGCTGTCGCCATAAAGCGATCTACGAATAATGTTCCCGTTTCTTTATCCACTTCATATTTGATTGGATCAGAGTTGGCTGGAATTTCAATCACAACATAAATATCATCAGGAAGCGATTTTCCTGCTGGAACGGTTTCTAAACCCATTTTGTATTCCTTCTTAGTTTATGAATGGTATTGTTGTTCGAGTTTAAACCCAAACAATCACAAATAATCGGTGTCATTATAGCCTTATTCATTGCGAATTGTCGAGTTTAGGATTTTTTTCGCGGTGGCGTTTTTAGCCATTGTTTTTTATTACTGTACTATTATAATAGTTCAACGTATTTTATCTTTGATTAGGGCAAGATTATGAAAAAAAATCCTTCATTATTTGGCGGGGCGATGATTATCGCAGGCGGCACGATTGGGGCGGGTATGCTCGCCAATCCGATTTCCACAGCGGGTGTTTGGTTTATCGGCTCAATGTTGATTCTTTGCTACACTTGGTTTTGTATGACCACCTCCGGCTTAATGCTGTTGGAAGCCAATTTGCATTACCCCACTGGGGCAAGTTTTGACACCATCGTTAAAGATTTGCTCGGCAAAGGCTGGAACGTGATTAATGGGCTGTCCGTTGCCTTTGTGTTGTACATTCTCACCTATGCCTATATCACCTCTGGCGGTGGTTTAACGGAAAGTTTCCTCAACCAACTTTTCAGCCAAGATCAAAGTGCGGTGCAAATTGGACGCACTTTTGGCTCGCTGATTTTCTGTGCAGTACTCGCCTTTTTCGTGTGGTTTTCCACCAAAGCCGTTGATCGTTTAAGTGCGATTTTGATCGCGGGAATGGTGGTGGCGTTTTTCCTCTCTATCACCAATTTGCTCGGCTTAGTGCAGACAGATATTTTGCTCAATAGCCTCTCGCAAGGGGAACAGCAATATTTGCCTTACGCTCTCGCCGCGTTGCCCGTGTGCTTGGTGTCCTTTGGCTTTCATCAAAATGTCCCGAGTTTGGTGAAATATTACGATCGCGATAGCGGCAAAGTCACCAAATCCATTATTTACGGCACATTCATCGCCCTCATCATCTATATGCTGTGGCAGTTAGCCATTCAAGGGAATTTGCCACGCAATGAGTTTATCCCTGTGATCCAAAAAGGCGGCGACATCGCCCTCTTATTAGAAGCCCTTAACGCCCAAATTCAAACGGATTATATTGGCTTAATGCTACGCTTCTTCACCTATATGGCGATCGCAAGCTCGTTCCTCGGTGTAACCCTTGGTTTATTTGATTACCTCGCGGATCTGTGCAAATTTGATAACAACGGAGCAGGCAGAACCAAAACCGCCTTGCTCACCTTCTTACCACCGTTGATTTTAAGCCTGCTTTTCCCTTATGGCTTTGTAATCGCCATTGGCTACGCGGGGCTTGCTGCCACCATTTGGGCGGTGATTACCCCCGCACTGCTAGCAAAAGCAAGTCGCAAGCGGTTTCCAGACCAACGCTATCAAGTTTATGGCGGCAGTGGAATGATTTATTTCGTGATTTTATTCGGCGTGATCAATATTTTGGTACAGCTTGCCGATCTTGTGGGCTGGTTGCCCGTATTTGGCAGATAGCCACAAATAGCATAAAATAAGCCACATTATTTCTCGTTTTAGCACGGGCTTTCCCGTGCTAATTTTTTCTATAGAAAATAAAATGAAAACCTCTGTTTACGACAAAGAAGGCTTTTTCGAGCTGTATCAAAAATTACGCCAAAACCCCATTAGCCTCAATGAAATTGTGGAAAAGCCCACAATGCTCAGCTTATTGCCCGATTTGCAAGGCAAAAAATTGCTCGATCTCGGCTGTGGAATGGGCGAACATTTACAGCTTTATTTAGAAAAAGGGGCGAAGTTTGTAGTGGGAATGGATTTATCGCAAGCAATGTTGCAACAGGCAGCAAAAAATCTCGCCGAAAAACAACCGCACTTTGCGTTATATCAACTGGCAATGGAACAACTCAACACTCTGCCTGATGACAATTTTGATGTAATCACCAGCTCTTTCGCCTTTCATTATGTACAGGATTATCCTCAGCTACTCGCGGATATTTATACCAAGCTCAACACTAACGGCACACTTATTTTCTCGCAAGAACACCCGATCGTTACCTGCTATCAAGGCGGGGAGCGATGGGAAAAAGATAAAGATAAAAATAAACAGCAACTTGCCTATCGTCTGAATTATTATCGCGATGAGGGCAAACGGCAACGAAATTGGTTTAAACAGCCTTTTAAAACCTATCACCGCACCTTGTCCACCATTGTCAACGATCTCATCAATGGAGGCTTTCAAGTGGAAAAAATGCTTGAACCAATGCTAGCGGATCAGCCACAATGGCAGCAAGAATTTAAAGATTTACAACATCGCCCCGTGCTGCTGTTTATTAAAGCGAAAAAAAGCTAAAAATTTGCTTGCATAAAAAAATTTTTTTGCATAGATTAATAACCAGTTAGTTTTTGGAGAAACACAAAATGAATTTTAATCGCAACACTCATCATCACCATCACCCTGAATAATCTTTCAGGCGATGGCGATTGCTTGGAAGATAGGACTTCCGAGCGAGTATTGCTAAACCGACTAATTAAAAAACGGAAATCTCTCGGAAGTCTCTTTCGAGAGATTTTTTTATACCCAATATTTTTAATTAGAAGGAAAACACAATGACTAACCCAACTCGCTTAAGAATCGCCTTACAAAAGAAAGGTCGCCTCAGCAAAGATTGCTCCGAGCTGCTCAAACAATGTGGCGTAAAAATTAACTGGAACGAACAACGTTTAATCGCTTATGCGGAAAATATGCCCATCGAAATTCTGCGCGTGCGTGATGACGATATTCCCGGTTTAATTTTTGACGGCATTGTGGATCTCGGCATTATCGGCGAAAACGTGCTGGAAGAGGAAGAACTCGGTCGCCTTGCTACAGGCGAAAGCGTAGCTTACAAGAAATTACGTACCTTAGATTTCGGTGGCTGTCGTTTATCCTTAGCCATTGATCGCGATCGGGCTTACAACGGCGTGCAAGACTTTGCCAACTCTCGCATTGCCACCTCCTATCCCAATTTATTAAAACGCTATATGGCGGAGCAAGGCGTGCCATTCAAAAGCACCTTATTGAACGGCTCGGTGGAAGTCGCCCCCTCTGCGGGCTTAGCCGATGCCATTTGCGATTTGGTGTCTTCAGGGGCAACTCTTGAAGCCAATGGCTTAAAAGAAGTGGAAGTGATCTACCGCTCGACAGCGTGCTTAATTCAGCGTCAAGATCCATTAAGCGATGAAAAACAAGCCCTTGTGGATAAGCTTTTAACCCGCATTCAAGGCATTCAACAAGCAGGTGAATCCAAATACATTATGCTACACGCACCGAAAGCCCAACTGGAAACCATTATTTCCCTGCTTCCTGGGGTGGAAAACCCAACCATTTTGCCTCTCGCTCACGATGAAAGCAAAGTGGCGCTACACGCCGTTAGCCAAGAAACCTTATTCTGGGAAACAATGGAAGAATTGAAAGCACAGGGTGCAAGCTCGGTTTTAGTGCTACCTATTGAAAAAATGCTCGCTTAAAGTGCGGTGAAATTTTGCAACAAATTTTAAGGAAGAACACAATGCAAACCCTAATCTGGAAAAACTTAACCCAACAAGAAAAACAACAAGCCTTAATGCGTCCTGCCATTTCGGCAGCACAATCC
This sequence comes from Avibacterium paragallinarum, assembly GCF_011765605.1. Classification (NCBI taxonomy): domain Bacteria; kingdom Pseudomonadati; phylum Pseudomonadota; class Gammaproteobacteria; order Pasteurellales; family Pasteurellaceae; genus Avibacterium; species Avibacterium paragallinarum. The sequence goes on from NZ_CP050316.1 coordinate 1,710,199, forward strand.
ATTAAAGACGCTGTGGACGCCATTCGTGAAAAAGTGCAAGGCGAAGGCGATAAAGCGTTATTTGAATTAGTTGAAAAATTCGACAAAGTCAAACTAGACAGCCTCGTTATCTCGCAAGCAGAAATTCAAGCGGCAGCGGCTCGCTTACCTGATGAATTAAAAACCGCCATTCAAAATGCCAAAGCCAACATCGAACGCTTTCACCAAGCACAAATCCCCCAAGCGGTGGACATTGAAACCCAAGCGGGCGTGCGTTGCCAAGTGGTAACTTGCCCGATTAATCGGGTGGGCTTGTATATCCCCGGTGGCTCTGCCCCGCTTTTTTCCACCGTCTTAATGCTTGCCATTCCTGCCAAAATCGCCGGCTGTAAAAAAATCGTGCTTTGCTCCCCGCCACCTATCGCTGATGCGATTTTATATGCGGCAGATCTCTGCGGGGTCGAAACCATTTACCCTGTTGGCGGCGCACAAGCTATTGTCGCAATGGCATTCGGTACAGAAACCGTTGCTAAAGTGGATAAAATCTTCGGCCCCGGCAATGCCTTTGTTACTGAAGCCAAACGTCAAGTGAGCCAAGCACTGAACGGTGCTGCCATTGATATGCAAGCAGGCCCCTCCGAAGTATTAGTGTTAGCTGATGAAAATGCCGATCCCGATTTTGTCGCCAGCGATTTGCTTTCCCAAGCGGAACACGGTGCGGACAGCCAAGTGATTTTGGTTACCCCAAGTGAAACCTTAGCCAAAAACACCGCACTTGCTATTGAACGCCAACTTGCCCTATTACCGCGTGCGGAAACCGCACGACAAGCCCTTAGCCACAGCCGTATTTTTATCGCAGAAAACTTGAGCCAAGCCATTGAAATCAGCAATGAATACGCCCCAGAGCATTTGGTGGTGCAAGTGGAAAACGCCCGTGCGTTGCTCGATCAACTGGATAACGCAGGATCGATTTTTCTCGGTGCATACAGCCCTGAAAGTATGGGCGACTACGCCAGCGGCACCAACCACGTTCTGCCCACTTACGGCTACACCCGCACCACTTCAAGCCTCGGTTTAGCAGATTTCAGCAAACGAATGACTGTGCAGGAACTTAGCCCACAAGGCTTCCGCGATCTTGCCCCAACAGTCATTCAAATGGCTGCAGCAGAACAGCTTGATGCACATAAAAATGCGGTATTAGTGCGGTTAGAAAAGTTGCAAAATTTGTATAAATAACGAATAATTTACTGGTTTTATATACAGTTAAATATCGGAGAGAATATGCAAAATCAAATTGAAATTTATCAATCGCAAGATGGTTCAACACAAGTCGAGGTGCAATTTAATCAAGATACCGTTTGGCTTTCTCAAGCTCAAATGGTATCCCTATTTGGGCGTGATGTTTCTGTTATTTCAAGGCATATTCGTAATGCAATAAAAGATGGAGAAATCTCAGAAAAAAGCAATTTGCAAAAAATGCAAATTGCTTCTTCTGACAAACCAATTACCTTATATGATTTGGATACCGTGATTTCTGTGGGATACCGCGTGAAATCACCAGAAGGTGTTTCATTTCGCCGTTGGGCAACCCAACGCCTTAAAGAATATCTGGTTCAAGGTTATACGCTGAACCAAAAACGTTTAACAGAAAAGGGCGTAGAATTTAGCCAAGTGATCGCCTTACTGGATCGCACATTAAGCAACCAAACCTTAGTAAATGAGGAAGGAAAAGCCGTGCTTAATGTCGTACAGGAATATGCACGCAGCTGGAGTTTATTACAGGCTTATGACGAACAAAGCCTAAATTCTAAACAGCAAAAACAAAATGAAATGCGTCCATTATTAATACAAGATGTAGAAAAAGCGATTGCACAATTAAAGCAAACGCTCATTGAAAAAGGAGAAGCCACTCCACTTTTCGCCAACCCACGCAATGACGGATTGATTTCTGCCATAAATACTATCGAACAAGGTTTTGGTGATGAGCTGTTTTATCCAAATATCGCCAGCCGTGCTGCTCATTTGTTGTATTTCATCATTAAAAACCACCCTTTAACTGATGGCAACAAACGAACGGGAGCATTTCTATTCCTTTGGTATTTGAGATTAAATCAGCATTTGCTTGCCAAGTCAGTAGAACAATTAATTAACGATAATACACTTGTTGCACTGGCATTATTAGTCGCGGAAAGTTTACCCGAACAAAAAGAATTAATGATAAAACTGATCGAGCATTTTATTTTGCTTAAATAAAAGTGCGGTCAAAAAAACAAAAATTTTTAGAGAGAACAAAAATGACAATCACAACCTTATCACGCAAAAACATTCAAGCACTCACGCCCTATCAATCCGCACGCCGTTTAGGGGGGAGTGGTGATGTGTGGCTGAATGCCAATGAATATCCGCTTTCACCAGATTTCAATTTAACCCAGCGTCAATTTAACCGCTACCCCGAAGCTCAGCCCGAAAACGTGGTGAAGGCTTATGCTACCTATGCGGGTGTTCAACCTGAAAACGTGCTGATTACGCGTGGGGGCGATGAGGGAATTGAGCTGATTATCCGTGCCTTTTGCGAAAATGGCAACAGCGTGCTGTACTGCCCGCCTACCTATGGAATGTACGCGGTGAGTGCAGAAACCTGCGGTATTGCGTGCAAAACCGTGCCATTAACTGCGGATTTCCAGCTTGATCTCGCCAAGATCGAACAAAATCTTGCTGGCGTAAAAGTCATTTTCGTGTGTAGCCCTAACAACCCAACGGGCAATGTGTTACGCCGTGAAGATCTCATTCAATTATTAGAAATGACCCGCGACCGTGCCATTGTAGTGGTGGACGAAGCCTATATTGAGTTTTGTCCTGATTGTACAATGGTAACGGAGTTAGTGAACTATCCACACCTTGCCATCATTCGCACCCTCTCTAAAGCCTTTGCTTTAGCGGGCTTGCGTTGTGGCTTCACGCTAGCGAATGAGGAACTTATCAGCGTGTTGCAAAAAGTCATCGCCCCTTACCCAATCCCCGTACCCGTTTCAGATCTCGCAGCCCAAGCCTTATCTGAACAAGGCTTACGCCAAATGCAAGCACAGGTGGAACAGGTGAAATCGCAACGCCAATTTTTGATTGACGCACTGCAAGCCCTACCTCAAGTGGAACACGTTTTTACCAGCGAAGCCAACTATCTTTTAGTGAAATTTAAAGATGGACAAAAGATATTCAAAACCCTGTGGGATCAAGGTATTATTTTACGCAATCAAAACAATGCCTTAGGGTTAGAAAACTGCATTCGCATTACAGTGGGAACGGCAGAGGAAAATTTGCGGGTGGTTGAGGCGATTAGCTCGCAAAAATAATGAAAAAAGCCACCGCACTTATTTATTAAAAATAAAAGGAAAACTAAAATGACACAGCAATCAATCTTATTTATCGACCGTGATGGTACATTAATTGACGAACCGAAAACCGATTTTCAAATTGATCGTTTAGAAAAATTAAAATTTGAAAAAAATGTAATTCCTGCACTATTGAAATTGAAAAAGAAATATCGTTTTGTGATGGTTTCAAATCAAGATGGCTTAGGCACGGATTCCTTTCCTAAAGAGGATTTTGATAAACCGCATAATGCAATGCTTGATCTTTTCCGTTCACAAGGCATTGAATTTGATGATATTTTAATTTGTCCGCACAAGCCTGAAGACAACTGCCAATGTCGCAAACCCAAAACAAAATTACTGAAAAAATATATTGAAAAGCAGCTGTTTGATCCTGCTACCAGTTTTGTGATTGGCGATCGTACCACTGATGTACAATTAGCTGAAAATCTGGGTATTCAAGCCCTGCAATATCACCCTGAAAAGCTGAATTGGGATCTGATCGCAGAAAAATTATTGGCTGAACCTGTTACCAATATCGGCGAACGCACGCCACGTTATGCCGAAGTGGAACGCAAAACCAAAGAAACGGACATCAAAGTGCAAGTGTGGCTAGATGAAACGGGCATAAACCACATTCACACGGGCGTGGGATTTTTCGATCATATGCTTGATCAAATTGCCACCCACGGCGGCTTTAGAATAAACATAAGTTGCAAAGGGGATTTGCACATTGACGAACACCACACCGTGGAAGACACCGCTCTTGCACTCGGCACAGCGTTAAAACAAGCTATCGGTGATAAACGTGGCATCGCCCGCTTTGGCTTTGTGTTGCCAATGGACGAATGTAAAGCGGAATGTGCGTTGGATCTTTCTGGTCGCCCTTATTTCAAATTTAAAGCCAAATTTAAACGAGAAAAAGTAGGCGATTTCAGCACGGAAATGACAGAACATTTCTTCCAATCCCTCGCCTTTACAATGCTTGCCACCTTGCATTTAAAAGCCAGCGGCGACAACGATCACCACAAAATCGAAAGCCTGTTTAAAGTGTTCGGACGCACCTTAAGACAAGCCATTCGTATTGAAGGCAATGAAATGCCGAGTAGTAAGGGTGTGTTGTAATCACTGCATTGAAAAGTGCGGTGCGATTTTTAAATGTTTTTAATACATCGAAATCAAATTTAACAAGGAAGATAAAATGCTAACTGATACCCATATCATCACCGACATCAAACAAATCATCGCCCAATCCCGTGAAAATGCGGTGAGAGCGGTGGATTTTCAGCGCGTGCTGATGTATTGGCACATTGGCAAACGTATTTTTGAGGAAGAACAGCAAGGGCAAGAGCGAGCGGATTATGGTGCTTATTTGATTAAATCACTTGCTCAGCAGTTACAGCCCGAGTTTGGTAGCGGCTTTTCTGCTCGTCAATTAGAGCGTTACCGCCAGTTTTATCGTACATTTCCAATTGCGTCTGCACTGCGGACGCAATTAAATTGGACGCAATACAAAAGTTTAATCTCCATTAACGATCCTGATAAACGCGAATTTTATATTGCGGAGAGCATTAAAAATCACTGGAGTTCTCGCCAGTTAGAACGCCAAATCAACAGCAGTTTATACGAACGTTTATTATTGAGTAACGATAAAGAAACCGTGCTTGCAGTGGCGAATAATCAGCTTGTTCCCAGTGATCCGAAACATATTATTAAAGATCCGATGGTGTTGGAATTTCTTGGTCTGCAACGTGAAAGTGCTTATTACGAAAAAGATCTTGAACAAGCCATTATTACTCACTTACAAGAATTTTTACTTGAATTAGGCAACGGCTTTTCTTTTGTGGCTCGTCAGAAACGTTTACATCTTGATGGCGATGATTTTTTTGTCGATCTCGTTTTATACAACCGACTGCTGCAATGCTTTGTGATTATCGAAATCAAAACCCACAAATTAACTCATCAGGATTTGGGGCAGTTGCAAATGTATGTGAATTATTTTGATCGCGTTGAAAAACTGCCACGAGAAAATCCAACCATTGGCATCTTATTATGTGCAGATAAAAATGATAGCGTGGTGAAATTTTCTTTACCCGAAAATCAACAGCAAATTTTCGCCAGCCAATATCAACTTTATCTGCCGTCAGAAGAATTATTGCTGACAGAAATACGCAAAGAAATCGAAAATTTTGAACAAAAACAACAAGAAAGCTAGGAAATTCATAAAACAATGCAAACCATTACTATCATCAACACAGGCTGTGCTAATCTTTCTTCGGTGAAATTTGCGTTTGAGCGTTTGGGCTATCAGGCGGAAATTACCGATGATTTAGCCAAAATTCAAAGTGCAAAAAAACTTATTTTACCGGGAGTGGGAACGGCGTCAGCAGCAATGCAAAGTATGCAATCTCGACACTTAATTGAAACAATTCAACAACTCACTCAACCTGTTTTAGGCATTTGTTTGGGAATGCAACTAATGACCGATTTTTCCGCTGAAGGCGAAGTAGAAACCCTTAAATTAATTAATGGCAACACGCAACGCTTGCCAAATAAAGGGCTGCCATTGCCGCATATGGGCTGGAATAAGGTGCATTATCAGAATAATCACCCGCTCTTTAGCGATATTCCGCAAGATAGTTATTTCTATTTCGTGCATAGTTATGCGGTGCTGCCGAATGAAAATACGATTGCCACCTGTGATTATGGTGTGCCATTTTCTGCGGCGATTGCAAGAGATAACTTCTACGGCGTGCAGTTTCACCCCGAGCGTTCAGGCAAGGTGGGCGAACAATTATTGCGGAATTTTATGGAAAATCTGTAATGAATAAAATCAAAAGTGCGGTGAAAAATCTGCTCATTTTTGTCTTATTATTTGGTGCGATTTCTTTCGCAATGGATTATTGGCGACGACCGAATGCTCCAGAAAATGCTTTGCAACAGACTTTGCTTGCATTGAATGGGGAAAGCGTTCAGTTAGCTAAGCTCAGCAAAGAGAAACCTGTCCTACTCTACTTCTGGGGCAGTTGGTGCAGCATTTGCTCGCTCACTTCGCCAAGCATTGCAAGCCTTGCCAACGATGGCGTGCAAGTGGTGAGCGTGGCGTTAAAATCAGGCAATGATCAGGCGGTACAAGACTATTTACAGCAACATCAATATGATTTTTTGACCGTAAATGATCCACAGGGGACACTTTCCGCCCAATGGCACATTCAGGTTACGCCAAGTATTATCATTATTAAAAACGGTAAAATCGTTCACACTACCACAGGATTAAGCAGCCCATGGGGGTTGAAATTACGTTTATAGCTTAGTTAATAAAAACAAAAGAGAACACAACAATGAAAAAAACATCACAAATTATCCCCGCACTTGACCTTATTGACGGCAAGGTTGTGCGGTTGTATCAAGGGGATTACGCCCAGCAAACCCAATATAGCGACAATCCCATCGCACAATTTCAGCATTATTTATCACAAGGGGCGAAGCAGTTGCATTTAGTGGATTTAACAGGCGCGAAAGATCCGAGCCAACGCCAAACTAAACTTATTGGCGAAATCATTGCCACCACGCAAGCCAATATTCAAGTGGGCGGGGGCATTCGTACAGAACAAGATGTGGCGGATCTATTGCGTGTTGGGGCGAACCGTGTGGTCATTGGTTCAACAGCGATCAAACAGCCTGAAATGGTGAAGCAATGGTTTCAAAAATACGGTGCGGAAAAATTCGTTTTAGCCTTAGACATTCATATCGTGGACGGTGAAAAACGCATAGCCATTCACGGTTGGCAAGAAACTAGCTCGCTCACTTTAGAGCAAGTGATTGAAGATTTCAGCCAAGTGGGATTACAGCACGTGCTATGCACTGACATTTCTCGCGATGGCACATTGCAAGGCTCGAATGTGGCGTTATATCAAGAAATCTGCACCGCCTTTCCACAGATTGAATTTCAATCCTCAGGCGGCATTGGCTCACTTGCCGATATTGCGGCATTAAAACAAACTGGCGTGGCTGGCGTGATTGTTGGGCGAGCTTTATTAGAAGGAAAATTTGACGTGGCGGAGGCAATCCAATGTTGGCAAAACGCATAATTCCTTGTTTAGACGTTCGTGATGGACAGGTGGTGAAAGGCGTGCAATTTCGCAATCACGAGATTATCGGCGATATTGTGCCGCTAGCAAAACGTTATGCGGAAGAAGGGGCGGACGAGTTGGTGTTTTATGACATCACCGCCTCGTCAGACGGCCGCACCGTAGATAAAAGCTGGGTAGAACGTGTGGCGAAAGAGATCAATATTCCGTTCTGTGTGGCTGGGGGAATCAAGACTATTGCCGATGCGGAGCAAATTTTCACTTTTGGCGCGGATAAAATTTCCATAAATTCCCCCGCACTTGCTGATCCTGATTTAATCTCTCGCTTGGCGGATCGTTTTGGAGTGCAAGCCATTGTGGTGGGGATCGACACTTGGTATGATGCCGAACAAGATAAATATTGGGTGAACCAATACACAGGCGATGAAAAACGCACCCGCCAAACCCACTGGCAAACCCTAGATTGGGTGCAAGAAGTACAAAAACGCGGGGCAGGTGAAATCGTGCTAAATATGATGAACCAAGACGGCGTGCGTCAAGGTTATGATTTAGTACAGCTCAAAAAAGTGCGTGATGTATGCAACGTGCCACTCATTGCTTCAGGCGGTGCTGGCACAATGGCCCATTTCCGCGATGCCTTTATTGAAGCCAATGTGGACGGTGCATTAGCCGCAAGCGTATTTCATAAGCGGATTATTGATATGGGTGAATTGAAAACTTATCTTGCAAATTGCGATATTATTATTAGAAATTCACTTTAGGGAGATCTATGAAATACCTTATTTTATTGTTGGTTGTTGCTAGCGTGTTTTGGTTTTTGGGGAACAGAAATAAGGAACGCTCTATTTCAAAACAAGCAACGCGTATTAATAGATTTAATGAAGTATTACAAGCGAATAAGTGTGTGAATAGTGAAAGTGATTTACACACTGTGGCTAATAATGAATTCAGAAAAAGGTGGTTAATGCACGGTGACGAAACTGCACTTTATTGGGCATTAATTGAGCATATAAGAAAACATCATCAAGGACAATCCTTGGCGGTTTTTGCTCAAGTTTCGGTAGGTGAATTTATTTGGTGTAAAAATCCTTCTACTTATCCCACAATTGCCGCAAAACGAGTGGATTTTTTAATTGCTCAAAAACAAAAAGGGCGAGATAAGGAAAATAATCTGTTTGAAGTTTATTCACCTATCGCAGTCATTGAGTTTCAAGGGAGAAATCACAATAAAGATAATACCTCGTATGAAAGAGATGCAGTTAAAAAAACAGTATGTGATAAAGCTGGCATTACATTTATTGAATTTAAAGAAAACTATGATGACGTAGATTTTAAGCTATTATCAAAGGAATTAATCGGAGTAATAAAAAATGAAAAATAGTATTGATTGGCAAAAAGTGAACGGTTTGCTCCCTGTTATCGTACAAAATGCAACCACCTGCGAAGTGTTAATGCTAGGTTATATGAATGCGGAAGCCCTTGAGAAAACCCTTGCAGAGCGGAGAGTTACCTTTTATTCACGCACCAAACAACGCTTATGGACAAAGGGGGAAAGCTCGGGGCATTTCCTCAATGTGGTGGATATAAGTTTGGATTGTGATAACGATACGCTATTAATCCTTGCCGATCCTATCGGTGAAACCTGTCATACAGGAGCAGAAAGCTGTTTTCATCAATTTGAAAATAACAACGAGCCGGATTGGATCTTTTTCAGCAAATTGGAACGCTTGATTGCCAGTCGTAAAGGGGGTGATCCTGAAAGCTCTTACACCGCTCATCTTTATTCGCGTGGTACTAAACGTATCGCACAAAAAGTTGGCGAAGAGGGGGTAGAAACCGCATTGGCGGCGACGGTGAAAGATCGTGAAGAGACCATTTGCGAAGCGGCAGATTTAGCCTATCATTTAACCGTTTTGTTACAAGATGCGAATTTAAGCTGGGCTGATGTGATCGGCAAGCTCAAAGAACGCCATCAAAAATAAGTTTAAAAAATGGATTTTGAGCATTATCGTCAATTACTCGCCAGCCCTGATTGGCAGCATTCAAGGCATTTTGTCGCCCCTCATATTCAGCAATGGCTAGAACATCAAGGTTCATTAACGCGAAAATTACAGCAGGTTTGCCAGACGTTGAGTGTAGAAGTGATCGAGCAAGGCTGGCAAGAAAAACTGCCATCAAAAAGCACCGCACTTTGCGATCTTTCTAACAATCCAACTGCCAAAATATGGCAGCGAGAAGTGGTACTAAAAGGCGATGGGCAGGCTTGGATCTTTGCCCAAACTGAGCTTCCACAACACACCGTAGAAAATGCCGCTCAATATGTACTCCAACTCGGCAATGAGCCTATTGGGCTTTGGCTGTTTAAACAACCAATGCAACGCACCACCCTCTTTTGGCGACAAGATCCCATAACGGGGCTTTATGCTCGTTGCTCTAGCTTTGCACTTAACGGCTATCCTTTACAAATCAAAGAGTTATTTTTACCATATTTTTCTTTTCCGTCATAATTCAAACATTTAAACAAATGATTTTAGTAAAAAATAACTGAAAAAAGTACCGCACTTTTTTGTCATCTTAGTTTAAGTGCGAAATAAGTAAGATAGAGTAACAAGCTGAAGACAGTATAAATAGTACAGCCAAATAAAAGAATGCTGGATTATTTTGAGAGCAAATGACTATATTTTATCTAAAATTTGCTGTTCATTTCGGTTGCTTTGATTTAAAATTTGCCGATTTTATTTTATTGGGTCAAGATAAGGGGTTACAGATGAAAATTGTTGAAGTCAAACATCCATTAGTCAAACATAAATTAGGTCTAATGCGTGCAGCAGATATTAGCACGAAACATTTCCGTGAGCTGGCAACTGAAGTGGGTAGTTTGCTAACTTATGAGGCAACGGCAGATTTAGAAACGGAAAAAGTGATTATTGATGGCTGGTGCGGACCAGTGGAAGTGGATCGCATTAAAGGTAAAAAAGTAACCGTTGTGCCTATTTTGCGTGCTGGGCTGGGAATGATGGATGGCGTGTTAGAGCATATTCCAAGTGCTAGAATTAGCGTAGTAGGTATGTATCGCAATGAAGAAACCCTTGAGCCAGTGCCATACTTCCAAAAATTAGCCAGTGATTTAGAAGAACGTTTAGCCATTGTGGTTGATCCAATGTTGGCGACAGGTGGTTCGATGATTGCCACCATTGATCTTTTGAAAGAAAAAGGCTGTAACCAAATTAAAGTATTAGTTCTTGTAGCTGCCCCTGAAGGAATTGCAGCATTAGAAAAAGCCCACCCTGATGTGGAGCTTTACACCGCGTCAATCGATCAAAAACTCAATGAGCAGGGCTATATCATTCCGGGCTTAGGCGATGCGGGTGATAAGATCTTTGGAACAAAATAATTTTTACCGCAACGGCAGCAATGCCGTTTTTTTCCGTGCGTTTTTGCCTAAAAAACAGACCGCACTTTCAAGTTAATTCAGACAGAGAGTTGAAACTTAAATGACAAAAAATCAAACCGCACCTGAGGTGCAAAGCAAAGCCAAACAAGCCTTTGTGGGCTTGCAAATGTTATTCGTTGCCTTTGGGGCGTTAGTTCTCGTGCCGTTGATCACGGGGTTAGATAGCAACACCGCACTTTTAACCGCAGGCGTAGGGACATTACTTTTCCAATTATGCACGGGAAAACAAGTGCCGATTTTCCTCGCTTCGTCATTCGCCTTTATCGCCCCGATCCAATACGGCGTTGCCACTTGGGGCATTGCGGTAACAATGGGGGGCTTGGCTTGTACGGGCTTGGTGTATCTCGCCCTGAGTACCCTCGTAAAATTGAAAGGGGCGGAAGCCTTACAACGCATTTTTCCGCCTGTGGTGGTGGGACCGGTGATTATTATTATCGGTATGGGCTTAGCGCCTGTTGCGGTGGATATGGCACTGGGTAAAGGCTCGTCCTACGAATACAATGACGCAGTGCTGGTTTCAATGGTAACCTTGCTCACCACCCTTGCTGTGGCTGTGTTTGCGAAAGGCATTATGAAATTAATCCCGATTATGTTTGGGATCACCGCAGGTTATGTGTTGTGCTTATTCTTAGGCTTAATCAATTTCCAACCTGTACTAGATGCACCTTGGTTCAGCCTGCCAAACTTCACCACGCCAGAATTTAAACTTGAAGCGATTTTATATCTCTTACCTATCGCCATTGCACCTGCGGTTGAACACGTTGGCGGCATTATGGCGATTAGCTCGGTAACGGGTAAAGACTTCCTAAAAAAACCAGGTTTGCACCGCACTTTGTTGGGTGATGGCGTGGCAACCACGGCGGCTTCCTTATTAGGCGGCCCACCAAATACCACTTATGCCGAAGTAACAGGTGCGGTAATGCTCACTCGCAACTTCAATCCAAACATTATGACGTGGGCAGCAGTGTGGGCGATTGCCATTTCCTTCTGCGGTAAAGTGGGTGCGTTCCTTTCCACCATTCCAACCATCGTGATGGGCGGTATTATGATGTTGGTGTTTGGCTCTATCGCCGTGGTGGGAATGAGTACATTAATTCGTGGCAAAGTTGATGTAACGGAAGCACGCAATTTGTGCATTATTTCTGTGGTGATGACGTTCGGTATCGGCGGAATGTTCGTGAACTTCGGCGAAGTGTCGCTCAAAGGGATTAGCCTCTGTGCCGTTGTGGCGATTATTCTTAACTTGATTTTACCGAAAGCAAAAGATCAGGTCGAAATTCAAGAATAAAATTCCACCAAATTCAATGCAGAAAATAGGGGTAGGCTTTATTTATCCCTATTTTTTTTGTATATTCTTACCGCACTTTAATTTACGAACACATTGGTTATTAGATTTGCAGTTACCGCTTCCCATTCATCAAATTGATGAAGAAACCTTAGACAATTTTTATGCCGACAATAATTTATTGTTGCTCGATTCCTTGCATAAAAATTTTGCCGAGTTAAAGCAGCAATTTTTCTATGTTTGGGGTGCGGAAAGTAGCGGCAAAACCCACCTTTTGAAAGCCTGTTCCAATGCCTTTTTAGAACAACAACGGCTTTCTATTTATGTGCCGTTGAGCAAATCGCAATATTTTTCTCCTGCTGTGTTAGAGAATTTGGAGCAGCAAGATTTAGTCTGCCTAGACGATATTCAAGCCGTGATCGGGAATGATGAATGGGAACTGGCGATTTTTGATTTAATCAATCGAATGCGAGAACAAGGGCAGGGGATTTTGTTAATTAGTGCGAACCAATCGCCGAATGCCTTAGCAGTGAAACTGCCTGATTTAGCCTCCCGCTTATCTTGGGGAGAGAGCTATCAATTACTGCCCCTAGGCGATGAACAAAAAATCCAAGTGCTACAACAAAAGGCTTATTCTCGTGGCATTGAGTTGCCAGAAGAAACGGCGAATTTTCTTCTTAAACGCCTCGATCGTGATATGCACACTTTATTTCAAGTACTAGCTGATTTAGATAAGGCGTCCTTGCAAGCACAACGAAAACTCACAATCCCTTTTGTGAAAGAAATTTTACAGCTCTAAATTATTTAATCTTTAAAGATAATAAAGCAAATTATTATGTTCTACAGCGTGTAATGCTATCATCCAAAAACTTATCGTTCTTTAATTTCGAAAAACACATTTCGCTACATTACATATTTCCCATATTATCCTCAATTCATTATCATATATTTAACTTACACAATCCCACGAACAGGAGAAAACAAGCTAGCATAAAATAATGCTAGCTTAGATTTAATTAACGTAAGAACGCGGGAATATTTTTCTCATATTCCGCAATGGCGTTTTCGTGTTGCAGGGTGAGGCCGATGTTGTCTAAGCCGTTTAATAGGCAGTGGCGGCGGAATTCATCTAGTTCAAAGGGATAGACTTTTTCGCCTACGGTTACGGTCATTTTTTCTAAGTCCACATCAATGGTCGCACCTTGATTTACCCACACCCATTGGAAGATTTCTTCGATTTCTTCTTCGCTTAAACGGATTGGTAACATATGGTTGTTTAAGCTGTTGTTATAGAAAATATCTGCAAAACTTGGTGCAATCATCACTTTGAAACCATAATCTGCCAATGCCCAAGGGGCGTGTTCGCGAGATGATCCGCAGCCTAAATTTTTACGCGCCAGCAAAATGCTCGTCCCTTGATATTGTGGGAAGTTGAGTACAAATTCAGGATTGGGCTGTTTGCCCTCTGCATCAAGATAACGCCATTCGTGGAATAAATGCTTGCCAAAGCCAACACGCGTGATGGCTTGTAAAAATTGTTTTGGAATAATGGCATCGGTATCCACATTTGCCACATCTAATGGCACAACAATGCCTGAATGCTGTTTAAAGCCTGCCATAATTTCTCCTTAATATAATTCCACTTGGCGAATATCAACAAATTTACCAAACATCGCTGCCGCCGCAGCCATTGCTGGGCTGACAAGATGAGTGCGGCCATTACGCCCTTGGCGACCTTCAAAGTTACGGTTGCTGGTGGAAGCACAACGTTCCCATTCGCCTAATTGGTCATCATTCATTCCTAAACACATTGAACAACCGGGGTTACGCCATTCAGCACCCGCTTCAATAAAGATTTTATCTAAGCCCTCTTTTTCAGCCTGTTCTTTCACAAGACCCGATCCCGGAACGACTAACACGCGTTTTACGTTATCAGCAACTTTACGCCCTTTCATCACCGCGGCAGCAGCGCGCAAGTCTTCAATACGCGAGTTAGTGCAAGAGCCGATAAAGACTTGATCAATAGGGATTTGAGTTAAATCTGCATTCGGTTCTAACCCAATATAAGCCAAGGCTTTTTCGGCAGAGGCGCGTACTACAGGATCATTCATTTCTGCGGGATTTGGCACGGTTTGATCAATGCCGATCACTTGCCCTGGGTTTGTTCCCCAAGTTACCTGTGGTGAAATATCTTTCGCGTCTAATACGATCACTGTGTCAAATTCTGCACCCTCATCGGTTTTCAAGGTTTTCCAATAAGCCACCGCATCGTCCCAATCTTTGCCTTTCGGGGCATAAGGACGGCCTTTCAAGTATTCAAAAGTCGTTTCGTCTGGTGCGATTAATCCCGCTTTTGCACCAAGTTCAATGGCCATATTGCAAACGGTCATTCTTCCCTCCATAGAAAGATCACGAATGGCTTCACCGCAAAATTCTACAACGTGTCCTGTACCACCTGCCATTGTGGTTTTGCCGATAATGGCAAGCACAATGTCTTTTGCCGTAATTCCCGGGGCGACTTTGCCACGCACTTCAATTTTCATATTTTTAGCACGGCTTTGTTTTAAGGTTTGGGTGGCAAGAACGTGTTCCACTTCTGATGTACCAATCCCAAATGCTAATGCGCCAAATGCGCCGTGCGTTGCAGTATGAGAATCCCCGCAGACGATAGTCATTCCCGGTAAGGTTAAACCTTGCTCTGGCCCCATAACGTGAACGATACCTTGTTGCTTGGTGTTCATATCGAACAATTCAATCCCTGTATTGGCACAGTTTTTGGCAAGTTCTAATACTTGGATTTTGGCTTGTCCCTCTAATTTATTCACATCACGCACTTGTGTTGAAATGCTGTGATCCATTGTGCCGAAAGTTTTACCCACTTGGCGCACTTGGCGATTGGCGACACGCAATCCGTCAAAGGCTTGCGGGCTGGTTACTTCGTGAATTAAATGGCGATTGATGTATAAAATCGGCGTTTCGCCTTCTGATTCGTAAACGATGTGAGCATCAAATAATTTGTCGTATAGGGTTTTTTTAGTCATTTTATTATCTCTTGTTTAGAATCTCCCCCTAACCCCCTCTTTATTAAAGAGGGGGGATCTCGTGAGAGATTTCATCATCAGTTTCTCTTATTTATCCCTTATTGATAGAAAATAACTAAGCTATTTCACTTATCAATTCCCCCTTTTTATCAAAGAGGGGGGATCTCGTGAGAGATTTCATTATCAGTTTCTCTTATTTATCCCTTATTGATAAAAAATAACTAAGCTCTTTCACTTATCAATTCCCCCTCTTTAATAAAGAGGGGGCTAGGGGGAGATTTCATCATCAATTTCTCTTATTTATCCCTTATTGATAGAAAGTAACTAAGCTATTTCACTTATCAATTCCCCCTCTTTGATAAAGAGGTGGCTAGGGGGAGATTTTTAAATCTCAGCCACAATAAGATCACCCATTTCTTCTGTTGAAACAGGCGCACTTTTATCTGCAAGATCTGCGGTGCGGTAGCCATTTTCTAGCACTTTTTTCACCGCACTTTCTATTGCGGTGGCGGCGTCATTGAGATCAAAGCTATAACGCAACATCATTGCGGCGGAAAGGATTTGTGCGATTGGGTTGGCGATGCCTTTGCCGGCGATGTCAGGGGCTGAGCCGCCTGCGGGTTCGTATAAACCGAAGCCTTGTTCATTTAGACTGGCGGAAGGAAGCATTCCCATTGATCCTGTGATCATTGCACATTCATCAGAAATAATGTCGCCGAAAATATTTGAGCAGAGCAATACATCAAAAAATTCAGGTTGTTTGATTAATTGCATTGTGGCGTTATCAATATAGATATGATCCAATTTCACTTCAGGATAGTCTTTCGCCACTTCTTCCACCACATCACGCCATAGGGTAGAGCTGATCAACACGTTGGCTTTATCTACTGAAGTAACGTGTTTAGTGCGTTTCATTGCGGTTTCAAAGGCCACTTTGGCGATACGCTCAATTTCATAGCGGTGATAGATTTCCGTATCATAGGCTTTTTCGTTTTTTCCTTCGCCCTCACGCCCTTTAGGCTGACCGAAATAGATCCCGCCGGTTAATTCACGCACCGTTACCATATCAAAGCCTTTCGCTGCAATATCCGCGCGCAATGGGCAGAATTTTTCTAGGCCTTTGTATAGGGTTGCAGGGCGTAAGTTGCAGAATAGGGCAAAGTGTTTACGCAACGGTAATAATGCGCCGCGTTCAGGTTGTTGATTTGGCGGTAAGTTTTCCCATTTAGGCCCTCCCACTGAACCAAATAAAATTGCATCGCTTTCTTCGCAGCCTTTTAAAGTTTCTGCTGGCAATGGCGTGCCGTGTTTATCAATGGCGATACCGCCCACATCAAAATGGCGAAAGTTAAGCTGAAAGCCGTATTTTTGCTGTACAGCATCAAGCACTTTTATGGCTTCAGCCATAATTTCTGGGCCAATGCCATCGCCACTTAATACGGCGACATTATAATTTTTCATCACATCACTCCTTAATTGATTGCATTTTTGCTTAATTTTAAATTTTCTACTTTATGCGAGCGGTAGATCGCATTAATGGCGTGGATAAGCGCTCGCGCTGAAGATTCCACAATATCCGTAGCCAAGCCCACACCGTGGAAACGGCGTCCTTTATGTTCCACCACAATATCCACTTGCCCGAGCGCTTCAGCCCCTTCCCCTTTCGCGGTTAAGTTATAGTTCAACATTTTTAAATCAATGTTGGTGATTTTCAAGATAGCATTAAACACTGCGTCCACAGGGCCATTACCGCCGCTGGATACTTGGCTTAATTTCTCACCGTCTAGCTCCACTTGCACAAAGGCGGAAGCAGGCAAATGGCTGATCATTTGTGACGTAATCACGTCCAAGGTTAAGCGATCTTCATCGCCTTGTTGCATATCAATAAAGGCAAGGGCTTCTAAGTCATAATCGAACACTTGGCCTTTTTTATCGGCAAGTTTTAAGAACGCTTCGTATAATTTATCCAAATCATATTCGTTCTCTTGATAACCCATTGAATCCATATGATTTTTTACCGCTGCGCGGCCAGAGCGGGCAGTCAAATTCAATTTTTCTTTCTTCAAGCCAATGGTTTCTGGCGACATAATTTCATAGGTATTTTTATTTTTCACCATACCGTCTTGGTGAATACCCGAAGAATGGGCGAAAGCATTCGATCCAACAATGGCTTTATTTGGCTGAATTGGCATATTGCATAATTGGCTAACCATTTGGCTGACGCGGTGGATTTCTTGCGTATTAATGCGCGTATCCACGCCAAACAAGGCTTGACGTGTTTTAATCGCCATCACCACTTCTTCCAACGCAGTATTACCTGCACGCTCACCGATGCCATTTACCGTACATTCAATTTGTCGCGCGCCATTTTGTACCGCAGTTAATGAATTTGCTGTCGCCATACCCAAATCGTTGTGGCAATGCACAGAAATCACCGCTTTATCAATATTCGGCACACGGTTCATTACATTGGCGATAATATTGCCATATTCCATCGGCAAGCAATAACCCACGGTATCAGGAATATTCACGGTGGTTGCCCCCGCATTAATCGCCGCTTCTACAATACGGCAAATATTATCAATCCCCGTTCGCCCTGCGTCCTCGCAAGAAAACTCCACATCATCGGTATAGCGTCTGGCACGTTTCACCGCGTTGATCGCCATTTCTACCACATCGTCAAAAGTGCGGCGTAATTTGGCTTCAACGTGCAAGGCGGAGGTGGCGATAAAAGTATGAATACGAAAGGCTTCAGCCACTTTCAAGGCTTCCGCAGCCACATCAATGTCTTTATCCACCGCACGAGATAAGGCACAAACGCGACTATTTTTAATGTTTTCTGCAATGGTTCGGACAGATTCAAAATCCCCCGCTGAAGATACAGGGAAGCCCACTTCCATCACATCAACGCCAAGACGCTCAAGGGCAAGTGCGATTTGTAATTTTTCTTTTACTGTCAAACTGGCTTTCAATGCCTGCTCGCCATCGCGTAATGTGGTGTCAAAGATAATCACTTGATCTGTCATAATTTATCCTTTCGTTAATTTGAAATAAAAAAAGCCCGACTATAAAGTGCGGGCAAAATTTGGGAAACTGTTACATTTCGTGTTTTTCATCCACAAGCTAGCCGCACAAAAAATGTGAGAGGAGCAGGTGGAGTGAGAGTAAAACACGAATAAACATAAAACATAATCCTTCTTAAAAACGCTGTTTATCTTACCTGTTAAAAATGTACTGTCAAATACTTTTTTAGCATTTTATGCCTAATTAAACGATTGCTGAAAGATTTAAAAAGCAGAAAAATTTGAATTTTTTATTATAGTTAGTGTTTTGTTCTTTATTGGTAAAAAATGGTATTTTTTTATACCGCACTTTTCGTAAAATTCCTGTTATAAAATTTATTCTTATGCGTAAAATAAAAGAGGTTTTTGCGTTAAATCAATAATCGCCGCAAATACTTCTAAAGTAGTATGATTTCTTGGGTTAATCGTTACGCTTCATTCGCGGCTTTATGGTAAAATTCGGGAATTTTCGGCACGGAGTGGATTTTTATGTCAATAATCAATCAATTACAACTCAAAGAAATCACTTGTCAGCGGGGGGATAAAACCTTATTTACGGATTTATCTCACTCTTGGCAAAGTGGTGATTTTGTGCAGATTGAGGGGCATAATGGCATCGGCAAAACCAGTTTATTACGAATTTTAGTGGGTTTAGCTTCACCGCTTGTGGGGCAGGTGTGTTGGAATGGTGAGCCTATCACCCAATGCCGTGAAGAATATGATTATCAGCTATTGTATTTGGGACATCAGGCGGGCATTAAACCTGAGCTAACCGCGTGGGAAAATTTGCAGTTTTATCAAGCCATTAGCCAATGTCAGCAAGGCGATGAGGCATTATGGCAGGCGTTAGAGAAAGTGGGATTAATTGGGCGTGAGGACATTGTTGCAGGGCAACTTTCCGCAGGGCAGCAACGACGCATCGCCCTTGCTCGTTTATGGCTGTCGCAAGCACCACTATGGATTTTAGACGAGCCTTTCACTGCCATTGATAAAAAAGGCGTGGGCGTTTTAACCCAACTGTTTGAACGGCACGTTGCCAATGGGGGAATGGTGATTTTAACCAGCCATCAGGAAATCCCAAGCCAAGCCTTGCAACGCCTTGATTTAGAAAAATACAAAGCCAACGCAGCCGAGTAGAACAACAGTGCGATAAAAATGCGGTAGAAAAATAGAGTAGTTTTTATGAGAATATTTAGCCAAATCATCAAACGAGAACTTCGCATTGCAATGCGAAAACAAACGGAAATTCTTAACCCGTTATGGTTCTTTTTGATTATCATTACCCTGTTTCCGCTGGTTATCGGGCCTGAGCCAAAATTGCTCGCGGAAATTGCCCCAGGGGTGGCTTGGGTGGCAGCCTTGCTTTCTGCTTTGCTGTCTTTTGAACGCCTGTTTCGTGATGATTTTATTGATGGTTCGTTGGAGCAATTAATGCTCAGCTCGCAGCCTTTAGCCCTTACCGCATTGGCGAAAGTGGTGGCTCACTGGCTTTTAACGGGCTTTCCGCTGATTTTGCTTTCACCCATTGCGGCATTATTGCTTTCTTTGGATAGCCATATTTGGTGGGCGTTGGTGCTAACCTTGTTGATTGGCACGCCAATTTTAAGCTGTCTTGGGGCGATTGGGGTAGCTTTAACGGTGGGGTTACGCAAAGGGGGCGTGTTGCTGAGTTTGCTCGTGCTGCCTTTGTTTATCCCCGTGCTGATTTTTTCTGCTTCCGTGCTAGAAGCCGCCGAGTTAGCCCTTCCTTACAACGGACAGTTGGCGATTTTAGGTGCAATGTTATGTGCGGCTTTAACCCTCTCGCCTTTTGCGATTGCGGCGGCATTACGCATTAGTATTGAATAATATTGAAGGATTTTTAATTTATTTTTAAAGGAAAACAATCTTATGTGGAAATGGCTTCATCCTTATGCCAAACCAGAAACGCAGTATCATTTATGCGGTAAATTTATCCCTTGGTTTGTGCTGCTTTCAACCTTGTTAATCGGCACAGCACTGGTGTGGGGGCTGGCTTATGCCCCTGCGGATTATCAGCAAGGCAACAGCTTTCGCATTATGTATATCCATGTTCCAGCGGCGATTTGGTCAATGAGCCTTTATGTGTCAATGGCAGTGGCTGGCGTGATTGGGCTTGTGTGGCAAATTCGCCAAGCCTATCTTTCCATTATCGCAATGGCACCGATCGGCACAGTGTTTACCTTTATCGCCTTGATTACAGGGGCGATCTGGGGCAAGCCAATGTGGGGAACGTGGTGGGTGTGGGACGCACGTTTAACCGCCTCATTAATCTTATTTTTCTTATACTTAGGGGTGATTGCACTGTATTCCGCGTTCCAAGATCGCACCACGGGAATGAAAGCCGCGGCGATTTTGGCTATCGTGGGCGTGATCAACATTCCGATTATTCATTTCTCGGTGGAATGGTGGAACACCCTGCATCAAGGGGCGAGCATTACTAAATTTGAAAAGCCTTCTATCGCCACGCCGATGTTAATCCCGCTGATTTTGTCGATTTTTGGCTTTATGGCATTGAGCATTTGCTTAACCCTCGTGCGTTATCGCTTGGCATTGCTGAATGATGAGAAAAAACGCCCTTGGGTTAAAGCCCTTGTGAATGGGAAATAAATTTAGCGAAAATTAGCACCGCACTTTGAGGTTGTTTGAAATTGAGTTCGGCTGAAATAAAGTGCGGTGGTTTTTTAACGTATTTTTTGATTTTAGAAGGATAAGAAAATGTTTTTTGAATCTGTGACTGATTTTCTCAATATGGGGGGCTATGGCTTTTATGTGTGGCTATCCTACGGGTTGTCGTTTTTGGCTTTGGCTGGCTTGATTGTGCAAGGAATGTTACGCAAAAAAACGCTCATCAAAGAAATTCAGCGTGAGCAACAACGCGTGAAATATCAATCTTCACAGGGGGAAAGCCTATGAACCCAAGACGTAAATCTCGCCTTAAAATCGTGCTATTTGTGCTGTTTGGCGTGGCAGTGGCGTTTTCCCTCGTGCTTTACGCGTTGCGACAAAACATTGATTTGTTTTATACCCCAACGGAAGTGATCTACGGCAAAAATGATGATGCCGATACGAAGCCGAAAGTGGGGCAACGTATCCGCGTAGGCGGAATGGTGGTGGCTGGTACGGTGAAACGTGATGATAAAAGCCTCAAAGTGGTGTTTGATCTCAACGATATTGGGCCTGCGATCACCGTAGAATATGAAGGCATTCTGCCTGATCTATTTCGTGAAGGACAGGGGATTGTGGCACAAGGTGTGTTGAAAGCCCCGACAGTGCTAGAGGCGAGCGAAGTACTAGCGAAACACGATGAAAACTATGTGCCGCCAGAGCTGGGCGAACAAATGAAAAAGGTGCATAAACCGATGGGAATTTCGGATTTAACGGGCGAAAGCGAGCGTGATCGCCAAGAAAAACAAGAAGGTAAACAATGATCGCCGAATTAGGAAATTATGCCTTAGCACTGGGATTGGGCGTGTCGCTATTATTAGCCTTTTTCCAGCTCTATGGGGCTGAACAAAATAACCCTCAGCTAATGGCACTGGCTCGCCCAATGACCTACGGGCTGTTTTTTACCCTCAGCTTTGCCTTTGCGTGCTTGTTTTATTTATTCGCCACCAATGATTTTTCCGTGCAATATGTGGTGAATAATTCCAACACCAATTTACCGCTGGCATATCGCTTATCAGCAGTATGGGGATCGCACGAGGGATCGCTATTATTATGGATTTGGTTACTGAGCCTATGGAGTGCGGCAGTTGCCTTTTTCAGCAAACCCTTACCGCAAGAAGCGGTGGCTCGGGTGCTAGGCGTAATGGGCGTGATTACCATTGGCTTTTTAATTTTTGTTTTGTTTACTTCCAACCCTTTTGACCGTACTTTTCCTGATTTCCCTGTGGAGGGGCGTGAACTTAACCCGTTATTGCAAGATGTGGGGCTGATTTTCCACCCGCCATTGCTTTATATGGGCTATGTGGGCTTCTCGGTGGCATTTGCCTTTTCGATCGCCTCATTAATGACAGGAAAGCTCGACACCGCGTGGGCGAGATGGTCGCGTCCTTGGACAATGGCAGCCTGGATTTTCTTAACCCTCGGCATCGTGCTTGGATCTTGGTGGGCATACTACGAATTGGGCTGGGGCGGCTGGTGGTTCTGGGATCCCGTAGAAAACGCGTCCTTAATGCCTTGGCTAGCAGGCACGGCATTATTGCACTCACTCGCGGTAACGGAAAAACGTGGCTCGTTCAAAGCGTGGACGGTATTACTGGCGATTTTGGCCTTTTCGCTGTGTTTGCTCGGCACGTTCCTTGTGCGTTCAGGGATTTTAGTTTCGGTACACGCCTTTGCTTCCGATCCTACTCGTGGGCTGTATATTCTCGCCTATCTCATTGTAGTGATTGGTGGCTCACTGGCATTATATGCCTACAAAGGCAATCAAATTCGCTCACGCGATAATGCCGAACGCTATTCCCGCGAAACAATGTTGTTGCTCAATAATATTCTTTTAATGACCGCACTTTCCGTGGTGTTTTTGGGTACATTATTGCCGTTAGTGCATAAACAGCTCGGCTTGGGAAGCATTTCCATTGGTGCGCCGTTTTTCGATCAAATGTTCCTCTACATTATGATCCCTTTTGCCTTGTTACTAGGCATTGGGCCTTTAGTGAAATGGCGACGTGATCAGTTTTCTGCCATTAGAAAGCCTGTCATTATCAGCCTTGTAGTGATGATGATTGCGGGCTTTGCCTTGCCTTATTGGCTTCAAGATCGCATTACACTCACCTCAGTGCTTGGCGTGATGATGGCAGTGATTATCAGCGTGCTAGCGTTGTATGAATTGCAACAACGTGCCACCCACCGCCACCACTTTTTAGTTGGGCTGACAAAACTTTCTCGCTCTCACTGGGGAATGGTGTTGGCACATCTTGGCGTAGCGATGACTGTTTGGGGTATTGCCTTTAGCCAAAACTACAGCATTGAACGTGATGTACGAATGAACGTAGGCGACAGTATTGATATTGCAGGCTATGACTTTAAATTTCAAGGCATTAGCGATGCCAACGGGCCGAACTATCTCGGCGGCAAAGCGGAAATTGAAATCAGCAAAAACGGCAAATACGAAACCACCTTATACGCCGAAAAACGCTTTTACACCGTGAGCAAAATGTCGATGACCGAAGCCGCGATTGATTGGGGCTTTAGTCGCGATCTCTATGTCGCCTTAGGCGAAAGCCTCGGCAATGGGGCGTGGGCGTTGCGTTTATATTACAAACCGTTCATTCGCTGGATTTGGTTCGGCGGCGTATTGATGGCATTGGGCGGATTGCTCTGTATGCTCGACCGACGCTATCGTTTCAAACAACTTTTAAACAAAACTCAGGCAGAATAAGAAGGTCATAATGAAGAAAAAATATGCCATTCCGTTAATCCTTTTTTTAGTGTTGATCCTCGCTTTTTTCGTACAGTTGCAACGCAACGCTAACGGCGATGATCCAAAAGCATTGGAAAGTGCCTTGGTGGGAAAACCTGTGCCACAAGCGAACTTGCAAGATTTGTTTGAAAACAAAACGTACGATCAAAGCATTTTCCAACAAGGCAAACCCATTTTGTTGAATGTGTGGGCGACGTGGTGTCCCACTTGCTATGCGGAACATCAATATTTGAACCAGCTTCATTCGCAAGGCGTAACCATTATTGGCGTGGATTATAAAGATAAAAGCGACAAAGCGATCAAATGGCTTAAGGATCTCGGCAACCCTTATCAGCTCGTGATTAAAGACGAAAAAGGCTCGTTCGGGCTAGATCTCGGGGTTTATGGTGCGCCAGAAACCTTCATTATTGATGGCAAAGGGATCATTCATTATCGCTATGCTGGCGATGTGAATGAAAAAGTGTGGAAAACCACCTTACAGCCGATTTATCAAAAATTAATGGAACAACAATAATGCAAAAACGTGCTTATTTTCTAACCGCACTTTTCTTTTTTGCCTTGAATAGTAATGGGGCGATCGAAGTGCGAAATTTTGCCTCTGAGCAACAAGAAAAGGATTACCAATCCCTTACACAAGAATTGCGTTGCCCGCAATGTCAAAATAACAACATTGCGGATTCCAACGCCACCATTGCGGTGGATATGCGAGAAAAGGTGTATGAACTCTTGCAACAAGGGCAAAGCAAATCGCAAATTGTGGATTATATGGTGCAACGTTACGGCAATTTTGTTACCTACAACCCGCCATTGACCCCTGCCACCCTTTTCCTATGGGCGATGCCGATTGGCTTGATTTTACTGGGGATCATTTTAGTGCTACGCCGTAAGCCTAAAACGCAGGAAAAAACCAATGTGTGGGAACAAAGTGCGGTGCAAAAAAATGATGAAAATTTAACCCAAGCGGAGCAACAACGCTTGGCACAGTTGCTAAAAGATAAGGAATAAACAATGAATTTTTGGCTCGCAAGTTTGGGGATCACCTTAGTGGTAGCGGTGATTTGTTTTTATCCCTTATTATTTTCTACTCGCCAAACTCTTGATAATCATAAGCGGGATAAACTCAACAAAGCCTTTTATTTCAATCGATTAAAGGAATTGGAAAATGATGAGCAACAAGGGCTGATTGAAAATGCTGCCCCGTTACGCACGGAATTACAGCAAGCCTTATTACAAGATATTCCCGAAAACGAACCACAACAACAAGATCGCAAGCAATATGGCAAAATTTGGTTTGTATCGGGCTTCTTGACATTGGCGATTTTAGCGGGCTTGGGCTATATGAAAGCGGGGGCGTGGCAACAAGAAGCAATGATGGAAAACACCTTGCAAAAACTACCGCACTTTTATGAACGCTTAAAAGAAGAAGACAGCAAGCCGATGAGCGATCAGGAGTTGCAACAATTTGCCGTCGCCTTGCGTTTAAAATTGCAACAATCGCCGAATAATCCAGCCGATTGGTGGACGCTTGGGCAAATCGCAATGAATTTGGATAACGCCCGTTTAGCCTATGACAGTTATGCAAGAGCGGTGAAATTAGATCCTGAAAATATTGAATATCAGCTTTCCTATGCGAGAGTATTAATGTTCTCAGAAGATCAAAGCGACAAGAACAAAGGAATGGAGTTGCTGCGTGGCGTGTTACGCAAAGATCACAGCAATCTACAAGCCTTAGGCTTGTTAGCCTTTCAATATTTTGAAAATGAAGAATACAAAATGGCAGCGGTAACTTGGGCGATGATGCTACGCCTTATTCCTGAAAATGATCCACGGGTTGGCTTGCTAGAAAAAAGTATCCGTGCCGCTCGTGATGCACAAGCTGAAAAAGAAAAAAGCGAGAAATAAAATGCGGAGGCGAAGCAATGATTTTAACAGTCTTAGGTGGTCAAACCAAGCATAGCTCCTTATTAAAACAAACTTCATAAGGTGTTTATCAACTAAATAAAAGTCGATGATTTCATTCATCGACTTTTATTTGGAGCTCCTCATTGTATAGTCATTTAAGTTCAAAATAAGACTAAACAACGCACCGTAGATAGTACAGATAGTACAGATAGTACGGCAAGGCAATGTAACGCCGTATTATTTTGAAATCAAACGACTATAATATTGACTTATCTCTTACTGTTGCAAAAAATCCCTCTTAATCACTTCTTCTTAGCATATTTGAGGGAATCAATGGCAACGGCAAAAATGATAATGCTGCCTTTGATGATATATTGCCAATAAGGATTTACACCGATGTAGGTTAAACCATAGTTGATCACGGTGAAGATTAGTACCCCAGTAATCACCCCCATTACCGTTCCTACACCTCCAGCAAACGAAACTCCACCGACGACACAAGCAGCAATTGCATCAAGTTCATACATAAAGCCGAGATTATTCGTGGCACTGCCGATACGCCCAGCTTCTAGCATTCCGCCGAACGCATAGAATATGCCGGCGATCATATAGATGGCGACTAAATTCCGCGTTACATTCACCCCTGACACACGAGCGGCTTCAGGGTTTCCACCAATGGCGAAGATATTTTTTCCAAAACGGGTTTTATTCCATAATATCCAAACAAAAAGGGCACAAATTGCCGCATAAATAGTGATATAGGAAAGTTTAAAGTTGCCTAAACGGAAAAAGCCTTGTACAAAACTGGAGAATTGTTCATTAAAACCTGCAATGGGTGAAGAACCTACTGCATCGTAATAGAGTGAATTAATACCATAAACGATGATCATTGTTCCCATTGTGGCGATAAATGGCGTTACATTTAAATAAGCAATCACGACCCCATTGACTAAACCAATCACAGCCCCTACAGCACAAACAATAAGAATGACAACAGGAATAGGGATTTCGCCTAAATCAGGGAAAACACGGTTCATATTATCCATCGCTTGCAGTAATGTTGCGGAGATCACCGCGGCCAATCCCACTTGACGACCTGCAGATAAATCTGTACCTTGCGTTACCAGTAAACCCGCAACCCCAAGAGCGATAATCAAACGCACAGAAGATTGGGTAAGAATATTGCTGAAATTTCTTAAACTGAGAAAACTTGGATCTTGCATAATGATAATGCCAAGTAGCACGAGTAGTACGAAGTAAATGGCGTTCTGTTTCAGGAAATCCAGCGATTTATTTTGTTTTAAAGCAGACATAATTTATTTCCTTCCAAATTAGAGATATTTCGCGGCAAGTTGTAAAATTTCTTCTTGCAAAGTGTTGGCAGTTTCCACAATGCCTGCCATTTTCCCATTACTCATTACCAAAATACGATCAGTTACGCCTAAAAGTTCTGGCATTTCGGAGGAAATCATAATAATGCCTTTCCCTTTGTTGGCGAGTTCCATAATGAGCTGATAAATTTCAAATTTTGCCCCAATATCAATGCCTCGAGTGGGTTCATCAAGCATCAAAATTTCAGGTTGAGTGAGTAGCCAACGTCCAATTACCACTTTTTGTTGGTTACCGCCTGAAAGTGAACCAATGGTGGTTTTATGCGATGGGGTTTTGACATTCATCGCATCGATCACCCACTGCGTATCACTTTTCATTTTGCTTCCACTTAGTAAACCTAATTTTCCAAGATAAGATTTCATATTTGAGATCAATGAGTTAAACTCAATATTTAAGTTAGCATAAATACCCGTTGAACGCCGTTCTTCTGTAACCAAGGCAAAGCCATTGTTAATCGCCTCAAGTGCGGTACGATTTTTCATTGTTTTTCCGTGCAGTTTAATTGTCCCCGATTTGCGTTCTCGCACACCAAACAGTGTTTCGACAATGTCCGTGCGTTTCGCCCCAACCAAGCCTGCGATACCTAAAATTTCTCCTTTGCGTAATTGAAAACTGATCGCTTGAATAGAGGGTTGATTAAGTGCGGTTAAATTTTCTACTTCAAGGATCACCTCTTGTGGTGTATTGGTTTTTTTTGGAAAACGTTGGGTAAGTTCACGCCCCACCATCATTGCGACAATATCGTCCATCGTGGTGTCTTTGACAGCAACGGTGTTGATCCATTTTCCATCACGCAAAATGGTAATTTCATCACAAATTTTGAATATTTCGTCCATTTTATGCGAAATATAAATGATCCCACAGCCACGATTTTTCAGTTTTTCGATGATTTTAAACAAATGTTCCACTTCTTTTTCTGAAAGGGACGAAGTGGGCTCGTCCATAATCACAATTTTCGCGTTGTAAGAAAACGCCTTTGCAATTTCAATCATTTGCATTTGTGAAACGGATAAATTCGCCACTTTTTCTTTTGGATCAACATCGATATCGAGTTCATCAAAAATGGCTTGAGTATCACGATACATTTTAGCGTGATCAACAAAAATACCTTTTAACGGATAACGTCCAAGCCAAAGATTATCCATCACATTACGCTGCCGCACGAGGTTTAACTCTTGGTGAACCATAGAAATACCATTTTCTAAGGCTTCTTTTGAGGTCTTAAAATTAACAGGTTGATTTAAAAAGTGAATTTCCCCTCCATCTTTTGTATAAATACCAAATAAACATTTCAGCAAGGTGGATTTTCCTGCTCCATTTTCCCCCATTAAGGCGTGAACAGAATGAGAATGAACGGTGAGATTTGCTCGATCCAAGGCTTTAACACCAGGAAAGGTTTTGCTGACATTTGTCATTGTAAGCAAAACTTTTTTATTCTTTTCAGTTTGAGCTTGCACAATGTTATCCCTTGATTCTTTGGGGAAACAATATTGTTTCCCCACTGATATGGCTATTATTTTAAAAATGTGGCTAAGTTATCAGAATCAATACCAACATAGGGGATTCGCAATACTTTCTTTTCAAGCTTCCAATTTGTTCCTTGAGTAATCTCTTTTCCTTTCGCAAGATTATCTGCAAATTGAACGATAACTTTACCTTGCGTTACCCCATCTTGTAATACTGTCCCTGTAATATCCCCTTTTTTAATGAGCTGTAAAACCTCAGGTAAAGCATCTACCCCAAAGATAGGTAACTTTTTACCGTGAGCTTTAGCCGCTTCTAAAGCGCCCATTGCCATACCATCGTTATTTGCAATAACAACTTCTATTTCATTTGCTTTTGAGCTTGATAACCAAGCATCCATTTTATCTTTTGCCATTGCAGCGTCCCACATTGCTGTATCAATAAAAAGCTGTTCGGTTTCAATACCACTTTTGTTTAGCTCTTCAATGACATATTTTGTTCGTGCCTCAGCATCTGGATGTCCTGGTTCACCTTTCAGCAACACATATTGGATTTTGTGATCTTTATTTAAATCAAAATCAGGATTGGCTTTCCAATGTTTCGCAATAAGTTGCCCTTGAATAATCCCCGATTCTTTCGGATCTGTGCCTACATAGTAAGCCTGTTCATAACTACCTATGGCTTTTGCACCTGGATCTTTATTAAAGAATATTACGGGTACTTCTTCTAATTTTGCCTTACCAATAATTGTTGAAGCTGCTGCGGGATCAACAAGATTAATCGCAAGTGCCTTCACTCCCTTAGAAATCAGCACATCCACTTGATCATTTTGCACCGATTGAGCATTTTGCGAATCATTCATTAATAGCTCTACATCTGGGAACTGCTTAGCTTCTTTTTCAATAGCTTGTCTCATTAAAGACATAAAATTATCGTCATATTTATAAATAGTCACGCCAATGCGATTTGATGCTTGTGCAGATATTACCAAACCTAAACCTATTGTAAGTGCGGTACTTTTTAGTAGGGATTTTTTCATAAGCTTGCTCCTTAGTAACTTAACGTGAGATAAAAAGAAAAAATACGACGTTATACATATGTTCATTCAAAATTTGAGTACAACGAAAAAATCAGAGAAAGACTGTGATCCTTTTCACATTTAGAAAAAGAATCCATAAGAAGATCATTGAAAATGTGATAATGATCATAAATAAATGAGAACGGCTATGCAAAATCTAACCGAAAAAAGACGAAGCGAAGTTCCATTTACTCGATTTTCTTTTTCAATTTGTGATCAAGTTAATAGTTTATCTTTAGCAATCTGTTATACTCATTTAAGTGAAAAATAAAACAGCACATTACGCAGAAAGCAATAAATAGAAAGATTCATTTTTATCACTGTTTGAAAAGAGAGCCAATCATGTTCGAATCATTCATCACCACAGAACACCCACACCGTCGCTACAATCCGCTAACTGAACAATGGATACTGGTTTCCCCTCACCGAGCAAAACGTCCGTGGCAAGGGCAACAAGAGAAAAATGAAACAGTTCAAAAGCCAAGTTATGATCCTCAATGCTATCTTTGTCCAACAAATAAACGCATTACCGGTGAACAAAATCCCAATTACCGCAAACCTTTCGTATTTAAAAATGATTTTTCTGCCTTACTCAACAATACGCCCAGCCCAGAACTTTCCGATGATCCCCTATTCAAAACTGCTCCCGCACAGGGGGAAAGCCGTGTAATTTGCTTTTCACCTGATCACAGCAAAACCTTACCGCTACTCAGTATTGAAGAAATTACATCGGTGATCGAAGTGTGGCAACAACAACTTAATGAGCTAGGGCAACATTATCCTTGGGTACAAATTTTTGAAAATAAAGGTGCGGTAATGGGCTGTTCCAACCCTCACCCGCACGGGCAAATTTGGGCTAGCAGTTTTCTGCCCAATGAAGTAGCCCAAGAAGATCAAGCTCAGCAACGCTATTTTGAAAAATATGGCACTGTGCTACTGGTGGATTATGTACAACGTGAGCTTGCCCTAAAAGAACGCCTTGTGGTGGAAACAGAACATTGGGTTGCCCTTGTGCCTTATTGGGCGGTTTGGCCTTTTGAAACCTTGCTGTTACCCAAAGCCCATAGCAAGAATTTTTCTCAGCTCACCCCAGCCCAACAGCAGGATCTCGCATTAGCATTGAAACAGCTAACCACCAAATACGACAACTTATTTGAAACCAGCTTCCCTTATTCAATGGGCTTTCATTTTGCTCCCTTTAATGGAAAAGAGAACACTCATTGGCAACTACACGCCCATTTTTACCCGCCATTATTACGTTCAGCTACGGTGCGAAAATTTATGGTGGGTTATGAAATGCTGGCTGAAAACCAACGTGATCTCACCGCCGAACAGGCGGCGGAAAGATTGCGTGCGTTAAGCGACATTCATTACCAATTACGCTAATTCAATAAAGGAGAACACGAATGCTCCCACAACAACACGCCACGCAGAAATTTAACGAAAAATACCACCGCACTTTTGATCTCTGCGTTTATGCACCAGGGCGAGTCAATATCATCGGTGAACATACCGATTACAATGACGGTTTTGTAATGCCCTGTGCCATTGATTATGGTACAGCGGTGTGTGGAGCGAAGCGTGATGATAGCCTTTTCCGTGTTTATGCAGCGGATCTTGATACGTTTGACGAGTTTGATCTTGCCGATCCCATTGTGCCAAACCCCGATCATAAATGGACAGGCTATGTGCGTGGCGTGGTGAAATTTATTCAAATGCAATGTCCAGAATTTCGTCAAGGGGCAGATCTTGTCATCAGTGGTAATGTACCACTTTCGGCGGGGTTAAGCTCTTCCGCCTCCCTTGAAGTGGCAGTTGGGAAATTCTGCCAACAGCTCGCCCTGCTTCCGCTGACGGATACCCAGATCGCTTTAATCGGTCAGCAAGCGGAAAATCAATTTGTCGGGGCAAATTGTGGCAATATGGATCAGCTCATTTCTGCTTTAGGACAAAAAGATCATTTATTGATGATCGATTGTCGCACCCTTGAAACCCAACCGACCCCCGTGCCAGACAAGGTTGCAGTGATGATCATCAATTCAAAAGTAAAACACGATCTTGTGGCAGGGGAATACAACACCCGCCGCCAACAATGCGAACAAGCGGCAGCATTTTTTGGGGTAAAAGCCTTGCGTGATGTGTCGCTAGAACAATTCAAAAAAGAGAGCAAGAACTGACCGCACTTGATCCTATTGTGGCGAAACGTGCCAGACACGTCATCACAGAAAATGCACGCGTGCTTGCTGCAGTGGAAGCGTTAAAACAGGGCGATCTGGCAGGGCTTGGAAAACTGATGGCACAATCTCACGAATCAATGCGAGAGGATTTTGAAATCACCGTGCCACAAATTGATTATTTGGTGGGATTGGCTCAACTTGCCATCGGCAATACAGGAGGGGCAAGAATGACTGGCGGCGGTTTCGGTGGCTGTGTTGTGGTGGTTGCCCCAACGGAAAAAGTCGAAGCGGTGCGAAGCATCATCGTTGAAAATTACGAAAAAACCACCGGCTTAAAAGAAGATTTCTATGTTTGCAAGGCTTCTGAGGGGGTAAGTCTATGTTAAGACAATATCAACAAGGACTTGCCCCTGATGGTGAACCCTTCCACTGTTTTAGGCTCACCAATCGCAATGGAATGTGTATCGACATTATGGATTGGGGGGCAACGTGGCTTTCTTGCCAAGTGCCAGTAAATGGCAACTTACAAGAAGTGCTACTGGGCTGTAAAGTGCAAGATTACCCCGAACAACAAGCCTATCTTGGCGTAACGGTGGGACGTTATGCCAATCGTATTGCCAATAGTCGCTTTCGCATTAATGGAAAAACGGTTTATTTAAATGCTAATCAAGGGAAGCATCAACTTCACGGTGGTAATGGCTTTGACAAACGCCGTTGGCAGATTGAAAAGTGCGGTGATAATTTTGTACAATTTTTTCTTTTTTCCCCCGATGGCGATCAAGGATTTACGGGGAATTTACAAACTCGCGTAACTTATCGTTTAATGGAAAATAATACAGTTCGCATTGAATTTGATGCCCTATGTGATGAAGACACGCCACTAAACTTAACCAACCACGCCTATTTTAATTTGGATAATGCCACACAAGGCACGGATATTCGCCAACATTGGTTAAAAATCAACGCGGATCAGTTTTTGCCAGTGGATCAACAAGGCATTCCCAACGCACCGCTCAAAGCGGTGCAAAAAACCAGTTTTGATTTCCGCCAAGCGAAACGGATCGCTCAGGATTTCTTACAACAAGAGCAACACCTCACTCAGGGTTACGATCACGCTTTCTTACTCAACCGAACGCAAGCTTCACAATCGCAACCTTGTGCTGTGCTAACTTCCGCTAACCAGCAACTTTCCCTTGAGGTTTCCACCTCTCACCCTGCATTGCAGGTTTATACAGGAAATTTCCTCGCTGGCACGCCAAATCACATTGGTGGTTGTTATCAGCATTATCAAGGCATCGCCCTTGAACCAGAATGTTTGCCCGACACCCCAAACCACCCTGAATGGTATTGCTATGGTGGCATCACTAAAGCCCATCAGCGTTATCAACAATGGATTAATTACAAATTTCAGTGTGTCCGCAAGAAATAACAAGTTAAACCGAAAATAAAAAGATACCTATAGTGATATTAACTAGCTCTAAGTCATCTTAGCAGAGCAATCTGCTTTTTTTGTGTGTGGGGGGAGGGGGACAATTTCACTATTTGAGTGCAACCAGTGAAGCACAAACTGAACCTCAAAATGGGAAATCAAACGGTTATGCGATCACCCTATAGTGGCATTCATCAAATCCACCAAATGCCAATTTTCGTTGAAGGAGCATTGACTTATGGGAAATTTAAACACCTTGTTGCTCAACAACATTATCAGCAAAATTTCTTAGCAACGAGTATTGAAAGTGGTTATCGCTACCAAAAAAATAATTGGTTTATCGTGCCATCTGTTCAACTAGGTATTCAACATATTACAACACCAAAAGTGCAAGTAGAACACGAAGGAATAACAAAAAATGTGAGGCTAAACCGTAGAGATAATGCTTTTGCAAATATGCAATTAAAAGCGAGTTATCAATGGCATAGCCAATGGGGGGATTGGGAACCTAATTTAACCTTGGAATATGGTAAAACCTTTGATCAATCAATGTTCTTTAATGAGAGAAGTTATGAGCTTGATCGAGTAAGATATTCTTCTCAGCTTGGTATTAGCTATCGTAAAAAAGATTTTTCAATTCAAACAGGAGTAAAATGGCAATTTAGCCAACATAACGATATTGTAGATAAAAGCCTAGCCGTGCAGTTAGGTTATTATTTTTAATTCATACTATGTCATTCTCAGCCATTCTTAATCAAGAATGGCTGTTTTTTTATAAATTAAGCTACGCTTTAAAACTAGTGAGTGATAAGTTAATAGCTCACTACTAATCCATATCCTTGTAAAATATGCTTTATATGCTCAAGAGATTCTTTTGTCGGGGGTTTAACATCTTCAAGTTCATATTTTTCCCCCATCGCTTCCCATTTATGCGCACCAAGGCGGTGGTAAGGAAGCAGTTCGACTTTTTCAATATTTTTCATATCTTGAATAA
This sequence comes from Avibacterium paragallinarum, assembly GCF_011765605.1. NCBI lineage: Bacteria > Pseudomonadati > Pseudomonadota > Gammaproteobacteria > Pasteurellales > Pasteurellaceae > Avibacterium > Avibacterium paragallinarum. The sequence continues at coordinate 1,744,361 of NZ_CP050316.1, forward strand.
ATTGCCCGAGCAAATGCACGTCTTCATCACTGTCCGTCCAGCCTGGTACAACAACGTAGCGAACCCAAACACGTTGATTGCGTTTTTGCAAATATCTGGCAAATTCAAGGGTACGTTTATTCGGTACGCCAATTAAATTTTGATGTACGCGATCATTTAATTCTTTCAAATCCAACAAAACAAGATCGGTAACCTCTAACAATTCATCAATGACTTCATCATAATGACGCACGAAACCGTTGGTATCTAAACAGGTGTTAATCCCCTCTTTTTTACAGGCACGAAACCAATCCCGCACAAATTCCGCTTGTAACACTGCCTCTCCGCCAGAAGCGGTAACCCCGCCGCCCGAGGCATTCATAAAATGGCGGTAAGACACCACTTCTTTCATTAAATCTTCTACAGAAATTTCTTTTCCGCCGTGTAAATCCCAAGTATCGCGGTTGTGGCAATACTTGCAACGCATCAGACAGCCCTGCAAGAAAAGAATAAAACGAATCCCCGGACCATCAACCGTCCCACAAGATTCATAAGAATGGTAGCGTGCTAAAACAGACATAATATTCCTTCGTTAGAGAAAATGTAAATTCGTTAATTTCTATTTAATGCTCTTGAGCATTTAGCTCGCCCTGCGAGAATTAAATAGAAATTAATCTGCCTATTGGGGAATAGGCAGATTGTTCATATTATCGCTTAATCTTGGTGAAAAAATTTATTTTCCATTCCACGCTTTAATCGCATCGTGGCGGATTTTGATACGGTTTTGGTAATCCCCTTTATAATAATCTTTGGCTAAACCGCCTTCCCAATCGCCATAGTTTGGATTTGGTAAGACGATGAATGTTTTACCAAATTGTTTTCTGTTTTGTTGTACAAAAGCACGACGTTCAGCATTCGATTTATGATAAGTGGCATCACCGAAATCATTCAGGTTATCCCCCACATAAAGTACGATGTCGTAGCCTAATTTTTCGATTTCAGCAAAACGTGCTAATTTATTTGATTTCTCTTTTTTCAAATAAAGCACATCTTCACTTGCACCTACAAAGCCAAGGGTTTTCAGGTCGTCAAGGGTTGCCGCTTTCTCTATGGCATCTTTGCGATTAGAAACATAGAAAACTTTACCGTTGTGGCTGTTTACATAGTTATTAAATTCAACTGCGCCCGGTACAGCCGCGGTCTGCCGTGCATTCACCCAACGTGTCCAGTCATCACCATTAAAACTGCGACCTGTTTGCACTTGCCAACCCGCATAAGCACTGTTGTCCATCATTGTTTCATCAAGATCCACTACAACCGCTTTCTTTTTACCTTTGGTAGCTTTCGCTTGGTCAAAGGCAATTTTTGCCATATTAAAGGCTTGATAGGCTAAGGCTTGATATTCACCAGATTGTTGTACCCAGTTTAAGCCTAGCACGGCTTGCTCTTGTAATTGCTGTTCAGCATGTTGTTGATTTGAGGTACAAGCTGTGAGTACAAAAAGAGCGGAAAGCGTCAATACGGCTAATTTGGATTTTGTGTGTTTCATAACACCTCCTGTTGAAAAGTGGAATGAGATAAAAAACTACCGCACTTATTATATGACAGATAAATTTAAGGGAACAATAGATTTCCTCTATGTTCCCTTAATTTCTTTTTATGCTACAACATAATTACATTGCTTGCGTGAAAGTACGCGTAATCACGTCTTGTTGTTGCTCTTTAGTTAAAGAGTTGAAACGCACGGCGTAACCAGAAACACGAATAGTTAATTGTGGGTATTTTTCTGGGTTTTCCATTGCATCTAACAACATTTCACGGTTCATTACGTTCACGTTTAAGTGTTGTCCGCCCTCAACCGTGGCTTCGTGGTGGAAGTAACCGTCCATTAAGCCTGCAAGGTTGCGTTTTTGTGCTTCATAATCTTTACCTAACGCATTTGGTACGATGGAGAAGGTGTAAGAAATCCCGTCTTTTGCGTAAGCAAATGGTAATTTTGCCACAGAAGTTAATGAAGCTACCGCACCTTTTTGATCGCGTCCGTGCATTGGGTTTGCACCTGGCCCGAATGGCGCACCAGCACGGCGACCATCTGGGGTGTTACCTGTTTTCTTACCATAAACCACATTAGAAGTAATAGTAAGTACAGATTGTGTTGGGGTTGCGTTACGATAGGTATTATGCGTTTGAATTTTCTTCATAAAGCGTTCAACTAGATCTACCGCTAAATCATCAACACGGCTGTCGTTGTTACCGAATTGTGGATATTCCCCTTCGATTTCAAAGTCGATAGCCACGTTAGATGCCACTACGTTGCCGTCTTTATCTTTGATGTCGCCACGAATTGGTTTCACTTTAGCGTATTTGATCGCAGCTAATGAGTCTGCCGCCACAGAAAGCCCTGCAATACCGCAAGCCATTGTGCGGAATACATCACGATCGTGGAATGCCATTAATGCCGCTTCATAGGCATATTTATCGTGCATAAAGTGAATGATGTTCAATGCAGTAACGTATTGGGTAGCAAGCCAATCCATAAAGCTGTCCATACGCGCCATTACGGTATCGAAATCTAACACTTCATCAGTAATTGGCGCTGATTTAGGCCCAACTTGCATCCCTGATTTTTCATCAATACCGCCATTGATTGCGTATAACAAGGTTTTTGCAAGGTTCGCACGCGCACCGAAGAATTGCATTTGTTTACCCACAACCATCGGGCTTACACAACAAGCGATCGCATAGTCATCACTGTTGAAGTCTGGACGCATTAAGTCATCGTTTTCGTATTGTACAGATGATGTATCAATAGATACTTTCGCACAATAACGTTTGAACGCTTCTGGTAACTGTTCAGACCAAAGAATGGTTAAGTTTGGCTCTGGTGAAGGCCCCATTGTGTAAAGGGTGTGTAAGATACGGAAGCTGTTTTTGGTTACTAATGTACGACCGTCTAAGCCCATACCCGCTAAGGTTTCAGTTGCCCACATTGGGTCGCCAGAGAATAATTGATCGTATTCTGGAGTACGCAAGAAACGCACCATACGCAATTTCATTACAAGGTGGTCTATTAATTCTTGTGCTTCTTGCTCGGTGATTTTGCCCGCTTTAAGATCACGTTCAATGTAAATATCTAAGAAAGTAGAAACACGACCGAAAGACATCGCCGCACCATTTTGTGATTTTACCGCTGCAAGATAAGCGAAATAAGTCCATTGTACCGCTTCTTGTGCGTTAGTTGCTGGGTTAGAAACATCAAAACCGTAAGAGGCTGCCATTTCTTTAATTTTACCCAATGCACGGTGTTGTTCAGCAATTTCTTCGCGTAATTGAATTGTCGCTTGAATATCTTCACCACGCTCTAATTTTTCTTGTAATGAATTAAATTGGTTGAATTTATCTTTCATTAAGAAATCTGCACCGTAAAGGGCTAAACGGCGATAATCCCCGATGATACGGCCACGGCCATAAGCATCTGGTAAACCTGTGATTACGCCTGATTTACGGCAACGTAAAATATCTGGGGTGTAAACATCAAATACCCCTTGGTTATGGGTTTTACGATATTCTGTAAAGATATGTTCAATTTCAGGTTTTAATTCGCGGCGATAAACTTGGCACGAACCTTTCACCATTTTGATCCCACCGTAAGGCATAATGGCACGTTTTAATGGTGCATCAGTTTGTAAGCCGACGATTTTTTCCAAGTCTTTTTCAATGTAACCTGGTTTGTGAGAAGTAATGGTTGATGGCGTATCTGTATCAATGTCATAAGGTTCGTGAGTTTTGTTCTCAACCTTAATTTTTTCCATTACATCATTCCATAATTTCGTGGTCGCTTCTGTTGCGCCAGCAAGGAATGATTCATCACCTTCATAAGGGGTGTAGTTTTTTTGAATAAAATCGCGTACGTTTACTTCGGTTTGCCAGTCACCTGGAGTAAAACCTTCCCACGCTTTTTTTTGCGCTTCTGTTAGTTGAGTCATTACTATTTTCCTTTAACGTAAATAAAATTTTAACTATGTAAAAACGGCGAAAAAACAACCGCTCTTACGCCAAACTAATGTGAATGTGGTCTGTTAGTAAACCACTGCATTAATGCAATACATACCCCGCCACCTACGATATTACCAAGCGTAACAGGAATAAGATTTTTTACGACAAAATGATAAACATCTAAATCAGCAAATTGTGCAGCATTTAGCCCAAGGGATTGCCAAAACTCGGCTGAACTGCAATGGGCTGTAATGATCCCAAGGGGAATCATAAACATATTCGCCACGCTATGCTCAAAGCCTGAAGAAACAAACAAGCCGATCGGTAAAATCATAATCAATGCTTTGTCTGTTAAGGTTTTTCCTGCATAGCTCATCCACACCGCAATGCACACCATAATGTTACATAAAATGCCTAAGCTAAAGGCTTCAAACCAGCTATGATGAATTTTGTGCTGTGCGGTTTTTAAAATGGTCAAGCCCCATTGTCCATTCACCGCCATTGTTTGCCCTGCAAACCAAATTAAGCCCGCAATGATGATCGCGCCCACAAAATTGCCTGCATAAACGGCAACCCAGTTGCGTAACATTTGAATGGTATGAATTCGTTGACCTACGCGTGCCACCAACGTCATTGTTGATGAAGTGAATAATTCAGAACCACAGACAACCACCATAATCACGCCCACAGAGAATACTAAACCGCCAACCAGTTTAGCCAATCCCCAAGACACATTCGCTAGCCCTGTTTGCGTGGTGGTATAAAAGACAAAAGCAAGTGCAATAAACGCCCCTGCTGAAATTGCGGAAAGAAAAGAATAGAATTGATTTTTCGTTGCTTTATATGTACCGACATCTTCGGCAAATTGAGCCATTTCTGTTGGCGTTGCCATAAGGCGGATTGAATCGTCTTTTTTCATTATTCACCCTAAGGAAATTAACTGGCTTTATTCTAAGGGATAAAAATCCAACTTTAAACTAAAAAAAAGTTTATTTTTTATAAAATTTGTTCAAGATCAATCTTTGTAACAGAGAAGTAATATATTGAAATAAAAAAGAACTTTTTGTTAGCATAAATTTAACAAAAATAATCTGAATTGCTATTTTTTCCCTTTTCTGATAAAACTAACCGCACTTTATTGAATGGAAAAATAAGTTGCTGTTTATCACAAAAGTCCTTGTGCTAAACTCTCATTTTTCCGTTGTCATTCCCTTGAAAACGAAGGATTATCCTATGGCAGAAGAAACCATTTTCAGCAAAATTATTCGTAAAGAAATCCCCGCTACTATTGTTTACCAAGATGAACTGGTTACCGCATTTCGTGATATTTCACCGCAAGCCCCTACGCATATTTTGATTATTCCGAATAAACTGATCCCAACCGTGAATGAGGTTACCGAACAAGATGAGGTGGCATTAGGGCGTTTATTTACTGTGGCGGCTAAGCTGGCTGAGCAAGAAGGAATTGCTCAAGATGGCTATCGCTTAATCGTAAACTGCAACAAACACGGTGGACAAGAAGTGTATCATTTACATATGCACTTACTTGGTGGTGAAGCTTTAGGAAAAATGTTGGCAAAATAATGAAAAAACTGTTTTTTCTGTGCGGATTAAGCCTATTTCTTGCGGCTTGTAGTTCCACACCTTCGCAAAATATTGTGAGCGAAAATGAGCCTATTTTAAATGTAGAGGCCAATCTCGCGCCGTTGATTGAAACAAAATTACGCCACAACAATGTTTGGTTGAAAAACAAAAGTCAGCAGCAGCTTGATGTGGCTTATTATTTCTTTTGGTATGACAAAAATGGCGTAACCCAAGGGGAAGAGCCGAATTTAAACGCACCTTCTAGTTTGCTGCTGCAACCAAGCCAACAAACCAACTTAACGCCTGTTCCGCCAACAGAACAAAGCGTCAATTACCGTTTATATCTTCGTTTGAATAAATTGCAATAAGGATTTCAATGTCAGCCTTACTTATCGATCTTACTGGACAAGACGTTAGCCAAGAAGAATTAGAATTGCTTGCACACCCCTTAGTCGCTGGCGTGATTTTATTTACCCGCAACTTTTATGATCGTGAGCAAATTCAACATCTTATCGCCACTTTACGCCACAAGGTCAAGAAACCGCTGCTTATTACGGTGGATCAAGAAGGCGGGCGGGTACAACGCTTTCGTGAGGGGTTTACCCAACTGCCCGCAATGCAAAGTTTCGCACAGCTTATCCGCGATCCCGCTGAACAAAAAGCAATGGCATTAGAAGCGGGCTGGCAAATGGCAGCAGAAATGACCGCACTTGATATTGATTTAAGCTTTGCTCCAGTGTTGGATTTAGGTCATCAATGCCATGCCATTGGCGATCGTAGTTTCCACGATGAAGCTGAGCAAACTGTTGAACTGGCTCGCCAATTTATTCTTGGAATGCGTGAGGCAGGAATGGCAAGCACGGGCAAACATTTCCCTGGACACGGGCGAGTGCTGGCTGATTCTCATCTTGAAACCCCTTATGATGAACGCCCCAAAGCCGATATTTTCACGCAAGATATTGTGCCATTTCAGCGTTTAATCGCAGAAAATTATCTCGATGCGGTAATGCCCGCACACGTCATTTATACGCAATGCGATCCGCAACCAGCAAGCGGATCAAGCTATTGGTTACAACAGGTGTTACGCCAACAGCTCGGCTTTCAAGGGGCGATTTTCTCTGATGATTTAGGAATGAAAGGTGCGGGTTTTATGGGCGATTTTGTGGCACGTTGTCAGCAATCCCTTAATGCGGATTGTGATTTACTATTGCTTTGCAATGAGCGTGAGGGCGTGATCCAAGTGTTAGATCATTTCCAACCGCAAGAATCCCCTGAGCAATATGTCCTTCGCCAACAACGTCTTCAAGGTTTGTTTAAGCGTAGCCAATTAGATTGGAAAACTTTAGAAAAATCATCACGTTGGCAAAAAAATCAGCAAAAACTGACCGCACTTCAACAAACTTGGCTAGCGAGTAACGCGTAATGTCAGCCCAACCTTTTTGCCCACATTTTAGCCAAAATCAGTGCCGTTCCTGCCAATGGTTAGAAATGCCCTATGCTGAGCAATTAGAGGCGAAAAAAGCCCATTTAATTCAGCAACTTAACGGGCTGAATTTAGAAAAATTGGAATGGCAACCACCCTACACATCGGCGTTACAACATTTTCGTAATAAAGCCAAAATGGTAGTAAGTGGTTCGGTGGAACGCCCAATTTTAGGCATTCTTCGTGATCCTGATGATCCACAAAGTGCGGTGGATTTATCAGACTGCTTTCTGTACCCACCCCATTTTGGCGAGATTTTTACCGAATTGAAGCGATTTATCGGGCGTGCGGGGCTTGTGCCTTACAACATCGCCAAACGCAAAGGCGAGTTAAAGTATATTTTGCTCACGGAAAGCCAAAGTAACGGCACATTAATGTTACGTTTTGTGTTGCGTTCCAGCGTAAAATTACCGCTGATTGAGCGAGAATTGCCACAATTATTAGCCAGATTACCAAAAATTAAGGTAGTGAGCCTGAATATTCAGCCTAAACACGCGGCAATTTTAGAGGGCGAAGAGGAAATTTTCCTCACTAAGCAAAAACAGATGGAAGAAAATTTTAATAAAATTCCTTTATTTATCCGCCCGCAAGGCTTTTTCCAAACTAACCCAAAGGTGGCAGAAGGCTTATACGGCACAGCTCAGCAATGGATCAAGGATCTCCCGATTGAAAAAATTTGGGATCTCTTTTGTGGCGTGGGTGGCTTTGGTTTGCATTGTGCAAAAATCTTGCAAGAGCAAGGAAAGAGTGTCGCCTTAACGGGCATTGAAATCTCCCCCTCCGCCATTGCCTGTGCCACGCTATCCGCCGAAAAATTAGGCTTACCTCAAATCACATTTAAATCTTTAGATGCGGCGAATTTCGCTCTCGCTCAAGAGGAAAAGCCGGATTTACTGATTGTTAATCCACCCCGCCGCGGTATTGGTAAAGCCCTCGCCCAATTTCTCAACCAATTACAACCGCACTTTATTTTGTATTCCAGTTGCAACGCGGAATCAATGGGGCGTGATTTAACAGAGCTTCACCACTACCAAGCGGAAAAAATCCAGCTTTTTGATATGTTCCCGCATACTTCGCATTATGAGGTTTTAACCTTGCTCAAGCTCACTTAATGATGTTTTTGATATTTCCAATAACCAAAAATTAAGATGCTGAGTAACAGATAAACAACCGCATTGAGATCATAGCTTTTTATCGACCAATAATAATGGATTGCGGCGAAAACAAGTGCAAAATAGCTAACTTGATGAATAAGCAAGATTTTTTTCCGTAGTTGTTGGCGGATAGCAGGGATCATCACCCCAGCGGCAAGACAAAATAAGAAAAATGCACTCGCCCCGAATAATAAATAAGGGCGGGTAGCCAGTTCGTTAAAAAATAAACCCACATCAAAGCCAAGTTCAAGATATAAATACGCTAAAATATGCAGAAATGCCCAAGTGATCGCCCATAATCCTAAAGGCTGATGTAACCAACGGAGCGAATTGGCATTCGTCCATTGCGTAATCAGCCGAAAAATGAAGAGCACAAGAAAGAAACTGAGCGATAACCAGCCTAAGAAATGGATTATTTCTTTTACGGGATCAGCACCAAAATAAGCCCCATTATTTATGCGGATCTCATAAATCAGCCATAAAAATGGGCAAAACGCACCGAAATGTACAGCGAAACGGAGCATTTTCATTAGTAATTTACCCTGAGATCTAAGCCACTATATAGCGAGGCGACTTCATCATAACCATTGAATAATAAGGTGGGTTGGCGTTTGTTATCAAATAAACCACCGCTACCGATAACGCGTTCACTAGCTTGCGACCAACGAGGGTGTGCAACATCGGGGTTCACATTGGCATAAAAGCCGTATTCCTGCGGGGCTAATTTGTGCCACGTTGTTAAAGGGCGTGTTTCGCTGAGATGAATTTTCACAATAGATTTAATACTTTTGAAGCCATATTTCCACGGCACAACAAGGCGGATTGGTGCACCATTTTGCGGTGAAAGTGTTTTCCCATACAACCCAACGGAAAGTAATGTTAGCGGGTGCATTGCTTCGGCGATGGTTAAACCCTCCACATAAGGATACTCAATACCACCACCGAAAAAATAATTTTTTTGCCCCGGCATTTGTTCGGGGTCATAAAGGGTTTCAAACACAACATATTTTGCTCGGCTGGTAGGCTTCACTTCCTTGAGAAGCGCATTTAATTCAAAACCAATCCAAGGAATGACCATTGACCACGCCTCTACACAACGAAAGCGATAGATCCGCTCTTGTAGCGGGTAACGCTTATAAAGGTCATCTAAATCCAAGGTTAAAGGATTCTCCACTTCCCCCGTAATTTCCACCTTCCAAGGATCCGTTTTAAAATGCTTGGCATATTGTGCGGGTGAGCCTTTATCCACGCCAAATTCATAAAAATTGTTGTAGCCAAGCACCTTATTCTCTGGGGTAGAATGGAGTTCGGTTTGCGTGTTTGGTGTGAAATGCAATGCTTTGCGACTGTCAGAGGTTTCTTCAGCGTGGCTAAGGTGTGGCAACAAGGCACTACCTCCCACCGCACTCATTCCAATGATAAATTTTCTACGGTTGAGAAAAATATCTTCGGGAGTAATGTCATTCTCAGTTAAAATGCGTTTTCTCATTTTCGGTGACCTCTTTTATTTGTTGGAAAAATAAATAACGATTTTATTGGTAGACAACTTTTTTTGGCAATAGTTGTGAAAATAAAAGAGGTCTGATGAGCTTACTATTGTTTTCTCACGTTCAGTTAGGAGAAGCTAATACGGAACAACACCAAATCATTTTGGAATAGAACAACTACGCTATTACTACATTGCCTCAGTACTGAATAATGAAATATATAGACATTATTTACATTCCAATAATAACACAAGGGGTAATTGCTTTTACTTTTGATAGTACTGCTTGAGCCTCATCCCTATTGCCAACAGGACCAACCATAACTCTATTCCAATTATCTGTACTATTAATTCGTGCATTCAACCCTGACATAATTAAATTAGCTTGAATGTTTTCGGCTTGTTGTCGGCTTTTGAACGCACCACATTGCAAACCAAATTTTTTTTCATTTGAAGATGCTTTATTCGCTAAAGAATTAGTCTGCATATTATCTGTGACATCAACTGCCCTAACTTTAGTTTGTTCTTCTATTTGTTTTAAATGGTTAGCTTTTTGTTCCTTTTCCATCTCTAGTAATACTTTTTTTTGCTCAGCAGTCAAACGCATATTTTTTTCTAAAGATTTGGGATCATTATCAATTGGCACTGTCCTTGTTTCCAAGGCTTTAATATAACTCCATACTTCTTCTGGAGGGCTTGGTAAAACGCTTTTAGGCGTTTTTTTCTCTTGTGGGATCACCACTGGAGCGATTTCCGTTGATTTTTCTTTCAAGAAATAAAGCCCGCCTGCAAACAAGGCAATGATAACTAACACCGCGGTTAAAATCAGCGGTGTATTGTTTTTTTTCTTCTTCGCTTTCCCCGTACGGCGAGTTGCATAATCTCGTTGAGCCACAATCGAAAATCCTATTAGTTAAAAGTGCGGTGTGAATGTTGAGCGTTTTTTCAATCGTTACGCGTAACAGCACACTGAGTTTACGCCCCTTTTGCTTTCATTCAATTGCTAAACCGCCTCGCCATCGCACCGCATTAAACAGTAAAAATTGCCCCAATTCTACTGAAAAATCCTTGAATTGGCTAGTAATTAGGTTAAATCAAGGGGATCGACATCTAAAATCCAGCGAACTTGGTGGGATTTTTGCGGCATATTGGCTTGGAATTGGCTTAATGCCTGATGTAACACCGCTCTTGATGAGTGTTGCACCAATAATTGCCAACGATACGCCCCTGCCTTTTTGCTGAATGGGGCAGGCATTGGACCATAAATTTGCAAGCCCTCAATGGATAAATGCTGTAATGTCGCGGCGATCTGTTGCAAAAACTGCTCTGCTTGCTCCGAATGACGGCTTTGAGCGCGAAATAACGCCTGCGAGCTGTACGGCGGCAGTCCCATTTGTTCGCGTAAATGCAAGGCTTGCTGAGCAAACTCGCCATAGCCCTCTTTCAATAATGAGCGTAGCAAAGGGTGATCGGGATAATGGGTTTGTAGCACCACTTGCCCGTGTTTTTCGCTTCGCCCCGCACGCCCTGCCACTTGTACATAAAGCTGAGCGAGCCGTTCTTCCGCACGAAAATCTAACGAAAATAAGGCATTATCTACATTCAAAAGCCCTACGAGGGTAACATTGGGGAAATGATGTCCTTTCGCCAGCATTTGCGTGCCGATGAGAATTTGGCTTTTTCCTTGTTGAATATCTTGCAAATGCTTCTCCAATGTGCCTTTACGAGCGGTGCTATCGCGATCGATTCTTGTAACCACATAATCAGGAAAACGCTGTTTGAGAGTGTCTTCAAGCTGTTCCGTGCCAAGCCCTGTGGTCATCAAATGGGTTGAGCCACAATGCCCGCATTGCATTGGGATCGGCTTTTGTGAACTGCAATGATGGCAACGCAACACCCGCTGATGTTGATGATAAGTATAGGGCTTTTCACAATGCTGGCAGGTCGCGATCCAACCGCATTCGTGGCAAAACAAAACGGGGGCAAAGCCACGCCGATTAAGGAATAACAGCACTTGATTGCCCTGTTGCAAATGTTCTTGCATTTTATTTGCCAAGGCATCAGACAGCCCATTTTGAATCCGCTGATGTTTCAAATCAATGACAAATTGTTGAAGTGCGGTGCTATTTCCTGCCCGTTTTTGCAAAATAAGGTGCTGATATTTGCCCAGCTTCACATTATTCAGGCTTTCCAAACTTGGCGTTGCCGATCCCAATAAAATCGGAATATTCAGCAATTTGGCATACACCACCGCCAGATCCCTCGCGTGATAACGCCAGCCTTCTTGTTGTTTGAACGAGCCATCGTGTTCTTCATCGATCACGATCAAGCCCAAATTAGAAAATTGGGTGAACAACGCCGATCTTGTGCCGATCACCACCGCACTTTGCCCCGATTTCGCTCGCTGCCACGCACGCAACCGCTGAGTATCATTCAAATTGGAGTGAAGCACATCAATTTCCACATTGAAGCGTGCTTGAAAACGCTGTACCGTTTGCGGCGTTAAGCCAATTTCAGGCACAAGCACCAGCACTTGTTGCCCTTTTTTCAAAGTTTCTTCAATGGTTTGTAAATAGATTTCCGTTTTGCCCGATCCCGTAACCCCATCAATCAACCACACAGCAAAGCCTTGATGAAACAAAATTCGCCCCAGTGCGAGGGCTTGCTCTTTGTTTAGGCGGTGTTTGTTTTCTTCATTGACGATCGGCTGTTCAAGGGCTTGCCAAGGACGAATAAGGTTGGCTTGCTCGTATTCCTCCACATAGCCCTTTTCCTTGAGGCTATGCCAAATGTTAGAAGCAAACGGCGTTTGCCCTTTTTCCTGCGAGGATTGAGCGAGCAACTGCAAGGCTTCTTGTTGTTTTTTCGCCCGTTTCAGCAAATTCTCCCGCAATGCCTGCTCGCCCTGCGGGGTAATGCGTAAAAAAGTGCGGTCATTTTCCACCGCACTTTCTCCCTGTCGCAATTTCACTGGCAAGGCTTGAAATAACGCCTCACCCAGTGGGGCTTGATAATAATTCGCAGCCCAATGGATCAATTGCCACAGGGGTTCATTAAAGAGATTTTCTTCATCTAGCACTTGGCAAATGGGTTTGAGCTGTTCGGAGGCGACCTCACTTTGTGCGGGGAAATCCACCACAATGCCAACCCGTTGTTGTCGTCCAAAAGGCACAAGCACCCGCCCACCACGCACGGGTTGCATCTCTTCGGGGAGTAAATAATCAAAAAATTGAAACAACGGCACTGCCAATACGACACGGACAAGATTCATTAATTGCTAAGCCTTTATTCGTTTTCTTGTGGCTATTATAGCGAAATTCTCACGCCCCTTGAATATTCCTTTTTTTTCGGTATAATTCGCGGCTTGAATAAACGATCCTGTTTATGGTGATTCACTATAAACGTAATATTAACCACACTCGGTGCTAAATTCAGTTTTAGAGAGCGGAGTGGCTTCAAATTGAGGTTTTCTATGCAACAAGGTATTCACCCAGAATATAAAGAAATTACGGCAACTTGTTCTTGCGGTAATGTAATCAAAACTCGTTCAACGTTAGGTAAAGACTTAAACCTAGATGTGTGCAGCAACTGCCACCCATTCTACACTGGTAAACAACGCGTTGTTGATACTGGTGGTCGTGTTGAACGCTTCAACAAACGTTTCAGCATTCCAAGCACAAAATAAGATTGTTGCGAAAAACAAGATTATTGCGAAAAACGAAATTATTGATAGAAACCCTACTTCGGTAGGGTTTTTTGTTGGCGAAGATTACTCTTTTCTCAAAGACACCATTAACTGGTCAATTTTAAAATTCTCGGTGTCGATGATCTCAAACTTGTAGTTATCATAAAGCACAAAATCGGTTTTTTTCGGGATTTTGCGTAGCATATACATCATAAACCCACCGATGGTTTCGTAATTTTCCGCATCAGGAAAGGCTTCAATGTCTAAGGCACGCATTACATCTTCCAGTGGCGTTGCTCCGTCAATGAGCCACGAACTTTCATCACGGCGGACGATTTGTTCTTCTTCGCTCGAAACCAACTCGCCCATTACAATGCTCATCACATCATTGAGGGTAACAATGCCCACCACTAAGGCATATTCATTCACGATCACGGCGAAATCTTCCCCAGCGGATTTAAACAATTCCAGCACTTCAAAAAGAGATAGGGTATCGGGAATAAACAGCAGTTTGCGTAAAATTCGCTGATCCGTGAGGGATACTTGCTGTTCTTGCAAATACAAGGTAAGCAAGTTATGCGATTCAACATAGCCCAAAATTTTATCTAGCCCATTATCACAAATAAGTAATTTAGAATGGGGGTTGGCTTTGATGGTTGCCAACACTTTTTCGCGATCAAAAGTGCGGTCTAAAAAAACGATATTTTCACGCGTGGTCATTGTGGAAGTCACCGTGCGTTCTTGCATATCAAAAATATTTTCGATCAAATAATGTTCTTGCGCTTTTAGCACGCCTGCCTCTGCCCCAGCGTCCATCAACGCCACAATATCTTCAGGGGTCAGGTTATCTTCTCGCACGGTAGAAATACGCAATAAGCGAAATACGCCGTTGGCAATAGCGTCAAACAGCCACACGATAGGCTTAAATAAGAAAATGCAGAATAGCATAATGCGTACGGTGCGCAATGCGACGGCTTCTGGATTGGTCATTGCAAGGCGTTTTGGAATTAAATCCGCCAGCAAAATAAACGCAATGGTTACAATGGCAAAAGACAACCAAGACGCGGCACTTTGCAACCATTCTGCGTGGCTATATTGGGCAAGTAATTTTTCCAGTACAGGACTAATGGCACGCTCGCCGATCACCCCGCCTAAAATCGCCACCATATTCAAGCCAATTTGCACTACGGTGATAAATCGCCCCGGTTGGGCTTGCAGTTGTAGCACCAATCTTGCTCGCTCATCACCTTCATTTTCTAAACTTTGTAGCTTTAATTTTCTTGCTCCTGCGAGGGAAATTTCTGCGGAAGAAATCACCGCACTTATGCCAATTAAGGCAGCCAAACTTAATATTGCTTCAAATAATCCCATTTTTATTATCCTTAGACAAAAAATGGTGCATCACAAGATACACCACTTTCGCCTTACTTTTGATGCTTATCGTTCGCTATCAAACCAACCACGCACGAATTGGATTGAGAAAAATAAAGTAATCAGCAAGAAGAAGTAAAAGATGTAAGACAAAATCGGGTAAGAAGCCCCTTCGTCTAACGTAACTTCTTTAATTGAAGTGGCGTTGCGGAACTCGTCAAACAACACTAAACGCCAGCCGTAATATTTCACTTGCACCAATTTATGTTCTACCGCAAAACTTTGTGCTTTGGCTTGTAAATCCGCCGAGCCAAATTTGAAATAAAATGGAAAGCTCCAGCGGGTATCTTCGTTGCGATACACCATCACTTTATCCTCGTTCGGCTTTTGCGTGTAAATATAATACACATCGCGGGTTGGGCCGTCAGCGGGGTTGGATTTGGTGATTGGGCCATCTTTATCCACCCGCTTCACTTCCACGCCCGTTACGCGGGTAACATCATAATGCGGGGTGACATAGTTCACCAGTGCGAACAAAAAACCGTGAAAAAGCAATATCACCAAGATGAAAAAATAGTTAAAAAAACGTCGCATTGTTTCTTTCTCCTGCTAAAGTGGTGAGTTATTGTACCTGAATTTTAAATAAACGCTCGAAATTTTGCGTGGTGATTTGAGCAAATTCCTCACTCGTCAGCCCTTTCAAGGTCGCCACATAGTCGCACACTTCGCGGGTGTAAGCGGGCTGATTTTGTTTTCCACGATAAGGCACAGGGGCAAGATAAGGGCTGTCCGTTTCCACCAGAAGGCTATCTAACGGCACTTTTCGCACCACATCACGCAATTCCACCGCATTCTTAAAAGTAATAATGCCTGAGATAGAAATATAGAAGCCTAAATCAAGGGCTTGTTTTGCCATTTCCCAATTTTCGGTAAAACAGTGCAAAATCCCACCGCACTTTTCTGCATTATGGGCTTTCAGCAGGGCGATAGTGTCTTCCCTTGCTGAGCGAGTATGTACAATAATCGGTTTCGCCAACTCATTGGCGATGGCAATTTGCTGTGCGAAAACAGATTGTTGCTCCGCTTTATTTTCCTCGCTGTAATAATAATCTAGCCCCATTTCCCCAATGGCGATGACTTTATCATCTTGCGCGAGTTTGAGCAGACGCTCATAATCAAAAGGCTCATCTTCCAAATTCAACGGGTGAACACCGCAAGCTAAGGAAATTTGCGGGAACAGGGCGAGGCTGTCATACACCTGTTCAAAACGTTGCAAGGTTACGCCTACCGCAAGCAAATGTTGCACGCCACGTTGCTTGGCTTTTTGCACCACATCGGCAACATTTTTATGTAAGTTTTCGTAATCTAACGCGTCTAAATGACAATGACTATCTACAATAAACATTTGACTTTCCTAATGATTTTGTTGAGGTTCAAACACCTCAGTAATTAAACGGGTTAAGCCATCAAGCAAGATTAATTCTTGATTGACCGCATTAATTTGCATTAAATCAGACCGCACTTGTTGCATAATTTGGTTGGCTTTGAGTAGCCCCTGTGCGGTTTGTTTTTGGTTAAACTGTTGAATAGCTTGTAAAAAATCTGCTTGAACCCAAGTGGCTGGCACGTTTAATTTCATTTTTAACGCATCAGCCAAAAACGCACAAAGCCAATCTAACTGCTGAAATACCCGTTCTTTTTCAAAATACGGTAATAATTCTAGCGGTGAACGACGAGTATAAAACAGCCAAAATTGGCGTAATAATTGCTTGCGGTTTTCCAATAGCCCTTGCTCCAACATCGCCAAGGCTTCTAACGGGCGACCGTGGCTGACTTGAAGTGCGGTGCGAATTTCTGCTGTTTTTTCCTCTGTCTTTTCCGCTACCTGCGTCGCGAGCCAAGCCATCGCTTCGGCTTCACAGGGTAATGAAATGAGCCAAGGCTGACTGCGGCTGTAAATGGTCGCCAACAAGCGAGCGGAGAGATCCACTTGCAACAGAAAATAGGTGCTATCTGTGGGTTCTTCCAAGGTTTTAAGCAAAGCATTCGCGGCGGCTTCGGTTAGGCGATCCGCTTGTTTAATCCACACCACCTTATTGCCGTTTTGCTGTGAGCGTTGGCTAACCTTTTCATTCACCTCACGAATTTGATCGATGCCGATGTCTTTATTTTCAATGGATTCAAGGACATAAAAATCAGGGTGATTGCCCGCATTAAAAAGCTGGCAACTATGGCAATGCCCACAAGGTTGATAATCTTCTGGCGATTGACACATCAACCAGCCTGCCACCTGATAAACCAACTCATCACCACCAATGCCTTGCTCAGTCTTAAATAGCAAGGCGTGATGACCATAGCCCTGTTCAAAGGCGTTGATGATTTTGTCGTAATAAGGTTGCAGCCAAGGATAACGTAACATAAGTTTTATTGATGATTTTTAACGAAATTTTGCACCGCACTTTGAATATCGGCACGCACTTGCTCAATGGGCTGTTCGGCGTTGATGACAACCGCATTCGGATCTTGCTGTACCAATTCCAAATAACGGCGGCGAGTGCGTTGGAAAAAGGCGATTTCCTGTTGCTCAATGCGATCCAACTCGCCACGCCCTCTGGCTCGAGCCAAACCGATTTCGGGATCAAGATCTAAATATAGCGTGAGATCAGGGGAAAAATCCCCTAACACCGTTTGCTTTAAGGATTGCAACAATTGTGCATCAATTTGCCGCCCGCCCCCTTGATAGGCTTGGGAAGATAAATCGTGGCGATCGGCTACCACCCATTTTCCCGCTGCCAATGCGGGTTTTATCACGTTCTCCACCAGCTGAATACGGGCGGCATAGAGCATTAATAATTCCGCCTTATCGCTCACGGGTTCTTCCGTTTCATATTTAATTAATTGGCGTAATTTCTCCGCTAAGGGCGTACCGCCTGGTTCACGGGTGAACACCACATCATCAATGCCCGATTGCTGTAGGGTTGCCAAAATTGCCTCGCGGGCGGTGGTTTTCCCCGCCCCCTCTAAGCCCTCAATGACAATAAATTTTCCTTTCATTTTATTTCCCATTTTTTTGTTGGCGATACCAACGCAAATATTCTTGCACCGCTTGATTATGTTGTTGCAAAGTTTGGCTAAATTTATGCCCGCCCGTGCCGTCCGCAACGAAATAGAGGAATGTGGTTTTCTCAGGGTGAGCCACTGCTTGCAAGGCGCTTTCTGTTGGCATTGCGATAGGGGTTGGCGGCAAGCCCTCAATCACATAAGTGTTATAAGGAGTGGCTTCTTCCAAATCCTTACGGCGAATATTGCCTTGGTAACGCTCACCCATTCCGTAAATGACGGTTGGGTCGGTTTGCAATTTCATCTTTTTATTCAAGCGGTTAATAAACACTGACGCCACTTTGCCACGTTCATCATTCAACGCGGTTTCACGTTCAACAATAGAAGCCAAAATCAGCATTTCATAGGCATTTTTTAGCGGTAAATTGGCATCGCGCGCTGCCCACGTTTTTTCTAATAAGACTTTCATACGATCTGCCGCCCGTTTCAATAATGCCAGATCGCTCGATCTCGGTGTGTAACTATAAGTATCAGGATACAGCCAGCCTTCAATTTTATGCGGTAAATCCGCCGGCAAATCCAATAATTGATAAATTTCTTCTTCCGTTTTATCTGCCAAAGTTTGTTGCAAATAAGGGGCTTTTGCCAGCGTTTTACGCCACGTTTTGAAGGTATCCCCTTCTAAAAAACGCACATTCAGTTGCACTTCCTTGCCGCTGTTTAAACGTTGCAACAAATCCGCCACCGTCTTCACACCCTCAAGGGAATAGGTCCCCGCCTTGATTTTATTTAACTCGGGCTTGAGCTTTAACAACCACGGCAAATAGGTGGCATCATCAATCAGCTTTTCTTGCTCCAACAGCTTGGCTAATTTCGCCCCTGTTGTGCCACGATCCACCGTTAATAACTGCTCCGCCTGCACATTCACAGGGTGCTGCACCCATTGCGTTAAATGCTGATAACCCCAAAGCGCCGCCCCACCAATCAAGAGCAACAAAAACAAAAGAAAAAGGAGAAATTTTTTCATCATCGATCCATCATCAAAAAATTGATGGCAAGTGTATCACAGACGGGCAAATTTTCAGAATGTTATGAAAAACAAGAATAGGGTAAAACAAAGTGCGGTGGAAAAATTCATAAAATTTCCACCGCACTTGCCATCAACAAATTAAACCTCTCTGTTTTATTGAACTATGAAAACTATCATAACCTGATATAATCAGAAAATTTTAGTTCATCTAGATCATTAAATTAAAAATAAGGATTGTGAAATGAAAAATTTAGATCATAATACCAGCCAGCCAGCCAGCCAGCCAGCCAGCCAGCCAGCCAGCCAGCCAGCCAGCCAGCCAGCCAGCCAGCCAGCCAGCCAGCCAGCCAGCCAGCCAGCCAGCCAGCCGGATTATCCCATCTATTAAAAACCTATCAAGACATTTCTTTAACTGAACGTGAAAAAGGTACTTATTTTGAGTATTTGACTATTCAGTATCTCACTCACGAACCAGCTTACCGCGATTTATATCAAGAAGTTCTCACCTTTGCCGACTGGGTGGAAAAATATCAACCTGAAGGAACAAGAAAAACCGATACTGGCATTGATTTAGTTGCTATTGATTTTGAAGGAAAATTCACTGCAATTCAATGTAAAAATTACTCTCCAGATCACCGCATTCAAAAAAGTGATATTGATAGTTTTTTCACAGCTTCAGGTAAAAAAATCTTTTCTCATCGCTTGATTGTTACGACCACAGATCACTGGTCTGAAAATGCGGCTGAATCCCTGAATGATCAGCAACCACCTGTAACCGTTATTGATCGCTCCGCTTTAGAAAACAGCTTAATTGACTGGTCATCATTCCAACCAAGCCAAGAGGTAAAAACTCGTGAGAAAAAAACATTAAGAGAACATCAAATTTCTGCATTAAATGCTGTAAAAGATGGATTACAAACCGCCGATCGCGGAAAATTAATTATGGCGTGCGGTACGGGGAAAACCTTCACCTCTTTAAAAATTGCCGAAGAGATTGCTGGAAAAGGAAAAAGTGTACTCTTTTTAGTACCTAGCCTTGCCTTACTTTCTCAAAGCTTAACAGAATGGACTCAAGAAGCTGATATTCCATTACATAGTTTTGCAGTATGCTCTGACAGTGATGTAGGAAAACAAAATAAAGATAACAATGACTTAGTGCAAACACAAATTCACGAATTGCAATACCCCGCAACTACAAATGCTGCTAGCTTATTTAAAGCCGTAACATTTCGACACAATGATGAAGCTATGAGCGTTGTTTTTTCAACATATCATTCCATAGATGTTATTCATCAAGCTCAGCAAAAAGGGCTACCTCCTTTTGATTTAGTCATTTGTGATGAGGCACATCGTACAACAGGTGCAAGTTTTGATGATGACGAAAATGAATCTGCATTCGTACGCATTCACAACAACGATTATATTAATGCCCATAAACGTCTTTATATGACAGCAACTCCTCGCATTTATACCGAAGATGCGAAGAAAACAGAGGGTGTTGTGGTTTATTCAATGGATGATAAAAATCTATTTGGAGATGAACTTTACACCATTAACTTTTCAAGTGCGGTAAAAAGAGGATTACTTGTAGATTACAAAGTTCTCGTTTTAGCCGTAGAAGAAAGCCATATTAATCGCCGCTTAGAATATTTACTAAATCGAGAAAACAATGAAATTCAAGTAGATGATGCAGCAAAAATTGTGGGTTGTTGGAAAGCCTTATCTAAATATGGGGTTGAAGATGAACTTACTGACGATAGCCAACCAATGAAAAGAGCGGTGGCTTTTTGTCAAGTTATTGAAAAAGATTATAGAGGCTCAAAGCATAAAGTAAGCTCTAAAGCCATTGCTGAAATGTTTGATACGGTGGTAACCGCCTATCAAGAACAAGAAATTGAAGCGCTCAAAGCAATTGATCCTAACCTTACTCGTGATCAATCGCTCACGCTTAAATGTAAGGCTGAACACGTTGATGGCTCAATGAATGCCAGCGAGAAAGCAGGAAAAATTAATTGGTTAAAAGCAGAAACAGAAGAGAATACCTGTCGCATTTTATCGAATGTTCGTTGTCTTTCAGAAGGCGTTGATGTGCCAGCACTTGATGCGGTGTTATTTTTAACCGCCAGAAACTCGCAAGTTGATGTCGTACAATCCGTTGGGCGTGTAATGCGTAAAGCGGAAGGCAAAAAACGTGGTTATGTCATTTTACCCGTTGTCATTCCAGCCAATAAAACACCGGAAGAAGCCTTGAATGACAACGAAAATTATCGTGTGGTATGGCAAGTATTAAACGCTTTACGCTCGCACGATGACCGCTTTGACGCAATGCTGAATAAAATGGAATTTGATGGTGCGGCAAAAGATAAGATTGAAGTGATCTCAGTGATTAATGACATCTTTAAAAAGCCAACCAAGAAACAGCAAGCCAATAAGAAAAAATACGATAAATCAGGACGAAATCAACATTCGATCGGTGGAAAAGATAGTAGCCTTGCCGATGCCACACAATTAGACTTCCAATTTGAAGTGGGTGAAATTGAACGGGCTTTAGTAGCAAAAATCGTAAAAAAATGTGGTAATCGAACCCATTGGGAAGATTGGGCTGCTGACGTGGCAAAAATTGCACAAACTCATATTGACCGCATCAATGCCATTTTAGAAAATCCACAGAACACCGTGCAACGTGAAGCCTTTAATGCTTTTGCAAACGAATTACGCGATGATCTCAACAATGCCATTAGCGACAGCGATGTGGTAGAAATGTTGTCACAACATTTAATTACCAAACCCGTATTTGATGCTTTGTTCGCCAATGATAACTTCAGTGCACATAACCCAATGTCAATGGCATTACAGGAAACAATTGATAAATTACAAGGACAAAACATTGCTAATGCGGAAACTAAACGCTTACAAGAGTTTTATGAAAGCATTCAGCTCCGAGTCAGCAATATTCAATCCCCAGAAGGCAAACAACGCATTATCAAAGAACTTTATGAATCTTTCTTTAATAACGCATTCCCTAAAATGCAAGAGCGTCTTGGCATTGTTTATACGCCTATTGAAGTAGTGGATTTTATCTTGCACAGTGTTGAAGATGTACTACAACAAGAATTTAGTGCCTCTTTAGCTGATGATGGCGTGCAAATTCTCGATCCGTTCACAGGAACAGGCACATTTATCACACGTTTATTGCAAAGTGGCTTAATTCCAATCGATAAACTGCCAAATAAATATCAGCAAATTCACGCCAATGAAATTGTGTTACTGGCTTATTACATTGCTGCGATTAATATTGAATCGGTTTATCATGCCTTATTAGCACAAAATGCACAGGCAGATAAGGCTAAAAAACAAGGCTATCAACCTTTTAAAGGTATCTGCTTAACCGATACCTTCCAACTCTATGAAAAAGAAGATTTGGTTGATGCCATTTTAGAAGAAAACTCCGCTCGCCGGAAACGCCAGAAAAAACTGGATATTCAGGTGATTATAGGTAACCCACCTTATTCAGCTGGACAAACTTCTGCCAATGATAACAATGCGAATGTCGCTTATCCATTGTTGGATCAACGCATTAGTGAAACTTATGTTCAGTTCTCTAATGCAACAAGTAGAAGGACTCTTTACGATAGTTATATCCGAGCTATCCGATGGGCATCTGATCGAATAAAAAATAAAGGTGTTATTGGTCTTATCACTAATGCAAGCTTTATTGATAGCAATGCTGCAACTGGGGTGCGTAAATGCCTCGCTGAAGAATTTTCAAGTTTATATATTTTTCATATGCGTGGAAACTCTCGTACTTCAGGTGAAGAAGCAAAAAAGGAAGGCGGAAATATTTTCGATATTCGGACGCCAACAGCTATCTCTATTTTGGTAAAAAACCCTGATAGTACAAAAAATGGCAAAATCTATTTTTGTGATATTGGTGATTATCTTAAAAAACAAGAAAAGCTGAATAAAATTATTGAATTTAAAAGTATTAAAGGCATTTCCCAACAAAATGCTTGGCAAGAAATTATTCCCGATGAGTTTAATGATTGGTTAAATCAACGTGATACTAGTTTCACTCAAAATATAGCTATAGGAGATAAAACAGGCAATGAACCATTAGTTATATTTAATATTTACTCTCTAGGTGTCGCTTCAGGACGCGATACTTGGGTTTATAATTTTTCTACTGAAAAACTGATTACCAATATGACTTCAATGATTAATTTCTATAATGATGAGGTTTTAAACTACAAAAATAAACTTGCAGAAAACCTTTCTTTAAATGTAAATGACATCATTACTTTTAATCCTCAGAGAATTAGCTGGAATAGAGAGTTAAAAAGAGATCTTATGAAACATAAAAGCCATGTTTTCATAAGTAATAAAATTAACTTCGCAATGTATCGCCCATTTACAAAATCCTATTTATATTTTGATAAAAATTTTAATAGCATGACCTACCAAATCCCCAAACTCTTCCCAACCCCAACCGTGGAAAATAAGGTGATTTGTGTTACTGGACTGAGTGCTAGTGCTTTTAGCACTCTAATAACAAATGTGATACCTGATCTTAATATGATGAAAGCAGGTTCTCAATGCTTCCCGATTTATTTATACGAAGAGGATAAAAAAGAGCAAGGGAAATACCAGCGCACTGATGCTATTACCGATCAAGGCTTGGCTTATTTCACCGAATATTATGCTGATTTCAATATTCAGAAAGAGGATATTTTCTACTATATTTATGGCTTATTACACAGCGAAGAATATCGTCAACGTTATGCCGATAATTTGAAAAAACAACTTCCTCGTATTCCACGCGTGAAAAACATCAAAGATTTTTGGCATTTTGTGCAAGCCGGACGCGCATTAGCAGAACTTCATTTACATTATGATCAAGTGCCAATGTATGATGGCGTGCTATTTTCTGGTGGATTAAAAATTATTGAAGATAAGCTCAGCGGTGGCGGTATTGCTTTTAAACCAGAAGATTTCTATGTAGAAAAAATGAAATTTGTGAAAAAAGCAGATAAAAGCAAGGTGAAATATAATGACAAATTCACCATTGAAAATATCCCACTAGAAACCTTTGATTATATTGTAAACGGCAAATCCGCCTTAGAATGGGTAATGGAACGTCAATCCGTTAAAGTGGATAAAGACAGCGGTTTGGTAAACGATGCCAACGACTGGGCAAACGAAACAATGAATAACCCTAAATACCCGTTGGAATTATTCCTAAGAGTGATCACCGTGAGCCTAGAAACAATGAAAATTGTCAATAACTTGCCAAAATTGGTGATTTAATCAATGCGAATAGCTGTGTGGTAAATATTCTTGTTTTCCACACAGCTATTTATTCGGTGTAATTTTCTCGTAATAATCATTACCGCTCTTTGGTTTCAGCATAATCCAGTGATTAGCTTTACCATACTATCTTTGCCACTATCAGCTCTTTGTGTTGTATGATTTGGGGTTTAAACAGCTATCATTAAAAGAATGGCAATAATGAGGTAAATCCCAGTAAAAAAAGTGCGGTCAAAAAACTATTTTCTGACCGCACTTTATATTTACTTATTGCTGAAAAACTCACGCGTTTTAATACAACACCCTCGCACGAATTGTGCCGTCGATTTCACGCAGTTGTTGTAAGAGTTGTGAGCAGTCATCGGTTTCTACGTCAATAACCACATAACCGATTTTCGGGTCGGTTTGTAGGTATTGGGCGGCGATGTTGATATTTGCACCGACAAAAATTTGGTTGATTTGGTTTAACACGCCTGGGCGGTTTTCGTGAATGTGCAACAAGCGTTTTGTTCCGCTATGCTCAGGCAAGGACACTTCTGGGAAATTCACCGCAGAAAGGGTTGAGCCGTTATCTGAATATTTCACGAACTTGCTCGCCACTTCAGTGCCGATATTTTCTTGTGCTTCTGCCGTTGAGCCACCGATATGCGGGGTGAGAATCACGTTATCCAAACCACGCAATGGCGAAACAAATTCTTCATTGATTGAAGCGGGTTCGGTTGGGAACACATCAAGAGCAGCACCACGCACTTTGCCTGCTTTAATTGCGGCAGCTAAGGCATCAATATCCACAACGGTTCCACGCGCTGCATTAATAAAAATGCTGCCCTCTTTTAATTGTGCGATGCGTTCCGCACTCATTAAATTTTTGGTGGAATCATTTTCTGGAACGTGCAGGGAAATCACATCGCTATTGGCGAGCAATTCTTCCAATGTTCCCACTTGTTGTGCGTTACCCAGTGGTAGTTTAGTTTCAATATCATAGAAAAACACATTCATACCTAGCGATTCCGCAATGATACTGAGCTGTGAGCCAATATGTCCATAGCCAACAATCCCCAATTTTTTACCCCGCACTTCGTTAGAACCTGATGCAGATTTGTTCCATAAACCACGATGCACTTCCGCATTGGCTTGCGGTACATTACGCATTAAGAGCAAAATTTCGCCTAGCACCAATTCTGCCACCGAGCGAGTATTAGAAAATGGTGCATTGAACACGGGGATACCACGCATTTTTGCTGCTTCAAGATCCACTTGGTTTGTGCCGATACAAAAACAGCCCACAGCAATAAGTTTGTTGGCACATTCCAATACATCAGCGGTTAAATGCGTGCGTGAGCGAATGCCTAAGAAGTGAGCATCTTTGATCACTTCTTTTAATTCTTCTGGCTCAAGGGCTTTTTTGTGATACTCAATATTAGTGTAGCCTGCGGCATTTAGCACCTCAATGGCATTTTTATGTACGCCTTCGAGCAATACAAATTTAATTTTAGATTTATCCAGTGAAACTTTGGTTGTCATTTTGCTCTCCATAATCAAAAATTATTCAATAATTTCTGTACCTTGTGGTGTGCCGACAATCACAATATCTGCACCACGCAAGGCAAAAATACCATTAGTTACCACACCTGCAACGTTATTCAAGGTTTTTTCCATTTCCACAGGGTTTAAAATGGGGAAGTTATAGACATCTAAAATCACGTTGCCGTTATCCGTTACCACCCCTTCGCGATATTCTGGCGATCCGCCTAAACTCACTAATTTACGCCCCACTTGTGAACGTGCCATTGGGATCACTTCCACTGGCAAGGCAAAGGTTGAACCTAGCACATCCACTTGTTTGCTTTGATCCACAATGCAGATAAATTTTTTCGCGAGTGCGGCGACAATTTTTTCTCTGGTTAAGGCTGCCCCGCCACCTTTGATCATCATTTTTTGTGGGTTGATTTCATCAGCACCATCAACATAAATATCCAAACTTGACACTTCATTGGCACTGAACACCTCTATTCCTTGCTGGCGTAATAATTCTTCAGAGGCTTTAGACGCCGCCACAGCCCCTTTAATTTCATCTTTCATTGCACCGAGGGCTTCAATAAAGCAATTCACCGTTGAGCCACTGCCCACGCCTACAATCGTATCGGGTTTTACATATTGCAATGCTGCTTGTGCTGCTTGCTTTTTCATTGCGAGTTGATCCATATTTTTTCCTTATTTTTATCAGTCTGATATTGAAATATGATGGGAGGTAAACGTTTGCGAACGAGTTTCATACTTTAATGCTAATCACAAGAAGATACAAGCCCTATCATATGAATTGAGTTTAGTTTTAGAAAATCGCTGGAAACAAGAAAATTGATAATAGTTTATTTCGAAAGCTAACGCCCCTAACAATAAAGGCATTTAGCAATATACATTATTACTGTACAATACAAGCCAATTAAACTATGAATTTTACTATTAAGGAATTGTAATGAAGTTACTCAAAGTAATTTTTGTCAGCCTTTTTGCATTACCAAATGCGTGGGCAAACTTAAATGCTCAAATCAAATACAGCTCAAATTATCTAATGCCTGCTTATGTGCATTTTAATGCTAATGGCTCACAATATACTATCACTGCAAACATTAATATCCCTTTCTACAATATTGAATTTAAATCTTCAGGAACACAAACGAACAATACATTTGCAATGTTAGACTACCAAGATATACGTAACGGCAAGCTCTATGCAAAAACCCTGATTAATGGCAATGAAATCCTTTATGGAAAAGTAAAAAATAGCTTAGATAATATGCCATTTACTATGCCTATTTTTGATTTATTCACTGTAGCATTTCAACTAAGTTATTACGGAAAACTACCACACAACTTTCAAATTACAAATGGCAAGAAACTTTATCTGATGGAAAATGTATTTGTGAAAAAAAGTGAGAAGCAGGTCAAGGAAAATAATCGAAATCAAACAGAAATCACTTATCAATTCCGCACAGGCGAAAAATCTTTTGTGGTAAAAAAGTATCTAGGCGAACAATTTCCTCGTTATATTTCCTACGATAAGGATGGGGATCATTATGAATTAACATTCAGTGAATTAGTTAAGTAAAAAACAAAATGGCACATCAATATGTGCCATTTTATAAATTTCTATTTTGAAGAAGACTTCATAAAACGGAAAAAATCGCTGTCAGGTTTTAAGATCAACATATTGTTCGATTCTGCAAAGCTTTTTTCATAGGCTTTAAGACTGCGTATGAAGCTGTAAAATTCAGGTTCTTGGCTGAATGCGTCAGTGTAAAGTTTTGCCGCTGCCGCATCGCCGTTTCCGCGTAATTCTTGTGCAGTTTTATTCGCAGTGGCGAGAATTACAGTAACTTTGCGATCCACATCGGCTTGAATAAATGCTGCTTTTTCTTTACCTTGTGAGCGATGTTCACGCGCCACGGCATCACGTTCTGCACGCATACGCTGATAAATGGAAGAGGACACTTCATCAGGCAAGTTGATTTGTTTTACCCGAACATCAACCACTTCAATCCCTAGCTCTGAGGTGCTATCTTGCCCAGTATTCAAGGCTTTTCTCGCCCCAACCATCAGCTCGCCACGCGTGCCAGACACAATGTCTTTAATAGTGCGAGAACCCACTTCAGAACGTAAGCGGTCGTTTACTTTACGGCGTAATAAATTCGAGGCTTGGGTGTAATCGCCACCGCCCGTTGCAGTGAAGAAGCGTCCAAAATCGCTGATCCGCCATTTCACATAAGAATCCACCAAGAGATCTTTTTTCTCAACGGTTACAAAGCGATCTGGTGCGCCGTCTAGCGTGCGAATACGTGCGTCTAGCACTTTCATTGAGTCAATGAATGGGATTTTGAAGTGCAAACCCGGTTCGTACACCACCACTTTATTCTCCGCATCGCGGTGAACCTTGCCAAAACGCAACATTATGCCGCGTGAGCCTTCATTCACCACCACAAGGCTTGAGTAAATCACCAAAATAGCGATCAGCAAAATAGGGGTTAAAATTTTACGCATTAGTTAAATCTCCCTTGACGATTTTCTGATGATTCCAAATAACTCTCGCTCGCAGTTTTATTGTCAGAACTGCGGTTGTCAGAAAAAACGGCTTTATTATTGACCGCACTTTGATTTGGCGATGAGCTGGTTTGCCCCGCTTTCGCCGCGTTATTTTGCGAAAGTATTTTATCTAACGGCAATACGCTCAAATTATTTCCATTACTATCCAACAAAACTTTCGGCGTGTTCGACATCACTTTTTCCATTGTTTGAATGTATAAACGTTCACGCAGCAGTTGCGGGGCGGCTTTAAACTCAGGTAAGAGTTGTTGGAAACGCTCCACTTCCCCTTTCGCATTTAACACCACTTGCTCTTTATAGGCAGTGGCTTCTTCAATGATGCGTTGTGCGTTCCCCCGTGCAATAGGCTCTTGCTCGCGAGCATAGGCTTCCGCTTCACGAATATAACGTTGCTCATCTTCTTGGGCCTTGATCGCATCATCAAAGGCGGCTTTCACTTCTTCTGGCGGGCGTGCAGATTGGAAGTTCACATCAAGCACTTCTAAGCCCATATCATAAGGCTGGATAATGCTATTCAAGGCTTTCCAAGTGTCTTCACGCACAATAGAACGTCCTGTGGTTAAAATGTCGTCCATAGACATATGGCCGATCACATAACGCAACGCACTGTCGGTGGCTTGGTTTAAGCTGTCATCGGCATTGGTAACGCTGAACAAGTATTTCGCGGGATCACTCACGCGATATTGCACAGTCATTTCCACTTTCACCATATTTTCATCGCGGGTGAGCATCGCCCCTTGGGTTTTCAGCTCTTTCACTTGTTCCACATTCACGGGGATCACTTTATCTACAAAAGTCGGTTTCCAGTTCAACCCAGGTTGCACGATTTTTTCTAGCTCGCCGAAACGCAACACCACGCCACGCTCTGCTTCTTTCACCGTGTAAAAACCGCTCACACCCCAAATAATCGCCCCAATCACCGCAGCAATAGGGAGCAGTTTGCCAAAGCCCATTGATAGCCCTTTGCCGCCATTGTGATTGCCACCGTTTTGGCTTCCACCGAGCTTTTTCAATAGGTTACTGAACACTTCCTCAAGGTCTGGGGGCGTTTGTTCTTTCTTCTTTGCGGGATCATTCCATTGATGATTAGGATCGGATTTGTTACCAGCCTGATTGCTGTTACTCCCTGGCTTTGCCCAAGGATCTTGATCTGAGCCGTTAAAGGACATTTTATTCTCCATTTGTTAAAAGATAGTTACCAGTCTAAACAAAATAGCGAATGAAGTCTAGGGCAGTTTTACCACTTTGTGGTAGGTTTGATAGGATATTTTTTGTCGCAATTGGCTGGGTTGCAAGGCTTCGCCATTCCAGCAAAAAGTGTGATTTGGCTCAAGGCGGTCATTAGCGAAGCAAGCCAGATAAAAAGGCAATTCTGCGGTGAAGAATGCTTCGCCCTGTGGTGCGTGGAGGGTGTGCAAACGGCGTTCATCGGCGAGATGCTCCACTTCCGATAATTTCGCAATGCCCACGCCCTGCGATTTCAACAAGGCTTCGCGTAAGCACCAAATTTGATAAAACGCTGTTTTCTTATCAGGCTGTTGGCTGAACCATTGCTGTTCTTGTGGGGAAGCAAAATGGGCGAGCAAGGCGGTATAGTCCCGTTCTCGCTGTGGAAATTCGATGTCAATTCCCACCGCACTTTCTTTTGTGCCTTCCCCGACTTTCAAGATCACGGCTACCCACTCGCCAGAATGACTGAGATTAAAATCAATATTCGGTGTTGCAAAGTGCGGTCGTTGCGTTGAGCTGTATTGGATGTCCGCTAAAAGTG
Organism: Avibacterium paragallinarum; assembly: GCF_011765605.1. Taxonomy (NCBI): domain Bacteria; kingdom Pseudomonadati; phylum Pseudomonadota; class Gammaproteobacteria; order Pasteurellales; family Pasteurellaceae; genus Avibacterium; species Avibacterium paragallinarum. The sequence continues at coordinate 1,774,365 of NZ_CP050316.1, forward strand.
CGGTAGGAATTTTCGCCATTTTTGCTAATTGCCATAATAGAAAATGTGCCACCCAACGACAGCGATAACGTTGTTGCAAACGCGGTTGAGCGGGCGGAATTTGACGCAATTTTTCCGTTAATAATTCAGCGGGAAGATGTGGGAAAGGGTAAGACTGTTGGCTATTTCCCCACGCAATAAAAATACTCATTCGGATATGACTCTGTCTTTGGATTACGCGGGGAAAGCCCTATTGCAGAAAACGGGTTAAACGTGAGCGGCAAAACTGTTCTTGTTTTTCTAAAGAAAGCCCAGTAAATTCTTTGTGATATTGGGAAAAATCTTGCTGCAATGCTTGCAATTTTTCCGCTGGTAAGCTGGCAGTGGCAACATTTGCGTCTAAAATCTGAAAATACGTTTGGCAGCTACTCGCCAATTTCGGCGAATTAACCACTGAGCTACACGCCGATAACAATAAGCTGATGACGACAATAAATTTTTTCATACCCTTCCTTCTTTGAATAAAAAATAAGCGTTGCCCACAGACAACGCTTTCTATTCTAACTGAATTTATTAAGATAACAACTCATTTACAGGCTTAATAAAGGCGGTTGGGTTTTCTAAGGAACCTCGCTCTGCTAACATTGCCTGCTCTAACAGAAGCTCAATCCAGTTGGCAAACTGATCTTCATCTGCCATATCTGCCACTTTTTTCACTAATGGGTGGTTTGGATTTAACTCAAAAGTATATTTCACCTCTGGCACAGGCTGTCCGCTCATCGCGAATAATTTCGCCATTTGCGTAGTCATTTGATCGTTATCCGTTGAAACCACCGCTGGTGTATCCGTTAAACGATGAGTTAAACGCACTGCTTTCACTCGCTCACCGAGCAAACTGCTTACGCGTTCAATGAATGAGCCAAAGGCTTCACCTTGTGCTTTTTGCTCTTCTTCCGCTTCTTTGTCCGCCAAGTCGCCTAAATCCAGATCCGATTTGGTGATTGGCTGCAATGGTTTGCCATCAAATTCGCTGAGATAGCTCAACATCCATTCATCAATACGATCAGAAAGCAACAACACTTCAATGCCTTTCTTATTAAATAGCTCTAAGTGCGGGCTGTTTTTCGCCGCAATGTAGCTGTCTGCGGTGATGTAATAAATGGCTTTTTGCCCCTCTTTCATTCGTGCCACATAGTCTGCCAATGAAACGGTTTGCTCACTGCTGTCCGTATGAGTTGAGGCGAAACGATACAAGCCCGCAATTTGTTCACGGTTCGCGAAATCTTCTCCAACGCCCTCTTTCAACACCAAGCCAAATTCTTTCCAGAATTGTAAATATTGCTCAGGATCGTCTTTGGCTAATTTTTCCAACATTTGCAACGAACGTTTGGTTAAGGCTTTACGCAACGCCGCGGTAACTTTGTTATCTTGTAAAATTTCACGCGAAACATTGAGTGGTAAATCGTTGCTATCAATTAAACCACGCATAAAACGCAGATAATTCGGCATAAATTGTTCCGCATCGTCCATAATAAACACACGTTGCACATAGAGCTTCAAGCCTTGTTTGTGATCGCGGTTAAAGAGATCCCAAGGGGCTTTAGACGGCACATAAAGCAAGCTGGTATATTCTTGATTTCCTTCTACTTTATTGTGCGCCCATAAAAGCGGATCGGCAAAATCGTGGCTTAAATGTTTGTAAAATTCTTTATATTCTTCATCAGAGATTTCGCCTTTTGAGCGTGTCCACAAGGCTTGGGCTTTGTTGATCTTTTCCCATTTCACGCCCGTTTCTTTGCCTTCGTCATCGTATTCCTTGCTCAAGATTTCTACTGGCAAGCCAATATGGTCGGAATATTTGCTGATGATTTCACGCAAACGCCAGCTATTGGCAAATTCTTTTTCCTCTTCACGCAAATGCAAGGTGATTTCTGTACCACGATCTTTCTTCTCAATATCGGCTACGGTATATTCACCATCGCCATTAGATTCCCACAACACGCCTTGATCGGCTGGCACACCTGCGGCACGGGTTTTCACCGTCACTTTATCCGCCACAATAAAAGCGGAATAAAAGCCCACCCCAAACTGCCCGATAAGCTGGCTGTCTTTCGCTTGCTCCGCCCCAAGTGCGGTTAAAAATTCTTTTGTTCCTGATTTCGCAATCGTACCGAGATGATCGATCACCTGCTCACGCGTCATACCAATGCCATTATCACTGATGGTGATTGTGTCTTTTTCTTCATCAAAACTGATGCGAACTTTTAAATCCCCATCACCCTCATACAATTCAGGGGCAGAAAGGGCTTTAAAACGTAATTTATCCGCCGCGTCAGAAGCGTTAGAAATTAGCTCACGCAAAAAGATTTCTTTGTTGGAATAAAGGGAATGGATCATTAATTGAAGCAACTGCTTTACTTCAGACTGAAAACCACGGGTTTCTTGATTTTTGTTCATATTCTTATCCTCTTAATTTAGATGAAATGTTATATAGGAATTAAATTTGAAATTTCAACAGAGGAAAAACGCATTATTAAATAAAAATGCAAATTTTTTCATAAAAAAGTGCGGTTGAAACGCACCGCACTTTGGTATAAAAATAACGAGGAGGAATTAAAATTCGTAACGAAGACCGACTTTTACGCCGTATTGGTCTACTTTGGTATCTTCCCAAGAACCTAAACGATTATATTCAACTCCAGTGTCTAAAATAAGATTAGGAGCTAAGTCATAAGAAACTCCAGCTAATGCACCGTAACCAAATTTAGTTTGAGTTTTTTCTTCAAACGCACCAGGGAGAGAATTTTCAATACGGAAAATGTTGGTTGCTAAACGAACTCCAACGTAAGGTTTAACTGGCAAATTAAAATCTAAATCATAAATCCCAGATAAACCAATCCCATAACCTTTAGAACTAATGGATTCATTATTATGAGAAGCTGAGGATTTTCCATAATAAGTGTAATCAGCCGCAAAACGCCAATCATTTAATTTATAACCTACCGAAATACGAGGCTCAAATTGAGTTTTATTCAACTCAGAGTACTCGGTAAATTTTAATTTGGAATATCCCAAATCCCCTTGCACATACCAATTTGCATTCGCTGTTGCTGAAACGACTAAAGCACCAAGAGCTACTGCTAACAATTTTTTCATAATACACTCCATATGAACGGTTAAATAACTTCCCCTATATTATATTAATTTACATCTTTTTCAACATTAATTTCTCTTTGCACTGTTTACAAAAATACTCCGCACTTTGATTCTGTACGCGGTTATGACGGCGTAAGCTAAGATTGTGGATTTGGCAAGCACATTGATATGGAAAGGTTTTGCCCTGTACGGATTGCACATCTAAGCAATGATAAATTTCAGCGGGCAAGTTAAACAGTTTTTCCATTACCGCTTTCCATTCCTTGCCGTGCGGTGAAACTCGTCCAAATACTTGATAAACAATTAAATGAGCCAATTCGTGAGGTACAATTTGTTGTAAAAAATAGTCGGGATTTTCCAGTAATAAAGTGCGGTTAAAACAGATCTCATTTTTCTGTAAATATGCCACGCCCGCTTTCAATCCGCGTAATTGATAATTCACTTCTGGCATTGGGAAGGAACGCTGAAAATGCTGTTCCGCCAATTTCAGATAATGGCGTAATTGACGGAGGATTTGGATATTGAGTAAGCGTAGCGAAATATTTTTTTCTAACATCGGAATATCATCATTTCAATTTCAAATGGACAGGCAATAAGCCAAAAACAGTATATATAATGTAAACAAGCAACATAACGTAGCATTACTAAAGTCAACAAAGAAAATAAAAAGAAATACCTGATATGTCTATTGGTCAGGGTTAGCAAATAAATAACTCTGCAAATGCTAACATCACACCTGCACCTAATTTCTTCCATCTTTTGAATACTACCATAGCGTAAATTGATAAATACTTCTCTTTATACATTTCAGTTGGATTGTAAATCTAAGGCAAAAACAGTAAAATAGATCTTATATTTTAATTTCAGTGAATCATTTTAATTTTGAGGGAATCCTAATATGAATACCCTAATTAGTGTAGTAGGTATTATTGTACTTTTAGTTATTGCTATCCTTTTGTCTAGTAATCGTCGAGCAATTCGTTTGCGTACTGTCGTTGGTGCATTGCTCATTCAAATTTTAATAGGTGCATTTATTCTTTATGTGCCAACAGGACGCAATATTTTATTGGCTATGGCTAACGGTATTAGCAACGTAATTAATTATGGGAATGAAGGAATAAAATTCCTGTTTGGTGGTTTAGCAACGGAGGCTTCCTTTAAAGCTTTTGGTAATGATGGATTTATCTTCGCAGTACGCGTCTTACCTATCATCGTATTCTTTTCAGCCCTAATCTCACTACTATACTATGTGGGTATTATGCAGTGGATAATCAAAATCATTGGTGGAGGATTGCAAAAAGCCTTAGGCACCTCAAAAGCGGAATCAATGTCTGCCGCAGCAAATATTTTTGTTGGTCAAACTGAAGCCCCTCTCGTCGTGAAACCTTATATAAGCAAAATGACTGAATCCGAGTTATTTGCCGTAATGTGTGGTGGCTTAGCTTCAATCGCAGGTTCTGTATTAGCTGGTTACGCAGGTTTAGGCGTGCCATTGCCATACTTAATCGCGGCGTCATTTATGGCAGCACCTGCAGGCTTATTATTTGCCAAATTGATGATGCCACAAACTGAAAAATTCAATGATGACATTGAAGATGTTACTTTAGATAAACCCGCCAATATTCTTGATGCCGCAGCTGGCGGTGCATCTTCAGGTATACAACTCGCTCTCAATGTAGGAGCAATGCTGATTGCATTCGTAGCACTCATTGCATTGGTTAATGGTTTATTAGGTGGAATCGGCGGCTGGTTCGGAATGCCAGAGCTTTCTCTTGGCTTAATTCTTGGCTGGATTTTCCGCCCATTAGCTTGGATCATTGGTGTGCCTTGGAATGAAGCCGAAATCGCAGGGCAAATGATCGGGATTAAACTCGCAGTCAATGAATTTGTGGGTTACTTAGAATTTGCCCCTTACCTTGCTGCTGATGCTGCAGTGCAACTCAGCGATAAAACCAAAGCCATCATCACCTTCGCACTTTGCGGTTTTGCTAACTTCAGCTCAATCGCGATCTTAATCGGTGGATTAGGCGGAATGGCACCAAGTCGCCGAGGGGATATTGCACGTCTTGGCATTAAAGCGGTAATTGCAGGCTCATTAGCTAACTTAATGAGTGCGACTATCGCGGGATTATTTATCGGTTTAAGTGGTGCGGCACTCTAAAGTGCGGTACAATTTGAACAATATTTTCCCAACACCACGGCAACATTCCGTGGTGTTGTCATATTTGTACAATGTAAACGTTTGCATCGAGGTAAAATGAAACGCGTATTTATAATAATGTTAGATTCTTTCGGTATTGGTTCAAGTGAAGATGCAGAAAAATTTGGCGATAAAGGAGCGAACACCTTAGGTCACATTGCACAGCGTTGTGCAGAAGGGTTAGAGGACAAAAATGGTCGCAAAGGCCCACTTCATCTGCCTAACTTTGAAAAACTCGGCTTAGGCTTGGCTGCGAAAGAATCTTGCGGTGAATTGCCAGCAGGCTTTAACCCTACGCCAAATTTAATCGGCGGTTATGCTTATGCAAAAGAAATTTCTTCAGGTAAAGACACTCCATCAGGACACTGGGAGATCGCGGGTGTTCCCGTTTTGTTTGATTGGGGCTATTTCCCAGAACACGAAAACAGCTTCCCACAAGCACTTTTAGATCGCATTGTTGAACGTGCGGGGCTTGATGGCTATCTCGGCAACTGCCATTCTTCTGGCACGGTGATCTTAGATCAGCTTGGTGAAGAACATATGAAAACGGGCAAACCGATTTTCTACACCTCGGCAGATTCCGTTTTCCAAATTGCTTGCCACGAAGAAACCTACAGCTTGGAAAAACTCTATGAACTGTGCGAAATCGTGCGTGAAGAACTGGCTGATTACAACATTGGCCGCGTAATCGCTCGTCCATTTGTGGGCAACAAAGCGGGCGAATTTTCTCGTACCGGCAACCGCAAAGACTACGCCATTGAGCCACCTGCCAAAACCGTATTACAAAAATTAGTGGAAGAAAAACAAGGCGATGTGATTTCTATCGGCAAAATTGCGGATATTTACGCACACACTGGCATCACCGAAAAAGTGAAAGCCACGGGCTTGGAAGAATTATTCGACAAAACCCTTGTGGAAGTGAAAAGAGCGGGGGAAAATTCCATTGTTTTCACCAACTTTGTAAACTTTGACTCTGATTTCGGCCATCGCCGTGATGTAGCAGGTTACGCTGCGGCATTGGAATATTTCGATAGTCGTATTCCAGAATTATTAGCCTTAATGAACGAAGATGATTTACTCATTTTCACCGCTGATCATGGTTGCGATCCAACGTGGCACGGCACGGATCACACTCGCGAGCATATCCCTGTGCTATTATACGGTTCGCAAGTGCCAAAACAATTTTTAGGCAAACGCGACACTTTCGCTGACGTAGGGCAAACTGTCGCAGATTATTTTGATCTGCCGCCAATGGATTACGGCAAATCAATCATTGATTTTCACCATCAAGATTAACTTTAAGAGGATAGATTATGACTCCACATATTAACGCACCCGCTGGGGCTTTTGCTGACGTAGTATTAATGCCGGGCGATCCGTTGCGTGCTAAATATATTGCTGAAACCTTTTTAGACGATGCCAAAGAAGTAACCAATGTGCGTAATATGCTTGGCTACACAGGCACATACAAAGGTCGCAAAATCTCCGTAATGGGACACGGAATGGGTATTCCGTCTTGCTCTATTTATGCCAAAGAGCTGATCACTGAATACGGCGTGAAAAAAATTATCCGCGTCGGTTCGTGCGGTGCCGTGCGTTCAGATGTTAAATTGCGTGATGTCATCATCGGGCTTGGTGCTTGTACGGATTCCAAAGTGAACCGCATTCGCTTTAAAGATAACGATTTTGCTGCTATTGCCGATTTTGATATGACCCAAGCCGCCGTGCAAGCGGCAAAAAACAAAGGCATCAATGTGCGTGTGGGAAACCTTTATTCTGCTGATCTGTTCTATACGCCAGATGTGGAAATGTTTGACGTAATGGAAAAATACGGCATTTTGGGCGTAGAAATGGAAGCCGCGGGCATTTATGGTGTTGCTGCAGAATTTGGTGCGAAAGCTTTAACCATCTGTACCGTATCAGACCACATTCGCACTCACGAACAAACCACCGCAGAAGAACGCCAACTAACCTTCAATGAAATGATTGAAATCGCGTTAGAAAGCGTATTAATCGGTGATCAAGCCTAAAAAATACGCTAAAAAATGACCGCACTTTAATGATTGTGGTCTTTTCCCTTTTGCGGAACATTTTTCACGCCATATGATCAATATGGCGTGTTTATTTTTGGGCTTCCACTTCTCAGCGAGCAGATCTTGTCTAGCTGTTTCAAAATAACTAAATTGTTTTCACTTTCATACAAGGCTTTGAACCGATACAGTACAAATCGTTCGGTGAGGCAAAGTAACGCCACAGGAAAGTAAAGTGCGGTGTTTTTTATCCCTATTTTTCTTGCTTTCCCATACCTTGCAGAGAAAAATATTGCTATAATTTCGCCCAATTTAAACCTCATCAACAATTTCCACAATGTTAAAGCGATTTACCAATAAAATTCGTCATTTTATTCACCGAACTCTACGCCAAAGTTACCGTATTTCTCGCAAAACCCTTGAATTTTCTTGTTTATTAATGGGGGCGGCGTTGGTGTCGTTATTTTCTCTCGGTTTCGCGAAGCTGGCGGATCTCGGTTTGCATTGGAATGCCCTTTGGACAGCTAAACATCCCTATGCGGTGTGGGTGGTGCTGCCGTTGGGCTTAGCCTTTTTGGCTTGGGTAACTGCCAAATATACCCCTTATGTTTCGGGCAGTGGCATTCCTCAAGTTATCGCTTCCATTGATATGCCTTACAGTGCAAATAAAAGCAAACTCATCGCTTTTGGGCAAACCCTGTGGAAAATCCCACTCACTTTTTTGGCGATGCTGTTTGGAGCTTCCGTTGGACGGGAAGGGCCTTCGGTGCAAGTGGGGGGCAGCGGTGATGTATGCGTGGGGCAATGTTTGCCGTCGCCACGGCTTGGCATTCAAAGGGCTAAACGTCAATGAACTAATGGCAACAGGGGCGGCGGGAGGATTGGCTGCGGCGTTCAATGCCCCATTAGGCGGTGTAATTTTTGCCATTGAAGAACTCGGGCGGGGCATTTTATTACGCTGGGAACGTCGTGTATTGCTCGGCGTATTGGCTGCTGGATTTATTTTAGTTGCTATCGAAGGCAATAATCCTTATTTCCCCAATTATCACGGACAAACTTCCGTACCCTATATGTTTCTATGGGTGATCCTCTGCAGCGTAGTGAGCGGGGTGTTAGGCGGCGTTTTTGCGTGGTTACTCGCCAAAGGCGTTGCAGGCACCGCTCCAGCCAAAATGCGAGGTTGGATTCGCCGCCACCCTATTTACACGGCGTTTATTTTAGGCTTGATCCTTGCAGGACTTGGTACATTCACTCACGGACAAACTTACGGCACGGGTTACGAAGTCGTAACCAAAGCCCTTGATGATCAAACCGTTGCCTCAGAAGTTGGGATAAGTAAATTATTTGCTACGGTTGCCACTTATTGGACTGGCACAGCAGGCGGCATTTTCACTCCCGCACTCACTACTGGGGCGGGGATTGGTGTTCAAGTTTGGTCGCTTACGGGAGAAATTGTCGATCAACGCCTTTTAGTTTTGCTCTGTATGGCAGCATTTTTGGCGGGAGCAACCCAATCCCCTGTTACGGCAAGTGTGATCGTGATGGAAATGACTGCGAGTGAGCCTGTATTATTTTGACTCTTGATTTGTAGCCTTATCGCTTCTATTATTTCACGCCAATTTAACGCAAAACCGTTCTATCATTTTGCTGCGGGACGCTTCCGCCAACGTATCCAAGAGGAGGCGAAGCAACAAGAGGCCATAAAACAAGACGCAGTGAAACAAGAAGTAACAAAGCAAGCCGTACAAGAAGAAACCAAATAATGGAACACAAAAAACTCACTGAAAAACAACCGCACTTTTATCGTGGGCGGTTTTCTGTCGCCCCAATGCTCGATTGGACAACCCGCCATTGTCGCTATTTTCATCGCCAATTTACCCAGCACGCCTTACTTTATACGGAAATGGTCACCACAGGGGCGATCATTCACGCCAAATACGATCATTTAGAATTTGATCTGGCGGAAAATCCTGTGGCACTTCAGCTTGGCGGTAGCGATCCCGATCAGTTGCAACATTGTGCTAGGTTCACAGAGCAACGGGGCTATCAAGAAATTAATCTCAATGTAGGTTGCCCCTCTGATCGCGTACAAAATGGAATGTTTGGCGCGTGCCTAATGGCAAAAGCGGATTTAGTTGCTCAGTGTGTTGAACAAATGCAATCCGTGGTGGATATTCCCGTTACGGTGAAAACGCGTATTGGTATTGATGAGCTGGACAGCTACGAATTTCTGTGTGATTTTGTCGAAAAAGTGGCAAAAGCGGGCTGCCAAGAATTGATCGTTCACGCGCGCAAAGCGTGGCTCAGCGGTTTAAGCCCAAAAGAAAATCGCGAAATCCCGCCGCTTGATTATGAGCGGGTTTACCAACTGAAACGGGATTTTCCACAACTGTGGATTAGCATTAACGGTGGGATTAAAACCATTGAAGAAATGCAAGCTCATTTGAATTATGTAGACGGCGTAATGGTGGGGCGTGAAGCCTATCAGAACCCAAGTTTATTGGGTTACATTGACCAAGCCTTGTTTGATCCGCAAAACCCTATCGTCAGCCCAAGAGAAGCGGTGGAGAAAATGTTCCCTTATATTGAGCAACAACTTTCCCAAGGTGTACACCTGAACCACATCACCCGCCATATGCTTGGTGCATTTCAACACTGTAAAGGCGCACGCCAATGGCGAAGATACCTCAGTGAAAATGCCCATAAAGCAGGTGCAGGGATTGATGTTGTCGAACAGGCATTGGCGTTTATTCAAGAATAACGCTATCCTTACATTGCTTACAAATTTCAGCTGCCTGAATCAATTTATCCATATGGACAGTAAAAATAGTTTCTTCATTGTTACCAGTGGCTGTTTTGATAGTTCGGCTAGAGGCATCTACCCGACTTATTACAGCCTTTAATTGAGAAACATTCACTACATCATTTGGATCTAAGTCATTCGCAATAGAGTTAGTAGCATTCTCCAAAGTCTGCCTACCATAAGCAATGGCGTCGTTAGAAATAACTTTAGCAAAATCACCTAGGATAATGATATGGCACGCCCTATTGGATTCGAACCAATGACCTACGGCTTAGAAGGCCGTTGCTCTATCCAGCTGAGCTAAGGGCGCATTTCAAATGGATATTAAGATAAGAGTGGTCGGCGAGATAGGATTTGAACCTACGACCCACTGGTCCCAAACCAGTTGCGCTACCAAGCTGCGCTACTCGCCGAAATTTTCTGGGTATTATAGAAGGCTTTCTGAGTAAGTCAATGAGTTTTTTTTGAGGTTAGATTTAATTGTTTAAAATTATTCCAGTAAGACTTACATTAATATTTTTTTTTTGCGAAAATAGCAAACGTTTACATTCTTTTATATTAAAGGCAAAGGGGAAAAAATGACAGCTAAAATTATTTCAGGAGTAGAGTTATCTAAAAATATTAAATGTGAAATAACACGGAAAATTCAACAATATTTACGGCAAGGTAAACGAGCACCAGGTTTGGCCGTTATTTTGGTCGGTTCTGACCCCGCTTCTCAAATTTATGTTGAAAGTAAACGAAAAAACTGCGAAGAACTGGGAATGTATTCTAAATCTTATGATTTGCCACAAAATACCACAGAAAATGAGCTGCTTAACTTAATTGATGAATTAAATCATGATCCTTTGATTGATGGTATCTTAGTTCAACTTCCGCTACCTGAGCACATTAACAGTACATCTGTTATAGAACGTATATCTCCAGATAAAGATGTGGATGGTTTTCATCCCTATAATGTTGGGAGACTATGTCAACGCATACCTACATTACGGGCTTGTACCCCTTATGGAATTATAAAATTATTAGAATCCACAAAAATTGATTTTTATGGAAAACATGCTGTTATTGTTGGTGCCTCCAATATTGTTGGACGTCCAATGGCATTAGAACTATTGCTTGCTGGTTGCACCGTTACAGTAACTCATCGTTTTACACGAGATTTAGAATTTCATATCAAGCAAGCAGACATTCTCATTGTTGCGGTAGGTAAACCACAGTTTATTCCAGGAGATTGGATCAAAGAAGGAGCTATAGTAATAGACGTAGGCATAAACCGTATAGATGGAAAACTTGTAGGAGATATTGAATTTGAGAAAGCTAAGAATAAAGCAAGCTATATTACACCTGTACCTGGTGGTGTGGGGCCAATGACAGTTGCTATGCTAATGTTTAATACATTATATGCTTATGAAAAAAACAGCTCTAGCCATATTATAAAGATGCCTAAATAACATAAGAATACTTATTTTTTAAATTAGCTTGTTGTGATGCTCTTGTACCTCTTCCTATAAGAACTATCTAAGTATTAGTTTTTAGGGGCTGTATCACTATAACCTGTGGTATAGTATAACAAAACAACCTGTAGCAGAGATGAAAATGATCCTTAGCCTAATTGTTGCTATTACCAAAAATAATGTTATTGGAAAAGACAACCAAATGCCTTGGCATTTACCTGTGGATCTTGCTTGGTTTCGCAAAAATACACAAGGTAAACCAGTAATTATGGGGAGAAAAACTTTTGAAAGTATTGGTCATCCCCTCCCAAAACGGACGAATATCGTACTTTCTCGCTCCCCCTTTGAATATCAAGGTGTAATTTGGAAAGCAAGTTTTGAAAGTGCGGTGCTTTCAGTACAAGATTCCCCTGAAATTATGCTTCTAGGTGGCGGCGAATTATTCAAACAATATTTGCCACAAGCAGATAGACTTTATTTGACTGAAATTCAGACCGAAATTGATGGTGACACTTTTTTTCCGTGTATTGACTGGACGGAATGGAAAGTCATTCTTGATGAATATCATCCCGCAGATGAATGGAATATGTATGATTGCCGTTTTATGATTCTAGAAAAAATAAAAGTTAAGAGATAATAAGATTAACGATATTTGTATTGTTAAGATGGCACACCCGAAAGGATTCGAACCTTTGACCGCTCGGTTCGTAGCCGAGTACTCTATCCAGCTGAGCTACGGGTGCGTATTTGAATATTTAGTACCATTCATTTAATCATTTTAATCTTATTGTAGAGTTCAATAAGATGGCGCATCCGAGAGGATTCGAACCTCTGACCGCTCGGTTCGTAGCCGAGTACTCTATCCAGCTGAGCTACGGATGCCCTGAGTAAATGGCGGTGAGAGAGGGATTCGAACCCTCGATAGAGTTTCCCCTATACACCCTTAGCAGGGGTGCGCCTTCAGCCTCTCGGCCATCTCACCGCAATCGGTTTGTGGGCGGTATAATACGGATTGCCCCCACATAAGTCAAACAGTTTTTTGTAAAAAGTGCATTGTTTGAATGATTTCTCTACAATCTCAATCATTTTACCACTTAGCTGTTTAAAATCGAACGCAAATTGGCAATGTGACTTTTGGCTTTTTGTTGCTTTTCTTGTGTACTCAATGGAGGCTTGTCACGTTCCCATAGCACATCATCAGCGGGCAGTTCCTCAAGAAAGCGGCTGGGCGTTGGTTTAAAAACCTCGCCAAATTGTCGCCGCTCTTTGCATAATGAGAATGTGAGTGTTCGCTGTGCTCGTGTAATTCCCACATAAGCCAAGCGGCGTTCTTCCTCCACATTGTCTTCATCAATGCTAGTTTGATGTGGCAGGATATTTTCTTCCATTCCCACCAGAAAAACGTGCGGAAACTCTAGCCCTTTTGAGGCGTGTAAGGTCATTAGTTGTACCTGATCACTTTCATCGTCCTCTTCGCCACGCTCCAGCATATCCCGCAAGGTTAGGCGTGCTACTACTTGGTTTAAGGTCATCGACTCATTAAATTCATCGCCTTGCAACATTTCTGCCACCCATTGGAATAAGGTCGCCACATTTTTACTTTGTACTTCCGCCATTTTCGGTGATGTCGCTGTTTCATAGAGATATTCTTCATAATGCAGCTGGCTCAGCATTCGACGAAGTGCTTGCTCTGGCTCGGCTCGCTGGATTTCATCGGTTAATTCCACAATCCAACGGGCAAAATGCTGTAACGTGTCATAGGCTTTTGGCGTTACCCGTTGAATGAGTTCAAAATCAAAAATCGTTTCAAACAGGCTAATTTGTTTTTCCGCTGCTAGCGTACCCAATTTTTCCAGGGTAGCCGTGCCGATTTCCCGCTTCGGCGTGTTGATAATTCGTAGCAACGCCGCATCGTCATCTTGGTTCACCAACAGGCGGAGATACGCCATCATATCTTTAATTTCCGCTCTGGAGAAAAAAGACGTGCCGCCAGAAATTTTATAAGGAATGCGGTTTTGCATTAGCACTTTTTCAAATAAGCGAGATTGGTGATTACCGCGATATAAAATAGCATAATCACGATATTGCGTTTTTTGCATAAAGCGGTGGGCAATGAGTTCGCCGACCACCCGTTCGGCTTCGTGTTCTTCATTTTTTGCCTCAATGACTTGCAATTTTTCGCCATCGCCTAAGGCGGAAAATAATTTTTTCTCGAAAACGTGATCATTATTGGCGATTAAAATATTCGCACAATGCAAAATTCTCCCCGTGGAACGATAATTCTGTTCCAGTTTAATCACGCTTAAATGCGGGAAATCTTGTTTTAATCGTGCCATATTTTGCGGTTTCGCCCCTCGCCACGAGTAGATCGACTGATCATCATCACCCACGACGGTGAAACGTGCCTGCTCCCCCACCAATAGCTTAATCAATTCATATTGGCTGGTGTTGGTGTCTTGGTATTCGTCCACCAATAAATAGCGAATTTTTGCCTGCCATTTTGACCGCACTTCCATATTGTGGCGTAATAGCAAAGTTGGCAGCATAATTAAATCGTCAAAATCTAACGCATTATAGGCCCGCAGTTGCGTCGCATAGCGTTGATAGCATTCAGCAAAATCCCGTTCTTGCGGATCTTGTGCCGTTGCAATGGCTTGTGCGGGCAAAATCAAATCATTTTTCCAACGAGAGATACGCGTCATCAAGGCTTTGAGCAGGTCTTTATCTTCTGCCAAAATATCCGCTGTGAGTTCTTTCAATAACGCCATTTGATCGGAATCATCAAATAGCGTGATCGAGGCTTTCAAGCCTAAATGCTTATATTCCCGCTTCACCAAATCAAATCCCAGTGTATGGAAGGTGGAAATGGTTAAGCCGCGGCTTTGCTCTTTCCCGATAGACTGTGCCACGCGTTCTTTCATCTCCCGCGCGGCTTTATTGGTGAAGGTAACGGCGGCAATTTGCTTCGACAAATAACCGCACTTTTCAATTAAGTAGGCAATTTTATTGATGATAACCCGCGTTTTTCCCGAGCCTGCCCCCGCTAACACGAGGCAAGGCCCTGAAACATAATGGACGGCTTGTTGCTGTTGATCATTTAATTTCATAGTTTATTCTTTCGCCCAAACATAAGGTAATAATGCGGTATCTAACAAAAAAGACAGCGGTAAATCTAAGATCGGCACCCCCCATTTCTGTGCCATTTGCCAATCGTATTTTGTTCCCGCATAGCTTTCATAAGGTGAAGTGGGTGCAACCAATTTCACCAGTGTGCCACAACCTGAAAGCAAACAAAGTGCGGTCAAAATTAAGGCTATTTTTTTCATAATTAGTAGTTCAAAAACTTTAGATATTATAGAAAACGAGAAAAAGTAAATAAAATAAAAAATACTATTCAGAGATAACTCATCACGTAAAGGAATCAAAATAATCTGTTTTGTTATTATATTCAAGAATGATAGGGCAATGTGTGGAAAATAAAATTTACTTCAATATTTAGAATATTTTTAATCATAGTAAAAAGCCACCGATAAACGGTGGCTCAGTATAATAATTAGGCTTGACCTTTAACTGCTTTTAATCCTAAGAATGGTGCTTTGTCACCAAGTGCTTCTTCGATACGGATTAATTGGTTGTATTTCGCGATACGGTCAGAACGGCTCATTGAACCAGTTTTGATTTGACCTGCTGCTGTACCCACCGCCAAATCTGCGATAGTTGCATCTTCAGTTTCACCAGAACGGTGAGAGATTACTGCAGTATAACCTGCATCTTTCGCCATTTTGATTGCCGCTAAAGTTTCAGTTAATGAACCGATTTGATTGAATTTGATTAAGATTGAGTTTGCAATACCGCGTTCAATCCCTTCTTTTAAGATTTTGGTGTTAGTTACGAATAAATCATCACCCACTAATTGAACTTTGTCGCCTAACACTTTAGTTTGATAAGCGAAACCTTCCCAGTCTGATTCATCTTGACCATCTTCGATAGAAACGATTGGGTATTCTTTGCAAAGCGCTTCAAGGTAGTGTGTAAACTCTTGAGAAGTGAATGATTTGCCTTCACCTTTCATTTCGTACATACCGTTTTCTTTGTTGTAGAACTCAGATGACGCACAGTCCATTGCAAGGGTAACATCTTTACCTAATACATAGCCTGCTTTTTCTACTGCTTCTTTGATACAAGCAAGCGCTGCAGCGTTTGATTCTAGGTTTGGAGCGAAACCACCTTCATCGCCCACCGCAGTGCTTAAACCTTTAGATTTCAATACTTTAGCAAGATTGTGGAACACTTCAGCACCAATGCGTAGTGCTTCTTTTAATGTTTTCGCACCCACTGGTTGGATCATAAATTCTTGGATATCCACGTTGTTATCTGCGTGTTCACCACCGTTGATGATGTTCATCATTGGTAACGGCATTGAGTAAACACCCGGTGTGCCGTTAAGCTCAGCAATCCACGCGTAAAGTGGCAAGCCTTTAGAAGCGGCGGCTGCTTTTGCGTTCGCAAGAGAAACCGCTAAAATCGCGTTTGCACCGAATTTAGATTTGTTTTCCGTGCCGTCTAAGTCGATCATAATTTGGTCGATTTCAGCTTGATTAGTGGCATCTTTACCCACTAAAGCTTGTGCGATTGGGCCATTTACCGCTTCAACCGCTTTTAATACACCTTTACCTAAGAAACGAGATTTATCGCCATCGCGTAATTCTAACGCTTCGCGAGAACCTGTTGATGCACCAGATGGTGCAGCCGCAAGCCCTACGAAACCACCTTCAAGGTGAACTTCTGCTTCTACAGTTGGGTTACCGCGAGAGTCGATGATTTCACGACCAATAATTTTAACAATTTTTGCCATTTTAGTTTCCTTCTTACAAGTTAAGTCAAATTTCTCTCTATATTAAAGTGATTTTTAATTTTTGTCTTGTAAAAAATGATTTAAACTTGATCACAATTAAATTTTACTGATAGAACAGCCAACATTTATCACCCGATAATATTGTATGTTTATAATAAACCTGAGCATCTTAGAATTGCTCAACTTTGGAAGAAACCTTTCATCATCAATAATTTGAGATAAAAAATGCGATTGGATACGTAATAATGGAAATAAAGCTACATTCTAATGCAACGACAACCCCCAAGGTACGGAATTATATTCAGACATCCACAAAGTCAGATTCTGAACTTGCAGAACAGTTTAGTGTTTCATTACAAACAATTAGGAAATGGCGTAAACGTTCTTCTACTTTTGATCGGTCACATACTCCTCACACAGTTAATCGTAGATTAAGTTCTGAACAAGAAGCGTTAATTGTTTATTTGCGGATACGGCTAAATTTATCATTAGATGAATTGTTAAAAGCAACTCATTCCCTAATAAACCAGAAAATATCTAGAGCAGCTTTAGCTAGAAGTCTTCAAAAATTACAAATAAATCGGGTTAAAAAAACATTACTTCCGCAAAAAATAGGAGATACATTTTTAGACATTATTCCGTTACCTAAGTCCATATCAAAAAATAAAGAGTTTTTACTTATACTTGTAGAAAAGCTGACGGGGTTTATTAGTTTTGCTTGTTTAGATCAAAAACAAACAAGATTGGATGGCATTATCAATTATTATCAAAATATGCTTCCCTACCAGATAACTAGTATCGAGGGGCAAAAAATAACGTTAGTAGAAACTATCTGTAACAGACTATCCGTTCCTTATGTTTTCCAAAAAACTAATGAGCAATTATCTTTCTCTTTTCAGAAATTTGATCAAAATAAAGATTTTACAGAAATCTTATGCGGTACATTTACTGATGCTAGACTCGGCATAGATGCACTACTATTAATGTATGAAGATTACTTAAACGCTCATCTATCTAGAACAAGATTACAGAAAAAAACAGCAATATCTTATTTACAATTCAATGATTGATGAGAGATTTGTCGATAAACATCAATAAGTTCTTTTGCTAAATCAAAGAGTAATACTGCATTCATAATATGATCTTGAGCATGCACTAAAATAATCGTGGTGGGGAGTTCTCCCTCACCTTCATCTGCCGCAATTAGAGCCATTTGTTGCGAATGTGCCTGTAAAAGACTTTTTTCAGCTTGTGCTATTAAAGCTTCTGCCTCATCGAAAGTAAAAGATTTTGCTTTTTTGATAGCCTGCATTAATAGACTTCTACACTCCCCCGCATAACAAATAAGTTCCATTATTTGTGTTTCAGAAATTTTTTTATTCATTTTATTCTTTCCACTTAAAGTAATGATTGTGCCTGAGCAAGAATCTTTTCTCCATCCAACATTCCATAATCCATCATATTAATACAAGCTACTTTTTTATTAAATTGATGAGCTATATTTTGACACTCCTCTAGTTTATACGCTATTTGCGGTCCTAATAATGCACAATCAAATTCTTGAATTAATTCTTTGAAGTGCTGCATTCCATGGGCCTCAATTTGTAAGGATAATGACTTTTCTTTTGCAATCTTATTCATTTTCTTTACAACTAAACTAGTAGACATTCCCATATCACAAATTAATAATATTTTTTTCATTATGTTCTCCTTATAGTTTTATGTTATTAGCAACTCTCATTTTTCAAAAAGTGATATAATAAGGGTAGCGGATTACCATTAGCACAAATATTTTCATTATGATCTAAAGCAGTTCCACTAATATCTAGATGTAACCAAGGATACTGTTTCACAAATGAACTCAAAAAATAGGCAGCAGAAATACTAATTGCCGCATTATTTGGTGGCGTATTTGTTAAATCAGCTATCTTACTTTCAATTTGAGGCTTAAATGAATCATCGCAAGGTAATTGCCAAATTCGTTGTTTTGATTGTTCTGAAGCTTGCTTCATTTTGTGTACGAGTTCTTCATTATTACTCATCACTCCATTAATTTCATAACCTAATGTTTTTACGATAGCTCCTGTTAATGTTGCTACATCTATAATATAGGTTGGTTTTTGTTCTGTAGCATAACTTAATAAATCAGCTAGAATTAAACGCCCTTCCGCATCAGTATTAATTATTTCAATAAATTTCCCTGAATATGATTTAATAATATCTCCAGGTCGCATTGCATTATTACCTACAGTGTTTTCAGCAAACCCTAAAATAATAGTTATATTAATCGGTAATTGCATTTTTACTACAGAATCAAGTAACCCAATTAGCACTGCAGCACCACATACATCATATTTCATCGTTGCCATTTTTTCGCCTGATTTTAACCACAATCCACCAGTATCAAAGGTAATACCTTTCCCAACAAAGAGATAGCGATGATTATTATCAGGTATTCCGTTATAGCTTATCTTTATTAAATAAGAAGAGTGTTGACTCGCTTGTCCTACTGTATATAGCGCATCAAATCCGTATTGACATAAGGATTGATTATCTAAGATTTGAATATCTAACCTATTCTTTTTAGCATAATTTTCCAAATATTGAGAATAATATAGTGGTGTAGCTATGTTTGCAGGTAAATCAGCTAGCTTTCTCGCTTTAACCATTGCCTTTCCAATTATAAGAAATTCATCATTTAATCTTTTCCATAATTCAACTTGATCCTTAATTAATAATAAAAATTCGTGTTTTTGTGTTTCATTTTTATGTTTAAAACCAAGATCAGAAATATCATAAACAGAGTTATATAACGTCAATAATATATTTTCTGCTAATGCGATATCATCATTATTTTTGGGGTCAAATTCCGTTAAATCGAGAATGATATGATGAATGTTATTGATATAACGTTTTAAATCTTTCAAAGAATTCTTAAGAAAATAATACCGCTCTTGATAAAACGTTTTATCATTTTCAAAAAAGTAGTGATGAATTGATAATGGAATTGATGTATAAGTTGAAGAAATGAATAAATTAGGATATAAATGATTAAGGTTAGAAACGCTACTTTTCCAAGAAATAAATACACTATTTGGTGGTAAAGATAGTTGATCATCAATGATTTTTAATAAGCAATTAATCGTCATTTTAAATCCCCCACTAAGTTTAATTGATAATTTCTCATCCATTCATTATCAGCTGGCTCATAGAAAGTATGAGTATCTTTATTTTTAGCTAAAAAAACTGTAGGTTGAAGTTTATTATTTGTAGCAACAAATGAAAATGTGTCGATATTGCTTGCAACGCCAAAATTACCATCAATATCCATACATACAACAGATAAGTCTCCTGCCTTACCATATTTTTCCAATAAACGTAATTCTAACTCTGAAACTGTTATTTCCGCCGCTTTTTGAGGTGATATTCCAGCACGCATTTTACGGACAATTTCATAACTAGTGCAACCTTTCATTAGATCTTCTCCTAAACCTGTTGCGGTAGCTGCACCAACGTCAGAATCTGCATAAAATCCTGAGCCAGATAAGGGAGAATCTCCTACTCGCCCTTGGCGTTTCATAAACAACCCACTAGTGGAAGTACCTACACAAATATTTCCTTGTTGATCTAAAGCAATAATTCCTACAGTATCGTGTCCTGAATAGGGACTTAAACCACGTCCAATAGTTTGCTGATAGTATCTTTTATAGTAATGATAAGCTCTATCTGTCAGCATATTTTTCATTTCAAAGCCTTTATATTTAGCCCATCTTTCAGCTCCTTTTCCAACAAGGAAGTTATTAAAACGTTCGTGGCTTAAAGCTTCTGCAACTAAAATTGGGTTAGCGATATTTTTAATTCCTGCTACAGCACCAATAGCCAAAGACGAACCATCCATAAAAGCTGCGTCAAGTTCAACAATACCTTCTTCATTAGGTAACCCACCGTATCCTACCGACTTATAATATGGAAAATCTTCGACCGCCTTAATCGCATTGATAACAGATTGCCGAGCAGACCTTCCAATTTTTAATTGCTGACTTGACTCTCTAATGCCTTCTAAAGACATTCGCCAAGTTCCAATCATTCCCCAAATCGAACTCATTATTACCTCACATATTCTTTTTGTAGATATTGTGTATCAATAATTTTTAAAAATGGTAAATAAATCATTGCTCCAATAAGTAAGTTTAAAAGCTGTATTATTGCCCCAGAAATATGTCCCGTTACAATGAAACCACTGATACCTGCTGGTAAAGTCCAAGGGATATAAATACCGGTTGTTGTCGCAATCATATCTAATGACATTCCTACATATTGGACAGTCATCATTACCAATGGTACGAGATTGAATGGAATCAACATAATAGGATTGAGTATAACGGGTAAGCCAAATAAAACAGGTTCATTAATATTAAATATAGAAGATCCAATTGCTAATATAGACACTTTTTTACAATGCTGGCTTTTCGCAAAAATAATCATTGCTAAAACTAATGCTAATGTTGATCCAGAACCGCCCATAAAAATCATATCAAAAAATTGTTCTGTTACGATATGCGGAGGGGCAAGTCCATTTTGCATAGCTACTAGATTTTCTGCCTGATTTTCTAGCCAGAACGGACGTAAAATACCATTAACCATAGAACCAGAATTTATGCCTACAGACCAGAGAATATTAATACTGAAAACAGTCATAAACGCACCAAAATAAGAAGTGCCAAAATGTCTTATTGGCATAGCCAAAATTTGATAAATAAATTGATGGATCGTTTTATATTCTGTATTTGCGAATAAAAGACGAAGAGTTAATGCAATGCATAAAATAATTAATGCTGGAATTAATGCGGCAAATGATTGTTGAACCGCTGGCGGTACACCATCAGGCATTTTTATCCTAATATTGCGTTTCAATAGCCAAGCAAAAAGCTCAGTCCATATAATTCCACCTAACATAGCGATAAATAACCCTTTAGAGCCAATCCATTCTGTTGAAATTACGCTACCCACATTTTCTATACGAAGAAATGGTGTCAGTATTAAAAATGCCGACAAAGATAAAATACCGCTAGACATCTTATCAATGTTATAACGTTCCGCTAATCTATAAGCCACTAGAAAAGAAATAAACAATGCCATTGAAGAAAAAATCACATTAAATGGAATCTCAATAATTTCATCCCAATTTTCTCCGAAAATTTGGACCATAAATTGTTTATATGCTTCACTCGGGAATGAGCTAATTACTAATAATATAGAACCAACGATAATAAAAGGCATAAATGATATGTATGCATCCCTAATTGCTCCTAAATGCCGCTGTTGAGCGAGCTTACCAGCGAGTTGGATAAGAGATTGCTCCATATTTTTTGTAAAAGAATGCATAACTCCTCCTAACAGAAAGTAAAAGGTAACAACAAGAAATTTATTTAGTGGAACTTTATCACTAAATCTATATAAAAAAAGTGATCGAGATCGCAAAATTAAAAAAGTATCATATGATTATATTATTTTAATTGCAATTTTATTTAATTATATTTATATCTATGATTTAATAATCATATGATACTTTTTATATTGAGGCTGAAATGAAAATAGAAGTTTGTGTTGATAACATCGAATCAGCTATAACAGCCTGTCAAGCTGGAGCAGATCGTTTAGAACTATGCAATGCTCTTGCTTTAGGTGGATTAACGCCTAGTTATGCGTTTGTTAAAACAGTATTACATTATGTATCTAAACCCGTTGTTGTGATGATAAGACCTCGAGCTGGAGATTTTTTATTTAATGATAAAGAATTGTCAATAATGCTTACTGATATTGAAATGTTTAAGCAATTAGGTGTCGCTGGTTTTGTTATTGGTGCATTAACTGAGAAAGGGGAATTAGACATTCCTTGTATTTCATCTTTAATTGAGCAGGCTAAAACGAAAGAAATTACTTTTCATCGTGCATTTGATTTATTGGTGAACCCCGAAAGTTCTCTGGAAACACTGGTTGAGTTAGGCTGTCATCGTATTCTTACATCGGGTCAACATATTGATGCATATCAAGGAAGAGAAAAAATTGCCTCTTATGTTAAGCAAGCTAACAACCGAATTTCGATTATGGCTGGAGCAGGAGTCACCGCAATCAATGCACAAGCAATCGTTGCAGAAACGGGCGTCAGGGAATTACATTTATCTGGAAAAAAATATCGACGTAGTTTAATGGACTATCAGCATTGCAGAGCGGTAATGGGAGATAATTCAGCACAGGATTATCAGATAGCTATTACAGAATTCCAACAAATTGAGAAATTAAAAAAATTATTTTAAAAAGAGTAATACATAAAATCCTTGCGAAACAGCCTTTAACGAATTTATTATTGAACCTTTAATTAAAAAAGGTGAGGAACAGTTTAAGACCCCCCTAAGGAGGTCTTAAACTAATATTACCTATTATTTTCCTATCGGTTTGATATTTTCATCAAACTCAGGTAACGGTTTGTGTTCGCTGGCGATGTAAGAGTAGATCACTGGCAAGACGAACAAGGTGAACAGCGTTCCGATTGCAAGCCCTGCGACAATGACGATACCGATACTAAAGCGTGATACCGCACCCGCACCTGTGGCATAGAGAAGCGGGATTAAGCCTGCGATCATCGCGGCGGTGGTCATTAGAATTGGGCGTAAACGCACTTTTGCGGCGGACATTATCGCATCAATGCGGTTTTTGTGGTGATTAAGCTGTTCTTCTTTTGCCACTTCACACATCAAAATACCGTGTTTGGTGATTAGCCCCACAAGGGTGATTAAGCCCACCTGTGAATAAATATTCAAGGTTGTCCCTGCAAAGCCAAGAGCAGCAAAGAGGTTTAGGGCGAATAATGCCCCGCTTACTGCGAGCGGTACGGAGATCATAATCACCATTGGGTCGCGAATTGATTCAAATTGAATCGCAAGCACAAGGAAGATGATGATGACCGCTAAAGCAAAGGTTACCGCTAGGGCGTTGCCCTCTTGCTCAAGCTGACGTGCTTCGCCTTTGAAATCATAGTTATAGCCTTGCGGTAAGTCTGTCGCAGCGGTGTCTTTTAACCATTTCACTGCATCACCAATGCTTGAAGTGGGCGATGGCACGGCCCCAATAATCGCCGAGTTCAACTGACTAAAGCGTGGCAATGAGCTTGGCTGTGATTCCAATTTAATAGTTAGGAAGCTGCTTAGCGGTACAGATTCACCGTTGCTGGCTTTCACATAGTAATTGTCTAAGCTTTCTGGCGAGAGGCGATCTTTGCGTTTCACTTCTGAGATCACTTTATAGGCACGCCCGTCAATGTCTACGCGGGTGATGGTTGCCGCAGAGAGGTAGCTCCCTAAAGTGCTACTGATTTGTTGCATTGATACACCATAAGTTCCCGCTTTTTCTTTATCAATGGTAATATTCATTTGTGGCGTATCGAATTTCAAATCCAATGTAGTGTAAACGAATAGCCCCGAGTTTTTCATTTTGTCGAGGAAGCTGCCTGCAATTTGAGCTAGCTCATCATAGCCTTTCGCAGTACTGATCACAAAGCTCACTGGCGGCCCTTGCTCTCCCGTGTCGATTTCAGGGAAGGCGAAGCCACTCACTGATACTTCAGGGATCGCTTGAGCTTTTTTATTGAGATCAGCCAATACTTCACTTTGTTTACGGCTACGATCATTCCAATCCTTTAAGGTAATCACATTAAGCGATTGGTTAGAGCTTGGTGCACCGGAGATTACCATTGAGAATGCCACTTCAGGGGTTTCTTTGAGGATTTGCTCGTAGCCTTTCATTGCGTCTTGAACATAATCCACATTCACGTTTGACGGTGCATTACCTAAGGCGAGGAACGCCCCTTTGTCTTCCGCTGGCGTAAGTTCGCTCGATAGAGAGTTGAACAACATCGGCACAGTGGCAAAAATCACCACTGCAAACGCGAGTACAGATTTACGGCTGTTCATTACTAAGCCCAACGCATAGCCATACGCATTGGTGAGCTTAGTTAAAGTGCGGTCAATTTTTTGCTCAAATTTTGAAGGTGCAGTGTGGGCTTTGAGCAGTTTACTACTCATCATTGGCGAAAGGGTTAATGCCACGATGCCCGAGATAAATACCGCACCCGCAAGGGTGAGTGCGAACTCTTTAAATAGCGATCCCGTAATCCCGTTCATTAATGCCATTGGGGAATACACCGCGATCAAGGCGATCGTCATTGAGATAACAGGCACGGCAATTTCACGCGTCCCGATAATCGCTGCTCTAAATGGCGTTTCACCCAGTTTAATATGGCGATCCACATTCTCCAACACCACGATGGCATCATCAACCACCAGACCGATGGCGAGGATTAACGCCAGCAAGGTCATCAGGTTAATGGAGAAATCAAAGGTTTGTAGCATCATAATCACCCCGATTAAGGAAATCGGAATGGTAATGATCGGGATTAAAATCGCACGCAGCGATCCAATAAAGAGGGTAATCACCACCAATACGATCACGGTGGCTTCTAAAATGGTTTTGATTACTTCGTCAATGGAGCTATTAATTGCGATAGTGCGGTCGTATAAAATATCCGTTTCGATGCTATCTGGCAGGTTGCGTTTAATGCTCTCATAAAGTGGGCGAATATTTTCCGCAACAGTTAATGGGTTCGCGGTTGAGGCTGGATCAATGGCAAGTACCACGGAATCTGAGCCATTTGCCACCGCACGGCTATTATCGCTTTCTTTATCTAATTCCACATCGGCGATGTCGCGTAAACGCACTAAATTATCACCTTGTGAATACACGATAAGATTACGCAACTGCTCCACCGTTTTAGTGGTGGTTTCCACTTTGTTTTTATACACCGTGAAATAGCCGTTGTCATTCCCTGCCGCGGTTTGTGCGTTATTTGCCGATAAAGCAGCCATTACTTCAGGGGCAGAGAGGTTTTGCGATGCCATTTTTTGCGGATCTAACCAAATACGCATTGCATATTGCGAAGCCCCGTAAATGGTTACTTTCGCCACCCCTTCAATGGTGAAAAATTGCGGTTTGACTACGCGTTCAATGTAGTCTGTTACCTGACTAGCATCAAGTTTGTTGGAACGGAAACTGATGTACATAATCCCCGATCCCCCTGAAGAAGAGGTAATGGTCGGGTCATCAATCCCACTTGGCAAGGCGGAACGCACCGAGTTCACTTTCGCTAACACATCAGCCAATGCCGCATTCGGATCGGTGTTCAGCTTCATTTTCACTGTGATCGAAGAGGTGCTAGGGCTACTTGATGAGGACATATAGTCAATATTGTCCGCCTGTGCAATGGCTTCTTCCAGCTTGGAGGTAATAAACGCCTGAATTAAATTGGCATCAGCACCGGGGTATGCTGTGGTTACATTAATCACGGTAGTTGTCATTTTTGGGTATTCACGTACGGTCAGCTTCGCGATCGCTTGCAAGCCCAAAATCACAATCAACAAACTAATGGAAACCGCTAATACTGGGCGACGAATAAATATATCAGTAAATTTCATTCGTATATTCCTAAATTAAAGATTGGTTTTCTTCGCCGGCTCTGTCGTACCAACGCCCGCTTTCTCCGTTGCTAGCACAAGGCTGCCGTTACCAATACGTTGCTGACCGCCAGTAATAATTAAATCACCCACTTTCACATCATCACCTTTTAACTGAGCGTAAATGCCTTGGCGATCTTTGGTGAACACGGTAATTTGCTTGGCTCGATACAGCTTATCAAGCTGATCTTTATAAGCAAACGCTGGATTAGAAGTGAGTTTTTCTTTGTCTTGGTCAGAAAGTGCGGTCAAAACATACGCGATTTCGCCATACATATTGTAGCTCACTGCCACTTGTGGCACGACAACTTGCTGAGTTTCCGTAGGCAAGGCAATGCGTAAGCGGGTGAACATTCCTGATAATAATTTTTGTCCATCTTCAGGTTCAAAGGTGGCTTGCACATCAACTAACCCTGTTGAACTATTAATGGCTGGCTCAATGGCAGTGATTTTCGCCGCGAAGGTTTCCCCTAAGCGAGCATCTGCCGTAGCCGTAACTTTTTGCCCTAAATGCAACTGTTCCAACGAATTTTGTGCGATAGAAAAATCCACTTTCATTTGGCTACGATCTTCAACGCGAACAATTTCTGTCCCATTGGTGACATATTGCCCCGCATTCACTTTCACAATCCCTGCTACGCCATCAAAAGGGGCGACAATTTGGCGACGTTGAATGGTGGCTTTTAAGGCTTCAATATTCGCCACTAACGCATCATAGCTCGCTTTGGCATTATCCAGCTCTTGTTGCGAAACACTTTTGGTTTTGTATAAGCTCAAATAACGTTGATAGGTTTGTTTGGTGGAAGCTAACTGTGCTTGCGAGGCTTTCAAATTCGCTTGTTCCACTAAGCTGTCTAGCTCAACCAGCACATCGCCCTTTTTCACCGTTTGCCCTGATTGCACTAACACTTTCGACACCGTACCCGCAATTTGTGAACTGAGCATAGCCCCTTGATTTGGTCGCACCAGCCCTGTGGTTTCAATCACTGGTGTCCATTCACTGGCTTCTACCTTCATCACCGTAACAGGACTGGCATTTTCTGGCATATTCGCCAAATATTTTCCTATCATATGTCCTTTAAAAAGGTTTGCAGCAATCATACCAACAAAAATCAATGCAAACACAATAAGGCTCAACTTTATCCAAAAAACGTGAGAACGTTTTTTAACGATAGGTTGAATGGATTGAGTATTTTGGCTCATAAAAAACTCCATAACAGAATAACTAAACTACTTTTGAACTGAACGCCAAGTTCTTACGATCACTTGCTCTAACATCTCGTCTTTCATTTCAGTTTTGAAAAAAGCTTGGTCTAAAGCCAAATTAATCGCACTTTTTAAACTTAATGAAAACAAAACCTTATTTGGCAATTCACATAAAACATTGGCTTTTTTGGCCTTTTCGCAAAAGGCATACCAAAGACTTTCGCTTTCAAGTTCAGTACATACCTCATAAAAATCAGGTAAGGACTGATACTGGCTCATATTCACCACGATCATTGGATTATTTTGTAAGTGATGCCAAATATTCCACCACATTTGGCGATATTGCTCAAAGTGCGGTCGGTTTTCATCATAGTTTTTTTCTAATTCCTTAGAAAAAAGGGTAAACACTCTACGAGCAAACTCTTTGAGTAATTATTCTTTACTTTTGAAGTAAATATAAATTGTGCCAGCAGAAATACTGGCTTCTTTAGCGATTTTATGCATTGATAAATTATGCAATCCTTCTTTCGCCATTAGCCTTTCCGTAGCTAAAAAGATTTGCTCGGTCATCTCATTTTCAGATTGACGCATTTAACTAATCTATAAAAATTGAATAAAAAGAAGTTACAAACAGCTTGACTGAATGAACGTTCGTTCATTTTAATGTTTTTTTATTTTAACGCAATAAAGAAATGATAATAGTCTAAAAAAGTCTCTTTTAGACACTCCAAAAATGAATAAGGAACTCACTCAATGTTTTTCATCGTAAAAAGAAAAATCCATTTACAATTTGAAAATCTTTAAAGTGCGGTCATTTTTCATACCAAATTTTATTCACAAATAACGTCACTAAGCCAGATGGTGTATGGACTTTCACTTCATCATCTACTTCTTTTCCAATCAAAGCTCGTGCCACAGGGCTGTCAATGGAGATCCAATTTTTAGCGGGATCAAATTCATCACCGCCCACGATACGGTATTGATTTTCCTCGCCATTTTCATTTTCAAGGCTTACCCAAGCACCAAAGAAGATTTTACCTTCCTGTCTAGGGTGATAATCCACAATCTGCAACACTTCTAAACGTTTTGTCAAAAAGCGGACACGGCGATCAATTTCACGCAAACGGCGTTTGCCGTAAATATATTCCGCGTTTTCACTGCGATCCCCCAAGGCTGCCGCATCAGATACCGCTTGCGTTACCTTCGGGCGTTCCTCTTTCCACAAAAATTTCAATTCTTGATCCAACGCGTTCCAACCTTGGCGGGTAATATAGTTTGATTTTGTCATTTTTTCAGCCTATTCATCAAAGGGATTGAGTAATTTCACGCCCATACGCAAAAAATCTGCGGTATTACGAGTTACCAGTGTCAGCCCATATTGAATAGCACTAGCTGCAATCCAAGCATCATTTTCAGGGCTGTGGTCAGGAATATGTAAGGACGCACAAATTTTTGTCGTTCTCTCATCAAGTGGAAGAATGCGATGGGCAAAGCTCGGTTTTATGGATTGCTCAAACCATTGGCGTAATGCTTTACCTTGTGGCGGATCTTTGCGTTCTTTTGCCAAAATGCCACGTTCTAATTCCATTATCACCACCACATTGGTATAAATTTGTGCTTCATTAATTGAGGACAGCCAGCGAATTAGCCCCAAATTAGCTTTTCCCTGCTTAATTTTGCAGATTTCGCTGAGTATATTGGTATCAATAAAATACATTTTTCCCTCTACTCATCAAATGCGAGTGTCGCACGCTGTTTTGTAGAGCGTGGGGTAATATCGAGTTCAATCGCCATATCATCTTGCGGCATTAGGGCTTCTAACGCATTGCGGGGAGATGATTTGTGCAGTGCTTTTTGATAATCCGCGTAGCTCATTAGCACATAAGCGGGTTCGCCACGATTGGTTACAATAACAGGGGCAACTTGAGCGGCTTTCTGGGCTTGATTAAGATGTTGATTGAACTCTCGGCTTGTCATAATCGTCATTTTTCACCTCTCTTTATTTTGTAGTGATGTGACTACAATGTAGTGCAAAAAGAATAAAATCGCAACAAAAGACGAGATCTTTTTTTCTTGAAGAAGAAACATTTGAGCAAATCTACTAAAACCAGTATGCTATGCGGATTTTTGACGATGACTATTTATTAACGATACAAAACTATGTTAAATCAATTTATTTCACAGATTATTGCGGCGGAGCTTACAGTGCGTCCGCAGCAAATTCTTGCCGCAATTCAATTATTGGACGAAGGCAATACCATTCCTTTTATTGCTCGCTATCGCAAAGAGGTAACGGGCGGTTTAGATGACACTCAATTACGCCATTTTGAAACTCGCCTCATTTATTTGCGTGAGTTGGAAGATCGCCGTCAAACCATTTTGAAATCCATTGAAGAGCAAGGCAAGCTCAGCGAGGAATTACGGGAAAAAATCCAGCAAACGCAAAGCAAAACCGAATTAGAAGATCTATACCTCCCTTACAAACCAAAACGCCGCACCAAAGGGCAAATCGCCATTGAAGCAGGGCTTGAGCCGTTGGCGGAACGTTTATGGAATGATCCGAGCCAAGATCCTGAAGCCCTCGCCAATAATTATATTGATGCGGAAAAAGGCTTTGCTGACAGTAAAGCGGTGCTTGATGGGGCGCGTTATATTTTAATGGAACGCTTCGCTGAAGATGCTGCATTGCTTGCGAAAGTGCGTCAATACTTGCAACAAAGTGCGGTGTTAATTTCTAAAGTTTTGGCGGGGAAAGAGGAAGAGGGCGAAAAATTCCAAGATTATTTCGATCACCAAGAGCCTTGGCACAGCGTGCCTTCACACCGTGCGTTGGCAATGTTTCGTGGGCGTAATGAGGGCATTTTGCAACTCAGCTTAAACGCCGATCCTGAGCAAGAAGAGGGCGTGCGTCAAAGCTATTGTGAGGAAATTATCCGCCAGCATTTGGGCGTGCATTTCAATCAGCAACCCGCAGACAAATGGCGTGAGCAGGTGATTAGCTGGACGTGGCGGATTAAGATTTCGCTTCATTTGGAAACGGAATTAATGAGCCAGTTGCGTGAAAAAGCGGAAGAAGAAGCCATCAATGTTTTTGCTCGAAATCTTACCGCACTTTTAATGGCAGCTCCCGCTGGAGCGAAAAACACAATGGGCTTAGACCCAGGTTTGCGTACGGGGGTAAAAGTTGCTGTTGTGGATAATACAGGGAAATTACTAGCAACGGATACTATTTACCCACACACAGGACAAACCGCTGCGGCAATGAGCAGTTTGTATCAGTTGATTGAACGCCATAATGTGGAACTGATCGCCATTGGAAATGGCACAGCATCAAGAGAAACAGAACGCTTTGCCAAAGACGTATTAAAGCAAATCTCAGGACAAAAACCACAAACCGTGGTGGTGAGCGAAGCGGGAGCCTCGGTGTATTCTGCTTCCGAATTAGCGGCACAAGAATTTCCACAGCTTGATGTGTCGTTGCGTGGGGCGGTGTCGATCGCACGGCGTTTGCAAGATCCGCTCGCGGAATTAGTGAAAATTGAGCCGAAAGCTATTGGTGTGGGGCAGTATCAGCACGATGTTAATCAAACCCAATTAGCACGCAAATTGGACGCGGTGGTGGAAGATTGTGTAAACGCCGTGGGCGTGGATTTAAACACCGCCTCCGTGCCATTATTGGCTCGCGTGGCGGGAATGACAAAAACGTTGGCACAAAATATCGTGCAGTTCCGTGATGAAAACGGGCGTTTTGAAAACCGTGAAGAGCTGAAAAAAGTGTCTCGTTTAGGGCCGAAAGCCTTTGAACAATGTGCGGGCTTTATGCGTATCCCGCAGGGTAAAAATCCTCTTGATGCGTCAGGCGTTCACCCTGAAACCTACCCTGTGGTGGAAAAAATCTTGCAAGCCACGCAGCAATCTATCCAAGATTTAATGGGCAACGCCAGTGCCATTCGTCAGATCGATGCAAAACAATTTATTGATGAACAGTTTGGTTTGCCAACGGTGCAAGATATTTTCAAAGAGCTGGAAAAACCAGGGCGTGATCCGCGTGGGGAATTTAAAACTGCCACCTTTATGGACGGCGTGGAAGAGATCAGCGATTTGAAAGCGGGAATGATCCTTGAAGGCACCGTTACCAACGTAACCAATTTCGGGGCGTTTGTGGATATTGGGGTGCATCAAGACGGGCTAGTGCATATTTCTTCCCTTTCCAATAAATTCGTGGAAGATCCGCACAAGGTGGTGAAAACGGGCGATATTGTGAAAGTCAAAGTGTTGGAAGTGGACGTAGCACGCAAGCGGATCGCATTGACGATGCGTTTAGAAGAACAAGCCACTGACAAGGTAGAAAAAAATGAGGTTAAAAATCACCGCACTTTATCCACAAAACCTCAGCGTAAACCGCAAAACCACAGCGTAATGGGCAATGCCTTTGCAGACGCGTTAAAAAACTGGAAAAAATAAAGGACATTCAATGACAAAAAATACCTTTATTATTGGCTTTATGCTGTTTGCCATCTTTTTTGGTGCGGGCAATTTGATTTTCCCACCCAAATTAGGTTTTGAAACGGGATCGGAATTTTTACCCTCTATTTTAGGCTTTGTCTTAACGGGCGTGGGGCTGCCACTGCTTGGCATTATTGTGAGTGCCTTTTATCGTGGCGGTTATATCGCCGCGTTGAAGCAAATCCACCCTGGGTTTTCCGTGCTGTTTTTGGTGTCGATTTCCCTTGCGGTCGGGCCTTTTTTCGCTGGGCCAAGAACAGGGGCGATGTCTTATGAAATGGTGATGTTGCCCTTTTTACATCAAGTCGATGCCTTGTCGCAACTGGCGTTTACTGCGGTATATTTTGCCATCACCCTATGGTTAAGTCTAAATCCGTCAAAAATGGTGGAGCGGATTGGCTCGATCCTCACCCCTGTGTTGTTGATCGCCATTATCGCCCTTGTGGTGAAAGCGGTATTTATGCTAATGGGGAAAACTCCGCTGCCAATGCCAGAAGATAGCCATCAGTATTTTTTCAATGGGGCGATTAACGGCTATTTGACAATGGACGCACTGGCTTCCATTGCCTTTTCCACAATGGTGTTGGGGGCGATAAAATCCAGTGCAGTAAAAGCGGTTTCGCTACAAAAGCAAACCATTTTTGCCGCAATGATCGCAGGCGTTGCCCTTGGCTTTATTTATATTTCCCTCGGTTGGGTGGGCAATCATTTGATGATCTCCCCTGATGTGTTGGCACAATTACAGCAAAACAAGCAAGATCTCGGTACTTACATTCTCAACCACGTTACCGCAATGGCATTCGGGGAAGCGGGGCGTTTGGTGCTGAATGTTATTGTTTCCCTCGCTTGTTTAACCACCGCCGTTGGGCTTTGTGCCTCGATCAGCAGCTATTTTGCACAACAATTCCCGCGTTTTTCTTACCGCACTTACGCGATGTTGTTTTGCATTATCAGCTTTGTGATCGCAAATTTAGGGCTAAAAGAAGTGATCGGGCTTTCCTTGCCAGTGTTGATGATTTTATATCCCATCACCATTACGGTCATTTTGCTGTTGTTGATTAATTTATTTTTACCAATGCCGAGCTTGGCTCACCGCTTAGCCATTGGTTTGGTTACCTTTGTGTCGATTTTATCTGTGCTAGGTTCAGGCAAAATAGATTTTCTCGAACAACTCCCGTTTAAACCTTATTCCATCGAATGGTTGCCTTTCGCCTTGGTGGGCTTGGTAGCAGGCTATTTACTGCACTGGCGTAAGCGACAAGGGATTTTGTCGATTATTCAAGAAAGCAAAGTAAAATAATTTATTCCAAAGAAAAGGATTGAATGTAATGTTCAATCCTTTTTTATTTTAAAGTGCGGTACTTTTTTCCGTATTTTTAGCCATAAAAAAAGCGGGTGAATTTTCACCCGCACTTTTTGTCTAGCTCTCTTTCACCGCCTCGCCTTCGAGCGGTAAATCTGCTTGTTCCCAGCCCATAAAACCGCCTTGCATACTGTACACGTTGTCATAGCCTTGTTCGATAAGGAATGCCCCCACATTGCGGCTGCTAATACCGTGATAACAGCTCACGATAATGGGATCATCAAAATCCACCAGTTGTTGAAATTCGCCATAGCTTTGGTTGGTGAGGTGAAATGCCCCTTTGGGGTGGCTGTGTGTGAAGCGAGGAAAGTCGCGAATATCCACTAATATTGCGTTTTCTTCATTCATCATTTGCCAAGCCTGCTGTGGGGTGATTTCTTTAAGTGCGGTCATTTTTTTCCTTGTTTTTTGAAATGGTGTAGCGATAAAATAATCCGCTATATTATTGACATAGATCAATTTGTTCAAGACCTTTGCGGATTTTTCAAGTAAAATAACCGCACTTTCAATTCATTGATTTAGGACTATGCCACAACTTTCGGAAAAACTCACCGCTTACGCCCAATTAATGCGTTTCGACAAACCCATTGGCACATTATTGCTTTTGTGGCCGACCTTGTGGGCGTTGTTTTTGGCAGAGAAAAATGTTCCGCCTGTTTCCGTGTTGTTGGCATTTGTACTTGGTGTGGTCGTGATGCGAGCCGCTGGCTGTGTGGTAAACGATTACGCCGATCGGCATATTGATGGCAAGGTGAAACGCACTTCGCAACGCCCGCTAGCCACAGGTCGAGTGAGTGAGAAAGAAGCAAAAATCCTGTTTGCTAGTTTGATTTTTTGTGCATTTATTCTAGTGCTATTTCTAAATCATTATGCCATTGGTTTATCTTTCATCGCCGTGTTGCTCGCCTTTATTTATCCCTTTATGAAACGCTATACCCACCTACCGCAATTCTTTTTAGGGGCAGCGTTTGGCTGGTCAATTCCGATGGCTTATGGAGCGTTAATTGCATATTTACCCTTAGAATGTTGGTTGCTTTTTTTAGCCAATTTGGCTTGGACGGTGGCTTATGATACCCAATACGCAATGGTGGATCGCGATGATGATTTACGCATTGGGGTGAAATCCACAGCCATTCTTTTTGCACAATATGACAATAAAATCATCGCCTTATTGCAATTTATTGCCCTCGCTTTGCTGGTGCTAATTGGTTATCTTGCTCAGTTACACTGGAGCTATTTTTTGCTTCTTTTTTGCACCGCACTTTTCTTTGCCTATCAATGCAAACTCACGCGTGATCGCCGCCGCGAAGCCTGTTTCAAGGCATTCTTAAATAATAATTATGTGGGAATGGGGATTTTTCTCGCCTTTCTTGCAGGGATTTTTCTTTAAACGCCATTTCCTACCTTGAAAGCCTGATTTTCAACCCAATATAGGGCGTATCTCTTTTATCGAAAAAGGAAAAAATATGACTACGATAGTAAGTGTTCGCCGCAACGGGAAAGTGGTTGTGGGGGGAGATGGACAAGTTTCCCTAGGTAATACCGTAATGAAAGGCAACGCACGCAAAGTTCGCCGTTTATACAATAATAAAGTTCTCGCAGGCTTTGCGGGAGGGACGGCTGACGCATTCACTTTGTTTGAATTATTTGAACGTAAACTGGAAATGCACCAAGGGCATTTGTTAAAAAGTGCGGTGGAATTAGCCAAAGATTGGCGAACCGATAGAGCCTTACGTAAATTGGAAGCGATGTTGATTGTGGCTGATGAAAAAGAAAGTTTAATCATCACGGGCATTGGCGATGTGGTTCAACCTGAAGAAGATCAAATTTTGGCGATCGGATCTGGCGGGAACTATGCGATGTCTGCGGCTCGAGCGTTAGTGCAGAACACCGATCTTTCTGCTCGTGAAATTGTTGAAAAATCCCTTAAAATTGCGGGCGATATTTGTGTTTATACTAACACGAATTTCACCATTGAAGAATTGCCTTAACCCTCTATCTCTAATGCGTTAAATCGATTATACAAAAGGATTAAATTATGTCTGAAATGACCCCTCGTGAAATAGTTTCTGAATTAGATCAACATATTATCGGGCAAGCTGAAGCGAAAAGAGCGGTGGCTATCGCCCTGCGTAATCGCTGGCGTAGAATGCAATTACAAGAGCCATTACGCCACGAAGTTACGCCGAAAAATATCCTAATGATCGGCCCTACGGGTGTGGGGAAAACCGAAATCGCACGCCGTTTGGCGAAGCTTGCCAATGCCCCGTTTATTAAAGTGGAAGCGACCAAATTTACCGAAGTGGGCTATGTGGGGAAAGAAGTGGATTCCATTATCCGCGATTTAACCGATAGTGCGATGAAATTGGTGCGTCAAACTGAGATTGAAAAAAATCGTTTCCGTGCGGAAGAAGCGGCGGAAGAACGTATTTTAGATGCCTTATTGCCACCAGCGAAAAATCAATGGGGCGAAGTAGAAAATCAAAACAACAATAATAGCACCCGCCAAATTTTCCGTAAAAAATTGCGTGAGGGGCAGCTTGATGATCGCGAAATTGATATTGACGTAGCCGCACCTTCAATGGGCGTTGAAATTATGGCACCGCCGGGAATGGAAGAAATGACGAGCCAGTTGCAATCAATGTTCCAGAATCTTTCTAGTGGCAAAACCAAAACCCGCAAAATGAAAATTAAAGATGCGTTCAAAGCCTTAGTTGATGATGAAGCTGCGAAATTAATTAATCCTGAAGAACTGAAAGAAAAAGCCATTGAAGCGGTAGAGCAAAATGGGATTGTATTTATTGATGAAATCGACAAAATTTGCAAAAAAGGCGAATACAGCGGGGCGGACGTTTCTCGCGAAGGCGTGCAACGTGATTTGCTCCCACTGGTGGAAGGCTCAACGGTCAGCACCAAGCACGGCATGGTGAAAACCGATCATATCCTTTTCATCGCCTCTGGTGCGTTCCAAGTGGCTCGCCCGTCTGATTTAATCCCTGAATTGCAAGGTCGTTTACCTATTCGCGTTGAACTTTCCGCCCTCACCGCGGAAGATTTTGAGCGAATCCTCACCGAACCAAACGCGTCTTTAACCGAGCAATACAAAGCCTTAATGGCAACGGAGGGCGTGAATATTACCTTTACTCAAGATGCGATTAAGAAAATCGCCGAAGCCGCTTTCCGTGTCAATGAAAAAACGGAAAACATCGGGGCTAGACGCTTGCATACGGTAATGGAGCGTTTAATGGATAAAATTTCCTTCAACGCCAGCGATATGAACGGCGAACAAGTTACCATTGATGGTGCTTACGTTGCAGATGCCCTCGGCGAAGTGGTAGAAAACGAAGATTTAAGTCGTTTTATTCTCTGATTTGTTATTTGTGATGATATCTATTCTTGACATAGTAACTAGGAGAACGCTTACTTTATTAAGCCTAGTAGCTCTTTTTAATGTTAGAATCAAGTTTCTATTTGGGAGGAAGAAATGAATAGATATCAATTACTCTTGCAGTCAATGGGCATTGTTCAATGGAAGCTTGTTCGTCCAGATAGTTTAAAAGGGAGTGTAAATATACCTGTTAATGAAAATATCCGTTTAATTATTATCAGTGAAACTGAATTATTATTTTCTCCCTTATTAAGAGATATTTTAACGAGTCTGGATATTACACAAGAACAGTACCTAGTCATTAATTTTGATTTAATACCCCATTTTAAAATAAATCATCCTGTGTATTATTGGTTTTTAAATGATGATCCTGAAAAAATTCACCAAGCTCAAAATTATTGTAGAACTTTCTTAGATAAATGGGTATCTCCTCGCTGGGAACGCTTTATGGAAGATCCTGTAGCTAAACGTAATCTATGGACACAAATTCAACGGAAAGGTTTATAGTATGCCAAGTATATCACCTATTGCTGAACAAGATTTTGATGCGTTGTTCGAAATAGAAAAAGCAGCTCATTCTATTCCTTGGTCCTTGAGGACATTAAAAAATAATCAAGGAAATAATTATTTTAATTTAAAGCTTGTTTGGGAAGGTAAAATAATTGGATTTGCGATATGCCAAAAAGTATATGATGAAGCTACCTTGTTTAATCTTGCAATATTCCCTCATTATCAAGGGAAGGGATTAGGAAAGTATTTATTAAAATATTTACTTTCGGAATTGAGAAAGCAGAATATACTTACGTTATGGTTAGAAGTGCGAGCGTCTAATAAAATCGCACAAAATTTATATCTTTACTGTGGTTTTAATAAAGTTGATATTCGTAGAAATTATTACCCAACGGTGGAAGGAGGTCGCGAAGACGCTATTATTATGGCTTGCTATTTATGATTGATAGCAGATTATGGCAAAAAAGAAAAATGTTATATTGATCACAAAATCATTGATAATTCAGGCAAATTTAATGATTTTTCTCGCTTTTTCACTCATTAGCGATTATATTTAGCATACAGCTGTACGCTAAAATGAATTTATAAACGAGGAAATAATAATGACAACAACGCTTGATTTTCATTTTGTGAACCGTTTTCAACACCAAGCAAAAACATTAAAAAATCACACCGCACTTCGTTATTTTGAAAATCAACAATGGCACGATACTTCTTGGGCGAGTTTCCAGCAACAAGTTGATGCCTTTTCCTTAGCTTTACTGGCACATCATATTAAGATACAAGATAAAATCGGCATTTTTGCCCATAATATGCCACGCTGGACGATCGCCGACATCGGCACATTGCAAACCCGTGCGATCACCGTGCCAATTTATGCCACCAACACCGCACAGCAAGCGGCGTTCATCATCAATGATGCCGACATCAAGATCCTGTTCGTTGGCGATCAAGCACAATACGATCAAGCCATACAAATTGCCGATCAATGCCCACAGCTTCAACATATTGTCGCAATGAAAGACAGCATTGAGCTAAATCATTATCCGCACGCCTACACTTGGGAACAATTCATCGCACAGGGAACGCAAACCGATCCCGCCTTGCTTGCTGAGCGTCTTGCCAACAAGCGTTTGGACGATTTATTTACCCTCATCTACACCTCTGGCACAACGGGCGAGCCGAAAGGGGTAATGTTGGATTACGCGAACCTCGCCCATCAGCTCAAAGCACACGATCAAGCTTTGCAACCCATTGATGAGCGAGATGTTTCTCTGTCGTTTTTACCCTTTTCGCACATTTTTGAACGGGCGTGGGTGGCTTATGTGTTACACCGCGGGGCAACCAACTGCTATATTGAAGATACCAATCAAGTGCGTGCCACCCTCAGTGAAATTCGCCCCACATTAATGTGTGCCGTACCGCGGTTTTACGAAAAAATTTACACCGCAATCCACGACAAAGTGCAACAAGCCCCGTTTTTCCGCCGTGCAATGTTTCACTGGGCAATGAATATCGGGCATCGCTATTTCGATCGCAAAAGCCAAAAACAGCCCATCTCTTTTTGGCTCAAACAGCAATTTTTACTTGCTGATAAATTGGTACTCCGCAAATTACGCCACCTGCTCGGTGGAAACATTCGTATGATGCCGTGTGGCGGGGCGAAATTAGAGCCAGTCATCGGGCGTTTTTTCCACAGCATTGGGATCAATATCAAACTCGGCTACGGAATGACCGAAACTACCGCGACCGTGTCGTGCTGGAAAGACGATCATTTTGAACCCGATTCCATCGGCGAATTAATGCCGGGCGTGGAAGTGAAAATCGGCGAGAATGACGAAATTCTCGTGCGTGGCGATATGGTAATGCGTGGCTACTATAAAAAGCCCGAAGAAACCGCTCAAGCCTTTACCGCTGACGGCTTTCTAAAAACGGGCGACGCGGGCAAACTTGATGAACAAGGACACCTTTACATCACCGATCGCATTAAAGAGCTAATGAAAACCTCGAACGGAAAATATATTGCACCACAGCATATTGAAGGCAAAATCGGCAAGGATAAATTTATTGAACAGATAGCGGTGATTGCCGATGCGAAAAAATACGTTTCCGCCCTCATCGTGCCTTGCTTTGCTTCATTGGAAGAATACGCGAAAAAGCTCAATATCAAATATCAAGACCGAATGGATCTCATCAAACATTCCGAGATTATTCAACTATTTGAAAAACGCTTAAACGAATTGCAAAAAGAACTGCCGAGCTTTGAACAAGTGAAAAAATTCACCCTCTTGCCTCAAGCCTTTACCACTGCAATGAATGAAATCACCCCAACTCTGAAGCTACGCCGTAAGGTGATTTTAGAACGTTATAAAGCACAAATTGAAGCGATGTACCAATGATAGTTATTTTATTTTGAGCTTAAAATAACTACGGAATAATAAAAGTGCGGAAGAAAAATGATGAAATTTCTTACCGCACTTTGATTATACTTATTTATCTTCAGTAAATCGTTCTGCCTTGTAACGAGGATTCATTAGGTTTTCTAACGAAAGAATGTCATCTAATTGTGTTTCGCTTAGTAGTCCTTGCTCTAGCACGACTTCACGTACATTTTTTCCTGTTTCAGCACAAATTTTTCCTATAATATCTCCATTATGATGTCCAATAAATGGATTCAGGTAAGTAACAATGCCAATAGAATTGAGGACGTAATTTTTACATATTTCAGGATTTGCGGTGATCCCATTAATACATTTATCACGTAAATTAATGCACGCGTTACTAAGCAACTCAATAGATTCAAACATTGCTTGCCCTATGACTGGTTCCATTACATTCAATTGTAGTTGTCCAGCTTCGGCGGCAAAGGTTACTGTTGTATCATTACCGATAACTTTAAAACACACTTGATTTACTACTTCTGGAACAACAGGATTGACTTTAGCAGGCATTATTGATGACCCTGCTTGTAGCTCTGGTAAATTAATTTCATTTAACCCTGCTCTTGGGCCTGAAGATAATAGACGTAAATCATTGCAGACTTTTGATAATTTCACCGCTGTGCGTTTTAATGCACTATGTACCATTACATAGGCTCCGCAATCAGAGGTAGCTTCAATCAAATTCTCTGATGGAATACAAGGTAATTGACTCACTTCAGCAAGATATTTTACTGCAAGATTCGCATAGCCTTCAGGAGTGTTTAAGCCTGTACCAATTGCGGTTGCACCTAAATTTACTTCAAGCAACAATTTTGCAGTCCGTTTTAAATTACGCACTTCTTCTTCTAATAATACTGAAAAAGCTTTAAATTCTTGTCCTAATGTCATAGGCACTGCATCTTGTAATTGGGTTCTACCCATTTTTAAGATGCTAGAAAATTCCTTAGCTTTCGCTTCAAAGCCTTTTTGTAAGTAACGGATATTTTTTAATAAATGCATAATACTGTTATACACTGCAATGCGGAACCCAGTAGGATAGGCATCATTGGTAGATTGGCTTGCATTAACGTGATCCATTGGATTAATAATACTATATTCGCCTTTTTTATGTCCTAGCAACTCTAATGCAAGATTCGCAATAACTTCATTGGTATTCATATTCACCGATGTTCCCGCACCGCCTTGGTAAATATCTGTTGGAAATTGATCCATACAGCGTCCATTTTCTAATATCTCATCACAGGCTTTTACTATCGCATTAGCAATTTTAGAAGGAATTGCACCAAGTTCACCGTTAGCTAGAGCAGTGGCTTTTTTTACCATTACCATTCCACGGATAAACTCAGGAACATCGGAAATAGTATGGGTTGAAATATTAAAATTTTCCATCGCTCTTAGTGTGTGTATTCCCCAATAAGCATCATTTGGTACTTCTCGTTTACCAAGTAAATCAACTTCAATGCGTAAATTTGTCATAATTAGTTCCTTATATTTTGTTAAATATGACTCTATTATAGATATTTAATTTAGGGAAAAACTTGAAGTAGATCACATTGTTAAAAATGTATATAAGATATTAATTTATCGTTAGAATTAGATTTTTTTGTGTGTAATGGAAGGAAGATGATATCTCGCTAATTAAACTAGAACACCTATCTATTAATAGCTGTTCTAGTTTTGAAACAAATAGTAAAAATTTTACGATTTATATATTATCTGTGGAGCTTGTTTTTTTGTTACCGTACTCTCTTCAATGATTACCTTCTCGACATTTTTCAATGAAGGAAGATCGTACATCGTATCAAGCAACAATCCCTCTACGATAGAACGCAATCCCCTCGCCCCTGTTTTTCTTTCCAACGCCTGTTTTGCCATTGCCACGAGGGCATCGTGGGTAAATTCTAACTTCACATTTTCAAGGTTGAATAGCACTTGATATTGCTTAGTAAGTGCATTTTTCGGTTCGGTCAGAATTTGGATTAAGGCTTCTTCATCAAGCTCGGCTAATGGTGCTATCACGGGTAAACGCCCGATAAATTCAGGGATTAAACCAAATTTCATTAAATCATCAGGTTCAACTTGGGCAAATAGTTCCGTCAAGGTAGCTTTATCTGATTCTCCTTTCACTTCTGCTCCAAAGCCGATACCACTACCTACATGTACGCGTTTTTCAATGATTTTATCTAACCCCGCGAAAGCCCCGCCGCAGATAAAGAGAATTTTTGAT
This sequence comes from Avibacterium paragallinarum, assembly GCF_011765605.1. Classification (NCBI taxonomy): domain Bacteria; kingdom Pseudomonadati; phylum Pseudomonadota; class Gammaproteobacteria; order Pasteurellales; family Pasteurellaceae; genus Avibacterium; species Avibacterium paragallinarum. The sequence goes on from NZ_CP050316.1 coordinate 1,816,052, forward strand.
GTATCAAGGCGTAACATCTCTTGTTGTGGGTGTTTGCGTCCACCTTGTGGTGGGATTGACGCAATCGTTCCCTCTACTAATTTAAGTAAGGCTTGCTGAACGCCCTCGCCTGATACATCGCGAGTAATAGATGGGTTCTCTGATTTCCGCGTAATTTTGTCAATTTCATCAATGTAAATAATGCCTTTTTCTGCTTTTTCCACGTCATAATCGCAATTTTGCAAAAGTTTTTGTAGCACATTTTCTACATCTTCACCAACATAACCCGCTTCGGTGAGTGTGGTTGCATCAGCCATTGCAAAAGGCACATTTAGCATTCTAGCTAGGGTTTCTGCCAATAGGGTTTTTCCGCTTCCCGTTGGACCAATAAGCAAAATATTACTTTTACCTAGTTCCACATCGTCAGCCTTATAGCCCGCCTGTTGGCGTTTGTAATGATTATACACCGCAACGGCAAGCACTTTTTTAGCGTAGTCTTGCCCAATAACATAATCATCTAAATGCGCACGAATTTGATGAGGTGTAGGTAATTCTGCCTTTTCAGGTTGTGAGGCGTTTTCTTGCGGGTTTTCGTTTGCTTGTTGCTCTGCCTCAACCAATAAATTGTGGCAAAGTTCGATACATTCATTACAAATCGCCCCATCTTCACCCGCGATCAATTTTTTGACTTCGCTGCGTTCTTTGCCGCAGATGGAACAATGGAGTTGTTGTTCTGTTGTCATAATTTATTCCGTTTCTCTTTTAATTAGGACTTCGTCAATTAAGCCGTAAGCTTTGGCTTCTTCGGCAGACATAAAATTGTCGCGATCAGTATCGTTTTCAATTTTTGCTAAAGGCTGCCCTGTGTGGAATGCCAATTTTTCATTCAATGTCTGCTTAATTTTTAAGATTTCTTGGGCGTGAATTTGAATATCGGAAGCCTGCCCACGGAATCCCCCTAGTGGTTGGTGAATCATCACCCGTGCATTTGGTAATGCCGCACGTTTGCCCGGTGTGCCACCCGCGAGTAAAAATGCTCCCATTGAACAAGCCTGTCCAATACAAAGGGTTCTCACATCAGGCTTAATGAATTGCATTGTGTCATAAATCGCCATTCCCGCGGTTACCGAGCCGCCCGGAGAGTTAATGTAAATACTAATATCTTTGTCTGGATTTTCCGATTCTAAAAAAAGCAGTTGTGCGACGATCAAATTCGCCATATTGTCTTCAACTTGCCCACTTAAAAAAATCACACGCTCTTTTAATAAACGTGAATAAATGTCATATGAACGCTCGCCTCTTGCGGTCTGTTCAACGACCATAGGGATTAAAGCCATAGAAATCTCCATTAATCTTTTCCGATAGGCGTGCTATCAGGAAATCAAATAATAAAAGTGCGGTCATTTTTCGCTTAAAAAAACGACCGCACTTTAAAAGGGTAATAAAATCCGAAATTATGCTTGTGGATTCATCACTTCATCAAATGAAGCCGCTTTTTCACTCACTTGTGCTTTCGCTAAGACCGCATCAACGGCTTGTTCCTCTAACACTGCATTGCGAATATTATTCATTAACTCTTTGTTATTTTTATAATATTCCACCACTTCTGCTGGCTGCTCGTAAGCTGAAGCAATTTCGTCAATCATTGCGTTTACGCGATCTTCATCCACTTTTAATTCATTTGAAGCAATCACTTCCGCGAGTAATAAGCCAACTTGAACGCGACGTTTTGCTTGCTCTTCAAATAATTCGCGAGGTAATTGTGACGCTTGTTGTTGGTTGCCACCAAAACGTTGTGCCGCTTGTTGGCGTAACACATCAATTTCTTGTTCAACTGCTGCAGCAGGGACATCAATTGGGTTTTGTTCAATTAAACCTTCGATAACTTGATTTTTAACGCGTGCGGCTAAAGCATTTTTCAACTCACGTTGCATATTTTTAGCAATTTCTGCACGTAAATCTGCTACGGTTTTGGTGTTTGGACCAAATTTCGCCACAAACTCGTCGGTTAATTCAGGCAATACCATTACTTCCACTTTTTTCAAGGTAATGGCAAATTTCGCGGCTTTACCTTTTAAGTTCTCAGCGTGGTATTCTTCTGGGAAGGTTACATCAATATCAAACTGCTCACCTGCTTTATGTCCAACAATGCCTTCTTCAAAGCCAGGGATCATTCTGCCTTGCCCCATTGCTAATACGAAATCAGTGGCTTTGCCGCCTTCAAATTCTTCGCCATCAACACTTCCAACGAAGTCAATAGTTACACGATCATCAGCTTTCGCTGGCTCTTGGGTTTCTTCCCAAGTGGCTTGCTGTTTGCGTAACACATCAACCATTTTATCAATGTCTGCTTCAGTGATTTCAACCACCGGTTTTTCAACTTTGATTTGATCTAAACCTTTTAATTCCACTTCTGGATACACTTCAAAGGTTGCGGTGAAAACAAGATCTTTACCCGCTTCAAATTGCTCAACGTTAAATGTTGGGCGACCCGCTAGATTCACTTTGCTTTCAACAAGCACGTTGAAGAAGTGTTTTTGTAATAGATCACCTAACACATCTTGACGTACAGACGCACCAAAGCGTTTTTCAATAATATGTGGTGGCACTTTACCTTTACGGAAACCATCTACACGTGCATTTTTTGCTACACGTTTTAATTCTTCACGCACCGCTTGTTCTACGGTTTCAGCTGGAACGGTGATAGTTACACGACGCTCAAGACCTTGAGTTGTTTCAATATTAAATGACATTATGTTACCTCAAAATGAATTTGCACTCGGCGAACACTAACACCGAACACGTTAGTAAATAAAAAGTTAAAAGACATCAGATTATAGCGATACAACACTCGCCCGTCGAGATATTGAGAAATAAAAAAATACAATTGGGCATTTTTTAACCTAAACACTTCATTCTATAAGAATGATAATTTAGAAAAGATAATGTATTTAATTTTAAATACAAGGAAAATCGATCCTGATGATGCTTTGATATACTAGAGAGTGTAATAAATTGATGAATTGCTATCTTTTATCTTATTGATAAAAATGTCAAAAATCCCTTTTCTGGCAAAATTTAGATTTTTATGCTAAAATGGCAATTATTTTATATATTTAATTTTTATTTTTAAGCTATTTTATCCATTTTATGCTAACAAAATTTTGAGAGTAGGAGAAACTAAGAAGTTTAAAGTATAGCTCTCAGCCATAATACACAACCCTTAATAAATCATAAAACCTAGAGGAGAACCTTATTTTGTCTTTTTCAAATTTTATCCAGCAAAAATCCTCATTTAACCCCTTTGTGGTTGGGGTAACATTATTACTGGTTATTTTATTGTTGCTCGCCACCTTAATTTTACCAGAAAAAACCACCGCACTTTTAGAATGGGCGAAAGCGGGAGTATTCGCTAATTTTAGTTGGTTTTACATTTTGGCATTTTCTATTTTTCTCTGCTTTTTGTTTGTGCTGTCTGTCAGTAGTTTGGGCAATATCAAACTGGGGAGCAATGAAGAAGAACCTGAATTTTCTTTCCTTTCTTGGCTAGCGATGTTGTTTGCCGCTGGAATGGGGGTTGGATTGATGTTCTTTGGAGTGGCTGAACCGCTCACCCATTATTTTTCCGCCATCACCACAGGATCGCCCGAACATAAACAGCAAGAAGCCTTGTTGCACACCTTTTTCCACTGGGGGATTCACGCTTGGGCAGTGTATGGGGTGATTGCCCTCGCGTTGGCATATTTTGGCTTTCGCTATAAATTGCCGTTAGCGTTGCGTTCTTGTTTCTACCCCTTATTGAAAATTAGAGCAATAACGGCTGCCCACAATGGCAATTTGTGGTTGCGAAAGTGCGGTTAAATTTCCTTGTAAAAATAACAGCGGCGGCGCTGACGGAATTTGTTTTAATAAATAAGGATAATGTTGCTCAGTAAAATTAAGCAAAAAATTGCCCGCACTTTGCGCCCAATTTAACGCCGGCTCGATAAATTTACGCTCAGGATTAAACCAGCGCTGAATTTGTTTTTCCGCCCATCCCATTTGTTTGAAAGCAATCGCGTCATAGTCTAAAAGCTGTTCAGGGCTAATTTCAGCCAGTATTTTTTGAATCGTATTCGCGCCAAGTTTTGGCACTTGTAATAGGCGAAGCAAGATCTCGTTTTTTAACATTGATATTTTAGAAATTGGCAAAATAGAGGAGTAGCTTAAAAGAAAGGGGAGAAGGAAAGTAAACTTTGTTTGCGTTTTGCGATGGTGATCGAGAATTTAATTCCTATTTGGGGGAATTAAAAAGTAATAACGCCCTGAGTTGAGGGCGTTATTTCAGCATTATTGTTTAGCCTGATGTTTTTCCAACCATTGTTGCATAAATTGGATTTCGCTCTGTTGTGCTTTGATGATATTTTCTGCTAGCTGACGTAACTCAGGATCTTTGCCATATTTCAATTCTATCTCAGCCATTTTCACTGCACCTTCGTGATGTGGCAGCATACTGGCCGCGAACGCGACATCAGCATCTTGATATTGCATTCCTTTTTCCATATCCGCGTGCATTGCAGACATACTTGCCATTAATTCACTTTGCATTGCATTAGGTTGATGTGCAGTGTGATGATGTTGCATTTCAGCCATCGCAGTGCTAGAAACTAAACCGATTAAAATCAATAGTGCTTTTTTCATTGTGAGTACCTTATTTTTGTATGATTAAATGAGCCAAAATAATAAACCTTACCCTTAGGGTAAGGTCAAGAAAAAAAGCAAAACTTCTTCTTATACATTTCTTTGATAAATTTATAGTTATCTTATTGATATATAAGTGAAAATAATAAGGCCTGTCAATCCTCGATATTTTATGCTATAATCTATCCGTTTTTGAGAATTTCATATCGAGAAAGTATGATTTTTTCGTCTTTTTGTACTGTGATGTACAACTCAATGCGTTGCATAAACGTTTATTGCTAAGAAAGGTGTAATGAACGTCTTTTTTAGCTCAAATTTGAAGCAATTTCATTCATCAATTTGTTTTGTATTCTTTATTTAAGCGAGCTATTTAGCGGCTATTTCAATTTATTTGTTGAGATTGATATGTGCACAAAACATTAACTTAAAGGAGAATCATTGTTGTGTCTTTTTCTGCTTTTATTCATAAAAGATCATCGTTTAACCCCTTTGTTATAGGGGCAACTTTATTACTGGTTATTTTGTTGCTCGTTGCAACGTTAATTTTGCCAGAAAAAACCACCGCACTTTTAAACTGGGCGAAAGCGGGCGTGTTTGCGAATTTTAGCTGGTTTTATATTTTAGCCTTTTCCGTTTTTCTTTGTTTCTTATTCGTGTTGTCGGTCAGTAGCTTGGGTAACATTAAACTCGGAACGAATGAAGAAGAACCTGAATTTTCTTTCCTTTCTTGGTTGGCAATGCTGTTCGCCGCAGGAATGGGGGTGGGATTAATGTTCTTCGGCGTGGCTGAACCGCTCACCCATTATTTTTCCACCATCACCACAGGATCGCCCGAACATAAACAGCAAGAAGCCTTGTTGCACACCTTTTTCCACTGGGGCATTCACGCTTGGGCAGTGTATGGTGTGATCGCCTTAGCACTCGCTTATTTTGGCTTCCGCTATAAATTGCCGTTGGCGTTGCGTTCTTGCTTTTATCCTTTATTGAAAGATCGTATTAACGGCAAGATCGGCGATGTGATTGATATTATGGCGTTAGTGGCGACCCTTTTCGGGATTATCACTACCTTAGGATTTGGTGCGGCACAGCTCGGTGCAGGGCTAACTCAGCTTGGCGTGGTGGCTGAAAATAGTTTCGGCTTGCAAACGGTGATTATCGTTGTGGTGATGTCCATTGCGGTATTTTCCGCCATTTCAGGGGTGGGCAAAGGGGTGAAATTACTCAGCGAAATCAATCTCGGCTTAGCCCTCGCTTTAATGTTGTTTATTTTAATCGCAGGCCCAACCCTATATTTGCTCACCACATTTAGCGATAACATTGGCATTTATTTGAGCAATTTAGTACGCCTAAGTTTTAAAACCTATGCCTATGAAACGGAAAACACCTCGTGGTTTACGGGCTGGACGGTGCTTTATTGGGCGTGGTGGTGTTCGTGGGCGCCATTTGTGGGCTTGTTTATCGCGCGTATTTCCCGCGGACGCACCATTCGCGAATTTATTTTCGGCGTGCTAGCCGTGCCAAGTTTATTCTGCGTCTTGTGGTTCACCGTGTTTGGCAACAGTGCGATTTGGTTAGAGCTAAACGTGGCAGAGGGGGCATTACACGCGTTCACCTCCGCACCAGAAAAATTGTTATTTAAATTCTTAGATTATCTTCCGTTTTCCGCATTAACTGGCACAATGGCGTTGGTGATTATTTCTTTATTTTTCATCACCTCCGCGGACTCGGGCATTTATGTGTTAAATAATATGGCATCACGCGATAAAAGCCTTTCCGCACCGCGTTGGCAAGCCATAATGTGGGGTGCGGTGATGATGGTATTAGCTATTGTGTTAATGCGTGAGGGCGGTTTAGGCACGCTTCAAACAATGACTTTATTGGTCGCGCTTCCTTTTGCAATGCTAATGTTGGTGATATGCGTGAGTTTATGGAAAGGCTTGAACGCGGATCAAAAATATTTCGCCGCCAAAGTTACCCCAACCAGCCTGTTATGGACGGGGGAAAAATGGCGAGAGCGTTTGGGGCAAATGCTTAATCAAACGCAAGAAAAGGATATTTTAAAATTCCTTAACCGCACGGCTTTGCCTGCGATGCGTGAGTTGCGTCAAGAATTGGTTAATGTGCATAATTTGAACGTGGAAGTGGTGCAAACCTTGGATTCTGACGAACCAAGTGTGGAGCTTATCATCAAGAAAGAATCAATGCGTGATTTTATGTATGGAGTGAAATCCGTAAGCCACGAAATTGCCTCACAGTTGGTTGATGATGAAAACCTCCCGCATATTCAGCATTCCGTAACCTACCAGCCGATGACTTACTTCGCTGACGGTCGTACGGGCTATGATGTGCAATATATGACACGTAACGAACTCATCGCCGATATTTTGCGTCAATATGAACGCTATCTCAGCTTGCTAGAAGACGTGGGGCAAGAGCTAATGTCGCACGAGCAAACAGAATTGGCGGAATAATCTGACCTATTTCTGAAATTAAAAATAAAGTGCGGTCAAAAAAATGATAGAATTTTGACCGCACTTTTTTACGCGAGCTTTTCTCGCTTTTGATGTTTATGGAGAACTTTATGGATACCGCATTTATCTTATCTGCCATTGTTGGCTTGGGTATTGTGGCACAATGGCTGGCTTGGTATTTAAAACAGCCCTCAATTTTATTTTTATTGCTGATCGGCATTGTAGTCGGCCCCGTGCTGAATTTGTTCAACCCTGATGCCATTTTGGGCGATTTGCTCTTTCCTTTTATTTCCCTTGGCGTTGCTGTCATTCTCTTTGAGGGAGCGTTAACCCTCGAATTTGACGAAATCAAACAGCACGGCAAAGTGGTGCAACTTTTGGTGTCGCTCGGAATGCTGATTACGGTCAGCGTGATTTCTGTTGCCACCTATTTTCTCTTTGAGGTGGATTGGCGAATCGCCTTGCTGTTCGGCACATTGGTATGCGTAACTGGGCCAACGGTGATTGTGCCATTGTTACGCAGCGTTCGCCCCAACAGCAACATCGCCAATATTCTCAAATGGGAAGGTATTATCATTGACCCCATCGGTGCGATCGCCGTGGTTTTGGTGTATGAATACATTATTTCCGGCGGTGAAGCCAGTGAAATCGGCACCTTTGCCAAAATCATCGCCGTGGCGGGTGTCATTGGCTTAGTCGGAGCTTGGGTGCTGGCGAATTTAATCAAACGCCATATGATCCCTGAATATTTACGCAACGTCTTTGTACTGGCTTACATTTTGCTGTTATTCACTGCGTCAAACCATTTCGCCCACGAATCAGGGCTATTAACGGTTACTGTGCTAGGCGTGGCGTTGGCGAACTGGAAAGGCTTTCCGAAAGATCATATTTTAGAATTTAAAGAATCCCTAACCGTTTTGCTGATTTCCACCCTGTTTATCATTTTAGCCGCACGGGTGAATTTAGAACATTTAGCGAGCGTGGGGATGGCAGGCATTTTGCTGTTATTCGTGGCAATGTTTATCGCACGTCCACTGGCTATTTGGGCATCGTCCATTGGCTCACGATTAAGTTTCAACGAAAAATTAATGATCAGTTGGATTGGGCCTCGAGGCATTGTCGCCGCAGCCATTTCTTCTCTGTTCGCGATTAAATTGCAAGAAACCCAAATTCAAGGCGTGGAATTGCTCGTGCCATTGGTATTCACCATTATTATCGGCACAGTGTTAATTCAAGGCTTAGGGGCAAAAACCATTGCGAAATTGCTGAATGTGCAAGAATCGGTGTACAAAGGCGTGTTGATTATCGGCTCAAACCCTGTTGCCTTGGCGATCGCCACCTCGCTGAAAGAACAAAATGTCGATGTGCTGGTTGCCAGCCGCCATTATAACGAAGTGGCAAAAGCCAGAATGCTCGGGCTTCGCACTTACTACGGCAACCCCGTGTCCACTCACGCAGATGGCCATTTGGATCTTATCGGGTTGGGCAATATGTTCGCTATTAGTACGGACAAAGAACTCAACACCTTGTCGGAAATTCATTATCGCCACGAATTTGATAAAGAAAACATTTACCGCATTCGTTTTAGCGATGATAACAATCCAACGGAACGTTATGATATTCAAGACAACTACCGTTCCAACTGGCTTTTCGGCAAAAATGTAACCTACGCAAAATTAGCCAGTATGCTGGCGAAAAATGCGCGTGTTAAGGTAACCAATCTTACTGATAGCTACACTTATCAAGATTACAAAACCACCAACAAACAATTTGTGCCGTTATATACCATTGATGATAAAGGCTTTATTTCTATTATCAATGATGAACAAACGATCCCAACCAACTGCCGTATCGTGGCGTTAGTGGCGGAAGAAGAAACGGCGAAAAGCGCATAAAAATAAGTGCGGTGGAAAAAATGGAAATTTTTCACCGCACTTTGTTTTTCTAACTGTACGCTTATCAACGCGAATTAATGGGCTTCGTCCCAGTTTTCCCCAACGCCCACATCTACAATCAATGGCACTACAAGCTCGGCGGCATTTTGCATTAGAGATTGAATTTGCGAGCGGTAGTGATCTACGCGGTCGGTTTTCACTTCAAACACCAATTCATCGTGGACTTGCATAATCATTTTAATGTCGGGATCTTGGTGGATTGCCTGATCAATGGCGATCATCGCACGCTTAATAATGTCCGCTGCCGTGCCTTGCATTGGGGCGTTGATGGCGACACGTTCCGCCCCTTTACGCCGCATTGCGTTGCTGGATTGAATGTCTGGCAAGTATAAACGGCGACCAAATAGGGTTTCCACATAGCCTTGTGCTTTGGCTTTTTCGCGAATGTCCGTCATAAAGGTTTGCACGGCGGGGTAGCGTTGGAAATACAAATCCATATATTTTTGTGCGTCCGCACGTGGAATACCTAGTTGGCGGGACAGCCCGAAAGCACTCATTCCGTAAATCAAGCCGAAGTTAATGGCTTTGGCACTGCGGCGTTGTTCGCTGGTTACCTCATCAAGGGGGACGCCGAAAATTTCCGCCGCGGTGGAACGGTGAATGTCTTTGCCCTGCTGGAATGCGGTGATCAGCCCCTCATCTTGCGATAAATGTGCCATTATACGAAGTTCGATTTGTGAGTAATCCGCTGCGATAATTTGATAGCCTTCTGTTGCAATAAAGGCTTGGCGAATGCGGCGACCTTCTTCGTTGCGGATTGGGATATTTTGCAAATTGGGATCACTGGAAGATAATCGCCCTGTCGCCGTTACCGCTTGATGATAAGAGGTGTGAATCCGCCCCGTGCGTGGATTAATCATCAGCGGTAATTTATCCGTGTAAGTAGATTTTAATTTTGACAAGCCGCGATGTTCAATCAGTAATTTCGGCACAATATGCCCCTGCTGTGCCAATTCTTCCAATACTTCTTCATTGGTGGAAGGTGCGCCTTTTGGCGTTTTAGCGATAATCGGTAAACCGAGCTTTTCAAACAAAATTTCTTGTAATTGTTTGGTGGAGGCGAGGTTGAAGGTTTCCCCCGCCACTTGGTGGACTTGGCTTTCAAGTGCGGTCAGTTTTTCGCTAATTTCTTGCGATTGGGCGAGCAAAGTTTCGCTATCCACCAACACGCCGTTGCGTTCGATGCGAGAAAGCACGCCAACCAACGGCATTTCTATCTTGTTAAATAATTGTACCAGACTTTCCGTTTGATCTAAGGTTTGCCATAGGGTTTGGTGCAATTTCATTGTGATGTCCGCATCTTCTGCCGCGTATTCGGTGGCTTGGGCGATGGCGATTTTGTCAAAGGTGAGCTGTTTTTTGCCCTTGCCTGCAATGGCTTCAAATTCGATGGTTTGATGCTCCAAATGACGTTTTGCCAGCTCGTCCATATTGTGTCGCCCCGTGCTGTTTAGCACATAGGATTCGAGCATTGTGTCAAATTTCACTCCTTGCAATTCAATGCCGTTGTTGGCAAATATGGTGAGATCATATTTGATATTTTGCCCCACTTTTTGGATCTCAGGGTTTTCCAATAGGGGCTTGAGGGCGGCAAGGCAAGCCGTTTTATCCAATTGATTCGGCACAAGGGCAAAGTGCGTACTGGCTGGGGCTTCTGTTTCGCCGAATAATTCCCCTTGGGGCTGGCTTTCCGTTGCTACTTCTTCTTGATGAGCCAGCGGAATGTAACACGCTTCGCCATTTTCTAACGCAAAAGAAATGCCCACTAAATTGGCTTGCATTACGTCTAAATTATCGGTTTCTGTGTCCACCGCAATGAGTTTCGCTTGCTGAATTTTGCCGATCCACGCGTCAAGTTTCTCTTGGCTATCCACTGTTTCATATAAAGTGCGGTCAATTTTGACGCGATTTTTTACCGCACTTTGTGTGCTATCTGCCACCTCTGGCGAGCTGGCAAATTTCGCACTTTGTAAATCGCCTTTGGTTAAACCGCTTTCACCCTCCATCACTTCATTGAGCCAGCGTTTAAATTCATAACGAGCAAAATATTCAATCAATTTATCCCGTTGATTTTCCCCCAGATGGAGCTCTTCAGGCTTCATATCGAGCGGCACATCGGTTTTAATCGTAGCGAGGGTGTAAGATAAGTCCGCGTCCGCTTTGGCTGCGAGCAGTTTTTCCCCCAATTTTTTTGCCCCACGAATAGGCAAGGTAGCAACTTTATCCAAATTGGCATAGATTTCCGCCATACTGCCAATGCCTTGCAACAAGCCGAGTGCGGTTTTCTCCCCCACGCCTGCGACACCGGGGATATTGTCTGCGCTGTCGCCCATTAAGGCTAAATAATCAATAATCAATTCAGGCGGAATACCATATTTTTCAATCACGCCCTCGCGATCCAACAGGCTGTTATTCATTGTATTGATGAGCATAATGTTATCGTCCACCAACTGAGCCATATCTTTATCGCCCGTGCTGATTAACACTTTTTTGCCCGCTTGAGAGGCTTGCACCGCGAGCGTGCCGATCACATCATCGGCTTCCACGCCCTCAATGGATAATAGCGGAATGCCGAGGGCTTTGATAATGGCGTGCAAAGGCTGAATTTGTTTGCGAAGATCATCAGGCATTGGCGGGCGGTGCGATTTGTATTGCTCAAACAATTCATCACGAAATGTTTTCCCTTTCGCGTCAAACACCACCGCAATATGGCTCGGCTGTACCTGTGCAATCAAACTTTTCAGCATATTCAACACGCCATACATCGCCCCCGTAGGCTCGCCGAGCGAGTTGGTGAGCGGTGGAAAAGCGTGAAACGCACGGTATAAATAAGAAGAACCATCTACTAAAACAAGTGGGTTTTCTGCAATGTTAGCCATAATATTCTCATTAAATCAGAGTGAAAATTGTCGGCTATTATAGCTGAAATGAGAAAAATAGCCTACTGCCTCGAAAAAGTGAGAAACACATAATGAGTAAACTATTTCAGGAGATCTTCACTTTTTTTGTGAATCCATTTTCCTTTCTTTTTATCCATATATTGGAAATATTCATTAGAAAAGGTACCTTGAACACAAGTTAATTTATCTTTTCGGCAATTAACGACTTTGTCTTTTAATGCATTATTTAATGTGACGGGACCTGTTAAACAAAATACGCCATTTTCTGTTCTACCCTGCTCAATATTCTCAACAATTAGTATGAGTGTATCTAATAAAAATGAATTTCCTTTTTTACTTGCAATAAAAAAATTTGTATAACTATCACGCCTTTTAATTAAAACCTCACTATCATTCGGCTTGATAATTTCTTCAAGCTTCCATACTAAATGACCGTCTATATCAATATAAACTCCGCCCTCATTGTATAAAACAAATAAACGCCAAAAATCCGCTTGTGCAGCACCATCGTTTGGTCTTATATAAGCCTCATAAAAACGCTGAGGAGCATTTTGTTTAATGTATTTTTCTCGTTCTTCTGTTCCCATATAACGATAATTGAAAGAAGGTGAGAAAAAACGGTTAATTAAATAAGTACAGTAAATAGGTAACGTTACTTTATTAGTATAATTAGTTTGCCAAATTGTAGGGGATATTTGATAGTTTAAATTCTCTTTTCTAGCTGGACTAAACTCAGGTAGGGTGAAACGTTTTCTAGGAAAAAGGAAATGAAATGGATAGCTCAGCGTTTTAACAACATTACCAATTAATCTTAATACAGAATTTGTAACAAGAATTTTCTTTGAATTTAATCCGTATTTCATTTTATGACCCATTCCCCAAAAAATATAAGTTTTGGGAACAGTGTACCACATAAGCATTTAAAGATTAAACAGGGAAATAATGATACTTTTCAGCTTGAGTTTATAGCGGGCTTTCCACCTGTAATCGTTCGTAAATTTCACTTATGGTGAGTATTAGACAGGAACGCACTAATTTTTCTTTGCGTTGAGTTTTGATTTGGTAGCTGAGGGAGTCGGGATCTTCCTTTTCTTCGGGGAAATTCAGCAGGCTTTTGTCTTGTTGCAAATGCAGGCTTTGCATAAACGCAATGATAAGGGGATCGAAAAAGCGGTGATCTTTTTCGTCATTATTGAGCTTTTCTTTGAATTTGATAAAGGCATTGAGATCTTCAAAAACGTCGTGTTCGATTACGCCAAGTCCAAGTAGCACTTTCAGGCGGATCGACAGCTCAAAAAGCGGGCCAGAAGTCATAAAAAGGGAGTCCACTACAGATTTCACCGCAAAATCCGTTTTGCGGAAAACGCGATTGATGAGGCTGTCCACCGCTTCATCAAAAAGGGCAACGCTCGCGGTAATGAAGCCACGAATGGAGGTGGCTTCGCTCAATTTTTCATAAACTGGATCGTCCAATGATAGCTTCCTAAAAATTGGGTAGACAAAGTGCGGTTAGAAAAATTCGCATTTTTTGCACCGCACTTTTGAATATTCGCAAATAGCCCAAGTTTATCACACTTGGGCGGTAAATTTACGCGAGTTTTTCATAGGCTTGGGCGATTTGTGAAATCACTTCGTGATCTGGCAATTCCGTGAATTTCTCAAGGCTTGGAATAACCCCTTGCTGAGCGAGGGCTTGTTGCAACTCTTGGGCTTGCGGATCGTTTTCATTGCGATAGCACAGGGCGGTGGCAACTGCTTGCATAAGGTGTTGATGAGGCAAATGGTATTCCAATGTGCCACGCAATGGTTTAATCAAACGATCGTTGTAGCTCAGTTTCCTCAACGGCTCACGTCCTACACGATCCACATCATCAACTAAATAAGGATTGGCAAATCGAGCCAAGATTTTTTCAATATAAGTGGCGTGTGCTTGCGGATCAAATCCGTAACGTTTAATCAGAACTGCGCCACTTTCTTCCATTACTGCTTTAACAAAAGCACGCACTTGCGGATCTTCAATGCTTTCTTTGACAAATTGGTAGCCTTTTAATTTGCCGTAATATGCCGTTACCGCGTGGCCTGTATTTAGCGTAAACAATTTACGTTCTACAAACGCCATTAGATTATCCGTGAGTTCCATTCCCTCAATGTGCGGAATATCGCCTTTGAATTGGGTTTTATCCACGATCCATTCGCTAAATTCTTCCACCGTAACCAACAGCGGATCTTGCGGATCAAGTTGCACTGGCGGCACAATGCGATCCACCGCACTATCCACAAAGCCAACCAATGCGTCCACTTGTTGCTGCTGTTTTTCATCTAAATAGTGAAAAACCTGCTCTTTTAAGAAGGTTGTGCCACGCACCATATTTTCGCACGCAATGATATTGAGTGGCTGTTTGTTGCCTGCTTCAAGACGTGCTACCAAGCCTTTGGCAATGGTGCTAGCAATAATTTTTAGTACGTTTGGTCCAACGGCAGTGGTGACTAAATCCACTTGTTTAAATAAGTCAATCAGAGCATTTTCATCTTTTGAATTAACGCCTGTTACATTAGACACCTGCTCAATTCGATTAACCGTTTCCCCCACCACTTTTACGTTGTAGCTTTTTTGTTCTTGTAATAATCGAATAACATCATCATTCACATCGGCAAAAATCACTTCAATACCACTGTCTGCGAGCAATTTTCCGATGAAACCTCGTCCGATATTTCCTGCCCCAAAATGTAATGCTTTCATTTTTTTCTCCAATAACATCAATAATGAGAAATGGCATCGCAAAAACGATGCCATTTTTGACCGCACTTTAAGATTTAAGTAAGGCTAACACCTCTTCCACATTATTTGTGGTGGTCAGTGTTGCAATCGCTTCTTCGCTGTCTAAAGCGTTGGTGATTGCAGTTAGCACTTGAATATGTTCATTATTGCGTGCGGCGATACCAATCACTAATTTGGCTACGCCGTCTTCTTCCTCAGTAAAGCGTACGCCTTCAGGATATTGACATACTACGATACCTGTTTTCAATACGGCATCTTTTGCATCAACTGTACCGTGTGGCACGGCTAAGCCTTCGCCTAAATAAGTGGAAACTAATTCTTCGCGTTCAAACATTGCGTCCACATAACTTGGCAACACGAAACCTGCTTTCACTAATTGTTCGCCAGCAAAACGAATGGCATCTTGTTTATTTTCCGCTTTCAATCCTAAGAAAATTTGATCCGCACTGAGGTTGAAGGTTGCACCGTCCATTTCTGCCACTTCTACGCTGTCTGCCGGTTTTGCAGCTGCTTCTGCGAAATGCGCTTTTAATTCATTCACCAAATTATCATAGAATTTATTATCCAAGAAATTGGTTAAAGAAAGATGCATTGCATTTGGCACTTGTTTTTGTGCTCGTAAGGTTAGGTCTTGGTGCGTGATCACTAATCTTGCGTTATCTGGCAAGTCATTGATTGCACAGTTCGCCACCTCAATTGGCAAGCCAGCATCTTTCACTTTTTTGCGTAGCATACTTGCACCCATCGCACTTGATCCCATCCCTGCATCGCAAGATACAAAGATTTTTTGTAAGCCTTTGTAGTCAGTTACTGGTTTTGCCACACCGCCTTTCATTGCTTTTGATGCAGCTTGCGCTTCTTCTAATTTATCTGATGTGTCTTCTTTTTGAATTTTTAAGAAGAACGCGGCAATAAGGAAAGAAACCAAGGTCGCTAATGCCACGGAACAAAGTACGCCAAAGATAGAATGGGCAGGAGTCATCGCCAATACGGCAATAATCGAACCCGGTGAAGCTGGTGCAATAAGCCCTGCATTAAATAACACTAAGGTAAATACGCCTGTCATTCCCCCTGCGATAACCGCAATTAATAGACGTGGATTCATTAACACATAAGGGAAATAAATTTCGTGAATCCCACCGAAGAAATGGATCACCGCCGCTCCACCTGCAGTTTGTTTCGCTGAGCCTTTGCCGAATAAAATATAGGCTAATAAGATGCCTAATCCTGGGCCCGGGTTAGCTTCGATCAAGAAGAAAATAGATTGACCAACTTCTTGAGATTGTTGAATACCTAATGGCGAGAAAATTCCGTGATTGATGGCATTGTTAAGGAAAAGGATTTTTGCTGGCTCAACAAAAATAGAGGTTAAAGGCAACAAATGAGCTTGCACAAGCACATCAACCCCAGCCGCTAATGCAGTAGAAAGCACTTTCACCGCGGGGCCAACCACTAAGAAGAATAGAATGGCTAGTACCATTCCGATAATGCCTGATGAAAAATTATTCACCAACATTTCAAAACCGCTTTTGATTTTACCATCAGCCCAGCGGTCAAAACGTTTAATCGCCCAACCACCTGTTGGCCCTGCAATCATAGCGCCAAGGAACATTGGAATATCTGCCCCAATGATTACCCCAGCGGTTGTGATCGCACCTACAACCGCACCACGATCGCCACCGACTAATTTCCCTCCAGTATAACCAATTAATAATGGTAATAAATAGGTGATCATTGGCCCAACGAGTTTCGCCAAGGTTTCATTCGGCACCCAGCCCGTTGGAATGAAAAGTGCGGTGATAAATCCCCACGCAATAAATGCCCCAATATTTGGCATTACCATATTCGATAAAAAGCGTCCAAAACTTTGAACCTTAAGCTTTGCATTTGCAGATAACATAATTTACCTCATTTATAGAGAAACGATTTGCGTCCATTTAATGAACGAAAGCATAGCAAAGGCAAAATCAAAGCCAAAATTTTTTAAGTCAGAAATGTGAGTTAGATCACAATATATTTTGGAGTATAAAAATATAAAATGTGATACAGATCACAGTTTATATAATAAGCTGTCAATTTTGCTCTTAATTACTATTTAGAACTATCTAGAGAGAAGGAAAGCTAAGTAAAGGATTATTTTTTATAGTATGGAAGAAAGTCGAGGGTCAGAAAAGCCTTTTTATTGCGATTTTATCCGAAGAAGGGTAGCTCTTGAACTCGACTTTGAATATGAATGTAACATCATAATAAATTTATGACTTTTTACATTTTAATAGCAACCTAACTGCATTTAATTGCTCAGCGTAAACCGTATTGGAACAACATTTATTTCCTGTAGCCCTAAAGGCTTTGGACCAACAGATTGTGCGTTTTTCACCGCATTCAATGCGGCATTATCTAAATCGGCATTGCCTGAGGATTGTGCCACTTTAATATTACCAATCGTTCCGTTATTTGCTACAGAAAAGGAAATCTTCACTATACCCTGCTTACGCATTAATTTTGCACGCTGTGGATAGCGTTTTTGCCGTTCAAATTCTCTGCGTAGAGCTAAAAGATAGGCTTTCACCTCATCTGTGCTGTTTCCCTTGCCCACCAAATTAGGGTTGTCCACCGTGGCTTTACTTAATCCTGTGGCGACAGAATCTATTTTCGCTGCAGAATCTACATTGCGGTCACCCTTTGATAGATCTTTATTTTTTATCGCTTTATTTGATTTTTCTTTTGGCTTTTTCTTTTCTTTTGGTTTTTCTTTTTTCACTTCCGTAACTTTTTCAGGCTGTTGCGTCGGATCAGGCACATCTTCCTTCGCCACAGGCTGAGGTTCAGGCTTCACTTCTGGCTCAGGCTCAGGGACGGGAGCTGGCTCAGGTTCGACCATCATTCCTTGCAACATTTCCATTGAAATGCTGGTGTCGATCAAATCAGCCTGATAGCCATTAGCAGTGTCATCAGATCGTAACGCATAAGCAATCCCGCCGAATAAAAAGCAATGAAAGAGCAAAGAAGCTAAAAAGCCAAACCAAGAACGCTGTTTGTTCGTCATTTATTTGCCTTTTCTTTCATCGTCACAATGGCAACGTTTTTGATGTCATTTTTTGCCATTAAATCCGTTAGGGTTACGAAATCTTGAAATGTCGCTTTGGCATCCACTTTAAGGGTAACTTTTTGATCTTTTGCCCAGCTTGCCACTTCTTTTTCCATCTGAGCTAAATCCGTCGGCTTATCGTTAAAAAAGATTTCGCCCGTTTCGGTAACGGTTAATAATTTTGCCAAGTCATCCGACTTAAATGCCACTGTGCTACTGGCTTTTGGCACGTTCACTTGAATTTTACCTTGCGAAATAAAAGACGCGGTAATTAATACAATCGCCAACAGCACCAACATAATGTCAATGAAAGGGATAATGTTGATTTCATCAAATTTTTTCACGTTATGATCCTAGCTGTTTTTCTCGTTTAAGGCTTTCCATTTTAGGCGATTGACTTCTACTTTGCGTTGCAAGCCGTTGTAAAACACCATTGACGGAATGGCAACCAAAATTCCCACCGCAGTAGCTTTTAGAGCAAGAGAAAGGTTGAGCATAATCGCCGCAGCATCAATATCACCGCCTGAATTTCCCAATTCATAAAAGGTTAATAAAATCCCGATTACCGTCCCCAATAATCCCACATAAGGGGCATTAGATCCGATAGTGGAAATAATAGTGAGGTTGCGGTTGAGATCAATGTCTAGCTCGTGGATATTGGAGTATTTGGCAACATCAACACGGTTTAGGAAAACAAAGCGTTCAATCACAAACCATACCATAATAAAACTCATTAACCCGAGCAACCCAAGAATAATGTAATCAATGTAATGTTGTAAAAATGCGAATAATTGTGGCATTGGAAAATCCTTAACGCTGACTTCAAAATAGAATTTAGGCAATCCGCCTATAATTAGTATTGAGAATTAATTTCAATTAGATTACGAATTGTAACAAAGAAAAATTTATGGGTCAAAGCACCAATAAAAAAGTGCGGTGAAAATGACCGCACTTTTATTGATTTTTTAGCTACAAAAGAAAAAGACGAAAGCAAACACTTTCGTCTTTAAGAGGAACTGAAAAATAAGATTTTTTATTCCGCGTTTTTAGATTGTGAAATTTTCTCCACCCTCGCCTGTTTCACCATATTATCTGCCACTTCTAAGATGGTGATTTTTAAGCCGTTAATCTCGCAAACCGTGCCTTCATCGGGGATTTCTTCTAAATGCTCTAGAATTAAGCCGTTGAAAGTGCGGGCTTCGTCGGTGTCTAGATGCCAGTCAAATAGTTTATTCAAATCGCGGATATTAGCAGAGCCTTCGATAATCATCGAACCGTCCGATTGTTGAGTGACTTCTTCATCAATGGAAGGGGCGGTTGAGGTGGTAAATTCGCCGACAATTTCTTCTAAAATATCTTCCAGCGTTACTAAGCCTTTAATATCGCCATATTCGTCCACAACTAAACCAATACGCTCTTTTTTATTACGGAAATTGACTAATTGGGCGTTTAGCGGTGTGCCTTCAGGGATAAAATAAGCCTCGTCCACCGCACGAATAAGGGTTTCTTTGCTAAATTCATTTTTGTCCAACATTAAGCGGTAAGCTTCACGCACCCGCAAAATACCCAGTACATTTTCGTCCATACTCTCTTTGTATAGCACCACTTTGCTATGTGCGGAATGGTTGAGCTGACGCATAATAGCTTTCCAATCATCATCAATATTAATGCCGCCAATATCGTTACGCGGCACCATAATATCGTCCACCGTCACTTTTTCTAAATCTAAAATGGAAAGCAGCATATCTTGGTGGGCGGAGGGAATAAATTGCCCTGATTGGTTTACAATGGCACGCAATTCTTCGGTACTTAGAGAGCTAGTTTTAACTTCATTTTTAACTCTAAATAATTTCATTAAGCCACGAATAATCACATTCATCACAAAAACGATCGGGCTAAAGAGCTTTAATAACGGCGTGAGAATATGGCTGGATAGAAATGCCACTTTTTCAGGATAAAGTGCAGCAATGGTTTTGGGGAAAATTTCAGCAAAAATCAGCATTGCAAAGGTTAATATTCCCGTGGCAATCGCCACGCCCATATCCCCATACAAACGCATACCAATAATGGTGGCGATGGCGGAAGCGGAAATATTGACAAGGTTATTACAAATTAGGATCAGGCTGAGCAAAATATCCGTTTTTTTGAGCAACTTCTCGGCTTTTTTTGCCCCTTTATGCCCCTTTTCTGCCAAAAAACGCATACGGTAGCGGTTGGCAGATAACAGCCCCGTTTCAGAGCTGGAAAAATAAGCGGATAAAATCAATAAAAGAATTAAGGTGATAAATAACGTACTAAGGGGAATACTATCCAAAATTAAATCCTTTCTTTAACTCATTATTCTTGGGAAAGCCTGAGATTAAAGGCTTAGCCCAAATACGACGCGGCTGCCAAAATAGGCAAGCGAGAGCAAAATCATACCTGAAATGCAATAAATGATCATCTTTTTTCCTCGCCAATGCCATTTCCAATGTCCAATCAATGCGATGCCAATCTCAAGCCAAGCAAGAAAAGAAAACACCGCTTTTTGCACATTGTGCGGGGCAAAAAAATCTGGCAAATAAATCGCCCCTGAAATCAGCGTCAAGGTAAGCAAAACCTCACCACTAAACATTAAGCGGAAAAAATGCCGTTCCACTGTCATCAATGGCGGAATAATGGGCGATAACGCCAGTTTTTTATTTTTCAAATTGCGATCAATCCACCAAAGTTGTACCGCATATAAAGTTGCAATAAAACACAAGGCATAAGCCAATAACGCCAGCCCAATATGCAAAAATAAGCCTAAGTTATGGCTCAAATGCTGGATAATCGAAAATGGTAAAAATGCTTGTAAAATCAAATTGATAATGGCAAGGCAATACACGATCGGCAACAAAAACCACAGGGTATTGACGCGAAAACCGATGGCACAAGTGGCAAGCATTGCCACAATCACGCTAAGTAATGAGCTAATTTCGATCAAGGTGAAATCTTGCTCATTGAATAAATGCGAGAAAAGCGGTGTTAAGCTCAGCCCGTGCAACACAATGGCGAAAAGTGCGGTGCTAAAAAATAGCGTTTTATTCGGTTTCTTCGCCTGCTCCCCCGAATGGGCTTTCAGCAACATTGGCGTAATAAAGAGAATACTCGCCACATAAAATAACATTGAAAAGACGGCAAATCCCATTTTTATTTACCCTAAATCCAAATCAAGAATTATTTTTATTCTAGCCTCGCGGCGGTAAAATCGCTATAAATTTCTTTCAAATGATGAAAATCTGTGGGATTTCAGTATAATTGAAGCAATTTTTTCTTTACGTCGTTTCTCAAAATAACACAAGGCAAACCAACGCCGTATTATTTTGCAATCAAGCGACCACAATCCAACCAAATTTAGGATAAACAATGTTTGAAAACCTTTCTGACCGCCTGTCTAAAACCCTGCGTAACATTACGGGGAAAGGGCGTTTAACTGAAGACAATATTAAAGACACCCTACGTGAAGTGCGAATGGCATTGCTCGAAGCGGACGTTGCCTTGCCTGTGGTGCGTGAGTTTATCAACAAAGTGAAAGAACGTGCGATTGGTGAAGAAGTCAATCGTAGCCTTACACCAGGGCAAGAATTTCTCAAAATCGTGCAGTCTGAGCTTGAAAAAGCGATGGGTGAAGCCAACGAGAGCCTAAACCTTGCCAGTCAGCCCCCAGCCGTGATTTTAATGGCAGGTTTGCAAGGGGCGGGTAAAACCACCAGCGTGGGAAAATTAGCCAAATTCTTGCGTGAACGTCAGAAAAAGAAAGTGATGGTGGTGTCTGCGGACGTTTACCGCCCTGCGGCGATCAAACAGCTTGAAACTCTCGCACAAGCCGTAGGCGTGGATTTTTTCCCGTCTAACAGCCAGCAAAATCCAGTAGAGATTGTGCAAGCCGCCCTTGCTGAAGCCAAGCTCAAGTTCTACGATGTGTTGATTGTGGATACTGCTGGTCGCCTGCACGTTGATAGCGAAATGATGGAAGAAATCCAAAAAATTCACACCGCACTTAATCCTGTGGAAACCCTTTTCACGGTGGACGCAATGACAGGGCAAGATGCCGCCAATACTGCGAAAGCCTTTAACGAAGCCCTCCCACTTACTGGCGTGATTCTGACCAAAGTGGACGGTGATGCGCGCGGCGGTGCGGCACTTTCTATTCGACAAATCACCGGCAAACCGATTAAATTCCTAGGGGTTGGGGAAAAAACTGACGCACTTGAGCCTTTCCACCCTGATCGCGTCGCCTCACGCATTTTAGGAATGGGCGATGTGCTGTCGCTGATTGAAGATCTACAACGTTCTGTGGATCAAGAAAAAGCGGAAAAAATGGCGAAAAAATTCCAAAAAGGCGATGATTTCACCTTGGAAGACTTCCGCGATCAGCTCGTTGAAATGAAAAAAATGGGCGGAATGATGACTATGTTGGAAAAACTTCCAGGGGCGAAAAACCTCCCCGATCACGTTAAAAATCAAATGGACGATAAAATGTTCATCAAAATGGAAGCCATTATCAATTCAATGACCTTAAAAGAGCGTGCCAAACCTGAAATCATCAAAGGCTCACGCCGCCGCCGTATCGCCCTTGGATCAGGTACGCAAGTGCAAGATGTTAATAAATTGCTCAAACAATTTGACGAAATGCAACGTATGATGAAAAAAATGCGTAAAGGTGGAATGGGTAAAATGATGCGAAGTATGAAAGGAATGATGGGCGGAATGGGCGGCTTAGGTGGTCTTGGGGGATTATTCAAGCGCTAGTGGGTAAATACTGATGATTCCAAATATAAGGAAGTAATATAATTGTTAGTATAGTTAACTAGAATAACCCTTTGTGAAATCTGCACATAATATAATGATAGTAGGCTATCTGTATCTTAATTGTGTGCAGATTGATGTTAGTGAATTATTTGAAACATTAAATATGCATATTTAGATGACCAATTCTTACGCCTAACATTCCCAAAGCTATAGGGTCAAGATAGTCGCCTAAAAATTTAAATAATTCTGTTAATTCACTGAATGTTCTATTTATTTTTACTTGATCTTCAACTTTACGCGTAAATTCATAAGTGATTTTTTCACCTTCAATATGGGCATCTAGGGTGATATAGATTTTTTCAAAAAAATGGCTATTTGCCCCCTCCTCACCGGGATCGCTAATTCGCACATTCCATTCGTTACTAAATAAACGCTCTGTTTTTATTGACATCATAATATCCTCTCGTTACAACTTTAGTTAAGAAAAACCCGATTATAAAACCTTTGTTATCAAAAATTTTATAATCGGGTTTTTCAAAAATTTTTCCTCGATGTTTTTCGTTACGTTGATAGCTACCTTTACCTTTTCGTTTTTTTTCAATTCGCTGACGAAATAATTTATCTGACAATAAAGCCTGAATTGCGTTATCTTGGATTACACCTTTATTGTGTTGATAGATGGTACACCCTTTTGCATCAGCAACGGGGGTAAAAGATTTTTTCTTTTTCATCATTGCCTCTCAATATCGTTAAAAATAATGCCCTATCTTGGGCGGGCATTATTATAGCTGAGAAATTATAAAATTGCTAAAACACTTTCTGGAGGGCGACCAATTTTAGCTTTTTCGCCATTTACCACAATCGGTCGTTCAAGCAAGGCAGAATGTTGTGAGATCGCTTCAAGTAGCTGTGTTTCCGTCAAGACAGGATTATCCAATTGTAAAGTGCGGTATAAATCATCTTTCGTTCTCATCATTTCTCGTACAGTATTAAGTTGCAGTTTTTGGGCTAACTGTTGCAAAAAATCTACGGAATATTGTTGCTCTAAATAAAGCTCAATTTCGGGATTTATGCCTTGTTGCTGTAATAGAGCAAGGGTTTCACGGCTTTTGGAGCAACGAGGATTGTGGTAAATTTTGATGGTCATAGAAAATTCCTTCTGTAAATATAAATTTGGCTAATTTTACCTTATAATCGGCACAAAATTGCTATCAAAAGGAAGTTTTATGTTTGAAATGTTAAAAAATTGGTATAAACGCCGATTTAGCGATCCGCAAGCAATGGCGTTGCTTGCTATTTTGTTATTCGGGTTTATTGCGATTTATTTTTTTAGTGATTTACTCGCACCATTATTAGTGGCTATTGTTTTAGCGTATTTATTAGAAATGCCAATTCGCCTGCTTAATGAGAAATTAAAATTTCCTCGATTACTTGCCACAATTTTTGTTTTAGGTGGCTTTGTTGGCATCGTACTCATTGTAGCACTTGTACTTATTCCGACGTTAATTAGCCAGACTATTAATTTGTTTAGCGAATTGCCTCATATGTTCAATTCCTTTAATGATTGGCTCCTTTCCTTGCCTGAGCATTATCCAGAAGTCGTGGATTATCAAATGATCGATGGCTTCTTTACCGGTGTAAAAAGTAAAATTTTAGGTTTTGGTGAATCAGCCCTAAAACTTTCAATTTCTTCCATTATTAGTTTGGTGAGTTTGGGGATTTACGCATTCCTTGTACCGTTGATGGTTTTTTTCCTTTTAAAAGATAAACAAGAATTAATGACTTATATTAGCCGATTTTTACCACGCAATCGCAAACTCGCCGATCAAGTGTGGCAAGAGATGCAAAAACAAATTGCCAATTATATTCGCGGTAAAATTATTGAAATTGTTGTTGTGGGCGTGATTAGTTATGCAATTTTTCTCTTTTTTGATCTACGTTACGCTTTGTTACTCGCCGTTGCCGTAGGGCTTTCTGTGTTAGTACCTTATATTGGTGCTGTGCTTGTTAGTATTCCTGTAGGACTTGTCGCGATGTCGCAATTTGGTATTGGCTCAACTTTTTGGTCATTAATGACAGCTTATGTGGTAAGCCAAATCCTCGATGGTAACTTATTAGTTCCATTCCTATTCTCTGAAGCAGTGAATCTCAATCCTTTAACAATCATCATCGCCGTTCTCATTTTTGGTGGGCTATGGGGATTTTGGGGCGTATTTTTTGCCATTCCGCTCGCAACGTTGGTGAAAGCCGTTGTTCACTCTTGGCCTTCTGATGAAAATGCGTAGAGATATCAGGGAATTTTTAAAGTGCGGTAGAAATTTTTAATCTTTTTATTTGCATATTTATGCAATAAACATTAATATTATTACAATTTTGCAAAGACAGAGATCTATCATAAAAATGACTATTAGTGTAAAAAATTTGAATTTTTTCTACGGTTCATCGCAAGCGTTGTTTGATATAAACCTCACAGCGGAAGATGGTGATACTGTGGTTTTATTGGGACCAAGTGGAGCGGGAAAAAGTACATTAATTCGAACCTTAAATTTGTTAGAAGTGCCAAAATCAGGAGAACTCATCATCGCCAATAATAAATTCGATCTATCTCAAGCAAAGGCGAATCCAAAACAAATGCGTCAATTACGGCAAGATGTAGGAATGGTTTTCCAACAGTACAATTTATGGCCGCATCTAACAGTCATCGAAAATTTAATTGAAGCCCCCGTAAAAGTGTTAGGTTTAAATAAAGAAGCTGCGAAGAAACAAGCACTTGAGCTGCTTTCTCGTTTACGTTTAGATACTTTTGCTGAGCGTTTTCCTCTTCATCTATCAGGGGGGCAACAACAACGCGTGGCGATTGCTCGTGCTTTAATGATGAAACCGCAAGTATTACTTTTTGATGAACCAACCGCCGCATTAGATCCAGAAATCACTGCTCAAGTTGTTGCTATTATTCAAGAATTACAACAAACAGGTATTACACAGGTGATCGTAACACACGAGGTTTCAGTAGCACAAAAAGTGGCGACTAAAGTAGTGTATATGGAAAAAGGCCGTATTATCGAAATGGGGGACGCAAATTGTTTCCTCCAACCCAAAACTGAACAATTTAAACAATATCTATCTCATTCACATTAAGGAACAATACAATGAAAAAATTATTTTTAGCGACACTCTTAGCAAGTTCTGCAATGATGGTTCAAGCACAAGATATTACGTTTGCAATGGAGCCAAGTTACCCACCTTTTGAATCAACTGATGCAAAAGGGGATATTGTAGGTTTTGATGTAGATATTGCTAATGCAATTTGTAAGGAAATTGACGCAACTTGTCATTTTAAAAGCCAAGCTTTTGATGCGTTAATTCCAAGCTTAATTAAAGGTCGTGGCTTTGATGCGGCAATTTCTGCCATTGATATTACAGAGGCAAGAGCAAAACAAGTTGCATTTACAGTACCTTACTATGAAAGTTCTGCAAGTTTCATTGCGGTAAAAGGCAAAGCTGATCTCAGCACAGCAAAAACAATCGGTGTGCAAAATGGGACAACCTATCAACAATATGCTAATGCGGAAACAAAACAGTACACCACAAAATCTTATGCCAGCTTACAAGATGCCGTTCTTGATTTAAAAAATGGTCGTATTGATTTGATCTTTGGTGATACTGATGTATTGCGTGATATGTTTGAAAAAAATCCAGAACTCACTTTTATTGGCGAGCGTATTACCGATAAACGTTACTTTAATAACGGACTTGGTATTGCCGTAAATAAATCAAATACATACTTGGTAAATAGCTTAAATAAAGGTATTGAAGCTATTAAAGCAAACGGCGAATATCAAAAAATTTATGACAAATGGATGACTAAATAATCCCTATGTTTGTTGATTATCTTCCTTTAATGTACACCGCAACCCTGATGACCTTAGGGTTGGCGGTGTGTTCATTATTACTTGGGCTAGTTTTAGCATTAATATTTGTCAGCCTAGAAATGAGTAAATGGCAATGTGTACATAAGCCAAGTGCCATCATAATTACGCTTTTGAGAGGATTGCCTGAAATTCTTGTTGTTTTTCTGATTTACTTTGGTATTCCTGAAGTATTGGAATTTATTACGGGTAAGTATTTAGAACTGAGTCCATTCTTTTGTGGCGTACTCGCATTATCCATTATTTTTGCCGCTTATGCCTCACAATCATTGCGTGGGGCCATTCAAGCAATTCCTTCAGGGCAATGGGAGTCTGGTGCGGCACTTGGTTTAAGTCGCAGTTATACCTTTATACATATCATTATGCCACAAGTATGGCGACACGCATTACCCGGCTTAAGTAATCAATGGTTAGTACTTTTAAAAGATACTGCATTAGTTTCTTTAATTGGTGTTCACGATCTAATGCGTCAAGCAGAACTTATCAATACTCGTACCCACGAACCTTTTACTTGGTATGGTTTTGCAGCGTTGATGTATTTGCTGATCACGCTTATTAGCCAAATATTAATTCGTAAATTAGAGTGGCGTTTTACCCGTTTTGAAAGAGGAGTGGAATAATGATTCACGATTATTTCATCACTATTGCTCAAGGGATACCAACTAGCTTATTACTCACTGTCGCAGCACTTCTTGTTGCTTTCATTCTCGCTATTGCTTTAACATTTATCTTAGCGATGGAAAATAAGGTATTAAAAAGTGCAGTCAATATCTTCCTTACTTTGTTTACAGGTACACCACTTTTAGTCCAGTTTTTTCTGATCTATTATGGACCTGGTCAGTTTCAATGGATAGTACAAAGCCCAGCTTGGTCACTTCTCTCTAATGCGTGGTTCTGTGCAATGCTCACACTTGCCTTAAATAGTGCGGCTTATTCTACACAATTATTTTATGGTGCGGTAAAAGCAATCCCCAAAGGACAGTGGGAAAGCTGTGCTGCCTTAGGAATGAGTCGATGGCAAACATTGAAAATCCTTATTCCTTATGCTTTAAAGCGTGCATTGCCTTCTTATAGTAATGAGATTATCTTGGTTTTTAAAGGGACCTCTCTTGCTTCAACGATCACACTCCTTGATATTATGGGGTATGCTCGACAACTTTATGGTACAGAATATGATGCTCTAACCATTTATGGGATTGCAGGTATAATTTATTTAGTTATCACTGGAATTACTACTTTATTACTCCGAAAATTAGAAAATAAAGTACTTGTTTTTGAACGATTAGAGAAATCCTAGAATAGACATAGACGGTAATGGCATTCTATTTGATGGCTTGATAGAATCAATTCTCTCATCGAGTGACTAACTTTTGATCTGATAGCCAAGATACTTTCTATTAACAGTAAATATAAGAGATACACAATGGGCGACGATAGCCAGAATTCGAGTTTAGAAACCTCGAGCAAAAAGAGCTTTTTGCAATCCCTATTTGGGCGATTTTTCCAAGGGGAGTTGAAAAATCGGGAGGAATTGGTGGAGGTGATCCGCGATTCCGAGCAGAATGAACTTATCGATCAAGACACCCGTGAGATGATCGAGGGCGTGATGGAGATCGCCGAATTACGCGTACGGGATATTATGATCCCCCGCTCACAAATCGTTTTTATTGAAGCGGATCAGGATTTAGACTCTTGCTTGGAAACCATTATCGAAAGCGCTCACTCCCGTTTCCCCGTGATTACTGATGAAAAAGACAACATCGCGGGCATTTTACACGCGAAAGATTTGTTGAAATTTTTGCGTTCTAATGCGGAGGAATTTGAACTTCTCGCCTTGCTTCGCCCTGTGGTGATCGTGCCTGAAAGTAAGCGGGTGGATCGAATGCTGAAAGATTTCCGCTCAGAGCGTTTTCATATGGCGATTGTGGTGGACGAATTTGGTGCAGTGTCGGGCTTGGTTACCATTGAAGATATTTTGGAGCAAATTGTCGGCGATATTGAAGACGAATTTGATGAAGAAGACATCGCGGATATTCGCCAGCTTTCCCGCCATACTTACGCGGTGCGAGCCTTAACAGATATTGAGGATTTCAACCAGCAATTCCATACCCATTTTGCCGATGAAGAAGTGGACACCATCGGTGGCGTGGTGATGCAAGCGTTTGGACATTTGCCGAAACGCGGGGAAGAAATCACCCTTGAAAATCTGCATTTTAAGGTTACCTCCGCTGACAGCCGTCGCGTGATTCAATTGCGTGTTACCGTGCCTGATGAGTGCCTTGAGCAAATCGAAAATCAGGAAGAAAATAACGAGAGCGTTCAATGAAGCCCCTTTTCACCTATCTCATCGCGATCTTCTCGGGAAGCGTGGGCGTGCTTGCCTTTTCCCCTTTTGATTATTGGGGCGTTGCCTATGTTTCCTTGCTCGGCTTGCTGTGGGTGATAAAAACCTCACCAAAACGCACCGCACTTTTCGCCGCCTTTTTGTGGGGACTAAGCTTTTTCGCTATTGGCGTAAGCTGGTTGCACGTCAGCATTCACCAATTTGGCGGCTCACCGTTATGGCTCAGCTATTTTTTGGTAGGGCTGTTGGCAGCCTACTTAGCGTTATTTCCCACTCTGTTTGCCTACCTGATACAGCGTTTTCACGTTCAGCATCTCGCACTTTACCCTGTGCTTTGGACATTCACCGAATTTTTACGCGACTGGCTATTTACGGGGTTTCCGTGGTTACAATTTGGCTATACGCAAATCGACAGCCCATTCTCAGGACTTGCTCCGATTTTTGGTGTGCAAGGGCTAACATTTTTTGTGATGTGGGTAAGTGCGGTCATTTTTCAGCTTATTTTTACTGCGTTTCAAAAGCCCAAAAAATGGGCGTTGTTATTCAGCCACAGCGGTTTATTATTGTTGATTAGCGGATTGGCGATGTGGTCAAGTTCGGCGAATTATGTCAAAACCGAGCCAGAAAAAGCCCTCCGCGTTACCTTGGTGCAGGGCAATGTACAACAAGAACTCAAATGGGACGCACAATATTTACAACAAATTATCGGCACTTATGCCAAGCTAATTAGTCAGCATCTAGGCAAAACTGATTTAATTATTTTGCCCGAAGCCGCGTTCCCCACGTTTGAACATCAAATTCAGCCTTTTCTGCTTTCTTTGCAACAAGCAGCACGCGAAGCGGGGACAGAAGTGATGATCGGCACGATTTATCAAGATTGGCAAAAAGGCAAATTATTTAATTCGATCATCAACTTAGGCGATCCCAATTTGCCTTATAACGAGGAAACGCCAAACCGTTATAATAAGCATCATCTCGTGCCATTTGGTGAATATGTGCCATTGGAAAGCCTGTTGCGACCATTGGGTTCGGTGTTTAATTTGCCGATGTCCGCCTTTCAAGAGGGGGACGCGGTGCAGCCGCCTTTCCTTGCCAAACAGCGGAAATTCACTCCCGCGATTTGTTATGAAATTATTTTTGGTTCGCAAGTGCAAAAAAATCTCACCGCACAAACGGATTTTCTTCTGACTATCTCAAATGATGCATGGTTTGGCGATAGCATTGGACCTTGGCAACATTTGCAAATGGCGAGAATGCGAGCGTTAGAGCTAGGCAAACCCGAAATCCGGGCGACCAGCACGGGGATTACCGCCTTTATTGATGAAAAAGGCAAGATAATTGCACAAGCTCCACAATTCACCGAAACCACATTAACGCAACACATTGTCCCGACAAAAGGCAAAACCCCTTACGCTCAATTTGGTGATATGCCATTATATTTATTGTGTCTTTTGTTGCTGTGCTTCCGCTTGGCACATTATGCTATTTGGCGTTGGGTGATAAAAGTTCGGTCATAAAATGACCCTATTTTTAAAATAAAGTGCGGTGGAAAAAACATTCAAATTTTACACCGCACTTTAACGTATTAGTAACGTATCAGGAAAATCTTCCCGCTTCGCTTGTATTCTAAACGAAAAAGTGTATTATAGCCGTCTAGACGCCAAAACATCTATCGCTCAACTTCTCTCACTTTCATCAGGGCTTCTTCGCTTAACCGTACGCGTTGTGCTACCTTCGAGGCAATGTTGATATGGAATGAGTGTCATTCAGCGATATAGGCACGAATTTTAAACTGACGACAATCAATGAATTTATTTTGAGGAAAGCTATGTCATCATATTTATTTACTTCTGAATCCGTATCAGAAGGACACCCAGATAAAATCGCCGATCAGATTTCTGATGCGGTGTTAGACGAAATTTTAAAGCAAGATCCAAAAGCTCGCGTTGCCTGTGAAACCTATGTGAAAACGGGTATGGCATTGGTGGGCGGCGAGATCACAACTTCCGCGTGGGTGGATATTGAAAATCTCACCCGCCAAGTGATTTGCGATATTGGCTACGAACATTCTGAAATGGGCTTTGATGGGCATTCTTGTGCCGTGTTAAATGCCATTGGGAAGCAATCTTCCGATATTAATCAAGGCGTGGATCGCGAAAGCCCACTCGATCAAGGGGCGGGCGATCAAGGCATTATGTTCGGCTATGCAACTAACGAAACGGAAGTGTTAATGCCTGCGGCGATTACTTACGCTCACCGCTTAATGGAACGTCAAGCACAAGTGCGTAAAAACGGCATATTGCCTTGGTTGCGTCCTGATGCGAAAAGCCAAGTAACGCTAAAATATGAGAACGATAAAATTGTGGGCATTGATGCGGTGGTGCTTTCCACTCAGCACGCCGACAGCGTAAGCCAGCAAGAGATTTATGAAGGCGTGATGGAAGAAATCATCAAGCCTGTGTTGCCAAGCGAATGGCTCGGTAAAGACACCAAATATTTCATCAATCCAACAGGACGTTTTGTGATTGGCGGCCCAATGGGCGATTGTGGCTTAACAGGACGTAAAATTATTGTGGACACCTACGGCGGTGCAGCACGCCACGGCGGTGGTGCGTTCTCGGGTAAAGATCCGTCAAAAGTGGATCGCTCAGCCGCCTACGCTGCTCGCTATGTGGCGAAAAATATTGTTGCTGCTGGCTTGGCAGATCACTGTGAAATCCAGCTTTCTTATGCTATCGGCGTGGCAGAACCTACTTCAATTATGGTGGAAACCTTTGGCACGGGCAAAGTGAGCAACGAATTATTGGTAAATTTAGTTCGAGAGTTTTTCGATTTACGCCCTTATGGCTTAATCAAAATGTTAGATTTAATCCGACCGATTTACCGCCAAACCGCCGCCTACGGACACTTTGGCCGCGAACAATTCCCGTGGGAAAAAACCGATCGTGCCGCAGAATTGCGTTCGGCTGCTGGGTTAAAATAATTCTTAAATTCTCACACCAAGAGCAGTACCTTGATAAGGTATTCGCCAAACTACACATTTCCGAGGTTGATGATTGAGTTCATCAACTTCTGCTTGGGTTTCCGCATTGTTCCATTGATTTCTCTTTTGTCGTTTTGAAGAGTATCTTCGTAACAACCTATTTATTTCTTTATTCCCCGCGGCTAAAACTGATAGAGCAAAGGAAAATCAATAACTTAGTCGCATTAAGTTGTAAACAAAAAGCGGTTTAAAACCTTCGAGAAACTTAAGAAAACGCTACATAAATACATTCATTATTACAACCATAAACGTATTCAAGTAAAATTGAAAGGACTAAGCCCCGCAGAATACAGAACTCAGTCCTTGAATTAAAAAACATCTAATTTTTTGAAGTCAGAGGATTTTCATCGCTCTTTTCATAGGCTAACTAGAAATTAGGCATAATACATTTCAAATTCCACTGGATGCGGAGTCATATTTAAGCGTTCAACTTCTTTTCGTTTCATTGCAATAAAAGCATCCACAAAATCTTTACTGAACACGCCACCTTTAGTTAAGAATTCATAATCTTGTTCTAAGGCATTTAAGGCTTCTTCTAATGATCCTGCCACTGCTGGAATTTCTTTTAATTCTTCTGGTGGTAAATCATAGAGGTTTTTATCCATTGCATCACCAGGGTGAATTTTGTTGATAATACCGTCTAAGCCTGCCATTAATAGGGCAGAGAATGCGAGGTATGGGTTTGCCAATGGATCTGGGAAGCGTGCTTCGATACGGATCGCTTTCGGGCTAGTTACCGCTGGAATACGGATAGATGCTGAGCGGTTACTTGCTGAATAAGCCAATAATACTGGTGCTTCAAAGCCTGGTACTAAACGTTTGTATGAGTTGGTTGATGGGTTAGTAAAGGCATTTAACGCTTTTGCGTGTTTGATAATTCCGCCGATGTAGTAAAGTGCGGTTTCGGAAAGCCCTGCGTATTTATCCCCTTGGAAGATATTTTTGCCGTCTTTGCTTAACGACATATTACAGTGCATTCCTGAGCCGTTATCGCCTGTGATTGGTTTTGGCATAAAGCACGCGGTTTTACCGTGTTCTAAAGCAACATTTTGTACTACATATTTGTAAATTTGAGTTTCGTCCGCTTTTAAGGTGAGCGAGTTAAATCTTGTGGCGATTTCGTTTTGCCCTGCGGTTGCCACTTCGTGGTGATGTGCTTCAACCACTAAGCCTAGCTCTTCTAAGATTAAGCACATTTCAGAACGAATGTCGTGTGCGGTGTCATTTGGAGCAACGGCACAGTATCCCCCTTTAGTTAATGGGCGATAACCATTATTGCCGCCTTCGTAGGCTTTGTTGGTGTTCCAAGCGGCTTCGATGTCATCAACCACATAAGAGTTTCCATTCATTGCTGAGCCAAAACGCACGTCATCAAATAAGAAAAACTCTGGTTCTGGTCCAAAGAAAACATCATCAGCGACGCCCGTTGAACGCATATAATTTTCCGCACGAATTGCGATCGAACGCGGGTCGCGATCATAGCTTTGCATTGTGGTTGGTTCATAGATACTGCAACGGAGCGATAAGGTAGGAATTTGTGCGAAAGGATCAACAACAGCGGTTTCGGCGATTGGCATTAAAAGCATATCGGCTTTATTAATGGCTTTCCAACCTTCCACTGATGATCCATCGAACATTTTACCATCTTCAAATAAGTCTTCATCAATTAAGCTTACTGGGATAGACACACCGTGTTCTTTACCTTTGATGTCGGTAAAGCGAAGAAGAACAAATTTAATATCATTCTCTTCAATAAGTTTAAATACATTCGCTACGGCTTCATTTGACATAAGATAATCCTCTTAAAATAATGATTGTTAGAATTTAGATGTTGTGTATGATAAAGCACAGGGTTAAAATATCACATCACTTACAAATTTCAAGGGTATTTTAAAAATTTTAATTTATATCAAACAAAAGAAAAAAAAACTCAATTTTTAACACCGCACTTTATAAAATTTTGAACATATCGACCCTTTGAGTAGATAATTTCTAATGCAAGCTTGTCTTCTTCTATAATCATTATTAATAGCGACCATCAGTAAAACGTTGTATAATCTGCGACCTTTCGAGTAGTCTTCGCACAAATGTGCCGACAATTACATTTACACAAATCACAAATTGACAAACAAATGACAGAAACCATTGATATAAATAAATTGCGTAATATCGCAATTATCGCTCACGTTGACCACGGAAAAACCACCCTCGTTGATAAACTTTTACAACAATCTGGCACGCTAGAAGCCAGCCGCTCAGACGCAGACGAACGCGTAATGGATTCCAACGATCTGGAAAAAGAACGCGGTATTACCATTCTGGCAAAAAATACTGCCATTAACTGGAATGACTATCGTATTAATATTGTAGATACCCCAGGACACGCCGACTTCGGCGGGGAAGTTGAACGCGTACTTTCAATGGTGGACAGTGTGCTATTAGTGGTTGATGCCTTTGATGGCCCAATGCCACAAACCCGTTTTGTAACACAAAAAGCCTTTGCACACGGATTAAAACCGATCGTCGTCATTAATAAAGTGGACAGACCAGGTGCGCGCCCTGACTGGGTAGTGGATCAAGTTTTCGATCTTTTCGTCAATCTTGGTGCAACAGACGAACAACTCGACTTCCCAATTATTTACGCTTCTGCATTAAATGGTGTAGCAGGGCTTGAACACGAAGATCTCGCTGAAGATATGACTCCATTATTTGAAGCCATCGTAAAATACGTCGAGCCACCAAAAGTGGAATTAGATGCCCCATTCCAAATGCAAATTTCACAGCTTGATTACAGCAATTATGTAGGCGTAATCGGCATTGGACGCATTAAACGTGGCACAGTAAAACCAAATCAAACCGTTACTATTATTGATAGCGAAGGTAAAACCCGCAACGGTAAAATTGGACAAGTATTGGGGCATTTAGGTTTGCAACGTTACGAAGAAGATCTCGCACAAGCGGGCGATATTGTGGCAATTACAGGCTTAGGCGAACTCAATATTTCCGATACCATTTGCGATATTAACAACGTGGAAGCCTTACCTGCCTTGAGTGTTGATGAACCAACCGTAACCATGTTCTTCTGCGTAAACACCTCACCATTCTGTGGTAAAGAGGGGAAATTTGTTACCTCACGCCAAATTTTAGAGCGTTTAAACAAAGAACTCGTGCATAACGTGGCATTGCGTGTGGAAGAAACGCAAAACCCTGATGAATTCCGCGTTTCAGGACGTGGTGAGCTTCATCTTTCCGTATTAATTGAAAATATGCGTCGTGAAGGCTATGAATTGGCGGTTTCTCGTCCGAAAGTTATTTTTAAAGAAGAAAACGGGCATAAACAAGAGCCGTTCGAGCAAGTTACCATTGATATTGAAGAACAACATCAAGGGGCGGTAATGGAAGCCTTAGGTATCCGCAAAGGAGAAGTGAAAGATATGATCCCTGATGGCAAAGGACGTACCCGTTTAGAATACGTTATCCCAAGCCGTGGATTAATTGGCTTCCGTAATGAATTTATGACGATGACTTCTGGCACAGGGCTACTTTACTCCACATTCAGCCATTATGATGACATAAAACCAGGCGAAATCGGTCAGCGTAAAAATGGCGTGCTGATTTCAAACGGCACTGGCAAAGCACTTGCTTATGCCCTTTGGGGATTACAAGAGCGTGGCAAATTAATGATCGACCACGGCGTAGAAGTGTACGAAGGGCAAATTATTGGTATTCACAGCCGTTCGAACGATTTAACAGTAAACTGTTTACAAGGGAAAAAACTCACCAATATGCGTGCTTCAGGAAAAGACGATGCCATTGCATTAACTCCCCCTGTACGTTTCACCCTTGAACAAGCTATTGAATTTATTGATGACGATGAATTAGTGGAAGTAACCCCAACTTCAGTGCGTATTCGTAAGAAACTACTCACTGAAATGGAACGCAAACGTGCAAATCGCACAACAAGTAATATATAA
Source organism: Avibacterium paragallinarum (assembly GCF_011765605.1). Taxonomy (NCBI): domain Bacteria; kingdom Pseudomonadati; phylum Pseudomonadota; class Gammaproteobacteria; order Pasteurellales; family Pasteurellaceae; genus Avibacterium; species Avibacterium paragallinarum. The sequence continues at coordinate 1,851,967 of NZ_CP050316.1, forward strand.
TATTTATATATTCACCGCACCTCAGAGATTTTCTGGGGTGTAACTTCGCTAAAGTTATTTTATTAGACTTATTTATTAATGAGCAAAATAATAGATTTAGACTAAAAAATATCGAAGATATAATATCGATAATAGGCTATAAAAGAATGAAAAACATTACTGAACAATTATCTGAGGCTATAGATGACATTCGGTTGTCCTTAAAAAATAATTATTTTTGGCGTGCTTTAGCTTGGAATGATATCCTTAACCGGTATCGAAGATCGACCTTAGGTCCTTTGTGGATTACGTTAAGTATGGCCATTACTATTGGTGCAATGGCACCTTTGTACGCTTCATTTTTCGGAATGCCGATTAATGATTTCTTCCCTAGACTAGCTTTAGGAATCATTACGTGGGGGTTACTTGCTTCATCGATCAATGAGTTTACAAATACGTTCCAAGAAAGTGCAAATTACTTGAAACAAATAAAAATTTCATTTTCTATTTTTATTTTTAGGGTTATTTATCGACAACTGATTGTTTTCTGCCATAATCTGATTATTTATCCATTAGTAATGTTAATATTTTGGAAGCCTATTAATATTAACTTTCTATTTGTAATACCTGGCATTTTTCTAGTCACTCTAAATTTATTTTGGATTGGCTTATGCCTATCTATATTCTGTGCTAGATTTAGAGATATGTCTCCGATTATCAACAGCATTGTACAGTTGTTGTTTTTTATTACACCAGTTATTTGGGATCCTTCTATGTTATCAGCATCTAAGCAATTACTCGTTCATCTTAACTTCCTAGCTACGCTATTAGATCTAATTAGACAACCTCTATTAGGTGTAATACCATCAACTTTCTATTGGGTAAGTGCTTTATTAACAGCAATTATTGGAAATGGAATTGCTTTACTTATTTTTGCCAAAAAACTTAAACGAATTACTTATTGGTTATAATTAATAGGGGGTGATATGCATATTATTTTAGATAATGTTTCCGTTAGATTTCCTATTTATGATGCCAAACAACGTTCTTTTAAGCAAAGTCTAATAAAAGCAGCCACTGGTGGAAATATAAAAAGGGGAAAAGTACCAGAAGTAGAAGCCTTAAGAAATATTTCCTTCGCATTGAAAGAAGGGCATAGAGTTTCTCTCATCGGACACAATGGCTCTGGTAAGACGACTTTATTACGAGTACTTGCCGGAGTATATGCTCCAATAGAAGGAAAAATTCATATAAAAGGTAAAGTGACATCTCTATTAGACTCAATGCTTGGTATGGATCAAGAAGCTACAGGAATAGAAAACATTAAACTTAGAAGTTTATTTTTAGGGATACACCCAAAAAAAATAAATTCACTTATAGATGATATTATTGAGTTTAGTGAACTTGGTGAGTTTATCCATATGCCAGTTCGAACATATTCGAGTGGAATGATCTTAAGACTCGCATTTTCAATTACAACGAGTATATCTCCTGAAATATTACTAATGGATGAATGGATTAGTGTTGGAGATGAAAAGTTTAAAATGAAAGCGGAAGAACGTTTAAATAAATTTATCAACCAAGCCGGTATTTTAGTTATGGCAACCCATGATAAAAAACTGGCTGAACGGACTTGTTCTACCCATATACATTTAGAACACGGTGAAATCATTAAATCAGACCTTCTTTAACTTATTTTAATTTAAGATAATGAAAAATATTCAATACAAAGGTTTTGTCTTATCCTTACAAAAAGATGAACTTAGAAGAAAAAATTTTTATCAACAAGTGTCGAGCTTAGATAGTAATCATATTCAATTTGAAACTTTCTATGCTATTGATGCTAAAAAAGATGAAGATAAAGCCTATATTGATGAGCATTTTGATTTCGCTAAAGCAAAAAAGTTATATGGTCGTGATGTTAGTTATGGTGAAGCTGCTTGTTCGCTATCTCATATAAAAATATATGAACAAGCACTATCTCAACAATCTTATTTAATTGTTTGTGAAGACGATGCAAAATTCAATAAAGATTTCCCTAAATTAGAAAGGATTCTGAAACAATCTGATTTTGATATTATTATTTTTGGAGAATCCAAAGCCCCATCTTTTAAAGGAAGCCGGAAATATCGATTAGCTTATCCTTTACAATTTAAACCTTATAGGTTCGGAAATTATAAGCTAGGTTGTATTTATAGCTTCTATACTCCTGGTACTGTTGGTTATGCAATCAATGTTAATGCATTGAAATATATCATCCAACTTGTTCAAAAAACTAAAGTTTACTGGCTTGCTGATGATTTTCAAGAAATCATCAATCAAGTTAATGATGAATATAGCTACAAGATATCTATCGCACATCTTTTTCCTCGATTAGTAATAGAAGACTTGAGTATTCAGTCTCATTTGGAAACTGAAAGAGTTCAATTACAAAAACAAATAGCGAATAATAATTTATCCTCATTTGCTTATTTAAAACATAATATATCTCTATTGAAAGCATATCTAAAGAAAAGACATATAGCTTATAATGATGCAAGGAAAACAAAATGAAATTTTCGATTATTATTCCGTTTTATCAAGCTGAACATCATATTTTGGTATCATTGACATCCTGCTTAAACCAAACATACCAAAATTTTGAAGCTATCTTTATAGATGATGGCTCAACGGATAATACTTCATCGATTATTGAAAGCTATATGGCATCTGAGCCGCGTATAAAATTATTCAAACATCCTAAGAATATGGGAACTTTTTGGGCTAGAAAAACGGGTATAGAAGCTGCTACCGGAGAATATATCCTTTTTTTAGATTCCGATGATGAGTTAACAGAAGATGCCTTAGCTTCTTTATTTTCTCACCCTAAATCAGATATTGTTATGTTTCAATATTTAAAAAAAAATTGCTTACAATCTCCAAAAATGATAGGGGGGGGGTAGAAGAGGCCTTACCTTATTTAACTTCTTCTCAAGAAATCACAGATTTCACCAATATTCAATCACATAATGCCCTCTTAACGGCTCTACTACAAAATCGAAATATCATAAATTGGTCCGCCGCTGGAAAACTGTACAATGCAACCTGTTTGAAAAACGCAATCAAAAAATTGGCTTTTATTAATCGTAAATTTATTCTTGCCGAAGATTTGCTTATTTATATGGCTATGTTAATGGAAACAAACAGTTTTTCATTTATAGATAACGTGTTTTATATTTATCATTTCAATCCTTTATCTAGCACTCACGAAGGTAATAGCATCAGCCTTAAAATTAAGCAACTTTCCCTTGCTCAAACCTATCTATTGACCTATCAAAAGCAATTCAAGAATGAAATTACCTCTCAAGATAATAGGCTTATCGAATACTTTCTAGAATGCTCTTTCGTGGAAATTTATACTTACCTTCAAACCACGATAAAAAACAAAGCTAAATTTATTTTCTATTTATCAAAATATTTTCTTTCAATAACTAACGATATGAAGAAACGATTCATTGTTTTTTCATATCGAAAATGTAAACTGTCTAGAAAATAAAAAAGATTATATAAATTTTTTAAAAATTTTCTTGAATATATTATTTGAAGTTGGTTCTTTTATATTCTCAATTTCTTTTAAAAATATACCTACTCGTCCATATTTCGTACGAAAAACAGGCATTCCATTATCAATAATATTATTAAAGAAATTACTTATAATTTCCTCATAATCTAGATAAGGATATCTATTGAGTAAGTTAGCCTTAAGATAACTAGTATATAATTCAGGATCATTATCTACCTTGATAACATAATCAACAGCACGATCTAAGCTATCAAAATCACTAATATCAATAAACGCCTCTGGGTTAAAATCTTTAGCTACTAATCTATTTCCCCAATAGATAGGTACTGTATTCACAATACAAGGTTCTATAATTTTCTCTGTGGTGTACCCACTTACCATACTATTCTCAAAGGCAATATTGAATTTATATCCTTTAATGAATTCTAATTTATCTTTTACTGGTTCTCCTACATTATTTTTATAACCGCCTCCTGAGGCGATTTCTTTATACTGATTGAGTAAATTCCAAAATCGATCTCGAATAGGATCGGCATACAGACTATTACTTACAACGATGCTACAAAATTTTCGTTGAATAAATGACTCTAAATGGGAATCTATATCAGCTTTACTTCTTTCTGCTGCTAGCATTCTAGCCTTTTGTAAATTAAATAAAGGCAATCTCAAATGGCGATTAGAGAACTCTAAGTAATGATATGAAATAGCATAGTCACAAAAATTAAAATTAGGCACATCATTTTCACCACTACAATATAACTTAGTACAATTATTAAACTCGAAATGTTTATTACCAAAGCAAGAATAGATTAATAGATCAGGTTCGCCATTTTCAATAATTTCGATATCTCCTCTTCTAGTCAATATATCAGTGATAATATTATCATAACAATTAAACCCATTCCAAAAATCAACAAATCTTACTTTTATACTCATTTTCTTTCCTGTTATTTTCTATAACTATCCTGATTTAATAAGAACCATTCATATGTTTTCTTTATGCCTACCTCCAATGGCGTTTTATATTTCCAACCTAAATTAGATAAACAAGTGACATCTAATAATTTTCTAGGTGTACCATCAGGTTTACTTGTATCCCAAACAATATCGCCTTGATAACCTATGGTTTTTGCGACTAGCTCTGTTAGATCCCTAATCGAGCAATCTTGCCCTGTTCCTACATTAATATGACTTAACATAGGGCTAGTATGATTTTGATATAAAGACTTATCCAAATTCATCACGAAAATACTCGCCTCAGCCATATCTTCAACATAAAGAAACTCCCGCATTGGTGCGCCCGTTCCCCAAGCCTCTACTATTGGTTTTTTCTGAATCTTAGCTTCATGAAAACGTCGAATCAATGCGGGTAAAACATGGCTACTTTCTAGATGAAAATTATCATAAGGTCCGTATAAATTCGTTGGCATAACGCTACGATAATCTCTACCATATTGCCGGTTATAACTTTCACATAATTTTATTCCTGCAATTTTTGCAATGGCGTAAGGTTCATTCGTTGGCTCTAATCCACCTGTCAATAATTCATTTTCCTTAATCGGTTGATGAGCAAACTTAGGGTAAATACAGCTAGAGCCTAAAAATAATAATTTCTGTACGCCGCATAAATGAGCAGAATGAATAACATTCGCTTCAATCATTAAATTCTCATAAATAAAATCTGCAGGAAAATTATTATTAGCCTGAATTCCTCCTACTTTAGCTGCTGCAAGATAAATTTCATCAATATAATTATCAGAAAAGAATTCTCTAACTTGAAGTTGATTTGTAAAATCAACTTCATTACGTGTACACGTAATGACGCTAATCTCGTTATTCTGCCTAAGGCTCCTATATATTGCGGAACCAACCATTCCATTATGACCAGCAACAAAAACCTTTTTCATCATTACCTCATTAAAGCTCTAAAGATACCGGACATTCAAAACCATTCTTACGCAAAAACGCCACTTTTCTTGCTATTTTCAAATCTTCTTCAACCATTTCTAAACACATTTCTTTGGCACTAATTTGCGGTTCCCAGCCAAGCAGTTCTTTAGCTTTCGTAGCATCCCCCAACAAAGTATCTACTTCTGTAGGTCTAAAATATCTCGGATCTATTTTAATAATGACATCCCCTACATTCACCGCAGGAGATAAGCTAGAATCAACGCCAGAAACAATACCAATTTCATTCACCCCTTCGCCTTCAAACCTTAAAGCAATTCCTAATGCTTGTGCAGCCCATAAAATAAATTCTCTAACACTATATTGTTTTCCTGTTGCGATAACAAAATCTCTAGGCTTATCTTGTTGTAACATCATCCATTGCATCCTAACATAATCTTTTGCGTGTCCCCAATCTCGCAATGAATCTAAATTTCCCATATATAAACAAGAATCTAATCCTTGAGAAATTGCTGCTAGACCTCTTGTAATCTTTCTTGTCACAAAAGTTTCGCCTCTTCTAGGTGATTCATGATTAAATAAAATTCCATTACAAGCATATATACCATATGCTTCTCGATAATTAACTGTAATCCAATAAGCATAAAGTTTTGCAACAGCATAAGGAGAGCGGGGATAAAAAGGCGTGGTTTCTTTTTGTGGTATTTCTTGAACCAAACCATATAATTCAGATGTACTTGCTTGATAAAAGCGAACTTTTTTCTCAAGCCCTAAAAAACGAATTGCTTCAAGCAACCGCAATGTCCCTATAGCATCAACATCTGCCGTATATTTTGGCGATTCAAAACTCACCGCAACGTGGCTCTGGGCCCCTAAATTATAAATCTCATCTGGACATATTTCGGCAATAAGTCGAGTTAAATTAGATGTATCCGTTAAATCGCCATAGTGAAGCTGTAAATTAATATTCTCAATGTGAGGATCCTGATAAATATGATCTATTCTTTGAGTATTAAAGGTTGATGACCGCCGTTTTATTCCATGTACTTCATATCCTTTTTCAAGCAAAAATTCTGCTAAATAACTACCATCTTGTCCCGTAATACCTGTAATTAATGCTTTCTTTTTCATAGAGCCTCATATAATAAAAAGTATATCCTAATTATACACTATTCTTATTCTCCAAAAAGAGGTAAAATAAGGAGAAATATAAGAATAATGCTTTATTGAAGAAATAATTAGAATGGATAGAATGGAACATTCAATCACTCAGATTCAGCCCGTCATTTTATGTGGTGGTGAAGGGAAAAGATTATGGCCCTTATCTACTATGGAAGTGCCTAAGCAATTTCTAGCATTACATAACCAATATACTTTATTTCAAAATACATATTTACGTTTAGAAAATTTAGCACAATCTTCATTAGGTAATGTACTGCCATCTCTCATAATAACAAGTGAAAAACACAGCCCTTTAATTCTCCCGCAATTAATGGAATTAGGGGATTTCATTAAAAATAATCAAGTTATTTTAGAACCTATAGGAAAAAATACCGCACCTGCTCTAACGCTAGCCGCACTCAATGCTAAAGCTAAAAATAATGATCCTATTCTAATTATCTGCCCAGCCGATCATTTAATTATAAATAATGAGAATTTTATACAAGCAGTTAATCAAGCAATTGACTTAGCAAAAGATGATCATATAGTCACTTTAGGCATTCGACCAACTAAGCCGGAAACAGCCTATGGCTATATTCAAGTGCATAAAAAAGCCTCTTCTTACTTTGATGTTCAACAATTCGTAGAAAAACCAAATATTGAACGAGCAAGACAATATTTATCTGCTGGTAACTATTTTTGGAACTCTGGAGTTTTCATTTTAAAAACATCAATCTGGTTGAAAGCAATTCGTCAATTTTGTCCCGGAATATATCATTTTGTTCGTGCTGCATATCAAAATAGAGTCGAGAAAAGCATAGAAAACATTACCTTTATTTATCCAAATCAAGCGGATTTTGAAAAATCTGAATCTCAATCTATCGATTATGCCGTCATAGAAAAATGTATTGAAGCTAATTTTTCTATGAAAATGATCGAATTAACATCTCAATGGGATGATCTCGGATCATTTGAATCAATTTGGAAAATTAGGGATAAAAATAGAGATGGGAATGTGTTAGAAGGGAATATCTTAGTAAAGAATTGTCATAATAACCTTGTTTTATCACAAAACACGAATATTCTTATAGAAAATATTGATGACCTAATTATAGTAGAAACATCAAACGGCATATTAATAAAAAGAATGAATGAGAATAATACAAAATAAACTGTGAAACAGAATTAGCTAAAATCCCCATCCTATTTCTAATTTATTAATAATAAGTTGTAGAAGATCGGCTTGCTCTTCTACATAACCATAATTCAAAATAAATTTTCTATTTCTACTCTTCCATCACTACCACTTTCAAATATTGAAAAATCTCTCGATAAGCTTTGGCTGGTTTTTCTTGGGCTTTTTCTTTTTGTGCAGCACGGATCAAATTGCGTAGATGCTGGCGATCCACAGCGGGGTAATCATTAACCACCGTATTTAAGAGAGCATCGCCTTTGCTGATAAGTTTATCGCGTAAATGTTCTAATTTGTGCAACAAGGCTTGTTGTTGGCTGTGTTTGTTCTCTATTTTGTCTAAGGCTTCTTGGATTGGCTCGACATCAATTTGACGTAGTAATTTGCCTATATACTGTAATTGACGGCGTTTGGCTTCTTTTTGTAAACGTTGTGCCAATGTCACCGCATCGAGAATATTTTCTGCGAGAGGGATTTTCTCTAATTTTGCTGGCGTTAAATTGACTAATTTTTCGCCAAGTTGTTTCAGGGCTTCGGCATCGCGTTTAATTTCGCTTTTGCTGACCCAAATAATTTCTTCTTGTTCTTCCTCTTCCCAGTCAAATTGTTCTTTTCTGCGTTTTGCCATTATTTTTGTCCTAAATCACCATTGAAAGCCTGTAGTTTAGCACAATTTTTGCTGAATTAGCGAGATGAGGAAAAATGGGATAAAATACCGCAAATTTTGATGAGAGGTTAAAAAAATGCAACAAAATCCGACCGCACTTTTAACACAGCAAGAACAAGAATTACGTGAAGCGGTGAGCTATGCCATTGATATTGCAACAAAAGCGGGGGCAAGTGCCGAAGTTGCCGTAACAAAAGTGAATGGGCTTTCTGTTTCTACCCGTTTGCAAGAAATTGAAAATGTGGAATTTAATAATGACGGAGCATTAGGCATTTCCGTTTATTTGGGGCAGCAGAAAGTCAATGCGTCCACCTCTGATCTTCGCCCTGAAGCGATTAAAAATGCTGTCGATGCTGCCTTAACGATTGCAAAATATACTTCACCTGATGATTGTACGGGGCTAGCTGATCGCGAGTTAATGGCGTTTGATGCGCCCGATCTTTCGTTGTATCACCCCGCTGAGATTGACGTGGATCAAGCTGCCGCACTGGCATTGAAAGCAGAAAAAAGTGCGTTAGATTATGATCAACGCATTGTGAATAGCGAGGGGGCAGCGTTTAATTCGCACATCGGCGTGCGAGTGTATGGCAATAGTTATGGAATGTTACAGAGCTATTTGTCTAGCCGTTATTCTCTTTCTTGCTCAATGATCGCGGGAGAGGATAATCAGCTTGAACGCGATTATGAATATACCATTTCCCGCTATCCTGATCAGTTATCCACGCCTGAATGGGTGGGGGAAAATGCGGCGAAGAAAGCCTTATCGCGTTTAAATCCGCAAAAAATTGCCACACAAGAAGTCCCCGTAGTGTTTCTCAATGATGTGGCAACGGGATTGATTAGCCATTTAGCCGCGGCGATCAGCGGTGGCAGTTTGTATCGCAAAGCCAGTTTTTTATTGGATTCTTTGGGACACAAAATTTTGCCTGATTGGTTTCATATTAGCGAACGCCCACATCTAATTGGCAAGCTCGCCTCTTCCCCCTTTGATAGTGAGGGTGTGCGAACAAGGGATATGGAAATCATCGAACAGGGGATTTTGCAAACCTACCTTTTAACCAGTTATAGCGGAAAGAAATTGGGAATGCCAAGCACGGGACACGCGGGCGGGATTCATAATTGGCTAGTTAAGCCAAATTTACAAGGCGGATTGACCGCACTTTTAGAAAAAATGGGAACGGGCTTGCTCGTTACTGATCTAATGGGGCAAGGCGTGAATTTAGTTACGGGGGATTATTCTCGTGGTGCTTCGGGCTTTTGGGTGGAAAACGGGAAAATTCAGTATCCCGTGGCGGAAATTACCATTGCAGGGCAATTACCCGAAATGTTCCAACAAATTGTTGCGGTGGCTGATGATGTGGAGCATCGTTCTAATATTCAAACGGGATCGATTTTACTGGAACGAATGAAAGTATCGGGAAATTAATTCTTGCAAATGAGAATAATTCTTATTGACATTTATTTTTAATTTGCTAGAATGAACGCGTTTGTTAAGTATTACAGAAATGAATCTTCATTTTGAGATGCTCCAAACAAGTAGAGTAGAAAGTAAATTCGTTAGGGTATTTAAAAAGCTGAGACTTAAATCTCAGCTTTTTTTTTGTTACAATCTTGCCGTTTTAAACAAAAATCACACCGCACTTTGTAACGTGTGGCGAAAGGTAAATTAATGATGAAAAAACATTATGTTGATGTGCTTATTTCAGAGCAAGAAGTACGTTCAAGAATTCTTGAATTGGGGAACGAAATCACGGGCTATTACCAACAGCAAAATGTAGAAAAACTCATTGTGGTTGGGCTGTTGCGTGGTTCGTTTATGTTTATGGCGGATCTTGTGCGTGCGATTAATTTGCCTGTGGAAGTGGAATTTATGACCACTGCAAGCTATGGCAGCGGAATGACGACAAATCACGATGTGAAGATCAGCAAAGATCTTGACGGCGATATTAAAAACGAACAAGTGTTGATCATAGAAGACATTATTGATACGGGATACACCTTACAGAAAGTGCGTGAAATCCTCAAATTACGCGATCCTGCATCATTAAGGATCTGTACATTATTAGATAAGCCTTCTCGCCGTGAAGTTGAAGTTCCCGTTGATTGGGTTGGTTTTACGATTCCGGACGAATTTGTAGTAGGCTACGGCATTGATTACGCTCAACGTTATCGAAATTTAAGCTATATTGGTAAAGTCATCCTACAAGAATAGTGCTAAACCAGCTTGTGTTCACCTCACAAGCTGGTTTTACATATCCGTATTTTTATGACCAAGTAGCTTCTCTAGACCAATTTCACAACTTTTAGCCTGTAATTCTTCCCCCATTTCCAAAATCTCTTTTTTGCCTTGCTCAAATTTATTCCTAATTACTCCTAACTGCATATGAGTACCTGGCTGCTTTTCTGCTTCAGTAATAAGATCCTCAATTTCTTGAAAAAATTTTACACATTGTTGTATAGGAGAATGAAAGTGTCCTGATTGCTGTATAGCAAAAAGAGGTTCCCCCAAAAAAAACGACATAATTCCTATTGTTCCAATTAAAAAACGTTTCATATTCAAACGACCTAATTTAACCCAAACATATAAATGCAAATAATGGCAAAATTTTATCTTAAAATCTAGTTCTCAATATTTTTCATTCCAAGAACACATATAAAAATGCTTACTTATCAAAACCAAAGAAAACCATAATTTGATTATGATCAAAAAATAATACAGTAATCCTCTACTCCCATTTTTGATATAAATCTAAAAATGTGATCCATCTTGCATTATTCGCTATTTTTTATCCTCACTTTTAGTAGTAGAATACATAGCGACCTTGAGTTATCTATAATAATTCGCTAACTAAGCAAAAACCGATGAAGATAATTCAATTTCAGTAATAACTTAAAGGAAGACCTTTAAGAAAATTGGGGGATGATTACTTAGTAATCATTAATAAAAAACTTGTAGCATTTACAAGGAGTCGAGATGTTAGACGTTGTTGAACTCTCTAGATTGCAGTTTGCATTAACTGCACTCTATCACTTTTTGTTTGTGCCATTGACTTTAGGGCTATCCTTCATCCTTGTGATTATGGAAACCTTGTATGTGGCAACAGGCAAAGAAATTTATAAAGATATGACAAAATTTTGGGGGAAGTTATTCGGTATTAACTTTGCTCTAGGGGTAACTACTGGGATTACAATGGAATTCCAGTTTGGGACAAACTGGTCGTATTATTCACACTATGTGGGTGACATTTTCGGTGCCCCATTAGCGATTGAAGCCTTATTAGCATTCTTCCTAGAATCAACATTTGTTGGATTGTTCTTCTTTGGTTGGGATCGTTTATCAAAAGGAAAACATTTACTTACAACTTATTGCGTAGCATTTGGTTCAAATCTCTCTGCAATGTGGATTTTAGTAGCCAACGGTTGGATGCAAGCACCAGTGGGATCAGAGTTTAACTTTGAAACAATGCGAATGGAAATGACTAGCTTTATGGATCTTTGGTTAAATCCTGTGGCTCAAAGTAAATTTTTACATACCCTATCCGCTGGTTATGTTTCAGGAGCATTCTTTGTCTTAGCCATTAGTGCTTATTATATTTTGAAAGGTCGTGATATTGGCTTTGCTAAACGCTCTTTCTCTGTCGCTTCCGTATTCGGTATTATCGCTGTCGTTTCTGTGCTAATTATGGGAGATGAATCTGGTTATGAAATCGGTCAAAAACAACCAATGAAATTAGCAGCTATGGAAGGAGAGTGGCACACTGAACCGGCACCTGCTAACTGGAATATGATTGTCGTACCAAATCAAGCGGAAAAACGTAACGATTTTGCCTTACAAATTCCTTATGCCGCTGGTATTATCGTAACCCGTTCTTTAGATAAAACCTTTGCTGGTATTAATGATATTGTTGAAGTAAACGAAAAGCGTGTACGTCAAGGTATTATCGCTTATGATTTACTTGAGAAATTAAGAGCCGAGAAAAAAGCGACTGGGCAGGTAAGCGAAGAGACTAAAGCACAATTCAACGCTGTACGTGGTGACTTAGGTTACGGTTTATTATTAAAACGTTATACCGATAAAGTAGTTGATGCGACAGAATCACAAATTAAGCAAGCAACCTTAGATACTGTACCTAATGTTGGGCCAACATTTTGGGCGTTCCGTGTAATGATGGCAGCAGGTGGCTTAATTCTTATCTTAATGATTGCCGCCGTGGTACAAAATGCGCGTAAAACTGTAGGACGTAGTCGATTATTATTAAAAGCCTTATTATGGGGGCTTCCACTACCTTGGTTTGCCATTGAAAGTGGTTGGTTCTTAGCGGAATATGGTCGTCAGCCTTGGACTATTTACGATATGTTACCAGTTGGTGTGGCAGCATCGAACTTAACCACTGGCGAATTATGGTTCTCAATCGGTCTGATTTGCGCCCTTTATACTATTTTCTTAGTAGTGGAAATGTACTTAATGTTTAAATATGCTCGTCTTGGCCCGAGTGCATTAAAAACAGGCCGTTACTATTTTGAACAATCATCTAAATAATCAGGAGCCTAACTATGATTGATTACGAATTTTTACGTTTTGTTTGGTGGGTTCTCGTTGGTGTATTACTGATTGGCTTCGTAGTAACCGATGGATTTGATATGGGCGTTTTAACACTATTACCATTTGCAGGTAAAAAAGAAGTGGAAAAACGCATTATGATCAACTCAATCGCTCCCCACTGGGACGGAAACCAAGTGTGGTTATTAACTGCTGGCGGTGCAATGTTTGCAGCTTGGCCATTGGTTTATGCAACCTCATTCTCAGGTTTCTTTATTGCAATGATCTTAGTGTTAGCGGCGTTATTCTTCCGTCCAGTGGGCTTAGAATATCGCGCTAAAATCGACAATCCATTATGGCGCAAGCTATGGGATTGGGGCTTATTCATTGGTGGATTTGTGCCATCGGTAGTATTTGGTGTGGCCTTTGGTAACTTATTACAAGGTGTGCCATTCTATTTCAATGATATGCACCAAATTTTCTATACAGGATCATTCTTTGAATTATTAAACCCATTTGCCTTACTTTGCGGCTTAATTAGCTTATCAATGCTCATTACGCAAGGCGGTGCGTGGTTACAATTAAAAACCACTTCAGAATTGCGTGAACGTGCTCGCGTAGTTACTCAAGTGGGTGCAATGGCAACTTTAATCACCTTCGTGTTAGCGGGCATTTGGCTTTATTTCAAAGATGGCTATGTAGTAACCAGCGTGGTTGATCACAATGCACCATCATCACCACTCAATAAACAAGTGGCGATTGAAGCAGGCGCTTGGTTCAAAAATTATTTTGATGCCCCAGTGTTATTCCTCTTCCCAGCTTTAGCCGTTGGCGGTGCGTTATTGAACGTGCTTGCTTCTAAAGCAAATCGCTGTGGTTTTGCCTTCTTATTTTCTTCATTGACAATGGCTGGCGTGATTTTAACTTGCGGCATCGCAATGTTCCCATTTGTAATGCCGTCAAGCTCTCACCCTGATATGAGCCTCTTAATGTGGGATTCAACATCCAGTAAATTAACTCTCACATTAATGTTAGGCTTTGCCTTAGTGTTTGTAGTAATTTTACTGTCTTACACCATTTGGTCATATATCAAAATGTTTGGTCGCTTAGATGGCGATTACATTGAAGAAAATAAAAACTCATTATACTAAGGAGCAACATTATGTTTTATGTTTTATGGGTAGTGGGCGTTTTATTTGCCATTATGCTAAGTGTGGTGGTTACCATCAGTATTGAAAAGACTGGCAAATTTGATGAGTAAAGAATGATCCATCAAGCGTATTCTTTTGTTAATAAGGGCTCGTGGCGAGCCCTTTCATTCATTTTAGCGATTGGCTTAACCCTTTGCTTTTTCTTTAATGTGAATGAGTTTGCCACCGCATTAAGAAGTGCTTCGCCTTACTGGGTAATATTAATTTTGTGGGCAACCGTTATTTTATGGATTCACGGCATAGGCTTTGAAATCAAAGCGACAATTTGGCAATGTCTTTTTTTTCCTTATCTTGGTTATGCCGTCGCCCTTATCGCGTTTGGGCAAAATCTTCTGCGTTAAAATAAATTCGCCAACACAAAAGTGCGGTCAATTTTTGCAAGGTTTTTTCGCAATGAGAAAGCCATCGTATAAAACAGAATTGCCTCTCGTAGATTGGACAATACCACCGCAGCGGGGATTGGGCGATTATTTTGCATAGACGAGTAAATATCATACCCTTTCTACGGCGTATCAATCGCCATTGACAATTTCTACACAATAGCAGTTTTCTGCAAAATCATTGACGAAGCGATAAAATCCTTTTCTTTTATGACCGCACTTTATTGCTTGCTAATCCACCACAAGCACTCTACAATACGCCAATTTTCAACCCTAAAAATCGTCGTTAAAATTCACGATAACACGGAGTTATGTTGAAATCTAACGGCAATAATATTGAGCCATAATGCAAGACAATCTAATGCCCATTCGGGTGTATTATGAAGATACTGATGCAGGCGGTGTGGTGTATCACGCACGCTATTTGCATTTTTTTGAACGTGCAAGAACGGAATATTTACGACAACTCGGCTTTTCGCAACAGCATTTGCTAAATGAACGGAATTACGCCTTTGTTGTCAAAACAATGCAAATTGATTATCGTCTTGCTGCCAAGCTAGATGATTTATTAATGGTGGAAACAACAGTCAGTGGCATCAAAGGGGCAACGATTTTGTTTTCACAACAAATCAAACGAGATAACGTAGTGATTTGCACGGCTGAAGTGAAAGTGGCTTGTGTGGATCTCAGTAAAATGAAACCCGCGGCAATCCCTGAGGAAATCAAAGCCGCATTTAAGGCATAAATTTATTTTCTTTAGTTTTCAAAATGATAGGGGATTTGCTTACCTTATTTTGAACGCTAACGAGGATATATCCGTGTTTTTGGGAGCGATTTAATGACCAGTGAATTAAACTTTTTGGAACTTTTTTTGAAAGCAAGCGTTGTTGTTCAACTTGTAATTGTGATTTTAATTGCCTTTTCGATTATCTCGTGGGCGATCATTATTCAACGTAGCCGTGTATTAAGCAAAGCGTTGAAAGATTCTGCCACCTTTGAAGATCGCTTTTGGTCGGGCGAAGATCTCAACAAATTATATGAAGGGCTGTCTAATCGTCGTGATGGCTTAACGGGCAGCGAGCAAATTTTTTATGTGGGCTTTAAAGAGTTTTCACGCTTGAAAAAAGCGAATCCAGACGTGCCAGAAGCCATTATTCAAGGAAGCTCACGAGCAATGAATTTGGCAATGAACCGCGAAGTAGAAGAAGTCGAAAATCGCATTCCTTTCCTCGCCACCGTGGCTTCACTTAGCCCTTATATCGGCTTATTTGGTACAGTTTGGGGGATTATGCACGCCTTTATGGCATTAAGCGGCGCAAAACAAGCCACCTTGCAAATGGTTGCCCCAGGGATTGCAGAAGCCTTGATCGCAACAGCGATTGGCTTATTTGCTGCCATTCCTGCGGTAATGGCTTACAACCGTTTAAGTTTACGCGTGAATAAACTTGAGCAAAATTATGGCAATTTCATTGACGAATTTACCACAATTTTACACCGTCAAGTTTTTGGCAAACATCAATAAGTTTCGCCGTAAAAGTGCGGTCAGTTTTTAGCAAGTTTTTTAGAGGCAATTATGTCATACCGTCGTAAACGTCGTGATATTAAATCAGAAATCAACATCGTCCCTTTCTTGGACGTTTTGCTGGTTTTAGTGCTTATTTTTATGGCAACCGCCCCCATCATCTCGCAAAGCGTGCAAGTGGAATTGCCCGATGCGGTGGAAAGCCAAAGTGTTTCCAATGAAGATAAAATCCCCGTTATTTTAGAAGTATCGGGCATCGGGCAATATAGCCTTTCCATTAACGGCAAGCGGAGCGAAAACCTCAGCGAAGAGGCAGTTACGCAAATGGCTAAGCAAGAATATGGCAAAGACAGTAATACAATGTTCTTGGTTGGCGGGGCGAAAGATGTGCCTTATGAAGAAGTGATTAAAGCACTGAATTTACTTCATCTAGCAGGGATCAAATCTGTTGGATTAATGACAAACCCAATTTAAGGTAAGTAGGTCTATTGTGCGTAATCATCAACGAAAGAACGATATTGGCTCAATTACCCTTTCTCTTATTCTGCACATTATTTTATTTGGTTTGCTGATATTTGGCTCGCTTTATTACAAAATGGATATAATGGGTGGCGGCGAAGGTGATGGCGAAGCAATCAGTGCCGTAATGGTGAACACGAGTGCAGCGGCTCAAGAATGGGGGCGTTTGCAACAGCAGAAAAAAGGGCAAGCAGAGAAGCCAACTCAGCCGAAACAACAAGAACCCGATCCGCAAGCACAAAAGCAAGCCTTATTGGAAGAGCAGAAACGCCAACAAGAGCTTGCTCGCCAGAAGCACCTTGAGGAACAGCGACAAAAACAAATTGAGCAACAAAAACAGCTTGAAGCTCAGAAGCAACAAGAGCGTCTAGCTGAACAGCAAAAACAACGCGAAGAACAAGCTCGCATTGCTTTAGAAAAGCAGCAGCAAGAAGCCAAAGCCAAACAAGAGGCGGAAGCCGCAAGATTAAAAGCCGAAGCAGAGGCAAAACGCCTAGCCGCACAGGCAAAAAAAGCGGAAGAAGAAGCCAAAGCAAAAGCGGTGGAAGAAGCCAAAAAAGCTCAGCAGAAAGCCGAACAAGAAGCGAAGCTAAAAGCGGAAAAAGCCGCTGCAGAAGCAAAAGCCAAAGCGGAGGCGGAGGCTAACGCAAAAGCGAAAGCCGAAAAAGCAGCCGCAGAGGCGAAAGCCAAAGCCGAGGCAGACGCAAAGGCAAAAGCCGAAGCGAAAGCTAAGGCAGAAAAAGCCAAAGCAGAAGCGAAGGCAAAAGCAGAGGCGGAAAAACGTAAAGCTCAGCAAGCGGCGTTAGATGATTTTCTTAATGGCGGTGATATTGGCGGAAGTGCAACGGTTGGCAGTAATACGAATAATGCAGGCAGTCAAGGTAACGGTGCTGCGTCAGGTGCCGGTGATGGTACCAAAATTGGTGATCGTTATGCAGGCGTGATCAAAAAAGAAATCCAGCGTCGCTTTTTGACAGATCCTAGCTTTAGAGGAAAAGTTTGTCGAATTCGCATTCAACTGGAACGTGATGGTACGATTTCTAACTACCAGCGTGTTTCTGGACCTGATGATATTTGTTCCGCAGCAATGATTGCTGTCGCCAGAACGAAAAAAGTCCCCGCTGCTCCTTCAGAGGCTATTTATAGTAAATATAAAGCACCAATTATTGATTTTGATTGGAAATAATTGGCGTGAATAAGTAAACCTAAGGTGAATTAAATGAAAGTAATCCATAAAATGACAAAATTCATAATGATGGCGTACTTATTATTAGCAAAGGTTGCCGTTGCTGATGATGAAGTTCGTATCGTTATTGATGAAGGAGTGGACAGTGCTCGTCCAATCGCAGTTGTACCATTTAAGTGGAATGGTGTGGATTCAATGCCAACCGATGTAACTGACATTATTTCAGCAGATTTACGCAATAGCGGTAAATTCAATCCGATTTCTGTATCAAAAATGCCACAGCTACCTACTTCGGCTTCAGAGGTCAATCCTGAAGCTTGGTCATCTTTGGGCATTGATGCCATTGTTGTTGGTCAAGTTACACCAAATAGTAATGGGTATAGTATTGCTTACCAGCTTGTTGATACGATTGGTGCTTCGGGCATTTCTGGAGCTGTTTTAGCTCAAAATCAATATGCTGTACCTGCAAGTGCAATCCGTTTTGGTGCTCATACAGTGAGCGATGAAGTATTTGAAAAGCTCACGGGCATTCGGGGAGCATTTAGGACAAAAATTGCCTATATTGTACAAAAAAATGGAGGTTCAAAGCCTTATCAAGTGCGAGTTGCGGATTACGATGGATATAATCAATTTATCGTAACACAAAGTTCACAACCATTAATGTCACCAGCTTGGTCGCCAGATGGCAATAAATTAGCCTATGTTTCTTTTGAAAATCGCAAATCTCAACTCGTGGTGCAAGATTTGCTTTCTGGATCTCGCCGCGTAGTGGCATCTTTCAAAGGGCATAATGGTGCACCTGCTTTCTCTCCTGATGGTTCAAAACTAGCTTTTGCATCCTCAAAAGATGGAACATTGAATATTTATGTAATGGATTTAGCTAGCGGGCAAATTTCGCAATTAACCCGTAGTTCGGGAAACAATACAGAACCTTCTTGGTCACCCGATGGGCAGTCTATCATTTTTACCTCAGATAGAAGCGGTTCTCCGCAAGTATATCAAATGAGTGCTAATGGTAGTGAAGTAATAATATTGAGTGATGGTACACGAACTTATAATGGACAGATTTCTTCTGATGGAAACATATTAATTATGATCTCCGCTGATCATATTATGAAGAAAGACCTTAAAACAGGTGAAACAACAATGCTAAGTTCAACATTTTTAGATGAAACGCCAAGCTTATCGCCTAACGGAACTATGATTATTTATAGTTCTACACAAGGCCTAGGAAAGGTGCTACAATTAGTTTCGGCTGATGGGCGTTTTAAAGCACGTCTACCAGGAAGTGATGGGCAAGTTAAATTTCCAGCTTGGTCCCCATATTTACATAAAAACTAGGAGAAGTTTAATGAAAAACTTTAAAAAATTATTGATTGTAGCTGGTAGTGTTGCTGTATTAGCTGCTTGTAGTTCATCAAAACATACCGAAACTGTTGCTCAAACTTTCGGTGGTTACTCTGTTCAAGATTTACAACAACGTTACAATACCGTTTACTTTGGTTTTGATAAATACAATATCGAAGGCGAATATCAACAAATTTTAGATGCCCACGCCGCTTATTTAACAGCGACTCCAGCATCTAAAGTATTAGTTGAAGGTAATACTGACGAACGTGGTACCCCAGAGTACAACATTGCATTAGGTCAACGTCGTGCCGATGCGGTAGCTAACTACTTATCTGCAAAAGGCGTTCAAGCTACTCAGCTTTCAACTGTTTCTTACGGTGAAGAAAAACCTGCTGAGCTAGGTCACACCGAAGCAGCCTATGCGAAAAACCGTCGTGCGGTACTTGCATACTAATTTCTTATTTTTCCCAAAAACCGAGTTTTAACACTCGGTTTTTTTATATCCATCACCACAATTAGGCTCGAACAATCTCATTTGTTGTTTATTCGTTCAAATAAACAAAAAACTAAAAATTTTTATTGATTATTAAAATAAAAACAGTATCATAAGCCCCCGTTACGCAACAAGAATGTTGGGTCGTTAGCTCAGTCGGTAGAGCAGCGGACTTTTAATCCGTTGGTCGAAGGTTCGAATCCTTCACGACCCACCAATCAAATGTAACTTCCTAAAAATTTAGGGTCGTTAGCTCAGTCGGTAGAGCAGCGGACTTTTAATCCGTTGGTCGAAGGTTCGAATCCTTCACGACCCACCAAATACTCCTATCGTATTAGTCTAAGAGTTTTGATAAATTATCTTCGGTGAAATAATTATTTTTACAAATTGTTTTTGCGATCTGTATCGCAATAATAGTTTATTTTCATATTTAAAAATCCCCGCACTTGCTAAAGTAGAATATATAAAAGTGCGGTATAAAACATTAGTATTTTAGGTATGAATGTAAAAGGTTTTACATTGCTTGAATCATTGATTTCATTATTAATTTTAAGCATATTACTATTAATGGCACTGCCTATTTGGCAACAAAATCATAATGAAGCAGTGCTTGAAAAAGAGCAGCATAGGCTTTATCTTTTTTTACGTTATATTCAAAGTAGAGTCGAAAACTCTAATGACATATGGTTTTTAGTCGCAAATCGTGATCTCCTTAGCAAGAAATGGTGTATTTCTGCTCAAATAAAACAAGATAAAATCTGTAATTGTTTACAGCCCCAATATTGTTCCAATGAATTAATGGTTAATATTTATACGCCGATGTTCCCGCAAGAAACAATGATTATAAGTAAAAACTATTATCCTAAAGAAATGGCAAGACTGAGCGGTATTCGGAATACCGTGCAATCAGATTGTTTCCTTTTGCAAGCAGGGGATAAACGAACGCTTTTTTCATTTTTTAATGTAGGAAGTTTAAAATTAAAAGATATCTCTTCTTTGAGTGCTTGTGGAGATAAGTAAATGTATCGTCGTTATGTTAAAGGGCAGAGTTTATTATCTTTAATGCTTTCTATTTCTTTATCTTCTTTCTTATTAATCATTATTTTTTCTTTTTATACCTATAGCCAAAAGCAAAACCAAGAAATACGAATTCAATTATATTTACAAAATGAAATTGAACGCGTGCTTCAATTAATGGCGAAAGATTTACGGCGTTCTGGATTTCGGGCAGTTACAGAAAAACTGCAAGTTTCCAATTTTCCTTTTTTTGAATTGGATGACAAAGGAACAAGCGTATTGATTAGCCAAGCTTCAGGGGAGCCACTGGGAAGTTGTGTACTTTTTTTCTATGATTTAGATAGTTCTGGCTGTATTGGCTCAACTTATACCAAAGGGCTTTGCATTCAAGATGGAAAAAATCAAGTAAGAGAGATTGAACGTGAGTTATTTGGTTATCGCTTAAATAAAAAAATGTTAGAAACCCGTTTAACTTATAAAAATACGGTAAATCAGGAATGTTCTCAAGAACAATGTCGAACTTATACTCAGCAACCTGCATGCGAAAAAGGAGGATGGGTGGATTTATTTGATAACAAAGAAATTGCCATTTCTCAGTTTTTCTTACAATGGCTAAAAGAAGGAGAATTAATTGAAGCCCATCTTATGGGATATTTAGTCAAACAACCGCATATCCAGTATAAAAGTCATATTGTTATTCCATTGCTTAATCAAGGTCGCTGATATGATTGTTCAAAAAGGGATTGCAACGCTTAGTTTACTAATTTTAATTAGCTCATTATTAATGATTACTATGTTCTTTAATCAAGAAATCTTGCATTTGTACTTAGCAATGAATGTACAAAAACAGCACTATTTCAAAAATGATTTAACTTTAATTGAGATGAGTAGAACGCAGGCGAGCCAAACCTGTGAACAATTACCCATTGATTATCCAAGCAGTATTTATCATCTTGTTTTCAAAAATACTGAAAAAAATGACCGCACTTCACATTTTTCTTGGTGCGAACGCATCTCACTATTTAGGAATATCCCGAATAAATCAATGAATGAAGGAGATTTTAATGTTTATTTCTCCCCCTCATCTCTTTCACTTTTTGCCGATAAGCTAAAGCAATTCGATAAAAACCACCATTCATTATATTGGTTTTCAACGCCTATGAAAGAATGGGATATCGCAGGAAATATTAAAGCGGTTATTATGTCAGAAGGTGATCTTATTATCCGCGGGCAAGGTGAAATTCGAGGGGCGGTGATTACAAAAGGGAAATTAATTATCAGCGATGAGATTAAGTTAATCTATAATAAAAACGTGATTAATGAGGTCGTAGAGCATTATCGTTTCTGGCGTTTAGCAAAACGGAGTTGGAATGATTTTGAAACCTTATAGATTGTTAAAATATAAAGGAATGAATTTGTTTTCTTTGCTGGTGACTTTAACGTTGTTTAGTGGTATTTTTCTCTCCGTTAATCAGTGGCTTTCACATCAGCGACAAAGTGCGGTGAGAATTTTCCAAGATTTACAAGCTTGGTCTATTGCAAATAATCAACAGCAGCGTCGGCTTATGGAGCTAGATTGCCAGTCTCAAATTGAACAGAACCACATTATTTTCCATATTTCTTGCGATGGAAATCAAGTTACAGTGCATTATCCCACTGGGAATGTACGTTTATAAAAGGATTGTCCGTGTTTACCGTTTATTATTCCAATTTGCTAGAAGTGCAAAAAGAAATTCTTTTACATTTAATGACTAGGGAACCTCTGGCAGATCCCTTGCAATCAGAAGTTATTCTGGTACAAAGCCCCGGTATGGCTCAGTGGCTACAATGGCAGATTGCGGATAAACAGGGAATTTCAGCAAATTTGCAATTTCCTATGCCTGCTACCTTTATTTGGCAGCTTTATCGCGATAATTTACTGGATATTAGCCAACAAAATCAATTTTCTAAAGAGCAAATGGTATGGCGTTTAATGAGATTAATTCCACAACATTTATCGCAACAAGCGTTTTCCCCTTTGCGTCATTATTTACGAGCCGCTCCGCAATCGGTACAACAAAAACAGTATCAACTGGCTGAAAAGGTCGCTGATTTATTTGACCAATATTTAGTCTATCGCCCTGATTGGATCAATGCTTGGGAACAAGGTGATAACAATAAAATCATTCAACAAATTCTTTCACAACATAACGAAAATCAGGGGCAATTAGTTGAGCAAATTGAGCAGCATATTGAATGGCAAGGGATCTTATGGCGTGCGTTAATCACCGAAATTCAGCAAGAAAATCAGAATGAAACACGCTGGCATCGTGCTTCTTTGCATCAACGCTTTTTGCAATTATTAGCACAAAAAGCGGTGGTAAAATTGCCGAAGCGAATTTTTGTTTTTGGTATTTCAGCATTACCCAAAGTCTATTTAGAAATACTCAAAGGCATTAGCGAGTTTTGTGAGGTGCATCTCTTTTTCACCAATCCTTGCCGTGAATATTGGGGAGATATTGTGGATCGCCAATATTGGCAAAAATTGCAGTTGCGTTCCCGCCTTGATCATCAAAGCAAACAATCAAGCCCTTTATTTTCTAGCCAACAGCTCACTCAACTGAATAATGCACAATATGAGTACACCGCTGAACAGGAATTGTTACAGGTTGGAAATCCTTTACTCGCATCTTGGGGAAAGCAGGGCAGGGATTTTCTTTATCTTTTAACCGAACTGCAGGGGAATGAAATCAATGCCTATGTTGAACGGAGAGAAGACAGTCTTTTGCATCAAATTCAGCAACGAATTTTAACGCTAACGCCAACAGGAACAGAAAAATTAGCCCTTATTCCGCAAGACGCTTCTTTTTCTCTTCACGCCTGTTATAGTGTGATGCGAGAAGTCGAAGTATTGCAAGATTATTTGTTGCATTTATTTAATCAAGATTCTAGCCTCACCCCAAAAGATGTTGTTGTGATGGTTGCTGATATTGATAAATATACGCCATATATCCGAGCCGTGTTTGGGCAAGGGGAGCCTCATATTCCGTTTTCTATTTCAGATAATAAAATCGTTGAAAATAATGTCATAGTGTCTGCGTTTCTGAAATTACTCGCCTTAAAAGAAAGCCTTTTTACCGCACAAGATGTGCTAGATTTCCTTGATATTCCAAGTATTCGATCTCGTTTTAATATTGAGCTGGAAGATTTGCCTTACATTCATCATTGGGTAGAGAACTCAGGAATACGTTTTGGTTTAGAAAAATATGTTGGTGCACAACAAGACAATTACAACGCTTGGAAAGCTGGGCTTGAACGTATGCTACTTGGTTATGCTATGCGAGAGGAAAATGGTATTTGGCAAGATAGTCTTGGTTTTGATAATAGTTATGGGCTAAAAGGGCAATTAGCGGGGTATTTGGCAGAGTTGATTGAGCAACTTTATCAATGGCACCAAACCCTTTGTATGGATCATCCTATTGAAAAATGGCAGCAAGCATTATCACAGTTAGTCGAAACATTTTTTCATTTTGATGAAACTAGCCAAGAGACGCAATGGTATTTAACCGATTGCATTGAACGCTTTATTGAGCCTTTAATGAACGTGAAATTTACACAACCGCTTTGTGCTGAGGTTGTTGTGGAAGCATTGGCGGATTACTTGCAGGAAAACCCAAATAACTTGCGTTTTTTAGCAGGAAAAGTCAATTTTTGCACCTTATTACCTATGCGTTCAATTCCTTTTCGGGTGGTATGCTTATTAGGAATGAATGAAGGAGAATACCCACGCCAAACTACACCAAATAGTTTTGATTTAATGCAATATCATCACCAAAAAGGGGATCGTTTTAAACGTGATGACGATCGTTATTTATTCCTTGAAGCGTTGGTATCTGCACAAGATTACTTTTATCTCAGCTATGTTGGGCATTCAATTATTGATGACGCCCCCAAAGAACCTTCCGTATTGGTTAATCAGCTTATTGATTATATTGCAGAAAATCTTGTTTCAGATGAAGAGCCATCACAGCCGGATTCCAATGAGTATTGGCGAAACAAACTGATTACCCATCACCCAATGACGGCATTTAGCGAGAAAAACTTCGAAAAAAATCACCGCACTTTCTCTCATAAATGGTTGCCATTAGTCAATAAAACAATTCAAGACGAGCTGGGGTTTATCCAACCATTAAATAATTTAACTCAAATAAAAGACGTAGAATTAACCCAGTTAATCCGTTTTGTTCAGCATCCGGTAAAATTCTTCTTAGAACAGGTGCTTGGCGTTTATTTAAAAAATGATGAGCTAGCTTTAGCTGAAACAGAAAATTTTAGTTTAGATCATTTGGAATTATTTCATATCAATCAAACCTTATTGTATTTGGCTGATGATGAACTAGCGGATTTCTTTGCTCAATTAAAAATAAAAGGCATTATGCCAAGAGGAAATTTTGCTCAAGTGTATGAGCAACAAATTAGCCAAAATATTTTGGGAATTAAAGAGCAAGTCGCCGAATATTTAACAAAAGAAAGCGTAAGCGTACCTATCGATCTCAGCTTTAACTTATCTACACAAACATTAAGCTTAAACGGTGTATTAGATAAACTTTATCCTCTAGCTAATGGTTTGATGGAACGCGTTACTTGGCGTGTGGGTGGGAAAATCCGCGATAAAGATCTGATTGAAAACTGGATCTATTATTTAGTGCAATGTGCTACACAAGAAAATGTCGCCCCCTCCCATAGTTATGCAAAAGGTGAACAAGTGCGGTTTAAAATTCTGCCAAAAAGCACCGCACTTACCCAATTACAATGTTATCTTGAAGCCTATGTTCAAGCCCAACAATCCCCTTGCTTAGTGCTAACAACGAATCTTAGCCATTATTTCAAAGCACTCAAAAATGAAAAAGGCACAGATGATGAAGAAGCCATTCAACAAAAATGCTTTGCCATCTTGTACGAAAGCATTTACGGTAACGATTATGGCTTTAAGCAAGAAGATAAATACTGGCAACGCGTGCTAAGCGAACAAGAATTAGTGCAATTGGACTTAAACGCGATGAGCAAAACAATGCAAGATTGGTTTGGGTTAATGTTAGAAAGTTGCGAATAAAGAAAACCGCTGAAAATATTCAGCGGTTTTATTAACGTTAAGCGTTGAAATATTGTTGTAATAGCTGTGCGATCCCCGCTTCATCATTGCTCGTTGTGGTAAGCTTGGCTTGATGTTTGACTTCCTCTTCTGCATTGCCCATTGCGACACCTAGCCCTACGGCGGTGAGCATACTGATATCGTTGTGATTATCGCCAAAGGCAATGACCTGTTGTGGGGAAATTTGCCATTGTTGTAGCAC
The DNA here is from genome assembly GCF_011765605.1 of Avibacterium paragallinarum. Lineage (NCBI taxonomy): Bacteria > Pseudomonadati > Pseudomonadota > Gammaproteobacteria > Pasteurellales > Pasteurellaceae > Avibacterium > Avibacterium paragallinarum. Next base: position 1,877,987 of record NZ_CP050316.1, read on the forward strand.
CTCTAGCAATCTTGAGCCTTTGGTGTTGCCCGCGTTGGCAATATCAACCCGATCCACCCACGACCATTCACAGCTAAATTGTTCTACGGGTAAATCCGCGATGACGTTTTCCATAATGGCTCGATTTGGTGCACTGATGACGCATTTCCAAATTGGTGTATCGTGATTGATAACCTCTTGAATACTCTCTACTTTTCGCACAAGTGGGCGAACATTCTCAGGGCAACTCGCCACCCATTTTAGGAATTTTTCCATATGCGGATTGAGTTCCGCATAGTTCATCGCATTGCGGGAATACATCAATAAATGGCAATGATGTTTCGTTGCGGTATCCAAAATTTGCTGGGCTTGTTGCTGAGAAAGTGGATTAGCTGCCAACACTTCATCATTTTGCACATCATAAACATAAGTGCCGTTACAACAAATGATTGGCGTATCTAGCCCTAGCTCCACATAATAGGGAATCACCGCCGTGTGATGTCGCCCCGTTACCAATATCACTTTGATGCCCTGTTGTTTTAACTGAGCAATGGCTTGCTTATTTTCCGCTAAAATTTGCCCTTGCGAATTGAGCAATGTACCGTCGAGATCAAAAGCCACAACTTGATAATTCATTTTTCTATCCTTTTTGTTAATGGGTGATTACTGCCCATAATACGCATTTTTGCCGTGTTTGCGAAGATAATGTTTATCTAAAAGTGCTTGTTGCATTGCACCTAATTGCGGATTTAATTGATGCGAAAATAAGTTCATATAAGCGATTTCTTCCAACACCACGGCATTATGCACCGCGTTATCGGCGTCTGTTCCCCAAGCGAAAGGCCCGTGCGAATTAACTAACACTGCCGGCACATCTTTCGCTTCGATTTGACGAGTGCGGAAGGTTTCCACAATCACTTTGCCTGTTTCGAGTTCATAATCACCTGCGATTTCTTGTGGGGTCATTTGTCTGGTACAAGGAATGCTGCCGTAGAAATAATCGGCGTGGGTTGTGCCAGCGGCGATGAGGTCTAGGCCCGCTTGTGCCCACAAAGTGGCGTGGCGGGAGTGGGTATGCACAATGCCGCCGATTTCGGGGAATTGGCGATATAACTCAAGGTGGGTGGCTGTGTCGGAAGAGGGCTTTTTCGTTCCCCAAACACGTTCACCCGTGTTCACGTCCACAATCACAATATCGTCTGCGGTCATTGTTTCATAATCCACGCCAGAGGGCTTGATAGCGACCAGCCCTAAAGTGCGGTCAATTTCGCTCACATTTCCCCAAGTAAAGGTAACCAAATGATGTTTTGGCAAGGCTAAGTTGGCTTGCAAGACTTTTTCGCGTAATTCGGCTAACATTGAAATCCTCCTTCTAACATTTTTTGTTCAATCCAACGGCGTGCGTTGATAATTTCAGCAATCGGTTCATCGGCTTTTTCTGTCCACATTTCAATCAAAAATGCACCGCGATAATTCAGCTCTGCTAAGGTTTTAAAATAGGCAACAAAATCCACACAGCCCTCGCCAAATGGCACATCGCGGAATTGCCCGGCACAGGTTTCAGTAACCTTATAAGTGTCTTTCAAGTGAATAGCAGAAATTTTGTCGATGCCAAGTTTCAGCTCTTCTGCCACGTTGTCATTCCACGCACTGAGATTACCGAGGTCGGGATAAACGGTGAACCAAGGGGAGCGAAGCAAGTCATCCCATTTTTTCCAACGGGTGATGGAACTCATAAATTGGGTGTCCATAATTTCCACTGCGAGGGTAACTTGATTGCTGGCGGCGAGTTCTACCGCCCATTCTAGCCCTTGTTGGAAGCGTTCGATTGTGCCGGCGTCTTGCTCTTCGTAATACACATCATAGCCCGCCAGTTGAATGGTGCGAATGCCTAAATCCACCGCCAACTGAATGGCTTTTTCCATTATTTCATAGGCTTTTTGGCGAGTGGCTTCATCGTGGCTGCCAAAAGGAAAACGGCGATGCCCCGAAAGGCACATTGAAGGAATGGTGATGCCTGTGTTGAGAATTGCTTGCACCAGCTCGAGGCGTTGAGCTTTCGTCCAATCAAGACGGCTGAGGCGTTCATCGGTTTCATCAATGGACATCTCCACAAAATCAAAGCCACAGGCTTTCGCGATAGACAGCCTGTCTTGCCAGCTAAGATTTTTCGGTAAGGCTTTTTCATAAATGCCGAGTTTGTGTTTTCTCATTTGATTTCTATTCCTATTGGCTCTGGCAAAGGAAAAAATCAGATGAAATTAAGACCGCACTTTACGCGAGAATAATATCAAGCCCCGCTGCGGTTAATTGCTCAATGATTTGCGGATCTGCTTCTTTGCCAGTAATTAATAAATCAATGTTATGTAATTGGGTGAATAGCATTCCTACTTGTTTGCCCAATTTTGAGCTATCGAGTAAAACAACATATTTTTCTGCTTTGGAAGAAAGCTGCTGTTCTGAGGTTGCAATAATCATATCGGTTTTAAATAAGCCATCACGGGTAAAGCCTTTACCGCTAGTGAACATAATATGAGCAGAATAGTTCGTTTCATTTTGTTGATTGAGCGATAAGGTGATGGATTTTTCTTTGTTATATTGCCCTCCCATAATGACGAGATCCGAATGCTGCTGTTCAATTAAATAATTCGCAAGGGGAATATAGTTGGTGATAATTTGCACCTTTTCTCCCGCTAATTGTTTGCCTAACAGCTGCATTGTTGAACCGCAAGTTAAAATAACGCTCTCACCGTTTTTGCACAGCTTTGCCGCAGCCTTGGCGATGCGTTGCTTCTCATCAAAATGATTAATGATATTTTCTTCTATCAAAGGGGTAATCATATTGATCGCTTCTGCACCATTGCGAATTTTTTTCAGCTTACCTTGCTGATCCAGCTTCGTAATATCTCGTCGAGCCGTTGCGGGAGAGATTGCAAGTAAATCCACAATCTCCGCCGTTGAAAGTGCTTTATGTTGTTCAAGTAAATTCAGCAGTTGCTTATGCCGATAAGTTTCGTTCATTATATTTTCCTTCATGCGTTCAGGCTGTTATTGCAATAATGAGCGAAATTCCCCAGCCCACACTGGGGATAACCAAAACTAAAGCATTGCTTTAAATTGAATATTTGGCTCTTGCTCAAAGCAATCATCAAAGCCTCTTGGGTGATGGTATTCAATTAAATCTTTATCCCGTGGATAAACATATTTTCCGCCCACTTCCCAAATAAATGGGTGGAATTTATATTGTAAACGTTCTTTACGCATTTTCCACAAGGCAATGATCTCATCGGTACTTGCCATAAAGTTTGTCCAAATATCGTGATGCACTGGAATAATCACTTTACAGCGTAAACTTTCCGCCATACGGAGCAAATCGATTGAAGTCATTTTATCTGCGATCCCTACTGGATTTTCGCCGTAGTTATTTAATGCTACATCAATATCAAACTCTTTTCCGTGCTTCGCAAATTGGATTGAGAAGTGAGAATCCGCCCCGTGATAAATGTTTCCACCTGGTGTTTTGAATACATAGTTCACCGCTTTGCGACCCATTTCTTCATCGCTTGGACAAAGTCCTTTTAATTCGCCTCCTTGTGCGTCCGCTCCCTCAACAGGCAAAGTTACTAAACAAGTGCGGTCAAAAGAATCAAGAGCGTGGATTTCCACATCTTTAATTTTCACCACATCGCCCGGTTTCACCGTGATTAGGCGATCTTCAGGCACACCCCATTTTTTCCATAATTCAGTACAATGCCAAGGACCAACAAATTTAACATGATCCAGTTTTGGATTATTCACAATTGCCGCCGCTACGTTCACATCAATATGATCACTGTGATAATGAGAAGCCAAAATAAAATCCACTTCATTAATCGCAAAAGGATCAATCACCATAGGGGCAGCACGCAAGTTAGGTTGTAATTTACGCACCCCAGCCATATTTGCCATTTGGTGGCCTCTCACCATATCTTTCACTTTTTTGGTGGATTTCCCACGGCTACACCATAAATCCATACACAGATTTGCCCCGCCTGGGGTTTTGATCCACACGCCCACACAGCCAAGCCACCACATTGCAAAGTTTCCTTCAGGGACAACTTCTTGCTCGATTTCCTCGTTCAGCCAAGTTCCCCATTCAGGAAAGGTTGAAAGAATCCAACTTTCACGCGTAATTTCATTCACATTTGCCATAATCGACTCCTTATTTCTTGAAATATTGATATTCGGGTTAGTAACAGATTTATGGTTGAATCATTTTAAATCTTATTTAATCATAAATAATCAAAATAAATATGCAAAGAGAATTTTGTTGAATTTGTGATCTGCATCATACTTTTCTGAAAAATAGTCGTCTTTATGCTAGGGTTCTACTAGGGGAGAGGGGGTTTCTCCATTCAAACAGAAAATAAAGTGCGGTGTAAAAATGATTATTTTGATTTTTAAGATGAAAATAATTTGTGACCTTGTTCACAAATAATCAAATCCAATCTTTTTATTTGATTTTTATTGCGTATGATACGAACTAGGTTAGCTTGCGAAAGTAAGCCTTTTGATTAATGTAAAATGCGATAAGGTGGTAAATATATGGAAACCATAATGCACTATTTCGGGATTTTTAATACCCAAGTTTTATCCAAAGCCCCTTTCCTACTCGGGATTGTGGCGTGTTTGGGTTATATCCTATTGAGAAAAGACACCACAACCGTCATCAAAGGCACGATCAAAACCATTGTCGGCTTTATGATCGTGCAAGCGGGAGCGGGCTTTTTGGTCACCAACTTCAAACCAGTGATTGCTGGGCTTTCAAAATATCATAATCTCACAGGGGCAGTGATTGATCCTTACACCAGTATGCAAGCCACCATTCAAACAATGGCAGATAACTACGGCTGGGTAGGCTACGCGGTAATTGGGGCGTTATTCTTAAATATCCTGTTGGTGGTATTCCGCCGTTTCACAGGGATTCGCACCATTATGCTCACAGGGCATATTATGTTCCAGCAAGCAGGCTTGGTTGCCGTTTTCTATATGATCATCGGTGCGTCAATGTGGGAAACCGTGATCTACACCTCCGTGTTAATGGCATTATATTGGGGGATCTCTTCTAATATTATGTACAAACCAACCCAAGCGGTAACGGGCGGGGCGGGATTCTCCATCGGACACCAACAACAAATCGCCTCTTGGATTGCGACAAAATTAGCGCCAAAACTCGGCGATAAAACCGATAGCGTAGATCATATGAAATTGCCAAAATGGCTACATATTTTCCACGATAGCGTATCCGCCACCGCCTTGGTAATGACGGTTTTCTTCGGCATTATTTTGCTCTCCTTCGGCTTAGACAATTTACAAGCAATGGCAGGCAAAACTCATTGGTCAATGTATATTCTTGAAATGGGGTTAAAATTTGCCGTAGCGATCCAAATTATCGTAACGGGCGTGCGTATGTTCGTGGCAGAGCTTTCCGAAGCCTTCAAAGGGATTTCCGAACGCTTGATCCCAAATTCTGTTCTCGCCATTGACTGTGCAGCGATTTACGCTTTCTCACCAAACGCAATGGTGTTCGGCTTTATTTGGGGAGCGATCGGTCAATTCGTTGCAGTGGGCTTACTGTTAGGCTTCCATTCACCAATTTTGATTATCCCAGGCTTTATCCCAATGTTCTTCTCCAATGCCACCATCGGCGTTTTTGCTAACCAATTTGGCGGTTGGAAAGCGGTAATGAAAATCTGTTTCGTGATGGGGATCATCGAAGTTATGGGATCAGCCTGGGTCATCCATCTGTTAGCCACCCAAGGAGCAGAATTTAACGGCTGGATGGGAATGGCAGACTGGGCGTTATTCTTCCCACCGATTTTACAAGGTATCGTGAGCGTGCCGGGCTTCTTCTTTGTCATTCTCGCCCTCGCTCTTGTGTATATGTTCTTCGCCTCACGCCAATTACGTGCAGACGAAGCCGCCGCGGCTGCCGCAGGGAAAACCCTTGAACAAATGGACGGCTATGGCAATGATGAAGTCGAACAAGAGCTTGTAGCAGAAACCCAAGCCAACAGTGCAATGGGTGAAAAACCGGTGCGAATCTTGGCGGTGTGTGGCTCAGGACAAGGCTCATCAATGATGATGAAAATGAAAATTAAAGGTTATTTAGACAAACGCGGAATCCCAAATATTATGGATTCTTGTGCCGTTACCGATTACAAAGGCAAACTTGATGGCGTGGATATTATCGTCTGCTCCAAACACCTTGCCGATGAAATCAACGGCGGTGAACGCGTTGCGGTGCTTGGTGTGCAAAATATGCTAAATCCAAATTCCTTTAGCGATGAACTCCAAGCTTTAATTGAGAAATATCAACAAAAATAAGCGAAAAACTGACCGCACTTTTAAAAGTGCGGTATGATTTCAATAATGTTTTTTAAAGGAAATGCCTATGCTAAAAGAATCTTTAATCGAAAATCGTTCAGTCAAGCTCAACCAAACCGCCAAAAACTGGGAAGAGGCGATTAAAATCGGCACGGATATGCTGGTAGAATCAGGGGCTATTGAACCTCGTTATTATAATGCGATTGTCTCAATGGTCAAAGAAATGGGGCCTTATATTATCCTCGCTCCAGGGCTGGCAATGCCACACGCTCGCCCAGAAGAGGGGGTGAACCGCACCGCCTTTGCCCTTGTAACTCTCACTACGCCCGTAGCGTTTGAAAGTGAAGAAGAACCCGTTTCGGTACTAATCACCCTCGCGGGTAGCGATTCCGATCAACATATGCAAGGCATTATGGAAATCACCCAAGTGCTGGAAGATTCTGATCCAAACAGCCTCACAGGCGTTGATTTAGAAAAAATTCGCCGTTGTCAATCCGCCGAAGAAATCTATGCCGTGATTGATGCTGCCTTGAATAATCAATAAATTAGAGAGGAAATACTATGTCTAAACCTTTATTACAAATCGCCTTAGATTCCCTTTCCCTAGAAAAAGCCGTGGCAGATGCCAAACAAGCGGAAGAATTAGTGGATATTATCGAAGTGGGTACAATCCTCGCTTGTGCGGAGGGGATGAAAGCCGTCAGCACCTTGCGAGCCTTACACCCGAATCATATTTTAGTGTGTGATTTAAAAACCACCGATGGTGGTGCGATTTTAGCCAAAATGTCTTACGAAGCAGGGGCAGATTGGCTCACCGTTTCCGCCGCCGCTCACCCTGCTACCAAAGCGGCGTGTAAAAAAGTGGCGGACGAATTTAATGCTACTCACCCTGATCTCAAAGTGAAAAAAGAAATTCAAATTGAAATCTACGGCAACTGGACATTAGACGACGCGAAGCAATGGGTTGAACTCGGCGTAACTCAAGCCATTTACCACCGCTCCCGAGATGCCGAATTAGCTGGTAAAGGTTGGACAGAGGAAGACATTGAAAAAATGAAAGCCCTTGAAGCCTTAGGATTACAACTTTCCATTACCGGCGGTATCGTGCCTGAGGATATTCATTTATTCAAAGACATCAAAAACGCCAAAGCCTTTATCGCAGGACGGGCTTTAGTTGGTGAAAAAGGCAAAGCCACCGCCCAAGCCATTCGAGCGGAAATTGATAAATATTGGGTGTAGTTTCTAGTTACCAAAGCATTAAATATAAGGGCTGCTTTCTAAATTCAGCCCTTTCATAAGCCAATTACACTTTGATTCCTTAAAATCTCAGAAAAAAATACCGCACTTTGATTTTAGAATAATTCTTTAAAATTGGAGTATTTTTTCAAAAAATACACTTACATATCTCTAATAGTACTGAATTAAACAGCCAAATCCTTTTCTAAAAGTTTTTCCGCCCTTTTTTCAATTCTGTGATATAACTCTCAGTAATGAAATATTACTTCATTTATCATATAAATATTAGGGGAATACCATTGCTTTGCACAGAGATTATCCTCCAAATCTCAATATTCCCCCTTTTGGGCGTTATATTCTATTTACTCTGCAAATCAATGAAAGGAGAATTGCAATGAAATTAAACAAACTTGCTCTTGCTACATTATGTTTAGGTCTATCTAGCTCGGTATTTGCCGCAGACTATAACTTAAAATTTGGTATGGTTGCTGGTACAAGCTCTAATGAATACAAAGCCGTTGAATTCTTCGCAAAAGAAGTGAAAGACAAATCTCAAGGTAAAATTGAAGTTGCAATTTTCCCAAGCGCTCAACTTGGTGATGACCGCGTAATGTTAAAACAACTTAAAGACGGTGCATTAGACTTCACCCTTGCAGAATCTGCCCGTTTCCAAATTTTCTATCCAGAAGCGGAAGTGTTTGCACTGCCTTATATGTTAAAAGATTTTGATGTGGCGAAAAAAGCCGTGTTAGAAACCAACTTTGGTAAAAACTTATTCGCTAAAATCAATAAAGAGTTAGGCGTGAGCGTGCTTTCTATCGGTTATAACGGGACTCGCCAAACCACCTCAAACCGCCCAATTAACAGCATTGCGGATATGAAAGGCTTGAAACTTCGTGTGCCAAATGCGGCGACTAACCTTGCTTTCGCGAAATATGTCGGTGCAACCCCAACACCAATGGCGTTCTCTGAAGTGTATCTTGCGTTACAAACCAATGCGGTAGATGGCCAAGAAAACCCATTACCAACCATTCAAGCACAAAAATTCTATGAAGTGCAAAAATACTTAGCGTTAACCAACCACATTTTAAATGACCAACTTTACGTTATCAGTAATGAAACCCTTGATGAGTTGCCAGATGATTTGAAAGCTGTGGTGAAAGAAGCTGCGCTAAAAGCCGCAGATTATCACACAAAATTATTTGTGGACGGTGAAAATGAGTTAATCGCTTTCTTCCAAGAAAAAGGCGTAACCGTAACAAAACCTGATCTTGCTCCGTTTAAAGCGGCATTACAACCATACTACGATGAATACTTGAAAAAGAATGGTGAAGTTGGAAAACAAGCTGTAGAAGAAATCTCTGAGTTAGCTAAATAAGCGGTTTGCTTGCTCAATCTATTAAGCAATAACCTTAACGACAAGAGGTCAATATGAAAAAAACAGCATTACACAGTGCATTATTTGCTGCCATTGCAATGACAGCATTTGCTGCACAAGCAAGCCAATATCCTGATCTGCCTGTAGGGATTAAAAGCGGAACAGGGGCATTAATTGGCGATACCGTTTATGTAGGTTTAGGAACGGGTGGAGATAAATTCTATTCTCTTAATTTAAAAGAGAAAGATGCTAAATGGCAAGAATTGCCTGCTTTCCCAGGTGGAAAACGTAATCAACCAGTTTCTGCTGGCGTAGATGGTAAGCTCTATGTGTTTGGCGGTTTCCAAGATACTGATGTGGCGAAAAATCAAGTCATCAATGATGCTTATCGCTATGATCCAGAAACAAACTCTTGGACAAAATTGCAAACTCGCTCACCACGTTCAGCTGTGGGTGCAAGTGTGGCAGAAACGAACGGTAAAATTTATTTTGTAGGCGGAATTAACCAAGAAATTTGGAACGGACTTTTCCAAGACATCGCAGCCGCAGGTGGCGATAAAGACAAAGAAAAAGCCATTTTTGATCCTTATTTCAATTTACGCGTACAGGATTTCTTCTTCTCACCAGAAATTGTCAGCTATGAGCCAGCCACCAACACGTGGCGTAACGAAGGCATTTTCCCGTACTCAGGACGAGCAGGGGCAGCTGTGGCAATTAAGGATAACAAACTTCTTGTTGTAAACGGAGAAGTAAAAGCAGGATTGCGAACCCAAACCACGGAACTTGGTACAATCGGTAAAAATGGAGTTACTTGGAAAAAATTAGGTGATTTACCAACACCGAAAGGGCAAAAACAACAAGAAGGTATTGCAGGTGCAATGGGGGGCTACACCTACGGTAACTATATCATAACCGGTGGGGCAAACTTCCCAGGCGCGCGAGCAAATTATCAAAATGGTATCACCGATGCACATCGCACTGGTGGGTTGAAAAAAACTTGGCATAGTGATATTTACGCACTCAATGCCAAGAAAGGCACTTGGAAAATCATTGGTAACTTACCAGAGCCGATTGGTTATGGGGTGAGTATCAGCTATGATAACAAAGTGCTATTAATCGGTGGTGAAGGTCAAGGAGGGAAAGCACTCACCGCAGTTCAAACAATGAGTTATGACGGAAAAAAACTGGTTGTTGAATAAAATGTACCGATAAACATAACCTAAAGCCTCGTCAGATCACAGACGAGGCTTTTTTCATAAAAATTAACCAAAATTACACCGCACTTAAAAATATCCATTTATAGTCGTTTAAGTTCAAAATGAGACAAGGCAACAAGCCGCAGACAGTACAACTAGTACGGCAAGGCGAAGTAACGCAGTATTATTTTGAAATCAAACGACTATACTACAAATGTTACTCATTTCAAGGTAAACTATCGCTACGTTCAATTGACGAGAAAATTTATGCGTTTACTAATTTTTATTCTGATAGGCTTTGTCCTGCTGTTCCAATATGATTTTTGGCTTGGAAAAAATGGTTACTTCGATTATAAAAATATAGAAAAAGAAATCGCTCTTCACCAACAAGAAAGTGAAAAACTTTCCCAGCGTAATCAAATCATTGCGGCAGAAATTAAAGATCTTAAAGAAGGAGTGAATGCTATTGAAGAACGAGCCAGATTACAACACGAGATGGTAAAAAATAACGAAATCTTTTATCGCATTGTAAAAGAACATAAGTAAAGAGCATAAATAATGAAACATTCACTCCGTGAAATTATTGCAGTTGTCCCAGCAGCGGGTATTGGTAGCCGTATGCAGGCGGATAAACCGAAGCAATATTTAAAAATTCAGGGAAAAACCATTCTTGAGCATACCCTTGAAGTGCTAATTCACTACCCTGCCATTAGCCAAATTATTGTGGCGGTAACCTCCAGTGATCCTTATTTAGCGGAAATCAACTTACTCAATCATTCAAAAATTCAGCTTGTTGAAGGGGGAAAAACACGAGCGGAATCTGTGCTAAATGGCTTACAACAAATTAAAAACAACGCAAACACTTGGGTTATGGTACACGATGCAGCACGCCCTTGTCTTACTCATCAAGATCTCGATAAATTATTACAAATCAACGACATCAATGGGGCAATTTTAGCCATTCCTGTGGTTGATACCATTAAACGTGCAAATTCAAGCTTACAAATTCAACAAACTGAAGATCGCTCACAACTTTGGCTTGCTCAAACGCCTCAATTTTTCCCAACTCAAACACTAAAACACGCCTTACAACAAGCCTTAGCCAACGATTTCACCATCACAGATGAAGCCTCTGCAATGGAATTAATGGGGTTCCGCCCTCAGCTTATCCCCGCAAGAAGCGATAATATAAAAATCACTCGTCCTGAAGATCTTGCCCTAGCGGAATTTTATCTTTCTCGGCTACCCCACCTGACATAACACTTTTTATTGTATGAGAAATGTAATATTGCAATGGTAAGTGAAATAACTAAAAAGGTTTGGCTATTAATGCCAAACCTTTCGATGAGATAATCTTTAATGCGTTATGACGCAATTATAGCCAACCTAGATTTAACAAGAAATTCCACCAAGCGACTCCAATAGTACAATGAATGATTAGGCTTCCGAAGGCGACAATAGCACCAGCGATCCACCAAGATTTAATATCATTATAACCGGCACCAAAGGTGATTGGCCCTAGTTCTGCTAATCCTTTGTCTGCGATTGCTTTATTATCCACTTGCTTTAATTCCGGTGGGGCGGTGAAATAACAAACTAAAGGAATTAAAAATAAACATAGCAATCCAGGAATAGAAGTGGCTAAGAACCATTGCAGCCAATCCATTTTAAAACCTAAAATCGGTGCCATCAAAGAAAGGGCTAACGCATTTGGTGCCATTGCTGTTAAGAAGATATAACTTGTTGATTTTACAACCATATATACATTCATTAAGAGGAAACGCCCGCACGTTTTGGGCTTTCGTTAGGCGTGGAACCTAGAGCAACGGCAACGCTATTAATAATCGGGAAAATAATTCCTCCAGCACGAGCCGTGTTTGATGGTGTTGCCGGTGAAAGTAATAAATCCAGAAACATAGTAACGTAGCCTAAACGCAATGTGGTGTTTCCTAACCAGCCAATAAGATGATAAGCAATGCGTTTTCCTAAACCGGTGATAACAAAAGCCGAACTTAGTGTAAAGGCGGTAAAAATTAACCAAGTCGTACCTGATTGATAACCGCTCAATGCTTGAGATACCTTAACGAGTTTACTTGCACCTTCCGTATTCCCAATCACGATTGATGAGAGTGCTACTGCCGCTAGCAAAATAACGGGTTCACCATAAGGTGATCTGCCCCCAAAAAGTTAGACTATATTCTAATTTAATTCAAGGACTGAGTTCTGTATTCCACAGGGCTTAGTCCTTTGAGCTTCACTTGAATACGCTCATTGTTGTAGTAATGAATGTACTCGTGAATCACTTTTTCAAGCTGTTCAAAGGTTTCAAACCGCTTGCCAAAGTAACATTCCGTCTTCAATCGCCCGAAAAAGCTTTCCATCGCACCATTATCAAGGCAATTGCCTTTTCTTGACATACTTTGCGTAATACCGTGTTTTTTCAATATCTCCCGATAACCCATCATTTGATACTGCCATCCTTGGTCGGAATGCAGTATCGGTTTTTCCCCCGCTAATCGGTTCACCGCCTGGGTCAACATTCTGGTTATCTGCTCAAAATTCGGACTTCTCGCCACATCATAAGCAATAATTTCGTTATTAAACAAGTCTTTAATCGGCGATAAATACACTTTGCCTTGGTAAAAACGATATTTTTTCTGCTTACTTTTTCCTTTTAACCCCAAACGTTGCATTATCGCTTGCACCCTTTTGTGGTTGATAATCAAGTATTTCCTTAATTCCAAGGTAATTCGACGATAACCATAATTTTCGTCATTTTTGCGATAAATTTCCTCTATTTTCTGTGAAATCGCTACATTTTTATCCGACTTTGGCTTGAGATGATAAAAGAACGAACTGCGTGCCAATCCGATTAGCCTGAGTAACAATTCCAACGGGAAACGCGAGCGTAAGGCATTTACGATGACGGCTTTTTCTGCATTTTTTGTTGGTTGAGTTCCTGCAACTTTTTTAGCATTGCATTCTCCGCTTCTAATTCCAAAATTCGGTAACGCAAGCGTTCTTCTTCTGTTTTGGGCGTTGGTGGCATTTTAGGTGAGTTGAGTTTCATACTTGGACGACCTTTAGGTTTGAGTAATAACCCATCTATACCTTGTTTTTCAAAGCGTTGCAACCATTGACTAATTATCCCTGAACTGGGGATATCAAAGCGAAAGCAGGCGGCTTCAGCGGAGCACTGGCCTTTTTTGATAGCTTGAATAACCTTTAATTTAAACTCAACAGAATAATATCGTTTTTTACCTAACACAGCTAATCCATTGATTCCATTATGATTAAATTTCGCAATCCAACGTGCTAACGTGCTTTGGGGAAGCTGAAAATACTGGCGAGTAAGCGAACGTTTTTTTCCATTTTGATGATAAAAGTCGAGCACTTGTTGTTTGAAACGTTGAGTATATTTAGTCATAAAAAATCTGCACCTTAATCAATTGGTTGTTTAGTCCAACTTTTGGGGTGCAGATCAATGATATTCCATTTAGTTTTTTGAAGTTATTTAATCAATGGAGTTTATACTAAAACTGTACAAAAATTATAATAATACTGCATTATTTCTTCTAGAAATAATGCCATAGTTTAAGCATTATCTAATGTCTATATACAAAACTTTTATATAAGATAGAACAAAGAATTTATATGGCAGGGGCGGAGAGGCTCGAACTCCCAACACCCGGTTTTGGAGACCGGTGCTCTACCAATTGAACTACGCCCCTAAATGAAGTGGCGGAACGGACGGGACTCGAACCCGCGACCCCCTGCGTGACAGGCAGGTATTCTAACCAGCTGAACTACCGCTCCGCAAAATTGATAATTGGCAGTGACCTACTCTCACATGGGGATTCCCCACACTACCATCGGCGTTATAGCGTTTCACTTCTAAGTTCGGCATGGAATTAGGTGGGTCCGCTACACTATAGCTGCCAAAAAATTTTATTTTGTTAATTTACTTAAACAAAAATAAATTAACAAAATAAAACCTGGCGGTGTCCTACTCTCACATGGGAAATTCCCACACTACCATCGGCGTTACAGCGTTTCACTTCTAAGTTCGGCATGGATTAGGTGGGTCCACTGCACTTTCGCCGCCAAGATAATTCTTTATATGCTTTATCTTTCTTTATGTTCTTTCTCTTAGTCGATAACTTCTATCATTTCTAGTGCGTTATCCTACTAAGTGTTTTTATTTTTACTCTTCCTTTACAATCAAAAACAAGCCAAAACCCTTGAGCGTTGTATAGTTAAGCCTCTCGGGCAATTAGTACTGGTTAGCTCAACGGCTCACACCGCTTACACACCCAGCCTATCTACGTCGTAGTCTCCAACAACCCTTACAGTCTTATAGACTGGGAGAACTCATCTCAAGGCAAGTTTCGTGCTTAGATGCTTTCAGCACTTATCTCTTCCGCATTTAGCTACCCAGCAATGCCTCTGGCGAGACAACTGGTACACCAGTGATGCGTCCACTCCGGTCCTCTCGTACTAGGAGCAGCCCCTCTCAATTCTCCAACGCCCACGGCAGATAGGGACCGAACTGTCTCACGACGTTCTAAACCCAGCTCGCGTACCACTTTAAATGGCGAACAGCCATACCCTTGGGACCTACTTCAGCCCCAGGATGTGATGAGCCGACATCGAGGTGCCAAACACCGCCGTCGATATGAACTCTTGGGCGGTATCAGCCTGTTATCCCCGGAGTACCTTTTATCCGTTGAGCGATGGCCCTTCCATTCAGAACCACCGGATCACTATGACCTGCTTTCGCACCTGCTCGACTTGTCTGTCTCGCAGTTAAGCTTGCTTATACCATTGCACTAACCTGACGATGTCCGACCGTCATTAGCAAACCTTCGTGCTCCTCCGTTACACTTTGGGAGGAGACCGCCCCAGTCAAACTACCCACCAGACACTGTCCGAGTACCCGTTTCAGGCACTTCGTTAGAACATCAAACGTTAAAGGGTGGTATTTCAACAACGACTCCACGATAACTGGCGTTACCGCTTCATAGTCTCCCACCTATCCTACACATCAAAATTCAAGGTTCAGTGTCAAGCTATAGTAAAGGTTCACGGGGTCTTTCCGTCTAGCCGCGGGTACACCGCATCTTCACGGCGATTTCAATTTCACTGAGTCTCGGGTGGAGACAGCCTGGCCATCATTATGCCATTCGTGCAGGTCGGAACTTACCCGACAAGGAATTTCGCTACCTTAGGACCGTTATAGTTACGGCCGCCGTTTACTGGGGCTTCGATCAGGAGCTTCTCTTTCGATTACACCATCAATTAACCTTCCAGCACCGGGCAGGCATCACACCCTATACGTCCACTTTCGTGTTTGCAGAGTGCTGTGTTTTTAATAAACAGTTGCAGCCAGCTGGTATCTTCGACCGGTTCAACCTTCGTGAGCAAGTCACTACAATCTACGCCGGCGCACCTTCTCCCGAAGTTACGGTGCTATTTTGCCTAGTTCCTTCACCCGAGTTCTCTCAAGCGCCTGAGTATTCTCTACCTGACCACCTGTGTCGGTTTTCAGTACGGTTTAGTAAAGCCTGAAGCTTAGTGGCTTTTCCTGGAAGTGTGGTATCAGTTACTTCAGCACCTTAGTGCCTCGTCATCATCTCTCAGTGTTAACGGTGAGCCGGATTTACCTAACTCACCCACCTACCAACTTAAACGACCATATCCAACAGGTCGATAACCTAACCTTCTCCGTCCCCACATCGCAGCTTTACCAAGTACGGGAATATTAACCCGTTTCCCATCGACTACGCTTTTCAGCCTCGCCTTAGGGGCCGACTCACCCTGCCCCGATTAACGTTGGACAGGAACCCTTGGTCTTCCGGCGAACGGGTTTTTCACCCGTTTTATCGTTACTTATGTCAGCATTCGCACTTGTGATACGTCCAGCAATCTTCTCAAATCACCTTCTTCCGCTTACACAACGCTCCCCTACCCAACAGACGTATCACTAATATCCCTCTTCGATTCTTTGCCATTACACTCAACGTGTTTTTCGCTTTACCCACTTGCTTCGCAAGTGGTTAATCGTTAAGGCGTATTAGTGATACGCCTGATGCCGCAGCTTCGGTACTATATTTTAGCCCCGTTACATCTTCCGCGCAGGCCGACTCGACTAGTGAGCTATTACGCTTTCTTTAAATGGTGGCTGCTTCTAAGCCAACATCCTAGCTGTCTAAGCCTTCCCACTTCGTTTCCCACTTAATATAGATTTTGGGACCTTAGCTGGCGGTCTGGGTTGTTTCCCTCTCCACGACGGACGTTAGCACCCGCCGTGTGTCTCCTGTGCATTACTCTTTGGTATTCGGAGTTTGCATCGGTTTGGTAACCCGGGATGGGCCCCTAGCCGAAACAGTGCTCTACCCCCAAAGGTATTCACACAAGGCTCTACCTAAATAGATTTCGGGGAGAACCAGCTATCTCCCGGTTTGATTGGCCTTTCACCCCCAGCCACAGGTCATCCGCTAATTTTTCAACATTAGTCGGTTCGGTCCTCCAGTTAGTGTTACCCAACCTTCAACCTGCCCATGGCTAGATCACCGGGTTTCGGGTCTATACCTTGCAACTCTTCGCCCAGTTAAGACTCGGTTTCCCTTCGGCTCCCTTATTCAGTTAACCTCGCTACAAAATATAAGTCGCTGACCCATTATACAAAAGGTACGCAGTCACCCCATCACTCAATCACACTGCTATTTTTGGGTTTGACTCGCTTTGCTCGTCTTACCCTGCACTTTAAAGTGCGGTGTTATTTTTGGTGCTTTTGCCTCTTCCAACACTCAATGTGTTTGAGTGATGGGGCTCCCACTGCTTGTACGTACAGGGTTTCAGGTTCTATTTCACTCCCCTCACCGGGGTTCTTTTCGCCTTTCCTTCACAGTACTGGTTCACTATCGGTCAATCAGGAGTATTTAGCCTTGGAGGATGGTCCCCCCATCTTCAGACAGGATTCCTCGTGTCCCGCCCTACTTCTCGTAAGCTTAGTACCACAGCCTGGATTTTAAGTACGGGGCTATCACCCTGTGTCGCTTGCCTTCCCAGACAATTCCTCTATCTCTGCTGCTATTACTTACTGGCTCCTCCGCTTTCGCTCGCCGCTACTCACAGAATCTCGGTTGATTTCTTTTCCTCGGGGTACTTAGATGTTTCAGTTCTCCCGGTTCGCCTTACGAGGCTATTTTATTCACCTCGCAATGATAGGCTCTTCGCCTATCGGGTTTCCCCATTCGGACATCGTGGGTTAAACGCTTCTTATCAACTCACCCACGCTTTTCGCAGATTAGCACGTCCTTCTTCGCCTCTGATTGCCAAGGCATCCGCCCTGTACGCTTTCTCACTTAACTATACAACCTCAAGGATTTTTCCCCGAAGTTGTTCTCTCGTTGAGAACGCTTACTTGCTTTTGTTCAAGTAAGTCTTTTACTCAGACTTCTTCAATTTAATAAGAAAATGGCTCTATCACTATCACCACTCCCTCATTAGCTTGAAAGTCTCTTCAGTTTTCAGCTTGTTTTTACATTGTTAAAGAGCAAATCGCGAAAAATTCGCTTTCTATGGCGTCCCCTAGGGGATTCGAACCCCTGTTACCGCCGTGAAAGGGCGATGTCCTAGGCCTCTAGACGAAGGGGACAACATAGAAAGCGTCTCTCTGCTTTATTAAAGTGCGGTATGATTTTAAGCCATTTTTTCATATCGCTAGTTTCTTCAACACCATCACCATTCCTTTCTTTGCTTCTTATTGTCTAACAACCATCACGACAATCTGTGTGAGCACTCATCTATTCTATTAGGTAAGGAGGTGATCCAACCGCAGGTTCCCCTACGGTTACCTTGTTACGACTTCACCCCAGTCATGAATCATACCGTGGTAAACGCCCTCCCGAAGGTTAAGCTATCTACTTCTGGTACAACCCACTCCCATGGTGTGACGGGCGGTGTGTACAAGGCCCGGGAACGTATTCACCGCGACATTCTGATTCGCGATTACTAGCGATTCCGACTTCATGGAGTCGAGTTGCAGACTCCAATCCGGACTTAGATGCACTTTCTGAGATTCGCTCCCCCTCGCAGGCTCGCTTCCCTCTGTATGCACCATTGTAGCACGTGTGTAGCCCTACTCGTAAGGGCCATGATGACTTGACGTCATCCCCACCTTCCTCCAGTTTATCACTGGCAGTCTCCTTTGAGTTCCCACCCGAAGTGCTGGCAACAAAGGATAAGGGTTGCGCTCGTTGCGGGACTTAACCCAACATTTCACAACACGAGCTGACGACAGCCATGCAGCACCTGTCTCTAAGTTCCCGAAGGCACAAACTCATCTCTGAGTTCTTCTTAGGATGTCAAGAGTAGGTAAGGTTCTTCGCGTTGCATCGAATTAAACCACATGCTCCACCGCTTGTGCGGGCCCCCGTCAATTCATTTGAGTTTTAACCTTGCGGCCGTACTCCCCAGGCGGTCGATTTATCACGTTAGCTACGGGCACCAAGCTTAAAGCCCAATCCCCAAATCGACAGCGTTTACAGCGTGGACTACCAGGGTATCTAATCCTGTTTGCTCCCCACGCTTTCGCACATGAGCGTCAGTAGCTTCCCAAGGGGCTGCCTTCGCCTTCGGTATTCCTCCACATCTCTACGCATTTCACCGCTACACGTGGAATTCTACCCCTCCCTAAAGTACTCTAGTAAACCAGTCTGAAATGCAATTCCCAAGTTAAGCTCGGGGATTTCACATCTCACTTAATTTACCGCCTGCGTGCCCTTTACGCCCAGTTATTCCGATTAACGCTCGCACCCTCCGTATTACCGCGGCTGCTGGCACGGAGTTAGCCGGTGCTTCTTCTGTGGCTAACGTCAAATCATGATGCTATTCACATCACAACCTTCCTCACCACCGAAAGAACTTTACAACCCGAAGGCCTTCTTCATTCACGCGGCATGGCTGCGTCAGGGTTCCCCCCATTGCGCAATATTCCCCACTGCTGCCTCCCGTAGGAGTCTGGGCCGTGTCTCAGTCCCAGTGTGGCTGGCCATCCTCTCAGACCAGCTAGAGATCGCAGGCTTGGTGAGCCTTTACCTCACCAACTACCTAATCCCACTTGGGCTCATCTTATGGCAGGTGCTTTCGCCCCCTTTCATCTCCCGATAATACGCGGTATTAGCCATCGTTTCCAATGGTTATCCCCCTCCATAAGCCAGATTCCCAAGCATTACTCACCCGTCCGCCACTCGTCAGCATTGAAAGCAAGCTTTCAACCCGTTACCGTTCGACTTGCATGTGTTAAGCCTGCCGCCAGCGTTCAATCTGAGCCATGATCAAACTCTTCAGTTTAATCTTTCTCAATTTGTACACTAACAAAGCTCTGTGATTTCGTTTAAAATCACTATGAATTTCAGTTAAGCACTAATTGTTTCTAAATCTTTTAAATTTTTTCCAGAATCAACAAGTGCCCACACAGATTGTCTGATTGATTGTTAAAGAGCAAAAAACAACGACGCGAGGTGTATTTTCAACTTGTTTACAACGTCGCGTCGTTGTGTGCGGCGTATTATAGGCTTCTTTAAAATCTTTGCAACCCCTTTTTGCAAAAATTTTTCATTTTTTTGTTGTTTGGTTATTCTCTCAACGCCATGAGGGTTTATTATCCAATTTTTGCTGAAGAAATGTAAAGTGCGGTCTAAATTTGGGGTGCTTTTTGTACCGCACTTATTTGTGAGGCAAAATCCGCGACTTTTTTCCAATCCGTATATTCAATTTCTTTGCTTGTATCCGTTTCACCACCTGTGAGTTTCATAATAAAGCGGATCATCATTCGGTCAAACCAGCCGTAGCGAGGGTATAGCAATGCTCCCGCAAATACGGCGGAGAGCGTCGGCTGCCAGTGAATACGTTGTAAAAAATTGCGAACATACACGTTAGTTTCAGGCGTATCTTTGCCTGCTTTACGTGCAGTGAGGTTGACGCCAAAGAATGCTGTGCGTTTCTGATTTAAAAGTGCGGTATGTTTTTCAATAAATTTATAGAGCCGTTTATTGAAATGCCCGTATCGGATAGACGCACCAATGACAATGCAATCAAATTCAGCAAGGGAAAGGTTGTCATCTAAGGCTTCAACTTGAGCTTGTAATACCGTGCCAAGCACTTCGGCAATTTTTTTACTTTGTCCATCGTAACTTGAATATAAAATCAAGATTTTCATAAAGTTATGCTCTCCAAAATGCGGGGCTAAATAATACTAATAGGGAGAAAATTTCTAAACGCCCCGCGACCATTGCAAAGGAAAACACATATTTTGCATTATCGGGAACATTCGCAAAACTTGAACTCACCACGCCTAAGCCAGGTCCAGCATTGCTAAGCGTGGCAAAAACCGCCCCCATTGCGTCAAATGCCCCCATTCCGCATAGAATTGCGGCAAACACACACAACCAGTAGGTGAGGAAAAATGCGATGAGAAATGCCCAAATGCGTTCTATCACATTGATCGATAAAAGATTATCACCTAACTTGATAGGAACGACAAGATTAGGGTGAATGAGGTATTTTAACTCGCGTTTAAATTGTAACCAGATAACCAGCACGCGGATCATTTTTAATCCACCAGAGGTGGACCCAGCACATCCCCCTAATACGGCAGAGATGACTAACAGCATACCTAAAAACGGCGGTAATTGGTTGATGTCAAACAGGGTATAACCTGAAGTCATTGACATTGAAGATAGCTGTGCCGAGCCTTGTGCGAAAGCATCAACTAAGGAAAGATCCTGATACGATAAATAAAGCCCAAGGGACATTATTAAAATGAACCCCCCTTGAATTAAACAGAAAAAGCGAAATTCAGGATCTTGCCAATACGTTTTTAATACACTTTGATGCTTAAAATGAGTAAATGCCATAATATGCAACCCGAAGTTACAACCTGCGGCAAGCATAAAGATCGCAGCGAGGAAATAAATTTTTGAATCTTTAAAATAGCCTAAATTCGCGTCGTGCGTGGACATTCCGCCATTTGAAACCGTTGAAAAGCTATGGCACAAGGCATCAAAAAAGGACATTCCCGCCCACCAATAGCCGAGCGTACTGATCACAGTAAGTAAACAATAAAGTAGCCACAACAGTTTCGCCACTTCCGCAATACGCGGGAGGTTTTTTTGATCTTTCAATGGACCTGAAGATTCAATGCGATAAAGCTGCGTGCCGCCAATGCCCAAAATAGGGATAACCGCAACGACTAACACGATTAACCCCATTCCGCCGATCCATTGCAAAAACTGGCGATAAAACAAAATGGATTTCGGCAAATTATCCAGCCCCGACATCACCGTTGCCCCTGTCGTGGTAATTGCCGAAAATGCTTCAAACACTGCATCGGCAAAGCTCATCGAAAGTTCATCAAAGAGCAAAAATGGGATCACCGCAAGCAAGCTCAGCAAAACCCAGAAAACCACCACAATCAAAAAGCCCTCACGCGAACGGAGTTCCTGCTTATGTTGATGACAGGCTCGCCATAGCAATGTGCCAAATAAAAAACTGCTCAAAAACGCTTGCAAAAATGCCTTTCCGCCGCCATCGCCATAAATTAACGCGACAAACGCGGGAACGAGCATCGTTGCGGAAAAGCACATCACTAAAATACCGATAATACGAAAAATGGATAATATATGCACAATGTTCTCTCTTATTTTATCTCTTGCAACACAAGTTGCCCTGCGGAACGCTCGCTAAGTTGCCGCTCAAAGCTGGCTCGCTTATCAGGACGAAGGGCTAATTGAAAATGCACTTTTTCTTGAAAATCCTGCGATTCAATTAGCACATCTTGCTGCTCGCATAAATGCTGTATCAGGTTGATTTGGTCATAATCGCTGGTTAAAAGCACGTGTTCTCGCTCCACTTTAAGCTGAGTGGCTAACAATTTCAACGCTTGCTGAACGCCGTTACCATAAGCACGCACCAGCCCGCCCGTTCCCAATAAAATCCCGCCATAATAACGAACGACCACCGCACTAATCTCCCCAATCTGGCTGCCTTGCAAGGCATTTAACATCGGCTTCCCCGCTGTGCCTGCGGGTTCACCATCATCAGAAAAGCCTAGCAATTGCGAATCAAACGGCGTTCCTGCCACTGCTGCCCAACAATGATGCCGAGCATTCGGGTGTTGTTCTTTAATTTCTCGCCAAAATGCTTTCGCCTGTTCAATGCCTTCCGTATGCTGTAAATAGGTAATAAAGTGGCTTTTTTTAATTTCTTCTTCAAAAACCACCGCACTTTTCGGGATTAAATATTCCATAGTAAAGACTGACTTTGACCGACATTTAATTGATCGGTATTATACGCACAAAATCACTTCAGCCAAAAATAAACAATGAATGAAATAAAAATTCACCACCAATTAGACACCCAAGGGCTACGCTGCCCTGAACCCGTGATGCTCGTGCGGAAACAAATTCGCCATATGCAAGAGGGCGAAATTCTGCTTATCCTCGCCGATGATCCAGCCACAACAAGAGATATTCCGAGTTTTTGTCAATTTATGGAACACACTTTAATTCGAAGTGAAACAGAAAAACTGCCTTTGAAATATTGGATACAGAAAGGAAAATAGAAAAGGTGCGTACTACGCACCTTAACTTTTATTAAAGATAAAACTTCTCAACAAAATTTAATTTGTCATCTAATTTTAATACTAAAGGCTGACCTGTTGGAATTTCAAAATCCATAATATCTTCATCAGAAATCCCCATAATGTGTTTAGCTAATGCACGTAATGAATTGCCGTGTGCTGTCACTAAAACGCGTTTTCCTGATAATAATGCTGGTGCAATTTGATCTTCCCAGAAAGGTAAAACACGTTCTAAGGTAACTTTTAAGTTTTCACCATCTGGCACAACATCCTGCGGAAGATTTGCATAGCGACGATCTTTATGTGCTGAATTTGGATCATTTGGATCAAGCAATGGTGGCAACGTATCATAAGAACGACGCCAAATATGTACCTGTTCCTCACCATATTTTTCAGCCGTTGCTTTTTTATCCAAACCTTGTAACGCCCCATAATGACGCTCATTTAAACGCCAATTTTTAACTTGTGGAATCCAAAGTTGATTAGATTCTTCCAAAACGATATTACACGTTTTAATCGCCCTTGTTAATACAGAAGTAAATGCAATATCAAATTCATAACCTGCATCTAATAATTTTTTTCCAGCTGCTTTGGCTTCTTCTACACCACGTTCTGTTAAATTGACATCACGCCAGCCAGTAAATAAATTTTTTGCATTCCACTCACTAAAACCATGACGGATAAACACTAATTCCATAGAAAATCTCCTAATGTTAATCAAAAAATACTTGGCGTTTATAGCAAATATTTTGTCGTTTTAAAAGTAAAATGCACAAATTTCGTGATCTTTCGCAAAATTTGTGTGCTTATTATTATCTAAAATTCTCTCTTACTAAAATTTTAATAAAAATTCACACTAAATGCTTAAAGCAAGCACTTAAATAATGATATAGTTATCCTCAGTTTAGATCAGCAGGGTTTCCTTTATGCTAATTTGGTTAAGAAAAATACTTATCGCTTTTTTATGTGTTAGCCCACTTACAATTCAATGTAAAGATCTATCTGATATTCAAAATCAAATTCAACAACAAGAAAAAAGAATAGCCGATCAAAAACGTGAACAAAATAAATTACAATCAACATTACAAGAACAGGAACTCAGAATTGATCATATCATTAATCAGCTAAATAAAACCTCTGAAGACCTTAAAATCATCAATAAAAAAATCGCTGAAACAGATACACAAATAAAAAATCTAGAACAACAAGAAAAAGAACAAAAAGAAAAATTAGCAAAACAACTTGATGAAATGTATCGGTTAAATCACAATACGTCAATTTTGGATAAACTACTTTCTGAAAAAGCTCAGCAATCCGATAGATTAATGCGTTATTATCATTATATAAACCAAGCAAGAGTTGATTTAATTAAAGATTTAAAACAAACACAACATTATTTAATCGCTCATAAGAAAGATATTCAACAGCAATACAACGAACAGCAACACTACCTTAATGAACAAACAAAATACCAATTAAATTTGCAAAAAATACAGCAAGAACGAAGAACTACACTTGATAAACTAAATATCACGCTATCCCAAGCACAAAATAAATTAAATGAATTAAAAAATAATGAAGCTGCTCTACGGCTACAAATTCAACGTGCTGAGCAACAAACTAAGGAGCAAGAAAAACGTGAACGAGAAATTCTTGTGCTGGATCAGCCTCATACAAATAATGCAAAACAAAAACCTTATGTTTCAACTAAAAAAGAAAAACAACTTGAGGTCAACCATTTAGGCTTAGGGAAGCCCCAAAAACAATACCAATATCCAACAACTGGAAAAATATTAAACCAATTTGGTTCTACTCAAATGGGAGAATTAAAATGGAAAGGTATTGTCATTAAAGCAGATTCAGGAAAACCTGTCAAAGCGATAGCAAATGGTCGGGTTATTTTAGCAAATTGGTTACAAGGCTATGGATTAATGATAATAATTAAACACGGCGATCACGATTTAAGTTTATATGGTTATAATCAATCGATTTCAGTTAAAGAAGGAGAATTTGTTAGTGCCGGTCAAAAAATTGCGGAAGTTGGTGCTACTGGAGGACAAGCAAATTCTGGACTTTATTTTGAAATCCGTCGGAAAGGAATCCCTGTAAACCCAATAGGTTGGCTAAAATAATGAAAAAATTAATACATCAAAGTGCGGTTAAAATTTCCTTACTTTTTTCTATACTGTGCTTCTCTCACATAAGCTTTTCACAATCTAAGCTTGCTATTATTATTGATGATATTGGATATCGTTCAAAGGAAGATGCTGCTATTTATGCAATGCCGAAGGAAATTTCAGTTGCAATTATTCCTTCAGCACCTTACGCAAAACAACGCAACGAACTTGCAAAACAGCAACATCGAGATGTACTCATTCATTTACCAATGCAACCTTTAGGAAAGCACAAAATTGAGGCTGGTGCTTTAACACTTGGGATGACGCAAGAAAGCGTTCAAGAAAAAATACAAAATGCAAAAAAAATTATTTCTGCAGCGATTGGTTTAAATAATCATATGGGAAGTGCTGCAACTAGCGATAAAGATTTAATGAATAAGCTAATGATTGCATTAAAAGAGCAAAACCTATTCTTCTTAGATAGTAAAACGATTGGGCATTCTGTAGCTAACAAAATCGCTAAACAACAGGGTGTCAATACATTAGAACGCAATATTTTCTTAGACAATAGCGATAAACTTATTGATGTTCAAAACCAATTTCAACAGGCTATTCACTATGCTAGAAAACACGGCGTCGCTGTGGTTATCGGACACCCACGGAAAAATACCATTTTGGTTTTACAGCATCAGTTACATCATCTACCAGAAGATATTCAATTAGTTAATATAGGGAGTTTATGGAGAAAAGAAACGATTATTTCTCCAGCCCCTTTCATTATGCTATTTAACACTATACCCGCACCAACATCCCAAGCCCCTTTTGAGAAAAAGCCTTTACTAAGAGGGATCCCTTATTAAGCCCCCCTGTTACTATATGCCATCAAACATAGAGTAATCTTCTAAAAAAACGTATGATGAGTCTGAATATTGCTCAATATTTGTCCTTGAACTTTTATTATTTTGCGATCTAGATCGTAAAAATACATTGAAAAAATTTATTTTATCAAAAATTTACTTACTATTATGATCAGCCAAGAGAGGATGTGCAGTTAAAAAATTTAATGAATTTTTTCGATTTTCGTTGTGTTCTATGCCAAAAAAACCTATTTATGGGAAACAATGGGATATGTTCACAATGTAACAAAGCAATTGAACGTTATACTTATTGTGGGTGTTGCGGAATGCCCACCCAAAATAATGTACAGTATTGCGGATATTGCTTAAATTCACCTCCGTACTGGGATCATATGATCATAATTGGTCATTATGCTCCCCCTTTATCGAAACTAATTCAACAATTTAAATTTCACAACCTCTTTTGGCTCGATAAAACCTTAGCAAGATTATTGTTACTCTCTGTATACGAAGCTCGAAGATTACATTTTATCAATTTCCCAGATGCTATTTTTCCGGTGCCTTTGAGCCATTTACGTCAATGGATGAGAGGATATAACCAAGCAGATTTAATTGCAAGTTACTTAGCTAAATGGTTAAATATCCCATATTATCCTCAACATATTCAAAGAATAAAGAATACACCTACTCAACTTGGATTAAACGCAAAAGAGCGAAAACAAAATTTAAAAGATGCCTTTGCATTATCCATTCAATCTTCAAAGTATCATTCAATAGCATTAGTTGATGATGTCATTACTACTGGTTCAACTTTAAATGAAGTTGCTAAGTGCTTTAAAACATTAGGCGTACAAAATATCCAAGTTTGGGGATTAGCAAGGGCTTATTCTGCTAGATGAATTTGATTGCTTATAATGGCTTTAAAGAAACAGTGGAAAAAAAGTTTTTCTACAGGTATTATGCCCGATAGTTTAGCTCAAGTATTACTGAGGAATAAATTATGCAAAAAATTACTATTTCTGACGCAGCTCAAGCACATTTTCGTCGTTTATTAGATCAACAAGAAGAAGGAACAAATATTCGTATTTTCGTTGTAAATCCTGGTACACCAAGTGCAGAATGCGGTGTATCTTATTGTCCTCCAAATAGTGTAGAGGCAACAGATACTGAGATGAAGTATGATACATTTTCAGCCTTTATTGATGAGCTTAGCTTACCTTTTTTAGAGGACGCTGAGATCGATTACGTAACAGAAGATCTAGGAGCTCAGCTCACTCTTAAAGCACCTAACGCAAAAATGCGTAAAGTCGCAGATGATGCACCACTCATTGAAAGACTAGAATATGTAATTCAAACACAAATTAATCCGCAATTAGCAGGACATGGAGGACACATCACATTGATAGATCTTACACAAGATGGCTATGCTATATTACAATTCGGAGGCGGTTGTAACGGATGTTCTATGGTTGATATTACATTAAAAGATGGTATAGAAAAACAATTAGTAAGTTTATTTCCAAATGAGCTAAAAGGTGCCAAAGACATAACCGAACACCAACGTGGTGAGCATTCTTATTACTAATCATAGATTATTTAACTAATTGTCTTTTTTATGAAAAATCCCCAAAAGTCAGCTAGCTTTTGGGGATTTTACGAGCAAATATTAAAAACTCACTGCACTTTTTAGTTTTTTCAAGGCGTTGGTTTCAAGTTGGCGAACGCGTTCGGCGGAGATATTATATTTCGCCGCGAGATCTTGCAAGGTGGCTTTGTTTTCATCTAACCAACGTGCTTTGATAATATCTTGACTACGAGCGTCAAGGCTTTCCATCGCTTGGGCGATTTGGTCAGTGGCTTGGGTTTCGTAGTTTTCGTTTTCTAACTCAGCGGCAAAGTTTGAGCTGTTGTCTTCGAGGTATAACGCTGGTGCGTAAGCCTCATCGTCATCATCGTTAGAAAGATCAAAGCCCACATCAGAGCCAGTCATTCGGCTTTCCATTTCGATGACATCTTGTTTGGATACACCAAGCTCTTGTGCCACCATATCTACTTCATTATCATTGAACCAACCTAGGCGTTGTTTGGTTTTGCGTAGGTTGAAGAATAATTTACGTTGTGCTTTTGTTGTTGCCACTTTTACGATACGCCAGTTGCGTAGCACATATTCGTGAATTTCTGCTTTGATCCAATGCACTGCAAAGGAAACAAGGCGTACGCCCACTTCGGGATTAAAGCGTTTTACCGCTTTCATTAAGCCGATATTGCCTTCTTGAATCAAATCAGCCTGTGGTAATCCATAACCGGAATAGCCACGCGCAACGTGGATCACAAAGCGAAGATGAGACAAAATCAGTTTTTTCGCTGCCTCAAGATCTTCTTTATAATACAAACGTTCCGCTAATTCCTTTTCTTCCTCTGCGGTCAGCATAGGATATTCGTTCGCAGCACGGATATAGCCTTCTAAACTGCCTTGAGGAACTAACATTAGGGTTTGTGTCTCTTTGTTCATCATATTCCTTCTTATTTTACGCCCAACTCTAGGGCTATTTATAACATAATCTATAATAAGGTCAATCGATTATAACGATTAATCTATCCTTTTCTTTTAGGTTTAGACTATGGACTTTTAAGAAAGTTCGTTACTTTTGATAAATTTTTTACTAAATAAAATAAATCTTCAAAAAACTCGCTAAGCCCCTGTTCTACAAGACTTAACGCTTATTTTTCTTCTGGCACTAAGCGATAGTCCTTGCCCTGTTCAATCACCGTAAATAACAGATCAATATTTGGGTGCTTGCCGGGGAATTGTTTCGCATCTTGCGTGTGTTCGGCAAAAAGTTGCAAGCCTTTTTCTGCGCAAGTGCGGTCTAATTTTCCGTTAAATTTTTCTGCCAGTGCATTATACACTCGCAACGAACCAAGTTTACCTGCCATAGCGGGAATGTGATGAATTTGCGTTTCACCGTCAAATACACTTAAGCCAGCAAGGTGATCGATAGTTGGTAAGGTTTCTAAAATTGTTTTGAAATCCATTTTGCTTCCTTTTCTTTAAATGAGAATAATGATTAATGTTGTGATGAAATAAATTGTTCGCTGTCGATTTCCCCGTCTGTGCCGATAAACCGCACCTCGGGTTGCAAAAATACGCCGAATTTTGCTGCCACCGTTTCTCGGATATGCCGTGCCAAATTGGCAATGTCTTTACCGCTTGCTCCCGCTTTGTTAATCAGCACTAAGGCTTGCTGTTGATGCACCGCCGCCCCGCCAAGCTGGTAGCCTTTTAAGCCACATTGATCGATAAGCCAACCTGCGGCAAGTTTCACCGTGCCGTCTGGCTGCGGGTAATGAGGGATTTCGGGATATTGTGATTTTAACTGCTCAAAAAGTGCGGTGCTAATTATAGGGTTTTTGAAAAAACTTCCTGCATTTCCAAACACTTGTGGATCGGGCAACTTCGCACGGCGAACTTGGCAAATTTCATCAAAAATTTCCACCGCACTTACGCTTTCGGTATTAAAACGCGAAAGCGTGCCGTAATTCAGCACGGGCTTCCACGCTTTGGCTAATTTCAGCCCGACAGCAACGATCATATAGCCCGTTTTGTATTGGTGCTTGAACACACTTTCCCGATAGCCAAATTGACAATCTGCATTGCTTAAACGGAAAACCTCGCCGTTGGTTAAATTTAACACGTCCACATAATCGCACACGTCTTTAAATTCCACCCCATAAGCCCCGATATTTTGGATCGGTGCAGACCCTGCACAACCAGGGATTAAAGCGAGATTTTCCAAGCCATAAATGCCTTGCTGTAAGCTCCATTGCACAAGCTGATGCCAGTTTTCCCCGCCTTGCACGTGCAAATAATGAAACGCCTCATCTTGGCGATGTTCGATGCCGTGCAAAGCATTAATGGCAACCACACCGTTGAAATCCTCCACAAACAGCACATTGCTGCCTTGCCCGAGCAACAGGACGGGCAAATTTTGTTCGCTGGCTTGTTGCCACAGGGGAACGATTTGTTCAAGTGCGGTGATTTTTTGCACCTGTTTTGCTTTCGCATCAATGCCAAAGGTATGATAGGGCTTGAGATTTTCCATTTTGTCCAAATTCCTATAATGTGTTAGGAAGCGTCATTTTCACTTCCGTGCCGCCCTCAGGGCGACGCATAATAGATAGCATAGCATTAAGTTGCGTGCTACGCTCATTCATTATATTTAACCCATAATGCCCCTCAGGTTCGTCAAGGCTTGGAATGCCCACGCCGTTATCACGCACCAGCAATTCATATTCGCCGTCCTCATTGGCGTGAGCGATAATCTCAATTTCGGTGCCTTGCGAATGTTTAATCGCATTGAGTACTGCCTCGCGGACAATTTGCAATGCGTGTACAAGTTGCTGAGCATTGAACGTTTGTGAAGGCAACGAACATTCCACCCGCATTTTCATCTCGGTTTGGTTGCGTAGCGAATCGATCACTTGCTCAAGGGCTAACTGCAAATTCGCCTCTTGCACCGTCAGGCGGAAGGTGGCGAGTAGCTCGCGTAACTGCACATAGCCACCGTTTAGAGCTTGCTCGAAATCTTTGATAATTAACAAACTTTTGGCTTTGGCTACGTCATCTTCTTTGTTCAGATTATGCTTCAGTAACGTGAGCTGAATTTGTAAATAAGCCAGCACTTGAGCGAGCGAATCGTGCAATTCGCGGGCAATAATAGACCACTCTTCCATTAGTAAAAGTTGCTGATTCTGCTGTTGTGTTTGGTAGAAATAAAGAGTTCGGCTTAACATTTGAGCAACATTATGCATTGTGCGTAAATCAGGGCAAGGAAAGCCTGCTTGCCAGTATAATATACCTAGTTTTTCACCTTCGATACAAAGTTCAGTTTCTTGCTTTCGTAAATGAGGATCGAATTTCCCTAAATGAATGTGCCAATGTTCTGCACCATAAATTTGTAATTCAATATAACGTAAATATTCATTCACTTTTACCTGACTTAGCACTTGCCGCAAAACTGTAGGATCAATATGATTTGTCGTCACTAATTGCGAACATTGATATAACATAGATAGTGAGCGATTCAGTTGATTAAGTTTTTGTGTTTTCTCTTGTACTTTTTCTTCTAATTCTAGGTATAACTTTTGTAGATTATGAGCCATTTGCGTAAAAATTAATGATAATCTTCCAATTTCATTATCCTCATTTACATCAAGGGGAATATGACTAAATTTACCTAACTTCACTTGTACACTTGCTAAAGCTAATTTTTTTAGTGGATTTACCATTTGTTTTTTCGTAAACCACGCAACATAAGAAGCCATAGCAATAATAGATAACATTGAAAAAAGAATATAAAGCATCGCAAGAGAAAGCTTATTTTCCACACAATATTGCAAACTGTTCACAAACTCATCAATCTGATCAACATAATGGGGAACTTCTTTTTGATACGCTTCATAGTTCATTTGCTTCGCATAATTTTCCATCTCTCCCCAACGTTCAATAAGAGCTTTATAGGCTTGTTTGACATCAGTAGGAATAAAAAATTGATGATTTAATTCTGTCAAAGTGGGGGAATATAATGTAGAGCGATACTGTTGTAAATTTGTAGTCACAAACTGAGGTTCATATACCATTTCATATAAAATACGGTAACTTTGCATTCGTAATGAACCTGATATATTCATTAATTCAGCATCAGATTTATTGCTGAGCATAATAGCAAGGCTGGAAATACTAATAATAGTAGCAAAGATAATGATAAGAAGTAGGTAATTTGTTACTTTTGTTGTAATAGAAGATTTTTTTGTTTTCACGGAAATTTTCGAATGTTAAACTTAATGAAGTTATTCTATCAGAAACTATTTTGTGAGTTTATTTATCTGTGTAAATTTTTATAAGGTAAATATTGAAAAAAAATTTGATCTAAAACAAGAACCCTCTCTTTTTATCTCCAAATACCTCTATTTGGTTATTAGGGTGGCAAACATACATTGAGAAAATATCCAAATTGTAAAAAGTAGTTTTCAATAGTGTTAAAATATAGAAACTGACTATTTCAATCAGAACTGCTTTAGATGTCATAATAACTGCATTCTAGAACATTTTTGAAAAAATGAATGTGGATCTATTATAGGAATAAAAATGTTAAAAAAATATACAGTAACACCAATGGAGCAGGCTCAAGAGTGGCACGTTTGCGGGTTGGTGGTGCAGTGTAATCCACAAAAAATCGCCAAAATTAAGACCGCACTTTTATCTGTGCCACACACTGAAATTCCAGCGGAAGATGTCGCGATGGGGAAATTAGTGGTGGTGATGCAATCACACGATCAGCATATTTTGCTTGAGCAAATGGAGCAGGCACGGGATATTGATGGCGTGATTACTGTGTCTTTAGTCTATCATCAGCAAGATGATGGCAATAATTAATCATACTCGTGGGGGAAATAAGATGAGTTTAAGTCGCCGAGACTTTATGAAAGCCAATGCCGCAATGGCTGCGGCAACGGTGGCTGGATTAACTATTCCAGTCAAAAATGTAGAAGCCGCACAGGATACCAGTATCAAATGGGATAAAGGCGTTTGCCGTTTCTGTGGTACAGGTTGCGGGGTGTTAATTGGTACGCAAAATGGGCGTGTGGTGGCATCGCAAGGCGATCCAGACGCGGAAGTAAACCGTGGGTTGAACTGCATTAAAGGCTACTTCTTGCCAAAAATTATGTACGGGCAAGACCGTTTGACGCACCCAATGTTGCGTATGAAAGACGGTAAATACGATAAAAACGGTGATTTCACGCCTGTTACTTGGGATACCGCCTTCAAAACAATGAAAGAAAAATTCTTGGCAGCGATGAAAGAACGCGGGCCAAATGGTATTGGTATGTTCACTTCTGGGCAAAGCACCATTTTTGAAGGTTATGCCAAGGCGAAGCTTTGGAAAGCGGGTTTCCGTTCTAACAATATCGATCCAAATGCACGTCATTGTATGGCCTCTGCAGCGGTAGCGTTCTTGCGTACCTTTGGGATCGATGAACCAATGGGCTGTTATAACGATATAGAAGAAGCGGAAGCCTTTGTATTATGGGGATCAAATATGGCGGAAATGCACCCAATTTTGTGGTCGCGTATTTCTGACCGCCGTTTGTCTAACCCTGATGTAAAAGTTGCCGTACTCTCTACTTTTGAAAACCGCAGTTTTGAACTGGCTGATAATGGAATGATTTTCACCCCGCAAGCCGACTTGGTGATTCTCAACTACATCATCAATTACCTGATTCAAAATGATGCCATCAACTGGGATTTTGTTAATAAACATACCAAATTTAAACGTGGTGAAACGGATATTGGCTACGGATTGCGAGATAATGATCCACGTCAGCAAGCAGCGAAAAACGCCAACAGCGGTAAAATGTACGACAGTAACTTTGAAGAACTCAAAGCACTTGTGTCTGAATATACCCTTGATAAAGCCCACGAAATGTCAGGCGTGCCGAAAGATCAATTAGAAAGCTTGGCGAAACTTTATGCTGATCCAAACCGTAAAGTCGTGTCATTCTGGACAATGGGCTTTAACCAACACACCCGTGGCGTGTGGGCAAACCACTTGATTTATAACATTCACTTATTAACGGGTAAAATTTCTATCCCTGGTTGTGGCCCATTCTCTTTAACAGGTCAGCCATCTGCTTGTGGTACAGCGCGTGAAGTAGGAACATTTATCCACCGTTTACCTGCTGATATGGTGGTAACTAAGCCAGAACATCGTGCCATTGCAGAAAAAACCTGGAAAATCCCAGCCGGCACAATCACCGATAAATTAGGCTATCACGCCGTAGCACAAAGCCGTGCGTTAAAAGACGGCAAAATGCGTGTGCTATGGCAAATGTGTACCAACAATATGCAAGCAGGCCCAAATATCAACCAAGAAACCTTCCCTGGTTGGCGTAATCCTGAAAACTTCATTGTGGTTTCCGATCCTTACCCAACCACCTCAGCCTTAGCGGCGGATTTAATGCTGCCAACCGCAATGTGGGTAGAAAAAGAAGGGGCATATGGTAACGCAGAACGCCGTACTCAAGTGTGGAAACAGCAAGTTAAAGCACCGGGCGAAGCGAAATCCGACTTATGGCAACTGGTTGAGTTTTCTAAATATTTCACCACTGATGAAGTATGGCCAGCAGAACTTTTAGATGCGAACCCAGAATTTAAAGGCAAAACTCTCTATGAAGTGCTTTATCGCAACGGGCAAGTGGATAAATTCTCCAACGAGGAATTAGATAACCGTCTCAACGATGAAGCCTATGATTTCGGCTTCTACATTCAAAAAGGCTTGTTTGAAGAATATGCCTCATTCGGACGCGGCCACGGCCACGATCTCGCCCCTTATGATATGTACCACAAAGCCCGTGGGTTGCGTTGGCCAGTGGTTGAGGGCAAAGAAACCTTATGGCGTTACCGTGCGGGCTATGACCCTTATGTGAAAGCCACTGAGGGCGTGGAATTCTACGGACAGCCAGACAAACGTGCCGTAATCTTAGCCGTGCCTTATGAGCCACCTGCGGAAGTGCCTGATGCGGAATACGATTTATGGCTCTCCACAGGTCGCGTACTGGAGCATTGGCACACAGGCACAATGACCCGCCGTGTACCTGAGCTACATCGTTCATTCCCGAATAATGTGGTTTGGATGCACCCAAATGACGCGAAAAAACGCGGGCTACGCCACGGCGATAAAATCAAAGTGTCTTCACGCCGCGGGGAGATTATTTCCTATGTAGATACGCGTGGACGTAATAAATGTCCTGAAGGTTTAGTTTTCACCACCTTCTTTGATGCAGGTCAGTTGGTAAATAAATTAACCTTAGATGCCACTGACCCAATTTCAAAAGAAACGGACTTCAAAAAATGTGCCGTTAAAGTGGAAAAAGTCGCTTAAAAACGCACCGCACTTTGATCTCCCATTGAGAATCACCCATTGAGTAAAAGTGCGGTACAAAAAAAGAATGAAAAAATTAACCCAAACACCAGAACGTCGCAAATTTTTTAAGGACGCTGCACGCACCGCAGGGGGCTTGGCAGGGCTGGGGATTTTACTCGGGCTTCAGCAAGAACAAAGTTTGGCACGCCAAGGCGTGGCATTACGTCCACCCTTTGCGATTGCTGATGAGCAAAAATTTGCCGCTGCTTGCATTCGTTGCGGGCAGTGCGTTCAGGCTTGCCCTTACGAAATGCTGCATTTGGCTTCACTGCTTTCACCAATGGAAGCTGGCACGCCCTACTTTATCGCACGGGAAAAACCTTGCGAAATGTGCGAGGACATTCCTTGTGCAAAAGCTTGTCCAACGGGGGCATTGGATTCAACGCAAAACGATATTAATGATTCCCGAATGGGCTTATCGGTACTGTTAGATCACGAAACTTGCCTCAACTGGCAAGGGCTACGTTGCGATGTGTGCTATCGAGTTTGCCCGCTCATTGACAAAGCGATCACCCTCGAAATGCAACGGAATGACCGCACAGGCAAACACGCCTTGTTCATTCCAACGGTGCATTCGGACGCTTGCACGGGCTGCGGTAAATGCGAGGAAGCCTGCGTATTGGACGAAGCGGCGATCAAAGTGTTGCCTCTCTCTCTTGCGAAAGGAATGTTGGGTAAACATTACCGCTTGGGTTGGGAAGAAAAGGCGAAGGCAGGGCATTCGCTTGTGCCAGATGTTATCAGCCTGCCAACTCGCCAGCCAACAGAGAAACCTGAGGGGCGTTAAATGGCAAATTCTCCAAAATATGCGGGCAGAGAAGCAAGGGAAAAACTGGGCTGGTGGCGTGCCAATCGCTTTTTATTTTGGCGACGCTTCACCCAACTGAGTATTTTGGCAATGTTTCTCAGTGGCCCTTGGTTAGGTGTATGGATTTTGCGTGGAAATTACAGCGGCAGCCTCTTTTTGGATCTCATTCCAATGAGCGATCCGCTGATCACCGCAGAAAGCCTTGCAACGGGTCATTTGCCTAATTTCACCACCCTATTGGGAGCAGGAATTGTGATTGCCCTGTATGCCACCTTAGGCAGCAAAGTGTTTTGCGGTTGGGTTTGCCCGTTAAATCTGGTTACAGATTGTGCTGCTTGGCTAAGACGCAAATTAGGCATTCGCCAAAATGCTAAGCTTCCAAGAGGTTTGCGTTATGGCATTTTGCTGATGATTTTGCTCGGCAGTGCAGTGAGTGGCGTAATGTTGTGGGAATGGATCAACCCCGTTGCAGCCTTTGGACGTGCCTTAATTTATGGCTTCGGTGCAACCACTTGGTTAATTTTAGCTGTATTTTTATTTGATTTATTTATCGTAGAACACGGTTGGTGCGGGCATTTATGCCCAATCGGTGCAACTTATGGCGTAATCGGGGCGAAAAGCCTGATTCGCGTCAAAGTGATCGAGCGAAGCCGCTGCGATAATTGTATGGATTGCTACAATATTTGCCCAGAACCGCAGGTATTACGTAGTCCCTTACACGGAAAAAAAGAGGAAGGCTTACTCGTGCTTTCCAAAGATTGTATCAGTTGCGGACGTTGCATTGATGTCTGTGCTGAAAATGTATTCACTTTTACCACAAGATTTAATCATTCGGGGGAATAAAATGATTAAAAAAACATCATTAATTTTGACCGCACTTTTTGCCACCAGCGTGATGGCAGCGGATAACATTGACAACTATCTGCAAGGCGCGCCAGAAGACGTGAAACCCGCTTTTCACAACGTGCCAAAACAAAGTGAGTTACCACCGCTTAACTATGTGAATCAACCACCAACGATTCCACATAGCGTAAAAAATTATCAAATCACCAAAAATGTGAACCAATGCTTGAATTGCCACAGCGTTGAGGCTTCTCGCATCACTGGTGCAACACGCATTAGCCCAACCCACTTTATGGATCGTAACGGAAACTTTGTCGGCGGCGAAACCGCTCCTCGCCGTTATTTCTGCTTACAGTGCCACGTTTCACAATCTGACGTTGAACCGATTGTGCCAAATGAATTTAAACCAATGAAAGGCTACGGAGAATAATACTGCGATGATCAAATTAATTAAAAAATTTTGGCATTGGTTTCGTTCACCAAGTCGTATTGCTGTCGGCGTGCTAATCACCCTTTCTTTCATTGCTGGGATTATTTTCTGGGGCGGCTTTAACACTGCGCTAGAACACACCAATACGGAAGAGTTTTGTTCTAGCTGCCATATGAACGATGTGGTGCCTGAATATCGTCAATCTGTGCATTATGTGAACCGTACTGGGGTGAAAGCCATTTGTGCGGATTGCCATTTGCCACACGAATTTATTCCTAAGTGGGTGCGTAAAATTAAAGCAGCAACAGAAGTTTATGCACATATTACAGGTAAAGTGGATACCAAAGAAAAATTTGAAGCAGCACGTTTAGAAATGGCAGAGCGTGAATGGGCAAGAATGAAAGCCAATAATTCACAAGAATGCCGTAACTGCCATAATTTTGATGCAATGGATTTCACCTTGCAAAAAAGCGTAGCAGAAAAAATGCACACAATGGCCATTAAAGACGGCAAAACCTGTATTGATTGCCATAAAGGGATCGCTCACCACTTGCCAAATATGAAAGACGTGAAATCT
The DNA here is from genome assembly GCF_011765605.1 of Avibacterium paragallinarum. Lineage (NCBI taxonomy): Bacteria > Pseudomonadati > Pseudomonadota > Gammaproteobacteria > Pasteurellales > Pasteurellaceae > Avibacterium > Avibacterium paragallinarum. The sequence continues at coordinate 1,915,404 of NZ_CP050316.1, forward strand.
GGCTTTTTACCACCAGAAAAAGCAGAATAATTAGGTAAGGTGAATAAACCTAAAATCAACGCATTTAGCGGTATCAATAAAACCAAAAGCCCTGTATAATAGCGGGGCTTTTCTTTTCCCGTTGGCGTGCGGCTATCAAAAATACTCTTACGCAACCCGACAAAGTGCGGTGCTTTTTGAGAGAATTTTTGCTAGTCGCAATTGGGAAAACAACGTGAAATCAAACAGTTAATCTGTTATTTACCTAAAAGCATTGAGTGCGGAATGTTCCGCAAATTATTCCATTTTATTAAAAGGAAAATATTGTGAATCCAATTGTTAAACAATTTAAATATGGTCAGCACATGGTAACCTTAGAAACCGGTGCAATCGCCCGTCAAGCCACAGCGGCAGTTATGGCGAGTATGGACGACACTAGCGTGTTCGTAACTGTGGTAGCGAAAAAAGACGTTAAAGAAGGGCAAGATTTCTTCCCATTAACCGTAAACTATCAAGAGCGTACTTATGCCGCAGGGCGTATCCCAGGCGGGTTCTTCAAGCGTGAAGGTCGTCCTTCTGAGGGCGAAACCTTAATCGCTCGTCTTATCGACCGTCCAATCCGTCCGCTTTTCCCAGAAGGCTTTTTCAACGAAATTCAAATCGTGGCAACTGTGGTTTCGGTAAACCCACAAATTAGCCCAGATTTAGTGGCGATGATCGGTGCTTCAGCCGCACTTACCCTTTCTGGCGTGCCATTTAATGGCCCGATCGGCGCAGCACGCGTTGGTTTTATCGATGGTCAATTCGTATTAAATCCAACGATGAACGAGCAAAAACAAAGCCGTTTAGATTTAGTGGTAGCGGGGACAGATAAAGCCGTATTGATGGTGGAATCAGAAGCAGATATTCTCACCGAAGAACAAATGCTTGCCGCAGTGGTGTTTGGTCATCAGCAACAACAAGTGGTGATTGAAGCCATTAAAGAATTTGCCCAAGAAGCAGGAAAACCGCGTTGGGATTGGCAGCCACCAGCGTCGGATACTGCATTGATTGAGAAAGTGAAATCACTTGCTGAAAGCCGTTTAGGTGATGCTTATCGTATCACGGAAAAACAAGCTCGCTATGAACAAATTGATGCGATTAAAGCAGACGTAGTAGGCCAATTAACCACTGAAGATGAAACCCTTAGCAAAGGAAAAATTGTCGATATTCTTACCGCACTTGAAAGTGAAATCGTGCGTTCACGCATTCTAAACGGTGAGCCGCGTATTGACGGCCGTACCGTAGATACCGTGCGTGCATTAGACATTTGCACAGGCGTATTGCCTCGCACACACGGCTCAGCTCTCTTTACCCGTGGCGAAACCCAAGCTTTAGCAGTGGCGACATTAGGGACAGAGCGTGATGCCCAAATTATTGATGAATTGACAGGCGAGAAAACCGATCACTTCTTATTCCACTACAACTTCCCGCCATATTCAGTGGGTGAAACGGGTATGATTGGCTCACCAAAACGCCGTGAAATTGGACACGGTCGCCTTGCTAAACGTGGGGTGGCTGCGGTAATGCCAAGCCTTTCTGAATTCCCTTATGTGGTGCGTGTGGTATCTGAAATCACCGAATCCAACGGTTCATCATCAATGGCTTCCGTTTGCGGTGCATCATTGGCATTAATGGACGCAGGCGTGCCAATTAAAGCGGCTGTTGCGGGGATCGCAATGGGCTTAGTAAAAGAAGATGAAAAATTTGTCGTGCTTTCTGACATCTTAGGTGATGAAGATCACTTAGGCGATATGGATTTCAAAGTAGCAGGAACACGTGAAGGGGTTACAGCACTGCAAATGGACATCAAAATTGAAGGGATTACCCCTGAAATTATGCAAATCGCCCTAAACCAAGCGAAAGGCGCGAGAATGCACATTCTTGGCGTGATGGAACAAGCTATTCCGCAGCCGCGTGCAGACATTTCTGATTTCGCACCGCGTATTCATACAATGAAAATCGATCCGAAGAAAATCAAAGATGTGATCGGTAAAGGTGGGGCGGTAATTCGTGCCTTAACGGAAGAAACTGGTACGTCCATTGATATTGATGATGACGGTACAGTGAAAATCGCGGCGGTAGATAACAATGCGGTGAAAGAGGTAATGGCTCGCATTGAAGACATTACTGCGGAAGTTGAAGCGGGTGCAATCTATCAAGGTAAAGTAACCCGTCTTGCGGATTTCGGTGCGTTCGTTTCTCTCGTTGGCAACAAAGAGGGCTTAGTGCATATTTCTCAAATTGCTGATGAGCGTGTTGAAAAAGTGAGCGACTACCTCAGCGTTGGCCAAGAAGTTACGGTAAAAGTGGTTGAAATCGATCGCCAAGGTCGTATCCGCTTAACAATGAAAGATATTGCTCCCAAACAAGATGCTATTGTCGTTGAAAGCGTAACAGTAAGTGAGCAAGAATAATTAGGCTAGCTCCCTGCTCAATGTTAGCAGGGAGTTTTATCTTACGAATCCGTGTGAAATAAGCATATCTTTTCGCACAAAAAGCAGATTTAAGGCAAATATAATGCAGCATAACCGGCAATGGAAATCCCTTTGGTGTTTATCAATGTGGCGTTTAATCTTGTTGCCATTGGCTTTTTTATTCAGCGGTTGCAGTGGCTCACAGCCCGCATTTATGGTGGATCATCAACTCGCCATCGCAGAGCAAACGCCCCATCTTCATTCTGAACAAGAAACGATGATCGCACGCATTAGCCAAATCTTACAAGTAGGACATCTTAACGAAAAAAAATTGACGAACAAGGAACGTGCGGCATTACACTTTGAACGTGGCATACTGTACGACAACCTTGGACTTTGGACATTAGCACGCTACGATTTTTTGCAAGCACTCGACGAATTGCAGCCAAGAGTAACCGCACTTTATAATTATTTGGGCGTATCTTTGCTGCTGAGCGAGGACTATGATAACGCGTTAGAGGCTTTTAACATCGCTTTGACATTAAATCCCAAAGACGCAAATAGCCTCTTTAATCGCGGCATTGATTTTTATTATATGGGACGCTACACCCTTGCCGAAAAGGATTTATCTGAGTTTTATCAAGTAGATACCTCTGATCCTTATCGAGTCTTGTGGCTTTACTTGAACGAATTAGAAATCAACCCAGAGAATGCAAAACAGCAGCTAAAACAACGTAGCCTTGCCCTTGCTGATGACAAATGGGGCAGCTATATTGTGCAATATTATTTAGGTCAATTATCGGTGGCAGAATTGCAGCAAAAGGGCATCACTTTTGCGAAGGAACACGCTATTCCCTATGCGGAAATTTTAACCGAAACCTACTTTTATCTAGCAAAACAACAACTCAATTTGGGTCAAAAAGAAAAAGCAGAAACCCTGTTTAAATTGACCATAGCGAATCAGGTGTATAACTTTGTTGAGTATCGTTTTGCCGTACTAGAGCTTGCAAAATTAAAGCAAGCGAAGGTGCAATAACGTAGAACTTGTTCTACATTTTGGTGTTGTAAAACAAACGATTTTCAACAATTTATCCGCAAAGTAGCTATTTAGCGACACCTATGCTTTGCTAACCTGAAAGTAATTGAGCTTTCTTTTTTATATTCGAGTATTTAAATGACTGAAACAAAAATCACTTTTAATGATTTAGGTTTACCTGAATTTATCCTTAATGCAGTAACAGATATGGGATTTGAATCCCCTTCACCAATCCAACAGGCTTGTATCCCTCACCTTTTAGCTGGGCAAGATGTGCTAGGAATGGCACAAACAGGAAGCGGAAAAACCGCCGCGTTCTCCCTTCCACTGTTGGCTCAAATCGAACCGCAGAAAAAAATGCCACAAATGCTCGTGATGGCACCGACCCGCGAGCTTGCTATTCAAGTGGCAGACGCCTGCGAGCAATTTATGAAATATGCCAAAGGCATTAACATCGTAACCCTTTACGGCGGGCAACGTTATGACATTCAACTCAGAGCCTTAAAACAAGGTGCACAAGTGGTTGTCGGCACACCGGGGCGTATCCTCGATCACCTAAGACGCAACACCCTTGATCTGTCAGAATTAAAATTTATCGTGCTTGATGAAGCTGATGAAATGTTACGAATGGGCTTTATTGATGATGTTGAAACCGTAATGGCAGCACTGCCAGAACAGCATCAAACCGCACTTTTCTCCGCCACAATGCCAGAACCAATCCGCCGCATTACAAAACGCTTTATGAATAATCCTCAAGAAGTGAAAATTCAATCAAGCCAAAAAAATGCCCCAGATATTACCCAAAGTTGCTGGTATGTGCGTGGTTTCCGCAAAAATGAAGCTCTCTTGCGTTTCCTTGAAGTGGAAGAATTTGATGCGGCAATCATCTTTGCTCGCACCAAAACTGCTACCCTTGATATTACCGAATTATTGGAAAAACACGGCTTCCGTGCCGCCGCACTCAATGGGGATATGACCCAACAACTGCGTGAACAAACCCTCGATCGCCTGCGTAATGGCAGCCTAGATATTTTAGTCGCCACTGATGTTGCCGCTCGTGGACTTGATGTGGAGCGTATCAGCCTTGTGGTGAATTACGATATTCCACTTGATGCCGAAAGTTATGTGCACCGTATTGGGCGTACAGGGCGTGCTGGGCGCGCAGGACGTGCGTTATTGTTTGTCGAACCTCGCGAAAATCGCCTACTGAAAAATATTGAACGTCTAATGAAAAAGCCGATTGATGAAGTAGAAATACCAAATCACGAAGCATTACAAGCTTGTCGTCGCAAAAATTTTGTGGCCAAAATTACAAAACAACTTGAGCATCACGATCTTGAACTGTACCGCAGCCTACTTGAAGATCTGTTTACCGCAGACCAAGATCAAGAAGACATCGCGGCAGCAATGTTAATGCTATTACAAGGCAAACAAAAATTGATTCTTCCTCCCGATCCTACCATTGACAAACGTGCAGGGCGTGAACGCAATCGCCGTGAAAACCCTCGCTCAGCAGAACGCCGTGGCTACGGCATCCCGCAACCAATGGATCTCTACCGCATTGAGGTAGGACGTTTAGACGGTGTGGAAGTGCGTCATATCGTTGGAGCAGTGGCAAACGAAGGGGACATTGACAGCCGTTATATCGGACATATCAAACTCTACGACAACTACTCCACCATCGAATTACCGCAAGGAATGCCTAAAGAACTCGTGGCACATTTCACCAAAACCCGCGTAATGAACAAACCAATGCAAATGTCATTACTTGGTGAAGCCAAAAACGAAGGCAGAGGCGGCGAAAAACGCTTTGCCGGCAAAACCAAAGGCCGCAACAACGACAGCCGCACAGGCGATCGAAAATTCAGAGAAAAAAAACACCGCACTTTTGATGACAGCGGCTTCAAACCACATTCAAAACGGAAAAAATATTAATCTATTTTAAATAAAAGGGGCAATAAGCCCCTTTTATCTTCTTTCCATACTAATCTCAAATTAATCCAATTCCCCCTTTTCACAAATTGAGTGAATCAGGGTGTGAATTAAAGTGCGGTGGTTTTTCAATGCAAATTTTTGAATTAGTGTTTGCAACCGCCGTTGCCACCACAACAGCCTTCGCCTTCGTGATGGTGGTGATCGTGGTCGTGATGATGGTGATGACTGCCACAACCACAGCCGTGTCCTTCTTCATCGCTATCACCGTGTCCGCCACAGCAACCGCTGCCCTCTTGGTGGATATGACCGTGTGCGATTTCCTCTAACGTTGCTTCGCGGGTTGCTACGACTTCCACATCAAATAATAATTCTTGACCTGCAAGCATATGGTTGCCGTCCACCACGACATCATTTTCGCCTACTTCGGTGATCACCACTGGTAAGGGACCAACGTCCGTATCGGCAATAAAACGCATTCCAGCTACAAGCTCATCAACGCCAACAAACACATCTTTTGGCACACGCTGTACGAGATTTTCGTTGTATTCACCATAGCCCTCTTCAGGTTTGACACGCACTTCAAATTTATCACCGACTGATTTGCCCTCTAAGGCTTTTTCCAAGCCAATCACTAAATTATTATGCCCTTGTAAATATTCTAAAGGCTGATTCGCTGGTGCTTCATCGACTAATACACCGTCTTCGGTACGAACTTGGTAAGCGATGCTCACCACGACATTTTTTGCAACTTTCATTGATAACCTCATTGGCTTGTTAAAAAATCGCCCCATTGTAACGGAAATGGGGCTGGCTGTCATTATTCCTGAATAAGCTGGATCTTAGCATTGATACTGGCCCGAACATTGGCTTTGCCTGTGCCAAGTTGCATTTGATCGCTCATCTCAGGGCTTGCCATTTTCGCCATTACTGCGTAAGGGCGAGCCACAAAGCGTCCGCTTTCCGCTGGCGTGCGAATGATAAGCTCGACAATTTTGTAGCCTTTGGCGTGCAAGGATTGCTGAATGAGTTGAGCTTTGCGTTCCACTTGAGCCAATGCCTGTTGCATCATTTCTTCTTCAAGCTGATTGATGGCAGTTGAAGACACTTGAGAATTAACGTACTCAATGGCTAAAATACCATTTAATTTGCTGATGACCTCAGACAAAGCTTCGACATTTTTACTTTGTAACACAAGTCGCCCACGGGCGATCCAGCCGTCTTGCTTGCCATCTTTATTATAACGCACTTGGGTGCTGCGGGAATCATCACGTAATTCCACGTCTGAGTAGCCTTTTAAAATGCTAAAGGCTTGATTAATTTTGCTATTTACCTCTTTATTAGCTAGTGCAAGATCTTTGTTTTCCGCCTGAATAAATAGGGTCGCCTGCAATAAATCGTGCGACACTTCTTTTTCGACTTCAACATCAAAGGCTATCTGATTATCTGCCGTTGTAGGAGTAGCTTGTGCAAACAGGGGCAGTGCCAAAAGTGCGAAGGTGAAATGTTTTAAACGCATAAAAAATCCTTATAAATGAGTGAATAGGTCTGCATAAACGAGGCAATCTCGTTTCGCAATATGCTGGCTTTATGACAACAAAAAGCCCAAAGCGTTGGTAAAATATAGCTAAATTGATTTCGCTTTCACGCAACCCCTTATCCAAGGACAATACAGAAAGACATTTAACTATAGAAACAAAAAACACCGCACTTAGGTGGTGTAACCAAAAGTGCGGTAGGATTTTTCAATGATTTTGACGAGGTTTATTCTTCCTCGTCAAAAAATTCGCCGTCTTCGCCGTATTCATCTTCATCGACATTAGGATCTTCAAAATAGGTTCCCCAGCCGTCATAGATGCCGTTAAATTTGGCAATCAATGGGAATAATTCTTTCTGTTGGGCATCAATTAATTCTGCCTTTAATTCAATTTCACTGATAGCATCAAAAGAAAATAAGGTTTTTCCGTCTTCATCTAGCCATTCTTCCGCATCAGACACTTCATAGCCTGCCTTAAATATATCAACGGCAATTTTTTCCAATTTATCAAAATCATAATGCGAAATATGGTGTTCAATAATATAAAGAGCAGCTGGATCACTGCCATCATTAAGTAGGTTGCGAATAATTTCACGCGTGATTGCCTGAGATTCTTCAACGTTAGGGATTGCTTCCATTAATGTTATCCTTTTAGGAAAAGTAAAATGACTACTTATTTTACTATGTTCCTGAAATTTAATCTTAAACAAATATTAATTTAACGTTATTTTCTATAACTTGTTTTATTAGAGTCAAAATATCGAAATCTAAATTAGATAAAAAATGCACTTGGTTGGAACAACTTTTCTACCTCTGGTAGATGTTTTTTATCGCTAATATAAACAACAATATGATCATTTGCTTTAATGACAACATTTTTTCTAGCAATAATAATTTCTTCATCGCGTAAGATAGCCCCAATTGTAACCGTTGGCGGTAATTTTATATCTGAGATTTTTCTCTCAATCACATTAGATGAATGGGATTCGCCGTGAACAATGATTTCTAATGCCTCTGCCTCCCCGTGCCGTAATGACACAACATCGCCAATATCACCTTTTCGGATATGCCCTAATAGTGCTGAAATAGTTGGTTGTTGCGGTGAAACCACAATATCGAGTGTTCCACCTTGCAATAAATTAATGTATGCCATACGCTGAATCAGCACCATCGCTTTTTTTGCTCCTAAGCGTTTTGCCAGCAATGCCGACATAATATTGGCTTCATCATCACTGGTTAAAGAGAGAAAAACATCAACGTTTTCAATGTGTTCTTCAAATAAAAGGGATTGATCCGAGGCATCACCGCAAAACACGAGGGTTTTCGACAACCGCTCTGCCAAGGCTGTGGCACGCTCAGGGTTACGCTCAATGAGTTTCACCGAACAGTGATCTTCCAAGCGTTTCGCCACCCCGCTACCAATGTTGCCACCGCCAATAATCATTATTCGTTTATAAGGCTTTTCAAGGCGTTGCAACTCGCTCATTATGGCTTTAATGTGAATAGTAGCACAGATAAACGTAACCTCATCGCCCGCTTCAATAATCGTCGAACCCTGTGGGCGGATAATTTTATCCTGTCGCAAAATAGACACCACACGGCAATCAATATGCGGTAAATGATCTTTCAGCACCGATAAAGCATAACCCACCAAAGGCCCACCATAATAGGCTTTGACTACCACAATGCTAATCAATCCGCCCGCAAAGTGTGAAACCTGTAACGCACCGGGGTAATCAATCAAGCGTACAATTTCATCGGTAACTAATTTCTCAGGGGAAATAATATGATCAATAGGGATCACATCGGGCTGAAATAATTTATTTTTTTCGCGTAAATAATCCGCACTGCGAATACGTGCGATTTTTGTCGGCACGTTAAACAGTGTATAAGCCACCTGACAAGCAATCATATTGGCTTCATCGGAATTGGTCACTGCCACCACCAAATCCGCGTCCGCAGCTCCCGCCTCACGCAATACTTTTGGCGAAGAAGCCGAACCATTCACCACCCGCAAATCGTGCTTATCCTGCAACGCAAGCAAACGCTCCGCCTCATTATCCACAAGGGTGATGTCGTTATCTTCACTCACCAAATTCGCTGCCAAGGTTGTGCCGACTTGACCCGCACCTAGAATGATAATTTTCATTGTTGTGATCTCTTAAATATAGGGTGTTAATTCGCCATTATATGAATAACATCTTTTTGGGTAAATATAACGGGTTTCGCCGTTGGTGATTTACTTTCTATTTATTCCCCCGCAGGGGCGTATCGCATACGCCTCTGTACTGAATTTTTACTTACAGAACCCCACACTTTTGTTCTGTCATTTTTGGATATTTGGGCTAATGACTTTTTTCTTTGGTAATTGTAACGGGTTTCGCCGTTGGCGACTTACTTTCTTTTGCTTACTCAAAAGAAAGTAAGCAAAGAAAAGCGTACCCCGACTAAATTGCTATTCCTCATTCCAATAAAATTTTTTTAACGAAAAGTAAGCCTGATGTTCGCTTCGCTCTCGCTCGGCGTTACTTTTCTAAAAATTTTATTTCCATTCGGGCAATTTACACGGGGATTAAGCAACATCTATATACCCCAGTCTCCTTGTTATAAACACGCTATATTGCAAATGATACCCCGTAGGGACGGAGCTATGTGTCCGCCCGATTTACAATGCAAAATATAGAGAGCGGTGGGATTTTTGGCTATTTTGGGGAAAACGCTTGAAAAAAACACCGCACTTTGATGAATTTTTGTTCTTCGCTTAATCCCGTTGTTTTCTTAACTTCGCATAATAAAAACCATCGCCGCCGTTTTGTTGAGGGAAAAATTGATGGCCTGCGTTTTCTTGTTGAGGGAATGGCAGGGGCATTAATTGTGCCTCGGGGTGTTGGTGTAAAAATTCGGCGATTTGTTGGCTGTTTTCCTCTGGCAAGAGTGAGCAAGTGGCATAAAGCAAGATGCCGTTAGGTTTTAGGCGTTGCCATAGGGCGTTTAAAATGGCTTTTTGCAATGCCACTAAGGGGGCGATGTCGCTTTCTTTGCGTAACCATTTTATATCAGGGTGGCGGCGGATTACACCCGTGGCTGAGCAAGGAGCATCAAGTAAAATGCGGTCAAATTGCACCGCACTTTGTTGTGTTAAATCAAGGTTTAAATAGTCGTGAATTTGGGCGAGCCATTGTTCTGGCTGGCTAGCATCACCGCAAATAACCAAAGCCTGTTGCCCCATTCGAGCCAAATTTTCTTCCACTCGTTTTAAGCGATGTTGTTCAACATCTAATGCCACCACGCGAGCTTGCGGGGCAAGCTCCAAAATGTGCGTGGTTTTCCCACCAGGGGCGGCACAAGCGTCTAAAATCACCTCATCATTTTGCGGTTCTAACAATAACGCTGCCCATTGGGCGTGCAGATCTTGCACGGTGATCGCCCCCGCATTGAAATGCGGTAATTGGGCGACATTACGGGGCTGCGTAAGTTGAATGGCTTGGGGGGAATCACCTGCCACCGCTTCAATATTTTCAGCTTGTAAAAGGGCTAAATAATCCGCCCGTTTGTGATATTGTGCGTTCACCCGCAACCACAGTGGCGGTTTTTGATTATTGGCATCAATGACTTCACGCCAATGAGGATAGGCTTTTTTCAGTTTATTCACCAGCCATTCAGGGTGGAGGGTTTGCCAATGTTTATCGACCTTTGCCAGAATTTGTTCTTGCTCACGCAAAAAACGGCGTAACACGCCATTCACCAAGCCTTTGAAATTGTCTAACTTGAGGTTTTGTGCCGCTTTCACCATTTCATCAACCACGGCGTGATCGGGCGTGCGTAAATAGAGCAACTGATACAATCCAACCAGCAGTAGGCAATGCACGAGGCGAGTTTTGCCTTTCAGCGGTTTATCCACTAATTGTTGAATGATTTGCTCCAAACGGGGCAACACACGACATACCCCAAAACAAATTTCTTGTAACAAAGGCAGATCTTGCGGTTTCACGGCAGGCGTTTTTTCCCCGAGCAAGGTGGAGAGGGATTGCCCTTTATCCAGCACTTGCCACAACATTTGGGCGGCTACCGCTCGTGAAGAAAGGGCTGTAGAAGAAAGTGCGGTGCTTTTTTTCACCACTTTTTTAGCGGGTTTTGCGTTTTTCATTCCACTCGTTCCTTAGCCTAATTGTTTGCCGATCGGAAACCAATCCGCACGCCCATTGAGTAAATCCTGTGCGGACATCGGCTTTTTGCCCGCTGGCTGTAATTGGGTGAGATTCAATACTCCCTCTGCAGTGGCGATTTGAATGCCTGTTTTATCTGTGCGTAAAATCGTGCCTGCGGGCTGAGGCTGATGAGGCAACACGTTGGCTTGATACACTTTTAAACTCTGTTCCTTGCCCTCGCTGTCGGTGGTAACAAAATAGCTGATCGGCCAAGGGTTGAAAGCTCGAATACAACGCTCAAGCTGTGCGGCTGGCAACTGCCAATCTAATTTGGCTTCTTGCTTGGATAATTTATCCGCATAATTTGCGAGGCTCTCCTCTTGTGGCTCAGGCGGAAATTTCCCCGCTTCTAAACCGTCTAACACCTCAATCAAAGCAGGTGGGGCAAGATTTTCCAATTTATGATAAAGGCTAAGCGAAGTTTCCTCTGGTGCAATCTCACAATACACTTTATGTAGCATATCCCCTGTGTCTAAGCCCTCATTCATTTGCATAATGGTTACGCCCGATTGCTTATCCCCCGCCCAAATGGCTCGCTGAATCGGAGCAGCACCACGCCAACGTGGCAAAATTGAACCATGTACATTCAAACAGCCCAATCTTGGGGCATCTAACACCGCTTTAGGTAAAATTAAACCATAGGCCACCACCACCATCACATCGGCATTCAAGGCGTGCAACGTTTGTTGTGCTTCCGCATTGCGTAAGGATTTCGGCTGATAAACGGGCAGATTATGCTGCTCAGCCAACTGCTTCACCGCACTGGCTTGCAATTTCTTGCCTCGCCCTGCGGGCTTGTCTGGTTGGGTATAAACAGCAATCACGTTATGTTTGGAATTAAGCAACGCCGCCAAATGCACCGCCGCAAATTCAGGCGTGCCAGCAAAAATAATATTTAGGGGGTTTGTCATTGCACATCTCTTAATTATGAAAAATCATTATTGGCGTTAAGTATAATGTATTTTTGCCTTAGGAGGAAAAGAAAGCGGGGAAAAGGAGAGTGAAAAATATGCACAGACACAATAAATCCAAAAATCTGTGCACGTCTTGAAAACATACACAAGAAATGCAAAAATTTGTGCATGTTATCCTGATATACACAAAATGATTAAAATAAGTGAGTAATAAATGAGTACAGAAAATTATCAAATCCCCGATCTTTTCAATTTAGGGGAATTAGAGAATAAATCCATACTTAAAGCAAGTAATTTAGCCCATCAAGCACTAGGAGAACTAAAAGGTGTTGTACAAACGATGCCTAATCAGAATATTTTACTTGGTACATTACCTTTACAAGAAGCAAAAGAAAGTTCTGAAATTGAAAATATCATTACTACACAAGATGATTTGTATCAAAGTAATTTTGCGACGCAACAATTTAGTTCAGCTGCGGCAAAAGAAGTTCATCATTATGCTCAAGCAATGGAGTTAGGTTTTAATGCGGTCCGTTCCTCTAGATTAATTACGCTCAATACAATCAAAGCGGTGCAAGCTAAATTAGAGGGAAATAATGCAGGTTTTCGTAAACAAAAAGGCACTGGTTTAATTAATCAAATAACGAAAAAAGTCGTTTATATGCCACCGCAACACCCTGATTTGATTGAAAACTATATGTCAGATTTAGAGAAGTTTATTAATGATTCTGCTCAAGTTGATTACGATCCGCTTGTTAAAATGGCATTAATTCATCATCAATTTGAGAGTATTCACCCATTTTATGATGGTAATGGCAGCACTGGACGTATTATTAATATTCTCTATTTAATTCAACAAGATTTATTAGAAACCCCTATTTTATATCTTTCTCGTTACATTAATCGCAATAAAGCAGAATATTATCGCTTATTACAAGAAGTAAGGGATTCACAAAGTTGGGGGAAATGGATTATTTTTATGCTCAAAGGTATTGAAGAAACCGCTAAGCAAACCATAATTTTAATAAAAAAAATTAAGCAATTAATTCAAAAACATAAACAAAAAATCCGAAGCGAATCATCTGGGATCTATAGCCATGAATTAATTAATAATCTTTATAAACACCCTTATACAAAAATTGATTTTGTTGCACAAGATTGCCAAATTCATCGAAATACGGCTGCAAAACGTTTAGATAAATTAGTGCAATTAGGTATCTTAGAAAAAGTGAAAATTGGCAAAGAGAATTTTTATATCAATGTTGAATTATATCAATTACTCATTGAAGAATAACCGTTTAGCTGATTTTGAGAGATTTATGAAAGACTTCATCGCTCACAAAAATTAGCAATCATATTCTAGAATAAATAAAAAGTGCGGTGGAAATTCATAAAAATAACACCGCACTTATATTTAATGCAATTTTAGCATTGGCTTGAGAATACGATTAATGCGTCCAATTAAAATCATTAATCCTGTTTTTATGCAACCAAATAAGGCGTGTTGGTGCATTCGATAAAGGGAAAGATAGGCAAGGCGAGCAAATAAGCCTTCAATCATCATTTTGTTATCGAATAATGCTCCCACTGTGGTGAATTTAGAAAGGGAGACCAATGAACCTTTGTCGTTGTAGTGGAAATCTCGCAAGGGTTTATGTTGGAAAATCGCAACTACATTTTTGGCACAGACTTTCGCCATTTGGTGTGCAGCTTGAGCACGTGGCGGCACAGGTGTGCCATTTTCCTGCATAAGGAAAGCACAATCGCCAATAGCAAAAATACTCTCATCTACGGTGCTTTGTAAGGTGGGTTTGATCTCAATTTGATTGTTACGATTTAAGGCTAAACCATCAAATTGTTGCGTTACTTTTGATACTCGTACACCAGCCGCCCACACCATTAAATCGGCTGCAATCACCTCGCCAGATTTGGTGACCAACCCTTGTGCGGTCGCTTCTACAATCATCGTATTCAGTTTAATTTTTACCCCAAGTTGCTCTAATTCTTCATACACCGCATTGGAGACTTTTTCTGGCAATGCGGGCAATAGGCGATTGCCTGCCTCAATTAGCGTAACCTGTAAACAGCTTGTATCAATATCGCCATAGCCATAATGAAAAAGGTATTTCGTCGCACTGTATAACTCAGCGGTAAGCTCCACGCCTGTAGCCCCCGCCCCTACTATGGCGATATTAATTTTGCCTTCTTCGACCAAAGGCTGTTTCTGGCTTTCTTCACCGATGTCATCTAGCACTCGATTTTCTGAAAAACGTAAAAAGAGTGAAAGCATTTTATTTTGAAAACGCTGTGCCTGTTCGGCGTTATCTAAGAATATGCAATGTTCCGCCACGCCTTTCGTGTTGAAATCATTAGATTTACTGCCGATGGCAATCACTAGATAATCATAAGGAATACGGCGAGCAAGTACGATCAGCTCACCTTCTTGGTTCGTCATTGGGGCAAGTTCAACATATTTATTCGTACGATCAAGACGGGTGATGGTGCCTTGTTCAAAGTGGAAATGGTTTTGATAAGCCTGAGCTCGATAGCTTACCGCATCGGTTCCCACATCAAGTGTGCCAGTTGCCACTTCGTGTAATAGGGGTTTCCACAAATGTGTGGCATTGCGGTCAATTAAGGTAACTTTCGCTTGTTTGCCTAATTTATTGCCAAGAGAAGTCGCAAGTTCTAAGCCACCAGCTCCGCCTCCGACAATCACAATATTTTTTTGCATAAAGGTTCCTAATAAAAAATGTAAATAAAAATAAGAAATAAACATTTTCCTTTGTTGATTTCTTATTTTTACTTTAGAAGCAGGATTATAAGCGTTCGTGATGAAAGGATAAATAACGCAAAGGAAGTTTTATTAAAAAAATGTTAAAAAAATATCGTTTTGATTGTTATTGGTTTGATGTTAAGCAAGGTGACAAAATAGCTAAGCGAGCCCAATCTGCTCGCTTAGTTTTAGGGGGAAAATAAAGTGCGGTTTAATTTTTACGATTTTTCCATAATTGAATTAAGCGTTTGTAACGTTCTGATACGGCTTGAATTAGCTGTTCATCAGAAAGTTCGCCCGCTAGCCACTGGGCGGAAGGCTGACCGAAAATGGTTCGCCCAACGGCAAATCCTTTAACGAGTGGTGCATTCGCTGAGGCGTTGAAAACTTGTTTGAAGGTTTCTTCTGGGGCATCTAAGCCTAAAATTAAAATGCCACGGCAATAAGGATCGTTTTGTTCAATTACTTGGCTGATCGCTTGCCATGCCTGTGCAGACACGCCTGGTAATTTCCACCAATCCGGTTTCAGCCCAATCGTGTAAAAATGTTTTATCATTTCGGCATAGTGATTTTCATTCTGTTCCATATCTGCAGGCAAGATGATTTCTAATAGCAATTCGTGTCCTGTTCGACAACAAGTTTGATAGACCTGTTTGAGCATTTCATCTTGTTCTGCTCGCAAAGCTACACTATCCGCAGGATGATAGAAGGCAAGGCATTTCACCACATGTTCAGCGGGCCAACTGATTAACTGACTACCTAAATCGCCGTGCTCTAAACGTAATGGTCGGGAGGAAGGCAATTCAATAGGGCGACCAATCCACCAACCTTTTCCGGTGATTTCGTTAAGTGCGGCTTGACCAAAAGTCGTATCGGCTAATACGCCGGCATATCCATTGGCAATTCCCTCTTGTTTCGCCGTTTGTTCTGCCGCTTGAAGTAGTAATTTTTTCAACGTTGGAATTTTGTTTAAATTTGCACCGCACTTCTCTGCCATCTCCACCAGTTGTTTGCGGTGATCAAAAGCGAAAATACAAAGATCCTTCCATTGCGTTTTACGCGTAGTTACGCGGTGCAAATGATTCAGTTGAGGATCAAGATCAGGGCGAGGTACATTTTCTGCTCGAGCAAGGTAATTATCAAGTTCGATCTTAGTTGGCATTGCAGGAGCACAGCCATGGCGAGAAACCACTAACGCCCCACAGGCATTTGCATAGCGACAACATTGTTCCCAACTTTCACCATTAATATAGCCTCGCAATAATCCTGACATAAAGGCATCACCAGCTCCCAAAACATTCAGAACCTCTACCCGTACCCCATACACATTGATACCACCATCTAAGTCATCAGGAATATCACCTTCAAATACAGAACATCCTAATGCCCCTCGTTTGCACACCAGTGTGGCCTGGCTCACTTTACGCACATTTTTTAGTGCGGTTAGCGTGTCAGTTGAGCCACCTGCAATATGAAATTCTTCTTCTGTACCAACTAACACATCAAAATGATGCAATACTTCTTGTAAAGATTGTGTAACCGCTTCGGAATCAATATAACGCGTTTCCCCATCTCCCAAAGAAGTTAGCCCCCACAGAACAGGGCGATAATCAATATCAAGCAGCCGTTTTGTGCCATTACGTCCCGCATATTCTAAGGCGGTAAGTACGGCTTGGCGAGTTTTCGGATGAGACAAATGGGTTCCTGTTATCGCCAATGCTTTTGCGGAGGCAATATATTCTTCGTCAAAATCTTCTGCAGTAATCGCCATATCCGCACAATTATCACGATAGAATATTAACGGAAAGGTATCTTGATCTTTAATACCTAATACGACCAAAGCTGTGAGTCTATCTTTATCGGTAATTAAATGGCTGGTATCAACACCAACGCGTTGTAATTCTTCCCGTAAAAAACGCCCCATATGTTCATCACCAACCCGAGCGAGCATTGAGGATTTCACACCTTGCACTGCCGTGCCATATGCCACATTTCCTGAAGATCCCCCTAGATATTTGGCAAAAGAGGTAACATCTTCTAATCGGCAGCCTATCTGTTGAGCATATAAATCGACTGCTACGCGACCAAGACAAATGAGATCTAAAGTTTTTTCTTTCATAGTGTTTTTCCTTAGTGATAATGCCATCACAAAATACTTAACTCATAAAGTCATAGCCAAATTAAAACATACATTTCAAAAATGTCATTTTTTGAAATTAATATTTGAGAGGTAGATCACAAAGATTTTGCTATTTTAGCTTTGATCAAAGAACATTCTCTATTCAAATAGTTTTTTTACGATTATACTTTCCATAATAAAATATTTATTTCGTTAGGATCTAAAATGCAAACTAATTCTCAACTCGTTCAACTACAAAATGAAATTCGGGCCCGCTACAATAATTTGAGTAAACGATTAAAACAAGTAGCACAATATGTGCTTGATAATAGCAATAGCGTTGTCTTTGATACCGTTGCAACAATTTCACAACGAGCCAATGTACCACCCTCCACGCTGATTCGTTTCGCCAACGCGTTTGGCTTTAGTGGTTTTAATGAAATGAAACAAATCTTCCGTGAAAATTTGATGGAAGAAACGGCTAACTATACGGAGCGATTACAACTTTTTCGCCAGCTTGAGCCCGATCAAACGCAACAAGAAAGTGCTGTAGATATTTTGAATATTTTTTCTCAAGCTAATCATCAAGCCTTACAGCAGCTAGCAAACAAAACTTCAGAACAGCAAATACAACAAGCCGTAGACATCCTCAATAATGCCAACAATATTTTTATTATCGGCTTAAAGCGTTCCTTTAGTATTGCAAGTTATTTGGATTACGCCTTGCACCATCTAGATTGTCGTTCATTTTTGATTAATGGATTAGGAGGAATGTTTGATGAGCAACTTAATTTAGTGAAAGAAGGAGATGCGGTTATCGCTATTAGTTTTTCTCCCTATGCTAAAGAAACCGTGGACATTATGCACACTACATCAAAAAAAGGCATCAAACAAATTGCCATCACTGACAGCCAAATTAGCCCACTAATTGCTTTCAGCGATGTTTCTTTTGTAATTAAAGAAGCTCAAGTTCGAGGTTTTCGTTCTCAATGTGCAACAATGACGTTAGTCCAAACACTTGCCATCACCTTAGCATTAAAAAAAGAATTATCATCATTAAACTAACTATTGAATTCTATTTCTGAGTGAGAAACGGATTTTATTATAACAAGAGGAAAAAATTTTTTTCTGAGCCTTTTTATTTCTACACTTTTGGCTACACTTACTTAAAACAAAAAGGACTGTTTTTTAACTTCTATTTCAAATTCAAAGGCTTAACACCTTAAATCATAAGGTATTAAGCCTTTTTTAATAGCTATTTTGCCTATTCCACCGTTTTCTACTACACCAAATATTTTTACTTTACTCAGTTACATAAAACTGGCTTTTCTAGTGTAAATATATTGAGTCGTTATTCCGCGTGAAGCAAAATATTAATTAGATTACTCATTATAAAACATCAACGCAATTCAAATCTTGGAAAGATTTTTCTAAGCGTTTAGACATTGATTCTTCAGATTTGCGTAACCAAACGCGTGGATCGTAGTATTTTTTGTTTGGTGCGTCTTCACCTTCAGGGTTACCAAGCTGACCTTGAAGATAAGCTTCGTTGGCTTTATAGAAGTTTAAAATACCTTCCCACGCTGCCCATTGAGTGTCGGTGTCGATGTTCATTTTCACTGCACCGTAGCTGATTGCTTCACGGATTTCTTCAGTTGATGAACCAGAACCGCCGTGGAAAACGAAATCTAATGATTTTGGTGGAAGACCACGTTCTTTAGAAACGAATTCTTGTGATGCGCCTAAAATTGAAGGTTTTAATTTCACGTTACCTGGTTTGTAAACCCCGTGTACGTTACCAAATGCCGCAGCAATGGTGAAACGTGGGCTTACTGGGTTTAATTGATCGTAAACGTAAAGTACGTCTTCAGGTTGAGTGTATAAACGAGATTCATCAACATCAGAGTTATCTACGCCGTCTTCTTCTCCACCTGTGATACCGATTTCAATTTCAAGAGTCATACCCATTTTGCTCATACGCGCAAGGTATTCACGGCAGATCGCCATATTTTCTTCCATTGGCTCTTCAGAAAGGTCGATCATATGTGATGAGAAAAGTGGTTTGCCTGTTTCAGCGAAATGTTTTTCACCCGCTTCTAATAAGCCGTCAATCCAAGGTAATAATTTTTTCGCTGCGTGGTCAGTGTGAAGAATTACTGGCACACCGTATTCAGCAGCTAATTCGTGAACGTGTTTTGCCCCTGCAATTGCACCCAATACATCAGGACGCGCGCCGCTTGCTGGTTTAATGCCTTTCCCAGCGTAGAATTGCGCACCGCCGTTAGAGAACTGGATAATTACAGGCGCTTTAACGCGTGCTGCGGTTTCTAATACGGCATTCACAGAGTCTGTACCCACGCAGTTTACTGCTGGGATTGCGAAATTGTGTTCTTTTGCATAGTTGAAAACTTTTTGTACATCATCGCCTGTTAATACACCCGGTTTTACGATGTCTAATAATTTTGCCATTTTTCTGTTTCCTATTGTTATGTTAAGAGATTTCCGTATGAAAAGGGCGTACTGCACAAGCTACGCCCAATATCATTTAATTAGTTTTTCGCACGTTTTTCTAAGATTTCAACGGCTGGTAATACTTTGCCTTCTACGAATTCTAAGAACGCACCGCCACCAGTTGAAATGTAAGAAATTTTATCTTTGATGCCGAATAAATCAATCGCCGCAAGGGTATCACCGCCACCTGCGATAGAGAATGCACCGTTTTCTGTTGCTTCTACAATGGCATCAGCCACGACTTTTGTACCATTACGGAAGTTAGGGAATTCAAACACGCCCACTGGCCCATTCCAAAGAATAGTTTTTGCGCTTCTAATGATTTTCGCTAATTCTTCTGCGGATTTTTCGCCAATATCGAAGATAGATTCATCGGCTTTAATGTCATCAACAGATTTTTCAATCGCTGGCGCAGTTTCAGAGAATTCTAAGCCTACACGCACATCTGTTGGCACTGGGATTTGTGTTGCTTTTGCTAAGCGTTGTGCTTCAGGGATTAAATCTGCTTCATATAAAGATTTACCCACATCTTTGCCTTCTGCTGCGATGAAAGTATTTGCGATACCGCCGCCAACAATCAGTTGATCCGCCACTTTAGAAAGGGAATCTAACACGGTTAATTTGGTAGAAACTTTTGAACCACCCACGATCGCTAACATTGGGCGTTGTGGTTCTTTCAAGGCTTTACCTAAGGCATCTAATTCCGCCGCTAATAATGGGCCTGCACAGGCGATTGGGGCAAATTCAGCCACGCCATAGGTTGAAGCTTGCGCACGGTGTGCTGTACCGAATGCATCCATTACGAATACATCACAAAGTGCGGCGTATTTTTTACCTAATTCTGGATCGTTTTTCTTTTCGCCTTTGTTGATACGCACGTTTTCAAGTACAACGATTTCACCGTCATTCACTTCTACGCCGTCTAAATAATCACGTGCTAAACGCACGTTAAAACCTGCGTCTTTTAAATAATCAACCACAGGTTGGAGGGAATCTTCAGGTTTAAATTCGCCTTCGGTTGGGCGACCTAAGTGAGAGGTAACCATCACTTTCGCACCTTTTTCAAGGGCGAGTTTTAAGGTTGGAATGGTTGCTTGAATACGCGCATCAGACGTTACTTTGCCGTCTTTTACTGGCACATTCAGGTCGGCACGAATAAATACGCGTTTACCTGCTAAATCTAGGTCGGTCATTTTAATTACTGACATAATTTACCCTCTTTATATAGTTTAAAAATAAATAATCACTGCGTGGCATTATACCTAGTTATCGCCAGCTTGTAACTGCTTTAGATCAAATTATCTGCGGGATTTTTTCGCTTTTAAATTAATTCCATTAAGTTATTTCAAGCCAGACTTAGAACCTTATATTAGCGAGGACAATCCATCACTTGCCACTGCAAATCATAACAAATAAATAATTCATTATGGCTTGCCCGCAAATACGCCCCTTTTAAGTGTGGATTGTGCTTTTTCAGCCACGCAAACAATTCTTTACGCGACATATTTTGATCGGGTAGCGTTAAAGTGCGGTATAAATTTTGCTGTTTTTCAAAATAGGCATTGGCATTATTGAATGCACAAACCCCGTGCTTTTCCCATTCGCCTTGTAATAAATTCGCACTCGGGCTATCAGCTAA
The DNA here is from genome assembly GCF_011765605.1 of Avibacterium paragallinarum. NCBI lineage: Bacteria > Pseudomonadati > Pseudomonadota > Gammaproteobacteria > Pasteurellales > Pasteurellaceae > Avibacterium > Avibacterium paragallinarum. The sequence continues at coordinate 1,936,511 of NZ_CP050316.1, forward strand.
ATATTTTTTGATAATTGCGGGATCAACCATCGGCAAATCGCCCTGACAAAAACGCGGATGATCGCTAACCGAACGCGCATTGGCATTTTGCGGCCATAAGCCGTGGATCACCCAGCCATATTGCTGTGTACCACATTGGCTCATTAAAGATTGCGGCAAGTTACCGTTATAACGTTCTTTTTGTGCTTGGCAAAACCCCGGCGACCAAGACAACGCCAGCATATAATAATCCACTGGTGCGTTTTTGTTTTGCCCAATGGCATCATCACGCATTACATAATCATAATTCTCGCCAAGTTGCACTTGCGTGTTTTGTTGTGCTGACGTTTTTGCTTGATTTTGTTGAGATTGTGCTGTGGGTTCAGGTTTGTTTGTTTTCTCAGTAGGCTGAAAATAATTCCAAATCAATGCAATGCCTGCAATGATTAATGTGCCTACAAAAGAAAGTCCTTTACTGTTTTTCTTGCTCATTTTGTTTTGCCTATTTAATTTTCCTTGCCGATTCTTTATAATCTCGCCCTTTCAATGATTTTACGGGGAATTTATGGCACTTTTAATTACAGATAAATGCACAAATTGCGATATGTGCTTGCCAGAATGCCCCAATGATGCCATTTCCGTAGGCGATGACATTTATGTGATCGATCCCAATCTTTGCACCGAATGCGTGGGGCATTATGATACCCCAACTTGCCAAAAAGTTTGCCCGATTAGCAACTGCATCAAGCCCGATCCCGATCATCAAGAAAGCGAAGCCCAATTGTGGGAACGCTTTGTGTTAATTCATCATTCCGATCAGTTATAGCGATTTAAAGGGTTTTCTCCGCCCATTTTGCCAATAACACGCCCGCTGCCACCGCAACATTCAAGCCTGCTTTCAGCGGATTGGCAAGGGATAAATTCACTACTTCATCGTGATTTTCTGCCAAATTTTCACCCGCACTTTCGCTTAAAACAAAGACCACTTTATCACTCAATTTCAGCTGAGCGAACGGTTTCGCCTGCTTGCTTTGGCTTAAATGCACGATTTGATAGCCTTTTTCACGCAATTTTTCTAACGCTTGTTCACTGCTATCGACAAGCAAAGTATGCAAATATTCTGCACCACCTTCTGCCACACGCATTGCTGCGGCAGAATTTAGCAAATCGGATTCGCTTAATACTAAACCTTTCACGCCATAGACCGCACAAGTTCGCACGATCCCACCAATATTATGTGCGTTATGCACATTATCGAGTAAGATCAACGCATCTTTTTCACGCGGAATATCCAAATAACCGCTCAATGTAAAATGACGTGGCTTTTTCACTAACATACAAATGCCGTTGTGATGCTCCGTGCCACTCACTAGTGCAAGCTCTTTGCTATCCACAACGTGATAGACTTTTTTATTCGCCGCCAAATAGCTAAATAACTCGCCCACACGGTGTGCCATTTCCACGGTTGTCCACACGCGAACAATGCTTTCAGGGCGCTCAGCAAATAACGCAAGGCACGTATTTTCGCCATACACTTTCATTTCTTCTGCACGATTTTTTTTGATTTTTTCTGGTGCTCGAGGGGAAAGCGGGCCGGTTTTTTTCTGTTTTTCTTTCACACCAGTGCTTTTTATCACCACTTTCACATTGGCTGTACCGCGCGCATTTCCCATCGTTAATTCTGTGCGTTGTTGCACTTTTTCCGCGGATTTTGTCGGTGTTCTTTCACGCGAGAAAGTGCGTTTGTCGTCCTTTTTGCCACGGGAAGAATGAGGGGAAAAGTGCGGTGCTTTTTTATCTTGTTTTTCGCCAGAATAGCGTTCATTGAAGCGTTTGCTGGAATCTGCTTGCTGGAAAGTCGGTTTTTTTGCGTTCATTTTATGTTGCCAAATTGTGATGAATGTGAGAAAAGTGGGTAAAAAAGCACCGCACTTTATGGGAAAATGTGAGCATTATAACGAAAAAATATCTTTTTTCTACCAAGCCAAGAAGTAAATATTGTAAACTACAAGGCTGAAAAAAATGGATTATCAAAATTAGAGTAAAAAATTATGTTGATAAATAAAACGAAAAGGGCGGAGGAAAATTTGCAAGCCTTGCCAAGTTTGGCGTTACAACCCTCGCAAATTGATTTTCTTCATCACCCTGCGGAATTTAAGCAACAAATTATCCAGCTTATTCGTGAAGCAAAAACACGCATTTATATCACCGCACTTTATTGGCAAAATGACGAAGCGGGGCAAGAAATTTTAAATGAAGTGTTTGCCGCTAAAAGCCGTAATCCCGAGCTTGAGGTGAAAATTTTTGTCGATTGGCATCGCGCGCAACGTAATTTGCTTGGCGCAGAAAAATCTGCCACCAACGCAGATTGGTACTGCGAACAACGAGCCATTCATCAATATGGTGAACACGCCCATTTGTTTTTCGGCGTGCCGGTAAACACCCGTGAAGTATTTGGCGTGTTGCATATTAAAGGCTTTATTTTTGATGATACCTTGTTATACAGCGGTGCAAGCATTAATAATGTGTATTTACAGCAAAATGAAAAATACCGCTACGATCGTTATCATAAAATCACCCATTCCGCCCTTGCGGATTCAATGGTGAATTTCCTACAACAATATCTATTGAGTAATCAAGCGGTGTTGCCATTGGATAATGCTGAACGTCCAAAAACCAAAGAAATTCGCCAGCATATTCGTGCTTTCCGTAAAGGCTTGGCAGCAGATGGGCAGTATAAGTTTGTCAACGAAGAAAATTCTGGCTTAAAAATCACCCCACTTTTTGGCTTAGGCGGTGGTGCAAACCTGCTTAACCGTACGATTGAAGATCTTTTCCAGATCGTGCAAGAAAAATTGGTGATCTGCACACCATATTTTAATTTTCCACGTCCATTACAACAAAAAATCCGCCGTTTATTACAAAAAGGCAAGCACATTGAAATTATTGTGGGTGATAAAACGGCGAATGATTTTTACATTCCACCTTCTCAGCCGTTCAAAATGGCAGGGGCATTGCCTTATTTATACGAAAGCAATCTTCGCCGTTTTAGCCAAAAGTTTGAAGCACAAATTACCCAAGGGCAACTGGTGATCCGCACTTGGAAAGACGGCGAGAACAGCTATCACCTAAAAGGCGTGTGGGTGGACGATAGCCATATTTTATTAACTGGCAACAACCTAAACCCACGCGCTTGGCGTTTAGATGCAGAAAATGGCTTGCTCATTCAAGATCCAAACCAACAACTCGCCTCACAGGTTGAACAAGAACTCGCCACCATTCGCCAGCACACCACCCAACTCAAGCATTATTCAGAGCTGGAAGAACTGGCACAATACCCTGAACCCGTGCAAAAACTACTAAAAAAATTCGCCCGCATTAAAGCGGATAAATTGGTGAAGATGATTTTGTAAGGTGGCTAAATCTCCCTAAGTTTTCAAATATTTGCTATCTTTCAAATCTCCGTTGTTTTTCAATTCTCCCCTAATCCCTCTTTGCTAAGGAGGGGGATTTCTTGGGCATCATTCACAAATTTCTTAGCGATATTGTTTGCATTTTTATGTGCATAGGTAGGATGAGGCTTCAGCCCAAAATCAGGTCATCAAAGGGAATAAATTACATTAAATGATGGGCTAAAGCCTATTCTACGTTTTGTTGTTGTGGATATATCTTTCAGGCGGACACATAGGTCCGCCACTACATTTTGTTGCGATGAGAAAATTCAATAAAACAAAAAGTGCGGTGGTTTTTTCGAGATTTTTAACTTTATTGCTTTTTACCAGAGAGCTTAAACACGTTTCGATCCAGCCCCCCTCTTTAGTAAAGAGGGGTTAGGGGAGATTTGAAGCCCTATCCAAACAATCTTTTCCCAAAGAAAAACAGCACCAAGCCTAATCCCATAAACACAAAGCCGATGAGTTGCCAGATTTGGATTGGGCGGGCGGTCATTCCGATTAAGCCGAAATGATCGATGATGGCGGCGGCGATGAGTTGGCCGACAATAATGAAAAAGAGCATATTGGTTACGCCCATTTTCGGAGCAAGGAAAATGGTGGTGAACACCACTAACGCCCCCAGTGGGCCGCCGAGAAGTTTCCATAGGGGTTGTTTTGGCACTTGTTGCAAGGCGGTGAAAAGATCTGCCTTCCACCAGCAAATGAAAAAGAGCAACAATGTTCCTGTTGCGAAGGAAATTAAGGCGGCGACAACAGGTTGCCCCATTAATGAACCAGCTAATTGGCTATTAATGGCGGCTTGCGTGGCAAGGGCGACACCGGCACATAGGGCAATCAGAATAAAAGAAATTAGCATAATTGTTCCGAGATTTTTTAGAAAAGAAACGTTGAGAAATTTACACCGCACTTTATCTTTGTGAAAATGAAAGTGCGGTGCGAGTTTTGCGGATTTTTATTTCACCCACTCCACCACGTCATCAAAGGCTTGGCGTGTTTTTTCTCTTGGTTCGTTTAATCGATAGCCGAAGGCTGCCATTACGCTAAGTTTGTATTCTTCCGCGTTGTATAGCCCCTCTGCCACGAACAGATCATTCATTTTTTCCAGCGGGAAACCTTCAATCGGGGTGCTGTCGATACCGATCATTGCGGCACTGGTCAGCATATTACCGAGCGCGATGTAACTTTGGCGGCACGCCCAATTATAGAAAGCAACAGGAGCTTGAGTTAGCCCGAAGTCGCTTTCGGTAAAAGTGCGGTAGAAATTTTGACGCATTTTTAACGCCTCTTCAGGGATATGATGCACATCACGCATCATATGTGGCACATAATCGCCATCAGCGAGCAGGGTTTGCGGTTGGCGGACAAGGATCACCACAAAATGGCTACAATCCATCACTTTATCTTTCGCCCCCCACGCATTATCGCGGATTAATTCTTTGATACGCGGATTTTCGATCACTAAGAATTTCCACGGCTCAAAACCGAAAGAACTCGGCGAAAGACGGGCAGTTTCTAAAATAAAACGGAAATCCTCATCGCTGATTTTTTTGCTTGGATCATATTGTTTGCACGCGTGGCGGAAATAATAAGCATCAAGAATTTGTTGTTTTGAAATAGTCATTGTGATTTTCCTTTTGCTAGGTCAAGTGGCGATATTATGCGGAAGTTTACGGGGGAATGCTAGATAAAAAAACTGAGCGATGATATCGCTCAGTTTAGAAAGGAAAGTGCGGTCTAAATTTACAATAAAATATTGGCGAATAATAAACCGAATGCCAAGCTAAATGCCATACTTAATAAGCCTGGGAGCATAAAGCTGTGGTTGAAAATGTATTTTCCGATGCGGGTTGTGCCTGTGGTATCAAAGTCAATGGACGCAATGATTGGGCCGTAGTTTGGAATGAAGAAGTAACCGTTTACCGCAACGAACACGCCGATTAATACAGGGGCAGGAATGCCGAGTGCGATCCCAACAGGGAAGAGGGTGGCAACCGTTGCCCCTTGGCTATTTACTAACACAGAAAGCACGAATAAAGCGATGGCGAATGTCCAAGGTGCGGTTTCTACCAACACTTTCACGGTGTCTTTCACTTCGGTCATATGGGCTTGCATTAAAGTATCACCTAACCACGCGATCCCGAAAATGGCAATCACCGCACGCATACCCGCGTGGAATACTGAACCCTGTGTAATGGCGTTGCCGTTTGGTTTACAGGTTAAGATGATTAACGCACCCACGGTAAGCATTACGATTTCGATAGTGTGTGCCATTCCCATTGCTTTGCCGTCAAAGGCTGGGCGTAGGCTTGGGAATGCACCCATTAATACCACAAGTAATGCACCAAATAGGAATAATCCCACAGACAATTTTGCCGTTGGTTTTAATTGAATGTTATCTGGGTTTACGTCAGTGTGGTTTTCTTTTACATACTCAGGATCTTGTAATAAACGTTGATAATTCGGGTCGTCTTTTAATTCTTTACCCATTTTATTCACGAAAATACAAGCCACCGCTAAACCTAAAATGGTTGATGGCATTGTAACCATTAATACATCACCAAGGTGAATGCCTTGTGGTTCAAGATAAGCCACCACAGCCACCACTGCCGCAGCGATTGGGCTTGCAACAATAGCAAATTGTGATGCAATTACCGCCATTGAAAGTGGACGCTCAGGACGCACGCCGTTGTGGCGGCTGACTTCAGCAATCACAGGCAATACAGAGTAGGCAACGTGGCCTGTTCCTGCTAATACAGTGAATGTCCAAGTTACTGCTGGCGCAATAAAGGTGATGTATTTCGGGTGTTTACGCAAAATGTTGGTGGCAATTTTGATCATATAGTCTAAACCGCCTGCCGCTTGCATTGCTGCCGCTGCAGAAACCACCGCCATAATCATTAACATTACGTTAATGGGTAAGCCCGCTGGTTGTAAACCAAAGCCAAAAGAGAGAATAGCCAGCCCTGCGCCGCCCATTACTCCCAAGCCGATACCGCCAATGCGTGCACCAATCAAAATGCACACCAAAACGATGGCAAATTGGAGAAAAAACATAGTAAGACCTCTTATTAAGTTGTTAAATCTTGCGTTATTTGTGTAATAAAAAGTGGATTAATCTGAGAAAGAACCTTAATCCCTTTAAATCAATATTAATATAACAATAAACCTTATAGAGGGCTATCAATTAGCAATAATTTTTCGTGATTCTTTGATTTAAAATAAAGAGATTTTGTAAATCAAAAAATTATCGGACTTTACTTTGAAAGATCGAAAAAGTATGGTTATACTTAGACCTTTATATCCTAAACATAAATATAGAGAATCAAATGCAAGAATTTCTTCCTATGGCAACGGAATTTGCCAAAAATCATATGTTGATGGTAATTGCTTGGGTCGCTTTATTTGTAATGGTGATTTATTCCTACTTACAAGCGTTCACTAGCAAAGTGAAATTAATTGATAATTCACAACTAGTTAGTTTGATGAATAACCAAGATGCAGTGGTAATTGATGTGCGTACCCTTGATGAATTTGGGCGTGGGCACATTATTCACAGTATTAATCTTTTACCATCAGATATCAAAAAACAATCTCTTGGCAAACTTGAACAACATAAAAATACACCTATCATTGTTGTTTGTGAAACAGGAATGTCAGCATCGTCATCAGCTAACTTATTAATAAAACAAGGGTTTACTGATGTTTATACATTAAGAGAAGGGATTGCAGGTTGGCGTTCCGCGAATTTGCCATTAATCAAAAAAGATAAATAACTCAAGAGGAATCAAAAATGACCGAGCAAACTAAAGCAGTTGTAACTGAAGAACAGGATACACAAACTTCTGAAGCCATCTTACAAATCCAGCGTATTTACGTTAAAGATGTTTCTTTTGAAGCCCCAAATCTTCCAGCTATTTTTCAACAGGAATGGAAACCCCAACTTTCTTTTGATCTAAACAGTGAAACAACACAACTTGCAGATGATCTTTACGAAGTTTGTCTAAAAATTTCTATTGAAACCACTTTAGAAGAAAGTAAAGATGTTGCATTCATTTGTGAAGTACAACAAGCTGGGATATTTACTATTAGCGGCTTAGATGATCTTCAATTAAGCCATTGCCTAATGTCACAATGTCCAAATATGCTCTTCCCTTACGCACGTGAGCTTATCGCAAGCCTTGTAAATCGTGGTACATTCCCACCGCTTAACCTTTCTCCAGTGAATTTTGATGCATTATTTATGGAGTATTTAGAACGCCAACAAGCGGAAAGCGAACAACCAGAAAAATTGAATTAAGATTTAAATAGAAGTGGGGATATTCCCACTTCCTCGCTATTTACAAGCCAAACCAACATCGGCATTTCTTTCACTTATCTTCAGGAGAATGATGATGAGCGAGCCTATTAGCGTTATCGGAGCGGGGTCTTATGGCACAGCATTAGCCATCGCCCTCTCGCGTAATGGCTACCCCACCTATCTTTGGGGGCATAACCCCGAGCATATGCAACAGCTTGCACAACAGCGTTGCAACCAAGCCTTTTTGCCTAACATTCCCTTTCCTACGGCACTGGAAATTGAAAGCAAATTAGAAAGTGCGGTCAGAAAATCACGCGATTTACTCATCGTTGTGCCGAGCCACGTTTTCGGTGAAATTCTGGAAAAAATCCGACCGCACTTACAACCGCATCATCGCATCGTGTGGGCGACCAAAGGCTTAGAGCGGGATACAGGGCGTTTATTACAACAAGTGGCGGAAGAAAAACTCGGCACGCAATACCCCCTCGCAGTGCTGTCTGGGCCGACATTCGCCAAAGAATTAGCTGAGGGCTTGCCTACTGCCATCGCCCTCGCCTCGCAGGATCACGCCTTTGCCGAAGCCCTCCAAGCTCGCATTCATTGTAGTAAACATTTCCGCGTCTATCTCAATCAAGATATGACAGGTGTGCAACTGGGCGGAGCGATCAAAAACGTTATCGCCATTGGGGCTGGAATGTCAGACGGAATGGGCTTCGGGGCAAATGCACGCACCGCGTTGATCACACGTGGGCTGGCTGAAATTAGCCGATTGGGTGAATCTTTAGGGGCAAATCCTAACACCTTTATGGGAATGTCAGGGCTTGGCGATTTAGTGCTGACCTGCACGGATAATCAATCCCGCAACCGCCGCTTCGGCTTAATGCTCGGGCAAGGCAAAACCACCGAAGCCGCCTTAGCCGAAATAGGGCAAGTGGTAGAGGGTTTTTATAACACCAAAGAAGCCTATTTACTGGCACAACGGCAAGGGGTGGAAATGCCGATTACCGAACAAATTTATCAAGTGCTATTTTGTGGAAAAAATGCACAAGATGTTGTCGCGATCCTGCTCGGACGTGAACGAAAAGGAGAATAAAATGCCCGCTGAGGTTTGGACATTACTTCGCCAAGAAGCCAAAGAACTCGCCGAATGTGAACCAATGTTAGCGAGTTTTTTCCATTCCACGATTTTGAAACATCAAAATTTAGGCAATGCCCTGAGCTATATTTTGGCGAACAAACTGGCAAATCCCATAATGCCCGCGATAACCTTGCGAGAAATCATCGAAGAAGCCTATCAAGCCGAACCCGATATTATCGCCAGTGCCGCCTGCGACATTCGAGCGGTACGCCACCGCGACCCCGCTGTGGAATTATGGACAACGCCACTGCTTTATCTAAAAGGCTTCCACGCTTTGCAAAGCTATCGCATCACTCATTATTTATGGCAACAAAACCGCAAAGCCCTCGCCATTTATTTACAAAATGAAATTTCCGTTGCCTTTGATGTGGACATTCACCCCGCAGCAAAAATCGGCTGTGGCATAATGTTCGACCACGCCACGGGGATCGTCGTGGGCGAAACCTCCGTAATCGAAAATGATGTTTCCATTTTACAAGGGGTTACACTGGGCGGAACGGGCAAAGAGTCAGGCGACCGCCACCCGAAAGTGCGTGAAGGCGTGATGATCGGTGCGGGAGCGAAAATTCTCGGCAATATCGAAATCGGACGTTATGCCAAAATCGGGGCAAATTCCGTTGTGTTGCAAGCCGTGCCTGAGTTTACCACCGTAGCAGGTGTGCCATCAAAAGCCGTCGGCAAAGACAAAGCGGCAAAACCCGCCTTTGAAATGGATCAGTATTTTATTGATGACGATATTAATATTTAAAGGAAAGCAAAATGATTAACAAAGATACCCAATTATGTATGTCATTGGCAGGGCGACCAGGCAATACGGGGACATTTTTCCACAATTACCTCTACCAAAAACTCGGGCTAAATTTTATTTATAAAGCCTTTACCACAGAGAACATTGGTGATGCGGTGAAAGGCGTGCGTGCATTGGGCATTCGTGGCTGTGCGGTGTCAATGCCGTTTAAAGAAAGCTGTATGCCCTTTGTGGACGAAATTGATCCCTCCGCCCAAGCCATTGAATCGGTGAATACGATTGTCAATAATAATGGGCATCTCGTGGCATACAACACCGATTACATCGCCATTGCCAAATTAATCGAGAAATATCAATTAGATCGCAATGCCTCCGTGATTGTTCAGGGCAGTGGCGGAATGGCGAAAGCCGTTGTGGCAGCCTTTAAAAATGCGGGATTTAGCCAGCTCAAAGTCTATGCACGCAATCCTAAAACAGGGCGTTACTTGGCGGATTTATACGGCTATACCTATCTCCAAGATCTAGCAGAGCAACAGGCTGAGATCTTAGTTAATGTTACCCCGATCGGAATGAAAGGTGGTAAAGAAGAGCAAGATCTTGCTTTTCCCGCCGCAATGATAACGCAAGCCAATGTGATTTTTGATGTTGTCGCAATGCCAGCGGAAACCCCGCTTATTCAATATGCCCAGCAACAGGGCAAGCAAATTATTTCTGGGGCAGAGGTGATGACATTACAAGCGGTGGAACAATTTGTGCTTTACACCCACCAACGCCCAAGCGATGCACTGATTGAAGAAGCCGCCCAATTCGCCCGCTCTTCACAAAAATAGAGCTTACATAATAAAAAAATTGACAGTTATTCGTTAAAAAAACAATAACTATCAATTTAACCAACAAAATCTATTCCAATAACATTTTTAATGTGTTTTTCGACAACTTGCTAAAATATCTAGTGTCCTATTATAAATATTTGTGTTGAGTTCCATATCCATCATTCCAAGCACCGTGCTGAATAAATTATCGTGAGAATAATGTTGTGTGCTGGCGTTGTGGCGTAAGCAATCCAAGTCCACGCCCTCATTCTGTTTCCAGTTTTTTGAGAACCAGAAGATCATCGGCACGCGAGTTTGATAGGCTGGTGCAATGGCGTAAGGCGTGCCGTGCAAGTAAATACCGTTTTCGCCCAGAGATTCACCGTGATCGGAAACATAATAAATCGCACTTTCTAAATCATCGCGGTGTTCCAATTTTGCAATTAAGGTATTGAGGAAATTGTCGATGTATAGAATACCATTGTCATAAGTATTGACTAACTGTTCATTGCTACAAGTTTGAATTTGGTTGGTATCGCACGTTGGCACAAACTTTTTGAACTCCGGGGTGTAGCGTTCATAATAGGTTGGCCCGTGGTTACCAATGGTGTGTAAAATGAGTACGGTATCTTTCCCATCTTTGCCCGCTTGTGTAAGAATTTTATCCACATCAGGCCACATCACTTCATCTAAACATTCGCCGTCAGTACAATAATTTTTCAAGGTCGGTTTATTCGCTTGAATAGTTTCATTCGGCACGCGTAAGCAAACGCCTTTGCAATCACTGTTATTTTCCAACCAAAAAATATTTACTCCTGCACGTTGTAAAACATCAAGCAGGTTGTCCATTTTCTGAGCTTTGCCGGCATCATATTGATCCTTAGTCAAAAATGAAAACATACAAGGTACAGACACCGCCGTTGATGTGCCACAGCTCGACACGGAATTAAAATTAATCACCTCATCACCACGTGCAGCAAGTTTTGGCGTGGTTTGACGTGCATAGCCATTCAGCCCCCAGTTTTGCGCACGCGTGGTTTCGCCCACGACAATCACTGTTAAATGACGATAGGAATCAGGTTTATTCTGTTTTGCATCTAAACCAATATACTCATAAGGACGGTTAGCTTCACGTACTTGTTTCACTTTATTTACACTTGCACTAATAAAATTAGAGGGTAATAACAAGCTCATTTCTGATTTATTATTACGTACGAAAGAGGCGTAATCTTGATAAAATCCTTTAGCAATGCCCAAAATCACCACTCCCGAGAACAGAATTAAGCCAAGACGTACAACAGTTTCTTTCCACCAAGTGCGGTAATCAATCTTTACCATCACATATAAGAAAGCAGGTAAAATCCCAAATACCGCAATCCAAGTGAGGTATTGCCAAGTGAGCATTCTCATACTTTCAGCGGGCGTGGTTTGTAACACGTTATCTAGCATTTCTGAACTGAAATGCACATCATAAAAAATTTCTTGATAGCTGATCGCGGCACTGATTATCAATAAAATAGGCATAATCACTTTATGCAAAATCGGCAACGCAAAAATCTGAAAAACTGCATTAAGGGTGAAGAAAATGAATAAAGGAATGGTTAAGAGAAAATAATCTTCTGCCTTGCCAGTAAATGGGTGTAGGGTTAAGGCTTTGTTGTAAAAAGCAAAATTTAATACAAGGGTAAAATAAAACGCAACCAATGCAATTAAGGTTGAGCTTTTCAATTTTACGCGAGAAAACAACCGCACTTTTATCTCCTAGATAAGAATATTATTGATACAAAAGAGAATGATTTTTCCGCTCATTCCCAAAAATATAAAGCGTTATAAATCGCTCATATAGACTGGTAAAGAATGAGAAAGTTCAGCAATGATAGCTACACTTTTTCATCTTCAGCTACCGAAAAAGACGGAGTTATTTCTTCCCCTAGCCCTGAAAGAATGGTGCAATCAGGGCTATCGTTGCCTTGACAAGAGCAATGCCAGCGTTGGAGTAAGGCTAACATTTCTTGCAAGCTGGCAATTTTGTCTTTTAACTCCGCAATATGCTGTTCGGTGATGGCTTTCACTTCGCGGCTCGTGCGGTGGGGATCTTGATTTAATTTCAATAATTGGCGAATTTGTTGCAACGAAAACCCGACTTTGCGTGCATTGCTAATAAAGCGTAATTGGCTTAAATCCTGTGCGGAATAGCGACGGTAGCCCGCTAGGGTTCGCATAGGGGTTGGGAGCAATCCCGCTTTTTCATAATCACGAATTTGTTTGGCAGACAAGCCCGTTTCTTTCGCCGCTTGGCTAATCTTCATACGTCCTCTTTGCTTTCTCTATCAATGTTCGGCAAGCAAAAGACCGCCGCTCAAAGTGAAAGACATTCAACTATTCCTGTCTATAGGTGAGAAAATAATAACACCCCACAGCGAAGAACGAGCAAACCACCATTGTCAGCAACATTGGTGCTGCACTGTCGATTTTCATTAATGCCACTAGCGAACCAATACAAGCTCCAGCCCCAAAGCGTACGCTCCCTACCATTGAATTTGCTGTCCCCGCCATTGCAGGAAATTTTTCTAAAATTGATGCCATTGCATTCGAGCTAATCAGAGGATTTTGTCCCACAAAAAGGGCAACACCGATCGCCATCGGCATTAAGCCTAAATCAGCGAAATAAACCACTAATAACCACAAGGCAGCAACAAATTGAATGCCAAGCCCGATTTGCAACATTTTTTCTGTACCGAGCTGACCCACCAAACGCCCGTTTAAAAATGAGCCGAGCGTCATCACGCCGATATTGAGCATAAAAAAGTAGCCAAAATGCTGTTCAGACACGCCATAGATCCCGATATAAATAATCGACCCTGCGGTTAAAAAAGCGAACATTCCACCAAAGCCAAAGGCACTCATAAACATATAGCCTAGCACTTCTTTTTTCTTACCTAGGCTCACAAAATTGCGTACCACCACGTTCAAACGCAAGGGTATGCGATTTTCTTTTTTATGGGTTTCTGGAATGATAAAAAACACCAGCAACGCACTTAAAAAGCCCATTGTGGCGATGACATAGAAGATTGAATGCCAATGGAAATAAGCGACCAAATAGCCTCCAATAATAGGGGCAACTAAAGGGGCAACCATAAAGACTAAGGTGATCGTGGATATTATGCGAGAAAAATCATTTTTGCTGAAGAGATCTCGCATCAATGCTCCCACCAATACCACGGGAGCTGCCCCGAAAAAACCTTGCATAAAACGCAAGCCCGTAAAGCTACTGATCTGCGTAACATTCGTTAAAGCCAACGCGGTTACAGCACTAACCAACACGCCAAGCAAAATCACGGGCTTACGCCCATAGCTATCCCCCACGGGCCCCCAAAAGAGCTGTCCGATGGCTAAGCCGTAAGCAAAAAAGGTGAGTGTATGCTGTACTTCCTCTGCGTCAATATGCAAATCTTGGCTGATCCGCAAAAAGGCGGGCAAATACATATCCACCCCAAGGGCGGGTAACATTGATAAAATACTCAGCGTTAAAATAAAAATCACGCTTGGCTTCACAACTGCGGGTATGGTGGTCAAAATAGCTCCTTATTTCAATGCTGCCAATTCCTGCGAAGAAAGCGGGCGATATTCCCCCTCCTCTAACTGTTCATCAAGCACCACATCGCCAATTTTCCAACGGTGTAAGGCGATCACTTTATTACCTAAGGCGGCAAACATTCGCTTCACTTGATGATAACGCCCCTCGCTAATGGTGAGATTGACGTTGTAATCATCAATAATTTCTAACTTCGCAGGCTTAGTCGCTGTTTTTTCGCCGCGGAGCAAAATGCCCGCTTCACAGGCTTGCTGATAATGGCTTTCCACAGGATCGGCGAGGGTAACTAAATAGGTCTTTTCGCAATGGTATTTCGGCGAAGTAATGCGATGCGACCATTGTCCATCATCAGTGAGCAATACCAGCCCTGTGGTATCCACATCTAAACGCCCCGCACTGTGCAACTTGCCTGCCAAAGGGTAATCAAAGAATTGATAAATCGTAGGGTAATCCCCCTCATCGTGCGAACACACATAGCCTTGCGGCTTATTTAGCATCAAATACTGCCCCGACTCCAACCAGCTCAGACGTTGCCCCTCAAAATAAATTTCATCTTCCGCACTCACTTTCACCGCCCCGCTTTTCTCAATTTTGCCATTAATTTGCACCGCACTTTGACGCAGGGCTTTATTGGCTTGCGAGCGTGTTAATCCCGTTTGCTCGGCTAAAAATTTATCTAATCGCATTCGTAATATTCCTTATTAAATAAGGGAAACATTGTACAGCAACTCAATATAAATCTCTAATTTTACTCAAAAACGAATGTGTGGTTGATTTTGTAAATAAATTGTAAATAATGTGTGCTACATCACAGTTTTTCTGATTTTTTCACCTATAATAAGGTGCGAAATTTATTCTTACTAGACTTTCATATTGTTATAAGGACTGTTTTATGGACGCACAATTACGTCAAGCCGCACTGGATTTCCACGAATTTCCAAAACCGGGGAAAATTGAAGTTACCCCAACTAAATCCCTCGCCACACAACGTGATCTCGCTTTAGCCTATTCACCAGGGGTCGCAGAGCCTTGTTTAGAAATTGAAAAAGACCCCTCCACCGCGTATAAATACACTGCACGCGGTAACCTTGTTGCGGTAATTTCTAATGGCACAGCCGTGCTAGGTTTAGGCAATATTGGGGCATTAGCAGGTAAACCTGTAATGGAAGGGAAAGGCGTTCTCTTTAAAAAGTTCGCTGGCGTAGATGTGTTTGATATTGAGATCGACGAGAAAGATCCTGATAAATTAGTGGACATTATCGCCGCACTTGAACCAACCTTTGGTGGGATCAACCTTGAAGATATTAAAGCTCCAGAATGTTTTTATATTGAACAAAAATTGCGTGAGCGAATGAAGATCCCTGTATTCCACGATGATCAACACGGCACAGCCATTATTTCAGCGGCTGCGGTCATCAATGGGCTACGTATTGTGAATAAAAAAATTGAGGACGTCAAACTGGTGGCTTCAGGTGCGGGTGCGGCGTCTATCGCTTGCTTGAACTTGCTAGTTTCCCTTGGAATGAAAAAAGAACACATCACCGTGTGCGATTCCAAAGGGGTGATTTTCAAAGGCCGTGATGAGCGAATGGACGAAACCAAAAGCTTTACGCCATTGAAGATAACGGCACGCGTACCTTGGCAGATGCAATGCCGAATAGTGATATTTTCCTTGGCTGTTCCGCCGCGGGGGCATTAACCCAAGAAATGGTTAAAACTATGGCAAGAGATCCGCTTATTCTCGCACTTGCTAATCCAGAACCAGAAATTCTACCACCACTTGCAAAAGCCGTTCGTCCTGATGCCATTGTGTGTACTGGCCGTTCAGACTATCCAAACCAAGTAAATAACGTGCTTTGTTTCCCATTTATTTTCCGTGGTGCATTAGATGTGAGTGCTACGACCATCAATGAAGAAATGAAATTAGCTGCGGTGTATGCCATTGCGGATCTTGCCTTGGCAGAGCAAAGCGAAGTGGTTACTTCCGCCTATGGTGGTGCAGAAGTGTCTTTTGGTCCAGATTATCTCATTCCAAAACCGTTTGATCCTCGTTTAATCGTAAAAATTGCCCCTGCGGTCGCGAAAGCTGCGATGGATAGCGGTGTGGCAACCCGCCCGATTGAAGATTTTGATGCCTATTTAGAAAAACTGACTCAGTTCGTTTACAAAACGAATTTATTTATGAAACCGGTATTCGCCCAAGCGAAACAAGATAAAAAACGCGTTTTACTCACTGACGGCGAAGAAACTCGCGTATTGCACGCGGTGCAAGAAATCGCCACCTTGGGCATTGCTCAGCCCGTGCTATTGGGACGTACGCATATCATCGCAGAGAAAATCAAAAAATTAGGCTTACACCTTGAAGCAGGGCGTGATTTTGACATCATTGATATTGAAAATAACCCACATTATGAACAATGCTGGCAAAGCTATTATGAAAAGCTCAAACGTCAAGGAATGACACCCGCAGGGGCAAAACGAAAAATGTTGCATAATCCGACCGCACTTGGTTCTGTGCTATTGGAACTTGGCAAAGCTGATGCAATGCTATGCGGATTAGTCGGGCCTTATCCTTCCCACTTGAATGCGATTAAAGAATTCAACGGCGTGAAAGCGGGGGCGATTCCTGCCACTGTAAACGGTTTGGTGCTACCAACGGGCAACTTGTTTATTGCGGATACCTTTGTTAATCCAAACCCAACAGCGGAAGAATTAGCGGAAATCACCTTGATGTCAGCGGAAGAAGTTCGCCGTTTCGGTATTGAACCACAAGTGGCACTTGTTTCGCATTCCAATTACGGCAGTGCCAATGATGAAAACGCAGTGAAAATGCGTCAAGTGCTAAAACTGGTGCAAGAAAAAGCCCCTGATTTAATCATTGATGGCGAAATGCACTGCGATATTGCCCTTTCCGAAAGTTTACGCAAAGAAATTATGCCTGACAGCCCATTAAAAGGTGCAGCAAACTTACTCATTATGCCAACAATGGAGGCGGCACGCATCAGCCTAAACCTGCTACAAGGCACAGCAACGCCAATCACCATTGGGCCAATCTTAATGGGCGTAAATAAAACCGCGCATATTTTAACCTCTGCCTCTTCCGTTCGCCGTATTATCAATATGGTCGCGATCGCGGCGGTTAAAGCCCAACAAGAGCGTTAATTTTGTCTGATCAGGGCGAAAAACATCGCCCTTTACTTATCAAAATTTAAACTTTTAATGATCTCAATCAAGTTTTTTGCTAAAATGAGCGGGATTTTTACCCCTAATAATGACTTTTAAGAAGGAAAAATTTATGGCTTACACATTACCAGAACTAGGCTATGCCTACGACGCATTAGAACCCCATTTTGATGCACAAACAATGGAAATTCATTACAGCAAACATCATCAAGCTTATGTGAATAACGCTAATGCCATTTTAGAAACCTTACCTCAATTCGCTGACCTCTGCCCAGGTGAGCTTATCACTAAACTCGCGGAAGTGCCTGCTGACAAACGCACAGGTTTACGCAACAACGCAGGCGGACACGCTAATCACAGCTTATTCTGGAAAAGCTTGAAAAAAGGCACTACCTTACAAGGTGCGTTAAAAGACGCCATTATCCGTGATTTCGGTTCTGTGGAAGCATTCCAAGCAGAATTTGAAAAAGCGGCGGCAACCCGTTTCGGTTCTGGTTGGGCGTGGTTAGTGCTAAACAACGGAAAATTAGAAGTGGTTTCTACTGCAAACCAAGACAGCCCGTTAATGGGCAAAGAAATCGCAGGTTGCGAAGGCTACCCAATTTTCGGTTTAGATGTTTGGGAACACGCTTACTACTTAAAATTTCAAAACCGTCGGCCAGACTACATTAAAGAATTCTGGAACGTAGTAAACTGGGATTACGCCGCAGAGCGTTTTGAAAAAAAGTGAATCTTTAATTTACTAATTTAAGAAAAAATCTCGCTTAATAAAGCGGGATTTTTTCTTTCAGGATAGTAGTCCTTATTATTTTGAGTACGAAAATAAACGGTATATAAATTGATATTTATATCGTTATTTGCTTGAAGATACTTTTATTCATTAAAAGTCATACCGTTCCATAATAGAGCGGTATGAAAAATTAGTAATAAACTATACTTCATTACTCACGAACACTCACTAACATTTAGTTAGAAATCGCAATATCCATCTATTGGCTTCCTATAAATTTACATCACTCTTTTGACTTTTTCCCCTGAAACAATTTTTGTTTATAGGCATAGCTACCCCATAAAGCATAAGCTAAAGCTTCTTTTTGTAATGATGGTGCAATATCATTTGGAGTAAGCTGCCCACTTTTTTCATCATAGTGGAAACCTTGTACGGGCTGCCCTTGTTGTAAAATGGCGACATCATCACCACGGCGGAATGCCATTGTGCGGTCAAATTGCATTAATGCACGGTTTGGATCGACTGGCTGGGTTAAATCATAACCTAACATTGGATAGTCGCCACCTACTCCAATCAAGGAAAGCAAGGTGGTTGGCATATCAATTTGGCTTACCAAGCGGTTATCACGGCGTGGTTCAATACCTTCGCCTAAAATTAATGCTGGGATATGGAAATGTTTAATTGGCACAAGCGATGCACCTCCCACGCGGGAATCGTGATCGGCAATCACAAGAAAAACTGTGTCTTTCCAATAATCTGAATTTTTCGCTAATTGGAAAAAATGTCCTAATGCGTGATCCGCATATTTCGCCGCATTATTGCGGGTTTGTTTTGGCTGCTCATAAAGATCAATCTTGCCATCAGGAAACTCAAATGGATCGTGGTTGCTTGAAGTAAACACAAGACTGAAGAAAGGCTGACCAGTGCGGTGTAATTCGGTAAATTCCGCGTTGGCTTTATCAAATAAATCTTCATCGCTCACGCCCCAAGTTCCCGTAAATTTTGGTTCTTTATATTCAGATTGATCGATAATTTTTTGGAAACCATTGCCGTAGAAAAAGCTCGCCATATTATCAAAATGTTTTTCCCCACCATAAATAAAGGAAGTGTGATAACCTTGTTGTCCGAGCAAAGATGCAATGGTAAAAAAGCCATTTTGTGCTCCTGCCAATTTCACTACTGAGCGAGCAGGTGTTGGCGTGAAACCTGCAGTAACCGCTTCTATTCCGCGAACGGAACGCGTACCTGTGGCATAGAGATTTTCAAATAACCAGCCTTGTTTAGCAAGCTCGTCAAAATGCGGGGAAAGCGGTTTGCCGCCTAGTGTACCAATAAATTGTGCACCTAAACTTTCTTCCAAAATAATCACCAAATTTTTTGGCTTTCCGTTATAGGTTGGCTTGTTGTGTGTGAGCGTTGGGAAATCTGCAGAAATATAATCGCTCTCAGGGCGACCACGCACTTGTTTCAAAGTTTCCACCACTTCTTCAAGAGGCATCTTGCCATAAATTTCTGAGGAGTTACTTTCATCTTTAAACTGTTGAATTGCAAAGATAACAGAATAACCCGAGTTTAATACTAAGGAATTTACCAGCGGATCGGAAGAAAACGCTACCATTGCTGGGTTAATGCCACGATGTTGAAAACTAGAACGTGCACCAATAAAGGTCAGTAGCCCGACGACCAAGAAAATCACAGGTCGCCATTGCCACTGAGGGTACACTAAATCGTCCCATAAATGAGCAGAGAATTTCCACACGCCATAAACAGAAAGTGCGGTCAGAATTGGGGTTAAAATTAATGCCACAAGATGCCCGTTTGCCAACATTGTGAACACTTCTTTTGGATTAACTAAATATTCCACAAACAAGCGGTTTGGGCGGAAATCATAGGTCTCAATAAATGCGGGTGTAGCAAATTCCATAAATAGAATAAATACCGTACTTGCAACAAGCCAGACGCGGACAAAATGATTTACCGCCGTTCCCAAACTGGTTTTATTGGCAAAAAAACAAGTCAGTAAAATTGGTACGGAAAACAACCAACATAAACTTACAATATCAATTCTAATTCCTTGTAGAAAAAGCGATACCCATCCATTCACGGCAGAAATTCGTTCATTTTGCCAAATAGCAAGTAATAAACGGCTTACTGATAATAAAGCAAGATTTGCCAAGAAAAAACTAAAAATAGGGGATAAAAAACTAAAAGAGGATCTTAAAAAATTCATAGAGGTTCTACATTAATTGAATATGCTTATTAGACTAGTTTTGACAAATAAAAGTTCTGTCCTACACGATTTATCATTGCGTAAATTTAAAATAAGGCAACAAGTACTAGATGTAGATGGCATAGCAACAATGAAGTAACAGAAAATTATTTTAACTCAAACAGTAATGCCATCGAATATAAAAAAGGACTGGTTTGCTTCATTTTGCTACCAGCCCTCTTCATTTCATTCTCTTAGACAGAAAGAGAATTAATCACCAAGACGCTCTTTAATACGTGCAGATTTACCTGAACGTTCGCGTAAGTAGTAAAGTTTCGCTTTACGCACTGCACCTTTACGTTTCACGGCGATGCTGTCGATAACTGGTGAGTGAGTTTGGAATACACGCTCAACGCCTACACCGTTAGAAATTTTGCGTAAAGTGAATGCACTGTGCAAGCCACGGTTACGAATTGCAATAACCACGCCTTCGAATGCTTGCAAACGACGTTTACTTCCTTCAACAACCCATACTTTAACTTCTAAAGTATCACCTGGGCGGAAGCTAGGTACATTTTGTTTTAATTGTTCTTGTTCAATTTGTTTAATGATGTTACTCATTGTGTAATCCTTCTAAGATCCTAGTATTAACTGATGATTTTGCGAATGGTTAAACTCGCAATCAACTAATCAACTTTATTTGCTTGCTGTTCAAGTTTGACTTGCACCAGCAGTTTCCGTTGTTCGTCAGTCAGAGCTAGGCTTTCCAATAGCTCAGGGCGTCTTAACCACGTTCTTAATAGCGATTGTTTTAACCGCCATTTACGAATTTCTGCGTGGTTACCCGACATCAACACCGCAGGCACTGACATTCCGTCTAGCACCTCCGGCCGAGTATAGTGCGGGCAATCTAATAAACCGTCAGCAAAAGAATCTTCTTCTGCAGAGGCTTGCTTGCCTAGCACTCCGGGGATAAACCTTGCAACGGCATCAATTAATGTCATTGCTGGCAGCTCTCCCCCCGTAAGAACGTAATCACCCACTGACCATTCTTCATCAATTTCAGTTTGGATTACTCGCTCATCAATGCCTTCATAACGCCCGCAGACGAAAATCAATTTCTGATTTTTTGCCAGCTCTGTTACGCCGCATTGATCGAGTTTACGTCCTTGTGGAGAAAGATAAATTACCTTTGCCCCTTCTCCTGCTGCCGTTTTAGCCGCTTGGATTGCCTCACGCAATGGTTGCACCATCATCAACATTCCAGGCCCGCCGCCATAAGGGCGATCATCAACGGTTTTGTGTTTATCCGTGGTGAAATCACGCGGATTCCAACACTGTATTTGCAAGAGATTTTGTTTTACGGCTCTGCCCGTTACCCCATACTCAGTGATCGCTTTAAACATTTCGGGGAACAATGAAACAAGACCAATCCACATTGTTATTTTCCTAATTTGTAGGCTCGAAATGCTACAGCCTAAAGCTTACTGTATGCCTGAGTTTAGAAACCAGCGTCCCAATCCACTTCAATAGTCTTGGTGGTGAGATCTACTCTTTTAACTACTTGTTCATACAAAAACGGAATTAACCGTTCTTGTTTTCCAAAAGCATCTTTTTGACTTGCTCGTACAACTAATACATCATTTGAGCCAGTTTCCATCATTTCAGCCACCGTTCCCATATTGTAACCTTGCAGATTCACCACTTGGCAGCCGATTAAATCGTGCCAGTAATAGTCGCCCTCTTTAAGTTCTGGGAAAACCGCTAAATCCACTCCAATTTCAACATTAGTTAGGGTTTGTGCGATTTCACGATCATTAATGCCTTTTAATTTAACAATAAGTTCGTGATTATGATGTTTCCAACTTTCTAATTCTGTTGGCTGCCATTGGCCTTTGATTTTTAAAAACCAAGGCTGATAATCAAAAATGCTTTCCGCTTGTTCTGTTGATGAATAAATGCGTAACCAACCGCGAATGCCATATGTCGAGCCTAATTTGCCAACCACTTCGATTCTTTGTTGTGTCATTTTATTCACCTATAAATCTCAAAATCTGCAATTATGCAGCTTTTTTCGCTTCTTTTACCAAAGAAGTTACGCGATCAGATAAGCTCGCCCCTTTTTCAACCCAAGCATTAACACGCTCAAGATCGATACGAAGACGCTCAGCTTTACCAGCGGCTAATGGGTTGAAAAAGCCAACACGCTCAATAAAACGACCATCGCGTGGGCAACGGCTGTCAGCAACTACAATTTGGTAAAATGGGCGTTTTTTAGAACCGCCACGAGATAAACGAATGGTTACCATAACCTTCCTCTAATTAATAATTACGAAAAGAAAACCCACATCGAAGGAGTGGGAATGCTTACTTTTTTCTCTGTTTATATAGACAAAAAGCCTGTGGATTGTACTCTTATTTGCAAAAAATGCAAGAAAATATCACCGCACTTTTACACGAAAGGCGGATAAATTCGCGACAACCCACGCACTTCTTTGTTACAATGCCCCATTCGTATTTTTCAGCACAGCCACAGAATTACTATGCAAAAATTACTCGTTATTCGCAATGATAAATTAGGCGATTTCGTCCTGATTTTCCCCGCATTAGCATTATTAAAAAAAGCTAATCCACAACTCCACATAACCGCACTGGTTCCACAATATACCGTACCAATGGCACAGCTTTGCCCTGATATTGATGAGATCATCATTGATGTGCAAGATAAAAAAAGTAAAGCCCAGTTTAAGCAGGTTTTACAAGCGATCAAAGCCCAACATTTTGATGGCGTGATTAGCTTCTTCTCAAATTGGCATAATGCAAAATTAGTGTGGCTAAGTGGTATCAAATACCGCCTTGCCCCAGCCACTAAATTCGCTCAAATCGCCTATAATCATCGCCTAACCCAACGCCGTTCTCGTTCCTTGAAACCTGAATTTGAATATAATTTGGATTTAGCCCGTGCGTTTTTACGCGATCAGCAGTGGCAGATTATTGAGCCTCAACCGCCTTATTTAACCTTTCCGCAAGAAACCTTGCTAGCCCAAAAAAACAAATTGAAAACCCAGCTAGGCATCGCAGAAAATAAAAAGTGGATTTTTGTACATAGTGGTACAGGTGGCTCCGCCAATAATCTCTCTTTAGCCCAATATGCCGAGTTGATCACCGCATTGTTGCAACAATTTCAGGCGGATATTATTTTGACGGCGGGGCCAAATGAAAGCGAAAAAGCTCAGCAACTCGCCCAGCTTGTCAATAATGAACGCGTGGTGATTTATGATAAAAATGAGGGTTTAGCAGATTTCACCGCCTCTTTAGCTTGTGCGGATCTCTTTATTGCGGGTTCAACTGGCCCACTGCATATTTGCGGTGCATTGAATGTGCCAACCATTGGCTTTTACCCGAGCCACCGCTCCGCAACACCGTTACGCTGGCAGCCGATTAACGACCCCGCACGCCATTTGGCATTTTGTCCACAAAATGAAGAGAAAACGCTTACGACTATTCAAATCGCACAAATCTTCCCGCAAATTCAAGATTTTATTCGCGAACAGTGGCGTTAAGCTCAAGTAAAGTGCGGTCAGAAAAATCGGTGTTTTTTATACCGCACTTTATTTATTTTTACTTTGTTCTGATCCACAAATCCGCATATTTGACAAAGGTGGAATGAGCCGACAACACCGCCAACAGAAATCCTTGTTTGCCGTCTAAGAAGCCCGCTTTTACCAAGTACATTTTGACAAAACAGCCTATGGCGTGGGTAACACCTTGTAACAGCGAGGCTTTTTTTCCTTGTCTTTGCCGTTGTTCTGCCCAAGCTTGTGCATAGTTAGCCGATTTCACCAAGTAATGATGTAAATTTTTATAAGGATAATGCAACAAGTTACCCGACAATTTTTCTACTTTTGTATTAGCTGGATACACCACTTTTTCGTGAACTAAGGCATCATTGTAGCCCGCATATTGGGTTGAGTAGAGGCGTACGACATAATCGGGATACCAGCCTGAACGACGAATTAAACGTCCGAACACTTCACTAATGCGTGGAATATCATACACTACATTAGGCAAATTGTTTGCCACCGCTTGCTGAATATTTTCCCGTAACTCATCGGTTACCCGCTCATCAGCGTCTAGCCATAACACATAATCAGACGTAACATATTGCTGGGCAAGTTGGCGTTGTTTGCCGAAGCCTTGCCAATCGGTATGTTGATAAAATTTTGCCCCATATTGCAAAGCGATTTCTTTTGTATTATCGGTACTGCCCGAATCCAAAATAACAATTTCATCAACCCAATCTTTCACGCTGTCTAAACATTGAGCTAAATATTGGCTCTCATTTTTAACAATCATCGCGACACTTAGTGTTGGCATAATACCGTCCTTATTACATAGGTTTTTTATTATATTTTTATACATCGTTAATGGAAAAAAAGCTAGTATAGCAACATTGAACTAATAGCTATTGCTTAGCATTTAAAAAAGTTTATTTAAGGAAAAAGCGATTCCATCTTTGTTATTACTTACAGTGATTTGTTTAGCAATGCGTTTAATTTCCTCTGGCGAATTTCCCATTGCAATGCCTAAGCCCACATATTCCAACATATCAAGATCATTAAAATTATCACCAAAAGCAATAATGTCTGCTTTATCTACGGCTGCTCGCTGTGCCATAAATTGAATGGCATTGGCTTTGGTCGCGGCTTTATTCATTATTTCTAAATATTCTTTTTTGGAACGGTGGATAGAAAGCTGTGGAAATTGTCGTTTGAGCAAAGGTTCAATTTGCTCAATCTGTGTCGCTTCTCCCATTAATAAAATTTTGTGTACATTGCTTAAATATTGCGGTTTTTCTTTCGCTGTTAGCCCTGTGATTTCACTTTCTTGCTTAATCCAATGACTGTCTAAATCTGTGGTAAACCAATCAAGATGAGAATAATAGCTCACTGAAAGCGTAGGGTAGTGAGCTAAGATCTGCGCCAGTTGAGGCAAAAGCGTATTTTCTAAGGTGATGGAATAAAGTGCGGTGAGATTTTTGTCTAAAATTAATGCCCCGCTATAGCAGACAATTTCATTTTTATTATGAAGTTGTTCCATATAAGGCAAAATGGCGTAAGGAGGGCGAGCGGAAACAGGAATAAAAGGAATGCCCTTTTTCATAATGCGTTGTATGGACTGCACCGTTGCAGGGGTAATTTGATGTTGGCTATTGAGTAATGTACCGTCCATATCTGAGAAAACCATTTTATATGCCATTCGATTTACGCCTTTAGCTAGCCCATTTGTATTTTTCATTCTAAGAATCCCACCGTGAAAAGTAAAGGTTCGAAAAATCCCAGCTAATTTCCTTTGTTTCTTTTTATGATACAGATCATATTTTCAGCAAAAAGACGTTTAATCTACAAAAAATTAGGATTACACTTTCTTAGCATTGCAATCGATTGCATTGCTTTAGTTATTTTGCTGAAACGTTTTTTCAAATAAATTTGGAGGTTATATGACCCATATTATTGTTGCAACGCACGGTAAATTTTCAGAAGAACTGGTAAATTCAGCGGCAATGGTTTACGGCGAAGATGAAAATACCCACGTTGTAACCTTTTTACCGGGTGAGGGTGGTGAGCATTTAGTTGAGAAATATCAGGCGATTATTGCCCAATTACCAGAGAATGAACCTGTTTTATTTTTGGTGGATTTATTTGGTGGCAGCCCTTATAACGCGGCAAGCCGTGTTGCCACAATGCGTGGAGAAAATACGGATATTGTAACAGGGGTGAATTTACCAATGTTACTTGAGGTGTTGGATGCTAAAGATTCCGTTTCGCTTGATGAATTGGTAAGTACGGCAAAAGAAGTGGGCGTGGCGGCAGTGCGTTCGTTCCAGCCTGAGAAAAGCACAACAAAACAGGCTGCACCCGTTCAGGCTACCACTTCAGAAACACCAAAAAACTCAGAAAAAAGCACCGCACTTTCGGGAAATATGAATATTTCATTGCTACGTATTGATAGCCGTTTAATTCACGGTCAGGTGGCGACCTCTTGGGCAAAAGCGGTGAAGTGCGAGGCGATTTTTGCAGTGAGTGATGAAGTAGCAGAAGATCCTATTCGCCGTGATTTGCTTTTGCAAGTTGCACCAGAACATTTGAAATCCTATGCGATCCCCGTAGAAAAAGCCATTAAGGTTTATCACAATCCAAAATATGCAGGGAAAAATATTCTGTGGCTGGTAACCAATCCAACAGATATTGTTCGCCTAATTGAAGGGGGCGTAAAAGTGGATAAAGTGAATGTGGGCGGTATGACTTATAAAGAAGGCAATCAACAGCTTTCACAAGCGGTTACCGTGAACCAACAAGATGTGGAAGCCTTCCGCAAATTATTAGATTTAGGGGTTGATCTGAGCTTGCAACAAGTAGCAAGCAGCCCGAAAGAGCCATTAACCAAACAAAAACTTGACGCATTAAAATTTTAATTAAGAGGACTTATTTATGACGACTATGGAAATTATCCTCGTAACCCTTGTTGCCGCAATTTGTGGTATGGGAAGCGTGTTAGATGAAAGACAAACACACCGTCCATTAGTGGCTTGCACTTTGATCGGCTTGGTGCTAGGCGATATTACTTCTGGCGTTATTATTGGCGGTACGCTTGAAATGCTTGCTCTTGGCTGGATGAACGTTGGGGCAGCAATGGCGCCTGATGCAGCCTTAGCCTCGGTGATCGCAGCTATTTTGGTGATCAAAGGTGGGCAAGATAAAGGCACAGCGATTGCGATCGCTATTCCTGTGGCAGCGGCAGGGCAGGTGCTAACCATTTTTGTGCGAACCCTCACGATTTTCTTACAACATAAAGCCGATGATTTTGCTAAACAGGCGAATTTCAGAGGTATTGAATTGTGCCATTTTTCAGGCTTAGCCTTACAAGCGTTAAGGGTGGCTATTCCAACTTTCTTCGTGGCATTAGTGGCAGGCACAGATACTGTAACCACAGCCTTAAATGCGATCCCTGAAGTGGTAACCCGTGGCTTACAAATTGCAGGAGGCTTCATCGTGGTTGTGGGCTATGCAATGGTGATTAATATGATGCGTGCTGGTGCATTAATGCCGTTCTTCTTCGTGGGCTTCGTGATTGCCTCATTCTCTAACTATAACCTTGTTGGTTTAGGGTTATTAGGGGCCTGCTTAGCATTAATTTATATACAATTAAACCCACGTTTTAATCAGGCAACCCTGCCTGCTGCAAGTGCGAAAAAAGAACTTGCCGATGATGAACTTGAAGGTCTATAAGAGAAGGAATTGATTATGTCAGAGAAAAAACAATTAACGAAAGCCGATATTCGTAGCACTTACTGGCGTTCGACATTTTTATTGGGTTCATTTAACTTTGAACGTATGCAAGCGATGGGCTTTTGTGTATCAATGATCCCCGCCATTAAGCGTTTATACAGTAAAAAAGAAGATCAAGCCGATGCGTTAAAACGCCACCTTGAATTTTTTAATACCCAGCCTTGGGTTGCCTCGTCAATTATTGGCGTTACAGCGGCAATGGAACAAGAGCGTGCTAATGGTGCGACAGATATTGATGATGCGGCAATCAGTGGGGTAAAAGTGGGGCTAATGGGGCCATTAGCTGGTGTGGGTGATCCGATTTTCTGGGGAACATTACGCCCTGTTCTCGCCGCCTTAGGGGCAGGTTTAGCCATTAGCGGAAGCCTATTAGGGCCATTGTTATTCTTTATCGGTATTAACATTTTCCGTGCCTTAACCCGTTGGTATGGTTTCCATTATGGTTATGCGAAAGGAACGGAAATTGTGCAAGATATGGGCGGCGGTCGCTTACAAAAACTCACCCAAGGGACCTCTATTTTGGGGTTATTTGTAATGGGGGTGCTGGTATCAAAATGGACAACCATCAATATTCCGCTTGAATTATCGCGTTATGTTAATGCACAAGGGCAGGAAGTGGTAACTACCGTGCAAAGTGTGTTAAATGAATTGCTCCCGGGGCTTGCCGCATTGGGCTTAACTTTCTTGTGTATGTACTTATTACAGAAAAAAGTGAACGCAATGTACATTATTTTTGCCTTATTCGGTGTTGGCATCGTAGGATATTATTTTGGTATCTTAGCTTAATTTATCGGGCGGTTTAGTGAATAAACCGCTTTTTTATTATCAGTTGGCAAGAGAGCAAAAAGAAGGAATATTTAATGAAGTTTAAAGATCTGATCAAAGATCCCGAAAGTGAAGGGTACTTAAAAAATAGCTCCAAATTAATTACCGCACTTTTTATTATTGGCGGTATTGCCTATTACCCAACGAAAGGATATGGCACGGTGATTGCCCTTGTGATCGCTCTGATGATATTGGTAGGGCAAAAATTATTACTTTCACAAATTAATAAAGATTTTGCGGAAATGTATTTCGCTAAATCACAATTTGAGCAAAATCAGAACCCTGAGTATCTCACTTTTATCCTTCTCCGTTCTGATCAAATTCTGCAAGACAATAAGGTGCTCTCGAAGAAAGCGAAAAAAGAATTATCGGCTTTACAGCAATATGCCACAGAAAAATCCAAACAAATATAGTCGGTTAAGTTCAAAACAAGACAAGGCTTTGAGCTGCAGATAGTATAAATGGTATGGCAAGGTTCGTAGCCTTGTATGAAAGTGAAATCAATTTAGCTATATTTTGTTAAACGATTATAAATGGGCTTAATGCAATGATTAAGCCCATAAAAACTAAGGAAAAAATGACCGCACTTGAAGTATTAATGCGGTAGCTCAGGGAAGAGCATTTTTATCACATTGAGCGTCAAACGGCGTGATTTTCCTGAATAAGGGAAAATGTGCATCATCATCATTGGATTAAAATTGGCTTCAATTACGCCCCAAGATTGCAAGCTTGGTTCGGCAGGTTTGTGGAGATCTGGAATGATGAGATCTACGCCACACACTGCAGCCCCCATTGCTTTGGTGATGCCCACCGCGAGGGCTTTATAGCTTGGGTGCATTTCATCGGTCATATCAATGCTATCACCGCCTGTGCTGATATTTGAATTTGCGCGTAACTGCACAATGCGCCCTGCTTCAGGAATACTATCCACCGTTAAGCCTTGCTCTTTGAGTTGCAGTTTTTCAATATCGCCAAGAGCAATTTTTTTCAATGGTGTACGACTGCCATCGCCACGCAATGGGTGATCGTTTTTCGCCGCGACCAATTCTGCCACGCTGTGTTTGCCATCGCCCACCACATTGGCTGGCACGCGTAATAGCACGGCAAGGGTTTCATCACCTAGCACGAAGAAACGATATTCCGTGCCGCTTAGGTAATCTTCCACCATCACTTCTTTATCTTCGCGGAAGGCAATTTCAATGGCTTTCGCAAAATCTTCACGGTTGCTAACACCTTGTTGGAAAATAGTGATACCTAAACCGTAATTGGTGGATTTTGGCTTAATCACTACGGCGCACCCTTCAAATAAGCCGTAATTCGCAATGGCTTGTTCGGCGGAGGTAAATTCCAAACTTTGTGGCACGTTAAAGCCTGCTTTATGCAACACTTTTTTGGTGACCACTTTGTTTTCCATAATTAATGGTGAAATGTAGCTGTCTTTTGAGGTCATATTTCCGTTTTTCACATATTCAATATGATCGCCCACTTGCAAGCAAAGGAACTGATCCTGCTCGTCCAAAATTTCTGTTTTGATGCCTTTTTGGATCAAATCAAACAATAACGCTTGGGTGGATAATTCCATATTATCAAAGGCTTCCAATGCATAAAAACGCTCAAAAGCATTGGCTTTATATTGTTGCGCAAGGGCTGCCCCAAGTTTTTGATAATCACCTGCTTTTTCAATGGCTTGCACTAAACGTCCGCCAAGGGTTAAAGCTGGATCGGCAAACTGTTGTAATTTTTGTTGCACGATTTCACTGATTTCTTGCGGTGCGTGAATTTCTTCCAACATTGCAAGCAGTTGATGAAGCAGGGCTTCTCCCTCTTGGCGATATTGGGTTGGGGCAAGCGGATTTTCTAATGCCACTTCAGCCAATCTGGCTTTACCGAGTTCCACACCATTTTGATCCACGGTTTCATCAAGCCAAATCATTAATAAAACGAAGTAATGGATAAATTTCGCATCGCTGAGGGTGATACCGTATTGATCGAACGGGTTAAGATCGAACAAGCGAAACTCTAAATATTGAATACCGTTGTTGAGCAATTCGCGAGCTTTTTTCGCACCACGCAAACGCACATTGGAATAAAACTCTTTTTCGGCGATCAGCTTTCCGCTGTTTACCCAATGCTCAAGACTTTCTACATATTGCTCAATGCTGTCGAAAGACACTTTGATTTCAGGAGCATTCACATAGCCATATTGGCTCGAACGCAGGCTTCGCACATATTGCCCCGCTTTTAATGGGTTGCCTTGTTTGAAATAATTATCTTGCACCGTTGGCGTAGCTGCTAGTAGATAGAGCAGAACCCATTGATAACGAAGGAAATTCTTCGCCATTTTGAGATATAAATCATTCTGAAATTGCACCGCACTTTGATATTCTGACTGCGCTTTGAAAAGGGTTTGTACTAGTTCAGGATCAAGCTGGAAGTTGTAATGAATCCCACTCACCATTTGCTTATTTTTGCCATAAGATTTCACTAAATGCTCGCGGTAAGCCACATCTTCGGCATTGTCTAATTGCGCCACTTGAATTTGATCTTCTGGCGGCAAGCCTGCTGGCATACTGAGTGGGAACAAATATTCATCTTCTGGAATAGAACGCAGCACCACTTGATGAATGGCAGAAAGCCAACGCAAGCTATCTTCCAATTTATGCTGTGGCGGGGTGATCATTTCTACTTGGCTTTCAGCAAAATCCGTTTGAATATAAGGGTGATACGATCGATTGCCAAAAACCTTAGGGTGTTCAGTGGTTACGATAGAACCGTCTGCGTGTACACGCTGGCTCTCTTTTTCAATCCCAAATGAGCCTTGTTGGAATAACAGCCCAAGATGGTTTTGCTTAATGGTTTGTTGGATTTTCATATTTTTCCTTCTATTCAAGGTCAGGGCAATGCTGACTATTATCTAAGCTCATTACTAAAAAGGCAAAAACTAAATCTTTATGAGTTATAGCGATTTGATCTTAAACAAATCACGACATATTTCGCCATAAAATAGATAGGCGGATTTTACTCCGCCCCAGTTAGAAAACCTTAATCAGTTTTTGCTTTTGTTCTCGCTTAATGCTCTTCTCTGGCGTGGTTTAAACTGTATTTTGGAATTTCCACCACCAAATCTTCATTACCAATTTGGCATTGGCAGCTTAAACGGCTGTCCACTTCTAAGCCCCAAGCCTTGTCTAGCATATCGTCTTCGGCTTCGGTGCTTTCATTTAAACTATCAAAACCTTCGCGGATCACAACGTGGCAGGTGGTACAAGCACAAGACTTGTCGCAAGCGTGTTCAATTTCAATGCCGGCATCTAATGCCACATCTAATAAATTATCCCCTTCGGCAGCGTCCACCACCATTCCTTCCGGACAAAGGGTTTCGTGAGGTAAAAAAATGACTTTAGCCATAATCACTATTCCTTAAAATTCTCAATTTCATCAATAGAATGCCCAGACAGAGCGGTTCTAATTGATTTATCCATACGGCGTGCCGCAAATTCTTGCGTGGCACGATCCAAAGCTTTAATGCCTTGTTTAATGGCAAGGCTATCTTGTTGTTGTACTAATGTTTGCAAAGAAATTAACGCATTTTTCACCGCACTTAATTCTTCGTCATTCAGCAGATTTTCATCTTGTTGCAAGGCGGATTGCACGCTTTCAATCACACGCGAGGCTTCAACACGTTGTTCCGCAAGCAAGCGAGCCTGAATATCTTCTTTGGCATTTTCCATTGAGGCTTTTAGCATTGCGGCGATTTCTTCATCGCTTAAACCATAGGACGGCTTCACCTGAATAGACGATTGTACGCCCGTAGATTTTTCCATTGCGGTAACGCTAAGCAGACCGTCCGCGTCCACTTGATAGGTAACGCGAATATGTGCTGCCCCTGCTGCCATTGGGGGAATGCCTCGCAAGGTGAAACGAGCGAGCGAACGACAATCTGCCACCATTTCACGCTCCCCTTGTACGATATGCACGCTCATTGCGGTTTGACCGTCTTTAAAGGTGGTAAATTCTTGTGCTCTTGCCACAGGAATGGTGGTGTTGCGTGGAATGATTTTTTCCACCAAACCGCCCATTGTTTCAATGCCTAAAGAGAGCGGAATTACATCAAGTAGCAACATTTCGCTATCTGGCTTGTTGCCGACTAAAATATCCGCTTGAATTGCTGCCCCCAGTGCCACCACTTTATCGGGATCGATAGAGGTTAATGGCTCACGTTGGAAAAATTCTCCCACTTTCTCACGCACAAACGGCACACGGGTTGAGCCGCCAACCATCACCACTTCTCGCACCTCTTGCGGGCTAATGCCTGCATCTTTTAAGGCACGGCGACACGCCATTAAAGAGCGTTTGAGCAACGGCTCAATCAGCTGATTAAATTCATCGCGACTGAGTTCCCCTTGCCAATTTTGATATTGAATAGCCGTGCTTGGCTCATCAGATAAACGGGTTTTCGCCTGTTTTGCTAACTGCCAAAGCTCGCGAGTTTGCTGATCGTTTTGTGGGCTAATGCCAGACTGAGCCACGATCCAATCGGCAATCAAATGATCGAAATCATCACCACCCAGTGCGGTATCGCCGCCTGTTGCCAACACTTCAAACACACCTTTGGATAAACGCAAAATGGAAATATCGAACGTGCCGCCGCCCAAATCATACACCGCGATCACGCCCTCTTGTTCGCTATCCAAGCCATAAGCAATGGCAGCGGCGGTAGGTTCGTTGAGTAAACGCAACACTTTTAAGCCCGCGAGGGTTGCCGCATCTTTGGTACTTTGGCGTTGTGCGTCATCAAAATAGGCTGGCACGGTGATCACCGCCCCTTGCAATTCGCCACCTAGGCGTTTTTCTGCAAGTGCGGTCAATTTTTTCAGAATTTCGCTTGAAATTTCAATGGGACTACGTAACCCCTGTGCGGTTTCAAACACGGGTAAGCCGTTTTCACTTTGCTGAAAGCGATAGGGCAAATTCGGATAGCGATGTTGCACATCCGTTAAGGATCGCCCGATCAAACGTTTCACCGAAATAATAGTATTTTGTGGATCAAGGCTGGCAAGTTCCCCCGCTTCATAACCCACGATAACAGGCTGATTGGCGGGAAAATGCACGATAGAAGGGGTTAAAGCACGCTCTTTTTCATCAAGCAAAATTTCTGCCATTCCGCTTCGTACGGTGGCAACCAGTGAATTGGTCGTGCCAAGATCAATTCCTACGGCTAATTTATGTTGGTGCGGTGCGGCACTTTGCCCCGGCTCAGCAATTTGTAATAACGCCATTCTATCTCTCTTTCTCTATATGCACATCAAGTAAGCTATCTCCAAGACGATCTGCTTCAAGCAATAATTTTTTGATAAAACGCAGTTGATCGTCGAGCTGTTGTGCCTGTTCCCAATTTTGTTTGGAACGTGCGATTCTTAATTGCCCCTTAATTTTAAGCTGATGTTGTTCAATCTCGTATCTCAAATCCCCAAGCTCATTGGGAAAAAGGTCAAGTTCATCAGCGTTCTGGGCTTGTTCGATGTTTTCCTCGATGTCAAGCTCGATCTTTTGAAGTTGTTTTTGCCATTCTTCCATTATTTGTAATAAGGCCATTCTCTTTCTCTTTAAAAATCCATTAAGTTATCTTCAATGCGTTCCAGTTCAAGCAATAATTTTTTGATAAAACGCAGTCGATCGGTGAGCTGTTGTGCCTGTTCCCAATTTTGATCGGAAAGTGCGGTGCTTAATTGAGCCAGAATTTCACGCTGATGTTGTTCGATCTCATCGCGAAAGGCTTCAAGCTCGGTGGTGTTTTGGGCTTGCTCGATGTCTTCAAGTTGCTCTCGCCATTGCATTTGTTGCATTAGAAATGCCATATCGTGATTGGTTTTTTCTTCCACATTTTGGCTGCCTAAATGCAAGGCAATAATGCTATCAGCACGGGCAATGGGATCTTTTAATATTTGCAAGGCATCATTCACTTCTGCCGATTTTTGCATTGCTAAACGCTGTTCTTGCGTTGAACGATGTGCAAAATTATCGGGATGCAGGGATTTTTGCAATGCCAAATAACGGTTATTCAAGAGATCAAGATCAAGTGAAAATGCCACTGGCAAATCAAACAATGCAAAAGGATTGTTCATTGGTGTTCCTATTAAACGTTAAAACTTTCGCCGCAGCCACATTCATCTTTCACGTTAGGATTGGTGAATTTGAACCCTTCGTTTAAGCCTTCTTTGACAAAATCCAGTTGTGTGCCGTTGAGATACACCAAGCTTTTGGTATCCACGATTACTTTCACACCGTGATCTTCAAAAACTTGATCGTCTTCGTTTAAGGTATCCACAAATTCAAGCACATAAGCCAAGCCTGAACAGCCTGAGGTTTTAATGCCTAAGCGTAACCCAATGCCTTTGCCACGGTTAGCAAGGAAGGTTTTGACGCGATTTGCTGCACTTTCGGTTAATGTTACGCTCATAAGGTTCTCCACAAAATGATGAAAAGTGCGGTTAAATTTCACCGCACTTTTATTTGCTTAAATTATTCGCCGCGTTTTGCTTTGTAATCAGCGATAGCTGCTTTAATGGCATCTTCTGCCAAAATGGAGCAATGCACTTTTACTGGTGGAAGTTCTAATTCTTCCGCAATTTGGCTATTTTTGATGGCTTGAGCTTCATCAAGAGATTTGCCTTTCACCCACTCAGTGATCAATGAGCTTGAAGCAATGGCTGAACCGCAGCCGTACGTTTTGAATTTCGCATCTTCAATGATGCCGTCATCATTCACTTTGATTTGTAACTGCATTACATCGCCACAAGCCGGCGCGCCCACCATTCCACTTCCCACGGTTGGATCTTTTTTGTCGAATGAACCTACGTTACGCGGGTTTTCATAATGATCGATTACTTTGTCGCTATATGCCATTTTTCTGTTCCTTTTGCTAAATTAATGGTGAGTCCACTCAATTGAGTTAAGATCAATGCCTTCTTTGAACATATCCCATAATGGGGATAATTCTCTTAATTTTTCCACCGCACCTTTCACCAGATTGATGGTGTAGTCAATTTCTTCTTCGGTGGTGTAACGTCCCACAGTAAAGCGGATTGAGCTGTGTGCAAGCTCATCGTTTAATCCTAAAGCACGCAACACATAAGACGGCTCAAGGCTGGCTGAAGTACAAGCTGAACCTGATGAAACGGCAATATCACGCAATGCCATCATTAGACTTTCACCTTCCACATAGTTGAAGCTGATGTTTAGGTTGTTGTCCACACGGTGTTCCATTGAACCATTCACATAGGTTTCTTCGATGTCTTTTAAGCCGTTGTATAAACGATCACGCAATGCTTTTAAGCGTGGCATTTCGGTTGCCATTTCTTCTTTACAAATGCGATAAGCCTCGCCCATACCCACGATTTGGTGAACAGGCAATGTACCTGAACGCATACCACGTTCGTGGCCACCGCCGTGAATGATCGCTTCTAAACGAACGCGCGGTTTACGGCGTACGTATAGTGCACCAATCCCCTTTGGCCCGTAAAGTTTGTGGCTTGACATCGACATTAAGTCCACGTTCAATTCCGCCAAATTAATCGGCAATTTACCCACGCTTTGTGTTGCATCGGTGTGGAAAATAATTTTGCGCTCACGGCAAAGATCGCCAATGGCTTTAATATCTTGGATCACCCCAATTTCATTGTTAACGTGCATAATGGACACTAAAATGGTGTCATCACGCATCGCATTTTTTAATTCTTCTAAGTCGATTAAACCGTCTGATTTCGGTGTTAAGTAGGTAACTTCAAAGCCTTCACGTTCTAATTGACGGCAAGTATCTAGCACCGCTTTGTGTTCTGTTTTGCAGGTGATAATGTGTTTGCCTTTGCTTTGATAAAAATGCGCAGCCCCTTTAATGGCAAGGTTGTCCGCTTCTGTTGCGCCTGACGTAAACACGATTTCACGGCTATCCGCACCGATTAAATCGGCAATGTGATTACGCGCCACATCAACGGCTTCTTCTGCTTGCCAGCCAAATTTATGAGAACGGGAAGCTGGGTTCCCGAAGGTGCCTTCGATGGTTAAAAACTCCATCATTTTTTTGGCAACACGTTCGTCCACAGGGCAAGTTGCCGCATAATCCAAATAAATAGGTAATTTCATTCTACACTCCTAAAAAAATCTATTATTTTGCACCGCACTTTATTTATTAAAGCTAAGGGCTTCACTTTATTAAAGCTAAGAGCTTTATTTTTAAGGTAAAAGATTTTGATGATAAAACACTAAGCGTTTTCGTTTAGCATCACTAAATTGTCAAAATCTTTATGATGACGGTGCTGAGGCTTTTCCTGATGATGTTTTTCCACCAGTTCCGCCAAAGTAATTTCATTTAAAAAATTTTCAATTCGCTGGCTGAGTTCGTCCCATAAAGAATGGGTTAAACATTGCTGCCCGCCTTTGCAATCCCCTTGTCCTAAGCAACGGGTTACGGTGATATTTTCATTCACCGCAGCGATGATCATTCCAATGGAAATTTTATCGCTTGGCTGCCCAAGCTGATACCCCCCACCAGGGCCACGCACACTTTTCACTAAACCGTGGCGGCGTAATTTTGCGAATAATTGTTCTAAATAAGAAAGGGAAATATGCTGTCTTTCTGAAATATCAGCCAAGCTAACAGGGCCATTTTCAGTATTTAATGCAATATCTAAAATCGCAGTTACAGCATAACGACCTTTTGACGTTAATTTCATCTTCTACTTCCTTCTAGCAATTAGGCGGTTATCTTACATAACCTTCTAAATTAGTCAACTATTCCCTATTGAAATTTCCGCTTTTTTCCACCGCACTTAACATTCCGCGTAGGATATTTAATTCATTTTTTTCCACTTCAGCGCGCAGATATAAACGTCTTAATTTTTGCATAACACCTTGATTTTGAATGAAACCTAGCTGTTGATAAAGGCGTTCCGTATGGGCAAAAAAGTATTCTAATTCCTGCGCCGTTGGATAGGTGGTTTCTATTGATGAAAGAGAAAAATCCACGTCTTTTTTATTTCCTTCCTTTTTATTTTTTTCTAACCACGCCATTCGCAATTCATAGCTTATTAATTGCACTGCCATTGCTAAATTCAGCGAAGAATAATCAGGATTGGCAGGAATGGTTAAATGATAACGACATTTCAGCAATTCTTCATTGGTTAGCCCAATACGTTCGCGCCCGAACACGATAGCGACTTTATGCTGTTTCGCAAAGGCGACCGCTTTTTCTGCACAAGCACGGGGTTCAAGTAAGGTGCTTTGCAAATGGCGCAGGCGAGCGCTTGTCCCAATAACAAATTCACAATCTGCCACAGCTTGATCAAAGGTTGGCACGATAACTGCATTTCTCACCACATCATCAGCCCCCGCTGCTAATGCAATGGCTTGCTCATCAACCCCTTGTTTTGGCTCAACGAGATAAAGCTGGTTTAATCCCATTGTTTTCATTGCGCGCGCCGCTGATCCAATATTGCCACTATGAGAGGTTTCTACTAGCACAATGCGAATATTTTCTAACATTTTGATTCTGCATTATCTGACTACAAATTGTGGGTATTCTAGCACAATACCCACAAAGTGCGGTCAGAAATAGGAAAATTTTTCACGCCTAACTGGGTTTTTCTCGCTTTTTGCTTAAAAAATCACTATAATTCGTGACCTTAAATGATGTTCTTTAAAATCTGGTGGAAATATGAATCCAATGTTAAATATCGCTATTCGTGCGGCACGAAAAGCGGGCAATATTATTGCTAAAGGTTATGAACGCCGTGATGATATTCAAACTGTCGCAAAAAGTACCAATGATTTTGTTACCAATATTGATAAAGCCTCAGAAGCGGCGATTATCGATGTGATTAGAAAAGCCTACCCCGACCATACGATTATTACCGAAGAAAGTGGGGCATTAGAGGGCAAAGATAGTGATGTACAATGGGTGATTGATCCACTAGATGGTACGACAAACTTCGTGAAAGGGTTACCGCACTTTGCTGTGTCTATTGCCGTTCGTGTGAAAGGCAGAACAGAAGTGGGCGTGGTGTATGATCCTATCCGCAACGAACTGTTCACCGCATCACGCGGACAGGGTGCGAAAATTAACGAGCTTCGCCTGCGTGCAGAAAACATCAAGCGTGAATTACAAGGCATAATCTTAGCCACTGGTTTCCCATTCAAAAAAACAACCGCAATGCCAACCCAATTTGCTATTATGAACACCTTAGTGAGTGAAGGGGGTGTCGCTGATTTCCGCCGCACAGGTTCAGCAGCGTTAGATATGTGCTATGTGGCAGCCAACCGTGTTGATGGCTACTTTGAAATGGGCGTGAAAGCTTGGGATATTGCAGCAGGTGATCTTATCGCCCGCGAAGCAGGTTGTTTAGTCACTGATTTTGAAGGCGGACACAGCTATTTAACTTCAGGCAACGTGGTCGCCGCTCCTGCACGTTTAGTGAAAGAAATGCTAAATAAAATTCAGCCTTGTTTAGATATTTCTCGTTAAATAAAAACCTTTTATCGTTTAATTACTAAATTGGAACGTAGGTGAGCTAATTGCTTGCCTATTTTACTTTAAGCCATATCTAAAAGTATAAAAAACCATTCAGAGAGGCTTTGATTCTCTCATCATAAAAACATTGTGGCTGTAGTAGATAGTCAGGTATGATAAACTGGAAAAATGAAGATAGCTTAGCTCATAGTAAATTCAATTAATCTATACAAGAAATTATTTAACTTTTTATAACATAAGAATATGAATGCGAGGCAATTAAATGTCTATCCCAAACTATCAACAACAGATAAAAGCCGTATTTTTTGATATTGACGAAACGCTATTTTCAAAAAATACGAATTATCTTCCCGAAAGCACCCAACTTGCGATAAAAAAACTCCGAGAAAACAATATATTAGTTGGTATAGCAACAGGAAGAGCCCGCTGTAGTTTCCCAGAAAAAATTAATAAACTTATAAAGTTAGAAAACCTTAATACCTTTATTACAATGAATGGGCAATATGTCGAATATCAAAATCAACTCATTGAAAAACATCCCATTTCTACAGCAAAAATACAAAATTTAACGCATTTTCTTGAAAAAAATAACATTGTTTATGCTTTTGTATCGAATAATAAAATTTGTGTATCAGACATTACATCTGAGTTAAAAGAAGCTCTCGATCCCATTACAACGAATTATCACGTAGAAAAAGATTATTTTAAAAACAATGAAGTCTTCCAAATTTTAGCATTCTATTCTAATACTCAAGATAACCTTATTAAGAATGCACATATCTTAGATAATTTAAAAACTGTACGCTGGCATCCTAACTCCGTAGATATTTTTGATTCTGAAGGCTCAAAAGCCAGAGGAATTAAAGCAATTATTCATCACTTAGGTTTAACAATGGAAAATGTTATGGCTTTTGGTGATGGTCTTAACGATATAGAAATGTTAAATTCAGTAGGTGTTGGCGTTGCAATGGGAAATGGACATACCTCATTGAAAAAGGTCGCCTCTCACATTACCGATCGTATAGAGGAAGATGGTATTTATAATTTTCTTATAAAATCAAAACTTATAGATAACAAATAAACACACTCTCAACAAATAGAAAGGAAATATTATGGCTGCTTTACAAAATGTTCTTGATGAACCAAACAAAAACACCATTTTTATGGTGTGGAATTTTCACGATAATATCGACGTAAAACCCGCTTTCCAACAACTTTGCGGATTAATTGGCAATCTTAATAATTCAGCGAAAACCCGTTTTCCTGATGCCAAAGCCAGCGTAGTAATGGGCATTGGACACGATGCGTGGTTACGCCTTGATTTACCACAGCCGTTGCCAAAAGAGCTTGCCCCTTTTGAACCAATTAAAGGTGCAAAATATACCGCCGTGGCAACCCGTGGCGATTTGCATTTCCATATTCGTTGTGATCAACCAAGCTACTGCTTTGATATTGCACAAAATATCACCGATGTATTACACGATGTGGCGAAATGCGTGGTGGATATTCAAGGCTTCCGCTATTGGGACGGACGCAGTATTCTTGGCTTTGTGGACGGCACAGAAAACCCACACGATCCAGAAGACCGCATCTTATTCGGCACCGTAGGGGAAGAAGACCCTGCTTACCAAGGCGGTAGCTATTTATTCGTACAAAAATATGTTCACGATATGCAAGCGTGGCGTGCGCTGTCATTAAGCGAGCAAGAAAAAGTGTTCGGTCGCTCTAAAGCAGATGACATTGAAATGGACGATGACACCAAACCAGCTAACAGCCACAGCGCATTAGCTAACGTGGGCGATGATCGCAAAGTCATTCGCGACAATATGCCCTTTTCTGCTAACGGCGAAGTGGGAACTTATTTCATTGCCTATGCCAACACCTTCAGTACCGTGCAAGCAATGCTAAACAATATGTTTATCGGCAATCCAGCAGGCAACTACGACCGCTTGCTTGATTTCAGCCGCACCCGCACAGGCACACTTTTCTTCGTCCCAACCTTAGATATGTTGGACGAATTTGCGGAGTAATCTCACCAACCTAGCACGTTTGTGCTAGGTTTTTTTATTCAAAACTTCAGATAAAATTCTTTCGTCAATGCCACAAAATCAGGGTGGTATTGATTATTTTCGTCATAAATAATCAGTTGTGAATATTGCATAGGTTCAGCTAGTTTACGAAAAGTGAGTAATATTCGTTGTGCTGGCTTGCCAATTTTGGTTATGACATCGCATTGCTCCGTGCAATAAAGTGCGGTGCTTTTTTGCAAGATTTTTCCCGCCTCATAAGGCAACACAAATTGGATTTTACCCTGTTCATTTAAGCATTGTGCTGCCACATTGAGCCAGTCATTATGGCTTTGTTCAAGGGTGTAGCGGGCAAGATCACGTTGTGCATTTTTGCAAGCTTGCGCAGGTTCAAAATAGGGCGGATTAGCCACAATTAAATCAAAGAAGTGCGGTGGATTTTGTGCGAATTTTGCTATATCCATTTGATATAGCGAGATTTTCTCAGCCCAAGGGGAAGCCTGAATATTTTCCTGCGCCTGTTCTGCCGCAGCATTATCAAGTTCCACCGCACTAATATGGCAATTTTGCGCCGTGCGTTGTGCCAACATTAACGCAATTAACCCCGTGCCTGTGCCGAGATCCAAAAGGTTTTTTGCCCCTTGAATATCTGCCCAAGCGCCAAGCAAAATGCCATCTGTTCCCACTTTCATCGCACAGCGATGATGATTAACCTGAAACTGCTTAAAGCGAAAACCTTGATTTTTCTTTGCCATAAACTTCCCAAAAATTGACCGCACTTTGCCCCTAAAGTGCGGTATAATCTGCACTAATTTTTTCCTAATAGTAACAATAAATATGAACTTAGCACAATTTGAAGAATTGGATCTCGCCCCAGAATTATTAAAAGCCTTAGCGAAAAAAGGCTACCAACGCCCCACCGCCATTCAGTTGGAAAGCATTCCAGCGGCAATGGCGGAGCGAGATGTGCTAGGTTCAGCCCCAACGGGTACGGGGAAAACCGCTGCTTTCTTATTGCCCGCCTTGCAACATTTGCTGGATAATCCACGCCGTAAACCTGGTACGCCAAGGGTGTTAGTTCTCACCCCAACTCGAGAGTTGGCGATGCAAGTGGCAGAGCAAGCGGAGCAATTAGCACAATTTACTAACCTTGATATTACCACCATCACAGGCGGTGTGGCGTATCAAAACCACGGCGAAGTGTTTAACAGCAACCAAGATTTGGTGGTCGCCACACCGGGGCGTTTGCTGCAATATATCCAAGAAGAAAATTTTGATTGTCGCGCGGTAGAAATTCTGATTTTTGACGAAGCGGATAGAATGTTGCAAATGGGCTTTGGACAAGATGCGGAAAAAATTGCTGCCGAAACGCGCTGGCGTAAACAGACCTTGCTGTTTTCTGCCACATTGGAAGGGGAACTGCTAATGGATTTTGCAGGGCGATTACTCAATGACCCTGTGCAAATTGATGCGGAGCCAAGTCGCCGTGAGCGTAAAAAAATCCAACAATGGTACTATCACGCAGACAGCGATGAGCATAAAGTGAAATTGCTTGCTCGTTTTATTGAGCAGGAAAAGGTGAGTAAGGGCATTATTTTCGTTCGTCGCCGTGAAACCGTGCGAGAGCTTTCCGACACTTTGCGTAAACGTGGCATTCGCAGTACCTATTTAGAAGGGGAAATGGCACAAACGCAACGCAATAATGCCATTGATAAACTCAAAAACGGTGTGGTAACCGTGCTAGTTGCCACCGATGTGGCGGCACGTGGGATTGATATTGATGACATCAGCCACGTGATGAATATGGATTTGCCTTACAGCGCAGACACTTATTTACACCGTATTGGACGCACTGCGCGTGCTGGTAAAAAAGGCATTGCGGTTTCTTTTGTTGAGGCTCACGATTATAAATTGCTCGGCAAAATTAAGCGTTAT
Source organism: Avibacterium paragallinarum (assembly GCF_011765605.1). Lineage (NCBI taxonomy): Bacteria > Pseudomonadati > Pseudomonadota > Gammaproteobacteria > Pasteurellales > Pasteurellaceae > Avibacterium > Avibacterium paragallinarum. Next base: position 1,979,318 of record NZ_CP050316.1, read on the forward strand.
ACTGAGGAATTGCTTAAACCTCGGATTATTGAAGGCTTAGAACCGCGTACCAAAGCACCGAAAGACGGTGAAGTAAAAAAAGTGAGTAAAAAGCAAAAAGCTCGTCTCAAAAAAATACGCGATGATAAGAAAAAAAATGAACAACAGAAAAAAGCTAAACTACGTCATAAAGATCAAAAAAATATTGGAAAACGTCGCCAACCAAAGAATAAATTGTAGATGAAATATCCTATTTTTATAAAAAGATCAATATCACTCAACTTTTTTTAGAAAAAGGCTTGCTTTTGGAGAAGCTATCTTGTAGGTTTTTTCCTACGATTTAACGTAATAAATCCTTTGCGAATAGTTGGTGTAATGAGCTAGCAAGTGAGCATCATTAATCATAAAATTGCTCACCTCATTTCACCAGTATTCTCTTTTCAACACAACATTATCTATAAGGAAAAATTTATGCAAAACGTAGGTTTTATCGGTTGGCGTGGAATGGTTGGCTCAGTGCTAATGGATCGTATGCAACAAGAAAATGATTTCGCTAATATCAACCCTATCTTTTTCACCACTTCACAAGCAGGTCAAAAAGCGCCTGTATTTGCTGGTAAAGATGCAGGCGTGTTAAAAGATGCCTTTGACATCGCTGAATTACAAAAATTAGATATTATCGTTACCTGTCAAGGTGGTGATTACACCAACGAAGTGTATCCAAAATTAAAAGCCACAGGCTGGAACGGCTATTGGATTGACGCTGCTTCTGCATTGCGTATGGATAAAGACGCGATCATCGTGCTTGACCCCGTAAACCAAAATGTGATTAGCGAAGGGCTAAAAAATCGCGTGAAAACCTTCGTTGGCGGTAACTGCACCGTTAGCTTAATGTTAATGGCATTGGGTGGCTTATTTGAGCGTGATTTAGTGGAATGGGTATCTGTTGCCACTTACCAAGCCGCATCAGGTGCAGGTGCGAAAAATATGCGTGAATTATTAGTGCAAATGGGCGAATTGGAAGCGTCCGTAAACGCTGAATTGAGCAACCCTGCCTCATCAATTTTAGACATTGAACGCAAAGTAACAGCAAAAATGCGTGATGCTTCTTTCCCAATCGATAACTTTGGCGCCCCACTTGCTGGTAGCTTAATCCCTTGGATTGACAAATTATTGCCAGAAACAGGGCAAACCAAAGAGGAATGGAAAGGCTACGCAGAAACCAACAAAATTTTAGGTTTAAGCGACAATCCAATCCCAGTGGACGGTTTATGCGTGCGTATCGGTGCATTACGTTGCCACAGCCAAGCTTTCACTATTAAGTTGAAAAAAGATTTACCATTAGAGGAAATTGAACAAATTTTGGCATCGCACAATGAATGGGTGAAAGTGATTCCAAATGATAAAGAAACCACCTTACGTGAATTAACGCCTGCTAAAGTAACAGGTACATTAAGCGTACCAGTAGGGCGTTTACGCAAATTAGCGATGGGGCCTGAATATCTCGCCGCCTTTACTGTAGGTGATCAATTATTGTGGGGTGCGGCTGAGCCAGTACGCCGTATTTTAAAACAATTAACCGCATAATAAAAAAGGGAGCATTATGAGCTGCTCCCTTATATTTTATAATCTTATACCAATACTGGTGTATTCCATTGTATCTGTTACAGTCCCGAATCTTTAAGCATTCAAAATCTTCTGAATTTCTGCCATACTTAAATGATATTCGTGCGGACAGCTACGCCAAGCTTCAAGCATTTTGATATATTTATCCCACATTGGCGTTTGTGAATCACAGCCGTGTTCGCATTGCATAAATTCTGGGTATTTACCCTCTGTGGTGGTGATAAAACGTAAGTAATTGAGGTATTTTTTCTCACGCACCGCACAATAACCGGCAAATTGTAAACGGTGTGGCGTAACAGCAGATTTGTCGCCGAGATTATTATAAGAAACGTGCAAGGCGTGGTACATTTCCAGCGTGTCGCGCACAGTTTGGCATTCTTGTTCTGAAAGGTTAGAGAACTCTTTGTCTAACTCTTTTAATTCTAAGCCAAATCCGCCTTTCACGATCGTCTCCAAGCGTGTATATTGCGTCGCATTATTTGGATCTAATAAGCCCATTAATTTATATTGATTGGCTAAGATCAAACGCTGTGTTGAGGTCATTTCCATTTTTCATTCCTTCTTATTTTTAGTCTTTAGTCAATTTCTTTTAGTTCGTCAGCCGATAATGCGGGCGTTTCACTGCTCACATTGCCATCTTTAACATGATATTCCAAATTTTGGAAATAGGCTTCACGGAAGGTGACATAAGGATCTTGTGCTTGTTGTAAAAGGGCGTCTTTATCAAGCAGTTTGGCACGACTATCAATGCCTTGAATACCCCATTTCAATAATCCCCAAGGGCCAAGCAAAGATAGCATTGGGTAGGTAGTATCGACTAAATTGCCTAGATCTTGGCGTGGCGTTGCAGGTCCATACATTGGTAACATCACATAAGTACCCGTTTCGACACCATAAGCACCTAATGTATCACCGAAGCGGCGTTTTTCTTCCACGCGTAATGGTGGGCTTGCACTTGCCCAGTCAATCAAGCCGCCTAAGCCAAAAATACTGTTAATCCAGAAGCGATTAAAATGCACCATTGCTTTTTTAAATTCACCTTGCAATAGGCGATTGACGAAACTGGCTGGCTCATCAAGGTTATTCGCCACATTAATAATGCCCGTTTTCACTGGCTGCGGCACATAGTTTTTCCAGCCTTTTGCAACAGGTTTAAGAAGATAAGGATCAGCGACATGATAGTTAAAATCAAACATTGCGCGGTTAAAGCCCTCTAAAGGATCTTTGCGCTCCCCCGTTTGTGGATCAAGCGTGGCACAGCCTGTAAGCATTGCAGAACCCAGCACCAGGCTGGCAAGTAATACGGATTTTTTCATAAATAAGCCTTGTTACTTAAAATAAGGTACATTGTAAACAACTTGGTGAAAATCTACAAAATAAATCAGAGAAAAATAAATCGCTTGCATTATATTGATTATTTATGCAAAATTAATGAATAAATATATTGTTTATTCCTTACGAATTTGCTTGAATATTGGGCTATTGTCTTTTAGAATTAGCCCGTTTAGCCTGTGAGCTAACCACCAATGTAATTTAGCCTAAACGCCAGACATAAAGTGCGGTGTTTTTTTGCTAAATTTCGGTTAATGAGCATTCGTAAGTGTTCACCTACAATTAAGGAGTTTTTTATGTCTAGTCCAGCAATTTTAGTCTTGGCTGACGGCAGCGTTTTCCACGGCACCTCTATTGGCGCAAGTGGCACAACCATTGGCGAAGTGGTGTTTAATACGTCAATGACCGGTTATCAAGAAATCTTGACTGATCCTTCCTATTTCCAACAAATCGTTACTCTAACCTATCCCCATATTGGCAACACTGGCACCAATAATGAAGATCAAGAAAGCAATGCGGTGTATGCCAGCGGATTAATCATTCGCGATTTACCTTTATTACACAGCAATTTCCGCGCCAATCAAAGCCTAGCAGATTATTTAAAAGCCAATAACGTAGTGGCCATTGCAGACATTGATACGCGCCGTTTAACCCGTTTATTGCGTGATAAAGGGGCAATGGCAGGCTGCATTATGGCAGGCGAAGTTGATGAACAAAAAGCCCTTACACTGGCACAAAGTTTTGGTTCAATGGCTGGCAAAGATTTAGCCCAGCAAGTTACCTGCCAAGCGCCTTATGAATGGACACAAGGGGAATGGCAATTAGGCAAAGGCTATAATCCACAGCCAGAACAGAAATATCATATTGTCGCTTACGATTTCGGCGTGAAGCACAATATTCTCAGAATGTTGGCAGAGCGTGGCTGTAAAATCACCGTTGTGCCAGCTAAAACTTCCGCCGAGCAAGTGCTGGCTTACCAACCAGACGGCATTTTCTTATCCAATGGCCCAGGCGATCCTGAACCCTGTGATTACGCCATTAGTGCGATCCAAACTTTACTGGCAAGCAAAAAACCAATTTTCGGCATTTGTTTAGGCCACCAATTATTAGGCCTTGCGGTGGGTGGAAAAACTAAAAAAATGCCATTCGGCCACCACGGTGCAAACCACCCCGTGCAGGATTTGGATTCGCAAAAAGTGTATATCACCAGCCAAAACCACGGTTTTGAAGTGGACGAACACAGCTTGCCAAAAAATGTGAAAATAACCCACCGCTCTTTATTTGATAATTCCGTGCAAGGCATTGAGCTAACCGATCAAGTGGCATTCTCTTTCCAAGGCCACCCTGAAGCCAGCCCTGGTCCAAATGATGTTGCCTATTTGTTTGATAAATTTGTCGCGGCGTTAGCACAAGGGAAGTAACCAATGCAAGCTTATCCTTATGTGATTGCGAACGTGTTTGCGAAAAGCCATTTTGGTGGTAACCCCTTAGCAGTATTTCCAGAGGCTGATGAGCTTTCGCAAGACACAATGCAACTTATCGCACGCCAGTTTAATTTATCGGAAACGGTGTTCGTGCAGCAGGCGAAAACACAAAGTGCGGTACGAAAATTAAAGATTTTTACTCCAGATTATGAAATGCCATTCGCTGGACACCCCACCATTGGAGCGGCAGCGGTGCTACATCAATGGCTTAATTTGCCTAAACATTATCAACTGGAAACGGAAGCGGGCTTGGTGGAAATCATTCATCAAAATGAACACATTACCTTTGGGTTACGCAATCCCATCAGCCTAACACTCAGCCCTATTCAGCCGACTGCAATGGCAGAAATGCTCGGCTTGGCCCCTGAAAACCTTGTGGGCGAGGTGGTGAATGTCAATACAGGAACAGAGCAAACCTTAGTACAACTAGTCAGCGAGCAAGCGGTAAAAACGTGCAAAATTAACACCGCACTTTTCTTGTCGCACTTTCATAATCGTTCCCTTTATTTGTGGCACGAAGCGGAAGACAAAGTAACCTCTCGCCTGTTTTTTCCACAACAAGGGGCAGTGTTAGAAGATCCCGGTACAGGCTCAGCGGCAGCAAATCTTGGAGGCTGGGCAATTAAAAATCATCGCATTCCACTGGATTGGCAAATTTTCCAAGGCGATGTGATCAACCGCCCAAACCGACTTTCTTTAAAAGTGGATAAGGATAAAACCATCTGGGTAGGTGGAAAAGTCATTGAAGTCGCAAGTGGTAAATTTTTCCTCCCAGAGGATGCCACTGAATAACTGATTATATAACGATTACATAAATGAATAATCCTAAAATTTTAACGAATACAGAGAAATAAAATGCCAAAACGTACAGACATAAAGACAATATTAATTATCGGTGCTGGCCCGATTGTGATTGGGCAGGCTTGTGAATTTGACTACTCAGGCGCGCAGGCCTGTAAAGCCTTGCGTGAAGAAGGGTATAAGGTGGTGCTAGTGAACTCTAACCCTGCCACCATTATGACCGATCCCGATATGGCGGACGTAACCTACATCGAGCCGATCACTTGGCAGACGGTAGAAAAAATCATTGAGAAAGAACGCCCTGATGCCATTTTGCCAACAATGGGCGGGCAGACTGCGTTGAACTGTGCCTTAGACTTATCCAAAAATGGCGTGCTGAAAAAATACGGCGTGGAACTGATCGGGGCAAGTGAAGATGCCATTGATAAGGCGGAAGATCGCGGACGCTTTAAAGAAGCAATGGCGAAAATTGGCTTAAATACGCCAAAATCCTTTGTCTGCCATACCTTTGATGAAGCTTGGGCGGCACAGGCGGAAGTGGGCTTCCCAACCCTAATTCGTCCCTCTTTCACAATGGGCGGTTCGGGCGGCGGGATCGCCTATAACCGTGATGAATTTGTCGCCATTTGCGAACGCGGTTTTGATGCCTCGCCAACCCACGAATTATTAATCGAACAGTCCGTACTCGGCTGGAAAGAATATGAAATGGAAGTGGTGAGGGACAAAGCAGACAACTGCATTATCGTCTGCTCCATTGAAAACTTCGACCCAATGGGCGTGCATACGGGAGATTCCATCACCGTTGCGCCAGCGCAAACGCTCACCGATAAAGAATATCAAATTATGCGTAACGCCAGCCTTGCGGTGTTGCGTGAAATTGGCGTGGATACGGGCGGTTCAAACGTACAATTTGCCATTAATCCTGCCAACGGCGAAATGATCGTGATCGAAATGAACCCGCGTGTGAGCCGTTCTTCTGCCCTCGCCTCGAAAGCCACGGGCTTCCCCATCGCAAAAGTGGCAGCGAAATTAGCGGTGGGCTATACGCTAAACGAATTGCGGAACGACATCACGGGGGGATTAATCCCTGCCTCTTTTGAACCATCTATTGATTATGTGGTTACCAAAGTGCCACGCTTTGCCTTTGAAAAATTCCCGCAAGCGGACGATCGCTTAACCACGCAAATGAAATCCGTAGGGGAAGTGATGGCAATGGGACGCACTTTCCAAGAAAGCTTACAAAAAGCCTTGCGTGGTTTGGAAACGGGCATTTGTGGGTTTAATTTGCTTTCCGAAGCCCCTGAGAAAATCCGCACCGAGCTAGGTAACCCTGGCCCGAACCGCATTCTTTACGTTGCTGATGCCTTTGGTGCGGGCTTTAGCTTGGAAGAAGTGCATCATTATTCCAAAATCGACCCGTGGTTCTTAGTGCAAATTCAAGATTTGGTGCAAGAAGAATTGGCACTTGAGCAAAAAACGCTGGAACAGCTCGATTATGCAGAGCTTCGCCGCCTAAAACGCAAAGGCTTCTCCGACAAACGCATTGCTCAGCTAGTGAAAAGTAGTGAAAGTGCGGTGCGAAATTTACGCAAATCTTTCCATCTTCACCCTGTCTATAAACGGGTGGATACCTGTGCGGGCGAGTTTAAATCCGACACCGCATACCTTTATTCCACCTATGAAGAAGAATGCGAAGCCAATCCTTCTGATCGTAAAAAAATTATGATCTTAGGCGGTGGGCCGAACCGCATCGGGCAAGGTATTGAGTTTGATTATTGCTGTGTACACGCCGCCCTTGCCTTGCGTGAAAGCGGCTTTGAAACCATTATGGTGAACTGTAACCCTGAAACGGTTTCCACCGATTTTGACACCTCAGATCGCCTTTATTTTGAGCCGCTCACCCTTGAAGATGTGTTAGAAATCATTCACGTTGAACAGCCTTATGGCGTAATCGTGCATTATGGCGGTCAAACCCCGCTGAAATTGGCAAATGCCTTGGCAGAAAATGGCGTGAAGATTATCGGCACATCGGCGGATAGCATTGACGCGGCGGAAGATCGCGAGCGTTTCCAACAAATTTTACAACAGCTCGGCTTAAAACAGCCAAACAACCGCACCGCACGCAATGCCATTGATGCGGTGAAATTGGCGGAAGAAGTGGGCTATCCACTGGTGGTGCGTCCTTCTTATGTGCTGGGCGGGCGTGCAATGCAAATCGTGTATAACGTGGACGAACTCAATCAATATATGCGTGAGGCGGTGCAAGTGTCGGACGACAGCCCGATTTTGCTCGACCATTTCCTAAACAATGCCATTGAAGTAGATGTGGATTGCATTTGCGATGGCGAACAAGTGGTGATCGGTGGCATTATGCAACACATCGAACAAGCGGGTATTCACAGTGGTGATAGTGCGTGTTCACTTCCGCCATACTCTTTGAGCAATGAGATTCAAGATGAAATTCGCCGTCAAACGGTAGCAATGGCGAAAGCCTTGAACGTGGTAGGTTTAATGAACGTGCAATTTGCCGTGCAAGATGGCGTGGTTTATGTGTTAGAAGTGAACCCGCGTGCCAGCCGTACTGTGCCGTTTGTGAGCAAAGCCACAGGGCGACCATTAGCCAAAATCGCCGCGCGTGTAATGGCAGGAATGAGCCTCAGCGAACAGCAAATTCAAGGCGAAATTCAACCGCACTTTTATGCAGTGAAAGAAGCGGTTTTCCCATTCATCAAATTCCCAGGGGTAGATACCATCTTAGGCCCTGAAATGCGCTCTACTGGCGAAGTAATGGGCGTGGGCGAAACCTTTGCCGAAGCCTTCATCAAAGCCCAACTCGGCGCAGGCGAACGCATTGCGAAAACAGGTAAAGTGTTCCTTTCCGTGGATAACAAAGATAAAGCGCGTTTATTACCAATCGCCCAGCGCTTGCAAGAACAAGGCTACGGCTTATGCGCCACCATTGGCACGGCGAACTTCCTGCGTGAAAACGGCATCTTCGCGCAAATCGTCAATAAAGTGCGTGAAGGCCGCCCACATATTGTGGACGCGATCAAAAATGGCGAAATTGCTATGGTGATAAACACCGTAGGCAGCCTGCCTGAAAGCGTGGAAGACAGCCATTCTATTCGCCGCAGCGCATTACAACAAAAAGTGTTTATCCAAACCACCCTCGCCGCCGCCGAAGCCTTAGTGGAAAGCGTGAAGAATTTAGATGATTATGCCGTTTACCCACTGCAGTCGCTAAAACGTTAATTAAAGAAATTACCCTTCTATTTCGTTGTAGGGGTTATCTCTTAGATCGCCCATTGTTTGAATAAACAATGGGCTTTCTTCCCACCATCAAACTATAGTCATTTGATTTCAAAATAAACTTGCACAAATCCACCTTACCCTATTACTTACACTATCTTCAATTCGTTATCTCAAATCACTTTCAATTTGAAATATTATATAAACAAATCATCTTATTATTTGAAAATATCCAATCAAATTTGTATTTTTATATATAAAACCCAAGCAAACACAACATTAATTATACTAACCATCATACAGGAGAACTTTATGAAACTCATCAGTGCCATTATTCAACCTTTTAGGCTAGAGGACGTGAAAGGAGCCTTAACCGCCATTGGCATTCGTGGCATTACCGTCAGCGAAGTGCGGGGCTTTGGACGGCAAAAAGGGCATACTGAAATTTATCGTGGGAGTGAATATCAGGTGGATTTTATCCCGAAAATTCAAATTGATATTGCCCTTGCCGATGATCTAGTTGAACCCGCAATCGATGCTATCGTTGATGTCGCTCAAAGCGGAAAAGTGGGCGACGGCAAAATTTTCGTGCTTCCTTTGGAGCAAGTGGTGCGTATTCGTACCAAAGAAACCGGTGAACAAGCTCTATAACATAGAAAACGAATTGAGGAATCGCAAAATGAAAAAATTCAGTGGGTTATTAACCCTTTTATGCTTCCCCCTGACATCGCACGCCGCTTTATCAGGCTGGGTGCAACCTTTCTCAGTCATTAGTGCGGGGGATACCGCTTGGGTAATGTTATCCGCCATTTTAGTTCTGTTTATGACAATCCCTGGGCTAGCCCTGTTTTATGCGGGAATGGCAATGGTAACCACACAAATTTCTGCCGCTGTTGGTGCATTAGCGTGGATTTTCTGTGAAGCTTGCTATCGCCACAAACCGTCCGCCTTAGGCTTGGCTTCGGGGGCTGTGGCGGGGTTAGTGGGTATCACCCCAGCGGCAGGCTTCGTTGATGCACAAAGTGCGGTTTTCATTGGCTTTATCACCAGTGTGATCTGCTTCTTCTCCGTAACCAAACTCAAATACAAATTAGGCTACGATGATTCCTTAGACGCCTTTGGAATCCACGGTATTGGTGGAATTGTGGGAGCCGTTTTAACTGGCATTTTCGTTTCCGACGACATCACGGGCAGCGAAGGGGCAAGCCTTTGGATACAAATTGAAAGCGTCCTTATCACTCTCGTTTATAGCAGTGCGGTTTCGTTTGCTTTATTATGGGGAATGAGCAAATTTATGACACTTCGCGTAGAGAGAGATGAAGAACGTCAAGGTTTAGATCTCACTTCACACGGCGAACGTTTGGAATAATTTCTCACTCAATCAGGGCAATTCGCCCTGATTTTTCAAATGTAAAGTGCGGTATTTTTTAAGGGGCTGTAGTAGATTAGCCCTAAATTTCACACCATTTTCGCAATATTTTTAACTGCTCTTTTGGTGTCCCAAAGTTAAACCGAAATTCACATTCCTTCAAGAATAAAGGAAAGTTTTTTCGGTTAATTCCATTATATTTTCGCAGTATCCGCTTCGCCTGATTCCAAAAATTTTCAATGCCATTAATATGATTTTGTTTCACCGCAAATAGCTCGGAATGATTGATTCGTTCGTGGTGAAATTCACTCACATCAAGAGCATCATAACTGCGATAAGTGTCCGTATAAACCCAGCTATCAGGCTTGATTTTTCTTTTAACAGGGAGTAATGTTTCACTCTTGGTGTTTTCAACCACAACAGTAAATACCTTTCCTTGTCGTTTTAGTAACCCAAAAACAGCAACTTTTCCAGCCGCTCCTCGTCCTCGTTTTCCCTTTCGATGACCACCAAAATAGCTTTCGTCTAGTTCAATTTCCCCCTCAAAAATCTCGTTAACTTCAAGGGATAAATGATGGCCAATCACAAGCCTGATTTTATGGTAGAACAAAGCGGCTGTATTCGGTTGAATATCTAGCAAATTTGCTGCCGTTCTTGCAGTAACTTCTGCGACAAAAAACTCAAGCAGTTTTTTTCTGTATAGATTTCTTTAATTTACAATATGTTATCTTCATTTTTGTAGTATAGCATTGTTGCTAATCTACTACAGCCCCTTTTTTAATATTGTTTTTAGCTCCAAAATCAGCTATCCCTTATATGTTATACACTACCTGATCTTATTTTAAACTTAAGCTATCATTATTTTTTACATTGAGTACTTGATAAAAAACCTGCTGAATATTTTGCAACATTGCATAACGTTTACGATACATCGATCGCTTATTACTCGACACGGTTTCTAAATCTTTCATTTCAATACCTATTGGAAGTTGCCAATATTCTTTTAAAACGCCTCCACTTTCTTTAAAAATCACATCGTAATCGACTATATATCTAGAAGCCCGAACAAAACGAGATTTATTTTGATACTTCTGTGGTATTCCCAACAAACGCTTATAGCCTAAAACTTGAGTAAAAATCTTCATCACTTCAACCATTAAATAAGCAGGCCTTAACCCATAACACTGCTTTGTTAATTGTTTTACGATATCTTTTGAACCTTCACAATTTGGTCCCTGCACAACAGCAATAAGTAAGGCGTCTTCCACTTTACCAAAGGTCAATAAATAGATAAGTTCATTTGTTGGTTTATGAATAAGCTCAAACGTCCAATAACCTTCCATTGGTTGATGGGTCGTTAAAGTGAGAATAAGCTCAAAATCTGGAATAACTTCTCCAAAAGAAATGGGACGTTCCCACAATGGAGCGATACCTAATTTTGCAAGTTCAATAGGTAAAAATTGCAAATTATCACAAACCGCCACAAATCGTTGTTTACGAGTAAAGCGTTTATCTAAAAAACGATGTGCAATAGGATAGCTCCAATCGGCTCGAGATTCTAATAGATTAATTAACCAAGGTTGCTGATTTACGAAATGTTCAAATTTCTTGATATAGTTAAAATGTAACCAACTTCGCAAACGATAACGTAAACGTTTTAACCGATAAGACTTGTTATTACGATCTGGATAAAGTAAGACTGGCTTTGGCCATTGATAATCAGGTGTTGTCATAATCTTATTCTATTAGAAAACAGGAGAGTTAATTTTCCCATAAAATCAGAAAGTTGAGTATGTTTTTTCATAGTATTTTAGGAACTGTATCAAATTTCCTCAACAAAGGGGCTTTTATATGTTCTTTTAATACTAAATTTAACCATAATCTCCCATAAACTTCATCATCTACAGCTTATCATCACGGCTTAAAGTGGTAATAAAGAAAGTGGTAAGGTATGATAACGGGAATGAATGATATGGAAAAATAAGATCACTATCATAGGGAATGAGAAGCGATGTTTATTTTCTCGTTTAAAATTTGTGATTAAATTAATTTTTTAACCGCACTCTATTTTTTCTTTAACTTTACAAAAGTTTGACTTACTCAGAGGCTTGTATGCAATACTCATTAGCACAAACAGAACAGGGTGAAACCTTAGGATTAACTGCCAAAATGGCAAACCGTCACGGCTTGATCGCGGGGGCAACAGGGACAGGGAAAACCGTTACGTTACGCAAAATGGCAGAGGCATTCAGTGATGACGGCGTACCCGTTTTTTTGGTGGACGTGAAAGGGGATTTGTCGGGATTAGTCAAAGCAGGCGAGTTTCAGGGCAAAGTCGCTGAGCGTATCAAACAATTTCATTTGGGCGATGAAAGCTATTTGCAGGGCTATCCCGTGTCATTCTGGGACGTATTTGGCGAAACGGGAATCCCGCTACGAACCACCATTTCCGAAATGGGGCCGTTACTGCTTTCCCGTTTGCTCAATTTGAATGCCACCCAAGAGGGCTTGCTCAATTTGGTGTTCCGCGTAGCCGATGATAAAGGGCTTTTACTGATTGACTTAAAAGATCTGCGTGCGATGCTGAAATATGTGGCAGAAAATGCCAAAACATTCCAATTAGAGTACGGCAATGTTTCCGCCGCCAGCGTGGGTGCAATTCAGCGCGCCTTGCTCACCTTAGAAAATGAGGGAGCGGCAAAGCTTTTTGGTGAGCCCGCGTTAAATCTTGAGGATTGGCTACAAACTCGCGATGGGCGAGGGGTGATCAATGTGCTAAATTCAGAAAAATTGATCAACTCGCCACGAATGTACAGTGCGTTTTTGCTGTGGTTAATGGCGGAATTGTTTGAACAACTGCCTGAAGTGGGCGATCCAGACAAGCCAAAATTTGTGATGTTTTTTGACGAAGCCCATTTATTATTTGACGGTGCACCGGCAGTGCTGGTGGATAAAGTGGAGCAAGTGGTTCGCCTAATTCGCTCCAAAGGCGTGGGGATCTATTTCGTTACGCAAAATCCATTGGATTTGCCCGACACCGTTTTAGGGCAACTCGGCAACCGCGTACAACACGCCTTGCGTGCTTTTACGCCACGGGATCAAAAAGCGGTGAAATCGGCGGCGGAAACCTTCCGCTCAAACCCGAAAGTCAATGTAGTGGAAAGCATTTCCTCGTTGGATGTGGGGCAGGCTTTGGTATCTTTCCTTGATGAAAAAGGAATGCCAACACCAGTGGAAATCGCCTATATTTACCCGCCGAAAAGCCAACTGAAACCGATTTCTCTTGAGCAACGTGAGCAATGGGTAAAAGACGATGATCTTTACACTTACTACAATAATTATGTGGACAACATTTCCGCTTTTGAAATGTTGCAAGAACAAGCGGATCTTGCCGCCGTCGCTCAAAAGCAAGCGGAACAAGCCCAACAGGAAGAGGATAACGGCATTATGGGCAGCCTCAGCCGAATGTTGTTTGGTAAGAAAAAACGCGGCGAACAGCTCAGCGTTACCGAACAAGTGGTGAGCAGTGTGGCGAAATCCGTCGGGCGTAATATCCGCAACCAAATCACCAAACAAATTATGCGAGGGATTATGGGGGCGTTGAAGAAATAATTTAACTAGATATTTTAAAAAGTGCGGTGTTTTTTTATTGAAAAAATACCGCACTTTTTATTATTGCTTATTTAATAAGATTTTCTAATCCAGAAGATGGTGGCAAGCTTACTTTTTCAAATACTTTCCCTTTATTTGCCTGAATCAATGTTTCCGTTTGTTTAGCTAATTCAACTAAGTTCATTTTCTCATAAGCATATTTCATCAAAGGCAATGCTTCAAGAGTAGCTTGGGTATCTGGATATTGACGAAGCATATCTGCTACACGATTTGCTACCGCAACGTAAGCATTACGTTTCATATAAAATTTTGCAATAGCTAATTCGTGACGAGCTAAAGCAGCTTTAATATAAGCCATTCTAGCTAAAGAATCTTGTGCATAAACACTATTAGGAAAATATTGCACAAGCGTCCGAAAATTTGCAAACGCTGCTTTCATCGCTGCTGCATCTCTTGTTGCACGATCTATACCAAAAAAATCTTGCAAGAAATTATCACCTGAAGCGAAATTCGTTAATCCTGCCATATAAACAACATAATCCACATTTGGGCTATTAGGATATCGCTGTAAAAAAGCTTCAGCTGCTGATAACGCTTTTGTATATTCTTGAGATTTATAATAGGCGTAAATCAAGCCTAACTGTGTTTGTTCGCTGTAACTCATTGCAGGAAAACGATTTTTCACCGCTTCTAAATAGCGTACAGCTTGAGAATAATCGCCATTTTGCAAATAACTCTGCCCTTTTGTGTAAAGTTCTTGTTCTGAGCCTTGTTCTATCTCTTTTCCTGAACTAGAGCAAGCACTTACGGCTAACGCAACGAGAGCAACCAGTGTAAAAGACGTTAATTTACGCATTGATGAATCCTTTTTTTACGAGCAATAATAAATAAGTTACAATATTCCGTATTTTATAGCACATTGCTAAATAAGCAAATTATTCACGGATTTATTTTATGGCATATCTTACATTATCAGCAGAAGTTCAGCCAAGTCAGATGGGACAACGTTTAGACCAAAGTTTAGCGGAAATGTTCCCTGATTATTCTCGTTCACGTTTGAAAACTTGGATCGAAGATGATCTGGTGAAAGTAAATGGTGAAGTGGTGAATGTGCCACGCAGTAAAGTTTATGGCGGCGAACAGATCACCATTAATGTTGAAGTGGAAGATGAAAGCCGTTTTGAGCCAGAAAATATTCCGCTCAATATTGTCTATGAAGATGATGACATTATCGTTATCAACAAGCCAAAAGATATGGTGGTTCACCCCGGTGCGGGCAACCCGAATGGCACAGTATTAAATGCCTTGCTTTATCATTATCCACCCATTGCCGAAGTGCCACGTGCGGGCATTGTTCACCGCTTAGACAAAGACACCACAGGCTTAATGGTGGTGGCAAAAACCATTCCCGCCCAAACTAAATTAGTGCGAGATCTGCAAAAACGCAAAATCACTCGCGAATATGAAGCCATTGCTTACGGCATTATGACCCAAGGTGGCACGGTGGACGAACCCATGGCACGCCACCCAACCAAACGCACCCATATGGCAGTTCACCCAATGGGCAAGCCTGCCACAACCCACTATCGCGTAATGGAACGCTTCCGCAATTACACCCGCTTACGCCTTCGCTTGGAAACGGGCAGAACGCATCAAATTCGCGTACATATGGCACATATCGCCCACCCATTATTAGGCGATCAAACCTATGGCGGACGCCCTCGTCCACCGAAAAACGCCAGTGAGGAATTGCTCACCACGTTACGCAATTTCAAACGCCAAGCCTTGCACGCCATAATGTTACGCTTGGAACACCCAATCACAGGGGAATTAATGGAATGGTACGCACCGCTGCCAGAGGATTTTGTCGGCTTAGTCAATGCCTTAAAAGCAGATTACCTCGCACACAAAGACGAATTGGATTATTAAAATGGATGCCATCAAACCCAATTGGACAGTCGCGAAAACTATTCAGGCTTTTACCACCACAAGGCAAGGCGGTGTAAGCCTGCCGCCTTATGACAGCTTTAACCTTGGCGATCATGTTGGCGATAAAAAAAGTGCGGTCAAAAATAACCGCACTTTATTGGTGGAGCGTTTTCATTTACCACAATTTCCTCTTTTCCTAAATCAAACGCACAGCACAAGGGTAATTCGTCTGCCTTATGAGGGCAACAATGTAGATGCCGATGCGGTTTATACCAATCAACCGAACCAAGTTTGCCTTGTAATGACCGCAGATTGCCTGCCCGTCCTCTTTACCTCCCAACAAGGCAATGAAGTCGCCGCCGCTCACGCCGGTTGGCGAGGTTTATGCAATGGCATATTAGAACGAACGGTGCAACAATTCCAAGCTCAACCACAAGAGATTATCGCGTGGTTCGGGCCTGCTATCGGGCCAACATCTTTTCAGGTAGGAGAAGATGTCCGCCAACAATTTATCGCACAAGATCCCAATGCCGCGCAAGCCTTTATGCCAGATCCTAGCGAGCAAGGCAAATACCTTGCGGATCTTTATCACATCGCCCGATTACGTCTTAATAAATTAGGCATTTCGCAAATTAGCGGTGGCGAGCATTGCACCTATTTAGAACGGGAAAATTTCTTTTCTTTTAGACGAGATAAACAAACAGGAAGAATGGCATCATTAATTTGGTTCGAATAAGAAATATTTTTGTGGGATTCAAAAATTAATTTACTTACCAACCTCAGATTATTTTGGCGTAATATAAAAATATTTGCGACCGAGAGGTTCATCTACTCGATAGATGACCTTATAAAACAAGGTGTTACATTGACTGTCAAGTTTTTCACTTTAATTTATTAATCCTTAGGATAAATCCCCCCTAAGCTCACCGCACGGCTCGCTCCTGTTACGCTTGGTTCATTGGAGGGAAGATTTTCCATTCGGCGATAAGCTAGCCACGCGAAGGCGGCGGCTTCTAAATAATCCGCGTCCAAACCGTAATCCGTGGTGGTAGCGAGCTGCCATTCAGGGAGCAGGCGTTGTAAATGTGCCATTATCACAGGATTTCTCGCCCCGCCGCCACAGACCAACAAAAGACGCGGTAAGTCAGATTGAGCAACCCCTGCGAGTTCTCGAACTGTGCATTGGGCGGTAAATTCCGCCAGCGTGGCTTGCACGTCTTGCGGAGCAAGCGGAAAAAGTGCGGTCTGTTTAGCGAGGATTTTTTCCAGCCACGCCAAATTAAACCGCTCTCGCCCTGTGCTTTTCGGGGCAGGCAACGAAAAATAAGGATCCGCTAATAGGGCTTGCAACAAAGCGGCATTGCTTTGCCCCGTTTTCGCCCATTCACCGTTTTTATCGTAAGACTTACCTTGATGCTTGGCGATCCAACTGTCCATTAAAGCATTGCCTACGCCCGTATCATAACCAATCACAGGCTGGTTTGGGGCAAGTACGGAAATATTGCTGATTCCGCCGATATTCAGCACCACGGTGATCCGCGTAGGATCAGCAAACACACCTTGATGAAAGGCAGGAACGAGCGGTGCACCCTGTCCGTCATAAGCCATATCTTTACGGCGAAAATCGGCGATGGTGGTAATTCCCGTTTTGGCAGCGATCACATTGGCGTCACCAATCTGCCAAGTGAACGGAAATTGCCCCTGCGGTGCGTGCCAAATGGTTTGCCCGTGGCAGCCCACCGCTTGAATTTGTGTGGAAGAAAGGGAATGCTTGGTTAAAAATTGGTTGATGCTGTCTGCATACAGCAAGCCGAGTTGCTGATCCAATTCGCCAATTTGTTGTAACGTACCTTGCCCTGAATGGATAAGTGCGGTGAGATTTTCACGCAAATTTTGTGGCATTGGCACAAAATCCGTTGCCACTAGCTGGGCAGGTTGGAGCGAAAAATCCATTAACGCGAGATCCACGCCGTCAAGGCTGGTGCCAGACATCACGCCGAGGTAATATTGAGATTTCATCTAATTTAGTTAAAGATTCAAAATAGAATAAGTCATTATAAAAAAAGCCTTGCTATTTTGCTAGCAAGGCTAAGGTTAAAAGAAATCTTATTTTAAAACTTGGACTAATAAGGTAATCATCATTAACCCTACCGTCACAATTAATATTTTTCGGACAATTTCACCATTTGTTTTAATGGCGTGTAAGCTACCTATATGGTTGCCAATTAAACTTGCTATAATCATTGGAATACCAATTAGAAACGCCATTTGACCTGCAAGAATAAATGCAACGAACGCACCAATATTTGAAGCAAAATTAAAGATCTTTGAAGTGGCAGAAGCTTGCAATAAAGTTAATCCATTAAATAATGTTAGGGCAATAATAAATAAACTTCCCGTGCCTGGTCCAAAAAAACCATCATAAAACCCAACCACAAAGCAAGTAATAAAGGTCAATAGTAGTGATTCTTTAATTGTTTGATTATCCTCAGTTTTTATTTTTCCTTTAATAAAGGCTGCCAGTAATCCAAAAGGTAAGAGAGCAATAATCACATAAGAAATTACTTGGGTAGGTAAAAATAAAATGAATTTTGCACCAATATACGCACCAATTAATGCAGAGATAATCCCCGCTGGAATAATACGCCAAACAATTGAATTATTTCTAAAAAAGTTTTTTATTGCTGCAATAGTTCCTATTGTGCTAACTAATTTTTCTTGCCCTAGAGCCAACTGAGGTGGCAAACCCACTAACATAAAAGCAGGAATGAGGATCAACCCTGCCCCTCCTGAAATTGAATCAATATATCCTGCTATAAATGAGGCAATAACAAGAAGAATCACGCCAATAATTAAACTATTAGCGATTAAGCTACCTTCAATAAACATATTTACTCCTTAATTAAGATTTGTTTTTAAATGATGATTACAATGTTCGGAAACAAAAGAAGCGGTATTTGGTTTTTCCCATAAGCCAAATAGTCTTAGCAACCATCGATCATTTCCATCAAATTTAGGCTTGAATTTATTTCTTGTATGTAAGGTTCTTTGATTATTAAAAATAATAACTTCACCTGGTTTTAGATTAAATTTTTTCCAGAGATTTTTCTAAACTTATTAGGGAGATCTGGAAAAAGTCTTTTTGTACTAATTCCTGCAATTAATGCTGATATTTTTCAACTCTTTGTTGAGCTTCAAGATAGTATTGATTGTCATAGTGTTCTTCCATTGATTTCTATTAATTATTGTTATAGAGATTGTTTTTTAACAAAAAAATAACAAAATGTAAATGCCCGTTCTTGGATTTTCTGATACTGTTCAAGAGATCGGACGGGCAAGCAATATAAGAATGCAGGAAAAGCACTTCTGTTATAGAATACTCAAGTTTTTTATCTTTAAAATACAAAGGAATTTTTATGAACAAACTTAGCGTGGTGATTTTAGCTGCGGGTAAAGGCACAAGAATGTATTCCGATTTACCAAAGGTGCTGCATAACATCGCAGGAAAGCCAATGGTGAAGCACGTTATTGATACAGCAAAACAGCTCAATGCCGATAATATTCATTTAATTTATGGACACGGGGCGGAATTGTTACAGCAACGCTTGGCTGATGAGCCTGTAAATTGGGTGCTACAGGCGGAACAGCTCGGCACGGGACACGCAATGCAACAAGCCGCACCGTTCTTTGAGGACGATGAAAATATCGTAATGCTCTATGGCGATGCCCCGCTTATCACCGCACAAACCTTGCAAAAACTGATTGATGCTAAACCAGAAAACGGTATTGCATTATTGACTGCGCATTTGGACGACCCAACGGGCTACGGGCGAATTATCCGCCAAGACGGCAATGTGGTGGCGATTGTGGAACAAAAAGATGCCAGCCCTGAACAGCTCGCCATTCAAGAAGTGAACACGGGCGTGATGGTATCTAGCGGGGCGAGCTTTAAAAAATGGTTGGCTAAGTTGGATAACAACAACGCACAAGGCGAATATTATATGACCGATGTGATCAAGTTCGCAAACCAAGACGACTGCCAAGTTGCCGCTGTACCAGCGAGCGACATTATGGAAGTGGAGGGCGCGAATAACCGCTTACAACTGGCGGAGCTTGAGCGTTATTATCAGCGTAAACAAGCGGAAAAATTATTGCTCGCGGGCGTGAGTTTGCGTGATCCCAACCGCTTTGATCTGCGTGGTGAAATCCTTCACGGTAAAGATGTGGAAATTGATGTGAATGTGATTATTGAAGGCAACGTGAAGCTGGGCGATCGAGTTAAAATTGGTGCAGGTTGCATTATCAAAGATTGCGTAATTGGTGATGATGTGGAAATCAAACCTTATTCCGTGTTTGAAGATGCCGTAATTGGCGAACAAGCTCAAATCGGGCCTTTCTCCCGCCTTCGCCCAGGAACAGAACTCGCCGCAGAAACCCATATTGGCAACTTCGTTGAAGTGAAAAAATCACACATCGGCAAAGGCTCAAAAGTGAACCACCTAAGCTATGTGGGCGATAGCGAAATTGGCTCAAATTGTAATATTGGTGCGGGAGTGATCACCTGTAATTATGACGGTGCGAACAAATTTAAAACTATTATTGGCGATGACGTGTTTGTCGGCTCAGACAGCCAACTCGTTGCCCCTGTGAAGATTGCAAATGGTGCGACTATTGCGGCAGGCACAACGGTAACCAAAAACATCGCACAAGATGAACTGGTGATTTCACGCGTGCCACAACGCCACATTCAAGGCTGGCAACGTCCAAAGAAAAAAGACAACGCAGAATGAACCTCTAACAAGTTTTTTTGACTAAGCAAAAGTAGAGAGCGATAAAGTGCGGTGCATTTTATCGCTGTTTTTTCAACCCTAATGCTAAAGGTAATTTATGACAACAGAAGTAACCACTACAGAGCAAAACATCAATCTTCCGGCACAAACCTCCGAATTAATCAACAAAGTGCATTCAATGGAGTTTTCGCAACTATTACAACAATATCTCATACCCTATGGCACAAAATTGTTACTTGCCATTGCCATTTATGTCATCGGCAAAAGCATCGCCCGCCTCTTGAGCCGATTACTGGGTAAAGCGGTGCTACATTCAAGTAAAGATGAAATGTTGCAAAGTTTTGTTTCTTCAATCAGCTATTTTTTATTCCTCTTAATGGTGATTATTGCCGCCCTTTCCCAACTCGGCATTAATACTTCTTCCCTTGTAGCATTAATTGGTGCGGCTGGCTTAGCCGTTGGCTTAGCATTGCAAAACTCACTGCAAAATTTTGCCGCAGGCGTGATGATTTTGCTTTTCAAACCTTTCAAGAAAGGCGATGTGATCGAATCTAGCGGTACAGTAGGAAAAGTAGAGAAAATCGGGATCCTATTTTTGGAATTACGCACAGGCGATAACAAAACCATCTTAATCCCGAACGACAAAGTGTTTGGCAACAGCATCACAAATTATTCCAGCAACGCTACACGGCGTATCGATTTTATTTTTGATATTGACTATAAGTCCAACATTGAACAAGCGAAAGCCATCGTGGCAAGCATCTTGTCACAAGATCAACGAGTGTTGAAAGATCCTGAACCAACCATTGCGGTAGGTGCATTAGCGGCAAACAGTGTGCAACTTGTGGTTCGCCCTTGGGTTAATACTGCCGATTACTGGGCGGTGCATTTTGATGTTACAGAAAAAGTCAAACTCGCCTTTGACGAAGCAGGTATCGAAATCCCATTCCCACAAATGAACATTCATTTGCCCAAAAAATTAGATTAATTTCGAAAGAATATGCGATTCTTATCACCTTTCAAATTATATTGTCTTTGGAGCAAAATTTTATTTTGGTTTAACCAATCCTAATAAGTGAAAACGTATTTAATCTCAGATTAAATACGTTTTTTATGTGTTATTCAAAATAGAGTGCTAACCCTAATTCTTTAAGCCGATGATGTTCTGTAATAAGATCATTTCGTATAAGGGGATTTTCATTTAGATAATTGTCCTCAAATTGCAATGTCCACTCAGTTGAAGTGCGGTCGGTTTTTAGGGTTATTTTTTCGCTAATTACACTAGCTTGGCGAGATTTATTGAGCAAAATCGCTAAACGAAGCAGACGAATTAGGGCAAGGATATCCTGTACGTTATAGCGGGAAAATTTGGCCAAATCAGAGAGCTTAATATTATTAATTTGATAGCGAACTAAAGTAGCAAGCAGGCGTTGCTGCTCTTTATCAAAACCCGGTAATTCCATATTTTGTAAAATATATGCCGAATGTTTTTGCACACCTTTGTGGTTGATTACAAGGCCTACTTCGTGCAGTCGGGCAGCCCAAAACAAAATATCACATATTTCTTCCTGTAACTTTAGATTTTTCCAAATCGTATATTGTGTAGTAAGCAATTTGACGCTTTTATAAACACGTTCCGACTGTTCAATATCTAAATTAAATTGTTCGGTGAGGGCAAGAGCAGTGCGTAAGCGAATATTGCTCATTTGAAAAGTTTTTTCAAGACTGTACATCACACCTTCACGCAATGCTCCGTCAGAATATCGCATTTCTTCAATGCCGAAAACCTCAAACACGGCAGTTAAAATAGCAAGCCCTGGCACGAACACATCGGCACGATCTTCATTTAGCCCGTCTAAATGCAGATCATCAAAATGCTGAACCGATAACACTTTTTTGCTAAGCTGTGCTAAACGCGATGGAGTGATAATACCATTTGGATCGAGATTAGCGGCAATCACTTGGTAAACAGTTTTGATCGTGCCAGATGAGCCAAGTACTGATTGCCAGCCCAATTTGCGGTATTCAAAAGATAAATCTTCAATTTTATTGACCGCACTTTGTTTTGCCCGCTGAAAATTTTCAGCAGAAATTTCACCATTGGGAAAGAATTTTTTCGCAAAGCTCACGCAGCCCATATGGCGACTTTCGGCGATGAGCGGGTGGAAATCTTCACCTATGATCATTTCTGTTGAGCCGCCGCCGATGTCCACCACAAATTTCCGCCCGATTTCAGGCTGAGTATGCGAAACGCCTGCGTAAATGGTTTTGGCTTCCGTTTGCCCACTAATAATATTGATAGAATAGGGGAAAACTTGGGCAGCTTGACGTAAAAATTCATCATTATTAACGGCAGTGCGGAGGGTGAATGTGCCGACCACATTTACATTTTCCGCCTTGAAACCTTGTAAGCGTTCAGCAAAAAGAGCAAGGCAATTTACCCCTCGTTGAATTGCCTCTTGGCTGAGGCGATTGTTTTCATCAAGCCCTTCGGCGAGCTGAACTTTCTGTTTGAGGCGAGAAAGCACTTGAATTGAGCCGTTGATAATACGAGCGATAATCATATGAAAGCTGTTCGAGCCTAAATCAATGGCAGCAATTTCTTTCACTTCGCCACGCTGATGGACATAATCCGACGCTTTGCTTAAAAGGTTTTCGTTATTCATACATTGCCCTTATTGCCTTAGAAATCAAAATGATAAAGAAGATCCACTGCTTGGCTTACGCCAGAAACAGACTGTAAATAAAGTTGCGGCAGTAATTTATACCGCACAGTAAATTCTGCCAACCCGTCAAATAATCCTACCCCATATTTGAGTTGTAAACGAGGAGTAATATTGCCGCTCACGGTAACTTTTGAGCTGTCGCCCACCCCTTGCGTGCCTAAGCTGAGGTCTTGAACACCAAAGGCTTCGCCAATACCGCCGACTAATTTACCGCTTTTGGCTAAGCCCATTCCGAGTAAGGCTGCTCCGATCGAACCGCCGGTTCCCGCTTCGCCGCTGTTTTCTAAAGAACGCCCTGTCAGTAAATAAGAAAGGGCTTCATCTTGTGAGGATGCTGGATCAGAAAACACAGTAATTTCAGGTGAACTTGCCAGTCCAATAACTTTAACCCCAGCGGTAACATTACTATTTTCCATAGTAGCTGGATTACGAATCGCCTCAATATTTAGCATAGGCTGCGAAGGTAAACCCGAGAAGCTAATTTGTCCTTTACGAATAAATAAATCTTGCCCATAAGCAGCGTAACGTCCATTTTGCAGATAAATTTGTCCGTATAATCCGAGATTACCATTATCTTGCTGTACTGAAAGCGTACCATTAAGACTAGATTTTAAGCCATAGGCTTTCAGTGTTACTTCTTTGCCGATGATGATCTTCAAATCGGAACGAATTTGCATACCGCTTTGGGTTTGTGCTTTGATCTGCCCTTGTGTGAGCGAGGTGATTTTGGTTTTGTCTGGCCCGTCTAAAATCACTTCATCGCTGCTTACGGCGACCGCACTGTCGGGTAGATCTTCAATGGCAATTCTTGCCCAAGGAATATCTACCGTGCCAGAAATATCCAACAATTTCGGGCTGGCAGAAAGCGCTACATTTGGGCTGACTTTTAATTTCGCCATTGCGGGGATATTTACGCTGAAGCGATCGGCTTTGGCGATTAAATGCGTGTTCCAATGTTCTATGTCCCGCCAATCGGCATCACCGCTTAGATCTAAACGGCTATCTGGGGTTTGCAATGCTCCTTGCAAGGTGGAGTGATTACCCATAAAACGCAGAGCCAAGTTCCCTTGTCTAATTTCAAAAGGCAGGGTTTTGGTGATGGCACTGATTTGATTAACATCAAAATTCCCGTGCAATAGCGGGTTATTCAGATTTCCGCCAAGGGTGAGATTTGCCATAATTTCACCATTGACTTTCTCACCGCTCGAAAGTAGCTGATTTGCCAGTTTTAAATTCAGATGTTGAACGCTGATCGAGCCGCCTAACGTGCGTGATTTGGCTAAATCTTGTACGCTGAGTTGAGTCTTTAAACGCCCGTTATCCGCAAGATCCACTTGGCTATCTAAATGTAATTGATCGTTTGCCATTTGGGCTTTAACGGTTAAATTGGAAATCGGCAGTCTAAAGGTGCGGTAATCCAGTTTTTCTGCCACTTCTAAATGATTGCCCGTCAGTTCAACATTTAATTTAAGTGGCTGATTAGTCGCCCATTCCACTTTTCCGTTACTTTGTAAAATGCCTTTAAATTGTTCTTTTTCCAGCAGTTTATTCACTAAATTAAGATCTAACTTGCGTAATTGGAATGGTAATTCCACCGATTTTCCAGCAGTAAATGCCGTAGGGAAGCAAAGCTCAATGTCGCTATTCAGCCAACAATGGGAAGCAATGTTGGCTTCGATTTTTTGTTGATTATAGGCGATATTCACCGCCTGATTGGTTTGCCATTTTCCGATAGGGGATTGAATATCCACGCCACTTAACACGCCTTTCCAAACTTGTGAAGTGCGGTCAAAATTTCCTGTGATTTTTAAATTCGCCGCTACAGGTTTGCCTTGCGATTGGAGTTGCAAGCTATGATTTTTCTCATCGCCTTTCAAACTCAAGTTGGCTTGATTGAGGGCAAAACTGTCATAATGCAAGCCGTTTATATCTACCTCAAGACTTCCTTGAATCACTTGATCCGCACTGATACGGCCTTTCAGGCTAAATTGGTTAAGTTGCAGTTGTTGAAAATGGATACGGCTTCCTGTTAAATCCACATCGATATTCGGCGAGTGAATATCCCCTTTGAGATTAGCATAGCCCGCTAAACTGGCGGATAAATCAGGCAATAAGCCTTTTAAATCAGGAGCTTGGATATTGAGTGCTAAGTCGGATTGCTTGCCAACATTGCCTTTTACAGCGATGTGGTTTTTGCCGTAATCCAACACCAAGTTTGGAATGGTTAATAAGTTGTCATTACTGGCGTTGAGTTCGCCCACCAAGCTGAGCGGTTGGCGTGAAAGTGTGCCGTTTATGGCTAAATCAGCCACCTGCATTTGCCATTTTTGCCCTTTGATCTCGCCTTGTGTCGCGAGTTTTCCCGATAGCACAGCGGGCATTGTCGGCAAATAAGGCGTGATATTGAGCTGGGCAAAATCCAGCCCACTTTGCCATTGTACGCCATCAGCCCAGCTGATATTGCCTTGTAAATTTGCCGTCCCTTGCAAGGTTTTCAGTTGAAATTGGGAGATTGTCGCTTGCGAAAGCCCCCCGTTAATCAGGCTCGTCAGTTCGGTGCGAGGCACGCCCATACCCTGTGCATTGCCGTTGAGCTGAATGTGATAATCCAGTAAATCCCCACTGACTTGTAAGGAAAGATCCTTAATTTTCAGCGGATCTTTTTCTTTTAGATCAAAAGGATACTGCACATTTTGGCTGCTGAGGCTGAGGTTCAGCGGGGTTCTCTCCACGTTGAGTTGAGCTTCGGCATTCAGATGGGCGTTAATCCCACCAGTGGTTTGTACATCAAGCTGCGTTTTGCCGCGTAATTCCCCCGAAAGGTTGAGGGTTAAATCTGTCTTTGGTAAAACAAGCTGTTTTTCTTGCTCGATTTGGGCGATATGGCTTTGCAATTTGACATTCAACGGAAATTGCTCCGCCAGTTGAATTTGCCCCTGCCCTTCAAGCGTTCCCACAGAGCTTTCAATGCTTAGTGTTTGTAGTTCAACGCGATCGCCGTTGGTGTCCGCTTTGAGTTGTAAGTGCGGTAGGTTAATTTGCTGTTTTTGTTCGCCATTAGTGCTGACATATTGCCACTGTGTTCCTTCAATATTTTGAATGTGGAAATCAAAAGGAAGCACGATGTTCGGCAGATCTGCCAAAAGTGGCTGGCTGAGTTTTTGCTCTAACGTTTGCCAATCAATCGGGGGATTTTTCGCCTCATTGCTCGCTGATTTGGTATCCTTGTTTTCTGCTTGAGTTGAAGCATTGCTTTGCATTTGAACGATTAATTGATCGATCTGCGTTGGAGCAAGGGTAAAACCTTGTTCGTTATTTAGGCGAAGTGCGGTGTGAAAACGGGCTAAATTTATTTGGTTCTCATCGATCTTAACTTGCAGATTTTGCACATTCACTTGATCCATCTGAACGGAAATCGGCAGCTCAATTTTGTGCATTGGCTTGCTGGTTTCGGTTTTTTCCTCTGACGGCGGCAACAGAGCAGTATCGATCTCGATCTGCGGATCTTGCAAGCTGAGATCCCGCAGGCAAACTTGTTTTTGCATTAAGCAATGAAAATCCAGTTGCACGCGGGCTTGGGCGAGATGAGTTTTTACCCCTTGTTGCTGATAGGTGAGATTGGTTAGCACTAGCCCTTGTTGCAAATCCCCCTCTGTGCGTTCAATGCTCAGGCTATCCATCAATTTATCCGCGAGCTGGATCAGCTTATGCTGCCCGAACGGGGTGGCTAAGGCGGCGATGAGGAAAAAAATAGACAAAAAAATGACCGCACTTATCATCAGCACACATTTTCCCCAATGGCGTTTTTTTACTACGGGCGGCGTTGGCGTGCCGTTTTGCTCTGCGGACACTTGAGGTTGTTCAAGTGCGGTGCGGTGATTTTGCGTTTTTTGATCTTCGTTTTGAGCCATAGCCATATGCCTTTTTATAATTCTGAACCTAAGCCAATGTAAAATTGAATATTTTTGCTGTTGTCTTTATCGCGAATGGGGGTGGCGATGTCAAATTTAATCGTCCCGATCGGGGAAGCCCAACGTACGCCCACGCCAGCTCCGTAACGCAGTTCATCAACGCTGTATTTGTCTGCTGCAAGCCCCGTGTCGGCAAAGGTCGCGAGCCACCAATCTTCATACACTTGATATTGATATTCCGCACTGCCCGTCAGCAATTTAGACGCACCGATCAATTTTCCTTCGCTATTTTTGGGCGAGATTTTTTTATAGCCGTAGCCTCTCACGCTGCGATCCCCCCCCGCGAAAAAGCGAAGTGCGGGCGGAATGCGTTCAAAGTCGCTGGTTTTGAGCCAACCGATTTCTCCGCGAACTAAAAAGCGATGGTTGTCAGCGAAGGTGCGAATCCACGCGGTTGAAGCTTGCACTTTCAAGAAATTCACATCAGACAGCCAGATTTTGCGTCCAAAATCCACCGTGATACGCTGAGCATCGCCCCAGGTTGGGAACACGCCACCTTTCAGCCTTGTACGACTTGCCGAGGCGGTGGGATAGACAAGCCAAGTTTTATCGGAATGATCCGCTTGAATAAAGGAATCATAACGCACCCGCAAGCCCAGTGCGTGTTGCCAGCCCGTTGGGCGATTCCAATAGCGTAACGCGGCAAAGGTCGCGGCGGAGGTTTCGGTGTCGTTGCTATTTTCCCGTTCATACCCCGTAGAAAATTCATAATAATAGCGTAACGGATTTTTCAGCAGCGGCATTTTATAGGTGGCTTCGACCGTTTGTTTTGGCGCAGAAGCATAAAGATTAAAACGGAAACTATGTCCACGGCTGTTGATCCAGGGTTTTGTCCAGCCCCATTGAAAGCGCGGGCCGACATCGGTGGAATAACCTATCCCCACGTCCATTGCATTTTTTTTGCGTGGCGTGAGTAGCACATCAACATTAACGATTTTATTTTTTTCATCTAAGTTAGGTTGCACTAATACCGAGCTGAACCAGTTGGTGGAGGTGTAATCATTGGTGAAACTGGAAAGATCATTGATCAAGTAAGGTTGTCCCCCTTTGATCTCCATCATATTGTGTAAATAATCCTCGCGAATCTGCGAACGATTAAAGGTAAACCGTCCGAAGCGGTAGCGATCCCCCGTGTTGTAGATCAGTTTCCACCAGCCTTGATCAGTGGAGGGCTTGACTAACAACTGCGAAGCCTCAAATTCCGCATCAAAATACCCCCGTGCGAGGGCTATGGTTTGCAGGCTACTTTTGTAATCGTCATATTTTGAGTGATACAGCATATCACCGATTTTCGGCAGTTTTTTCTCTAAGACTTGAAAGGCTTCATCGTCTTTGCCTTGCCCTAACACTAGCACATCAAACCCCGCGAGCAACACGGGCTTGCCCGCATTCACATCGGCAATCAGCACAGGGCGTTTGCCATCTTTCGCGGGCTGGAGGGAAAAATCAATTTTGATATTGTAATAACCATAAACCCGCAAGGCTTTTTTGATGGCTTCGCTGACTAAATATTGATAGCGATCTGAACCGTCAGCTTCTTCGCTGTCGATCATTTTGGTATAAATGTCCACGTTTTCAATGGCTTTTACCCCTTTCACGCCGATAACTTTTAAATCAACGCGATGCTCGGCTTGAGCATTAAAACTGATGATGCTACAGCCCATCATTAGGCAAGATACTATGCGTAAATGGCGTTTTTTTTGTTGTAATAATTTTATCATTTTTTCTAAGTTATTTATTCAGCTTAGGCTTTATTTCTAGCTCAATCTACTATGCCACAAGGCTCAAATGAATGTAAATGCAGTGCGTTTTGATCGCATTTTTTATGAATGCAATAAATGCCGTTTACGCACACCAAATAGAGCTAATGCTGCGACATAAATCAGGGCGGCGAGGGCAATCAGCCAAGCGAGCCAATGAACGCGTTGTAAAAAACTCATTTGTTGCCAAAGGTCTAAACTTGGGCAATAGTGCCAAATTACGCCGCCCATAGCCAGCCCTGCCAATAAAACTTTGACAAAAAACACCGCACTTTGTTTACTAAAATGATAAATATTTGCCCGAGCCAAGCCACGATAAAGCAAATAGGCGTTCAGCGTGGCAGACATCGCAGAGGCAATGGCTAAACCCACATAACTAAAAGGAATGGCAAGCAGGTTAAATGCCATATTGCTCACCATTGCGATAATGCCGATTTTCACGGGGGTTTTGGTGTCTTGGCGGGCATAGTAACCATTGGCGAGAATTTTAATCAGCATAAAGCTCAACAGCCCCGCATTAAAGGCGAGCAGGGAATAGGAAGCGGCTTGCACATCAGAAAAGAGGAATTGACCTCGCATAAATAGCACTAGCAACATCGGCTGTGCCAACACGCCAATGCCGATCATCGCAGGCACGCCGAGCAACAAAATCATTCGCACGCCCCAATCCATTGTGTTGCGAAAATCCACCGCACTTTGTTCGGCATTATCCGAACGATTAACGTGGTGGCGGGCGAGGGTTGGCAAGATCACAGTAGAAATGGCGATACCAAAAAGCCCAAGAGGAAATTCGAGCAAGCGATCGGAATAATACAGCCAGCTAATCGAGCCTGTCATCAGGAAACTGGCGATAAAGGTATCCAATAATAAATTGATTTGGCTCACGGAAACGCCGAATAGAGCTGGGATCATCAGCGTACGAATTTTCTTCACTCCTTCATCATTCCACGCCCATCGCGGTTTCACTAAAAGCCCCGCTTTTTTTAAGAACGGCAGTTGAAATAAAAATTGTAGCAATCCGCCGATAAAGATCCCGATAGCAAGAGCAAGATCGGGGCTGCTGGTATGAGGGGCAAGAAAAAGTGCGGTGCAAATCATCGCCACATTGAGCAACACAGGGGAAAACGCCATTACGCCGAATTTGCCTAAGGTGTTTAAAATTGCTCCAGATAAGGCAACAAAGGTGATAAACCACAGGTAGGGAAAGGTGATTTTGAGTAATAACGAGGCTTGCTCGAATTTTTCCGCGTTTACCCCGTCATTAAGCCAGTCGATGAACCAGCCCGTGCCAAAAATAGCGGCAACGACGGGCGATCCGATCATCGCCAAAAGGGTAACAAGGGTAACCAATCCCCCAATGTACCGGAAACTTTGCTGATAAATTGTTGAGTTTTGTTGAGATCGCCGGCTTTTTGGTATTCCGCTAACACAGGCACAAAGGCTTGAGAAAATGCCCCTTCGGCAAATAAACGGCGTAAAAAATTGGGAATGCGATTGGCGAATAAAAACACGTCAGCCGCCATACCCGCCCCGATAATTTGGGCGATGATCACATCTCGCACCAGTCCCAAGACGCGGGAAACTAAGGTCATTACACTGACGATAATGCCAGATTTAATAGTCGTTTACTCAAAATGCTTTTCTCGCTGAAGAAAAATTTGGCTTAATTGTATAGAAATTTTGTTTTTAAGCTATATTCTAGCCAAAAAAACTGATAAAATCTCGCCCACATCGTTTGGTGGGCTAATTTTGAAAGCCGCATTTTTCGCGAACGATGCAGACTTTCGGTTGTGTCTCACCGAGTAATCAAGCTAAATTTTGCTAATTGTTTATTGACAATTATTGAACGAAAAGGCATAGTTTACGCCTTTATTTATTCCATAAACTAACAGAAATTTTTAGGAGTTTGACCTTGGCTAATATCAAGTCAGCTAAAAAACGCGCGGTTCAATCAGAAAAACGCCGCCAACACAATGCAAGCCAACGCTCAATGATGCGTACTTACATTAAAAAAGTTTACGCAGCCGTAGCAGCAGGTGAAAAAGCCGTTGCTGAAGCCGCTTTTGTCGAAATGCAAAAAGTTGTGGATCGTATGGCTTCTAAAGGCTTAATCCACAAAAACAAAGCTGCGAACCACAAATCTAAATTATCTGCTCAAATCAAAAAATTAGCGTAATTCAGATTTAAAAAACGATTCAAAATCCAACCGCACTTTTAAGGTGCGGTTTTTTTATTTTCTTAATCCTTTGCGGCGGCGGTGATAGGTTAATCTTGACGCTGGGCGAGACGTTTGTGCCACCGTTGGCACAGTGGATTTATGCGGCTTATGACGGCGATAATGCTTGATAAAATAATACAGGCTGCTCGCAAGCAAAAAGCCCGTAAAAAAAAGAATGATCAGCTCGCCATACAACCGATTGAAAATCTGATTAATTTTCTGCTGTGTGGTTTGGCGATATTTGCTGTTAAAGGTAACGCGTAAAAATCCCTCTACGCCATTGGCAGAATAAATCGGCTCAACCACCTGTTGATAATCCTTATTCGGCGTCGCCTCGCTGTTTGAAGGAAAATGGCTGAGGGCGTGGTTGGAACTTTGGGCGAGCAATTCCCCTTTGTTAGAATAAATAGAGGCATCAACAATAAAGCCCTCTTTGGTGAATTTATCCAAATTTTCTGTTAATTGCTCAGCTTTCGCATTATTAATCAGCAAAATTGAAAACAGATGGGTTTGTTGGCGAACCAATAAATGGGACAAATTGGTAACTTGATTAATGCTCGCCAACTGCGAACCCCATTTAAATTGTTGCACGCCAAAGAAAACCACGCCGACAATCCCCGCACAGAACCCGACGATCACCAACAGCATCATGATTTTTAACGCTTTTTCTTTAATGAGTGGCAAGTTATTTTCCCCAAATTTTTATAAAATAGGCTAGAATAGTCGGCATTTTAAGCTATTTTGCGGTTCGTCGCACGAAAATACCTAACATCACGATAATTTACAGGATTTCCTATGCAAACACAAAATCTCCACTCGCTCCAACAGCCATTTCCAACCCTGCCTTGCCCGCTGCGTCAAGATTTACCGCGTTCTACGGCACAGACGTATTTTATTCTTTATGGCGACAAGCTGAATTTTGCCGCATTAATGAGCTTCCAACAAAAGTGCGGTGTAAATTTTATGCTTTTTGATTATTGGAATGAACAGCAAAATACCGTTGTGTTATTACAAGGGCAATGGGACGCACAATGGCAAAGCTATGCCCATCAACTCGGGGTGGACATTGCCCATTTGAATTTTCACGCCCGCTTACAACAAAAAGGCTTGCTAGTGATGGATATGGATTCCACCACCATTCAAATTGAATGTATTGACGAAATTGCGAAACTGGCTGGCACGGGGGAGATGGTGTCGCAAATCACCGAGCAAGCAATGCGTGGCGAGTTAGATTTTGAACAAAGCCTACGCCACCGTGTCGCCACCTTAAAAGGGGTGAAAGAACAGATTTTGCAACAGGTGAGAGAAAACTTGCCCCTCACCTCAGGACTAAAAGAAACCCTTAAAACCTTGCAAAAATACGGCTGGCGAACTGCCATTGCTTCAGGGGGCTTCACCTATTTCGCTGACTATTTGAAAGATGAACTCGCACTTGATGCCGCCGTGTCAAACCAATTTGAAATTGCGAATGGCATTTTAACGGGCGAGGTAAAAGGGGCAGTGGTGGACGCACAATATAAAGCCCGCACCCTTGAACAACTTGCCTCACAATACCATATCCCAATGGAAAACACCGTGGCTATTGGCGACGGGGCAAACGATCTGCCGATGATGAAGGTAGCAAATTTAGGCGTTGCCTTTCACGCCAAGCCAAAAGTACAACAACAGGCACAAATTGTGATAAACTTTGCCGACTTAACCGCACTTTTATGTATTTTAGGTGCAAATGACCGAATAATGAAAAACGAGGAGTAAAAATGCCTTCATTTGATATTGTTTCCGAACTGGATTCGCACGAAGTCCGCAATGCGGTGGAAAATGCCAACCGCGATTTATCAAACCGCTGGGATTTCCGCAATGTTCCGTCTTCTATCGAACTGAACGAAAAAAACGAAACCATTAAAGTAGCGAGCGAATCCGATTTCCAAGTTGAGCAGTTAGTGGATATTTTGCGTAACGCCTGCATTAAGCGTGGCATTGATTCCGCCTCTTTGGATATTCCAACCGAATACGAACACAGCGGCAAAACATACAGCAAAGAAATTAAGCTAAAACAAGGCATCGAAACCGAAATGGCGAAGAAGCTCACCAAGCTTATTAAAGAATCCAAGCTCAAAGTGCAAACCCAAATTCAAGGGGAACAGGTTCGCGTAACGGGGAAATCTCGTGATGACTTGCAAGCAGTGATCCAACTAGTAAAAAATGCAGAATTAGGTCAGCCATTCCAGTTTAATAATTTTAGAGATTAATACCTCTTTTAAATTTATGGCAGGAAAGAAATAAAATTCCGAACTATCAAAAGAATTAAGTCTAATATATTACTTTCATTAGTCCTAATTTTTGCATTCTCTCGATTCACAGAATTGGCTTAACATCCTATATTTGGGCGTTAAGCCTCTTTTTTAACTATACAATAGCGACTTTTACCAAAATTTCATTGATTAATAGCCAGAGTAAAACTTAGTCATCACCCATTATTGTTTCTAAAAATCAATTCTATTTTTACAAAAGACTATAAATATCAAAACGATGATTTTTGGTTTCACGGCTAAAGTGCGGTGCTTTTTCGGCAAGAAATGTGGCGTAGTCAGGGCGTTTTACCACTACGCGTTTTTGGGCGATTTGTAAGGCGGGAGCGAGGAGTTGATCGGCATCTTCATCTGCACCAACCAAATGCTGGAAAATTCGCATTTCTTTTTTCACCAACGCACTTTTGGCTTTGTGTGGATACATCGGATCAAGGTAAACCACGTCAGCTTGAATGCCTTGTGGGGCTAATTCGGCGATATGAGTTTCGGGCAGGAGTTGCATATTTTGTTGCATCATTGTGCCAATTTCAGCATCTTGGTAGGCTCGCTGTAAGCCGTCTTGCAACAACAATCGCACCACAGGGTGGCGTTCCACTAAACGCACTTGGCAGCCAATTGCGGCTAGCACAAAAGCATCTCGCCCCAGCCCTGCGGTTGCGTCAATCACAGTGGGGAGATAATCTTTTTTGATACCGACCGCTTTGGCGATGGCTTCGCCTCGTCCGCCACCAAACTTACGCCGATGGGCAAGCGTGCCGCTGATAAAATCCACATAAACCGCCCCCAGCTTGGGTTCATCTAACTTGCGTAGCTCTAAACGTTCAATCCCATTTTGTTCGGTTTGTACCAATGCTAGCGGGCTTTCTGGCTGATGAACTAAGCCCTCTCGTTCACAAAGTGCGGTGAATTTTTCGGGCATTTTTGTTTCGCAGAGGAGCTGAAGGGCTATTTTCGTTGCAACCATACACCCGCCTCCATATGTTCCGTGTAAGGAAATTGATCGAATAAGGCGGAACGCTCGATGCGGTGCGTTTGGCAAAGGCTGGTGAGGTTGTTGCATAAGGTATGGGGATTGCAGGAGATATACAAAATGCGATCGTATTGTTGCACCAGTTTCACCGTGTCGGGGTCTAGCCCCGCTCGTGGCGGATCGACAAAAATCGTGTTGCATTCATACTCACGCAGATTAATCCCTTTTAAGCGATTAAATTCACGCACGCCGTTCATCGCTTGGGTAAATTCCTCCGCTGACATTCGGATAATTTGCAAATTGTCAATGTGGTTGGCTTGAATGTTAAATTGTGCTGCTGCCACAGAGGGTTTGGCGATTTCCGTTGCTAGCACGTTACGGAAATTTTGTGCCAGGGCAATGGAAAAATTGCCGTTGCCACAATAAAGCTCAAGCAGATCCCCTTGGCTGTTTTGAGTGCAATCCATCGCCCACTGTAACATTTTGCAATTCACCGCCGCATTCGGTTGGGTGAAACTGTTTTCCACTTGGCGATAGGTGTAATTTTTGCCATTGACGGGTAAAACTTCATCAACAAAATCCTGATCCAAACAAATTTTTTGTTTACTGGCTCGCCCGATCAGTTGTACATCAAAGCCTTGTTGTTGCAAGTTTTGGCGTAGTTGTTGGGCTGCTTGTTGCCATTGTTCATCAAGGGTTTTGTGATACAGCA
Organism: Avibacterium paragallinarum; assembly: GCF_011765605.1. Taxonomy (NCBI): domain Bacteria; kingdom Pseudomonadati; phylum Pseudomonadota; class Gammaproteobacteria; order Pasteurellales; family Pasteurellaceae; genus Avibacterium; species Avibacterium paragallinarum. The sequence goes on from NZ_CP050316.1 coordinate 2,014,155, forward strand.
GACTGACGATGATCTTATTGCTCAGCGTACTGAGATAGTCGATTTGAAACAGACGATGGCTAAGGGCAGGCTCAGCTTTCAGCAGAGGCAAAATTCTTTGCATCATTTGATTGATAAGCTGGCTAGCAATGGGGAAATCATCAATGCGGTAGGGCTTGCGGGTTTGCGGATCAAACATAATATGATAAAAATCCGAGCCTTGATGCCAAATGCGAAACTCTGCCCGCATTCGGTAATGCAACGTAGGGGAGTCAAACACTTCCAACGTAGGAGCGTTGAACGGAGATAGAAGTGCGGTCAGTTTTTGCTGCTTTTTTTCTAATTGCTGTGAATAATGATCGGGATTGTATTGCATAAGATTGCTGGCTCTTTTCTGTCAGAATGGCTAGTTTATTGTGTTAGCGATAAAAAATCAGGGCTTGAATATTCAAGCCCTTGTTTCGTCAAAATGTGCTGTTTTATTCGGCAGAAAAATCGTCTAAATTATCCGCACCCACCACGCCAGAGAGCGTATAAACACGTTTTGTTGCGGAAATGCGAGAACGGTATTTATCCCACGTTTTCTCGAAGAACGTTTCGGCTGGGCGTTCGCCTTTACAAAAAGCAACAAATGCCGTTTCTTCTTCGGTTGCTGGCGTGCGTTCACCAGATTCTAACGCTTTGAACGCTTGACCATATTGCTCTAACACTTGAGATTCTTTAATCGTATAATCACCGTGGCGAGCGAAACCGCGGGGATAGTTTTTATCGTCAAAAAAACGACGGGTTACACTAAAACTTTCTGCCATAATATCCTCAGTTTTCCGTATTCAAAATCGGCACGCATTAAACCAATTTTTTAGTCTTTTTGCAATGGATTTGTTACTTTTGTAGCAAGGCTTTCACCGTGTCCACATAATCCTGAATAAAGCCGTCTTGGGTGTGAGATAAGCCCTCAGGATTGATGCGATATTTGCCATTCACATAAAAATCTGGCACGCCGTGGACATCAAAACGCTGTGCCGCTTGCACTTGCTGATTATAAAGCCCTGTTACCGCAAAGCTATTAATGCCGCCGTCAAACTGCTCCGCACTCACCCCATTATCAATGAAAATTTGGCGAATATCCGCTAAACTTGGGGCATTTTGATCGCGATTTCGCACCGCACTTTGTGCCGCTTCAAATAAAGGGGCTTTCACTTTCTTTTCCACGCCTAACGCCATTGCCAAGGCCCACGCACGAGTTAAGTTTTCTGATTGAAAACCTAAGAAATTAACGTGATATTGTTTAAATTTCGTTCCTTCAGGCAAAGCATTTTCCACTTTTTCAGGAATGTGATAGTCCATTTCAAAGGCATAACAATGCGGGCAATAGAATGAGAAAAACTCAACCACCTCAGGCTGCACCGAACGCTCGGCATTTAAGGTAACATATTGTTTTCCCTCAGTTAAATCCGCCGCCTGCACATTTGCCACCGCAAAAAGAGAAACCAGTGTAAAAAGCAATTTTTTCATTGAGATAATCCTTATTTAATGATACCGCGTGCTTTTAACAACGCAGTTTTGAAATCTTCTTCGTAATCTTTTTTAATTCCCGGAATTGGCTCATTTTTATCTGTGCCATACATTTTTAAATGATAGATGATCACCTCATCGGTCAATTCCGCCACAGGTTTATCAAAGCCCGCCTCATCAGCAATTTTCTGCAAAATTTGGGTTAAGCTCAAATCAGGATCTTGCGACCAATAAGGCTGCAACAATTCCAACACTTCATTTAAACGATGACATTTCATAGCACTTCCTCACCAAGAATAACAAAAGGTTGAATGATACTTTAATTATTTTGAGAAAGGAATAAGCTGGGGTAAAAAACCATAAACTTCAATGAAAGCTGAAAATCCCTCCATTTTCACACCGCACTTTTCATTTGCTCATTTCTAGACTAACCTCGTAAAATAAACCATCATTAAGTGGAGGAAGCAATGGAAATCAGTGCGGTAATTTTAGCTGGCGGTTTGGCGAGGCGTATGGGCGGTGTGGATAAGGGGTTGCAACTTTATCAAGGCGCGCCGTTATTTTGGTATTGTTATCAACGGCTGAAAAATCAAGTGGCGGAAGTGGCTGTGAATGCCAATCGTAATCAAGCCATTTATCGACAAAGTGGCTTGCCTGTGTTTGCTGATGATTTAGTCGATTTCCAGGGCCCGCTTAGCGGTATGTTAGCGGGATTAACCCGAGCGAAAAGTGATTTGGTTTTATTTGTGCCTTGCGATTGCCCGTTCTTACCTTTAGATTTAGTGGAAAAACTGCAACAGCCCTTTTTAGACAACGAAACGCAAAATAAAAGTGCGGTGAAAAAATCCCCTATTTTTCTCACTTATGCCACAGATGGCGAACGCGAACACCCCACATTTTGCCTTGTATCCCCCTTATTAACGGAAAATTTACGCACATATTTACAAAAAGGCGAACGGCGAATGTTACAGTTTATGCGAGAAAATCACGCCATTGCGGTGGATTTCTCCACGCAAAAAAACGCCTTTCAAAATTTTAATCATCTTGAAGATCTAAAATAATAGGGATAATTGATACAGAGATCTAAAGTCAAAAACAACCGCAAAACCGCCACACTTTGTTATGTAATTGCAATACAGTTAGCGTATTTCGCTTATCAACAATTAACGACAAACCAGAAAATTGGGCATTAAGCCCAATTTTTTATCCTGCAAGTTATTCAAGCCCATAAGGCAATGGAACGGCGTTTAACAGTGTTTCACTGCCAGCCAATCTAAATTGCGTATTAGGTTCAAAATTATTATTTAACACCACTTGTAGCCATGAAATGCCGTCAAAATGCACCGCACTTAAAATAGTGCCTGTTTTACGCCAGCCGTTTTCTAACTGCATTTCAATTTCTGCGCCAAGCTGAATTTGTGCGGCGGTTTCTTCGTTCGTTTCGAGGTTGAAGGTAAACATCGCTCGTTTGTTAATACCACGATATTTCGCACGCGCCACGGTTTCTTGCCCGATATAACAGCCTTTTTGGAAGGAAATGGCTTGTTCGATACATTGTAAATTCAAGGCTTGGGGAATAAATTCATTTTGGCTTTCGGGCGATAAAATCGGGTAGCCCGCTTGAATTTCGGCAAGATCCCATTGTTCTGCAGTGCCAGTGAAAACGAGATCCTGTGCGGTTTGGTTGAGCAGAATCACACCATTTAGCGGGGCGGGAAGCGTAACAGAAAAATCCGCCGAAATTGCACCGCACTTTTGTTTATCCAATAGCCCGATCACTTGCCAATCTTGCTCTTCAAAGGCAACTTTGGAAAAGACTGCATATTTTTTCAGATTATCCAACGCAGAGGGCAATAAGGCGTGGCGGATAATCAAGTAAAACTGCTCGGCATTTTCACGCAACAGACGAAATACGCTGCTCATTTTGCCTTTTGGATCGCAATGGGCGGTGAGGGTGGATTGCCCATCAGACAGCCCGTTCACATCGCAAGTGAGCTGACCTTGCAAGAATTTTTCCGCGTCTGCCCCTTGCACAGAAATCACGCGGTATTGGTGTAAATTAATCATCATTGTTATTCCAAATTCTGAATTTGTTCACGCATTTGTTCGATAAGCACTTTAAGCTCCACCGCCGCATTGGTTACTTCAGCGTTGATGGATTTTGAGGCGAGCGTATTACTTTCGCGGTTAAGCTCTTGCATCATAAAATCCAGCTTACGCCCCACCGCACCGCCTTTGTGCAAAATGCGTTGGGTTTCTTTAACGTGCAGTTGCAAGCGATCAAGCTCTTCTGCCACATCAATGCGTTGAGCAAGTAGCACCATTTCTTGCTCGAGTCGTTGCGGATCCGCTTGTAATTGCAATTCGTCAAAACGTTGCTGCAAACGCTCCCGTTGCCATTGCAAAATCTCTGGCATTTTTGACCGCACTTTTTCGCTTTCCAGCGTAATCGCCGCTAAGCGTTGTTCGATGAGATCGTGGAGCTTTTCCCCCTCGCGACCACGCATTGCGATAAATTCCGCTAAGGCTTGCTCAAATCCCGCAAGCAACTCTTGGCTGATGCGATCGAGATCTTGCTCGGGCGTTTCCACCACACCGGGGTAACGTAACACATCGGTGAGATTAATCTCGCCCTCGCCCGCTTGCTGTTTTAACCATTGCAACGAAGCGATGACTTGCTGGGCTAAGGCTTGGTTTAAATTTAACGCTTCGCTAGTTTGTGGCTTGCCCTCAAAACGCAGGCTACATTCCACTTTGCCACGGGTTAAACGCTGGCGTAGTTTTTCACGCAAGCCATTTTCTAAGCCACGGAAAGGCTCTGGCAAGCGGAAAAAGGTTTCTAAATAACGTTGATTGACGGAGCGAATTTCCCACACCGCATTGCCCCAATCTTGTTTGATTTCATAACGGGCGAATGCCGTCATACTGTAAATCATAATTTGTCCTTATAGGCGGTAAAAATTGCCCCTATTCTACCGTTAAATTTTTCATCTGTCAGTTTGCGTGTTAGAATGAGCGACATTTTATGACTAAATCAAAGGAATCTCGAATGCGTCCAAATGATCGCCCTGTAAATCAACCGCGCCCGATTAAAATCACCCGCCACTTCACCAAATATGCCGAAGGTTCGGTGCTGGTGGAGTTCGGTGAAACCAAAGTGCTTTGCACCGCCTCTGTTGATGAGAGTGTGCCACGTTTTTTAAAAGGGCAAAATCAAGGTTGGGTAACGGCAGAATATGGAATGTTGCCACGTTCCACCCATAGCCGTATGCAGCGTGAAGCGGCGAAAGGGAAACAAGGCGGACGCACGATGGAAATTCAGCGTTTAATCGCCCGCTCTTTGCGTGCAATGGTGGATCTGAATGCCCTTGGTGAGCGTTCAATCACACTGGATTGTGATGTGATCCAAGCTGATGGCGGCACGCGGACGGCTTCTATTACTGGGGCTTGCGTTGCCTTAATTGATGCCATCAATGGATTAATGCAAAAAGGCGTGCTAAAAAACAATCCAATCAAAGGCTTAGTAGCAGCCATTTCGGTGGGCATTGTAGAGGGCGAAGCCGTGTGCGATTTGGAATATGTGGAAGACAGCAACGCCGAAACCGATATGAACGTGGTGATGACCGATGATGGCCGAATGATCGAAGTGCAAGGCACAGCAGAGGGTGAGCCATTCTCCCACGAAGAATTATTAACCCTGTTAGATCTTGCAAAACAAGGCTGTGAAGTGATCTTCAACGCGCAGCGTGAAGCCTTAGGGCAAGCATAATTGGGGGTACAAATGCAAGGCTACAAAATTGACTTTATCAAATTCGCGCTCAGCCGTGATGTGCTGAAATTTGGCGAATTCACCTTGAAATCTGGGCGCATTAGTCCTTATTTCTTTAATGCAGGTCTGTTTAACACGGGCGCAGATTTAGCCCGTTTAGGCGAATTTTATGCCGCTGCCATTCAAGCAAGTGGCTTAGATTATGACGTAATTTTTGGCCCTGCTTACAAAGGCATTCCCATTGGCACAACGCTCTCTGTGGCATTGTTCAACCAATATGGCATTGATAAGCCCGTGTGTTTTAACCGTAAAGAAGCCAAAGATCACGGCGAAGGCGGCAATTTAATTGGCAGCCCGTTGCAAGGCAAGGTGTTGTTGGTGGACGATGTGATCACCGCAGGCACAGCCATTCGCGAGGCGATGGATTTAATCGCACAAAATCAAGCCCGATTAAGTGCGGTGGTGATTGCGTTGAACCGTAAAGAGCGGGGCAAAGGCGAGCTTTCCGCCATTCAAGAAGTGGAACGCGATTATCAATGCAACGTGCTTTCCATTGTGGATTTTGATGATTTAATGCAGTTTATTGAGCAAGATCCCGCTTATCAACAATATTTGCCCGCAATGCGGGCATATCGCGAACAGTACGGCGTAGAATAAAAAACGACAAATTTTAGCACCGCACTTTGATAAAGTTTGGAGAATGAAATGACATTTATTGGAAAACTATTAGGCTTTTTTATTGGCTACCGTTTTGGTGGCTTTTTTGGTGGGCTGGTTGGAGCTTATTTAGGGCATTTGGCAGATAAAAAATTATACGAACTCGGTAGCGTGCGTTCGAGTTTTTTCCAACGCAAAGAAACCCGCCAATCGCTCTTTATGCAAACCACCTTTGCCGTACTCGGGCATTTGTCGAAATCCAAAGGTCGCGTTACGCAAGACGACATCGCCCTTGCCAACAACCTAATGAACCAAATGAATTTGGACGACAAAGGCCGCAAACTGGCACAAGAGGCGTTTAATCGCGGCAAAGATCCGAATTTCCCATTGCGTCAAGTGATCCGTGAATTTTGCACCGCCTGCGGTCAGCGTAGCGACTTATTGCGAATGTTCTTACGCATTCAGCTCCAAGCTGCCTTTGCCGATGATCATTTGCACGAAAATGAAAAAGACGTGCTGCAAGTGGTGGCGGAAGAATTGGGCTTGTCTAGCTTCCAGTTCCAACAAATTTTAATGGCAGAAATCGCCGCTCGCCAATTTAGCCGTGGTGGGTTTTATTATGAATATAACGGCTCACAACAGGGCGACTATCAGCAACAAGGAAGCTATCAGGGCGGTTATCAAAGCTCAGGCCCAACCTTGCAGGACGCTTATAATGTGCTAGGCGTGAGCGAAAATGACGACCGCACCACCGTTAAGCGAGCTTACCGCCGTTTAATGAATGAAAATCACCCCGACAAACTGGTTGCCAAAGGCTTGCCAGAAGAAATGCTTGAAATGGCGAAAGAAAAAACCCAACAAATTCAAGCTGCTTACGATTTGATTTGTAAAGCGAAAGGGTGGAAGTAAACCTTTATTTATTGCTGAATTTTTTACCGTTTCTCTCAAATAACAAAGTGCGGTGAAAAATTCAGCTTTTTTATTTTTATCAAAAGAGTGATAGTAAATAAAATGCGTGTTTTCCTAGCCCCAATGCAGGGCGTGCTTGATCCTCTTGTTCGCCAATTATTAACGGAAATCAATGATTATGATCTCTGTATCTCCGAATTTGTTCGCGTTGTAGATCAACGTCTGCCAGCCAAAACCTTTTACCGCCTCTGTCCTGAACTGCACCAAGGGGGATACACCTCCTCAGGCACGCCCGTGCGAGTGCAATTACTCGGGCAACACCCCGAATGGCTAGCAGAAAATGCCATTTTAGCCACTGAATTGGGATCGCACGGCATTGATTTTAACTGCGGTTGCCCATCAAAAACCGTCAATGGTAGCCACGGCGGTGCAGCGTTGCTCAAACAGCCCGAACTCATTTACCAAGCCACCAAAGCCTTACGCCAAGCTCTCCCGCAAAAGCAAGTGGTGAGCGTCAAAGTGCGTTTGGGCTGGGATAGCGATAATCACGCCTTTGAAATTGCGGATGCGGTGCAACAAGGTGGCGGTACGGAAATCACCATTCACGGACGCACCAAAACCGATGGCTATCGTGCAGAAAAGATCAACTGGCAGAAAATTGGTGAAATTCGTCAACGCTTAACCATTCCTGTCATCGCAAATGGTGAAATTTGGCATTGGCAAGACGTGCAAGACTGCCTTGCCATAACAGGCTGCCAAGATGTGATGATCGGGCGTGGGGCTTTAACCCTTCCCAATTTAAGCCTTGTGGTGAAATTTAATCAACAAAAATTAGACTGGGACAACGGCGTAATGCCCCTACTACACCGCTACGCCCACATTGAAAACCAACACGACACTGGCTTCTACCACATCGCCCGCACCAAACAATGGCTACAATACCTGAAAAAATCTTACCCACAAGCCACCGTACTTTTTGAGCGAATAAAAACCTGCCAAACGGCAGAGGATTTACGGGAAAGATTAGATAAAATGCGGTAGCCCTTTTGTTGATTGGCTTACAAAAATGCTTAAAAATCTCACCGCACTTTAAGTTTGATAAAATGAAAAAATCCTCCACATTTGAGAGGATTTTTATTCGCGAAATTTAAACCTCTAATCCCAACACTTTTCTTCCGTTGATGCTGGCGATATTGACCATTGCCTCTAAATCAGGGAAGCGACAACCAGCGGCGAGAAGGCTAAGTTCTTGCCACATATCACCCTCGCATAATGGCACCATATAATCGCAGATGTTGTCTGTACCGATAGCGACGGTGATGCCTTCGGGGATCATTTCATCAACGGGGGTGAGGGCATTATGAAACGGCATTAAATCTTCTTTACGGTTACTGTCGATCCACGCCATTGGGCAGGCGATCATCATCATTTTAGCTTGTCGCATTTTTTCGTAGAGGTTGTAGCGGTATTCTTTTGAGTGTGCACCAATGGAAATGCCGTGAATGGCGACAACGCATCCTTCCATTCCGTGTTCAATGGTTTTATCGCATAATTGTTCCGTTTCTTTTTCTCTTGGCGTGTTGAATTGATCCACGTGAACGTGGCACATTATGCCGAGGGATTTGGCTTTATCGAGCAGAATATCCATTGCTTCTAAACCGCGTCCATAATCCAATTCATCGCGATAAGGAAGACCGCCGATCATATCCACCATTTCTGAGCCAATATCAAACCATTTTCTTGCGGTGGGTTCTATCACGCCTTTTAGGGTTTGGTTGGCGAATTTTAAGGTGATGTCGTGTTTGTACACTTCGCGGGCTTTATGGGCGGCAATAATGGCTCGGTCTTCACAAATGGGGTCAATGTCCACAAATGTACCAAAGGCGGTTACGCCTTGCGAGATCATTAATTCAATGGCTTGGCAGAAGCGAGCATAATAGTCATCAACGGTGGAGGTGCGTTTGACTTCGTCCACTAAATCCCATTTTTGTTGTAAATTGCTGGTGTGATAGATGCCGATTTTCTCTGGCGTCATTGTGAACGCACGGTCGGCGTGTGCGTGGGAATTTACCCAACCACCTTTCTTGATAATTTCATCTCTGATGTAGGTTTTAAAGCTACGAACGTGATTACGCATAATTTTCTCCGTAATAATGAAAGCGAGGTGGACAATAGGCTAGATATGAAAAAATCCCAATAAAGTGGGATCTTGTTATTAAGAGAAAATAGCTTTGCACTCAAGCGGTGAGCGTCTTGATTGGTGTGTTGTGTAATGTTATGAAAAATTCGCAGATTTTTACTTAATAACATTCTATCTTGTCCAGATTAATTTGAATGATAAAACAGGCGAGATGCCTTTGCTGGGGCGATAGTATAAGCGGTTCAATAATAAAAATATAATCGGTTTTAACTATTGGTTATGATTTTTTGTTGCCTTTTATTTTTCAAAAAAGGAGCGTTCTCTGCTGAACACCTCAAGGAAAAGCCCGATCGGAGGCGTGTTAGACGCGGCTTTTTGATAAGTGCGGTCATATTTTTGATAGTTTCCGCGACGATCTATGTGGTATTGTGTTCCATCGTTTGTAATGATGACATTCCAGCGATAATTTCCTGCTTGCACCCAATTTCGGCGTGCTATTGAGCTAAATAAATCTTGCCCTTGTGCATAATCAGAAACAGGATTTTGCACCGCGAAAAGATGGGTCATTAAGGCTGGCACAATATCCGTGTGGCTGGTGAGTTTTTCCACATTGCCTTTTTCTAGCCCTTGCCACGCGATAATCAGTGGCACGCGGATTTCCTCTGGGGCGAAATAATTGGCTTGCTGTTTTTCGCTCAAATCCGTGAAATGATAGCCTTGCTCAGCGGTGAGTAAAATTAAGGTATTTTCGCGATTCACTTGGCTTAGCACGTCATCAAGTAGTTGGTCTAACACATTCAGCTGCAAGGCATAGGCGGTTTGGTCTAACCCTTGCGGTATGACAAGGCTCAAATAGCTGAAATAAGGACGCGAATTGTGCTTCGCATACCATTGCGACCATTGTTGCACTGCCGTTTGATTGTTGCTCGCTTTGCGGTTGAGTTTCTCTTGATGAAATACGCTTTGGTTTAATAAACTCTCCTTAAAGCCATCGCTAGCAAACAGGGCAAATTGGTAAGGCGTTGGCTGATTTTTTAGGGTTTCAATCAACACTGGCGAGGTTTTATTATTCAGTAAGCTGTCGGTATAGTTCGCCGTTAGCCCGTAAAATAGCCCCGTCAGCCCCGCATTATTGTTATTCCCCGTGCTGTAATGGTTGAGATATTGCGTGGCTTGCTGTGCAAAAGCGTTGAGCTTCGGCATATTTTCTGCACTCACTGCGTCATAACGTAACCCTGACACGGTAATCAGCAAAATATTGCTTGGCTGATGTGATGTAAAATGCAAGGGGGATTTCGGATAATCCATTTCCAACGCTTCAGGGCGACCGTCTTGGGCGAGGGCTTGGCTATATTGCTCTTTATCCAAAAAACCGTGTTTTTCGAGGAATGAGCGTGCGGTCATCGGGTACGACAGCGGGAAATTGGATTTCTGCATTGTGATCGGGCGATAGATAAAGGCATCTGCCCAAGCATAAATTAAATGAGTAGCAATAAAGGTGCAAACAAAGAATACGCCCACGCCTTTGAGCCATTTTTGTCGTTCAAGACTGCGCAATTTTTCCCACGACCAACGAGAAAACAGCATTTGAATCAACAGAATAATCGGCATTGGCACGAAGAACAGTTGCCAGTTGCGCGAAAGCTCACCATTATCAGGATTGACCAATAAATTCCACACAAGTGAAGAAAGGTGAAAATTAAAGCGCGCAAAAACTTCGGTATCGACTAATAATAAGGTTGCCCCGATGGTGGTGAGAATCACACTCAGCCCGCGAAAAGTGCGGTTGTTTTTTACGATAAAACTGAGCGGGAAAATAATCAGCAAATACAGGGCAAAAACGATAAAACTAAAATGCCCCAATAGGCTAACGAAAAAATACAATTTGCCGAAAAGGGTATCGGGCCAGTCGATCAAAAAGGCATAACGCCCGCCGATCACAATCGCCCAAAGGATATTAAAAAAAGCAAACCAATGTCCCCACGCAATTTTGCGGGAGGTTTGTTCACGGTATTGTTTGCTTGTTTTAATCCCAAACATTTGACTATTTTTTCTCTTTTAAAGAATTCATTAACGCATCAGAAAAAGCTTGTGCAAGGGCGATACGTTGCTGCTGCCCCATATTATTTTTGAGGACATTGGTTACCATATTGCCCAGCACCACTAAGGACAAATCCACTGGCGTTTGATGTTTTTCAAACACCGCGATGAGTTCATTCAATAAAGTATCGACTTGTTTATCTTGAAATTTTGATTGTTTCGCCATAATCGTTTTTGCTGAAGTCCATATTTCAGACGAGAATAATTTTGCGTATCCTAGCATATTTTTAGCAAAAGTGCGGTTATAATATTGCACAATTTTTTATAAAGACGGATTTAAAAATGAGTATTACAGTTAAGCAAATTGTTTTACACCAACTGGTTAAACACCAACAGGAAGATGCCGTTCAGCTTGATGTGCAACTGCGTGATAACCTCCTGCCAATTACCCCTGAAGTGGAGCAAATGATGTTGCATTTGCATCAAGGCTATCAGAATAAGGCTAAGGCTTACGGCATTTTTCAACAAGGCTCGGTTTTCGCACAAGATCTTAACCGTTTATTGGAAAATGAAACGGATTTCCTGCCATTTAGCCACCAATCTGCCAAATTATTAGCCACCGAATTAAGCAAATATGCCTTCGCCGACAGCGGGACATTCGTGTTATGTCAATACAACTTTCTTGCCACCGACTATCTATTTATCGCCTTGCTCGATAGCCGAGCCAGTATGTTAGTGGACGAAAATCTAGAAATTCACCGCACCCAATATTTAGATTTAACCCAATTCGACATCGCCGCACGCATTAACCTCACCGAATTGCAACTTGACGCAAAATCTAACCGCTATTTAACCTTTATTAAAGGTAAAGTGGGGCGAAAAATTGGCGACTTTTTTATGGATTTCCTTGGTGCGGAAGAGGGCTTAAACCCGCAAGTGCAAAACCAATGTTTATTACAGGCGGTGAGTGATTATTGCGAACAAGGCTCGCTCAATACCGAACAATCACAAGCGGTTAAAAAACAGGTGTTTGAATACTGCAAAGGGCAAATCAATGCGGGGGAAGAAATTGAATTGCGGGAACTTTCCGACAGTTTGCCTACTCTAAACGAACAGTCTTTCGCTGAATTTACCCATACGCAAGATTATGGTTTAGAAGAACATATCCCACCGGTGCGTTCCACCTTAAAAGGCTTAACCAAATTTTCAGGCTCAGGCAAAGGGGTAACAATCAGCTTTGACGCAGAACTCATTAACCAACGCGTGATTTGGGACGAAATGGGCGACACCCTCACCATTAAAGGCCTGCCGCCTAATTTACGCGATCAATTACAGCGTTGGCTGAAAGACCAGAATTAATTTGGCAATCTCATTAAGTTTCGGTATTATCACCCCATTTATACAAAGGAAAAGGGAACCCTTATGCAATTAGAAACTCTTCTCACCACAGCGCTATTGGCTCTCAGCGTTACCGCCTGCTCAACCATCAGCCAAGTGGTTTACCGCATTGATGTGCCACAGGGCAACTACTTAGAAGCGGCAACAGTCGATCAAGTCAAAGTTGGAATGAATGCCCAGCAAGTGCAATATTTACTCGGCACGCCCGTCTTAATTGATCCATTTAGCAACAACACTTGGTATTACGTTTTCCTGATCCAAAAAGCGTATCAAAAACCTGATCAACACACCTTTGTTGTCAATTTTGATAATCGTGGCATTGTTACTCATCTTGATCTAGATAAACCATTGCCAAATAATGGTGAGGCCGAAGTAAACAATGCCATCATTGAACTAAAGCCAAAAGACAAAAGATGGTGGCAATTTTGGGAATAGATACTTAGTTCAAATTTTCTATAAAATATAAGGAATTGAGAAAATGACCAGATTGTTATTAATCAATGCTGGTACATCTCTTGTTTATGATTTGATTCACCTACTTCATAAGAATAATTTTGAAGTCGAAGAAACGAATGAACAAGACGTATTAAATCAATCAGAGGAACATTATCATCTGGCTATATTAGATATATCCCACACCAAGTCAGATCGTACTGTAATCCTACGACAAATTAGAGAACATTTTACTATCCCTATAATTGTAATAACCGCAGGTAATGCTATGAATCGCATTACCTGCTTAGAGCTAGGTGCAGATGACTGCTTATCTCAACCTTTCAATGAGCGTGAACTTATCACAAGAATTAATGCAATTTTACGTAGGATAAATGTAAGCCCTCATACTCTTAAGAAAAGTCAAGAAAATTATTACATTACATATAGCGAACTAGTTCTTGATATAAAAAAACAACAAGCGAGCCATAACGACCAAGATTTGGGATTGACCTCTACAGAATTTATTTTACTTCAATTACTAATTTCCCATCCAGGACAAATACTATCTCGAGAGTATTTAAGCATCAACGCTCTAGGCAAACATATCACACCCTTTGATCGCAGTATAGATATGCATATCTCAAACCTAAGAAAAAAACTCCCAAGAAGAAAAGACAATAACCTTTGGGTTAAAACACAACGAGGGAAAGGCTATCAGCTAATATGAATGATACATTTCACATTCTTATAGTTAATACTTTTAACCTTTAAATAGGAAGAATTTCTCTCCCAAAATTTTCGTTAATCATTTCTGCAGCGGCAAGGTAAAAAGCACAGAATGCGGTGATTAAGCCTAAACAGCCCCCCACTTGCACTAAACCGTGAAGCCCGAATCCATCGCCAATAGCCAACGCGTAAAAGGTTAGAACTAAGAAGAAAAAGATCGTGCGTAAGGCTTTTGGTTTACTGAATGAAGCGATGAACATCATTAAGGTGAATGTTCCCCAAGCGGCAAGGTAGCAACCTAAAAAGGCGGGGCTTGCTGCAGGCATAAATTGTACCAATAATGCCCAAGACCACCAAAATGCACCGTAGCTGATAAAGGCAGTAAAGCCAAACGTGTTACCTTTACGGTATTCCATCATACCTGCGATTAATTGTGCCGTTCCACCAAAAGCGAATGCCATTGCGAGTACGACGGAAATTCCGTCTTGTTTATCAAAGATACCCGCATTAATTAAGCTTAATAAAAATGTGGTTAATGCAAAACCGCATAAGCCTAACGGACCTGGATTTGCTAATTTTTCAGTTGTTTGCGTTGTCATAATATTCCTCAGAAAGAGATAAAATAAGAACGCGGATTATGCTAGATATTGTCTTGAAAATAAAGCGATTTTATAGAAATCAAGCGGAAAAATTTGGCGAAGATGATTTTTTAAGTGCGGTGTAAAATTTATAATTTTTTCACCGCGTTTTATGTGCTTTACTAAACATACCAAACACTATGCAATGTCAAAATGCACTGAATATCTTCTGTCTTACGCACTAATCCATTATTAAAATCAGTTTCTCTGCTAAACGCGGTAAAAAAATTATAAATTTTCTCACCGCACTTATTTATTTGCACAAATAAAAAAGCCCGACACAATGTTCGGGCTTTTAGTTGCTTGTTAGCGATTATTCTGCATCTTCTGCCATATTTAACATTTCAGCAAGACTTGCAGTTGCGTCGTCTGCGGTGAATGTAAATTCTGAAGCAATTTCTTCATCAGAGATGCTTGATGCTTTGGTTAATTGCTCAGGTTCAACGATACCTGCGGCACGGTTTTTCTGGCGTTGTTGGTGATACGCAAAACCTGTACCTGCTGGGATCAAGCGACCTACGATAACGTTCTCTTTCAAGCCACGTAATTCATCGCGTTTTCCTGCCACCGCAGCTTCGGTAAGCACACGAGTGGTTTCTTGGAACGATGCGGCGGAAATAAAGGATTCCGTTGCCAATGAGGCTTTGGTGATACCCAATAATTCACGCTCAAACTCAACCAATGGTTTACCTTCCGCTTCACGTTTTTGGTTGACAAGTTTCACACGTGCGACTTCCACTTGCTCACCTTCTAAGAACTCAGAGTCATAAGCCTTAGTGATAATAGCTTTACGCAACATTTGGCGAACGATCACTTCGATATGTTTATCGTTAATTTTTACCCCTTGCAAGCGGTAAACTTCTTGCACTTCGTTTACGATGTAATCGGTGACGGCGTGCACACCACGTAAGCGTAAAATATCGTGTGGGGTTTCTGCACCATCAGAAATCAGATCACCACGTTGTACCATTTCCCCTTCAAATACGTTGAGCTGACGCCATTTTGGAATCATTTCTTCGTACACTTCACCCTCAGTTGGTGTGATGAGTAAGCGGCGTTTACCTTTGGTTTCTTTACCGAAGGAAACAATACCTGAAATTTCTGCTAGGATTGCTGGCTCTTTCGGTTTACGCGCTTCAAAGAGATCCGCTACGCGTGGAAGACCACCGGTAATATCTTTTGTTCCCGCTGATTCTTGTGGAATACGCGCAAGGGAATCCCCCACGTGAACTTCCGCACCATCTTCAAGGGTTACAATCGCTTTACCTGGTAAGGTGTACTGTGCAGGTATATCTGAACCTGCAACAAGAATGTCGTTGCCTTGCGCATCAACAAGTTTGATGGTTGGACGTAAATCCTTACCTGCTGTTGCACGTTCACCCACATCTTGTACTACGATTGAAGATAAACCAGTTAATTCATCAGTTTGACGAGTTACAGTTACACCGTCAGTAATATCTACGAATTTCACGAAACCTGATACTTCAGAAACCACTGGCATTGTATGTGGATCCCAGTTCGCTACGGTTTCGCCTGCGTTCACTTCATCACCATCTGCTTTGTTTAATACCGCACCGTAAGGCACTTTATAATGCTCTTTGGTACGACCAAATGCGTCAATAATAGTTAATTCAGTGTTACGCGAAGTTAAGACCAATTTGCCTTCTTTGTTCGTTACGAATTTCACGTTAGCTAAACGTAACGTACCGTTATTCTTAACTTGAATGCTTGATTCTTTCGCAGCCGCAGATGCCGCACCACCAATATGGAACGTACGCATCGTTAGCTGTGTACCCGGCTCACCGATTGATTGTGCTGCGATAACCCCCACGGCTTCACCTTGGTTGATAAGGTGTCCGCGTGCAAGATCGCGTCCGTAACATTTCGCACACACACCAAAGTTGGTGTCACAAGTTACAACAGAGCGTACCTTGATGCTATCTACGGAATTTTCATCAATCAGATCACAAAGTTTTTCATCTAATAAAGTATTACGCGGAATTAAAACTTCGTCTGTACCCGGTTTTAAGATGTCTTCTGCCGCCACACGACCTAATACACGATCACGCAGAGGTTCTTTTACATCTCCCCCCTCGATTAATGGGGTCATTACGATACCTTCGTAAGTGCCACAGTCATCTTCGATGATCACTAAATCTTGTGCCACATCGACTAAACGGCGGGTTAAGTAACCAGAGTTCGCCGTTTTTAATGCGGTATCCGCCAAACCTTTACGCGCACCGTGGGTTGAAATAAAGTACTGAAGTACGTTCAAGCCTTCACGGAAGTTTGCGGTAATTGGTGTTTCGATAATTGAGCCGTCTGGACGCGCCATCAAACCACGCATACCTGCAAGCTGACGAATCTGTGCGGCAGAACCACGCGCTCCAGAATCTGCCATCATAAAGATGCTGTTAAATGAAGCTTGTTTTTCTAGCTCGCCTTCACGGTTTACCACTTCTTCTTGAGAAAGGTTTTCCATCATCGCTTTAGCTACTCGCTCATTCGCCGCTGCCCAAATATCGATTACTTTGTTATAACGCTCACCTGCTGTTACCAAACCTGATTGGAATTGCTCTTGGATTTCTGCAACTTCTTGTTCTGCAGCTGAAATAATTTCATATTTCTTCGCTGGGATCACCATATCGTCAATACCTACTGATGAACCAGAACGTGCAGCGTAAGCAAAACCGGTGTACATAATTTGGTCAGCAAACAATACGCTCGCTTTCAATCCTAAACGGCGATAGCTTTCGTTAATTAATTTTGAAATCGCTTTTTTGCCTAAGGTTTGGTTGAACAAGCTAAATGGCATACCTTTTGGTGCGATCATCCATAAAATGGCACGACCAATTGTGGTGTCCACAAGGCTGGTTTGCGGTACAAATTCGTTAGAAGCATCTTTCACATATTCTGTGATACGCACTTTCACACGAGAATGTAATTCCGCTTGACCTGTACGATAAGCTTTCTCTGCTTCGCGTGGATCTTGCAATAACATTCCTTCGCCTTTACCGTTCACTTTATCACGAGTCATATAGTAAAGACCTAATACAACGTCCTGTGATGGTACGATAATCGGCTCACCATTTGCTGGTGAAAGAATGTTGTTGGTTGACATCATCAAGGCACGCGCTTCAAGCTGTGCTTCAAGAGTTAATGGCACGTGAACCGCCATTTGGTCACCATCGAAGTCCGCGTTGAACGCCGCACACACTAATGGGTGCAATTGAATCGCTTTACCTTCAATTAAGATCGGTTCAAAGGCTTGAATACCCAAACGGTGCAAGGTTGGCGCACGGTTCAATAGGATTGGGTGTTCACGAATTACTTCTGCCAAAATATCCCATACGATTGCGTCTTCACGCTCAACCATTTTCTTCGCTGCTTTGATTGTAGTTGCAAAGCCACGGCTTTCTAATTTGGCATAAATAAATGGACGGAATAATTCCAACGCCATTTTTTTCGGTAAACCACATTGATGTAGATGTAAGTATGGCCCTACGGTGATTACAGAACGGCCTGAGTAATCTACACGTTTACCCAATAAGTTTTGACGGAAACGACCTTGTTTACCTTTGATCATATCCGCAAGTGATTTCAATGGACGGCGGTTAGAACCGGTAATTGCACGACCACGGCGACCATTATCTAATAACGCATCAACAGATTCTTGTAACATACGTTTTTCGTTACGCACGATAATATCTGGCGCAATCAAGTCTAATAAGCGTTTTAAACGGTTATTACGGTTGATCACTCGGCGATATAAATCGTTCAAATCTGAAGTGGCAAAACGTCCGCCATCAAGTGGCACTAATGGACGTAAATCTGGTGGTAACACTGGCAATACGGTCATCACCATCCACTCAGGTTTATTGCCTGATTGAATAAAAGATTCTAATAATTTTAAGCGTTTCGTGATTTTTTTGCGTTTGGTTTCTGAATTGGTTTCTTGCAACTCTTCACGCAAGGTTTCACATTCCACTTCTAGATCCATATCACGCAATAACGCTTGGATCGCTTCTGCACCCATTTTGGCTTCAAATTCATCGCCCCAACGGTCTTCTGCGTCCATATATTGTTCTTCCGTTAATAATTGACCTTTTTCAAGATCAGTCATTCCCGGCTCAGTAACAATGTAAGATTCAAAATAAAGTACACGTTCAATATCACGCAACGGCATATCTAATAATAAGCCGATGCGGGACGGTAAAGATTTTAAGAACCAGATATGAGCAACAGGTGAAGCAAGCTCAATATGCCCCATACGTTCACGGCGAACTTTTGCTTGTGTTACTTCTACGCCACATTTTTCACAAATTACCCCACGGTGTTTTAAGCGTTTATATTTTCCGCATAAACATTCGTAGTCTTTCACTGGCCCGAAAATACGCGCACAGAAAAGCCCGTCACGCTCTGGTTTAAACGTACGGTAGTTGATGGTTTCAGGTTTCTTAACTTCACCAAATGACCAAGAACGGATCATATCCGGTGAGGCTAAACCAATTTTGATCACATCAAAATCTTCGCTGGATTTAGATTGTGCTTTTAAAAACTTAACTAAGTCTTTCACAGATTTTGCTCCTGTCGGAGTTAAACTTATCCAAGTGCGGTGTAAAATTTTGAATTTTTTCACCGCACTTGAGCGTACTTTAGCTTTCGCTTATCAGATTATTCTTCGTCTAAGTCGATGTTGATACCGAGTGAACGAATTTCTTTCATAATTACGTTGAAAGATTCTGGTGTACCCGGATCCATTTGTTGGTTGCCACTCACGATGTTTTTGTACATCTTCGTACGGCCGTTCACATCATCGGATTTAACGGTAAGCATTTCTTGTAAGGTGTAAGCGGCACCATAAGCTTCAAGCGCCCAAACCTCCATCTCACCGAAACGCTGACCACCGAACTGAGCTTTACCACCCAATGGTTGCTGCGTAACAAGACTATAAGAACCTGTTGAACGCGCGTGCATTTTGTCATCAACTAAGTGGTTCAATTTGAGCATATACATATAACCTACGGTTACTGGACGTTCAAATTTCTCACCTGTGCGACCATCGTATAAGGTGATTTGACCTGAAGTTGGCAACCCACCTAGCTCTAATAAGCCTTTAATTTCTTCTTCGTGCGCACCATCAAATACTGGCGTTGCCAATGGTAAACCTTTGCGTAAGTTTTGCGCTAAACGCATCACTTCTTCATCGGTAAAGGTTGAAAGATCCACTTTTTGTGAACCGCCACCTAAATCATAGGCTTTTTGGATATAACCACGCAATTTCTCAACATCTTGTTTTTGTTTGATCATTGCATTGATTTGATCACCAATTCCTTTCGCAGCTAAACCTAAGTGCGTTTCAAGGATCTGACCGATGTTCATACGCGAAGGTACGCCCAGTGGGTTCAATACGATATCCACTGGCTGACCATTTTCGTCATACGGCATATCTTCAACTGGGTTGATTTTTGAGATAACCCCTTTGTTACCGTGACGACCCGCCATTTTATCCCCTGGTTGGATTTGGCGTTTCACCGCAAGATATACTTTCACCACTTTCAATACGCCCGGTGCAAGATCATCACCTTGGATAATTTTGCCGCGTTTCACTTCAAGTTTATGCTCAAAGTCTTTACGAAGTTCTTCATATTGCTCAGCTAATTGCTCTAACTGGCTTTGTTTCGCTTCGTCTGAAAGGGTTTGTTCTAACCATTTGGTGCGTTCTAGTTGATCTAATTGCGCAGCGTCAATTCCGCCTGAAATCAATAAGTTGCGAACGCGAGCAAACAAGCCTGCTTCTAAGATCTCTAATTCTTCCACAAGATCTTTCTTCGCTTGTTTTAACTGCATTTCTTCGATTTCTAAGGCACGTTTATCTTTTTCTACGCCATCACGGGTGAACACTTGAACGTCAATAACTGTACCTGATACGCTGTTTGGTACGCGTAATGAAGAATCTTTTACATCAGACGCTTTTTCACCAAAGATTGCGCGTAATAATTTTTCTTCTGGGGTTAATTGCGTTTCACCTTTTGGTGTTACTTTACCCACAAGAATATCGCCGCCTTTTACTTCTGCACCGATATACACAATCCCTGATTCATCAAGTTTGCTTAATGCCGCTTCACCTACGTTTGGAATATCTGCAGTGATTTCTTCAGAACCAAGTTTGGTATCACGCGCCACACAAGAAAGCTCTTGAATGTGAATGGTGGTAAAACGATCTTCTTGCACCACACGCTCAGACACTAACATTGAGTCTTCGAAGTTATAACCATTCCAAGGCATAAATGCCACGCGCATATTTTGACCAAGGGCAAGTTCACCTAAATCTGTTGAAGGGCCATCGGCAAGGATTTCACCACGCTCAATTGGCTCACCTAATTTCACGCAAGGAATTTGGTTAATACAGGTATTTTGGTTAGAGCGGGTATATTTCACAAGGTTGTAAATATCAATACCTGCTTCACCTGCAACGGTTTCATCTTCATTTACTTTTACAACGATACGCGAAGCATCAACGTATTGGATTGTTCCACCACGTTTTGCTACAACCGCAACACCAGAGTCTAACGCCACCGGTTTTTCCATACCTGTACCGACTAATGGTTTATCCGCACGCAAGGTTGGTACCGCTTGGCGTTGCATGTTCGCACCCATCAAGGCACGGTTCGCATCATCGTGTTCAAGGAACGGGATAAGCGCTGCCGCCACAGAAACGATTTGCTGTGTGGATACGTCCATATAGTGAATTTCTTCTGGACGATATAAACCAGACTCACCGTGTTCACCACGACAGGTTACGAAAGTATCGGTAAAGCGTAATTCATCATCTAAGTTTGAGTTCGCCTGCGCGATGATATATTTGCCTTCTTCAATAGCAGATAAATATTCAATTTCTTCAGTAACTTGACCATTTACCACTTTGCGGTATGGCGTTTCTAAGAAACCATAATCGTTAGTACGCGCATACACCGCTAAAGAGTTAATCAAACCGATGTTTGGACCTTCAGGGGTTTCGATTGGACACACGCGACCATAGTGAGTTGCGTGAACATCTCGCACCTCAAAGCCCGCACGTTCACGAGTTAAACCACCTGGCCCTAAGGCAGAAATACGGCGTTTATGAGTCACTTCTGAAAGCGGGTTATTTTGATCCATAAACTGGGAAAGTTGTGATGAACCAAAGAATTCTTTCACCGCTGCCGAAATTGGTTTGGCATTGATTAAATCTTGTGGTGTAACAGCTTCAAGATCGCCCAAAGAAAGACGCTCTTTCACCGCACGCTCAACACGCACCAAACCAATACGGAATTGGTTTTCTGCCATTTCACCTACTGAACGAATACGGCGGTTACCTAAGTGGTCAATATCATCAACTTCGCCACGGCCGTTACGGATATCGATTAATTTACGCATTACATTAACGATATCTTCTTTGCTTAAAATGCCACTGCCAGTGGTTTCTTCAATGCCTAAAGAGCGATTGAATTTCATACGACCTACCGCAGATAAATCATAGCGATCTGGTGAGAAGAATAGGTTATCAAATAAACCTTCTGCCGCTTCTTTTGTTGGCGGCTCACCTGGACGCATCATACGATAGATTTCAACTAATGCGCTTAAGCGATCAGTAGTTGGATCTACGCGTAAAGTATCTGAAATATACGGGCCGTAGTCTAAATCGTTAGTAAATAGGGTTTCGATCGTTTTGTAACCTGCTTGAGCAAGTTTCGCTAAAATCTCTAGCGTAATTTCACCATTGGCAGGACAAATCACTTCGCCAGTTTCAAGATCAACATAATCTTTCGCCGCCACTTTACCCACAATATATTCTGTTGGCACTTCAACCTGAGTCACATTGTCTTTTTCAAGGGCGCGAATATGACGAGCAGTAATACGGCGACCAACTTCAACATAAGTTTTTCCATTTGCCACAATATCGAAAGTTGCTGTTTCACCACGCAATCTTTCTGGCACTAAGGTCATTAATAATTTGTTATCTTCAATTTGGAAAACAACTTTATCGAAGAATAAGTCTAAAATTTCTTCTGTTGTATAGTTTAATGCACGCAAAATAATGGTTGCCGGCAATTTACGGCGGCGGTCAATACGCGCATATAAGTTATCTTTTGGATCAAACTCAAAATCTAACCAAGAACCACGGTAAGGAATAATACGTGCGTTATAAAGCACTTTTCCTGATGAGTGCGTTTTACCTTTGTCGCTATCAAAGAATACGCCTGGGCTACGGTGTAATTGCGAAACGATTACACGCTCAGTACCATTAATCACAAATGTTCCGTTATCTGTCATTAATGGGATTTCACCCATATAAACTTCTTGTTCTTTAATATCTTTAATTGTGCCTGGCGCGGCATCTTTGTCATAGCTAACAAGACGTAACTTCACACGCAATGGTGCAGCATAAGTGGTACCGCGAATTTGACATTCACGCACATCAAATACTGGCTCGCCTAAGCGATAGCTCACATATTGTAATTCGGTGTTGCCGTTGTTGCTTACAATCGGGAACACAGAACGGAACGCGGCTTCTAACCCTTGCTGACCTTCAGGATCTCTTTGGATAAATTTATCAAAAGAATCAAGTTGAATAGTTAATAAATAAGGTACATTTAAAACTTGCGGACGTTTGCCGAAGTCTTTACGAATACGTTTTTTCTCAGTATAGGAGTAACCCATTGGTTTTCCTCAATAAATTTTAGTGAGACCGAGTCGATATAAAACAAAAGTGCGGTCATTTTTTCACACAGTTTTTTATATCAATGATGAATCCGTTTTCAGATACCGCACTCTGAACCTTACTTCTGATGAACGGGTTGCCATCAAATTACCTAGAAATAAGCAATTCTGCCTATCTAAAAGAGAAATTTAACTTGATGATAACGCAACAAAACGGGAATTATTCAGTATATTTTTAATCCAAAATTGGCTTTGCGAATTAAAAATGGCTGGTCATTATATAAGAATAAATAAATAAAAGTCAAGGGACTAAAAATCATATAAACAAAAACCCCGATATCACTATCGGGGTCTTTAGAACCAGAATTGGTCGCGGAAAAATCAAAATTATTTGATTTCTACTTGTGCACCCGCTTCTTCTAATTCTTTCTTAAGTGCTTCAGCTTCTGCTTTAGCGATGCCTTCTTTCAATACTGCTGGTGCAGATTCAACTAAGTCTTTCGCTTCTTTTAAGCCTAAGCCAGTTGCACCGCGTACTGCTTTGATTACTGCTACTTTGTTAGCACCTGCTGCTGCAAGAACTACATCAAATTCAGTTTTTTCTTCTGCTGCAGCTGCGTCACCGCCAGCTGCTACTGCTACTGCAGCCGCTGCTGCTGAAACACCGAATTTTTCTTCCATCGCAGTGATTAATTCTACGATTTCAGTTACTGATTTAGAAGCAATCGCTTCAATGATTTGTTCGTTAGTTAATGACATAACAATCAATTCCTAAAGTAAATAAATTAAACCGAGTAAGAAAGGCTTGAATTAAGCCGCTTCTTGTAATTTGTCGCGTAATGCTGCAAGCGTACGAACAAGTTTTCCTGCTGCCGCTTCTTTCATTGTACCCATTAAACGTGCAATTGCTTCGTCGTAAGTTGGTAATGTTGCTAAGAATTCAACATCTTGGATCTTACCTTCAAAGGCTGCACCTTTAATTTCAAACTTATCATTTGCTTTTGCAAAATCTTTGAACAAACGTGCTGCTGCACCTGGGTGTTCAGTAGAGAATGCGATAAGTGTTGGACCTACAAACGCATCTTTTAAGCATTCGTAATCAGTGCCTTCAACTGCACGGCGTAATAATGTGTTACGCACAACACGCATTGAAACACCAGCTTCACGAGCTGCTTTACGTAATTCAGTCATTTTATCCACAGTAACACCGCGAGAATCCGCGATTACTGCTGATAGGGCACCTTTGGCTGCTTCATTTACTTCAGCAACAATTGCTTGTTTGTCTTGAAGATTTAATGCCATTGGCTTTAGCTCCTGATACACTCCGCCAAAGCGGAACTTACAAAAAATCTTAAAAAAACCGACCGCACTTTATAAACAAGCCAGTCTGCTTTTCTAAGCCTAAGGTGTCCAGAAGCAGAAAATTCTGTCTGTTCACCATCTACGTAGGATTTAAATTAAGAAATTGCTCACGCCATTTCACCTACGGTCTTGGACGGGGCTTGTATTGGCAAGCACCATCAATATTTTGCACTTCGCCCTTAAAGGCAACGTACAAAATTAAGGTGGCTAATTATAGTTATTTTTTAAACAAAGTAAAGCACTATTTGCACATTAGCCACGGAAAAAGTGCGGTCAAAAATTACCGCACTTTTCTATAAAACAGGATTATAGGCTGCTTTGATCGATCGCAACGCCTGCACCTTGAGTGGTAGAAAGACTTACTTTCTTAATGAACACGCCTTTCGCTGAAGCAGGTTTTGCTTTAGTTAAGGCTGCCAATAATGCTTGTAAGTTTTCTTTTAATTGCTCAGGGGTGAAGTCCGCTTTACCGATTGTGGTGTGAATGATACCGTTTTTATCATTACGGTAACGCACCTGACCTGATTTCGCATTTTTCACGGCTTCTGCAACGTTTGGTGTTACTGTACCCACTTTAGGGTTTGGCATTAAGCCACGCGGCCCTAAAATTTGACCTAATTGACCAACAACACGCATTGCATCTGGAGAAGCGATAACCACATCAAAATCCATTTCACCTTTTTTGATGCGTTCTGCTAAATCTTCCATACCCACTAAATCTGCACCTGCTTCTTTCGCCGCGTCTGCATTTGCACCTTGAGTGAACACAGCAACGCGAACGTTACGACCAGTACCATTTGGTAACACTGTCGCACCACGCACGTTTTGGTCAGATTTACGCGCATCAATACCAAGATTTACCGCCACATCAACGCTTTCTACGAATTTAGGGCTAGTAAATTGTTTTAATACTGCGATCGCATCATTGATCTCATAAGCTTTGGTTGAATCAACGCCCGCTTTGATTGCTTTCATACGTTTGGTTAGTTTAGCCATTGATTAGTCCTCCACTACCAAACCCATTGAACGTGCAGTACCTTCAATAGATTTCATCTTAGTTTCAATTGTCGCACCGGTCATATCTGCTGCTTTTGTTTCAGCGATTTCACGGATTTGAGCTTTAGTTACAGTACCCACTTTATCTTTATTCGGTTTACCAGAACCTGATTTGATACCGGCTGCTTTTTTCAATAATACAGCTGCTGGTGGAGTTTTTGTAACAAAAGTGAATGAACGGTCTGCATAAACAGTAATAACAACTGGAATCGGTAAACCTTTTTCTAAGCTTTCAGTACGTGCGTTGAATGCTTTACAGAATTCCATAATGTTCACACCTTGTTGACCTAATGCTGGACCAACTGGTGGTGAAGGGTTAGCCATACCTGCTGCAACTTGCAACTTAACATAGGCTTGAACTTTCTTTGCCATTTTAATTTCCTCGTTATGGGTGATAACGCTTTTCAGCTCCCCGTTAATTGAAACACATCAAAGATGCTTTACATAAAACCACGAGCAAGATGGCTGCTCGTGGTAGGGCGTGGATTATATGTTTTTTATATTTTTTAAGCAAGTGTATTATTTATCTCCGCACGAAAAAACACTTGCTGAAAACCAATAACTCTTAGGGAGAACAGGTTGGCAATCTTTCGTGAAACAAGATTTTCTACTACTATTAATTTTCAAAACACCTAATTTGTTAGCTCCAACAATATGAACAGCATTATTCCGTAAATCATTAAAAGCACTTTTTCTTAACATTTCAAAAGTCACTTGATACGCCATTTCTTGAGAAGATAACATATCCTCTCCTTCTATATCACCTAATGATTTACAACCATATGGTGTAGCATCTGTTGTAGTAATACTTTTGGCTTCATTTGTTAATTGTATTGGTCTGTATTCTGGAAACGATACACAACCTGATAATAAGATTGGACTTGAAGTTAAAATCAATTTTAATATAGCTTTTCTCATTTTTTCTCTCCATAG
Source organism: Avibacterium paragallinarum (assembly GCF_011765605.1). Taxonomy (NCBI): domain Bacteria; kingdom Pseudomonadati; phylum Pseudomonadota; class Gammaproteobacteria; order Pasteurellales; family Pasteurellaceae; genus Avibacterium; species Avibacterium paragallinarum. The sequence continues at coordinate 2,040,415 of NZ_CP050316.1, forward strand.
TATCAGTGTATTATGGTAAAGTTTACTTTCTAATTTAATTATTACCACCAACACACCGTATTGAAAATTAACCATTCAGTATGAAAAATTACACAATTAAGGTATAAAATATGAAAATCCACGAAACAGTGAGAACAATGCGAGAAATCAGTCAATTTACCCAAGAAGAAATGGCAGAGAAGTTGGGGATTTCAGTAAATGGATATTCAAAGCTAGAACGCGGCATTTCAAAATTAAGTTTAGAAAAATTAGAAAAGATCGCTGAAATTTTCCACATTAACGTTTCTGAACTATACTCAGCAACGGAAAAAGGATTTTTTTGTTTATTCAGTGAAAATAGCCAAAATAATTCCGTATATTACGCAAACAGCGATGCCGTTGCACAAGAAAACGAAAAACTCAAACTTATCATCACGCACAAAGAAGAGCTTCTAAAACAAAAAGAAAAAGAAATTCGGCAGTTAGAAGAAATTATCCGATTGTTGAAAAAGGAATAAAGTAACGGCTTTATTCCTTAAAGTGCGGTCGTTTTTTTACTGTTTTTTAAAACCGTTCGCAAGAAACCGTTGCGATTTCTTTATCGCCTTTAGAAACCGTTACCCCTCCGCTGAACTCATGTTCATCGCTCACACGGTTTTCCGATTTATACACCACATAATAATATTGCCCATTTTTGAGGTTATAGGCTTCCCAATAAGATCCTACGCCGTTCCATTTTTCAGAACGCGCTTCAACATCAGCAATTTTGTTTTTAAAAACTAACTCGGGCTTGCCTGGTTTGCCAAAACTGTACTCATAATATCCCTCGCTTTCTATTAAGGCAATTTGCTTACCTTTCGCCGTAAAACAAGAAAACACAATATAATCTTCTGCCAAGAGCGGTGAAGAACAAAGCCCTGCAAGCAGAAATAGCCCTAGATATTTTTTCATTTTATTCACCCAAATAAACCCAAAGAAAAAGGTAAGCCTTAGCTTACCTTTTGTATATTAACTATTTTTTTCTACCTGACTAAATTCAAGCTCCACAGGAGTCGCTCGACCAAAAATAGAAACGGACACTTTTAAACGCCCTTTATCATAATCAATTTCTTCCACCGTACCATTAAAGTCAGCAAATGGTCCTTCTTTAACACGCACTTCTTCACCCGGTTGGAAGACAGTTCTTGGTTTTGGTTTGTCGGAATTTTGCTCAAGTCGATTTAAGATAATATCCGCTTCGCGATTGCTGATTGGTGCTGGTTTATCTGGCGTTCCGCCGATAAAACCCATTACACGAGGCACACTACGCACGAGCTGCCAAGTATAATCGTTCATTTCCATTTGTACCAAAACATAACCTGGAAAATATTTACGCTCACTTTTACGGCGTTTACCCCCGACATTTTCAACCACTTCTTCGGTAGGCACTAAGACTTCACCAAATTGCTCTTCCATTTGGTGCAATTTAATATATTCGCGTAATGTTGCTGCTACACGGCCTTCAAAGCCAGAAAATGCTTGTAACACATACCAGCGTTTCTTTGCTGTATTCTCTGCCATTTTAGAACCTCAAATTTGTTAAGAAATTAATTACAGAAACAATAATAGAATCAAGCCCCCACAAGATTAGAGAAACAATAACCGTAACAGTCACCACAATTAAGGTTGTCTGCATTGCCTCTTGACGAGTCGGCCAAACAATTTTTCTTAATTCTGTATATGAATCTCTCAAAAAGAGTCTTGCTTTTACACCTTGATTAGTTATTGCAAGAATAACAAGAGTAATAAGTAATAAAATTACGATTCCAACAACTCGAATTGGAGTAGAAAATTGGTTAGCAAAATAAATATTGCCTACCGCAGAAATAACAATAATGCAGATTGCCAATAGCCACAAAAACGTATTTAGCCCTTTTGACTTTTGATTACTTTCCGCCCCTTGAGCATGTTTATGTTTATGAATGTCTAACGCCATAATGTTTATCCATTATTTAATTTTATATTGGGATATACTTCGAACGGTGAATTGTATCATTTTCTTATTTTATTGCCTATTAAAAATAAGAGAAATTTTCACGATTTCATACAATAAGGACATAAATCTGCGCAAAGAAAAAACTCATAAAATTTATACCGCACTTTATTTATTCTTTTATAACAAAAGTGCGGTCATTTTTTCCAAATTTTTCATTGCAAAATCCAAGCAAAACAAAAGGGCATCTTTCGATGCCCTCTCTTAACTTTCTAGTGCTACCTAGCAATCATCATTATTTGATGATTTTCGCTACCACACCCGCACCTACTGTACGACCACCTTCACGAATCGCAAAGCGTAAACCTTGGTCCATCGCGATTGGGTGAATTAAGCTTACTGTCATTTTGATGTTATCGCCTGGCATTACCATTTCCACGCCTTCTGGTAACTCGATTGTTCCTGTTACGTCAGTTGTACGGAAATAGAATTGTGGACGGTAACCTTTGAAGAATGGAGTGTGACGACCACCTTCTTCTTTTGATAATACGTAAACTTCTGATTCGAAGTCTGTGTGTGGTGTGATTGAACCTGGTTTCGCTAATACTTGACCACGTTCGATTTCTTCACGTTTTGTACCACGTAATAATGCACCGATGTTTTCACCCGCACGACCTTCGTCAAGTAATTTACGGAACATTTCAACACCTGTTACGGTAGTTTTCGCAGTTTCTTTGATACCTACGATTTCTACTTCATCACCCGTGCGGATAATACCACGCTCTACACGGCCTGTTACTACTGTACCACGACCTGAGATTGAGAATACGTCTTCGATTGGTAATAAGAATGGTTGGTCAATCGCACGCTCTGGCTCTGGAATGTAAGTGTCTAAGTGGTTTGCTAACTCAAGGATTTTTTCTTCCCATTGTGCATCACCTTCTAAGGCTTTTAACGCTGAACCGCGTACGATTGGAGTATCATCACCTGGGAAATCATATTGAGATAGAAGCTCACGCACTTCCATTTCTACTAATTCTAATAACTCTTCGTCATCTACCATATCGCATTTGTTTAAGAATACGATGATGTATGGTACACCTACTTGGCGACCTAATAAGATGTGCTCACGAGTTTGTGGCATTGGGCCATCTGTCGCTGCTACTACAAGAATTGCACCGTCCATTTGTGCCGCACCAGTGATCATATTTTTAACATAGTCCGCGTGTCCTGGGCAGTCAACGTGTGCATAGTGGCGAGTTGGGGTATCGTATTCAACGTGTGAGGTGTTGATGGTGATACCACGTGCTTTTTCTTCTGGTGCATTATCAATTTGATCAAATGCACGTGCTGAACCACCGTAGTGTTTCGCTAATACTGTGGTGATCGCTGCTGTTAAAGTTGTTTTACCATGGTCAACGTGGCCGATTGTACCCACGTTTACGTGCGGTTTTGTACGTTCAAATTTTTCTTTAGACATTGCTAATGTTTCCTTTGTTTATTGTTCCGCAGCCCAATGGCTACGGAACATTGATTAAATTATTTTTTACGTGCTTCAATCACTGCCGCAGCAACGCTTGCAGGTGCTTCAGCATATTTCAATGGCTCCATTGAGTATGATGCACGACCTTGAGTTTGTGAACGAAGATCTGTCGCATAACCAAACATTTCAGAAAGTGGAACTTCTGCGTTGATCTTAACAACAAATTCACTTGCTTCTTGGCCATTTACCATCGCACGACGACGGCTTAAATCACCAATTACATCACCCACATACTCTGGTGGAGTTTCAACTTCCACTTTCATAATTGGCTCAAGTAATACTGGGTTTGCTTTATTGAACGCGGCCTTGAATGCAATAGAAGCTGCAAGTTTAAATGCTAACTCAGATGAGTCCACATCGTGGTATGAACCGAAGTGTAAACGTACACCTAAATCTACTACTGGGTAGCCCGCTAATGGACCAGATTTAAGTTGCTCTTGAATACCTTTATCAACCGCTGGGATATATTCACCCGGAATTACACCACCTTTGATTTCGTTGACAAATTCGTAACCTGGACCTTCTGGATCTAATGGGTACAAGTCGATAACAACGTGACCATATTGACCGCGACCACCAGATTGTTTTGCGTGTTTACCTTCAACATCATTCACGCGAGTACGGATAGTTTCACGGTAAGATACTTGTGGTTTACCGATGTTTGCTTCCACTTTAAACTCACGTTTCATACGGTCAACGATGATATCTAAGTGTAACTCACCCATACCAGAAATAATGGTTTCACCTGATTCTTCGTCAGTATGAACACGGAATGAAGGGTCTTCTTGTGCAAGACGTCCTAACGCTAAGCCCATTTTCTCTTGGTCAGCTTTTGTTTTTGGCTCTACCGCAACAGAAATTACTGGCTCTGGGAATTCCATACGTTCAAGAATGATTGGTGCATCAACTGCACATAATGTATCACCTGTACCCACATCTTTTAAGCCGATCGCTGCTGCAATATCTCCTGCACGAACTTCTTTGATCTCTTCACGTTTGTTAGCGTGCATTTGTACGATACGACCAAAACGTTCACGTTTATCTTTCACAGAATTCAATACGGTTGCACCAGACTCAACCACACCAGAATACACACGGAAGAAGGTTAAGTTACCCACGAATGGGTCGGTTGCAATTTTGAATGCAAGTGCTGCAAACGGTTCATTATCATCTGCGTGACGCTCGCCTTCAGTTTCATCAGGGTTAATCCCTTTGATTGAAGCGATGTCTGTTGGTGCTGGTAAGTAATCAATTACCGCATCAAGCATTGCTTGTACACCTTTGTTCTTGAACGCAGAACCACAGGTTACAAGAATGATTTCTGTCGCTAATGCACGCTGACGAAGTGCACCTTTGATTTCTTCTTCAGTTAATTCTTCACCGCCAAGGTATTTTTCCATTAACTCTTCTGAAGCTTCAGCAGCAGATTCAACTAAATTTTGACGCCACTCTTCACATAAATCAAGCATATCTGCAGGAATATCATCATAGGTAAATGTCATACCTTGATCCGCTTCATTCCAGTTAATTGCTTTCATCTTGATCAGGTCAACAACACCTTTGAAATTTTCTTCAGCCCCGATTGGAAGTTGAAGAGGGACAGCATTTCCCCCTAAGCGAGTTTTGATTTGCTCAACAACGCGTAGGAAGTTTGCACCTGTACGGTCCATTTTATTTACGAACGCAATACGAGGTACTTTATATTTATTTGCTTGACGCCATACCGTTTCAGACTGAGGTTGAACACCACCTACTGCACAGTACACCATTACCGCACCATCAAGAACACGCATTGAACGTTCTACTTCGATAGTAAAGTCAACGTGTCCCGGCGTGTCGATAACGTTAATACGGTGTTGTGGGTATTGTTGCGACATACCAGACCAGAAAGCCGTTGTTGCCGCAGAAGTGATGGTAATACCACGCTCTTGTTCTTGTTCCATCCAGTCCATGGTAGCTGCACCATCGTGCACCTCACCAATTTTGTGACTAACACCTGTATAGAATAGAATACGCTCTGTGGTTGTTGTTTTACCAGCATCAATGTGAGCACTAATCCCGATATTACGATAGCGCTCAATAGGAGTTACACGAGCCATTATTATTTCCTTGTTTGATTTCCTTGCTTGGAATCAATAAATTAAAATTTTAAATATGCACAAGGCTTCACCGCACAAAATGAGATGAAGCCTAGCAATCGTTTGAATAAAAAATTACCAACGGTAATGAGCAAACGCTTTGTTGGCTTCAGCCATACGGTGAACGTCTTCACGTTTTTTCACTGCTGCACCTTTGTTTTCAGAAGCATCAGATAATTCGTTTGCTAAACGTAAAGCCATTGATTTATCACCACGTTTACGAGCTGCTTCAACAATCCAACGCATACCTAATGCGTTACGACGAGTTGGGCGTACTTCAACGGGCACTTGATAAGTCGAACCACCAACACGACGAGATTTAACCTCAACAGTTGGACGAACGTTTTCTAATGCGATTTCAAAAGCTTCTAAAGCTTCTTTACCTGTACGTTGAGATAAAGTTTCTAACGCACCATAAACGATAGATTCGGCGATAGATTTTTTACCATCTACCATTAATACATTAATAAATTTCGCAAGTAATTCTGATCCGAACTTTGGATCTGGAAGAATTTTGCGTGGTTCAATACGACGACGACGTGGCATTGCAATTTCTCCGTTTTTTAATCTTCAGGATTATCCAAAACTCTGTTGTGTAAGAGAGCTTACGTTTACTGGAGTTTATGATAATTATTTAATTTAATTAGCGTTTGGCCTTACTTAACGGAGAACCATTAAGCTTTAGGACGTTTCACGCCGTATTTAGAACGACCTTGTTTACGATCTTTAACGCCAGCACAGTCTAATGCACCGCGTACAGTGTGATAACGCACACCCGGTAAATCTTTAACACGACCGCCACGGATAAGCACAACGCTGTGCTCTTGAAGGTTATGACCTTCACCGCCGATATAAGAAGTTACTTCGTAACCATTTGTTAAACGAATACGGCATACTTTACGTAATGCTGAGTTCGGTTTTCTAGGTGTAGTTGTGTACACACGAGTACACACGCCACGTTTCTGCGGGCAAGCCTCTAATGCAGGAACGTTGCTTTTTACAACCTTTTTAACACGCGGTTTGCGTACTAGCTGGTTGATAGTTGCCATTAAAAAAGCTCCAGTTTATTAAATGTTATTCATAAAAGAATGTTTACTTTTTACTCTATCTTAGAATAGATAGACGCCGAATTTTAATCTTGAATGCGTGCAATGTCAAGGCTAAGAAAAACATCGTCTAAAACTCACCGCACTTTTTGCCGCCAGCTTATTTGCACTCGGACTAACCGCTTGTAATGACAAAGAAAATGCCGAAAATCGGATCTAAGCCCTACAAAAAAATGGCACGGTTCGCATTGGCGTTTTCAGCGACAAACCGCCGTTCGGCTATGTGGATAATCAAGGCGAAAGCCAAGGCTTTGATGTGGAAATTGCCAAAGCTATCGGCAAAGATTTGCTCGGCGATGAAAACAAGGTGCAATATGTGCTAGTGGAAGCGGCGAACCGCGTGGAATATCTCCAATCAAACAAAGTGGATATTATCCTCGCCAATTTCACCGTAACCCCAGCCCGCCAAGAAGTGGTGGATTTTACCAAGCCTTATATGCAAGTGGCATTGGGCGTGGTGTCCAAAGACGGGGCGGTGATCACCGACGTGAAACAGCTTGAGGGTAAAACATTGCTGGTAAACAAAGGCACAACCGCCGATGCCTATTTCAGCAAAAACTACCCGAATATTAAGCTATTAAAATTTGAACAAAACACCGAAACCTTTGAAGCCCTCCGCGACGGACGTGGCGATGCCCTCGCCCACGACAACACCCTATTATTCGCGTGGGCAAAAGAAAACCCAGGCTTCACCGTAGGCATTAAAAACCTCGGCGATCAAGATTTCATCGCCCCCGCAGTGAAAAAAGGCGACACCCAACTCTTAAACTGGCTCAATGACGAAATAGTCAAACTCGGCAAAAACGGCACACTCAAACAAGCCTACGACAAAACCCTACTGCCGATTTATGGTGATACTATTAAAGAAAGCGATGTTTTAGTGGATTATGCCAACTAAAATCCCCTAAAAGCAAAAAGTGCGGTGTAATTTCCACTATGTTTTTTCGCAATAAAAAACACAAAAAAAAATCCCACCGCACTTTGTTTTGTTAGGGAAAACCTTAACCATTCCGCTAATTATTATTCTTCCATAGAAGCCTTACAACCCCACCTGCGGGAAATACTTTTCTGTTAAATCCACAAAATCGGTTAAAGAAATTGACCGCACTTTGCTTTGTTTCTTATCCGCCTCGTTATCTGTTTTATTATCCGTAAAGTGCAGTAGGATTTCGTGGAGGTTTCGGGCGGTGAGATCATTTTCCAACACGTAGCAAGGTACGCTTAGTCGGGCAAAAAGGGCGGGGTGTTTGAGAGGGAGGAGTACGCCGTCTTGCCATAACACAAGACAATCCTGCGGGGTGAGATGAGCGAAGTGGCGGGTGAGGGTTTGGCTGTCGTAATCAGCTTTAGCAAAAGTATAAAGCATCGGTATTTCCAATAAATCAAGAGTTAAAATGTCAGCACTTTTTCTGCTTGTTGTAATTTTTCGATTAATGCGGAACGCGGTAAGATTTCACAATCAAGCAGCCAATTCGCCTGTTCAAGCTGAAAGGCTTGCACCGATTGGTGGCACAGGTAACGCTGTTCGATGTCGTATAAATCCAGCAATTTGAAAGCTTGAGTGAAATTTTTTTGCAAAATTTGTTCGCTTTGCTGATTGGCAAGGATATTGAAAACCCCGTCATCAAGGAAAAAAACCGCAATTTCACTTTCATCACAAAAAGCGGTGGCGGCGAGCAGTGCGTCTAGCCCTTCGCGGCTCGTTGCTGTGCCATAGGGGGCTTGGGTAAATACAAATGCCAATTTAATCATAGGGTTATCACTCGGTCAGCGGTTAATACGGCTTGGCTAAATTCCCCTAAGCCTGCGAGTACGAAGCCGTCAGCGAGATTGCTTTGCTGTTTGTCTTTGCTACTTAACGCATCCACCACGCCACGCCGTTGCGAGGCGGCAATGCACAAATGAAGCGGGATTTGGTGCTGTTGGCTGAGAGTTTGCCACGCCTGTTGAAGATTAAATTCATCGTTGGCAGGGTAAACAAAGCCATTGCCGTTGCTTACGCCATTTTGGAAGAAAAACACTTGGCTGATTTGATGCCCCTTTTCGAGTAGGGCTTGTGCGAATTGGTAGGCTAAAAATGCCCCTTGTGAGCCATAAACGGGCTGTTTTATCGCCAATACATACCGCATTATTTTGCCTCATCCTGCTTGATTTGACGGATATATAAATACACCGTATGGCGTGAAATATTGAGCCGTTCTGCCACCAGATTAATGGCATCTTTGATGTCAAAAATCCCTTTTTCGTAAAGCGAAAGCACGATTTGACGGTTTTTATTGTTGTTCGCCACAAGACGATCAGCAGTAATTTCTTCTACCGTTTGTTCAATGGTTTGGCTCACTAACTCTTCTACGGAGCTGGCAAAATTCACGTCAGAGGCTAAATGTTGTTCGGAATCGGGCATTAATGCCTGAATAAACTGCGAAACGGGCACATCGAGATTAATATTGATGCACAGTAAACCGATAATGCGTTTTTCTCGATTGCGAATGGCGATGGTTACCGATTTCATCAGCCCCGTGCCTTTGGCTCGGGTGAAATAAGGTTTGGACACATTTTCCGTTTGCATTGTTTTAAGGGATTTTAGGGCAAAATCCGTGATGGGCGATCCCACTTTGCGGTGAGTGTTATGCCCATTGGCAATGCAAATGGCAGAATGTTCAAAATCTTCGAGAGAATGTAGCACGATTTCGCAATGACTGCCGATTAAGGCACTCACGCCGTCCACCACCGCCACATAGGAATTCAAAATCGCACGATCTTCATCAGTAAAAGGGCGTCTATCCGTTAGCATTGGGTTTATCTCAAAATGATGGAAAAATCCACCGCACTTTTCTTTCAATGGATACAAAGTGCGGTGGTTTTTTTCTTATTTTTTCTCAGGGGTTACGTCTAATACTTCCACATCAAAATAAAGGGTAGAGTTAGGCGGAATTGGACCCGCACCTTGCTCACCATAAGCTAAATTAGCGGGGATGAGCAATTCAATTTTGCCGCCTTTTTTGACTAATTGCAGCCCTTCTGTCCAGCCCTTAATCACTTGATTTAATTTAAATTCTGCTGGCTGACCGCGTTGCACTGAGCTGTCAAACACCGTGCCATCAGCCAGTTTTCCTGTGTAATGCACTTTCACCATATCTTCAGGTTTGATCGCTTCACCTGTCCCCGCTTTTTCGATGCGGTACATTAAGCCTGAAGCGGTTTTTTTCGCACCCTCTTTTTTCATAAAGTCCGCGGTGAATTTTTCGTTTTCAGCTTGTACTTTCGCTTGACGTGCTTCATACACTTTGTCGCCAATGGCTTTTAATTTTTCTTGGATTTGTTGATCCGTTAAATCCCCTTTGCCCTCTAAAGCATCGTTCACGCCTTGTAATACGCGGGCTTTGTCGTAATTGATCACATCTTTTTGATCGTTGATTAAGGTTTCAAGGAATTGTTTCCCAGTAGCATAACCCACAGCATAAGAGGCTTCATAATTGAATTTTTTGTCCGCTGCTTGATCAGCAAAAACGGTGCTAGAAACCACCGCACTTAATGCGAGCGTGATCAGTGAATATTTTTGAATTTTTAACATTTTTTGTAATCCTTTATAATGATCGAATGATTTCGATAGGTTAAATTGTATTGTGCAATTTAACAACCTTTATTTAAGGATTATTTATGCAAATTCAAGTTGAGCAAGCAAAACAAATTGCCGAATTAGAAACAAAAGTGGCATTTCAGGAACACGCCATTGAAGAATTAAACCAAGCCCTGATTGATCAACAATTCATCATTGAAAAAATGCAGTTGCGTCATCTCGCTGCCAAATTGAAAGATTTACAGCCCTCGAATATCGCAAGCCAAGCAGAAGAAACCCCGCCACCGCATTATTAAGGCAATAAAAAAGGCTAATCACAAGGATTAGCCAAAATTTATAAGAGGTTCTAATTTATGTTATAGTGCTAAATATTATTCTGCGAAGTATTTTTCTAAATCATCGCTACCACCGATGTACTCCCCACCGATGAATACTTGTGGCACACTGGTTTTACCAGTAATTGCACGCACAGAAATAGTGCTTGCATCACGACCTAACACGATTTCTTCAAAGGTGTAACCTTTCACTTTTAACAACCCTTTCGCTTTCGCACAGAATGGGCAGCCCGGTTTAGTGAAGATAGACACTGAAGGTTTTGCTTGCCAATCAGGTTTTAAGTATTTGATCATTGTATCTGCATCAGACACTTTGAACGGATCGCCTGGCTCATTTGGCTCGATGAACATTTTTTCCACCACGCCATTACGCACAAGCATTGAATAACGCCAAGAACGTTTACCAAAGCCAAGGTCATCTTTATCCACAAGCATACCCATACCTTCAGTAAATTCACCGTTACCATCAGGGATTACGGTGATGTTTTCTGCTTCTTGATCCGCTTTCCACGCGTTCATTACGAAAGTATCATTTACAGATAAACAGATAATATCGTCCACACCTAATGCTTTGAATTCACACGCTAATTCGTTATAACGTGGTAAGTGTGTTGATGAACAAGTTGGGGTAAATGCACCCGGTAATGAAAATAACACGACCGTTTTGTTATCAAATAAATCTGAAGTGGTTACATCAACCCATTGATCGCCTTGACGAATATGGAATGTCACTTGAGGAACTTTTTTTCCTTCCATTGTTGCTGTCATAATCTTTCTCCTATTATGATTAAAATAATGATTTCTTATTGACGGGGTGAATTATAGTGAAAATCGTGATATAGTTACAAACGATTAATACCTATCCTTTTAATTGATTCTTTCTATAATGAGAGGAAATAATGAATATCCGAGATTTAGAATATTTAGTCGCACTGGCTGAACACAAGCATTTCCGCCGTGCCGCCGATGCCTGCCACGTTAGCCAGCCTACCTTAAGTGGACAAATTCGCAAACTGGAAGACGAACTGGGCATTATTTTATTAGAACGCACCAGCCGTAAAGTGCTGTTTACCCAATCGGGCTTATTACTCGTGGATCAAGCGCGCACCGTATTGCGTGAAGTGAAATTACTTAAAGAAATGGCAAGCAATCAAGGTAAAGAAATGACAGGACCATTGCATATCGGAATGATCCCAACTTTAGGACCTTACTTGCTACCTTATATTATGCCACTCCTCAAACAAACCTTCCCTGATTTGGAATTATTTTTATATGAAGCACAAACACACCAACTATTGGAACAGCTCGAAAGTGGACGCTTAGATTGTGCTATTCTTGCCACCGTGCCAGAAACCGAAGCCTTTATTGAAGTGCCATTATTTAAAGAAAAAATGTTGCTTGCAATTTCACAAGAGCATCCTTGGGCAAAAGAGAACAGTATTCCAATGGACAAATTCAAAGGCTGCGAAATGCTAGTGCTTGATGATGGGCATTGCTTACGCGATCAAGCTCTTGGCTATTGCTTCACCGCAGGAGCAAAAGAAAATCCACATTTCCAAGCCACCAGCCTTGAAACCTTACGCAATATGGTTTCTGCCAATGCTGGAATCACTTTAATGCCTGAGCTTGCCGTATTAAACGAAGGGAGTAGAACAGGAGTAAAATATCTTCCTTGTGTTCCCGAACCTTCTCGCACTATTGCACTAATCTACCGACCAGGCTCACCATTAAAGCTTCGTTATGAAAGAGTTGCCAATACGATTAGTACACAAATAAAGCAAATCTTAGCCCTTGGAGAATAAATTAAGAAGGATAAAAATGGTTGGTATTCGAGCACTTCAAAAAGAAAAAACAAGACGGGCATTAATTGAAGCAGCGTTTAATCAGCTTAGTGCTGAAAAAAGTTTTTCTAATCTCAGCCTAAGAGAAGTAGCTAGAGAAGCGGGTATCGCCCCCACTTCTTTTTACCGTCACTTCCGAGATATGGATGAACTTGGCTTAGAAATGGTCGATGAAGCTGGGCTAATGCTACGTCAATTAATGCGACAAGCACGAAAACGCTTGGAAAATGGTGGCAGTGTTATTGCCATTTCCGTTAATACCTTCTTTGAATTTATTACCCATAATCCTAACTATTTCCGACTTCTACTGCGTGAAAGTTCAGGAACATCACAAGCATTTCGTACAGCTACTGCTCGTGAAATTAAACATTTTATTGATGAACTCACCGAGTATATTACCCAAAAAAATGGTGATCCCTATTATCTTGCCTATGTTCAAGCTGAAGGCTTTGTTACATTGGTATTTACGGCTGGAGCAAATGCATTAGATATGCATAAACAAGAACGCTGTGAGCTACAAGAACGTGTTATTTTACAACTTAGAATGTTGGCTAAAGGTGCTACACTCTACCCTGAGCATAAAGAAGAGTAAAATACGATATCGATTATCACTGTAAATGGATAAAATCAATGCAAAATTGCCATCCTCATAGAGAACCCCATTTTTGTCGCTTTGCGTTGCAACAGTTAATGCCCTTTGTGGATCAATTTCCCATCCAATATTTAACGGGTAAACAGGGTTGCCAAATTGCCTATCGGCATTTTGTGCATCAGCAAAGTGCGGTAAAAAAATTGCTAATTTTAGTCAATGGGCGTGCTGAGAATATTCTCAAATGGTCAGAATTAGCCTATGATTTTTATCAATGGGGTTATGATGTGCTGCTTTTCGATCACCGCGGGCAGGGTTATTCACAGCGTTTATTAGCGGATAAAGACAAAGGCTATATTGATGAATTTCGCTTTTATTGTGAAGATATGGACGCGGTCATCAAGCAAATCACTCACCATTATGCTTATTCGCAACAATATCTGCTCGCTCATTCTTTAGGCTCGCTGATTTCGGCGTATTATTTAGCGAACTATGATCATCATATTCAAAGAGCGGTGCTTTCTTCGCCCTTTTTTGGCTTGCCAACCAAGCATTTATTGCGTGATGAGCTGATCATTAGTTTGATGATGCTGTTTGGACAAGGACAGCGTTATGTATTCGGCAAAGCCCCTTATAAGCCCGCCAACTTACAGCACAATGAGCTAAGTTTTTGCAAAACGCGAATGAAATGGATGAACCGTATCAATCGCTATTTTCCTGAATTAAGCCTTGGAGGTCCAACATTTCGCTGGGTGCATTTGTGTTTAACGGCGATTAAGGGGCTGGAAAAAATCCTGCCACGCATTGAAATTCCCGTGTTGGTGTTGCAAGCGGGCAAAGAAAAAATCGTAGCAAATGACCGACTTGAAAAATTAGTTAGCTGCTTACCGCAAGGGCAACTTATCACGCTAGAAAATGCGAAACACGAAATTTTATTTGAACGAGATCCGCTTCGCACTCAAGCCTTAGAAATGATTAACGCCTTTATTTCCCAGCCCGCCACAACAGCACGCCCAACAAGGTAAAGAACAGGCTTCCGCCTAAATGCAGGGCAATCACAATAACAGCGGTTGCCCATTTTTCTGTTAAAAAATCATTCACCACTTCAGCAGAAAAGGAAGAAAAGGTGGTGAGGCTGCCTAAAAATCCAGTGATTAAAAATAATCGCCATTCGCTAGAAACTTGCGGATATTGCCAAAGTAAGGCGATCAAAATGCCGATTAAAAAACAGCCAAGATAATTGGCAATAAGCGTGCCAAAGGCAAGAAAAGAAAACAGCGGATTTAGCAATTCGCTCAAGCACCAACGGGTGCAAGCCCCGATTGCCGCACCGCTACTTATGATGAGTAAAGATTGCCAAATCGCCATTTTTACCTGCTTTCTGACTTAATACAGACCAAAGGTCGCACGCAAATAGCTTGCCACGGCTTCGTGGCGGTTTAAACCGATTTGCTCTAACTGCGGACAGGCTTGTTTTAAGCGAGGATCGGCGTTGCCCATAATGCAGCCTTTACCCACTTCGCTGAGCATTTCCACATCGTTCATTCCATCACCAAAAGCGATGCAGGCAGTTAAGCCATATTCACGCGGGGCGATTACCTGTACAAGTGCGGTGGCTTTTGACACATTTTTATTCATAATTTCTAAGCATTGCGGTGTGGAGTAGGTGAGGTAAATGGCATCGCCAAAGCGTTGTTTTAAATGCTGTTCGATAGGAGCGAGATCAGCAGCGGTGCGTCCAATAAAAAACACTTTCTCCGTGCCACGCCCGTGGTGGTGCTGAAAATCCACCACCTGATAGCTAAAGCCAGAATCTTGATGATATTTCGCCAACTCGGGCAAATCTAAACTAATAAACCAGCCTTCATCTTGATAGCTATTGACGAAAACATTTTTTTCATCGTACGGGGTTTGCATTATCTCAAGGGCAATGTCCTCAGGCAGGCTGTTGCTTAATAATAACTCACCTTGCAGGTTATGCACCCTTGCACCGTTTGAGGTAATCATCACCGCGTTATCAAGCTTCACTTTACCGAGAATGTGAGCGACATCTTGATGACTTCGCCCAGTGGCAAGGATAATATCAATCTTTTTTTGTGCCAGTTTTTCAAGGGTTTCAATGGTGAAATCACCGATAACGTGATTTCCGTTGAGTAACGTGCCGTCTAAATCAGAAACAACGGCACGGAATGGTTGATTTTGCATTGTTAAACTCCCTAAATAGAATGGCGTTATCATAACAAATTTATGGGGAAACTGCTTTTATTTTCATCGAATGAAATTATTCAGCTAATTGTAAGAGCAATCCTATGTGCCAGCCCGCTAGCAGGAGCTTGACGATTTTTATTCTAGCAATTTGCACAAGTTTAAAAGTGCGGTAGGATTTTTTGATATTTTTTGCACCGCACTTTTCTTTTCCCATGTTTTAAAGAAAACGATTGCGAAATTGAAAAAATCCCTTGATTTCTATGCTAAATATGGTATCAATAACACCCAGTAATTTAATTTATGTAAATTCAACACAAACAATGACAAAAATTCACTCTCTTATTGGCATTATTATTAACCTCGTGGTGGTTCTCATCGCGGGGTTTTGGCTTGCTAATAACTAGAGTAAATTTATAACTTAACTTGTCAGATTAGAAAGCCCCTCGCAGAGACCCTCGAGAGGCTTTTTTTATAAGTGATTAATCAATGAAGTAGGTGAAAGATGAATGGTGCAAGATTAGTAACAGAATGTTTGAAAGCCCATAATGTTGATGTGGTGTTTGGCTACCCAGGTGGGGCGATAATGCCTGTTTATGATGCCATTTATGATTCAGGGCTTGAACATATTTTATGTCGTAACGAACAAGGAGCTGCGATGGCTGCGATTGGCTATGCCAGAGCAAGCGGGAAAACGGGGGTGTGCATTGCTACCTCAGGCCCAGGTGCAACTAATTTAATCACAGGATTAGGTGATGCGTTAATGGATTCCATTCCTGTGGTGGCAATAACGGGACAGGTGGCAACGTCATTAATTGGGACGGACGCATTCCAAGAGGCTGACGTGTTGGGATTATCGCTAGCTTGTACCAAGCATAGTTTTATCGTTCAAAGCATTGACGAACTTCCTGAAATTATCGCCAAAGCCTTTCAAATCGCACAAAGTGGTCGCCCTGGCCCCGTGTTAATTGATATTCCTAAAGACGTTCAATTTGCTGAAACGGATCTCAAACCCTTCACCATTCCTGTTGAAAAACCGACCGCACTTGATCATTCGCAAGTCGAACAAGCCCTTGAGTTATTGAAAAATGCAAAACGCCCGATTGTCTATGTGGGCGGCGGCGTGGGAATGGCGAACGCGGTGCCTGCCTTGCGTGAATTTTTGGCTGTGAGCGAAATCCCAAGCATTTCAACGCTAAAAGGCTTGGGGGCGATTTTGCCTGATACGCCTTATTATATGGGAATGGTTGGAATGCACGGCACCAAAGCCGCCAATTTAGCGACACAAGAATCGGATTTATTATTGGTGTTCGGGGCAAGATTTGATGATCGGGTAACAGGGAAATTAGACACCTTTGCCCCAAATGCCAAAGTGATTCATTGTGATATTGACGTGGCAGAATTAGGCAAACTACGCCGTCCTGACGTGGCATTGCGTGGTGATCTCAGCGAAATTTTCCACGCCCTCACGGTGAAGTTGGATCTTGCGGATTGGCATAAGGAAATTAATCAATTAAAACAACAATTTGATTTCCGTTATGCAGAAAATCACGGCAACCAACCAATTAATCCTTGGTGGTTAATCCACAGCGTTTCACAGCAAAAAGATAAAAACGCCATTGTTACCACGGACGTGGGGCAACATCAAATGTGGTCGGCTCAGCATATGCAACATTATGCCCCTGAAAATTTCATCACCTCCGCAGGCTTCGGCACAATGGGCTTTGGCTTGCCTGCAGCGATTGGGGCGAAAAAAGCCCGTCCACAAGATGAAGTGATTTTGGTAACGGGCGATGGTTCATTAATGATGAATGTGCAAGAACTCGGTACGATTAAGCGGGCAAAAACACCAATCAAAATAATTTTGCTGGATAACCAACGCTTAGGAATGGTGCGTCAGTGGCAAACCCTGTTCTTCCAAGCACGCCATAGTAATACGATTTTAGATGATAACCCTGATTTCGTTACCCTCGCCTTAGCCTTTGGCATTCAAGGGGAACGCATTGAACGGGGCGAGGAAGTGCAAGCGGCGTTAGACCGTTTGTTCGCGAGCGAAGGGGCGTATTTATTACATATTTGTATCCCTGCAGAAGAAAACGTATGGCCACTTGTGCCACCCAATGCGTGCAATGTGGATATGTTAGAACAATAATGGAATAAAAAGTGGGGAAATTATGCAACAATATCAATTAGTTATTACAGCGAATCGCCGCCCAGAAACCTTAGAGCGTTTATTGCGTGTGGTGCGTCATCGTGGCTTTGAAGTGATTTCATTACACAGCGAAACGCAAGAAAAAACGCTCCATTTACAGCTCAAGGTGCAAAGTGAAAGAGAGGTTGAATTGCTTATTAATCAATTAGTTAAATTGCCCGACGTGCTAGATTTACACTAAGTTTATTATTGGGCGGAATGTTCGCCCGCAAACACAAATTATAATATTAATAAAGTTTGGAGAGATTATGCCTAAATTACGTTCCGCGACCAGCACACAAGGTCGCAATATGGCTGGAGCAAGAGCCTTGTGGCGCGCCACAGGAATGAAAGAAAATGATTTTGGTAAGCCGATTATCGCCGTAGTCAATTCTTTCACCCAGTTTGTCCCTGGTCACGTTCACCTTAAAGACATCGGGCAGCTGGTGGCTCAGCAAATTGAGCAAGCAGGCGGGGTGGCGAAAGAGTTTAACACCATTGCGGTTGATGATGGGATCGCAATGGGACACGGCGGAATGCTGTATTCCTTGCCTTCCCGTGATTTAATCGCCGATAGCGTAGAATATATGGTGAATGCTCACTGTGCAGACGCAATGGTGTGTATTTCTAACTGCGATAAAATCACCCCAGGAATGTTAATGGCAGCATTGCGCTTGAATATTCCAACGATTTTCGTTTCTGGCGGTCCGATGGAAGCGGGAAAAACCAAACTTTCCGATCAGCTCATCAAATTGGATTTAGTGGACGCTATGGTGCAAAGTGCGGATAAAAATGTATCAGATTCTGATGTGGAAACCATTGAGCGTTCTGCCTGTCCAACTTGTGGTTCTTGTTCAGGAATGTTCACCGCAAATTCAATGAACTGTTTAACCGAAGCTTTAGGCTTAAGCCTACCTGGCAATGGATCTTGCCTTGCGACCCACGCTGATCGTAAACAGCTTTTCTTAGACGCAGGCAAACAAATTGTCGAACTGTGCAATAAATATTATCAGCAAGATGATGAATCCGTATTGCCACGTTCCATTGCCACTAAGCCTGCGTTTGAAAATGCAATGAGCTTAGATATTGCAATGGGCGGTTCAACCAACACCGTGTTACACCTACTCGCCGCAGCTCAAGAAGCGGAAGTGGATTTCACAATGGCAGATATTGATCGCCTTTCCCGCCGTGTGCCTTGCTTAAGCAAAGTCGCCCCGAATACGGCTAAATATCATATGGAAGATGTGCATCGTGCAGGCGGTATTATGGCGATCCTTGGCGAGTTAGATCGTGCAGGATTGCTTGATAACCAAACTCGCACCGTATTAGGTTTAAGCCTAGCTGAGCAAATTGCCAAATACGACATTATGCTCACGCAAGATGAACAAATTCGCCAATTCTATCGTGCAGGGCCTGCGGGTATTCGCACCACTCAAGCCTTTTCGCAAGATTGCCGTTGGGACAGCCTTGATGACGATCGCGAGAATGGCTGTATTCGCAGTAAAGCCTTTGCTTATAGCCAAGATGGCGGCTTAGCAATGCTTTCTGGTAATATCGCCTTAGACGGCTGTATCGTTAAAACCGCAGGGGTGGACGAATCCATTTTGAAATTCACCGGCAAAGCCATTGTCTTTGAAAGCCAAGAAGATGCGGTAAGCGGCATTCTCGGCGGCAAAATGCAAGCGGGACACGTGGTGGTTATCCGCTACGAAGGGCCAAAAGGTGGACCGGGTATGCAAGAAATGCTGTATCCAACCAGCTATTTGAAATCAATGGGCTTAGGCAAAGCCTGTGCCTTATTAACGGACGGGCGTTTTTCGGGCGGCACATCGGGGCTTTCCATTGGGCATTGCTCGCCAGAAGCCGCAGCAGGCGGGACAATCGGCTTGGTGAAAGACGGCGATACCATTGAGATCGATATTCCAAACCGTTCAATCCAATTATTGGTTAGCGAGGAAGAATTGAGCGTACGCCGAGCAGAGCAAAATGCCAAAGGCTGGAAGCCTGTAAATCGTCAGCGTGAAGTGTCTTTCGCACTCAAAATGTACGGCTATTTCGCTACTTCAGCAGATAAAGGCGCGGTGCGAGATCGTTCCAAATTAAGCGACTAAATCAAAATGGCCGCCTTGTGTAAATCAAAGTGCGGTCGTTTTTTCGCGAATTTTTTATAATTTCTGCCTAAATTTAGGCATACAAGGAAAGCAAAATGCAAAAAATGCTAAAACAGCATATTAAATTTTTCACCAGTTTGATCTTGGTGGTTCTCTCTTTTATGGCGTTTCGCCTACTTTCGCAAGGCGATATTAGTACCGATCTCATTTATTCTTGGGATATGGGAATGAGCCTGTATTTATTTTGGACATTTTGGACAATTCGCCAACAACATCGCCACCGTGAACAAATGACCGCGATACTTCAAGAACGTCAAACTGGCACAAAAGCAATGTTTTTAATTGTAAGCGTGATCATTATCGCATGTATCGTGGCATTGGTTCGCTTAGTGAGCATTGCACAAAATCTCCCGCCAATGGAAAAGGCGTGGCATATCACCTTAGCGATTATTTCCATTTTTCTTTCTTGGTTGGTGATCCATATTTTGTTTGCGATTCGCTACGCCCATTTATTCTATCACGCGAAAGTCAGCGGTGAGCCAATGCCACTGCAAATTCCACAAAGCAACGGGCAAAATGGCTATCAAACCGAGCCAAATTACTATGATTTTATCTACACCGCCTTGATTATCGGCACATCAGCACAAACGGCCGATGTGATGTTTTCCTCCCGAGCGGGGCGAGTGTTAGGCGGGATTCATAGCATTGTCGCCTTTATTTTCAACGTAACCGTGCTTTCCTTATTAATTAACATTATTTCTGGTTTTATTTAAGGATAATAAAATGACAACCCTTGCATTTAACAATCCAACTCCGAGCGGAGATGATTATTTAAAAACCATTTTGAAACTGGGTTCTGTGGTATATCAAGCGGCACAAAGCACGCCGTTACAGCCAATGGAAAAACTTTCCGCCCGCTTGGAAAATCAAATTTTGATTAAGCGTGAAGATCGCCAGCCTGTGCATAGCTTTAAATTACGTGGCGCTTATGCAATGATCGCCGCCTTAAATGATGAACAACGCCAAGCTGGCGTGATTGCAGCCTCTGCGGGCAACCACGCGCAGGGCGTGGCACTATCCGCCAAATTATTGGGCTTGAAAGCATTAATCGTGATGCCACAAAATACGCCAAGCATTAAAGTAGAGGCGGTGCGTCATTTTGGTGGCGAAGTGCTGCTTTACGGTGCAAACTTTGATGAAGCCAAAAGTAAGGCGATTGAACTTTCCAAAAGCAAAAATATGACCTTCATTCCCCCTTTCGATCACCCTTTAGTGATCGCAGGGCAAGGCACGTTGGCGTTGGAATTATTGCAACAATCTTCCAACATTGATCGCGTGTTTGTCCCCGTGGGCGGCGGTGGCTTAGCCGCTGGTGTTGCCGTGCTAATCAAACAATTAATGCCAGAAATTAAAGTGATCGGCGTGGAAAGCAAAGATTCAGCCTGCCTGTATCAAGCCTTAAAAGCAGGGCAACCAGTGGATCTCGAACGTGTCGGCTTATTTGCGGACGGCGTGGCAGTAAAACGCATTGGCGATGAAACTTTCCGTTTATGCCAGCAATATCTTGATGATGTGGTGCTGGTGGACGGCGATGAAATTTGTGCCGCAATGAAAGATATTTTTGAAAACGTACGCGCGATTGCAGAACCTTCAGGCGCGGTTTCGCTGGCAGGATTGAAAAAATACGTTAAAGAAAATCACATTCAAGGGGAAACCTTGGTGAATATTTTATCGGGCGCTAACCTAAATTTCCATACGCTACGTTATGTATCTGAGCGTTGCGAAATCGGTGAAAAACACGAGGCTATGCTTGCAGTAACCATTCCTGAAGAAAAAGGCAGCTTCTTGCGTTTCTGCCACTTGCTTGGCGATCGTGCCGTTACGGAATTTAACTACCGCTATGCGGATCAAGCGCAAGCCTGTATTTTTGTCGGAGTGAGAATTCGTGGTGAAGATGAAAAAAATGAAATCATCGCGCAGTTGCAACAGCACGGCTATTCCGTTATGGATCTCTCTGATGATGATGTGGCGAAAACTCATATTCGTTATATGATCGGCGGACGCTCATCAAGCAAGGCGAAAGAACGCTTATACAGCTTTGAGTTTCCAGAACAAAAAGGTGCGTTACTTAAATTCCTTGAAATGCTCGGCACACACTGGAACATCTCACTGTTCCACTACCGCGCCCACGGCACAGACTACGGCAATGTGCTTGCAGGCTTCCAACTTGATGAAAATGATGAAATCCGCTTCAACGGACACCTCGAAGAACTCGCCTACACCTATCAAGATGTAACAGATAGCCCAGCTTATCGATATTTTTTAGGGTAAAAAATAAGCCACCGAAAAGTGCGGTGGCTTTTTTGTGTGTTTTTTTGAAACCTAATCCGATTTCTACTGAGATTTCGCCATCTTCAATTTTCTGATTGCGGCTTTGGCTTTCTGCGTTAGTTAAAATAAATAGCTCACATTTAAACCAAGAGTATTGCTCTTAAACTCAATCTCATTTTTCGCTTTTAAGGTTACACGGCTATAATCTAAACCTGCGATAAGGTTATCTGCGAATTTAACTTTCACCCCTAAGCCATAGCTGAAACCGAATGCACCGCTGTTTTCAAAGGTTACCCTATCAAAATTGGAGTTGCTCTCATTCATATCAAAATTCCCTGCTTCAACCCCAACTTTAACATAAGGAAGAATGTTATCGATTTGATAGCCTTGCAAATAGTGAAGCCCTACACGGAAATTTTCTTTCGCGATTTCTTCTCCTGCATCGTCTTTTATTTTGTTATTTGGAATACTTAATTTTCCTTCAACCATTCCAATAAAATTGTTGCCATAATCAAAAGCATATCCACCGATCACGCTAATGCCCACGGAGCGAGAGCTTGAACCTGTATAATTCCCATTAGAAGAATAACCAATTTCTTCGGCTGGAATAGAAAAAGATTGTTTATTAAAACCGAGTTCACCACCTAGATACCCACCTTCAAAGTTTGTTGCCTGACTGAGAATCGGTGTCATCAAAAATATCGTTACGGATAATATTTTTCTCATAGCTAAAAGCCCCTCCTATAGATGAATTTGTTCTAATTTAGCTCGTTGTTCTGCTGTTAATGTGTTGATATCAATAATATTTAATGCTCTTTCTTTTTGGGTACTTAATGTGCCAGTAACTTCTGCCGGAAGTTTGTACATTGCTCCTGTGATAGGATCAACAATGAGTAATCCTACTAAGCCACCAAATAATAAATTACCAATATACCAGCCATCAACTTTTGGCGTAACATCAACGGTTGAAATAGATTTTCCTTTGCGGAAAGTAATTGTATATTGGGCTTTTTTGAAATAGCCATCGCCTGCTTTGAGTATTACCGTATGAGGTGTTGTTCCTCTAGAAATAATTTCTCCTTTTGCGTTTTTAATCGTAAATTCAGCACCTGAAGGCTCTGATTTAATGAGTACAGGATATTTGCTATCGCTAACAATTGTGGCACAACCTGTAAGTGCTAATGCACTAGAAAGAAATGCAACTTTAAGTAAAGTTTTCATAGATAAACCTCTGTAAATATGTAAAATAGAACGTGGAGAAACACGGCTGCATCTTGATAAATTAGAAAAAATTGCACAGATTTTTGATGTGGATATTATCGAATTATTACAACCAAATGAAAGAAGTGTCTATTTTATGATGAGTGAAAATGGCGATCATACATCAGCAACTTATTATGGTTCATCTGAACCAACATTATTTGAAAACGAAAAACTTAAATTATCCCTCAAATATAAAGATCAAATTATTGAACAAAAAGATAAAGAAATTCAGTCATTGCAAGAAATTATTCAATTATTAAAAGCACAATTAAAACAGGTATAAAAAGTGCGGTATATTTTTTCTTTAAAATTTAATACCGCACTTACTCTCTATTGTAATGATTAGATCTAGAAAAAATTAGTTTCCAAGGTGATTAAAGAATATTTTCAAAATTCTCCGTGACTTCTTTTGGCCACACGCTCGATTGCACTTCACCAATATGTTTCTTATGAAGAAGTAACATCGTAAGTCTAGACTGCCCTATTCCTCCACCAATCGAAAGTGGTAGATGTCCATTAACTAATTTTTGATGCCAATCAAATTGTAAACGTTCCTCATCATTTGTAAGAGAAAGCTGTTTACGCAATGCAGTTTCATCAACGCGTATCCCCATTGATGATACTTCAAAGGCTCGTTCTAGTATCGGGTTCCAAACGAGAATATCACCATTTAGTCCCTTATAGTCACCTTCTGAAGTTGTTGTCCAATCATCATAATCTGGTGCACGTAAATCGTGAGGTTTTCCATCAGAGAGTACTCCGCCAATACCTATTAAGAATACCGCACCATATTCTTTACAAATCGCATTTTCACGTTCTTTTGCATCTAAATCAGGGTAACGTTTTACTAAATCTTCACTATGCACAAAAGTAATTTCTTGTGGTAAAAAACGCTCTAGATTAAATTTTTCACTCACTGCAGCCTCTGTTTCCAAAATCGCTTGATAAATTGAGCGAACTGTTTCCTTGAGATAAGATAAATTACGGCGGCCTGCTGGGATAACTTTTTCCCAATCCCACTGGTCAACAAAAACAGAATGAGTTTGATCAAGGCTGTCTTCATCTGGACGTAATGCTTTCATATGCACAAATAAGCCTTCTCCCTCGGCAAAACCAAAACGAGCAAGGGTATGTCGTTTCCATTTTGCTAAAGAATGCACAACTTCAAACGTCACATCTGTGATCTGTTTCACATTTACTTGAACTGCTTTCTCTATACCTGAAAGATTATCTTGAATACCATCCCCTACTTGGCTTAGGATAGGACCTTGAACTTCAACAAGCCCTAAATGCTCGGAAAGTTTTTGTGTAAACGTATTTTTAGTAAAGCTGATTTCTTGTTGTTGTAGAATGAATGATTTTTTCATTGTATTTACCTTATTTATATGAGTTTGAAATTTTTATGTATTATTCAACAAAACAAGTATAGATTTCAATACTTATAAAAACAAATAAGATTTTAATTAGATTTAATTCAAATAAAATACATTGATTTTAAATAAAATTTAATTTGGGAGATTTTAATGCATCATCTTGATAATTTAGATAAACAGATTTTACGTGTATTAATTAACGATGCTCGAACACCTTATGCCGAAATGGCAAAAAATTTTGGAGTTAGTCCTGGTACTATTCACGTTCGAGTAGAAAAAATGCGTCAATCTGGAATTATTCAGGGTACTAAGATCCGTATTGATCAACGTAAACTTGGCTATGATGTATGCTGTTTCATCGGTATTATTTTAAAAAGTGCAAAAGACTACGAGAAAGTTATTGCTCAGCTAGAAAAATTTGAAGAAGTGGTAGAGGCTTATTACACAACTGGTAATTATTCAATCTTTATTAAAGTAATGACTCATACTATTGCGGAATTACACGCTGTGTTAGCAACAAAGATTCAGCTAATTGATGATATACAATCAACAGAAACATTAATTTCAATGCAAAATCCTATTCTACGTGATATTACACCATCTTCTTAATATTGATTGGGCAAAAATTTCTGTTACATATTCCAGTGTCTATTTTTTAGATCAATACAATACCAAAATGATCATTTTGGTATTGTATGTAATTTAATATCTATTCTGACCTTTACTCTTTCTCTATGACAGCAATGGGAAACGCGGGTGATAATTTTGCTGGCATAGAAGCTGGAGAAAAAAACCAGAGTAATTTGGGGGAAACGGTAACCTTTTCATTTTCCTGACAGGGAGCCAATCTATAATCATTATACTTTCTGCCCGCACTTAAACAGGTATTTGTTCTCATTGATTTTATTTCAACGCCTCCTAAAACTGTTGGAATAATAACCCAAAGAGACCCCGCATCTTTCGGATCACAACTCTCAGAGATTAACCTATTTTGGATAGTATAAAGGCAGCGTTCTAAACCTGGTACTCTAAACTGAGTAAGTCCAGCTTTTTTAAAGGTTGTTTCAGACGCTGGCACTTCACTAATAATCCATTGAAAATTACGTTGATCTTTATATTGCCCATTAATAAGAGGAACTCCCGTTTCTAAACTACGCAGTGAAATCAATGGATTTACTTGTACCATATCATCAATTAACTCAGCATCTATATCTGCTGAACTAAACTGACTAAAGAAAGTGAATATTGAAAATAAACCAATTTTGAAAACAGTTTGGATGAAATTAGTCATAAAATTATCCTTAACGTGGAACAAAAAAACCAACTGGACGATGGTCAGATAATAGCTGACTACGAATCTGACCAAATAAAATAGAAGCGATAATAGCCGTACCAATAAAACTTCCAGAATTTCCAACGATACCGTAGTCTAGCGTTCCTCCGCTTTGTTGCGTCGGTGTTGTTGGAGCAATGATATCAATATGTCTTGCCACACCAGGTTCTGAAGTTTCTAAAGAGCGTTGTAAATTAGAAGGCACGCGATTGAAATCACCGACAATCATCCAATTGGTATTACGCTGTTCTGGACGAGTATTAAAATAATCAAAAACAGCACGGACGATTGCAGTGGAATCTGCTCCTCGGCTTGCTAAAGCATGAATAGAAAAAAATGCATCATTGCCGATACGAATACCTATAATTGGTCTAGAAATAACTGTGGGAGGTGGAATAACAATGACTTCATCCGCACGGATTCTACTCACAATTGCAAGATTAACTCGATTGGCTCCCACATCAACACGAGAATAGTAAATAAATACATTGTCAGGACGCGACGATGTGCCTAAATTCCAAGTATATTCATGAATAGGAATGCCAACGCCTACAGGCTGAACCATCCTTTCAGTAATCATCGCACTACTTGGCAAAACCCCAGCTTCTTGAACAGCTAAAATATCAGCAGCTCCTTCGCCTGTAATGAGTTGACGAACACTCACATTCCATTTATTTTCATTCGCTGCAGAAGAACCTTGTAAATTCCATGTAGCAACTTTAAAGTCTTCTAAGTTTGCGTTTGCTTGTATAACATATAACAAAAAGCCTAAACATAACATTATTCTTTTTAGCATAATTATATTTCCCTAATTATTCGGTATTGGATAGGAGTCAAGAATTGGAGGGGCAATAAACCATTGCTGATCAACAGTAAATTGATCTCCCGTAGGGCATTTTACGAACGTAATTGGCATATATACTGTCGAACGTCTTTCAGGTATACGCAAACATTTTTGATTACCTGCATTTTTTAGAGCTACAGCACCATTGGTTAATGATAATAAATCAAACTGCTGACTCAATTTATTACGATTGCACGCAGAATGAATAATTCCATTTTTATATGCCGCCATACAAGTCTTAGTTCTTACATTACGGAATGACACTGAACCATTCGCATTTTTTAAAACATACCAATTACGCAATTGTCCAAAAGATTTTGAATCAAATGGTGAATATCCCCATAACCAGTTATTTGGTGCAAGAGCCCATACTGTAATTACACCTGAAGAGTGATTCATAATGCTTACCATAGGTATTCCCTTAGAAGACGATTTATGAGAAATCAGAGGAGTAACAACGGCATTTGCATCCTCACCCACTATTTCTCCTACCTTGCCTGGGGGAGTAGGAGTATCAGTAAGTAAATTTGGGTTTAAGGAATCTGAATTAGCTTGAGTACTATAAAAACAAGCTATGAGCAAAAATCCATAGATAATATAATGTCGCATAATAAATCTCTAATTATAATTAGGTACAGGTGGGAGATTATAAAACAATATACTCATAAGCACTATTTTTTTTTATCCGTGTTCTGAAAATATTATTTTTTATTACTCACTCATCATAAGATAAGCAAGTGTTAATGTTTAGATATCCTATTTGATCTAACAGGTTTTCAAAAGGTCTAGCTTTTAGCTAGACCTTTACCAACATACTAAAAATAAGCATTACCTTTTGGTATGTTGAATTTAATATAAGCTAAAAGATTGAATATAGGGGAGTTTGCCACTCTTGAGCATTTTTTCAATGCCGCTGCGGTGGTCGTTTGTGCCTAGTCCGCGTAATTCAAAATTAACGCTAATGCCGTTGTCGTACAGCACTTGGTCGGCTTTTTGCCCTTCTTTGCTGGTTACATAACGTCGAACGCCGATACCTGCTGACCAGCAGCAGCTGTTGTATCTTATGCCAACATATTGTTCCACGGGCTTTTTGAGGGCGAGATCTTGGTAATAACGCCCCACTACAGCCCAGTTGTCGGCAATTTCCCACGCGGCAGTTACACCAAGTTGTTTAATGTCTTGGTTGTAGGCTTTTGCACCTGTGAGGTTTTGGTCGATATACTCTCTGCTGGCGTAGCGATAGCTTAATTGCACAAGATTATTACCACTCGGGTTAAATTCTAACACGGAATTTGCCAGTGAGGTTTGGTGTAAACTTGGATCATATTGATAGCTTACTCTCCAATTCCATTGTGGGCTAATTAGCCAGTTAGTTTCTAGCGACCACGAGGAGCTAGAGCGATGGCTAGTGTTATCGCTATTATTATCAATACGTGAGCTACTCATATAATAAATTTGCCCAACGGAGAGGTTAAAGCGTTCATTTCCGCTTTCATCATAAAAGCGGGTTGTACCACCAAAGGTGAATTGGTTAGCGGAGGCAATGCGGTCTAAGCCACTATATCGACGATCGCGGAAGAGGGAAAAATAATCCTGTTGTAATAAAGCGGAGTCGTAACCAAAGCCGAGATATTGGCTGTTTAATTTTGCTCCGATGTCGCTTTGATCTTTATATGGACGATAAAGATATTGAATATGCGGTTCAAGGGTTTGGGTGTAGCCTTGAATAAAACTTTCTTTATTCGCCAATAAGGTTTGGAAATCCACTTTCACTTGTGGCAGGACGCGATTGACCGAACGCTGCACCTCTGCATTCGCACTGCTGCCTTTGGTTTGGTTGTAGTGAGTGGCATACAGTTTGGTTTCAATATTTAAGCTGCCGTAGCGGTTGGAAAGCGGGAAGTTTAAACTTGGCTCTAAGTGGAAACGCCACGCTTTTGGCATTAAGGTGCTGTCATTTTCAAAGCGAGCAATTTGAGAGAAGAATTTGAAATCTAAACGCCCGTCAGCAAGGTCATTGCGGTAATAATTGAAATCAATTTGTGGTAGAACGCGATAAGGCCCGATCTCCGGTTCATCAAACACTTGGAATTGCTTACCTGAAATTGATAAATTGTAGTTGGGTTGATAATAGGCAATGCGGAAATTTTGATCCGCATAGCCGTCCGTGCTGCTTCCGTAGTTTGAGTCAAAATCGGTGAAATAACGTTTGTCGCTCACTTTGGTATAGTCCACGTTAAGCCGCCAATTTTCTAAAAAACTTGAGCTGTGCTGCCAGTGGAATAAGTGACGGGAGCGGTTTTCCCCTTGGTAATCATCATAGCGATCGTTGCCTAAATATTCGCCAGCGATAACTCCCTCGCCAATTTGCGTGAGGTAACGGGCTTCACCGTTAAACTGCCAACCACGTTTTGACATAAATTTTGGTGTGATGGTCATATCAAAATTCGGTGCGATATTCCAATAAATCGGCTGGTTATACCAATAACCATCACGGCTGGAATGCCCCGCGGTTGGCATTAATAAGCCTGAACGGCGGCGGTCGCCAATGGGGAGCTGCAAGTAAGGGGTATAGAAAATCGGCACGCCGTGTACTTTCAAGCGAGCGTGCCACATTTCTGCGTATTCTTCTTTGATGTGCTGACGCATTTCGCTGGCTTCGATCATCCAGCTATTATCATCAGGCAAGCACGAGGTGAACGTGGCATTTTTAAGCAAGCGGTAATCTTCTCGTAGCTCCACTTGTTCCGCACGCCCCCGCCCTTGTCGCCCGACAAACTGGTAATCGGCAGCGTTAATATCGGCATCTTTATTATTGAGGTTAATTTTTGCTGACTGACCCAATACATTAATGAGGTTATCTTTATAATCAAATCCCTCTTTGGCATAAGCGGTGCGTTGAATTACCTCGCCCTCGCCCGTTTGCACCACTTCCACCACTTGGGTGGTTAAATGGCGGTTGCCCTGTTTGATCTCCACGTCCCCCTCATAGCGGGCATTCACGGGCTGATTAAGTTCTGCTCGATCCGCTTCAATATAAACGGGTAAATCGTTGTTTGAGGTTTGCACCACCTCCCCAGTAAAATGGGGAATGCCTGCCAAACAACGTTGTTGCAAACTTGCCCAACTTGACGTGCCATAAAGTGCGGTCAAAATTGAGAAAGAAAGTAAAGTGTAATAATTTTTTTTCATTAATAACCCATGTGATTTTCAGGTGTAAAAATTAACCTGATTATAAAGAAAAACCGCTCAAAAAGCATTTTATTTATGCTTACAAAAGCACGCGTTTAAGTGATCGTCCACCAAACCCATTGATTGCATAAAGGCATAGCAGGTGGTTTCGCCCACAAACACGAAGCCCTTTTTCTTCAAGGCTTTCGACAGTTGTTTTGAAGTTTCCGTTTTGGCAGGCACGGCAGATAAATCGGGTATATCATTGATTTGCGGCTTGTGATCCACAAACGCCCAAATAAAATCGCTAAAATTCTCACCGCACTTTTGCATTGCTAAATAGGCTTTGGCATTTTTTACGATGGCTTCCAGCTTTGCCCGATGGCGGATCAACCCCGCATTTTGCATTAACACGTCAATATCTTGCTCGGTCATTTGAGCAATTTTGACAGGATCAAAATGATGAAAGGCTTGGCGATAATGCTCGCGTTTTTTCAATACCGTGATCCACGAAAGCCCTGCTTGTTGCCCCTCTAAGCACAGCTTTTCAAATAATTTCACACTGTCATATTCGGGCCTGCCCCATTCATTGTCGTGATAATCCTCATAAATGGCTAAGCCCTCCGCCCAGCCGCAACGCGTTTTCATTACTTCTTCCTCATATTTGTGATGATGATCACAGATTTTCTACTTTTAATCTCACGGATTTAATTTAAAATTTTACCTATTGATACCAAAGCTAAAATAGCTATCTCATCATCGGCAAGATGTGCTATTGTATTCCAACTTAACCAACAATCCAATTAGAGGTAAATATGACAACACAATTAGATGCACTACGCGAAATGACTGTGGTTGTGGCGGACACAGGTGATATTGAAGCCATCAAAACCTACCAGCCACAAGATGCAACCACCAATCCATCATTAATTTTAAGTGCCTCAGCCTTACCCCAATATGCTCCATTAATTGACGAAGCCATTGCTTACGCGAAAACAAAAAGTAATGATAAAGCTCAGCAACTCATTGATGCTGAAGATAAACTTGCGGTAAACATCGGTTTAGAAATTCTGAAAATTGTACCAGGACGCATTTCCACCGAAGTGGACGCACGCCTTTCTTACGACACGCAAGCCACAGTGGAAAAAGCACGCCAATTAATCGCACTTTATAATGAAGCGGGCGTATCAAACGATCGCATTCTAATTAAAATTGCCTCTACTTGGCAGGGTATCCGTGCAGCAGAAATCCTTGAAAAAGAAGGCATTAACTGTAACCTCACGCTATTATTCTCCGAAGCACAAGCACGTGCTTGTGCCGAAGCGGGCGTGTATTTAATCTCCCCATTTGTAGGACGTATCCTTGATTGGTACAAAGCTAACGGCGAGAAAAAAGACTACGCACCATCGGAAGATCCAGGTGTAATTTCAGTAACCAACATTTACAACTACTACAAACAACACGGCTATCAAACCGTGGTAATGGGGGCGAGCTTCCGCAACGTGGGTGAAATCACCGAGCTTGCAGGCTGCGACCGTTTAACCATCGCCCCAGCCTTGTTAAAAGAATTGCAAGAAAATCACACCGCACTTGTACGTAAATTGGAATACAAGGGCGAAGTAAAAGCTAAGCCACAACCACTAACAGAAAGCGAATTCTACTGGCAACACAACAGTGATCCAATGGCAGTAGAAAAACTGGCAGAAGGTATCCGCAAATTCGCCATCGACCAAGAAAAACTAGAAGCGATGTTATTGGCGAAGTTTTAATTCAATCACCTATCTAACACCTAAGTTTCGGCTTAGGTGTTAGCCTATCAAAAACACCATATCACTAATTTCTTGACTATTTTTCTATTGGGCATAGAATGCTTGCGAATTTATTTAAAGAAATTTAATAAATCATAATTATTTTTTAACTTTGGAGCATTATATGTTAGGTATTTTTACTCAAACTGATCCGGCACGTCGTCGCTATGGCGTAGCCGCCTTTGTCGGCATTATTGCTGGATTAATCTCAGCATTTGTAAAATGGGGAGCAGAGCATCCATTTCCTCCGCGTAGTCCCATTGATTTATTTATTGCGGCTTGTCAAGACCCATCACAAGCATTAGAGGTATGTTCTCGTGCATTTTTAAATCCGCCGCACGTTTTCTTACGTGATTACATCGGTATTGATCCTACCGCTGCGGTATTCACCTTTGCCGATCACGGTTTTGATTGGATAGGTGTTACTCACATCACATTCTCTTTAGTGTTTGCAATTGCCTACTGTGTAGTTGCGGAACGTTTCCCTAAAATCAAGTTTTGGCAAGGTATTGGTGCGGGCTTAATTGCTGATATTTGTGTACATTACATCACTTTCCCAGCATTAGGCTTAACACCACCTGTTGCAGACTGGCCATTATACGAACATATTTCTGAATTAGTTGGTCATATCTTCTGGTTCTGGACAATTGAAATTATCCGTCGTGATTTACGCAACAGAATCACGCATCAACCAGATCCTGAGGTTCCATTAGATCAACCTTATCGTTAATCAGTAAAGCCCGAATAATTCGGGCTTTATTTTTTAGGTGCGGTGTAAAATCGTGAATATTCATTCAAATACCTTCAACACATCTAAGCTCACTTCTTCGCCATTTAAATAATCTTGCAACGCTTGGCTAACTAAAGGATTACGCTCTGCTTGTCCTTCTTGCTGAATATAATGCTGAAATTCTTCTGGAGTAAGCCATAAACCACCTTCGATGTCAGGATCAGTGGGTGAAATTGGAAAATGTGCTGTTAGCTCTACCGAAAAAACAAAACGCAAATAATCTTTTTGACTACGTGGTGCATACCATTGATAAATTTTAATCAGCTTACTTGGCTTGGCTCGAATACCGGTTTCTTCAAGTAACTCACGCATTGCCCCTTCAATAATGCTTTCGTTTTGCTCTAAATGACCAGCGGGTTGATTTAAGGTCATTTTTCCATATTCAAATTCTTTGACAAATAAAAATTTGCCTTGACAATGTACTACGCAAGCCATTGTGATATAAGGTTTATACATAAGATTTCCTTAATTTTAAAAATGCATAGAGCTGCTCCAGTTCTTGGAAATTAAGTTGATGATACTGCCCCAACGGCAAATTTTCTACACTAAAACACGCCATTCCAGCTCGAATTAAACGCAAAGTAGGAAACCCTATATATGCCGTCATTCGGCGAACTTGGCGATTTTTTCCTTCACTGATCCTAATCTCTAACCAGCTAGTAGGAATACTTTTTCGTTCCCGAATAGGGGGATCTCTTTCCCATAAGAAATTTGGTGCAGGAATTAACCGCACTTTAGCTGGTAAAGTTCTACCATCTTTCAAGTTTACTCCTTGACGTAGCAAATTAAGCTCTCTTTCCGTTGGTTCACCCTCCACCTGTACCCAATAAATCTTTTCAGTTTTATATTTAGGATCAGCCAAACGATGCTGAATTTCACCATTGTTAGTAAGAATTAATAGCCCTTCACTATCAAGATCCAAACGACCAGCCGGATAAATACTGGGAATAGGAATAAAATCTTTCAGCGTTTTCCGTCCGCTTTCATCCGTAAATTGAGTCAATACATTAAAAGGTTTATTAAATAACACGACTTTAGTTTCAAGAATACTAGGCCCCCTCACCTTTTTACGATAAGAATGCTGAACCGTTTCTTCGCGTAAATTTTGCCCTTTTTGCATATTACGTCTTGAAAGAAATTTTGCCTTCATATATGTTATGAAAATGTTGATTTGTTATACAGAAAAAGAAACATCTTTAACCGTAATTAATCTTCTTTTGTTAAACATTTCACTTACTATAGCACAACATCAACCATAAAGGAGAAATCCAATGACTCAATCCCCAATTATTATTCCTCAAGGTGAGAAAATTCATTTAGGCATACAAGGTGACATAATCGTACCAAATAATCCGATTATCCCTTTTATCGAAGGCGATGGTATTGGTGTAGATGTTACTCCAGCAATGCAAGCAGTCATCGATGCAGCGGTAGAAAAAGCCTATCGAGGTAAACGTAAAATTTCCTGGCTAGAAATTTATGCGGGACACAAAGCCAATAAAATCTATGGTGAAAATACTTGGTTACCAACCGAAACCCTTCAATTGATTAAAGAATATCACGTTGCAATTAAAGGACCGTTGATGACACCTGTAGGGGGTGGTATTCGTTCCCTCAATGTAACAATGCGTCAAGAACTTGATCTCTACAATTGTCTACGTCCAATTCGTTATTACAGTGGTACACCAAGTCCAGTAAAACATCCAGAAAAAGTGAATATGATCATTTTCCGTGAAAACTCAGAAGATATCTATGCTGGCGTAGAATGGAAAGCAGGTTCACCAGAAGCAAATAAAGTTATCCAATTTTTACAACAAGAAATGGGCGTAAATAAAATTCGCTTTCCACAAGATTGTGGAATTGGAATTAAACCCGTATCCAAACAAGGTACACAGCGTTTAGTGCGTGCAGCATTACAATATGTGATTGACAACGATAGAAGCTCTCTCACTTTAGTACATAAAGGTAATATTATGAAATTCACTGAAGGAGCATTCAAAGAATGGGGTTATGAAGTAGCAAAAGAATTTGGTGCAACCTTAATTAACGAAGGACCGTGGATGAAATTTAATAACCCTAAAACGGGACGTGAAATCATTATTAAAGATTCTATCGCCGATGCTTTTTTACAAGAAGTTTTACTGCATCCCTCTGATTATAATGTCATTGCCACGCTTAACCTGAACGGTGACTACATTTCAGATGCACTTGCTGCACAAGTAGGAGGAATTGGCATTTCTCCAGGAGCGAACATCGGTGCAG
Organism: Avibacterium paragallinarum; assembly: GCF_011765605.1. Taxonomy (NCBI): domain Bacteria; kingdom Pseudomonadati; phylum Pseudomonadota; class Gammaproteobacteria; order Pasteurellales; family Pasteurellaceae; genus Avibacterium; species Avibacterium paragallinarum. The sequence continues at coordinate 2,075,180 of NZ_CP050316.1, forward strand.
AAGCAGCCATTTTCGAAGCTACCCATGGTACAGCTCCAAAAATTGCGGGGCAAAATAAAGGGAATCCTGGCTCACTCATATTAAGTGGAGAAATGATGCTACGCTATTTAGGCTGGATAGAGGCAGCAGATTTAGTTATTAACGCAATGGAAAAAACCATTAAAAATAAAACCGTGACCTTTGATTTTGCTGAAATGTTAGAAGGTGCAAAATTACGCACTACATCAGAATTTGCTAATGATATTATAAAAAATATGCAATAACATAAAACATTGCACGGTTTATTTCAATCATCAACTAAAATAAGCCGTGCAAGAGTTATATCGGTCTAATTATATAGCTACAAGATTCTGCGATTTTATGAAGCTAAACATAAAAACTTATTTTTAGTCTTCTAATCTTTCCATAATAACCGCATTAAAATAAGAGTGGTCACACCAACACCGCACTTCTCTATTCCAATGAAAACAAATCAATATTAATGACGAGTATTTTAATCACTGATTTAAGCAATCATTAGCTAATTTAAAGTGCGGTGAATTTTTACTTAGAAGAATTGTTTAATCAACCCATACCGTATTTTTTTAATTTTTTGCGTAATGTACCACGGTTAATACCAAGCATTAATGCTGCACGGGTTTGGTTGCCGCGTGTGTATTGCATAATCATATCGAGCATAGGGTGTTCAACTTCCGCTAAAACTAATTCATAAAGATCATTCACATCTTGTCCGTCTAATTGTGCAAGATAGTTTCTTAATGCTTGTTTCACTGAATCACGAAGTGGTTTGTTTGTTACTTGAGATTGTGAATTTAATACTGAAACGGTTAGGGCTTCAGCTGGATTACGTTGTTGTTCTAACATTGTTGTCTTTATCCAATAAAATCAAATTAAAAAAATCCTCCAATGCGTTTAGTTGCTCGGTGGCATTGCTAATCACATTAAAAGTCTGCCTAAAATCGGAATTAGGTTGAATTCCCTGTAAATACCAAGCAACGTGTTTGCGTGCAATGCGATAGCCTTTTTCTTCACCGTAAAACTGATGAAGATCGCGAATATGCTGCAAAATCACACCGCACTTTTCCGCTAAACTTGGTTCAAAAGTGGTTGGGTTCGTTTCGCTTAATGTTGCCATTGATTGAAAAATCCAAGGCTTTCCTAATGCACCACGCCCAATCATTATTGCATCAGCACCGGTGTAATCAAGCACCGCTTGGGCTTTTTGTGCCGATGTAATATCGCCATTGGCAATCACTGGAATAGAAACCTGTTGTTTCACCGCTTTAATGTTGTCGTACTCGGCTTCGCCCTCAAATAAACATTCACGAGTTCGCCCGTGAATGGTGAGCGCTTGCACACCTGCTTGTTCGGCAATTTTAGCGATTTCCACGCAGTTTCGATTTTGTCGATCCCAGCCTGTTCTAATTTTTAGTGTTACAGGCACGTCCACAGCACGCACCACCGCTTCAAGAATTTGTTGCACTAAATCGGGATATTGCAAAAGGGCAGAACCTGCCAATTTACGATTTACCTTCTTTGCAGGACAGCCCATATTGATATCAATAATTTCTGCCCCATAGCCCACATTCACTTGCGCAGCTTGTGCCATTTCCTGCGGATCAGATCCAGCAATTTGCACAGCGTTAATGCCTACATCTTGATGATAAGCAAGACGTTGTTTCGATTTTTCTGTATGCCATACGCACGGATTACTCGCCATCATTTCTGAAAAGGTTAATCCCGCACCATAGTTCGCACAAAGGCGTCTAAAAGGTTGGTCGGTAATCCCTGCCATTGGCGCAAGCAAAATACGGTTTTTTAATTGATAATCACCAATTCGCACTGCACTACCCCTAACAAGTTACTACCTTTAACACACAATCTATCGCCAGCCCCAACGGGCAAGGCGTGCTATAATACGCACTTTTCATCATTTTGCAAAGCATATTTTTTATACAAATTTATTTTTTCTTTGAATGTTTGATTTTTATCCAAAATTCACAAAATTAATCCGTTCAATATGCATTTTATACTTGACAAAGTGCGGTCATTTTTTGTTATGTTTTTGCTATTCGCATCGTTTTTGCCCCGTGATACAACACCATTCTTCTCGCACTGCCACAGGATCGAGGGAAAACACTGCCTCATAAGCCTCACAAACGGATTGGGCTTGTGTTTCTAAGATGCCTGATAACCCGAGTTGCCCTTGCGGTTTGACTAATTGACTAATGGTTGGGGAAAGCTCTTTTAATGGACCCGCTAAGATATTGGCTACCACCACATCTGCTTGCAGATCTGTTGGGGTATCTTTGGCTAAAAAGAGCTGTAAACGATCCGCTACACCATTTTGTTCTGCATTATTTCGGCTGGCGAGAATAGCTTGCGGATCAATATCAATGCCAACCGCACTTTTCGCCCCTAATTTCAACGCAGCAATGGCTAAAATGCCTGATCCGCAGCCGAAATCAATCACTGTTTTGTCTTGCAGATCCAAACCATCAAGCCATTCTAAGCATAATGCGGTTGTAGGGTGTGTGCCTGTACCAAAAGCTAGCCCCGGATCAAGCATTACATTCACCGCATTTTCATCAGGCACTTCACGCCAACTTGGGCAGATCCAAAGGCGTTTACCAAATTGCATTGGGTGGAAATTGTCCATCCATTCCCGTTCCCAATCTTTATCTTCGATTTGTTCGATTTTATAAGCGGTATCTTCGCTCAAATATCCCGCACTTTTGAGCTGATGCACAATCTGTTGCATCTCTGTTTCGGCATCAAATAGGGCGATCACATCGGTATTGCCCCATAAACGGGTTTCCCCAGGAAGTGGTTCAAAAATTGGCGTGTCTTGGCTATCCATAAAGGTAACGGACACCGAGCCGATTTCTTCCAAATAATCGCTAAGACTTTCCGCTTGCTGATTTGTGCTGTTTATGCGGATTTGCACCCAAGCCATAAAATTTCCTTCTAAAAAGAGTGTGATTTAATTGAAAAATAAGGCGGTGTGAATGCCCGCCTTGTTTTAAACGTTAATGCTGATCGCTGTTTGATTTCAAAATAATACGGCGTTGCTGCACTGAGGATCAACGCCTCGCTTATTTTAAACATAAACGGCGATAAATGTTAATGAATCTGTGTTTTTGCCTTTTCACCCCATTTGTTGCCGATCAAAAACGCGAGCAAGCCAAAGGTTAAAGATGGCACAATGGCGTGAAAATCAAACAGTTTAATACTGGCAGCGGTTAAGCCCACATAGCTGGCTAGCCCGACCACCATTGAGCTTATCGCCCCAACAGCGTTAGCTTTTTCCCAATACAGCCCCAGCACGATAACCCACAAAAACGCCGCTTCCAATCCGCCAAAGGCGAAAAGGTTTAACCAAATAATCATCTTAGGCGGGTTCAACGCCGCCAGAATTAAAAGTGCGGTCAAAATTAGGGTAATAATTGACGAAAACCAACTGATCTTTTTCTGATTTTGTGCCATTTCTGGCTTGGCGGATAAATATAAATCTTTCACAAAAATCGAAGAAGATTGAATAAGCTGGGCATCAATGGTGGACATAATGGCTGACATTGGTGCAGCTAAGAAAATCCCTGCCACAATCGGCGGTAGCACTTGCAACATCAAGGTTGGGATCACCTGATCTGGCACATCTAAAGCGGGTAAAATGGCTCTGCCTAACGCCCCTGAAAGGTGCATTCCCAGCATTACGAGGGACAGCACCACCGTGCCGATCAGCATACCATTATGCAAGGCTTTGCTATCTTTAAACGCCATACAACGCACTGCCGTATGAGGCAGCCCCACCACGCCAAAGCACACCAAAATCCAGAATGAAGCCATAAATTGAAAGCCGAGCATATCATTTGGTCCATAAGGGCTAGTTAAGTGCGGATCAATTTCGTTGAGTTTTTGCACCGCACTTTCTGCTCCGCCCGCGGCATAAATGGTCGCACCGAGCAAAATGATCGTGCCGAGAATCATCACCGTGCCTTGAATGGTGTCAGTTAGCACAACGGCACGGAAACCGCCGATAAAGGTGTATAGCCCCACGGTAACGGCAAAAATCAATAAGGCATTGGTATAGCTGATCCCAATGGTGGTTTCTAACAATCTTGCTCCGCCGATAAATTGCACGGTCATTGCAGCAAAAAAGGCGATGAGTAAGGCGATACAAGAAATCCAAACCAAGTATTTATTTTTATAGCGATAAAGCAATAAATCATTGATGGTTAAGGCATTACTCTCACGAGAAAGCAGAGCGAATTTTTTCCCCAATGCCCCCAATGCCAACCACACTGCAGGCACTTGAATCATTGCAAGCAACACCCAGCCTAAGCCAAATTTATACGCCGCACCAGGGCCGCCCACAAAAGAGCTGGCACTGGCATAGGTGGACGCGGTGGTCATCGCCAGCACAAAGCCTGTCATTGAGCGATTTCCCACATAATATTCCGTTAAAAAATCCCCTTTGGAACGCCTCACATAGGCATAAATTGCCGCTCCAAAGACAAACGCCAAATAGATCACTAATGGAAAAATAATCCCCAAATTCATTGCTCAACGTCCTTATTTTCTAAATCCATATTTTGATAAATAATCTTCACCACCCAATACGCCACCACGATAAACAGCACGGGCAAATAAATACAAGCCAGCTCAAACCACAGCGGAAAGCCCAACGGTCCTGCTGTTCCTTTGGGTAAATAAGCACATAAACACCAACCTAGCACATAAAGCAACGTTAACCCAAACGCCCAACGGGCTTCTTTTGCAGCTTGGCGATAGCGAGAATTTTTCTGCATTAATGAAATCTCCCTAAATCAAAGGTTAAATAAAGTTACTAATATCATAGGATAATTATAGAACCTATGTGGTCTATCTACTTATAATGAGTGAGCAATCCACTTTTTCCAATGAAAACTCTCGTTAATTAAAGAAAACCAACATAAAAATAGACCGCTCTCTATCATTTTCTGCTTTGTAAGACTAATTAATTCGTAAAAACAATCTATTTATTCCGGCTAATATATAAAAAATAAAGAGGGGCTTTATTCCCCTCTTTATTCTTAATCGTGCATACCCAATTTCTTCTCCAAATAGTGGATATTTGTGCCACCTTTTTGGAAGTTTTCATCAGATAAAATTTGATCGTGTAATGGAATATTGGTTTTTATGCCGTTGATAATGGTTTCGCCGAGGGCATTTTGCATACGGCGGATTGCTACTTCACGGGTGTCTCCATAGGTGATCAATTTTGCGATCATTGAATCATAATGTGGCGGCACGGTGTAGCCGGTATAAATGTGTGAGTCCCAGCGTACGCCCAATCCACCCGGTGCGTGTAAATGTGCGATTTTTCCTGGCGAAGGCAGAAAGGTTTTTGGATCTTCCGCGTTGATACGGCATTCAATAGCGTGGCCACGCACTTTGATGTCTTCTTGCTTGATAGAAAGCGGTAAGCCTGAGGCAATTAATAATTGCTCTTTTACCAAATCCACGCCCGTAATCATTTCCGTAACAGGGTGTTCTACTTGGATACGGGTGTTCATTTCAATGAAATAAAATTCGCCGTTTTCGTAGAGGAATTCAAACGTACCCGCACCACGATAGCCAATTTCCACACAGGCTTTAGCACAGCGAGAGCCAATATCACGACGCATTTCTTCGGTAATGCCTGGTGCTGGGGCTTCTTCCACCACTTTTTGGTGGCGACGTTGCATTGAACAATCACGCTCTGCGAGGTAAACCGCGTTGCCGTGGGTGTCTGCTAGCACTTGGATTTCAATATGGCGTGGATTTTCGAGATATTTTTCCATATACACCATATCGTTATTAAACGCTGCTTTGGCTTCCGCTTTGGTCATTGCGATGGATTCTTCTAAAGACTGTTCATCACGCACCACACGCATACCTCGGCCGCCACCGCCACCAGAGGCTTTGATGATCACAGGGTAGCCAATGCGTTGAGCGATCTCTTTATTTTTTTTCATATCGCTACCTACTGGGCCATCTGAACCCGGTACGCAAGGCACGCCCGCTTTTTTCATTGCATTAATCGCGGAAACTTTGTCGCCCATTAAGCGGATTACATCAGCCGTTGGCCCAATAAAGATAAAGCCTGAGCGTTCCACTTGTTCGGCAAAATCAGCGTTTTCAGACAAGAAGCCATAACCAGGGTGAATAGCATCAGCCCCTGTTACTTCTGCCGCCGCAATCAGTGCGGGGATATTTAAATAACTTTTAGTCGAAGGGGCTGGCCCAATACACACGGTTTCATCAGCCAATAAAACGTGTTTTAATTCACGATCGGCGGTGGAATGCACTGCCACGGTTTTGATGCCAAGCTCTTTACAGGCACGCAAAATGCGTAACGCAATTTCTCCACGATTCGCAATTACAACTTTTTCTAACATAGGAATGATCTCTTGGAATAGTAAGATAGGGCGTTCGCCCTACCTAGATAGAAATGAATTATTCGATAACGATTAACGGTTCGTCAAACTCAACAGGCTCGCCGTCATTAATTAAGATCGCTTTCACCACGCCCGCTTTGTCGGCTTCAATACGGTTCATCATCTTCATTGCTTCCACGATACATAAGGCATCGCCCACTTTCACCGTTTGGCCCACTTCAACAAATGGTTTCGCCTCTGGGCTTGGGCTGCGGTAGAAGGTTCCCACCATTGGCGAACGCACTTGATGACCCGAAACTTCCGCCACCGCTGGCACTTCCACCGCAGGTGTAGCAGGCTGTGCAGGGGCTGGGCTTGCAGGTTGAGCAAGAGGCGCGCTTGGTAAGGTGTATTGTACCGCGGTGGTCGCAGGTGAACCGCGATTAATACGCACGGATTCTTCCCCCTCAGAAATTTCAAGCTCCATAATGCCCGATTCTTCAACTAATTCGATGAGTTTTTTAATTTTACGAATATCCATAATGTTTTCCTAAAATGTGAATATTTTTGACCGCACTTTAAGAACGAATAAAAGTGCGGTCATTTTAAACTGAGATTTTCGCGACAAAGATTACCTGAAAATGATCCTTTTGGCGACAAAATTCTGTCAATTTTCGGTAATTTATGCCTGATTTGTCAAATATTGCCGTGCGTAATGGAAAGCAAATTCATAACCTTGCGCACCTAATCCACAAATTACCCCCTCTGCCACATCGCTAAAATAAGAATGATGGCGGAATGGCTCACGCTTATGCACGTTGGACAAATGCACCTCCACAAAGGGAATCGCCACGGCTAGCAAGGCATCACGCAAGGCTACGCTGGTGTGGGTGTATGCCGCAGGGTTAATAATAATGAAATCAACTTGTTGAAAACTTTGATGAATTTTCTCGATCAATTTTTCTTCACTGTTCGCTTGGAAGCAAGTGAGTTCAATCTGATGTTCATTTGCAAGCTGTTGCATTCGTTGCTCAATGGCACTTAAAGACAACGTGCCGTAATGCTTTGGCTCACGTTTGCCGAGCATATTTAAATTCGGGCCATTAAGTAACAAAATTCGTGCAGATGCTGACATAATTAATCCTTTTCCCTTTAACTTTTTGCATTATAATGATTTTTATAAAAATTGCCGTTGCCTTGTGGCTGGTCGAACCAATACACATTTTAATCCATATTCACTTTGACGATATTTTCGCTGTTCAATTCCAATAATGGTAAGGTTGAACCCGCCCACGGGCGAACAAGCTGATATTGCATTAGATCTAGCGTGTCCAGCCCCGGTGTGGTGTTTGGCGTATAATGCTGTGCAATGCGTGCCAACTGAGTTAAAGCAAAACTGCTTTCTAATGAAGAACTGATCACTGCCATCAAGCCTTGTTGATGTGCCTGTTTGATGAGTTCAACGCAACGCTCAAGGCTGCCGACCAAAGTAGGCTTGATGATGATCGCCGCTAAGTGCGGTTCTTTTTTCACCTGAAAATTTGGCTCGCGTACACTTTCGTCCCATGCAATGGCAATGCCCGTTTCTTGGGAGAACTGGCGGCTTTCTTCTTGCGTTTTGCAAGGTTCTTCCAAAAATTGAATGCGTGAGCGGTGCTCAGGTTTCACATATTTGGCGAATAATTGGGCTTTCGCGGGTGTCCACGCACGGTTCGCATCTAAACGAAGTTTCAAATCGGGAATGGCTTCTAAAAACATATCGGCGATTAAGCCATCGCGATTGGCTTCGTATAAGCCCACCTTGATTTTTGCGATTTTCTCGCCCTCAATTTGATTGAGTTCAGCATACAACTCATCAGGATCGCCATAGCAGAGCGGGGCGGTGCGATAATTGCCCTCAGCGGGTAATTCCCCTTTCATTTCTGCCAAGGCACAACTCAGCCCAAAAGCGACCGAGGGATAAAGCCCCTCAAGAGATAATTTTTGATTTTGACTGCGTGCCACGTCCCAATCTTTTAGCCACTGCTTAGCTTGGGCTTCTGCCTGTTCAAGAGTTTCTTGGCTAAATTCAGGCAGTGGAGCAATTTCCCCCCACCCCTCGTGTTCACCACAACGAATTTGCACTAGCAACCCCTCACGCAGTTTCAAAAAGCGATTACGCAGCACCACTTGGGAATCCATCGGAATTTGGTAACGATAAAGTTGATAAGAACGCATTATGTTTCTCCTTGAGTGTGGGGTTTACAGGCAAATTTTTTAATGACAATCAGCAGAACGCTGATGAGCAAAAGGATAAAAGAAAGCAACAAGCCCGTGATGAGTGTCGCAAATAAACTATGCCAAAAGGGGGGAATCAGCCCTTTGAAAAAACCTTCCAATGCTGCTAAGGCAAGGAAGCCACAAAAAAATTCGATAGAAAAATGGAAAAATACCGTACCTTGCAACAGGGCTTTCAGCCAACTGCTTTGACGCAATGCCTTGTGCCATTGTAATTGATTGCGGCGGAGTAATTGATAATCAACAAAGGTGTAAAAAGCGATAAAGCACAACACCCCCACTACCATTCCGAGTACAGACATCACATCACTCGCCACCAATAGCCCGAAGAAAAAGCACAACGCCGCATTCAGACCAACCACTCCCGTCCAAAATAACACGAGTTTTTTAAGTGAAATCGTTTGCATAGTCATAATTAAAACCAAAGTGCGGTCAAAAAACACTGTGATTTTTTGACCGCACTTTTGCTTATGGGTTACGCTTGAACTTCGCGAAATCTGGGGCACGTTTTTCGTTGAAGGCGTTACGACCCTCTTGCCCTTCTTCCGTCATATAGAACAGCATTGTGGCATTGCCAGCTAGTTCTTGTAAGCCTGCTTGTCCGTCGCAATCGGCGTTTAAGGCAGCTTTCAAGCAACGCAGAGCAATTGGGCTGTTACGCAACATTTCACGACACCAACGCACGGTTTCTTTTTCTAACTCCGCATAAGGTACAACGGTGTTCACTAAGCCCATCTCTAAGGCTTCTTGGGCGTTGTATTGACGGCATAAGAACCAAATTTCACGGGCTTTTTTCTGCCCTACAATGCGCGCCATATAGCTTGCACCCCAACCGCCATCGAATGATCCCACTTTCGGGCCGGTTTGGCCGAAAATGGCATTGTCCGCGGCAATGGTGAGATCGCAAAGCATATGTAAAACGTGGCCGCCGCCGATCGCGTAGCCTGCCACCATTGCCACCACAGGTTTCGGGCAGCTACGAATATCACGCTGAAAATCCAACACGTTGAGGTGATGCACGCCCGCGTCGTCTTTATAACCGCCGTAATCGCCACGCACTTTTTGATCGCCGCCTGAGCAGAACGCTTTTTCCCCTTGTCCTGTTAGCACGATCACGCCGATATTTTCGTCAAAACGTGCATCAGAAAACGCGTGGATCATTTCTTTCACCGTCTGCGGACGGAAAGCGTTACGCACTTCTGGACGGTTAATGGTGATTTTGGCAATGCCATCGGTGGATTTGTGATAAAGAATATCCGTATAGCCTTCGCTATGATCAACCCACTCAACAAGGGCATAAAGCACATCATCTTTTGGATTTTGCATAATTAATTCCTTCGTTAAATAAATGTGGCTGGCATTATAGCTTAATCTGGGAATGACTAAAAGCATCGCCCTTTGACAAACAAAAAGCCCCGCTTTCGCGAGGCTTGGGTTACCGCATAAATCAAAGTGCGGTGCTTTTTTGGGAAGAATTACGATTGACTTGCTGTGATTTTACCATCAACGTAATCAAGGGTAATGGTTTTCCCTGGGAGTAATTCCCCTGAGAGAATTTGTTGTGCGAGTGGGTTTTCCACTTCTTGTTGAATCGCACGTTTAAGTGGTCTTGCGCCGTAAATTGGGTCATAACCAATTTCGCCGATGAAGTCTAACGCCGCATCTGTGAAGGCTAAGTGATAGCCGTGTGATTCCATACGTTTTTCTAAACGTTTTAATTGGATTTTCGCGATGGTGCGAATGTTTTCTTTATCCAATGGGTGGAATACCACTGTTTCATCAATACGGTTAATAAACTCAGGGCGGAAGTGTTGGCTTACCACCGACATTACCACTTCTTTCATTCCTTCATAGCCAAGATCACGGTTGCCTTGGATTAAGTCTGAACCTAAGTTTGAGGTCATAATCACCACGGTATTACGGAAATCCACGGTGCGACCTTGACCATCAGTTAAGCGTCCGTCATCAAGCACTTGTAATAAGATGTTGAAGACATCTGGGTGCGCTTTTTCTACTTCATCCAATAACACCACAGAATATGGACGGCGGCGAACGGCTTCGGTTAAGTAACCACCTTCTTCATAGCCCACATATCCCGGTGGTGCGCCCACTAAGCGAGATACGCTGTGTTTTTCCATAAACTCGGACATATCAATGCGTACCATTGCGTTTTCATCATCAAACAAGAAGTTGGCAAGAGTTTTACACAATTCTGTTTTACCTACCCCTGTTGGCCCTAAGAATAAGAATGAACCAATCGGACGGTTTGGATCAGACAATCCTGCACGGCTACGGCGAATGGCGTTCGCAACGGCAACCACGGCTTCGTTTTGTCCAACTACACGTTTGTGTAATTCTTTTTCCATACGCAATAATTTTTCTTTTTCCCCTTCCATCATACGAGAAACAGGGATACCAGTGGCACGCGAAAGCACTTCTGCAATTTCTTCATCAGTTACACGATAGCGTAATAAGTGCATTTCTTTGCCCTCTGCACTTTCAGCTTGAGCAAGTTGTTTTTCAAGCTCTGGAATGCGACCGTATTGTAGTTCGGACATTTTGTTTAAATCACCCACGCGGCGTGCTTGTTCCATTTGGGTTTTGGCATTTTCCAATTCCGCTTTAATGTGTTGCGTGCCAGAAAGGGCAGCTTTTTCGCTTTTCCATACTTCTTCTAATTCCGCGTATTCACGCTCTTTTTCTGCCAACTCTTTTTCTAGCATTTCAAGGCGTTTACGGCTGGCATCATCGTCTTCTTTTTGTAACGCTTGTTGTTCCAATTTTAATTGGATAATACGGCGATCAAGGCGATCTAACGGCTCAGGTTTTGAGTCAATTTCCATACGAATACTCGATGCCGCTTCGTCAATTAAATCAATGGCTTTATCTGGCAACTGACGATCGGAAATATAACGATGCGAAAGAGTTGCTGCCGCAACGATTGCTGGGTCGGTAATTTGAACGTGATGGTGAATTTCATAACGCTCTTTTAAGCCACGCAAGATAGCAATGGTATCCTCAACACTTGGTTCGTCCACAAACACTTTTTGGAAACGGCGTTCAAGTGCGGCATCTTTTTCAATATATTGACGGTATTCATCAAGGGTTGTTGCCCCCACGCAGTGTAGCTCACCACGCGCCAATGACGGTTTTAATAAGTTACCTGCGTCCATTGCCCCGTCAGTTTTACCTGCACCAACCATTGTGTGAATTTCATCAATGAACAGAATAATACGCCCTTCTTCCTTAGCAATTTCATTGAGAACCGCTTTTAAACGTTCTTCAAACTCACCACGATATTTTGCACCCGCAATTAATGCCCCCATATCAAGGGAAAGCACGCGTTTATTTTTTAATCCCTCTGGCACTTCACCATTTACAATACGTTGTGCCAAGCCCTCTACAATGGCGGTTTTACCAACACCTGGCTCACCAATTAATACTGGATTATTTTTACTCCGGCGTTGTAACACTTGAATGGTACGGCGAATTTCTTCGTCACGCCCAATCACAGGATCTAACTTGCCGCTTTCCGCCCGAGCGGTTAAATCAATGGTATATTTTTCTAATGCCTGACGGCTTTCTTCTGCATTTTGGTCGTTCACTGACTGACCTCCTCGAATTTGGTTGATTGCTTGTTGTAAATGCTCTTTTTTTGCACCGCACTTGCGTAATATTTCGCTTAAGCTGCCTTTTTCTTCTAACGCGGCTAATAAAAAGAGTTCTGATGAAATATATTTATCTTGTTTTTGCTGTGCGAGCTTGTCGCATAAATTTAATAAATTCACCAAGTTGCGTGAAATCTGCACATCACCACCGTTACCAGAAACTTGCGGTAAACGGTTAAGTTCAGCATTAAGCTCATTGCGTAACATCGCAACATTCACGCCACTGGCGGTTAAAATCGGGGCAATAGATCCGCCTTCTTGATTTAAAAGTGCGGTCATTAAATGCACTGGTTCAATAAACTGGTTATCTTTGCCTAAAGCTAAAGATTGTGCCTCACTCAAGGCTTGTTGAAATCTAGTAGTAAATTTTTCTATATTCATAATCTATTCTTCCTCAATATTAAATTCTGTTGCCTAGCTTGTACGGCTTGGCTTACTCAAGTAAGTGAGGACTAATTTGGCAATTTCAAGAGTAAAATGAAAAAAAAATCTATTAATCATTTTAGAACGATAGGTTGTACTAATGGAGAGTTTACTCAATCTCACTTCACCTTTATAATTGCGACGAATTAACGATTTTCAATAAGGACGGAAAAATGCAATTTTCCAAAATGCACGGATTAGGCAATGATTTTGTGGTGGTGGATGCGGTAACGCAGAATGTTTACTTTCCAACGGAAACCATTAAAAAATTGGCGAATCGCCACACAGGAATTGGCTTTGATCAACTTTTAGTGGTTGAGCCACCTTATGATCCTGATTTGGATTTTCACTATCGCATTTTCAACGCTGACGGCAGTGAAGTGGCACAATGTGGCAATGGTGCGCGCTGTTTCGCTCGTTTTGTGACAATGAAAGGGCTAACCAATAAAAAAGACATCGCAGTCAGCACCGCCAAAGGCAAAATGATCCTAACAGTGCAAGATGACGGAATGATCCGCGTGAATATGGGCGAACCGATTTGGGAACCGGCAAAAATCCCATTTATCGCCAACAAATTCGAGAAAAACTACATTTTACGCACCGAAATCCAAACCGTACTATGTGGTGCGGTTTCTATGGGCAACCCACATTGCGTGGTGCAAGTGGAGGACATCACCACCGCCAATGTAGAACAATTAGGCCCACTATTAGAAAGCCACGAACGTTTTCCAGAACGCGTAAACGCAGGCTTTATGCAAGTGATTAATCGTAACCACATTAAATTACGCGTTTATGAACGCGGTGCTGGCGAAACCCAAGCCTGTGGCAGTGGCGCTTGTGCCGCCGCCGCGGTGGGCATTATGCAAGGCCTTTTGAATAACAAAGTGCAAGTGGATCTCCCAGGTGGTAGTCTGACTATCGAATGGCAAGGTGAAGGCTACCCACTTTATATGACTGGCGATGCCACGCATATTTATGATGGAGTCGTAAAGTTTTAGCTCCATTAAAAAACAAATTTTGCCTTTAGATTTGTTTCTTAATCTAATATACGTTTGCACAACTGAAATATACTTCCAAACTTAAGTACCACTATATTTAAGAAAGGATAATTCCTGACTACCATATATTTCAAATAATCTATAATTAATTTCTAAAGAAATGTTTACAAAAACAATAAGCCCTATATTAAATAGGGCAAAAATCTCATTTTTAATAAGCTAAAAATAAAATCGAAGAATGATGAAATACAAAAAGAGGGGAAAAAATAAAAAAGCCGTAGTTATTGATTTATAAATCCTTAACATACGACATCTAAAAAATGGCGGAGGAAGTGAGATTCGAACTCACGGAGGGCGTAAACCCTCGCCGGTTTTCAAGACCGGTGCCTTCAACCACTCGACCATTCCTCCGTGATTTAAGCGAGGTGAATAATACGAATTTTGTTATACCAAGTCAAGTATGAAAATTAGATTTCAATTCAACTGCTTCTTTTTGCAGCAACTTGTTCACCATTCAAACAAAAACTGAGTATTAGGAATTCCAATACTCAGTTTTAATTTATTTATTATTCTACTGCTCTTCTTGGTTCAGAATAAACGTGGCTTATAGCACTATGATGACCAGCCGCCCCCCGTCCATAGAAGTAATAACGAGACTCTTTCCACTCTACGATAGGATAAGCTAAATTTTCACTAGGAACTATTTTTGCGGGAGTCATTTCAGCTTTAGTATGAACAACCGCCGATATTGTACCTAACCGACCACTAAATTCATAAGTGCGGTCAGTTTTTTCTTCAATTTTGATTACACTTTGAGATACGTTTTCTGGCGATTCCATATTAACAGATTGTAAACGCTGTAAAGATTCCTGTACCTTTTTCTCCACGGATTCATTTGCTGGCTGACTAACAAACCCAGTCAATGGTTTAAGTTCCTCGATATTATTTTGCACAAGCAGCCCAGTCACGGGTATCACTGATGTGATTTCTGATTTATTCTTATCCTGCTGTTCAAGCAATTCATCTACAGATAAGAATGTATTCATTCTACTATTCGCCAGAGTACCGCTATTAATCCATACTTTCCCACTCGCTAATTCTGGAGAAGCTACTGCGGCAAATAATGGCATCGGCGACTTTTCACCACCTTGTGATTGACGACGATAGCGAGAATGATTGACACGTAAATGACGAGGCAAACGGCGTCGATTATCACGGCGTTTTTCATTTTCTACACTATGTTCTCCTTCGCAAGTTGGAGCAAGAACTTCCTCTTCCTTGTTTATCTCAAGGGATTCAACCACTTTTTGATGGGATACAGATTCGGTTTCCGCCATTGTTTCGACCATTTGAGCTGATAGCTCTTGCATATCAGGAACACGCACTTTTTTACGCAAATCACGGCGTGGGCGACGCGGCTGCACCACTTCCACAATGCTTTCTGTTTCTTTCGTTTCTACCTTTTGATAGCTTTCGTCAGGCTGTGCTTTTCGTGGTTTCCGTGAAGAACGCACCTCTGGATCTGCCACTTTTTCTTGCCGTTTATCTTCCGTATTCTTCACCGTTTCATTACGAGGACGGCGAGAAGAACGACGCTCTTGGTTACGACGACGATTATTCTTGTTTGAACGATTTGGCGTTTTCTTCGCTTCTGGTTCATCGCTAAATAGAGCTTTAATCTTTGCCAATATACGGGAAAACAGTGAAGGTTTAGCTTCCTTTTTCGCCGTTGGCATTGGTGCTGGCGTTTCAATCGCTAAAGAAACCGCCGCATTTTCTAACACGCTATCCACCGTTACTGCAGCAGTTTCAATATTACGTGTTACCAAAGATTCCTCTGTCGTAAAATGATCATCTTGAGCTTGATGTAATTTGGCTAAGTTATAACTTAACTCGTGAACATCTTCCCCCTCACGCACTCGGAACACGCTAAAGTGCGGTGTTTCCATTGCTTCATTTGGGGCGACCACAATATCCACATTGTGGCGTTTTTCAATGCTACTAATGGCTCGGCGTTTCTCATTTAATAGATAAGACGCGATTTGCACTGGCACAATGGTGTGAACTTGCTTGGTGTTTTCTTTGATCGCCTCTTCTTCTAGCAACCGTAAAATGGATAAAGAAAGGGATTCATTATCACGAATTTTGCCTGTGCCTTGACAACGCGGGCAAACGTGGTGAGAAGATTCGCCCAATGACGGGCTTAAACGCTGACGCGACATTTCCAATAAACCAAAGCGAGAAATACGGCTAATTTGGATACGTGCTCGGTCTTGACGCACCGCATCACGCATACGATTTTCCACTTCTCGTTGATGACGAATTGGGGTCATATCAATGAAGTCAATCACGATTAAACCGCCTAAATCGCGCAAACGTAATTGACGGGCAATTTCATCTGCCGCCTCAAGGTTGGTGTTGAGTGCGGTTTCTTCAATATCACCGCCACGGGTTGAGCGTGCTGAGTTAATATCAATCGCCGTCAATGCTTCGGTAACGTCAATCACAATTGAACCGCCAGATGGTAAACGCACTTCACGTTGGAAGGCTGATTCAATTTGCGATTCAATTTGATAATGGCTGAATAGTGGCACTTCGCCTTGATAAAGTTTAACGCGATTGATGAAGTCAGGACGCACTAATTTAATATGGGCTTTGGCTTTTTCGTAAACTTTTTGATTATCAATCAAAATTTCACCAATGTCGCGGCGTAAGTAATCACGAATCGCACGCACGATCACATCACTTTCTTGATGAATTAAGAAAGGAGCAGGACGGCTTTCAGAGGCTTGTTTAATGGCTTCCCAATGGTGTAACAGGACTTTTAAATCCCATTGCAATTCTTCTGGCGATTTGCCGACCCCAGCGGTACGCACGATTAACCCAACGCCCTCAGGCACATCAAGGGAACTCAGGGCTTCTTTTAATTCTAAACGTTCTTCCCCTTCAATACGGCGAGAAATACCGCCCGCTCTTGGATTGTTTGGCATAATCACCAAATAACTGCCCGCCAAGGAAACGAAAGTAGTGAGAGCCGCCCCTTTGTTACCACGTTCTTCTTTGTTTACTTGAACGATAACTTCTTGCCCCTCGTGCAAAATATCACGAATATTTGGGCGACCTTGATACACATAATCGGCGGGGAAATATTCACGGGCGATTTCTTTTAATGGAAGGAAACCGTGGCGTTCCGCACCGTAATCAACAAATGCGGCTTCAAGGCTAGGTTCAACACGGGTGATACGGCCTTTATAAATATTGGCCTTTTTTTGTTCGTGGCCTGGACTTTCAATGTCCAAGTCAAATAATCGTTGCCCATCAACGAGAGCAACCCGCAACTCCTCTTTTTGGGTTGCATTAATTAACATTCTTTTCATTCGATTTTCTCTTATATTTTTATCTTAAATTTGTCATAAAAAATCACCGCACTTTGGCTTCGCAATCGACCTCGTGTCTGTCGCAAAATGTCATTCTCTCGACTGTCAGTTGCTGGGTGCATTGATTGCGTTATCGAATCACAAATGGAGTAAACCACAACATTATTCGATACAAACAAAATGACTGAACGTATTATTTTGCAAGCGTGGGTAATTTTCACACGGCGGATAAACCCCACATTTAAACTTAAACGTTTGCGTTTTATCCCTTTTCATTAATAAACAATGTCTTATGCCATATGCTGCATTATTGTTAATGACCTTTGATTTTCCCCTGAAGAGCAGGTAAAAATACGCTCTATTATCCCTTGAACCTCATTTTTTGGCAAGGTAATTCCGTGCATTTATGCTATAATCCGCTCAAATTAGTCCTACATAAAATGAACCATAATGACAGAAAAAAGTGCAGAAAAAATCTTAAATCCCAGCGTAAAAATGCTCCA
Organism: Avibacterium paragallinarum; assembly: GCF_011765605.1. NCBI lineage: Bacteria > Pseudomonadati > Pseudomonadota > Gammaproteobacteria > Pasteurellales > Pasteurellaceae > Avibacterium > Avibacterium paragallinarum. The sequence continues at coordinate 2,092,824 of NZ_CP050316.1, forward strand.
AATTAGTGAAGATGAAGCGGGGCAACGCATTGATAACTATCTTTTGACAAAACTTAAAGGCGTGCCAAAAAGCTTAGTCTATCGCATTTTACGCAAAGGTGAAGTGCGGGTAAATAAAGGGCGAATCAAGCCTGAATACAAGCTACAAAGTGGCGATATTGTGCGTGTGCCGCCCGTGCGAATTAGCGAAAAAGCACAGCCTCCAATCTCCAAAAAATTAAACAAAGTGGCACAATTAGAACAGCAAATTCTTTTTGAAGATGAAGTACTGCTCGTGTTAAACAAACCCTCTGGTATCGCAGTACACGGCGGTAGTGGGGTTGATTTTGGCGTGATCGAAGCCTTGCGTGCCTTACGCCCCGAAGCCCGTTTTTTAGAATTGGTGCATCGTTTAGACCGCGACACCTCAGGCATTTTATTAGTAGCAAAAAAACGCTCTGCCCTGCGTCATTTGCACGAACAGCTCCGCAATAAAACCGTCCGCAAAGATTATCTCGCTTTAGTGCGTGGTCAATGGCAATCCCACTGTAAAGCCATTAAAGCACCTTTACTCAAAAATGAACTGGCAGGCGGCGAACGCATTGTGCGAGTGAGCGAACAAGGCAAACCCTCAGAAACCTTGTTTAGCATTGAAGAACGCTATCAAAACGCCACGCTCATCAAAGCCTCTCCTGTTACTGGGAGAACTCACCAAATTCGTGTACATACCCAATATGCAGGTCACCCCATCGCCCTAGACAACAAATATGGCGATAAACAATTCGATAGTCAAATGGCGGAATTAGGGCTAGATCGCTTATTTTTACACGCCTATGCCATTCGTTTGGAACACCCCAAAACGCAAGAAAAATTAACTCTCATTGCCCCTCTTAAAAATGAGCTAAAAGAAATTTTAAACCGACTACGGAGAATGTAGTTTATAAATGAAAAATTAAACCATTCCAAACATTTCGTATAGGCTTAATTAAATTATAGTCGTTTGATTTCAAAATAATACTGCGTTACTCCGCCTTGCCGTACTATTTGTACTGTCTGCGGCTTGTTGCCTTGTCTTATTTTGAACTTAAACGACTATATCTTGATATTTGATTTTAAAATCAGAAAGTAACAAAGTGCAGTACGAAATAAAGTGCGGTACGAAATTTAGAGGTTTTTAACACCGCACTTTGCTATTTATAAATCGAACAGCTCGCCATCTCGCAATAAATGCACATTGCCTTTGCGGCGTAAGAACCCGCAGCGGTCGAGATATTCCATTAATTGCACGGTCATTTTTCTGCCCCATTGTAATTGATCTCGCAGTTGGTTCACGGAAATCTGTCCATTTTGTTCAATGAATGCTTTGATCCAACGTGCATAGCCGTAGAGGGTTTCGCTGAGGATAAAACGATCCCGTACAATGGGGGTGAGATACCCCAATTTTCCCGCTTTATAGAGGAAATTTCGCATTTCGCTCTCTTCCATTTCGAGCAAGTTAGCCAGATCACGCACCCACAAGGCTTGCCCTTGTTGTTGCTCAAAATGGCATAGAACATCTTGCCATAAGGCTTGTTCTTGCGGCGTGAAGCGGATTTTATGCTCAGGCAAATGCAGCCAGCCGCGTGTTTGCTGGATCTTGTCTTGAGCAAGTAGGGTATCAATGAAGTGATAAATCAAGGCTTCGGGCTGTTTAATGGCGGCGATGCGATATAAACGGGCTTTGCTTAGCCCAAGCTGATCGGCGTGTTGTTGATGATAATCCGCGAGGGTTTGCAAAAGATTTGCTTGCTGAGTTTGTGCATATTCCGCGTTAAATGCCCAATTTTGCCAAGAATGAGCGTGAATTTGCGTTAAAAGTGCGGTAAGTTGCGTTGCGGAGCATTGACTTAGCCAAGCCAGCTCAGCGAGGGGCATTGGGCGTTGTTGCAAATAGCAAGCCAAACGCTCCGCTGTGGTGTTCGCCTGTTGCAAATTGTGCAAAAAATCTAACCGCACTTCAGTGCGTTTATAGCGTTTTGGCGAGCGGATCTCAATCACCCTTGCTCCGCCCACAAGGTTTTTTGCGTCGCCACTGCGTAAAATCAATTTGTCGCCGTCGGTCAAAAATAACGGCTGTTCAAGCACTAATTCTGCCAAGGCGTTTTGCTGTGGATAACATTGTTTATGCTGCAAAAGAGTGAGCTTACCCGTTGTGCGAGCTGCCGCGTGGTAAATATGCACTGACTGACTTTCTTGCAACAGGTTTTCGGCTTCCACGTCAATGGTCAGCCGATCCGTTGGCGGTAAAGGGGGTTGAGCAAAAAGCCAATCTCCCCGCTGAATGGCGTTTCGTTCCACTTCCGTTTGGATATTGAGGGCTAAACGTTGCCCTGCAAAGCCTTCATTCGCTTGCTGATCTTGGCTGTGGATATTTTTAATCCGCACTTTTTGCCCTGTGGATAAGTAAAGCACGTCATCAACGGCAACTTGCCCGCTAAATGCCGTTCCCGTTACCACGGTTCCCACCCCTTTGAGGCTGAAAATGCGATCAATGGCATAGCGGAACGGACGATCACGCTCCGCCCGTTCGGGAAGATGGGCGAGATAATCCTGCAATTCTGCGATGCCTTGCCCCGTGCGGGCAGAGGTGATAAAAAATGGGCTGTCCGTTAAAAACGGATATTGTTGGGTAATCTGTTGTTTTAATTGGGAAATTTGGGCGTTTTCGGCATTATCCGCCTTGCTGATCACCACGATAATTTGCTCAAACTGCAATAAACGCAAAATGGCTAAATGCTCTTGAGTTTGCGGTTGAATGCCCTCATCAGCAGCGATGATTAGCATTGCATAATGCACCCCTCCTAGCCCCGCGAGCATATTGGAAAGAAATTTTTCGTGTCCTGGCACATCAATAAAGCCGAGGCTTTTGTCTTTCAGTGGAAGATAGGCGTAGCCTAAATCAATGGTCATTCCACGTTTTTTTTTCTTCGGGTAACCGATCCGCATTTTGTCCTGTAAGTGATTGTAATAAGGCGGTTTTTCCGTGATCAACGTGGCCTGAGGTAACAATGATCATAGTTGCTCCAATGTGTTCAGTAAGCGGTCAAAATTCGCGAGGCTACGCAAATCGAGCCATAATTTGTTTTGCTCCACTCGTCCGATAATCGGCTGCGGAAGCTGTTTCAAACGCTGAATAAGTGCGGTCAGTTTTTCCGCTGTTTTTTCTTCTAAGGTGATCGCGATAGAGGGCAATCTCGCCAGTGGCTGTGCACCGCTGCCAATTTGGGCTTGGCTTTCTTCGATACGCACTTGGTAGGCAAAATTGAGCTTATTTTCTAACCGCACTTTGAGTCGCTCCGCCTGTTCGCGTAATTGGGCTTGTGGCTGTGTGAGTAAATGCAAGGTGGTGAGCTTTTCCGCCAGTTTTTCAGGCTGAAGATATAAACGCAAGGTGGCTTCTAACCCTGCGAGAATGACTTTATCACAACGCAAAGCACGTTTTAGCGGGTGAGCTTGAAGCTGGGCGATCAGCGATTTTTTCCCTACAAGAATGCCCGCCTGTGGACCGCCGAGCAATTTATCCCCAGAAAACGAGATTAAATCCACACCCTGCTGCCATTTTTCCTGCACCGTTGGCTCAGCGGGTAAGCCGTATTGGCTGAGATCAATTAACGCCCCGCTGCCTAAATCCGTGACAACGGGGATATTCATCGACTTACCAAGCTCCGCTAATTCGGCTTCACTCACGCTATGGGTAAAACCACAAATTTGATAGTTACTGCTGTGAACTTTCATTAAAAGGGCAGTATTTTCGTTGATTGCACGCTGATAATCGGCTAAATGGGTGCGATTGGTCGTTCCCACCTCCACCAAACGACAGCCCGCTTGTTGCATAATATCGGGGATGCGGAACGAACCGCCGATTTCAATCAGCTCGCCACGGGAAATCACTACTTCCTTATCTTTCGCAAAGGTAGCCAACATCAGCAACACCGCCGCTGCATTGTTGTTCACCACACAAGCCGCTTCCGCCCCCGTGAGTTCACAGAGCAATTCGCTAATATAATTATCTCGATGGCTGCGTTCCCCCGCGTGTAAATCATATTCCAATGCCACATTTTCCTGCATCGCGAGCAACGCGGCGTGTTGTGCCGCTTCCGACCACAAAGCACGCCCTAAATTGGTGTGCAACACCGTTCCTGTTAAGTTATGCACAGGCTGGATTTTCACTTGCTGTTGAGCTTGCAACGCCCGTTGAATTTGGGCGAAGAGGGCATTTTCATCAGAAAAAAAGTGCGGTAATTTTTGCTGCTGTTTTATGTGCGAGCGAGCATCTTCAAGCAACGCACGGCAGATTTTCACCACTGCATAATGCCCAAATTCCTCAATGAGCAAAGCAACCTCAGGGCGTTTGAGCAATTTATCAATGGAGGGAAGCTGTTGAAATAGCGTGTTCATTTTGATTTCCTACAAATTTTTTGCTTAATCATACTGCTTTTTATTTTGAATTTACAATTTAACCATAATACACACAATAATCTATTCAGCTAGTCTAATAATATTCTCTGATGGAAGTGTTTATCTCGAACGACACGCGGACAAATACAAAATAAGCGTCAAATATGTTACGAATTAGGGTGAAATACGCCCCACACGACATTGAAAAAAGAAAAAATCCCACTAATGTGGGATTTTTTAAAAATTATTTCGTTGGGTATTCCCACCAAATATCAAATAACTCGCTAATTTCAATATGCTGTAACCCATTACTTTCTAGCCAGCTTTTAACTAATTCACGGTGAGATTCATTACATTTCCCAATTTTCTCTAAACAAACCAATCCCTCCCAATGCAAATAACCACTTCCTTCATAAGCCAAACCATTTGCACGAATTACTTCAAAAATAAAGCGATCAACCATTTCATCTACTTTATCAATCGGGGTATTTTCTGGAAATTGCCAATTCACTAAAAAACCCAATTCTTGGAATTCGGCAAGGTGCATTTTTTTACGTTGTCTTCTGTTGCGTTGAATCGCCATCGTTTTTTCCTCTTATTTTAGGATAATATTATCCAGTTTTAATAAAATATAAATCCCATACACTATGTCCTAAACGGTAACCTCGTTGCTCGAATTTAGTCAACGGGCGACTTTCTGGACGTGGAATATAATCATCGGTCTCAGAAGTATTACAGAGTTGAGTATTCTTCTGTAATACCTCTAACATTTGTTCTGCGTAATTTTCCCAATCTGTCGCCATATGAATAAAACCCTGGTTCGCCAATTTTTCGCATACAGTCTGCACGAAATGAGGCTGAACAATACGACGCTTATGATGTTTTGCTTTATGCCAAGGGTCGGGAAAAAAGAGCTGTAAACCAGCAAGACTTCCATCAGCAATACAATCACGCAAAATTTCTGTAGCATCGTGGCAAATAACCCGCAAATTTTTCACCTTTTTTTCTACCGCATAGGCAATACACGCACCTACACCGGGTGTATGCACTTCAATACCCAAATAATTTTTATCTGGATTTTGCTCCGCCATTTCCACGAGGGACTTACCCATTCCAAAGCCAATTTCTAAGACAACAGGGTTATCATTCCCATAAATCTCTTTAAAATCAAAAGGCTGGTCTTGATGAGACAAGCCATAAATATGCCAGTGATCGTTCATCATATTACGTTGGAAATCACTTAATCGTCCCGTACGAAGGACAAAGCTACGCACTTTACGTTTATAGCGACCATCTGGGGTAAATTCTGCGGTTTCAACAGTTTTACGTTTTTGATCTGCTAAGCTGGATTGTTGTTCTATCATTAGAATTTCTACTATTAAGGAATGTAAGATTTATTAAAAAAATAAACCTCATTTACTTATCGAGTAGCTATTTTATGTATTCAAATACTTCCACGCAATAGATACTAGAAGATGGTTTTACTTTTTGTACTATTTTAACTCATCTTTTTTCACTTCAATTATATCAGTCCATTCTCTTACTATGCTTAGCTCTAATACTTACTTATGATAAAAATATATAATTCAAAATTATCTCTCGATCTAGATCGCAAAAAAATATAATAACTCTTTTCTTTATTACTTATTGCATTATCTTACAGAGCTATTCCATAAATCAAAAATAGTATCAATGTCATTAGCTATCGTTTACAGTCGTGCGTCAATGGGGGTTCAAGCTCCCTTAGTTACCATTGAGGTGCATTTAAGCAATGGAAAGCCAGGTTTTACCCTTGTGGGATTACCAGAAAAAACGGTGAAAGAAGCACAAGATCGCGTGCGAAGTGCGTTATTAAATGCCAATTTCAAATATCCTGCCAAGCGAATTACCGTGAATCTTGCCCCTGCGGATTTACCTAAGGACGGTGGACGGTTTGATTTGCCCATTGCAATTGGCATTTTAGCCGCTTCCGATCAAGTAAATCCTCAAGCACTCAAACAATTTGAGTTATTAGGCGAGTTGGCTTTAACGGGACATCTGCGTGGCGTACACGGCATTATTCCTGCGATTTTAGCTGCAAGAAAGGTAAAGCGTCGTACCATAATTGCGAAATCCAACGCGAATGAAGCCGCCCTAGTCGCTGATCAAGAGAGTTACATCGCTCAAAATTTGCTTGAAGTGGTACAGTTTCTTAATGATACATTAAAACTCCCCCTTGCCTCAGATTTCACGACACCAAGTGCGGTAGATTTTTCTTGCAAAAATCCCCAAGATCTCACAGATATTATCGGACAACAGCACGCTAAACGAGCCTTAACCATTGCCGCAGCAGGGCAACATAATTTGCTCCTACTCGGCCCACCTGGCACGGGCAAAACAATGCTCGCCAGCCGTTTAACCACGCTGTTGCCTGAGATGACGGAACAAGAAGCCATTGAAACCGCTTCCATAACTAGTTTAGTGCAAAATGAGCTGAATTTTCATAACTGGAAACAACGCCCTTTCCGTTCGCCACACCATAGTGCCTCCTTACCTGCTTTGGTGGGTGGGGGAACAATCCCAAGACCAGGCGAAATTTCCCTAGCACATAATGGCGTACTATTTTTAGATGAACTGCCCGAATTTGATCGCAAAGTGCTTGACGCATTACGTCAGCCGTTAGAAAGTGGGGAAATTATTATTTCGCGTGCCAATGCAAAAATTTGTTTTCCCGCTAGATTTCAGCTTATTGCCGCAATGAACCCTAGCCCCACAGGGCATTACACGGGCGTACATAATCGCACCTCCCCCCAGCAGGTAATGCGTTATTTAAATCGCCTTTCGGGACCATTTTTAGATCGCTTTGATTTATCCATTGAAGTACCATTGCTTCCCAAAGGCACGCTACAACAAATTGAAAATAAAGGGGAAACCAGCGAACAGGTGAGAGCAAAGATTTTACAGGTTCGTGAACAACAATTCGCTCGTGCAGGAAAAATTAACGCCCATCTCACCAGTAAAGAAATCGCACGGGATTGTGCAATCTCCGCACAAGATGGGGCTTTTTTAGAAAACACCTTAACCCAATTAGGGCTTTCAGTGCGTGCTTACCACCGCATTTTAAAAGTCGCACGCACCATCGCCGATCTAAATAATGAAGCACAAATTCAACGCCCCCACTTAGCCGAAGCCCTCTCTTATCGAGCAATGGATCGACTACTACAAAAGCTGTCTCGTAATCTAGGTTAAGTTTTCCTATAAAGGCTGAATAGATTTCATTCTATACAGCCTTTGCATCAAAGTATTGCTCTAAGAGTCCCCTTTTATGGCAACAAAATCAATTTTGTCGATTATGATCAATCAATCGCTGGCACATAATTGCCGGCCACGATCGCATCTTTTATGTTATCAGCGGTTGCCAGCACTTGACCAAGCAAGGCTTGTACGTTTTCAAGGGTGGCGATTGGGCTAAGGGTGGTCATTTTTAATGCCTGTACGCCATTCACGCGGGTTACGCCAATATTGGCTTCGCCGCGAGCGAAGAGTTCGTCTGCGATATTTTGGTTGAGATTATCAATAAATTCCGCAGGGTAATTTGGCGGTACAACGCGGAAAAGCACAGAGGCAAATTGCGGTTCAACCAACAGTTCCAAGCCTGCGGTGGCGTTGATGTAATCTGCCACTTCACGTGTGAGCTTCACGCCGTGGTCGATCATTGAGCCATACAGTTCTTCACCGAGAGCTTCCACCGTGAACCATAATTTTAACGCGTCAAAACGGCGTGTTGTTTGTAGGGATTTTGCCACGAGGTTAGGCACACCGTGTTCTTCATCATATTCTGAGTTGAGATAATCCGCTTTGTAGTCGATGAAGCGATAATTTTCTGGATCACGCAGTAAAAACGCACCGCAGGAAATGCTTTGGAAGAAATGCTTGTGGAAATCAAGGGTAACGGAATCAGCCAGTTCTAAGCCGTCTAACCAATGGCGATATTCATTGGAAAGCAGTAATGCCCCGCCCCACGCGGCATCAACGTGTAGCCACGCATCATACTGATCAGCCAATTTACGAATGTCTTTGAGTGGATCGATTGCCCCTGCGTCCGTTGTACCTGCGGTTGCCACAATGCACGCCACTAATTTTCCTTCCGCTTTGAGATTTGCCAAAATTTCCGCCAAGGCATTGACGTCCATTTGTGCATTTTCATTACAAGGCACGCTCACAACAGATTGGAATCCCATTCCCATCATTGCCATATTTTTTTGCACTGAAAAATGTGCATTTTCTGAACATAGCACTTTGACCCGTTGCAAGGCTTCGGCTGGCAAGCCATCTTGTTGCACCGACCATTCTTTGCCTTCGGCATTTTTCCAGTGTTTTGCTACGCAAGCATCTCGTGCCAGTAGCACACCCATTAGGTTCGATTGTGTGCCGCCAGAGGTGAACACGCCCGCGTCGCCTTTGCCGTAGCCCACTTTTTCACGCAACCATTCGATCAATTGCACTTCCATTAATGAACCCGCTGGGCTTTGATCCCAAGAATCCATTGATTGGTTGGTAGCGTTAATAAACACTTCTGCCACTTGGCTGGCGACCATTGTTGGGCAATGTAAGTGTGCTAAAGAATGAGGGTGATGCACTTTTAGGCTTTTATTTAAGAATAATTCCGTTAAGCGATCTAAGGATTTTTCTAAACCAAAACCCGCTTGAGAGGGCTGAAAAGCAATTTCTTCGCGTAGCTGTTTAATGCTGCCACCCGTGTACATTTTGTTATTTTTGAGCCAATTTCCGACCGCACTTATTGCGGTTGCCATATTTTTTTCATAATCAGCGATAGATTGGGGATCATTGCAAAGAAGAGATTGTTTGTGTTTTGCGAAATCGACCATTGAGAATTTCCTGAAAGATGATTGAGAGAAAAATAGCTAAAAGGAGCGTTACACACCCCAGTTAGCTAAATGAACAATTAGCCACGCACGGCTTTCAACGCGTCAGCAACAGATTGCGTAAAGCGTTTGATTAATTCTTCACATTCCGCTTGGGTGATGATGAGTGGGCAAAGCAAACGCACCACGTTACCACCACGACCGCCACGTTCTAACAATAGCTTATTGTTAAAGCAAGCTTTTTGGATTGCTGCAGCCAGTTCGCCATCTGCTGGATAAGCACCAATGCGATCTTGCGCTTTACGCTCATCAACAATCTCAATCCCGATCATTAAACCACGTCCACGCACGTTACCGATACAAGGATATTGCTGAGCGAGTTTTTTCAATTCAGTTTGTAAGAAATCCCCACGTTCCACCGCATTTTGTGCGAGGTTTTGCTCACGCATAATTTTGAGTGAAGCATAACCTGTCGCCATTGCCATTTGGTTGCCGCGGAATGTGCCTGTGTGTCCTGCTGGCTGCCACGCGTCAAATTCTTTGCGAATGGCTAGCACCGCTAATGGTAAACTTCCGCCCACCGCTTTTGACATTACTACGATGTCAGGCTCAATGCCCGCGTGTTCAAAGGCGAACATTTTACCTGAACGGCAGAAGCCCGCTTGTACTTCATCTAGAATTAACACAATGCCGTGTTTTTTGGTCACTTCACGGATTTTTTGTAACCATTTCACCGGTGCAGTTACCACCCCGCCTTCCCCTTGAATGGCTTCAAGGATCACCGCCGCAGGTTTCACCACACCGCTTTCCACATCTTCAATAAAGTTTTCAAAATAATAGGTTAAAGCCTCAACGCCCGCTTCACCGCCTAAGCCCAATGGGCAGCGATATTCGTGCGGATAAGGCATAAATTGTACGCCAGCCATTAAGTTTTGCACGGCATTTTTGGCGTTTAAATTCCCCGTCATTGAAAGCGAACCGTGGGTCATTCCGTGATAGCCACCAGAAAAGGCGATCACATTACCGCGTCCTGTATAGGTTTTGGCAAGTTTTACCGCCGCTTCTGTGCCGTCCGCACCTGAAGGGCCACAGAATTGCAAGCGATACTGATCTTTCGGGAAGAAAGAAAGCAGTTCTTCGGTAAAAGCATCTTTCAATGGGGTGGTTAAATCTAAAGTATGTAAAGGTAAGCCACTGTTTAAGACATCTTGAATGGCTTCAATCACCGCAGGGTGATTATGCCCGAGGGCTAATGTTCCTGCACCAGCTAAGCAATCTAAATATTCATTCCCTTCCACATCCGTTACCCAGCAGCCTTTGGCTTTGGCAATGGCGAGAGGGAGTTTGCGAGGATAACTACGAACGTTTGATTCCATCGCATTTTGACGGTTGAGATAATAATCGTTAGTTGCGTTGTTGATTGGATTTACAGGAGTGTTTGTCATTTAATTCATACCTTCAATAGGAGGTTAAAAAAATAAGTCGGGTGCCTTGCGGGAAGCCTAAGCTTTCTTATTCTTCAAAATAAGATGCCATGGGGCATTTTGACTCGCTACTTATTAAAAAAAGCGTTTCAGCTTTTTTATTTTTTCCAATTTGGAAAACAGGGGTTCGTAAAGCCGAAGCCTTACAAAGGACGGGATATAGTACCCTTTTTTGCTAGAAAGAAAAGCGATTTTTACTTATTTAGACAAAATAATCAAAAATTACACCGCACTTGCTCTTTGCCAGTAAGTTTTCTGGGCAAAAACGAATTTATTTGACGTGTGTTTGATTTCATCAAGCTCAATTTGCCATAAATCCGTGTTCATTAAACGTACAAAGGGGTAACGGTCATAATAGCGTTTAAGGGCGGATTTTCGGGTATCTTCATTAAGCAAAATGGCACGCCCTTTAAATTGCACGCCTTCAATCTCGCTCACTTGATCCGTTTGAGTAGCGATCGTGCCAACCACCAGATCGCTTTGTTGCATAATTTGTGCGTGTTGGGTGGAAAGGGAAGAAAAGAAAATCAGGCTGATATTGCTGTCATCAAACACGTAAAAGCAGTTGGCTGCCCAAAAGCCTTGTACACTATGTACGGCAATGCTCATCACTGTTTGTTGTTGCAAAAATTGTTGGATATTATCTGGAAGTTTTATCATAAAGAAAAATGCCCCGAAAGACAGGGCATTGGGTTTACCCTAAGGATTTTTGACTTCTGTGGTTTGTGCAAGTGCGGTGGAATTTTCTGGCGTTTTTTCCTTTTCTTCAGGGGCTAAGTTTTGCACCGACATAGCAGATTTCAAACTTTCTTGCTGAAGTTGTTTAGCCAATTCATTTTCCCCGTTTTGCTCAAACACATAAGTCGCCATTGTCATATCATTTGGCTCAAGCTGCGCTTTATTTTCAATGACTTTCTTGAAGGCTTCACTTGCTTTGGCAAATTCACCATTACGCACATACAAGTAACCTAAAGCACGGTTTGTGCAACAACAGCCTTGATCTTTACTTTGTTTCGCCCGTTTTTCCATAATTTTCAGCAATTTGCTGTTATCTACTGGTTGAACACGAGTAATTTGCGTGCAAAGTTGTTGTACCAGTGGGCTGTTGTCGTCCACCTTTTTCAAGGCTTCTAAGATCAATTTATAGGCGGTTTCGTGATCATCACTGTCAATTAAACGGCGAATTAATCCCACTTTCACATAAAGATCATTTTGACGTTTACGCGGTTGATCGTCCCACCATTTTAGCAAGCCGTCCACGCCTTCTTCATTCATTTTTTCATCAAGTAAGCCATCTTCAACACGATGTTGTAAGGTGGTAAATTCTTTGTCGGAATAAAGCCCTGATTTTTCCACTTGATCCAAAATTTTATCCAAGGCTTCGAAAGCGTGAGATTTTAAGTAAATATTTACTGCTAGTTTTAACACTTCCTTATTACGGCTTGTCATCTCAAGCAAGCTGTCAATAGCACTGCGTGCGGCAGGTAATTTATTTTGCTGTAACAAAATTCGCGTGCGTGCAATCTCGACAAGCAGATTATCCGTGCCTGCCAATTCGGTCGCTTTAATCAAATAACGATTTGCACCAAACTCATCGCCACGCTGTTGGGCAGCTTCGGCGGCTTTAATAAAGTTCAACACCGGCTCATCAGAATGTTTGGCATTTCTACCAATCAATTTCTCGGCTTTAGAATATTGCCCTTCGTCCATTAACATTAAGCCTTCAAGGGTTTGTTTTTGGGCTTTGAGACGTTTACGGCGGGAGAACCAACCGTAGGTGCTGTTACTTAAACGGCAGAATTTGGTAATGATCCACTCAATACCGTACACCACCGCCATTGCGATTACAAAGAAAATCACAAGGGTGGTAATGGACATTTCAATGCTGTAGCTATTAGTTTCAATCAACACATAGCCTTGTTTGCCCGATAAATAAGGGCCTGCGATTAAGCCGGCAAGTAACACCAGCATTAAAAATAGGGTTCTAAACATTGCTATTTCCTCTACTGTTGTGGGGCTTCAGATTCTGGTGATTTTTCTACCGCACTTTTGTTTTCGTTGTTTGGTGTTTCGTTGCTTGAGCTGTCGCTATTGTGTTCCGCACTATTCGCTTCTGCTGCGGCGTTCACTGATTCGGCTGGGCTTTCAGTTTTGATTTCTTCTGTATTTTCTTTTGCGACCTCTTTATCAACAGAAAGCTCAATTTTTTGTACTTCTTGTGATGGTTTGTTTAGCAATTTATCAAGTAAATTCAAACTGTTAAGATGGTTTGGCACATCAACATAGATAGATTGATCTGCCAATTCATCAATTTCATTTAAGAAATTTTGTGCGACTTCGGTATTGGTATCAAAATAACTTCTCACCCAAGAGGCAACCATTTCTAAAGACTGCTTATAGAGGTCATTTTGCTGACGAGGCACAGCCATAATTGCGAGCTGTAAACGCAGACGAATGTTCTCACGCAAGTAAATATCTTGGTTTGGTGCAAGCAAGGCACGGCTATCGGCATTTTTTGGCGTAATGCGGATAAAATGATTCAAAAAAGACACCGCACTTTTTTCTGCATTTTCTTTCCAATCGTCCCAAGAACCACTTAATTTTTCGTTAGCGGGATTTGGATCATCAAAATTTACATTTAGCACGGTTAATTCATCCACGTTGTTCGCAAGCTGTGAAAGACGCTGCATAATGGCATTTTGATCGATGTTATTAACGGATAAGAGTTGTTTTAAATCACTATTAATGGCAGTACGCACATTGATAACGCGAGGATCAGACACTTTACTCAGAGTTTCATCTGCTACTTTTAATAGCGAAACCGCGGTATCCACATCATTATCCAGCACTAATTTGCGTAACGCATTGTTTAATAAGAAATCCACTTCAGACAGTAACCAATCATTCGGCTGAGCAGCTTTTTGGGCGTTGCTCAACGTGCTGACTTGGCTTTGCAGAGCGGTGATTTGTTGCTCTTTAATGGCAACCATTTTTTCTAACGCGATGAGTTTTTCATTAGTGGCTTGGCTGGTTTCCGTCAGTTGTGCGATTTTCGACTGATCTTGTTTCAATGTCGCCAACTCGCTATCCATCAAACCTTGCACATTAGCAGGCACAGCACGCTGTTCTAAGGCGGTGAGTCTACCTTGCACTTGTGTTAAATGCTGTTCAGCAAAATAATAGCCCGCCCCGCCTAAACCTAAGGCGACGAGTAAAGCCAAAATCGCAATGCCTTTGCCCCCTTTTTTGACGATCACCCTTTCAGCTTGAACAGGTGGTTCATTGATTGTATTCGTTTGTTTTTCTTGCATTGGCTGTTCCTTTGTATTGTCTTGGGTTTGGGCATTGTCTATTGCGTCGTTTTCTTGCATCTCAGTTTGCGTCTCAGTGTTTTCCTCTATTTTTGCATCTACTGTTGCTTCTGCCTCAGTATCGGGCTGAGCGTTATCCGCTGTGCTATGTTGTGTATTCTCCGTAACGGGATTCTGCCCCGCTTTTTTTGCCTGATATTTAGCCATAATGTATTCCTTATGATTGTCAAAACGAATTAGGTTGCAATAAGGTGGCGAGCAAGGTGGGATTGTCTGCTCGAGGGGAAACAATCACCTTTTCCCAGCCCATTGCGTGAGCAAGATGTTTCAGACGTTTGCTCACGGTAATTACACTGCAAGAGGTTAGCCAATTATGTTCATTTTTTGGCACAAAATCCAGCAATGACGATAAAATTTCTGCACTGGTGACAATAATTCGGTTGATTCCCGCCCGTTTCAGCATACTGGTTTGTTCCGCCTTGTCATAGCTGATCGGCTCACGGCGATAACATTCTAAGGTGTGAATGGTCGCTCCTCGTAGAATAGCTTGCTCAGCGAAAAACGCTCGCCCGCCATTGCCACGCAAAATCAGCACGTTTTTCCCTTGTAAATCTGCCATTGCGGGCAAGGCTAGCACCCCCTCGCTGGTTTCTTGTGCAAAGGGATAGGCAATGCTCCGTTCTGTTTGACTGGCAAATGCCAACGCGGTTCGCCGTCCAACGGTAAAATAATGTAAATCCTCCCGCCATGGAAAGCCCGCTTGTTGCAAGGTTTGATCACTATAACGAATGGCATTTTGCGATACAATGAATACATAATCCCCCGCGTTGAGCTGGTTTAACTGGCGGGGAAGCTGGTTGAGTTCCGCCCCTGCTTGAATGGAAAACAGCGGCATATGCAAGGCGGCAATGCCCGCTTTATTAAGCATTGCGAGAAGCTGAGTGCCTTTTTCATCAGGACGGGTAATTAACACTGCCATTTGCCTTTTCCCATAAAAATAAGGTGAAAAACCGACCGCACTTTTACACGCCGAGCGTGCGTAAAATGTCATCTGCCCCTTGTTGTAAGAGGCGTTCTGCCACTTGCACGCCTAATTGGTGCGAATTTTGCACCGCACTTTGTGCTTCGGCACGAATAATTTGGCTACCATCAACCTTGCCCACTAAGGCTTTAAGATACAGTTGATCGCCACGAACCACCGCATAGCCGCCAATCGGCACTTGGCAACCGCCTTGTAAGTGGTGATTCATTGCTCGCTCAGCCAAAACGCACGCGGTGGTTTCGGGGTCAGCAAGGGGGGCTAGCAATTGTTGCACTTCCACATCATCAAGACGGCACTCAATTCCCACTGCCCCTTGCCCCGCTGCGGGGAGCGAGGTTTCGGTATCAATAAAAGAGGCGATGCGATCTGCCATTTCGAGCCGAATTAAGCCCGCCGCGGCGAGGATAATCGCGTCATAATCGCCGTTATCTAATTTGCTTAAACGCGTCCCCACATTGCCGCGTAACGATTGAATTTTTAAATCAGGGCGTAAGGCTTTGAGCTGGCATTGACGGCGTAGGCTTGATGTGCCAACCACCGCTCCCGCTGGGAGTTCTGCTAAAGTGCGATAAGTGTTAGACACAAAAGCATCTCGCGGATCTTCGCGTTTGCAAATCACGCTTAATCCTAAACCAGCGGGAAAGGTCATCGGCACATCTTTCATTGAATGTACCGCAATGTCGGCTTCGCCTGTTAATAACGCATTTTCTAATTCTTTGACAAATAAGCCTTTTCCACCAATTTTTGCCAGTGGCGTATCTAAAATGACATCGCCTTTGGTTACCATTGGAATCAGTTCCACTTGCAGGTGCGGATAAAGCTGGGTTAAACGATCTTTAATGTAATTTGCTTGCCATAAGGCTAAGGGGCTACGGCGAGTTGCAATTTTGAGCAAAGTTTTTGTTGTCATTATGCCAAAAATCAGATTAGAAATAGTTGGCTTATCCTATCACTGTTACTGAAAAATGTCAGTTTTCATTTAATTTTTTTGCTTTCAGACGGGGCAAGTGATAGAGTAATACTTCAGTTTTTCCTGCACAATTGTGAGGAAATTCTTCAATTATCATTCTCTTTTTCCTAGGATATAAATTGAATTACGACATCAATAGTGCAAAAAAGCAAGTTGAATATTTGGATAAACGTCGCATTGAGCGAGCAATTTCAGGCAGCTCGCCACAATTTAATCAAGTATTCCAAACCATTTCATTGTTGTTGCACTTAAATCACAGTGCATTGCCGGGCTATATTGAAAACGCCCCAGCAGGGATTGCTGATTTTGTGTTATCGGATTACCAACAGGATTTTCTCGCTCGTCAATTTAATTTAACCTTAGCGGAAGCGGAAAACTCGCCGTTTTCGCACCGCACTTTTTTCCCTATTCTTGGCGTGTATGTGATGGGCAGTATCGCCTCCATTAGCCAAACGTCCGCATCAGATCTGGATATTTGGGTGTGTCATCATCAGCAAATCAGCCCAACAGATCGCGATATGCTACGCCAAAAATTATTGGCATTGCAGGAATGGGCGATCTCACTTGGGGTTGAAATCAGCTTGTATTTAATCGATCAGCAACGCTTCCGCTGTATCCGCTATGCCGATCCGCTCACCGCTGAAAATTGTGGCTCAGCTCAATATATGCTGCTGCTTGATGAATTTTATCGTTCTGCCATTCGCTTAGCGGGCAAGCCCTTGTTGTGGCTTCATTTAGCCGTGGAAAAGGAAAAAGAGTATGAAAATGAAGTACATCGCTTAATTGAAGAAAAGATCATTGATCCCAATGATTGGGTGGATTTTGGTGGCTTGGGGGCGTTGTCTGCTAATGAATATTTCGGGGCGAGTCTATGGCAACTCTATAAAGGGATCGATTCACCTTATAAATCAGTGTTGAAAATTTTGCTTTTGGAAACCTATTCCGTTGATTATCCCGACACTTATTTAATTGCCCAAGAATTTAAAGCTCGTTTATTGAGTGGGGATAAAAAACATCATTTTGATCCTTACCTCACAATGTTGGAACGAGTAACTAATTATTTAATTCACACTAACGACCTCCGCCGCTTGGAATTTGTTCGTCGTTGTTTTTACATTAAAGCCAATGAATACAACGTTAAAGTGAATAGACAAACGTGGCGATTAGCCCAGTTGCAAAACCTCGCTCAAACTTGGGGCTGGTCAAATGCCTTAGTACAGGAACTTAATCAGCGACCTTATTGGAAAATAAAACGAGTAAAAGAAAGCCATAATAATCTGATCAAATTTTTAATGTTTAGCTATCGGCATTTAATGCAATTTGCCCGCAAATATAAGGTCAATTCCAGCATAATGCCGCAAGATATTAGCATTCTAACCCGCAAACTTTATACTGCCTTTGAAGAGTTACCGGGCAAAATTACTCTGCTCAATACGATGATTTCTTCTGATCTCTCAGAAAATGCCATCACATTTATTGAGGTCAAAAATAACCGCACTTTTAAAGACGGCTGGTATTTGGTGAATCAAACCCCAGACATTCGTGGTTTTGAGCAACAACGCTATGTGGAATACAGTGAAAATCTCAACAAATTAGTGGCGTGGGCGTATTTCAACCGATTGCTCACACCGAAAACGGAGCTGTACATTTTCAGCCCGAACGTGGATTTAGCTAAGCTCCGCCAATTTGTTACCAATTTGCGTTTATCCCTACCTGCCACCGTGCCAGTAGCAAGCAATGAGGAATTAAACCACAGTTGCGAGATCAAAAATTTGGTGGTGTCGATTAATCTTACCCGTGATCCAACTCGCCATTTGTCTGAAGCCAAAGCTACCATTGTTGCCAGCGATCTGTTCAGCTTTGGACCTGATGAAGAAAGTTTAGTGGGCAGCATTGATCTCACCTATCGCAATTTATGGAATGAAATCCGCACCTTGCATTTTGAAGGTCCAAATGCCATTTTATTGGCATTAAAAGTCCTCTCGAATAAAATTTATCGCGGAGCAACTTCACCACAAAGCGTGAATGTCTTTTGTTACAGCAAATATTATCAAAAAACCTTACGCAATATTGTTACAGCTCTGATTAATAAATGTATTAATATTCAAGTAGGTATTAGCGATATACCGCAAAATAATCTATTACGTGTTGCTGGAAAAAACTGGCAATTCTTCTTTGAAGAACGAGGTATTAGCCTACAGGAAGTGCAAAATATTTCATTAATCGATAATGCCGATTTTGATGTGGAACCACAAGATATTATTGATAATACCGTGCTTCCTCAAACACGTCATCAATATCCTTATGAAATTGATACCTTTGCTAGTGAAGGTTTTTTACAGTTTTTCTTTGAAAATAATTTAGATAAAACCTTTAATGTTTATATTTTAGATGAAAAAAATCATATCGAAATTTATCGCAATTGTGAGGGGGAAAAAGAACAAAAAATTCAAGAGATAAATTATATTTATCAATCAGCGGGGTTGGATGGAAACGAAAATCCGTATAAAATTGTGCCACAAAATTTCAACTATCCACAGTTTTATCAAATATTACCTGGTGCAAATGGAATAAAAATTGTGCCGTTTTTTAGTCATTTGGTGTCATCATAAACAGGGGAAAATGAGAAAAATGTCAGATACAATGAAAGTTTTACTTATTGACGATCATCCATTAATACGTCGAGGCATAAAGCAATTATTAGAGTTAGACGATACGTTTAAAGTTATCGGAGATGCCAGTAATGGTACTGAAGGGATAAATATTGCATTAGCCACCTCTCCCGATTTAATTATTCTTGATTTAAATATGAAAGGTCTCTCTGGATTAGATACCTTAAAAGTATTGCGTGAAGAAGGCATTGATGCACGAATTATTATTTTAACCGTTTCAGATGCTAAAAGTGATGTTTTTGCTCTGGTCGATGCTGGTGCTGATGGTTATCTACTAAAAGATACAGAACCTGATGTACTCCTTCAGCAAATTAAGCTAATTGCACAAGGTGAAATAATTTTGAGTGATTCAATAAAAGATTTACTCTTAGAACAACGTCCAGAACAAAACCCAATCGAAATATTAACAGAACGAGAAATGGAAGTGCTTAAACTTATTGCAACTGGTTTATCTAATAAACAGATTGCTACACGCCTCTTCATTTCGGAAGAAACAGTGAAGGTCCATATCCGAAATCTATTAAGAAAATTAAACGTACATTCCCGTGTTGCCGCAACAGTGCTTTACTTTGAGTATCTTGGGGGGGGGGAAGAATAACTCTTTCTAATTAAGAAAACAAGACGTTAAACAAAAAGAGTGTGGTAATATTCCATACTCTTTTTTATTGTTACTTCCATTTTCAGTCAGATTAAGTTTATCGAATCAATAGTAAAATATTGTCATTTATTTTATGAATGAAAAGCAGAGATATCGTTTTTCAAAAAATCGTCGTTCAAAACCACCGCACTTTTATACCTGCAACCAAAAAGTGACAGGTCCGTCATTGGTGAGGCTGACTTGCATATCGGCGGCGAATTTGCCAGTGGAGGTTGGGATTTTTCCACCGCACTTTTGCACAAAATAATTATAGAGCCGTTCTGCCTTTTCGGGCGTTGCCCCTTTGGAGAAACTCGGGCGTAGCCCTTTTTGCGTGTCGGCGGCGAGGGTGAATTGCGAAACCACGAGCAATTCGCCTTGAATTTGTTGCAAGTTTAAATTCATTTTGCCTTGTTCATCGCTGAACACACGGTAATTCAGCACTTTTTCCATCAGGCGATCGGCGTGGCTTTCTTCGTCTTCTTTTTCGACTCCGAGCAACACCAGTAGCCCTTGCTGGATTTGCCCTGTGATTTCGCCATCGACTTCCACTTTAGCTTGGCGAACCCGTTGAATTAATGCAATCATTATTGCTCCTTAATTTGTTGTAATTCCAGTTTTCCTGTTTTCAGCAGCCGCATATCGCCGAGTACAGCGGCAAGTTGTGCACCAAGCAAAATGGCAATCCAGCTCAGTTGAATCCACAACAACATAATCGGCAAAGTTGCCATTGCCCCGTAAATAAGCTGGTAAGATGGGAAATTGGTGATGTACCAAGTAAAGGCTTGCTTGCCGAGGGTGAAAAAAATCGCTGCCACCAACGCCCCTGCCGCGGAGTGTTTAATGCTCACTTTTTTATTCGGTACGACACTGTAAATCAGGGTGAAAATAAACCAAGTGAGCATAAAGGGAATAAAGGAAAGCAATTTTAAGCCAAAGGGCAAGCCCATATCCGACTGTAGAAAATCCCTCGCCAACGCAGTTACATAGGAGCTGATCCCGATGCTGGTGGCAATGATAATCGGCCCTAAGGTTAAAATCAGCCAGTAAATGGCAAAGGAAAAAAGCGTTGGGCGAATGCTGCTATCTTGCCAAATAGAGTTGAGCGTGCGGTCAATGGTGTTGATGAGCATTAAGGCGACCACAATTAAGCTAACGATCCCAACAGCACTCATTTGCTTGGAATTATCCACAAACTGGTCAATATATTCCCCCACCATATTACTGGCATTCGGGGCAAAGTTATCAAAGATGAATTGTTTCAGCTCGCCCGTTACTTCATTGAAAACGGGAAAGGCGGAGAAAATGGAAAACACCACCATAATGAGCGGGACGAGGGCAAGCATCGTGCTATAAGTGAGGTAGCCCGCCGCTTGGTTGAGTTTATTTTGATTAAATCGCAACCAAAATACGTTAAAAAATAAACTTAGGTTTCGCCATAGAACTGACATAACATTACTCCACAACAATGTTTAAATTTTTTCCCCGAACCGCAAATGCAGGCTTGTTTCATCGCGGGCAAATCCACGGTGGGATCAGCAAAATACCAATGTTGCCCGATCTTCACAAATAAGGATTTCTCGTGGTGAATTTGCTCCCCTTGCTCAGTGGCAAATTTGGCTTTAAATTCCACCGCACTATGGTTTTTATCCAGAGCGGGCTGATGTGCCACAATCTCCAAACCTTGCCATTGGGTTTGGGCTGCCCATTGTTGCAAGGCGGCGATATCAAGCAGATTCTGCTGGCTTGGCACGGTGGTTTTTACAATATAATCAATCTGTTGCAGCACAAACGCCACATAACGGGAACGCATTAATTGCTCTGCTGTGTCTGCCACTTTTTGTCCGCAATGCAAGGGCTGACAGCAATCTTGGTAACGCTGTCCCGACTGGCAAGGGCAAAGTGCAACGGGAGCAAATGCGGTGGGATTAAATGCCGTTTTCAATCGTGTCCTTTTGTTCGTTGGATAATTTGGCTCAAGCATACCATATCAACGGTGAGATTTCATTTTCAGACATCAATCATTCATCTTAGCTGTTCAATAAGATAAATAGCAAAACTATTGACTAAAAAATGCATTTCCCCCATACCCCAACTCCTTTGAAATCGCCAAGGCGGTTTGTTGGATTTCACCTAAAAGGTAAGGAATACCCATTTGTTTTAGTTTGTAGGAAGACATTGAAACGGATACGGCATATTCCACATTGCCTTGATAGTTAAAAATCGGGCAGGCGAGACAGACAACGCCAATTTCATTTTCTTCGCGATCCATCGCAAATTGTTCTTGGCGAATGTCGTTAAGCTCTTTTTCCATTAAGTGCCGATCCGTTACCGTATTGGCAGTAAGCGGTTTGATGTTTGCTTGCTGGCTTTGCCAGTAATGGGTGAGATAATCGCTATTTTTTTCGTAGGCGAGGTAGAGTTTTCCCATTGCGGAGCAATAAAGGGGCAACCGTTGCCCAATATAGGCTTGGGTGCGGAGCATTCCTGTGGTGGGCTCTAGCTTATAAATCATTATCGCGTGTTCGTGTTCACGCTTGGAAAAATTAACCGTTTCGCCAATTTTAAGGTTCAGTGCTTCTAAATAAGGGGCGGCGACGTTAATAATATTCAGGGAAACCAAAATTTTTTGCCCAATACTCAAACATTTGGTGGTTAAGCGGTAATTTCCTGCTGTGGAAGCAGGCTGTACATAGCCTTCACTTTGTAGCCCTTGCAGTAAACGGTGTACTGTACTTTTATTAAGCCGTGCCAACTCGGCGAGTTTGGCTAACGGGCAGCCGTTCGGGTAATGGCTTAACATTTCGAGCAGTTTTAAGCCACGAATTAAGCTTTGATTTCCATTTGTACGATCATCAGTCATCGTTTTTTCCCCTCATTTTTTGTTCGTAAGTATAGCGAAATTTTCCCGTTATCTCCATTTCACATTGTGAAATATTATTTTGACAAATTGCGAAGTAGATCACAAATTCAGAAAAAAGATTTTAATCTATTGATTACAAAGAGTTTTTTATTTCGCCGTAAGATTGACTTTATTAGCTTCAATAATGTAATTTATGGAATATGATTTCACAATATGAAATAAGAGGACATTATGTTAGTTTCCTATGAAGATCTAAAAGCCGAATTTAAACGTGTTCTACTTGCTCGCAATGTGCGTGAAGAAATAGCAGAAGAATGTGCCTCTGCTTTTGCTGATACTACGCAGGCAGGAGCTTATTCCCACGGGGTGAACCGCTTTCCCCGTTTTATTCAACAGCTAGAAAATGGTGATATTGTGCCAGAAGCCGTGCCAACTAAAGCTTTGTCTTTGGGAGCGATCGAGCAATGGGACGCTCATCAAGCCATTGGTAACTTAACGGCGAAAAAAATGATGGATCGTGCGATGGAAATTGCCTCGCAATATGGTATTGGGGTTGTTGCATTGCGAAATGCCAATCATTGGATGCGGGGCGGAAGTTATGGCTGGCAAGCGGCGGAGAAAGGCTATATCGGCATTTGTTGGACGAATGCTCTTGCGGTAATGCCACCTTGGGGGGCGAAAGAGTGCCGTATCGGGACAAATCCGCTTATTGTCGCCGTGCCGACCAATCCGATCACAATGGTGGATATGTCTTGTTCAATGTATTCCTACGGAATGTTGGAAGTGCATCGTTTAGCGGGGCGACAAACCTTTGTTGATGCGGGCTTTGACGATGAGGGCAATTTAACCCGCGATCCTGCCACCGTAGAGCAAAACCGCCGTTTGTTGCCAATGGGCTTCTGGAAAGGCTCGGGGCTATCCATTGTGTTGGATATGATCGCCACTTTGCTTTCTAATGGCTTATCCACTGCCGCCGTAACCGAAGACAAAGATGATGAATATTGCGTTTCGCAAGTGTTTATCGCCATTGAGGTGGATCGCTTGATTGATGGCAAAACCAAAGAAGAAAAACTCAATCGCATTATGGACTATGTGCGAACCGCGGAGCGTGCCGATCCTGAGGTGGCAGTGCGTTTGCCGGGACACGAGTTCACCACCATTCTGGCTGAAAATAAAGCTAACGGTATTCCTGTTGATGATAGCGTGTGGGCGAAATTGAAATCCCTGTAATGTTGTGCCTGAACAGTGGGTAAAAGAGGAGAGAGCGATGTATTTTGGACATATTCATAACGTGAATGAAACACAGTTTCCCAAAGCGATCCAAATCGCATTGGCTTATTTAAAGCAAACGGATTTTGATCGGCTACCTGCGGGGACGTATGAAATCAAAGAGCGGTCTATTTTTGCACAGGTTTTGGATTTATCCACCAAGCCCAAAGCCGATATTTTGCCTGAAGTACATCGCCGTTATCTTGATGTGCAATATTTGCATTCAGGGCAAGAGCGGATTGGCGTCGCTGCTGATTTGGGCAAAAACCCCATCGCACAAGATTACAACACTGAGCGAGATATTTTGTTTTATCAATCGGCGAACAATGAAAGTGAATTGGTAATGCGAAAAGGCAATTTCGCCATTTTCTTTCCTGAAGATATTCATCGCCCTGCTTGTATTGATGACAAACCCTGCCAAATTCGCAAAGTGGTAGTGAAAATTGCACTCAGTGAGCTGTGAGGTGAAAGATGAAATCCCTAATCCAAATGATTGGAAAACTACTCAGTATCGCGGTAGTGGCGATTTTAGCCACGATGTCGTGTTTAATTTTCCTCAATGTGATATTACGCTACGGCTTTAATAGTAGCATTAATATCAGCGAAGAAGTGTCGCGTTATTTGTTTGTATGGCTGACCTTTCTCGGTGCAATCCTTGCCTTTAATGAAAATCAGCACGTCAGCGTAACCCTTTTAACCAGCAAATTATCCCCTCTAGGTCGTCATCTTTTAAGCATTATCACCGATAGCTTAATGCTCTTTTGTTGCTATTTAATGACCGCAGGTGGGTGGGTGCAATTTGAGCTAAACCTCAATAATTACGCCCCGATTTCAGGGCTACCGCAGGGGATCACTTATCTCGCTTGCGTAGTCGCAGGCGGCTTCATCGGGCTGTTGTTGCTCGTTCGCCTCTGCACCAACTTCACTTTACTGATGAGAGGAGAAATTCAATGACCGTCGTGCTTTTCCTTTCCGTCTTGCTTGGGGCGATTATTCTCGGCATTCCCGTTGCCTTTTCCCTCTTGATTTGTGGGCTGGCGTTAATGATCCATTTGGATTTATTCGATGCTCAGATTCTCGCTCAACAAATTGTTGGTGGGGCAGACAGTTTTTCACTCATGGCAATTCCGTTCTTTATTCTCGCTGGGGAGATTATGAACGAAGGCGGGTTATCAAAACGCATTATTGATTTGCCGATGAAATTGGTAGGGCATAAACGCGGTGGGCTGGGCTTTGTGGCGATTTTAGCCGCAATGATAATGGCGAGCTTATCAGGTTCCGCAGTGGCCGACACCGCCGCCGTTGCCGCAATGTTATTACCAATGATGAAAACCACAGGCTACCCTATCGGGCGTTCAGCGGGATTAATCGGCACAGCGGGGATCATCGCCCCAATTATTCCGCCTTCTATTCCGTTCATTGTGTTTGGGGTTGCCAGTGGTGTATCTATTACCAAGCTTTTCCTCGCAGGCATTTTTCCCGGTGTATTAATGGGCTGTTGTTTGGCAGCACTTTGGTGGTGGCAAGCTAAACGGTTGAATTTGATGACCTTTTCTAAAGCGAGCAAAGAGGAATTATGTCTTTCTTTCAAAAATAGCATATGGGCGTTGTTGTTGCCAGTCATCATTATCGGTGGCTTCCGTTTAGGCATTTTCACCCCAACAGAAGCGGGAGCGGTCGCCACCTTTTACGCATTGTTCGTTTCGCTGTTTATTTATCGTGAGCTAAAAATCACCGCACTTTACAAAGTGTTACTTTCCGCCGCGAAAACCACGGGCGTGGTGATGTTTTTGGTCGCTGCTGCCAACGTAACAGGCTGGCTTATTACAATCGCCGAATTACCGCAAATGATGACGGAATTACTCGAACCATTGATTGAATCCCCAACCCTGTTATTAATGGTGATTATGCTTGTGGTGTTTGTAATCGGAATGGTGATGGATCTCACCCCTACCGTGCTGATTCTCACCCCTGTCCTAATGCCATTGGTGGAAGAAGCAGGGATTGATCCCGTGTATTTTGGCGTACTCTTTATTTTGAACACCTCCATTGGCTTAATCACCCCGCCAGTCGGCAACGTGTTAAACGTGATTACGGGCGTGTCTAAACTGCCTTTTGACGAAGCGGCCAAAGGCATTCTGCCTTATATGCTGATGATGATCATTCTATTGTTCACATTCATCTTTGTACCATCATTGATTCTCACACCACTCTCGTGGTTACAACCTTAGTAAATTCAAGGAGATTACTATGAAATTATTGACAATGAAAACCTTAGCTACTGTTATCGCCAGTGCGGTAATGTTCAGTGCCGCAGCCAACGCGGCGATAACCTTACGTTTTGGCTACGAAGCACCACGCAGCGACACCCAACACATCGCTGCGAAAAAATTCAATGAATTACTCAAAGAAAAAACCAACGGCGAATTAAAATTAAGCCTCTTCCCAGACAGCACCTTAGGCAATGCTCAAACGATGATCAGTGCGGTGCGTGGCGGCACAATCGATCTCGAAATGTCAGGCTCACCGAATTTCACGGGCTTAGAACCCAAATTAAACGTGATCGACATTCCCTTTATTTTCAAAGATCGCCAACACGTTTACAAAGTGTTAGACGGCGAGATCGGGCAGGGGCTATTAAAAGATCTGGAAGCCAAAGGGCTGAAAGGTTTAGCATTTTGGGACGTAGGGTTTCGTGCCTTTTCCAACTCAAAACGCCCTGTAACCCAGCCTGAAGACATCAAAGGCTTAAAAGTGCGAACCAACCAAAATCCAATGTATATTCAAGCCTTTACCTTGCTTGGAGCAAACCCCGTGCCAATGCCACTTTCAGAACTTTATACCGCGTTGGAAACCCGTGCCGTTGATGCACAAGAACACCCGATTGGCATTTTCTGGTCGGCAAAATTGTATGAAGTGCAAAAATACTTAAGCCAAACCAACCACGGCTACACCCCGTTAATTGTGGTGATGAACAAAGCGAAATTTGACAGCTTAGCCCCAGAACTGCAACAGGCCATTGTCGAAGCCGCCAAAGAAGCAGGGCAATATCAACGAGATCTTAACGAGAAAAACGAACAAGACATCATCGCCAATTTACGTAAATCGGGCGTTGAGGTGATCGAAAAAGTGGATACCACCCCATTCAAAGCTATTATTGAAGCGGATGTGCGGAAATCCTTTATCGAAAAACACGGCGACACCTTAGTGAAAGAAATTGATGCCTTAGCACAATAATCAAAGTGCGGTCGAATTTTTCAAGATTTTTCGACCGCTTTTTATCTTTGGGAGAGCATAAATGACTTACTATTTAGGCATCGATTGTGGTGGCACTTTTATTAAAGCCGCATTATTCGATGCAAAAGGGACGATGCGGGCTTGCGTGCGGGAGGCGGTGGCATTAATCAGCGAGCAAGCGGGCTACGCGGAGCGAGATATGCCGCAGCTGTGGCAATGCTGTGCGGCGGTGATTAAAACGGCAATCGAGCAAAGTGGCATTACCGCAACGCAAATTAAAGGTGTGGGGATTTCTGCACAGGGCAAAGGGGCGTTTTTGTTGGATAAGCAAAATCAACCCCTTGGGCGAGCGATTTTGTCTTCTGATCAGCGCGCCTTAGCTATCGTCAAGCAATGGCAACAACAGGGCATTCCTGAACGGCTTTATCCCCTCACAAAACAAACCCTGTGGACGGGACATCCTGTTTCTATTTTGCGTTGGATTAAAGACTACGAGCCTGAACGCTACGCTCAAATTGGGGCGGTACTGATGTCGCACGACTATTTGCGATTTTGCCTCACAGGCGAGCTGGGCTGCGAAGAAACCAATATTTCGGAATCCAATTTATACAACATCAACACCGCACAATATGATCCTCAACTCGCGGAGTTACTCGGCTTATCGGGCATTACAGAGAAGCTCCCGCCTATTATCAAACCGAATCAAATCGCAGGCTATGTTACAGCGGAGGCTGCACAATTCACGGGGCTTGCCCAAGGCACGCCCGTAGTCGGTGGGCTGTTTGATGTGGTTTCCACCGCCCTTTGTGCAGGCTTAGATGATGAACGCAAATTAAACGTGGTACTTGGCACTTGGTCGGTGGTGAGCGGGGTTACGGATCGCATTGAAGACCACCCCGACATTCCCTTTGTTTATGGGCGTTATGCCCAAGCGGGCAAATTTATTATTCACGAAGCCAGCCCCACCTCGGCGGGGAATTTGGAATGGTTCGTGAAAGAATTTGGTGATCTCAGCTACCAAGCCATTAATGACGGCGTGGCAGCGTTGCCGATAAGCGAAAGTGCGGTGCTTTTTGTGCCGTTTTTATATGGCTCGAATGCGGGATTAGGAATGAAAGCGGGCTTTTACGGTATTCAGGCTCATCACAGCAAAATGCACCTATTTCAAGCCATTTACGAGGGCGTGCTGTTCAGTATGAAAACCCACCTCGACCGAATGTTGCAACGCTTCCCGCACACGGAAATTTTACGCGTTACGGGCGGGCCTGCGAAATCGCCTGTGTGGATACAAATGCTCGCTGATCTCACGGGAATGCGGGTGGAAGTGCCACAAATTGAAGAAACAGGCTGTTTTGGCGCGGCGATGATGGCAATGGAGGCTGACCTTGCTTCACAAGGCAAAACCACCAGCCAGCTAGCCCAATCCCTAAATTTACAATGCGTAATACCAAACCCACAAAATTTTGCGGTGTATCAGGAAAAATTTAAACGCTATCAACAATTTATTCAATCACTTAAATCCTTGATATAACAAAAGTGCGGTATGAATTTTTAATGATTTTTAGGATAACAAGATGAGAAAACACAAACTCGGCATTTATGAAAAAGCCTTACCGAAAAATCTTAGCTGGCAAGACAGGCTGTCTATTGCGAAAGCCTGTGGCTTTGATTTTGTGGAGATGTCCATCGATGAAACCGATGAACGCCTAAGCCGTCTTGATTGGACGAAAGCTCAACGCCTCGAGCTGGTGCAAGCGGTTCTCAACACAGGCATCACCATTCCTTCAATGTGCCTTTCGGGGCATCGCCGTTTTCCTTTTGGCAGCCACGATGAAGCCACTCGCCAAAAAGCCTATGAAATAATGGAAAAAGCCATTCAGTTGGCGGTGGATTTAGGCATTCGCACCATTCAACTGGCGGGCTATGATGTGTATTACGAAGAGCAAGACGCCAGCACAATCGAACGCTTTCAACAAGGGCTAGAATGGGCGGTAGAACTCGCCGCCAGCAATCAAGTTACCCTCGCCGTGGAAATTATGGACACCCAATTTATGAGTTCCATTAGCCGTTGGAAAAAATGGGACGACTTGCTTCGTTCCCCTTGGTTCACCGTTTATCCTGACCTCGGTAATCTCAGTGCGTGGAATGACAATGTGGCAGAAGAGCTAACACTTGGCATTGACAAAATTTCTGCTATTCACCTCAAAGATACTTTCAAAGTTACTCCAACCTGTGCAGGGCAGTTCCGTGATGTGCCATTTGGCGAGGGCTGTGTGGATTTTGTCGCCTGTTTTAAAACCTTAGCAGAGCTGAATTATCGCGGTGCATTTTTGATTGAAATGTGGACAGAAAAAGCCGATGAACCGATTGCTGAAATTATCAACGCTCGCCGTTGGATTGAACAAAAAATGTTAGAAGGAGGATTTCAATGTTAGCCGAATTACGCGAAAAAGTCTTGCAAGCCAACTTAGCCTTGCCAAAACATCATTTGGTTACTTTCACTTGGGGAAATGTGAGCGAAATTGACCGCACTTTAGGGCTGGTCGCTATCAAGCCCTCTGGCGTGGATTATGAAACGATGACTGCAGACGACATTGTGATTGTGGACGTGAACACGGGCGAGCGAGTTTGGGGAACGAAAAAGCCCTCTTCCGACACAGCCACCCACCTTGAGTTATATCGCCAATTCCCCGAAATCGGCGGTATTGTGCATACCCATTCTCGCCACGCCACTTTGTGGGCGCAAGCGGGGCTAGACCTCATCGCCGCTGGCACAACCCACGCCGATTATTTCTACGGCAGCATTCCTTGTACCAGACAAATGACCCCACAAGAAATCGCAGGCGACTATGAACGCGAAACGGGCAAAGTGATTGTAGAAACCTTCCGCACCCGTCAAATCGAAGCGAAAGATGTGCCAGCAGTGTTAGTGAATTCACACGGACCTTTTGCTTGGGGAACGGATGCCGATAATGCGGTGCATAATGCCGTGGTGTTGGAAGAAATCGCCTATATGAACTTATTTTCTCACCAATTAAATCCGCAATTAGGTGCAATGCAACAAGCACTTTTAGATAAACATTATCTTCGCAAACACGGCAAAAATGCGTATTATGGGCAGTAAATAAACGAATAGAAACACTCAAAATAGTGCATAGCCCCCAAAAGAGCTGGGGGTAAAGTGCGGTCGTTTTTGGCGATTATTTTTATACAACGGCGATTTTTAAGGAAACGTGGAATATCTTTCGTAAGATACGCAAAACCTATAAAAAACTAATTAAATTAATTGCTATTTTTTCATAATAAATCGGGTAGAATAGCCAGAGTTCAGTTTTACATTTGATAATTAGGAGAACAAAAATGTCGAATCGAAAAGAGTTAGCGAATGCTATTCGTTTTTTAAGTATGGATGCGGTGCAAAAAGCCAAATCAGGCCACCCTGGTGCACCAATGGGAATGGCGGACATTGCGGAAGTGTTGTGGCGTGAGTTTTTAGTGCATAATCCAACCAATCCAAAATGGGCAAACCGCGATAGATTCGTGTTATCAAATGGTCACGGTTCAATGTTGATTTACAGCCTTTTACATTTAACAGGCTATGATTTATCCATCGAAGATTTAAAACAATTCCGCCAATTACATTCTAAAACCCCAGGCCACCCTGAATATGGCTATGCACCAGGTGTTGAAACTACCACGGGACCATTGGGTCAAGGGATCACCAACGCAGTAGGTATGGCGATTGCGGAGAAAACTCTCGCGGCACAATTTAACCGTCCAGGTCACGAGATTATCGACCACTACACTTACGCTTTTTTAGGTGATGGCTGTTTAATGGAAGGGATTTCCCACGAAGCTTGTTCCCTTGCGGGTACATTGGGCTTAGGCAAATTAATCGCGTTCTATGATGACAACAATATTTCTATTGATGGCGAAGTGGACGGCTGGTTTACCGATAACACAAAAGAGCGTTTTGAAGCCTATAACTGGCAAGTGATCGGGCAAATTGACGGGCATAATCCAGAAGCCATTGCGGAAGCTATTAAACAAGCGCAAGCAGAAAAAGCGCGTCCAACCTTGATTATCTGTAAAACTACTATCGGCTATGGCTCGCCAAATAAAGCAGGCTCGCACGATAGTCACGGTGCGCCATTAGGCGATGAAGAAATCGCATTAACCCGCCAAAATCTTGGTTGGAACTACGCACCATTTGAAATTCCAGCGGACATTTATAGCCAATGGGACGCAAAAGAGAAAGGCAAACAAGCAGAAGCGGTGTGGAATGAAAAATGGACAGCATATAGCCAAGCTTATCCAGAATTAAGCGCAGAGCTTGCACGCCGTTTAAGTGGTGAATTACCCGCAAACTGGGCGGCAGAAAGCCAAGCATTTGTTGAAAAATTACAAGCCAACCCAGCGAGCATTGCAAGCCGTAAAGCCTCACAAAATGCCATTGAAGCCTATGCACCATTATTGCCAGAGTTTTTAGGTGGTTCGGCAGATTTAGCTGGGTCAAACTTAACCTTATGGTCAGGCTCACGCCCTATTCGTGCCACAGAAAATCAAGATGGTAACTACATCAACTACGGCGTGCGTGAATTTGGTATGTCTGCCATTATGAACGGAATTGCCTTACACGGCGGCTTCATTCCTTATGGCGCAACCTTCTTAATGTTTATGGAATATGCTCATAATGCCGTGAGAATGGCGGCGTTAATGAAACAACGTGTGCTTTTCGTGTACACCCACGATTCTATCGGCTTAGGGGAAGACGGCCCGACACATCAACCTGTGGAGCAAACAGCGTCATTACGTTTAATTCCAAATTTAGAAACGTGGCGTCCGTGTGACCAAGTGGAATCGGCGGTTGCGTGGAAAGCGGCGGTTGAGCGTAAAGATGGCCCAAGTGCGATGATTTTCAGTCGTCAAAATCTTACTCAAATGGACAGAACCCCTGCGCAATTGGCTGATGTGGCACGTGGTGGTTATATCTTAACCGATAGCGAAGGCACACCTGATTTAATCTTTATTGCGACAGGTTCTGAAGTAGAATTAGTGGTGAAAGCGGCGGAGCAACTTCGTCAAGAAGGCAAAAAAATCCGTGTGGTATCAATGCCTTCCACTAACGTGTTTGACAAACAAGATGAAGCTTACCGCGAAAGCGTATTGCCAAGCAGTGTAACCAAGCGTGTTGCAGTTGAAGCGGGCATTAGCGAGTTCTGGTACAAATACGTTGGCTTCGGCGGACGCATTGTGGGAATGAACACCTTTGGTGAATCTGCCCCAGCAGGTGAATTATTCAAACTATTTGGCTTCACCGTAGAAAACGTGGTGGCTAAAGCGAAAGAAATTTTATAATTACTACTTATCCTAAACAATCATAGGCACTTTGTTCAGAAAGGATTTTGCGGACTCCGATCTTCTTGATGAACTGGTGCCTAAGTTTTTCGCCAAATCAATCAAAACCTGTAATCAATATATTCGCCTTAATAAGACAAAAATCGCCTTCTTCTTTTTAATTATAATAATCAGATAAATTTTATTGCTTAGAGAATAATAATATTAGATATAATTATGATGTTAATATAAAAAATGAGATGGTATAAATGATACGCTTTGACAATATCAGTAAAGCTTATTTAGGTGGGAAACAAGCTTTACAAGGAATCAGTTTTCATCTTCCCGTAGGAAGTATGACTTATTTATTAGGTCATTCTGGTGCAGGGAAAAGCACATTATTAAAATTAATAATGGGAGCTGAACGAGCTAATGGCGGACAAATTTGGTTCAATGGTTATAATATTACGCGTTTATCCACACACGAACTTCCTTTCTTACGAAGACAAATCGGTATGGTACATCAAGACTATCAATTATTAACAGATCGCTCAGTGGTCGATAATGTTACACTCCCCTTAATCATCTCTGGGTTCAGGCCTAAAGAGGCGTTATCGCGTGCTTTAGCAGCTCTGGACCGTGTAGGATTACGCGAAAAAGCAAATTATTTACCAGTACATTTATCCGGAGGAGAGCAACAAGGCGTAGCTATCGCACGTGCAATAGTACATAAACCTCTATTATTACTTGCCGATGAACCAACCGGAAATTTAGATAATATAATCTCTAGGAATATTTTTAATCTCTTTGAAGAATTTAATCACTTAGGAATGACAGTACTCATCGCAACTCACGATACCAACATTATCCATCAAAAACCAAAACCTTGTTTAGTTCTAGAACAAGGCTATTTACGTTGAGGAAACATCAATGCATTCTCGTTCTATAACTCGCTCTTGGACAAGACAAACCTGCTATCTATTAAAAATGGTGCTTAAAGATTTAATTAAAAAAAAATACGCCACATTATTTACGGTATTAGCCATTGCTTCATCCTTGACTTTACCTTCTGTGAGTTACTTACTATGGAAAAATATTTATTTAGCCAAAATACAATTTTATCCCAAAACTGAACTGACTATTTATTTACACAAAAATCTTTCTGAATCAGATTCTCACTTAATTGTTGATAAAATTCGTAAACAAGAAGGTATAGAAGACCTAAAATATATTTCTAGACAAGAAAGTTTAGAGGAATTCAAACATTGGTCAGGTTTTGGAGAACATTTAGATATTTTAGATGGCAACCCACTACCAGCCATAATTATTATTAAACTAGCAGACACCTATAATGAAAGAGAAAAAATCAATGAACTACAAAAACAATTAATCAAAATAAAAGGAATAGAAGACATTCAATTAGATAATAATACATTAGAAAAACTTACCGCTCTTTCTTGGCTAGTCGCACATATTGCCTTAATTTGTACAATTTTAATGATCATTTCCGTATGTTTAGTTATTGGTAACAGCATACGTTCAGATGTATATAGTCAGAGATATAGTATTGATATAATGAAGTTACTCGGAGCTACAGAGCAATTTATCATCCAACCTTTCATTTACACAGGTATAATTTATGCTGTACTTGGAGGATTTATCGCCTCCATCTTTAGTGCCGTAATTACCAACTATCTTGCAAATTCAATACAATATATCACAACTATTTTTTCTGTAAATTTTGAGTTACAGGGTATAGAATTCAGCGAATTATTGTGCCTACTTATAATGTGTGCTTTCATCGGTTATATTTCTGCGTGGTTTTCTGCAAAAAAATATAGCTAAGACTAAACTTATAAAATTACTTATACCTTCATCACAATAATGCCATTAGGACATTCGGAATAATTCTAGGAGAAATAATCAATATTTGTTTATGCCGATTGAGTTCGCCTTTTTCAAGAACAATGTGGCTTTTCGGTACTTTAAAAATTTTGCTTAGGAATTTGAGCAAGTGTGCGTTAGCCTTTCCATCAATTGGCGGGGCGGTGATGGTGATTTTTAGCTCGCTATCGTGCAGCCCAACCAACTGATCTTTGCTAGCTTTCGGTTGCAGTATAATCCTCAACCGAAGCCCTTGTGGGGTTTGTTCAACAGCCTTCATTAGGCAAATTGCCATAAAATTGGGGCGATGTCATACATTACTCGATTACCGTAAAACAGGATAAACGCTAAAAGCATTGGGGAAAAATCAATCATTCCTGTGTTCGGCAAAATGCGGCGAATTGGGTTGAGCAGTGGCTCAGTAAGCTGATAAAGCGTGTATTGTAAAGGGTTTTGTCCTCGATTAAACCAGCTTAAAATGGCTTGGATAAACAGCACATAGATAATAGTTTCGCCTAAGGTTCTCAAACTGTGTAGCAATCCGATAAAAACATAAGTCAGTGGGGCGGCGGCGATTTGTTCTGAGCCGAGCAAGCTGATTAATGGATATTTTGCCGTGCCAAGTAGGATACAGAGGACAAGGGCAGCGGTGTTAATGCCCTTGAAAGTAGGCAACATTTTTTGCATTGGAGCAAGGATCGGCTGAGTAAATTTGACAATACTCTGTGAAAGCGGGTTGTAAAAATCTACGCGGCTAAACTGAAACCACGCACGCAAAATTACGACAAAACTGTACACATTAATCAGGGTGTACAACAAAAATTGAAGGGAATTTAAGCCCATTGTGTTCTCCTTAAAACTATAACCAGCCTTTGCGTTTAAAATAAATATAAGGCGTGAGAGCGGCGACAATCATTAAGCCAATCGCCATTGGGTAGCCATATTTTAAATGCAATTCTGGCATAAACTCAAAGTTCATTCCATAGGTAGAGGCGACCAGCGTAGCTGGCAGGAACATTACCGACACCACCGAGAAGAACTTCATAATTTTATTCTGTTCGATATTAATATAACCCATCGCCGCTTGCATTAAGAAATTCACCTTTTGGAATAGGGATTCATTGTGCGGTTGGAGGGATTCAATATCGCGTAAAATATCCCGTGCTTGCTCTAACTGGTTGGTTGGCAAGCGGGTTTTTCGCACTAAAAAGCTCAACGCACGCTGAGTATCCATCAAACATAAACGCACTTTGGAGCTGGCATCTTCTTGCTCTGTGAGCGTGGCGAGGGCTTCGTCAAAGGCTTCCCCTTGCTTACCTTCTAAAATAACGTGACTTAATTTTTCCAAATCCGCATAAACATTTTCGATTACATCTGCTAATTGCTCGATTTTAGTTTCAAATAAATCTAATAGCACTTCATAGGCGTTACATTCCACCAATCGTTGGCTACGCGAACGCATTCGATAAAGGCGGAATGCAGGCAATTCACGATCACGCAGGGTGAATAAACGCCCATCACGCAAAGTAAACGCCACACTGGCAATATCAGCATAATCATTTTCATCTTCACAATAAAAAAAAGAGTGCAGATGCAAGCCATCTTCATCTTCGAAAAAACGTGCAGATGCTTCAATATCTTCCAGTTCAAGAAATGATGCTAAACTCTGCCCGAGTCCCTGCTGCAACATTTCACGTTCTTCACTTGAAGGTTCTAATAAATCAATCCAAATAGCGGCATTGAGATTTTCATCGCCGTCATCAAGCCGAATTAAACGTGCTTTCTCTAATGCAAAAGCATTAATCATTTTGTCATACTCCTTGGGGGATTATGAACAAACCCGATGAACAAAAGAAAACTAAATAATCGATATAAAAGTGCGGTGTAAATTTTGATTATTTAATTAAAGATACCTAATATTGGTAATGAAACTTACCTGCGAAATCCCGCCGATAAGTTGAGGACGAGATTTATATTAAAGATATTGGTATCGACTATGACTGTCCAAAGTGTGTGTCCTCTTGTTGCTAAATCGTGCGGAATGTTACGCTTCAATCGCTTATTCGTCAAGGGGATAGATAATAAAAACAGAAAGAAAAAGACGAGATAAAATGCGGTATTATATAGAGAAAGAATATAAAACTAATTATTCCCTCAAGTGGCAAGATGAGCAAATTACTGACTAAGTAGAACCAGATGTATGCCTTATATAAGCTCTACTACTTACTTCTGCTCTTCTATCTAGGCAAACTCAATCTTATCATTAAATTTTCGTAAAAAAACCGCTGATTTTCATCAGCGGCCTAAAATTTGGCTCCTCCTGCTGGACTTGAACCAGCGACATATGGATTAACAGTCCACCGTTCTACCGACTGAACTAAGGAGGAGTAGTGGTGCCTCGAGGCGGAATCGAACCACCGACACGGGGATTTTCAATCCTTTGCGTAAAACCTCTACAAGCACAAAAACTCTTATAAGTAATGCTACAGGATCTTTCACTATAAATACCCAGCCGATACACCGTGATTGATTAGCCCTGTAACATACCAATCTTGCTCCGATCTTACACAAAATCTAGAGTTTGTAAAGGCTGGATAGTGATATTTTATAATAAATCTGAGTTCACTTTTTCTCTAAGCATTTCAACATCACTTTCAATATAAGTTAATGTAACTCTCACATCTTTATGTCCAAGTAATTGTTTCGCAACATAAAGATTATCTGGATTTTTCATCAGATTGGTTGCTACAGTATGTCTGAAACGATGAGGAGAAACTTGAAAACCTAACTTATTTGAAATTACTCTAAAAAGGTGACTTATTTGATATTCTGTTGTGGTTTGACCTTTATATCGAGTTTTGCGAAATATATTAATATTGAATAACTGAGAATCAGAAGACTGTTTATATTTTCTTAGTTCAATAACCAATCTTTCAATATAAGGAAATAATCTCTCTGAAATAGGAATGCAATGATATTCATGATTTTTGTTAATCTCTGGAGAAATATGGATAACTTTCTGATATAAATCAATATCACCTATTTTCAAACGAAGTAATTGAGCTCGGCGAATCCCAGTAAAACGAAATGTATTAACTAATGCCTGAATAAACCATTGGGGATTCAATACTGTTGGCAAATTTTCCTCACTACTAAGAAAAAAATCTAATTTTATTAATTGTCGTTCGGTAAGAATTTTTCTTTTTGGCTTCCCTACTCGTAAAAATAATTTATCGCATGGGTTTTCATTATAGTTAAACAAATTCTGTTCAATTCCAAATTTATAAAGACACTTTAAATGCCGTAAATAACTATTCCAAGTGATTGGTTTAATTCCTTCCCCCACGACAGTGTTACGCCAATTAAGTAAATGAGTGCGCGTAATTTCATTGGGGTAAATTACATCACAACGCCGACATAATTGCCGTATTGCTTTTTCATAACTTTTCTTCGTATCTAAGCGTAAATGCTTGTGAAAAAAAATTGCTGTAATAATAGCTCAAATGTTGCGCTGGTATTTTGCATAGCTTTACTCCTCTAGTAATAGATGTCTATTATTGATTAAAATCTTATCACCAAAAAATAATCGGGTATTGGGAACAAGATAGCCCACTAAGAAGGATTCTTTTTTTGGACCTATCACCTTACAACGCCAAAAGTTTACGGTATCATCTTTGATGATTCGCTTTCTATGCAAGCCTAGTGATTGAAATTCATATTGTAAATTATTTACACTTTCTTCATTATAAGGCTCTCCCTTCTCTTGTAAATAGAGTTCAAAGGAACTTGGGCTGACAATAAACAAACAATCCTTAACGATATGGACTTTTGCTGTGCGATCATTAAAAGTGAGTTGATTTTTAAGAAGTTTCTCTTTTAACCAGTCCACAAATTTCTGCCCTTCGGATTTGAAATGCGAGTCATCGTTTGCTGGAGATGTTGGAGGCTCGGGAATAGTATTTACTTCAACATCGATATGTGTATTCAAATTCTCTGGCTCAGATTTTAATATCGTTGTTCCAGCTTCAGCATCAGCAGAGGGGATATTCGCCACTTGTTGCTCATTGCTATTGCTGAACATATTTAGTAAGAAATCAACACTGTTATTCTCACGATGTTCTACAATTGCCTCAGGATTTTGAGAGGGATTCAGCGATTGAAGTGCGGTATTTTCCTCTTGTAAATTTGAAGTAAGTTCTCTATTTTCTTTTTTGTTTACTGGCACAGTATCCTGTACCTCATTTACTGTATTTGATATTTTTTCCTCTGACTCATTTTCTTTTTCTACAACACAAATTGTTCCAGCAAATAATTCTGGGCGATCGTCAATGTTATCCCAAATTACCTCAGGTTTAATGCGTAATAAACTAAACTTATCTTTGGGTTTCCAACCTGCGTCTGCATTTAGCTGACAATACCAGATTGCCGTCCCCTCCGAGGTCCTCTCAATGACTTGATGAGCCTGCATTTCGTCGAACAACTTACGATTATCACTCGGTACACTAATCCCCTGTCCCATCAAATAAGCTCGAATTTGATCCGCGGTGGTTTTACTCATTAGCCACAATCCTTCTGCCGTAAGCCAGCCATCTCCAGGACCTTTGGCACTAATTTTGAATTTTTGTGAAACTAAATAACGTAAAGCCAAAATAAGTTGTTTCGCAAAGGAAATAACGGGTTTCTGAACCAATTTAGTAATATCACCACCTAAAGCCAATGCAACACTATTTTGATCGGCTTTTTGTACAATTTCAGCTAATACGCTGGCTTTATCATAATGTCCTGCCATTGCGTACATCAAAGCAGAAAATACCTCTGGGTAGGTTGCCAACCAATCGAAAGTTTCTTTTGCAATTAATTGGTTTGCAATAAATCCCCCTAATACAGGGTGGAGTTCATAATCTCTCTGCTTAATGTATCTAAATTTGTAAGGCAATGTCGGTATGCCATTCCAAGCAAGCCAACGCCTCCCATCTTGTAACTGTATTTCAATATCCACGATAGATTTACCAATATCGTGGACTAAGGCTAAATAAATCACGGCTGCCGTCCAAGCATCT
Organism: Avibacterium paragallinarum; assembly: GCF_011765605.1. NCBI lineage: Bacteria > Pseudomonadati > Pseudomonadota > Gammaproteobacteria > Pasteurellales > Pasteurellaceae > Avibacterium > Avibacterium paragallinarum. The sequence goes on from NZ_CP050316.1 coordinate 2,131,871, forward strand.
TTTTGTTTCGCTTGTTCTTCTGGTGCAGCATTTAAAGGTAATACATAGTTTTGACGTAACTTAGCCGCAAACGAAATCACTTCTAAACCGTGATCTAGCATCCCGCCTAAATGGGCGTGATGATGTAATTCTGAGGCGGGTAAGAGTTGAACCATTTCGGCATAACGTTCAATGGGCTTTTGATACAAATGCTCAAACATTTCTCTTGTCATTGAAACTTGTTGCCAGAGTAAACCAAGATAACGCTGCCGTAATTCCGTATTAAGCAAAGTTTGTGCAGAATAAGGTGTAATCCAACCGTCTATATCTTGCTTTTCCTGCCTCTGTACTGCATTTTTTTCCTTAATGTTAGACGTATTTGGCTTTGATTTGAAAAGTTGTGTCAGCGATTTGAACATTCAGATATCTCATAAAAAATATAAATAACGCAAGAAAAAGCCATTTAGCCCTTTGGCCTTTTCGGGTAAGACCTTTCCCCTTGGAAAGGTTACCCTTAAATCCCTTAGGGGATTTCCCTTATGCCTTTTCCCTTTTGGGGTTTTCGTAATATTGTCTGGCTTAATAATATTTCCAATACAACAAATGCACAGGATAATATTCTTTGAGATGATAAGGAAACACCGTCTAGGAAGATAGTATTTTTTTACAAAAAGAAACATAAATCAAGAGTCTGATTGACTTGAAATTTATCACTGATAATCCCATATATGGCATAACGTATGTCATTTTATTCATAGGTGAAATATGAACAATTATGTAAATAACCTTCATCGTGTTTTTGTAGACAGAGAGATTGGTTTTAAGAAAAAGATTACTCCAACAGAACAGGACTTAAACTTTTTTAATCAGGTTAAAAAAGATGTTAAAAGCCACTTAAAGACCAAAATCAAGGAATTTTTGGAACAACAAGGAATTGCTAATATTGCCCCAAAATTTCGCATTCAAGGATCGTGGGCGTATGGCACTTGCAATTTGCCGGCCAAACAAGGTCAAGAAATGGATTTTGATTATGGAGTATATTTGCCTGTTCGTGCATTTGAAGGCTTTAATCCTGATGCTAGTGCAAGTGAACAAGCCCAAAATTACTTTGAGCAAGTAGAATTGATGATGGAAGATTTATGTCATCAACACAAATGGCAGTTAGATACCTCTGCACCATCATCATGTATTCGCATTAAAATCAGAAGTAATGCCCATATGGACATTCCTCTCTATGCTGTTCCTGATGATATGTTTGATAGTTTAGAAGAGCGTAATGAATTACAACTATCGCTAGACAGTGCGACTGCTATTCATAATAGCTTAAATTATTCTGAGTGGATATTTGAAGATTTTGATATTAAATCATTTGCTGAAGAATCTTTAATAGATCAAAATATTCAAATGATTCATATGGCAAGGCGAGATGGCACTTGGCAAGAAAGCGACTGCGAACTGATTCGTAAATGGTTTACCGATAAATTAAAGTCTTTGGAAAATAACGGTCAGCAATTGCGAGCAATTTGCCGTTATTTAAAGGCCTGGCGTGATTGGCAATTTGCAGATAAATCTTTTCAGCCAAGCTCCATTTTATTGATGATTATTGCCTGCAAGTATTATCAATATTATCCATCTCGTGATGATTTGGCACTATTATCGGTTTTAGAAGAATTGCCAAATGCCTTGAATAGCGATGTTTACGAAAACATTGAAGAACACGAAAGTGAAGATTTTAACCGTATGAAAGAGCGAGAAAGAGTTGAAGCCAGCCGATATGCTGATAAACTTTATCAAAATTTTATGGCGAGTTTAAATAATTCTGATAAAACCAAAGCTCTAACTTTCATCACAAATGAGTTGGGTGATAGAATACCGCAAGATAAAGATTTGATTGAAACTTCTCGGCAATCCGTTTTTGATACACAACCATTGGTACAATCAAAAATTACTCCACAAGTTCCATTAAGACAAGGCTGATGGATTATACCGAATGGCAAGCAGTTGATGGTGATTTTGTTGTGCGTATAGATAACCACATTATCACTCAATTAACTGCTTATCGGCAAAAAACAAGCAGACAGTCTGAATCTTTGGGTCTGCTTATTGGGTTGGCTTGGGAAAATGCTTTTTGGGTCAAAGCAATTACCACGCCTACACCATTTGATAAACTCAGTCGTTTTTTATGTATTCGCACACAAAAATCAGCTGATTACAATTTCAACTTATTGAAAAAATTAAATAAACAATCCAATCATCAATGGCATTATTTGGGAGAATGGCATACACATCCAGAAATTTATCCAAAACCATCAAAAACAGATTTGAATAGTTGGAATGAATTGCCTAAAAATAGCTACTACGATAGAAATATTCACTTATTTTGGATTTGTAGTAGTGAAGTCCATAGCAACGATTGGCTAAATATTCGTATTAATAATGTATTTTTTAAGTTGGTATTAAAAAACGATGAATCACCGCAATAAAATTATTGAAAAATTGTCTTATCACCAATATGAACCAATCTCGTTTTCGGATTTTAAAAATGGTCAATTAAGCAATAAAAGTATTTGTTATAAAAAAGAAATTTCTATAGAAAATAAAAATACAAAAATTGAGTATTTTTTGATTTTTTCTAATTCAGCATTGTTGGATTTTCCTAAAATTTACATAACAGAAAATCAACTATTACTCTTGCAGAAAGATTTTCCACATATTACCCAGCCTATACCTCATTTACAAAAAAGAAAAATTACTTATTTAAATAATAAGTTGTATTACGTTTGTTATTTTATGGAAAACAGTCAAATTATACCAAGAAATGATCTTAGTAAATTTATTTTGTCAATTGAGCAATGTTTGATGAGTTTTTTTGTTAAATTGTTAGACAAAAATAAATACATTCAAGAGTATTCAGAAGATTTCTTAGGAACGGTTATTGTATTGAGTGATTTAACTAATGATAAAAATCATTTTTGGCACATTGTTAAAAATAAGGAAAATTATAATTTCTTAAACTCAAAAAGTAAAAATAATATTTTCTATCTGCAAATTAACAACAAAAGCAAACCAAATTTTTTGGGATTATTTAAAAATAATCAAATTACTACTCGGTCATTTTTAAATTTTATTCAAAAATGGGATGATGATACTTACAAAAAATTAAGAGAGTATCTAAATCGCATCAATAAAAAAAATAAGAAAAAACCTATTAATATATTGATTGAATGGAAAAATAAGTTAATGGGCGTATCACTTGAATGGAATGATTGCCAAAATAATTTATTAAAAAATTTTTTTGATAAGATGTTTTTAAATAAAAAGGTAGTTTTTTATACAGTGAATTTAATTGATTTTAAATCTAGTATTTTGAGAAATTTGCCAGAGAAATCACAAAATGGCTTGTTAAATAAAAAAGTTTTTCAAGTCGGCTTGGGAGCAATTGGTGGATATATGGCAGACTCCTTGATCAAAATCGGTGCTGGAATTGATGATGAGTTTACTATTATTGATAATGATATTTTAAGTATTGATAATGTTGGGCGACATTTATTAGGTGTAGAATATATTGGAAAAAGAAAACCCCAAGCATTTAAAGAATATGTACAAAGGCAAACTTTTAATCAAATGCCAAAATTGAACATCAAGACTAATAATATTAGTGATTATAATTTTCAATACTTTATAGATCATCCAGTAGACTTAATTGTGGATGCAACAGGTAGTATTGAAGTACAAGAATATCTCAATGAATTAGTACAACAAATACCATTAGAATATCGTCCCAATTTATTGCACTTGTGGATTTTTGGCAATGGCGAATGTGTACAAGGCTTTTGGTGTGATGCAAAATTGCAAAATCATCAAGGTGGCTGTATTCAATGCTTAGGAACATCTGCTAATGAACTCTTTGAAAGTACTTTACCAATTAGAAATTTAAACAAAGAACAACGTTTTGGTGTTTGTTCAGCATTTACACCCTATGCCGTATCTGGTGGAATGATGGCAAGCTCATTAGGTATTAATATGATATTGGAATGGATAGAAACTGGTATGGTCAAAAATAATTACCAAACCCGTTACAACTCTGAATACCAAGATGAAAAAATCAATGACATGTTAATTATGGCAGATAAAAACTGCCCTTATTGTGGAGAAAAATATGCAAGATCAATCTGATTTTAAAATACTGTCATTATCTGGTGGTGGTTATCGTGGTTTATATACAGCTGAAGTATTAAAAGAGTTGGAAAACCATTTAAAAACTAAAGATCCAAATGATTGTATTGCCAATTATTTTAATTTAATAACAGGCACATCGATTGGTGGTATTATTGCACTGGCATTAGCTTATGAAATTCCTGCTGAAAATATTTCCAAAATATTTGATGATAAGGGAGAAGAAATTTTTACGAAACAATCTCGATTGAATTTTGGTGGAATATTTAAAGCCAAATATAATTCGGATGTTTTGAAAGATATTTTGTTGGATTGGTTTGGTGACTCTGTAATTGGTGATTTAAAACATCCTGTGGCTATCCCATCAATAAATTATACGACTGGTTCCCCAGTTGTATTTAAAACGCCACATCATAAAGATTTTAAACGAGATTACAGGCAAAAAATTGTTGATATCGCATTGGCAACTTCAGCTGCACCAACATACTTTAAGAGACATCGAATTGGCAATAACGAATATATAGATGGAGGTCTGTTTGCCAATAATCCTAGTCTAATTGGTTTACATGAAGCCGATAAATTTTTTGAATCTCCACTGGAATATGTGCAAATATTATCTATTGGAACATTGTCATCAAAAAAGACCATTAATCCAAACACAAATAAAAAAGGTGGATTAACTGATTGGGGCGAAGGTAAATTTTATGAAGCACCTCAAAATATCATGGATATTACTTTAAGTTCTCAGCAGTCATTTTTGAATCAAATTGTAAAGCATAGAATTGGCAATAATTTGGTAGTAATTGATGAAGTTTTAACAGCAGCTTCATCCTCTTATGTAGGATTGGATAAAGCTAATTCTTTTGCAAAAGAAATACTTAAAGGTAATGCGGAGGAATCATCAAAAATCGCACTTAGCAAGCCCGAAGTCCTGGCATTTTTTGATGAAATAGCTATTCAACCTATATTTTATGAAGGCAAATATAAAAAGGAGCTGACGGAGATTAACCCTAAATTCTGCGAAAAATGAAAATAAAATTGACATTCCTTCAAGGATAAAAGCCAATTGCCCTATATTTTGGAGTATCTGCTTTGCTTAACTCCAAATTTTTCAATGCCATTGATATCATTTTATTTCACTGCAAACAGCTTCGAATGCTTAATTCGTTTGTAGTAAAATTTGCTTAACCCCACTTCATAAAATTAGTGATTTATTTTTATTCATCGGTTTCTGCTTCCACTCCTTCTTCCTCTATAATCACCTCTTCCCATTCATCTTCAGGAAGAAACTGCCAATAATTACAAATCCAACCATCTTCAAATTTTTCCCATAAGCCTGCATAGTTATACGCTGTCACTTCAGGATCAGTATGGCAAATTTGGCCCGCTTGAATTTGAGCATTGGCCCAACTTGAAAAAAGAAGGGGTATAACGATAATCAAAGCTCTCATTGTTATGTAATCTCATTCCTCCTGTTCCAGTATATTTATCCTAAATGACTTTTCCTCTCCTAAATTCTCTGAAATTTCAAAACAATTAACCATCTAAAAATCCCCTGATATTTTGCAAAATAAGTACGTCATTAGGGTATACCTCAATGACACTGGCAAAAATCCAGTAAATGCCCCCGTCATTTAGACTGAAAATGGGGTTCAATAACAGAGTCATAAAAAAATGACCTTAATGAAGGTATGTTGAGTATTTTATGTTCGCACGAATCTATATGAGAGTCTCCACCGAAGAGCAAGATCTACAACGGCAAGAAAAACTGATCAATGATACAAAACGTAAAGGCTTTTATGTGGCAGCCGTATATCGTGAAAAAATTTCAGGCACAACGGAATGGGAAAAACGCCCAGAACTTTCTCGGTTAATTAGTGATTTGCAACAAAACGATGTCGTGATTGCCGAAAGCATCGATCGCTTAACACGGTTAGAACCGAAAAAAGCCCTTGAATTAATTAATGCCATACAATCAAAAGGGGCAAAAATTCAGGTTCCTGAAGTATTTGACTTTGATACCGTGTCACAAAGCCTCGGTACAAGTGCAGAGGTTTTTGACCCTAAATTTTTAATGTCAGACCTCTTTTCTGCAATGCAGAATATGTTTTTAAAACTTGCCGTCAGCGTGGCACACAATGATTTCCAAAAACGAAAAGAACGACAACATCAGGGAATTGCTCTTGCTCGAAAGCAACGAAAATATCGAGGGCGGCAACCCAATATCGCATTACACCACGCCATTATTGAACAGCGAAAAAATGGGACATCCATTAAAGAGACCGCGGCAATCCTTAATACAAGTGAAAGTACAGTATTGAGAGTTTGGCGAAAATATAAGGTTTAATATCATTAAAAACGGTAATGAGGAATATCATGAACCATAACATTTTAAAACTGAATGCGACATCTACTCAAAATAGTCCTATTAATATTCGTTTTAATAACTATTTAGAAGAACACCTTGATAGCATCACCAGCTCCATATTGGTGATTATTTCTGGAAAAATTGCAACAGGAAAATCAACTCTCTTAAGCAAAATAGCAAAGCTCAAAAGCGTAGTTTTGATTAATTCACTACTTGACTTAAATAATAAATCCCCTAATCTAAATGACAAGGACATTTTAGGTATTGATGTTTCAAACTTTCAAGAATTGGATATCATCATAAAGCAATTAGAAACCTTAAGAAATCCAATTATTATCACTACTATCGACTACATTTACCTTGAGTCACTAACAAACTGGCAAGCATTTATTAATAGCAGAAAAAAACTGACAAAGATGAGAAATGCATCAATTCACTTGCTCCTAACTAGAAACCAGATTTCAACGAAGGCGTTATTCTAAAATAACTAAAGCTACGAAGAGTAACTCACTACAACAAAAATACTTTCCTCCTTCCATTTTAGCACTTGAAATTACCGTACATACACCGTACAATCAACACCTAAAAAAAGAGGAGAATATTATGCCAGCCACAGCGAGATTTGAAGCTAGAATTAATACTGATGTGCAACAACTATTAAAGCGTGCTGCAATCCTTGAAGGACGTAGTTTAAGTGATTTTGTAATTAGTGCAGCACTGTCGGCTGCGAAAAAAACAGTGGAAAAAAATGAACTTATCCACCTTTCCATCGCTGATCAGCAGTGTTTTGCAGAAGCATTAATTTCACCGCCTATGCCAAATAAAAAAATGCAAGAAGCACTTGATTTAAGCACCTCATTATTGGGGGAATAATGCTCCCCAATATCAAGATTACTGCATTTGATAAAGCCTATCTACGCGATCAATTTGATTGTGGCGTTCCGCCGTTAAATCAGTATTTACAAAAACAGGTTTCACAAGACATCAAAAGGCGTATCGCCTCTTGCTTTGCTGTCATTGATGAAAACAAACGTATTTTAGGCTACTATACTTTAGCTTCAGCAAGTATTCCTCTTGTTGATCTCCCTGAAAACCTTAAGAAAAAACTGCCCCGTTACCCTAGTATTCCAGCGGTTTTACTTGGTCGCTTAGCCGTTGATAAGCAAGCAAAAGGCAATGGTTTAGGAAAAGCCTTACTCGGTAACGCACTAAAACGCATTATTCGTTCGGATATTGCGGCTTATGCATTGATTGTTGATGCCAAAGATCAAAGTGCGGTAGATTTTTATCAACAATTTGGATTTCTCCCTTTCTCTAAAGATACCCACAAATTATTTTTTCCACTAGCAAACATCAATCTTCATTTAGATCGAGAAGCCTAAACCTAAACATCTTACAGTAAAAAAGCACTCAATACTGAGTGCTTTTATTACCATTATTCATGGTCAAATTCAAAATCGTCCTTCGAATAACCAAACTCCATTGCAATATTGAAAAGTCTTTCTACTGAATCAGGATATTCGCAATGACAAGTCTCTGTTTCATCAGAACTTTGGACACCCGCAAATAACATTCCTGGTTCAAAATAGGTTAATCGAAAACTAGCTTCAGGGAACTGATGGGTAAGCTCAGTAAACCATTCTGAAGGTGGACACCATGCAGTATCAAAATCGACGCAAAAATATGTCTGCCCCTCACAAATGTCATCGCAATATTGTGTATCCGCATTCCATTTAACGCCCCAGTTTTCATAAGCCCACTCATACCAAGTTGGGGCATTATATTTCAGCTTATTATCAATATATTGCTGCCCTAAAACTAAGTCGAAGTAAAAATAATCTGGTTCATTCGAATTATCTTTAAGCCAATGAACAAAATCGCCAACAGTCCAATTATGCTCTTTCGATAACAAAGATAAGCGTAATGCTTTTTTGCTATCTTTGACAAATTCATCAATCAGGTCATCAGTTAATAACAGTCCTTTGTCTAGCTCTAATAATTGAAGTGTTCGCCAACCATAGCTACCACAAACAATATTCACTTCTTTGGGCATCGGTATTAACAAATTAAAATCAACGACCTGCTGATTTTCTTCTTGATCAAATCGCAAGACTTTTTCAGCAATCGCTTTCATCATCATTGCATTTGTTGCAGTTACTGAAAGTCTATTTTCACACCAATTTGGCATCGTGTATCTCCTTATTTAAGTTAAATGATAAAAGGGATACACTGCCCCAAAGGGATAAATGTATCCCCATTGGGAAAAGTGCGGTGAAATTTAACCGCACTTTTAAAGGTTGAAAGGAAGAGGTGCATCATTAAATGATGCCACTCCGTATGGTTTACGCTGCTTCAGGATAGTAATGTTCATATTGTTTTTGAACATCAAGCGTCTCAAGCATATATTCACAGGCTTTGCGAGCAAATCCTGAGGCTTTGAGAATGGCACGATTATCCTCTTTCAAAATCTTGAGCCAACTTTGAATATAGGCGGCATTTTGTGGAACTTGGCTAAACCCAAGATGTGCACATAAAAATGCCCCACCCATTTCAGCAATTAGCTCTTCAAAGGCATAGATTTTGTTGCCAAATTTGGCTTTACCTGAGGCAATACCTTCTCGATTTAAACGCGAGGCGTGCCCTGTGGCGTGCGTCATTTCGTGCAAAAGTACGCTGTAAAAATCCTGCTCTGAATGGAATTGCTTCATTTCAGGGATTACGATTTTATCGGCTTTTGGCTGATAAAAGGCTTCAGGACTGGGTACAATATCCACTGCCAGCGACATTCCATCAATAATTTTGCGAATATCTGCGTAAATCTGGTATTGGGTCAGCTCAGCATCTACTGCACGTTCTTGCGTTTTATCAAACATTGCTTTCGGCAAACCGTCGCATTGTTCGATGTTGAAAACAGGATAACGTTTTAAAATGGCAAACTGCTCCATTTCAGGGTTGCCCTCTTCATCACAAATCGGGTTACCTTCGTCATCACATTTTTCACGCTCAATCGGGCAATAACTGGCAACAATGGTCGCTTTCTCACCTTTACGCACATAGCCGCCTAATTTGTTAGCGGCCCGTGCGGTGATCCATTTATATTGTCGATAGCCATTTTCTGCGCCAGCAATCCATAAAAGTAAGATATTTATTCCTTGATAGTATCGTCCTGACACGGCATTGCAAGGTATGCCTAAATTGCCTTCAGGGTTATCCCAAGGTTTTAGCCAAGGAACCGTACCTGCTTCAAGTGCGGTGATAATTCTATCGGTAATTTCTTGATAAATATCTTTTTTCTGAGTTGAATTGTTCATGTCTGTTCTCCTAAATAGAAAAAGGGGAACAGCCCCACAATCGGAGATGTTCCCCGATTGGGTTGAAAAGGCAGTTAATTTATTGGGGCTGACGTAATTGCGTTAAGCCTGTCAGCTTGTGTGCAAAGGTTCTCGCTTCACGAATGGCATCAAGGATTAAATCACGTCTATGGCCTCGGTAAGTGGTATCCTCACTCAAGTAAGTACACCAACCTAATGAACTTTCGCCCATTTGAATGCCGAGTGCTTTGTGATAGACCGTAGCACTTAAATCAACGATTTTCATGCCATTCAAAATGGCTTCGCAAAATTGATTGGTATCCTCATAGCCAAAATCTTCTGAGCTAAAATAGCCATAATGAAAAGGCACGGGTTCAACCGTAAATTCAATGCGATACTGCTTAGTATTAATGGTGTGACGTTTTTCTTCGGGTTCAATATACATTGATTCCAGCAAACGATACCCAAGACGTTCCAGCATTGTTGAGGTGTCTTTAATGTATTCGCCTAAATCCGCAATAAAGTTGTCCCAGATTGCCCTGAACATTTCTTTATCTTTGTTGCGAATATCTCGAAAGCAAAACGCTTCTTCCGCTGGACGCGTATCAAGGCTCATCGTATTACAATGGGAATAGCGATAACCGAAATGATTACGCGTAATGTCAAGCACATTGAAATACTCATTCGCCCCAATATATTCGGCAATAAATGCAAATCGGCGATAGGCTTTCTCTGTTTGGTCAGGATAAATGTGTTTATACAAATTAATCCAATCATCAGAATAAAGCCGACCATAAAAGGCAACGCCATCGCCTTGGCTATAAGAAAGCGAACTTTCAATCATTAATTCACTTGGAAAGCCAGCTTCAACCAATTTATTGTCAAAATAAGTGTGTAAAATATTCATTGTGTTTCTCCAAAATAAAAAAGGGGAAACACATTTCCTCAAGGGAAAGGTTTTCCCCTAAGGATAGGAATATCTTATCGTGATACGATTAAGATAGGTGTTGAAAGGTTAATTCGATTTGTTTTCGGGATCTTTGTCAGCAAGTGCTTCATCTTCTGAAAACTCTGCTTTAATTAAATCCCAATTCGCCCAATATAAAAGCCCAACAAACGTGCCTATAAAGAGCGTTGACAAACCGAGTATAACAAAGAGTGGCCAGTTCATTTTTTCTCTCCTTGCGTATGTTTTGACTTAATATCTGTATAATAAGCACAAAGATGACCTATTATCCAAGTAACTGCACCAAAAAGAAAGAGAAAAATCCCTTCAAGAACAGAAACGTTGTCTGAAGATAAAACCGTTCCTACAAGTCCAAGTCCCATCAGGTAAGCCCCTTTGCGTAAATCATCACTTAAGCGTAATAACGTTACTGTCTGTAAATGATGGAATAATGCCTTTAGCTTGGCTTTCATCTTGTTCGCCCTCCTGAGACCAACAAGGTATTTTCATCTTTTTGAGTGACCTCCAAAAAACGAAAATGTGAACCATGTTGTGCGGGCATTTTTTGTAAAAATCGCACCGCACTTTCTTGCGGTTGGCGAGCAGCCCAAACCACTTTAGCTTGCTGAATAATTTCATCAATCAAGGCTTGCTGAGGTTTGCTGTCAAGATGCTGATATTTCGGCATATAATCTCCAATTGCCGAGAGTAAAATTTGCACTCTCATTGTGTTTCTCCTTAAAAATTTGGGGAAACACAACCTCCTTGTGGGAAGCAATATGTTTCCCCAAAGGACGTAGCAAGGTTATCTAAACGTTAGTTTAGTAATACCAAAATAAGATAGCTGCGGACACTGCTCCCATCAATAAGCCAATTAAGCTCATTGAGAGAACGACTTTTAAATGACGCCGCTTAAGTTTTTCGATTTCTTCACAATAGGAAATCTCCTGTTGCTGTTGCAACATTTCGTGAAAGGCTTCTTGCTCAGCCAAACGTCGCTGAACATCATCTTCAATACTATGATGAACCGCTTGGCTCACGCCTGATAATTTGTTGCGTGCAAAAACCACGGCTTTGCCTAAACCCCGCCCTAAAACGTAGGAAAAAGATTTTTTAGCTTTTTCAGGTTGTTGAGATGATCCAAAGGGATCGAAAGGAAGTGAATTGCTCATAATGCATTCTCCATTGAAGTTAAACATAGGTTCAAGGATAAATGCCCTGCAGGGACAGTTTTCCCTGAACAGGTGAGATAAAAGACACATTCACAGTGTAATCACTGAAACCTCTTTCAGAATGCTGAGGTTATTTCGGCAATGAACACAACTACCACAGCGGGCTAGTCCGTTGCTATTTCAGGTGTTCTGCAACGTTTTAAGGGCTACCAAAGTAGCTGACTTAATGCCCTTATCATACAAAATTCATTCTCATAAAAAAATCCTTTTTTGCTGTTTCTTTTCACAATAATTGTTTTTATTTCAAAGAGAATTAATTATTCAGTTCATTTTGGAAGTTCGCTAAGGTTAGGCTATTTCTCTTTCATTTGGTAAAAGGTCATGATAAAGCGAACGCTTCTTTTGTGTTTAGGCATCAGCATAGCAGCTTGGGCTGAACTTCCTAGCGAAGTCAATATCACGGTTTTCAGCACGCAAGCCTACCCCATTCAAAATGCCCAACTGGCTCAGCATCTTTACCATCTCGACCGTGTCGAACAATGGGAAGATGCGCTTAGCCAAACCTTAAGTAGCAATCCCACGCAAGCAGAAAATCAAGCTAAAGCGTTCTTTCAACATCCTGATAGCCAAACGAAAATCCGTGAATTACAACAGGCTTATCAAGGCGTGATTATCGGCTGGCAAATGGGTATTCGCAAAGTGCCTGCAGTGTTATTTGACAGCCCGCAATTTGGTCAAGGTGTTATTTATGGTGTAACTGATGTTCAGTATGCCATTCAACTTTGGAAACAATGGATAAATCAAAAAGAGGGAAAATAACGTGGCAATAAAAATCCCGCAAAAACTGACTGCACTTTGTACCGTACTTGCTTTTACTACAACAGCGCAAGGCGAAATCAATACGGCAACCATTATGGCATCGAGTGCCTCAACTAGCTGCTTAGAATACAAGGTGGTTGGCACCTGTTTTTGGCTCTTCTGCACTTACTTTGGCTGCAAAGTTCGCACCTCAACAAAAGTACGCCACTTTTTACCTGAAATGGTGGTTTCAGCCTATAACCACGATGGGCAAAATCCGTGGTCAGAAATGAATGTGATGTCTCAAGGAGTCAAAGGCGGTGAGTATCGCTCACCACAAAAAAATTACAGCCAGCTTAATTTTAAAAATGCGACCGCACTTGGACACCCTCAAGGGGCGATTGGTAATTTGTTAAAAAGCACGGGGTATTATTGCCAAACCCAAACCACCCCATTTATGCCGTATTTTTTAAGTAGCCTTGATTACTTTGCGTGGCAACAAAATTTGCCTGAGATGTTTTACCCTGAAGCACTGATACCAGGAATGCGTGAAGTACGTTCAGGGGCGGAGATGTGGGGAAATATTTATCCACGAGGTGGTGCGGTAACCCAAGTGGATGATTATAAGGCATCAGCCGTCATTGCACAGCGTGTTGCCGACATTGTTACCCGCACAGGACAACTCCATATCTATCAGCCTGCGGCGAGAACAGGCGGTGCAGGCACTTGGTATCCCAAACCTGTTAAAGAAGGCAATGCCAATAATCATAAATGGCAACAGCTCTCTCCCGAGATGCAACAATCTTGCAGTGCATTCCCTGATACCCCGCCGACAATGTTATCTGAAAAAGGCAATTATGCCTGGGCGTTATGGCGCCCTTATAAATGCTGTAAGCGTCGTGGGCAAACCTTTTTATACAGTATTGATTGGTCTAACGATAACGAATAAAAGGAAACAAAATGAAACGACTCAATAAAGTGAGTGTTGCGGTACTTTTCGCACTCAGTACATCTCCCATTTATGCAGAGAGCTCTCTGTTAGACAACATTCAATTTAATAAATCTGACTCCGTTTTATCCGATCAAATTTACTATCAAATCGGCGGCGGTTCAGGCTATATGACACCACCGACACGAGCAAAATCCCTGAAAGCCATTGAATTTGGGATTGGCTGGAAAGCCAATTTAATGTGCGGTAATTTTGATATAAAAACCACCGTAAAAAACCAATTAAACGGTATCACGGAGGGATTTAAAGATTTGATGAGCAACGTGATGGAATCGGCAAAAGGGGCGGTAGCGAGCCTTCCAGCAATGGTTATTCAGCGAGCCAATCCACAGCTTTATGACATTTTAACCAATGGTGTTTATCAAGGACGGCTTGATTTTAATCGCCTGAAAACCAGTTGTGAAGCGATGTCTAAGCAACTTGCTGACTATACATTAAATGGGCGTTGGGCAAAATCAGCAGATTTGGAAAATTACAAAAGCATTGTGGCCACCGAACCCGATGCACAAAAGGCACAGAAAAAATCGGAAGATAACAAAGGAAAAAATGGTAAAGAATGGATTGGCGGTCAAAAACGCGGTGGTGAAAATCAAAAACAAATCAAACTGATTGAAGATGTTTCTAAAGCGGGTTACAACCTCTTACACAACCGCAACGCCTTAGATGAAAGCCCACTTACAGGGCAATCTTGCACAGGGGCAGCCTGCCAAACCTTTGATTCGCCACAAAAACTCTCCGACTTTTTAACCCGAACCATTGGTGAACAGTCCATTTCAACCTGTACTGAAGATTGTGGCCCGAAAACCAGCTCAAAAGCAGGGGTTGGGTTGGCTCCTGCGATTGAAGAAGAAAATGTACGAACCGTAGAGAAACTGGAACAAGTACTGAATATGGACACGCCAAGTAAAGAAATGCTGGCTGAACTGAGCTCTAATACCATTCCTGTTACACGGGGACTCATTGAAGCCTTACGCGAAGATCCTGATGTGGAAGTGCTTAGCCAACGTTTAAGTGCTGAAATCGCCACGGCCAAAGTGATGGAAAAAATGCTATTAGCTCGTCGAGCAATACTCGCAGGAATGCGCGAACCCTATGTAGCAGCCGATCAAAATGCACAACAAGAGCTGGAAAAAACCTTAAATAAAATTGATTTAGAAATCTCTCAAGTCAAACTTGAAATGGATATGCAAAAAATGATCACCAGTAACACAGCATCTGTCGTGATTCAAAACAAACTCAACCGCGAAGCCAATGTTGGCAACCATGGAGAGGGCTATGACAACGTGGATAAACGTGTCAATGACTTAGCTTACGGCACACCAAATGTGGAAGATCATATGGAAGCAGGCGATATTGCCTTACCTCGCCGAAACATTGCCCTAGATGTTCCGATTGTGAACAACGTTGTGCCTTATAGACCGCCTTATAACGCAAGTGGAAACTATTCTGGCAATTATAAACCGATTGCCCCCATCAATGGTTCCTCTCTTGATCAAGCGACAAGTCTATTGAGAAAGTTTGAAGGATTTATTGGTAAAGCAAAATGGGATATGAATGCACAGCGTTTAGGCTACGGCTCAGATACGATAACCAAAGCAGATGGTACGGTGATCAAAGTACAACCTGGAATGACCGTAACCAGAGAAGATGCTGAGCGTGATTTAGCTCGAAGAACGAAGGAATTTGCAAATATTGCGAGAAGAAACGTTTCTGCCGAGACTTGGGATAAATTACCACCTAATGCACAAGCTGTTTTAACCTCGATGGCTTACAATTATGGTTCTCTGAGTAAATTGGAGTCCGTGGTAAAAGCAGCAAAGGTCTCAGCCAATACAGGTGATATGACTGCATTAGCCAATGCAATCAGAAGACGACAAGTTGATAACGGCGGAATAAATGCTCGACGTCGGAATCAAGAGGCTGATTATGTCCTGAATAAAACAAACTAAAAAATAGTCGCATTTTTAATCATTCATTGATACATTATTAATGTCTCAAATAACAGGAGCTTCTTATGCGTAAATCTCTTTTTTTAAGCATTATTTTAACCGCACTTTTTTCTACTAATGCCCTTGCCGCAAATAATAGCAGTATTATTTTTTCTTGCACGGCAACAGATGGTAAACCCATTATGGTGAAAAAAGTTGGCAGTGATTATGAATATACTTATGGTCAATTTAGTTTTAAAAATCCAATCAAACAAGTCATCGCTAATGAAAACTCTGAAATCTCAGTAGGTTCAGGATTTATTACGAATGTGATGGAACTTAAAAATAACGGGATTTCTTACCGTGTTGGCTTTCTCCAAGGTAGAGGAACTAACACAATTGATAACCCTAGCGTTGACATTTACAAGAATGGGCAATATGACGACTCTATCGAATGTAATGTAAAAAAAGCGATTAAACAAAACTTTGCTTCAACCAAAATACGTCGTAGTGGTCTTTAGACTGTAACAAGGTATCTAAAAAAGGGGCGTTCCAATTTATTACGCTCCTTTTTATTGCAACACAAGATGAATTAGACAAGAGCATTGGCTATGAAAGAAAACAATTTATATTCCGAACGTGATTGATATGACTCTCACCAATGACATTTGGGATAATTGGTTTAATAATGGACTGGTCGCATCAGCAGATTTTATGCCCGATAGAGAGCAACCGCAAATACAAGAAAAAGAACCTTTTTAATTGTAGCTAACAATTTAGTCTTTCAGAATTGCCTCAATAATATCTTGTGTTTCAGCTAAAATATAGTCAGGCACCGACTCCACTTTCTTTGCATTTCTTCCTTTAAAATCAATAATTCTGGCTTGGTACGCTACAATAACACCTTGTGTTTTACAACCTGTCCCACTTAGTGTCACGGCAAAACCGTTATTTCTCGCCAGTGTAGCATTACCTTGTGTAATGGGAGCAATCATCATAAATCCTAAATTATGAAAGGTATGGTTACTTAGTACCAATGCAGGACGGCTCTCCCCTTGTAACTCGTTTCCTACAACAGGATTCAAGCACACAGTAATAATGTCCCCTCGTTTAAAATTGTATTTAGCCATTAAATTTCATTCCCTATTGGCGTAAGAGAATCCCATTCTTCAATAACGGGGAGCTGTTCAGTAGAGGTCATTGCGATACGTTCAGCTAAGGTGAGTCTTCTTTTTTTCGGGACATTAGGAACAATGACAATTTTGATTGTATTGTCATCCACCTTTTCTAGTTCTAAAAAATCGCCCATATTTAAATTCATTGATTCAGTAAAGTCTTTCGGTAAACGAATCGCTTTACTGTTGCCCCATTGTTTTACTTGTAATCTCATATTTGTACTAGGCAAAACGTATATCTCTCGATAAACGAAAACTCACCCTCTCCTTAATCCACTAGTCTTTCATTTAACCACAATCGTATCATTTTATGATACACTTTTAGTGTAGCTTTATTTTTTGTAATGTCAAATGATTACGCAAATTCATTGTAAATTGCCTATTGACTTTTCTACACAAGAGGACAAGAATAGTCAGCATATAAATTGTACAACCCTATGGAGATCATAAACGGAGGCAAAAATGAAAATGACAGGTTTTGCAAAATTCGTTGATAAGACAGAAAATGTGATTAACAAATTTAAGCATTGGCAGGTGGTGAAATGGGTGAAAGTTATGATTGTACTCGGTATTTTCAGCCTGTTTTTCGTTTTATTTTATATAACCTATCACTTATTTGCATTGATCCTCTGTTTTGCACTCTTAGTTGCATTTCAATATCTTCCTAAAGAGGTAAAAGATATTATTCATAAAATATTATCGGTGAATAATGATGATGACGATAACGGTTATAGAAGCGGTCATTCAGGATATGGCTATTACTCAAACGGTAGCCGAATAGACTAAACAAAAATAGCAAAGCCCTAACTTAACAGCTTTGCTATTTTTATTAGTAATTTACTTTAATTTGGAGCCCCCAGGTAATAGTTTTGGTCCATTAGAACCACTTTTTTGGACTTGTTCAGAACCTTTATGAAAGCTATCTGCTAATCGTCCTAAATTGACCCCAGCCCAAGACATTGCCGTAACCCAAACACCAGGCAAAACCAAAAACATTACCCCTAACACAAAGCTCATAATCACGTCATCACGGCTATTTTGGAGAAACGCCCAACTGATTTCTGATTGATGACCAGGGGAATTATACAAAATGCTAATCAAAAACGAATCCAACCAACGTGCTAACTCCCACCAAAATGACACGGTCACTAATGCAAACTGCACAAACATCAACGTTACAATGGCTTTTAAGGAATACCCACTAAATATAATGACAATCGGCGTTAAAATAATGACTGCCATAATCAGTAAGGCTTGGATCATAGGCAACGCATTACGCATTGCATCAAAACCTGGGTAAGCAGCAAGGCTGCCCGCAGTAATCCCCAATGCGGATACCACGGCAGAAACATTATGCGTGAGTGTAGAATCTAAACTGCCGCCGTAACCCTCATAGGCTTTCCCCCTTGAAATATTAATATTTTCAGGGCGTAATAAGGTGCGAAGTAACGCCTCATCTTGAATATTCGCATCAGTAAACAGCTCGCCTAATTTCACCGATAGGTTTTGTCGCATATCCGCAAGCAGCATATCTTTTAGTCCCACTTGGCTATCTGCCCACCATTCATCGCAATGCGGGAAACCGCCCTCGCCCGTATTGGGTAATCCCTGATCGCGGTTAGGGTCATAAGCCCAACGTTGCATCGGTTGCATCGCACGATAACGAGGATAAAGTTCACTATTATTCACTAAAATTTTCCCGCCAAGCCAGCTTACCTCTCTAGCTTGTGCGGCATTCATTGCTACTTGGCTATCCAACACTTTACGGCGAGCAGGCAAATAACATTGCTGCACAAATTGACGGACTTCGGTCAGCAGTGCGGGGTTGTTAATTTTTTCGTGTTGCACTTCAAAACGGATTTGACGCAAATCAGGCTTACAAGGAATGGTTGAAACCGCACCGTGTAAAATCCCTTTATTCACCGCGTGCATCAAGCCCCACAACAAGGGCACTTTGGCTTGTTTATCGGCAAATTCACTCACCATATTGGCATAACCTGTTCTTTCAGGGGCTAATGGCACTTTATAGCCACAATGCTTCGATTGCTCCACATTGTAAGCCATATTATTGAGCGAAATCGGTAACATTGGGGCAAGGGTGATCACAATCACCAGCATTGCAGGAAAAAATTGTATGCCTAGCCAATCAATCAGCAATTCGCCTTTGTTTCCCTCATCTGCCCCTTGCTTTTTCACCTCTAACCACGTTTTGATGAGTACACCAATTAAAGGGGCAATAAATAAGCCTGTACTAGCGAGCAATCCAAATAGACCATTGTTGATTATCCAACCCAATAACGTGAGAAAATATTCAAGATAGCTGTCTACATTAAACGTCATCTTTTCCTCCCCTTTATAATCGATAGAGTAAATTCAGCCCTTCAACGGTGAGAAATACCGCTATCACCAATCCCCACAGTTGAACGGAGAACGGACGAACACGATAAATACGATACATTAATCCGATTACCACCGCATACAAGCAAAGTCGCCACGCCATCCACCCATTGGCAGTTTCCTGCAACCATTGATTTAGATTCAGTCCTGGCATATAAGTCACCAAGACAACGCCAAGTAAAAGCACACTTAAAAAGAGCAATACGCCGATTAAAAGTGCGGTCAAAATTTTGCGTGTTTTTGAACGGGTTTTCATTGTGCCTCCCCGCCAAATAGTCCAGTCGGAATGGTCGGAGAAATCCCGAGTTTTTCACTCAACGCATAAGCAAACCAAAAGGCATCAATGTCATCGGCGACACTTAAAGAAAGCCGTGTGGCATTCATCTCGCTAACAAATTGATAATACCCACCAATATTGAGTAAAAGGTAAGTGATCCCTTTCTCGCCAATCACCTTAATATGCCACGCACGTTGTTTGAACACACGATGCGGATACAAAATAAACTGTTGCACATCCCCCACTCTTTCCAAAATCTGCTTACAAAGCCGCTCTAAATCTTGCAAAACTGGGGCAAGATTAAAAGGACGAATAATTGGGTCAGCTTGAAATAAGAGGCCGACACGACTTGTCTTAGGTTGGCTCATCAGTAATTCCTCTTGCTTTATCAATCTGTTTTGCCATTATCAGGGCTGCATCAAGTTCACTGCACTGATGCTCAGCCATAATGGCTCGGCGTTGTGCTTTCTCGTGTTTTTCTGTCATACCCAGAGCCAAATAAATACTCGGTGGCACGACACGGAATAAAGCTTCCATATTGGTTGCCAGTACCACCCCCTCGGTGTATTTTTTATCGGCTTTTTTCGCAGAAAGTAACATCAATTTTTGTGCTTCAGAAAGACGACGAAAACGGTTCACTTCTTCGATCTCATCATTGGTCAGATTCAGCAACTCCCACCATTCAATCATACTGAGCAATTTCAATGCCTCTTTCGGAAAATCCTCCATATTTTGCGTGGCCAGCCACAACCAAATGCCCAGTTTTCGCCACATTTTTGACCCTTTTACCAAGAATTTGGCGAGCAACGGGTTGACGGTGATAATATGGGATTCATCGGTAATATTGACGATAGGACGAAAACTGTGTTGGTATTTTTCCCCAAGGCTATTGATATGGTTAATTAAGGAAATATACGCAATAGAAAGCTCGGCTTCATAGCCTTCACGGGCAAACATCGCTAAATCCACAAGGGTGATGTCTGCCTCTGGCCAAATTTCCCCTTCACGGTTAAAAAACTTCCCATTAATTCCCGTACAGAACATATCCATCGCCTCTGCCATTTCAGCCAATCTTGCACGTCGCTCCTCTCGGGTATCGGGGTGTTGACTCAACGCCTCTAAAGCATCGCGAACATCGCCCGCGAGGGTTTGTCGCCCCTCAGCATAGGTTTTTTCGGCGGCCATCATAATGGCACGACGGATTTGGGCTCGGTCGGCACGACTCATTTTGTCATCTTCTTTCATCTCGCCGCCCGTGATCATTAAGCGTGTGGTCAATTCCATTTCAGCTAATAAATCACGTTGCTCACTGCCCTCTTCATCGTCCTCTTCCTCATCAATAACCGCCTCAACATCGACGTTCATTTCGAGGAGTTTATGGGCTTCGGAAAAAAGCGGTAAAGCAATATCACTGCTCGGCTCAAGGGAAATACGGTTGACCGTTAAACCATAACGTTGGGCGTAATCGGCAAATAAGCCAAAGGAGTTTCCTGCCTCAACTACAAAGAGACGTGGTCGATGTACTGCCATTAGTTGTGCCATTTGGGCATTCAATGTGGCTGATTTTCCCGATCCTGTTGGCCCTAACAGCAATTTATGGGCATTTTTGGCTCTGTCTTTCGGATTAATGGGATCAAAATCCAGGGGTGAACCACCGCGATTAAAATAGGTAATGCCAGGGTGTCCTGTGCCTGTTTCCCGCCCAAAGACAGGCAGCATATTAGCGAGGTGCTGCACAAAATAATACTTGGTATAGTAATGGGTTTTCATATCCAACTGCGGATTGAAATTCATTGGTAACCAACGAAGATAACTGTTCAACGGGGCAATTTCAGCATTTTCTTTAACGGGAACAAGATTGTTACTCAGTAAAATGGTTCGAAGTTCACGAGAACGTCGTTTGAGTTCTTTTTCATCTTTACCGTGAAGATAAAACGCCAGACTGGCTTGATAGAGCTTGTGACCATCTTTGAGGTATTCCATCACGGTTTTGACATCTTGTTTCAGGTAAATCGACTCATAATTTTCGCCTACCGCACGGCTGCTGATTCGTTCAAGATGGGCTTCTAATTTGTCTTGAGGATACACCACAATAGTTGTCACCATAATGGTCGATTCAGGCAACAAGTCAAATAAGGCATTAATATTCTTACCACGCCGTACCTCACCTGTGAAATGCCCAATGGCTGGGGTATTTCTTAGGTTGTCAACAACCACCACTTCGTGAGGTAGCCCATCAAAATACCAATAATCCTGTTTGCTTTCAGGTTGGTTATAAAAGAGATTTTCAGAGAAATCTTGCCCAACAAACGGCAAATCATCGCTTGTTGGTTGATGCAGTTTGTCATAGCAGCTGCCATTATCGAGATCAAACGCCGTCGCAGGATTAGGGTTAAACCAACGGAGTAACCATTGATGGATTTGCTCGCCTGTTTGGCGTGTTAAGTGAAGCCCCGCGGTCGTTAATACCCCAACCACCCGCTCACAGGCATTATTTAAACTTTCTACCGCACTTTGTTCTTCATTTTTTCCCACATAACGGTAAATGACCATTCGCGTACGGCGAATACGCCCAGACCAGATCGTATTGGTAATGCGATCATCAACAAATAATCCCCCTGGCTTACTAATGTCTTTTAAATGTTTTTCTGTATTTTTTAACCATTCTTGCGTAAACGCACTTTGCACAATATCAGGGGCAATATAGGCTTTCAGGCTTTCCACATAAGGGCGTAAATCTTGTTCATCTTGACAATAAAACTGCACAACGTACGGGTAATTATCTAATTCATCAAAACTGTCTTGCAGTGCGTCTTTAACAAGGCTGCGTACACGACTTAAATAGTCCTCACCACGCCCTTCCGTACCAATAGGTTTAACATCAAATACTACGCCAACACTGCGTACATCATCTAATAACATCACGCCTTCTTGTTCTAAAAATTCGCCCCACGGCAAATAATCCACAAAAGAGGGTTGTTTGCTATATAAACGCTGATGATGTGCTGCTTGGGTTAATTTACCACTCCGCTTCACAGTTTGAGGCACAGAAAACCCAGATGAAGGCTCAACTGAATGCGTTTCTTTCTCAACGTTTTTTTCTACGCGATTGCTTTTTTCTGGACGTGGACGAGAAGCCACCGCTTTATCAGGAAAAAAGGACGCCAATACCTCTGAAAACACGCCCATTATAACCCCCTTGTCCGTTCACCTGGCTGTGCATACTGTACGCGACTATAAAAGGGGATCACTGTGGAATACCCTGGGATCGGCATTGACTCACCTGATGCCGATAAATGAGGATACACATACATAATTAAATCAGGATTAGGGAGCTTGGGAAAAAGGTTTTTAATTTCATTTTCTGCCGTGCGAGTATAATCCCGTTGTTCTTTAAAGCCGATATAATTGACAGGATCAAGCTGACGGTTATTGCTATCGCGATAAACCTGTAACTGTGCGCCACTGCCCCCTTTATTCCAAATCGCCTGCATTGTTTCCTCACCAGTTGGCAATAAGGCTTTTTGTGAAGTTGAGCAAGCGGACAATACACAAAACGTGATAAGTGCGGTAAAAATTTGTCTTCTTTTCATAGCAAATTCCTTAATTGAAGTCTTAATCAAGCTGAGAGGAACGAGAAAATTGGGCATATTTCACTTTACGTCCTTTGAGGTCGTAATCAATGTCAATGGCTTTATCAATGTGGATCGCAATAGGGTGGCCAGGTGGCACATAAATGGCATCAAAATTCTGTCCATAACGCTCTTTAAACCAATTTGCGGTTTCTTGGATACCTTGCCCTAGTGCTTGGCCCACCACATATTTGCCTTGCTGCCCTGTTACCGCACCGACAACCGTGTTGCCATCAACCACCGTTGTGGTTTGAGCTTGTGAGTAACCTTGTGCGGCAGCGCCCGCGGCAGCCAACAAGAAATGCGTACCTAAATATTCAGGGGCATTGGTTTTTCGCTCCCCAGGAATGCAAGGGATACCGTGTGGATCGGATAACCAGCCAATTTTTTCATTTCCTTTACCACTGGTGACGATCCGCCCATCATTGAACACAAAGGTCAAACTTTTCACCTCGCCACGCACGCAAGATAGGGTCCAATCCCCTGTCGCTGTCCCTGACACAATGGCTTGTTCGATGTCTGGTAGTTCAATGCCATTAGCAATTAAATTATCTCGTCCAATAATGGCTTTAAACGGGTAAGGGTCATTCACTGAATTACCAATTGGAATACGCCCTAATAAGGCGGTCATTGACGTTGATCCCATCAACGTTGAATTTTCAGGGATCGTGTAAACCGCAATTTTATTTTTTTGTTTCCCACTCGGTGAACTTGAAGAGGTTGTGCCACGGTCATTCTCATCACTGCCTGAAATAAAAGGTAATCCCTTTTTACCCGATGTGGTATTGGATACGTTAAGGTTTGGGAAGCCAATTTTAGCAGGGTTACGTTCATCTTCGATTTGATCATCGGGATTAACCCATTCAACGCGCTGTCCGTTTTCCGCTGTCCCCGTTCCCCCTTGACCATTTCCGATAGGAAGCGGAGTATCCTCCTCAACGCCAATCTCATTGGTTGTATTACCTTGATACGTGGTTGACTCATTAGAGGACGTACGACCTTGTACTAACTGCGACATCTCTTCGCGAAGTATCGCCACCATATTTTGTAGCTCTCGCGTTTTGCTTTGTACTGCTTCATCTACTTGTTGCTGCACATCTTGCTCACGTTTACGCAAGGTTTCATTTTCTTTGAGGATTTTTTCATTTTGCGAGATTACTTTCTCATAACGACGGTTACTTTCTTTCGCCGCCCCAATTAACGTGCGTACCGTGTCATTTTTGGTATCCCCCTCTAAACCCAATTGACGGATTTCTTCAGGGGTCAGATCTTTAAGTGCGGTATCCAACACACTGGGTTTTGTGCTTGAAGACGATGACGAACCACTAAATAAGAGATAGGATACACCACCAACCATAAGGAAAATAATTGCACCAATGACAATAAACATCTTATTGGCTTTCATTTTGTGCCTCCTTCACTGTTGCAGAGCGAGTTTGCTCAATCACTTTTTTCACCACAATTTTGGTGCGTTTGACTTTTTTCGGTGGCGCATATTTTTTCGATTCAGGAATGATAGCTTGATTTGGTCGCCCTTCAGTGACCAAATAAAGGGTTGTTGTATCTTCCGTTGAACCGCTACCTCCCAACCAATGATGTTGAAAAGTCGCCGCATAAAAACGCCCTTGCAGCTCACGCGGGTCGAGGTCAAGGCGTGAGGCGCCTTTATTTTGTAGGCGAATAGCGGTAACCACATAATCACCCAGTTGCCAGCTCATTAATGGCGTTGCAGTGATGGGTAATGCAGGTAATAACGTGGTGATTTTTGACGGCAAGCCGTGTGCAATTTGGCGAATACCTGGAACGGATTCGACCGTACGCACTGGGGCATAAAGCATCTGGGCGGCATAACGGGTCAGGGCAGCAGGTACAGGTAATTGAGGAGAGGCAGAAACTTGCTCTTCTGCCTCTTCATCTTGATTTAGACTGCCTGATTGATTTTCTAATTTTCCCTCATAAAGCAAGCGAACGGTTTCTTGAGGATTGGCCACCTTTTCTTTTGCGGTAATATCCAGCAAAATAATTTCGTTGGTCAGCATATCTTTGAGCTGTAACCGTGCGGTAGGAAAGGGTTCTAAGGCTTTAAGATACACAGCCCCACCTGTGGATTGTAAACGGATTTTTCCCTCTAAGGCTTTTGGATAGCCCACTTTGACGTTTTTATCGACCAAAATGACCCGTTCTTTCTCCACCTGCAAATCAATCGGCAAAGGGAGGCGTTGCCACTTCATTAAGATTTCGGCTTGAGCATTCCACGCAATCACAGCACAACAAAGTGCGGTCAAATTTCGTAAGGTTTTTCGCTTCATTTATTTTTTCTCCTCACTCTCGCTTGCCTCTAAACGTAAGGGTATGGAGGCATAACAGTTAAAACCTAACCCCCAAGGATTACGCTGCGAATCAATATCCATTCGCACAATACTGATAGGGAAACGAGTTAAGACACGTTTGACAGGTTCGTCTTTGTAATACTCATCGACACTTAAATCCAAATTCACCGTCCAGCTATCTCGGCTATGGACAATCACACGATCATCACTAAATCCCCGTCCTGGGATTTCATACACGCCACGCACACGATCTCGCAATTCACTATGACGTTGGCGATCCTCATAATCTTGTTGCAAAAATGCTTCACAAGAGGGCGTTAAAAAGGGCTTAAGTGCTTCAATGTTTTTTTCGTAATCTTGTGTCCCATCAAGTGTCCAGCGGTTAAGCTGCTGAAAGGTTTGATAGGCAAAGGCATACACGGTTGATGTAGGCACTTCCCACCAAGGTCGCTGACTGCCTGCCCTTAAATCAGGGGGAAGTAAGATTTTCAAGGTACTTGGGAAGGTGTAAATAATAAACATTAAGGCAAAACAAATAAGGGTGATGCAAACGATCGCAATCTTGGCGACGGTTAATTGGCGATCTTTATGATTCAGTTCACTTTTCAATCTACTCATTTAGAACAGTCCTTTTGAAGAACGACGAGTGGCCCAAAAGCCGACCCGCCGAATAAATTTATTGCCGCCTAAAAGCGAATCCATACGCTCTTCAATCAGACGGTTTAAATAGGCTTCTGGCTTGCCCCGCTTTAAACGGGCGAATAGCACTTTGCCAATCAGTACAAAAATAATGCACATTAACATCGCAAGAGCAGGCGCAAGAATCCAAGACAGCCCAATCGCCCACAGCATAATGCCAATCACCAACCCAACCCCAAATCCGATCGCTGCTGCAATACCAAATTCAGGCACTGTCATTCCACCGTACACGGTCGCTTCTCGATTAAGTCGGGTGGGTAAAAATTGAATATCCTCTTGATTTGACATGGTATATCTCTATCCTGTGAGCAAAGGGTAAGCAAAATAAGATTAGAAAAGCCCAACGGCCATTTTCACCAACCAGAGCGAGAAGAAAATCAGAATAAAACCAATGATCAAAGCGGTAATAAAGGGCCCCCAACCTTTTTTATCGTTTTCATCGGTTGCTTGCGTATAGGTTCTAATTAAGGCTCTAACAACGGCATAGATACACCAAGCTGAAAATAATACCGCTGCAAGGGTGACTAATGATTTGCCCACAATCCAAATAATTTCCATCGGATCGGTCGTATTACTATCCACGCCAGGAATTTTAAAATCAGGAATTTTGGACGCATCAGGTCCCGCGGCTAAGGCATTTTGTACAGCTCCCAAACACAGAACTGAAAAAGCCAAATAACGCTGTGCCCCCCATTGCCAAGTGCGTTTTACTTGCTGAAAAAAAGAATGGAAAAGAGTCATAATTACCTCGAAGAAAAGAAAAATATTCCCACAACGATAAATATCGCTGCCCCTTTAAGAATCAATATTAAATAGTCAAAGATTTCCCCCTTAAACCCATTGAATAACCCGCTATAACCTTTTTTCATTGCCCACACATAAGCAAACAGCAACAACGCGATGAAAATAATCGCAAAGAAGGCACGAAGCTCTGTGGCATTTAGGCCACTGGCAATTTCAAAGGCCTTAAGCGGGGTATAATCACTTGCCATACTGTCCTCCTTAATGTCTTAATTTGGTGTAATCTTCTTGCAAGCGACGAGAGGCGTTGGGATCGCGAGGAATGGCACGTGTTGGATTGATATATTGATTAATGCCACTTTTAATCGCATTAATATCTCGACGTGCAGCTTGATAATCAAAATATTCACGGTTTTTCTCCGAGGTCTGAGCCAGAGCCTCCGCACGCGTAAGCGAATGCTGAGCGGCTTCAAGCTGCTTGATAGCCTGAGCTAACTGGGCATTTTCGGAAGCCTGTACAGTCAATGCCATCATAGACACAGAGACGGTGAGTAAAACTTTTTTTCCTAACGTATTCATCGACAACTCCTTAACTTAAATTGATTCGGGTTAAGGTTGCCAAAAACACAATGGGAATTTAATGAGAAATTCTATTCAGAATTGAGAGAGTTTTTAGGAAAAAAATTAAAGACATATAGGTTATTGTTACATCATATAAAAATAGAATAATGGGTATGTGCATTTGTGAACAACATTGTTTTTTCAGATGAATTTCACCTCGTTAAGAAATCCCGTCACTTTCGTATAGCTTGGCTAGAAACTGAGATACAGAAAATCAAAACAGGGGTTACGAGAGCAAGCTCACAGAAAATACTAAATGATATTCTCTTACAATATGAAACCGAACTTTCTGATTTAACGAACTCACCTATCAAGGAAACACCGTTTCGCTGAAATTCAACAGTGCGTATATTTCAAAAACGGGGACAGAAAATGCAATCCTAACGCCAACATACCTCCTCCTAACATAAAATAAACACCGCTCCAAAGGTATTGACGAGTCTCTCGAAAGAGATGCGTAATCCCTACAAACATATTCATACCACACATCATAATTAAAATGATACTCAGATAAAATGCCATCATAAAAAAACTCCATGTAATCAAATTGGCGTTTATGATTTCCATCACACAATCAATAGACATCAAAAGTTTTGCTTAAATTTTGAAGGAAATCTTGGCTATTTCCTTCAAATTTCATTCTATACAGTGCGAGGTTATAAATATTTTTTAAAGCTCGCTGCGGTAATACAAATAGATAAGCCAAATAAAAATGCGGCAGGAATTAAGATGATATTCGGGTAAACTGAAACAGGAATAGACAAATAAAGTACCCAAGAACCTATCATCACAGGCTTAATGTAGCGTCTTGCATGGTGATACAAAAAACTTGATTCTCGTCCTGAACCAAATTTACGCAAATCACGCATCATTAACCCCTCCGTAAAGCCCGCAAAGGCAGCTAATAAAAACAACGGGCTGGTAAAAATAATCACAATCAACCGCACAACAAAGGTAATCGACACATAAATAATGGACTCTAAATAGGCTCGCGTATAATGGTAAATCAGGTATTCCCAATCACTGTGTTTGTTGGGTGATTGTAACCAAGGTTGAAACCCTGTTTTCACAAACAGCCAATCATGCACCGTCAAGGTAAGCGTATTGGCAAGTTCACTGGGTGAATAACCAAAGAGGCTGCGTGTTGCACTTTCTGAAATCCAGCCTAATTCCTGAATCATCATCGCTTGGCTATGCCGATGACCTTGTTCAGGCCAAATAAAGGCAATCCCTAACCATTCAAAGAGAATGCTTAATAATAGAGAGATAAACAATGCAGCCAATAAGGCTGAAACTGTATGACAAGGCCCCTTTTTCTTGCTTGAACTTGAGGTTTGTTCACTCACTGAAGTGCTTCCTTATGCGATAACTGACAGTGAATAAGGACGTAACCTTGCTCATTTTTCGTTGACACCAAATAAAAGCAGGTTCGTTGTTTTGCAATATCTTCTTCGCGTAAAAGAACATCACTGGCTGTCCACAGTGAGATGCCCTCATCGGCATACTTTGTGGCAAATTGATGCACGGAATCTTGGCTTTCGACCCATTTATTTAAATAGGGCTCGAGATAAAAAAGCAGCGCTTCAGCATTTGGTAGCCCACTTGACACCGCAAAGGCTTCCTCAAAATTAATATATTGATTCGGTAAATCAAGCACATTGGTTTCATTTTCAAACATCATTCTTCTTCTCCTATATCATCATCGGTATCCACTTGACTAATGGCATCACTTTCCTCTTCGGGCATATCTATATCGTTACCCCAATCCACCTCTACCTTGGCAATGCGTTCTTCTGCAATCATCTCTTCAAATGAACTCGCAATATCTTTTGAGGGAGTATATTCCTTAAACGCAGGCTCCCACCAATTTGTCGCCACATGGTAATGCTTTTGCATTTTCTCCAAAAGTTCTTGCATCGAAGCGGGGATCACATCGTCTTTATCAATGGCAGGCAGTGGCATTCGCACTTTATATAACGTACTCCCGTTCATCAGAATAAATGCTTGCCCCTTAGGGAGGTTGGTGACATTCGCCACATCTAATAATGGCACTTCTTTTTGTGAAATCCGCTCTCCTGTATTGGAGGTAAAGGCTTTGTCATCATCAGGATTGCTTGAGTCGGTCACACTAGAGGTAACCATACTCTGTAAAATCGTCACCCGATGCAGTTGATCGGTAAGCAATTTTGCGGTTTCAGGCGATTTAACCCGAAACATAATCAAAGTATTAAAATTACCAATAGTTTGCTCGGCTTTGGCACGATTGCCCAAACGGGCTTCAATATCGGCAATGGTTTGGGTATAGGCGGTCACTTGCATACCTGCCCCACGTCCTTTATTGATAAGGGGGATAAATTCATCGCCCATTAGCTCATTAAACTCATCGCAATGTAAATTGATTTTTACGGGTTTATTTGAACCGCCAAATGTCTCAGGTAATCCTTCATTTACGCCGTGCTTATAAATATGTCCAGCCATTGAAACGAGATCGGCAAACATACTATTACCTACCGCCGCTGCAACCGTGGCATCAGAAAGCGCATCAAGCCCAACATACACAATGCCCCGTTTACGGATCACCTCTTCCCAATCAAAAATTGGTCGTTCATCATTCACATCCGTATAGTCTGGCGATAATAACTCTTCGATTTTCCCCGTGGTCAATTTTTCCAAGAGCGGTAATAATGACGCCACAATCTTATCAAAATAGGTTTTATCATAACGTACAGCCGTCGCCAATCCTTCAAGCACAGGATCGAAGATTTTATTTTCCAAAATATATTGATTGATCACCCAAATCAGTGGGCGGTCTTTCATACCAAAGGATAAATTTTTTACATCAACGCCTGCGGCAATGCTTAATAGCTGTGGCCAAAGTGCAGGATCACGGGCATCAAAATAGGTTTTCGCATAATTAAGAAACAGAGAATCAATATTTTGTACAAAACGAGAGATTTGCGAATAATTTGGGCGTTCCCCCATTTCAACCAAGGCTCTCGCAACAATATTGACAAAACGCCAAGCAAATTCTTTAAAGGCGGCAGAATTACCCGCGCCACTTAACTGCCCTGAAATCCGCCCTGCAACCTCTGAAACACGCCCAAAGCGTCCAATCGGGTTATAGCGTGCTGAACGTTCAGGATAGCCCAAATGGAACATATAAAATTCCTTATCACGCCCAGCCCGTTTCGCTTCGGCATACATCCGTTTTAACATATCGGGATCGCCTTTGGGATCAAAAAAGACAACCACTTCACGCTCGGCTTGCGTTTTTCCTCGATGAATATCTTGCGTAACAAGGACCTCAGCAAAACGGGTTTTCCCTACCCCCGTCGTGCCAAAAACTGCTGTATGCCCACCGCGTGAATTTAACGGCTGCATCACATCAATTTCATTGACTTCAATCCCGTGAATAGCGGGAATTCCCTCAACAGGCGGTAAGGGTCTGACGGGATTAAAAGGAGAATCTGAGGTGGTGAACTTGGTGATCACATTATCGTGATGTTTTTCATATTCTCTAGCACGCAGAAAGAGTTTAGATGGGCGAAGGTATTTTTTTCCCTCTGCTGAAAAGCAATCATATAATCGCTGAGTATGTTCAGGTTGCCATTCAAATCCTCGACCAAGAAATAAAAATTTCTGACTAACAGGAATTTGACGACTAGTTAACGCATAATAAGGTAATCGCTTTAAATTCCTATGGTAACGCACAATACGCCACCCTTGTCGAAAGCGAAAATAACTGATCCCGCCAAAGCCTGCGGCAAGTCCATAGCCAATCATCGGATTTAAGGCAAGAGACCAAGGTGCTACCGCACAAATATAGGCACAAGCGGCGTGAGCCGCAGCGGGATAAAATTCCACAGGGGGACGCAGTAGCCCTTCTAATAAATACTTCGATGCCATTATTGTGATACTCCTGTTTCAGTGATTAGTGCAGGATAATGATTCAGCTTCAAACGGCGGCTTAAATCGTCCGCACTGGTTGGTAATAATGGCAAATTTGGGGCAAGCTCGCGTAGTGCGGTCAATTCCTCAAGGGTTGCTACATTCACCACTAATCCCACTGCTTGATTGGCTAATAATACGTCATAATGTTGTTTAAGCCATTGACGAGATAAGTTATCTACTCCCACTAAAAACAGTGGCGACATTCCTGTCAAGTCAAGGGCTATTGGATTAACTTTGCCAGGGGTTAAACGATGGGAAACCACAGGGAGCATATCGGCCTCACTAATGGTATCGGGAATTGCATTCGGGAAATGAGAGGTATTTTCATCCGCCTCAGGCTGAATTCCTTCATAAAAACGCACCGCACTTTCACCACCTAAATCAGCAATAACGGGCAATTCTGCCGAAACGGTACTTGTGCAGAAAACAAACATCGCACTCAACATGAGCGAACGAAGTCGGTTCATTTATTTTCTCCTTAAAAAACACACATAGATGAAATAACCTATCGCCGCAAAATTCAAACTAATGAGTAGCGTAACCCAATAAATCTGATTAAATAAGGCTTGATAGGCTAAAGGATAACCTTGCAATCTGGCTAATTGGACTATCGTTGTCTCAAAATGAGCGGGTGAGAAAAAATACAGCCATACACAACCATAAACGACGAGAAAACAAACCCCAACGCTGAAAATAAATTTGATAATGGCAGTCATTCTTTTATTCATCATTTTTCAAATCTCGTAAATTTCCCTTATCATTTATTTTGGCTCAACCCAAACAAGCGGTGTACCTTGTGGTTCAACCCAAAAAATGGCTTGATTTTGCACCGCACTTTTAGGAGATACCCAAGCATAGTTTTGTTCGTTTAAATGGATTCGATTATTGGCAATGTGTTTATGCAGTCGATAACGCTGGCCTTGATACGCAAGAAATTGCGCAACCGACATACCTTTACGCATACCATTGCGACGCATATTGCGAATATCTTCGGCATTCGCACGCCCTAACAAGGCTCGATGCAATCCCTCTAAACCAATGTTATGGGCAAGATAGAGATGTTCATCAGTCGGTTTAATGCCGCGTAAGGCAAACTGTTCCAAATGCCAACGGGCTAATAACGCAGTGGCATAGGTATTTGTGCGGTGATGACGCCGTGGATCGGATTTGGTGCCACGATTTGAGGGGGTTATTAATCGCATTCCAAGCATTTTCCCTCGCGTACTCTGTGCTAACCAATTCCACGTTTTTTGCGTAAACTGTCCAACGCCTAATGCCCCTGTTGGCGAACGTTTTCCATACCAGCCATCTTCCATCTTTACTAAACCTCTTAACATCGCCTCACTCACTTGATAATGCTGTGCTGCATTATGGATATCTTGATCGATGTCTTGACCAAAACTAAACGCCTGTGCTGAAACCGTACAGGTACACAACAGAAAAATACTCACTAATAAACGAGTGATTGCCATTGTCCGTCCTGTTGAATTTGAAATGCGGCGGGCATTTTGCCTTTCGCATACTGCAACCAATAACCTGTATCGTGATTTAAGGTAATTAACCGTTTTTTCACCTTAATCGGATCAATGTGATGTTTCTTGGCCCATTCTCGAATCGCGTTATCATTCCCGCCGACGATATAAATATCGACAGGGGTGCTATTGCCCACATGGGAAAGAATACGGCTCACATCCGCCTCACATTTTGCACAGTTGTCTAAACGGGTAAAATAAATCACCCGTCCAGCCGATTGTGAAATATGCGGTTCAACCTCAAACGGCAATTCATTAGGATAAAGTTTGGCAAAGGCTTTATCATAGGCACGCTGAAATGCAAGCTCCCGTTCAACACGTTCATACATCTTACGGGCTAAGAGTTCAGCATATCGGGTACGTTCTTCCTCGGTTTTTGCTTCAATGCCCAAGGTCGTTAAGGGATCAAGATTCGGCGACCATATTCCCCGCTCCCCTTTTTGTAATTCAAGGTAACGTTGCCATTCTTCAGTGGTCAATCCCCATTCTTGGGCTTTCTGTTGTAATTCGGATTGGGTGAGGGTATGTGTATCTAGCTGCTTTTCAAAGGTTGTCGTGTGGCTTGACGTTGCTGAAAGTAACGACGAAGAACGCGTTAAGGGATCCGCATTTCCATGAAGCGAAATGCCTATCCCCAAGATAGACAATGAAACCCACTGAGCCAATTTATTCATTGATCACCTCAGTTTCTGTCGTGGTTGAAATGATTTCGACACGTTTGGTTTCCACATCAATAGGCTTATCACGCGGTGTAAAACACACCGTACGATTAAACGCATTTAACGTCATTGCGTAGGCGGGACCTGCCAACATTTGGAGGGCTTCACGAAGTTTGATTGGTCCAAATTGACGATGAACTTTAGGGAGCGGTAACGAAAAGAGCGATGCCGTTTGATTAAAATGAGAGCCTGCACAAAGACGCAACCCTGTTCCAGATAAAGTGCGTGTTAAACCTTGTCCAACGGTTACTACATTGGGGCTTTTTTTCTTTGGTAACATATTTACCGTCACCATCTGCTCCAGCAAATACTTCTGCCCCTCTTCTGGTGAGGTGTTCACGAGCGTATAACGCCCCTGACGGATAATTTGTGTGGTTGATTCATCAACAGTTTGATAAATATCAGGAACGATCACCTGTTCTGATCTCACCAAAGGCTGCTGAACGTTTTTTTCAATAACCGTTTGAGAAGCGGGCAAAGGATGCGTTTCAACAGAGGGAGAGCCATTTTGATTTTGAGTGGGGTGCTGAACACAGCCGATTAATGTCGCACTCACCCCTCCCACGATTAAAAGTGAAAAAGCGGATTTTTTCATTGTTCTTCTCCAATAGTGTGATGAATTAATGACGATTGGTTTTACTATGGAGAAGATAAGACGGAAGTGGAATAATTTTTTATTTTGGCAATAGAAATAAATACCTAAAAACGATGAGTATGATATTTTATATTAGAAGGATATGATGAGGAGGAATAATGAAAATTTATAAACTAAGCATAAATACCCAAAAAGAATACCATATAGGAAATAATTCTGAACAGTTTGAGAGGCTGACACAACGAAAAGCACCCTATTATCAACATAATCCCAAAGGTATATTAACCGCTTATGCAATTTGCCCTGGTTGTAACAACCCGATAGAACTTATCGGTATGATTAGACAACCCAAAGACAAGCGTCGATATGGAAAACATTGTGGTTATAACGTCATGGGGTTGGCATTGAATAATGTGGAAGATTATCACTGTTGCAAATACAGAGCCAGACAGCATTATGTTCGTACACAGCGAAGAAATGTCGCCTCTCCTTTAGCGATTCAAATTCTTAACCAACTAAAAACACAATTCGATCGGATAATTTATCTGTTAAAGGTAACAACAGGTATCCAAATTACACCTAACTTAGCAGAAAAAATGTTAATCACTTATCTGTCTAGTAAAGGTCAATATTATACGGGAGCAGACTTACGAAATACGCCTTGGATTTTTGCTTATCTCAGTAACAGCCAATCTTTATACCAACAGCGTATTTCAAAAAAATATGAGAAAGCAACTGAATTAATTTGTGCCTTAAGACAAAGTAAAGATATCGAAATCATTGAAAATGAATCTAGCTATATTATTACAAACAAGCCAAATAAATTTACAACCATCGCATTTTGTTTTCATTCACATAAAGTTATCGCAAAAGAAAATGGGGAGATTATTGAAAAAATGACCTACTCAATTTCAGAAGAAAAAGATAAATTTGACTTTGATGATCCGAAAAATCCTCTAAACAATGTATTGTGGACAACAGAAATCCAATTCGACTATGACTTTTACCAGAAATTGATTTTTTCAAAAAAGAATGAGGATAAACGACAGCATAACTACTTAGCTATTGCCAATAAACTTATTACGTAATAAAAAGCGATGGTCAGTTTAATGTTGATACCAATAATCAAAATCTGCATAACGCCCCGCTAATCTTAACCAAAAACTTATGGGTAACGTAGGAATTTGCCCCCCAATTTCTAATTTTTTGAGGGTATCCAAAAACAGGGTAATTGGAAACGTAAAATGGGAAATCGCCTTTTTTGGTGAAGCTGAAGTTAGATCAAAGTATTTTTTCTGTATCAGAAAAGCAAAATTTTCATCACAATAATCGCATTGAAAGGTGATATGCTGAACGGGATAAATATGTACATACCAAGGTGAATAGATGTAAGGTTGATGTCGAGAGGGCTCAACAGCACAAACAACTTGTTTAATCCATTGTTCAGGAATATGAGGGACAAATCCTTTATCTTTCAACCAAATGAGGCTTTCTATTATCTCTTTTAAAGATAAACTAAATAAATGATTGTGATGACGAAACAAAATTTCCACGTGAGTACTCCTCAATAACGGTAATAACAATCTTTCACTATACGGGATAATTTTGCTAAACAAATCCTAAATTCATTTTTGGCAACGGTTAAAAATAAGGGAGAACACAAGAATCACTAAAACAAGGTAAAAAAATAGCGACCTATGCCGCTATTTTTCATTAATTTAAGTACAATGTAGATTTGATTTCTTCCACTTTTGCCATAAACGCATTAAGCGTGTTAATCGCTTCACCATCAATACAAAAATGGCTGTCGAAACCATTTACAAAGGTGAATACCTTAACTCGCTCATCGCCCTCCTCTAAACTAATCTGTTCAAAAAAGAGACTTTCAAGTCGTCCAATAACGAGGCTTTGGTAAATATTGCCAAGATGAGGAATGTCCTCACAACCTCGAGCCACTTCCCAAACCTCGCTATCTTCAATTGTGGCATTAAAGTGATAAAGAATACCCTCCCAGTCTGCTAAATTTTGGCTAACAGAATGGAGATAGAGTTCAGGCATAATATTATTGCAGTACATATGTGTTTCTCCTAAATAATCAATCAGAGAGAAACACACCCTAAAGGGAAGTATTTCCCTCTAGGGTTAAGATGGTGTAATAATTAGTTTGCTCGTACAGATAAAGCTACTTGTCCTTTTTCTTGTTCAATGAGCATTAAGGCATCATTGAGCAAACGATGAACTTGCTTTTTCCATTGCTGCAATAATTCCCACGGATTTTGTGGCACTTCAGCAAAACCACGTTGTTTTACAAGTTCAATGACACATTGAGCTTTGTGCATAATGCTTTCAAGCTCAATGAGCAAACTTTTTACCCAGTACGTTTTACCTGGCGAAATAAAAGAGAAATTACGCATTTGTGCATTGATTTGTTCCATTGCCTCTAACGCCTGCTCTGAGATTAGTTGAAAATCCCAGTGTGTTGGTTTGAGCTCGAATGGACGCCCAAAAGCTAAAAGTGCGTGACTGCCATTTAACAATTGTTGACATTGTTGAATAAAGGCTGGGTTTTGCATTGTTTTTTGAAAACAAGCATGTTCTGGCTCAAACACCTGAATACAGGCAAAATCCATACTCATTGATTCATCACATTCAATTTCACGTTGGCACTGTGATAATTGACGATAGAACCCTTTCACTGAGGACAGATGCGTCAACTCACTGACACGATCGCAGAGTTTATAGGTTAAATAGATGAATCGTTGCTGAATATTTTTTACGGTTTCATCGTAAATTTGAGCCGCTTCCAAAACTTGGTTTACCGTTAATGTTGTCATGGTGTTTCTCCTTAATTGATAAAAAATGAAAGGGAAACGCCCCATAAGGGAATGTTTCCCCTATGGGTGAATAAAGTGAGGTCAATTTTCACTGCACTTTTAACGTTAAAGATAAATGCAATTAACCCCAAAGCCGCTGAGCTAGCTCAACTTTTTTCGCCAATTCATTGACTTTTTTCTTGGCGTAAGTGAGTGAATAGCTATGCTCGCGTTTTTCTGGGTTATCCTTCAAATCTTGATGATTTTCCTTGGCTTTTGCCAATTCAAACTGAAAATACGCAAGACTTTCTGGCATAGATAAATCGATGACTTCTGCACGCTCTAGCCAATAGGGGATTTTATCCTCATAATGCTCGGCTTTTTGCATTTCTTCGACCGCTTTATCCATACGTTTGGCATTACGCTCAATTAAGGCATGATGTCGTCTTTCGCTATGATGTCCCACTTTAATGGGTTCACCGAGGCTTAAAAACTCACGTCCTTCATTAGCTGCCTCACAATATTGCTCACTACGCTTATGGGCGTTATTTGCACAATATTGATAGCGTTCTGCTTTGTTTAAGGCGTGGGTTTGACGATTGACTCCATCACAACGCACAAAAGAATAAAAATAGAAGTCATCTTGTTGCTTCACAAGGTTATAGATTTCTACTTCCGTTTCTTTCCCATATTTACTGGTTAGCGTGACAATATCCCCTCGTTGATGAGGTTCAGCACATTTCGCCAAAAATACGTTTGGGACAAATTTTGCATAAGTGTTAAGTGACATAAGATATTCTCCTAATAAAATGGGGAATATCTGCCCCACAAGGGAAAATATTCCCCTATGGGTAAAGTTGGAACCGACCTATTCAAAAATAGGTTGATTTAATGTGAAGAGTTAACGGGTTTTTCGTGTTTTTTTGTTTTCAAACAAAATATCTCGATAATCCCAA
Source organism: Avibacterium paragallinarum (assembly GCF_011765605.1). Taxonomy (NCBI): domain Bacteria; kingdom Pseudomonadati; phylum Pseudomonadota; class Gammaproteobacteria; order Pasteurellales; family Pasteurellaceae; genus Avibacterium; species Avibacterium paragallinarum. Next base: position 2,169,996 of record NZ_CP050316.1, read on the forward strand.
GTTACCCAAGCGGCTAAGGTGATAGCGGGCACTAAAATTATTGCCATTGCTGCAATCAGCCATACATTCATATCGCCTCCTATGGTTGATTAGCCTTTCTATTTCTTTTATAGAAAGACTGTCGTGATTTCGGTGATATTGTATCGACTACATACTCTAGGTACAAGCCAATACCCCACGATAATATGCCAAATAGTGCAAGTAACAAAGACTCACTCAATCCAATATTATCATTTGGTAAAACCAATCCAACAAATCCGACACCAGTAATCGCCCCCGCCTTACGCAAATCTTCTCCGATACGACGAAGGGTTTTGAGATTCCATCGATGGTTAAATTGATGGTTCCGCTTAAAAGTAAACATATCGTTCACCGCCTTTCATAAAATTAAGGGAACGACACCACAAGGGACATCATTCCCTATGTGGGGTTGAGTGAATGTTAAAACAGGCAATCAACAGTTAATCATCGCGATAAATATCACCTGAAACCGTATTAACTGCCCCCTGTATCCGTTGTGCTTGTACATCACCATTCACGGTTTTAACATTACCTGACACATCGCCGTGTATCGACACATCACCATTGACCGTTTCAATGCGTTCGACATTACCTGTTACCGCAATATCGGCGACATTGCCAGCATCAATATGATTCACATTACCGAAAACTTCGATGTGTAAGACAGGTGCTTTTTCAAGCACAATCACTTGACCATCGATGGTAAGCTGTGGGGCTTGGATTGACACTTGTCCATTTTCTATTGAAATAGTTTGTGATGAGACAACCATATTTTTCACATCGCCGTAGGCAATCTGAGTAAATACAGATTTTCCGTTAACATAAATACCTTGTTTCATTGTATTCTCCTTCCAAAAAGAAAAATGAGGATAAAGAAAAAGACTGACAAGCGTGCCAGTCTTTCCGTTGAGTGTAATGATTAAGCGTTTGGTGTGGCTAATTCTACATTGGCATCTTCAACATGTTCTGTTTTTGCTTCAGTAGAGCTAGAATATTTGAGTTCACCATCAATTTTAATCATTTTGATATTAATCAAGCGACCTTTCAATGCCACGCCTGTATCACCTTTCTTGTGATTTTTACCGTCTTTTTGATAGGTAAACGTATCAAACCAAAGGTCTGACATCACAAAGGCGATCAGGACTTTTTTGTTAGCATTTACAGCATCTTGACAACGTTTAACCAGATTTGCCGTATCTTTTCCAACCACATTACAGTTGAAAAAACGGTATTCAGGCTGAGATGATTCCCCTACTAATGCAGCAATATCACAAGAGTAGAAAGGCGTTCCTTTTTTCGGCTCCACTAAACGGATATTGTTCAAGTAGCCTAAACCTTGAGTATGAAGGTCAAAGAAATTTTTGTGTGTAGATGAGTTAGACATAATGTTTCTCCTAAAGTAAAAATAAAAAAAGCGGAGAAACATCCTTACCCAACACGGGAAAAATGTTCCCCGCCAGGGTTAACAGATGAGGCAGCATTCCTGTTTTCACAGCGTCATCTTTCAGAATGCTGATGACATTTCGGCTGGTATTAACACAACTACCACATCGGGCTAGTCCGTTGCTCTTTCAAGTGTTTGGCAACTTTTAAGGGCTACAACGTAGCGACTTAATGCCCACATTAAACCGCAAAATCGCCTCTCGCGTATAGAAAGAATTAAATATTAATAGAAAAGAATTTTGTTCCAAAAGTAAATAAGCCATAAATGAACAATTCACTTATGGCTTATTTACTTTTTAAGATAACAATTTGAAAAAATTGTGTGAATGACAGACCAATATAAATGGATGATTGAAATCTTCCCATCTTCGTTACAATGTTTGATTTCTTATCGCATCTACCTGATTACATTGTGGTCTTTAATCAGTATAACGGAGGCATCTCAATCGATACAAAGGGCACCCAATTTTTCACCAGTGGGCTCTGGCTAGGATAAAGAAACAACGTATTGCTAAGTCGTCATAACACTTAATAAAATGCGATGACGACTTAGCAATCACGCGATTGTCGATAAAAAGATAAAACACACACTCCCAATATCACTGAACCCTCTTTCAGAGTGCTAAGGGTATTTCGGCATAACATTGATAACCGACAATGTTAAAACGGCTTACTGTTGGCTGCCATACTACCTTATTTGACGGATTGACGCAAATTTGCAAATTGTTGGGAAAGGTTAATCGGCGCTGCTTTTTTGGCAGAAGATTTTTTCTTGGTGTTTGATTCAATATATTTGCATTGTGGATAGCCCGTACACCCCCAGAAATCCCCATTTTTCCCTTTCATTTTTCGAAGTCCCTTACCGCATTGCGGGCATTTTTTAATGGCTATATTGCCCATTTTGATACCTTGATGCCCACAGGTTTGAATAAGATGCCGAATAAACTGTTCTTGCTTTTGCATAAATCCTTGCAAGCTCATTTGGTTCTCGGCAATTTGGTTTAAGGCTTGTTCCCACAATGCCGTTAAACCAGGATCTTTTAATACCGTTGGTAAATTATCAATCAACATCACACCAGCCTCTGTCGCCACAATGGATTTCCCTTTTTTCTTGATATAACCACGATCATAAAGGGTTTTCATAATACTGGCTCGAGTGGCTTCTGTTCCCAACCCCTCCGTTTCGCGTAATTGTTTCTTTAGCCGTTCATCGGTAACAAAACGGGCAACATTCACCATTGCCGTGAGCAAGGTGCCTTCTGTATAGTGTGCAGGTGGCGTGGTTTTAAGTGATTTTACTTCCGTCTTCATCACCCTCAATATTTGTCCACTATTCAGTATTGGCAAACCTTGTTTCTCTCCCTGTGCTTCTTTAGACGAACGAAACAAGGCTTTCCAACCCGCAACCACAACTACTTGACCTTTGGCAAGGCATTGATGCTCTCCACAAGATAACCGAATTTGGGTTTTATCCACTTCAAAGTGCGGTAGAAATTGAGCGAGATAACGACGACGAATTAAGTCATAAACCTTAAACTCATTCTCATCCATTTTGGTAATATCGACGGGCTGTGTTGTGGGAATAATCCCGTGGTGAGCGGTAATTTTTTTATCATTCCACGCACGGGATTTTTGGCTCAAATTAAGCTGCGTTCGCAAAGGCTGTAACTTAGGATCTGACTGCATTAGGCTACTGATGACCTGAGGCACTTCAAGTAATTGTGCTTCAGGGAGATAGCCGCAATCCGTACGCGGATAGGTGGTTGCTTTATGTTTTTCATAAAGGGATTGTGCAATATCAAGCACTTGTTGCGTTCCTAAATCATAAAGGCGATTACATTCAGCCTGCAAATCACTTAATGCAAAAAGTAACGGCGGACTTTCTTTTTCCCGCTTTGTTTCGACATTCTGCACGCACACTTGACCCGCTTGACGAATCTGTTGTTCAGCCTCCTGAACAACCTTTATCTCTAAACAACGCCCCTCTTCATCACAATATTGCTCTGGTACAAAAAGCGTTGCAGCAAAAGAGGTCGCATTGTCAGAGCTTACTTGAACGAGCAGGGCATAATGAGATTTTGGCACAAAATTCGCGATTTCCTTATCTCGATTCACCACGAGAGCCAATGTAGGGCTTTGCACTCGTCCTACCGAAAGCGGCGGACCTTGATAGCCTTGTTGTTGTGCCAAAAGGGTAAACATTCGACTAAAATTCATTCCAATTAACCAATCTGCCCGACTACGGGCAAGCCCAGCATAATAAAGTGGCAAGGTTTCTTCATTGGTTTTAAGCTGGCTGAGGGCTTTACGCACACTGACCTCATCCAATGCGGTGATCCATAACCGCTGAATATGTCCACGATACCCCGCGATGTCTAATAACTCACGGGCAATCGTTTCTCCTTCACGATCAATATCGGTTGAAATTACTACCGTGCGTGCTTTTTTCAGCAATGTCATCACGGTTTTATATTCTTTTTTTGCATCGGGTTTAGGGGAAACTTGCCATTGGGAAGGAATAATCGGGAGGGTATCTAATCGCCACGCCTTAAATGCGGGATCGTATTGTTCTGGCGAGAATTGCTCAACTAAATGCCCTCTTGCCCAAGTCACAACGATTGTGCCATCAGCGGTTGATAAATACCCTTCCCCTTTTTGTGTTGCACCAAGCACTTTTGCAATATCCCGTCCTTGACTGGGTTTTTCGCATAGAAATAGTTTCATCATTACCTCACTAAAATTAAATCCACTTTCTTGACAGTTTATTTTCTGAACATTAAGATTTAAATTAATCGTTATTACATCAATTGAATAAATCACTAACAATTACTTATTATGTTGTTAAGGGAATGAATTTATGCCAATACAAGTCGCATACTGTATTCAACTAAAACGAGATGTTCCTATTACAGAAGCAAGAACAGAATTTTTAAATCAATCTCATTGGAAGCGTTTTGACTTTTTATGCTCGACAGAAAGCTGCAAAGCGAAGGGAATAAAAATTGTAGGAGTAAACTATCAAATACATCCTTCAGATGATCATCGTAATCCTCCACACTATCGAACATCACCTGGTCAAAAAGAATTACATTGTAGTGACTGTTATTTGTCTCATGATCTTAACCATCAGCTTCCTGGAGAAACCTCTGATGAGTTTAAACTAAGAAAAGAACGAGCCAAATTAAATGATTATGTTGATGAGTTTAATTTTACACAACGAGATCTGCCCTCAGCGACAAGTTCTTCACATACCCAATCTAGAGCCAGTAACTGCGATTCTCGACAGGAAGATCTTAGAGAAATCAGTCAAAAGCCTTACAGCCGATATGCTAAAACAACCCAATTAGTAAGATTGGTCGAGTCCTATTTAGACAGTAAAAATAAATTATCGAATACTATGTTTAAGAAACTTCCCCTTAAAGTTGAAGGCTCTTCAATCAAATATTTGTATCAATATTTTTATGGCATAAGAAAAGGGATTGAGTATAAAAAACATTGCGTCTATATGGGAAATGCTATTTTAAAACAAACAAATGAAGGGATACATTGTCAATTTATTGAAACAATATGGGAAAATCAAAAACCTAATGGGTATAATAGATTACCTATCTATCTAAAGATCTCTCAAAATGTACTGGATAACTATCGTTACAAACGAGCTTTATTAGATCATATAAAAACGAATACTTACTCAGAAAAACAATTTAGAATATTTTTTATTCCAAACCAAGAGGATATTGAGCCTAAAACATTTGAGAAAAATGGAAGTAAGTATTCAATCCACCTATTTAATATAACTGACCTTAATCTGTTTTGTTTATTTACTTATTCATACCTAAAAAAGAAAAAATAAGTTGAATACTGTTCTTTCTCATTGACTGGTTAAGATAATGGATCAATCCATTCGCATCAACCGCATCTATTAAAGTAATATCTCCTTGATTTGATGTAAAAGAATGTGGTTGAAAATAAATAGTATCGCTCTCAGTCAATGTTAATGTATAAACAAGGTCATAAGACAGCGTCATAAAATCCAATACATGAACAATAACATCATCATAAAGACGATATGTCCAATAATTCAAATAAAGACTATTTTCTTTTTCATCTAATCCTCTAATGTTAGAAATAATTACCTCTGATAGCTGTGAGAGTTTTTTACTATAACGAGGATTTTTTATCATTTTCCCTGAGGAAATATCCATATCAAATAGCCAATATTTTGATTTATACATTATGATAACCTCTAAAATGTGATAAGTACCTCATTAAATAAAATAGGGTTATAGCTTACAATGGTTTTCTCAAAATAAAATGTAATAAAAAAAGCCCAATCATCAAGACTGGGCAACACTGAGGTTTTAGAGCAAATAAACCTATTTAACCCTGATGAATCCCCTAATGATTTTGGTAAAAATCATTAAGTTAAGGTGGATACACATCTTGTCATATGATCAAATGGTTTCGCGAAAAATCAATAATCAGACAACAAGATGTGCGAACTCGATATTTTACACGACTCTCTTTACCAATTCTGCCCCGAATTACACTTAAAACGACTCAACAGCTTAACGTTGGCTTGCCACGCATTACTTGACTGTAAAACTCTCACTCTTACCGAACTTGGCCGTAACCTGCCAACCAAAGCGAGAACAAAACATAACATCAAACGAATCGACCGATTGTTAGGTAATCGTCACCTCCACAAAGAGCGACTCGCTGTATACCGTTGGCATGCTAGCTTTATCTGTTCGGGCAATACGATGCCCATTGTACTTGTTGACTGGTCTGATATCCGTGAGCAAAAACGGCTTATGGTATTGCGAGCTTCAGTCGCACTACACGGTCGTTCTGTTACTCTTTATGAGAAAGCGTTCCCGCTTTCAGAGCAATGTTCAAAGAAAGCTCATGACCAATTTCTAGCCGACCTTGCGAGCATTCTACCGAGTAACACCACACCGCTCATTGTCAGTGATGCTGGCTTTAAAGTGCCATGGTATAAATCCGTTGAGAAGCTGGGTTGGTACTGGTTAAGTCGAGTAAGAGGAAAAGTACAATATGCAGACCTAGGAGCGGAAAACTGGAAACCTATCAGCAACTTACATGATATGTCATCTAGTCACTCAAAGACTTTAGGCTATAAGAGGCTGACTAAAAGCAATCCAATCTCATGCCAAATTCTATTGTATAAATCTCGCTCTAAAGGCCGAAAAAATCAGCGCTCGACACGGACTCATTGTCACCACCCGTCACCTAAAATCTACTCAGCGTCGGCAAAGGAGCCATGGGTTCTAGCAACTAACTTACCTGTTGAAATTCGAACACCCAAACAACTTGTTAATATCTATTCGAAGCGAATGCAGATTGAAGAAACCTTCCGAGACTTGAAAAGTCCTGCCTACGGACTAGGCCTACGCCATAGCCGAACGAGCAGCTCAGAGCGTTTTGATATCATGCTGCTAATCGCCCTGATGCTTCAACTAACATGTTGGCTTGCGGGCGTTCATGCTCAGAAACAAGGTTGGGACAAGCACTTCCAGGCTAACACAGTCAGAAATCGAAACGTACTCTCAACAGTTCGCTTAGGCATGGAAGTTTTGCGGCATTCTGGCTACACAATAACAAGGGAAGACTTACTCGTGGCTGCAACCCTACTAGCTCAAAATTTATTCACACATGGTTACGCTTTGGGGAAATTATGAGGGGATCTCTCAGTGCATTGCCTCCAATTCCCATAATTTATTACGCCGATAATAACTTGGTGTAACCTTAAAAATGTACTTAAATCGACGTGTAAAAGATTGTTGGGAATCAAATTGATATTTTAATGCGATCTCAAGGATAGTTTTTTTCGTCAACCTCAACTCAACAGCCGCTTTCGTCAAACGACGAGCACGAATATAGCTAGCCAGTGTGACCCCTGTTACTTTTTTGAACAGCCGCTGAAAATACCACTTGGTATAACCCGCTTTATTCGCCACATCATCAAGCAGTAAAGACTGATCTAAATTATGTTCAATCCATAATAGAACATCTTTGATAACCGTTGTATGAAACTGCTTATCATCATATCTTAATTGGATGTTATTAGCTTTATTTTGATAGCGAGAATGCTGTTCAATATACATAAAATAACCTAAATGTTCTTAAGATTGTCACGACCACATCATCATGATACCATAAACATACTGACGGTATGTTATTTTAAATCTATCATGGAAAATAAAAATCATCAACAAGAAAATTTTAAGAGTACCTATCAATCACTGGTTAACTCAGCACGAATATTGTTTGTTGAAAAAGGCTATCAAGCTGTTTCAATAGATGAGATCTCGGGAAAAGCGTTGGTGACCAAAGGTGCCTTTTATCATCACTTTAAAAATAAAAAACAATTACTCAGTGCCTGTTATAAGCAGCAATTAATTATGATTGATGCCTACATCACAACAAAAACTGATTTAACAAATGGTTGGTCTGCCTTAGAAAGTATATTTGAACATTATCTTGATTATATTATTGATAATAATAAAAACCTTATCCCTATCCAAGAAGTGATGCCTATCATTGGTTGGAATGAACTTGAAAAAATTAGCCTTGAATACATTACTGGTAAGGTAAACGCCATTGTCAGCAAATTGATCCAAGAGAACCAACTTAAAGCTTATGATGATGATGTGCTTAAAAACTTACTCAATGGCTGGTTTATGCATATCGCAATACATGCGAAAAACCTAAAAGAGCTTGCCGATAAAAAAGGCCAATTTATTGCTATTTACCGCGGCTTTTTATTGAGCTTGAAAGATAAATAAAATAGATAGGTTTTATTTGAAGCTAAATCTTCTTTATCGTAAAAAATGCCCTCTTGGGTTATCAAGAGGGTCATTATATTTCGCGGAATAACATCATTTGGTGACGAAATAACTAAGCACTTGTCTCCTGTTTACTCCCCTGAGCTTGAGGGGTTAACATGAAGGTCATCGATAGCAGGATAATAATACAGTAAAACGCTAAACCAATAATCCAAATCCAGCCATCCCAAATTGGTAGTGAATGATTATAAATAACAGCAAACAGTAATGGGCCAATAACACCGGTTGCATTGGTAAGGCTCACCAATAATCCCTGTAAAGCACCTTGCTGATGACTCTTTGTTTGGATAGACATCACTCCCTGTAATGCAGGTAAAGCGATCCCACCACCAGCCAATAAAATTAAAACAGGGAAAACTAACCAACCTTCAGATATAAACGCTAAAAAGGCAAATGCACTACTATCTGCAATAAATCCGAGCAGTACTGCCGTTTTTTCGCCCCATTTAGTGGCTATTCTTCCTGCCACAAAGGCTTGGAATACTGAGTGTAAAAGACCAAGACCCGCTAATGAAAAGCCAACCATCATGCTATTCCATCCAAAACGATTTTCGGTAAATAGCACCCACACCGTTGCGGGAATTTGGCCTATCAATTGCGCTGAAAAATAAATAATCAACAAAATGGGCATCGTTTTAAATAAAGTGATGTATACCGAATTCGATTGCGTCTCAACCCCTACTTCGGTATCTGTATTATCACGTGTATTTTTGGTTTCACGGAACCAAAACATAACCACAAGGAAAGTGACAATATTTAGCAACGCAGCGATAAAAAAGGGACTATGCGGTGAAATCTCTCCTGCAAAACCACCAATAATAGGCCCCGCTATTAAACCAAGCCCAAAACTTGCCCCTAACCAACCGAACCACTTCACGCGTTGAGAAGCTGAGGTGGTATCGGCAATGACCGATGCCGCGACAGCCCCAGTAGCTCCTGTGATCCCTGAAAGCAAACGGCCTAAATACAGCATCCAAAGCGCACTTGAAAAAGCCAGCAATAAGTAATCCAGCGATGCGCCTATTAATGACAACAACAGCACTGGGCGCCGACCAAATCGGTCAGACATTTTTCCAAGCCAAGGAGCAAAGATAACCTGCATTAACGCATAAAGTGCAAGCAATACGCCAAAGTGGTTAGCGATATCTTCCGAAGCAATAAATTCACGTAATAACGTTGGCAAGACTGGCATGATAAGGCCAATCCCCATGGCATCGAGTAACGTAATTACCAATGCGATCTTTGTCGAACTATTCATTTCACTTTTCTCTATCACTGATAGGGAGTGGTAAAATAACACTATCAATGATAGAGTGTCAACAAAAATTAGGAATTAATGATGTCTAGATTAGATAAAAGTAAAGTGATTAACAGCGCATTAGAGCTGCTTAATGAGGTCGGAATCGAAGGTTTAACAACCCGTAAACTCGCCCAGAAGCTAGGTGTAGAGCAGCCTACATTGTATTGGCATGTAAAAAATAAGCGGGCTTTGCTCGACGCCTTAGCCATTGAGATGTTAGATAGGCACCATACTCACTTTTGCCCTTTAGAAGGGGAAAGCTGGCAAGATTTTTTACGTAATAACGCTAAAAGTTTTAGATGTGCTTTACTAAGTCATCGCGATGGAGCAAAAGTACATTTAGGTACACGGCCTACAGAAAAACAGTATGAAACTCTCGAAAATCAATTAGCCTTTTTATGCCAACAAGGTTTTTCACTAGAGAATGCATTATATGCACTCAGCGCTGTGGGGCATTTTACTTTAGGTTGCGTATTGGAAGATCAAGAGCATCAAGTCGCTAAAGAAGAAAGGGAAACACCTACTACTGATAGTATGCCGCCATTATTACGACAAGCTATCGAATTATTTGATCACCAAGGTGCAGAGCCAGCCTTCTTATTCGGCCTTGAATTGATCATATGCGGATTAGAAAAACAACTTAAATGTGAAAGTGGGTCTTAAAAGCAGCATAACCTTTTTCCGTGATGGTAACTTCACGGTAACCAAGATGTCGAGTTAACCACCCTTTAGATTCATAAAGCGAAAATAATGCGGCTCCAACGTACCCACCTAAATGGAAACGGCGTTCACTCCAATCTAAACACGCACAACAGATTTTACGTGAATGTTTGGAAGGAACGTCAATTCCCATTTCATGAAAATATTGAATACCACTTAATGTGATCATTGAACCATTTTCAGTGATCCATTGCTGTTGACAAAGGGAATCATAGATCTTAACGGCAACTTCGCCAGCTAAATGATCATAGCAAGTACGTGCTTTTCGTAAATGCACTGGCGTGGAAACTTTGGCATGTACGCCATGGTTTAAGGAGATCCCCATCATACTTTCCATCAATTCAGCAATATCTTTTCCTGCTAGCCGAAAATAACGATGCTTGCCTTGAGCTACTACTGTGATTAGCTGGCAATCTAATAATTTAGATAAATGACTGCTCGCCGTTGAAGCTGATATATTCGCCACAGAACTTAGCTCAGTGGCCGTCCAAGCTCGCCCATCCATCAAAGCACTGAGTATTTTAACTCGTGAAATGTCAGACATAGCCGCCCCTATCGCGGCTATTGAGGACTCAAAGGTAACCTCTTTTCGTATTAAATTAGCCATCGCAAGTTCACTTTATTGCCCAAGGGAGCGTAACAGATGCAGCCATACTATCATTGTCCGTTATTAATATCAGTTGGTTAGCATGGTCACTGTATTGCACTAAAATATTAATGTTATTCTCCGCCAATACTCGTGCTATTTCGCCAAGTTCCCCCGGTTTTTCCTGTTTTAACTTACGAATTAATGGTGTCCGGATCGCAAGTACTAACAGTCCAGCTTGCTCTAGCGCTATTTTAGCTTCCTTTCCTTGTTCAACAAGAAAATGAGCATGGCATTCATCACCAACCGTAAATATCCCTCCCCCTTCCAATCCAATACCTTTATTACCTAATGTTTTTCCTAGTAATGCTAATTGTCCTATTTGATTATCTAAAACAACGTGAACATCAAACATTATCCTTGTCCTTTTTAAATGAATATTCGCGAGTAATATGAGCAATACTAATTTTGTAAAAATCAAATATTGACTCTCGCCCTTCTTGTTGAGCTTTCGCATGTAAAACATGATTTTTCCATTGCAGAACTGCGTATTCGTTTTCCCACCAAGATAGCGATAACATTTTTCCTTCTGTAGCTAGACTTTGAAAACGTTCAATTGAAATAAAACCAGCTACATGACTTAATAGTGGTCTTAACTCCTCAGCTAAAGTCAAATAGCGAGTTTGTTGGTCGGGTTGTATTTGCACCTCAAATATTACAGCAATCATATTTTTCTCCGTTATTAATCAACAAACAGAGTAATCCACCCGAAAATTAACACTTCGATAAGCAACGAAATATAGAAAGGTCATGCTGCTGTTTTATGTTGTATATCACACTTCTTTAAATTGCTCGGCCTGCGCTTATCATGTTCTCCTTCTCTTATAATTTTGTTTATTATTTATACTTTTTTATTTTTTGCTATCACCGAAAATAGTGCGGATCCCGCATGGTATTTAGGTTTACCCATCATTAAATACCATTGTTGTTATTTTAATCTTTTTAATATTTCATGATTAAGATCACACTAAAATTATGACCCTATTAACTAAAAGTTATGGATACCCTAATAAAACTCATTGTTAAAGATTAGTTAACCAAAGTAACTTCATTTTTCACTATTGTTAAATTGTTATAGTGAAAATTCTGGTAAACTAATAGAGGTAAAAAAATGATCCTAGATGCCAGTTATACATTATTAGTCGCATGTATCGCGCTACTCATAGGAATGTTTGTCGTAAAATTTACCCCGTTCCTACAAAAAAACCACATACCAGAAGCCGTCGTTGGTGGCTTTATTGTTGCAATTGTTCTGTTAATTATTGATAAAACATCAGGTTATTCGTTTACTTTTGATGCTTCATTGCAAAGTTTATTAATGCTCACATTCTTTTCCTCTATCGGGCTAAGTTCTGACTTTTCTCGACTGATTAAAGGAGGAAAGCCGTTAGTTCTATTAACTATTGCAGTAACGATCCTAATCGCCATTCAAAATACTGTCGGCATGAGTATGGCTGTCATGATGAATGAAAGTCCATTTATTGGCTTAATTGCAGGTTCAATTACTCTAACAGGTGGTCATGGTAATGCCGGAGCATGGGGCCCTATTCTCGCTGATAAATATGGTGTAACAGGCGCCGTTGAATTAGCGATGGCTTGTGCAACACTTGGATTAGTGTTGGGTGGTTTAGTTGGCGGCCCTGTTGCCCGTCATCTTTTGAAAAAGGTCTCTATTCCTAAAACAACCGAGCAAGAGCGCGACACTATCGTTGAAGCTTTTGAGCAACCAAGCGTCAAAAGAAAAATCAATGCAAATAACGTTATTGAAACCATTTCAATGCTGATTATCTGTATTGTTGTTGGTGGCTATATCAGTGCATTGTTTAAAGATACTTTTCTGCAACTGCCTACTTTTGTCTGGTGTTTATTTGTCGGTATTATTATCCGTAATACACTGACTCATGTATTTAAACACGAAGTGTTTGAGCCGACCGTCGATGTATTAGGTAGCGTTGCTTTATCGCTTTTCTTGGCAATGGCGTTAATGTCATTAAAATTTGGTCAATTGGCAAGCATGGCAGGGCCAGTATTAATTATCATTGCTGTACAAACTGTTGTCATGGTGCTATTTGCCTGCTTTGTCACCTTCAAAATGATGGGCAAAGATTATGATGCTGTCGTGATCAGCGCGGGTCACTGTGGCTTTGGTATGGGAGCAACACCAACAGCAATTGCGAATATGCAAACAGTCACAAAAGCATTTGGACCATCACATAAAGCTTTCCTTGTCGTTCCTATGGTCGGTGCCTTTATTGTTGATATTTCAAACAGTATCTTAATTAAAATATTTATTGAAATTGGTACATACTTTACCTAATAGCTACACACTACTCGGCGTACTTCTCCTAACAATTTATTATAGGGCAGTATGCCGAGCCGCTTTCTTACCCCGTATATTCCCCTAGTCAATCTATTTAGCTTGCACGTTTACGAATTAATTCTCGTGACAACTAAACCAAAATTTGAATTATGACGAGTATATCTGATTATTTATACTTTATTCGTTAGAATAGTCCGTAGAAATAAATAATCAGTAGGCTACATGGAATGAAATTAAGACATCTCGATATCTTTTATGCTGTAATGACTTGTGGTTCCTTAACGCGTGCGGCTGAAGTTTTACATATTTCTCAACCCGCGGCGAGTAAAGCACTCAAACATGCTGAGCACTGAGAGATCCCCTCATAATTTCCCCAAAACGTAACCATGTGTGAATAGATTTTGAGTAAGCAGGGTTGCAGCCACGAGTGAGTCTTCCCTTGTTATTGTGTAGCCAGAATGCCGCAAAACTTCCATGCCTAAGCGAACTGTTGAGAGTACGTTTCGATTTCTGACTGTGTTAGCCTGGAAGTGCTTGTCCCAACCTTGTTTCTGAGCATGAACGCCCGCAAGCCAACATGTTAGTTGAAGCATCAGGGCGATTAGCAGCATGATATCAAAACGCTCTGAGCTGCTCGTTCGGCTATGGCGTAGGCCTAGTCCGTAGGCAGGACTTTTCAAGTCTCGGAAGGTTTCTTCAATCTGCATTCGCTTCGAATAGATATTAACAAGTTGTTTGGGTGTTCGAATTTCAACAGGTAAGTTAGTTGCTAGAATCCATGGCTCCTTTGCCGACGCTGAGTAGATTTTAGGTGACGGGTGGTGACAATGAGTCCGTGTCGAGCGCTGATTTTTTCGGCCTTTAGAGCGAGATTTATACAATAGAATTTGGCATGAGATTGGATTGCTTTTAGTCAGCCTCTTATAGCCTAAAGTCTTTGAGTGACTAGATGACATATCATGTAAGTTGCTGATAGGTTTCCAGTTTTCCGCTCCTAGGTCTGCATATTGTACTTTTCCTCTTACTCGACTTAACCAGTACCAACCCAGCTTCTCAACGGATTTATACCATGGCACTTTAAAGCCAGCATCACTGACAATGAGCGGTGTGGTGTTACTCGGTAGAATGCTCGCAAGGTCGGCTAGAAATTGGTCATGAGCTTTCTTTGAACATTGCTCTGAAAGCGGGAACGCTTTCTCATAAAGAGTAACAGAACGACCGTGTAGTGCGACTGAAGCTCGCAATACCATAAGCCGTTTTTGCTCACGGATATCAGACCAGTCAACAAGTACAATGGGCATCGTATTGCCCGAACAGATAAAGCTAGCATGCCAACGGTATACAGCGAGTCGCTCTTTGTGGAGGTGACGATTACCTAACAATCGGTCGATTCGTTTGATGTTATGTTTTGTTCTCGCTTTGGTTGGCAGGTTACGGCCAAGTTCGGTAAGAGTGAGAGTTTTACAGTCAAGTAATGCGTGGCAAGCCAACGTTAAGCTGTTGAGTCGTTTTAAGTGTAATTCGGGGCAGAATTGGTAAAGAGAGTCGTGTAAAATATCGAGTTCGCACATTTTGTTGTCTGATTATTGATTTTTGGCGAAACCATTTGATCATATGACAAGATGTGTATCTACCTTAACTTAAGGAAGGTGCGATTTAATCAGTCATGACGATCCAGAGCCTGGATATCCTCCTTACGCGGCAAAGTAAGCACCCCAGTTTGGACAATATTTAATCTCCCCCATCAACTCAGGGTAAGCAAAATGTCACTGCTCCACTGATATTACAATGATTTTCACGACATCCCCGCCAGTTGTCCCGCCCGCACCAAATTGCACATTGCAAACAGCATTGAAAGCCGGTTGTGGTTCTTCATCAGTCCCCGTAATCGTGTTTTGCTGAAACCAAACTGGCACTTCAGTATCCGGAAAGGATGCTCAACCTTTGCCCTAATACCTGCTTTCACATATTCATCATGCAGCGCCTGCTTATTCAGCCGGGGATGCTGTCTGAGCTTTTTTACGGCATGAGGACCTTTGG
The DNA here is from genome assembly GCF_011765605.1 of Avibacterium paragallinarum. Classification (NCBI taxonomy): domain Bacteria; kingdom Pseudomonadati; phylum Pseudomonadota; class Gammaproteobacteria; order Pasteurellales; family Pasteurellaceae; genus Avibacterium; species Avibacterium paragallinarum. The sequence continues at coordinate 2,185,355 of NZ_CP050316.1, forward strand.
CAATAAACCACTCTTTAACCCGATGTGTCAGAGAGTCCCGTTTTTCTGCCCCGCGATATCCGGCATCGGCGAAGACAATTGCTACCGGCTCCGTAATCAGGCTATCCGCCGCATTCAGGTCATGCACATTTGCCGCCGTGGTCACTACTTTTTCCGTCAAGCCTGTGGCCGCATCAACAGCAATATGAGCTTTCATACCAAAGTACCACTGATTTCCCTTGCGGGTCTGATGCATTTCAGGATCCCGTTGACCGGCTTTATTTTTTACGGAACAGGGAGCGGAAATAATGGTCGCATCGATAATGATGCCCTGACGTAACATCAGTCCGGCCTGCTTCAGTTTCTGGTTAATCAGTGCCAGTATCTGTTCTCCTGCATGATGTTTCTCCAGAAAATGGCGGAAATTCATGATGGTTGTGCGATCTGGCACCGTGTCACAGATCCCCGCAAATTGACGGAACGGCAGGACATCATGCAGGGCGTCTTCAGCCGCTCCGTCACTGAGGTCAAACCAGAGTTGCAGGCAGTGGATACGGAGCATAAGCACCAGGGGGAAAGGCCGTCGGCCGCGACGGGATGACGGATAGACGTGAAGCAGCTTATCAGCAATATCCTGCCACGGCACCAGAACATTCATACGGTCAAGAAAACGGGATTTACGGGAGGAATAGCTGGAAATGGCAGGCATTGTAAACAGCTCATGATAAAGAAAGCTTTATGTTCTCACATATGACGATTAAATCGCACCTTCCTTAATACATCTTAAGCGTGAATTCAGATAATAAGTGCAATGCCCATGGTGCATAGGAGAGAGGCGGTCAACTACCAGTTAGGGTACGCTTCTTCTCGCCAAAGAAACAAAGCGATACACCATGAAATACCAGCAGTTGACCGAGGGGCTACGATACCAGATTGCCTGCCTCCGTGACCATGGCCTGTCACAGGCCCGCATTGCCAAACAGCTCGGGGTTCATCCATCGACTATCAGTCGTGAGCTTCGTCGTAATTGTGCTGGGCAGGCCTATCAGCCGCAGCAGGCTCACCAACTTGCCACGGCACGACGGCTGACGAGTCAGAAGCGTACTGTCCCGTCTGATACCATCGACTTTGTTTGCATGGCGCTGGTCGCGGACTGGAGTCCCGAGCAAATCAGTGGCGTTGGAGACATGATTAACTGCCCGGTTAGCCACGAGTGGATATACCGCTATGTGGCACGCGACAAGGCCAACGGTGGCACGCTATACCGGCATCTGCGTCAGGGTCACAAACGCTATCGCAAGGGTAAGAACAGCAAACGCAGTGTCATTCCCAATCCGGTATCGATTGATGAACGCCCTGCGATAGTCAATGAGCGGAGCCGTGTGGGAGATTGGGAAGTCGATACCGTGTTGGGTAAGCAAGGCAGCGGTGCAATAGTGAGTCTGTTGGAGCGTAAGAGCCGGCTCTACCTGGTTCAATACGTTCCCAGCAAAACAGCCAGCGCGGTGGCGGACACCATTATCAGCATGCTGAAACCCTACCAGGCACATGTCCATACCATCACAGCTGACAATGGTAGCGAGTTTGTCGAACATGAACGTGTTGCAGCAGAGCTGGAAGCGCAGGTGTACTTTGCGCATCCATACAGTGCATGGGAACGGGGACAGAATGAGAATAGCAATGGTCTGCTGCGGCAATATGTGCCCAAAGGCAGTGATTTGAGTGTGGTGACAGCAGAGGCACTGTCAGCCGTCGAAAAGCGGCTGAACTTCAGGCCGCGCAAATGCTTGGGATTTAAACAGCCACAGGTGGTTTTTGACGAACTTCTGAAAGCAGCCTGATTTTTAATCGGGAATTGCACTTCGAAGTTGAATTCGCGAGCCCGAATCTGATATCATTATTCTGTACCAAGCGGCTTACGGAGGACGGGATGCTGCCCATTGAGACAACCAGACTGCCATTATTAATATTTTTCGCTATTAATCAGAAGGAATAAACATGAATTTTACCAGAATTGATCTGAACACCTGGAACCGCAGAGAACATTTTGCTCTTTATCGTCAGCAGATAAAATGCGGATTCAGCCTGACCACAAAACTCGATATTACAGCTTTGCGTACCGCACTGGCGGAAACGGATTATAAATTTTATCCGGTGATGATTTATCTGATCTCCCGGGTTGTTAATCAGTTTCCGGAGTTCCGGATGGCAATGAAAGATAATGCACTGATTTACTGGGATCAGACCGATCCTGTATTTACTGTTTTTCATAAAGAGACTGAAACATTTTCTGCGCTCTTCTGCCGTTATTGTCCGGATATCAGTGAATTTATGGCGGGCTATAATGCGGTGATGGCAGAATATCAGCATAATACTGCATTGTTCCCGCAGGGAGCGTTACCAGAGAACCACCTGAATATATCATCATTACCCTGGGTGAGTTTTGACGGATTTAACCTGAATATCACCGGTAATGATGATTATTTTGCTCCGGTGTTTACTATGGCGAAGTTTCAGCAGGAAGATAACCGCGTATTATTACCTGTTTCTGTACAGGTACATCATGCCGTTTGTGATGGCTTTCATGCAGCCAGGTTTATTAATACACTTCAGATGATGTGTGATAACATACTGAAATAAGTTAATTAATACTTTATTTAAGCCACTGTATCCGGAAGGAATGGTGGCTTTTTTTTATCTTTTCGTCGTGATGTGTAATCTCGTTTCAGAATGGTTCAGGATCACTGTACGATAATGCTCCCGTAGTTTGGTAATATCCTTAATAAGAAAAAACAAGCAAAGACGAACAGCAATAGTAATAAAGAAAGCAGTAACAATAACAGTAATAAGTTAGTAACAACACCAGATGCAGTTATAACAATAATAGTATTTATAGTAATAGCACTTACAATAATAGTATTTACAACACCAGAAAGACTGCTGCGACAGTCGTTTTAAACAATACCAGAATGCTGTAAAAGCACCTGTAGTATTAACATTAGTATTAATACCAGTAGTAACACCAGTGAAAACATCATGATGGTATAGAAATATGCCTGAATATGTTTAATTAAACAATAAATAAACCGCCATGTATAACAGAAGATAATATTCTGGTTGGCATTCTTTCTGTTCAGTATAAACATATCGTCCGGCTTCATCAGGAAGGTATATAATAAGTTAAGCTGAACAGGTATATATTTTAGTTTTATTTTTTGATGTTATAAATAAAGTAAGACGATCTGCTAAGGAAGGTGCGATTTAATCGTCATATGTGAGAACATAAAGCTTTCTTTATCATGAGCTGTTTACAATGCCTGCCATTTCCAGCTATTCCTCCCGTAAATCCCGTTTTCTTGACCGTATGAATGTTCTGGTGCCGTGGCAGGATATTGCTGATAAGCTGCTTCACGTCTATCCGTCATCCCGTCGCGGCCGACGGCCTTTCCCCCTGGTGCTTATGCTCCGTATCCACTGCCTGCAACTCTGGTTTGACCTCAGTGACGGAGCGGCTGAAGACGCCCTGCATGATGTCCTGCCGTTCCGTCAATTTGCGGGGATCTGTGACACGGTGCCAGATCGCACAACCATCATGAATTTCCGCCATTTTCTGGAGAAACATCATGCAGGAGAACAGATACTGGCACTGATTAACCAGAAACTGAAGCAGGCCGGACTGATGTTACGTCAGGGCATCATTATCGATGCGACCATTATTTCCGCTCCCTGTTCCGTAAAAAATAAAGCCGGTCAACGGGATCCTGAAATGCATCAGACCCGCAAGGGAAATCAGTGGTACTTTGGTATGAAAGCTCATATTGCTGTTGATGCGGCCACAGGCTTGACGGAAAAAGTAGTGACCACGGCGGCAAATGTGCATGACCTGAATGCGGCGGATAGCCTGATTACGGAGCCGGTAGCAATTGTCTTCGCCGATGCCGGATATCGCGGGGCAGAAAAACGGGACTCTCTGACACATCGGGTTAAAGAGTGGTTTATTGCCAAAGGTCCTCATGCCGTAAAAAAGCTCAGACAGCATCCCCGGCTGAATAAGCAGGCGCTGCATGATGAATATGTGAAAGCAGGTATTAGGGCAAAGGTTGAGCATCCTTTCCGGATACTGAAGTGCCAGTTTGGTTTCAGCAAAACACGATTACGGGGACTGATGAAGAACCACAACCGGCTTTCAATGCTGTTTGCAATGTGCAATTTGGTGCGGGCGGGACAACTGGCGGGGATGTCGTGAAAATCATTGTAATATCAGTGGAGCAGTGACATTTTGCTTACCCTGAGTTGATGGGGGAGATTAAATATTGTCCAAACTGGGGTGCTTACTTTGCCGCGTAAGGAGGATATCCAGGCTCTGGATCGTCATGACTGATTAAATCGCACCTTCCTTAATGATTTTGATAAAAATCATTAGGGGATTCATCAGTATTTAACCGCTTTTAAAATATCTGCTTTGATTTGATTAGCAAAGTCTTGAGAGCCTTTCACCCTCCAGGAAATAAGGGTATTTCTGCCCTCTTTTTCTAAGGTAACTGCGACATAATATCGCCCCTCTTTACCAAAAGAATCCGCCATTCGATAATAAACGCCAGGCGTTTTTTCATGGACATAACCACCTTCGGCAATTGCAGCTTTCTTCCAAGCACAGTTCTTATTTGATTCAGGATCGCATTTCAACATTTCTTCCATTGTTTCAAACCCCACATTACGCTTAATACGTACATACAGGGTATCAATATCCCGTTTAGAGGTTAAGGTATCCGAAAATTGTTGTTTATCTGCATTGAGCGTACGATTAATTTCCCCTGCCCAATCCCCCACTTTTTGGTTAATTGCAGAAAGTTCAGCGCAACCTGAGATAATGCCCAATATAAAAAGTGTAGTCGTAATTTTTAATGTTTTCATTATATCAACTCCGAATTGCTAGCCAGAATGGCATTTAACTCTACCCCAAAATAATTAAATATTCATCATTGCAACTCAGAAAGGAATCTGATCATCGTCAAAGCCATCATCAGGGATAGGGGGTGGTACAGGCTGAGATGCTGAAGTTTGAGTTTGTGGTGTTTGGTAGGCAGGCTGACTCTGTTGCACATATTGATTACGACCTTGTTGTGCCGCTCCAACTTGCGTTGCCTGCTCTGCTTGATAGCGCTCAGGACGGCTATCTAGCATTTGAAGTACATCGCCTTGAATTTCAGTGGTATAACGATCTTGCCCATTTTGGTCTTGCCATTTACGGGTTCTTAATCGCCCCTCGACATAAACTTTCGAGCCTTTGCGTAAATATTCTCCCACAATCTCAGCTTGACGACGATAAAACACAATCCGATGCCACTCGGTTAATTCACGTTTTTCACTTGTATTCTTATCTATCCAACTTTCACTAGTTGCCACACTTATATTGGAAACCGCTTCGCCATTCGGCATTGTTCTTACTTCAGGATCTGCACCAAGGTTACCCACGATAATCACTTTATTAATCCCTGCCATAATGTTGTCCTCACAAATGATTGATAATTGACGTTATCTGTATTAAACGTGATTTTAGTCAGGAATAAAGGGGGTAATTCAATTTCAATTTTAGATAATTATTGAGCTGCTATGGTTTACTTTAATTGTGAATGAAATTTCTATCTTTGACATAACAACCTCCATTATAAATAACGTGTCAAATTAATTACCTAACTACTCTATTTTTTATCTACCAGATAAAAACCGATATAAGTCCCATCTAGTATTTCATCTTTACACTTATCATTGCTTCTATTTAACTTTATTTCAATTGGTAAATTAAATTGCTCAACTAGGGAAAGAAATCTATTCTGGCTTAAATAAAATGCAAAAACCTGTTTTCCATTTGAAAAATCATATATATCTGCACTATCCCCATAGTGGGAACTTAAGTAAGTATAAAGTGCCAAATTACGGCTTTCACCTAACAATAAGTCTTGTTGTATACTTTTTGAATCTTCCCACGATGTAATGCTGTACGTTATATCAATAAAATGATTAAAATCTATTTGATGCTCCATTACTAATACTCCCCTATTACTCAGTGATTGTTATCTATAACCTATCCAAAGGTAATGCCATTTTTCGTTAAGGTAAGGGGCTTGTCCCCTTACCTTTAAAAGGCCTTTTGTATCCAGCGAGTACAAACTTTGAAAATCCAATGAGTACAAACTTGAAAATCCAGCCATTACAAACGTTTTAATTAGACGACAGTTCACCTTGAATGATGGCTTCAACTTCGGTTAATTTATCAATGGTTGCGGATAATTGTCGCATCATCGAATTTAATACCGACATTTGCATATTTAACACTAAGCGTTCTTTTTCCATCTGAGCAATACGTTTTTTAATGCCGTCAGATACCGTACTATCTTCAACCAATCCTTTCCAAATCAACCCGCCTTTTTCAGCGGATTGGTTAGTTTGCCCAATAGTGATACGCCAACGTAAAAAATGCCCACCCGATGAAGAGGCTTTATCTTGCATTAAACGAAACCCTAAGGCTTTTGTAATTTCATTGCTTCTCAGTTTCTGGACAATATCTTGATGTTGACTGATTAAATGCTCTCTCACTTGATAAAGCGAGAGCTGTAATTGCTCGCAATCCTCTATGCTGGCTATCTCACTAAAAAACTGTTTCAATGCCAAATTAAGTGGGGTATGCACCGCTAAATCACGGTACATACTTTTTGGAATTAACTCATTTTTCATTCTTTCCCTCTTAGCACTGTGCCATTCTTATGATGTTCTTTTATTCTGAGCCATTCTCAACAAACTCGTCTTGTTCTGGTTCAGCCTCAGATGACGAGGCATTTTTTATAACTGGAGCAAAATTTGCACGTTTTTCACCTGATAAAATTTCAGGGGATAATTCATACTTCATTCGTTTTATCGCAGCTTTATAGCGTGCATTATTTTCGATTGCATCGCGGCGAGTAATCCCTGAATGGCGATAATTTTCAACCAAGCCAAAACACTGACGAATTAATTTTGCCCCAGCTTCAATCCAATCTGAGGCTTCGCTACGGGTCATTAAGGCAATATGAGAGGCGGCCATTACTGCACAAGCGAGCTCATCAAATTTTAGAAAAAGGTAAATTAATTGATAGCCAAGTTGAGAATTGAAAGTCAGTGCATAACGTGCAGGCTCTACTGACACCGAATTTTCCATATGGAATGCCGCGGGGATTTGTTCACTATAAAGGTAATTTACCTTATCAACCAATTGCTGCATTTCCTGACGATAACCCAGCACTTTGGTTTCAAACCGTAGTAAATAGTCATCTGCATAAGGATCATCATTCGTTGCCGCACGTTGAATTTGACTTAATAAACTCAGGCAATTCGGCATACTGATGATCCCCGCACGGGTAATTTTGCCTTGTTCATTTCGCACCGCAGCACGTCCCACCCATAATTTAGAAGCATGATGGGTATTGATGGTAATTTCAGGTGCGCTGCGTAGAGGCCCTGGTCGTTGATTTTGAAGATCGGTGGTTGTCATATAGATACTCCTTATTCTATGGTTGAATTTTGTACTTTGTGCAACCATTGCACGGTAATTAATTTTTGTACTTTGTAGAACCCTTCTACAGTGATTGATTTTTATACTTTGAAGTGTCCCGCTTCACTGATTAATTTTTATACTTTAAAAAGTCCATTTTCAGTGATTATTTTTTATACTTTGAAAAGTCCCTTTTCAGTGATTATTTTTTATACTTTGAAAAGTCCCTTTTCAGTGATTATTTTTTATACTTTGAAAAGTCCCTTTTCAGTGATCATTTTTTATACTTTGAAAAGTCCCTTTTCAGTGATTATTTTTTATACTTTAAAAAGTCCATTTTCAGTGATTATTTTTTATACTTTGAAAAGTCCCTTTTCAGTGATTATTTTTTATACTTTGAAAAGTCCCTTTTCAGTGATTATTTTTTATACTTTGAAAAGTCCCTTTTCAGTGATTATTTTTTATACTTTGAAAAGTCCCTTTTCAGTGATTGTTTTTTATACTTTGAAAAGCCCCTTTTCAGTGATTGTTTTTTATACTTTGAAAAGTCCCTTTTCAGTGATTATTTTTTATACTTTGAAAAGTCCCTTTACAGTGTTTGTTTTTTGTACTTAATTCAACAACTGTGCTTTAAATTTCCGTATCATTTCCGCTCTCGCTTGCCGTTGTTCAAGGGATGGCACAGGCGATGATATTTGTCTTTGTTTTAGCACAATCGCTTGTGGTTTTGATTGATTCACCACTGGCGTATGGCATTGGCTTAAGTGTTGTTCAAGCAAATATGGGGTAAATTGCCCCAAATGGGCTTTTCTTACTAAACTGAGTAAATATCCTTGTGGTTTCTTAATGGTTCCCTTTGCAAGGCGTTCGTGTGCTTCAAACAAAATGGCTTGGCACAGTCCCAAGTCTAGCCCTTCCATTGCTTTAGCCACAGCACGTTTCTCAAAAGGGGTTAAATTGAGCGTCCAATCAATTTCCTCTGGCGTACCTGTACAGTATTTATTTATAAATACCGTACTGTACTTGTACGAGGTATTCGCTGAGTTCCCTAATGGAACTGAGCCTAAAATCAATGAGTTAGCCTGTTTTTCTTGGCTAAGTTCCCTATTGGAACTTGGGGAATTTTGACTGAGTTCCTTAATGGAACTCGGTAAATTGATTGTTTTTTCACTGAGTTCCTTGCTGTTTTGACTGCGTTCCTTATTGGAACGCAGCAAATTCTGCTGCACAGTATCTAAATTTAAATGAGAAAAATCAGCCTCTTTTTCATTTCCAAGACGAGAACAATAATCTTGATAACGAGCTTGCATCCAATCAATATGCGAAACATAATGCCATTGGGTTTTATCTAAAAGAATATTATCGACAATATGCGTCGCTACCCCTCTCACTACAACGTCTTTATGTTTTGTCGCAGAATGTAATAAATGGAGGTAATCTTCGTTAAGTTGAATCGCATCTAATATGGGGATAGGCTCATCGTGCAGTAAATAGACATTCCCTTTTACTTGCCCTAATTCATTACGCACGGTTTCACAAAGGGTCAACCACCTTGTTAGGCGTAGCAGTAATAAGGTTTGGCTGACGGTTTTACGCGATAGGCTCGCATTCAAGTAAGGCTTATCTGAAAGCAGTTTTCCCAATACCTCGTAAGACGGAAATAATCCCCCTTGAAACTCCCTCGCCTTATGCTTGATAAGCTGCCAAGCAAATTTGGCTCGCGGGGTTAAATAAGGATCATAAAGTAGCCGTGTGGGCACGGTTTCGTGCTGATTCCCAAAAAACAGTAATCCCTGCTCTATATTGGGTGATGTAGTGATTTGCTCAAAAATTGTCATATTTAATTCTCCAAAACCTGTAGTGAATTATTCCGATTGTTTTGGGGCTGTATTTCGTTATAATGCTTTCGCTTTCTTAACAAAGCCACTTATAAGGGAATGTTCCATATAGCAATCCCCTCCCCCAAGAAGAGCCTGATACTCACCTTGGGGGACTCTTTTTTATTTTTTATGACGATACCAAGGCTCAACCGCACGCCAAATCGCTGTCAAATTAATTTGTGTTTCTTCCGCAAACAGCATTAATAATTCCAGCCCTTCCATTGATTCTAAACTCTGAATACTGCCTTTATGTTGACACCATAATTCCCATAACTGCGTCTTTTGCTCATCAGTGGCTGTGGCTTTTCGTCCAGGCTCTTCACGAATCCCCAGCAAACTGCGTCTTGCCGACACTTTCGTCGTACTCAAACCAAAGTAGGCATTCAACATTTGAATGGACGCACCAAGGAGCAAAGCACGATCAATAATCATTCGTTCCTGCGAATTGACTTGTGCCATTTTGACCATTTTCCAAAAGGCACTGTGATCGATACTAATCGCCGCAATCGGCACTTTAGATTGAGCAATATCGTACATTTCATCAATACTTAACTGTTGGATTTCACTGAGTTCTGCCGTTGAAAAGCCAAGGTGATGGCAGGTATTCACGTTACCTTCGCGGATATTATTGACAATGTGGTCTAAAATCACTTTATTTAAATTATCAAGCATAACGCCTCCATTAAGCTGAAGCCCGCAAATAGCGAACAAGACGAATGAGTCGAAATAATTTCACCAAGGTGACATCATCAATTTTAGGTTCTCGATCTGCCGAGCCTAACAATAATGCCGTATCAAGAAAACAGGCTTCCGAATAGGCTAGATTCTGTGTTTGCAACATACTGAGTAACTCATAAATGGTACGTTGGCTATCATCTTTTAAGGAATCTTCGACGGCTTTCATCTGAAAGCTGTAATCGACGGGCTCGTTTACAACGTGTTCAACGAGTTCATCAAGCCCAAACTGCTCGGCAATATCTAAAGCAAGCGAATAGGCTTCAGCCTTATGTTGGCGACTTGGGTACACCTGCCAAATATCCGCAACAGGTTGACGACCAACACAAGCAAATTCCAACCCATTTGCAATGGCTTGTTGCTCACGTTGAGCCTGAATGCTCATTCCTGGCGTAATGCCGTAATTTTGGGCAAATTGCTGGGCGAGATCTTGGGTTGGTTCAGAATTAGAAACTTCATCAACTGTTTCAGTATTCACCATGTCATTGACGACTTCCGTTTCTAAACTATCGTGGCTGACATCTTCTACAAAAGTGCGGTCATTTTTTTCTGCGTTTTCGGTACGTTCATCAAAGATTGGCGTAATAGCACTTGTACTTTCTGATTCGGTCATCTCAACAGGTTGAACAGGTTCAGAAAGGGATTTTTCCAATTGTTGTTGCTGAAATCTCGCGACATCTTCTTCACTATGCTGAATTTGGGCATCAATTTCTTGCTGCTTTTTCGCCAATTTTTGGAATTTACGCTCATCGAGATCCACTTCCATATAGAGCATTTCATAGCTGACTTTACCCTCAAGGGCATCGGTCATCTCGTTAATTAAGGCATCTTGAAAGGTTTTCACATTGAATGGGTGATCATCATTACAACGAGAAAGGCTATTTTGCCAAATCGCTTCAAATGTGATTTCTGTATCAAATTGATATTGCTGCCAAACTTCAAGGGCGTTATTGCGAATGGCTAACAACTTATCTATTGGGCTATGACCTAAGCCGTTAAACAATACATCTGGAATAAATGGATATAAATACTTTATACAACGCTCCATCTTAGTTATTAATACTTGAGATATAATATAACCATCATTCTCAAGTGCCGATGATAAATCTCGTGAAGATAGCTGTTTCCCCACTTTTTTCTCGTAGTATTCTTTCGCCTGCTGAATCCCTAGAGCTTTCTCAATAAAGGTTAAATCAGCACGCGTATCATTTTCAATTAAATGACCGATCAGCAAATCCAGTTCAGCTTCCACACTGTCCGCTGTTTCCCCTTTCCAAGGTTTATACAAGCACTCAATCGCCCAAAAACGCTGATCTTGGGTTTCACTAAATAGCTCTTTTAAGGCTTGAATCCGCGTATTCCCCCCGTCTGCGATGATATAAAACGGCTCACCTGGACGTTGGGTAATATTGGGTTTATGATCGAGTCCGCGACGTCGAATAGATTCTTTGATCATCTCAAAGTTAGGATTACGGGTTTTGCGTGGGTTATGCTCATAAGGGCGTAATTTATCTAAAGTTACCGTAATGTACTGAGAGGTTGTCAGGTAATGCGTTGCAGCCGCCCCTACATAAGAAGGCGAGGTATTCACCATTGGTGCAACATTTAAATTCCGTGCCACGGCATCTGATAATTTTTTGTTCTTAGTATTCATCGTAATATCCACCTAAATTCATTTCATTTTCAAATAAACTAAACTCACCATAAAAACGGCATTTCACGCTCCCTAATGGTCCATTACGTTGTTTGCCGATAATGATTTCAGCTAGCCCCCGATCAACACTTTCTGGGTGATAGACTTCATCACGATAGATAAATAGGATCACATCAGCATCTTGCTCTAACGAGCCAGATTCGCGTAAATCCGCATTGACAGGGCGTTTATTGGTGCGTTGTTCTAAACTACGATTGAGTTGTGAAAGGGCATAAACAGGACGCCCTAATTCTTTGGCTAAGGCTTTCAATGCCCCTGAAATTTGCGTGATTTCAAGATGTCGGTTCTCTACTCTGCCAGTGCCTCGCATTAATTGGAGATAATCAATGAACACCGCCGCAGGCAAACCATATTGGCGGCTATATTGACGTACTTTACTGCGTAATCGAGGGATCGTTAATGCACCCTCATCATCAATAATTAAACGTTTGCTCCAGTCTTTTTGAATACGCCCCACAGCCTCAGAAAGTTTGCCCCAATCTTCTTCCTCAAGCTCAGTTGCTCGACGAATCTTTTGCAAACTCACTCGTGATTTCATTGCCATAAAACGTTGTAAAAGTTGATCTGCTGGCATTTCCTGACTGAAATAAAACACGGGTTGATCTGTCATCTTATCCAGAATACTTGCTGTTGCCGTGAGGGAAAGTGCTGTTTTTCCCATCGCAGGGCGAGCGGCAATGATGATCAATTCTCCCGCCTGCCCGCCCGTGGTCAATTCATCAATTTGTTGAATACCCAATGGCGTGCCTGTAACAGGATCGGCATTTAAGGTGGATTGCTCCATCTTGTTGAACATTTGCGAAAAAATGTCCGCTAATTGCACCGCACTTTTATCGGTTTGATTTAACGAAATTTGCGTATATCGCTGTTCAATTTGCTCGGCAAGTGCTGCCAAATTTTCCGCATTCTTAGGCTCGGTCATTTCAGTTAAAATAAACTGCCCCAAGGCTAGAAATTGGCGTTGCCGACTATATTGTTTGACAAGCTCCGCATAAGCCACAATATTGGCAACCGATGGCGTGTTATGTGCCATTTCAGCTAAATAAGCGAAACCACCAACTTCTTCCAAGGTGCCTTTTTCTTTGCAATATTCCGACACCGTAAGCATATCGACGGCTTTATTTTGGTTCGCAAGTGATGCGATAGTTTCAAAAATATAGCGATGCTGTATAAGATAGAAATCTTCAGCATTGAGAATGATCGCCACATCATCAAAACAATTCGCATTAATCAACAACCCGCCAATGACCGAATGTTCTGCCTCAAGCGAATAAAGCTCGGCGGGAGACTTTTTCATTTTACGCATTATGCCCTCCTAAACCTTGCTCAAATTGGAGAGCAAATTGAGGCAATAAATGCATACAAAGGGCTTGGATTACGGCATACTCTGCTTTGCTATGTCGATAGACGGGCAGTGAATAGGTTGCCGCTTCACGGTAAGCCACTTTGTCAGGAATATGGAAATCAAGGAGGGTTTTATCTGCGCTCAAGTTTTGTTCAAAAAGCTGTTTGAGATGACCAAGCACAAATTTAACATCATTGGTATGATCGACACAGTTAGGCACAGCCTTGAGCGGCGGGAGCGAAAAGCCAAATGCTTCAAAGGTCTGCAATTCTTGGTACATTCCAATCGTACCGCGAATAAATTCTTTTGCGGATAAAATATGTGGCAAGATAGGACAAAATAACAAATCGGCAGCAAGTACGGACATATCTACCGTAATATCTCGCGTTCCGCGTGTATCCACAATAATCACATCATAGCCTTTGAGCTTTTTCAGCAAAAAGCTAAACCGTATTGCCCCATCAGGGGCATTGCGTAGCATCTGGCTGACATTATTTGTGGGATCGTTGGATTGAATTAAATCTAAATTTGGCAGGGTGGTTTTTGAAATAATATGGGCGGGATCGACATCTTGATAGGTCAAGAACTCGTGGATACCACCTGGTGCAACATAATCTAAGGCAAAATAAGCACTGAGTGTCGGTTGCGTATCGGTATCAATTAATAAGGTCTTTAACCCGTGATCTGCACAAAATGCACCAATATTCGCTGCATTTGTACTTTTTGCTGAACCGCCTTTGGTTGAGGCGATGGTAATAATGAATGGTTTTTTAGATAAGTTTAAGTTTTCCATTTGATACTCTCTTAACAAAACTATTGTTAATGAAGTATCGACTAGGAATTAGATAGGATTTTGTAACATTACTAACCAACAAAGTTGGCTCCTCCTGCTGGACTTGAACCAGCGACATATGGATTAACAGTCCACCGTTCTACCGACTGAACTAAGGAGGAGTAGTGGTGCCTCGAGGCGGAATCGAACCACCGACACGGGGATTTTCAATCCCCTGCTCTACCGACTGAGCTATCGAGGCAACTCATCAGTGGTGCGTATTAAACGATTTTTCCCGTTTTAAGTCAATCATTAATTTCAACTTTTTTGCATTTTTTTATTCGTTTGAATATTTAACATTCGAAACGCATAGAAATAAAACAAAAATCGCCTAAAAAACACAACCACCGAAAAAAGCTAACGTCTTACACGATAACTTTTTTGTGCTTTATCCACTTTGATCAGATAATTTCTTGCCTGTGCTGATGGGTGTGCCGTGGTTAAAATACGGTACACTTGCTCAGGATATAGGCGGTTAATTTGTGTAATCGCCCTCTCTTTATCTTCGTGGAAAACTCGCAATACCGCACCCGCCCCACTGTTATAGGCTGAAATCATTGCAAAACGTTTTGAGGTTGGGTTGGTAATGCCATCTAAATATTTATTTTGTAACAGCCATAAATATGAAGCTCCTGCATCAATATTTTTTTCAGGATCAAATAAATAGCTTTTTGATGGCTGGCCACCACGCCCTTTCATTTGGAACACATCACGTCCTGCGGTATGTGGCACAACTTGCATTAAGCCGATGGCATTTGCATAGCTAATCGCATAAGGGTTAAAGCTTGATTCTGTTTGCATAATGCCAAGAATAAGGCTTTCATCAAGGTTATATTTTCTGGCGGCACGGCGTACCATTGGAATGTATTTTTGTGCCCGCACAGCAACGTGGTTGGCAATCATTGGGATTACCACGAATTGCACTAATCGCCCATTACTTAAACGGCGAGATTGAAGTTTATTACTAATTAAATAATCAGAGAAGTTGCCCGCGACAAATTCATTAGTAATTTGCTGCCCGAAATTATCTACCACCTGCCCCGCTAAGAAAGGACGAGAGCTAATCGGCACATCGCCAGAAGCAAATAAATCAATGCCTTTAGCATCAGACCCCATTAGTAGCGTATGCACAATCGCATTATGCAAACGTGAGGTATCCTGCTGAGATTCAACGGTAATCACGCCCTCATCAAAACTAACGTGGCTACGGGTGTAATAACTATCGGTATATTTCACATAATCCTTACGGCTCGCCACCAACAGTTCGTTTACCCCCCAAATCTGATCGATATTATGGGAAAACTGTCCCGTTAAAATATCCAGACCCTGCGTGTCTTTGGAAAAGGATTCATCGTAATCCGTTCCTTTATGGTTCGACCCTCCACAGGCAAACAAAAAAGGAATAATCAAAGCAACAACGTATTTTTTCATAAATTATTTTTCTGCGGGTGGAACATAGCCATCAATCTGAACCTCTTTGCCTTCAAAAAGAAAATTCACCATTTCTTGCTCTAATAATTGGCGATGTTCAGCATTCATCATATTTAATTTTTTCTCATTCACCAGCATTGTTTGTTTTTGAGCCACTCGCCCCAAGCCTGCTTGCTGATATGATCGAAAATACGCTTGCCTAATTCCCCAGGGTAAAGCTGAAAATCAAGCCCATCCGCTTCTTGTTTTAAATAAGCACAAAATACCGTTCTTGCCATTATGTGTTTCCTTTTGGTAATTGTAATAAAAGATTTTTGACTGGCGTTGCCAGCCCGATTTGATCTGGATTGTGCGGATCATACCAATATTTGACCGCACTTTGTATAGAAGATTCATACTTCGCGTGATTTTCCCCCACCTTCTGCCAATCCGTGCGATCGCAATCTTCGGGCTGTTCATCACCTCGCACATAAATCGGGTGAATCATCAAATGAAAATGGCTAAAGGTATGGCGGAACGCTGCCCATTCTTGATAAAACTTCACGCCTTGGCTCGCTAAAAAATCCAGCAACGCCGATTTATTTTCAAATTGAGGGAAGCAATATAGCCCGCCCCACAGCCCCGCGTTTTCCCGCTGTTCCAGAATCACTTTCCCCTTTTCCTGCCAAATTAAAAAATAACTTTGTCGCTCAGGAAGGGCTTTCTTCGGTTTCTTTGCGGGATAATCCTGCCAATTTTGCTGTAAATTTGCACCGCACTTTGTAGCTAAAGGGCAAAGCTCGCATTTCGGCTTACTTCGTGTACACACCATCGCCCCAATATCCATCATCGCTTGGTTAAAATCCGCCACCCGTTCTTTTGGAGTAACCTCCGCACTCAACTGCCACAGTTGATTTTCCACCTTTTTCTCACCCGCCCAGCCTTGCACAGTGAAATAACGAGATAACACACGCTTCACATTGCCGTCTAAAATCGGATAGGGGGCATTCAAACAAGAAGATAAAATCGCCCCCGCCGTGCTTCGCCCAATGCCTTTCAACGCCTGCACCTGCTCAAATTCCGTAGGAAAATTGCCTTGATACTGATCGCGAATCACTTGTGCGGATTGATGCAAATTTCTCGCTCGAGCATAATAGCCCAAGCCCGTCCATAGGTGCAAAACCTCATCAAGCGGGGCATTCGCAAGGGCGGTGATGGTGGGAAAGGTTTGCATAAAACGCTCAAAATAAGGAATCACTGTCGCCACCTGAGTTTGCTGTAACATCACCTCCGACAGCCACACGCCATACAAGGTTTTATTCTGCTGCCAAGGCAACTGCTTACGCCCAAATTTATCATACCAAGCAAGAACAGATTGAGCGAAAGGGGCGTTTTTTGAAGATTGAGCTAATTGCATAATGATGATAGATTAAAAAATGAAAAAACGAAGTGTATCATAGGCAAAATTTACCTTGCAAAATAATTGTAATCTAAAAGATAACGTTATTTTTTTAGTTAAAATAACATTTTTAAATTTTCTGATATTCTAAAACACTAAAGTAACTATAGTGCTATATATAACTCTCTTCTAATAACAAAGACTCACTTCTATCTACAACTACTATAAATTGATTTTATAAATCTAATGCAATCCGGAAATAAAAAATAGATAAAGGAAATAGTTCTATATAATACGGATAATTTTTTATTATTGTGTTCTTCATCACAAAAAAGAAAAAACATAATAGCATTAATAAATCTGATAATTGAATTCCTCAATTAATCTAAGCAAACTAGAGATGAGTGAATAAGTTGTTACTCTTAAATATCATTAATTTAACCTAGTATGAGGTGCTATTATGAAAATCAAACATCTTTTTCTTTCTCTTGCGGCTTCTTTAACCTTATTAGCTAATCCTGTCTTCGCTAAAGATCTCACCATAGGAATGTCTATCGATGATTTACGTTTAGAACGCTGGCAAAAAGATCGTGATATTTTTGTGAAAAAAGCAGAAAGTTTAGGTGCAAAAGTATTTGTTCAATCTGCAAATGGAGATGCCACAGCACAAATTTCACAAATAGAAAATATGATTAATCGTAATGTAGATGTTTTGGTGATTATTCCATTTAATGGTGAAGTATTAGGCAATATTATTGGTGAAGCAAAACGTGAAGGGATTAAAGTATTAGCCTATGACCGTTTAATTAATAATGCAGATTTAGATTTCTATGTTTCTTTTGATAATGAAAAAGTGGGTGAGTTACAAGCACAAAGTATTGTTGAAGTGAAACCTGAAGGAAATTATTTTTTAATGGGAGGTTCTCCTGTTGATAATAATGCGAAATTATTCCGAAAAGGACAAATGAAAGTGCTTCAACCTTTAATTGATAGTGGAAAAATTAAAGTGGTTGGCGATCAATGGGTAGATTCTTGGTTAGCTGAGAAAGCCTTACAAATTATGGAAAATGCTTTAACCGCAAATAAAAACAATATTGATGCCGTTGTTGCATCTAATGACGCAACTGCGGGTGGTGCTATTCAAGCATTAAGCGCACAAGGGTTGTCTGGTAAGGTTGCCATTTCAGGGCAAGACGCCGATCTCGCCGCAATTAAGCGTATTATACAAGGCACACAAACAATGACAGTGTATAAGCCAATCACAAAATTGGCGGATAAAGCCGCTGAAATAGCCGTTCAGCTTGGTAAAAATGAAAAACCAGAATCTAATGCGGTGCTAAATAATGGACTAAAAGATGTACCTGCCTATTTATTAGCACCAATTGCAGTGACTAAAGATAATATTGAAGAAACCATTATTAAAGATGGCTTCCACAGCAAAGAGCAAATTGAAAAATAATATTGCTAAACCTTTGTAGTTAAATATAAAAGTGCGGTTGAAAAATACCGCACTTTGATCGGGGAGGTTTTATTATGCCAACATTATTATCAATGAAAAATATTACCAAGAAGTTTGGTGATGTTACCGCATTAAATAATATTTCCATTGAATTAAATGAAGGAGAAATTCTATCACTTTGTGGTGAGAACGGCTCAGGAAAATCAACCTTAATGAAGGTGCTGTGCGGAATCTATCCTTATGGGGATTATTCAGGAGAAATTTATTTTTCAGGTGAGCCACTTATTGCAAAGAACATTAAAGACACAGAAGAAAAAGGAATTTCAATTATTCACCAAGAACTGACATTAGTTAAAAATATGACCATCTTGGAAAATATGTTTTTAGGTAATGAAATGTGTCGTAACGGAATTACCGATGACAATCAAATGTACTTACGTTGTAAAACCATTTTACAACAAGTTCAGTTAGATATTGATCCTAATACGAAAGTTGGAGAATTGGGATTAGGTCAGCAACAATTAGTAGAAATTGCTAAGGCTTTAAATAAGCAGGTTCGTTTATTAGTACTTGATGAACCAACGGCCTCTTTAACAGAAAAAGAAACAGAAATTTTACTTAATCTGGTACTCGATCTAAAAGCCCATAATATCGCTTGTATTTATATTTCCCATAAACTCAATGAAGTAAAAGCGATTTCAGACAAAATTTGTATTATTCGTGATGGAGAGCATATTGGCACGCGCCCTTGTGCTGAAATGAGCGAAGACGACATTATCACGATGATGGTAGGACGAGAAATTACCTCACTTTATCCTTATGAGCCTCATCCTATTGGTGAAGAGATTTTGCGTGTAGAAAAACTTTCTGCTTGGCATCCAATTAATCGGCATATTAAACGTGTTGATGAGGTTAGTTTCCGCCTACACAAAGGAGAGATTTTAAGCGTTGCAGGTTTAGTCGGCTCTGGACGAACCGAAATGGCGCAATGCCTATTTGGTTCTTACCAAGGAAAGCAACAAGGTGAAATTCTTTTACAAGGCAAGCCTATTAACATCAGAAATTGTGCTGATGCGATTGCACATCATATTGTTATGGTGCCAGAAGATCGTAAAAAACACGGCATTATTCCTATTATGGCGGTAGGCAAAAATATCACTTTAGCGTCGCTCAATAAATATTGTGTGGTAGGCAATGTGATTAATGAGCCTTCAGAAGAAACAGTTATTCAACAATCTATCGAAAAATTGACAGTAAAAACATCAAGTCCCGATTTAGCGATTGGACGTCTAAGTGGTGGTAATCAACAAAAAGCCATTTTAGCAAAATGCCTTTTACTTAACCCAACTATTCTTATTTTAGATGAACCGACTCGAGGTATTGATATTGGGGCGAAATATGAAATTTATAAATTGATTAGCCAACTCGCAAACCAAGGGGTAGCAATTATCGTGATTTCTTCTGAGTTACCAGAGGTCTTGGGGATAAGTGATCGCGTATTAGTGATGCACCAAGGGAGAATTAAAGCGGATCTTATTAATGATAATTTAACGCAAGAACAAGTGATGGAAGCAGCACTTAAGGAGTAATTATGTCTAAGTTAAAATCCATTAATTTACAAGTTTATATTATGTTAATTGCCATTGTTGTCATTATGGTATTTTTCTCGTTTGCAACAGAGGGTGCTTATTTAAGTGCAAGAAATATTTCTAATTTATTACGTCAAACATCCATAACAGGGATTCTTGCAATAGGAATGGTATTTGTGATTATTTCTGCTGAAATCGATCTTTCTGTTGGTTCATTAATGGGGCTATTAGGTGGTTTTGCAGCAATTACGAATGTATGGTGGGATTGGCCACTTTCATTGACCATTGTTGTCACTCTTACATTAGGAATATTGCTCGGTGCGTGGAACGGTTGGTGGGTTGCTTATCGCAAAGTTCCTTCTTTCATCGTGACTCTTGCCGGAATGTTAGCTTTCCGCGGTGTTTTAATTGGTTTAACAAATGGGACAACAGTTTCCCCTATTAGCACAGAAATGACAATGATCGGTCAGGGATACCTCTCTGATTTCATCGGAATGCTCATTGGTATGATTGCGATTGTTGGTTTTATTAGTTGGGGAACTTACCAACGGAAAGCCAGACGAAACTTAAATCTAAGCGTGCCTTCCGGCTCACAGGAAACCTTAAAATATGGTCTATTTACATTAGGCATACTTGGCGCGATCTATTTATTAAATGATTATCGTGGTATTCCATTCCCAGTATTATTGCTCGCATTGCTTGCCGTGATTGGAATGTTTATCGCGAAAAAAACCGCTTTCGGACGTCATATTTACGCCATTGGTGGCAATATTGATGCCGCAAGATTATCTGGTATTAATGTTGAAAAAGTAAAATTAATTATTTTCTCAATGAATGGATTGATGGTAGCGATTGCTGGTTTAATTTTAACCGCACGACTTGGTGCAGGTGCACCTTCGGCAGGACAAAATGCAGAGCTTGATGCCATTGCAGCCTGTGTCATTGGTGGTGCTAGTTTAGCTGGGGGAATCGGTAGCGTTTATGGCGTTGTTATCGGTGCATTTATTATTGCTTTACTTGATAATGGAATGAGTATGTTAGATGTACCGACATTCTGGCAATATATTGTAAAAGGCAGTATTTTACTACTTGCTGTATGGGTTGATACGATGAGTAAGAAGAAAGTATAGTTACCTAAAGTTGATAAAAAACAGCGTTAAAAAAGACACAACGCTGTTTTGAATCAATAAAAAATAACACCGCACTATAGATTTTCAAACCAGCTCTCTAAAATGAGACAAGCTGCAATACTATCCACTTTTCCCTTTTCCAGTGCTTTAAATCCACCTCGTTGAAATATTTCTGCACGAGCTTCCGTAGTAGTTAGACGTTCATCATGCAGAACAATTTGTACACCAAAACGGTTATGTAAACGATTTGCAAACTTTTTTGCTCTAGCAGTAAAAGGCTGTTCCGTTCCATCCATATTTAAAGGCAATCCAACAACAACAATATTAGGTTTCCATTCTTGCAAACATTTATCAATAGCTTGCCAGTTTGGTATACCATCTTGTGCTTTAAAAGCGTTTAATGGTTGTGCCGAGCAAGTAATACTTTGCCCTACAGCACAACCAATACTTTTTGTACCAAAATCAAAAGCAATTGCAGTAATTCCCATTAACAATGTCCTGCTTGATAAGCAAAATTATATTGCTGTATTCCGAGTAATTGATTAGCTGCAAGCCAACGTTCTGAATATGGCATATCAAATAAAATATGCTCATTTGCGGGTACGATTAACCAATCATTATTCGCAATTTCTCTCTCAAGCTGAGTTGGAGACCAACTCGCACAACCTAAAGCGACTAGGCATTTTTCTGGAGCTTGGGGTGTACCAAGAGAATCAATGACATCTGCTGATGTAGTAAGCCATAAATTACTAGCCAATTTTTGGCTATGCAAAAACGGAGTTTGAGATGAAGTATGAAGAATAAAACCACGTTCAAGATTTGTTGGACCACCTGCAAGAACTAAATCATTTGGATATTGACGATTATCTGCCATCATAAAATTCATTTTTATACACAATTCAGCGATGCTGAGATCTGTTGGTTGTGTAAGGACCAATCCCATTGCTCCTTGCTCATTATGCTCACAAATATAAATGACAGAACGGATAAAATGTTCATCTATCAAATGTGGCATAGCAATTAAAAAATGGTTTTGTAGTTGCATATTTTTTCCTAATTATAGCTATCGGAGTTAAGCTAGATCACCAAAACAAACTTGTAATGCCGTAATTGCTGTTAATGCGGCTGTTTCCGTACGTAAAATACGTTTTCCAAGTAAAATTTCTGTAAATCCTTGATCTTTTGTTTGAGCAATTTCTTGCGGAGATAATCCACCTTCTGAGCCAATAAGCAAACGTATTCCTGTCGTTGGAATATATGGCAATGTACTGATTGAATATTGTGCTTTGGGATGCAAATTGAGTTTAAGTGTTCCATCTTGTTCTGCACACCAGTTAGCTAATTTCATCATTGGACGAATTTCAGGAATTACATTACGCCCACATTGTTCACAAGCTGAAATTGCTATTTTTTGCCATTGTTGAATTTTTTTTGCCATACGCTCTGTATCTAACTTAACACCACAGCGTTCAGACCATAATGGAGTAATGATATTTACTCCCAATTCAACAGATTTTTGGATAGTAAACTCCATTTTCTCACCTCGAGAAATCACTTGCCCTAGATGAATATGAAGTGAGCTTTCCTTATCATCAAATTGGCGATCTAAAATTTCAACATTCACTGATCTTTTATTTATCTGCCTGATAATAGAAGGATATATATGGTTACTGCCGTCAAATAATTCAAGTTGTTCTCCGACTTTCATACGGAGAACTCGTGCCACATGATTTGTAGCATCCTCACTTAAATCACATTGTTTTTGGTGTATTAACGAAATTGGGTGATAAATTCTTGGTATTCGCATTTGTACTAGTTCGTCATTAAGGTCGTATTATCATATCAGAAATTTGCTAGAAAAAAGCATTGCTCCTTTTTATTTTCAAAGAATATGCGTCGGAATAACATAATAGTTAATCACCTCTTTACAATTTGCCTAGCAAAAACAGCATAGAATTTTGAGAAAACGTACTATCCCCCCTCAATTCCGATCACCTCGCAAAAACCACCGCACTTTTATTTACTCACTAGGATTTCTGTGTAAATTCAGTAAAATAGCTGAAGCGATTTACCTTTCTATTTTACATTGAGAAAAAACGATGACATCACTACTAGTTTCTGCCTTTATTTACCTTTTCGCCGCAGCAGTCGCCGTTCCTATTTCTAAACGCCTTGGGCTTGGCTCGGTGCTGGGCTATTTGCTGGCGGGCGTTGCCATTGGGCCGATTTTAGGGCTGGTTGGACAAGAAGCGGAAAAAGTGCAACACGTTGCGGAATTTGGCGTGGTAATGATGCTCTTCCTTGTGGGGCTTGAGCTTGAGCCGAAAACCCTGTGGGCGTTACGCAACAAACTGCTCGGGCTGGGAGGGCTACAAATGGGGCTGACCATTGCGGCTATCACGGGGATTGCGGTGCTGCTAGACTATTCGTGGCAAATGGGGATTGCCGTTGGCTGCGTGCTAGCCGCCTCTTCCACTGCCATAGTGTTGCAAACCTTAGGCGAAAAGGGGCTATTGAAAAGCCCAGGCGGGCAAAGCAGTTTTTCTGTGCTGTTATTTCAAGATATTGCGGTGATCCCCATTCTTGCCTTGCTACCTGTCCTCGCCTCACCTGAGCTGCTAAATCAAGGGCAAACTGCAACAGCGGAAAGCACCAACTTACTCAGCGGGCTGACTGGCACGGCGAAAGCGGTCATCACCCTTGCGGTTATTACCTTTATCGTGCTGGGCGGACATTTTCTCTCTCGCCCAATTTTCCGCTACATTGCCGCCAGCCGAATGCGAGAAATCTTCACCGCCTTTGCCCTTGCTTTGGTAATCGGCATCGCGGCGATGATGTCATTGATCGGACTTTCCCCCGCCTTAGGCACATTCCTTGCGGGCGTGGTGTTGGCAAACAGCGAATACCGCCACGAATTAGAAAGCAATCTCGAACCTTTCAAAGGGCTTTTGCTCGGGCTGTTTTTTATCACCGTCGGAGCAGGTATTGATTTTTCCTTATTATTCAATGACTTTGCAACCATTATGGGGATCACACTGTTAGTGCTGATCGTCAAAGCATTCATTTTGTGGGGGCTAGGTTTCTGCTTTCGACTGGATAAACTCAACCGCAACCTCTTCGCTCTAAGCCTCGCCCCAGTAAGGGAATTTGGTTTTGTGCTGCTTTCGTTCACCACCCAAAACGCCATTTTACCCGAAACTTTGGCGGATAAATTTTTGCTCGTGGTCGCTATCTCAATGTTAGCCAGCCCGCTACTGTTCATTTTTTACGATAAAGTCATCGTGCCACGAGCCACCCAATCGCAACAAAAAGAAAGCGATCCCATTGATGAAAAAAACGCCATTATCATCATCGGACACGGGCGTTATGGGCAAGTCGTAAACGGAATGCTGTTAAGCTGCGGCTATAAACCCACCCTCATCGATTACGACGCGGCGTTGGTGGAGGGCTTTACTCGCTACGGCGTAAAAAGCTATTTCGGCGACGGTTCAAGAGAAGATCTATTGGAAACCGCTGGCATCGCCGAAGCCAAACTATTAATCATCGCCATTGATAACAAAGAGCAAGCCATTCAAATTGCCAACTTTGTGAACAAAAACTATCCACAGGTTGCCATTTTAGCCCGTGCCTACGACCGCTTCCACGTTTACGAATTATATCGTGCTGGGGCGAGGAATATCGTGCGTGAAACCTTTGATTCCGCCATCAGAAGTGGACGGCTCGCCCTCGAGCAACTCGGTATCGAAAAAGACAAAGCCCGAGCCATCGCCGAGCTTTATTACCACCGCGATCGCCACAGCGTAGCAGAAATGGCAAGCCATTATAATCCTGAACACCAAATTTTCTCTGACCCCGAACTAATGGCACTGGGTCGCCGTCTTGATGCCGAAACCAAAGAAATGGTGGAAAAGCTATTACGCGACGAACCCGTAGATTGGGAACCAGGCGAAGAAAATCGACAAAAAGACATCACATAAAAGTGCGGTCATTTCTGCACGCATTTTTTCAACCACAGCACAATGCCCTTTTGGTGGGCGTTGTCAGTCCACGGATTCCTCATTATGACAGCTCCCATTGATAAAAGATGGGCGTATCAGAGTAAAAAACATTTTAAAAAACTTGTTAAATAAAACATTTTTCTTTTATTTTAAAATAAAAAATTAAAATTGCGATCTCTATCACAGATTTATCTTTCAAAATGAAATATTATTTATCTCAATGATTAAGTAATTAATCAGATTTAAACCTAAAAACTTTCATTTTGAGAGGTGTGAGATGGAATTTATTACACATAGTGCGGAATGGTTTATAGGGCTATTCCAAAAAGGGGGTGAGGTTTTTGTGAGTATGGTCACAGGAATTTTGCCGTTGCTGATTTCTTTATTGGTTGTGATGAATGCCTTGATCAAATTTATTGGTCAAGATCGTATTGAGCATTTAGCACAACGTAGTGCAGGCAACCCGATTTCTCGTTATTTAATCCTGCCTGTTTTTGGCACATTTGTTTTCTGTAATCCAATGACATTAAGTTTAGGTAAATTCTTACCTGAACGCTATAAACCCAGTTATTATGCGGCTGCATCTTATAGTTGCCATTCAATGAACGGCTTGTTTCCCCACATCAACCCTGGCGAACTCTTTGTTTATTTAGGCATTGCCAACGGTTTAACCACACTAGGGCTGCCTCTTGCTCCGCTGGCGGTGAGCTATTTATTAGTGGGTATGGTGACGAACTTTTTCCGCGGTTGGATCACGGATTTCACAACGGCGATCTTTGAAAAACGTATGGGTATTAAACTCGATCGCGAAGTGCATTTATAGGGGGAAATGAAAATGACAAAAGCAATTTATATTGAAAAAGGCAACGGCGGCTGGGGCGGACCTTTAACCATTGCCGTTGAGCCAAACAAAAAAATTCTTTATATGACCGCAGGCACTCGCCCGAGTATTGTGGATCACCTCGTTGCCCTCACGGGTTGGGAGGCGGTTGATGGCTTTAAAGAGGGCGAACCTGAAAACGATCAAATCGGCATTGCGATTATTGATTGCGGCGGCGTGCTACGTTGTGGGCTTTATCCGAAACGCCGTATCCCCACCATCAACATTCACGCCACAGGGAAATCAGGCCCGCTCGCTGAATATATCGTAGAGGACATTTATGTTTCAGCGGTAAAAGAAGCCAATATCTCTTTGATTGAATTGGAAAATTCAGCCGTTTCAAAAAGCCCAACCACCGCTAGCCACAAGGTGAAAGATTACGATAGTAGCAAAAAAATCACCGAGCAAAGCGATGGCTTGCTGGCAAAAATTGGTATGGGAATGGGGGCGATCGTGGCGGTCTTTTTCCAAGCGGGGCGGGATACCATCGACACGGTGCTGAAAACCATTTTGCCATTTATGGCGTTCGTTTCTGCCTTGATCGGTATCATCATCGCTTCAGGCTTAGGCGATTGGATTGCCCACGGCTTAACCCCGCTCGCCAACAGTCCAATCGGCTTGGTTACTCTTGCTTTAATTTGTTCTTTCCCATTCTTATCGCCATTTTTAGGGCCGGGTGCGGTGATTGCACAGGTCATCGGCGTTCTAGTTGGGGTGCAAATTGGCTTAGGCAATATTCCGCCGCACCTCGCCTTGCCTGCGTTGTTCGCCATTAATGCCCAAGCCGCTTGTGACTTTATTCCAGTGGGATTATCTCTGGCTGAAGCGAAGCAAGACACCGTTCGGGTTGGCGTGCCGTCTGTGCTGGTGAGCCGTTTTTTAACGGGGGCACCAACAGTTTTACTAGCGTGGTTTGTGTCCGCCTTTATCTACTAAACGCGATAAAAAAGTGCGGTGAAAAATGACCGCACTTTTATCCAAAGCTAGTATAGAAAAGTGAAATAACTCAATGCGTAATGCGAGATTATTAAAAAATCAAACGGTTACAGTAAGGAGAAACAATGCAGATTATTTATCAAACAATATTCAATAAAATCGGGCGTTTCGCCCCTGAAGCCTTAGCGGAGAATATGCTTATCACCTTTAAGCAAGATGTGCCAGAAGAGCTTGAGGATTACTGTTTCATTCATTGCCACGGCGATCTTTTAGCAGAAGTCTGTGCAGGCGATTCTGTGAGGTTTAACGATAACACGTTTAAAATCACGGCGGTGGGAAGTGTGGCAAATTTCAATTTAAAAGAATTAGGGCACGTTACCTTTCGTTTTGATGGTGCTATTACAGCAGAATATCCTGGCACAATTCATTTGAAAGGGAATGTGCCAGCTGAAATAAAGGTCAATGATGTTTTAACCATTATAAAAAATTAGGAGTTGATATTATGGGAAATAAAGTTGCAGTCATTGTTGGTGGCGGTCAAACCTTAGGGGCGTTTTTAGCTTCAGGCTTGGCGGAAAATGGCTATGCGGTTGCGGTGGCGGATTTGAATGAAGCGAATGCGGAGAAAACCGCGAACGTGATCAATCTCCATCTTGGACAAGAATGTGCGGCGGGGTTTTATGTGGACGCAACCGATGAGCAAAGCGTGCAAGCTCTTGCCAATGCGGTTGATGCCCGTTTTGGGCGAGTGGATTTGTTAGTTTACAGTGCGGGAATGGCGAAAGCCGCCCCCATTACGGAATTTAAAACCAAAGATTTTGACACTTCATTGCAGGTGAACTTGGTGGGGTATTTTCTCTGTGCCAGAGAGTTTGCTAAATTAATGATTCGAGATGGCATCGCGGGGCGGATTATTCAGATCAACTCCAAATCCGGCAAGGTGGGGAGCAAGCACAACACGGGGTACAGTGCGGCAAAATTCGGCGGCGTGGGGCTGACCCAATCTTTGGCCTTAGATCTAGCAGAATACGGCATCACCGTGCATTCTTTAATGTTGGGGAATTTGCTCAAATCGCCGATGTTCCAATCGCTCATTCCACAATATGCGGAAAAATTAGGCATTCCAGCGGATCAAGTGGAGCAGGCATATATTGACAAAGTACCTTTGAAACGGGGGTGCGAATATCGAGATGTGCTGAATGTGCTACTGTTTTACGCCAGCGAAAAAGCCGAATATTGCACGGGGCAGTCGATAAATATCACAGGGGGGCAGGTGATGTTTTAATTTTGCTTGTGCCGTACAGATTCTCTCCGCTGTACGGCAATCATTTCAGTTTTGGGGCATAGGAAATCACTCTCATCGCAAAAAATCTTTTAATTCTTTTAAATAATGCGGTAAAAACGTTTAAAATAAGGAAATTTTTATGCAAAATATAACAAATTCATTCATTATTGTGGCGATAATTGCTTGGTTGTTACAGATCATTTTGGGGTGGAGGCAATTATCTCAATTTAATAAAGAATTTGAGAAATTATGTAAACAAGGGAATGTAGGCGTAGGTCGCACGCAAGGTCGATTTAAACCTAAAGTGGTCATTGCCATCGCTTTTGATCAGGATTATCGTGTTGTTAATGCGATTATATTAAAAGGATTAAGCGTATTTTCTCGAGCAAAAACAATCACAACGTTAAAAGGTTTATTGCATAGTGAAATTATTCCAGAGCTTATTTTCCCCAAAGATAAACAGAGCCAGCAAGCTCTCAAGGAAGCACTTCAACTGCGATAAATCCTAAAAATGGATTTATTATGAAACCCAAAGAAAGACAACTTGCGATCTTAAATTATTTACAAACTCACGGTAAAACGGCGGTCGATCAATTAGCCGAATTTTTTTCCACCACAGGCACAACAATTCGTAAAGATCTCACCGCACTTGAAAAGGCAAAGAAAGTGCTTCGCACTTATGGTAGTGTTGTTTTGCGAGAGCAAGAAAAAACAACGGAAACCGAATTGCCGATGACAAATAAAACGCATATCAATTTGGAGCAAAAAAAGAAAATCGCTCACGCTGCCGTGAAATTCCTCAAAGATGGCGATTCCATCATCATTGATTCTGGCAGTACGGTTTTGCAGATGATCCCTTATCTTGCCGAATTAAATAATCTCACCATTATGACCAACAGCCTACATATTATGAATAGCCTCGTTGCATTGGAAAAAGAACACGAACTTTTGATGTGCGGCGGCACATATCGAACAAAATCCGCTTCATTACACGGCATTTTAGCGGAAGCGACCTTTGAAAAATTCTCATTTGATAAACTGTTTATTGGCACTGATGGCTTTGATTTAGAACTCGGTTTAACCACCTTTAACGAAGTACACGGCGTGAGTAAAGCAATGACGAATGCCGCAAGGCAAATTATCGTTTTGGCAGATTCCTCAAAATTTGGACGGCGTAGCCCAAATATTGTTTGTCCATTGGAAAAAATTGATGTCGTGATTACGGATAATTTACTTGATGAACAAACACACCAAGCCTTATTAAATAAAGGGATCGCGGTGGTGATTGCGGATTAAAAAGGGCTGGATTGCCCTTTTTTATTGAAACGTGATATTTATCGTACCACCGCTTTCGTTCTCACCACTTCCCCATTATCAAAAAACAACGAGATCGGGAAAGTTTCCCCTTGTTTGAGGGAATTAGGGAGATCGAACACCATAATATGCTGGCCGCCGTGTTTTAGGCTCAGGCGTTGATGAGCGGGGATTTCAATGGTGTTGAGATCGGTCATTCTGCCCTGTTGCATTCCGTGTAAGGCGAAGCGGGCGGGGATTTCACTTTCTACAAAGGCGAGCTGAACGTTTTCATTGCCATTATTTTCAAGTTGCATAAAAATCGCACTGGGTTCGCCCGCTTGTTGGGTTGCGGCGATACTGGCTTGGCTGACGAGAATTTCCGCCTGTGCGGCGATTGCTAAGGTTGCGAAAAGTGCGGTGCTAATTAAGCATTGTTTTTTGTTGGCTTTCATTTTTTCTTTTTCCGTTGAGATTGAACCCATTCAGTATAGCAAGAATTTAACTGGTGTGTTCAGCTTTAAAAAAAGGGGGAAAAATGCTATATTGCTCGCCATTTTAATCACATTTTACCTTCAACATCACGATCAATATTACGATGGCAGATTATTACGAAATCACTCTAGCCTTGGCGGGCGTATGTCAAGCCGCGAAATTAGTGAAACAATTTGCACACAATGGCGAGGCGGATTCGCAAGCCTTTGAAATCAGCTTGCAAACGTTGCTACAAACCGCCCCTGAAAATACCCTTGCTGTCTATGGCGGGGAGGCGAAGCATTTGAAATTAGGGCTGGAAACCTTGATGGAGCAGTTAAATGGCAGCGATGCGGAACTCACTCGCTATTGGGTGAGCTTACTTGCCTTAGAGGGCAAACTCAATAAATCCCCTGAGGCAAAAAGCCAGCTCGCTCAACGCCTTGCGTATTTGCCGTCGCAACTGAATTTTTATGCTTTACTTGATGAGCAGATGATCAGCAATTTAGCAGCCATTTATGTGGACGTGGTCAGCCCGCTTGGCAACCGTATTCAAGTGATCGGTTCGCCTGATTATTTACAGCGACAAGGCATTCAACATCGTATTCGGGCTTGTTTGTTGGCTGGCATTCGCTCAGCGGTGCTATGGCGACAAGTGGGCGGCAAAAAATACCAATTTATTTTCTCGCGTAGCAAAATTGCTGCAACGGCACAACAAATTTACTCAACCCTTTAGGAGCATCTTCTTATGGAATTAACCGCATTAACTGCAATTTCCCCTATTGACGGTCGTTATCAAGACAAAACAACGGCATTGCGTCATATTTTTAGCGAATTTGGCTTGCTCAAATTCCGCGTTACAGTCGAAGTTCGCTGGCTACAAAAATTGGCAGCGACCGCACAAATTCAGGAAGTGCCTTGTTTGTCGCAAAAAGCAAACGATTACCTTAACCAAATCGTGGCAAATTTCAGCCTAGAAGATGCACAACGCATTAAAGAAATCGAAAAAACCACCAATCACGATGTGAAAGCCGTAGAGTATTTTTTGAAAGAAAAAACCACCGCACTTGAAGAATTAGCGGCGGTGAGCGAGTTTATCCATTTCGCTTGCACTTCGGAGGACATTAATAACCTTTCTCACGCCTTAATGTTGAAAACCGCACGTGAAGAGGTGATCTTGCCTGAATGGCAAAAATTAATTGATGAGATTGAACGCCTTGCACAAGAATACAAAGCCATTCCGCTTCTTTCTCGCACCCACGGTCAGCCCGCTTCCCCTTCCACGGTTGGGAAAGAAATGGCGAATGTAGTGTATCGCCTAAAACGTCAATATGAACAACTGCAACACATTGAAATTCTTGGAAAAATTAACGGTGCGGTGGGGAACTACAACGCCCATTTATCCGCTTATCCTGACGTGGATTGGCACAAATTCAGCGAAGAATTTGTTACCTCTTTAGGCATCAAATGGAATCCTTACACCACACAAATTGAGCCACACGATTATATCGCGGAGCTGTTTGATAATATCGCCCGTTTCAACACCATTATTATTGATTTTGACCGTGATCTTTGGGGCTACATCGCATTAAATCACTTCAAACAACGCACCATCGCGGGCGAAATTGGATCATCCACAATGCCGCACAAAGTGAACCCGATTGACTTTGAAAACTCAGAGGGAAATCTCGGCATTGCAAATGCGGTAATGGGGCATCTCGGGGCGAAATTGCCGATCTCTCGCTGGCAACGTGATTTAACGGATTCCACCGTGCTACGCAATCTCGGCGTGGGCTTGGGCTATTGTTTAATCGCCTATGCTGCGACACGAAAAGGGATCAGCAAATTAGAAGTGAACGAGCAACATTTGCGTGATGAGCTTAACCAGAACTGGGAAGTGCTGGCAGAGCCAATTCAAACCGTAATGCGTCGCTATGGTATTGAAAAACCTTACGAAAAACTCAAAGAGCTTACGCGTGGCAAACGGGTTGATGAGCAAGCAATGCGTGAGTTTATCGAAAAGCTAGACATTATTCCTGCACAAGAAAAACAACGCTTACAACAACTCACTCCAGCCACTTATATTGGTGCAGCCGTGGAGTTAGTGGAAAAACTTTAATGGGCTAAAAAATAAGTGCGGTGGAAAAATCAGCCATTTTTTGACCGCACTTAGTTTTCGTTTTTATCTAGATAATTTGGCGATACCAAATCCTGTTACTCCCCAAAACATTGCAAATATTATTCCGCTCCAGCATAAAATTGCCCAAGGTAAGTAAGATAGCGTCGCAACGCCTAATGTGCCAGCCATATAAGCCCCTGCTGCTGTCCAAGGTAAAATTGGTTCAATAATAGTCGCCGAATCTTCTGCAGTACGGCTTAAATTTTTTGGATGTAATCCACGTTCGATATAAGCATCTCGTAACATTTCACCTGGGATAAGAATTGAAATTTGTCCGTTACAAGTTACCCCGATCATTGTCAATCCACAAAGAATCGTTGTGAAAATTAGTGAGGCGGTGGAACGTACTAATTTCAATAAGTGGTTTATGATCACTTCCAATGCTCCACTAAGCGATAAAATACCTGCAAAAGAAAGCGCACAGAAACAGATTAATAATGTTCCCATCATTGAATTCATTCCACCACGGTTTAGTAAGCGAGCTAAATCGCTACTAACCTGAATATCATTTGGAATCATTGAAACATTAAACCCATTCACAGCACTATTTATTACATCTGCTAAGGCAAACTTTTGAATAAATAATGCGTTCAAAATCGCAATAAATGCAGACAACAACATCACTGGAATCGTTGGCTTTTTGGTGATTGATCCCCAAAGAATAATCGCAACGGGAATAAGTAACAATATGATATTGAAGTGATAAATTTGTTCTAATCCTGACATCATTTCGACTACTTTTTCTGGTGTTGCAACATCGTGTAAATTCCCTGACATTCCATAGAAGATATAAATAATTGCCGCAAGTAAAAAGGAAGGCAAGGTGGTATAAAGTAAATGAGCAATATGTTCATATAAATCCACCCCTGCTGCAGCTGACGCAATATTGGTGGTATCAGACAGCGGTGAAAGTTTATCGCCAAAATAAGCACCTGCCACAACAGCTCCTGCTGTGGCTGCAAGATTGGCATCTAACCCAATTGCCACCCCCATAAACGCAACGCCCACCGTTCCTGCTGATCCCCAAGACGTTCCTGTACAGACTGAAATAATAGAGGTTAATAATAATGCGGTAATATATAAAAATTTAGGATCGATGACTTTTAAACCGTAATAAATCATCATTGGGATTGTGCCACCTGCAATCCAAGTTCCAATCAGCAATCCTACAGTAATTAAAATCAAAAGTGCGGGCATTGTTTTCGCAATTTTTGCTGAAATCGCCTCTAAAATGTCTTGATAGCTATAACCAAGATATTTCACCAATCCACCAGCAAAAACACAGGAAATTACCATTAAAGGTTCAGGCGGTAAATCAAAAAAGGCATAACCTAATCCTAATAGCACTAACATAACAATAATGGAGGAAAGTGCTTCTATTAAACTTGGTGTGCGTTTTAAATTTGCTGTGTTCATTATGCATCTCCTTTCGTTATCGCATTTTTTATTTGTATCAATGCTTGTTGTAATAAAAATCTTGGCATTGCAATATTCATTCGGAAAAAGCCCATTCCTTCAATACCAAAATCCGATCCCCACGCCATTTCTACTTGAGCAAGTTTGATTAATTTTTCTTTTAATTGATCTTCACTGATCAACAGTTTTTGATAATTTATCCACAATAGATAAGTACCTTCAGAGGGAATAACAACTAGCTGGGGTATTTCTTCTGTAAAAAAACGTTGTACTAAGCGTTTATTAGCAACAATGTAATGTTTTAGTTGAATAATCCAATTATCACAATATTGATAAGCAATCATTATTGCTGGAATGGAAAAATAATTTGGGTTATGAATACCAAGCTGCTGTAAAGTGCGGTGGAATTTTTCTCTAATTTTTTTATTGTGAATTATTATATTAGCGATCTCTAACCCTGGAATATTGAATGTTTTTGCGGGTGATGTACAAATAATGGAATGATTTTTTACATAATTGTTTATTCCCGCGATAATTTGATGAGAGGTTTCTGAAAACGTAAAATCTGCGTGCACATCATCAGAAATGATAAATACACTATATTGTTCTGCAAGTTGAGCGATTTTTTGTAGCTCAAATTTAGTCCAAACTCGCCCAGTAGGATTATGCGGAGAAATTAAAATAAAAAATTTAGCTTGCTTAAAACAACTTTCTAACAAAGAAAAATCGATAGCATAATGATTATTTTTATATACTAAAGGACAAGGCAGAAACTGACGATTATTTAACGTAATAGCATTAATAATTGGCGAATAGGAAGGGGTAAATACACAGATTTTCTCGCCTATTTGGGTAAATTCACGCAAATAAATTGAAATAGCTTGAATAATTCGTGGACAAAAAACAATTTCATCATTTTTCACCTTATAACTATAGTGCCTTTCAAGATAGTTTCGTACTACATCAAAATAATTTTCTGGTAATACAGTATAGCCATAAATCCCCGTTTGGTTAAAACATTCAAGTTGTTTAATCAATCTTTCAGGGGCAGGTAAATCCATATCTGCGACAGACATTGAAATAAAATTTGGCACAGTTGATGAGCCACTTTTCCACTTTGCCGAATAATTATCTAAACGATTAATATATCTATCAAACATTGGTGTTTTATCCATATATCCTCCAGAGATACCAAGATAAATTTAAAAAAGATTAATAACATTTGCTATTATTAAATTTTATATTTTTATTACGTTTTTTATTTTTTGTGATACAGCACACAATAAACAATAATCTTAATTGGTAAATAAAATAACGTAATTGCTCCCCCCTTCTTTTTGGTTAATGATTTCTACAAATTTTATGCCATAAGGAGAAACGATGATGACAAACTATTTTGATAAAATCACAAAAGTTCGCTATGAGGGCGTTAATTCCACCAATCCATTTGCTTTTCGTTATTACAATGCCGATGAGGTCATTTTAGGCAAAACAATGGCAGAACACCTACGTTTGGCGGTATGTTATTGGCACACATTCTGTTGGAATGGTAATGATATGTTTGGAGTTGGTTCACTTAATCGCCATTGGCAAAAAAATAACGATCCATTAGCTGGTGCTAAACAAAAAGCGGATATTGCTTTTGAATTTTTTACAAAATTAGGTGTTCCTTATTATTGTTTTCACGATGTTGATATTGCCCCCGAAGGAAATTCTTTTAAAGAATATCTCTACAATTTCGATACACTTATTGATATTTTAGCGAAAAAACAAGCAGAAACAGGCGTTAAGCTCTTGTGGGGAACAGCAAATTGCTTTAGCAATCCTCGTTATATGTCTGGTGCTTCAACCAATCCCAACCCAGAGATTTTTGCTTGGGCGGCAGCACAAGTTACCAATGCAATGAATGCAACACAAAAATTAGGCGGAGAAAACTATGTTTTATGGGGAGGACGTGAAGGCTATGAAACCTTGCTGAATACGGATCTAAAACGTGAACGTGAACAAATCGGTCGTTTTATGCAAATGGTCGTTGAACATAAACATAAAATTGGCTTCAAAGGAACATTACTGATTGAACCTAAACCACAAGAGCCAACTAAACATCAATATGATTATGACGTAGCAACGGTTTATGGCTTTTTAAAACAATTTGGTTTAGAAAATGAAATTAAAGTGAACATTGAAGCAAATCATGCAACGCTTGCAGGACATTCGTTCCATCACGAAATTGCAACTGCTTACGCCCTAGGCATTTTCGGCTCAATTGATGCAAACCGAGGAGATCCACAATCAGGTTGGGATACCGATCAATTCCCAAACAGTGTGGAAGAAAATACGCTCGTGATGTATGAAATTCTCAAAAATGGCGGATTTACCACCGGCGGATTTAATTTTGATGCAAAAATTCGCCGTCAAAGTAATGATCCTTACGACTTATTCTATGGACACATTGGGGCAATCGATGTTCTCGCTCTATCATTAAGACGTGCTGCCGATATGATTCAAGATCAACAACTACAAAAACTTGTTGAACAACGCTATTCTGGCTGGGACAGTCAGTTAGGAAAAGCGATTTTATCTGGCAATACGTCATTAGAAGCCTTGGCCCAATTAGTGGAAACACAAAATCTGAATCCACAGCCTGTATCTGGTCAGCAAGAATATTTAGAAAATCTCGTTAACCGTTATATCTACCGTTAATTTTTCTAACAAAAAGGCTTGGAGAACAATCTACAAGCCTTTGCTCATACAATAAGGAGCAAAATTATGTATATTGGTATCGATCTCGGCACATCTGGTGTAAAAGTGGTATTACTTGATGAAGAGCAACATATCCTTGCTACTAGCCATAAGGAATTATCTATTTCTCGTCCGCAAAACCTGTGGTCAGAACAAGATCCTGAAGATTGGTGGAATGCCACTCATCACGCGATGCTTGAATTATCACAACACCACGATTTAAAATCGGTCAAAGCTGTTGGTTTAACTGGGCAAATGCACGGTGCAACCTTACTAGATAAAGCAGATCACATCTTACGCCCTGCTATTTTATGGAATGATGGTCGTAGTGCAACTGAATGCACAGAATTAGAAGCACTTGTTCCCCAATCTCGTCAAATTACGGGCAATTTAATGATGCCAGGCTTCACCGCCCCTAAATTAAAATGGGTGCAAAGAAATGAACCTCATCTCTTCAATCAAATTCATAAAGTGTTATTACCTAAAGATTATTTACGTCTAAAGATGACGGGTGAATACGCTTCTGATATGTCAGACGCTTCTGGCACAATGTGGCTTGATGTGGAAAAACGGCAGTGGGATAACACAATACTTGAGGCAACAGGCTTAGAGCTGGATAAAATGCCGAAATTATTTGAAGGCAATCAAATCACAGGCTATTTACGTCAAGAAATAGCACAACAATGGAGAATGAATTCTGTTCCTATTGTCGCAGGTGGCGGGGATAATGCCGCTGGTGCTATTGGTATTGGTATTGGTCTATATCAAGCAGGGCAAGCAATGCTATCCTTAGGCACTTCTGGCGTCTATTTTGTCGTAACCAATAGGTTCACTGCCAATCCACAAAAAGCCGTGCATAGTTTCTGCCACGCCTTACCTGAACGCTGGCATTTAATGTCTGTCATTTTAAGTGCTGCCTCTGCAATAGACTGGGTAAAAAATATTATAGGGAACAACGATATTAACCAGTTATTTCAACAAATGGCACATTGTACAACATCATCTCAAGCCCTGTTTTTACCTTATCTCTCTGGAGAACGAACCCCACATAATGATCCTTATGCCACAGGTGTATTCTGGGGGCTAAGCCATAATGACAGCAATATTACACTAGCTAAAGCGGTACTTGAAGGGGTAAGTTTTGCACTTGCTGATGGGATTGATGTATTACACGAAACAGGGGCAACGGCCGAAAGTATAAGCCTCATTGGTGGTGGCACAAAAAGTGCTTACTGGCGACAATTATTAGCGGATATTACAGGCAGAACACTTGAATACCGCACAGGTGGTGATGTTGGCCCTGCATTAGGTGCGGCAAAATTAGCACAAATTGCATTAAACCCGAAAGAAGAGATTTCCACCTATTGTCGTAATCTACCATTGGAAGAAGTTTATACACCAAACGCTCAAATCTACGAACAATACCAACAAAAACGAGAACGCTATCATCAACTTTATCAGCGATTAAAAGGATTTTAACTAGATAAACATTAAGTGCGGTATAAAAATTCAAAAAATTTACACCGCACTTTAACAGAAACAAGGTTTAAATTTTTCTAAATTCCGTTATGCTATTAATGTGGTTTGAGCGACAGGAACGAATAATATGCAAAACATAGGAAAGTTTTACCGCATTGCTTTGCTTTTTAATGCAAATAAAGTTTATGATCGTCAAGTTGTAGAAGGTGTTAGACAATATCTACAAGCCTCGCAATGTACTTGGGATATTTTTATGGAAGATGATTTTGTGTACCATAAAAAAACTATCCAAAGTCTTTCTATTGATGGCATTATTGCTGATTTTGATGATCCTGAAACAGCGGAACTACTTGAAAATATTGATGTGCCAATTATTGCCGTTGGAGGTTCCTACCAAAATCCTGATTTTTATCCACATTTTCCCTATGTAGCCACAGATAATTACGCTTTAATTGAAACCGCCTTTTTACATCTTAAACAAAAAGGGTTAAATCACTTTGCTTTTTATGGATTACCGACAGAAAATCGCCAAAAACATTGGTCTATAGAACGACAAAATGCTTTTGTTGATTTAATGAATAAATATGCTTACCCAATACATATTTATCAAGGTGAACAAACAAATTCTCAAAATTGGCGTCAGGCTCAAACTAATCTAATTCAATGGATTCAATCCTTACCACAGCATACAGGCCTCATTGCGGTAACAGACGCAAGAGCAAGACATCTACTACAAGCCTGTGAAACAGCCAAAATTGCAGTTCCTGAACAATATTGTGTTATTGGCATTGATAATGAAGAACTTATCCAATATCTTTCTCGCATTTCTCTTTCATCTGTAGCCCAAGGCACGAAACAAATTGGTTATCAGGCCGCAAAATTATTACATCGCCAATTAAATGGCATTACCCTTAATAATAAAGCCATATTAATTCCACCTTTAAAAGTTGAGGCTCGAAGCTCGACAGATTATCTTTCCCTTAGCGATCCATTAGTAATGCAAGCTATGCACTATATTCGCCAACGAGCCTGCCAAGGTATTAAAGTAGAACAAGTACTAGATCATTTAAGAATCTCACGCAGCAATTTAGAATTACGCTTTAAAGCAGAAATGAATAAAACGATTCATCAGGTCATTCATCAGCAAAAAATGGCACGAGCAATTTCACTTTTAAAATACTCAGATATTTCAATTCAAGAAATTGCAGATGTTTGTGGTTACCCTTCCCTACAATATTTTTATTCCGTATTTAAGAAAGAACAAAAGCAGACACCAAAAGAATTTCGTTATTTTTGGAAAAAAGAATAACTTTTTTTACTTTATACGCTATTTTTCAATCGTTACTTTGACTTTTATAAGGTATGCTACGCATAATATTAAACTACTGAAAAATAAAAAATGAATAATTTCAAATTAAACTACCATAAAGCACATTTTCTCACTAGTGCCCCTAATATAAAAATGCTTCCTGAAGACAGTGGTATAGAAATTGCATTTGTTGGACGCTCTAATGCTGGAAAATCTACCGCTCTAAATGCGTTAACTAATCAAAAAAACTTAGCTCGTACATCTAAAACTCCAGGAAGAACACAATTAATTAATGTATTTGAAATTGAGCCTCTCTGTAAATTAGTTGATTTACCAGGTTACGGCTATGCCGCTGTACCTGAACAAATGAAAATTCAATGGCAAAAAGCACTTGGAGAATACCTACAAAAACGAGAATGCCTTGCAGGCGTAGTGATTTTGATGGATATTCGCCATCCACTGAAAGATTTAGATCAGAAAATGATTGAATGGGCAGTTTCTGCCAATTTACCTGTATTATTACTTCTCACGAAAGCAGATAAACTGAGCCAAAATACTACAAATAAACAGGTAAAAATAGTACGAGAAGCCATATTGCCTTTCCAAGGAGATATTCAGGTTGAAGCTTTCTCAGCATTAAAAAAACAAGGTATCGATCGTCTCTCTACTAAATTAAATAATTGGTTTAGTCCCATATTCTCTAGCTCAAACTTACAAATAAAGAATTCTGAATGTACAGAATTTAGCGAATAAACCAAGCTATTTATTAGGCATAGAGAATGTAGCTTAATCCTTATAATACAAGAATTAAGCTACAGACCTTACCAAAATATAATGTTCCACATTATTTAGCAATAATGCTAACTAGGAACATTATCCTTGCTGGTAGTCTTTTGCTGCCTTGATAAACCCAGCAAATAACGGATGCCCATCACGCGGTGTTGAGGTAAACTCAGGGTGGAACTGACAAGCTACAAACCAAGGATGATTTGGCACTTCAATAATTTCCACTAATTTTTTATCCGCCGATAAGCCTGTGACTTTTAATCCCGCTTTTTCGATTTGTGGTAATAATATATTGTTCACTTCATAGCGATGGCGATGACGTTCCTCAATAGTTTCTGCACCATATAATTCGCGTGCAAGACTACCCTCAGCAAGGTAGCATTGTTGAGATCCTAAACGCATTGTACCACCCAGATCAGACTTATCATTACGGGTTTCAATCTTGCCTTCAGCATCTTGCCATTCAGTAATTAAACCTACCACAGGTTGTTTACAGTCTTTATCAAATTCCGTGGAGTTAGCTTCCGTTAATCCCGCTTTATGACGTGCATATTCAATTAATGCCACCTGCATTCCCAAACAAATCCCTAAGTAAGGAATATTGTTCTCACGGGCATATTGTGCTGTACGAATTTTACCCTCTACACCACGATATCCAAAGCCTCCTGGCACTAAAATTCCATCTAATCCAGCTAACACCTCCGTGCCTTTACTTTCTACATCTTCAGAATCGATATATTTAATATTTACATTCAAACGATTTTTTAACCCGCCGTGTTTCAATGCTTCATTAACCGATTTATAAGCATCAGGCAATTCTGTATATTTCCCTACCATACCAATAGTAACTTCGCCTGTTGGGTTAGCTTGTTGATAAAGCACTTGTTCCCATTCGCTTAAATCAGCTTCTGGGCAATCTAAACGAAAACGCTGACAAATAAATTCATCTAAGCCTTGGGATTTCAATAAGGCTGGAATTTGATAAATAGAATTCACATCTTTTAAAGAAATTACCGCACGCTCTGGCACATTACAGAACAGTGCAATTTTGCTTCGCTCATTTGGTGGTATCATACGATCTGAACGACAAATCAACACATCAGGCTGAATACCGATAGACAACAACTCTTTCACTGAATGCTGAGTTGGCTTAGTTTTCACCTCGCCCGCAGTCGGAATATAAGGCACAAGGGTCAAATGCATAAAAATGGTTCGCTCACGCCCAACATCAACAGCTAACTGGCGTAACGCTTCTAAGAACGGCAATGATTCAATATCGCCCACAGTACCGCCCACTTCAACGATAGCCACATCGTGTCCCGCTGCTCCGTCAATTACGCGGGCTTTAATTTCATTGGTGATATGCGGAATCACTTGAATGGTTGCACCAAGATAATCACCACGACGCTCTTTGCGTAACACTTCTGAATAAATTTTTCCAGTGGTGAAATTGTTGCGTTTGGTCATTTTGGTACGGATAAAACGCTCATAATGCCCTAAGTCCA
Organism: Avibacterium paragallinarum; assembly: GCF_011765605.1. Lineage (NCBI taxonomy): Bacteria > Pseudomonadati > Pseudomonadota > Gammaproteobacteria > Pasteurellales > Pasteurellaceae > Avibacterium > Avibacterium paragallinarum. Next base: position 2,226,637 of record NZ_CP050316.1, read on the forward strand.
AATCTGTTTCCGCCCCGTCTTGAGTAACAAACACTTCACCATGTTGGGTTGGACTCATTGTACCAGGATCGACATTGATATAAGGATCAAGCTTCATAATGGTTACATTCAAACCACGTGCTTCAAGAATTGCCGCTAAAGAGGCTGCCGCGATCCCTTTACCAAGAGAAGAAACCACACCGCCCGTTACAAAAATATAATTGGTAGCCATAATAGAACCTAATTGTTGAGATGAAAAATTGATAATTCTAAATAGTAAGACGGGACATTAGTTTACAGCAAAGAGCAATTTAACTCAATGACCAGAAGAGTCATTTTGAAATGATTACATTTTTTAAGCTATAGGAAAAACACATATGATATAGAGCCCCATAGAATTAGTAATGAAGGAAAAATGAAAACACCCTTAAGGTCTACATTTAGATTGATAAATACCTAATAAGGTGTTTAAAAAATGCAATGAATGCAAGATAAAACTAACCCTCAAGCCGTATTTTCTTCTAAAAAAGTGATTAAACTTACCAAACCAAAGTGCGGTGTAATTTTGTCAGATTTTTCCTGATATAAGTACATCTTATAATACTCATCTAAATGATATTTATAGCTACTGGAACTTTCTCAAAATCAACTGAGGTAAATCCCATACACCCATTTAAAAGATAAAATGCAATATCCAGTAAGCCCAAAAATACAAGAAAATATAAACATAAGAAACAACAAAAAACGCCATTGAGTTCCCTCAATGGCGTTCTTCTTTCATTCAAAACCTGGCGGTGTCCTACTCTCACATGGGAAATTCCCACACTACCATCGGCGTTACAGCGTTTCACTTCTAAGTTCGGCATGGATTAGGTGGGTCCACTGCACTTTCGCCGCCAAGATAATTCTTTATATCCTTTAATTTCTTTTAATTTCTTTCTCTTTTCTATTCGTTCTTCACTTCTTTAACAAAAACAAGCCAAAACCCTTGAGCGTTGTATAGTTAAGCCTCTCGGGCAATTAGTACTGGTTAGCTCAACGGCTCACACCGCTTACACACCCAGCCTATCTACGTCGTAGTCTCCAACAACCCTTACAGTCTTATAGACTGGGAGAACTCATCTCAAGGCAAGTTTCGTGCTTAGATGCTTTCAGCACTTATCTCTTCCGCATTTAGCTACCCAGCAATGCCTCTGGCGAGACAACTGGTACACCAGTGATGCGTCCACTCCGGTCCTCTCGTACTAGGAGCAGCCCCTCTCAATTCTCCAACGCCCACGGCAGATAGGGACCGAACTGTCTCACGACGTTCTAAACCCAGCTCGCGTACCACTTTAAATGGCGAACAGCCATACCCTTGGGACCTACTTCAGCCCCAGGATGTGATGAGCCGACATCGAGGTGCCAAACACCGCCGTCGATATGAACTCTTGGGCGGTATCAGCCTGTTATCCCCGGAGTACCTTTTATCCGTTGAGCGATGGCCCTTCCATTCAGAACCACCGGATCACTATGACCTGCTTTCGCACCTGCTCGACTTGTCTGTCTCGCAGTTAAGCTTGCTTATACCATTGCACTAACCTGACGATGTCCGACCGTCATTAGCAAACCTTCGTGCTCCTCCGTTACACTTTGGGAGGAGACCGCCCCAGTCAAACTACCCACCAGACACTGTCCGAGTACCCGTTTCAGGCACTTCGTTAGAACATCAAACGTTAAAGGGTGGTATTTCAACAACGACTCCACGATAACTGGCGTTACCGCTTCATAGTCTCCCACCTATCCTACACATCAAAATTCAAGGTTCAGTGTCAAGCTATAGTAAAGGTTCACGGGGTCTTTCCGTCTAGCCGCGGGTACACCGCATCTTCACGGCGATTTCAATTTCACTGAGTCTCGGGTGGAGACAGCCTGGCCATCATTATGCCATTCGTGCAGGTCGGAACTTACCCGACAAGGAATTTCGCTACCTTAGGACCGTTATAGTTACGGCCGCCGTTTACTGGGGCTTCGATCAGGAGCTTCTCTTTCGATTACACCATCAATTAACCTTCCAGCACCGGGCAGGCATCACACCCTATACGTCCACTTTCGTGTTTGCAGAGTGCTGTGTTTTTAATAAACAGTTGCAGCCAGCTGGTATCTTCGACCGGTTCAACCTTCGTGAGCAAGTCACTACAATCTACGCCGGCACACCTTCTCCCGAAGTTACGGTGCTATTTTGCCTAGTTCCTTCACCCGAGTTCTCTCAAGCGCCTGAGTATTCTCTACCTGACCACCTGTGTCGGTTTTCAGTACGGTTTAGTAAAGCCTGAAGCTTAGTGGCTTTTCCTGGAAGTGTGGTATCAGTTACTTCAGCACCTTAGTGCCTCGTCATCATCTCTCAGTGTTAACGGTGAGCCGGATTTGCCTAACTCACCCACCTACCAACTTAAACGACCATCTCCAACAGGTCGATAACCTAACCTTCTCCGTCCCCACATCGCAGCTTTACCAAGTACGGGAATATTAACCCGTTTCCCATCGACTACGCTTTTCAGCCTCGCCTTAGGGGCCGACTCACCCTGCCCCGATTAACGTTGGACAGGAACCCTTGGTCTTCCGGCGAACGGGTTTTTCACCCGTTTTATCGTTACTTATGTCAGCATTCGCACTTGTGATACGTCCAGCAATCCTCTCGAACCACCTTCTTCCGCTTACACAACGCTCCCCTACCCAACAATCCTTCGATTGATGCCGCAGCTTCGGTACTATATTTTAGCCCCGTTACATCTTCCGCGCAGGCCGACTCGACTAGTGAGCTATTACGCTTTCTTTAAATGGTGGCTGCTTCTAAGCCAACATCCTAGCTGTCTAAGCCTTCCCACTTCGTTTCCCACTTAATATAGATTTTGGGACCTTAGCTGGCGGTCTGGGTTGTTTCCCTCTCCACGACGGACGTTAGCACCCGCCGTGTGTCTCCTGTGCATTACTCTTTGGTATTCGGAGTTTGCATCGGTTTGGTAACCCGGGATGGGCCCCTAGCCGAAACAGTGCTCTACCCCCAAAGGTATTCACACAAGGCTCTACCTAAATAGATTTCGGGGAGAACCAGCTATCTCCCGGTTTGATTGGCCTTTCACCCCCAGCCACAGGTCATCCGCTAATTTTTCAACATTAGTCGGTTCGGTCCTCCAGTTAGTGTTACCCAACCTTCAACCTGCCCATGGCTAGATCACCGGGTTTCGGGTCTATACCTTGCAACTCTTCGCCCAGTTAAGACTCGGTTTCCCTTCGGCTCCCTTATTCAGTTAACCTCGCTACAAAATATAAGTCGCTGACCCATTATACAAAAGGTACGCAGTCACCCTTGCGGGCTCCCACTGCTTGTACGTACAGGGTTTCAGGTTCTATTTCACTCCCCTCACCGGGGTTCTTTTCGCCTTTCCTTCACAGTACTGGTTCACTATCGGTCAATCAGGAGTATTTAGCCTTGGAGGATGGTCCCCCCATCTTCAGACAGGATTCCTCGTGTCCCGCCCTACTTCTCGTAAGCTTAGTACCACAGCCTGGATTTTAAGTACGGGGCTATCACCCTGTGTCGCTTGCCTTCCCAGACAATTCCTCTATCTCTGCTGCTATTACTTACTGGCTCCTCCGCTTTCGCTCGCCGCTACTCACAGAATCTCGGTTGATTTCTTTTCCTCGGGGTACTTAGATGTTTCAGTTCTCCCGGTTCGCCTTACGAGGCTATTTTATTCACCTCGCAATGATAGGCTCTTCGCCTATCGGGTTTCCCCATTCGGACATCGTGGGTTAAACGCTTCTTATCAACTCACCCACGCTTTTCGCAGATTAGCACGTCCTTCTTCGCCTCTGATTGCCAAGGCATCCGCCCTGTACGCTTTCTCACTTAACTATACAACCTCAAGGATTTTTCCCCGAAGTTGTTCTCTCGTTGAGAACGCTTACTTGCTTTTGTTCAAGTAAGTCTTTTACTCAGACTTCTTCAATTTAATAAGAAAATGGCTCTATCACTATCACCACTCCCTCATTAGCTTGAAAGTCTCTTCAGTTTTCAGCTTGTTTTTCTATTGTTAAAGAGCAAATTCGATAATTTTCATTATCATTGGTAAATATTCTCTCTTACTCGGTTACGTAATATGAGAATACTTAGCAATGATTTTATTAAATGGTATGATTTGGTGGAGATAAGCGGGATCGAACCGCTGACCTCCTGCGTGCAAGGCAGGCGCTCTCCCAGCTGAGCTATATCCCCAATCATTAATCCCTATGTCACTCGCTCGAGTGGTGGGTCTGAGTGGACTTGAACCACCGACCTCACCCTTATCAGGGGTGCGCTCTAACCACCTGAGCTACAGACCCATAAGGATTTATCAAAAGTGCGGTCAGTTTTTACCGTCTTTTTTCATTCGCTTCTTATTGTCTAACAACCATCACGACAATCTGTGTGAGCACTCATCTATTCTATTAGGTAAGGAGGTGATCCAACCGCAGGTTCCCCTACGGTTACCTTGTTACGACTTCACCCCAGTCATGAATCATACCGTGGTAAACGCCCTCCCGAAGGTTAAGCTATCTACTTCTGGTACAACCCACTCCCATGGTGTGACGGGCGGTGTGTACAAGGCCCGGGAACGTATTCACCGCGACATTCTGATTCGCGATTACTAGCGATTCCGACTTCATGGAGTCGAGTTGCAGACTCCAATCCGGACTTAGATGCACTTTCTGAGATTCGCTCCCCCTCGCAGGCTCGCTTCCCTCTGTATGCACCATTGTAGCACGTGTGTAGCCCTACTCGTAAGGGCCATGATGACTTGACGTCATCCCCACCTTCCTCCAGTTTATCACTGGCAGTCTCCTTTGAGTTCCCACCCGAAGTGCTGGCAACAAAGGATAAGGGTTGCGCTCGTTGCGGGACTTAACCCAACATTTCACAACACGAGCTGACGACAGCCATGCAGCACCTGTCTCTAAGTTCCCGAAGGCACAAACTCATCTCTGAGTTCTTCTTAGGATGTCAAGAGTAGGTAAGGTTCTTCGCGTTGCATCGAATTAAACCACATGCTCCACCGCTTGTGCGGGCCCCCGTCAATTCATTTGAGTTTTAACCTTGCGGCCGTACTCCCCAGGCGGTCGATTTATCACGTTAGCTACGGGCACCAAGCTTAAAGCCCAATCCCCAAATCGACAGCGTTTACAGCGTGGACTACCAGGGTATCTAATCCTGTTTGCTCCCCACGCTTTCGCACATGAGCGTCAGTAGCTTCCCAAGGGGCTGCCTTCGCCTTCGGTATTCCTCCACATCTCTACGCATTTCACCGCTACACGTGGAATTCTACCCCTCCCTAAAGTACTCTAGTAAACCAGTCTGAAATGCAATTCCCAAGTTAAGCTCGGGGATTTCACATCTCACTTAATTTACCGCCTGCGTGCCCTTTACGCCCAGTTATTCCGATTAACGCTCGCACCCTCCGTATTACCGCGGCTGCTGGCACGGAGTTAGCCGGTGCTTCTTCTGTGGCTAACGTCAAATCATGATGCTATTCACATCACAACCTTCCTCACCACCGAAAGAACTTTACAACCCGAAGGCCTTCTTCATTCACGCGGCATGGCTGCGTCAGGGTTCCCCCCATTGCGCAATATTCCCCACTGCTGCCTCCCGTAGGAGTCTGGGCCGTGTCTCAGTCCCAGTGTGGCTGGCCATCCTCTCAGACCAGCTAGAGATCGCAGGCTTGGTGAGCCTTTACCTCACCAACTACCTAATCCCACTTGGGCTCATCTTATGGCAGGTGCTTTCGCCCCCTTTCATCTCCCGATAATACGCGGTATTAGCCATCGTTTCCAATGGTTATCCCCCTCCATAAGCCAGATTCCCAAGCATTACTCACCCGTCCGCCACTCGTCAGCATTGAAAGCAAGCTTTCAACCCGTTACCGTTCGACTTGCATGTGTTAAGCCTGCCGCCAGCGTTCAATCTGAGCCATGATCAAACTCTTCAGTTTAATCCTTCTCAATTCGTACACTAACAAAGCTCTGTGATTTCATTTATAAAATCACTATGAATTTCAGTTAAGCACTAATTGTTCTAAATCTTTTAAATTTTTTCCAGAATCAACAAGTGCCCACACAGATTGTCTGATTGATTGTTAAAGAGCAAAAAACAACGACGCGAGGTGTACTTTCAAACTGTTTACAACGTCGCGTCGTTGTGTGCGGCGTATTATAGGGATTTTTAAAATCGATGCAAGTCTTTTTTTATCAACTGCACAAAAATCAAACACCCCTAGTTCAATTTGCTATCTTTTTATTAGTAATATTAATCCTTTATTAAATTTATCTGCCTCATTCCCTCATTAGCCAATAAATCATTAAGCAACTCTAAAGCGTTATCTTTTTCTTCTTGTGTCAATAAGGTAAAATGCTTATTTAGATATGCTGCTGTCAAACTCCAAAAAAAAGCCAAATTTACAGAGAATCCTCTCTTGCGAAGCTCTATATAACAATGAGCTGGTCCAACCTCAAAAAAAGTTTCAACTGAATCAACATCAATCTTGTGGAGTAATCGCTCATGTTTAATAGATAAGTTAATAAGATTTTTAATACTCCCCTCCTTAGATAGAGCCTTTTTCTTCTGTTCAGACTCGACTTGTTCAATCGACCATAAAACAAGAGATTTATATAATTTTTTATTCTGTCTAATTTTTTCAGTCAGAAGATAGTAGTTATCTCCATAAATAGCTGGGGTATCAGTATGTTCCATATAAGATATGGCTCCTTGTTCCTCCAGATATATAGCAAGTTTACCAACACCTCTCAAATAAAAATGATTATCTTGGTATAATCCAAACATTAATTTTTTATGAAAAATACCATACCCATTGAATACACCTTTCGCTGAAACTTCTCCAATAAGTTCTCTAAGTTCATTTTGAATCTCAAAAGTTACTTTATCAGCAATATTCATCATTACACCTCCGATTAGTGATATAAAACAACAATGATTCTATTTGAAAGCATGTAAATTTGTACTATATAAAATAAACTAAAATAGATATTTTTGCCCTCGTATTTTTGCGACGTAGATCGTAAATCAGAACAAAAAATATACCTAAAAAAGGTAAATATAAACAGATACTAACAATTCTAAGTTCAAATATTAGACAGTATAGTATTTATACCTTTATTCAAGAAGGCTTTCAAGATTTATGCTAAAAAATCGCAATAAACTGAAGCATTTTAGAGACAAGGGTTATTTTTATTTTTGAAGGATAATTTAAACTTAAATTTTTATAAGATAGCTTAAATTAATTATTGAAAATAAAGGTTCTAATAAATTACGAGGTCTAGTTGATTTGTTGAGTTCAAAGCTTAACCAAACATAAATATCCCCAACGAATATAACTGCGATGTCACAAGTTCAAATGCTGCTTGCCAAACGATCTTCTTAAACCAAAGGATGAGTCGGAGATAAATCATGTTCAACAAGCTAAACTCAGCAGGTAAATCACGCTGAAGGCATTCCATACGAATACAGCACGAAATCCCTTCAAGCCTATTACGATATTTAAGTTTATTGTAAACAGATCCTAATAATATTAATGATTTTTGTGACTTGTGCTGTACAAAATTTTATCCGTATAAGCCATTGCAATGGCAGACACGAGGAAGCCAAGATGGAGCAAAAGTTGCCATTTCATTGTGGCTTCGGGCATATTGGCGGCATTGACAAAAGTTTGTAGCATATGAATGGAAGAGATGCTGATGATCGACATTGAGAGCTTCACTTTCAGCACGGAGGCATTCACGTGGCTGAGCCATTCGGGTTCGTCTGGGTGGCCCTCGGTGTGGAGTTTGGAAACGAAAATTTCGTAACCGCCAACGATCACCATTACCAATAAATTCGCAATCATAACTACATCAATCAAATTCAGCACAGAAAGCATAATGGCGTTGGAATCTAATTCCTGTAAATTGGAAATCAGCTCCCAAAGGGATTTCATAAATTTGTAGGCGTAGATCCCCTGCACGACGATTAAGCCCAGATAAATCGGCAGTTGTAACCAACGGCTGGCGAAAATAATTTGGCTAAAGATCGCTGGGGTTTTGTATTTTACTTTATTATTTAACGGCTGTTGTTGCATAGGTTCCCTATTCAAATAATGTTATCGCGGGCGGTGAAATTACCCGCTTTTCCTTTAAATAGCAATGATTTTATTCATCGCGTTGTGAATGAAGTTGTGTTTCAGAAATGGCACTGAGTTTTGCCAGATCTAAATCGTTATGCAGTAATTCCACTTGCGGCATTACTTTATTAGCTTTGGCAGAAAAATCTTTAAATCGTTCAATTTTTCCTGCCAAGCCTTGTTGTCCTGCAAAGGCGGTAACCGTGTGGTTGTAATGTCCGCTCACGGTGGCGAGGCTGTTGCCCAGTTTGGCTAGACGCTCTGCCACGAGGCACATTTGATTATAAATCTCCCCCGCTTTTCCGCTGATTTCACGAGCTTCAGCGTTGCCTCGTTCAATTCGCCATAAATTCGCCACGGTGCGTAAAATCGGCATTAAGGTGGTGTAGGAAACCAAAATCACGTTTTTTTCATAGGCATAATTGAACAGATTGCCATCTTGTTTCATTGCTTCAATATAGGCAGGCTCAACGGCGATAAACATCAAGACAAAATTCGGGCTATGTACGCCAATTAAATTGCTGTAATCCTTGCGGGATAAATCATCAATATGATTTTTAATCGCCTTATGATGCTCACGCAAAAATTGTTGCTGGGCTTGCTCATTGTCGGCGCTCACCGCATTTTCATAGGCAACTAAAGACATTTTGCTATCGATAATCAAATGTTTATTATCGGGCAAATACACCACAAAATCAGGGTAGTTGGCTTTGCCCTCCGCATTGCGGAAATGCTCTTGTGCCTTGTAATGATCGTTTTCCACCAAGCCTGCTAATTGCAATGCACGCTCAAGCTGAATTTCCCCCCAGTTGCCGAGAGTTTTCTTTTCCCCTTTTAAGGCAGAGGTAAGATTATTCGCTTCTTGCGACATATTCAGCCCGATTTCGAGGACTTTTTTAATTTCCGCTTCTAAATTGGCATTCCCTTTTAAAGATTCCGAATGAATATCGTTCACCCGTTTTTGGAAGCCCTCAATTTGCTCACGGAACGGCTTCAATAACGCATCGAGGCTGGCTTGATTGGTTTGCTCGAAACGCTGGCTTTTTTCCTCTAAAATGCGATTGGCTAAATTTTGAAATTCCACGCTAAGTTGTTGTTTGGTTTTAATAAAATCTTCTTGTTGCTGAGCAAAATGCTTTTCTTTCTCGCTCAAGCTGGTTTTTAGCTCCGTGAGTTGCTGTAAAAGTGCGGTGGATTTTTCGCTTAAATTTACACATTCTTGCTGTTTTTGGCTGAGTTCTTCGCGGTTGCGGTTGAGCTGGGTTTGCAAGCTATGCACTTGGGCGGTGGCAATGCCAAAACGCTCTTTCATTGTGGAAACTTGCGAGGCAGCATCATTATGGCGCGCCTGCTCTTCGTCCAATTCTTGTTGCAAATAGGTGATTTTTTCATCACGCTCCCCAAGCCGAACCTGCAACCCCTCCGCGTTGGTTTCCGCTTTCACTTTATCTTGTTCAAGCTGATTTTTAAGCTGTGAGAGGGTTTCATATTTTTCGAGTAGCTGATTGAAATCATTGATGTTTTTATTCAAATCCTGTGCTAATTCTTGTTTATCACGCTGATGTTTTGCACTAACAAAAAACAGCACAAGGCAAACAATCAACAAAAAAATCGCCACATAAAGCCATTGAGATTGGGTTAATTCGATCATTCTTTTTCCTAAAATGCGAGTGATGAAATAATGCTGAAAATTCACACCGCACTTTTGGTTAAATAAAAGTGCGGTGGATTTTTCAGATGAAATTTCTAGCAAACTATAATAAAGTATAGCCTTATTTTAGCATTTTTTAACGCGGTAATTATGTCAAACCCACAACTTTATCTCGCCTCGCAAAGCCCACGCCGTTTGCAACTTTTACAGCAGTTGGGGCTATGCGTTGCCACCTTTAATGCTGATATTGATGAAACGCCGAAAATCGATGAGCTACCTGCGGATTATGTCGCTCGAATGGCTTGTGAGAAAAACCACGCCGCTCGTCAGGCACTGCAAAATCAGCCGAATTTTCTACCGCACTTGCCGATTCTTTCCGCAGATACCATTGTGGTGTGCGATCAACAGATTCTCGGCAAACCACAAACCGCCTTGCACGCTCAGCAAATGTTAGAGCAATTATCCGCTCGCACACACCAAGTGCTCACCGCCGTTTGCGTCAGCCGTGAGGAACATCAAGCGGTGATGGTTCAATCAAGCGATGTAACCTTTAAGCCATTGACATTACAAGAAATTCAAGCCTATATCGCTACGGGCGAACCAATGGATAAAGCGGGGGCTTATGGCATTCAGGGGCTGGGCGGGATTTTCATTTCGCACATTGAAGGCAGTTTTACGGGCATTATGGGGCTGCCAATTTTTGAAACTGCGACCTTGTTGCGTCAAATGGGCGTAACCATTTTGTCATAATAGGAATGGGAAAATGAACAAAAGCCTCTTTCAAGCCAGCAAACACACCGAACATTGCCCGCAATGTGGGGCGGCGTTGCAAATTAAAAAAGGGAAAAAAGGCTTATTTTTAGGCTGCACGGCTTATCCGCAATGCGATTTCATCAAACCCTTGCATCCGCACAGCGAAACCAAAGTGCTGAAAACCCTTGAGCAAGCTTGCCCTCAATGCGGGCATTTTTTGCAATTAAAACAGGGGCAATATGGAATGTTCATCGGTTGTAGCCATTATCCCGATTGCGATTACATCGTACACGAAGAACTTGAGTCAGAGCAGGAACATTTGCCTTGCCCCGACTGTGGAAAGGGCAAATTAGTGCCTCGCCGTGGGAGACAAGGCAAGGTGTTTTACGGCTGCGATCAATTTCCGAAATGCAAATTTACCCTTGCCAGCCAGCCCTATGCCGTATCTTGCCCCAAATGTGCTTACCCAATCAGCACATTAAAAAAAGAAGAAAAAACCGACCGCACTTTGCATCGTACTTGGTTATGTGCCAACAAGGCTTGTCATCATCAATTTGAAACCGAAAATGAATAACGCACAAAATTTGACTCAAGTGATTGAGCGATTAAAGCAAAATGAGGTCATCGCCTATCCCACTGAAGCGGTGTTTGGTTTGGGCTGTAATCCGCAGAGTGAAAGTGCGGTGCGAAAATTGCTCGATTTAAAGCAACGCCCGATGCACAAGGGATTGATTTTAATCGCTCCGAGCTTGGATTTTCTATTGCCTTTTATTGATGAACGGGAATTTAGCGAAACCCATTGGCAGCGGCTCACGGCACGTTATGATCGCCCCACCACTTGGGTTGTGCCAGCTCATCGTCATACCCCCGATTTTCTCAAGGGGCAATTTCCCACCATTGCGGTGCGGATTTCCGATCACCCTGCGGTAAAAATATTATGTGAGCAAGCAGGCTTTCCGCTCACTTCAACCAGTGCGAATTTAACCGGCTTGCCCCCTTGTCGTACCGCTTGCGAGGTGAAAGCTCAGTTTGGGCAAGACTTCCCCGTGTTAGAAATGGCGGTGGGTGGAGCGAATAATCCCTCTGAAATACGGGATCTTTTTACACAACAGCTTTTCCGTCAAGGTTAATAAGGATTTTTTATGGATAAATATGCGGTTTGGGGCAACCCCATTGCACAAAGCAAATCCCCACAAATTCATCGTGTTTTCGCTCAGCAAACCCAGCAAAATTTAGACTATGTAGCGATGCTTGGTGATGAGCAACAATTTGAACAGCAACTGCTTGCCTTTTTTGCTGAAGGGGCGAAAGGCTGCAACATCACTGCGCCATTTAAAGAGCGCGCCTTTAGTCTTGCCGGTCAACACAGCGAACGTTGCTTGCTGGCTGGCGCTTGTAATACGCTGAAAAAATGCCCCGATGGTACGCTTTATGCGGATAATACGGACGGCGCAGGGCTGGTGAGCGATTTACAGCGTTTAGGCTGGCTCAAACCGCAACAATCTGTGCTGATTTTAGGCGCTGGCGGGGCAACAAAAGGCGTACTTTTGCCTTTATTACAGGCTCAGCAACGGATCACCGTCGCCAATCGCACCCTAAGCAAAGCCACTGAATTAGCGGAAAAATTTCACCCCTATGGCAACATTCAAGGCTGTACCCTCGATGCCATTCCCGTGCAAAAATTTGACCTAATTATTAACGCCACTTCATTAGGCTTGCAAGGCAAAACCGTGGCGATTGATCCGGCCATTTGGCAACAAGCGGGAGCGGCGTACGATATGCAATACAGCAAAGGGGCAGATACGCCATTTATCGCCCTCGCTAAACAAAATGGCGTGCCACATTATAGCGATGGTTTCGGAATGCTCGTGGGGCAAGCGGCTCACGCCTTTCATTTATGGCGTGGAGTAATGCCTGATGTAGCGGCATTATTAGAAAAATAAGTTCATTGTTTAATCGCAAAATCCTTTCGTTTTTATACAAGGCTGTATCAAGCTGAACACTGTGTGAAAGTGAAACCACTCAAAGTGCGGTGTGATTTTGCGTTATTTTTTACCCCGCACTTTCGTTCCCTTTCTCCTTAAAATTTATCACGAAATAAAAAGTGCGGTCTTTTTTTCTACTAGTTTTTTATATGGTGAGCGGCGGGGATTTTAGCACCATTGTTTATAAAAAAGAGTAAATTAGAATTTAACTCTATTAAAATAAAATTAGCCAAAATTAAAAACTATAAAAATTTAAAAACAGCGGTAAAATCACCTTGTTTTTAATATTTTTAACTATTGACTAAAACTCATATTCCGCTATATTTGCTTAATATTCACATTTCTTTAACGTTTATAGGTGGTAATATGACACAGTCAGCGAAACGCGAAACCTTTTCAGGTAGCCGTGCCTTTATTTTTGCCGCCATCGGTTCAGCTGTGGGATTAGGAAACATTTGGCGTTTTCCTTATACCACTTATGAGAACGGTGGTGGTGCTTTCATCATTCCTTATCTTGTCGCCCTTTTAACGGCGGGGATTCCTTTATTATTCTTAGATTATGCTATCGGACATCGTCATCGTGGTGGTGCGCCACTGTCTTATCGCCGTTTTAACCGCCATTTTGAAACCTTCGGCTGGTGGCAGGTGATGGTCAATGTGATCATCGGGATTTACTATGCGGTGGTGCTTGGCTGGGCTGCGAGCTACACCTATTTTTCTTTCAATGCCGCTTGGGGCGATAAGCCTATCGACTTTTTCTTACACGATTTCTTAAAAATGGGCGATATTGCTCAAGGGGTCAGCTTTGAATTTGTGGGAATGGTAGTTGGGCCGTTAATCGCCGTGTGGCTAGTAGCACTTGGCGTGCTTGCCCTTGGCGTACAAAAAGGGATTGCCAAAGCCTCCACTATTTTAATGCCGGTGCTATTGGTGATGTTTGTGGTGTTAGTGGTGTCGTCCTTATTCTTACCGGGGGCAGCAAAAGGCTTAGATGCGTTATTTACGCCAAACTGGTCGAAACTATCTGACCCGAGTGTGTGGATCGCCGCTTACGGGCAGATTTTCTTCTCCCTCTCCATTTGTTTCGGCATTATGATCACCTATGCGTCTTACCTGAAAAAAGACTCCGATTTAACGGGCAATGGCTTAGTCGTCGGCTTTGCGAACAGTAGTTTTGAATTGCTTGCAGGCATTGGTGTATTCGCCGCACTTGGCTTTATGGCAACCGCCTCAGGGCAAGAAGTGAGTGAAGTCGCCAAAGGCGGAATTGGCTTGGCATTCTTCGCATTCCCAACCATCATCAATAAAGCCCCATTCGGCGAAGTGCTAGGCGTATTATTCTTCGCTTCCCTCACCTTTGCGGCATTAACCTCCTTTATTTCGGTGATCGAAGTGATTATTTCTGCGGTACAAGACAAATTACGTATTCGTCGCACAAAAGTTACAGTTATCGTAGGCTTGCCTATGATGTTAGTTTCTGTGATTTTATTCGGTACAACCACAGGCTTGCCGATGCTTGATGTATTGGATAAATTCGTGAACTATTTCGGTATTGTAGCAGTGGCATTTGTGTCTTTAGTCGCGATTGTAACGAACGAAAAACTCAGCACCTTGGAAAGCCATTTAAACGCAACCTCGTCTTTCAAAGTAGGCTTTTTGTGGCGTTTATGTATCGTGCTAACCACAGGGATTCTCGCCTTTATGTTGTTAAGCGAAGGAGCAAAAGTGTTCACTGAAGGCTACGAAGGCTATCCATCTTGGTTCGTGAATATTTTTGGTTGGGGTATGGCTGTTGGGCTGGTTGTGGTTTCTTTCTTACTCTCACGCCTCAAATGGAAACACGAAGAATTATTTAGCCTAAATGATCAAACAAAAGAGGATTAATCAAATGAGTACCAGTGCAATTATTATGATGACCGTCGCGTTGGTTATTATTTGGGGCGGATTAATTTACGCAATCAAAGCCCTGCCAAAAGAAAAAAACTAGTCGGAAAAAAGACCGCACTTTTAATTAAATAGAAACAGCCACGAATGTGTGGCTGTTTTTGTTTCAAAGTGCGGTACTTTTTACTTCACATTTTCCAAACTAATAACCACACAAAAATTATATCTATTAAATCTATAGAATATACCAATGAAATTTGTTGATTTCTATCAATATTCTTTTATCCACAATTATGAATACTATGCCAATAATTCCTAACTTTCTATTCTATAAAGGAGAATCTTATGAAAGCTCAATCGTGGTTATTCACATTTATTGGTGCAAGTGTTGCTGCTTATCTCGGCACAGTAGCATATATTCACCATTTTGATAAGCAAGAGATGCAACGCCGATTGCAAGAAAGTCAAACATCCAATGCTCAACAATATGCTGTAGAAACCGTTTTTTATCATAATGGTTGTCAATATTGCCATAGTCGTAATGCCAATATGCCATTTTATTTCAACTTACCTTTCGCAAAGGAGTTAATGGAAAAAGATATTCAACAAGGACAAGCCCATTTTTTACTGGATAATGTAACCAATAACTTCGAGCAGCCCCAACATATTTCATCGGCAGATTTAGCCAAACTTGAAAGCGTGATTCAACACAATGAAATGCCTATCCATTCTTTCAAAATGGTTCATTGGGGATCGGGCTTAGATGAACAAGAGAAAAAAACATTGCTTGATTGGATTCATAAAGTTCGTCAAGAATATCAGCTTCCAGCGAACACAGTGGGAACATCAGCTGAACGCTTTGTGCAACCGATACCGCAAAATCTATCTGTAAATCCTGCCAAAGTAGAACTAGGCAATACGCTTTATCACAGCACTGCTTTATCAGGCGACGGAACAATTGCTTGTGCCAGTTGCCACGCTTTAAATACTGGAGGTGTGGATAATCTTGCCACTTCAACGGGAATAAAAGGGCAAAAAGGTGGGATTAATGCTCCAACCGTTTATAACGCCGCATTCAATGTGGTGCAATTCTGGGATGGCCGTGCAGCAAATCTCGCGGAGCAAGCTGGCGGTCCGCCATTGAACCCCGTAGAAATGGGAGCAGAAAATTGGCAACAAATTGTTGATAATCTCAATAAAGATGAAGCACTTAAACAAGCCTTTGAAAAAATCTATCCAGAAGGTTTTAATGAAAAAACTATTACAGATGCTATTGCTGAATTTGAGAAAACCTTAATTACCCCAAATAGTCCTTTCGATCACTATTTGCAAGGTGATGAAAATGCCTTAACTGCAGCACAGAAAAATGGTTATGCGTTATTCCACCAATATAAATGCGATACTTGCCATACTGGTGTTAATTTAGGTGGTCAATCTTATGAATTAATGGGTTTGAAAGCAGATTATTTTGCTGCTCGCAATAAACCATTAACCGAAGCTGATGATGGTCGCTTTGCACAAACGAAAAATCCTTATGATAAACATCGTTTTAAAGTACCAACATTGCGTAATGTTGCACTTACCGCTCCATACTTCCATGATGCAAATGCACAAGATTTAACGCAGGCGGTGGAAATGATGTTGAAATATCAAAGTGGCGTAAGTTTATCAAAAGAACAAGTTAATGATATTGTTGAATTTTTATATAGTTTAACGGGAGAATATCAAGGTAAACCTTTAACAAATGAAAATATACAACAATCTCATTCAACAAAATAACGCTTGTTGTTGAAATATAAACGAGATGTAGCTAGATGCTAGTAAAAAACATTTAGCCGTAGATAATGCAATATCATTAACACAAAAGATAAAAATGGGCATATCGCCCATTTTTTCTATCGTTTAAAGGCAAAACGTTGAGCCAAAAAATAACTATAACTTTATGACAATCGTCCATTCTCAATTTTAAGCACCTTATCACAAATCGCCATTGTGGACGCTCGGTGGCTGACGAGGATAATCAATTTTTCCGCTTTGACCTTTAATAAGGCTTGTAAAATCATTGCTTCATTTAGGCTGTCTAAATTGCTGGTGGGTTCATCAAGCAGAATGATTGGGGCGTTGTGCAAGAATGCCCGAGCGATGCCGATGCGTTGTTTTTCGCCGTCGGATAAACTGCTCCCAAGCTCTGAAACCTTGGTGTCATAACCTTGTGGCAGGCTGATAATGAAATCGTGAATAGCCGCTTTTTTCGCCGCTTCGATCACGTCTTCACGGCTGGCATTTCGCTTTGCCATTTGGATATTTTCACCAATACTTTGATTGAAAATATAGGTTTGCTGTGTAATGTAAGCGATATTTTGCCGCAAGGTTTGAGTATTAAGTGCGGTCAGATTTTTGCCATTAATTTCAATTTTCCCTTGCTGTGGATCGTAAAAACGCATTATCAATTTGAGTAAAGTGCTTTTTCCGCTGCCACTACGCCCGTGAATGCCTAAAATTTCCCCTTTGTTTAGACTGAATTGAATAGCGGATAAAATCATTTCATCGCCATAGCTAAAATGCAGGTCTTCGCCAGATAAACGCTCAATTTGAGCGAGATTTTTCCCCTTATGCACCTCTTGCAACTCGGGTTCTTCGGCGAGCAAACCTAGCACACGTTCACCGCTGGCTAAGGTTTGTAGTAGATTATTGGAAAGATTACTGAGTGCAATCACAGGTCCATAACTCGACATCAACAAAATCACTGCGATCAATAAGCCATAAAAATCAATGTGTTGCGTGGCATACAGTGCAAGCCCCACAAATAGCATTGCGATATTAAAGAGCGAAACGGCGATTTCGCTGTAACGCCGCACCTGACTTTCTTGCTGTTTCAATCGCCAAAAAGCCTGATCGATATTTTGGCTACGTTGGTGAATGGCAGCAAGGCGGGCTTCCGCCTGATTAAAGAGCTGGATTTCTTTCATTCCTCGCAGACTATCGAGAAAATAATCATTCATCTCCCCTACTAACTGGCGATATTGCCGTCCCTCTTCGCGTGCCATTTTGGTGGTGAAAACAGGCAGCAGAAAGCCAATAGTGAAATAAGCCAGCAGAGCCACGCTCATTAACCATAGAGAAATATGTGCAAACACGCCTAACAAAATGGCAGAGGTGATGATCGCAATCATAATCGGGGCGATGGTGTGAGCATAAAAGACCTCTAATAATTCAATATCATTGGTTACTAACGAAAGCAGTTGCCCCGCTTGCTTGCCTTGCAATTTCACAAATGCCAATTTTCGTAAGGCGGTGAACACATTGTCCCGCAACAAGGCGAGCAGTTTGAAGGCGATATAATGCCCCGACATTTGTTCTAAG
The DNA here is from genome assembly GCF_011765605.1 of Avibacterium paragallinarum. Lineage (NCBI taxonomy): Bacteria > Pseudomonadati > Pseudomonadota > Gammaproteobacteria > Pasteurellales > Pasteurellaceae > Avibacterium > Avibacterium paragallinarum. The sequence continues at coordinate 2,244,444 of NZ_CP050316.1, forward strand.
TAACGCAAAATGCCACGAGCCAGTGCCAAAATAAAAAGTGCGGTCAAAATTTGGCTTAAATTGAGATGCGTGCTAAAGCCGATCAAATTTGCCAGCCCCATTGCCCCCAACACCATAATGAAAATGGCAGCCAAAAAGCCTAATACGCCCGTGATAATGGTAAAACTCATCAAATGGGCTAAAGGCATTACCAATTTCAGCAACTGCCACATTATCACAACGCCATTTTTACCCATTGTTCGCCCCCTTGCTCACCATTTCTAATTGTTTTTGCTGATTAAACATTCGGCTATACGCTCCTTGTTTCGCCATTAATTGGCGATGCGTGCCTTGTTCGATAAGATTGCCTTGTTGCAGAACGTAAATTTGATCGGCATTAATGGCGTTGGCTAAACGATGAGAGATCATAATGATCGTTTTTTCTGCTTTTAAACGCTGAATGAGTTGCAAAATGATTTCCTCACTTTCCACATCAATATTGCTGGTAGCCTCATCAAAAATATAACAATCCGCCTGATGTAATAAGGCTCTAGCAAGGGCTAAACGCTGAATTTGCCCACCAGAAAGATTGCTTCCGCAACTTAATAACGGCATTTCAAGCCCGCCATTTTGCCGCACAAACTCCGCCAAATTCACTTGTTGCAGGCATTGATACATTTCTTCATCAATGGCATTTTCCTTCGCCATTTGCAAGTTTTCGCGTAGCGTGCCTTTGAAAATATAGCTACTGTGGCTAACAAGGCTAATGCGTTGATAACGTGAAGTCCGGCTTAGCTCGACGATATTTTGCTGATTAAAGCAAATTTCGCCCTGTTGCGGGGCATAAAAGCCCATTAACAATGCCACCAGCGTAGATTTTCCACAGCCACTTTCGCCGACAAAAACGCTGAGCTGATTGGCTGGAATGGTTAAACTAAGTTGTTGAAAAATCGGCTTTTCTGGCTGGTAAGCAAAATCAAGCTGTTTGATTTCCACCTCAAGCGGATTTTTATCGCAAAAATCCACCGCACTTTGCGGTTGCTCAACGGGGGTATCAAGCAGAGCGAAGATTTTATCTGACGCGGCTTTGCCATTCATCGCAACGTGGAAAAACGATCCCAACAAACGCAGGGGGATAAAAAATTCGGCAGAAAGCAGAATAAATAACACCACGCCAAACACCGTCAAATGCCCCGCTTGAAATTGCCACAACGCAGTGAAAATGCCGAGAGCCGCCCCGCCGTAAGCCAATAAATCCATAATCGACACAGAGTTAAGCTGCATTGTCAGCACTTTCATTGTGATATGGCGGAAATGTTCGGCTTCTTGTGCCATTTGCTTGGCTTTGTAGTCATCGTCTTGATAAATTTTTAGCGTAATCAAGCCCTGCAAATTGTCTAAAAAACTGCTCCCCAGCCCCACATAAACCGCCCAATATTTATGCAATAAGCGTTTTGCGATTTTATTCACCACGATAATCGAAATGGGAATGAGTGGCACGCAAAGCAATAAAATCAAGGCGGTCAGCACATTAAAACAGAGCAACACCGCAAAGAGGGTGAGGGGGGCAAGTAAGCTGTAAAAAAGCTGTGGTAAATAGCGTCCGAAATAAATTTCCAGTTGCTCAACGCCCTCAGAGGCGATTTGAATGATGGAAGAGGTGGATTGCTGCTGAACTTGGTTGAGCGGCATTGATACCAATTTTTGATAAATCAGCGTTCTAAGCTGGTGTTTAACTTTGACACTCGCCTGATAAGACGCGGTTACCGCTCGCTTTCCTGCAACCACACGCAACAGCAACGCCAGCAAAAAAACGCTCAAAAAAAGCACCGCACTTTTCAGATCTAACCGCTGCTGCCACGCCCATTGCAAGCACAGAGCAAAAGCGGCGGCACTAATAATCCCACCTATTAACGCCAGCCAATTCCACCACACCGTGATTGCAATCCATTTTTTGCTGTCTGTTACGGTGTGAATCAGTCGTTTATCAATCATCATAATGTTGATTTCCTTATCGCATCGCGTTTAAAAACGTATTTCGATTGAGGCACTATAATTCCGCCCTGGTGCATAGAAACGTTCCAGCCCTAAGCCATTGCGATCAACACTGTTGGTTGTGCTGTTGGCATTAATGCCGCGTAATGCGTCCCAAGTGTGGTAGCGGCGGTTAAATAAATTATAAACCCCAGCCCGCAAGGTAATATTTGGCTTAATTTTATAGTAGCCAAAGAGGTCAAAAGTATAGGCGGATTTGTTCAAATATTTATAAGTTTCAATATCTTGGTATATAATTTCTTTTGCACACATTTCTTTATCGTACCAATAATCATATTCCCAATGAATACAACGGTTTTTGTTTTCAAAAACTTTCGCGTCTTTCGCTTTTTTGGCAGCGAGATAAGTCAGGCGGCTGAAAATTCCCCATTTTCCTTGCGGATCTTCATAATCTAACCCCAGCACTACTTTCATTGGTTGAATGGATAATAAACTGGCATTATTGGATAGTTTGCCTTTGCTATAACCTAGTGCAGCCATAAATTTTATGCCCTCAGGCACGGGAAGCACTTGGTTTACATTGAGCAGTGCTTTAATTTCAATACCGTGAATTTTGGCATTATCCACATTCACCATTTGTTGCATTGGGGTTTGGAATGTTCGCCCGTATTGAGTTTGTTCAATCAGGCTTTCTTGTTCAAACAAAAAATCACGATAGCGGCTTTGGTAAAGGGCAATATCTAATACCCCAAGCGAACTTTCCCCTTTGAGAAAAAGATTATGGCTTAAGCTATGCTCTGCTTTTAAATCAGGGTTAGATTTCCACGTCCCATAGGCGTTGGTAAAGGTGAAATAGCGTTCGGTTGCCGTCGGTAAACGATAGCCCGAGCTGAGTAAATAGCCCAATGTCCAGTTTTCTGTCGCTTGAATGTCAATACCTGCCAGCCCGCTCCAATTAATAAAGCGGCTTTTTGTGGGCATACCCTCAGCCAAACACGCCGCACTGCAAGGGGCATTTAAGGATTGAGGCTGATATTTAGTGTAATCATAACCCAAAGCGAGATGGGTGGTGATTTTAGGTTGCCATTGGTGAATTTCGGGTAGCCATACAATGTCATCTTTTAATGCAAGGCTGTATTGCGTAGTTTTAACGGGATATTGAATGGTGTATTGAATATCCCGACGAGAATTTGAAAAAATATAGGTATCAAGGTTGTCATTTTTAAATTGACGCTCACTCGCCGCCATTTTAATGCCGAATGTATGGCTTCCGCCGATGATCTTAAACGTGTTCAACGGCTCGCTTTCCGCATAAAATGAAAGCCGTTTAAAAGTGGTTTTCATTCGGCGATCGAACACTTCATCAAGCTCTTTTTCTCCTGTGAACCAATTTCGCCCGCCTTTATAATTCACTGCTGCAAGATCGGTTTTTTGATAATCAAAATCTAACTGGGTAAAGGCTAAATAGTCCGATTGTGGCGTATAGCGATAATAAACATTGGCATTGAGGCGTTTATTTTGATCGTCCGCTTCACGCCAAGCACTTGATAAAAGATTGTAGCTCCGTTCATCAGTATAGCGATGTCCCTGCTGACCATTGAGATTAAAACCGATTTTATGCTGATCATTAAATTGAATGCCTAATTTGGCTAAATAGCTATGAAAGCGATGGGAAGATGGATCGGGCTGTTGGCTGCTCGATCCGCTGATGTTATCCCCACGTCCATTACTTTTCAGTTCGTGTCCCGTTCTTTGCGAATAAAGCAAAAGTGCCTCCACCTTTTTGCCCACATAACCCAGCCCAGAGGTTCGCACCCATTCGCGGTTTTTACTCGCATATCCCGTACGCAGTAACACACCAAAACGATTACCATCAAAAACCAGATCGTAGGGTTCTAAGGTTTGGTAATTCACCGTTCCCCCTAACGCCCCACTGCCCGAATGCACGCTATCCGCCCCTTTTACAATATCAATCGTCCGCACTAGCTCCGTATCAATGCTTAATCGAGAAGGGTTAAAATTGCCATATCTGCCATACAGCGTGTTTTCTTCGCTGTCAGGCAAATTCACCCCATCAATGCTCATTCCGACACGATTTCCCTCCACCCCACGCAAAGAAAATCCCTTCAAAAAACGCCCATTGTCCGCTACGCCCACGTCTGTGCTATAACGCACTAAATCTTTCGTATCCCTAATAAGTTCAGTTTGAATGACAGTTTGATTTTTTCTTTCGGTAGTGGGTGAATGACTTTCTGTTTGCTGTCCCTGCACTAAAATTTCATCAAGCTGCTCAGCCAAAACAGGACAAGCATAGGCGAAACAGAGTAATAAAAATGGAGTTTGATAACGCATTGATAATTATCCTAATTAAAAAGAGTGATGAATGCAGAAAGTATAGAACAAAACAACGAAAATAGAAATTATTATCATTAAATATTTTTATTTTCGCTCAAATAACCCATTATTCCAACAATAGGCTTATAAATAAAACGACGGTATTGACTTAGAAAAGTACAGAAAAAAATTAAAATAAGAAAAGTGCGGTCACAAAATAGAGATGTTTTTAAGAGAAAATTCAAATAAAAAAGCCACTAAAATCAGTGGCTTAATTGTAAAAATTGAAATTTAAATATCCAAGTTCGCTCGTAAGGCGTTAGATTCAATAAATTCACGGCGGGGTTCAACTTCATCGCCCATTAGGGTGGTGAAGAGCTGATCTGCTGCCACCGCATCTTTGATGGTAACTTGTAGCATTGTGCGGGTTTCGGGATCCATTGTGGTTTCCCAAAGTTGTTCTGGATTCATTTCGCCCAACCCTTTATAACGCTGAACCATCAAGCCGCGGCGAGATTCTTTTACTAGCCACTCTACTGCTTGTTCAAAGGAAGATACAGGGTGCTGACGCTCACCGCGAGAAACATAGGCATCAGCCTCTAACAGCCCGTTGAGTTGCGAACCCAGCTTCACAATGCGTGCATACTCATTGCCATTAACGAACTGGAAGCCTAGAACATAGTCTGTATCCACGCCGTGGGTACGCACGGTTAGCACCACTTCGTGCAAATGGCGTTCCGTATTGAATACCAACTTGTAGCTATAATGGTTACCGCTGGTTTCTTTTTCCACCAGCGTGTCCACTAAAAATTTAGCCCAAGATTGCACCGCACTTTCATTTTGCATTAATTCAACCGTTAATTCTGGCTGATAAATTAAGGTTTTCAACACTGCTTCTGGATAATGGCGACTTAAACGTGCGATCATTTTTTGTACGTTATTGTATTCGGCAACCAATTTTTCTAATGCCACGCCACTCATTGGTGGTGCGTCTTTAGTGGTGTGCAATGCTGCACCGTCTAAAGCAATATTCAGCTCATATTGTTCCATTGCCTCATCATCTTTGATGTATTCTTCGTTTTTGCCTTTTTTCACTTTATAAAGTGGCGGCTGTGCAATATAAATATGTCCACGTTCAATCAGCTCTGGCATTTGACGATAAAAGAAGGTGAGCAATAAGGTGCTGATGTGTGCACCGTCCACGTCCGCATCGGTCATAATGATAATGCTATGATAACGCAATTTATCAGGGTTATATTCATCACGTCCAATGCCGCAGCCAAGTGCGGTGATTAATGTACCCACTTCTTGCGAAGAAAGCATTTTGTCAAAACGGGCTTTTTCGACGTTTAGAATTTTCCCTTTTAATGGCAAAATGGCTTGGTTTTTACGGTTACGCCCTTGTTTGGCTGAACCGCCCGCAGAATCCCCCTCCACAAGGTAAAGTTCGGATAAGGCGGGATCGCGTTCTTGACAATCGGCTAATTTACCTGGAAGCCCCGCAATATCCAACGCTCCTTTACGGCGTGTCATTTCACGGGCTTTGCGTGCGGCTTCACGGGCACGTGCGGCATCAATGATTTTGCTGGCGATCATTTTGGCATCATTTGGATTTTCTTCCAAATATTCTTGCAAACGCTCATTCATCGCTGATTCCACCGCCCCTTTCACTTCGGAGGACACCAATTTATCTTTGGTTTGTGAAGAGAATTTCGGGTCTGGCACTTTCACCGAGATAATAGCAACTAAGCCTTCACGTGCGTCATCGCCAGAGGTTTCTACTTTGTCATTTTTGCCTTTTTTATTCAGCCCTGATTTTTCCATATAGGCATTAAATGTACGCGTTAATGCCGCACGAAAGCCCGCTAAGTGTGTGCCGCCGTCGCGTTGTGGAATATTATTGGTAAAACAATGAATATTTTCTGACTGATAGCCCTCATTCCACTGTAATGCCACTTCAACGCCGATGTCGTCTTTTTCGGTGGAAAAATAGAAAGGTTTCTGATGAATCGGATTTTTGTTTTTATTGAGATACTCCACGAACGCTTGAATCCCGCCTTCATAATGGAAATGATCTTGCTTGTCATCGCGTTCATCAATTAAACGAATGGATACCCCTGAATTTAAGAATGAGAGTTCACGCAGGCGTTTCGCCAAAATGTCATATTCAAATTCGGTGTTGGTAAAAATGCTTGGGCTTGGCCAAAAACGCACCGTCGTTCCCGTTTGGCTGGTTTCGCCAATCACGGTAAGCGGTGCTTGGGGATCGCCTAAACTGTAAAATTGCTCGTGAACGTGGCCTTGACGGCGGATAGTGAGCTGTAATTTATCGGATAAGGCATTCACCACCGATACGCCCACGCCGTGCAAACCGCCCGATACTTTATAAGAGTTATCATCAAATTTCCCGCCTGCGTGTAACACGGTCATAATCACTTCGGCGGCAGAAACGCCCTCTTCAGGGTGAATATCGACAGGAATCCCACGTCCATCATCTTGCACAGACACGGAATTATCCGAATGAATGGTTACAATAATGTCCGAGCAGTAGCCTGCCAAGGCTTCATCAATGGCATTATCCACCACTTCAAAAACCATATGATGTAACCCCGTTCCGTCATCGGTATCACCAATATACATTCCGGGACGCTTCCGCACGGCATCAAGCCCCTTTAGGACTTTAATACTACTTGCACCATAATTTTCTGGGACATTATTCGACATAACAATTCTCTGTTTTTCTTGATAAAAAATTGGGCGGATTATAGCAAATTTTTGGGCTTTTGGCTAATTTAGCGAAAATTGATGCGAAATGGGAATGAGGAAAAATCAGGTAAAAAAAGCACCGCACTTTTAAATGATGTGCGGTGTAAGGCGGAAGCATTTTCCGCCTTTTGCCTGTTAGGCATCGATCAAACGATAAAGTGCGGTGTCTTTGCGGTCTAAATAATGCACCGATTGAATACGGCGAATGGTGCGTGAACGCCCGCGGATCAACAAGGTTTCCGTGGTGGCAAGATTGCCACGACGGTGAATGCCCTTGAGCAAATCGCCGTTGGTAATGCCCGTTGCGGAAAAGACCAAATTATCATCACGCACCAGATCTTCTAATTTTAGCACTTGGTTCACTTCAATCCCCATCGCTTGGCAACGGTGGATTTCGTCCGCCGCAATGGATTGATTTTCTGGCGAATTACCTTTCACTTGATGACGTGGAATTAAACGGGCTTGCATTTCACCGCCTAAGGCACGAATCGCCGCCGCAGCCACCACGCCCTCAGGTGCACCACCAATGCCATAGAGCATATCCGCCCCGCCATCAGGCAAACAGCACAGAATAGATGCAGCCACATCGCCATCAGGGATCGCCATTACTTTTACGCCAAGCTGCTGCATTGTTTTGATGATCGCCGAATGGCGAGGTTTATCCAGTGTGATCACCGTGAGCTGAGAAAGTAATTTGCCCATTTTAGAGGCAACACGGCGTAAATTTTGCTCTAAAGGCAAATTAAGATCGATCATTCCCTTTGCTTCAGGACCAACCACCAATTTTTCCATATACATATCAGGCGCACGTAAAAAAGTATCTTTTCCGCCCGCGGCGAGTACAGAAAGTGCGTTGGGCTGGCCCATTGCGGTCATTCTTGTTCCCTCAATGGGATCAACAGCGATGGACACCTCTTCCCCTTGCCTTGTGCCGATTTTTTCGCCGATATAGAGCATAGGGGCTTCATCAATTTCCCCCTCGCCAATCACCACTTCACCCCGCATTTCAATTTGATTTAACATCAATCTCATCGCTTGCACTGCTGCGTCATCGGCAGCATTTTTATCTCCACGCCCCAACCAAGCAAAACCAGCAAGTGCTGCAGCTTCTGTTACTCGAGAAAATTCAATGGCTAATGCTCTATTCATTTTTTAACCCTTTCTTTGTTTATTAAAAATCGGCATATTTTACCACTCTCAGCAAACGATTGCGTTAGGAAAGTGTAAAATTTTTTGCGAAATAGATAAACTCAGGTAGAATAAGTATACGTTTTACCTTAACCAACCATTTTTTAAAGGAATCCATTATGTCTTTAGAAATTTTAGACCAGCTCGAAGAAAAAATTAAACAAGCGGTTGAAACTATTGAATTACTTCAATTAGAAGTTGAAGAATTGAAAGAGAAAAACAATCAATCACAGCAAGAGAATGATTCATTACGCAAAGAAAATGATCAACTGAAAAGTGAACACCATAATTGGCAAGAGCGTTTGCGTTCATTGTTGGGTCGCATTGATAATGTTTAATATTCATAATAAAAATAAAGGCTTAGGTGAAGATCTAAGCCTTATTTTTTAGGAGCGAAAATGCAAAAACACCTTTGTTTAATCACGGGTAGCACCCTTGGCGGGGCGGAATATGTGGCAGAGCATTTACAAGAGGTGCTAAAAACACAAGAAATTAGCACCGCACTTTTACACGGCCCGAGTTGGGCTGAAGTGGAAAATGAACCAGCTTGGCTAATAGTTACCTCCACCCACGGAGCGGGTGAACTACCTGAAAATCTACAACCTTTATTTGCGGAAATTCAATCGCAAAATTCGGATCTTTCAGATCGCCGTTTCGCTGTAGTAGGTCTAGGAAATTCTGATTATGATCTCTTTTGCAATGCGGTGAATATTGTATCAAAGATCTTAATGGAAAAAGGAGCAAGCCCCATTTGTGATCCACTCAAAATTGATGTGCTTGAGGTGGACGATCAAGAGCAATATGCGGAAGATTGGATCCCGACTTTTTTACAACATTTCTAGCTATTCCATCTTGGGATCTGATGGTTTTTCCCTCTCAGATCCCTTTTTGTTTATTTTCTATATTGTTTTCCTCACCCTGTGGATAAATAAAGAAAAACTTGTCTAATTTCTGTGTTTTCCCTGTAAACAAAAATAATCTCAAGGCTTCCTGTGGATAACTTAGCTTATTATGCACAGGAAATACCGCCGTTTAACCCTGAGATCTAAACAACTTCGAAAAGGATCTAAGTGATTTATTTTCAAGGCGATTTTTGTCTTACCCACAAGGATCTCCGATCCTTATAATAACAATAATAAGATCTTTATATATAAAAAGAGATCTTATATTAATAAGGCAAAGATCTTTCTCTACCCATTATCTAGATCCCATTAAATTTTCCCAAGATCCATAATCTCTGATTTCAGGCTTGATCAATTTAATGTAGAATATGTGGTTACTTTTATGAAGATCAAAATTATGGTTGCTAAAGTTCAAAATAAAATAACGCAAGATCGCATAATAGACATTTGAAATTTAACAGCAAATCAGGCAATAAGGTTATTATGTTTTATACAGAAAGTTATGATGTGATTGTCATTGGTGGTGGCCACGCGGGAACAGAAGCCGCTCTTGCACCAGCTCGAATGGGGTTAAAAACATTATTACTCACGCACAATGTAGATACATTAGGGCAAATGTCTTGTAATCCTGCCATTGGTGGCATTGGTAAAGGGCATTTAGTCAAAGAAATTGATGCCATGGGTGGTTTAATGGCGACCGCGGCGGATCAAGCTGGGATTCAATTTCGTACCCTAAATAGCAGTAAAGGCCCGGCTGTACGTGCTACTCGTGCACAAGCGGATCGAGTTTTATATCGTCAAGCCGTTAGGATCGCCCTTGAAAATCAACCTAATCTAGATATTTTTCAGCAAGAAGTTACCGATATTTTACTTAAACAAGATCGCGTAACAGGTGTGGAAACTAAAATGGGCTTAAAATTCCGTGCAAAATCGGTGATCCTCACCGCAGGCACATTTTTATCGGGCAAGATCCATATTGGTATGGAAAATTATGCAGGTGGTCGAGCAGGCGATCCTGCTTCAGTAAGCTTAGCTCAACGATTAAGAGATCTTAATTTACGTGTAGATCGCTTGAAAACGGGGACACCGCCTCGTATAGATGCTCGCACGATCAATTTTGATGTGTTAGCCAAACAGCACGGTGATGAAAAACTCCCTGTATTTTCGTTTATGGGATCGGTGGATCAGCACCCTCGTCAGATCCCTTGTTATATTACTCATACCAACGAACAAACTCACGAATTGATCCGCAATAATTTGGATCGTAGCCCGATGTATGCAGGCGTGATCGAAGGGATCGGTCCTCGCTACTGTCCTTCCATTGAAGATAAAGTGATGCGTTTTGCTGAGCGAAATTCCCACCAAATTTATCTTGAGCCAGAAGGATTAACGTCAAATGAAATTTACCCGAATGGGATCTCAACCAGCTTGCCTTTTGATGTGCAAGTTGGCATTGTGCATTCAATGAAAGGAATGGAAAAAGCACGTATTATCAAACCGGGTTATGCCATTGAGTATGATTATTTTGATCCCCGTGATTTAAAACCTACCTTAGAAACCAAAGCGATTAAAGGTTTATTCTTTGCGGGGCAAATTAACGGTACGACAGGCTATGAAGAAGCCGCCGCACAAGGATTACTGGCAGGCATTAACGCGGGGCTTTCTGTGCAAGAAAAAGACAGTTGGTATCCACATCGCGATCAAGCTTATATTGGCGTGTTGGTGGATGATCTTTGTACCTTAGGCACCAAAGAACCTTATCGCGTATTCACTTCCCGTGCGGAATACCGTTTATTGCTGCGTGAAGATAATGCGGATATTCGTTTAACCCCAACGGCGCATAAACTGGGTTTAATTGATGAAAAACGCTGGGTGCGTTTTAATCAAAAAATGGAAAACATTGAGCAAGAACGCCAGCGTTTACGCAGTATTTGGCTTCACCCGCGTTCAGAATATTTAGCGGAAGCTAATGAATTATTGAACAGCCCATTAACTCGTGAAGCCAGCGGGGAGGATTTATTACGCCGTCCAGAGGTAAATTATCAATCTCTGACCCAATTAACTCCCTTTGCTCCAGCGATTGAAGACAAAGAAGCGGCGGAGCAAGTGGAAATTGCGATTAAATATCAAGGCTATATTGAACATCAGCAAGAAGAAATCGCACGCCATAAACGCTATGAAAATACCGCGATTCCAGAAAACTTTGATTACGCTGCGGTGGCAGGGTTGTCAAATGAAGTGCGGTCTAAATTATCGCAACATCGCCCAAGCTCCATCGGGCAAGCGAGCCGAATATCAGGGGTTACGCCTGCGGCAATTTCCATTTTATTGGTGAATTTGAAAAAACAAGGCATGTTAAAGCGTGGTGAATAATGGCTAACATTGAACAACTCAAGAGCAAATTAAATTCGCTGCTAGAAAACACCGCACTTTCTGTGAGCGATCAGCAAAAAGATCAGCTCGTTAAGCTTGTGGCGTTGTTGGATAAATGGAATAAGGCTTACAACCTCACTTCTGTGCGTGATCCGCAAGATATGCTAGTGAAACATATTCTTGATAGCCTTGTGGTGAGTCCTTATTTACAAGGGCAAAATTTTATTGATGTGGGAACAGGCCCTGGGCTACCAGGGTTGCCATTAGCCATTATTAATCCTGATAAAAAATTCGTTTTATTAGATAGCCTTGGCAAAAGGATCAGCTTTATTCGTAACGCCGTGCGAGAGCTTGGCTTAACCAATGTTGTTCCAGTATTAAGCCGAGTCGAAGATTATCAGCCTGAAGTATTATTTGATGGCGTATTAAGCCGCGCTTTTGCTTCTCTGCGAGATATGACCGATTGGTGCGAACATCTCGTTGCGAAAAAGGGATTATTTTACGCGTTAAAAGGACAGTATCATCAGGAAGAAGTGTCGCAACTTGCGGAACATTTTGTGATAAAAAATGTGATCCAGTTAACAGTTCCTGAATTATCAGCAGAAAGACATTTAATTTTGTTATGTAAAGGTTAAAATCTTTTTGAGAATTTAACAAATTTATAATAAAATGAATATGTTCTAGGGCTTTTTATAAGTTGAATACTCGTAAAACTTGCGTATAATAAATTCACTCTTTTAAGTTAATTTTAGATTGATTTTTAAACAATGTGACAAATGTCAGCAATCATTAAACAAACAAAAAAACAATATCTGATTGTGTTGAGTATAGAATTACTCGTTATGCTTGTCATATTTTTGTTTTTATGGGCATTGCAACAAAGTGCGGTGTCATTTTTACTCGGTTTTTTAGCCAGTTTTGTGCCATATGTCTTGTTTGTGTGGGTAATGTTCTTTTTTCAGCAAAAGAAGAATAATCCACTAACGCGATTTTATCGTGGCGGAGCAATAAAATTTGTATGTACGATCATTTTTATTGTCGTGGCATTTAAAATGGTGATAACAATGAACTATATGGTTTTTTTTACAGGTTATTTTTTCGCGTTATTATTAAATAACTTGTTGCCATTTATGGTAAGTAAATATTGTAGAGTTTAGTTTATATTTCAAGGGATTAACTATGTCTGACCTTACAACCGCAGGGTATATTCAACACCATTTAGAATTTCTTAAAACAGGGGATTCTTTCTGGCACGTTCACTTAGATACGCTTTTCTTTTCAGCGGTATCTGCCATTATTTTCCTTTTCGTTTTCTATAAAGTGGGTAAAAAAGCCACTTCTGGCGTACCAGGCAAATTGCAATGCTTTGTAGAAATGATCGTAGAATGGGTTGATGGCGTGGTAAAAGAAAATTTCCACGGGCCACGCAATGTTATAGCGCCATTAGGGCTAACCATTTTCTGCTGGGTGTTCATTATGAATGCCATCGATTTAATCCCAGTGGATTTCTTACCGCAAGTGGCAAATCTATTCGGTATTCACTATTTAAGAGCGGTTCCAACGGCAGATATTAGTGCGACCCTTGGTATGGCTATTTGCGTATTCTTCCTCATTATTTTCTATACCATCAAATCTAAAGGATTGAGTGGTTTTGTGAAAGAATACACCCTTCACCCTTTCAATCACTGGGCTTTTATTCCAGTAAACTTAATTCTTGAATCTGTAACTTTACTCGCAAAACCGATTTCATTAGGCTTCCGTTTATTCGGGAATATGTATGCGGGTGAGCTGATCTTTATTTTGATTGCCGTAATGTATAGTGGCAATATCGCCATTGCGTCTTTGGGAATCCCATTACATCTCGCGTGGGCGATCTTCCATATTTTGGTGATTACATTACAAGCCTTTATTTTTATGATGCTAACCATTGTTTATTTAAGTATCGCTTACAACAAAGCGGAACATTAATAGGCAATACAAGGATTTTTTATTAACTAACCCAGCCTCAGGCTGACTTTCTTAAATCTAACGGAGAAAACTATGGAAACTGTAATTACAGCTACGATTATTGGTGCATCAATCCTACTTGCTTTCGCAGCATTAGGTACAGCAATTGGCTTTGCAATTTTAGGGGGGAAATTCTTAGAGTCATCAGCTCGCCAACCTGAATTAGCAAGCAGCTTACAAACAAAAATGTTTATCGTTGCTGGTCTTCTTGATGCTATCGCAATGATTGCAGTAGGTATTTCGTTACTTTTCATTTTCGCAAACCCATTCATCGGATTATTACAATAATTGTCAGTTTGGTTCATTCAAACAAGCATTACCCTGATGGGGTAAATTTTATGACATTATTGAGGAGGGCGTTGTGAACTTAAATGCAACATTAATTGGTCAGCTTATAGCATTCGCACTATTTGTGTGGTTCTGTATGAAATATGTTTGGCCACCCATTATTAAAGCGATTGAAGAGCGTCAAAGCTCGATTGCTAATGCGTTGGCGGCGGCAGAAGTTGCACGAAAAGAGCAAGCTGAAACCAAAACCTTGGTGGAGCAAGAAATTAATCAAGCGAAACTTCAAGCTCAAGAAATTGTGGATTTAGCGAATAAACGTCGCAACGAGATCTTAGAAGAAGTGAAAGCTGAAGCGGAAGCATTAAAAGCAAGAATTATTGAACAAGGCCACGCTGAGATTGAAACAGAGCGTAAACGTGTTCAAGAAGAATTACGAGCGAAAGTAGCCTCTTTAGCGGTTGCTGGTGCTGAGAAAATTGTGGGTCGCACGGTTGATGAAGCGGCAAACAATGACATTATTGAAAAATTAGTTGCAGAACTATAAGAAGGTTGGGCTTATGTCAGAATTAACTACCATAGCTCGCCCTTATGCAAAAGCAGCATTTGATTTTGCTATCGAGCAACAAGCACAAAACAAAAGTGCGGTGGAAAAATGGGCAGAAATGCTAAATTTTGCTTCTCAAGTTGTTGAAAATAAAGAGATGCAAGATTTCCTAACAGGTGATTTATCTGCCAGCAAAGTTGCTGATACGGTGATTTCAATTTGTGGCGACCAACTTGATCAATATGGGCAAAATTTGATTCGGTTAATGGCTGAAAATAAGCGTTTAACTGTACTTCCAGCGGTATTTGCATTGTTCCAACATTATGTGAGTGAACACCAAGCGATTGCAGATGTGGAAGTCATCTCAGCTCAACCATTAAGTGCAGAGCAACAAGCTAAAATTGCAGCCGCAATGGAAAAGAAACTTGCTCGTAAAGTTAAATTAAATTGCAGCGTAGATAATGCACTGATTGCTGGTGTTATTATTCGTACAGATGATTTTGTCATTGACGGAAGTAGCCGTGGGCAACTGGCTCGTCTTGCAAATGAGTTGCAATTATAAGAGGAATAAAAGATGCAACTAAATTCGACTGAAATTAGTGAATTAATTAAAAAACGCATTGCCGAATTTAACGTGGTGAGCGAACCACGCAACACAGGAACCATTGTTTCTGTGAGCGATGGGGTTATTCGTATCCACGGTTTAAGCGATGTAATGCAAGGGGAAATGATTGCATTACCCGACAATCGTTATGCAATGGCACTTAACCTAGAGCGTGATTCGGTGGGTGCGGTTGTAATGGGGCCTTATACTGATCTTTCTGAAGGTATGGAAGTTCAATGTACAGGACGTATTCTTGAAGTGCCAGTAGGCCGTGGTTTATTAGGCCGTGTGGTGAATACCCTTGGTCAGCCAATTGATGGTAAAGGCGAAATTGAAAACGATGGTTATGCGCCCGTTGAAGTTATCGCACCAGGGGTTATCGATCGTAAATCTGTTGATCAGCCTGTTCAAACTGGTTATAAAGCGGTGGACTCAATGGTGCCAATCGGTCGTGGTCAGCGTGAGTTAATTATCGGTGACCGTCAAACAGGTAAAACCGCATTAGCTATCGATGCCATCATCAACCAAAAAGATTCTGGCATTAAATGTATCTATGTGGCGATTGGTCAAAAAGCATCAACCATTGCTAACGTAGTGCGTAAATTAGAAGAACACGGCGCATTACAAAATACCATCGTGGTTGTGGCATCTGCATCAGAATCTGCTGCGTTACAATATTTAGCGCCTTATGCAGGTTGTACAATGGGTGAATATTTCCGTGATCGCGGTGAAGATGCACTCATCGTTTATGATGATTTATCTAAACAAGCGGTTGCTTATCGTCAAATTTCATTGTTATTACGCCGTCCACCAGGTCGTGAAGCTTTCCCTGGTGATGTATTCTATTTACACTCTCGCTTACTTGAGCGTGCTTCTCGTGTTAATGCAGAATATGTTGAACGTTTCACACAAGGCAAAGTAACAGGTAAAACAGGTTCTTTAACTGCATTACCAATTATTGAAACCCAAGCAGGTGACGTATCGGCTTTCGTACCAACCAACGTAATTTCCATTACCGATGGTCAGATTTTCTTAGAATCTAATCTATTTAACTCAGGTATTCGTCCTGCGGTAAACCCAGGTATTTCGGTATCTCGTGTGGGTGGTGCAGCACAAACTAAAGTCATCAAAAAATTAGCGGGTGGTATTCGTACCGCACTTGCGCAATATCGTGAATTAGCAGCATTCGCACAATTTGCTTCAGATCTTGATGATGCAACACGCAAACAACTTTCTCACGGTCAGAAAGTAACAGAATTATTGAAACAAAAACAATATTCTCCATTAAGCGTTGCGCAACAAGCATTAGTGTTATTTGCCGTTGAATTTGGTTATTTAGAAGATGTTGAATTAGATCGTATCGCTTCTTTTGAATCTGCCCTTTTAGAATATGCAGCACATAATTATGCTGATTTTATGGACGGATTAACCAAAACTGGCGATTACAATGATGAAATCAAAGCAACATTGCAAGCGATTTTAGACAATTTCAAAGCAAACAGTGCTTGGTAATTCACATTAACGGAGAACATCAATGGCAGGTGCAAAAGAGATAAGAACCAAAATTTCCAGCGTTCAAAGTACACAAAAAATTACTAAGGCAATGGAAATGGTTGCAGCATCGAAAATGCGTAAAACGCAGGATCGAATGTCATCTTCACGCCCGTATGCTCAAGCAATACGCCGTGTAATTAGCCACGTGTCAAAAGCCAGTATTGGTTATAAACATCCGTTTTTAGTGGAACGAGAAGTGAAAAAAGTGGGGATCTTACTGGTTTCAACAGATCGTGGATTATGTGGCGGTTTAAATATCAACTTATTTAAGACCGCACTTCAAGAAATCAAAGGTTGGAAAGAAAAACAAGTGGAAGTTTCACTGGGTTTAATCGGTGCAAAAGGTATCGGGTTTTTCCAATCTCTTGGCTTGAATATTGCCACACAAAATTCAGGAATGGGTGATACGCCTTCTGTTGAAGAATTAATTGGTACGGCAAATGAAATGTTTGATGCTTATAGAGAAGGCAAATTAGATGCGATCTACATTGCTTACAATAAGTTCATCAACACAATGTCGCAAAAACCTACTTTAGAAAAACTTGTTCCTTTGCCTGAATTAGATAATGATGATTTAGGTGAAAGCGCACAATCTTGGGACTATATCTACGAACCTGATCCAAAAGTGTTGTTAGATAGTTTATTGGTTCGTTATTTAGAATCTCAAGTGTATCAAGCGGTAGTTGAAAATTTGGCTTCTGAGCAAGCGGCACGAATGGTGGCGATGAAAGCGGCAACTGATAATGCAGGAAACTTAATTAAAGACTTGCAATTAGTTTACAACAAAGCTCGCCAAACAAGTATTACAAATGAATTAAATGAAATTGTTGCTGGTGCAGCGGCAATTTAAGTAAAGAGGATCGATAATGGCAACTGGAAAAATTGTACAAATCATCGGTGCGGTTATTGACGTTGAATTTCCACAAGATGCAGTACCAAAAGTATATGATGCCTTAAACGTTGAAACAGGCTTAGTGCTTGAAGTTCAACAACAATTAGGTGGTGGAATCGTACGTTGTATCGCAATGGGTTCATCAGATGGTTTAAAACGTGGTTTATCCGTGTCTAACACAGGCAAACCAATTTCTGTTCCAGTGGGAACAAAAACCCTAGGACGTATTATGAACGTACTGGGTGAACCAATTGACGAACAAGGCCCAATTGGTGCAGAAGAAACTTGGTCAATTCACCGACCTGCACCAAGCTATGAAGATCAAGCAAACAGCACAGAATTGCTTGAAACAGGGATTAAAGTTATCGACTTAATCTGCCCATTTGCAAAAGGGGGTAAAGTTGGTTTATTCGGTGGTGCGGGTGTAGGTAAAACCGTAAATATGATGGAATTAATCCGTAATATTGCGATCGAACACTCAGGTTACTCTGTATTCGCAGGGGTAGGTGAACGTACCCGTGAAGGTAACGACTTCTACCACGAAATGACCGAATCTAACGTATTAGACAAAGTATCCCTTGTTTACGGACAAATGAACGAGCCACCAGGTAACCGTCTGC
Organism: Avibacterium paragallinarum; assembly: GCF_011765605.1. Lineage (NCBI taxonomy): Bacteria > Pseudomonadati > Pseudomonadota > Gammaproteobacteria > Pasteurellales > Pasteurellaceae > Avibacterium > Avibacterium paragallinarum. The sequence goes on from NZ_CP050316.1 coordinate 2,262,490, forward strand.
GTGTTGCATTAACCGGTTTAACTATGGCAGAAAAATTCCGTGATGAAGGCCGTGATGTATTATTCTTCGTGGATAATATTTATCGTTACACCCTAGCAGGGACGGAAGTATCCGCATTATTAGGTCGTATGCCATCTGCGGTAGGTTACCAACCAACCCTAGCAGAAGAAATGGGGGCATTACAAGAGCGTATCACCTCTACCAAAACAGGTTCTATCACCTCTGTACAAGCGGTTTATGTACCAGCCGATGACTTAACTGACCCATCGCCAGCAACCACCTTTGCGCACTTAGACTCAACGGTTGTATTAAGCCGTCAAATTGCGTCATTAGGTATTTACCCAGCGGTAGATCCTCTTGATTCAACTTCTCGCCAATTAGACCCATTAGTGGTTGGCCAAGAGCATTATGATGTAGCGCGTGGCGTACAAGGTATCTTACAACGCTACAAAGAATTGAAAGACATCATCGCGATTCTTGGTATGGACGAGCTTTCTGAAGAAGATAAACTTGTGGTAGCGCGTGCGCGTAAAATCGAACGTTTCTTATCACAACCGTTCTTCGTTGCAGAAGTGTTTACTGGCTCACCAGGTAAATATGTTTCATTAAAAGAGACTATTCGCGGTTTCAAAGGTATTTTAGAAGGTGAATATGACCATATTCCAGAACAGGCGTTCTATATGGTTGGTTCTATTGATGAAGTGCTAGAAAAAGCCAAAAAAATGTAATCACTTCAAGCCTGATTAAACACTTGAAGGAGAATCACAATGGCAACATTAAATTTAACGGTTGTAAGTGCAGAAGAAAGCATTTTTACTGGTCAAGTAAAAAGCATTCAAGCCACAGGGATTGAAGGGGAGCTTGGTATCTTACCAGGCCACACCCCCTTATTAACGGCAATCAAACCGGGTATCGTCAAATTGACTTTAGAAAATGGCAATGAAGAAGTTATCTACGTTTCAGGTGGCTTTTTAGAAGTTCAACCGAATGTCGTTACCGTCCTAGCAGATGTCGCAATCCGTGGTAAAGAGCTTGACGCAGATCGTATTTTAGAAGCGAAACGCCAGGCAGAACAAAATATCGTAGCCAACGCAAAAGACGCCAACTACGAAATGCTCGCCGCGAAACTCTCTAAAGAACTTGCAAAACTACGTGCTTACGAACTGACAGAAAAATTAGTCAAAAATAAACGCTAATTTTACAGCACTTTCTTTACTGTATTTAAAAAACCACCTTCGGGTGGTTTTTCTTTTCCTAGTCAAAACTTGTCTAAAAATATTTTGTGAAACATCTCTCAAAACAAAAATTTTGATGTTTTTATATATTGAAATATATGTTCTAATTTTGTTGGGTATGAAACAAAAGGGGGACATATGAATAGCCATATACAGCAACGTTATGTTTTTGCAAAAGATCTCATTAAGAATGTGGGGGAAATAGCACTCTCATTCTACTTAAATAGAGACAAACTTAACATTCAGCATAAAAAGGGAGAAGCACAAGATTTAGTAAGCATTGCTGATCAAAATGTTGAAAAAGAGATTAAAACCGCATTAAAAGCTCATTTTCCTGATGATGGATTTTTAGGTGAAGAATCAGGGGCAGATGGGCTTGATAAGGACTTTTGCTGGGTGGTTGATCCCATTGATGGCACAAGTCCTTTTTTATATGGTTTGCACGCGTGGTGTATTTCTATCGCAGTGCTTTATAAACAAGAAATAGTAATAGGCTTAATTTACGATCCATTGCATAAAGAGCTATTCCACGCCACAAAAGGGAATGGTGCTTTTGTTAATGAAACCCCTTTATCAACAGCAAAAGTGCAGACATTGAAAGAGGGATTAGTGGGATTAGGTATGTCTCATCGCGTACCGCCTAGCACATTTATCCCTGTTATTGAACAAGTATTAAAAGCAGGAGGAATGTATGTGCGTAATGGCTCAGGGGCTTTAACACTCGCTTATGTGGCTGCTGGGCGATTGATTGGTTATTTTGAACCACATATTAATGCGTGGGATTGCTTAGCAGGGATTCTGCTTGTGCAAGAAGCAGGCGGTAAAACCAATCATTTTTTAGCGAATGATGGGTTGTTAAAAGGAAATTACATTCTTGCCAGTAGCACAGGCGTTTTTGAGCAACTGGAAGCTATTCGAACCTTGACCTTATAGGAGGAAAATACAATGTCTATTTTAAACTTCTTTAAAGCCAGCCCAGCCATACCACTTAAAAATTATACAGAGGCAATGTTTAAAAGCACGAGAATGAAAAGTTTCTGGGCATTTTCTTTTGCTTATGCCATTTATTATGTGTGCCGTTTATCCTTCAATGTCGCAAAACCTGCGTTAGTGAATAACAATATTTTAACTCCTACAGAACTTGGGGTGATTGGATCTGCTATTTTTATCACTTATGCAGTGGGAAAATTTGTAAATAGTGCCGTAGCCGATCATTCTAATATTGTACGTTATCTTTCCATTGGGTTATTTTTCTCCGCATTATGTAATTTTGCAATGGGAATGACGACAAGTGCCATTGCACTTACATTGATTTGGGGTTTCAATGGTTGGGTGCAATCAATGGGCGTTGGACCTTGCGTTGTTGCACTCTCACGTTGGTATGATGACAAAGAACGTGGCTCTTATTATGGCTTTTGGTCTGTTGCTCATAATGTTGGCGAAGGGATAACCTTTATCGTTACCGCAGCGATTATTACAACATTTGGCTGGCGATTTGGTTTTAGCTTTGCGGGAATAATGGGATTACTCGGTGTTCTTGTTGCGATGATGTTTATGAAAGATTCCCCTGCCGCTTGTGGATTTAAGCCGATCATTACAATGAATAAACAAACAGAGGAACTTGACAACAAAGAGGTTTTAAAACATCAATGGGATGTGATTAAAAACCCAGCTATTTGGGTGCTTGCAGTGGCTTCTTGTTGTATGTACATTGGACGTTATGGCGTAAATAGTTGGGGCGTATTTTTCCTTGAAAATGGAAAAGGCTATACCACACTGGAAGCGGCCTCTATCATTAGCGTAAACAGTATTGTCGGGATTTTAGGGACAATTATTTCAGGCTGGTTGTCAGATCGTTTCTTACAAGGAAAACGTAATGTAATGACGGTTGTAGTAAGCCTACTAAATGCCCTTTCTCTCGCCGCATTTTTATTTGCTCCAGCAGGGAATACCTGGTTTGCAATTATTGCACTTTCTGTATTCGGTATCACCTTAGGTATTCAACTTTGTTTCTTGGGCGGTTTATTAGCCACCGATATTTCTCATAAATCTGCTTCAGGCATTGCATTAGGTATGATGGGCGTATTTGGTTATGCTGGTGCAGCAGCGGGGGAATTCTTAACTGGCTTTATGATTGATAAAACCACCGTGATTGATACCGCAGGTAATAAAATTTATGATTTTGATGCACTGGCTTATTTCTGGGTGGGAGCGGATCTATTATCTGTTATCGCCGCGATTATTTTTTCAATTTTAGTTGTTTACCAATCAAAAAAATAAAATACCATTTTTGAATCTTAGATAAAGAACTGATTTCCTGGATCAGTTTTTTTTTTATAAAAATGATATATTATAAAAATAATTTGTAATTAATTAAAATTACAATATTGACTTTATATTTTAAGAAAATAAAATTACCACCATTACAATTATAAATAGGATTGTAAATGTTATTAAAGGATATCGCTTTTATTGAAAGTGGCACGCCATTATCTAGGATTAATCAGATTAATGAAAAAAATGTGCCTTCCTATGCTTTATACGATCAGGCGGATTTATTAGCCGATTTTGAATTACAAGATGTGATACCTATCAACGAAAGAATTTTTACTTGGGATAATGTATTGTCTTTGATTGAAGGAGATATCGTTTTTGGCTTAATGTCAGGATTAGTAGCGAGTGTTAGCTCTACAAGGGAGGGGCATATTATTTCAAATAATTTTGTACGTTTACGCCCTAAGATAGCACTTGATACAAATTTTTTAGTGTATTTACTTAATCAAGATAGTGATATTAAAAGACAATTTACGATGTCCTTACAAGGTTCAACAGTAAGGAAATATTCTGTAAGTCAATTGCGTATGTTGGAATTAGGGAAATTGCCTCCACTAGAAATACAACGCCGTATTGGGCGTGTATATCAGATGGAACGGCGTTTACAAACAATAAAAAAACGCTTGGCGAGTAATGAAACTGCTTTAAAAAATCACTATCTAGCTCAAGTATTAAGAGGGAAAAATGTTAGTTTTTTATACTGTTGAATCTATAAATCAGATAAAACCTATTTTATCTGCAGGTTGTATAATCAGTATTTGATGGAAAAGAGAAAATGAAAAATAACAATGAACCCAAACTCCGTTACCCTGAATTTACTGACGCTTGGGAAAAGTGCAAGCTGGGGGAGGTGGCGGAATTTATAAATGGGAAAGCATATAAACAAGAAGAATTATTAAATGAGGGAAAATATAAAGTCGTTCGAGTTGGGAATTTTAATACTAATGAACATTGGTACTACTCAAATTTAGAACTTGAAAATAACAAATATATGGTTGCAGGGGATCTACTTTACCTTTGGGCAACTGACTTTGGACCAAAATTTTGGGCAGGTGAAAAAGCTATTTTTCACTATCATATCTGGAAGTTAGAACTGAATTACAAAATTATAGATAAAAATTATCTTTATGTTTGGCTAGAAACAGACAAAGAAAAAATTAAGCAGTCAACAAATGGCACAACGATGGTACACGTTACAAAATCAACAATGGAAAAACGTGTACTTTCTTTCCCCTCCCTCCCCGAGCAACAAAAAATCGGCGCGCTTTTCAGACGGCTAGATCGTCTGATTACTCTTCATAAGCGACAGCACGAACACTATCAGCTTTTGAAAAAAGCCTTACTGCAACAAATGTTTGTTTAAAAAATCACACAGAATCACAAAAAATCGGAGTTTTTATGAATAACCAAACCAAAATTAGCAACATCACCAACCAAATTTGGGCAATGGCAAACGAGCTGCGCGGCAATATGGACGCGTCCGAATACAAAAATTACATTCTCGGCTTTATTTTCTATCGCTACCTTTCCGAGCATCAAGAAGCCTATTTAATCGACAATCATATTATCGAACCCCAAGCAGGGCAAAGCGTGAACGAGGCTTATGCCGAAGCCGTTGCCGCCGATGGCTTAGAAGATTATTTGCAAGACATCGCCCACACCCTTGGCTATGCCATTGCACCGCAACACACTTGGCAAAGCCTGATGGAACGCATTGAAGAAAACCAAATTGTGCCGAGCGATTATCAAGCCATTTTTGACAGCTTCAACAAAAACAGCGAAATCAACCCCGAAGCTGCCAAAGATTTTCGCGGTATTTTCAACGATTTAAACCTAGGCGATTCCCGCCTTGGACACAGCACCAACGAACGCACCCGTGCCTTAAATAAAGTGGTGAAACTTGTCGATGAAGTGCAATACAAAGACGACAACGGCCGCGATATTTTGGGCGAAATCTATGAAGAACTCATCGGTAAATTCGCCGCCAACGCAGGCAAAAAAGGCGGTGAGTTCTACACCCCGCACGCAGTCAGCCAAATTTTAGCCCGCATTGTTACCCAACAAACGCCGTCTGAAAACACATTCAGCGTGTATGACCCCACTTGTGGCTCAGGTTCATTATTGCTTACTGTGGGTAATGCCCTGCCCAACGGTAAACAAGATGGCGTCATCAAATATTACGGGCAAGAGCTTTCCACCACCACCTACAACTTAGCCCGAATGAACCTAATGATGCATGGCGTGAGCTTCCAAAATATGACTCTCTCCAACGCCGACACGCTAGAAAGCGATTGGCCAGATGGCTTGGTTGACGGCATCGACAAGCCTCGCAGTTTTGATGCTGTGGTTGCCAACCCGCCTTATTCCGCCAACTGGGACAATGACGACCGCAAACTAAAAGACCCGCGTTTTGCCGAATATGGCAAGCTCGCACCAAAATCCAAAGCTGATTTTGCCTTTATTTTGCACAGCCTTTACCACCTCAACAGCACAGGCACAATGGCGATTGTGCTGCCGCACGGCGTGCTATTCCGCGGTGCAGCAGAGGGGCATATCCGCAAAATTCTGATTGAAAAGAATTATTTACACGCCGTAATCGGACTGCCTGCCAACCTCTTTTTTGGCACATCGATCCCAACTTGTATTTTGGTGCTGAAAAAAGACCGCACTTCAAAAGATATCCTCTTTATTGATGCCAGCGCCCATTTTGATAAAGGCAAAAACCAAAACCACCTTAGCGAAGCCCATATTAACGCTATTATGGACGCATATGAAAAACGGCAAGACATTGAAAAATTTGCCCACCTTGCCAGTGCGGAGGAAATTCAAGCCAATGATTACAACCTCAACATTCCTCGCTATGTGGACACCTTTGAAGAAGAGGAAGAAATTAACCTTGATGAAGTGCTAAAACAAATTGCCGCCGATAAAGCCGAAATTGCCGAATTGGAAGCCGAAATCAATGCCGAACTTAAAATTTTAGGTGTGGAGATGGGATTGTAATTTATTGAAATAATTAGATTAATTTTAAGAATCTAAGCCATTTAAGCAAACACTTAAATGGCTTTTTTACCGCCCAAAATCCATACGCTTGGGAAAAGTGCAAGTTGGGGAAAATAGTAAAAGAAAGAAATGAACAATATCCAAAGTCAAATGAATACCCATTGATGGCTTTTATTTCGGGTCAAGGAATTGCCGATAAAGGAGAAAGATATAATCGAGATTTTTTAGTTTCTGATGAAGAAAGTAAAAAATATAAACACACAGAATTAGATGACTTTATATACAGCTCTAATAATCTGGAAACTGGCTCAATAGGCTTAAATAGATATGGAAAAGCTTGTATTTCACCTGTTTACAGTATTTTTTATATTGATAAATCAAATGACCCTTACTTTATTGGTCAAAGATTAATACAAAAAGATTTTATTTATCAAATGACAAGATATCGGCAAGGTGTTGTATATGGGCAATGGAGAATTCACGAAAAAGACTTTTTGAAATTGTCTATTATACGACCAGCACTCCCAGAACAACAAAAAATCGGCAATCTATTTAAACAGCTAGATCGCCTTATTACTCTTCATAAGCGTAAGTTATTAGAAAAATATAATAAAAATAATACAAAATTCTTGCAAAATGTAACTCATCAACAAAGCGTTCTTAAATTGTGTTGTATAACTTTTAACCCAATAATAGAGAGGACATCATTATGCAATTAACTAATCAAGAACTTTTTCACCGCTATTTCAAACGTTGGATCAGTATTTATAAAGAGGGTGCGATTCGTCCCGTAACACTCGCTAAATACCAAATGAGCCACACTTGGTTGATTCGCCTCGCTCCCAAATTACGGCTGTGCGATCTCAACCGCATTAGCTATCAACAACTGCTCAATGACTACGCCAACAACCACGAACGCCAAACCGTGATGGATTTTCACCATCAAATCAAAGGAGCTATTTTAGATGCTGTAGATGAGGGGCTAATTATTCGGGATCCTACCCGTAAGGCGATTATTAAAGGTAAAATCCCGCGTGAGAAAAAGCCTAAATATTTGAGCCAATACGAACTACAAACCCTGATCCATCAACTTAATTTAAATGAAAAACTCAGTTTTGATTGGCTTATTTTGTTAATTGCTAAGACTGGATTACGTTTTTCTGAGGCTCTTGCGGTTACGCCAAAAGATTTTGATTTTGCACGGCAAACACTGACAATAAATAAAACTTGGGATTATAAAAATGAAGGTGGATTTTTACCCACTAAAAATCGCTCTTCCATTCGCAAGGTTCAGTTGGATTGGCAAACCATCATTCAATTTGCACAATTAATTCGCCATTGTCCGGAAAATATTCCGATTTTTCTGCCTAACTACGAAAAAGTTTATAACTCTACAATTAATGATCTTATTGCACGTTATTGTAAAAAAGCAGCGATTCCGATTATTACGGTACACGGATTACGCCACACCCACGCTTCATTACTGCTTTTTGCCGGCGTTTCTATCGCCAGTGTGGCAAGACGATTAGGACACGCCAGCATCACTACCACACAAAAAACCTATCTGCACATTATTCACGAGCTGGAAAATAAAGATGTGGATTTGGTGATGCGATCGCTGTCGAGTTTGAATATCCATTAAGGTAGGCGGTTTTTCACAATATAAAGTGCGGTGTGTTTTCACCGCATTTTTCCCATAAAAATTCATACAAAGATGAATGCCGTCTGAACATTTGCCTATTACGGTAATTGGCGTAAACGGGCGATGGTTTGACATTCGGATTCGCTATGCTCACCTTGTTGCGTTAGGGTTTGCAAGAAATCTCGCATTTCTATCAGTTGGACGATTTTTTCTTCGATTTTTTCCAGTTGTTTTTGCACAATCTGATCCAAATGATGATGTTCGGCAGGCTGATGACGTAAATGGTTGAGCTGTTTGATTTCTTCTAACGAAAAATCCAGTGTTCGGCAGATTTTGATGAATTGCAACACATTGAGGTCGTCTTCATCATATTGACGATAACCATTGGCGTCGCGTTTCGGCGTGGGCAATAAGCCCTTTTTTTCGTAAAAACGAATGGTTTCTAAATGCACGCCGCTGCGTTGGCTGAATTGATTTATTTTCATTATTTTTCTTTTGATGCTTGACCCTGTAGTGGATACAGACTTTATAGTAATCGCCAGATTGATACAATCCATTTCAGTAAAAAGAAGGAAAAAATGACTCATTCACATCATCACGATCATTCACATCCGCATATTCATCATGCACACAATAAACGTATTTTGCTATTGAGCTTTGTGCTGATCACCAGCTATGCCTTGGTAGAATGGCTTGGCGGGCGTTATTTTCATAGCTTGGCATTGATGGCGGATGCGGGGCATATGCTCAATGACAGCCTGTCGCTTTTTGTGGCATTAATCGCCTTGTATTTATCGCCGTTGAAACAAAAATGGCTGGCATTGATGAATGGCGGTTCGTTGATTGTGGTTGCGTTGGGGATTTTATGGGGGGCATTGGAACGCTGGCAAAACCCCGTGCCAATGCTGGCTGGCTCGATGCTGGTGGTTGCCGTGTTGGGCTTGTTGGTAAACCTGTTGGTGGCGTGGCTAATGCTCAAAAGTGATCGGGAAAATCTTAATATCCGTGCGGCGTATTTACACGTTTTAGCGGATTTATTTGGCTCGCTGGTGGCGATTGTCGCAGGCTTGAGTGCGTGGCTATGGAATTGGCAATGGGTGGATTTAGCCGCCAGCGTCATATTGAGCATACTGATTTTGCGTAGTGGCATTCGCATTGTACGGCAGGCAATACAAGATTTACACACCGTGGCTTAATGGCGTTAATGCGTGTTTGTTGAGGCAAATGGCGGCAGAAAAGGCCGTCTGAAAATCGTTCCTAGCCAACCTTTTCATTGCTCAATAAAAAAAGTGCGGTCAAAAATCACCGCACTTTTAGGACGTTTCTCTTTGAAGTGCGGTCATTTTGTTATCTATTTTTATGACGAATGTTCGTAATAAAAAGGGAATTAACAAAACTGTAACAATCTTTCCGAATTTTGTAGCTAAAATCTGTGATTTTGCTCACAAATTCATAAAGTATGCTTTACCCCCCCCCGAAATTACTTATAATGAGGTATTCATACCATTGGTTATTTTTATTTTTGGAGGGGGAAATGAAAACACATTTAAAAACTTGGCTTGCTGTTTTAGGGCTTGTTAGTTTAGTAATGCCAAATGTTGTTATTGCGAAGGAGGAGGATAGTGGGACCAAGAAGACGTATTTAAGTAGGACAGAGTTTGAAACGGATCTAAAAGATTTTATACGTGAGTGCCAAGAGGGTGATCTAGCAGATTTGGATAACTTTTATGAATTGTGTAGTAAGAGAGGTATCACTGAGTATTATTTGGATGATCGTCATATGCATATATATCCTGATGATGGCGATCGTGATGATAAAGTGGCTGACAATGTTATTGAGAACCACATTAAAAATGTGTTAAAAGACTATGAAGAACCGAAAAAACCGCCCCAACCAAGCCAACCGCAACAACCAACAATGTCTTGGCTGGCACTGGCACCGAGAGTGAATTTAGAACAGGGATTTGCGAGCGTACGCACCTTACACGAAAGACGGGGTGAGAACTGGGAATTGAAGGAAACAGAAGGTCAGCCTTGGGGCAGAGTGTTAGGGGATTATTTGACGCAAAAAGGAGATGAAAATGCGTCATTTAAGTTGCGAGATTATGGATTTCAATTAGGTTATGACCGCATAGAGAAGAAAGAAGCGGGGCATAGATTAACGGGGATATTTGCGGGTTATCGAGTAGGTAAAGCGAAATTCTATGGTGAAGATGAGAATAAGCAAATCCTCTATCAAGGAAAACTCCGCACCCATCATTTCCATCTAGGAGCGGAGCATACCCGTTATGCAAAAGATGGCGGTTATGTGGATTTAGTGGGATTGATGTCTTACTTCAGAAATCAGTACCAAGCACGTTTAGAGGGAGAAAAAGTAAGATATAGTGGTTTTGGGGTATTGTTCTCAGTAGAAGCGGGTAAGCCTTTCGCAGTGAGTTCGTCAGAAGAAAAAATAGGGTGGTTTATAGAGCCTCAAGCCCAATTGATTTATCAATTTATCGCCGCGAAGAATCCGAACGATAAGATAGAGATGTCAAATAGCAATGCGTTGCGAGGTCGTGTAGGCGTTCGGGTTGTGCGTAATAGAGCGTTAGAAGATGAATGGCAAGCACGTTCCCTTTATGCGGTTGCGAATATTTGGAAAGATTTTTACAATCGCACGGGAGTTCGGATTAATGATGTGAAATTTGAACAAGGTTATGGGAATCTATGGTGGGAAGCAGGAGTAGGGTTGCAATTGCCTTTATCTCGTAAGTTCTATTTGTACACGGATGTACGTTATGAGCAACAATTTGGTCATCGAACTGGTCATCACGGCTATAGAGGGGTGATTGGGTTGAAATATAATTAATTTTTCAATGGTAAAAACTGGTCCGAAAAAATACCGCACTTTTATAGGCATTTGACTTAGAAGTGCGGTGTTTTTTTATTTTTAAGTCACATACCAAAATGATTGAATGTCAATGTTCTGTATCAACCTAAATTATCAATTTAAATTAAAGGCTTTCGCATAGATTATTTCTCCTTGTGGTGGCTTTTCTGTAAAGGGAAGAACACGCAACACACCTTCTGGCAGGGGGAAGGGGGCGGTAATTCCGTAATGAGAAGCCGTTTGATAGCCAAAGCGAGAATAATACTCAGGGTGTCCTAATACGACGATAGCAGCATATTCCTTGTTTTTAAGCTGTTGATGTGCTGCTAAAATCAGTGCTTTTCCCACGCCTTGTTTTTGCCACTGAGGTAATACAGAGAGGGGAGCTAAGGCTAACACGGGTTGTTGTCCAATGGTAGCGGGGCTAAATAAAATATGTCCGATTATTTTCCCTTCATTCTCAGCAACTAAACTTAGTATAACCTCGTTGTTTTCATATAAACGGCGGACAAGTAAGGCTTCTTTTTCATCACTGAATGGCATATTAGCGAAGGCTTCTTGAATCACATTTTCGATTTCTTGATTATCCTCGATACGAGATTGACGCAAAATAAAATGGGATTGTGTCATTTTATTTCTCCTAAATTATTGATAAAAAACGGATTGTATGGCGGAAAAGATTTCAAGGCAAGAAACAAAAGTGCGGTGATTTTTATCATTGGAATTTTACAACGTAAAAAATTGACAAAATGATGATTTTATTTCTTAATTTATGCTCTAGCTTGTAGAATAATAAAAATTTTTTGATAAAAAAGTTGACATAAAAAAAGGACACATCATAATGCCTGACAGCACAGCACAGCACAGCACAGCACAGCACAGCACAGCACAGCACAGCACAGCACAGCACAGCACAGCACAGCACAGCACAGCACAGCACAGCACAGCACAGCACAGCACAGCACAGCACAGCACAGCACAGCACAGCACAGCACAGCACAGCACAGCACAGCACAGCACAGCACAGCACAGCACAGCACAGCACAGCACAGCACAGCACAGCAGCTTGACCATCTTTCGTTAAGGGAGCAACAGCTCTCGCAACTCAAATCCTTGCTGCCTGAAATTTTTTCTGAACAGCAAATCGATTTTGAAAAGTTTAAACAATTATTTGCCAACGAAATCGCCACTAATCCTGATCGTTATACCCTCAACTGGGCAGGAAAATCCGAAGCCTATCAGGTTTTACAAACCCCAACGCAACAAACGCTTACTCCTTGCGAGGCGGAGAGTGTGGATTTTGCCCAATCGCAAAATGTGTTTATTGAGGGCGAAAACCTAGAAGTCCTCAAAGTCCTGCAAAAATCCTATTTTAATACCGTGAAAATGATTTATATCGACCCGCCGTACAACACGGGGAACGATTTTATCTATAAAGATAACTTTGCCGAAAGCCAAGCCGATTATGCAGAAAAAGTGGGCGATAAAGACGAAGCGGGCAAGCTCAAGCGGGCTTTTGTGAAAAACAGCAAAGAAAACGGGCATTATCACAGCAATTGGCTCAATATGATGTTGCCTCGCCTGCATTTGGCAAGAAACTTATTGCGTGATGACGGCGTGATTTTTATTTCCATTGATGATAATGAACAAGCTCAATTGAAATTGCTTTGTGATGAAGTATTTGGGGAAGAGAATTTTGTGGCAGAGGTGGTTTGGAAAAAGAAATATGGTATCCAAAATGATGCAAAGTTTTTTTCAAAGAATCATGACTTTATAATTGTTTATGCAAAAAATATTTTGGAATATCGTCAAAATTTATTGCCTAGAACAAAAGAGCAAGATAAGCGTTATAGTAATCCTGATAATGATCCTCGTGGAGCTTGGAAAGCCGGAGACTTATCTGTTGGACGTGTAACTCAGAAAGATATTTATGAAATTACAACACCAAGTGGCAGAAAAGTTTTTCCTGCTAATGGAAGAAGTTGGGTTGTTTCTAAAGAAAAATTTAATGAAATGATTGCCGATAATCGAATTTGGTTTGGAGTAAAAGGCAATAATGTTCCCTGCATTAAACAATTTTTGTCTGAAGTAAAACAAGGGAGAACAAGCTCAACCATTTGGGAATATGATGAAGTTGGACATACGGATTCTGCTAATAGGGCTTTAAAAGAACTGATGGATGGAAAACAGTTTTTTGATTATCCTAAGCCTGTTGATTTGATCAAACAAATATTGATTTTAGGTGGAAATGCTAATTCGTTGATCCTCGACTTCTTTGCAGGCTCTGCCACCACCGCCCACGCGGTGATGCAGCTCAATGCCGAAGATGGCGGCAATCGCCGTTTTATTTGCGTGCAGCTGCCTGAAAAAACGGACGAAAAATCCGAAGCCTTTAAAGCAGGTTTTCAAACTATTGCCGAAATATCCAAAGAACGCATTCGCCGTGCGGGCAAGCAAATCGCCGAGCAATATCCCGACAAAACAATAGATACAGGCTTTAAAGCCTTTAAACTTTCAGTCAGCCATTTCAAACAATGGCAAACGCCCACAGAAGAGGATTTAGAAAAGCAATTGCAAATGTTTATTGACCCTGTGGCAGAGAATACAGACACGCAGGCGATGATGTATGAATTATTATTGCGTTTGGGCTTTAGCCTCACGGCAAAAGTGCGGTGGGAAAATCAAGTGTATTGGGTGGAAGAAAACCATCAGCGCGTGGCATTGATATTAAACGAAGTGAATGAATCAATAATCAATGCCGTGATGGCACGCCAACCGCAAAAAGTGGTGATTCTGGATCGTTTATTTAACGGCGATGACGCATTCAAGAAAAATACCGAATTGCAAATGAGCGATGCGAATATTGCTTTATTGGTGATTTAAGGAGAAGAAAATGCAGCTTCAATTTGAAACCTTAGATTATCAATTGCAGGCGGTTGATGCGGTGGTTCAATTGTTTAAGGGGCAAGGGAACGCCCAAGAAGAGGGATTGGTTTTAACCAGCCCAAATGCGGAGAATATTGGGGGAAATCGCCCGTTGCAGTTGAATGAAGCTGCTTTGCAAGACAATTTACACGAGCAACAAAATAAAGCAAAAATCTACCGCACTTTGATTGCCGAGCAGGGCAAAAACTTTACCGTAGAAATGGAAACGGGAACGGGCAAAACCTATGTGTATTTACGCACCATTTTTGAATTAAACCAACAATATGGCTGGCAAAAATTTGTGATTGTGGTGCCAAGCGTTGCTATTCGCGAGGGCGTATTGCACACCTTGCGTGCTACCGAATCCCATTTTGCTACGGTGTTTGATAATCCGAGCGTGAAATACAGCGAATATAAAAGCACGCAATTAACCGCATTAAAAAACTTTTCCCAAAGCAACCATATTGATATTTTGGTGATCAATATTGATGCTTTCGCGAAAGAAAACAATGTGATGAATACGGTTCGAGAAAGTGGCATTGCCCCGATTGAATATATTCAGACGGCATCGCCCATTGTGATCATTGATGAACCGCAAAATATGGAAACTGAAACCCGCCGTAAAGCGATTGAAAGTTTAAACCCATTGTTTACCTTGCGTTATTCCGCCACGCATAAAAATGCCTACAACCCTGTTTACAGCCTCAATCCCGTGCAAGCCTACGAATTGGGCTTGGTGAAGCAAATTGAGGTGGACAGCGTGTTGGCAGACAATGATTTAAATGGTGTGTATTTATCGCTGAAAGAAATCAAAACGAGTCAAAAAAGCTGGTCAGCCAAAATTGAATTATTGGTGAACGACAAAAAGGCGATGAAGAAAAAAGCCATCACCGTCAAGCCCAATCAAGATTTATTTGATCTTTCCAATCAAAATGAACAATACCACAATGGCTTTATTTTGAGCGGAATGGATACCGAACAAAAAATGGTTTCCTTTGCCAATGGGGTGGAAATTTATCAAGGAACGGATTATTCCCAATTAAAAGACGACATTCAGCAAATGCAAATCCGCCGCACCATTGCCGAGCATTTGCAAAAAGAGAAAAAATTACGTGAGCAAGGCATTAAAGTGCTTTCTCTGTTTTTTATTGATAAAGTGGATAATTACCGCAATGGCGGTAAATTCGCCCAATGGTTTGATGCCATTTACCGCGAACTTTCAGGCAGCGATCCGCAAGGCGTGCATAATGGCTATTTTTCCCAAGATAAAAAAGGCAATGCCAAAGACACCAATGGCAGCACACAAGCGGATAACGACACTTATCGCCTGATTATGAAAGACAAAGAACGGCTATTGGATTTAAACAACCCGTTGCGGTTTATTTTTTCTCATTCCGCATTAAAAGAGGGCTGGGACAATCCGAATGTGTTTCAGATTTGCACCTTAAACGATACCGCCAGCGAAATGAAAAAACGCCAAGAAATCGGGCGTGGATTAAGGCTGCCTGTTAATCAGCAAGGGCAACGGATTTATGATCGCCGCCAAAATATCCTTACCGTGATTGCCAATGAAAGCTATGAACAATTTGCTGCCAGCCTTCAGCGTGAAATTGAAGAAGAATGCGGCGTGCAGTTTGCCAAGAGCAATATCAAAAAACGTGAAGATAAAAAACGGGTTCAATATCGCAAAGATTTTAGCCTACACCCCAATTTTCAAGCACTGTGGGAACGTATTCAGTATCAAACCACTTATCGGGTGAAGTTTGAACAACAAGAGTTAATTAAAAGTGCGGTGGAAAAAATTCGCAGAATGCCGCCGATTGAGGCGATACAAATCCGCCACGAAAAAGCCCATTTAACCATCAATGAACAAGGCATAAGCACACAATATCGCTCAACAGGGGCAACCAATGTGCGTGCTTCATTCCATATTCCTGACCTGCTCAATGCCTTGCAAAACAAAACAGGATTAACGCGAATAAGCTTATGCCAGATTTTGCAACAATCGCAAAGGCTGCCCGAAGTTTTCCATAATCCACAACAGTTTATTGATTTAGTTGCTGAAAAAATCAACCTTGCGTTACAGCAAATCATGGAAGATGGCGTGGAATACCGCAAAATCACCGGTAAAACCTATGCAATGACGCTATTTCAGGATTTTGAATTTTTTAAAAATGATCACACTTTTGAAGTGGCAGAAAAACAAAAAACCATTTATGAAAACTATATTCCGCTAGATTCCCAAACCGAATATCAATTTGCTAAAGATTGTGAAACCAGCGAAGAAGTGGAATTTTATTTTAAGCTGCCTGAAAAATTTAAAATCCCTACCCCATTAGGCCATTACAACCCCGATTGGGCAGTGGTGTTTAAAGGTGAAAACAAAATCTATTTTGTGGCAGAAACCAAAAATACAGATGAGGGCATTCAACGCGGTGTGGCGGAAGAAAAATTACGCGAAAGTGAGCAAATGAAAATTGCCTATGCCCGTAAAAATTTCCATTGTCTGAATTCTGATACACCTGATTTAGATTATCAGGTCGTTAAGAATGTTGCGGAACTGGTGTATAAAAGCAATAGAATAAAGCCATAACGCAGCGATTTTTAGAAGGTATTCATTGAGCAAAGTGCGGTAAACATTCGTTTATTTTTCACCGCACTTATCTTAGCGTTATTTCACTTCCGCCAATATTTTCGTTAATAATTCCCAGTAAGTTTGCACGGCGGGGATATGCGCTTTTTCATCAGGGGAATGGGCGTTGATGATGGTTGGACCAATAGAAACCACATCTAGGTTTGGATAGATTTTTTTCAACAAACCACATTCCAAGCCCGCGTGAATTACTTTGATTTCAGGCTCGTAGCCTAAAATATCGGCGTAGATTTTGCGGGTGAGGGCGAGCATTGGGCTGTCGGGTTGAGGTTCCCAGCCGGGGTAATTCCCTGAGAAGATGACGCTTGCTCCGCAGAGTTCTGCCAATGAAGTTAAAGTTTCTTGCACCGAATGTTTTCCGCTTTCAATGAGGGAGCGGATCAAAATGGTGGTATTGATTTGATCTGCCTCTGTGTTTATCACACCTAAACTAAGCGAGGTTTCCACTACATTTTTCACCGCATCGCTTTGACGAATGACGCCGTTTGGCAACGCATTTAACAGATTGATGACGTTGTTTTGTGAAGTGCGGTCAAAAATTTGTGCAGTTTTTTCAACGGGTTGCAAAAATAGGCTGAGGTTAGGCTCGGCAATGGCTAATTCGGTTTTTAATAAAACTTCAAAATTTTCCACCGCACTTTGTAATGGGGCAACATCACCGTCAATAGATAGGGTAACAAAGGCTTCACGGGGAATGGCATTGCGAACAGAACCACCATTGATTTGGCTGATGGCAAATTCGATGTGCGGATAATGTTGATTGAGATGAGCAAGGAAACGCACAAGGGTTTTGATTGCATTAACGCGTCCCGTATGGATATCTACGCCTGAATGCCCGCCTCGCAAGCCTTTTAACACGAGCTGATAGCTGTTCGCGTAAGGGTTGGCGATTTTTTGCACGGGAATGGTTAAATCGGCATTGATGCCGCCCGCACAGCCAATATAAATTTCGCCGTTTTCTTCGGTATCCGTGTTGATCATAATTTGACTTTTCAACCAGTTTGGACGCAAACCAATCGCCCCTTCCATTCCTTGCTCTTCGGTCATTGTGAGCAGGACTTCTAACTCTGGGTGAGCAAGGTCTTCCGCTTCTAATGCGGCAAGGGCAGAAGCCAAGCCGATACCGTTATCCGCCCCTAAGGTTGTGCCTTTGGCAGTTACCCATTCGCCCTCAATATAGGGTTGGATTGGGTCGGTTTGGAAATTGTGTGGCGTGTCTTCATTTGCCTGAGGTACCATATCAAGGTGAGCTTGTAGCACCACTGACGGGCGGTTTTCCATTCCCTTCGTGGCAGGTTTGCGGATTAAAATATTGCCGACTTCATCACGTTCGACAAAAAACTGTTTTTCTTTCGCCCAATTTACGATGAAATTGGCGAGGGCTTCTTCGTGATAAGAGGGGTGTGGAATGGCACAAATTTGATCGAACCATTTCCATAATAATTGTGGCTGAAGTTGTTGAATTTCTGACATTGTTTTGTCTCCTAAATAAAAAAATTTCGCAAAATAATAGCATAAAATGCGGTTTCGCGTTATCCTATCGCAATTTTTATTTATCGGGCGGTTTATGCCCTCTTTGTTAATGTTAAGGTGAATTATGAGTGAAAAATATGTGGTAACTTGGGATATGTTCCAAATGCACGCACGCAAATTGGCGGAGCGTTTGCTTCCCGCTTCGCAATGGAAAGGCATTATTGCGGTGAGCCGTGGTGGGTTATTTCCTGCGGCGGTGTTGGCACGTGAATTGAGCATTCGCCACGTGGAAACCGTGTGTATCGCCAGTTACGATCATAATCAACAAGGGGAACTGAATGTGATTCACGCTGCTCAAGTGCCAAATGGCGGTGAGGGTTTTATCGTGGTTGATGATTTGGTGGATACAGGAAATACCGCGCGTGCCATTCGTGAGCTTTATCCAAATGCCCGCTTCGTTACGGTGTTCGCAAAACCTGCGGGAGCGGATTTAGTTGATGACTATGTGATTGATATTCCTCAAAATACTTGGATTGAACAGCCTTGGGATATGGGCATTACCTTTGTGCCGCCATTGGCAAGAAAATAATAATGAACGCTGGTTTTGCCAGCGTTTTTATTTAGCGATGATAGAAAAACGATGAATAGCTTTAATCATTACCTCGAAATGCAGACGCATTTTCTTTATGTGCCTTATTATCAGCACCACCGCCGCGTGCGGGTGTTGCTGCCAAAGGATTATCACAATGAGCCTTGGCAACGTTATCCCGTGCTTTATATGCACGACGGGCAAAATGTGTTTTATAGCAAAGAATCCTACTCGGGGCATTCGTGGAAAATTATCCCTACCATTAAGCATTATCAACAGTTGCCGAAATTAATTATTGTCGGCGTTGATAACGCAGGGGAAGAGCGGTTAAATGAATATGCCCCTTGGAAAACGGAAGTGGGACATTCCCCTGAAGTGAGAAACGTTGGCGGACGCGGGGCGGAATATGCCGATTGGGTGGTGAACGAGGTGAAAAAATTCATTGATGAAAACTACCGCACTTTACCTAACGCAGAGCATACCCTACTGGCGGGAAGCTCAATGGGCGGCATTATTACCGCTTATATGGGCGCGGCATACCCGCAGGTTTTTGGGCATTTGGGCGTGTTTTCCCTTGCCTCTTGGTTTAGTGAGGGAGCGTTTATGGATTTTATTCATCGCCACCCCTTGCAGCCGCAAAACCGTGTGTTTATTCAAGTCGGCACCAATGAGGGCGATGAAATGGATTCCCAATTCATTTCCAATATGAACCAAACCTACATTGATTGTACCCTACGCTACTACCAAGCCTTGTTACGCACGGGGCAACCCCTCGATCATATTCGCCTACGCATTATGGCAAATGAAATCCACCACGAAATGCACTGGGCAGATCATTTTGTCGAGTTCCTGCATTTTGCGTTATTGAATAAGTAATTGTGAATAAATAGCGAGAAATAAAAGGCGGAATATCAATCCGCCCTTTGCCTATTTTAACAACCCTTGCTCTTCTAATGCTCCTAAGAAATAAGGCATTTGTACTCGCCACCAAGGCCAATCGTGATCCACATCTGTTCCCCAGAAGTCAAACCAAGCTGGAATATCTTTGGCTTGGAAGGCTTGTTGTAAGCGTGCGGTGTCGGCGACGTGTTGCTCTTCCCACGCACCTTGCCCCACAGCTACTATGTAATGGTTTTGGCGGTAGCGGTCTAAAAACCACGGGTCGTATTGATTCCACAAATAATCAATCGGCGAGTTAAAATACACCTCTGCATTGCCTTGATATTCACCCGTGAAAAAACGGGCATCATAAACCCCACTCAGTGCGATGGCTGTGTCAAAAAGATCAGGGTGGCGTAAGGCGAAATTTATGGTGTGGAATGCGCCCATACTACAACCTGTGGCGATCATTGCACCTTGCCATTGGGATTCGTGGCGGATTAACGGCACGAGTTCGTTAATGATATAGCGATCATAGGCGTTATGTGCTTGAGCCATATCTTGCCCAGACTTGTAGGTGGCAAGCCAAGATTCATTATCAAAAGAATCAGGCGTGTAAACTTTGATTAAGCCCCGCTCGATAAAAAAACGGCAAGCGTCGATCATTCCAAAATTGCCATATTCATTATGATTGCCACCCGAAGACGGAAAAACAATCACGGGCTTACCGCTGTGTCCATACACATTGAAGGGCATTTCTCTGCCTAATTCACCGCTCCAGTGATGACGAGCTTCAAAAAACATTGTGCCTCCTACTGTTTTTGGTGTGCAAATTGAATGATTTCACGCATTTGCTCGATGCTTGGCGTGCGAGCCAATATGCCCTCCTCGCCCATTATTTTGGCAAACACACCCGGCACTTTCTGCACGCTAATAATATTGTGCGGGAATTTTTCCCAGATTTGAGCGATGGAATGCGCATAATGCTGATTTGCCTTGCGAGAGATATACACCACATTCCAAGGGTGTGAAATTTGCGCGTGGAATTGGTTGTCTTTCACAATATGCGCATATTCATTGAATACATCAAAATCATTGGCATAATTCCACATATCAATGGTTAAACCACCCGGTGGGCGACAATTCACTTCTAATGGCAATAATTCGTTGGTTTTCTTCACACGGAAAAACTCGAAATGAAAGAACCGCTCTTTGACATTAAAGGCTTTGACGCATTGTTTGCCGAGTTCCACCAATTTTGGCGAAATTTCACGGGGAACGTAATAGAACATATCGCCGTCTTTTTCTACGGTATCCAGCACCGCTTCGGAATATTCAAGGCTGGAATAAAACACAATATTGCCATCGCGATCCGTTAAGCCGTCAAAGGTAACAATATCGCCGTCAATAAATTCTTCCATAATGTATTCCACGTTGGGATTTTTATGGCTGAAGAAGTTTTCCAATTCTTGCGCATTTTTAATCTTATAAGTATCGCTCGCGCCCACGCCAGAATTGGGTTTGATAATCACCGGATAATGCAATTCGTGCGCTAATTTTCTGGCATCTTCATCGCTTTCAAATACACGTCCTTTCGCCACTTTCAGGCCCGTTTGGCGGAAAATTTCTTTCATTTTTGATTTGGTTTTAATGGATTTCATATCTTCATTTTTATAACCAAATACATTGAAATCCGTGCGAAGTTTCGCGTCTAGCTCAAGCCAATATTCATTGTGCGATTCAATGCGATCAATGCGTCCATATTTATGTGCAAAATAACCCACCGCACGGTAAACCTGATCATAATCTTCCATATTATCCACGCGATAATATTCCGTTAGCGCATTGCGCAAATTTTCACTTAGTTGCTCATAAGGCGTATCGGCAATGCCTAAGGTGTTGAAACCATTTTCCCGCAAACGCACGGCAAAGGTTTCAAAATTGGTTGGAAAATGGGGTGAAATCATCACAAAGTTTAGTGGTCTTGACATAGACTATCCCTCAATCTAAAAAATAACGAAAACGATTGCATTATACCCAAAATAATCGGCATAAATCGATCTATTTTCAAACAAAGTGCGGTTATTTTTCGTTAGACAATTTAAGCGGTTGGCTGTTTTTTGTGCTGAGTGATTTATGCTCTTGGATAATATGCAGGAATGCCTGTCCAAAGCGCTCTAATTTGGTTGCGCCCACGCCGTTGATTTGTAGCATTTCGCGCTTGTTGGTGGGTTGATATTGTGCCATTTCTTGCAAAGTGGCATCGTTGAACACAATATAAGGGGGGATATTTTCTTTGTCGGCAATTTGTTTGCGTAAGAAACGCAGGCGAGCAAAGAGATCTTTGTCATAATTTTGCACCGCACTTTTTTGTGCGCTTTGTGCGGTCATAATGGAAGAAACCCTTGGCATTGCCAGCTCTAAAGGCTGTTCGCCACGCAAAATTGGGCGCGCATTTTCCGTCAGTTGTAACACCGAATGAAATTGATTCATCACTTGTTGCACCAACCCAAGATGAATCAGCTGGCGGATCACCGATTGCCAATATTCTTTGCTTTTGTCTTTGCCAATGCCGTACACGCTGAGCTGATCGTGCTGGTTATCTTTAATTTTTTGATTTTGCATTCCGCGCAGCACGCCGATCACATAATGCACGCCAAACATTTGCCCTACACGATAAATGGTGGACATCACTTTTTGCGCATCAATTAAGCCGTCATATTTTTTCGGCGGATCAAGGCAAATATCGCAGTTTTTGCACGGCGCTTGGCGATGTTCGCCAAAATAATTCAGCAAAACTAAACGGCGGCAAGTTTGACTTTCGGCAAATTCGCCGATGGCTTCTAATTTATGCTGTTCAATTTGGCGCTGCGGGCTTTCTGGTTTTTCCAGCAGCATTTTTTGTAACCACGCATAATCGGCGGGTTCGTAAAACAGCACCGCTTCAGCAGGCAAATCATCACGCCCTGCGCGCCCTGTTTCTTGGTAATACGCCTCAATACTGCGTGGCAAATCAAAATGGGCGACAAATCGCACGTTGGATTTGTTAATGCCCATTCCAAAAGCAACGGTTGCCACCACCACTTGCACATTATCACGCTGAAAGGCACGCTGAACTTGCTCGCGCTGGCTGGCCTCCATTCCTGCGTGATAGGCTTGTGCTGCCACGCCTTTTTTGCGCAAGCTTTCCGCCAAGCGTTCCACTTTGTTACGGCTGTTGCAATAAACGATACCACTTTTGCCTTTCTGCCCTAGCACAAATTGGCATAGCTGCTCCATTGGCTTAAATTTTTCCACCAAAGTGTAGCGAATATTTGGGCGATCAAAGCTGCCGATATAAATATGCGGATTATCCAGTTGCAAATGGTGCAAAATATCTTGCCTTGTGGCACTGTCTGCGGTGGCTGTGAGCGCCATTATCGGCGCATTTGGAAAGCAACGTTTTAAGCCGCCAAGTTGGGTGTATTCAGGGCGGAAATCGTGTCCCCATTGGGAAATACAATGAGCTTCATCAATGGCAATAAAACTCACTTGGCAATGAGAAATAAATTGGAAAAAACTGGTTGTCATCGCCTTTTCGGGCGAAATATAAAGCAATTTGAGCTGCCCTGAAATCGCCTTATTTTGTACAATTTGCTGCTGCTCAAAGGTTTGTGTGGAATTGAGATAATCCACTTCAATACCGTTAGCAAGCAGTTGATCCACTTGATCTTTCATTAAGGAAATCAGCGGTGAAATGACTAAGGTTAGCCCCGGAAAGCAAAGCGCAGGAATTTGATAGCAAAGGGATTTTCCGTTTCCCGTTGCCATAATCACAAGGCTATCTTGGTGTGAAAGGGCGGCGTTGATCACTTCTTCTTGTCCATTGCGGAAAGATTGGTAACCAAAAACCTCGTTCAGAACCTTAAGTGCGGTGTTTTTTTCCATTATTTTTTTGCGAAAAACTGGTTAAAAACGCACCGCACTTTGTTTATTGATGAAATGAGCCATTAGGCAAAATGCACTTGCTCGCCGTGTACGCGACAGGCTTCTTCCAAGCATTGCCAGAATAATTTGCCATCATTGGCGATCCATTGTCCGTCTTTAAAGGCAAAGTGAAAACCGCCGGCTTTGCTAGCAAGCCAAAGTTCAAGCAATGGCTCTTGCTTGTTTACCACCACTTGGCTGCGATCAGGGAAAGTAATAGTAAACACCGAACCTTGGGTGTCGCAATCCACATCGCAATCTTGCTCTTCTAATTGTTCTTCAATGCTGAGCCAAATTTGCTCAATATTTTGATGAAATTCTGTAACGTTCATAATTTTTCCATAAGCGAAATAGGTAAGGCGGAATTATAGAGAGTTTTTGCTATTTATACAAAGTGCAAAAAAGAATAGAAATTTCTCTAAATATCGTTACTATACATAAGATTTATCATCTAAGCACAAAAACCAAGAGAAACACCAATGAAAAAACTGATTTTATGTTTAACTTTAGGGGCGATCACCCTCGCTGCTACGGGCTGCGGCGTGAAAGGCCCGCTGTATTTCCCAGAAAAAGACAACGCACAAACGCAACAACAATAAAGGATTGGCAATGGATTTTTTTCAGTATAAAGACGATCAATTAATGGCAGAACAAGTGCCAGTGGCTGAAATCGCCCAGCAATTCGGTACACCCGCTTATATTTACTCCCGTGCGACCCTTGAACGCCACTGGCACGCTTTTGATAACGCCTTGGGCGATCACCCCCACCTTATTTGCTTTGCGGTGAAATCCAACCCAAACTTAGCCATTTTGAACATTATGGCGAAGCTAGGATCGGGCTTTGATATTGTGTCGCAAGGAGAATTAGAACGCGTCCTTGCAGCGGGCGGTGAAGCGAGCAAAGTGGTGTTTTCTGGCGTGGCAAAATCGGAACAAGAAATTGAACGAGCGTTAAACGTGGGCATTCGTTGCTTTAATGTAGAAAGCCTTGCGGAGTTGTATCGCATTAATGAGGTAGCAGGACGTTTAAACAAAATCGCACCCATTTCTTTGCGTGTAAACCCCGATGTGGACGCACACACCCACCCTTACATTTCCACAGGCTTGAAAGAAAATAAATTCGGCGTGAGTGTCGATGAAGCCCGCGAAGTCTATCGCATCGCAAGCCAGCTACCACACATTAAAATTACGGGAATGGATTGCCATATCGGCTCACAACTCACGGAAATTCAGCCGTTCCTTGATGCCACAGATCGTTTGATCGTGCTAATGCAGCAGCTTGCACAAGATGGCATTGAATTAGAACATTTAGACTTGGGCGGCGGCTTAGGTGTAACCTACAAAGACGAAGAAGCCCCACACCCGAG
Organism: Avibacterium paragallinarum; assembly: GCF_011765605.1. Lineage (NCBI taxonomy): Bacteria > Pseudomonadati > Pseudomonadota > Gammaproteobacteria > Pasteurellales > Pasteurellaceae > Avibacterium > Avibacterium paragallinarum. The sequence goes on from NZ_CP050316.1 coordinate 2,287,428, forward strand.
CGAATATGCCAAAGCCTTATTGGAAAAATTAAAGGATTACCCAAACCTTGAAATTATCCTCGAACCGGGGCGTGCGATTACCGCGAACGCAGGGATTTTAGTGACCAAAGTGGAATACCTAAAAAGCAATGAAAGCCGCAATTTCGCCATTGTGGACACGGGAATGAATGATATGATCCGCCCCGCGTTGTACCAAGCCTATATGAAGATTATCGAAGTGGATCGCAGCCTACCGCGTGAAAGCAAGGTGTATGACGTGGTGGGCCCCATTTGCGAAACCTCCGATTTTTTAGGCAAACAGCGTGAACTGGCTATCGCCCAAGGGGATCTCATCGCCCAACGTTCAGCGGGGGCTTATGGTGCAAGTATGGCTTCTACCTATAATTCCCGCCCAAGAGCCATTGAAGTGATGGTGGACGGCGATCAAGCGCATCTTATCAAACGCCGCGAAACCTATCCTGAGTTATGGCAGCTAGAAAGTGTATTGCCGTAAAAATAATAGAGATAACCCACATTTTTGTGGGTTATTTTTTAGGTTTTGATGAACGTTATATCGCTCAAAATAGAATGTGAAATTTATTTTGCTAAAATAAAGTGCGGTGCAATTTTGCTGAATTTTTCCCTCAAATAATTATTAAGGTAACCCAATGAAAAAACACTTAAAATGTTTAAATATGATGATAATGGGATTTAGTGGTATGATAATTAGGCGTGTTGAAAAATCAGGCTGGGTGTCAGGCTATGAGCTTGAGTTTGTACTTTTATCGCTCATTATTTTACTTTCTATTGTTTACTTTTCTACCTTATATATTAATAAAAATACCATTAAACCGAATAATCCATTTAATGGCTTAAATGCAAAAGGCCGTAATTTACTTTTGTTTTATTTTGCCTGTTGTTTAATTATTTTTTATCTCTTCTATTTTTGGAGTAAAAAATATAGTTTGGATACGTCTTTAGCCATAATTTATTTTATTATTTTAGGTGTAATATTCAGCTTCTTTTATACTAAAATTCTCCGCTTTGCGAAGAAATATTATTCTTTAGCGAAAAGAGAATAAAAAAGCCACCTTTTGATCTGCCCCCAAAAAGTTAGACTATATTCTAATTTAATTCAAGGACTGAGTTCTGTATTCCACAGGGCTTAGTCCTTTGAGCTTCACTTGAATACGCTCATTGTTGTAGTAATGAATGTACTCGTGAATCACTTTTTCAAGCTGTTCAAAGGTTTCAAACCGCTTGCCAAAGTAACATTCCGTCTTCAATCGCCCGAAAAAGCTTTCCATCGCACCATTATCAAGGCAATTGCCTTTTCTTGACATACTTTGCGTAATACCGTGTTTTTTCAATATCTCCCGATAACCCATCATTTGATACTGCCATCCTTGGTCGGAATGCAGTATCGGTTTTTCCCCCGCTAATCGGTTCACCGCCTGGGTCAACATTCTGGTTATCTGCTCAAAATTCGGACTTCTCGCCACATCATAAGCAATAATTTCGTTATTAAACAAGTCTTTAATCGGCGATAAATACACTTTGCCTTGGTAAAAACGATATTTTTTCTGCTTACTTTTTCCTTTTAACCCCAAACGTTGCATTATCGCTTGCACCCTTTTGTGGTTGATAATCAAGTATTTCCTTAATTCCAAGGTAATTCGACGATAACCATAATTTTCGTCATTTTTGCGATAAATTTCCTCTATTTTCTGTGAAATCGCTACATTTTTATCCGACTTTGGCTTGAGATGATAAAAGAACGAACTGCGTGCCAATCCGATTAGCCTGAGTAACAATTCCAACGGGAAACGCGAGCGTAAGGCATTTACGATGACGGCTTTTTCTGCATTTTTTGTTGGTTGAGTTCCTGCAACTTTTTTAGCATTGCATTCTCCGCTTCTAATTCCAAAATTCGGTAACGCAAGCGTTCTTCTTCTGTTTTGGGCGTTGGTGGCATTTTAGGTGAGTTGAGTTTCATACTTGGACGACCTTTAGGTTTGAGTAATAACCCATCTATACCTTGTTTTTCAAAGCGTTGCAACCATTGACTAATTATCCCTGAACTGGGGATATCAAAGCGAAAGTAGGCGGCTTCAGCGGAGCACTGGCCTTTTTTGATAGCTTGAATAACCTTTAATTTAAACTCAACAGAATAACATCGTTTTTTACCTAACACAGCTAATCCATTGATTCCATTATGATTAAATTTCGCAATCCAACGTGCTAACGTGCTTTGGGAAAGCTGAAAATACTGGCGAGTAAGCGAACGGTTTTTTCCATTTTGATGATAAAAGTCGAGCACTTGTTGTTTGAAACGTTGAGTATATTTAGTCATAAAAAATCTGCACCTTAATCAATTGGTTGTTTAGTCCAACTTTTGGGGTGCAGATCATTTGCGGTGGCTTTTCTATACATTACATTTTTATCACATCATTGCTGAAATATATTTCAACATTACCCCTGCTGCGATGGCAGATCCAATAACACCTGCGACATTGGGACCCATTGCGTGCATTAGTAGGAAGTTTTGGTGATCGGCTTCTAGCCCGATTTTATTAGCGACCCGTGCTGCCATTGGTACAGCAGAAACCCCCGCTGCGCCAATTAATGGGTTAATTGGATTTTTGCTAAAGCGGTTCATTAATTTCGCCATTAATACGCCAGATGCGGTGCCGATAGCAAAGGCGATCATACCTAATAATAAAATCCCAAGGGTTTGTGGTTGGAGGAATTTATCCGCCACCAATTTTGCACCAACGGAAAGTCCTAGGAAAATGGTAACGATGTTGATCAGTGCATTTTGTGCGGTGTCATTTAAGCGTTCCACCACGCCACTGACGCGCATTAAATTACCAAAACAGAACATTCCCAATAATGGCGCAGCATCAGGTAAGAGCAACGCCACCAGCACTAATAGCACAATCGGGAAAAGAATTTTTTCGCGGTTGCTTACGGTACGCAGTTGCACCATTCGGATTTTGCGTTCTTGCTGTGAAGTGAGCGCTTTCATAATCGGCGGCTGAATTAATGGCACGAGCGCCATATAAGAATAGGCTGCCACGGCGATCGCACCTAATAATTCAGGGGCGAGTTTGCTCGCAAGATAAATGGCAGTTGGGCCGTCTGCTCCACCAATAATACCGATTGCGGCGGCTTGTGGCAGCGTGAAGTCGATGATACCCAGCCAGTTTAAACCTAATGCACCTAACACCGTAGCAAAGATACCAAACTGTGCCGCTGCGCCCAATAAGAGCGTGCGTGGGTTGGCGAGCAATGGGCCGAAATCCGTCATCGCACCCACGCCCATAAAAATAATGAGCGGAGCAACGCCATAGCCGATCGCCACTTTATAGAACAATGCCAGCACACCTGCGGTATAGCCCATATCGCCAGCCATCACTTCCAACTCATTTTGCACCGACGGCAAAGCGTTGTTAAGTGCGGTCTTAATGGCGAGAGGATCTGCCACTGTGCCGAGTTTCTCCGCGATTATCGCCAGTTGCTGGCTTGTGCCGTTATGCAAAAGGTTGTCAAATGCGGTCATTGCTAAGCCTGCTTCTGGGATATTAGAGAGCAATCCACCAAAGCCAATGGGTAGCAATAACAGGGGTTCAAATTTGCGTGCGATGGCAAGCCACAAGAGTAGCAGGCTGACGGCAATCATCACCGCCTGCCCCCATTCTAGGTGCATAATGCCCATTCCACGCAGTAACGACAAAATACTTTCCATTTTTCCACCGCACTTAGACTAAGGTTAATAAGGTATCGCCCACGGCAACGGCATCACCAGCTTTCACGCGGATATTTTGCACCGTTCCCCCTTGCGAAGCACGGATTTCCGTTTCCATTTTCATTGCTTCGAGAATGAGCAACACATCGCCTTCCGCCACTTGTTGCCCTTCGCTTGCTACCACTTTCCAAATAGTACCTGCCATTGGTGCGGTAACAGGTGTGCCTGTTTGTGATGTGGAAGCCGATAGTGTCGGTGCGGGTGTTGGCGTAGCAACTGGCTGAGCGGTTTGCGGTGCAGTTGGGGTAATTTGATCAATATCACCGCCTTCGCTCACTTTCACCACAAAGGCTTTGCCCTCTAATTCCACCGTATAGACCGCTGCACCACCTTTGGCTGAAGATGAAAGTGCGGTGCTTTTTTGCGATATTTTTTCGCTCGCACTTTCTACACTTGGAGCTGGTTCAAAGGCATCAGGGTTACCACGATTTTCAAGGAATTTCAGCCCCACTTGTGGGAACAATGCCACAATAAGCACATCGTCAATTTCATTATCAGACAGTTTGATGCCTTTCTCTTTGGCTTGCTGTTTGATTTCGGCGGTGAGTTTTTCCATTTCTGGCTCAAGGTGATCCGCAGGGCGTGAAGTGATTGGTTCTGCACCCTCTAACACGCGTGCTTGCAGTTCTGCGTTGCCTGGCGCTGGCGTGCGGCCATATTCGCCTTTTAAAATCCCAGCGGTTTCTTTAGCAATGGTTTTGTAGCGTTCACCCATTAATACGTTGATCACCGCTTGCGTTCCAACAATTTGTGACGTTGGTGTCACTAATGGAATATAGCCCAAATCTTCCCGTACTTTTGGAATTTCTTGCAACACTAAATCCAATTTGTCAGAAGCATTTTGCTGTTTTAATTGGCTTTCAAGATTAGTGAGCATTCCGCCCGGCACTTGTGCTACCAAAATACGGCTATCCACGCCTTTTAATTGCCCTTCAAATTTATGGTATTTTTTACGCACATTACGGAAATAAGCGGCAATTTTCTCTAATTTTTGAATATCTAAGCCTGTATCGTAAGGTGTGCCTTTTAAGGTGGCGACTAAGGCTTCCGTGGCTGGGTGGCCGTATGTGCCACTCATTGAAGAAATGGCCGTATCTACACCGTCCACGCCTGCTTCAATGGCTTTAAGCAACGCCATTTCCGCCATTCCCGTGGTGGCGTGGCAGTGTAGATGTAAGCGTACATCAAAGCGTTTTTTGATTTCGCTAACTAAGTGATAGGCTTCGTTTGGTGTGAGAATGCCGGACATATCTTTGATCACAAGGGAATCAATACCAATTTCTAACAGTTGTTCTGTGGTATCAAGCCAAGTTTGTAAAGTATGCACTGGGCTTGTGGTGTAACTTAATGTTCCTTGCGCGTGTCCGCCATTTTTACGCACCGCTTTCAGCGCTTGTTGCATATTGCGCGGATCGTTCATTGCGTCAAACACGCGGAACACGCTCATTCCGTTATGTACAGCACGTTCCACAAAGCGATCTACCACATCATCAGCATAATGACGATAGCCTAGCAAATTTTGTCCGCGTAATAACATTTGTAATGGCGTTTTTGGCATTGCTTTTTTGAGTTCACGCAAACGCACCCAAGGATCTTCCCCTAAAAAACGAATACAAGCGTCAAAGGTTGCGCCGCCCCAAGCTTCAAGCGACCAATAGCCAATTTCATCAAGTTCAGCAGCAATAGGTAACATATCATCAAGGCGTAAACGGGTCGCAAAAAGGGATTGGTGTGCATCACGCAACACAACATCAGTTACGGCAATTTTTTTCTTTTCAACTGTCATTGTATTTTCTCCAAATTAATCAATTTAAAGCCCTTGATTACGGCGATGATGAGCAATCGCCGCCACAATAATAGGGCGTAATCTTTCTAAATCATCTGTTTGAGTGGATTGTGCTTTTATCGGTGCAGGCGGGGTGAGAACAGGCTCAGGAAAAAAGCGGTTTACTAGTTTCGACATTAATCCAATGGCAAAAATTAGGATTAACAAGAAAACCAGCACGAACCCCATTCCCGAAAACATTAGGTTAATGCCCTCTTGCATAAGTTCAGCGTTTGTCATTTTTATACCTCAAAGATGTAAAACTGCATTTTGTATCATATCCTGTTTAGGTTATAAAAAAATTGAACTAGATCACATTGTTGAAAATGGTTTTTGAAAAATTTCCAATAAAAATTTGGAATGATTGGCAATTTTTATAAAAACGTGGAAAATAACCCTTTTGTTGATCAGAGATAAACCGAAATTTAATGATTTTATTTACCAATCTTTCGCTAAAACGTGGACAAACGACCTTACTAGAAAATGCCAATGCCACCATTAATCCGAAGCAAAAAGTGGGCTTGGTGGGCAAAAATGGCTGCGGTAAATCTTCGCTACTTGCCTTATTAAAAAAAGAAATCAGTGCAGAAGGTGGCGAAGTGAGCTACCCCACAAATTGGCAACTGGCTTGGGTGAACCAAGAAACCCCATCTCTTGCCATTTCCGCCTTGGATTATGTGATTTTAGGCGATCGCCAATATGTGGCATTACAGCAACAATTAGAGCAAGCCAATCAAAACAATGATGGCAATGCCATTGCACGCATTCACGAACAGTTGGATACCATTGACGCGTGGACGATTCAATCCCGTGCCGCATCATTATTAAACGGCTTAGGTTTTAGCCAAGCAGAATTAAGCCAGCCTGTGAGTGCGTTTTCTGGCGGTTGGCGTATGCGTCTTAATTTGGCACAAGCCTTGCTATGTCCTTCGGATTTACTGCTACTTGATGAACCCACTAACCACTTGGATTTAGATGCGGTGATCTGGCTTGAACGTTGGTTGCAACAATATCAAGGCACGTTGGTGCTGATTTCACACGATCGCGATTTTCTTGATCCTGTGGTGGACAAAATTCTGCATATTGAAAATCAAAAAATAAATGAATATACCGGTGATTATTCTTCTTTTGAAAAACAACGGGCGGAAAAACTCGCCCAACAAACCGCGTTATACCGCCAACAACAGCAAAAAGTGGCTCATTTGCAAAAATACATCGACCGCTTTAAAGCCAAAGCCACTAAAGCGAAACAAGCCCAAAGCCGAATGAAAGCCCTTGCCCGAATGGAGCTTATTGCCCCTGCTTATGTGGATAATCCATTTACCTTTGAATTTCGCGAGCCGTTGGCGTTGCCTAACCCATTGCTTTCAATGGAAAAAGTTAGTGCAGGTTATGAAAATAATGGGCAAACCACGGAAATTCTGAAACAAATCAAATTAAATCTCGTCCCTGGTTCACGCATTGGGTTGCTCGGTAAAAATGGTGCAGGAAAATCCACGCTGATTAAATTATTAGCGGGAGAAATCACCGCACTTGCTGGTAATATTCAGCTTGCAAAAGGTGTACAACTTGGTTATTTCGCACAACATCAGCTGGATACCTTGCGTGCGGAAGAAAGCGCCCTTTGGCATATGCAGCAGCTCGCCCCACAACAAACAGAACAACAATTACGCGATTATCTCGGCAGCTTCGCTTTCCACGGCGATAAAGTGAACGAACAGGTCGCCCATTTCTCGGGTGGCGAAAAAGCCCGCTTAGTGATAGCGTTAATTGTTTGGCAACGCCCGAATTTACTGTTGCTCGATGAGCCAACCAACCATCTAGATTTGGATATGCGACAAGCCCTCACCGAAGCCTTAGTGGATTATCAAGGCTCGCTGGTGATTGTTTCCCACGACCGCCATTTATTACGCAACACCGTTGATGAATTTTATTTGGTTCACGATGGGCAAGTGGAAGAATTTAAAGGGGATTTAGCGGATTATCAAAAATGGCTTAACGAGCAAAATAGCCAAAGCCAACCCTCTGACAAAACAGAAAATAACAAAGAAAGTAGCAGCCAAAATCGTAAAGAGCAAAAACGTAAAGAAGCGGAACTCCGCCAACAACTCGCCCCACTGCGAAAATCCCTTGCACAATGGGAAAGCAAAATGGAAGACCTCTCGCAAAAACTGGCAGACATTGAACAACAACTCGCCAACGGTGATCTGTACCAAGCAGAAATGAAAGAAAATCTCACCGCACTTTTAAAAGACCAAGCGGAATACAAAAAACAGCTTGAAGAAGTGGAGTTGGAATGGTTCAGTGTGCAGGAAAATATGGAGAAAATAATGGGGAATTAGACAATCCTATAAATTCTTTTAAAGTTAAATTTATCGGTAAATAGACATTATAGGAAAGGCGATATTGTTGCGTTACTTTTTCAATTTGTGAGCAAGATCACAGCTGTTTTATGATTTTTATCATACCTCCTATTTGATACTGTTCTTTAAACTACAGCAAACTGTTTAAATTAAGATTAAGAAATAAGAACATAATATTAAGGTTCATTGGTGAGTGGTAACAATGGAGAAAGTGATTAATTTCTTATTTCATTTCTAAATTATCACAGGGAGGAAAATATGCAGTTTAACTGGAGCGTAGATGGCAGTATTGTCGGGCTTTATATTTTGTTAAGCCTTGTTGTCGGTATTATTGTGCGGAAATATGTAAAGAATGTGAATGATTTCTTGGTGGCAGGCAGAAATGTGGATTTACACGTTGGGATTGCATCTTTAGCCGCCACTGAGTTTGGCATTATAACCTGTATGGCGGCAGCACAGCTTGGCTATAAATACGGTTTTGCGGGAGCGACAGTGGGGTTAATTATGACCATTGTAATGTTCACCGTAGGGAAAACAGGATTCTGTATTGAACCTTTGCGCAAAGCTGGTGTGGTAACCATTCCAGAGTTCTTTGAACATAAGTTTGGTAAAAAAGTTCGTTGGGCTGCAGGTGTGGTAATTGTGCTTGGTGGCTTGCTTAATATGGGTGTTTTCTTACGCACCGGTGGTGAATTTTTAGTTGCTGTGGCCGGGCTTAAACCAGAATATTTAGAAATCACGATGACAATTTTATTGCTTGTGGTAGCGTTATATACCATTTTAGGTGGAATGCTCTCCGTTCTGGTTACAGATTATATGCAGTTTATTTTGATGAGTGTTGGCTTGGTGCTAACTACTTGTACGATTTTCTATCAGGTGGGCTGGGATACGTTATTTGATACTGCAATTTCTAATTATGGTGCTGGTGGTATTAATCCTTTTGTTAATCCTAATCTTGGTTGGCAATATGTGCTTTACACTGCTTTAGTGCTTACTGCGACGGTACTTACTTGGCAAACAATGGTTTCTCGTGTGTTGTCAGCAAAAGATGCGAATGTTGCGAAAAAAATGTACACACGCACCAGTTTATTTTATATCGTACGTTCATTAATCCCTGTTATGTGGGGTGTTGCCGCGTTAGCTTTCGTGAGTTTAGAAAGTGTGGGCGGAAAACCAATCCAAGCAATGCCAACAATGCTTTCTATTGTGATTCCAACAGGGATCATTGGTTTGCTTGTCGCAGCTATGTTGGCGGCAGATATGTCCACAAACTCCTCTTATTTATTAGGTTGGGCAAGTGTTATTTACAATGACGTATTGATTATTTTCCATAAAAATAAATGGTCAGAACGTAAATCCATTGCTGTTAATCGCGTATTAGTGGCATTAATTGGGGTTTTCTTACTGTTCTATGGGTTGTGGTATCCCTTAAAAAGCGACTTGTGGGTATATATGACTCTCACAGCAACCATTTATTCCGTTGCTGTTTCCACCCTGTTAATTTCAGCTTGTTATTTCAAAAAAGCCAATAACTGGGGGGCTTATGCCACCATTGTTGTGGGTGCTTTAACGCCACTTTCTTACTTAATCGCCCAACAGATTCCTGCACTTGAACCCATTGCGGCAAAAATTGGCCCTTATTATTCGGGTATTGCTGCCTTTGTCTTTGCTTGGATTGCAATGATTGTGGGTTCATTATTAAAAAATGTGTTACGCAAATAAGGGGGAAATATGACAGATTTAACCATTCTCTTTTGGAAAGGGCTCATCTTATTCGGGCTAAGTTGGTATATTTGCACGATTTTTATTGTTGGTTTTAAAGGCTTTCAAAATATCAAAACGATGTTAGGAGTAGGCAATAATGAAAAAAACTAACGTCGTTTTGATTGTTGCAGATGATTTAGGCTATTGGGCACTTGGCTGCTATGGAAATAAAGAGGCGATTACGCCCAATATTGATAAATTAGCGCAGCAAGGTAAAAAATTTAACCATTTCTTTTGTGTTTCTCCTGTTTGCTCCCCTGCGAGAGCCTCAATTTTTACCGGCAGAATCCCTTCTCAACACGGGATCCACGACTGGCTGGAAGAATGGGAAAATGGTGCGACTACAGAACATTATTTAAAAGGGCAATCGACTTTTGTAGATCGCTTGAAACAGCATAATTATCTTTGTGCAATGAGTGGCAAATGGCATTTAGGTATGGCTGATACCCCACAATGCGGTTTTGATTATTGGTATTCCCATCAGCGTGGTGGTGGCCCTTACTTCAATGCACCAATGTACCGAGATGGTATATTAATTGAAGAGCCCGACTACATTACAGATAAAATCACCGATTATGGGCTAGACTTTATTGAGAAGGTACATAATGCCGATCAGCCATTTTTTCTCAATCTAAGTTATACCGCACCACATTCCCCTTGGGATCGAAAAAACCACCCACAGGAAATACGGGATCTTTATGCAAATTGTCAATTTGCATCTTGCCCACGCGATCCTTATCACCCTTGGAAAATTTATGAAACCTTTGAAGGTGATGAACAAGAACGATTGGAAGTGTTAAGGGGATATTTCGCTGCCTTAACCGCAATGGATTTTAATATTGGAAGAATTATCACCGCACTTGAAGAAAAAGGCATTTTAGAAAACACGCTCATCATTTTCACCAGTGATAACGGTATGAATATGGGGCACCACGGTATTTTTGGTAAAGGGAATGGTACAAGCCCTGTGAATATGTTCGACACGTCGGTAAAAGTGCCGTTTATTCTTTATCACAAAAATCATTTATCAACAGGTGAAATAGATAACCTGCTGAGCCATTATGATTTCCGCCACACCTTGCTGGAATATCTCAATATCAGTGATGAAGATCAGCCACAGGTGCGTTATCCAGGAAAAAGTTTCGCGACTTTATTAAAACAAGATCCTTCAGATTCACGAGAAGAAAATCATCTTGTGATCTTTGATGAATACGGCCCAACTCGAATGATCCGCAATCGATCTTTTAAATATATTCATCGCTATCCTGATGGGCCTTATGAATTTTATGATCTGCGTAACGATCCTGATGAACACCATAACCAAATTGATAATCCCGATTATCAACAACAGATCGCCCAAATGCGGCGTGAGTTAAACCTGTGGTTTAATCAATATATCAACAAAGAAATTGATGGTGCAACCTTACCTGTTTATGGTGGCGGACAGCGTACGCTTGCGGGCGAATGGGGTGGCTATGCCGAAAACACGTTCAACAAATATACAAGCGATTTTGTTTTTTCCGCAGACGGAAAACTACAGCAAAAATCTGAGGTGAAGGTGAAAGAAAAAATTCAGTAACATAAAAATAAGCCTACAATATATCATTGTAGATTGGTTAGAGACCTAGTTTTATAATGCATTAAATCTCTTATTTAGATTAATAATCTTAACTAAGGCTTACCATTTTACACTAATAATTAAGGTAATATTGTGGTTTTATAAAAGCGATAGGGTATCAGCGGTAAAAGCCAGCATTAATGCTGGCTTTTAGGTTTTACAGCGTTATTCTGCTTGTGAAGAAATGCGTTTCATATCTGTCATATAACCACGCAATTCTTGCCCGATTAGCTCAATTGGGTGGTTGCGGATTGCGTCATTCACATCGCGTAAAGTGATGTTGTCGATTTCCACCGTTGGTGTTGGTTCACCTAAATCACCGCGTTGTAAATGTTGCATTACTGTTTTGGCTAAAATTGGGGTTGCCACATTAGCAAATAAATAGTTACCGTATTCCGCAGTGTCTGAAATTACCACGTTCATTTCGTATAAGCGTTTGCGTGCAATGGTGTTGGCAATTAATGGTAATTCGTGTAAGGATTCATAATAAGCAGATTCTTCAAAAATACCTGCTGAAACCATGGTATCGAACGCCAATTCCACGCCTGCTTTAACCATTGCCACCATTAACACGCCATTATCAAAATATTCTTGCTCGCTGATTTTAATGCCGTCCGCTTTTGGTGCGTTTTCAAAGCCAGTTTTGCCCGTTTCTTCACGCCATTTCAACAAGTTAGCATCGCCGTTTGCCCAATCTTCCATCATCACACGAGAAAATTCGCCACTGATAATGTCGTCCATATGTTTTTTGAATAAGAAATCTAATTCTTGCTTAATTTCTTCTGCAAGTTCAAAGGCACGCAATTTGGCACTGTTTGATAAGCGATCCATCATCAAAGTAATACCGCCTTGTTTTAAGGCTTCGGTGATGGTTTCCCAACCGTATTGCACTAATTTTCCTGCGTAAGCGGGATCTTTGCCGTCCGCCACTAATTTGTCATAACAAAGGATTGATCCAGCTTGCAACATACCACAAAGAATGGTTTGCTCGCCCATTAAGTCTGATTTCACTTCCGCAACGAATGAAGATTCCAACACGCCCGCACGATGACCGCCTGTCGCCGCCGCCCAAGCTTTCGCAATCGCCATACCCTCGCCTTTCGGGTCATTTTCAGGGTGAACTGCAATAAGCGTTGGTACACCGAAACCGCGTTTATACTCTTCACGCACTTCCGTACCTGGGCATTTTGGTGCAACCATTACCACCGTCAAATCTGGGCGAATTTGTTCGCCAACTTCAACGATGTTTAAACCGTGCGAATAGCCCAACGCCGCCCCTTCTTTCATTAAACCCATCACATCAGCGATCACTTTGCTGTGCTGTTTATCTGGCGTTAAGTTAATCACCAAATCCGCAGTGGGGATTAATTCTTGATAAGTGCCCACTTTGAAGCCATTTTCAGTAGCACGTTGGAAAGACGCACGTTTTTCCGCAATGGCCTCAGGGCGTAGCGCATAGCTAATGTCTAAGCCTGAATCACGCATATTTAAGCCTTGGTTTAATCCCTGGGCTCCACAGCCCACAATCACAATTTTTTTGCCTTTTAAGAAATTCGCTTCGTCTGCAAATTCTTCACGTTCCATAAAACGGCAACGTCCTAACTGATCTAACTGTTGGCGTAAATTTAATGTATTGAAATAATTAGCCATTTTTTTATCCTTTTGGTTAAGTTGGTTTACAAAATAATCAATGACAGATTATACCTTTCTAAAGATTGCGTAAATTGATATTATTGGAATTTAATATTGCAGTTTTTGCAATATACCGTTAGTAAATTAATGTTGTTGATCATTCCCCGTGTAAATTGCCTGAGCAAAAATAAAATTTTTAGAAAAGTAACGCCTGAACGCAGCGTAGCGAGTATGGGCTTACTTTTCGTTAAGAAAATTTTATTGGTGCGAAGAACAGCAATTTAGTCGGGGTTCCTTTTTCTTTGCTTACTTTCTTTTGGGAAAGCAAAAGAAAGTAAGTCGCCAACGGCGAAATCCGTTATTCATATAAAAGGAAAAAACCAATGAACTTCCAAGATCTCAAACTCTTCATCGACCTAGCGGAAAACAAAAATTTCGCTAAAACAGCAGGACAGCATTATATGTCGCCCTCCACCCTTTCAAGGCAGATTAAACGGCTTGAAGAAGAGCTGGGTGAGCCATTGTTATTACGTGATAACCGTAAGGTTTCGCTCACTCCAGCAGGCGAACTATTTTTGCAATTTGCTTATCCACAATGGCAACAATGGCTATCCTTAAAACAACAATTTCGTTCCAATCAGCAAGAGTTACAAGGGGAGCTACGCCTATTTTGCTCGGTTACTGCCGCATACAGCCACCTGCCACCAATGTTAGAAAAATTCCGTTCCCATTATCCCAAAGTGGAAATTCAGCTCACAACGGGCGATCCCGCGGTGGCGTTGGAGATGATTCAACGTCAGCAGGTGGATTTAGCCTTAGCAGGGCGACCTGCGAATTTGCCGCCCAATGTGATGTTTCATCATATTGATGATATTACGCTGTCGCTCATCGCTCCGCGGGTTGCTTGTGCCACCACGCAATTATTGCAACAATCCCCTATTGATTGGCAGAATGTACCCTTTATTCTGCCCGTAGAAGGCCCCGCACGGCAGCGGATCGATCAGTGGTTTCAGCAGAAAAAAATTAAGCAGCCGAAAATTTATGCCACTGTTGCAGGACACGAGGGGATTGTGTCAATGGTGGCACTAGGCTGTGGTGTGGCGTTGTTGCCCGATGTGGTGATCCAAAACAGCCCGCTCAATTTGCAAGTTTCCACATTAGCCATTGACACGCCCGTGCAGCCCTTTGATTTGGGCATTTGCGTGCAAAAGAACCTGTTAAATTTGCCCTTAGTTCGTGCATTTTGGCAGCTCTTGGGGTAAAGTGCGGTCAGATTTTTCGCTATTTTTGGTGCTGCTATGCTAAAAGGGATTACATTTTCGCTACTTGCCTCTGCGTTGTTTGGTTATTTGTATTATTTTTCTACCTTTTTATTGCCCTTAGACGGGGAGGATATTTTTGGCTATCGCGTAATTTTCACCACGCCATTTGTTATCGCGGCGATTTTCATTTTTAAGCAAAAATATATGCTAATTCAACATTTTAAACGCATCAAACGCCAGCCTTGGCTACTTTTTGTGTTGCTGTTTAATGGGAGCATTATGGGCTTTCAAATGTGGCTTTTCCTTTGGGCACCCAATAACGGCGGGGCATTAAGCGTTTCTCTTGGCTATTTACTGCTCCCTCTTGTAATGGTGGCAGTGGGGCGATTTTTCTTTAATGAGCAAATTTCGCGATTGAAATTCAGCGCAATCCTGATCGCAGGTATTGGCATTCTTGCCACGATTATTCTCAAAGGCGGCTTTTCTTGGGAAAGCCTCGCAGTATGCACTTATGCTATTTATTTTATGTCGCGAAAATGGTTTGGCTTCAATGACATTACCAGCTTCGCCATTGAAATGGTGATGACGCTACCCGTCTGTTTCTATTTTGCCAGCCAAGTTGATTTGGCAGCAGTGCGGTTACAAAACCCGAATATTCTCACCCTGCTACTTTTGTTGGGCTTAATTAGCGGTGTTGCCTTTAACGCCTATATTGCCGCCAGTAGTTTATTACCTATCAATGTGTTGGGGATATTGGGCTATGCTGAACCCATAATGATGCTAGTGGTCTCTTTTGTCATTGGGGAAAAAATCGATCCTGACAACGCCCCTTTATTGATCTCTCTAATACTGGGAATGGGCTTGATTATTTTAGACGGCGTGCAATCGCTCAAGAAAAAAACACCTACAAAAAACAGAGAAAGCTAAGGGGAAAATGCCCCTTTGTACGCATAAAAATTCACATTTAAAAGTGCGGTGCTTTTTATCAGCAAAACAGACTGTAAAAACACCGCACTTTATACTGATAGTAGGCTTTTGTGCAAAGGCTTATTTCGCTTCTTGTGCTTTCACCTCATTCCAAAGTAAATCTAACTCAGCTAGCGAAGCCTGTTGCAGGGTTTTTTCTTGGTTTGTCAATAATTGTTCAACTTGGCGGAAACGGCGTTCAAATTTGTGGTTGGCTTTGCGTAAGGCTTCTTCTGGCGAACAATGCAGATGGCGACTTAAATTCACCACGGCGAACAATAAATCCCCAATTTCTTCTTCGATTTTTTCGCTCTGTTGCGGGCTGCGTTGAAGCTCCATTTGAACCTCTTGTAGCTCTTCTTGCACTTTTTCGATAACGGCTGTTGGGCTGTCCCAATCAAATCCCACTTTGGCACAACGTTTTTGTAATTTTTCTGCTCGGCTCAATGCGGGAAAGGCGTGGGGGATATTGTCAAGAATCGAATGCTGCGGCGTGCTTTTCCGCTCTTGGGCTTTTATCGCGTTCCAGTTTTGCAAGGCTTCTTGTTCATCTCCAGCTTTTTTATCACCGAAAACGTGCGGGTGGCGGCGGATAATTTTTTCAGTCACCTCATTCACCACATCATCAAAAGTGAATAAATTATCCTCGCGAGCGAGTTGGCTGAAAAACACCACTTGGAGCAATAAATCCCCGAGTTCCTCGCGTAAATTAGCGGGGTTTTGTTGCTCAATGGCTTCCACCACCTCATAGCTTTCTTCTAATAAACAGGGAATCATTGTGTGGTAAGTTTGTTTGAGATCCCAAGGGCAGCCACCATTGGGATCGCGTAATTTGGCGATGAGTTCAACGAAATTGGAGATAGAATTGTTCATATTTCTTGAGTATGTGTGTTTAGATAAAAATTAAAGTAGAAAATAATACAAGGTGATTATTAGCGATGCAAAAATTTCTTTTTAAAGACGTTTTTATTGATAAAAATAAATGTTTTTTTAAAAACGTGATCCAGTGCATATTTTTTTTATTACACAAGTGTTAGTATTACTACAGAAGCAATTCATTTACCCTAGATATATAAGAGAAAGGAGCAAATTATGTATAAACACGTTTTAGTTGCTGTTGATCTTTCAGATGAAAGTGCATTTTTAGTGGAAAAAGCTGCGAGTGTTGCGAAAAGAAATGAGGCAAAATTATCTATTATCCACGTTGATGTTAATTTCTCAGATCTTTATACGGGGTTGATTGATGTCAATATGTCTTCGATGCAAGATCGAATTTCTACTGAAACTCATCAAGCATTGGTACATTTGTCCGAGCAAGCGAGTTATCCGATCTCTGAGAAACTAAGTGGCAGTGGTGATTTGGGGCAGGTATTAGTTGATGCGATTGATAAATATGATGTTGATTTGTTAGTAACGGGACATCATCAAGATTTTTGGAGTAAATTAATGTCTTCAACTCGTCAGGTAATGAATGCAATTAATGTTGATATGCTGGTGATTCCGTTACGAGACGAATAAAAGTTATTTCAATTTATTTAGACAGTGATCTGTACACTAACTATGATCGATTCAACTTTCATAAAAGGTACAGATCCTTTTATTTTTTTATACAGAGAAAAAAGTTTTTTCTAAATTTTAAAAATATGACACAATAACGAGATTTGATATGAATTTATTGGGAATACAATAAGGCATTTTAATGAAAACAACCGCAGAAATTAGAAAATCTTTCCTTGATTTTTTTCATAGTAAAGGACATCAAATTGTCCCGAGCAGTTCGCTTGTTCCAGAAAACGATCCTACCTTATTATTTACTAATGCAGGAATGAATCAGTTTAAAGACGTTTTTCTTGGTTTGGATAAACGTCCTTATTCTCGTGCAACAACCGCACAAAGGTGTGTGCGTGCAGGCGGAAAACATAACGATTTAGAAAACGTAGGTTATACCGCACGTCATCACACCTTCTTTGAAATGCTAGGCAATTTCAGTTTTGGTGATTATTTTAAACAAGATGCGATTCATTTTGCGTGGGAATATCTCACATCCGATGCGTGGTTAGGTTTACCAAAAGAGAAACTTTGGGTAACGGTGTATGAAACCGATGATGAAGCCTACGATATTTGGTATAAGCAAGTGGGCGTTCCAGCAGAACGTATTATTCGTATTGGCGATAATAAAGGTGCACCTTATGCCTCTGATAATTTCTGGCAAATGGGTGATACTGGCCCGTGTGGTCCTTGTACCGAGATTTTCTATGATCATGGCGATCACATTTGGGGGGGACCGCCGGGTTCACCAGAAGAAGATGGCGATCGTTATATTGAGATCTGGAATATCGTCTTTATGCAGTTCAACCGCCAAGCTGATGGCACAATGGAAAAATTACCAAAACCATCAGTGGATACAGGAATGGGCTTAGAGCGTATTACCGCCGTATTACAGCACGTTAATTCCAACTATGATATTGATATTTTTAAAACCCTTATCGCAAAAGCAGCAGAATTAACAGGTGAGAAAGATTTAGGCAATAAATCCTTACGCGTAATCGCAGACCACATTCGTTCGTGTGCATATTTGATTGCTGATGGCGTGTTGCCATCTAATGAAGGGCGAGGCTATGTACTCCGCCGTATTATCCGTCGAGCGGTTCGCCACGGGCATTTGTTAGGTGCGAAAGATGCCTTTTTCTATAAACTTGTGCCAACCCTTGCAGAAGTAATGGCGGAAGCGGGTAAAGAAATCAAAGATAATCAAGCACATATAGAAAAAATCTTACGCTTAGAAGAAGAACAATTTGCGCGCACCTTAGAACGAGGTTTGACCTTATTAGATGAAGCCTTAAGCCAAGTGAAAGACGGTGTGCTGTCTGGTGAAGTGGCATTCAAACTTTATGACACCTTTGGTTTCCCTCTAGATCTTACTGCCGATGTGTGCCGTGAACGTGGCATCACTATTGATGAAGCTGGCTTTGAGCGTGAGATGGAAGCACAACGCCAGCGCGCACAGTCAGCCAGCCAATTTGGTATGGATTATAACAACGTCATTCGTGTGGACGGTTCAACCGCATTTGAAGGTTATAGCGAATCGGAAAGTCTTGCAAAAATCACCGCACTTTTCTATGAAGGTAAGCAGGTAGAACAAATTAGTGCTGGACAAAGTGCGGTGGTAATTTTGGAAAATACGCCATTTTATGCGGAATCTGGTGGTCAAGTAGGTGATACAGGGCGTTTAGAAGGGCAGAACTTCTTGTTCAACGTTACTGATACGCAAAAATATGGTCAAGTATTTGGGCATATTGGTGTACTTGCAGAAGGCACGTTAAGCGTTGGGCAATCGGTGAATGCTATTGTTGATGTGGCGCGCCGTAAGCAAATCTCCTTAAACCATAGTGCAACGCACTTATTACACGCCGCATTACGCCAAGTGCTAGGCAAGCACGTTGTGCAAAAAGGCTCGTTGGTATCAGACAATTTATTACGTTTTGACTTTGCACAACCTGAAGCAATTTCTAAAGAGCAACTGTTTGAAGTGGAAAAATTAGTGAACCAACAAGTGCGTGCTAATCACCTTATTCAAACTGAAATTATGGATTTAGATGCGGCTAAAGAAAAAGGTGCAATGGCATTATTTGGAGAAAAATACGCCGAACAAGTGCGTGTTCTCACAATGGGCGATTTTTCTATTGAACTTTGTGGCGGGATTCACGCTCAATATACGGGTGAGATAGGTTTATTCAAAATCATTAGTGAAAGTGCTATTGCGGCGGGCATTCGCCGTATTGAGGCGGTGACGGGCGAAGTGGCGATCGATTGGCTTAATCAACAAATGACAATCTTGACACAAAGTGCAGATTTATTGAAATCTGATGCGAATTCACTGGCAGATAAAATTCAGCAGTTACAAGATAAAGCAAAAAAAGCAGAAAAAGAATTACAACAGTTAAAAGAAAAAGCCGCAATGCAAGCCGGATCTGATCTTGCTAAAAGTGCGGGGGAAATTAACGGGATTTCTGTTGTGTTACAACAACTAGATGGAATGGAAACCAAATCACTACGCGTGATGGTAGATGATCTGAAAAACCAACTTGGCTCAGCAATTATCGCCTTTGCATCCGTATTTGAGGGTAAAGTGAACTTAGTCGTTGGTGTAACCTCAGACTTAACCTCTAAAGTTAAAGCTGGAGAATTAGTTAACCTAATGGCTCAGCAAGTTGGAGGAAAAGGTGGTGGTCGTCCTGATATGGCTATGGCAGGCGGATCACAACCTGAAAATGTCGAAAAAGCCCTTTCTATGTGTAAGGAGTGGCTACATTCACATTTATAATGAAAAATTTTGTGCCGTAGCTCACAACTTTGAGGTTTGTTCATCACATTGTGAATATAAATGCGGTAACATTAATTAGGTAGATGTTCCTTTGGAAGGGGGTAAATTATCGATAGGATGTCGAATAAGAGAATGAGGAGGTTGTATGCTAATCTTAACCAGAAAAGTTGGCGAAAGCTTACTCATTGGTGATGATATTTCTATTACGATATTAAATGTTCGTGGTAATCAGATAAAAGTTGGTGTGAACGCACCAAAAGATGTTTCTGTCTATCGAGAAGAAATTTACCAACGTGTTAAAGAAGCAAAAGATGATCAAGCGTCTTAATTCGCATTAGTAACCAAGAAAAGGAAGTGGAGTTGTTATATGGGTAAATTAACTTGTTTTAAAGCGTATGATATTCGTGGTCGTTTAGGTGACGAATTGAATGTAGATATTGTCTATCGTATTGGGCGTGCTTTTGGACAATTTTTAAAACCTAAAACTATCGTTGTTGGAGGTGATGTTCGTTTAACCAGTAAAGAATTGAAGAGTGCTGTAACAAATGGCTTGTTAGATTCTGGGGTAAACGTAATTGATTTGGGTGAAACAGGAACAGAGGAAGTTTATTTCGCCACCTCCTTTCTTAACGCTGATGGTGGTATTGAAGTAACCGCAAGCCATAATCCAATGGATTATAATGGACTAAAATTGGTACGTGAGGGATCGCGGCCGATTAGTGCGGATACTGGGCTTGCCGATATTCAACGTTTAGCGGAGGAAAATCATTTTCCACCGGTAGTGCAACGCGGTGAATATAAACAACTTTCTGTATTAGGTGACTACGTTGAACATTTATTATCTTATATTAATGTAGATAATTTGAAACCAATGAAGTTGGTGATTAATTCTGGAAATGGGGCTGCAGGACACGTGATTGATGCTATAGAAGCTCAATTCAGAGCTAAACGTGTACCTGTGGAATTTATTAAAATTCATAATAATCCAGATGGTACATTTCCTAATGGTATTCCTAATCCTATTTTGCCAGATAATCGCCAAGATACGATTGATACGGTATTAACATATCAAGCGGATATGGGGATTGCTTTTGATGGCGATTTTGATCGTTGTTTCCTTTTTGATGAAAATGGTGGCTTTATCGAGGGCTATTATATTGTTGGTCTTTTAAGTCAAGCTTTTCTGCAAAAAAATAAAGGAGCGAAAATCATTTATGATCCTCGCTTAATTTGGAATACCGTCAAATTAGTGGAAGAAAATGGCGGAGAGGCTGTAATGTCTAAATCGGGCCATTCTTTCATTAAAGAAAAAATGCGTGCTGTAGATGCTATTTATGGAGGAGAAATGAGTGCACATCACTACTTCCGAGATTTTTTCTACTGTGACAGTGGAATGATTCCTTGGTTGTTAGTAATGGAGCTTGTTTCTACTACAGGAAAATCACTAGGTGAACTAGTAAATGAAAGTATTAATACTTTTCCATCACCTGGAGAGATCAATAGTAAATTAGTAGATGCACAAGCAGCTATTGCTCGTGTGCGAGCCGCTTATGAGGAAAATGCGATTTCTGTGAATGAAATTGATGGCATTAGTATTGAGTATCCAAATTGGCGATTCAATTTGCGTACTTCAAATACTGAGCCTGTGGTGCGTTTAAATCTTGAAACTCGAGGTGATAGAAAACTTATGTTGGAAAAAACCGAAGAGATTTTGGCTCTGCTACGGCAATAATTGATTAAAACATCATAATTTATGATGTGGAGTTAATGATTTAAAGTGGCTATTTAGTAGCCACTTTCTTTACTATATATTCTTAACGGATATAACATATTTGTGTTTTGGGAAAAAGGAAAAATAATGAAAGCCGTCATTCCCGTTGCAGGACTTGGAACTCGAATGTTACCTGCAACAAAAGCGATTCCAAAAGAAATGCTCACATTGGTTGATAAACCACTGATTCAGTATGTGGTTAATGAATGTGTTTCTGCGGGTATTAAAGAGATTGTTCTTGTTACGCATTCTTCAAAAAATGCTATTGAAAACCACTTCGACACCTCTTTTGAGCTAGAAACAATGCTTGAAAAGCGTGTAAAACGTCGATTACTTGAAGAAGTTCGTTCTATTTGTCCGAAAGATGTAACCATTATGCACGTTCGTCAAGGTAATGCTAAAGGCTTAGGACACGCTGTACTTTGTGCCTTACCTGTGGTTGGAAATCAGCCTTTTGCGGTAGTATTGCCTGATGTGTTATTAACGGATTTCAGTGCTGATCAGAAAAAAGAAAACTTGGCAGCAATGATCAAACGTTTTAAAGAAACTAATGCCAGCCAAATTTTGGTTGAGCCTGTTGCGGAAAAAGAAATCAGTAGCTATGGGATTGTGGATTGTGATGGGGTACAAATTCTCCCTGGTGAAAGTGCGAGGATTAAATGGATCGTAGAGAAACCGGCAATTGAAGAAGCTCCTTCTAATCTTGCCGTAGTTGGACGTTATGTTTTTTCTGCGTCAATTTGGGAATTGCTTGCGAAAACGCCTGTTGGTGTAGGAGATGAAATTCAACTAACTGATGCGATTGATATGCTGATTGAAAAGGAAAGCGTAGAGGCATTTTATCAAACAGGTGGAAACTTTGATTGCGGTGATAAGCTAGGTTATATGAAAGCTTTTGTTGAATATGGTGTACATCACCCAAAACTTGGAAACGATTTTTGCACTTATTTAAGAAATTTTGTCAAAACGCTCTAGTACATTCTGAGGGTTCTTTCAGGAACTCTCTTTTTATTCCGTTCAGAAAATAGCTATTCTTTAGAATTTATCCAAATTAATCCAGTATTTATCGTTGAACATTGAATTTACATAAAGATTTATTGAAAAATGCTAATGCAATCTTGACAATAAAATCATAAAACTCTATAAACTTTGTTATTTTTAGTGAATTGTAAGTTGTTTTATTGATTGTATAAAAGTTAATACTATATTTTGAGAGGTTAATAAAATGTTATCTGGAAAAGATGTGATGGTGCTAGGAATGATGATCTTCTCCCTCTTTTTAGGGGCTGGGAATATTATTTTTCCTCCAATGGAAGGATATTATGCTGGAACGCTATGGCTTTGGGGGGCATTAGGTTTTTTATTAACAGGCGTGTTTATGCCTTTTATTACCCTCATTGTTGTAACGCTAAAAGGGCGTGGAGAAGCATTGTCTGGTGATTTGCCGAAATGGGCACAGGTTATGTTTTGGACGATTTTATATTTGGTGATCGGTTCAACCTTTGCAATGCCAAGGGTTACTAATGTTGCTTATGAGATGGCGTGGCAACCATTGAATTTATTATCTGGAGAGTATTCTCACATCATTTTTGTTACCGTGTTTAACTTGATTGGTATGGGATTTATGCTTGGTCGTAGCACAATGATTTCAAGCATTGGAAAATTTATGGCACCTGCATTGCTTGTATTATTGACGATTGTTGCTTTCAAAGTGATTAATTCACCGATTTCTCCGATTGTCGAGCCAAGCAATGCTTATAAAGATCATTCAGCGATCGCAACAGGGTTGATTGGCGGTTACCAAACAATGGATGTACTTTCAGCAATGGCATTTGGTGGTATTGTTGCACGTGCTTTGGCAGTAAAAGGTGTATCAAATAGCAAAGCGATTGTACGTTATACCCTTGTCGCTGGGACAGTTTCTGTTGTGCTGCTGAGTTTACTGTATTTATGTTTATTTTATTTAGGTGCAACAGGGGAGCAAGTAGCGAAAAACTCAAGTAATGGAGGGCAACTTTTTGCTCAGTATGTGAATGTATTGTTTGGGCGTGAAGGTTCTTGGATTATGAGTGGGATTGTTCTTTTAGCCAACCTTACTACGCTTGTAGGCGTCACTAGTGCTTGTGCGGATTATTTTTCAAAATTCCATCCTCGTTTAACTTACACTTTCTTCGTTGTGTTATTTACAATCAGCACGATTATTATTTCAGAAACAGGACTGAATACCTTATTGCGTGTCACAATTCCTGCCTTATTATTAATTTATCCTATCGCAATTATGCTCGTGGCAATGCAGTTATTACGCGAAAAATTGGGCATTAGCCGCAGAGGTTATAATCTCATTATTGGTATCACAGCATTATTCAGTGTTACCGATAGTTTAAAAAATATGGAATTATTACCGCACTTTATTCAAAGCCTATTAGAAAAAGTACCTTTGCATCAAGAAGGACTAACTTGGTTATTGCCAACATTATTTGTAGTAATGCTATGCACTTTGTGTAAACGCAAAAAACTGTCTTCTTAGTATAGTTGTTTAAGCTCAAAATAGGACAAGGCTTTGCTCCTCAGATAGCCCAAATAGTATGACAAGGCAAGATAACTTAAGAGCAAACGACTATAATTAAGCCCTCTAATGAGGGTTTAATTTATTAAGTGCGGTGTTTTTTATTATTTTGTTCTTGGCTGATTCAGCGGTAGAATGCCCCTACTTAAACTAAGTTAGAGAAAATTATGTTAGATATAGTGTTATATGAGCCTGAAATTCCACAAAATACAGGAAATATTATTCGTCTCTGTGCCAACACGGGTTTCCGTTTACACTTAATTGAGCCTTTAGGCTTTGCTTGGGATGATAAGCGTTTACGTCGTTCAGGACTAGATTACCACGAGTTTGCAGACATTAAAAAGCACAAAAGCTTTGTTGATTTTCTTGCAGCTGAGCAACCCAAACGCTTGTTTGCAATGACAACCAAAGGGCATTTAGCACATAGCCAAGTTCGTTTTCAAAAAGGGGATTATTTAATGTTTGGACCAGAAACAAGAGGTATCCCAATGGCTATTTTAGATGAAATGCCAGCAGAACAAAAAATTCGAATTCCAATGGTGAAGAATAGCCGTAGTATGAATTTATCTAATTCCGTTGCAGTAGCGGTTTATGAAGCTTGGAGGCAACTAGATTACTACGGCGTGTAGTTTAATTTGAAAAAATTAAACGGCATATTGGAAATTAAGCTAAGTTTGATAGCAATCTTGCGAGGGAAGTGCGGTGTTTTTTGGGATAAATTTATTACCGCACTTACTATTTATTAGAACAAATGAAGATTTTTTAATCCTTCCACAACAATTTCAACACCTAAAGACATCAAAATTAATCCCATAATACGGGTAATAACATTGGAACCTGTTTTGCCCAGTTTTTTGATAAGTGGCTCAGAATAGCGAAGTAGAATATAGCAGCATAGTCCAAATAACGCGATAGTAATTGAAGTATAGGTATAATCCATTACAGTTGTTTGATTTGAACCAAATACGATAGTCGCACTGATTGAGCCAGGTCCCGCCATAATTGGCATTGCAAGAGGTACAACAGCAATATTGTTATAATCATCGAAATTTTCTGCTTTTTCTTCTTTATTCATTTTATGATCCCCTATTTTCCCGTTAATCATCGTCAGAGCAATCATTGCAACGACAATTCCGCCTGCAATACGGAATGCGTCAATAGAAATGTGAAAAGCGTTAAGGATTAACTGACCAAAATAAAAGCTAACAAGCAAAATGACTGCCACTGAAAAACAGGTAATAAGTGCGGTACGATTTTGCTGAGTTTTATCAAAATCCGTCGTCATCGAATAGAAAATAGGAATTACTCCGAGTGGGTTCACTAGGGCAATGAGACTAACAAAAAATTGCACGTAAATTGAAATATCCATAGATTTCTCAAAGAAGTAATAAAGGGAGGTCTATTATAAGGTGTTCATTTTTGATGAACAAGCAAGAGCGGTTTTTTAGTGAAAATAAAACCTCCGAGAAGACCCAGAGGTTTTTGATGAAAGATGAAAATGGAAAATTGATTACCAGCCTTTAACCACGCCGTCTTTGAAGTGTTTTACCGCTTCTTGATACACTTCATCAGTTTGGTAAGCTTTCACGAAGTTTTTCACTGCATCGCTGTCTTTGTTGTCTTCACGCGCAACGATAATGTTCACATAAGGGGAATCTTTATCTTCCACAAACACGCCGTGTTCTTCAGTATTTAAGCCTACTTGACCCGCGTAAGTGTTGTTCACCACGGCTAAATCTACATCATCTAATGCACGTGCTGCCACTGACGTATCCACCTCTTTAATTTGGAGATTTTTCGGATTTTCTACGATGTCTAAAGAGGTTGCGAATAGGTTAGTGTTGTCTTTTAATTTAATTAAGCCTTGTTTTTCTAATAAAATTAATGCACGTGCAAGGTTACTTGGATCATTCGGTACGGCAATGATGGCACCATCTTGGAGTTCGTTTATATTTTTAATTTTTTTCGAATAGCCAGCTAATGGATAAACGAAAGTATTACCCACAATCACAAGATTTTTGTAACCGTGTTCTTGTGAATCTTTATCAAGATAAGGTTTGTGTTGCATTGCGTTAAGATCTAAATCACCATTGCTTACCGCAGGGTTTGGTAATGAATATTCATTAAATTCAACGAATTCCACATCTAAGCCATATTTTTCTTTTGCTACTTTCGCCGCAATTTCAGCCACTTGATGCTCAGGGCCAGACATTACGCCCACTTTAATTTTTTGTGGTGCAGGTTGCGCTGCAGCAGTTTCGGTTTTTTTGTCATCTTTACAAGCAGTTAGCGCTAAAACTGATGAAAGTGTTGCAACAGTCAATAATTTTTTAAAGTTCATTTTACTTTCCTTTTTAGTGAGTGATGTTGAGATTAACGATGATCAAAATGATTCGCTAATTTGTTACCGTATTTTTCGCATAACATTACGATAAGTACGATGATAATAGTAGAAACCCAAAGTACATAAGGCATATTACGGTGTAAGCCAAACGAAATTGCGGTGTTACCTAAACCGCCGCCGCCCACCGCGCCTGCCATTGCGGAATAACCAATCAGCGTAACTAACGTCAGTGTCATTGCTTTAATGAGAATTGGCAAGGCTTCAGGTAAATAAAAGCGTGTTACCAGCTGCCAAACGTTTGTTCCCATTGCTTTGGCGGTTTCTGTTAAACCCGTTGGAATATCGCCCAAGGCGTTTACCGTTAAACGTGCGTAAAATGGCAATGCGGCAACACTTAATGGAATGATTGCCGCCGTTGTACCTAAGGTTGTGCCGACTAAAAAACGCGTGACGGGCATTAAATCGAAGAGCAAAATAATGAAGGGAATAGAACGCCCAACGTTAATAATCACTTCTAAAGTGCGGTTCAATTTTTTGCTATTTAAGGTTTGTCCTTCTTTGGTTAAGAAGGTGATAATGCCTAGTGGCAAGCCAAATAGCACGGCAAAAAAGGTGGCCACAAGGCTCATATAAACGGTTTCAAATGAGCTATTGGCGATAAGCTGCCACACTTGTGGGGTAAGCTGGCGGGAAAATTCCGCACTAAATTCAGTCCACATAACCTAATACCTCCACACGAACATTATTTTCCATTAAATAAATCTTAGCTTGCGTAATGGCATCTTCATTGCCTTCCACTTCTGCGATGGTAAAACCAAATTTCACGCCACCCGCATAATCAATTTGCGAGGTGAGAATACTTAAATCCACCCCAAAACGTTTGGAGGCCTGTGAAAGCAACGGTGCGTCCACTGAGCGGCCAGTAAATTCAAATTTAATGATTGGCCAAGCGTTTGGGTGTTTTGGCGTTGGCGATAATTTTTCCAAATATTCTTCAGGCAAGTTAATGTGGAATGTTGAGCTAATAAATTGCTGCGCCAACTCGGTTTTAGGATTAGAGAAAATCTCACTTACCGAACCTTGTTCCACCAAACGCCCTTTATCAATCACCGCCACTTGGTCGCAAATGCGTTTTACCACGTCCATTTCGTGCGTGATCAACAAAATAGTGATACCTAAAGTGCGATTAATTTCTTTTAATAATTTTAAAATCGCTTGCGTTGTGGCGGGATCTAACGCGCTGGTTGCTTCATCGCAGAGTAGCACTTTGGGATCGCTTGCCAACGCACGTGCAATCGCAACACGTTGCTTTTGTCCACCTGAAAGATTGGCGGGATAAACATCACGCTTTTCACTTAATCCAACTAAGGAAAGGAGCTGTTCCACTTTTTGTTTAATATGGGCTTTGCTTTCACCGGCTAATTCCAACGGCAACGCGATGTTGCCATAAACAGTACGTGAACTGAGCAAATTGAAATGCTGGAAAATCATTCCAATATTGCGGCGTTCTTGAATGAGTTGGCTGTCTGATAAATGCGTTAATTCTTTGCCATTTACCACCACCGAACCCGACGTTGGGCGTTCTAATAAGTTCACACAACGGATAAGCGTGCTTTTCCCTGCGCCAGATGCGCCAATCACCCCACAAATTTGCCCTTTAGGAACGTGAAGATTGACATTATCAAGTGCGGTGATTTTTTTATCCGCAATGTCAAAAATTTTACTAAGGTTTTCTAGCTTAATCATATAAGCCCTTTCTAATATGCTTAAATTTAAGTTTTTCCGTATTTTAGACGTCTAGATTGCTATGTCAATATTTATTCACAACATTTTTAGAATGTTCAGCTATTAGTTAGAACAAAATTAAGTCATAATTGAGCGAAATAGCAAGATAAAGATAAACAAGGATCAAAATGTGAATAAAGCAATTTTTCTAGATCGAGATGGCACGATCAATATCGATCACGGCTATGTACATCAAATTGATGATTTCCAATTTATCGAAGGAAGTATTGAAGCCTTGCAGCAGTTAAAAGCGATGGGCTATTTATTGGTGCTAGTGACGAATCAATCAGGCATTGCACGCGGTTATTTTTCAGAACAACAATTCCTACAACTCACGGAATGGATGGATTGGTCGCTGGCGGATCGTGGTGTGGATTTTGATGGCATCTATTATTGTCCTCATCACCCAGAGGGTAAAGGCGAATATAAAGAAGATTGCGATTGTCGCAAGCCAAAGTCAGGAATGCTATTGCAAGCAATTAAAGAATTACATATCGATCCAACGCAGTCTTTTATGGTGGGGGATAAAAAAGAAGATATGAAGGCAGGCAAAGGGGCGGGCGTAAAAACCTGTGTTTTGGTGCGAACAGGAAAAGCAGTAAGCGAAGAAAGTGAAAAATCTGCAGATATCCTGATAAATAGTGTAGCGGACTTGCCAGCGTTAATAAAAAAGCTTAAGAAATAAATCAAGTGCGGTAAAAATTTTGCTAATTTTTCACCGCACTTTGCCTAGTAATTCAGTGGCATGGCTTTAAAATAATCAGTCGCAATGATTTTTCGCATTTTTTGCCATTTTTTTGCAAAAAGGGGTTGCAAAGATTTTAAAGAAGCCTATAATACGCCGCACACAACGACGCGACGTTGTAAACAAGTTGAAAATACACCTCGCGTCGTTGTTTTTTGCTCTTTAACAATCAATCAGACAATCTGTGTGGGCACTTGTTGATTCTGGAAAAAATTTAAAAGATTTAGAAACAATTAGTGCTTAACTGAAATTCATAGTGATTTTAAACGAAATCACAGAGCTTTGTTAGTGTACAAATTGAGAAAGATTAAACTGAAGAGTTTGATCATGGCTCAGATTGAACGCTGGCGGCAGGCTTAACACATGCAAGTCGAACGGTAACGGGTTGAAAGCTTGCTTTCAATGCTGACGAGTGGCGGACGGGTGAGTAATGCTTGGGAATCTGGCTTATGGAGGGGGATAACCATTGGAAACGATGGCTAATACCGCGTATTATCGGGAGATGAAAGGGGGCGAAAGCACCTGCCATAAGATGAGCCCAAGTGGGATTAGGTAGTTGGTGAGGTAA
The DNA here is from genome assembly GCF_011765605.1 of Avibacterium paragallinarum. NCBI lineage: Bacteria > Pseudomonadati > Pseudomonadota > Gammaproteobacteria > Pasteurellales > Pasteurellaceae > Avibacterium > Avibacterium paragallinarum. The sequence continues at coordinate 2,316,748 of NZ_CP050316.1, forward strand.
AGGCTCACCAAGCCTGCGATCTCTAGCTGGTCTGAGAGGATGGCCAGCCACACTGGGACTGAGACACGGCCCAGACTCCTACGGGAGGCAGCAGTGGGGAATATTGCGCAATGGGGGGAACCCTGACGCAGCCATGCCGCGTGAATGAAGAAGGCCTTCGGGTTGTAAAGTTCTTTCGGTGGTGAGGAAGGTTGTGATGTGAATAGCATCATGATTTGACGTTAGCCACAGAAGAAGCACCGGCTAACTCCGTGCCAGCAGCCGCGGTAATACGGAGGGTGCGAGCGTTAATCGGAATAACTGGGCGTAAAGGGCACGCAGGCGGTAAATTAAGTGAGATGTGAAATCCCCGAGCTTAACTTGGGAATTGCATTTCAGACTGGTTTACTAGAGTACTTTAGGGAGGGGTAGAATTCCACGTGTAGCGGTGAAATGCGTAGAGATGTGGAGGAATACCGAAGGCGAAGGCAGCCCCTTGGGAAGCTACTGACGCTCATGTGCGAAAGCGTGGGGAGCAAACAGGATTAGATACCCTGGTAGTCCACGCTGTAAACGCTGTCGATTTGGGGATTGGGCTTTAAGCTTGGTGCCCGTAGCTAACGTGATAAATCGACCGCCTGGGGAGTACGGCCGCAAGGTTAAAACTCAAATGAATTGACGGGGGCCCGCACAAGCGGTGGAGCATGTGGTTTAATTCGATGCAACGCGAAGAACCTTACCTACTCTTGACATCCTAAGAAGAACTCAGAGATGAGTTTGTGCCTTCGGGAACTTAGAGACAGGTGCTGCATGGCTGTCGTCAGCTCGTGTTGTGAAATGTTGGGTTAAGTCCCGCAACGAGCGCAACCCTTATCCTTTGTTGCCAGCACTTCGGGTGGGAACTCAAAGGAGACTGCCAGTGATAAACTGGAGGAAGGTGGGGATGACGTCAAGTCATCATGGCCCTTACGAGTAGGGCTACACACGTGCTACAATGGTGCATACAGAGGGAAGCGAGCCTGCGAGGGGGAGCGAATCTCAGAAAGTGCATCTAAGTCCGGATTGGAGTCTGCAACTCGACTCCATGAAGTCGGAATCGCTAGTAATCGCGAATCAGAATGTCGCGGTGAATACGTTCCCGGGCCTTGTACACACCGCCCGTCACACCATGGGAGTGGGTTGTACCAGAAGTAGATAGCTTAACCTTCGGGAGGGCGTTTACCACGGTATGATTCATGACTGGGGTGAAGTCGTAACAAGGTAACCGTAGGGGAACCTGCGGTTGGATCACCTCCTTACCTAATAGAATAGATGAGTGCTCACACAGATTGTCGTGATGGTTGTTAGACAATAAGAAGCAAAGAAAGGAATGGTGATGGTGTTGAAGAAACTAGCGATATGAAAAAATGGCTTAAAATCATACCGCACTTTAATAAAGCAGAGAGACGCTTTCTATGTTGTCCCCTTCGTCTAGAGGCCTAGGACATCGCCCTTTCACGGCGGTAACAGGGGTTCGAATCCCCTAGGGGACGCCATAGAAAGCGAATTTTTCGCGATTTGCTCTTTAACAATGTAAAAACAAGCTGAAAACTGAAGAGACTTTCAAGCTAATGAGGGAGTGGTGATAGTGATAGAGCCATTTTCTTATTAAATTGAAGAAGTCTGAGTAAAAGACTTACTTGAACAAAAGCAAGTAAGCGTTCTCAACGAGAGAACAACTTCGGGGAAAAATCCTTGAGGTTGTATAGTTAAGTGAGAAAGCGTACAGGGCGGATGCCTTGGCAATCAGAGGCGAAGAAGGACGTGCTAATCTGCGAAAAGCGTGGGTGAGTTGATAAGAAGCGTTTAACCCACGATGTCCGAATGGGGAAACCCGATAGGCGAAGAGCCTATCATTGCGAGGTGAATAAAATAGCCTCGTAAGGCGAACCGGGAGAACTGAAACATCTAAGTACCCCGAGGAAAAGAAATCAACCGAGATTCTGTGAGTAGCGGCGAGCGAAAGCGGAGGAGCCAGTAAGTAATAGCAGCAGAGATAGAGGAATTGTCTGGGAAGGCAAGCGACACAGGGTGATAGCCCCGTACTTAAAATCCAGGCTGTGGTACTAAGCTTACGAGAAGTAGGGCGGGACACGAGGAATCCTGTCTGAAGATGGGGGGACCATCCTCCAAGGCTAAATACTCCTGATTGACCGATAGTGAACCAGTACTGTGAAGGAAAGGCGAAAAGAACCCCGGTGAGGGGAGTGAAATAGAACCTGAAACCCTGTACGTACAAGCAGTGGGAGCCCCATCACTCAAACACATTGAGTGTTGGAAGAGGCAAAAAGCACCAAAAATAACACCGCACTTTAAAGTGTAGGGTACGACGAGCGAAGCGAGTCAAACCCAAAAATAGCAGTGTGATTGAGTGATGGGGTGACTGCGTACCTTTTGTATAATGGGTCAGCGACTTATATTTTGTAGCGAGGTTAACTGAATAAGGGAGCCGAAGGGAAACCGAGTCTTAACTGGGCGAAGAGTTGCAAGGTATAGACCCGAAACCCGGTGATCTAGCCATGGGCAGGTTGAAGGTTGGGTAACACTAACTGGAGGACCGAACCGACTAATGTTGAAAAATTAGCGGATGACCTGTGGCTGGGGGTGAAAGGCCAATCAAACCGGGAGATAGCTGGTTCTCCCCGAAATCTATTTAGGTAGAGCCTTGTGTGAATACCTTTGGGGGTAGAGCACTGTTTCGGCTAGGGGCCCATCCCGGGTTACCAAACCGATGCAAACTCCGAATACCAAAGAGTAATGCACAGGAGACACACGGCGGGTGCTAACGTCCGTCGTGGAGAGGGAAACAACCCAGACCGCCAGCTAAGGTCCCAAAATCTATATTAAGTGGGAAACGAAGTGGGAAGGCTTAGACAGCTAGGATGTTGGCTTAGAAGCAGCCACCATTTAAAGAAAGCGTAATAGCTCACTAGTCGAGTCGGCCTGCGCGGAAGATGTAACGGGGCTAAAATATAGTACCGAAGCTGCGGCATCAGGCGTATCACTAATACGCCTTAACGATTAACCACTTGCGAAGCAAGTGGGTAAAGCGAAAAACACGTTGAGTGTAATGGCAAAGAATCGAAGAGGGATATTAGTGATACGTCTGTTGGGTAGGGGAGCGTTGTGTAAGCGGAAGAAGGTGATTTGAGAAGATTGCTGGACGTATCACAAGTGCGAATGCTGACATAAGTAACGATAAAACGGGTGAAAAACCCGTTCGCCGGAAGACCAAGGGTTCCTGTCCAACGTTAATCGGGGCAGGGTGAGTCGGCCCCTAAGGCGAGGCTGAAAAGCGTAGTCGATGGGAAACGGGTTAATATTCCCGTACTTGGTAAAGCTGCGATGTGGGGACGGAGAAGGTTAGGTTATCGACCTGTTGGATATGGTCGTTTAAGTTGGTAGGTGGGTGAGTTAGGTAAATCCGGCTCACCGTTAACACTGAGAGATGATGACGAGGCACTAAGGTGCTGAAGTAACTGATACCACACTTCCAGGAAAAGCCACTAAGCTTCAGGCTTTACTAAACCGTACTGAAAACCGACACAGGTGGTCAGGTAGAGAATACTCAGGCGCTTGAGAGAACTCGGGTGAAGGAACTAGGCAAAATAGCACCGTAACTTCGGGAGAAGGTGCGCCGGCGTAGATTGTAGTGACTTGCTCACGAAGGTTGAACCGGTCGAAGATACCAGCTGGCTGCAACTGTTTATTAAAAACACAGCACTCTGCAAACACGAAAGTGGACGTATAGGGTGTGATGCCTGCCCGGTGCTGGAAGGTTAATTGATGGTGTAATCGAAAGAGAAGCTCCTGATCGAAGCCCCAGTAAACGGCGGCCGTAACTATAACGGTCCTAAGGTAGCGAAATTCCTTGTCGGGTAAGTTCCGACCTGCACGAATGGCATAATGATGGCCAGGCTGTCTCCACCCGAGACTCAGTGAAATTGAAATCGCCGTGAAGATGCGGTGTACCCGCGGCTAGACGGAAAGACCCCGTGAACCTTTACTATAGCTTGACACTGAACCTTGAATTTTGATGTGTAGGATAGGTGGGAGACTATGAAGCGGTAACGCCAGTTATCGTGGAGTCGTTGTTGAAATACCACCCTTTAACGTTTGATGTTCTAACGAAGTGCCTGAAACGGGTACTCGGACAGTGTCTGGTGGGTAGTTTGACTGGGGCGGTCTCCTCCCAAAGTGTAACGGAGGAGCACGAAGGTTTGCTAATGACGGTCGGACATCGTCAGGTTAGTGCAATGGTATAAGCAAGCTTAACTGCGAGACAGACAAGTCGAGCAGGTGCGAAAGCAGGTCATAGTGATCCGGTGGTTCTGAATGGAAGGGCCATCGCTCAACGGATAAAAGGTACTCCGGGGATAACAGGCTGATACCGCCCAAGAGTTCATATCGACGGCGGTGTTTGGCACCTCGATGTCGGCTCATCACATCCTGGGGCTGAAGTAGGTCCCAAGGGTATGGCTGTTCGCCATTTAAAGTGGTACGCGAGCTGGGTTTAGAACGTCGTGAGACAGTTCGGTCCCTATCTGCCGTGGGCGTTGGAGAATTGAGAGGGGCTGCTCCTAGTACGAGAGGACCGGAGTGGACGCATCACTGGTGTACCAGTTGTCTCGCCAGAGGCATTGCTGGGTAGCTAAATGCGGAAGAGATAAGTGCTGAAAGCATCTAAGCACGAAACTTGCCTTGAGATGAGTTCTCCCAGTCTATAAGACTGTAAGGGTTGTTGGAGACTACGACGTAGATAGGCTGGGTGTGTAAGCGGTGTGAGCCGTTGAGCTAACCAGTACTAATTGCCCGAGAGGCTTAACTATACAACGCTCAAGGGTTTTGGCTTGTTTTTGATTGTAAAGGAAGAGTAAAAATAAAAACACTTAGTAGGATAACGCACTAGAAATGATAGAAGTTATCGACTAAGAGAAAGAACATAAAGAAAGATAAAGCATATAAAGAATTATCTTGGCGGCGAAAGTGCAGTGGACCCACCTAATCCATGCCGAACTTAGAAGTGAAACGCTGTAACGCCGATGGTAGTGTGGGAATTTCCCATGTGAGAGTAGGACACCGCCAGGTTTTGAATGAAAGAAGAACGCCATTGAGGGAACTCAATGGCGTTTTTTGTTGTTTCTGATGTTTATATTTTCTTGTATTTTTGGGCTTACTGGATATTGCATTTTATCCTTTAAATAGGCTAATGGGATTTACCTCAGTTGATTTTGAGAAAGTTCTAGTAGCTACAAATATCATTTAGATGAGTATTATAAGATGTACTTATATCAGGAAAAATCTGACAAAATTACACCGCACTTTGGTTTGGTAAGTTTAATCACTTTTTTAGAAGAAAATACGGCTTGAGGGTTAGTTTTATCTTGCATTCATTGCATTTTTTATAGTAGAATCCATCCCCTATCCTGTAAGGATAGATTCGTCCCGAAAGGGTGTTATTAATTTTAGCGGAGTACTAAGATGATCCAAGAACAGACTATGCTGGACGTTGCTGATAACTCAGGCGCTCGCAGTGTAATGTGTATCAAGGTTCTAGGTGGATCGCACCGTCGTTACGCTGCTATTGGTGATATCATCAAAATTACTGTGAAAGAAGCAATTCCACGCGGTAAAGTTAAAAAAGGTGATGTATTAAAAGCAGTTGTTGTGCGCACCAAGAAGGGTGTTCGTCGCCCAGATGGATCAGTCATTCGCTTCGATGGCAATGCTTGCGTTATTTTAAATAATAACAGTGAGCAACCAATCGGTACTCGTATTTTTGGACCAGTGACTCGTGAACTTCGTTCTGAGAAGTTTATGAAGATCATTTCTTTGGCACCAGAAGTACTATAAGGAGTAGAGAGAAATGGCTGCAAAAATTCGTCAAAATGATGAAGTAATTGTTCTTGCTGGTAAAAGCAAAGGCAAACGTGGTAAGGTAACTCAAGTGTTACCAAACGGTAAAGTTGTTGTTGAAGGTATCAACATTATCACTAAACACGAAAAACCAGTTCCTGCATTAGGAAAAGAAGGTGGTTTAGTGAAAAAAGAAGCGCCAATTGATGTGTCAAATGTTGCGATCTTTAACCCGAAAACAAACAAAGCTGACCGTGTAGGTTTTAGATTTGAAGATGGCAAAAAAGTCCGTTTCTTCAAGTCTAATAATGAAATTATTTAATTGTAAACTGGAGTAATGCGATGGCGAAACTGCATGATTACTACAGAGATCAAGTAGTTAATGAATTAAAAAGTAAATTCAACTACTCGTCTGTCATGCAAGTCCCACGAATCGAAAAGATTACCCTGAATATGGGGGTGGGTGAAGCATTGACCGATAAAAAATTGCTAGATAATGCGGTAGCAGATTTAGCAGCGATTAGCGGTCAAAAACCTTTAATTACTAAAGCGCGCAAATCTGTTGCAGGCTTTAAAATCCGTCAGGGATATCCAATCGGTTGTAAAGTAACACTACGCGGTGAGCGTATGTGGGAGTTCTTTGAACGTTTAATTACAATCGCTGTACCTCGTATCCGCGATTTCCGTGGTTTAAGTGCGAAATCTTTCGACGGACGTGGTAATTACAGTATGGGTGTGCGTGAGCAAATTATCTTCCCAGAAATCGACTACGATAAAGTAGATCGTGTTCGTGGTTTAGATATCACTATCACAACAACTGCAAAAAGCGATGAAGAAGGTCAAGCATTATTGGCTGCCTTTAATTTCCCATTCCGTAAATAAGGCAGGTTACAGATGGCTAAACAATCAATGAAAGCACGTGATGTAAAACGTGTGAAACTCGCTGAGAAATTCTATACAAAACGTATGGAATTGAAAAAAATCATCTCTGATGTAAACTCATCAGATGAAGATCGTTGGGCAGCTGTGTTAAAGCTACAAGCTTTACCTCGTGATTCAAGCCCTAGCCGCCAACGTAACCGTTGCAACCAGACTGGTCGTCCACATGGTGTGTTACGCAAGTTTGGGTTGAGCCGTATTAAAGTTCGTGAAGCAGCAATGCGTGGCGAAATTCCTGGCCTTAGAAAAGCAAGTTGGTAATTTACTACTTTATTTTGGAATCGGAGTAAAAGCACAATGAGTATGCAAGATCCAATCGCAGATATGTTGACCCGCATTCGTAACGGTCAAGCTGCGAACAAAGTTGTGATCAGTATGCCTTCCTCCAAGCTAAAAGTGGCAATTGCCAATGTATTAGCTGAAGAAGGGTATATTGAAAGCGTTAATGTTTTAGAAGGCACTAAGCCTGAGTTGGAAATTACGTTAAAATATTTCCAAGGTAAACCAGTTGTAGAAAGTATTCAACGCGTAAGCCGTCCAGGTCTTCGTATTTATAAACGTAAAGACGAATTACCAAAAGTAATGGGTGGTTTAGGTGTGGCTGTTATTTCTACATCTAAAGGTGTGATGACTGATCGCGCAGCTCGCCAAGCGGGCTTAGGCGGTGAGATTATCTGTTATGTAGCTTAATAGAGAGGTAGGAAAATGTCTCGTGTTGCAAAAGCACCTGTTAGTATTCCTGCCGGCGTTGAGGTTAAACTTGACGGACAGCAACTAACAGTTAAAGGTAAGAATGGTGAGTTATCTCGCACTATTCATAACTCAGTTGAAGTTAAACAAGATAATAATGAATTAACTTTCGCGCCTCGTGCAGGCGTAGTTGGTGCTGACGCGCAAGCGGGTACAGCTCGTGCATTAGTTAATGCAATGGTTATCGGTGTTACTGAAGGCTTCACTAAGAAGTTACAATTGGTGGGTGTAGGTTACAGAGCTCAAATGAAAGGCAACGTGGTTGCATTAAGTTTAGGTTTCTCTCACCCTGTTGAGCATACATTACCTGCTGGCGTTACTGGTGAATGTCCATCACAAACAGAAATCATTCTGAAAAGTGCTGACAAACAGTTAATCGGTCAAGTCGCAGCAGATATTCGTGCTTATCGCCGCCCTGAGCCTTATAAAGGTAAAGGTGTACGTTATGCTGATGAAGTTGTACGTACAAAAGAGGCTAAGAAGAAATAATTAAGGTAACACTATGGATAAGAAATCAGCTCGTATCCGTCGTGCGGCTCGTGCTCGTCATATGATGAGAGAGCAGGGAGTTACTCGTTTAGTAGTTCACCGCACTCCTCGTCATATTTATGCACAAGTGATCGCACCAAACGGTTCAGAAGTGCTTGCCGCTGCTTCTACTGTTGAGAAAGCAATCAGTGAGCAAGTTAAATATACCGGAAATAAAGATGCTGCTGCAGTGGTTGGTAAAATTGTTGCAGAAAGAGCCTTAGAGAAAGGCATCAAAGATGTAGCATTCGACCGTTCTGGTTTTAAATATCATGGTCGCGTCCAAGCTTTAGCGGATGCTGCCCGTGAAGCTGGTCTACAGTTCTAATAGAGGTAATTTGAGATGGCAAACATCGAAAAACAAGCTGGTGAACTGCAAGAGAAGCTAATCGCGGTAAACCGTGTTTCAAAAACAGTAAAAGGTGGTCGTATTATGAGCTTTACTGCATTAACTGTGGTAGGCGATGGTAACGGTCGTATTGGTTTTGGTTATGGTAAAGCGCGCGAAGTTCCGGCAGCGATCCAAAAAGCGATGGAGAAAGCTCGTCGCAATATGATTACTGTGGCTTTAAATGAAGGCACATTACAACACCCAATTAAAGGTTCACATACAGGTTCTCGCGTATTTATGCAACCTGCAAGTGAGGGTACGGGGATTATTGCAGGCGGTGCAATGCGTGCAGTATTAGAAGTAGCAGGTGTTCGTAACGTTCTTTCAAAAGCATACGGTTCAACAAACCCAATTAATGTTGTTCGTGCAACAATTGATGCATTGGCAAATATGAAATCACCAGAAATGGTTGCTGCGAAACGTGGTAAATCCGTTGATGAAATTTTGGGGTAATGGACAATGGCTAAAACTATTAAAGTAACACAAGTTCGTAGCTCTATTGCTCGTTTACCGAAGCATAAAGCTACATTGCGTGGTCTTGGTCTTCGTCGCATGCACCATACTGTTGAGTTAATCGACACTCCAGCAGTGAGAGGTATGATTAACCAAGTTTCATATATGGTTAAAGTGGAGGACTAAGAGAATGCGTTTAAATACTCTATCTCCAGCGGAAGGTGCTAAACATAGTGCAAAACGCTTAGGGCGCGGTATTGGTTCAGGCTTGGGTAAAACAGGTGGTCGTGGTCATAAAGGTCAAAAATCTCGTACTGGTGGCGGTGTTCGTCGCGGGTTCGAAGGTGGTCAAATGCCTTTATACCGTCGTTTACCAAAATTTGGTTTTACTTCAATGAAATCTGCCGTAACTGCTGAAGTTCGCTTAAATGACTTAGCAAAAGTGGAAGGAAATGTGGTTACATTAGATGCGTTAAAAGCAGCAAATGTATTAACTAAAGATATTCAATTTGCAAAAGTTATTCTTGCAGGCGAGATTAAGTCAGCAGTAACTATTCGCGGTTTACGCGTAACTAAAGGCGCTAAAGCAGCAATTGAAGCAGCTGGCGGTTCGATTGAGGAATAATTGACAAATGGCTAAACAACCAGGTTATCAAAGTCGAAGTACTCAAAGCGGTACAGGTGAACTAAAGAGCAGATTATTATTTGTGCTAGGTGCACTGATTGTTTTCCGTATTGGTTCTTTTATTCCGGTTCCTGGTATTGATGCGGCCGTTTTAGCTCAATTGCTTGAACAGCAAAAAGGTACCATCATTGATATGTTTAATATGTTCTCTGGTGGTGCTTTGAGCCGTGCTTCAGTATTTGCGTTGGGTATTATGCCATATATTTCGGCTTCTATTATCATCCAACTTTTGGTAACGGTTCATCCTGCTTTATCAGAATTAAAGAAAGAAGGTGAGGCTGGTCGGCGTAAAATCAGTAAATATACGCGTTATTCGACATTAGTTCTTGCTACTATTCAGGCAATCGGTATTTCTACAGGATTGCCTAATATGCTACCTGGATTAGTTCCTAATTTAGGATTTGGTTTTTACTTTACGGCAGTGATTAGTTTGGTCACAGGAACAATGTTCTTAATGTGGCTAGGTGAACAAATTACTGAACGAGGTATAGGCAATGGCATCTCTTTGATTATTTTTGCAGGTATTGTTGCTGGTTTACCTTCTGCGATTGGCACTACAATTGAGCAAGCGCGTCAAGGGCAAATGCATTTTTTAGCTCTGTTGTTTATCATCGTTATTGTTTTTGCTGTAACCTATTTTGTTGTTTTTGTAGAGAGAGGACAACGTAGAATTAAAGTTGAGTATGCAAAGCGTCAGCATGGACGTCAGATTCTTGGTGGACATAGCACTCATTTACCTCTGAAAGTGAATATGGCTGGTGTTATTCCTGCTATTTTTGCTTCAAGTATTATTTTGTTTCCTGCCACTATTACTTCTTGGTTTGGGCAAGGGGCAAGCTTAGAGTGGTTAACTGATTTATCGATGTTATTACATCCGGGTCAGCCTTTATATTTGATCGTTTATGCTATAGCTATTATTTTCTTTAGCTTTTTTTATACGGCAATGCAATATAATCCTCGTGATACGGCAGAGAATTTGAAAAAATCTGGTGCATTTATTCCGGGGATCAGACCAGGAGAACAAACATCACGTTATATTGATAAGATCATGAGTCGTTTGACTTTGATTGGTGGTTTATATATCACATTCGTATGTTTAGTTCCTTATATTATGACATCAGCTTGGAATGTCCAATTTGATTTTGGTGGTACTTCTTTGCTGATTGTTGTAGTGGTAATTATGGATTTCATCGTTCAGGTTCAAAGTCATTTGATGTCAACAAAATATGAATCTGCGTTGAAAAAAGCAAACCTTAAAGGTTTTGGGCAGTAATGCTCATATAGTGAAAGGGATAAGCAATGAAAGTTCGTGCTTCCGTAAAGAAATTATGTCGTAACTGTAAAATTGTTAAGCGTGAAGGGGTTGTTCGTGTTTTATGTAGCGATCCTAAACATAAACAACGTCAAGGTTAATTGATATTTTTCTTGCAAATAACCAGCTGGGTATATATAATGCTCAGCTCATTTATGTCCTTGATATACTGTTTGAGTATCCTGAAAACGGGCTTTTCAAGATCAGTATATCAATTAGTTAGAATAATAGGAGTGCATAGTGGCCCGTATTGCAGGCATTAACATTCCTGATCAAAAACATACTGTAATTGCATTAACTTCAATTTACGGTATCGGCAAAACTAGAGCAAAAGCTATTTGTGCTGCGACAGGAATTGCTGAAGACGTTAAGATCAGAGAATTGTCTGAAGAGCAGATTGATAAACTGCGTGACGAAGTTGGTAAATTTACCGTTGAAGGTGACTTACGTCGTGAAGTAACACTTAACATTAAACGCCTATTAGATTTAGGTTGTTATCGTGGTTTACGTCATCGTCGTAGCTTACCGGTGCGTGGTCAACGTACTAAAACTAATGCGCGTACCCGTAAGGGTCCACGTAAGCCGATCAAGAAATAAGTCGGGGTAAATTAAATGGCAAAAACACCAGTTCGTGCACGTAAACGTGTAAAAAAACAAGTAGTAGATGGCGTTGCTCACATTCACGCATCTTTCAATAATACAATCGTTACTATTACTGACCGTCAAGGTAATGCTCTAGCATGGGCTACTGCTGGTGGTTCAGGTTTCCGTGGTTCTCGTAAATCAACACCGTTTGCTGCACAGGTTGCGGCAGAGCGTTGTGCGGAAATGGTCAAAGAATTTGGCTTAAAGAACTTGGAAGTTATGGTAAAAGGACCGGGTCCTGGTCGTGAATCGACAATCCGTGCATTAAATGCTGCGGGTTTCCGTATTACGAACATTACTGATGTTACCCCGATCCCACATAACGGTTGTCGTCCACCGAAAAAACGTCGTGTGTAAGACGTATTAGGATAGTTGGAGAAAGAAAATGGCAAGATATTTGGGTCCAAAACTCAAGCTAAGCCGTCGTGAAGGTACTGACTTATTCCTTAAGTCAGGAGTACGCACGATTGATTCAAAATGTAAAATTGATACAGCACCAGGTCAGCACGGTGCTCGTAAACCTCGTTTGTCAGACTATGGTAGTCAATTACGTGAAAAGCAAAAAGTTCGTCGTATCTATGGTATTTTAGAGCGTCAATTTCGTAATTACTACAAAGAGGCAAACCGTTTGAAAGGTAATACTGGTGAAAATTTACTAGTGTTATTAGAAGGTCGATTGGATAACGTTGTTTATCGCATGGGTTTTGCGGCAACACGTGCAGAAGCTCGCCAATTAGTGAGTCATAAAGCAGTTGTTGTTAATGGTCGTGTGGTTAATATCCCATCTTTCCAAGTTTCTGTAGATGATGTTGTAGCTATTCGTGAGAAATCTAAGAAACAAGCTCGTATTAAAGCGTCATTAGAACTAGCAGAACAGAGAGAAAAACCAACTTGGTTAGAAATTGATGCTGCTAAAATGGAAGGTGTGTTCAAACGTGTTCCTGAACGTTCTGATTTATCAGCAGACATTAACGAACATCTGATCGTAGAGCTTTATTCTAAATAATAGTTAAAGCTTCGTAGCAAAGAGAGGATAAAATGCAGGGTTCTGTTACAGAATTTTTAAAACCACATTTAGTTGATATTGAGCAAATTAGCTCTACTCATGCTAAAGTGATCTTAGAGCCGTTAGAGCGTGGCTTTGGTCATACTCTAGGTAATGCATTACGCCGAATTCTTCTATCTTCAATGCCAGGTTGTGCAGTTACTGAAGTGGAGATCGATGGTGTATTGCATGAGTATAGTAGTAAAGAAGGTGTTCAAGAAGACATTCTTGAAGTGCTTTTAAACTTAAAAGGCCTAGCGGTTAAAGTACAGAATAAAGATAATGTATTTCTGACACTAAGCAAATCTGGAATTGGCCCTGTTGTTGCAGCAGACATTACTCATGATGGGGATGTTGAGATTGTGAATCCTGAGCATGTTATTTGCCATCTTACTGATGAAAACGCTTCAATTAATATGCGTATTCGTGTTCAGCGTGGTAGAGGATATGTTTCAGCTTCAACGCGAGTTCATTCTCAAGATGAAGAGCGTCCTATTGGTCGTTTATTAGTAGATGCTTGTTATAGCCCAGTTCAACGAATTGCTTATAATGTTGAAGCTACTCGTGTAGAACAGCGTACAGACTTAGATAAGCTAGTAATTGAGTTAGAAACAAATGGTACTATTGATCCAGAAGAAGCAATTCGCCGTGCTGCAACGATTTTAGCAGAGCAACTGGATGCATTTGTTGATTTGCGAGATGTTCGTCAGCCTGAAATTAAGGAAGAAAAGCCGGAGTTTGATCCGATTCTTTTACGTCCTGTTGATGATTTAGAGCTGACAGTTCGTTCTGCTAACTGTTTGAAAGCAGAAACAATTCACTATATCGGTGATTTAGTACAACGTACGGAAGTTGAATTATTAAAAACACCTAATTTAGGTAAGAAATCTCTTACTGAAATTAAGGATGTTCTGGCTTCCCGAGGCTTATCACTTGGTATGCGCCTTGAAAATTGGCCACCAGCAAGTATTGCTGAAGATTAGTGGTCATTAGGTTAAGATTTTTCTGAGAAGGATAAGATCATGCGCCATCGTAAGAGTGGTCGTCAACTAAACCGTAATAGCAGCCATCGTCAAGCGCTGTTTCGTAATTTAGCAAATGCTTTGGTAAGTCATGAAATAATCAAGACTACTTTACCAAAAGCTAAAGAATTACGTCGTGTAGTTGAGCCGTTAATTACATTAGCAAAAGAAGATAGTGTTGCAAACCGTCGTTTAGCTTTTGCTCGTACTCGCAACATTGAAACTGTTGCTAAATTATTCAATGAGTTAGGTCCACGTTTTGCACAGCGTGCTGGTGGTTATACCCGTATCTTAAAATGTGGATTCCGTGCTGGTGATAATGCTCCAATGGCATACATTGAGTTTGTTGATCGCCCAGTAGCATCTGAAGAAGCTACAGTTACTGAATAATTTTAGATTTTTGAAAGCCTACATTTAGTAGGCTTTTTTTTATATCTGAAATTTATTAAAGGATATTTTATGTCGTATTTAATAATTTGGATATAAGGATTATTGCCTTTGTATCTACCATTAGTGCCACATTTATTGATGAGAAACAGTAAGAGCAATTGTAAGAATACGATAGAATAAAGTAATGCTATGATTTTGAAATCAAAAATACCTATATAAGAATAGGAAATCTAGATGATTTCCTATAGCTGTTTATTTAGTTTCTACTCTATATTGCACTAAATCCTCAATCGTCATTACGGGATAGCCAAATTTTTTGGCAAATTCTACAATTTCTGGTGTGCGTGCCATTGTGCCATCGTCATTGGTGATTTCGCAAATTACAGCGGCAGATTTGTAGCCTGCGAGATGAGCGAGATCAACGGAAGCTTCTGTATGTCCACGGCGTTTCAGAACCCCCCCCTCTTCTGCACGTAAGGGGAAAATATGGCCTGGGCGGTGAAGATCTTGTGGTTTGGCATTGTCTGCCACTGCAGTTTTAATAGTAGTTACACGATCGGCTGCGGATACTCCAGTGGATACTCCCTCAGCAGCTTCAATGGTGATGGTAAAAGCGGTTTTATTGACGCTGGTGTTGTGCTGAACCATTGGTGGCAGTTCGAGCTGTTGGCAGAGTTCATCGCTTAAACAAAGGCAAACAATACCACTGCCGTAGCGAATAAGTTTTGCCATTTGCTCAGTGTTGATGGTCTCGGCAGGGAAGATGAGATCCCCTTCATTTTCGCGATCTTCATCGTCTAAAACCAAAACACCATTGCCTTGTCTGAAAGCATTAATGGCGTTGGCAACGCGTTCTTTCGGTGTGCCAAATTGGGCTAAAATTGACTGATTCATAGTAAAAAACCTTTTAATAACAAATTGATACTTGAATCAGGGCTGATGAGGGAAGTTTTCGTTAGAGAGGAAAATCCATAACAAAAGCAGATTTTATTTTTAATAAAATCTGTCTATTCTCTTTCATCCAGACTATTACTGTCGGCTTTGGATTTGCACCAAATCTGCTGACTTTATTCACGAAGAATAAACGCTCGTGGGCTGATGAGTACTGACTCACTTACCACCGGTAGGGAATTTCGCCCTGCCCTGAGAATGTGTGCGTAGTATAACGCAATCTTAATGGAGAAAAAATGTTTTTCTTTGGAGCGATATTGCATACAATAGACAACATAATTGTAATGAATGAGGTTTTTATGCTAAATCCACAAAAAATAGAGCAAGTGATACAACAAGTTCAAAATGCTTTGCCACAAAGTATGAAAGATCTCGGTAAAGATGCCGAGGCGAAATTTAAGCAGGTTCTACAGGCTCAGTTGGCTAAGCTTGATGTGGTTACTCGTGAAGAATTTGAGGTACAAACCCAAGTGTTGATGCGTACTCGCGAAAAACTGACTGAATTAGAAAAACGGCTTGATACGCTATTGGCACAAAAAACGGATTAAAATCTCACCGCACTTTTGTGTAAGTGCGGTCTTTTTTACATAATTTTAAGCGTTAATGCTATTGAGGAGCTTATTGATGTCTAGTTTCGCCTATTTACAACAAAAACGAAAACAACTTCATTTAAAAGTAAGCGAAGTTTGCGAACAAGCCAATATTACGCGTGCTTATTTTAATCAGCTAGTTAGTGGCAAAATTAAAAATCCGAGTGCTGCAAAGCTTTCGGCACTGCATAAGGTACTACAAATTACTGAACAGCTAGATAAAAAAGTAGGTGTCATTTTTGGCAAATTTTACCCTGTTCACACAGGGCATATTAATATGATTTATGAGGCTTTCAGTAAGGTTGATGAAGTTCACGTTGTGGTGTGTAGTGATACGGAGCGGGATCTCAAACTCTTTTATGATAGCAAAATGAAGCGAATGCCAACGGTGCAAGATCGTCTGCGTTGGATGCAACAAATCTTTAAATACCAGAAAAATCAAATTGTTATTCATCACCTAGTGGAAGATGGTTTACCGAGTTACCCAAATGGATGGGAAGCTTGGGCAGAGCGGGTAAAGCAATTGTTTAACGAGAAGAATGTTAATCCAAGTGTCGTATTTAGCAGTGAACCTCAAGATAAAGCCCCTTACGAAAAGTATTTGAATCTGCAGGTAGAATTGGTTGATCCACAGCGTCAATTTTTTAATGTGTCTGCCACTAAAATTCGTAATAATCCTTTCCATTATTGGAAATTTATTCCGAAAGAAGTGCGTCCATTTTTCGCCAAAACCATTGCGATTTTAGGTGGAGAAAGCAGTGGTAAGACAGTATTAGTGAATAAATTGGCGACCGTTTTTAATACTACGTCCGCGTGGGAATATGGTCGAGAGTTTGTGTTTGAACAGCTTGGTGGTGATGAGCAAGCGATGCAATATTCTGATTACCCACAAATGGCACTGGGACATCAACGTTATATTGATTATGCAGTTCGCCACGCTCATAAAGTGGCGATTGTGGATACAGATTTCATTACTACGCAAGCATTTTGCATTCAATATGAAGGCAAAGCCCACCCATTTTTAGATTCAATGATTAAAGAATATCCGTTTGATATTACCATTCTACTGAACAACAACACTAAATGGGTTGATGATGGATTGCGTAGTTTAGGTAGTCACAAGCAACGGCAACGTTTCCAACAGTTATTGAAAAAACTTTTGGATAAATATAATGTGCCTTATATCGAAATTGAATCGCCAAGTTATCTAGAACGCTACAATAAAGTGAAAGAGATTGTGGAAAAAATTCTCAACGAAGAAGAATTGCCCGAGCTAATTCACGATAAATTGCTTTTTGAGGAATAAAATGATTTTATTTGCAGGCGATCCACA
This sequence comes from Avibacterium paragallinarum, assembly GCF_011765605.1. NCBI lineage: Bacteria > Pseudomonadati > Pseudomonadota > Gammaproteobacteria > Pasteurellales > Pasteurellaceae > Avibacterium > Avibacterium paragallinarum. Next base: position 2,333,656 of record NZ_CP050316.1, read on the forward strand.
CGGTGCATATGAACATCTTTATCCTTTTTTGCAAGAAAGGGAGAATATTGCCCTGATTATCCTCGGCGATCTCCAACTCACCAGCCCTGCAGAACTTGACAAGTTGGCACAATATTGTGATCTCTGGTTCATTCACGGTAATCACGACAGTAAAACGGTGGCAGCATTTGAAGCTATTTGGGGATCGCAATGGTGTAGTCGAAATTTGCACGGTAAAGTGGAAACTATTCAAGGCAAACGTATTGCAGGATTAGGTGGTGTATTCCGTGGACAAATCTGGATGCCGCCTTACCGTCCTTCCTTTTTTGATCCGATTCATTTTTGTCAATATAGCCCCGCTGAGCGAATTTGGCGTGGTGGTGTGCCTTTGCGTCATCGCACCTCGATTTTCCCTTCTGATTTTGAACAGCTAGAAACTCAGCAAGCGGATATTTTAATTACACACGAAGCTCCTAAACCTCATCCACGTGGTTTTGCTGTGTTTAATCAGCTTGCGGAAAAAATGGGGGTTACCCATATTTTTCACGGACATCACCACGAAAATTTTGATTATCATCACACAAATCAAAATGCAGAACTGAAAATTACCAATGTGGGTTTTCGTAGTCTTTGTGATGAGGTAGGCAATTACTTACTTAAAAATATTGATCCTAGATAACCCGTGGTATCTATGGGAAATGACATCGTGTTTTCTGTTATTGATTGGCTTTTCATTCACATAAATTTATGTCAAACTGAAACTCAAAAGAACGTGTAGCTTAGTAGGATAGAGCAGTCCCCTCCTAAGGGACAGGTCGGCGGTTCGACCCCGCCCACGTTCGCCATATTATTGTTTTTTTACGTTCGCCAACGTTCAAAAATTTCAAAAAATCCAGTAATTACAGCGTGTTACTGTTCTTTTTTTGTTGTTTTCGTTTTTTATTGTTTGCTTACAGCCGTGAGTTTTAGATCCCTGTTTAGATCCCTCGTCTTTGGGGGAAATCTACGAGGGATCTAAAATTCTAGTTTTTCTTTATTTTTTATAAGGTTATGAGATGAGCAAAATAGTAAAACCTTTAACGAATACAACGCTTCAGCGTTTAAAGCCGATGGCAAAAGAATACATTAAATCAGATGGGCAAGGGCTTTATATCAGAATAAAGCCTAATGGCGTGAAAATCTGGTATTTTGGCTATAAATATCTGAAGAAGCATAAAAAAATCAGTTTGGGGGCGTTCCCTGATTTGTCTTTAGCCAAAGCAAGAGAGATCGCCCAAGAATATCGCAGCCTACTTGTGCAAAATATCGATCCTTTGAGTTATAAAAACGCTCAATTTGAGAAGTTAGAAAATGAGAATATCACTTTGACAGAATTGGCGATTAGATGGCGAGATAGGCGATTACAGCAAGGAAAAGTAAAAGAGGAAACGATTAGAGAGGCTTTTAGACGGCTTGAAATTCATATTTTGCCAATTGTGGGGAATATGAATATAAAAGAAGTAAATATGAAAAGTATTTATTTTGCTTTATCGCCGTTGAAGCATACCAATACGCTTTATAAGATCAATGTTTCTCTAAATCAGATGTTTCAACTTGCGGAAGATGAAGAATTAATCATTAAAAATCCTTTGCGGCGAATTCATAATGAGTTCAATTATATTCAAGCGGTACATCAGCCAACAATTAGCCCTAGTGAGTTGCCTTACTTTTTTAAGGTGTTGCTTAATGCGAATGTTCAGCAACCGACCGCTTTTTTAATTGAATGGCAATTATTAACAATGTTGAGATCCGCTGAAGCGGTGCGGGTTGAATGGTCTGAAATTGATTTTAAAAATAAGGTGTTAAATATTCCAGCGGAAAAGATGAAAGGGGGAAAACGCCCGCATAGTGTGCCATTATCAAGACAAGCTTTATATATTTTAGAGCAGATGTATAAATATAATGGCAATAGAAAATATGTTTTTTCAACTTATACCGCCCCCTATACTAATCATATGAGTACGCAAGCGGCAAATGTGGCTTTAAAAAGAATGGGATTTAAGGGGCTTTTGGTTGCTCACGGGTTACGCTCTATTGCAAGTACTTATTTGCACGATTTAGATATATTTTCCGCTGAAGCGATTGAATTATGCCTTTCTCACGAGAATAAGAGCAAGGTAAGGGCGGCTTATGATAAATCTAAAAAATGGAAATCAAGAATTGAGATTATGCAAACTTGGGGGGATTTTGTGGAGCAATGCAAAATAGAAGCGATTAAGGCATAAAGATGTAGCCCTACTTAGTAGGGCTATTTTCTTTCTGTAATGCGGTGAGCATTTTGGCTTTCTCTTCTGGTGAAAATTGGCTTATAAGTGTATTAATAAAAGCGTCTTTATCTAGTAGGCTTGTTCTTGTTGTATGGCTGAACTCTAAATTCATTACAAAACGATGTAAACATTCTGGATTGTTGCAAGAGCAATAAAGGCGGCTGAAGCCTTGAAGTGGTCTTTCTGTTCTTGTGATCTTTGCTTGGCTTTTGCAAACGGTGCAGTAAATTTTAAAGGCTCTTGACATTGTTCAATCTCTTAACTGTAAAAAATTTGCGGCTTTTTTCTCACGTAAAATCAAAAAATTCTTTTTATTTCAATAAATTACAATAAAAATAGATAATTTATTGCCTTTTCTTAACTGAAAATCACTGAAATTAACTGTAATTTTTTCAGTTAAGAAAATGGGATAAAATGAGTTTATTCCCTTTATTTTCAATCCATTACATATTTTTAATGTTGAAAATTAACTGAAAAAACAGCAATTTTTAACACAAAAAACGCGGGTGGGGGAGAGGAAATTTCGTGATGTTTTACGTGGCGTGAAGTTTACCCAGCCCTCTATCATTTTCTAGCCTTTTTTCTTTCTTTATTCCGCTTTTTATTGTGATAGTGATTATCACAAAGCCCCTCTATTTAATTAGCTCATTAATTACCCTACTATCTCAGCATTCAATTAAGTTTTATCGCGTGTATTGCCGTGCAATTTTTAGGAGTATAAATGACAGAGAAGAAAGAACGTTTTATTTCATTAGATGAAGTATTAGCAAGAACAAGCTTGAGCAAATCAACAATCTATAACTATATGCGAAAAAATAAATTTCCTAAGAGTATTACAATTTCAAGTAATCGTGTTGTGTGGGTAGAAAGTGAGATAGATAACTGGATAAAAGAAAAGTTAGATAAGAGGCAATAAAGAAGCCCTAAACTATTAATATCATTTAGGGCTTATTCCCTTATCAACCAACTAAATAAGAAGTTTTGATTGTATGTATTCTAATTTTATTTTTTTTATATAGTCAAGGAGAACGAATGAATTATAACATTATATCCCTATCTTTATGCGTTATATTAATTGTGATTGTGTATAGATTGCCTGATTTTATCAGAGTGTACACAGAGTTTTTAAAAGAACGCAATAAAGAACATAATAAGAAATTTTCAAAAATAAATAAAGGATCAAATAAAAATGACAACATAACCCAATAAACCGAATATTTTAGCCGTAATATTATCTTTAATATTCCTTATTTTTATTTACAGATTGCCAGAATATATAATGCTTTTTGTAAATCTATATGAATAAAGAATGTAACAAACACTATCGGAGATAAAACAATGCTACAACCCCTACAAAAAAATGAAACTTTTATACAACTTAAAACCGAATATCAGCAAGAATTAGAAGAGTTTAATAAAGTTCTAGATAAAATAAAAGACCTAGAAAAAAAAGTAGAAAGAAACGCCACCATTATTCAAGCCTTGACAACTGAAAATTCAGAGCTTGAAGAAAAGCTAGATAATGGGGTCGAAAATGACAACGGCGATCTTGACTTTTCCGCCTTTGATAAAATTTCCGATCAGCTCAATACCAACACAAGAAAAATCGCTACATTGGAAAAGCTCAACCAAAAAACCCGTGATGAAATTGAAATTATCAAGCTAGACGAATATAGTAAGTTAGGCTCTCAACTTGCTTCAAAATACAGAAAATTACATAGCTATGCCTATGAATTTGCCCTAAATGTTATGCAAGATGATAACTTTATCGCTACCTTGAATTTTTTATGTGGTATCTATGCAGAACAATTAGATTATATAGACAAAAATCAGCTTTGCACCTTTAATTTAAGCATAGAAAAAGTGTTTTTAGAGGATTTCAGCCGCAAAATAAAGCCACTTGTTGAGCCGCCACAAAATTCACCGTTAGAAGTGAATAAGCCTTGTTTTTCATATCCACTTAGACCAAAAGGATTTTTCGCCCAACAACGTTTAGAAGAGCTAAAACAACGCCAATAATCCCCCTACAAGCCGCCTTAGTGCGGCTTTTTCTTTTCTCTCTTTGCTTCTTCAATTTTGCACCCTATCGCACGATATAGCACTTTTAAACTGTGATAATAAACAGTATAATTATTGTATATATAAACAGCTTTCTTTGGTAGGGATTATGGATATTTTTAAAGATCAAGATTTTATTCCATTGCGTACATTTATGCGATTTTCTTCAGAGCTTTTTGGCAGAGAAATTAAATATGAAGAATTAGCTAACTTGATATTAAATAAGTTTCTTAATTTGTACATACTAATATCAGGAAATCAAGAAGTTATTTTCCTTAACAGAAAAACTATTGAAAATAATCCTTATTTTGGTTTAGGTGATGAAATTAATGAATATAAGTTAATTACATATGAAAGTGAAGAAATTGTTAATAAAGAACTTATAGAAAATAAAATACAAACAGTAGAAAATAATTTTGGTAGTATTTCAGTTGAAATATTAGAGAAAGGGAAAATAGCAAAAAACGTTAGTTATAATCCCTTTTATTTTGAAGAAAAAGTAATGAGAATAAGCAATAAATTTAATTTTAATGGTTTATTCTTACTTCATTTCAATTTTGATGAACTTTTTGAAATAGATAATAAAGAGGCATTAAATACTTTAAAATCATTAATATATTACTTTTTATATAATTTATTAAAAGGTATTAGCAATAATTATTTAAAAGAGTACCTAGATCTATTAGAACGATTTTTCTATATTTATTTACAAATAGAGGATTTAAGCATTTATATTAAAAAAGATTTTTTATTTAAATCAGGATTTGATTTTACAGATAATCTATATCTGTGCAAGAAAGAAATACAAGATTTAATTCAACAAAGCAAAAAAACAAGTATTTTCTTAAAAGATTATAACGCAAGTAAACAAATCCAAAGAGAAATTATAAATCTAAAAAACAAACTTGCTTACGACGGCAACCCAACAGAAATCAACTCGCTCAAAAGTATAATTTTTGGCTTACTACATATTCTTGACCCTAGTCGCCCCATTGATAGGCGTTATTTAACTAAAGCGGGGCGATTAAATATAAGTAAACTTTCTAGGGATATTGACGAGTTTTTGAAAAATGTAAGCCTAGAAGAAATTAAAAAAGTGAGTAATCGCACGATCAGAAATCATTTCAGTAACATCATCAAAAGCAAGGCAAGCTAAGCCTTGCTTTTTTATAAAAGGCGTTATTTGCCATTCTAAAAACTTGCCAAAAATGAACAAAAATACAATAAAAATCAAATGGTTATAAAGAATAATTGCGTTTTTTGGCAAGTTTTCACCATTGAAATTTCTTTTTTCCTATCATTCCCACCGCAAACAAAAAAAGCGTTTTTCAACGTTGGCGAACGTATAAAACCCTTTATTTGCATTTTTTGGAAACCAAAATAGGAGAAAAACAATGAATTTTTCAACCGAACTTCACAAGTTTAGAGATAACAAGGCGAAGCAATTTAATGCACAGGATCAATATGATAAAAGTGCTTTTTCGCTTGATGAATATCAAGTAAAAGAAATGAATGAGAAAATTCAGCAACGTTCTGATTTTCTCAACGCGATTAATATGATCCCCGTACACCAAGAACAAGGGGCAAAAATCTACGGCCCATTAAAGCCAAATATTACTGGGCGACAAGCAGAAGCCCGACATATTATTGATCAAATTGATAATGAACAAGGCTATAGAGTTTATGAAACTGATAGCGGCGTTACAGTCAAATGGGGCTTACTTGATAATTTCAGCCAACACCCCGAAAAGTTCGATCACTTACTCGATGAATTTGTTTTAGATCAAATTGCCGCAAATATGATGCAAATCGGTTGGGCGGGGAAAAGTTTAGCCACAAATACACAAGCGGTAGACCTATCAGACGTAAATAAAGGCTGGCTTGCATTGCTTGCGGAGCAAAAGCCCGAAAATATCAAAGCCACGGGTAAAAATGGCAAGTTAAAAATTTTTGGCGAAAATGCGGATTATGAAAATTTAGATACACTTGCCCTTGCTCTAAGAAACCAACTCGACGAGCATCACCGCAACCGCAATGATCTTGTTTTCCTTGTTGGAGCGGGATTACTCGCCCGAGAAGCTCAGCCGATCACCAGTGCGAACCCACCGGCACAAGAAAAAACAGGTTTACAAAATCACTACATTGCTAACCAATTCGGCGGAATGAAAACCCTCACCCCGCCACAATTTCCAATTTATGGGGCGGTAGTTACCACGTTGCAAAATTTAAGCCTTTATATTTTCAACCGCAGCGGGCGTTATTCCATACGAGAAGATCAGGATTACAAGCGGGAAATCGTGAGCTACTGGCGATATGAAGGCTATGTAATTGAAGATTTAGGCTTAATGGCGGCGATTGATCCCGCAATGGTAATTTTAGGCTAGTGCTAACGGCGTAGCGGGCAAGGCTACGCCCATATTAAGAGGAGAAAACCCAATGGCATTACTCACCTTGAAAGAATTGCAAGAAATGAAAATTGGCGGAAGAACAAAAATTTACCAGCTCATAAAAACGGGGAAATTTCCGAAACCGCTCAAAATTGGCAAACGTAGCTTATGGCAATTAGAAGACGTGCAAGCGTGGATCGCAAAGCAAAACCCAAATAAAGGGAAAGCATAATGAACGCTGATGAACTCGCTATTATACGGGCATTTATCCCGCTTAATGATAAGGGAAGAATGAAAGTGCTATTTTCCTTGTATGAAGACGTACACCGCGAAGAGCATATCAAGACAAAACATTCACCCTTAGGGCAGATTTATGCCACACTCAACCGCCTTTCTACACCGCAAAAGAAAGCCCTAATTAAACGGCTTGAACAAGGGCTAGAACAGGAGCTTAGATAAAATGAAAGGCTTAAAAATCAAATGCCCCGAGTGCGGAAAAGCTTTGAATATCCGCACCTCTGATCGCCCCAGTGCGTGCGTAACGCAAGCGAGCGTTTATTGCGTAGAGTGCGACATTAAAGCTACGGTTACGGCACAACTTGGCGAAATTAAAAAAGGCGTTTTTCAGCCCGTAAAACCAAGCCACAAATGGCAACAAGACCCCAAGCGATAAAGTGCAATGTTCAGGCAAAGAAAAAGCACATCAAGATGTGCTTTTTATTTCATAATATAACAAAGGTAAGGATTTTTAATTATGAGAAAAAATAGTAATGATTTAACACTGGATTTTACACTAAAAAGAAAATATCACAATCATTTTTTACAAAACCGCCACCATTTATTGACAAGTGCGGGAAATTTGTCGTATTTTATCACCGCACTTTTAAAAAGTGCCGAGCCTCGAAACTCGAACGATATATCAGTGGCGGATAAATACACGCCCTTAAATGCGTGTTTTTTTATGCGTAGCACAAACACACCCCAAGAACGCCCCGAGCTTCACGAAAGCCCTGAGCGTCTATCTATGGTAGCGTGTTATGGGAAAGGTTTCGCCCTTTGCTGTGTTCCACTGATCGCAGTTTTCGAGCCCGTAACACGTTACCGCCCAAAAGCCTCGAAACTTCAAGCGGTAACTTCTAAATATTTATTCAGTGGAGTTACAGCAATGATTTATAAATTCTTATTGCTAGGCAAAAAACGCCTAAAAATCGCTATTCTTGCCAATTCAGAACAAGAAGCCCGCCAATTTTTAAATTTACCCCGCGATAAAGCCGCATTTATCGCAAGAATTAAGGGGGTGAAATATGCGTAATTTAGCCTTGACAACCCCAACTATTCCAGCTTACACTTGCCACGCTTTCGCAAAATCGAAAGCCAGCCGTGGAAAGCTGAATAAATTACAATTGGCGAACAGCACGCCGTTAAACCGTGCTTTTTTTGTTCGTATTTTTCGCACACCTAAAGAAAATGCCTTAGGCGTTTTTCTCTCAATGGTAGAGCGTAATAGGAAAGGCTTAGCCCTTTGCCGTTTTCCAATTGTAGCGGTTTTCCACCCTGTTACGTTCTACCGCCAGACCGTGGAAAGTTTAGCGGTAGCTTTCAATAATTTACAATTGGAGCTATCAATAATGCTTTATAAATTCTTATTGCTAGGCGAAAAACGCCTAAAAATCGCCATTCTTGCCAATTCAGAACAAGAAGCCCGCCAATTTTTAAATTTACCCCGCGACAAAGCCGCGTTTATCGCAAGAATTAAGGGGGCAAGCTATGTCTAATTCTCCTCTTGAATTGTTATTGGCATTTATAAAAGAACACCCAAACACGCCTTTAACGATCAACATTTCTATTAATAATTATTCTAAAAATCAGATTGTAAATGGAAGCCACAACCATTTAATTATTGAACTGAATGCGGAGAAAAAAGTGGGGTGAACTATGCTAGATATGATAGAAAATCAAATAAAAATCGCTCAGTATTGGCTAGATAAAGCGAAGGAAAAAGCCAAACAAAAACAATATGCCGAGGCAATAAAAAACCTGATGCGGATTGAAAATGCGATTTATCCTTTACGCAAGCCAACCCCGAAGCCGCCTCAAGTGGAGCAACCCAAACCACAGCCCACGCCCCCTAAACCCGTGGAAAGCTCAACAATGAAGACTGTAGAGCCTAAACCACCGTTTAACCACGGCGATCCATTAAGTGAGAAGCAAGCCGAAGCGGTGATTAAATTTATTGAACAGCGATTAAACGCCGCAAAAGTTTATCATCACAACGGGAATATGTGGGGCGTTACGCATTCCATACAAGCGATTATCGAAAATTCAGTAAATCATATGAATAAGAAATGGGGGAAAAAATGAAAACGACATTACAAGAAATTAAAGCCTTAAGCGAGCAAATCAGTGCGGAATTAAAGAATTTATCCGTGTTCCCTTATTTCTATGAAACCTTAGCGGCGTTTAATCTAGGCGAAACCCATAGCGAGAAATTAGGGCGTTTAAATGCAATGGCACAAATTGAACAAGTTTATTTGCATCATATTGAAAGCCTACAAGAAAAGCTAAATACCGAGCTTAATAAATTAGCCGTTGTGGAGGTGAAATTATGATGAACGGAAAAACAAAATATAAAGCCACAAAACCCCAACCGATGGAAGATCAGATCATTTTAATTGGTGATGAGGCGTGGGAAGCGTGGGGCAATGGACAAGGCACGCTGTGGCAAATGCTCAACGAAAATCAGCTTAAAGAGCCTTGCGATTTTAAGCCCTATATTTTTGGGGCGAACCCTTTAAAAAATATTCCAGAAATCACCCTTGCCCCGAAAAATCAGCAATATATCAAGCTCTTTGAATGCGGGAAGCTCACGGAAGAACAAAAAACGGCAATTTGTCATAATTTAGCCACCAAAACCGACGCGAAAATCGTTTCATTGCATAGCGTTGTAACGGGCGAATTAATCGAGAATTTCAGTAATTACATTGAAAAGATCCGCAAGGGGGAAGCGGAGGCGGCGAAACTGATCGCACAAGCTAGCATAGACCAGACCGCCCCGAAAACCTCGCCTTATATTGATTATCGCGAAAACGGGCTACTTGAGGGGCTATTTTATGTTGTACCAAAGCTAGACAAAGATACGGGCGAAGTGCTGCGGGAAGATTTGAAATGGATCTGCGATAAACTGGAATTAATCGGCAAAGGTAAAAACGAAAACGGCGATTATTTCTATATTTTCCAATGGCACAACCCAGACGAAAAAGAACCCCGCATTGAAGCGATAAATTGCGGTGATTTTGGCACTGATACCGCTTGGCGATTGCTCAAAAACCAAGGCTTTAAAATGACACCCAAAACGGGGATCGCCCAAAACCTTGTGGAGCATTTCCACGCCTTAGGGCTAAATGTGGAAAGCTGGACGGTTACCCATTCCACAGGCTGGCATAATGGGGCGTATTTATTGCCTAGCGGGGAGATTTTAGGCACACCGGAACACCCTATTATCTTTAAAAATAAAAGTGCGAATGCCAACGGCTACGACACTAAAGGCACGCTTGAAAGCTGGCAACAAGAGATCGCCCAATATGCCAATAAAAACACGTCGATGATGTTAGGGATTGCCACCGCCTTAGCTAGCCCACTGTTACGCCTGATTAATGCAAAAAGTTTTGGCGTGCATTTATTTAATTCTTCAAGCAAGGGGAAAACAACCACGCTTAACATTGCCAATAGTCTTTATGGCAACCCTGATTTAATTGATTTAAGCTGGAACACCACCGCCACCGCATTAAGCAACGAAGCGGCGGCAAGAAATGACGGCTTTATTACCCTTGATGAATTGGGGCAAGCCAAAAAGATTTACGATGTGGAAAATATCGCCTATTCACTTTTCAACGAAAAAGGGCGAGCCAAAGGAATGAAAGAAGGCGGTAACGATGAACTTTCACGCTGGAAAATTACCGCACTTTCAACGGGCGAAAAAGACGTAGAGGGCTTTTTACAATCGAAAGGGGTAAATATTAACGCGGGGCAATTAGTGCGGCTTTTGAATATTCCTTTAATCGAAGCCAATCATCTTCACGGCTTTGCCAATAACAAGGCTCACGCCGATCACCTAAACGAAGCGAGCCTAAATCATTATGGCGTAGTAGGGCGAGAATGGATCAAATACATTTCAGAAAACCAAGCCTTTATCAAAGCCGAATATCAACGCTATAAAGCGGAATGGGCGGAACGCTTAGCCAGCAACCCCGCTTCACAGGTGCAACGGGTAGGCACAAACTTCGCCATACTCGAAACCGCACTACAAACCGCCCGCCATTTAACCCAGTGGAGCGAAGCGGATAACCGCGAATGTTTGATCCAATCTTTCAACGACTGGCACACAGACTACGGCACGGGCGAGCGGGAAGAAGAAAAAATCATAGAGTTCTTTAATGGCTGGCTTGATGAAAACGCGGAAAGCGGCTTTATTCAAGTTCCAGAACCCACCACGCAGCGGATTATTCAAAAAATCTTGGGCTATCGTGTTTTGGAAATTGTGGGCGAAGAACCCGAGCATTTTTATATTCACCCTAAAGCCTTTAAAGATGTAATCAAAGAAAGCGAATTCCCGCGTAAACTCGTGTTTGAAGCAATGGAAAAGCACAAAATGCTCAAGAAAGGTATAGAGCAAGAAAAAAGACCTTATCAGCATAAAGTACCGACCAAATTAGAACGGTATATCAACAGCAAAGGAAAACGCTTTTTTATTGTGTACCCCGCTTTAATCGAAGAAGAGGAAAAACAGGAAGAATAAGCACCGCACTTACTCACAAAGCCAGCTTCACAAGTTGGCTTTTTTTTGCTCAGCCGCCCACAAAACCAAGCAAGCTATAAAATAAAATTTTCTAGAGTATATAAAATATTTTGGGAAAAATGGGAAAATATAGGAATATAAATAGATTATTATAAATAAATCAACAAGTTATTAAAAAATCATTTTCCCAAATTAAAAAAAATTTTCCCAAATTTAAAGAAATTTTCCCAAAATGAGCGGATTTTTTCCCAAATTGAAAAAAATCGCATTTTGACACAAAACCGAATAAAAAATAGACAAATTTAGAAAATTCCCATTTTTGGGGGCGAAAATTCCCATTTTTTTGAGCATTTTCCCATTTTTATTTTTAGCTTAACTTATTGAATATAAACATAAAATTAACGTTTTTTCCCATTTTCCCACTTTTCCCACTGTTTTTTACACACAGACAAAAAAAATTTTTTTCACCCCAAAACAAAAAGAAAAAATCGCCCGCAAAGAATAATCAAAAAATGCGTTATCCAACCTGTAAAAATCATCAGCTATTGAAAGCTGTTTTATTTTCGCTTTATACTGAAAAAAGGATTTAGATCCCTGTTTAGATCCCTGTAACAGACAAGAAAAAAGAAAACCTCTATAAAATTCAATAGATTATAGCAAAAAATTGAAGTAGCCCACGTTCGCCATACAATAAAAAACCTTGTGGATTTTGCCACAAGGTTTTTTATAACGGATTATTCTAAATTTATTTTTATACGAAACCTGTGTATCTTATTATTTACACTTATGGTTTCATAATAGAAGATGGAAAAATCTCGCGAAAATTCCACCGCACTTTATTCCATCACCAACCCCTCCGCCACCACTTCCGCTTGTTTCAAAACAAACTCAATAGCGTCCGTTGCCAAATCAGGTGGGTATTTGTATTTTAGCAAAGCTCGGCGGATTAACACACGCATTTTGGCTCGCACGGCTTCTTTATGCTGCCAGTCGATGGTGACGGATTTACGCAGTTGGGCGGTGATTTCTTTGGCAAGGGCGGTGAGGGTTAGCATCTTCCATTTTTTCCACCGCACTTTGATTTTGGATTAAGGCATCGTAAAACGCCAGTTCGGTGCTGTTTAGCCCTAAGGTTTCGCCACGCGAGAGGTGTTGCTCGAACTCTTTCGCCATTTCCACCAGCTCTTTGATGATTTCCATCACGCTTAAATTGTGGTTGTGATATTGGTTCATCGCTTCTTTGAGCCGTTGTTCAAAGGTTTTTTGCGTGCCGAGATTGTTCTGTGCTTTGTTTTTAATGGAAGATTTCAGGTAGCCTTCAATGGCTGAGAGCCATAAATCAGGCGTGTCGCTGGCTTCCACTCTGCCCATAAATTCTTCGGAAAGCAGGGAAAGATCGGGGCGTTCTTCTTCCATTAAGTCGAACAAATCCACCACGCCGTCTGAACGCACCGCTTGGTTGAGCAGGGTAACCAGTTTTAATTGTCGCTCTTTGGGCGAGTTGGGGCGGTGCTGTTGCTCAGGCTTCACAATAGTGGCACGCACGGCATCATAAAAGGCGATTTGCTGGCGGTAGGGCTGGATTTCTTCCATTGAGCCACACAGGGAAAAGCCTTTTTTCGCCAGTCGCACCGCTTGCAAAAAGGCATTTTTGCGTGGGGTTTTTTCCCCTTGTGCAGATTTTTGCGGATAAAGTGCGGTGTGATTTTCTGCTGTTTTTTGTCGATCTAAGGCGAGGATATGGTTCGCCGCTTGGCAGATGGCATTGAGTAATTTTTCAGGCTCGCTGATGTGTAATGCCGCTGTTAAATCAAAGGGTTTGCCGTCCACAGGGCTGGCGAATTGCCCGCGAATGATGTCTAGATATTCCAACATTTTTTGGAAAACTTGATGAATATCAGTGGTAACGGCATCTTTGCCGCCTGCGTTGGTATATTGCTGGGTGGCTTTTTTTAGCTCCTCCGCCAAGCCGATATAATCCACGATCAAGCCGCCATTTTCACGGCTTTTGTTGCGAAAAACGCGGTTCACCCGTGCAATGGCTTGCATTAGGTTATGCCCTTGCATTGGTTTGTCGATGTACATCGTATGGCAACAAGGGGCATCAAAGCCCGTGAGCCACATATCTCGCACGATCACCAGTTTGAGCGGATCATCGGGGTCTTTAAAGCGTTTTTCTAACTGCTTTTTCTCCGTGAACGGGTAAACGTGGGCTTGCATTTCTTCGGGGTCGCTGGCGTTGCCCGTCATCATCACTTTCACCACACCTTGATTGACATCATCGCTATGCCAATCGGGGCGTAATTTAATGATTTCATTATATAATTTCACGCAAATACGGCGACTCATCACCACCGCCATCGCCTTGCCATCTGAAAGTTGATTGCGTGCTTCAAAATGTTGCACCAAGTCTTGGGCGAGGTGGGCGAGGCGTTGTTCTGTTCCCATTAATTGTTCCAGCAAGCGGAAAGAATAGCTTTCTTCGTCTTGCTCTAAAATGGCTTGGGCTTCTTGCACGGCGTGATGAAACTGCTGGCTTTCTTGCAAGGGAATTTGGCGTGCTTCGTAAATAATCGGCACGGTTGCGCCGTCTTCCACCGCATCTTGAATATCATAAATGGAAATATAACGCCCGAACACCTCTTGCGTGTCCTTGTCTTCAAGGCTCAACGGCGTACCCGTAAAGCCGATAAAACTGGCGTGGGGCAGGGCGGCACGCAGGTATTTAGCGTAGCCATCACGATATAGCCCTTGCTGGTTGATTTTTTGCGAAAAGCCATATTGTGAGCGGTGGGCTTCATCGCTGATCACAATAATATTGCGGCGGTCGTTAAGGACAGGGTGTTGCTCCTCGCCCTCACGCAAGCCGAATTTTTGAATGGTGGTGAAAATAATGCCGCCGCTTTCTCGTTTCGCCAGCTCCGCACGCAATTCTTCCCGACCGTTGGCTTGAATCGGCGTTTGGCGGGTGATGTCTTGATCTTGGCTAAAAGTGGCGAACAACTGACCGTCTAAATCATTGCGATCGGTAACCACCACAATGGTGGGATTTTGCAATTCAGGCTGGCTGATGAGTTTGCCTGCATAAAACAGCATTGACAGCGATTTGCCCGAACCTTGCGTATGCCAAATCACGCCGATCTTGCGACTATCGCCCAAATAGGCGGCAATGGTGGATTCCACCGCCGCATTCACGCCGTAAAACTGATGATAGGCAGCGATTTTTTTCACCGTTTGCCCACGGCTATCGCTTTCAAACACCACAAAATCACGCACATAATCGAGCAACACCGCAGGCGAAAACAGCCCTTGCAACAGCCCTGTTTGCTCATTTTCAAAAGGAATGCGTTGGCTCTGCTGGCTTTCGTCCACCACTTTCCAAGGCAAAAAGCGTTGAAAATCCGCCGTAAGCGAGCCAAGCCGTGCGGTTGTGCCGTCTGAAATCACCATTAATTGATTGAACACAAATAAATCGCTGATTTCACGTTTATAGGTTTGCAACTGCTCAAAGGCTTTATTAATGCCAGCATTCACCTTGAGCGGATTTTTCAGCTCAAAAATCGCCATCGGTAAACCATTGATAAAACACAAAATATCAGGAATGCGTTTGCCTTTTGTGCCTTGAATTTCCAACTGATTAATGGCATAAAAACTGTTTTGCTCAGGCTGCCTGAAATCCACCAACAACGCCACATCGTGCTTTTCCTGCCCGTTTTCCTGATAACGCACCGCCACCCCTTGCTTGAGCTGACGATAAAACCGCTGATTACGCTCCGCCAGTGGGGCAATATCACTTTTGCACACCTCCGCCGCCACCTCTTCCAACACTGCAGACGGCAAATGGGGATTAATCCGCACTAAGGCTTCCAACAGCAACGGCTTCAACACCACCGCTTGTGTGGTTTCTCGCCAAGGATAAGCCAACCCAGCCAGCACCTCCTTGCCATAGGCATACCGCCAGCCCAGCGATTGCAACTGCTCCAGTGCTAAATTTTCAATGGTGGATTCGTTGATGTGCATAGTGTTTCCTTTTTATTTTGTATGTAATCAATAACCAAATTTCGACCGTATCGTGAGGTTCTCGCTATGGTGGTTTTTTAATCTAAATTTTAATCTCCCCTAGCCCCTCTTTTTCAAAGAGGGGAATAATTAGTGGGGAATATGCTTTTTTCTAAAAACGTTATTAATTTTTTACCGCACTTTATTTTATTGCTGAAAATCTATTTATCTCTGTTTTAAGTTCCCCTCTTTGAAAAAGAGGGGCTAGGGGAGATTTAAGATTTTATCTTACACCTCTACATCTTTTCGCTTATCTTTTATTTCTCGAAAGATAAAGTGCGGTGGTTTTTTAGGTGATTTTTATATTTCATTTTTTACCCTATTTTTTATTTCATTAAATACTTTACTACGTAGGGGCGAACCTGTGTGTTCGCCCGTTTCGATAATTATTCTTTGTTTATCAATTTAGTTGTTTTTTCGGGTGGGCACATAGGTCCACTCCTACATTTTTTTTCGTTATTTTTTATTAGAAGAATTATTTTTTCTTTTTATTTCTCTGTATTTTTCTAATGCCTCTAATGATTTAAGTTTATATTCTAACTCTTGTTTTTTTAGCTCGGCAATTCTTCGTTCACATTCAAGAATTCTGAGCTTAATATCATCAGTTTTCCGCTGATGTTTTTCTTCTGGCGTGAGGTTATTTTCTGCTTGCTCGGAGCGTTTCCGTTTTTTGTTTCCTTTTTCTTTTTGCGGTGGTAAAGAAATAGGTGCGTCTAAGCTGTTTTCTGTTTGGGTTAGCGGAATAATTAAATTGCTTGGGGTTTCTTCTTTTTGTTCTGATGAAACAATAAGATCGCTTGGTGTTTTCTCTGTAGGTTCGAGTAATAGCGGTTTATTATTTTCAGAATTTTCAATTTGTGCTTTTTCTTTTGCTTTTTTTCTCTGATTTAATTTTTCTATTATAAAGGCAAATACAGTAATGATGCCAATCAGCGTAAAAAAGCCAATAATATATTTTGCTATCAAAATTAGCGTTTGATTACCACTAAATGCAAACCAGAAAAAACAAAAGATAAGTACACAATTGAAAAATACAGCACACCACTTTATTATTCTATTTTCTGCTAGTATTGAAAAGGTAAATGATGCAGCGATACCTAATAACATAAGACAGCTTAAAGGCATAACTATTAGCACAAATTTAGGCAGCAAAAATAAAAATAAAATAGAAAAGATAGAACCAAAACCACTAAATAAAACCTGAAACATATTAATTTTCCTCTTTTGATTTTTTGTTTTTAATCTCCCCTAGCCCCTCTTTTTCAAAGAGGGGAATAATTAGTGGGGAATATGCTTTTTTCTAAAAACATTATTAATTTTTTACCGCACTTTATTTTATTAAATGCCTTGCCACGTAGGGGCGAACCTATGTGTTCGCCCGTTTTATCAGGTGATATTTTTATTCGCCTTTTTTAGTTGTTGTCGTTTTATCTAATATCCTAGAAAGTAATTCTTCCATTGGAATTTTTTCGGCAGTTGATTTATCCAGTAGTAAAGCTGGATTTAAAGCTAAACTTTCCATAGTAACCTTATGTAAAGTATTAAGTACCTCACGATAAGAGTTGGTATCTCCCGTTGGAACAGTATAAAAAGTACTTTTTATAAATTTTAGATAGTTTAAGTAAGATTGAGCTATAACGGCTTTGTGTAGATAAGCCTGTTCTAATTTTTTAGATTCATTTACTTTTTTATTCGTAAATAAAATAGCCCAGATAAAAGGCATAATGATTATTATCTTATTGATAAAATTGTTAAGTTTAATTTCATTTTCTCCTAAAGAGAGAATAAATGTTATAGAGCCTATAAAAAATAACAATACTAATAATATATAGAAAAAGGCGGTATAACGCTTATTTATTTTTAAAAAATTTTCAGCTTGTTCATTAAAAGCTTTTTTTATACTATGTGTTGTTAATTCTCCAAATAGGCTGTTTGCTCTCTTTTCAATATTTTCTATTTGCTCTTTTGTTGCCTTGTCATATTTTTCCAATATGGCTATATTAGGAATGTTTCCTCCTATTTTATTTAAATAATCTGTCATCTCATTAACTAAATTTTCC
The DNA here is from genome assembly GCF_011765605.1 of Avibacterium paragallinarum. Taxonomy (NCBI): domain Bacteria; kingdom Pseudomonadati; phylum Pseudomonadota; class Gammaproteobacteria; order Pasteurellales; family Pasteurellaceae; genus Avibacterium; species Avibacterium paragallinarum. The sequence continues at coordinate 2,351,300 of NZ_CP050316.1, forward strand.
ACTTTTTGGCAGTGTTGCGTAGAAAGGGTATAATTATCTTCATTAATAAGATACTTTTTTATATTTAATAAGTAATCTGTTAATTTCTTTTTGTTATCTTCAGATAATAGCTCAAGAATGAAAGGTGAAAAATAATAAGGTAATACATCAATATTAATTTTTATACTATTTTCAGGCTGCATATCTTCTGATGTTAATTTTAATAAATAGGGTCTAACGTCAGTCCAATGGCTCTGTATAGATTTTAAGTCAGTTCTATTGCTCATAGCTCAACCTCCCCATTTAAAAGTTTTGGTAATAATTGATCTCTTGTCTTAGCTAGAAGTTCATTATTTTTATTGTTTAGATATATTTTATTATATAAATTTGATACTAATGAACTGTATCGTTCTAATATAAATTCTTGTGGTAAAAGTATTTTGATTTTTTCAATGCTAGAAATAGTTATTTGTGGTTGTGCACTTCCTGAAATATATGGTGTTATATCTTTATTTTTTAAATATTCATAAATGTAAAAATAATCTAACAATTCATTGCTTTCTATTATCAATGAATTATTTGTGATAAAAGATTTTGGTGCAGAATACATAATTTTTCCTGAAGCTGCTCCTCGACAAGAAATTAATGTTTGTGGTTGTTCATAGAGATACCTGTCAAAATACCCAATTATTCCATTACCACCGAAAACAGGATAACCTTGATCTAATAGTTGTTTGGTTGGTAGGTTTTTTCCATAAGCGATCTTACAAACTTCGTTTAAGAACTTGTACCCCCACCCCTTCGGCACTAGCCCCATTTCACTTTCCACAAACTCGCTGGGGAAGGCTTGGGCGGTTTGTTGGAGTTGGTGATAGGCTTCGGGGGTGGTGTGTTGAAGTGCGGTGATTTCTGCAAGGGTTTTTCCGCTGAGACAAGCCATTGTGGCAAGTTCGGCTTGCTCTGGGCTTGCCCCTGAGGCTAAGGCGTTGGCTTTGGCGTGTACGGGGGCGAAGTCGATAAACCAATGCTTGAAAATCGCCTGTGCGATTTGTTCTAGGGTTTGGTTGGTTTGGGTGTTGAGGGTGATTTTTTGATCAAAGGCATCTAAAGTATCAACAACTTTTTTTCTATCTGAAGCATTTTCTAAAAATCTCACTTCTATGGAGTTTAATGCCTTTTGAGATATTTTCTTTTGAACCGCCCCAGTAATAAACGGTGATATTTTGACCTGTTTTAAGGCATAGTATAAATATTTCGTTTCGTAGTCATTTTCTCCTTTTAATACGTGTGTATGATTATTGACCCAGTATTTTCCGTTAGCTAATTGTAAGACAGGGAAACCCTCTTCAGTTTCAACACTTCCATCTTCGGCTATTAATAAACTTAATCCAGTATGAGTGAAGCCATCTACATAATCAATGATCTTAGCAGCACCATAATAGGGATATTCGCCTTGTATTTTGCTTCTTTCCCTAGAGGAAAGAGGTTTTCTGAATTTATCAAAATTCTTAGAAATATCTTCTATTTTTCTATACATTTTATTATTCCTTATCCCAAAATCCCCAAACTCTTTCTAATTTCTTCTTCCAACGCTCGCCCTTGTGCAAACTGTTCATTTAAAAGTGCGGTGAGTTTTTGCATTTTTTCGGCGAAAGGCACGCCGTCGTCTTGTTGTTCTGCTGTGCCGACATAACGCCCTGGGGTGAGGACAAAATCATTTTGGCGGATTTCTTCAAGGCTAGCGGTGTAGCAGTAGCCTGCTTGGTTTTGGTAGCCCTGCTCCTTTTGCCAAGCGTGGTAGGTGCTGGCGAGGTGGGCGATGTCTTCGGCGGTGAAGTCGCGTAACGTGCGGTCTTTCATATAGCCGATTTCGCGGGCATCGATAAACAACACTTCGCCTTTGCGTGCTTTGGCTTTGTTCAGCAACCAAATGCAGGCGGGGATTTGGGTGTTGGTGAACAGTTGCCCCGGTAAGGCGACCATGGCTTCGATAAGGTCGGCTTCGATGAGTTGTTTGCGGATTTCGCCCTCGCCGCTGGTTTGGCTGCTCATTGAGCCGTTGGCGAGCAGCAATGCCATTCGCCCTTGTGGGCTGAGGTGGTAGAGCATATGTTGTAGCCAAGCGAAGTTGGCGTTGCCTTGTTGTGGTGTGCCGTATTGCCAGCGTGGGTCGTTTTGCAGGGCTTCGCTCCACCAGTCGCTCATATTGAAAGGCGGGTTTGCCATTACAAAATCCATTTTTTTGTCGAGGTGTTGTGGGTTGCGGAAGCTGTCGGCGTTGCCTTTGCCGAAGTCAAATTCGATGCCACGAATCGCCATATTCATTGCGGCGAGTTTCCAAGTGGTGGGGTTGAATTCTTGCCCGTAAATGGAGACGTTGTTGATGTTGCCTTGATGGGCGGCGATGAATTTTTCCGTTTGTACAAAGAAACCGCCTGAACCCATTGCGGGATCGTAAATTCGCCCTTGATAGGGTTCGAGCATTTCGACAATGAGGCTAACGATGGATTTTGGGGTGAAATATTGTCCGCCTTTTTTGCCTTCGGCGAGGGCAAATTGTCCGAGAAAGTATTCGTAAACGTGGCCTAAGATGTCTTTCGCTGCCATTGAAATGGGCTGCCCGTTGAGGGTAGGCCGGCTGAAATTTGTATCCGAAAAGAGATTGACTAAGCCGATGAGGGTTTGTTCTTCCACATCAAAGCCTGAGATGCGTTGAATGATGCCTTTGAGTTTGGGGTTTTCTTTTTCGATGGCGGTGAATGCGTCATCAATCAGGCTGGCAACGCCACGAAAGCTACCGCCCCAAGGCAAGGCTGTGCCTTTGTTGAGTATGGCGGTGTTTTTGATGTTTTCCCAACGGGATTGTTCTGGCACCCAAAAGATGTTTTCAGCGGTGTAGTTGTCTTGCAGTTCCATTTCGCTGTGGAGCAAGGCTTGGTAGTCTTGGGGGGAATAGTCGTTGGGGTCAAGATAAAGGGGATTTTCGGGATCTTGCAACTGGGCTTGCAGTTTTTCACGAAAGGCGGTGAAGCTGTCGGAGATGTATTTTAAGAAGATAAAACCGAGAACGATGTGTTTGTAGTTGGCTGCGTCTAGCTGGTTTCTTAACTTATCCGCCGCTGCCCATAAACGGGCATCTAAATCGTTTAAAAACGCTTGCTGTTGTGCGAGGCTGGCACTACAAATCCTGGCTGGCTGGCTGGCTGGCTGGCTGGCTGGCTGGCTGGCTGGCTGGCTGGCTGGGGCGATCTTATTGTCCATAGAAAATCCTTGTTTTGCTGATAAATGTAGAGGGAAAATTATAGCACTTCAAAAGGGAATGGAAAGGGGAAGTGCGGTAGTTTGTTTGGGGATTTTTTTGGGATAAGGGGAGAGGTTTTTATTATTGTATGATATTAACGTTAGGCAATCATAAACATCTACAACGGCATTTTTGGGCTATTTGAAAATGCCGTGAGCAGGAGTAGGTTTCGTTTTTTATGGTATAGCTTCTACCAGTTTTGGTTAATTGCGTTGGCGATTTCTTGGTCTTTGTATAAACTTTGAATGGTGTCTTCTAAGGCTTGTCCTAACACCTTTTGAATGTTGGCGTTATCCGCATTGAATGCCCCTTCTTGGGTGCGGGTTGAGCCGATATTTTTGTTAAATTGCCCTTTTGCTCCTTGAACTTGGACATTCACTCGGACTTTCGCGGTGATTTTGTAGCGTAAATTGCCTTGTTCAACATTAGCGAAGAACTGGGTGATATTTACGATCACATTGGTGTTGGATTGTGCTGGTGTGGCGGCGATTCGGAAGCCTTTGGCATTCAGATTTTGTTTGATCACTTGATCGAATAATTGAGTAACTGAAGGCTGGGCGAAGAGTTTATGGATTTTATCGTTATGCACATAGCTTGATACTTCAGGGGCTTGTCGTACATCACGGGTTACCACATTCAGCACTGCACGCTGGTTGGCAGCGTTAAATTGTTGCATTATTGGACTTGATGGGGTGAAGGTTAAAGTATTGCTCGGTTGAGATTGACAAGCAGTGAACAATGCCGTTGAAAGCAGGGCGAGAGCGGAGAGTTTGGCAAAACGCATAATACATTCCTCATTTAAATAAAAAGTGGTCTTATTCTTGCAAACTTCGTTGTGAATGTATAGTCTTTGCGGCGGTAAAGTAGAAAGAGGAAATTTATAATGGATACACAACAACGTTTAGAAGAAAAAATATCAGCAAAATTTGCACCGCACTTTTTGCATATTGAAAATGAAAGCCATATGCACAGTTCAGGGCGTGGTGCAGATTCTCATTTTAAAGTGGTGCTAGTGAGTGACGCTTTCAATGCGGTTCGTAAAGTGGCACGTCATCAAATGCTGTATCAATTATTGGCGGAAGAATTAAAAAATGGCATTCACGCCTTGGCATTGCATATTTATACCTTAGAAGAATGGCAAAAGTTAGGGGAGCAATTTCCTCGTTCGCCAAATTGCTTAGGTGTGGGACAATAAATCGATACCTTATTTTTAGTATGAGGTCTCTTTTTCAGATTTAAAAAATTGATTTCACACAAAACTGATTGCTTTTTTTGTGGAAAAAATCACAAAAACGGCTCGTCAAAGTAGCGTGTCAGTTATTAATTAGTTAAAATGAGCCGTTAATTTTTATCAAAATTTTAACTTATTGATAGCAATTCATTTGTTGTCAGTGAGGTTACACCAAGAATTTGAGTTTTAAATTTATGTGGTTGGAGTGGACATTGTTGCGATGTGTTTGCATTCATCGTTGATAATTAAGCAAAAATCATTACTCAAGACGAGGTTATCGCATTGAGTTTTATCTTGCGATAGCTATATTTTTAATCTAACGAAAAGTAGTGCATACAATATGATTACGATTAAAAAAGGCTTGGATCTTCCTATCGCTGGGAAGCCAGAACAAGTAATCCATAACGGCAATGCCGTTACTGAAGTTGCCTTGCTTGGCGAAGAGTATGTGGGAATGCGTCCTTCAATGAAGGTGCGTGAAGGTGATGTGGTGAAAAAAGGTCAGGTGCTTTTTGAAGATAAAAAGAACCCTGGCGTATTATTCACTGCCCCTGCAAGTGGTACTGTAACTGCGATTAATCGCGGTGCTAAGCGTGTGTTGCAATCAGTAGTGATTCAAATCGAAGGTGATGATCAGGTTACCTTTAATAAATATTCCGCCGATGAGCTTAAAAGTTTAACTTCCGAGCAAGTTCGTCAAAACTTACAAGCCTCTGGGCTTTGGACAGCACTTCGTACTCGTCCATTCAGTAAAGTGCCTGCTGTTAATGCCGTGCCATCTTCTATTTTTGTCAATGCAATGGATACCAATCCATTAGCGGCTGATCCTGAAGTGGTATTAAAAGCACATTGGGACGATTTTACCAATGGTTTAACCGTGTTAAGCCGTTTACACGAAGGCAAATTGCATTTATGTAAAGCGGGCGATAGCAATATCCCAACGGTGGATTTACCAAATTTAGCCGTACACGATTTTGGTGGCCCACATCCTGCGGGCTTAAGCGGTACGCATATTCACTTTATCGATCCGGTTAGTGCAACGAAAACGGTTTGGTATTTGAATTATCAAGATGTGATCGCATTTGGTCGCTTATTTACCACGGGTGAACTTTATAATGGCCGTGTGATCTCATTGGCTGGCCCACAGGTGAAAAATCCGCGTTTAATTCGCACCCAACTTGGTGCTAACTTAGCCCAATTAACTAAAGGCGAGTTAAAAGAAGGTGAAAACCGTATTATCTCAGGTTCCGTGTTAAGCGGTCATAAAGCGGAAGGTGCGGTAGATTATTTAGGACGTTATGCGTTACAGGTTTCTGTGATTGCAGAAGGTCGTGAGAAAGAGTTCCTAGGTTGGATTATGCCAGGGGCGAACAAATACTCTATCACCCGTACTGTGTTAGGTCATTTCGGACACAAATTATTCAATTTTACCACCGCACTTAATGGTGGACACCGTGCGATGGTGCCAATTGGTGCTTATGAGCGTGTAATGCCATTAGACATTATCCCAACTTTGTTGTTGCGTGATTTAAGTGCGGGCGATACAGACAGTGCACAAGCATTAGGTTGCTTAGAGTTAGATGAAGAAGATCTCGCACTTTGTACATTCGTTTGTCCGGGTAAAAACGACTACGGTCCAATGCTGCGTGCAGCCTTAGATAAGATCGAGAAGGAAGGTTAAAAATGGGTTTAAAACATCTTTTAGAGAAAATGGAACCTGCTTTTTTACCGGGTGGTAAATATGAGAAGTGGTATGCCCTTTATGAAGCAACGGCAACCTTTTTATATACACCGGGTACAGTAACAGCGAAGGCCTCTCACGTCCGTGATGCGTTGGATTCTAAACGTATGATGGTGTTGGTGTGGTTAGCCTTATTCCCAGCAATGTTCTACGGAATGTTTAATGTGGGTGAGCAATCTATTCTTGCATTAAAAGTGGGCGATTTTGCACAGAACTTAGCCCATAACGTGGATTCAAACTGGCATTTTGCCTTAGCAAACGCGTTAGGCTTAGTTTCACCCGATGCGGGCGTGCTAGCAAAAATGGCACTAGGTGCAATTTTCTTCCTTCCTATTTATTTAACCGTGTTCCTCGTGGGCGGTTTCTGGGAAGTGTTATTTGCCACAGTGCGTAAACACGAAATCAACGAAGGTTTTTTCGTAACCTCTATTTTGTTAGCCCTTATCGTTCCGCCAACCTTGCCATTATGGCAAGCGGCGTTAGCGACGACATTCGGGGTTGTAGTTGCCAAAGAAGTGTTTGGTGGTGTAGGTAAAAACTTTATGAACCCAGCCTTAGCAGGGCGTGCGTTTTTATTCTTTGCCTATCCCGCACAAATCTCAGGGGATTCTGTATGGATTGCCGCTGATGGCTTCTCTGGTGCGACCGCACTTTCACAATGGGCAACGGGCGGTCAAGGTGCATTAAAGCAAGTTACCACAGGTCAGCCAATTCAATGGATGGACGCATTCTTAGGAAATATCCCAGGGTCAATTGGGGAAGTTTCTACCCTTGCGTTGTTAATTGGTGCAGCGGTGATTGTGTTCGCACGCATTGCTTCTTGGCGTATTATCGCGGGCGTGATGCTCGGTATGATCGCGACCTCTACCTTATTTAATGTGATTGGTTCAGAAACCAACCCACTTTTCTCAATGCCTTGGCATTGGCATTTAGTATTGGGTGGCTTTGCGTTAGGTATGTTGTTTATGGCAACAGACCCAGTATCCGCTTCATTCACAAATAAAGGAAAATGGTGGTATGGTGCATTAATTGGTGCGATGGCAGTACTTATTCGTGTGGTAAATCCTGCTTATCCTGAAGGTATGATGTTAGCCATTTTATTAGCTAACTTATTTGCCCCAATTTTTGACTATCTGGTTGTTCAAGCAAATATCAAACGTCGGAGAGCGCGCAATGGCTAAGTTTAATAAAGATAGTGTTGGCGGAACAATCCTTGTTGTTGTTTTAGTCAGCTTAGTTTGCTCAATTATTGTCGCAACCGCTGCGGTTGGATTGAAACCGACGCAAAATGAGCAAAAATTATTAGATAAACAAAAAAATATCCTCAGTGTAGCGGGCTTATTACCTGCAAAAGCAAAAGGGGCAGAAATTAAAGACCTTTATGCGAAAAACATTGAGCCGAAAATTGTGGATCTCGCAACCGGTGATTATGTAAATAACATCACTAATTTCAATGCACGCGTGGCAGCGAAAGACCCTGCGGAAAGCATCGCCATTAACCCTGCAGACGATAAAGCGGGAATTAAAGTGCGGGCAAAATATGCTGAGGTTTATTTAGTGAAAGATGCACAGGGTAAAACCTCGCAAATTGTGTTGCCAATTTATGGTACAGGGTTATGGTCGGTAATGTATGGTTTTGTGTCTGTTGCACCTGATGCGAATACCATTAAAGGGATCACTTACTATGAGCAAGGTGAAACTGCAGGGTTGGGAGGCGAAATTGCTAACCCAAACTGGCAGAGACATTTTGTGGGTAAAAAACTCTTTAATGCACAAGATCAAGTGGCAATTAAAATTGGTAAAGGTGCGTCAGCAGACAAAGAACACGGTATTGATGGGCTTTCTGGTGCGACATTAACCACGAAAGGCGTTCAAGGTTCTTTCGATTACTGGTTTGGACGTAATGGTTTTGGGCCGTATTTAGATAAACTTAGAGCGGAGGCTAACTAATGGCTAATGCAAATATGAAAAAATTATTGTTATCTCCTGTGGTGAGCAACAACCCGATTGCGTTGCAAATTTTGGGTATTTGTTCAGCCTTAGCGGTAACAACGAAATTAGAAACCGCTGTTGTAATGGCGATTGCGGTGAGTTTAGTAACGGCGTGTTCAAGTTTCTTTATTTCTTGTATCCGTAACTACATTCCAAATAGTATCCGTATCATTGTGCAAATGGCGATCATTGCATCATTAGTAACCCTTGTGGATCAAGTGTTGCAAGCCTATGCTTATGAGTTATCTAAACAACTTTCCGTATTCGTTGGATTGATCATTACTAACTGTATTGTAATGGGGCGTGCAGAAGCTTTTGCAATGAAAGAGCCACCATTGGCAAGTTTTGTTGATGGTTTAGGTAATGGTATCGGCTACGGTGCAATCTTAATTATCGTTGCCTTTTTGCGTGAATTAATTGGTTCAGGCAAAATTTTCGGTATGACCGTGTTCCAAACCATCCAAGATGGCGGTTGGTATCAAGCAAACGGTTTATTCCTTTTAGCACCAAGTGCATTCTTTATTATCGGCTTCCTCATTTGGGGCTTGAGAACTTGGAAACCAGAACAGGTGGAGAAATAAGCAATGGAACATTATTTAAGTCTGTTTGTTAAGTCCATTTTTATTGAAAATATGGCACTTTCTTTCTTCCTTGGTATGTGTACATTCCTTGCGGTTTCAAAGAAAGTTTCAACCGCCTTTGGTTTAGGGATTGCGGTAATCGTAGTATTAGGCATTGCCGTGCCAGCTAACCAACTCGTTTATACCCATATCTTAAAAGATGGGGCATTGGTGGAAGGTATTGATTTAAGTTTCCTTCGTTTCATCATCTTCATCGGGGTGATTGCGGCATTGGTGCAAATCCTTGAAATGGTGCTAGATAAATTCTTTCCAGCTCTTTACAACGCACTCGGGATCTTCCTCCCACTCATTACGGTAAACTGTGCGATTTTCGGTGGCGTATCTTTTATGGTACAACGCGAATATAACTTTGCCGAGTCGGTGGTTTATGGTATCGGTGCAGGAACAGGTTGGATGCTTGCTATCGTGGCACTTGCAGGTTTAACTGAAAAAATGAAATATGCTGATATTCCAGCAGGCTTACGCGGTTTAGGCATCACCTTTATCACTGTAGGGCTAATGGCACTTGGCTTTATGTCATTTTCAGGTATTCAGTTATAAGAAGGGGATACTAAATGGAAATTATTTTAGGTATTGCAATGTTCACTGTGCTAGTGCTTGCTTTAGCGGTAATCATTTTATTTGCTAAATCAAAGCTCGTTAATTCAGGGGACATTACTATTGAAATTAATCACGACCCAAGCAAAGCCATTCATTTGCCAGCAGGCGGAAAATTACTCGGTGCATTAGCGAGTAAAGGCATTTTCGTTTCTTCTGCTTGTGGCGGCGGTGGCTCTTGTGGTCAATGTGTGGTGAAAGTAACCGAGGGTGGCGGTGATATTCTGCCAACAGAACTTTCTCACATTTCGAAACGTGAAGCCAAAGAAGGTTATCGTCTTGCTTGTCAGGTAAACGTAAAAAACAATATGCAAATCGAATTGCCTGAAGAAGTGTTTGGCGTGAAAAAATGGGAATGTACCGTTATTTCTAACGACAACAAAGCCACCTTCATTAAAGAACTTAAACTTCAAATTCCTGAAGGGGAAGAAGTGCCATTCCGTGCGGGCGGCTATATCCAAATTGAAGCTGAGCCACATACGGTTTATTACAAAGACTTCGATATTCCACAAGAATACCACGAAGACTGGGATAAATATAATCTATGGCGTTATGTGTCAAAAGTGGACGAGCCAATCGTGCGTGCATACTCAATGGCTTCATATCCAGAAGAGAAAGGCATCATTATGCTTAACGTGCGTATCGCAACGCCACCGCCAAGCAACCCAGATGCACCACCGGGACAAATGTCTTCTTATATTTGGTCATTAAAACCGGGTGATAAAGTAACTATTTCTGGTCCATTCGGGGAATTCTTCGCGAAAGATACTGATGCAGAAATGGTATTTATCGGTGGGGGTGCAGGTATGGCACCAATGCGTTCGCATATTTTTGACCAATTAAAACGTTTGAAATCTAAACGTAAAATGTCGTTCTGGTATGGGGCACGTTCAAAACGTGAAATGTTCTATGTGGAAGATTTTGACACCCTCCAAGCCGAAAACGACAACTTCAAATGGTACGTGGCACTTTCTGATCCATTGCCAGAAGATAATTGGGACGGCTACACCGGCTTTATTCACAACGTGCTTTATGAAAACTATCTGAAAAATCACGAAGCCCCAGAAGACTGTGAATACTATATGTGTGGGCCTCCAGTGATGAACGCAGCAGTAATCAAAATGCTCAAAGACTTAGGTGTTGAAGACGAAAACATCTTATTAGATGACTTTGGCGGTTGATAACGCTGTTAAATAAAGAAAAAGAGCGGTCAGATTTCTGACCGCTTTAGCCATTTTTAGCCACAGAAAAATTAGCGATAGATTTATGTTAAGAAAAGTCAAAACGGTTTACGGCTGGGCCATCGCCTTACTCTTGGTGAGTAGCCTAACCGCCTGCCAAAAAGATCCCGAAATTGTTACCTTAAGCGGTAAAACAATGGGAACTACTTACCACATTAAATACATCACCGTAGAAGCAACCCAATCGGCAGCGGATACCCACGAAGGGGTGGAAAAAATCTTAAAAGACGTGAATGAAAAAATGTCCACCTATATTCCTACTTCTGAATTAAGCCGTTTTAACCAAAACCGCGCAGTGGATACCCCGATTGAAATTTCTGCGGATCTAGCCAAAGTGATAGGTGAAGCCATTCGCTTAAATAAGGTTACACAAGGCGCATTAGATGTTACCGTAGGGCCATTGGTGAACCTGTGGGGATTCGGCCCAGAAAAACGCGTGGAAAAAGCCCCAACCCAGCAACAGCTTGATGAACGCCGTGCGTGGGTAGGCATTGAAAAATTAACACTGAGTGAAAGTGCGGGTAAATTTTACCTAGAAAAAACTGTGCCAGAACTTTATGTGGATTTATCTTCCATCGCTAAAGGCTTTGGTGTCGATCAAGTGGCGGACTATCTTGAAAGTTTACACATTGATAACTATATGGTGGAAATTGGTGGCGAAATTCGTGCCAAAGGCAATAACAGTGAAAACAAGCCTTGGCAAATTGCGATAGAAAAACCCACTACGGACGGCTCAAGAAGCGTAGAACAAGTGGTCGGCTTACACAATCTGGCAATGGCAACTTCTGGCGATTATCGCATTTATTTCGAAGAAAACGGTGTGCGTTATTCTCACGAAATTAACCCGCAAACAGGTCGCCCAATTCAACATCATTTGGCGTCAATTACCGTGCTTGATCCCTCATCAATGACGGCAGACGGCTTATCAACAGGCTTGTTTGTGCTCGGTGAAGATGAAGCGCTCAAAGTGGCGGAGCAGCAACAATTAGCGGTATATTTAATCATCAAAACAGAAACGGGCTTTAACGTGAAAATGTCTTCCGCATTTAAACAATTAATCAATCCATAAAGGTGAAAAAATGGAACTATTTTTTATTACTTTCGGCTTTTTCCTTGCAGTGATTTTTGCAATGTCCATCGGCTATATCATTAAACGCAAATCTATTGCTGGCAGCTGTGGCGGTATTTCCGCACTGGGTTTAAAAAAAGTGTGTGATTGCGATGAACCTTGCGATAATTTAAAAGCCAAAGTTGAAAAAGGCGAAGTGGACGCGTCAGAATTAGATCGCTTCAACAAAAGCGAAACGAATTTCTACGAAGTAAAATAATTTCCGAATAACCAAAGTGCGGTCAAAAATTTGAAAAATTATGATGAAATCAAAAACTTATGAACAATATTTTCCTGAATTAAGCGAAAGCCAACGTGCAGAAAACAGCAAAATTAAAGTAATTTGTGGAATGTCTGGTGGCGTGGATTCTTCCGTTTCCGCCTTTATTCTTCAGCAACAAGGTTACCAAGTGGAAGGCTTGTTTATGAAGAATTGGGAGGAAGATGATGACACCGATTATTGCACAGCCGCGGCGGATCTCGCTGATGCCCAAGCAGTATGCGACAAGCTCGGTATTAAATTGCACAAAATCAACTTTGCGGCGGAATATTGGGATAACGTTTTTGAGCATTTTTTAGCGGAATACAAAGCGGGTCGCACGCCGAACCCTGATATTCTATGCAACAAAGAAATCAAGTTTAAAGCCTTTTTGGAATATGCCGCCGAAGATTTAGGGGCGGATTACATTGCCACAGGGCATTATGTTCGCCGTGGTGAGCATAACGGCAAGGCGCAGCTATTGCGAGGCTTAGATCCCAACAAAGACCAAAGCTATTTTCTCTACACCCTGAGCGAGGCCCAAGTGGGGCAAAGCCTTTTCCCTGTTGGCGAGCTTGAAAAGCCCGTGGTGCGAGCCATTGCGGAAGATCTAGGGCTAGCAACGGCGAAGAAAAAAGATTCCACAGGGATCTGCTTTATCGGCGAACGCAAATTTAAAGATTTCTTAGCCCGCTTTTTACCCGCCCAACCAGGGGAAATTAAAACTACTGAGGGCGAAGTGATCGGTCGTCATCAAGGCTTAATGTACCACACCCTAGGGCAACGCAAAGGCTTAGGCATTGGTGGCGTGAAAGGCAAAGCAGAAAATGCGTGGTATGTGGTGGAAAAAGATCTCACTAACAATGTGTTAGTGGTCGCTCAGGGCTTGGATAATTCTGCCTTGCTTTCCAGTGGATTAATCGCACAACAGCTGCACTGGGTGGATCGCCAACCGATTCGCGAACCCCTGCGTTGCACGGTGAAAACCCGTTATCGTCAAACAGATATTCCTTGCCAAATCATTCCTCTTAATGATGACAGCATTGAAGTGCGTTTTGATGAACCGCAAATCGCAGTAACCCCAGGGCAATCTGCCGTGTTCTACCAAGGGGAAATTTGCCTTGGCGGCGGCATTATTGAACAATCAATCAAATAAAAACTTCACGAAATTCCACCGCACTTTATCCTGCCAAGGTGTATGAATAAAGTGCGGGGCAAATTTCTCAATTTTTTCGGTTTAATGAAGAAACGGCTATGTGGCACAGAATTTACACTTGCATAATGTATCTCGTTCAACCGCTGATTTGGCTATTTATTTTATTGCGTAGCCTAAAAGCCTCTGCTTACCGCCAGCGAATTGGCGAACGTTACGGGCTGTATGCTTCCTCGCAAACGCCACCAAAACCGAATGGCGTGCTGATTCACGCCGCTTCGGTGGGAGAGGTAATTGCCGCTACGCCATTGGTGAAAGCGATTCAACGCTGTTACCCCGATCTACCTATCATCCTCACCACTGTTACGCCAACAGGCTCTGAGCGTGTTAAAGCTGCTTTTGGTGATCAAGTGAGCCATTTTTATTTGCCTTACGATTTACCTGGTGTGATTAAACGTTTTATCCGTTTTATTCAGCCTAAAGTCTGCATTGTGATCGAAACGGAAATTTGGCCAAATCTCATTTATCAACTGCACAAACAGCACATTCCGTTTATTATCGCTAACGCCCGTTTATCTGCCCGATCAGCAAAACGTTATGGCTGGCTGGAAAGCTATATCCAAGCCATTTTAAGCAAAATCAGCCTGATTGCGCCGCAGGATAATATCAGCGGACAGCGTTATCTCAAACTAGGCTACGATCCAGAAAAGCTCAAACTCACAGGCAATATTAAATATGATTTAGTGCTAAGTGAGAGCTTACTCACCGAAGCAGAAAAGCTCAAAGCCCAATGGAAACAACAACGCCCTGTGTGGGTTGCTGCTAGCACTCACGAAGGTGAAGAAAGCCTGATTTTGGAAAGTCACCGTTTATTATTACAAGCCTTTCCCGATTTATTGCTGATTCTCGTGCCACGCCACCCAGAACGTTTTAACGAAGTGGCGGAGCAAATTGAAAAACAGCATTTCACCTTTGTGCGCCGCAGTGAAAATCGTGTGCCACAAGCCGATACTCAAGTGGTGCTAGGTGATACAATGGGCGAGTTAATGCTAATGTATGCTTTGGCCGATGTCGCCTTTGTAGGGGGCAGTTTAGTGAAACGAGGCGGACATAATCCCCTTGAGCCGTTGGCCTTTCAAATTCCTGTGGTGAGTGGTAAATATACCTTCAATTTCCCCGAAGTTTACCGCAATTTAATGGAAGTTCAGGGCTTTGTTGAAGTGAATAATAATGCTGCCGCCATCGCAAGAGCGGTGGAAATTTTACTGAATTCGTCAGCCTTACGTGCACGCACAGGGAAAGCGGGCTACGGCGTATTATTAGAAAATCGCGGTGCTTTACAACGTTTGCTCGATTTACTTCAACCTTATTTGGACGCCCCGTAAACACAGAATTTTGCCTGAACGCCATAGCAGAACTTAAAGGAGAAAAAATGACAAGCGTAATTTACCCCGGCACCTTTGATCCCATCACCAACGGGCATTTAGATATTATCGAACGAAGTGCGGTGCTTTTTTCCAAAGTTTTTGTTGCCATTGCCGCCAGCCCGAGCAAAAAGCCCCTGTTCGATTTAGACACCAGAGTGAAAATTGCACAGCAAGCGGTCGCTCACTTACCCAATGTGGAAGTATTTGGCTTTGCTGATTTGCTGGCTAAGGTGGTGCAAGAAAAACACATTCACGCCATTATCCGCGGTGTGCGAACCACCACCGATTTTGAATACGAACTACAGCTCGCCAGCCTAAATCGCTTATTAACCAAAAATGAAAATGGGCAAGGCGTGGAAAGTTTATTTTTCCCCCCTAGCGAAAAATGGGCTTTTGTTTCTTCCACAATCGTGCGAGAAATTTATTTACACGGTGGAGATGTCAGCAATTTTGTTCCTTCTTCTGTATTAGATATTCTAGGTTAGTGAAGGTGGTGGCTAAAAAATATTCTATGTTCTTCACAAAGGGAAAAATTTCTTTGATTGCGAATACAAACTTATAATCTCGCTTTTTTTTTGGTATAGTGAAATTCTTCTATTTCTTAAGTTGTAATCATTTGTTTTTAGCATTGACTACACGG
Source organism: Avibacterium paragallinarum (assembly GCF_011765605.1). Classification (NCBI taxonomy): domain Bacteria; kingdom Pseudomonadati; phylum Pseudomonadota; class Gammaproteobacteria; order Pasteurellales; family Pasteurellaceae; genus Avibacterium; species Avibacterium paragallinarum. Next base: position 2,366,610 of record NZ_CP050316.1, read on the forward strand.
ATAAACTAATGAGGAGATTATATGGTTTTTGATACTTATGAAACATTGGCACTAGCTTGTTTGGTTTTGTTGCTAGGATATTTTTTAGTGAAACGTGTTCGTCTATTGAGTCATTATAATATTCCAGAACCCGTAGTTGGAGGGTTTCTTGTGGCTATTGTATTGACGCTAGTGCATAAATTTTGGGGATTGAGTTTTAGCTTTGATACAAATCTACAACGCACGATGATGCTTGCTTTTTTTACATCTATTGGGCTAAGTGCAAATTTTTCGCGTTTAATAAAAGGTGGAAAACCGTTAGTCGTATTTCTGTTTGTTGCGGCTGGATTAATTACGTTACAAAATACGGTAGGCATATTTAGTGCATTGGCTTTAGGGATTGAACCTGCGTATGGGTTAATTGCGAGTTCTATCACATTGACAGGTGGTCATGGTACAGGTGCTGCTTGGGCTGATGCCTTAGCGAATCGTTTTGGATTACAAAGTACAATGGAATTGGCAATGGCTTGTGCAACCTTTGGACTCGTTTTTGGTGGAGTGATTGGTGGTCCCGTTGCTAGTTTCTTGTTAAAGCGTTTACATCGGAAAGAAATTCCTGAAGATGAAAATCTTGATGATGTTGAGGAAGCTTTTGAAAAACCAGTGTACCGTCGTAAGGTTAATACTCGTTCCATTATTGAAACCATCACAATGATGTCTGTTTGTTTATTTATTGGACAGCAATTAGATTTGTTAGCTAAAGGGACGGCATTTCAATTGCCTACTTTTGTTTGGTGTTTGTTTACCGGCGTTATTGTGCGGAATTCTTTAGCTCATGTGTTTAAATTTAAAGTTGCAGATGAGGCGATTGATATTTTGGGTAGCGTAGGGTTATCGATCTTTTTAGCCATCGCATTAATGTCTTTAAAATTGTGGGAATTAGCTGGATTAGCCTTGCCTATTTTTGTGATTTTATTAATTCAAGTTGTTGTAATGGCACTATATGCGATTTTTGTGACATTCCGAGTAATGGGGAAAGATTATGATGCGGCTGTTTTAAGTGCAGGGCATTGTGGTTTTGGTTTAGGAGCAACACCTACAGCTGTAGCTAATATGCAGGCGGTAACATCTCATTATGGACCATCACACAAAGCTTTCTTAATTGTGCCAATGGTTGGAGCATTTTTCATCGATTTATTAAATGCAAGTTTATTAAAATTTTTCGTTGAAGTAGCTTCTTTTTTCCAAGGTTAGAACATTGAATATTGAAAAATCGTTGTTGGAGTTAATCAACAACGATTTTTTATTTTCTCAATTTGACTTTTTCTACTATATGATTTTCACCTTTAATTAGAATCAAATTCGCTCGCTCTTTAGTGGGTAAAATATTATCTCGTAAGTTTTTGCCATTAATTTCATCCCAAATTTTACTTGCAGTTTGAATCGCTTCTTGCTCCGAAAGAGAAGCATAGTGTTTAAAATAAGAGTTAGGATTACTAAAAGCACTACGGCGAAATTTTAAAAAACGATGGATGTACCATTTTTTTAACAGTATTTCTTCGGCATCGACGAAAATAGAAAAATCTACAAAATCAGATACAAAAACTTGATTAGTGTGGGTATTACTTTGCTGTAGGACATTTAGACCTTCTAAAATAAGAATATCTGGTTGGTCAACAATATCAAATTTATCTCTCACAATATCATAAGTTAGATGTGAATAAATGGGGGCTTTAACATTGCGTTTACCAGATTTGATATCTGCAAGAAAATGGATGAGACGCTGAGTATCGTAAGAGATAGGAAAACCTTTTTTATCCAATATATTTTTTGCCTTGAGTTTTTCTAGCGGATATAAAAAACCATCTGTAGTAATTAAATCTACTCTACGAACTTGTGGCCAGTTTGCGAGTAAAGATTGTAAGATCCGTGCAGAAGTGCTTTTCCCAACAGCCACACTACCCGCAATGCTGATAATGTAAGGTGTTTTTTGCGTATCTTGGCTAAGAAAACGTTTTAAAACGGTTTGGCGACGAAGATTTTCTTCAATGTAATAGTTGATAAGGCGAGTAAGAGGAAGGTAAATTGTGCTTACTTCATTTAAAGAAAGCTCTTCATTAAAGCCTAATAAAGGTTTAAGGTCTTGTTCAGTAAGCTTTAATGGCACGGATTTACGTAATTCTGCCCACTGTTGACGATTAAACGTAAGAAAAGGGGTTAATTGTTCGCTTAATGCGTTTGAATTAGAAAAACTCACAATGTTATCTTTATATTTGATAAAACGATGTGGAGAAATATACCTTATAAATTCTTTTATGGAGAGAGAATTTTAGTGTAAATCGAGGATTTTTTTATAAAATTTGTTCACTTTGGCTGATAAATAAACGAACAATTAAAAAAATCGATTTTTTTTCAAAAAAACGCTTGTCAGTGATAAAAATTTCCCTATAATACGCCTCACTTGCTTACGACGCCGACTTAGCTCAGTAGGTAGAGCAACTGACTTGTAATCAGTAGGTCACCAGTTCGATTCCGGTAGTCGGCACCATAACCAAGCGTAGCCAAGTTCATTCATTTAGTGCGGAGGGATTCCCGAGCGGCCAAAGGGAGCAGACTGTAAATCTGCCGGCTCAGCCTTCGAAGGTTCGAATCCTTCTCCCTCCACCATTTTGTAGATGAATTCTGATGGGATAGATGAATTTAGGACTGCGGGCATCGTATAATGGCTATTACCTCAGCCTTCCAAGCTGATGATGCGGGTTCGATTCCCGCTGCCCGCTCCAAGCGCTGATATAGCTCAGTTGGTAGAGCGCACCCTTGGTAAGGGTGAGGTCGGCGGTTCAAATCCGCCTATCAGCACCAGCCTTAACTTCACCTTTCTCTTATATTTAGCACAAACTTATTCATTTGGTTAATGTGGTATTTTGAACCATCGATAACCGTGTTTATCTAGAGGGACTCTTAATGTCTAAAGAAAAATTTGAACGTACAAAACCGCACGTAAACGTGGGTACAATCGGCCACGTTGACCATGGTAAAACAACTTTAACAGCAGCGATCACCACAGTATTAGCGAAACACTACGGTGGTTCAGCACGTGCATTTGATCAAATTGATAATGCACCAGAAGAAAAAGCACGTGGTATCACCATCAACACCTCACACGTTGAATACGATACCCCAACTCGCCACTATGCACACGTTGACTGCCCAGGACACGCGGACTATGTTAAAAATATGATCACTGGTGCGGCACAAATGGACGGTGCAATTCTTGTAGTAGCAGCGACAGATGGCCCAATGCCACAAACTCGTGAGCACATCTTATTAGGTCGCCAAGTAGGTGTACCATACATCATCGTATTCTTAAACAAATGCGATATGGTAGATGACGAAGAGTTATTAGAATTAGTAGAAATGGAAGTGCGTGAGCTTCTATCTCAATATGATTTCCCAGGTGATGATACTCCAATCGTACGCGGTTCAGCGTTAAAAGCCTTAGAAGGTGATGCACAATGGGAAGAAAAAATCCTTGAGTTAGCAAACCACTTAGACACTTACATTCCAGAGCCAGAGCGTGCGATTGACCAACCATTCTTATTACCAATCGAAGACGTATTCTCAATCTCAGGTCGTGGTACAGTAGTAACAGGCCGTGTAGAGCGTGGTATTATCCGCACGGGTGATGAAGTAGAAATCGTAGGTATCAAAGAAACTGCGAAAACTACCGTAACAGGTGTTGAAATGTTCCGTAAATTACTTGACGAAGGTCGTGCGGGTGAAAACATCGGTGCATTATTACGTGGTACAAAACGTGAAGAAATCGAACGTGGTCAAGTATTAGCGAAACCAGGTTCAATCACACCACACACAGACTTCGAATCAGAAGTTTACGTATTATCAAAAGAAGAAGGTGGTCGTCACACTCCATTCTTCAAAGGTTACCGTCCACAATTCTATTTCCGTACAACTGACGTAACAGGAACAATCGAGTTACCAGAAGGCGTGGAAATGGTAATGCCAGGCGATAACATCAAAATGACAGTAAGCTTAATTCACCCAATCGCGATGGACCAAGGTTTACGCTTTGCGATTCGTGAAGGTGGTCGTACAGTAGGTGCGGGTGTGGTAGCGAAAATCATCAAATAATGATGATTGCTAGGTAACACTAGAACGTTAAGAGAGGGCATCGAAAGATGCCCTTTTTGCTTGAGGTTGTAACGAAAGAAATGGGGAAAGCTAGAATAAGGAAATTTTCATCTTTATAATTTCTTAGATCTAAAACCTTACCATAGATATTTGACGATTTTCTTTTTGCATAAAGCATAGTAACAAGAATATAAACGGGTATAACTATTTAGTTTTAAATTATTCTGTATTACTTGTATTCGTCATTTTGCCTAATCTTGAGCTTAAGGATTTATGCAATGATAAAATAGTGCGATCAACGTTTAACAACAATAATTTCTCATAGCGAAACCCAAATAAATCTGTAAAATACCCCCTAATTAAACAATTCTATAAACCAAGAAAGTGCGGTGAGTTTTTTATGCGTTTTTTGATGCAACCTCTTTCCCCAGACACGCAGGGCGTTTGGCTTTTAACGCAAGGTTCGGCGATTTATTTAATTGACGGCAAGTTACCCCAAGGGCTGGCGAGTGCGTTTCAGTTGCAAGGGTTGCCAGCAATGGAAATTGGGCGAATGGAGAGGGCAGGCGAAACGCAGCCCCTTTGGTTGGTTGCTGAGCAAGAGCAAGATTGGCGGGAATATACCTCGTTACGCAGTCAGCTTCATTTGCCCGAAATACAATTTAATTTGTTAAATCGAGGTGTGGAAATTAACCATTTTCTGAAAACGCACCGTTTTTGCGGGCGATGTGGTTCACCGATGGCGATGGTGGGGGAAGAGTTAGCATTGCAATGCAAAAATGCCGCTTGTTCGCACCGCACTTACCCTGTGATTTGTCCCTCTATTATTGTAGCAGTGCGGAGAGGGAAGCAGATTTTGCTCGCCAATCATTTGCGTCATCAGCAGGAAAAAATGTACACCACTTTGGCAGGATTTGTGGAAGTAGGCGAAAGTTTTGAGCAAACCGTTGAGCGAGAAGTGTTTGAGGAAACGGGGATTAAGGTGAAGAATATCCGCTATTTTGGCAGCCAGCCGTGGGCGTTTCCAAATTCGCAAATGGTCGGATTTTTAGCTGATTACGCGAGCGGTGAGATCACCTTGCAAGAAGCGGAGCTAAGTGATGCACAATGGTTTGCCTATGATGAACCCTTGCCAACCTTGCCACCAGAAGGCACGATTGCCCTAAAATTGATTAACCAAACCCTTGCACTTTGTGCGGAACACGACAAAAGTGCGGTCTAAAAAAGAAAGGATTTTTTGATGTTTGAACTAAAAAATGATCGCTATCTGCGAGCATTATTGCGTGAACCTGTGGATATGACCCCCGTGTGGATGATGCGTCAAGCGGGGCGTTATTTGCCAGAATACAAAGCCACCCGAGCGACAGCGGGGGATTTTATGTCCCTTTGTCGTAATGCGGAGCTGGCGTGCGAAGTTACGCTTCAGCCTTTACGCCGTTATGCTCTTGACGCAGCAATTTTATTTTCTGATATTCTCACCATTCCCGATGCAATGGGCTTGGGCTTAAGTTTTGGGGCAGGAGAGGGCCCGAAATTTGCTCGCCCAATCGAAAATAAAAGTGCGGTGCAAAATTTGCCTATTCCTGATCCTGAGCAGGAATTGCAATATGTGATGAATGCAGTGCGAACCATTCGCCGTGAACTTAAAGGTGAAGTGCCGTTGATCGGTTTTTCGGGTAGCCCTTGGACGCTTGCCACCTATATGGTTGAGGGCGGGAGCAGCAAAGCCTTCACCAAAATCAAAAAAATGCTCTATGCCGAGCCAGAAACTTTGCATTTATTATTAGATAAACTTGCCGATGCGGTCGCCCTTTATCTTAATGCTCAAATTAAAGCGGGAGTGCAGTCGGTAATGATTTTTGATACTTGGGGCGGCGTGTTGGGGCATCGTGAGTATCTCGAGTTTTCCTTGCAATATATGCAAAAAATCGTTGAAAACCTGATCCGCCAAAATGAGGGGCGGAAAGTACCAGTTACCTTGTTTACCAAAGGTGGCGGGTTGTGGCTGGAAGCCATTGCGGATACGGGCTGTGATGCGATTGGGCTAGATTGGACTGTAAATTTAGCTGAGGCGAAAAAGCGTGTTGGACATAAAGTCGCTTTGCAAGGCAATATGGATCCCTCTGTGCTTTATGCTTCACCAGCTCGGATTGAGCAAGAAGTGCGGTCAATTTTGGCGGATTTTGGCGAAGGCAGCGGCCACGTTTTCAATCTCGGACACGGTATTCATCAAGATGTACCCGAAATTAGCCCGAAAGTTTTCGTTGATGCCATTCATCAATATTCCCAAGCCTATCATAAATAAGGGGAAACAATGCGTAATCCGATTCATAAACGTTTAGAAAATTTGGTGAGCTGGCAACATCTCACCTTTATGGCGTGCTTATGTGAGCGAATGTTGCCTAATTTTCAGCTTTTCTGCCAAGTAACGGAACAGCCTGCTCAAGCGAAGGTTTATCAAAATATTTTGAACCTTGTTTGGGAACATTTAACGGTGAAAGGGGCAAATATTAATTTCGATCATCAACTGGAAAAATTTGAAGCCATTATTCCTGATGTGAATGACTACGAGTTTTACGGCATCGTTCCCGCTATTGAGGCTTGCGAGGGGCTTTCTGAGCTATTGCATAGTTTAATTGCCGGCGAAACGTTGGAACGTGCGATTCAACTGAGCTTGATTTCCTTACAAACCGTGATTGGGGCATTGGAACAGGAAGAAGAGCGTGAGTTTTCCGAACAAGAATTGAAAACTAATGCCTATGTTGAACAAGAGCTTGATGTGCAGTGGCAGATCTACCGCCTGTTAAAGGATTGCGAAGAGCGAGATGTGGCGTTGATTTTATCCTTAAAAAATGAAATTCGGGCTGAGGGCGTATCAAATATTGGTATAGAATTTAAGCAATAATGTGATTTAGCTAACATTTTTCACTGAGATTGCTTTGCTTTATTCTTAACTTAGAGTATGCTTTATCGCACTGTGTATTCAGTTATTTATGATTGCATTTGGTGTTAAGAGTTTTCTTAACAAGTTTAATATTATCGAAATAGAGAAGGTACTAATTTATGAACAAAACGGATTTAATTGATGCGATTGCAAGTGCAGCAGAGTTAAATAAAAAGCAGGCTAAAGCGGCATTAGAAGCAACTTTAGACGCGATTGCTGGTAGCTTAAAAGCAGGTCAGCCAGTTCAATTAATCGGCTTTGGTACATTCAAAGTGAACGAGCGTAAAGCACGTACAGGTCGTAACCCACAAACAGGTGCAGAAATTCAAATTGCTGCATCAAAAGTGCCAGCGTTTGTTGCTGGTAAAGCATTAAAAGATGCGATCAAATAATTCATTGTCCTTATTTTCTAACCCTGCGTAATGCAGGGTTTTTTGTCTATACGATTTAAAAAAACAGTTGCTTTGTTTTCCTTAACAAACTTTCTATTTACATTTGCCTTTTCTTTCTATAACATTCCGAACCGAAATTTAAATCTGATTAAAGATTATGAAACGAAATATTCAACCCAGAAATACGCAACAACGCCGTCATCGCATCGTGCAATTATTGCAAAGCCAAGGCGAAGTGAGTGTGGAACAGCTTGTACAGTTATTTGAAACCTCAGAGGTAACCATTCGTAAAGATCTCACCGCACTTGAGGCAAATGGGGTGTTAGTACGTCGTTATGGCGGTGCAATCCTAATGCCACAGGAATTGCTCGATGAAAGCCAAGATGAACCGCTTTCGAATCGAAAGTTAGCGATCGCCAAATATGCGGCTGAACGCATTACGGATCATAACCGCATTATTATTGACAGCGGCAGCACAACAGCAGCCCTCATTCATCAGCTCAACAAAAAGCAGGGATTGGTGGTGATGACGAATTCTTTGTCGGTAGCGACCCAATTGCGTGCATTAGAAAATGAGCCAACGCTATTGATGACAGGGGGGACTTGGGACACCCGTTCGGAATCGTTTCAAGGGCAAGTGGCGGCACAGGTGTTGCGTTCATATAATTTCGATCAGCTTTTCATTGGGGCGGACGGCATTGATTTAGAGCGTGGCACGACCACCTTTAATGAATTAGTGGATTTAAGTCGCGTGATGGCAGAAGTTTCCCGTGAAGTGATTGTGATGGTGGAATCACAAAAAATTGGCAGAAAAATGCCGAATATCGAATTAACTTGGCAGCAAATTGACGTGTTAGTTACCGATAATGCGTTGCCAGCGGAAATTAAGCAACAAATTGAATCGCAAGGCGTGGAAGTGATCTGCGTAAGTGCGGTGTAAATTTTGACTATTTTTTACAAACTTACAACAAAGGAAATGTTATGTGTGGAATTGTGGGTGCAGTAGCACAACGTGATGTGGCGGAAATTTTAGTCGATGGCTTACATCGTTTGGAATACCGTGGTTATGATTCAGCGGGTATCGCGGTGCTAGATGCAAATCATCATATGCAAATCGTACGCCGTGTAGGTAAAGTGAAAGCCTTAGATGAAGCCCTAGAAGCCCATCCAATTTTAGGGGGAACAGGCATCGCTCACACCCGTTGGGCAACCCACGGCGAGCCATCAGAAGCCAATGCTCACCCGCATCGCTCAGGTAAAATTGCCGTTGTGCATAACGGGATTATCGAAAATTATGAAGAATTGCGTGAAGAATTACAAAAACGCGGTTATAAATTTCTTTCTCAAACTGACACCGAAGTGATCGCACATTTAGTGGAATGGGAATACCGCACCGCTAGCTCATTATTAGAAGCTGTGCAAAAAACCGTGGCACAATTGCGTGGGGCATATGGCACAGTGGTAATGCACCAAGATGAACCTGAGCATTTAATCGTAGCACGTTCTGGCAGCCCATTGGTTATCGGTTTAGGTGTGGGTGAAAACTTCCTAGCTTCCGATCCTCTAGCGTTATTAAGCGTAACACGTCGTTTTATCTACTTAGAAGAAGGCGATGTGGCGGAAATTTCTCGCCGTGATGTACAAATTTTTGATGCACAAGGCAATGCCGTTGAGCGTGAAATGCACGAAGGGCATTTTGAAGCGGACGCCGCAGACAAAGGGCAGTATCGCCACTATATGCAAAAAGAAATTTTTGAACAGCCCGTTGCGATTATGAATACCCTAGATGGGCGTATCGTTAATGGTAAAGTCAATATTGATGCCATTGGTCCTAATGCGGCAGAAATCTTGCAAAAAGTGGAGCATATTCAAATTGTGGCGTGCGGAACCTCATACAACGCGGGAATGGTGGCACGCTATTGGTTTGAATCGATCGCAGGCGTAAGCTGTGATGTGGAAATCGCCTCCGAATTTCGCTATCGCAAATTCGTTACTCGCCCAAATAGCCTGCTGATCACCCTTTCTCAATCAGGGGAAACGGCGGATACTTTAGCGGCATTACGCTTAGCCAAAGAATCAGGTTATATGACCGCAATGACAATCTGTAACGTGGCAAGTTCTTCTTTAGTACGCGAATCAGATTTCGCCTTTATGACCCGTGCGGGCGTGGAAATTGGCGTGGCATCAACCAAAGCCTTTACCACTCAATTAACCTGTTTATTATTATTAAATGCGGCAATTGGGCGTTTAAAAGGCACAGTGAGCGAAGAACAAGAACATCACATTGTACAGGCTTTACAACGTTTGCCAGCACAAATTGAAAGTGCGTTAGTTTACGATAAACAAATTGAAAAATTATCGGAAGATTTCGCTGATAAACATCACACCTTATTCTTAGGACGTGGCGAGTTTTACCCAATCGCAATGGAATCTGCCTTGAAATTGAAAGAAATTTCTTATATTCACGCTGAAGCTTACGCGGCAGGCGAACTCAAACACGGGCCTCTTGCCTTAATTGACAGCGATATGCCGGTGATTGTGGTTGCGCCAGAAAATGATTTACTTGAAAAAGTGAAATCAAACATTGAAGAAGTGCGTGCCAGAGGGGGACAACTTTATATCTTTGCTGATCACGATGCAGGCTTCAGCGATGATGAAGGCTTCAAAACCATTGTGTTACCTAAAGTTGATGAGGTAACTGCACCAATTTTCTATACCGTGCCGTTACAACTCCTCTCTTACCACATTGCTTTAATCAAAGGCACAGACGTGGATCAACCACGAAACCTTGCGAAAGCGGTAACGGTGGAATAGGCAGGTATAGTAAATAAGGAAAAATAAAGTGCGGTCATTTTGTTATCTATTTTTATGACGAATGTTCGTAATAAAAAGGGAATTAACAAAACTGTAACAATCTTTCCGAATTTTGTAGATAAAATCTGTGATTTTTCTCACAAATTCATAAAGTATGCTTTACCCCCCCCCCCCGAAATTACTTATAATAAGGTATTCATACCATTGGTTATTTTTATTTTTGGAGGGGGAAATGAAAACAAATTTAAAAACTTGGCTTGCTGTTTTAGGGCTTGTTAGTTTAGTAATGCCAAACGTTGTTATTGCGAAGGAGGAGGATCGTGGTGGCATATCGTTAGAAGAGTTTAAAGGGGGTTGATGAAGAACTAGATTATTGCAAAAATACATCAGAACCAGAAGCAGAGGAATGGTGTACTAAAAAAAATCTTGAAGAATACTTTAAAGGGATGCTTGAGAATATTGAATATGAAGACGAGCGTGAAGAAGCCCTCAAATATGCGAAAGAGAAAGGGTACGATTTAGACGAATCACCAGAACCTGAAGAACCAGAAACACTACCAGATTCAGGAGCATCAATACCTCAACCACCGACCCAACCAAGCCAACCGCAACAACCAACAATGTCTTGGCTGGCACTGGCACCGAGAGTGAATTTAGAACAGGGATTTGCGAGCGTACGCACCTTACACGAAAGACGGGGTGAGAACAGGGAATTGAAGGAAACAGAAGGTCAGCCTTGGGGCAGAGTGTTAGGGGATTATTTGACGCAAAAAGGAGATGAAAATGCGTCATTTAAGTTGCGAGATTATGGATTTCAATTAGGTTATGACCGCATAGAGAAGAAAGAAGCGGGGCATAGATTAACGGGGATATTTGCGGGTTATCGAGTAGGTAAAGCGAAATTCTATGGTGAAGATGAGAATAAGCACCTCCTCTATCAAGGAAAACTTCGCACCCATCATTTCCATCTAGGAGCGGAGCATACCCGTTATGCAAAAGATGGCGGTTATGTGGATTTAGTGGGATTGATGTCTTATTTCAGAAATCAGTACCAAGCACGTTTAGAGGGAGAAAAAGTAAGATATAGTGGTTTTGGGGTATTGTTCTCAGTAGAAGCGGGTAAGCCTTTCGCAGTGAGTTCGTCAGAAGAAAAAATAGGGTGGTTTATAGAGCCTCAAGCCCAATTGATTTATCAATTTATTGCCTCGAAGAATCCGAACGATAAGATAGAGATGTCAAATAGCAATGCGTTGCGAGGCCGTGTAGGCGTTCGGGTTGTGCGTAATAGAGCGTTAGATGATGAATGGCAAGCACGTTCCCTTTATGCGGTTGCGAATATTTGGAAAGATTTTTACAATCGCACGGGAGTTCGGATTAATGATGTGAAATTTGAACAAGGTTATGGGAATCTATGGTGGGAAGCAGGAGTAGGGTTGCAATTGCCTTTATCTCGTAAGCTGTATTTGTACACGGATGTACGTTATGAGCAACGATTTGGTCATCGAGCTGGTCATCACGGCTATAGAGGGGTGATTGGGTTGAAATATAATTAATTTTTCAATGGTAAAAACTGGTCCGAAAAAATACCGCACTTTTATAGGCATTTGACTTAGAAGTGCGGTGTTTTTTTATGCTGTTTTTAGGGAGATAACCGATCTTTCTGCCATTCTTGTTCACTGATGCGTAAATAACGAATACGATCATGTAGGCGACTTGGGCGACCTTGCCAGAACTCGATCATATCTGGCAACACAATATAGCCACCCCAATGGGCTGGTCGAGGCACGTTAATTGGGTGCTTGGCGGCAAACATTGCCGCTTTGGCGAGCAAAAATTCTTTACTGGAAAGCACCGCACTTTGTTCACTTGCCCAAGCACCAATTCGGCTTGTGTAGGGACGGCTAGCGAAGTATTCATCAGAGAGGGCTTCGGGTAGGCGTTCTACACGCCCTTCGATACGCACTTGGCGTTCCAATTCTGCCCAGAAAAAAGTGAGGGCAGCAAAAGGATGCTGACTAAGTGCCTGCCCTTTGCGACTGAGATAATTGGTGAAAAAAATAAACCCCTGAGGTGTGGTTTGTTTTAAAAGCACCATTCGGCTATTGGGCTTGCCGTTTTCGTCCACTGTGGCAAGGTTCATCGCGGTAGGCTCATTGACTTTAGCATTCATCGCTTCATTCAGCCATTGGTCGAAAAATGCCATTGGCTCAGCGGGGCAAAGGGATTTTGATAAACTTTTTTGACTGTATTCTTGGCGAATGTTTTGTAAGTTCATTCTGCCTCCTTTGGTTTTTCTATCTGTAGATTATTTCCGTCTTGCTTTTTAAGCCCTCTTAGAATCAGAACTAAAACAATGCCAAACAAGCTAGAAGTAAGAAAAGTATAACTAAACGCATTTTGTAATTGTTCGCTATTATCGCTTAATAAATTACGATAAACACCTAAGATCACGGAAGAAACAGCAATACCGATACCAATACCCACTTGCTGAATAATGCTTAACATTGTAGACCCCGCACTGGCGTTGCTTTCTGATAAATCCCCCACCGTTAAGGTGTTCACGGCAGTGAAACTCACCGACATACAGCCTCCATACACTAATAAGATCAGTACCATTTGCCAAACAGGTGTTTGCTGTTGTAATAGGCTCATTGTGGCGATAGTCAAAGTCATTAAAACGCCTGTTCCAATTAATGTCTTTTTATAACCAAACCGAAATAAAATAGGTTTAATAAGGGGCTTAAACGCCATTGAACTTACGGCGATGGGGACCATCAGCCAGCCTGCCATTTCGGGGCTATAATGGAAAACCACTTGTAACATTAAAGGCAATAAAAATGGTACGCCAGAGCCACATAATCGAATAAACAAATTGGTGATAAACCCTAGACGAAAGGTTCTAATTTGAAAAAGCGAAAGGGGAAGTAATGGGTGTGCAATTTGTTTAGCATAATAAATATAAGCGAAAAGAAACATCACCCCAGATGTTAAGACAGTTGTATCAATCCAAGGGGTAGTAAAATGTTCCGCAACTAAATCTAAACCGAGCGTTACGCCCACTAGTCCCCCAGCAAATAAAATAAACCCTATGATGTCTAAAGGTAGCGATTGGCCTTTGATATTTGGCATTGCATATTTTGCCAATAACATCCCCGCTAATCCGATAGGAATATTAATCAGGAAAATCCAATGCCAAGTTAAATAAGTAACAATTAGCCCGCCTAATACAGGGCCGAGAATTGGCCCGATAAGCCCTGCCATTGCCATAATATTCCACGCATTGAGTAACTGATTTTTTGGCACAGTGCGAATAATGGCTAGACGTGCTACAGGCATCATTAATGCCCCGCCTAGACCTTGTAAGATCCGCGAGAAAACAAGGACACTAAGAGAATATGAAAAAGCACAAGCGATTGAGCCGAGGACAAAAATAGCAATCGAAACTCGAAATACATTCAATGTGCCGTATTTATCGGCCAACCAACCACTTAAAGGAATAAATAAGGCGACGGTTAAGGCATAGCTAATAATGGCCAATTGCATATTCAGTGGCGATTCATTTAAGTTTTGTGAAATAGTGGGTAATGCTGTATTAAGTATCGTTGCATCAAGGGTTTGCATAAAAAAAGCCATCGCGGCAATCCAAGCTAACCCCGTATAAGTTTTTTGTTCTGTCATAAAATTTCGTTATTTTTGACCGCTCTTTAATAAAGCGTGATGTTGTTGATACCAGTGAAAAATAAACTGTGCAATCTGTTCTATATGGTTAATGTTCAACAGGGGAACGGGAGTTTGCAAAGAGTAATCTGTTGCAAGGGCGATGACGTTTCCGTCTAATTCAGGTAAGGGCTTTGTCATCTCCTGACGATGCAACAGAATTTTGGCGATAGGCTCATTTTTAAATCCTTCCACCAAAATGAGATCGACAAGTTGCGGATCAAACTGTTCCGCTAAATAGGCTAAATTCACAGGCGATGCGGTTTCCGTCATTAATGCCCAACGATGATCACAAGCCATCATCACTTGACTTGCCCCCGCCTCTTTCATTCGCCAGCTGTCTTTTCCTTCTTTATCCACTTGAGCATTATGATGGCTGTGCTTAATCACAGCTACCCGCAATCCTAAGTTTGCGAGTTGGGGCAACAGTTTTTCTAACAAGGTGGTTTTGCCACTGCCACTATATCCTGTAATTCCAAGCATTGGAGGCATATTTTGTCCTTACTATGATAAAAAAGGAAAGTGGTATTATGATAACCTATTTTAAAAACACTGTGATCTTCGTAGCTAAAGAAAATTAGCTTTTTAGCACTCTGAGAAAAATGGGCTGGAAAGTCGCTTTTTTCTGCCATCTCGCTCCCACTTTTCTTACAACGCAAAAAGCAAGTGCGGTGCAAAAAAGCATAAAAATTCCTTGCTCTATTTCAGTTTGAAATAGCTTATCCGCGATTAAGGTAGAAATAACTAAGGTTAATAGAGGAAAAAAGTAAACCAATAGACTAGATGCAATCAGCGAGCGTTCCATTATGCCAATTTCGATAATCTGCCCCGCTTTAACAGGGGTGAGGGTTTCCACTTCAAAAAAATGTTCAGTCCCTGTGCCGTTAAGTTCAGCCAGTGCTGCTGAACCACAAGCGGATTTTGCTACACAGCTCCCACAAGCACTTTGCGATTGGCATTTCACTTGAGCAATACCAGATTGATAAGCAATGACCACCGCACTTTCTTTCAACATTTATTTCACCTTAATGTCTTGCACAATTCGTTTCGCTGTAGAGATCGGCAGTTGCCCCACAAAGGTGAATTCATTCTCACCAAAGGTTTCGCTATAAAAGGTTTTTGTCCCATTCCACCAACCATTTTGAGCATCATTAGGTAAAATCGCCGTACTACGATAAAGGGTAAAAGAGAACAAGCCATCGCTATATAACAGTGCTTCGATCCGTTGCTCGTCGTTTGTTTCCACACTACGATTAATTAATTTAAATCCATTGGGTAGCCAGCTTGGTTGCCAATTAAACGCCTCTTGGGTAGGTTGAAAGGTAGTTTTATCATTAATTAATGCTGGAAATCCCATATGATTTATCGCATTAAGTAAATCTTCAATGTGTTCCCCTTGGTATAAATTGACAACACGAAACTGTTCCAACAGATTATTTTCTCGATCTAACACATCACTACGCAGCAATAAGTGACTTTGTTCATCAATAAATACCACATATTGATAACGAAAATCATCTTTCGGCAAAATACGAATGGTCTGCACCACTTTATTTGCAATGCGGTTGCGTCCGATATAAGTAAAATCATAATGTGTACTTAAGACATCAAGATTGCTCCACATAATCGCCGGCAGGCTGTCTACAATATGGGTTGCATTGATGGAAAACGGTGAATAATTAGGTTGGAAATAGCTCACCACATTATCACGCTGGACAATTTGCAATGGCATTCCATCTAAGGTTAGAAGCTGAGCATAGGTTTTTCCATCTTGATAAATATGGCTATAACGTAGCGATGCCATATTCGGTGTGGTTTGTACAAAAGCCATTTCATAATTAAGCTGAGTTCCCGCTCGTTGCATTTCATCAAGCAGTTGGCGAGGTTGAATATCGGCAGGATCAGTTGCCCATAGTGATGCTGCTGTCAATAGCACTAAAGAAAGTGCGGTGATTTTTTGGAACGTTTTTAACATCGTAATTCACAAAAAAAGAGGAACAAACAAATTCACCACCAAAATGGTGGTGAATAACCTAACTTTCAATTCGCATTATTTTTGATTTTGTAAATTCAAACTATCGGCATAAATGCGTTTTTGCAATTCATAACTTTGTAACATTGAGTCAATACGTTTATTTTTTTGCTCAACTTGCTCTGGTGTAATGACTTCCTGAGTTGGCATATTATAGCTTACTTCTTGTACAGAATTAGTAAAGGGCAAAGTTTGCAACACAGGAGCATCTTGGTTATCTTTATTACTATTCGTCATAAAACTTTGCACGCCCATTACCGCCACTAAACACACGCCCGCTGCCACGGCAAATTGAGTCATTGGCATAAACCACGCTTTCAGTTTTTGCATAAATGGCGATTGCGCAGTTTCTTCTGGCATTGGTTGAGAAACCATCGGTTGTGCCACCACAATTTCTTCTTGCTCAATTAAATCTGCCATTTTTGCAGTGAAATCCGCACCCAATAATACTTCACTTTCCTGACGCATTACTGCACGAATAGTATGAAAATTTGCCCAGGATTTTTGTAAATCAGCATCTTGGCAAAGTTTTTCTGTCATTGCCTCGCTGATTTGTTCGCCATCAATGTAAGCGGAAAGTTGCTCTTTTTGCATTGTAAACTCCAGGGTTTTCTCTTTTTTAATGTTATTAATCTTGTATTAGCCTTGAAGAAGGGGTTGAATTTTATTTTCGATAATCTCCCTTGCGCGGAAAATGCGCGAACGCACCGTTCCTACTGGGCAATTCATAATATCGGCAATTTCTTCATAACTTAGCCCCTCTAACTCACGCAAGGTGATGGCGGTTTTTAAGTCTTCTTGCATACTATGAATGGTATCAAAAATGATCTTCTTCAATTCACTGGATAACATTTGATTTTCAGGCGTATCCACGTCCCTTAAATTTGTTCCCACATCATAGGACTCTGCCTCATCAGCCAAAATATCTTCATTCGGCGGGCGGCGACCTTGTGCGGTTAAATAATTCTTTGCCGTATTCACGGCAATACGATATAGCCAAGTGTAGAAAGCACTATCACCGCGGAATGATTCAATAGAGCGATATGCTTTAATGAATGATTCTTGTACAACATCGGGAATATCATTCGGTGAAACATAACGGGTTAATAACCCTGCCACCTTATTTTGATAACGCGATACCAACAAATTGAATGCTTTCTTATCTCCCTGCTGTACCCTTTCTACCAAAGCCTGATCTGTTAGCTGTTCAGCCATATAACCTCTTATATACCTCTAACAAGCCTTGATACACAAGACAGCAAGCTTGTGTTCTATTAGAGGAAAAAAAATCGTAAAAGTTCAAATTTTTTATCAAATTAGTTTGATAATTTTTCTTGTATATAGTCCACCATTTGCTGTAATTCAAGGTCAGGGGCAGGCGTTCGGTTAAAAAACCACGAAAAAAGTTGTAAATCTGTTGCGGCTAATAAACGCACAAAAGTGGCTTTTTGGGCATCATCTAAGTGATCAAAATGTTGCTGGAAAAATGGCATAATCACTTTATCTAACTCCAGCATTCCACGCCGACAATCCCATTCCAAACGAAATTTATGATATTCTGCCATAGCTATTCTCTATTTTTTATTGAATAAATTTTTTAACGAGTTCAAACAAAAAACCGGTCATATAACCGGTTATAAAAAGAACATTATTTTTCGACACAAATTTTTAAAATTTGATCATTGCCTTGTGCGATATATTCATCATCAGCGGATTTTGCTTTGCCTTTTTGTAAATCTAACATCGCATCGTAAATCCCTTGTGTAACACTTGGTGTTTCAATCTGTGGCCAGCAATTTGTACTTAAGCGATTAAAATTATTCTGTAATTCTGCCGCAAACAAAACACCACTGTAATAGGCATAGATTTGGCTATCTACGCCATTGCTTTGATACAATTTGGCTTTTACCTCATCAAGTGGCACAAGAATACGGTTGCGATACCAATCATTGACTCCACTAGAAAAAGAATTGACATCAAACCCCTCATTCACTCGCCCTGAATAGGTTTGTACCGTTGCTGCATAAGCTGCTGCATAGGACTTTTGATCAATTTTATCTTGATCCAAATTGATCACTTTTTTTTCATTATTCACAAAAGGAATATAGGAAGAAACGGAAGAACATCCTGCGATGGTTGTCGCCATCATTACTGTAAAAAGAACTCTAAACATAGAAACCCATTTTTAGTCATAAAAGTGGTTTTATTATACTGATTATAGATAGAAGAAAAAGCCTAAATTGTAGGATTTATTGTCTGTATGAAGTTTTATGATTTAGGGATTTAGGGCGAGTAACTATTTTATAAGGCGAGAAATTATTCAATCAGCCGTAGGGGTATATCGCATACGCCCCTTAGCGTGAATTTTTGCATAGGCAATTTCTCTAAAAAAATTAGCGTTTATATTCAAAAGTGCGGTATAAAATAAGAACAAATTTCATTTACAAATGAAAATTGGTATGATTGAGCAAAAACACGGGAGGTTATATGAAAAAAGAAGAAGTGGGGCATAATTTTTTGGCTCGTTTAGGGAAAACTCGTTTACGCCCTGGTGGTCGTAAGGCGACGGAGTGGTTAATCGCCAATGGGGATTTCAGCCAAGATAAAAAAGTGCTGGAGGTGGCGTGCAATATGGGGACAACCGCCATTGAACTGGCGAGTAAATTTGGTTGTCAGATTGAGGGCGTGGATCTTGATGAAGTTGCTTTAGAAAAAGCACGCAAGAATATCGCGGAAAAAGGCTTGCAAGATAAAATTCACCTTCAGCGTGCTAATGCGATGAAATTGCCTTTTGAGGATAACAGCTTTGATATTGTGATTAACGAAGCGATGCTCACGATGTTGCCTCTCGAAGCCAAAATGAAAGCGGTGCGGGAATATTACCGTGTGTTGAAGCCCAATGGCTTTTTGCTCACCCACGATGTGATGCTCACCACAGAAAATAGCGAAGAAGTGATCCAACAGTTGCGTGAGGCGATTAATATCACCGTTACCCCGCTCAGCAAACAGGGTTGGAAGTCTGTTTTTTTAGAGGCGGGTTTTCGCAATGTGGAAACCTATTCGGGCGAAATGACCTTGCTTTCGCCAACGGGAATGATTTATGACGAGGGGTTACTTGGCACGGCGAAAATTATCACCAATGCCTTGAAGCCTGAAAATCGTCCGACATTCCAAAAAATGTTTAGGGTGTTTAACGATCCTGAGAAAAAACTCAACTTTATCGCAGTATGTAGCCAAAAATAGGGGAAAAATACGGCAGGCAACAAGCCGAAGTGCGTATCGTTAATACGGCGAAAGAATGCAGTATTATTTGAAAATCAAAGAATAGGCGGTTCAGTTCAAAATTAAGCAAGGCGTTGAGCTGCCTCAATACAATGAGTACGACAAGGCAAGCTAACGCCGTATCATATTGAAACCAAAAGATAAAAACAAAGGGCGAGATATTCGCCCTTTTATTTTTGCTTTTTGTTATAGCGTTCTGCCAGTGCCACAATCACTTCTCGCACCACATTTTTTTGCATTTCGGGCAGGGTTAAAAATTGATGAAATAAGGCTTTATCTTGCTCTTCAGCCAGTTTTTCCCAGTGGTAAGCTTTAGGTTTTCCCATTCGTCTAAGTTCGCCTTCTTGTAGTTTTTGTAGCGTATCAGGTGGCACAAGATAACTCAAATTCACATTCAAAATAGTCGAAAGCACCCTTAATTTATCTAATCTTGGGATCATTTTGCCGTTTAGCCATTGTGAGGCGGTTTGCGGTGTAATGTGTTGCCCGTAATAGTTTAAATTAAAGATGATTTCTAATTCCGAAGGTTTTGGTGGAAAGCCTTTTTTTTTCATTGCTTTCTTTAAATTGTCAGCAAATTTTTCTTTTTCATTCATAGCGTGGCAAAGCTATCAGGCAGTGCTTTTAATGATGAAAGTGATATTGTTTAAACTTTAAAAAAGATCAATAATACTTTCAAAAATTTTTAATTTAACTCTTGATAATTAAATGAAAAACGAAAAACAAATAGTTTCAAAGAAACGTGTGGCGGATCACGGGGAAGTTTACACCAGAGAGCAAGAAGTGAATGCAATGCTTGATTTGGTGAAGTTACAAACCCAATCGTTAGCTGCCACTTTTCTTGAACCGGCGTGCGGAACGGGCAATTTTTTGATCGAAATTCTACGCCGCAAATTAGCCGTTGCCGCTGAAAATTACCAAACCAAAGGCAAACGCGGAAAGCATATCGCCCCGCCGAGCCAGCTTTCCTATGAACGAGATTTAATCCTCGCGGTGAGTAGCATTTACGGCATTGAATTGCTTAAAGATAACGTGCAAGCCTGCCGCCAACGCCTGTTTGACTTCGCCGCCGCGGAATACGCACGGCTTTTTCCGCACAGCCAAAAAACCGCGTGCTTAGAAGCGATTGAATGTCTATTGCATTTTAATATCGTTTGGGGCAACGCTTTAACAATGGAAGTGGAAGCCCCACGCCAGACCATTCCCCTTGAGGGCTTGGTGAGCGAAGAAGACAAAGAGCGGTCAAAAAAAGCGATCATTTTTTACCAATGGAGCTTCATCACCGATCGCAAAATCAAACGCGTTCCCTTTATTTACTGGGGGTTGGTGGGCAGAGAATATCAGCCCAATGCCACCAGCACGCTGCCGCACCCTTACCGCACGGTTTTTCAATCTAGCCTTTGTGATTTTTTACAACTGAAACAGCACTATGCCTCTGAATATCTGCCAAGTGAGAACTAAATGACGATTAAAAATTACAACCCCGATGTACTTTCTTGCATTGCCAATTTGTCGAGCGATGAAGTGTTCACCTCACCGCAATTAGCTAATAAAATGTTGGATTTAATCCCACCGCACTTTTTTTGCGACCCAACGAAAACCTTTCTTGACCCCTGCAGTAAATCGGGCGTGTTTTTACGCGAAATCGCCAAACGCCTGATTAAAGGCTTGGAAAGCCATTTCCCCGATTTGCAGACACGGTTAAACCACATTTTTACCAAGCAATTATTCGGCATCGGCATCACCACCCTCACCGCTCAACTGAGCCGCCGCAGCCTTTATTGTAGCCGTGAAGCGAACGGTCAATATTCTGTCTGCACCGCCTTTGATGACGAAAACGGCAATATTTTCTACCGCACTTTAGCCCACCAATGGGAAAACGGGCGTTGCACCGAATGTGGAGCGAGCCAAGAGGTATTCGATCGTGATGACAAGCTAGAAAGCCACGCCTACCATTTTATTCATTCTTACAGCCCATTTTTTGAACAGTATAAACATATGAAATTTGACGTGATTATCGGCAACCCGCCTTACCAGCTCAGCGATGGCGGCGCGCAAGCCAGTGCCAGACCCATTTATCAAAAATTTGTTGAACAAGCCAAAGCCTTACAACCTGAATATTTAGTGATGATTATCCCCGCTCGTTGGTATGCGGGCGGCAAAGGGCTTGATGAATTTCGCTCCGCAATGTTGCAAGACCAACAAATTCGCCAGTTGCACGATTTCCCCAATTCGCAAGATTGCTTTACGGGCGTGGAAATTAAAGGCGGTGTATGCTATTTCCTTTGGCAAAAAGGCTCAATGGGGGAGGCGGAAATTTTCACTTATGAAAGCAATAATGTTATTTCACAAACTCGCCGTTATTTACAAGAAGAAAATATGGATATTTTTATCCGAAGTAATGAGGCTGTTGCGATTTATCATAAAGTGAAAGCCTTGGCTGAGCCGAGCTTTAGCCAATGGGTGAGTTCGCGTAAGCCTTTTGGCTTTGATACCAAGTTTAAAGGCTATGCCAAAACCAAAGATAATCAGGTGAAATATTATGCCAATAAAGCGATAAATTATGTGAGCCGCGGTGAGGTGAAAAATAATAAGGATTGGATCGATCGTTACAAATTATTTGTGCCGAAAGCCATTGGCTCAGGGGATAGCCGAGAAGATTTAGTCAAACCCATTTTAGGCGAGCCAAATTCCTGTTGCTCAGAAACCTATCTCGTTTTTGGACCGTTCAATGATGAGCAAACGGCAAAAAATGTCATTTCTTACATTCAAACCAAATTCTTTCATTTTATGCTGACCTTAAAAAAGAACACGCAAGATGCGACCAAAAAAGTTTACGAATTTATCCCAATGCAAGACTTCACCCAATCTTGGAATGATGAAAAACTCTATGCCAAATATGGCTTAAACGCCGAAGAAATCGCTTTTATCGAAGCAATGGTTCGCCCAATGGAGAGAAACGATGTCGAATGATTTATTGCTACCCCTACAACAACCGAAAATTTACGCTTACAGCGATGTGCGTTTCCCCCAAATGCTTAAAGTGGGTTACACCACCCGCAAAGTCGCCGATCGCATTGCCGAGCAATACCCCGTTAAAACGCCTAATCAAAGCTATCAGCTTGAGCTTGAGGAATTGGCATTGCGTGATGACGGCTCTTATTTTACCGATCACGATGTGCATCAGGCGTTAGCCAAAATGGGCGTGCAACGGGCAGAGGGCGAATGGTTTCATTGTGATGTAGAACAGGTGCAAGCCGCTATTGTGGCAGTTCGCAACAGAAAACCGCCCAAAAAACACCGCACTTTAGATTTCAAAATGCGTCCCGAACAGCAAGAAGCGGTGCAACGAACAAGGGCATATTTCACCGCTTTCGCCGCCGACCCAAGAAATGCCAACAAAGAGCCGAAATTTTTATGGAACGCCAAAATGCGTTTTGGTAAAACTTTCGCCACTTATCAACTGGTGAAACAAATGGCGTGGCGGCGGGTGTTGATCCTCACCTTTAAACCTGCGGTAAAAACCGCGTGGCAAGAGGATTTGCAACGGCATACGGATTTCACCGAATGGCAATTTTTAGCCAAAGAAAATATGGATGAGTGGGAAGCAGTGAAACAACAAAGCGAAGCCTTGCACAAGCCGCTGATTTGTTTTCTTTCCTTGCAAGATTTGCACGGACGCACCGCCAAAGGCAAAGTGAAAGCCCGCAACCGCTGGATTTATGACATCAACTGGGATTGCGTAGTGTTCGATGAATATCACTATGGCGCGTGGCGGAATAAAACCAAAGAACAATTTGATGACGGCGAGCTGAGTACGGAACTTAGCGATCAAATCGAGTTCGATCAAGATTTCTTAGGGCTAACCACCCATCATTATCTTTACCTCTCAGGCACGCCATTTCGTGCGTTGAATAATGGCGAATTTATCGAAGAACAGGTGTTTAGCTGGACATACAGCGATGAACAGCAAGCCAAAATGCAATGGGGCAACAAGCCCGACAACCCTTATCGTGCCTTGCCAAAAATGGTGATGATGACCTATCAAATGGCGGAAGATTTGCGTGTGGTAGCAGAAAAAGGCGAGAACAACGAATTTGATTTAAACGAATTTTTCGCCACCACAGGCGAGGGTGAACACGCTCAATTCAAACATCAAGACGCGGTGCAAAAATGGCTTAACTGGTTGCGTTATGGCGGTGAACATCAGCTGAATTTGCGTTTAGACCCGCCGCCAATGCCGTATAGCGATGTGAATTTGCTGGCGAATTTATTGCATACTGTCTGGTTTTTGCCCACGGTTACCAGTTGTTTTGCAATGCGAAATTTGTTAGCGATGCCTCAAAATCAGTTTTATCACGATTATAACGTGGTGGTGGCAGCGGGTTCGCAAGCGGGCATTGGTGAAAAAGCCTTGCCACCTGTGCGAAAAGCCATTGGCGATAATCCGCTACAAAATAAAAGCATTACCCTCAGTTGCGGAAAATTGCTGACGG
The DNA here is from genome assembly GCF_011765605.1 of Avibacterium paragallinarum. NCBI lineage: Bacteria > Pseudomonadati > Pseudomonadota > Gammaproteobacteria > Pasteurellales > Pasteurellaceae > Avibacterium > Avibacterium paragallinarum. Next base: position 2,390,415 of record NZ_CP050316.1, read on the forward strand.
GGATTTCTATTCCTGAATGGTCGGGCATTTTTATGTTGTGTAATCTGAAAAGCCCCGAAACCTACTTCCAAGCCGCCTTTCGTGTGCAAACCCCTTGGGTGATGCGTGATGATAATCAGCAAGAAACCGTGATTAAAGATTATTGCTATGTGTTTGATTTTGCACTAAATCGCGCCTTAACCCAAGTGAGTGATTACAGCACCAAGCTCAACCCGAAAGAGGACAATCCCGAAAAACAAGTGGCGGAGTTTATCCACTTCTTGCCCGTGATTTCCTATGACGGCGGTTCAATGAAACGCTTTGATGCAGGCGATATTTTGGATTATACCCTAAGCGGCATTACCGCCACCTTGCTTGCCCGCCGTTGGGAAAGTGCAATGCTGGTGAACGTGGACAACCTCACCCTCGACCGCCTGCGAAACAGCCCTGAAGCGATGGACGCATTGGCAAAAATTGAGGGCTTCCGCTCACTAAATCAGGATATTCAAACCATCATCAACCGCACCGAAGCGGTGAAGAAAACCAAAACTGAAGCGGAAAAAGAGGGACGAGATCTCACCCCTACGGAGAAAAAAGAGGTGGACACTGCAGAAAAAGAACGCAAATCCTTACGCAAACAAATTCAGGAAAAACTGATCAAATTTGCTACCCGCGTTCCCGTGTTTATGTACCTCACCGACTTCCGCGAACATAGCTTGCGAGAGGTGATCGAAGTGCTAGAACCTGAGCTTTTTTTCACCGTAACGGGCTTGACGCAAAAAGATTTCCAACTGCTGGTGAACCTTAACGTCTTCAACCAATCGCAAATGAACGAAGCTGTTTTCAGCTTCAAACGCTACGAAGACGCCAGCCTCGAATACACGGGAATCCGCAAACACCAAGGCGACTATATGGGTGGCTACGACACCGTCATCAGCAAAGAAGAATTTCAGGGATTGGCGAGGTAGGTAGCACAAGAAATGAAAAGTGCGGTGCAAAAATTCATAGAATTTACACCGCACTTTTATTTTTTTATATTTTTTCCGTGTAGGCTAAAAATAGGACAAGGCAATGAGCATAGTCGAATGCAGCGTACATTATGCTGTAAAGAAAGTCGCCTCAGATTAGACTAAAATCAAATGGGTAAGGTTTTTGTGTTTATGGATAAATAGTTAGCAATAAAGTACAGTGCTTTGTTAGTAAATTTATCCCCTCTTATCGCCTTTTGCAGATGAATTTTGTACAATGCAACGTTTTGAGTGATTATTGAGATTATTGTATGAGTTCAGCACCAAATATTGGTTTTATTAGCTTAGGTTGTCCTAAGAATTTAGTGGATTCAGAGCGTATTTTAACGGAGTTGCGTTCTGACGGATATAACATTATTCCGAGTTATGAAAATGCCGATTTAGTGATTGTTAATACCTGCGGATTTATTGACAGTGCGGTGCAAGAGTCGCTAGAAGCGATCGGCGAAGCATTGGAAGAAAACGGCAAGGTGATTGTAACTGGCTGTTTGGGAGCGAAAGAAGATCGCATTCGTGAAGTTCACCCAAAAGTGTTGGAAGTGACTGGCCCTCATAGCTATGAAGCGGTGATGGAGCAAGTGCATAAATATGTGCCAAAGCCTGCCCATAATCCTTATATCAGCCTTGTGCCAGCGCAAGGGGTGAAGCTCACGCCAAAACATTATGCTTATTTGAAAATTTCTGAAGGCTGCGATCATCGTTGTACGTTCTGCATTATCCCGTCAATGCGGGGCGATTTAGACAGCCGTCCGATTACGCAAGTGTTAGATGAAGCCAAACGCCTTGCCGATGCGGGCGTGAAAGAGTTGCTTATCGTGTCGCAAGATACCTCTGCTTATTCTTTAGATCAAAGCAAAGAAAATCAAAACAAGACGGTTTTCTGGAACGGCAAGCCGATTAAAAACAATCTCATCAGCCTGTGCGAGCAGTTGGCAACCTTAGGCATTTGGGTACGTTTGCATTATGTCTATCCTTATCCGCACGTGGATAATTTAATTCCACTAATGGCGGAGAGCAAAATCTTGCCGTACTTGGATATTCCATTACAGCACGCTAGCCCGAAAATTCTCAAAGCGATGAAACGCCCCGGTTCAATCGATCGCACCCTTGAACGAATTAAAAAATGGCGTGAAATTTGCCCTGAATTAACCTTGCGTTCTACCTTTATTGTGGGCTTCCCGGGGAAACGGAAGAGGATTTCCAACAGCTTTTAGATTTCTTGCAAGAAGCACAATTAGATCGTGTTGGCTGTTTTAAATTTAGCCCGGTAGAAGGTGCGGTCGCTACAGATATGCCAGATCAAGTGCCAGAAGAGGTAAAAGAAGAACGCTTCCACCGCTTTATGCAAGTGCAACAAGCCATTTCCGCACAGCGTTTACAACAAAAAATTGGCAAAACGCTGCCCGTGATTGTGGACGAAATTGACGAAGAGGGCATTATCGGACGCTCAATGGCAGACGCACCAGAAATTGATGGCGTGGTTTATGTGGATAACCTGTCAAACCAAGCGGTAAGCGTGGGGCAAGTGATTAACGTTACCATCACACAAGCGGACGAATATGATTTATGGGGAACGTGCTAATGACAGTGAAGGTGCTTTTTGTCTGCTTGGGGAACATCTGCCGTTCCCCAATGGCAGAATATCTTTTCCGCGAAAAAGTGAAACAAGCAGGGCTAGCCGATAAAATCCTCTGCGACAGTGCGGGGACATCAGGCTGGCACGATGGCGAAGATATGCACTGTGGCACAGCAGAAACCCTTGAATTACATCATATTGATAACAAAGGTTTTACTAGCCGAAAAGTGCGGTCAAAAGATTGGCAGGATTTTGATTACCTCATCGCAATGGACGATCAAAACCTTGTAGATCTGGAAAAATTATTTGGTCATCACCCCGAAAAATTGTTCCAAATCACCCAACTTTGCCCAAACCTTGGTATCGATCATATCCCCGATCCTTGGTACACCAAAAATTTCGAGCAAACTTATGAATTATTGGATCAGTGTTGTGATGCGTTATTGGCGATGATCCGAGAAAAATCATCATTGTAATAGCTTTTTTCTTTCACTATGAAATAAAGGGGAGATAGTCTCCCCTTTAGATTTAGAATAACAAAGTAGCAGTTTATACTTACTATAGCTCAAGATATTCCAGAATACTCCTTGCCGCATCACGTCCTTCAGCAATGGCGGTAACAACGAGATCTGAGCCTCGTGTAATGTCGCCGCCCGCAAAGACTTTTGGATTTGCGGTTTGTTGGGCTAATTCGCCACTGGCTTCAATGCGTCCACGTTTATCGGTGGTTACGCCGATGTTTTCAAGCCAAGGCATTGAATGTGGGGCGAAACCGAAAGCGATGATTACCGCATCACAAGGGATAATTTCTTCGCTGTTTGGAATAATTTCGGCTTGGCGGCGACCATTGGCATCAGCAGCACCGAGCTGAGTTTTTACAATTTTCAGCCCTGTTACATAGCCACGCTGATCGGTTTGCACGGCGAGCGGTTCGGCTTCAATTTCAACAGGTTGAGCGTTAAATTGGAATGCCGCACCTTCTTCTTTTGCATTGGTATATTCTTTACGGCTACCCGGCATATTTGCCGCATCACGGCGATAAACGCAAGTTACTGCATTGGCATTTTGACGTACCGCTGTTCGCACGCAGTCCATTGCGGTATCGCCCCCACCAAGCACTACCACCCGTTTGCCTTCCATTGAAACATAATTAGGGGCTTCTAAGCCCATTAAGTGCTGGGTGTTAGCGATAAGATAAGGCAATGCAGAATACACCCCTTGAGCATCTTCATTCGGGATATTGGCTTTAATGCCTTGGTATGTGCCTACGCCAAGGAAAACCGCGTCATAATCTCGCACAAGATCATCAAGTGCTACATCTTTGCCGATTTCTACCCCAAGTTTGAACTCGATCCCCATTTCGCTAAAAATCGTACGGCGGCGAACCATTACCTCTTTTTCTAATTTGAACGCGGGAATGCCGAAAGTGAGCAAGCCGCCGATTTCTTGTTGGCGTTCGTAAACCGTAACATCAACGCCATTGCGAATGAGCAAGTCAGCACAGCCTAATCCCGCAGGCCCTGCCCCGACAACCGCAACGCGTTTCCCCGTTTTAATTACGTTGGAGAGATCGGGTTTCCAGCCCATTTCAAAGGCTTTTTCGGTAAGGTATTTTTCCACATTGCCGATGGTTACTGCACCAAATTCAGCGTTGAGCGTGCAAGATCCTTCACATAGGCGATCTTGCGGGCAAACGCGACCGCAAACTTCAGGCAGGCTGTTGGTGGAATGGGCAAGCTCAACAGCTTCTAAAATGCGATCTTGATAAACTAAGCGTAGCCAGTTGGGAATGTTGTTGTGTAGCGGGCATTTGTGTTGGCAATAAGGGTTGCCACACTCAAGACAGCGATCGGATTGCGAGCTGGCTTGGGCTTCGCTAAAGATTTGATAAATCTCGATAAATTCTGTTTTTCTTTCATTTAATGGAATTTTCGCAGGATCAACACGCGGGAGATCAATAAATTGGTAAACATTATCGTGGCTCATTTTTTCTTCCTTTCTATTTTGGTAAAGTGCGGTGTGTTTTTTGTGCTATTTTTTCACCGCACTTTCATTATTGGGTCATTACTGAATAACAGCACCTAATTCGTTTACGGTACGGCGTTTATGCCCTAAAAGTGCATTTACGTCATTGGCTTTCGGTTTGATTAGTACAAAACGTGCCACATAATCGTCCCAATTCGCCAAAATGCGTTCCCCTAAACTACTTCTGGTTAATTCAACGTGGCGGTAAATTAATCCGCGTAAATGCTCTTGATGTGTGGCAAGATCCACAATGCTTAGCCCTTCAACCAATTCTGGGTTAATACGATTGCTAAATTTTCCATCAATATCAAGCACATAAGCGAAACCGCCTGTCATACCCGCACCAAAATTGATGCCTGTTTTACCTAAAATGGTAATCACGCCGCCCGTCATATATTCGCAGCCATTATCACCAATTCCCTCGACCACCGCAGTTGCCCCTGAGTTTCGTACGGCGAAGCGTTCGCCCGCACGCCCTGACGCGAAGAGTTCCCCGCCCGTTGCACCGTATAAGCAAGTATTCCCCGCGATGGTGGCTTCTTCCGCTTTAAAGGCAACACCACTGTGTGGTTTGATCACGATGCGGCCACCAGCCATACCTTTCCCAACGTAGTCATTGGCATCACCTGTTAAGGTAAGGTTTACGCCACCTGCTAGCCACACGCCGAAGCTTTGCCCCGCTGTACCGTTGAGGTTGATGTTAAAGGTTTGTAATGGATTACCGCGGTTGCCGTAACGCTCAGCAATGAGTCCTGATAAGGTTGCACCGACAGAACGATCAAGGTTGCTGATGTCAAAGTCTAATTCAACGGATAAACCGCTTTCCAACGCACTTTGGCTTTGTGCCACAATGGCTTTGTTGAGCAAGCCTTGATCGAACGCTGGGTTAGCTTGCGTACAATAACGGCTACTTCCATCTGGCACTTTCGGCGAATAGAGCAATTTGCTGAGGTCTAAACCCCGTTGTTGAGCGGTTTTGCCTTCGATAATTTCTAATAACTCGGTGCGACCGATTAAGTCGGTGAGTTTGCTCACACCAAGTTGAGCCAAAATTTCACGCACATCTTGGGCGATAAATTTGAAGTAGTTCATCGCTTTTTCTGGAATGCCGTGATAATGCTTGTTGCGTAAAGTATCGTCTTGAGTGGCGATCCCTGTTGCACAGTTATTGAGATGGCAAATGCGTAAGTAACGGCAGCCCAGTGCGACCATCGGTGCTGTACCAAAGCCGAAACTTTCAGCCCCTAGAATTGCCGCTTTAACAATGTCCAAACCTGTTTTCAATCCACCGTCCACTTGTAAGCGAACTTTATGGCGGAGGTTATTTTCCACTAAGGCTTGTTGGGCTTCGGCTAGCCCTAGCTCCCAAGGTGAACCGCAATATTTCACGCTAGTTAATGGGCTTGCCCCTGTGCCGCCGTCATAACCCGCAATGGTGATGAGATCCGCATAGGCTTTTGCCACCCCTGTAGCAATCGTGCCAACGCCTGGTAAGGAAACCAATTTCACGGAAATTAAGGCTCTCGGGTTCACTTGTTTTAAGTCAAAAATGAGCTGAGCCAAATCTTCGATAGAATAAATATCGTGATGTGGCGGTGGTGAAATTAAGGTTGAACCTGGCACAGAATAACGCAACTGAGCGATATATGGGGTTACTTTATCCCCAGGGAGCTGACCGCCTTCACCCGGTTTTGCCCCTTGAGCCACTTTAATTTGAATGACTTCCGCACTCATTAAGTAAGCAGGGGTAACGCCAAAACGCCCAGAGGCAACTTGTTTGATTTTTGACACTTTTTCCGTGCCATAGCGTTTTGGATCTTCACCGCCCTCACCTGAGTTAGAATAGCCACCTAAACGGTTCATTGCCACTGCTAAGCCCTCGTGAGCCTCAGGGCTTAATGCCCCGATGGACATTGCGGCACTGTCGAAGCGTTTATAAAGCTGTTCGGCAGGCTCGACTTTTTCCACCTGAATGGCTTGGCATTGCTCGGTTTTTAGGCGAAGCATATCGCGAATGGTGGTGATTGGGCGTTGGTTTACCGTATCACGGAATTGACGATATTTTTCATAATCGCCAGAGTTCACCGCTGCTTGTAAGGTGTTCACCACATCTGGATTGTAGGCGTGGTATTCCCCTTGCGGTTTATATTTCAGCAAACCGCCCATTTCTAGATCTTGGCTAGCACGCCACGCCACTTTGCGACTGGCGGTTAAATGCTGTTCTAAATCAGCGAAGCTCGCCCCCTCAATGCGGTTGATGATCTTTGGAAAACAAAGTGCGGTGATTTCTGAGCTTAAACCGACCACTTCAAAGAGTCTGGCACAGCGGTAGGAAGAAACGCAGGAAATCCCCATTTTCGACATAATTTTGTACAAGCCTTTATTGATACCGTTGCGGAAATTTGATGCCACAACACGCATTGGCTTATTGATTTTGCCACTTTGTACCATTTGATACAGGGTTTCATAGGCAAGATAAGGATAAACCGCCGTTGCCCCCAAGCCGATGAGAACAGCAAAATGATGCGGATTACGGGCTTCTGCGGTTTCTACGATGATGTTGGTATCACAACGTAAGTTGGCTTCTACTAAGCAAGTTTGCAATGCCCCCACTGCCAACGCACTTGGGATTGGTTGTCTTTCACGGCTGATATTGCGATCCGAAAGCACCAATAAAACCGCTTGATTTTGCACCGCACTTTTCGCTTGCTCGCAAAGTTGTTCAATGGCTTGTTTGAGATTGCTCTCATTTGGGTCATAAGTCGCGTCTAAAATATGGTGTTTATAATGGTCTTCCGACAGGCGTAAAATCTGCTGCATATCAGAATAGACCAAAATTGGCGATTTAAAATTCACCCGATGCGACATTCCTTCCGCTTCAAAAAAGACGCTCATTTCACGCCCGATACTGGTCGCAAGGCTCATAACGTGGGCTTCACGCAGTGGGTCGATTGGCGGGTTGGTTACCTGAGCAAAATATTGACGGAAATAATCAAACAGCAGACGAGGGCGTTCGCTCAATACGGCAAATGGCGTGTCATCACCCATTGAACCCACTGGCTCTTGCCCATTTTCACCGAGTACGCGAATGACATTTTCCAACTCTTCTTGATTGTAAAGGAATTGTTTTTGATAGGATTTTAACGTGTCCGCGTCAAAGCTGGCTTCGCCCACTTCATCTTCAGGCAGTTGCTCAAACGGAATGAGGCGTTGCACGTTTTTATTCAGCCATTCGCGGTATGGGTGTCTGGCTCGCACTTCATTGTCAATTTCGTCAGAGTGCAGCACTTGCCCCTTTTTCGTATCAATAACCAGCAGCTGCCCTGGGCCTACACGCCCTTTTTCTACCACTTCATCTGGGGCATAATTCCAAATACCCACTTCAGAGGCAATGGTGATTAAGCGATCTTCAGTAATCACATAACGAGCTGGGCGGAGACCGTTGCGGTCAAGGTTACAAGCGGCATAACGCCCGTCAGAAAGCACGATCCCCGCAGGGCCGTCCCAAGGCTCCATATGCATTGAGTTGAAGTCATAAAAGGCACGCAGATCGTCGTCCATATCAGGGTTTTGCTGCCACGCAGGTGGCACAAGCAATCGCATCGCACGGAATAAATCCATACCGCCACAAACGAAAAGCTCAAGCATATTATCTAAAGAGCTGGAATCCGATCCCGTTTCATTCACGAAAGGGGCAGCGGTTTGCAAATCAGGGATTAATGGCGTGCGGTATTTATAGGCTCTCGCTCTTGCCCAAGCACGGTTACCCGAAATGGTGTTAATTTCTCCATTGTGAGCGAGATAGCGGAAGGGTTGAGCCAATTTCCAACGCGGTTGGGTATTGGTTGAAAAGCGTTGGTGGAATAAACAAATGGCAGTTTGCATTCTGAGATCCGCTAAATCCAAATAGAATTTAGGCAAATCTTTCGGCATACACAGCCCTTTATAAACAATGGTTTGGTTAGAAAAGCTACAAATATAAAAATCAGGGTGATCAATGCGTTTTTCGATACGGCGGCGGGCAATAAATAAACGGCGTTGTAAATCTTGCACTCGCCAGCCACTTGGGGCATTGACAAACACTTGCTTGATCGTTGGCATATCCGCCAACGCGATAGAACCGAGTACTGCAGGATTGGTCGGCACATCACGCCAAGCGGCAATGCCTAATGTTTCTTCGGTAAGTTCTTGATTGATAATCTCAATGTATTGCTGAGCGAGGGTTTCATCACGAGGTAGGAAAATTTGACCGACACCAAAAATTTTGGCAAGAGAGAAGTTATTTTCAGCGGCGATAGCACGGAAAAAACTTTCAGGCATTTGCAACGAAAGCCCACAGCCATCGCCTGTTTTGCCATCAGACAAAATCGCCCCCCGATGCTGCATTCGCGAAAGCCCTAAAATCCCGTTTCGCACCACTTTATGGCTCTGCACGCCATCAATATTGGCAATCAAGCCAAACCCACAGTTTTCTCGTTCAAATGAATGATCATAGAGTTTTGTCATAATCACTTCCTATAATTTGATGATAAATAGATGCTGTTTCTCTAATGAAAAACGAATAAATTTAGCGACAAAAATAAGCGTTATGTTGTGTGTTTGAAATTATTTTATGTGTTAGCAATTAAATACTATGAATACATAGCAGAGAAATGTCGCTTAGTTGATTATTAAATACAACATAGAAAAAAACAAGCTTAAATAGAAAAAATACTAAATAAATACACTTTAATAGTTTTTATTTAATTTTTATAGGAAAAAGATGAATAAAATATTATATTCCATACTGACAAATTAAGATTTTGATTTGCATTAATGTGCTTATTGTGGAGCTTGATATCCACTTAAAAGATCCGCCCAATTTTGTTCGACAAATAAGATATGCCGTTTTTGGGTTTCTTTTTGAAAAGAGCGGTGTAATCGTTCTAAATTTTTAATTTTCCAATGATGTCCTTTCTTTTCGGCACATTTATCGAAATCTAATAGCCAATATTTTTGTTGTGCTGTGCCGAAATGTTGTAGCAAAATATTATGGGCATTAAGATCTGTATGGCAAATTTGTAGATTATGTAGCTGACGAATAAGTTTGCCGATTTGTTGCCAATTTTCATTGGATAATGAATGTTGCTGTAGAAACTCAGTGAGATCCTGAGCATTTTCAATTTTTTCGGTTAGTAAATCAGCGGTATAGTATAGGCCCGTTTTGCTCTTGATTATTCTTGCTGCGATAGGTTTAGGTACAGGAAGTCCTGCTTGATGTAGTTGATTAAGCAGATGAAATTCAGCAAAACTACGGGATAACTCAAGTTTATTAAAGCAATAAGAGTCTCTATTAATTTTTCCTAGTAAACCACCACGGTAATAATGGCGAAGGGCAAGGTTTACGCCAAAAATATCTTCACCTTGTATAAACCAAGTAGTACCTCGTCCAAATGCTGAACCAATAATCCTTTTTTGTTGTTGCCAATATAAAGGATCAAAATATTTTTTGGGATCCGTAATAATGCTATCAAAATTGAAAATAAAATATTGATTTTGTTGTTGTAGTTCAAGCATATTGGCGAGATTTCTTATAAAATAAACTCATTGGAAGTATTCTACTGAAAATAAAAAAGAATGCTACATTAAGCAGAAAAAGTAAGGGAAATCTATGGCACTTTTTTCTACGCCCCCAAAATCCATTTGTATTTTACGCCTTTCCGCCATTGGTGATGTGTGCAATGCATTATCCGCCGTGCAACAAATTCAGCGTTATTGGAAAGACACCCAAATTACTTGGATTGTGGGCAAAACCGAAATGCAGTTATTGCAAAATGTGAATGGGATTCGCTTTATTCCTTATGACAAAAAAACCGGCTGGAAAGGCATTTTAGCTTTGTGGAAAACCTTGCGTGGCGAGCATTTTGATGTGCTATTAAATATGCAAACGGCCTTGCGTGCCTCAATGATTTCCTTAGGCATCAAAGCCACTTATAAAGTGGGTTTTAGCAAAAACCGTGCAAGAGAAGGGCAATGGTTATTTACCAATCGTAAAATTAATGAACCAACTAATCCGCACGTTTTGGCGGGATTTTGGGCATTCGTGGAATATTTAGGTTTGCCAGTGGAACCCCCCAAATGGGATTTAGCCATTGGCGAAAAAGAAATTTCCGCCGTTAGGCAATTTATTGATCCGACAAGAAAAAATCTGCTTATTTCCCCTTGCTCAAGCAAATCAGAAAAAGATTGGTTACCAGCAGGTTATGCGGAAATTGCTAATATTGCTCATCAACAAAATATTAATGTGATTTTATGTGGTTCATCTTCTGAACGAGAGCAAGCCATAATTCAAAAAATACTTAGTTTATGCGATTTCCAACCCGTGGACGCCAGTGGAAAAACCTCATTGCTAGAATTAGCCGCTTTAATTGGGCTCGTTGATTTAGTTCTGACACCAGATAGTGGCCCCGCTCATATCGCGACAGCACAAGGCACACCTGTGATCGGCTTATATGCTTACCATAACCCATTACGCACAGGGCCTTATAACAATCTGCCTGAAGTGGTTTCCGTTTATGAACAAAATGTACAGCAAGAATTTGGCAAACCTTCAAACGAGCTTCCTTGGGCAACAAAATTAAAAGGAAAAAATTTGATGGCACAAATCACCGTTGATTCTGTCATCGCAATGATGAAGCAGATCGGCTTTCTTAAATAAAGTTGTTAAAAAATAATCAGGCTTTCGCTATAATACCTTTACGCTTTTAAGTGAATGGACAGCAAAATAAAGTGCGGTGAAAAAATCTCTTATTTTTCACCGCACTTTATTCTTATGCTTAAATACACTTTTCTTTTTATCGTTAGGAAAAATAATGTTTAACAGAATTTTTGAATGGTTTGAAAGTCGGCTCAATGCCTATCCAGAACAAGCCCCCAAAACGCCAGAAAAAGGCTTAATTCGTTTTATTTGGTCGAATATGGAAGGAATGCGTGGCTGGATTTTGCTACTTGCGTTGCTCACAGTCGGCACAGGGGTGATGGAAGCCGTGTTGTTCCAGTTTATGGGAATTGTGGTGGATTGGCTTGGCAAGTACACGCCAGCCACCCTATGGCAAGAAAAAGGCCATTGGCTTTTGGCGATGGCAGCTTTGCTGGTGTTCAGCATATTTTGGTCGTTTACTGCGTCTGCGGTGCGTTTGCAAACCTTGCAAGGGGTGTTTCCAATGCGTTTGCGTTGGAATTTCCACCGCTTAATGCTGGGGCAAAGCCTGAGTTTTTATCAAAATGAATTTGCAGGACGCGTGTCGGCGAAAGTGATGCAAACCGCCCTTGCGGTGCGTGATACGGTGCTGACCATTGCGGATATTATGGTTTATGTGGTGGTGTATTTCATCACCTCAGGCATTGTGCTTGCTGCGTTAGATGCGTGGTTCTTGCTACCTTTTGCCTTGTGGATTGTGGCGTTTATCACGATTTTACGCATTATCATTCCCAAATTAGCCAAAACGGCAGAACGCCAAGCTGATGCGCGTTCTTTAATGACGGGGCGAATTACTGATTCTTACGCCAATATCGCCACCGTGAAATTATTTTCCCACGGTTCAAGAGAAGCCAGTTACGCCAAGCGTTCAATGGAAGAATTTATGGTTACCGTACACGCGCAAATGCGTTTAGCGACCTCTCTAGATACTATCACTTACGCCACGAACATTACCTTAACACTTAGCACGGCAATCCTAGGCATTGTGCTATGGAAGCAAGGCAGCGTTGGCGTGGGAGCGATTGCCACAGCCATTGCAATGGCATTGCGGGTGAATTTTATTTCTCGTTGGATTATGTGGGAATCCGCACGTTTATTTGAAAATATCGGCACGGTAAATGACGGAATGAACACGCTTACTAAACCCCATACTATTGTAGATAAACCGCAAGCCTTGCCATTAAAAGTAAGCAAAGGGGAAATTCGCTTCAATGATGTCAGTTTCTCTTACGATCCACAAAAACCATTGCTAAACCACTTTAATCTCACCATTAAACCGGCGGAAAAAGTGGGCTTGATCGGTCGTTCGGGGGCGGGGAAATCTACCATTGTAAATTTGCTCTTGCGTTTTTATGAAGCTAATCAGGGTGAGATCACTATTGATGGGCAGAATGTGTGTGATGTTACGCAAGAAAGTTTACGCAGCCAAATTGGCTTAGTGACACAAGATACCTCATTGCTACACCGTTCCGTGCGGGAAAACATTATTTACGGTCGCCCAACTGCCAGCGATGAAGAAATGATCTCCGCCGCACAGCGTGCTGAAGCATCAGAATTTATTCCTTATTTGAGTGATTCAGAAGGCCGAACAGGCTATGAGGCTCACGTTGGTGAGCGTGGCGTGAAGCTCTCTGGCGGACAACGCCAGCGTATCGCCATTGCCCGTGTAATGCTAAAAGATGCACCAATTCTGTTGTTAGATGAAGCCACCAGTGCGTTAGATTCTGAAGTGGAAGTGGCGATTCAAGAAAGCCTCGATAAAATGATGGAAGGCAAAACCGTGATTGCGATTGCCCACCGCCTTTCTACCATTGCCGCAATGGATCGCTTAATCGTATTGGATAAAGGCCATATTGTGGAACAAGGCACGCACAATGAATTGCTTGCTCAAAATGGACTTTACGCCAAACTCTGGCATCACCAAAGCGGTGGTTTTTTGAGTGAAGATGCGTAAATACGACTAACTTAAAATAATCATATATCACTAAGATTAATGGTTTAAGCCTCTATTTAAAAACAGAGGCTTTTCTTTTACACCATTTTCTTTAACTGATACAAATACGCCAAGGCTTGTTTTGGGGTCATTTCGTCTGGGTCAAGATTTTCGAGCATTTTTAGCACCGCACTTTGGTTTTCTTCCGCTTCCATTAAATGCAATTCCCCTTGCATTTGTTGGGCAGGCGGTGTGGTTAAGTGCGGTGTTTTTTGTGAGAGTTTTTCTAATTGGGTCAATTTTTGTTTTGCCAGCTTGATCACGGATTTTGGCACGCCCGCTAAGGCGGCGACTGCCAGCCCGTAACTTTTGCTCGCTGCCCCCTCTTGCACGGCGTGCATAAAGGCGATGGTGTCGTTGTGTTCCACCGCGTCAAGATGTACGTTGGCAACACCTGAAAGCTGCTCTGGTAGCACGGTGAGTTCAAAATAATGGGTGGCAAATAAGGTGAGCGAACGCACTTTCTGAGCGAGCCATTCCGCACAAGCCCAAGCGAGGGAAAGCCCGTCATAAGTGGACGTGCCGCGTCCAATTTCGTCAATCAGCACTAAACTGTGGTCGGTGGCTTGGTGCAAAATATTTGCCATTTCGGTCATTTCTACCATAAATGTCGAGCGTCCTGATGCCAAATCATCGGAAGCACCGATACGGGTGAAAATGCGATCCACAGGGCCAATAATAGCCTGTTCTGCTGGCACGAATGATCCCATATACGCCATTAGCGTGATCAACGCCGTTTGACGCATATAGGTGCTTTTTCCCCCCATATTCGGGCCCGTAATAATCAATAAGTGCCGTTCAGGGTTGAGGTGAACGGGGTTGGCAATAAACGGTGTTTTTGTCACCTGTTCCACGACGGGGTGGCGACCGTTTTCGATGTTTAGCCCGACCTGATCGCTAAATTGCGGAGCGACATAATTGAGGCTATCGGCACGCTCTGCCAAATTGGTGAGGACATCTAGCTCCGACAAAGCAAGGCTAGCAAGCTGCAACGCCCCTAAGTGCGGTAATAATTCATCGAAGATTTCATCATACAGTTGCTTTTCTAACGCAAGAGCCGCCCCTTTCGCTTTCAGTACTTTGTCTTCATAGGTTTTTAATTCGGGAATGATGTAACGCTCTGCATTTTTGAGCGTTTGGCGGCGAACATAATGAATCGGGGCTTTATGTGCCTGCCCTTGCGGAATTTGTAAATAATAACCGTGGACGGCATTAAAGCCGATTTTCAGGCTGTCGATGCCCGTTTTTTCCCGCTCACGTTGCTCCAACTCTTCCAAATAACGGGTCGCCCCATCAGAAAGCGAACGCCATTCATCAAGCTCTGCATTGAACCCCGTGGCAATCACACCGCCATCACGAATTAAAAGGGGTGGGTTGTCGATAATCGCTCGTTGCAGCAAATCTAACTGCGGGGAAAAATCCGCTAGCTGGTTTGAAAGTGCGGTCAGTTCTGACGAGGTTTTTTGCGTTAGATAATGTTGAATGGCAGGGATTTGCTCCAATGCTGTGCGTAACCGAGTAAGATCGCGAGGGCGTGCCGAACGCAACGCAACACGCGCCAAAATGCGTTCCATATCGCCCACTTGTTGTAACAGCGGTTGCAATTCTGCAACGAGATCTTGTTGCAAAATTTGCTGAATGCTTTGTTGGCGTTGGGTTAATTTTTTGCGATCGCGGATCGGCTGGTGAATCCAGCGTTTCAGCAAGCGACTACCCATCGGCGTAACACAACGATCAAGCACGGCGGCGAGGGTGTGTTCCGTTCCGCCCGCGAGATTTTGGGTTAGCTCAAGATTGCGGCGGGTGGCTGCATCTAATTGAATATTATCGCTATTTTGCAATAAGCTAATGCTTTGAATGTGAGGCAAGGCGGTACGCTGGGTTTCCCGTGCATATTGCAATAAACAGCCCGCCGCACAAAGCCCGATAATGGCTTTTTCAACCCCAAAGCCTCGTAAATCCTGTGTGCCAAATTGGCGATTAAGTTGCTCAATGGCAGTTTTGAGTTCAAATTCCCAAATCGGGCGGCGGCGTAGCCCTTTCGCATTTTCGATCAAATAGCGATCTTCAAAATCTTCACAATACAGCAATTCCGCAGGCTGAATGCGTTGTAACTCCGCTTGTAGGCTTTCTTTCGTGTTGAGTTCACTGATTTGAAAACGCCCTGAGGTCATATCCAACGTGGCTAAGCCGAATTTTTCCTTTTCTTGGTAAACTGCGGCGATGAGGTTATCTTGACGCTCTGGCAACAAGGCTTCATCGCTGATCGTCCCAGGCGTAACAATACGGACAATTTGGCGTTCAACAGGGCCTTTCGCAGTCGTAGGATCGCCCACTTGCTCACAGATTGCCACACTTTCCCCAAGTTGAACCAGCTTAGCTAAATACCCCTCTACAGCGTGGTAAGGCACACCCGCCATAGGAATTAATTGCCCCGCTGATTTCCCCCTCTTGGTTAATGAAATATCGAGCAATTTAGCCGCTTTCTTTGCATCATCATAAAATAATTCATAAAAATCCCCCATTCGATAGAACAAAAGTGTTTCTGGATTTTCAGCTTTTAATTTCAGATATTGCTGCATCATTGGCGTATGCTGGTTATTTTTATCATCTAAACCCATTAGATACCTAACTTTTTTATGTTCATTCTTAATGTTGCGTATTTTAGGGGGTATAAGGTGTAATTGCTAGAGGAAAGAGGGAAAAGAGGAAAATGGAGCAATATCTTTCTTTTTATTGCCCCTCATTAAGTTTATCTAGCAGTAATTCTTGTTCCAGCTTGCCCTTTAATCGCTTCTAGTGCTAAATGTAAATCTGCAATAATGCCTATACCTTGTCTACGATGGGAAAGATAACGGATAATTGCATCAACTTTAGGTTGCATTGAGCCTTTATCAAATTTATAGTTTGAAAGTTCCTCGATAGTGATGTGATCGAGTTTCTGTTGGTTTTCTTTTCCCCAGTTTAAATAAATTCCATCACCATCAGTAAGAATTATAAAATAATCTGCTTGAATTTGTTGGGCTAATAGAGCCGCTGTTGAATCTTTATCAATAACGCAGTCTATATTTGTTAATGAGCCTTCTTGTTTTGTTACTGGAATGCCTCCACCACCGCAACAAATAACAAGATAACCATTTTGTAATGCAAGTTCTATAGCTTGATGTTCTATGATTGACATTGGTTGGGGGGATGCTACAACGCGACGATAATATTGCCCATCTTGTTTGAGTTTCCAACCATATTTACTCGCTAATTTGTTTCCTTCTTGATGTGAATAAACAGCACCAATAAATTTTGTTGGTTCTAAAAATGCAAAATCATTTTGTTTTACTTCAACATGAGTAAGAAAAGATAGAATAGGTTCACTAACAATTTTACGCAATTCTTGAGTTAAAACTGTTGCAATCATTCCTTGTGTTTGAGCAACTAAATTATTTAATGGGAAATTTGATTCTTCTTGGAAAGATTCATTTTGTAGAGATAGTAAGCCTACTTGAGGACCATTACCATGTACAATAGCAATTTGGTATTTTTGTGCTAATTTTCCAATGACTCTCGCTGCTATTTTTATATTGTCTAGCTGATTTTTATAAGAAATATTCTGCCCTCGTTTTAATAGGGCATTCCCGCCTAAGGCGATAACAATTTTAGGTTTCATTTTTCCTCCTTCTATGTTTAACTACGATTTTTCTTTTAATTTATTTAATAACATAATAATATACTTATATTTAATGCAAATTCCAGAGAAAAAATATGAACCATAAAGACAAAAATTTTGAATTAAATTGTACATATAAAGTTATTAGTGTTTTCGAACAAGTGGTTAATTTGAAAAAAGGTAATAAAATTTATGCCATAATGAATCAAAAAATAAAGCCCGCACCTTATAGTTTAATATTAGAGAATGAATTATTCTTATCTATAAAAAATAATATTTCTAACACGCTTTTTATTCCTTATTTTTCTGTAGAAGAATTTGATTGTACGCTATTTCCTCAAAATAACCTATTAACAGCAAAAAACATCTCAACTTTTTTAGAGGAAATTATAAGACCTCAAGATATGTTTGAAGTTGTTTTTCAACAAAGAAGAAAAACTGCAAAACTCAAAGAAATGTTGGGATTAGGGCGAGGACTTACGCCCAGTGGAGATGATTATATTGTTGGCTATATGGCAGCATATTATGCTGAAAATAAAGGAGTTTTTAAGCCATTTGAAGAAATAGCAATCTTAGCTAAATATTGTACAAATGAGATTAGTGCAAATTATATTGAAAATGCTAGCCGTAGATTATTTAAACAGGAGATTTTAGACTTAATGAGAGAAATAGAAAATAGAGAGTATATTAATAATATGATGAGTTTTGGTTCCTCTTCCGGTATTGATCTATTATATGGTATTTTTGATTATATTAATAACAGAGATCTTTTTCATAAAATATAAAAGGTTTCATTACGAAACCTTTTGATTATTATATTTTAGAATATTTTGTGAGTAACAAATAACATAGTGAAGCCATCAAAATAGAATCAATAGATGGAATAAAAGTTAATGTAAAAAAGCCTTTTACAGTGAGAAACCCTATTAGGGATCCAATAAGCCAAGCAAAAAATGCAGGATATTTAACTTTCGCTTCGTTTTTAATACTATTCTCATCATAGCCCATTTTCCTATTTATAAAGTAGTCTGTAATATAAATTCCACAAATAGGAGGCGTTGTTATACCAAGAAATAATAAAAATGGAATAAATAAAGCCATTATATCTATACTACCAATCAATGCGGTAATGATACCTAATACAATTGTAATTTTCCATTTTTTCAACTGAGGGAACAGTGTAGAAAAAACTAATGTTCCTTGAAACATATTCCCAGCATTTCCTGTTATGCAAGCAAATATAAGTACAATATAAGCTGGTAATAAACTACCAATAATTAGCATTGCATCAAGTAATGTATTTTTGCCCGTTAATGAACTTGGTGTTGCACCAATGATAAAAAGGAAAGGATAAGCAATACTAAAGGTTAAAATACCAGCAGTAATAGCTTGTTTTTTATTTTGCGTAAAACTACCAAAATCAACAGAAGTAGTAACTAAAACAATAATTGTTCCTACAACAGAAGAAATTGCTGCACCAATATTCATTGTGTGTAGTGCTGTATTTATAGAAAACTTGCTTTTTAAAGTAAGATATAGAATAAAAAACATTAGCATAGCTATAATTGGAACAGCCCATTGAGCAACTTTGCTAAGAAAATCAAAACCAAATGTAGTTGCACTTACGAAAATTAAACAACCAAACACAACAATTATAGGTAAAGGAACATATAAATTAAATTGAGTAAATAGAAAATCTTGTACGGTATGTCCAAACATATTAGCCGTAACAATAATCCAACCTAATAAACTGATTGCCATTAACATATTGATCGCAGTCGCACCTTGAGAACCGAAAGTAAATTTAATAATTCCGTAAGTGGGCAAGCGAGCTTTAACACCTATTGACATATTGATTGTTGCGAGCAATGTTAATATTGAACTTCCTACAATAATAGCAAATAGCATTTTAGAAAAAGGGAGTTGGCTCCCTAGACTTGAAGAAGCTAATAATACAGGCGTAATTAGAATTCCCAGCAAAATCATTGCGACTTGAATAGCTGAGGCATAAGATGTGGGATTAGAACACTTTTTGTTAGCCATTGTGTTTCTCCTTATGTTGATTCTGATAATAACGCCAACCTCCCATATGGCTAATCTCGATTTGTCCTTGGGTAAGCCAATTCTCACCTAAAACACCTAATACTTGATCCCCATTAGCTAAGTGTACTTTGCCTATGGTTAATCCGTTTGGCTCATTTAATAGAATAGTAGCAAGTGCGGTTGGATTTATTGCCCAAATTTCAAGCTCAACAGCATAAGCTTTTTGAGTTGTTCTTTGCATTGCTGGATGAATATCGTTGATTGACCATAAACGATAGTATTCATCAGTTTTATCTTCACGTATAAATTGAGCTCCAACATTAAGTAAATTATGATTAAGCTCTAACCCTCGCATTAATGTTCCATTTACTGCAAATAAAATTTGTTCACACATTTTGGCCTCCTTATTCACTATAAGTAGAGTAGTTTTGATAAAACGCATTTAAAGCTTGGGTGAAACATTGCATTGGTGCAGTTGTAATTCCAGCACCGATTTGCCCTATACCTGCCAATTTGTGTGCAATGCCTGTATTTATAATAGGTAGAATTCCCGTATCTACCACTTTTCGAATGTCAATACCTGCTGCGGTTGGTATGAAGTTTAATGTTGGTAAGGTAAATGCGGGATTTTGCCCTAAGCTAATGCTTTGCATCATCACACTATTATTAAGTGCGTCATTTGTGCTTCCTCCTACAAATTTGACAATAGCTGGGGAGGATGCCATTGCAAAGCCTCCTACGCCTGCAGTTTCGGTTATTGCACTATCACCAAGATCTGCGGCAGCATCGTTTATATCAAAATTAGGGAAAAATAATCCATTGACTGAATTTGCTGGAGCTTGAAACCATTGTCCCTTCATTGATGAAATTTGGATACCAAAATTAACACCATTTCTTGCCATTACGGTTACCATTGTGCTGTGAGGTATGCCTTCTGCTGCTACCAACATTGTTTTACAAGCTGCCATTGATAAGTTGAGGAAAAAATGATCATTATTAGTGATAAATTGGATAGTACGTTCAATGTGTTCTAAAGGTTGGTTAATTTTAAGTAAGAACGGTAGGATTTTTTT
Organism: Avibacterium paragallinarum; assembly: GCF_011765605.1. Taxonomy (NCBI): domain Bacteria; kingdom Pseudomonadati; phylum Pseudomonadota; class Gammaproteobacteria; order Pasteurellales; family Pasteurellaceae; genus Avibacterium; species Avibacterium paragallinarum. Next base: position 2,410,532 of record NZ_CP050316.1, read on the forward strand.
AAGAAATAATCCTGTTGCTGCAGCATTACGATTATGAACTTCATCCCCCATATGTAAAGCTTGTGCCATTATAGGTTTCAACTCAATGGGACCACTTAACTTAAGTGTGGCAGATAATGTTTCGGCAAGTTCCGTTTTCATCCAGTTTAATCGTGTTATCACGTCTGGATTATTAGCACCAAAACGTAATACTTTACCCAATCCCTCATTAAAATTACTAAAACAGCGGTGATGATTATGTGCCATATCCTCGATAACCCATACAGGCATAGAAGGACTAATAATTCCTGCCATTGGGGCAACTGCGTCATAGTGATGGCAAGGTTCAAAAACAATTTCTCCTTGTTCAATCAGTGATTTAGCAGCTTCTTTTGTGTTAGCCCATCCCTCAAATAAAATCGCTCCGATAATTGCACCTTGCATTGGACCACACATCGCATTCCATTGTATAGGGGGACCTGCATGGAGGATACGCTTTTTCTCTATTAACTGCGGAATCGCTTTTCCCGCTGGTAAAATATCGACTAAAACAGGCTGTGAAGCTAAATAACGAGAGAGTGCAATTTGATTGGCTTGATTGATTTTTGAGCAATTAATCAACGTTGCTAAAGTTAATCCAGCTTGCTTATCTCCCTGAGCTGGAGGTTGCCAATGTAAGTGCTGAACTGTTCCCCCAGCTTGCTGAATATTTTGTGCAAAGTTTTCTAATCCAATATTAATGATTGAAAGAGGCTGCTGAAAAAGATTATTCATTGATATTTCTCCTTTGCAAGATTTCTAATGCCATATAAGCAGATTCTGCATTATTGTTTGCAATAAGCACGCCCATATCTTGTAATTGTTTTTGGATCAAGAATTTATCTTGGACATCTTGAGCTGTACCACAAATATGAGCAATGAGATAAGGTGGTGAGTTCTGTTGCCGAATTTTTTGAAGAATAGGTAGTAATGTTTCCATTGGATTCAGATTTGAGCCATAGCCTAAAATGAGATCAAAAAGGAGTACCGCGACTTCGGGATCCATACCTTCTTGTAAAAGGCGTTGATTGCGTAACGTTGGATCAATCATTGGATGAGGTTTTCCTTGAGTAAAGAAATCATCACCAAGATCTAATAATGTATGTTGTGTACTTCTATTTATCTCTTTCAACATCGTTGCTTCATCAATAGGTGTATTGGAATACAAAGGTAACCCAGCTTTATGCAGAATTTGTTGAGCTTCAAAACAAAATGTTCCGCCAGAGAAAACACCACGTAAATATTTTTGCTCTCTTTTTAAGGAATATTGATACGTTGGAAAACTAGGTGGGATATAAGAGGGAATACGTTGTTTTCTTAACAAAGCAACCGCAACTTCTGCTGTATGTGCTAGGGTTTCAGCATAATAAAGATTACTCCCACTATTAGCGTCAGGGCTTTGTCCTAAGAAATGGATCACAACAGGCTTGTTTATCTGTTCTGCTTGTTTTTTTATTACATTTGCAATATCTGATGCAGGTGGTTTAGAGATCAATACTATGACTTCTGTATAGCTATCCCGTGCTAATAAGTTCATTGCATATTGCATCGAAAGCCCTCCAATTTCTTGGTGCAAATCTTGCCCTCCTGTACCTATTGCTTGAGATATTCCTTCGCCAAGTTTATCAATACCACAGGTGACTTCTTGTAGCCCAGTGCCTGAGGCAGCAACAATACCAATATGACCTTTACGAACAATATTGGCAAAACCTAGCGGGATGCCATTGATTATTGCTGTCCCACAATCTGGTCCCATAACCAATCTGTCTTTTTGTTGTGCAAGCCTTTTTATCTGTTTTTCTTCTTGAAGAGAAACATTATCGCTAAAAAGCATAACGTTTAATCCAGTATTGAGGGCTTTAATCGCTTCGGCTGCAGCATATTCACCGGGTACAGAAATAAGTGCTAAATTAAGTGCGGTATTTTTTTCCACCGCATTTGACAGGCTTACTATTTGTGTCTTTGCACTATTTGTCGTTGTTTGTTCTGAGCAAGAAAAAAATGATTGTTTTGCAAAATTAATTGCTTTTTCACATTCCTCTTTCCTTCCTTTCACTGCGATGATCAAGTCATTGGGCTTTGCATTAATTGGTGGAAATTCAGCTTCTAATAAACGGGCCAAATTTGCGGGTGTCCCCATTACTACTGAAGCTTGCGTAATTCCTTCTATTTGTAAAAGTTTGGCAGAAATTTGCATTAAAGAAACGGAATCTTGGTAAAGATTTGGTAATATTGAATATTGGATAGCCATCTTTTCACCTATGACATTAATGCGTTGATAATCTCTGTTGATGTTGAAACCCAACCGAAAATAGCCCCTTGTGCTTTGATCATTTTCAGTGCATATTCTTGAAATTCAGGGAAATATGAGCCAACACAATCTTCAGGAATAATACATTCATAACCGCGATCATTTGCTTCGCGAACCGTCGTGTTTACGCAAACTTCGGTGGTTACTCCACAGACAATAAGTGTTTTAATTCCACGATTTTGTAAGATTAAGTGTAGATCGGTTTGATAAAATGCACCTTTCCCAGGTTTGTCTATGATCGGCTCTCCTGCAATAGGATAGAGTTCAGGAATAATATCGTGTCCTTCTTCTCCACGAATAAGAATACGCCCTTTTGGTCCACATTCGCCAATAAAGGTTTTCCCACCCCGTGTTAATTTTGCTGGAGGACAATCACTTAAATCAGCACGATGCCCTTCACGAGTGTGGAGAACAAATATCCCAGCTTGACGAGCGGCAGATAACATCCTTTTACAAGGTTGAATTGCTGAACGAACGAGATTGACATCATTACCTAAGGCTTCTCCAAATCCACCTGGCTCAACAAAATCGCGTTGCATATCGATCATTAATAATGCTGTTGTTTGAGGATTAAAGGATAGTGGGAAAGGTTCAGCTTGGAATTGTTTTAACATAATGAATATCTCCTTTTGTTGATAACAATTTATTTTTCTTGAAGGGATAATATAAAGAAAACCTCCTTAATCATAGAAAAATAAATTGATGAATTAAAAGGAAATTTATTGAAAATAGCGTGATATGACGGCAGTAAAAAAATATTTTGTGAACGAAATCACAAGATATTTTTATGATTCAAAAGAATTGAATAATAAATTCAAAATTTATTAATTAAAAAATTACTGGCACCAAATGTTTTGTATATGAGGTTGCATAATATAATCTAGACACCAAGTTAATACTTTTCCTTGTACACTACTATTCCAAGCATAAAATAATTGTGTAGGTTGTTTTTGTTCTGAAATTGGTTTTTTTAATACTTTTCCTTGATCAAGTAATAGTTTTACTCGATGATGAGGGATGTATCCTATTCCTAATCCCGCAATAATAAGGTTAATTGCCGTTGAAAGTTCGGAAACGTAAATCACTTTCTGCCCTTCTAATGCCCAAGAAACCTGCTTATTCATATTAAAAGCAGTATCTTTTACCACGATAGCTGGATATAAACGTAATTGTTCTGAAGTCAGCACCGTTGTGAACGGGGCAAGAGGGTGATGAGGAGCTACTACAAAATCCCATTCTATTTTTCCAATTGGATGATAAACGATATTTTCGATTTTGGGGGCTGTATGTGGTGCTCCAATAACAAGATCGGCTTTTTTCTTATATAAGGCTTCCCAACACCCGTTATAAACTTCGGTATGGATTGAAAGTTCTGTTGCTGGAAAAAGTGCGGTTATTTTTTCGGTTAATTTTGCAAGAGCATCGTAGTTAATAATATTGTTTACCACAATAGTAAACGTCCGTTCAACGCCATTTTCAATGGTTCTAGTCTGTGTGATTAAATGTTCATAAGAATGTAGTAACCATTGGCTATGGTAAATAAAATATTTCCCCGCTTCAGTAAGCTTGACTTGCCTTCCTGAACGATCGAAAAGAATAACGCCGAGTTCGTCTTCAACTTTTTTAATGGTGTAACTAATTGCGGAAGGCACTTTGTATAATTTTTCTGCTGCAATGGAGAAATTTCCTGTTTCCGCAATAGTATGAATGAGTTTTAAAACATCGGGGGATAGGGGCATACTGTTCTCCTTTTCTAATTCTTTTTTAGTATAGCATTGAAAATAAAGGAGGTGGGGTGAAATACGTGATCTAATTCTTTCACCAATTAGATCACGTTAAAGTAATTAATTTGCTATGGGTTGTTCTCTTCTATCTAATAGATATTTTAGAATAAATAATCCTGCAATCATTATATAGGAAATTAGGAATATCGTAGGAGAATCACCACCAATAACTGGGTGGGCCTGATGGATAATACCAAAAAATGCCAATATAGCAGCTAAACCAGCACTAATTGCACCTTTTGTTGGTTGATTAGTTATCGCAAAAATAGCAATACAACCCCAAAGTAAAGATGACAGGGGGGCCCCACTACCTAAATGAAATAATCCTGTAAAATCTACACCGCTCTTTTCTAAGATTGACCAACCTAATTGATTAGCATTTGTACCAACACTTTTGAGTGTATTATTAACTGTTGTCAATGCCCAAGCTCCAATCCAAGGAAAAAGACATACAAAAATCACGGGTACTTCTAATTTCGGCGTTTCCCTTACTACTTGATTAGCTGTAACAATACCAATAAAAATCAAAATAGGAGCGATCGCTGCCATCGGGATAAGTGAGAGTAAAAAACCTCCTAATCCTAATAGACAGACGAGGAACATAACAATACCTGTTGCTAAAGTATATCCAATACCCGCCCCCATTTCTTTATAAGCTGTATGTCCAACATAAACGGTAACAGGGAAAGGATTTCCCATTAATGCACCAAACATTGTTGAGCAACCATTGGCAATCATTACGCGTCTAGTTGGGTAAGGATCGCCAGCAGCGTGAGCACTTTCGATATTCTCTAAGTCGAAGACATAATTTGCCAGTGCTAAAGGAACTGCCGAAGCTAGGTAAGGTGCGGCGATACTTAATCCCTCAATAAAAGAAGATAGATGCAGTTTTGGTGGATTAAATCCCGCACTGTGTAGGGCTTGTCCAATTTTGCTTGGATCTTGTAATCCAAAAAGCCAAGCTAAAGTTGTGCCAACAATTAATAAGAGTAACCCTGTTGGGACTTGTTTGAAGATGGGTGAACGTCCAAACCAATTGATAAAAATCAAAACGAGTACAACGAATGAGACAAGAGGTGTATGAAATGCTTGCAGCATAGGATTCATTGCTAATAGCAATAAACCTAACCCAGCTAAACAAGAAAGTAAGACAGTTCTTGGAACGGCTTTTCTTAACCAGTCTCCCATAAATGATCCAACAAAGAGAATAAATCCTTCGACAAATCCCCACACTAAACCAATTTTTAATGCTAGTTCATAGTCTTGAGTTTGTTGATAAACAGGTAAAAGGACTAAGAAAGTGACAGTAAATATAGAGGGGGCACTAGGTCCCGAAGGTAAGGCAACAACATCAGACCGATTGCTCTGTTTTGCTAATATTTTTGCAAAAATAACATAACAAATACTAGCACAAAGAACAGCTAAACCAAATGCAGGAACAACGCGGCCGAAAACAATTTCTGAAGGAATACCTACAACTAAAGTAAGTAAAGCAATCATCGTAAGAAGATTGGTAAGATTATTACTAAATAAGCCAAAAAAGGCAGCCCAATCTCCTTTTTTCCAAAATTGCGTTTTCATATCGTCTCTCCTTTATTTTGCGTAAGTTTGACCAAAGGCAAATAAGGCTTTTTGAAATGCCTCCATTGGCGGATGAACAATTCCAGCTCCAATCATTCCGATACCAGCATCTTTATGGGCTATTGCCGTATTAATGACGGGTAATAGGTTATTTTCCACCACTTTTCTAATATCAATCCCCGTAGGTATCCCCATAAAATTGAGTGAAGGTATAGTAATATTTGGATTGTTTCCAATCGTAATTTGATTCATTGTTTTGCTATAACGTATAGCATCTTTAACCGTTCCACCTACTAAAGATACAATCGCAGGAGCCGCAGCCATAGCAAAGCCACCTATTCCATAGGTTTCTGTAATTGCAGAGTCACCAACATCTAAACCTGAATCTTCGGGTTTGTACCCCGCAAACATTGGGCCTATAACTTGTTGAGCTGGTCCTGTAAACCATTGATTTTGCAATCCTGCAACACGAATACCAAATTCTGTGCCATTTCTTGCCATTGTTGTCAGGACCGTTGAATAAGGAATGCCTTGAGCTGAATCTAATGCTGCTTTACAACACACCATCCAAGTTGGGCCTGAAAAATAGTCTGATGACGCGATAAAATTAAAAACGTCTTTTTTATCTTTGTTACTAAAATGAGTTTCTAAAATATAGGGGGTGAGTTTTTGATTTAATAGCACTGTACCAGCGATATTACGGTTATGACATTCATCTCCCATATGCAAAGCCTGAGAAAGCATAAGTCGTAAATCAATTCCTTCATCACAAAATAGCATTGCTTCCTCTAACATTGGTCCAAGAATATCTCGCATCCAGTTTAAGCGATCAATAACACTTTGATCATTCGCACCCATTCTTAAGATTTTCGCCAGTTGTTCTGATAAATTAGTAAATGCGAAATTACCATGAGTTTTATTTTCAACAATATGTACATACATTGATGGGCTAGTTACGCCTGTCATTGAACCAACAGCTTGATGTTCGTGGCAAGGTGAGAATTTTATTTCACCACTTGCAGCAAGCTCTTCAGCTTGAGTAAGATTTTTAGCCCATCCTTCAAAGACGATCGCACCTGTAATTGCACCACGCATAGGACCATTCATTTTTTCCCAGTTAATAGGAGGACCTGCGTGCAAAAGCATTTTGTCTTGCATTCCAGGAATTACCTCTTTGGCTTTTCCATAGCCAATTAAAACGGGACTTGCTTGTGTTATGCGTTGAAAAGCTTCTTGATTTGCAAGATCTATTTTTTGTGCAATTTCTGTTTGTTCTAAATAGGTTAATGTTTCAATTAATGGTAAGTTTCCCCCACCTGCTGGTTGCCAGTCTAGTTGATATACCTTAGCTGATTGCTTTATTAAATCTTCAGCAAAACGTGCTAATCCTATATTGATAATATTTAATGGTTGATTAAATAAGTTACTCATTATTATTCTCCTTTTGCTACAAATTCCCTAGCTAACAAACCAGCGTTAGTTGAGCTAGAGGCGATAGTAATGCCAGCCGCTTCAAGTTGTGCAACCTGGTTCTGTACAGAAGGCTGATCTAATTCAGTTCCTAATACATAAGCTAAGATTTCCAAATGCCGTCCTGATTGTTGTGCTTCTCTTTTTACTTGTAGAAGTGCAGGCAATGTTTCTGCTATAGGATCAGGATTTGCACCAAAGCCTAGAACAAAATCAAGCAATAAAACACCAACCTCTGGATCACGTCCCTCTTGTAAAATTCGTTCTATGCGATAGCTTGGATCAATCATTGGATGTGCTTTACCATTGGTAAAAGAATCATCGCCAAAGTCAATAAATGTGTGTTCGATTGATTTATCGCTGGCTTGTAATTTATAAGCTGGGTTTGTTTGAATATTCGAGTAAACGTTAGGATACTTTTCTAAAGCAGAAAATAGGGCTTCATCACATAAGGTTCCACCACAAAATAAACCTCGAATGTAGCGTTGCTGTGGGTTAAGTTTTTTTTGTACCTCTTTAATTAAAGGTAAATTTAATGCGTGTTTATCGATACTTTCTTCTGGAATACCAGAGGCAATGACCGCCGCCATTGCAGCTGGTTTGCTATGAGAATAAATATGAATATGCGGTGCAGCTTTAGTTTCCTCTTTATAGCCTAAAAACCAAATAAAAATAGGTTTATTAATATGTTCACAAGTGGATAAGATTTTTCTCGCGATTGTAGGTGCTGGCGGTTTTGATACGACAATAATAATGTCTGTATTGGGATCTTCAGCAAGCATTTGTAATCCATCTAACATCATAATGCCCCCAATATCTTCGCTAAGATCTCTTCCTCCTGTTCCAATTAATTGGGAAATGCCACCTCCAAATTCGTGTATTCTTACTGAAATTTCTTGAGCTCCAGTCCCTGAAGCTGCGACAATACCAATATTGCCACCTCGAACTTTATTCGCAAAGCCTAAACCAACGCCATTAATTATGGCTGTACCACAATCTGGTCCCATCATTAATAAACCTTTTTGATGAGCTAATTGCTTTAATTTCAATTCTTGCTCTATAGAAACATTATCAGAAAATAACATAACATTTTTATTTAGATTTAAAGCTTTTTCAGCTTCTCTTGCAGCATAAAGACCATTTACAGAAATAATGGCTAAATTTGTTTCTGGGTGTTTTTCATTAACCGAATTAATACTATGAAAAATGTCATTTTCTGCCTGTGTATCATCAAAAGGCTTTCTAATTAATAATTTTTCAACTTCTGATAGTATTTTCTGTTCGCTAGCCCCCTTTTCCAAAGATAATGCAATCATTAAGTCTGAAGGCCCAGCTTTTTCTAACTGACTATCAAATAAATGTGCTTCTTTTAAAACTGCTTTATTCATTGGTGTGCCCATTGCAATTTGAGCTTGAATAACCCCTTCTAATTGATTAACTTTTGTAGAAATTGCCATTAATGTAACGGAATCAAAGTATGTATTTGGCTTTAACTGATTAAGTAGTAACATAGCAGTCTCCTTATTTATAAATATTCTTCGATAATTTTCGCAATTTCGTGATAGCCTTTACGATAAGCGAGTTCTAAAGGAGATACCCCCCATTCATCAGTCATAGTTGGATCAGCATCATGGTCTAATAATAAACGAACAATCCGTTGCATTTTTTCACCGCCATCATTCAAAATAATAGCTTCTATCAAAGCAGTCCAACCTACAGTATTTGTCAGATTGACATTAATATCCGTATTTTCTAACAGAAAACGTACAATCTCTTCGTGTCCTTTTTCGGCCGCTGGGGTTAAACCATTTCCCCCGAATCGCGTAAGACAAGTTAAATCACAGCCTAGTTCTACCATAAGCTTGACAAGCGTTAAGTCATTATGAATACATCCCTGAATAAAAGGGTTAAAACACTTGTTATCTTGAGTATTAATATCCGCTCCATTCGACGCTAACCAGCGCACAGCATCATATTGCTTGTTTTGTGCTGCGATAAGTATAGGGGTTCGTTTTCCTTTATCTCTTGCATTGATATCAGCACCATTTTCAAGTAGTAAACGAAGCTGTTCAATATTGCCTTCGGCAGCGGCAGTAAATAGTTTAACGTTCATTTTTTCTCCTTATTTGTAGTTAATTTAACCATTGTGAACGATATTCATCCGTACAGAGTATGGGTAATAGATAGTTCAGAATTTGGCTTTGTTGTTGATTTTGCCAAGCGTAGTAAACCCTCACAGGTTGTTTATGCTCAGCAATGACTTTTGTTATCACTTTGCCTGAGGTTAAAGCAGGGATTGCTATTCGTGCTGGTAAAAAGCCTATACCAACCCCTTCAGCAATCATTGAAAGTACCATTTCTAAATCAGCCACATAAAAAACTTTTTGCCCTTTCAATGCCCAAGTTTTCTTTTGCTGTAACGCTATAGATGAGTCGTGAACAACGATAGCAGGGTAGTGACGTAGTTGAGAAGCTTGTAAAATAGAGTTTTCTTTTGCCAAAGGATGACAAGGAGAGACTAAGAATATCCATTCAATATCTCCTAAATATTCTGTACTGATATTTCCTTGATTAAATGGGGGATTCTGCGGAGCACCAATCACAATATTTGCTCTATTTTCATATAATGCCTCCCAAGCACCGTTATAAACTTCGGTACGGATAGAAAATTCTGTGGCTGGAAATTTTTCTGAAAGCGAGGAAAGAAGTTTAGGAATTGGATCTGGATTAACAATGTAATTGAGGGCGATTGTAAACTGTTTTTCTATGCCATTATCAATTTGTGCGGCGTTACATTGTAATTCATTTAATCCTTGTAAAATCCAGTCTCCCTTTTCTAAAATATATCTTGCTGCTGGGGTAAGTTGAATATGTCCATTAGTTCGAGAGAATAACTTAATGCCAAGATCATCTTCCATCTTCTTTGCTGTATATCCAATTGCTGATGGAACGCGATGTAACACTTTGGCAGCTTCACTAAAACTCCCTGTTTTAGCAATAACTTGTAAGATCCGAATCGTATCAGATGATAATCCTATCGCCATAAATATTCTCCTTAAATATCTATGCAAAATTTAGAAAATAGTTCATTTCTAAAGACAAAAAAATCATAGCAAGAATAGAAGAGAGGTAAAGCAAAAAGAATTGAATGAGATTTGCAAGAAATTTGTTGTAGGATACTGTGTAATGAACAAAAAATAGGGACTAAAAGAAGTAAATAAGAGTAATCAAATTATAAAAATTTAAAAAAGATCAAAATTTCACTTGATACTGTATATCAATACAGTTTATATTATGCAAAGCAATTAAATCATCAAACAAACGGGGCTTTCCCATTTTTTATAGGATCAAACAAAATGGCAAAAGAAGATAAAGCAAAAAACAAAACGGAAAAACCGAAAATCACTACCCCAGAAGAAAAAGAAAAAGCACTGGCGGCTGCCTTAGGGCAAATTGAAAAGCAATTTGGTAAAGGTTCAATTATGAAGTTGGGCGAAAAGCAAGATTTGGACATTGAAGCAATTTCTACGGGATCATTGAGTTTAGATGTTGCGTTAGGCATCGGCGGCTTGCCAATGGGGCGTATTGTGGAAATTTACGGGCCAGAATCTTCAGGTAAAACCACATTAACCCTTTCTGTTATCGCACAAGCACAAAAATTAGGCAAAACCTGTGCCTTTATTGACGCTGAACACGCGTTAGATCCCATCTATGCGGCAAAACTGGGCGTTGATGTGAAAGAACTTCTCGTTTCTCAGCCTGATAATGGCGAGCAAGCCTTAGAGATCTGTGATGCGTTGGTGCGTTCTGGTGCGGTTGAGGTTGTGATTGTGGACTCTGTCGCCGCATTGACACCAAAAGCGGAAATTGAAGGCGATATGGGCGATGCTCACGTTGGCTTACAAGCCCGCTTAATGTCGCAAGCCTTGCGTAAACTCACGGGGCAAATCAAAAATTCAAACTGCTTGGTGGTGTTCATCAACCAAATACGTATGAAAATTGGCGTGATGTTTGGTAATCCTGAAACCACAACGGGGGGTAACGCGTTGAAATTCTATTCCTCCGTGCGTTTAGATATTCGCCGTGTGGGTTCGATTAAAGATGGCGAGCAGATTATCGGTAACGAAACACGCGTAAAAGTGGTGAAAAACAAAGTTGCACCGCCGTTCCGTCAAGTGGATTTCCAAATTCTTTATGGCGAAGGTATTTCTCGCGAAGGGGAGCTTATTGAGCTAGGTGTGAAACATAAATTAGTGAATAAATCGGGATCTTGGTTCTCTTACAATGGTGAGAAAATTGGGCAAGGAAAAGCCAACGCAATGAAATGGTTGGTTGAACACCCAGAACAAGCCTCAGCATTGGAAAATAAATTGCGTGAAGAATTGCTGGCAAATCCAGATAAATCCTTAATGGCTGATATTGAACAAGCCGAGCAGGAAAATGACAATAATGATGTAATGGATATTGAGTCAGAATTTTAATCGCTCCCATTCACTAAGCGAAAAGTGCGGTATTTTTTGACCGCACTTTTTCTAGCCACAAGTTAAGTCTAACCTGAGGAAATAATGGCTTCACTCGCACTGAATTATGTCGTGAATTTGCTCGCTCGCCGAGAATATAGCGAATACGAATTGCGTTGCAAAATGCAAGAAAAAGCCTTTAGCGAAGAAGAAATTGAACAGGCTTTGCGAATTTGTCAGGAAAAAAACTGGCAGAGCGATCGGCGTTTCACGGAAAACTATTTACATTACCGATCACAAAAAGGCTTTGGCTTAAACCGTATTAAACAAGAGCTTTTTCAGCTAAAAGGCATTGCTTCTGAGGTGGTAGAAGAGGTAGTGGCAGAAAGTGAAATTGATTGGTTTGCGGTGGCTCATTCGGTATTACGCAAAAAGTTTCCTCATTATGCACAAGAACAAGATTTCAAAATGAAACAAAAAATTTGGCGTTATATGCTCTCACACGGCTTTCAAAGTGAAGAATTTGCTGATTTTGTAGGATCAGGTGAAGAAAATTTCTAATTATCAGATTATGTGCCGTAAAACTCCGTCCTTCAGGGCGGAGATATAAGGCACAAACGGCGTAAGCCGTTTCAAACCTAACTAATCAGGTGTTTGTTGTTGCTCAATGTATTGGCGAATAATGGAAATAGGTGCACCACCGCAAGAGCCCGCAAAATAAGACGGAGACCACAGCTGATTACCCCAAAGTTTTTTGCGGATGTTCGAGTAGTTTTTCTTCCTAATCATTCGGCTTGATACACCTTTTAAACTGTTTACAAGTGTAGATACAGCCACTTTCGGTGGATATTCCACAAGTAAATGAACATGATCGTCTTCACCGTCAAATTCAACTAATTTTGCTTTAAAATCATTGCAGACGCTTTCAAAAATCAATTTGAGTTCGTCTAAAATAGCTTTCGTAAAAACATCACGGCGATATTTTGTTACAAAGACTAAGTGAACATGCATATTAAAAACACAATGTCTACCGTGCCTAATTTCTGTTTCTTTTTGCATAGGCCAAGGGTAAAATATGGAAAACTTACATTCTAAACCTTGTCCAATGCAACTACGCAAAGCCTTCAAATTCGAGATAATGCCAAACGGCAGCCAAATCCGCAGAATTAAACAGTTCTGTGGTTGCTCTCGTTTTGTATTTAATCGGGCGTTAGCTTGGCAAAATGAACAATACGAGCAAGATAACAGCTTTAAGTTCAGTTACACTAAAATCGCCAACTTGCTTCCACAATGGAAAAAAGAATTAGTTTGGCTAAAAGAATGCCATTCTCAAGTGCTTCAACAGTCTTTAAAAGACCTAGAAAGTGCGTTTAAAAATTTCTTTCAGAAACGTGCCGACTTCCCAAAATTCAAGAAAAAAGGCATGAAAGAGAGCTTTCGTTTTCCGCAAGGTTGCAAATTAGAGCAACAAAATAACCGCTTGTATCTGCCAAAGATTGGCTGGATTCGCTATCGCAACAGCCGAGATATCGTTGGTGAAATCAAAAATGTTACCGTCAGCCAAAAGTGCGGTCGCTTTTTTGTCAGTATTCAGACTGAGTTTGAATATCAAATTCCAATACACAACGGCGGTGAAATCGGTATTGATATGGGCGTTGCACGTTTTGCCACGCTTTCAAACGGTGAATTTTTTGAGCCATTAAACGCCTTTAAAACTTACAAAGGAAAATTGGCTAAACTGCAAAAGAGGCTTAAAAATAAAGTAAAATTTAGCCAAAATTGGCAGAAATTAAAGGCGAAAATCGCCAAATTGCATCATAAAATCACCAATTGTCGTAAAGACTTTTTACATAAAATCTCAACACAAATCAGCAAAAACCACGCAATGATTTACATTGAAGCTTTGCAAGTGGCAAATATGTCGAAATCCGCCAAAGGCACAGTAGAGCAACACGGCAAGAATGTAGCCGCAAAATCAGGATTAAATCGAGCCATTCTCGACCAATCGTGGTTTGAGTTTCGCCGTCAGTTGGATTACAAAACGCAATGGCAAGGTGGATTTTTAGTGGCTGTTCCGCCGCAAAATAGCAGCCGAACTTGCCCTTGTTGTGGTCATGTAGCAAAAGAAAATCGCCAAACACAGGCTAATTTTGAGTGTGTAGAATGTGGCTACACAGAAAATGCCGATGTGGTTGGAGCGTTAAATGTATTGGGGCGTGGGCGAGCTATCGTCCACGCGTAATAAAATGTCAGGGCAGGACATGCCCGTAGAGCTTGTGAAGTGAACTTCATTGAGAGGTCAGCAACAAGAACCCAGCGAGAGTAGCCCATTGCTTGCCAATTGGCACTAGTAGGAATCCCCGTCCTTTAGGGCGGGGAGGATGTCAATAAAACAAGACAAGTCGTTGCTCCGCAGGTTGGATAAATAATACGCCAACGCGAAGTAATGCGATATTATTTTGCCATTGCCGTGGTGATATAAAAACATCAGCGAACAATATTCATTTGAGGGGATTTTTTGCATAAAATATTCCGCTCAAATTCCTCCTTTCTTCTTTGAGTGAACCCTACTCAGTGATAAACTAACGACAATTTTTTTCAAATGATTAATATAGGAAACAACAATGCGAGCGAGTCAATATTTATTTGCTACTCTGAAAGAAACCCCAAATGACGCACAGGTGGTGAGCCACCAATTAATGTTACGGGCTGGAATGGTTCGTCCTTTAGCTTCGGGGCTTTATAACTGGTTGCCAACAGGGTTACGCGTGCTGAAAAAAGTGGAAAATATTGTGCGTGAAGAAATGAACAAAAGCGGGGCGATTGAAGTAGAAATGCCCGTTGTGCAACCTGCGGAGCTTTGGCAAGAGTCGCAACGCTGGGAGCAATATGGCCCTGAATTATTACGTTTCCAAGATCGCGGACAGCGTGATTTTGTGCTTGGCCCAACCCACGAAGAAGTGATTACCGACTTAGTTCGCCGCGAAGTCAGCTCATATAAACAATTGCCGCTAAATTTATACCAAATTCAAACCAAGTTCCGCGATGAAGTTCGTCCGCGTTTTGGCGTAATGCGTGGACGGGAATTTTTAATGAAAGATGCCTATTCTTTCCACACCACGAAAGAAAGTTTGCAAGAAACCTATGAGGTAATGTATCAAACTTACAGCAATATTTTCTCACGTTTAGGCTTGGATTTCCGTGCGGTGCAGGCAGATACTGGCTCAATCGGCGGAAGTGCATCACACGAGTTTCAAGTTTTAGCTCAAAGCGGGGAAGACGATATTGTGTTTTCTACCGAGTCTGACTTCGCTGCGAATATTGAACTTGCCGAAGCGGTGGTACAAGGTGAACGCAATGCACCAACTTTAGCAATGGAATTGGTGGATACGCCAAATGCGAAAACCATTAATGAACTGGTGGAGCAATTTAATGTGCCAGTGGAAAAAACGGTCAAAACCCTCATTGTGAAAGGGGCTTGCGAAGAACAGCCATTAATCGCGTTAATCATTCGTGGCGATCACAATCTCAACGAAATCAAAGCCCAGAAATTACCACAAGTTGCCGATCCCCTTGAATTTGCTGACGAAGCAGAAATCAAAGCGAAAATTGGGGCGGGTGTTGGGTCGCTAGGGCCTGTGAATTTGCCAATCCCTGCGATTATCGACCGCAGTGTCGCGTTAATGAGCGATTTCTCAGCGGGGGCAAATATTGACGGCAAGCATTATTTCAACATCAACTGGGAACGCGATGTTGCAATGCCAGAAGTGGCAGATTTGCGTAATGTGGTGGAGGGTGATCCAAGCCCTGATGGTAAAGGCACATTACAGATTAAACGCGGGATTGAAGTCGGACATATTTTCCAACTTGGAACAAAGTATTCTGAAGCGATGAAAGCCACTGTGCAAGGCGAAGACGGTCGCCCACAAACAATGATTATGGGCTGTTATGGTATTGGCGTGAGCCGTGTCGTGGCTGCTGCCATTGAACAAAGTCACGATGAACGCGGCATTATCTGGCCAACAGATGCCATCGCCCCTTTCACCGTTGCCATTGTGCCAATGAATATGCACAAATCTGAAAGCGTCCACAATTTCGCTGAAAATTTATACCGCACTTTACTTGCTGAAGGCATCGAAGTGATTTTTGACGATCGCAAAGAACGCCCTGGCGTGATGTTTGCGGATATGGAACTGATCGGTGTACCGCATATGTTGGTTCTCGGTGAGAAAAACCTACAAAATGGCGAAATTGAATACAAAAATCGCCGAACTGGCGAAAAACAAATGATTAGCCAAGATCAACTAGTGGAATTTGTGAAACAACAGATTACGGTTTAATTTATTTAGTGGGCGGCAAATGTCGCCCAATTTCTTATTTAAAATACAGAAAACGCATTAACTGATTTTTATTATAGTTATTAAATATTCAAAATATAGTTGTTTAAATTCAGCCGAAGGCAATGCAGCGGGCAAGAGTAGCACAAATAGTACTTTGATACAGAGTAGCTCTGAATTATTTTAATTCCGAAATCTATAGTCGTTTGATTTCAAAATAATACTGCGTTACTTCGCCTTGCCGTACTATTTGTACTGTCTGCGGCTTGTTGCCTTGTCTTATTTTGAACTTAAACGACTATATATTGCATTACTTATTTAGTAGTGGTCGTTTTCGTACTGCATAAAAAACCTTGCTTTCGCAAGGTATTAATACACTTCTTTGACTTGACTATATTTCTTATATTTCGGCTCTTAACCGATGCAAAAACGCCTTAGTGCGTTCGTGTTGTGGGTTGGCGAACAATTCTTGCGGTGAGCCTTGTTCCACAATCACACCACCGTCCATTACCACAACCACATCAGCCACATCAAGGGCAAATTTGATTTCGTGGGTTACCACAACCATTGTCCAGCCTTCGTTGGCAAGCTCTTTCATTGTATTCAATACGTCTTGCACAAGTTCAGGGTCAAGGGCGGAGGTGGGTTCGTCAAAAAGCATTAATTCAGGCTGAATTGCTAAGGCTCTTGCGATACCAACACGTTGTTGCTGCCCACCTGATAGTTGGTAAGGGTAGAGGTCTTTTTTATCTAGCAAACCCACTTTCTTTAGTAAGGCTTCAGCTTCTTGGCGAACAATTTTGGGATCGCGTTTTTGCACTTGGATTGGGCCTTCCATAATATTTTCTAACGCGGTTTTGTGGGGGAATAAGTTGTATTGTTGGAACACCATTCCCGATTTACGGCGTAGTGGAAGAATGCTTTTGTCGCTGTTTGCCTGAGCAAAATCCACCTTAAGCGGGTTTTGCTGAGTAAATTCTATCGTGCCTTGCTCTGGTAATTCTAAGGCGTTAAGGCAACGTAGAAAGGTGGTTTTCCCTGAGCCTGATGGGCCTAAAATCACCACCACTTCGCCTTTATGAATATCTAGATCAATCCCTTTTAATACGGGGTTATCGCCGAATGTTTTGTGAATATTGCGTACTTTAATCATTCTTTTCTCCTTAACGTGCCACATAGCGGTCGAGGCGTTTTTCTACTCGTGCTTGGATAATAAATAGCACAAAGCAAAAGCACCAATAAACCAGCCCCGCTTCAATATACACGGGTAGGAAATCATAAGAAGAATTGGCGATTTGCTGGGCGACGCGGAACATTTCCGTTACAGTTACCACCGATGCCAAAGAGGTATCTTTGAACAAACCAATAAAGCTATTGCTCAATGGCGGCACGGCAACGCGGAAAGCCTGCGGGGCGATAATACGGCGGAAAGTTTGCATATAAGTCATACCGATGGTATAGCCCGCTTCCCATTGTCCTTTAGGCACAGACTGAATTGCTGCACGCACGGTTTCTGAAGCATAAGCCCCCACATTGAGGGAAAAGCCAATAATCGCAGCTGGGATCGGATCAATAAAGATGCCTAACGCGGGCAATCCGTAAAACACCACGGAGATTTGCACCAATATTGGGGTGCCGCGAATAATGGAGATATAGACTTTCGCTATCGACAACAAAACGCGGTGCAGCCAGCCATTCACAGGGGTAACACGCAATAATGCCACGCCGATCGCAATGATCATTCCGAAAATAAATGAAACGACAGCAAGCGGTATTGAAACCAATACCGCCGCTTTAACCATAGGAAGAAACCCATTGATGACCAGCTCAGCACGCGCGTCGGTCATAAAGGGTAAAGAAGCTAAGAAATTATTTAACACTGATATTTTTACCGAAGAATTGTTCACCAAGTTTTTTCAATGTGCCATCATTACGAAGTTCTTCAATGGCTGCACTAATTTTCGCCAGTGCTTCCTCGTTGCCTTTATTTACAACGAAGCCCGCCCCCACTTTGTCTGCGGATTCCCAAAATGGTTTTAAGCCTGAATTTGGGTTTTTCTTCAAATAATCCAATAAGGCTAAAGAATCATTAAAGGTTACATCGGCACGTTTTTGTTGAATTAACAATAAACCTTGTGCCATTCCGTCAATCGGCACAATTTCCGCACCGTATTTCACTGCAAGCTCACCATAGTTTGAGCTGAGGGTTTGTGCTGCTTTTAAGCCTTTCACATCTTCCACTTTGTGGATACGATTTTCATCTTGGCGAGCCAATAACATCGCACCAGACCAACTATAAGGCTCAGATTTATCAAAGGTCGCTTGGCGTTCTGGGGTGGTGAGTGCCACTTGGTTTGCTACAAGGTCAAAGCGTCCGCCTTTTAAGCCCGCAAGCATTGCGTCCCATTGGGTTTCTTTAAAATCAACAGTTACACCGAGTTTTTCTGCAACGGCACGGGTAACTTCCACATCATAGCCCGTTAATTTACCGCTGGCATCGTGGTAAGTGAAAGGGGCGTAAGTGCCTTCTGTGCCTACGGTAATCGTCCCTTTATTATTAATGCGATCAAGTAAGCTGTTGGCAGCGAATGCTTGGCTTGCCATTGAAAGTGCCAATACAGAGGTGGCTAAAAAAGTTAATTTTTTCAACATAGTACTTTCCTCAAATAATAGAATGAAGCAAATTTGTTTTTTCAATGCCAAGCATTGTAAAAGAAACAAAAGGATTTACAAATAACTTAAAGGAATATGTTATAAAAAAGTTAAATATGCAGAGTTTCTTTGACTAGCACGAGATACTCAAACCCATCATTGATCCGCCCAAAACAATCTTTTGAGTGGATTATTTGAGATTAAATAATTCTCGAAAACTGTTGGCGTCTGGCTTGCTGTCGGGAGTAAGTATCAAAACACAAGCAGATATTGCGAATCAGCAAATGCCCAATAGGGGATACCTGTAAGCCCCGCTCGCCAATTTCAATTAAACCGTCCGCTGCCAGTGGGGCGAGCAATGCTAAATCTTCGGCAAAATGCTGTTTAAAATCAATGCCATATTGTTGTTCAAAGGGGGCATAATCCAATTTAAAATTACAAATTAATTGTTTGATCACATCACGGCGAAGGCAATCTTCTTGGCTCATTACAAAGCCCTTGTGAAGTGCGGTGCCTTTTTGCTCAATATCTGCGTAATAATGTTTTAGTTCTTTTTGATTTTGTGCGTAAGTGTCGCCCAACAGGCTAATTGCAGAAACGCCAAGCCCTAGCAAATCGGCATCTTCTTGCGTGGTGTAGCCTTGGAAATTGCGGTGTAGCACGCCATTTTGTTGTGCTATCGCAAGTTCATCATCAGGTTTCGCAAAGTGATCCATTCCAATAAAGCGGTAGCCAGCACCCTCTAAGGTTTCAATGGTTTTTTGCAAAATGGTGAGTTTGGTTTCAGGGGCGGGGAGCTGATCCTCTTTGATCTTCGCTTGCCCTGCGAAACGGCTCGGCAAATGGGCGTAGTTGAACACGCTCAAACGATCGGGATTCAGCTCGATCACTTTTTGAAGCGTGAACATAAAACTTTCCACATTTTGCAAGGGCAAGCCATAAATTAAATCTAAATTGGTGGATTGAAAGCCCAAGGCTCTTGCCCGTTCCAATAAGGCTTGAATAAAGTTTTCGTCCTGTTCGCGGTTCACCGCTTTTTGCACCGCTTTGTTAAAATCCTGCACGCCCATACTAATACGGTTAAAGCCGATTTTGCGTAAATGATCGAGGGTGTCCAACTCAATTTTACGCGGATCCATTTCGATACTGATTTCCGCGTTATCGGCAAAATGAAAATGCTCACGCAACATTGCCATTAAACGGCTGGATTGTTGCTCAGTGAGATAGGTCGGTGTACCACCGCCCCAATGCACTTGGGTTACCTTGCGATTGCGGAAAAGTGCGGCACGATTTTTGATTTCTTTTTCTAAATAATCGAGATAAATATCCGCTTTGTGCTGATGACGGGTGATGATTTTGTTACAAGCACAAAAATAGCAAAGTTTATGACAAAACGGGATATGCACATACAGCGACAGCGGGCGAGTTGGGTAACGCTCGGCGGCAGCTTGGAAATCTTGTTCGTTATAATTTTCGTTAAATTCCAATGCCGTAGGATACGAAGTATAACGCGGCCCAGAATAGTTATATTTTTGAATTAACGCGGAATCCCACATAGTTCCAGACATTAATTTCCCCCTAAAAATTTTTCATATCCAACAATAATTGATCTAATTCCAACGTTATTTTTGCCTCAAGCTCCGCCTCCGCACTCTCACGGGTAAGATCTAAACGCATACGTTCGTTCTTTTTCAATGCGGTTCTCGCTTGATGGGTTGGCATTTCTTTCACCACCTCATAAAGCTCACCCATCGCGGGATAGCTGGCGATTTTAATGCCTAGCGGATCAAGCAACATTTTGAGGCGAATCACGCCTTCAGAAAGATTACAATCGCCATTTTGCATTGCACGGGCGATAATCTCAATACTCTCTTTTAGGCGTTTTACACGCACCAAGCGTGCATTTTCTAACGCCTTCTTTTGGCTTTTCAACGCACGCAATAATTTCACCGCATAAGCGGCCATTCCCACAATAATCAAAAGCCCGAGGGCAATTAAAAGATAAATCCACATAAATTATTTAAACTGATTAATATCAATGGTTTCAAAAGTGCGGTATAAATCTTCCGCATTTTCTTCTTCATCTTTAATGCCAAGCTCGTCCATTAATTGAGCGATGCGATCAAGGCATTCGTCTACAAAGGCTTGATCTTTGGCATTTAAGGTTTTGCCTGCTTCAAGCTGATCCAACAAATCATTTAAACATTCGTTGTTTTCAAGCTGTTCAAGTTCCACCATAGGATCAAGGGCTTTCGGTTTTGTAACTTCCACGGGCGGAATGGTCATTCCTTTTTCAGGTTTATTGACAAATTCCACCACTAATGGGATTTTTTTACGGCTACCAACGCGGGGATCTTGCACCTGATTTTGCTCCAAGGGTTTATTTTCCCCTTGGCTACTATGACGCGATCCCGCCGCTAAGCCTTTGTGTTTTTTCTTTCTTTTTTCTTCACGGGCTTTGGCATCTAATTCATAGCGGGTGAGTTTCCACCCACGAGATTTCGCGGGGCTTTGTGCAGGTTTATCCGCTTTGCGTGTCGGCATAATATCCGTGATACGGCGTGTTTTTTTTTGACGGGACATAATTTCTCTACTATTTGGTAAAAATGAATTGGGGAGAATTGTAGCATTAAATCACCAATTCTCCGCATTATTTCTGTGATTGGTTAGAATGAATTAAAACGGTACATCTGCCGTGAAATTCATTATTTCGCCCGTTAAAGGGTGGCGAATTTGTAAGGATTGGGCGTGCAAACACAAACGTGGCGACATCGCTTTCGCTTGTGGGTGCGCATAAAACTTATCGCCTAAAATAGGGTGGCCAAGGGCAAGCATATGTAGCCTTAATTGGTGCGAACGCCCTGTAATTGGGGTGAGCTTCACCCTTGTGCTGTTATTGGGGAGGCGTTGTAAAACCTCAAATTTTGTTACCGCACTTTTCCCCCGCTCAAAACAAATCTTTTGTCGCGGGCGGTTTTCCCAATCGCAAATCAAGGGCAGATCCACCGTGCCATTCTCCGCCTCTAAATGCCCCCACACTAAGGCTTGATAGGATTTTTTCGGCTCACGTTCACGAAACTGACGCTTGAGTTCTTTATCCGCCAGCTTACTCATCGCGAACAGCAAAATCCCACTGGTCGCCATATCAAGGCGGTGAGCGGGTTCGCAAAAACCGTATTTTTCTTTTACCCGCGACATTGCACTGTCGTAATATTGGGGCTGATTGCCTAGGACGGAAAGCAGCCCGCTGGGTTTATTTACTAATAAAATGTGGTTGTCGTGATAGATCACGTCTAACCAAGGTTCTTGCGGGGGATTGTAATCAATTAATGCCATTATTTACTCTTATTACTGATGACCACACGCAGGCTGTCCAATCGCCACGAGGCATTATGCAAATGCTCAAGAATTTGGCTACGTTGCGTGCTTAATGTGTCAATTTCATCTTGGCGAATGTTTTTATTCACCTGCTTTAACGCCTGCAAACGGGTTAGCTCGCTATCAAGGCATTGCTCCGCACGCTGTTGTGCCTGCGTAATGAGCTGTTGGGCGGTGTCGCCAATGTGTTTTTCGCCCGCTTGCAATAATTGCTCAATGGCAGGACGCAACATTTTCAGCACTTTGCTTGCCATTTGTTTGCCCATCGGCTTGAGTTGTTTTTGCAACAGCTCAAAGCCCACTTTTCCCGCTAAATTATTGCCCTTGCCATCGATCAGCAATCGCACCGGTGTTGGCGGAAGGAAGCGGGTAAGTTGTAAGCCACGTGGTGCTTGGGCTTCGACAATATAAATCAGTTCAAGCCACAGTGATCCCACTGGCAGATCGTTATTGATGAGCAATGATACGGCAGTTTTGCCAATATCGCCATCGGTAATCAAATCAATGCCGTTGCGAATCATTGGGTGATCCCAAGTGAGAAATTCTACCTCTTCCCTTGCCACCGCGAGATCGCGATCGAAGGTTACGGTTACGCCCTCTTCTTTCAAGCCTGGGAAATCTGGCACGAGCATTGTGCCTGTGGGGTGAATAACGATGCTTTTCTCGCCGAGATCTTCTTGCTCCACGCCGATAATATCAAATAAATTTAAGGTGAAATTGATTAATTCGCTTGAGCCATCTTGCTCCGCAATGGCTGCGGCAAGCTCAGCGGCTTGCGTGCCACCATTGGAGTTGATTTCCAATAAGCGATCTCGCCCTTGATAGAGCTGGGTTTTCAAGGCATCACGCTCGGTTCTAGTTTCGGCAACAAAATCATTAAACGCGTCGTCCGCCGTATTTTGCTGTAAAAACTGTTGTAATTTTGCACCGCACTTTTCAAACAGCGTCGCCCCCATCGGGCAGGTTTCTTCAAACGCATTCAAGCCTTGATGATACCACTGGGCGAGCAACACTTGCGGGCTGTCAGCAAAGCAAGGGGCGTAAATCTCGATGTCTTGCTTTTGCCCGATGCGATCTAAACGCCCGATGCACTGTTCCAATAAATCGGGATTATCAGGCAAGTTAAACAGCACCAAATGATGGGCGAATTGGAAATTTCGCCCCTCAGAGCCAATGCTTGAGGTGAGCAACACTTGTGCGCCTTCTTCTTGCTGAGCAAAATATGCTGCCGCTTTATCTCGTTCCACAATAGACATATTTTGGTGGAACACTGCACTGCGAATGGCTTCTTTTTCACGCAACGCTTGCTCCAGTTGGATCGCTGTTTGTGCTTGATGACAAATCACCAGCACTTTTTCTTCGCGGTGTGAAGTCAAAAATTCAATCAACCATTCCACACGGGGATCGAAATCCCACCACGCGACATCGGGGTTCATTTTTTGGAAAATCTGTTCAGGGTAAAAAAGATCCGCACTTTTCACTTCGCCCAATAAATTCAACACGCCAATGGCATTGCGGTATTGCTTTGGCAATGGCAGGGTGATGGCGTGATAATGGCGTTGCGGAAAACCTTTCACCCCTTGGCGGGTATTGCGGAACAATAAACGGCTTGTACCGTGGCGATCGAGTAAATTTTCGATCAGCGTCTGCCGAGCTTGGGCTTTTTTCTCTTCTTGATCAAGATCTTGCAATAAACCTTGAATATCTTGCTCGGAAAGCAAGGCGGCTAAATGTTGTTGCTCTACGTTACTCAGTGGCTGATCGCTGAGCAAGCCGTTCACCGCCTCTGCCACGGGTTGATAATGCTGTTGTTCTTGCATAAAAGCGTTGTAATCATAAAAGCGATCGGAATCGAGCAATTTTAAGCGGGCGAAATGGCTTTCTTGCCCTAATTGTTCAGGGGTGGCAGTAAGAAGTAGCACCGCGGGAATGTGCTTCGTCAGTTGCTCAACGATTTGATAAGCCAAACTTGGAGCTTGTTCAGACCACGCCAAATGATGGGCTTCGTCCACAATCAGCAAATCAAAATCCGCGTTGGCAAGCTGTTCGGCTCGTTTTGGTTCTTGCACTAGCCAATCCAACGCACAAATAATCAGTTGCTCGGTTTTGAATGGATTGCTCGCCACGCCCCCATCAAGCCCATCAAAATCGACACAACGCTCTTCATCAAACAAGGAAAAATGCAAATTAAAACGGCGGAGCATTTCCACAAGCCATTGATGTTGCAAGGTTTCTGGCACAATAATCAGCATTCGCTCCGCTTTTTCAGCAAAAAGTTGCTGTTGCAAAATCATACCCGCTTCAATGGTTTTCCCCAGTCCCACTTCATCAGCGAGCAAAACACGCGGAGCAATTCGCTGCCCCACTTCTTTGGCAATATGCAACTGGTGCGGAATTAAGCCGCCACGAATGCCACGCAACCCGCGTAACGGCGATTGAAATTGGGCTTGACGCTGTTGCAACGCTCGATAACGCAATACAAAATGGCTAGCCCGATCGATTTGTCCCGCAAATAAACGCTCTTGTGGCTTGCTGAAGGTGATTAGCGGGCTGAGTTCCGCCTCTTGCAACATCGCCTCTTGCCCGTCGTCTTTTTTCACTAAATAGAACGCTAGCCCGTTATGATTTAGCACTTCAATGGCCACGCCACTCCAGCCTTCTTTATGGCGGATTTCATCGCCCACCTGAAACAACACGCGTACGAGCGGGGCATTATCGAGGGCATAAATCCGAATTTCTTCGGCGGCGGGGAAGCTCACCGTAACCGTACGATGATTGACTTCACTGATTAATCCCAACCCAAGATCATTTTCACTTTCACTAATCCAACGCTGACCAACTATAAAGGACATAACATTTACTCTTATTATTTTTATTACGACACAACAGCGACAAAGCCATCTCGCCAATATCTGCTGACAAAAAAGGCGGCTATTTTAACGATCTTGCGACAAAAAAGAAATGAAAATATAGATAAAAATTTGAGAGTTATCACAAATTATAAAATAAAATGTAGCTTATCCTTGACTTTGGGGAAGTGCGGTGTAAAAATCGCAAGGTTTTTTCATCTAACCTATTAAGGATAATGTAATGAATCTTTCACAAACACTTAAAAATGAATTTTTTGGCGGCTGGAAACCCTTTGAAGTGGTATGGCTTTTCCTCTTTATCGCGGCACAAGTTTTCGCCTATGTGCAATCTCCCGTGTCTTGGCTAGAAGCATTGGCAGGCATTTCAGGCATTTTATGCGTTGTTTTTGTCGGCAAAGGAAAAATCAGTAACTACTTATTCGGCTTGATTTTTGCTTATAGCTATTTTTATGTTTCTCTCGACAACAAATTCTATGGCGAAATGACTACCACCCTTTATGTTTACATCCCCGCACAATTTATCGGTTATTTCTTGTGGAAAGAAAATATGCGTAACAATGTGGCACAAAGCGAAACTGTCATTGCGAAATTCCTCACCGCTAAAGGCTGGACAACCTTAATTGCCCTTGTATCATTGGGCTCTATCGCGTTCATCAGTATTCTTAAAACCACTGACGGCAATTCCATCGGGCTTGATGGCGTTACCACCGTGCTGGTTATCGCCGCTCAACTACTGATGATCTTGCGTTACAGCGAACAGTGGATTTTATGGATCATCATCAACATTCTTTCCGTGATCCTTTGGGCTGAAACCCAGCGATGTATTTAATGTACGGTGCTTATTTGCTTAACTCCTTATATGGGTATTATAACTGGTCGAAATTGGCGAAAAATGCGTAAAAAAACGACCGCACTTAGTAAAATAAAAAACTTGGCTAGATTGCCAAGTTTTTTTATTGATGGAACACTGTAAGTTGATTTTTAACGTAACGAGCCGCAATGTTATGCAACTTCTTCAACATCAACCCAACGTTTTTCTTGGTAAGATTTTGCAATCGCATCAAGAACACGGGAAACTTTAAAGCCTTCTTCAAAATCGGGATACATTGGCGTGTCGTTTGCAATGCCATTAATCAAATCACGAATTTCCACCGTTTTTTGATCATTAAAACCAATTCCGTGTCCAGCACTGACACAAAAATGTTTGTAATCTGGGTGAAGCGGACCCGTAAGCAAGGTTTTAAACCCTTGCCGTGCGGGATCATCAGTATGTAAGTAGAGCTTTAATTCTGCCATTCGTTCTTGGGTGTAACTGATCGTCCCTTTCGTCCCCGTAATCACGTAACTTAATCCCATTTTTCGCCCGCAAGCAATACGAGAGGTTTCAATTGTTCCCATACAACCATTTGCAAAGCGTACCATTGCAGTGGCTTGATCTTCATTTTCTACGGGCAGTTGTTCTGATAAATTTTGCGGATTTGGACGGGTCTTAATTACGGTTTGCATATCGCCAATCACTGTTTTAATTTCACTTCCTACCAAGTATTGCGACATTTGAACAATATGAGCAGCAAGATCACCTAACGCCCCTAAGCCAGCTTTTTCCTTGATACAATGCCAATCTCGTGGCGTATTAGGATTAGCTAAATAATCTTCATTATGTGTGCCATAAAAATGCACAATTTCACCGATTTCTCCACGCTCAATAATTTCTTTAGCAAGTTGTGTGGTGGGGTTTTTGATGTAATTAAATCCCACAAGGGTTTTTACGCCCGCCTTTTTCGCGGCTTGAAACATTAATTTTGCCTCTTCAGCCGTTAAAGCCAGCGGTTTTTCTGAATAAACGTGTTTGCCTTGTCCAATTGCAGCTAATGCAATTTCTTTATGTAGAAAGTTTGGCGTACAAATATCTACTACATCAATATCGGGATCTTGCACCACATCACGCCAATCTCCTGTAGAACGCTTAAAGCCAAATTCTTTAGCTTTTTGGGCAGCTAACTCAGGTGTGATTTCTGCAAGATAATTGCATTCTAGCTCAGCTTCTAACGGAAAAACCGTTGGGGCTTGTGCATAAGCAATTGCGTGGCATCGTCCAATATAGCCCGTGCCGATTAATCCAATTTTTACTTTTTTCATTTCTTTTTCCTTATGCAAGAAAAAAGAGATTTCCATCACGAAAATCTCTTTTATTTTTTAGGGGCTGTAGTAGATTAGCCCTAAATTTCACACCATTTTCGCAATATTTTTAACTGCTCTTTTGGTGTCCCAAAGTTAAACCGAAATTCACATTCCTTCAAGAATAAAGGAAAGTTTTTTCGGTTAATTCCATTATATTTTCGCAGTATCCGCTTCGCCTGATTCCAAAAATTTTCAATGCCATTAATATGATTTTGTTTCACCGCAAATAGCTCGGAATGATTGATTCGTTCGTGGTGAAATTCACTCACATCAAGCGCATCATAACTGCGATAAGTGTCCGTATAAACCCAGCTATCAGGCTTGATTTTTCTTTTAATAACAGGGAGTAATGTTTCACTCTTGGTGTTTTCAACCACAACAGTAAATACCTTTCCTTGTCGTTTTAGTAACCCAAAAACAGCAACTTTTCCAGCCGCTCCTCGTCCTCGTCCTCGTTTTCCCTTTCGATGACCACCAAAATAGCTTTCGTCTAGTTCAATTTCCCCCTCAAAAATCTCGTTAACTTCAAGGGATAAATGATAGCCAATCACAAGCCTGATTTTATGGTAGAACAAAGCGGCTGTATTCGGTTGAATATCTAGCAAATTTGCTGCTGTTCTTGCAGTAACTTCTGCGACAAAAAACTCAAGCAGTTTTTTCTGTATGGATTTCTTTAATTTACAATATGTTATCTTCATTTTTGTAGTATAGCATTGTTGCTAATCTACTACAGCCCCATTTTTTATTATAAGGTTGGCATACTGAATGCGGCTTGAGAATCCATATTTTGTTCTGGCCAACGTGTTGTTACCGTTTTCATTTTAGTATAAAAACGCACACCATCTGGACCATATACATTTAATGCCCCAAATGCCGAATCTTTCCACCCACCAAAACAGTGGAACGCCATTGGCACAGGGATTGGAATATTCACCCCAACCATTCCTGCTTGTACACGGTAGGAAAATTCTCTTGCGGCAGCTCCGCTATTGGTGAAAATCGCCGCACCATTACCAAATTGGTGGTCATTGATTAAACGCATTGCATCTTCAAAATTTTTCGCACGAACAATACCAAGTACAGGACCAAAAATTTCTTCTTTGTAAATCACCATATCTTCAGTAACGTGATCAAATAACGTACCTCCGATAAAGAAACCCTCTTCATAGCCAGCTGGTTTTTTATTACGTCCATCCACGACTAAAGTAGCACCCTCTTCCACACCTTTATCAATATATTTCGTGACATTGTTTAAGTGTTGTTGGGTAATGAGCGGTCCAAAATCCATTTCTTTTTCGCCTTCTTTTGGAATACCTGGTCCATAACGTAAGGCTTCTACTTTTGGTTTTAACGCAGCTACTAATTTATCCGCGGTTTCATCATCAATGGTTACTGCAATCGGTAATGCCATACAACGCTCACCCGCTGCACCAAATGCAGCACCGAGTAAGGCATCGGCAGTGGCATTAATATCCACATCAGGCATTACTAAACCGTGATTTTTTGCCGCACCAAGTGCTTGTACACGTTTACCATATTCCGATCCTACTTTATGTACATATTCTGCAGCAGTGGTTGAACCAACAAAGCTGACCGCTTTAACGCGAGGATCGCGAAGTAAAATTTCATTATCGTGACGATCGCCATGCACTACATTAAACACACCATCTGGCAAACCTGCTTCTTTTAATAATTCAGCAAGACGAATAGAAAGTGAAGGGTCAGTTTTCGCAGGCTTCAAAATAAAGGTATTTCCGCAAGCTAATGCAACAGGGAACATCCACATTGGGACCATTGCGGGGAAGTTAAACGGCGTGATCCCAACACAAACCCCCAAAGGTTGCATTGTCGAATGAATATCAATGCCCCGCCCTGCTTGCTCTGAAAATTCGCCCTTAAGTAAATGCGGAATACCACAAGCAAACTCTACCACTTCTAAACCGCGAGTTAATTCTCCACAAGAATCAGAGTAAACTTTGCCGTGTTCCTCTGTAATTAGGCGAGCTAAACTATCCCAA
Organism: Avibacterium paragallinarum; assembly: GCF_011765605.1. NCBI lineage: Bacteria > Pseudomonadati > Pseudomonadota > Gammaproteobacteria > Pasteurellales > Pasteurellaceae > Avibacterium > Avibacterium paragallinarum. Next base: position 2,439,592 of record NZ_CP050316.1, read on the forward strand.
TCACGTTGCAGTAATTCTTTAAATTTAAATAATATTCTTGCTCGACGTAATGGCGAAGTTGCTGCCCATTCAGGAAAAGCACGTTGTGCCACATCAACAGCTTCTAGCACTTCTGCTTCAGTACTCATACGCACTTGGCGAATTTGTTTTCCTGTTGCGGGGTTAAAAATTGGCCATACTTTTTCGCCTTTACTTTCAACAAGTTTTCCATTAATAAAATTTAAAACGGTTTCCATTCTTTGGTCCTTAACTTAAAAGTGAATCAATATCGGCGTATTGCGTAGATTTAAGTCTGCGTTAGCTTAGAATAATGAAATGGATTTTTCAATTCGCTTTTTCTTTTAATAAAATAATTATTTCATTTTTGTGATCTAGGTTGGATATTTGACAAATTTTTATGACAGAATTACGCCCGTTGATCTATGATTTGGATGAAAACTCACCTAATTATCTAAGATGAGAGGTTAATATGAGCTATTTATTATCGAAATCCGCAAAACAAAATCCAGCACCTAATGGCTTAGTGCAAAAAATCACACCTGAAAGTGCTGGTTGGGAATATGTTGGCTTTGAGTGCTATCATCTCCAATCCAATCAATCTTTATATTTTGATACAGAAGGCACGGAAGTTTGTTTTGTGGTTATCGCAGGAAAATGTACGTTTTCCACAAACGGACAAACATTTAAACATATCGGTAATCGCCAATCACCTTTTGACCGCATTCCGCCTTATTCTCTCTATGTTCCTCACCATCACCAAGTTGAAATTCAAGCCGAGACTTATTTGGAATTAGCGGTTTGTCGTGCACCTAGTGAAGGCAATTTACCTGTGCGTTTAATTACGCCTCAAGAAGTGGGCGTTGAGCAACGTGGGTTTGGTAATAATAAACGCCTTGTGCATAATATTCTGCCTGAAACAGAACCCGCTGATGCCTTATTAGTTGTGGAAGTATTTACTGATGAGGGCAACACCAGTTCATACCCAAGTCATAAACACGATCAAAAAAATAGCGAGACGGAAACTTATTTAGAAGAAACCTACTATCATCGCTTTGAGCTGGCACAAGGCTTTTGCTTACAACGTGTTTATACGGATGACCGCAGCTTAGATGAATGTATGGCGGTTTATGATGGTGATGTGGTTAAAGTGCCGAAAGGCTATCACCCCGTCGCGACGATTGCGGGATATAATAATTATTACCTTAATGTGATGGCAGGTCCTGTACGCAAATGGCGGTTTACTTGGGAAAAAGACCACCAATGGATCAACAGCACAGACTACCAAAACAAATTTACGCACTTACGATAATTTATCAATGTATTGATCTTGGCTATAGCATTTTTCAGCCAAGTTCAATACCCATTCTTTGCAACATAAGCATAAAAAATTAAATCATCTTGCTTTTTCTTTGATTACCAATGCGGCTGCACCTTTCACACCTGCAGAATCAAGCAGTTGGCTTGGTTTGATTTGCAGGTTTTGTAGGGATACGCCTAAGGAATAGTGCGGTAGGAATTTTTGTATTTTTTCGATGATGAAATCGGCGGATTTTGCAACCCCACCAGCCAATACAATAAGTTCAGGATTAAAAATATTAATCAGCACGCCTAAACCGTAAGCCAAATATTTTGTGAAACTATCCACCACTTGCAGCGCGAGATGATCGCCTTTTTTGGCGTATTCAAAAATATGATGTGCTTGTAGAGAATCTAAATCCGTGGAAAAGCGTTGGAAAAACTCACCGCACTTTTGTTTATCTGTTTCTGGAGTGCTAAGAAGTTTTTTGGCTTCCCGCACTAATCCTGGGGCGGAAGTATAAGTTTCCAAGCAGCCTGTTAAACCGCAGCCGCATTTCATTCCTTGTTCATTCACCATAATATGGCCAAATTCGCCCGCGCAGCCGCCTGAACCAGACAACACCTTGCCGTTTAGCAAAATGCCTGAAGCAATACCCGTGCCAATAGGCACAACGATAAGATTCGCCACCCCTTGCCCTGCGCCGAATAAATGTTCACCCAAGGTGATGGCTCGCACATCGTTTTCCACCACCACATTTTTGTGAGAGATTTCTTCCATTAATTGCTTGGCATTGAAATCATTGCCCCAAGAAAAATTAGCCGCGATTTTAACGATCGCTTGATTCACCACAGGGCCTGGAATTCCCAAGCCGATGCCTTCTAATCGTGCTTCTGAAAGCTGATGTTGCGCAAGCAAATCCAAAATGGTCTGCCAAATGCGAGAAAAAGTGGATCTTGCCCCTTGCTGAGATAAAGTCGGAATGCTCTGTTCTGCAAGAATATTAAAATGGTTGTCTAAAATGCCGATTTTTGTGTTCGTGCCGCCAATGTCTACACCTGCGTAATATTTCATCATCAACTCCATTTATTTTGCTAATCTTAAATTTCAACATAACTGATTTAGCCAATGCAGACCATGATAAATATCATAGTCTTGCCGTGATGAAGATCACAATTTAATAAAATAGGAAGTGGATTAAAATTTAGGCATAAAAAATCTGCCCATAATGAGCAGATTTTATAGGAATGGAATTAAAATTAGTTTTTCGCCTCTGCAGCCGCTTTAACGATCACGGCAAAAGCTGGCGCTTTTAATGACGCGCCGCCGACTAATGCGCCGTCAATGTCTGGCTGGGTGAATAATTCTGCGGCGTTGGCATCATTGACTGAACCGCCGTATTGAATGATCACTTGATCTGCCACCGCTTGAGATTTCGCTGCGATATGACCACGAATAAAGGCGTGAACCGCTTGCGCTTGCGCTGGAGTGGCTGATTTGCCTGTGCCGATTGCCCAGATTGGCTCATAAGCAATCACCGCAGCATTGAATGCTTCCACGCCTAATGCGTTGATCACGGCATCAATTTGGCGGGCGCACACTTCTTCTGTTTTACCCGCTTCGTTTTCTGCTTCAGATTCACCAATACATAACACAGGTACTAAGCCCGCTTCTTTCAGTGCGGCGAATTTTTTCGCAATAAATTCATCGCTTTCTTTATGATAAGTGCGACGTTCAGAATGCCCGATGATGATGTATTTCGCACCAAAATCTTTTAACATTGCCGTTGAAATATCACCAGTGAATGCCCCTTGCACATTTACATCAACATTTTGTGTGCCTAAGGCAATTTGGCTGCCTGCAAGTGCGGCTTCAGCTTCTGCTAAATACATCACTGGCGGTGCGATCGCCACATCACAACCGTTTACGCCGGCTAATTCCGCTTTTAAGCCTTCGATTAGCTCTTTGGTAAACGCTTTGCTACCGTTTAACTTCCAGTTACCCATAACTAAAGGACGACGTGCCATAATTTTTCTCCATAGTAATTAACAAAAAATAACCGCATTACTATATCAAATTTTTACTCTGCATCCGTTGATTTTAGGCAAATTTGAAAAATTTTTTTGTGAAAAGATGATTATTTTGCATTAAAAAGCTACAATCTACTGTATAGATTTCACAAAAAATCATCAATATGAAAATTTTTAAAGCTGAACAATGGAATTTAGAGCTGTTGCTGCCCCTTTTTGAACAATATCGCCTTTCACAAGGAATGGCAGAAAATCCTGACCGCACCTTAACCTTTCTCACCAACCGTATTCGCTTTAGTGAAAGCATTTTTTTCCTTGCGGTAGACACTCAAAACCAAGCGCTTGGTTTTATTCAGCTTTATCCTCGCCTTTCATCCTTGCAACTGCAACGCTATTGGCAACTGACGGATATTTTTGTGCTGCCTCAACAAAATTCTACGGAAATTTACACCGCACTTATCGCCAAAGCGAAAGAATTTGTGCGTTATACGCAATCATCCCGTCTTGTTATTGAGCAACGTACACAGCAAGAAGATTGGCTTGAGATGGCGGGTTTTAGGGCGAATACGAAAAAACAAATTTTTGAATTACGTTTATAGCTATAGCATTTCTTCATCTCGTTCAGATCTTTCTCACTTCTCCTTCATAAATGCTTTGTCATACAAAGCATTCATTTTGTGATCTACTTCAAATAATCAAAATTTTGCTGTTTCAATTTCGTTTTTTTTTTGTGATTATAGTGAAATAGAGTTTCATATTTTTTTGTATTGTTTGGAGATTATGAGTATGAAAATGATAAAACCTCTTTTATTTGCCTCTACAGTTTCTGCATTTGCCTTACAAGTTCAAGCGGCAAATGTGAATGCTATTCTTAGCTGGGAGGATGTGCGTTATAACGATGAATATAATAAAACGGGTGATAATACGGGGCAGGCTCGCAATTATCACGGTTATCGTTTAGATACTACGATTTCACCGGATAATTCAAATTGGACGTTTAGTTTTGGTATTCGCCAAAATCGTTCTAAAGGCTATACACGAACTGTTAATGATACCAATCCCGCTTATAGCAGTGCCTCGTCTAAACCACAAATTGAACAGTTAATCGGGCAACGTGATTATCAACGTATGGATTTTGGTGTGGGTTATCGCTATCGTTTTTCTAATGGCTGGGTTCAGCCTTCAATTAATATTCGACAAGATAAAACGATTAATATCAATGGGAATAATGACACCTTTGATTTCTATAATATGGATATTACCTATAACTATAATATTACAGAGCAACTTGTTTGGAATGGGCGTTTTAAACCAGAACTGATTAAATATGAATATAAACGTAATAAAGCCAGTTCTAATAACTCGAAAGAGCAGCAGCTTCATCAACGTGCAACACGTTTAGGTTATGAATTAGAGCAGGGGTTACGTTATCTCATTACGCCAAATTGGAATATGGAAATTGCGTATAATGATATTCGTAACCGCCGAGATGATAACGCCCAATGGGAAAATTCTACATTAACAGAAAGTAACCCTCAACTTCGCCTTTATATGACTTATAAAACCAACTTTGGTCTTACGCTTTCCCCTTATGTTCGTAAATCGATCCTTGGAAAAATTAAAGTGAAAAATGAAAGCAGTGGTTCTGTAGAGAAACGCGATCTCACGCGTTATGCAATGCGTGTTCAATATCAAGTGAATAATAATTTCACTTTATTAGGGGAATTCTATCGGGAAAATGTGAAATTCACTAATAACCCAGCTAAAGCAACGTCAAAACAAAATTACTTGCGTTTAGGTATGAGAGTTACGTTCTAATTTCTGTTTAATTGGAGGTTCAAATGAAAAAGCTACAACGATTACCCTTGGCTGTTTTAATCAGTATTGGACTATATGGAATACCAACAGAGAGTTTTGCTGCTTGTACAGCTTCAGGCAATATTATAACGATTGATAATAATGCATGTGAAATTAGTGCGACAGAGCCATCCGGTTTAAATACCTCGCAAACTGTTTCATTAAAATCTTCAACGAATAAACAACAGCAAGGACAAATTAGGGTAAAAACTGATCTCAGCGGTAGTAATAACGCTCTTATATTAGAAGATTCGTTAGGATTAAGGTACACCGTCCAAGTTGGTGATGAGAGTAAAGCCGTTACTATTCAAAGTGATGGAACAGCAATTCTTTATAATGGCTCTGAATTACGGGCAAATAGTGATGGTATTAACATTAAAAATGGAAGTACCGTTAAAGGAACGAACTATTCTATCCAAGCCCCTAATTTAGCAAAAAATAATATGAAAATTACAGTAGATAATAGTACTGTAGAAGGAAACATTGCTATTAAGGAATTTGAGAAGTCTGGTCACCAAATTGAGGTTAAAGGCAAAAGTACATTAAAAGGCGATATTAGCGGCATAACCAATATTTATGTAAAGAGTGATGGCACATTAAGTGTTAAAAGTGGGCAAACTGGAGCTAACTATAATAAAGCTTATCTTCAAATGGAACCAAATACAGGTTTAAACCTTATTCTTGAAGATAAAAATGCTGATACACTTTTGACAACAGCCCAAATTATTTTTAAGGATAATAACACAGTGAAATTAACACTTGGTGAGAATGTTACCGCTGATGATATTGATGGTAAGCAACTTACATTATTGAAGATCACGGAGAAAGCTCAAAAAATACCGACCGCTGAAATCCATATTTTTAATAAAGATGGCACGGACATTACAGACACTTTAAAATCTAGCCGTGATTTACCTAAGCAAGATGATGAGTGGGTGGAATTAGTTGAGCAAGGCGGGAGTATCAAAAACCGTACCGAGGGGAATAATTTAGTCTTCGAATACAAAAAATCCAATGAAATTAAAATAAAGGAAAATAGTATTCAGAACTTCTTAGATAAGACTTCTGAACAATCTGATTTTATTGGTTATATTTTAAAAAATTCTATAGGGGTGGGTAATGAGGAGAGAGAAACATTTCTCAAACAATTCCCTAAAACGACTCAAATTGTTTCTTTATCCCGCCAATTCTTACCCGATTTAAGCGGTGCAGATATCCAATCGGCTTGGGTGTGGAGCGAGCAAATGCGAAGTCATATTGAACAACGCACTCTTGCCTATCGACACCAATTACCAAGCTATGAGCGTGAAGATGGGTGGAATCTTTGGGCAAGTTCTTCTTTTGCTAAAGGAAAAAATTCAACCGCTTATGACTATAGCTTAAATCGTTATGGTGTGCATATTGGTATGGATCGTCAAATTAATGATGAGGCATTGCTTGGATTTTCCTTTGGTGTAAATCGTAGTACGCTCAGTAACAGCAATGTGAATAAGAATCTAACTTATATTACATTTATGCCTTATATGGAATGGAAAGATGATTTTTATTTTACTGAAGCTAATCTCATCGGCGGATCTTATTCTGTAGATAGTACGCGTTCTATTGGTAATACTACGGCAACAGGGGATTACTCAGGATTCCAAGTGGGCTATCAAGTTACAGGGGGAATCGATACTGAATTTAGAGGAGTATCTTTACGTCCATTTATGAGTTTGAAACAACAATGGTTCAGTAATTCAGGCTGGAAAGAAACAGGTTCACCATTTGCACTGGAATCTGATACTCAAACCTATAATGCTCGTCATATTGGTGCGGGGATTTCGCTCTGGAAACGCTTTGATTTAAGTATTGGGAAGTTTGTACCAAGCTTTGATCTGCAATATTACAAGCAATTTGGTTCATCTCAGCTAAATGGTCATTATCGTTTAGCTGGCGATACAACCACGCCGCAAGAGGGGATTTTGACGATGAATGCGGTGGGTGGAAATCAATTTACTACAAAATTTAATGCAAGTTTAGATATTACTGAAACGTTGAATGTATCAAGTTCATTGTCTTACAACAAATTTGGTAAATATAACGAAGCAGCATTTGGTGTAAGTTTAAGTAGCACATTCTAAGGAGTTGGGCAATGTTAGGAAAAATGAAAAAAAGCCGTCTTTCAGTCCTTGCACTTGCCCTGTCTGCGGCGTTGGCGGCAGGCAGTAGCATTGCAAAGGATACCAATGATCCCCATCAGATAATGCAAGCGAAAATAGAGCCTTTTGTAACAAGTGCGGTGTTAAAAGATTTCACCGTCGGTAAAGGCAGCCAGCTTTCGCTCAGTTCATTACGTTCTATTACGGGCAAAACTTCATTAGAATGGAATTGGCAAGCAGGGAGTAGCATTGTTTTTCATCGTGATTATTATGTGCCGACAGATGCAGAATCTTTCCAAGCTTTAGGGCGGAAAGCGACGCCGCTCTTTTCATTTTTTATTTATAATGAAACGCCGATTGATGATTATTTAGTTGTTGATTTAGGACAAGGGGTAACAGCATATAATTCGGGCGATGCGGGCTTGCGTGTTAAGCTAAATTTTAAAGGGTGGCGTGCAATAGGGGTTTCACTCAATAATGATATGGAATACCGTGAAATGCCTGGAGCAGGCACAGCAGGTGGAACACAAGACGGTAGTGGTACGGGGGGCGATGGCCCTGCTTTTTCTCTCGCACGTGGTATTGGAAGCAACATTGATTCCGTTCGCTTTACTGCACCAAGTGCGGTTAAAAAAGGACGCTTTTTTATCGACCATATTATGCTTTCCGTTGATGATGCACGTTATCAGTGGTCTGATTATCACGTTAAAACTCGCATCACTGAGCCTGAGGTAAAATATAAATATTCACCACTTCCAAACGTTTCTTCGGCACAATTACACCAAGATCTTAATACGGTTGAACAGCGTTTTAAACAGTTTTTATTAACGGAAAATGATCCTCGCTTTAAAGAAAATATCGATTTCAAAGCTCTCCAAAAAATCTTTACTTCATTTAATATTCAAAAGAATGCTGATGGGGTAATTACGGGGCGGCATGTGCTTACAGGCAAACAGAAAAACCGTTATCAAGTTAGGTATATGCGTGCTGAGGATAAAAAATACTTTGATGAGTACATTGATTTAGCTGATTATTCAACCTTAATGTATAACATCAGTCTTGCCTATAATAAGAGCCATAATAATAAAGAACGCCAGCAGTTGGCAAAAATGTATGTGTTACTAAGTGAGCATCTTATCGATCAAGGGTTCTATAAGGGCAGTGGGTTAATTACTACGCACCACTGGGGGTATAGTTCAAGATGGTGGTATTTATCGGCATTCCTGATGAAAGATGTGCTTGCTGATGCGGGATTGCAATCTACCATTTATGATACCCTTTTGTGGTATGCCAGAGAGTTTAAAGATAGTTTTGATATGGTACTGACGCCAGACAGCTCAGATTTGGATTACTACAATACCTTAGCTCGTCAGCATTTTGCGTTACTCTTTTTAGAGAACAATGTTGAAGAACGTGGACGTTTAATCTCGTCATTTGCAAATTATATCTCAGGTTCACTTTCGCAAACGGTTCCAGGGACAAAAGACGGGTTGCGACCAGATGGTACAGCTTGGCGGCATAATGGGAATTATCCAGGCTATTCTTTCCCTGCATTTCCTAATATGGCAGCCTTAGCGTATTTATTTAGTGGCACTGCCTTTGCGTTGAAGGACGCTGCCTATCAAAATTTGAAAAAAGCGTTAGTTTCTGCTTGGATCTATAGTAATCCATATACGGGGATCGCGTTGGGCGGACGTCACCCTTTTAAAACGGAATCGCTTTATACAATCGTTGATGCTTATCGTTGGCTTGCTTTAGCCAATAACGGTAAGGTCGATACAGAATTAGCCAGTATTTATTTGACGATTAGTGGGAAAACCGCAAAACAAAGTGCGGTGATTTTTAATCAAGAAATTTTACCCGCTAAATTGCCTCAAGGCTTTTGGGCATTTAATGGTGGGGCATTTGGTATCCATCGCTTTAATGACAAAATGGTTACACTGAAAACCTATAACAGTAATGTATGGTCATCAGAAATCTATTTTGAAGAAAATCGTTATGGTCGTTATCAAAGTAATGGATCGGCACAAATTCTTTCGCATAAAAAACCTGATGAACAAGGCTTTATCGAAAATGGTTGGGATTGGAATAGATTGCCTGGTACAACAGCCATTCATCTTTCATTAGATAAACTGAATAGCCCGATTGTACACACATTAATGTTAAGAGGCGAAACACCTTATAATGGTACTTCTTCTTTATTGCAAAAATATGGAATGATGGCATCTCATTTATTGTCCCCATCAAGACTTCAGCATTTTGATCCTAGTTTTACCGCGAAAAAAACCGTGCTTGCCGCAGATGATCATTTGATTATGGTAGGAACGGATATTCGTAGTGGAAATAACAATCAAAATGTTGAAACCACCTTGTTTCAGCTTTCTAATGTAAGTAGTGGTAATGCAATATTTAACGGAAAGAATGTAACAAGTGCGACACCGCAAAGTTTTAAAACTGGTGATTGGCTTATTGATGGTGATGGTAATGGCTATTTAATCACGAATGCCCCTCTCGGTTATGTGGTTAAACAGAAACAGCACTCTATACAGGGCGAACCTGATGTTCGCTATGTGGGAATGGAGCGGAAAAAAACAGAGGGTGTATTTAGCTCGGCGTGGCTGGATCACAGCAAGCAAGGGAATAATGCAGATTATGAATACCTTGTCGTGCTTGATGCAACGCCAAATAAAATGCAAACCCTTGCAAATGCGTTGAAAAAAGGTGAAAAACCTTATCATTTCCAAGCACAAAGCAATGCCCATATTGTGAAAGATAAACTTTCGGGGGTAAATGGCTATGCGTTCTATTCTTCGGGTAGTATTGACGATGATTTGGTAAGTTCGGTAAATATGCCTGCTATCGTAATGGCGAAACAGGAAGGCAACCAACTTACCCTCAGCGGTGTGACCACCAAGCTAAATATCGCCAATGAAAAACGCCCAAAACCTTTGTTGGTGAAAGTTAGCCTAAAAGGTGCGTGGAAAGTGAAACAATCGAATCCTAACGTAAAAGTTACTACTTCGGCGACAAATACAGAGGTGGTTTTCAGCAGTTTCTTTGGGATTCCGCAAGAAGTTATTTTGCAGAAGTAATGTTTGAGAAATAATCCTTGAAAAATAAACCGCACTTTATAAAGTGCGGTTTATTTTATGGGCTGTTTTTGCTTAAGACTAATTCGGTATATAATGGATTGGACTTTAAAAGAAAGTCTATCGATTAAGTCTGAAAGGAGTTTCTAATGAATATACATTCACTTTATAAAAAGCATAAAATATTTTTGTTTGTGACGGGTTTATTTGTTCCTGTTTCTTCTTTGGCAGTTAGTACGACATTAGATGGAACGCCCAAATATGGTGAAAAAAAACTTAGTATAGAAGGTAATTTTTGGATGAGTGGTAAGAATGTAAATCTAGGGGGAATGGGGGATACGCTAGTAAAACCGCAAGGAATTATTAGAGTAGATAATGCATTAAATACAAATAATATTGCACTTGAAGATGATCCAAATAATCAAGGAAAAAGAGGATCGCTGTATGTAACGCGTAGAGCTGGCACTCCAATTAAAATTAATGTTACAGGCAACTGGTTTGGCGAAAATGTAAAATCTGAGACTAATCCTACAACGCTTTATCTCGCCTCCCAATGGGAAACGGGTACGGATACAGAGACAAATACGGGTTTAACTTCAGATATGGTGACGATTGGGGGCAATGTATATGGTTATACTTTAGTTAAAGTAATAAAACCTCAAAGTAGTAACTATGAAGAACCCGATGCTTCTACAAACACCATTACCGACCCTAACAAAACCTTTTATGCTATTCAAGATGGTAAACCACTGATTACTATCGGTGGGAAGATCGAACATGAAAATTCTTTTTATGGTTTCCTTCCTTTAGCTGATGGAACACAAGTTCAGCTTGTGCCTTATGAAAAAGATGGTGTGAAAGGCTTTACTTGGGGATGGGTGAAAAATCCTAATAATGGTGGCACAGATAGTATTTCTGATGAAAATGCCACGATACGCACAAGTTATCATACACTACGTTTTGCGGCTAATGCACTTTCATCATCTTGGCGTGAACGTGAGGGGGAAGCGTATCGGATTAGTGAGTCTGAGCAACGCCCTGTTTACCTGAGAGTTCTCCACGCACGGCAAAAATTTAGCGATAATCAGCAATTAGAGGTTTCAAATAAAGTGTCGGGTATTGAAATGGGAATTGGCTTATCTCATAAGCCAGGCACAACAGCGAAAACCTACACAGAAGATACAAAACTGATTTTGGGGTATGCGAATTTTCATTCAATATCTTATGATAATGCGCATATTGCAATGAATATTCAACCCGCTGGGGGGGGGGTATGTACTCACTTCCAAACAAACGGGTGATACGCGGGGGAATTTAAAACAGTTTGGCTTTTCTCACACAGCTTATAACCCAAATACAGGAAATTATTTTGATACTGTGGTGCGTTATTTATGGGGAAATCTAAATAACTCAACAGAAAATAGCTCTGCTCGCACTCACGTTAAAGGTTGGGGAGCGTCTTTCGAAACAGGTACTATCCTTGTTCAAAACCAACATCTTGCCTTATTTAGTGATGTTCAACTCACTTATCAGCAACTTCATACCAACGGTTATAAAATGGATGTGGTTAATGTTGCCTCCAATGTTGATAGAAGTTTCATTGGACGACTAGCACTGCGTATCGCCCCTGCATTGCACACAGCACGAACACTTTCGCCTTATCTCACAGTGAATTTTTCTCACGAATTTTTACCAACACAAAAAATTGATTTCGGTGAGAAACGTTGGGATAGCACTTGGCAGAAAAATTGGATAACGCTGGGTGTTGGTGCGACGCATCAACTTAATCAAAATCTGTATTGGTATGGCTCTGTAGATTATGCCAAAAATTTAACCTCAAATTCTTCTTATTCGGTAAAAGGGAATTTAGGTATTGAATATCGATTTTAAGAGCAAAAATGACCGCACTTTATAACGTGCGGTCTAAACGCTATTGAAAGATCCCAAAATTGGGATCTTTTATTTCTTTAAGATATTATTCCAATACTTTCCACGTGCGATAACCATAAATTGCAATGGCGACAAAGCAGATAAGTGGGAGGACGAAAGAGGCATTTACTGCGGGCATTCCAAAAATTTCGCCTTGGTCAATAAGAATGCCTTGCAATGGTGGCATTAACGCACCGCCGACAATCGCCATTACCAAGCCCGCTGCGCCTAAAGTGGCTTCTTCTTTTAAGCCATAAAGTGCAATGCCATAAATGGTTGGGAACATTAGGGACATAAAGGCTGAAGTGAGAATTAAGCAATATAACCCTCCCACGCCGTCAATAAAGATCACGCCAAGAATGCTGAAAAATCCACCTAAAGCAAACAGGAATAGCATTAATTCTGCTTTGAGATATTTCATAATGCTGGTGCTAATAAAACGGCTGACGATGAAAATACCCATTGCGATAATGTTATAATTTTGGGCTTCTGCTTTGGTGAAGCCTAAGCGTTCGGCATATTGGATAATGAATGTCCAGCACATAATTTGTACACCCACATAGAACACTTGTGCAATCACCCCTTCGCGATATTTGGCTTTTGCAATTAAGCGATTGAAAGCTTCACGGAAAGAGAGTTTAGTGCCTTGTTCCATTTTGGTGGCGGGCATTTTGTATAAACCAATCACCAGCATTATGACCACGACAACCAACCCTACCACTAAATAAGGATTGCGGATAATTTCGAGATCGTGGGTACGCACGGCGGCTTTTTCGGCGGCGGATAAGGTGTTAAAAATCAAATCGCCTGCCGCATCACGTTTGTCTGATTCTAAATTGACTAACACAATTTGCGAGGCAACGAACATTCCCGTAATTGAGCCGAGCGGATTAAAAGATTGGGCTAAATTTAAACGGCGTGTGGCAGTTTGTGGATCGCCCATTGATAAAATATAAGGATTGGCAGTGGTTTCTAAGAACGCCAAGCCAAAGGTTAAGATATAGAGCGAGAATAAAAAGAAGGTAAATTGTTCATAGCGTGCGGCAGGATAGAATAAAAATGCACCGACTGCATAAAGGGCTAAACCCAGTAATACCCCCGATTTATAGTTATAACGGCTAACAAATAATGCGGCAGGAATTGCCATTGTGCCGTAACCACCATAGAAAGCAAACTGCACTAATGCCGCTTCTGAAGCAGGAATTTCCATTACTGTTTGGAATACGGCAACCATTGGGTTGGTGATGTCATTGGCAAATCCCCATAGTGCAAATAATGTCGTGATTAAAATGAAGGGGACGACAAATTGTTTTTCAAGAATTTTAGCACTCATAATGTTCTCCTTGTGTGAGAAACAAACTCATTGCATTTTCAAAACAACCGATAGAAAAATGAGCTTATTTAATTAACTATTCTTCAATACGTAATCCATAAGATTTAAATTTTTCTAACACTTCTGCCATTTGCGTTTCTGATAAAAGCGGAATGTCAAGGCCTGTTGCGAGCAATTTCATATACCACTGTGCCAATACTTCCACTTCGTGTGCGAGCCAAAGTGCTTTATCAAGATTTTGTTCTGCAGCAATTAAACCGTGATGAGCGAGTAAAATTGCTTTTGAGGTTTTAATGCCTTGTGCCACATATTCCGCCAATTGGTGTGTACCGAATGTGGCATAAGGGACACAAGGAATATGATCTGTCCCGCCAACAGCAATCATATAATGGAAAGGGGGAATGGGTTTTTCGAGAATTGAAACGGCAGCACAATTCACCGCGTGATTATGCACCACGGCATTAACATCAGAGCGAGCTTGATATACCGCTAAATGGAAATGCCATTCGCTGGAAGGTAATTTTCCTTTTTCATAATGGCCTTGTTTATCCACATAAACAATACTGTCTGGTGTCATTTGTTCGTAAGGCGTTCCCGTGGGGGTAATTAACATTCCGTCTTGATAACGAACGCTAACGTTGCCGGCGGTGCCTTGATTTAAACCTAATCTCGTCATTTCAAGGCAAGTATCAATAATTTTTTGTGAGAGCTGTTGTCTGTTCATTTTTATTTCCTTACTACTATTGGATCGAAATCGGGGTAACCCCTTTTTTCAAAATAATATTGCCGTATTTGGCACATTCCCCTGTTACCACAATGGCATAGGCTTGCTTCGCACGCTCATAAAAATCAAAACGATCGATACGGCTTAATTTAGGCAAATTTTGCACCGCACTTTGGTTTTCTGATGCCTGTGCGATCGCATTGAGATAACGCATTTCTACGTTGGGATCGAGGCTGTCGCCACTGACCGCCTGCATCATAATGAGCGGGGCGTCCACATAAGCATCAAACTCAAACAACGGCGTGATGCCACTTAGCAAGGTGGCAATGCCAACACCGTCTGCTCGAAGCACGCGTGAATGCAGTTGATGAGCGGGAAAGTGAGCATCAGTGAGAACGATTTCATCGCCGTGCCCCATTTCGGCAAGGATTTTTAATAAGTCTGGTGAAAGACTGGGGTGAATACCTTTTAACATTGCAAATCCTCCCTATGTTGTTGGTAAAGCTGTTGATAAAGTGCGGTGTGATTTGAAGGCAAAATTCGCTGTTTGCGGGGTTGCATTTGTTGTTGAGCTTGTACCACGTTGTCATACACACCAACGCCTGCGAGAGTAAACATCGCTGCTCCTAACACTGTACTTTCCGCTACGTCCACCACATCTATAGGCAGATTTAATACATCGGCACGAATCTGATTCCACAAGGCATTTTAGAACCGCCACCGACACAAATTAGGCTTTCAGCGTTGAAATGGCTAACTTGTTGCAAAATGTCCAAACCCGCTTTCAGGCGATAGGCGAGATGTTCCAACACCGCACGATAAATTTCCCCTCGCTGACTGTGCATTGAAAGCCCCGAAATTTGCCCGAAGCCTTGCCCGTTATCCGCAGGGTTAAACTTGCCACTAAAGCGAATGCCTTGTGATCCCACGGGTGCAACCTCCGCCTCATTCATCATCGTGGTGTAATATTGTGCTGATCCTCTGACATCGGCAAAAAAGGTTTTTCCCACCCATTCCAACACGCCAGAACCGAGCCATTGCACCGCGGGATTAAAACAAAATGGCAGGGCATCAAATTCTGTGGTTAGCCCTTGAGCGATAAATTCAAAGCGGGGATTGGCTTGTTCGGTGCGAGCCATTAGGATTTCCCAAGTGCCAGAACTGAGAACGGGTTGATTAATGCCAGCCCCTGAACCAAATACCGCAAATTGGGTATCGTGTCCGCAGGAAATCACAGGGATTGGATTTAAGCCCAACTGCTGACAAAGTGCGGTGCTTAAATTGCCGATTTTTTCCCCTGCATTGACCATTGGCGGAAAATGCGAGGTTTGTAACCCCAGCACCTTCAGCACTTCGCTATCCCAAGTTTGGCTTTGCAGATCCGTCATCATTGATGTGCCTGCCATTGTGCGATCGGTGCTGAACACGCCCGTTAAACGCTGGGTAATCATTGAGGAAATGAACAGGAATTTGTCCATTTGTTGAAAAATGTCTGGCTCGTTTTCTTTCAACCACAGTAGCTTAAACAGCGTGTTGAAGCTATATTGTCCTATACCGTTGCGTTGATAGAGGGATTGCTCATCAAGGTAGTGCGACAGCCGTTCCATTACGGGAATGGTGCGAGGGCATTGCCACGAAATAATGGGATATAGCGGTTTGCCTTGTGCGTCAAAAGCCGTGCCGTCCACGCCAAAGGTGGTGACGCCAATGCCGACAACCTCCGCTAAAGAATGGGATTGTTTTAGCTGAGTTAAGGTTTGCTCGGCACAAAAGAGCAATTTTTGCCAGATTTCGTCCATATCCCAAATGTAAAAATGCGGATAGTGCGGATCGGGCTGGGTGCGATTGGGTTGGTGATGAGCGGCTAACATTTTTCCATTTTGATCTATCGCAATGGTGCGTAAATTGGTTGCCCCGCAATCAAAAATCAGTGCGATTGTCATAGAACCTCCTTAAAAGTGCGGTCAAAAAACACCGCACTTTTTTCTTCAGGATTATTTGTAAAGCGGTCCAAAGTTGGCACAAGCACGGTAATCTTGCCCTTCTTTGTCTTGTCCGAAGCCATTCCACGCACTTGGGCGGAAAATATTTTTCTCTTCCACATTGTGCATACACACAGGAATACGCAACATTGAAGCCAACGTGATGAGATCTGCACCGATATGCCCGTAAGTGGCGACGCAGTGGTTCGCACCCCAATTTGCCATTACGGAATACACATCGGTAAACGCCCCCGTTCCCGTTAAACGAGGCATAAACCAAGTGCAAGGCCAAGTTTCATTGGTGCGTTGCATTAGGGTTTGGTGAACCTCCTCAGGCAGATCAATCGACCAGCCTTCGGCAATTTGTAGTACTGGGCCAATGCCTCGAATGAGATTCAAGCGGTGCATTGTAAACGGCATTCCGCCTTTGGTGAGAAATTGTGAGGAATAGCCACCGCCACGGAAATACTCATATATAGCTGGACACCAGCGGGTGTTTTCTACACAGCGTTTGCCGTCTTCTTCGCTAACCTCCCAAACAGGTTTGATCACAGGATTGCCTTGTGCATCGGTATGTTGCCCTGTGCCGTCAAGTGCTGCCGATCCTGAATTGATCAAATGGATAAAACCGCTTTCAGGGCGGAAGCCAGTAGCACGCTCTACCGCTTCTTCACTCCAATAAGTACGAACATCGGCGAAGATTTGGGCTTGCCCTGTAAGCTGGTTGCCAAGTAGCATACATACGCCGTTGAGTGAGTCGTTTTCGGTGGCGAGGATATAAGGTGGACGCACGCCGTTCCAGTCATAAGTAGAGTTGAGGATCGCTTCCATAAAATCCCCATTTGGCATATGATCTGTCCAGTGGCGTTGCCCTTGGAAACCTGCGGCAATGGCATTATGCCCGAGGGCTTCTTCGCCATAATTCAAGGTGGCAAGTTTTTCATTGCCTACCATTAAATCACGGGTGATGATCGTCATTTTCACCACAGTTTCCCACAACTTCGCTTTTTGTTCAGGGCTGTCTTGCTGATCAGGATGGTTCACATCAACGCCTTCCTTGCAATAGTCTTTCACCCACTGTAATGCCAATGCCACTTCTTCCTCATCATAGATTTTGCGATCAAGACGGCGTTTGATTTCGCTCATATCCACATATTCATTGCGCATTCCTAAATATTCTTGGAAGAATTTTTGATCCACGATAGAGCCCGCAATTCCCATAGAAACAGAACCGATAGAAAGATAGGATTTACCGCGAATGGTCGCCACAGTCAGTGCGGCGCGAGCAAAGCGTAGGAGTTTTTCTTTAACGTCTTCCGGAATACTGGTATCAGAGGCTTCTTGCACTTCTGTGCCATAAATAGAAAAGGCAGGTAAGCCCATTTGTGAATGCCCTGCCAACGCGGCAGCAAGATAAACCGCCCCTGGACGTTCTGTGCCGTTAAAGCCCCAAATCGCTTTTGGCATATGTGGATCCATATCAATGGTTTCCGAGCCATAGCACCAGCAAGGGGTTACAGTGATCACCGCTCCCACATTCGCCAGTTTAAATTTCTCCGCACAGGCGGCGGCTTCCGTTACGCCACCAATGCAACTATCCGCAATCACGCATTCCACAAATGAGCCATCGGAATGGCGGATATGGCTTTCAAGCAACTGAGCGACCGATTTTGCCATCGCCATTGTTTGATCTTCTAACGATTCACGCACGCCCATACGGCGACCATCAATGGTTGGGCGGATACCGATTTTAATCGGTGAGGATTTGAATACAGTCATTTTGTTTCCCCCTTTCTTGGTTGAAAAATATCGTCGTTTGATTTCAAAATAATACGGCGTTAGTTTGCCTTGCTGTACTGCCTATGGAGCAAAGTTTTGTCTTACGTTGAATTGAAACGACTATATGGCAGATTTCAAACAGCATTTTGTTTTCTTCTTAGATTGAGCATATCAACGACAAAATAAGTGGTAGAAAAGCAAAATGGTTTGGTAATCGAAATTGCACTAGATTTATTTTTCAGTAGATGGGAAAAAATGAACAGCTTTTTAGAAATCTTATGTCATTTTTGCGAAAGAGATCACAAAAAATGCCCGATTCAGGGAAGTTAAAATGCCCGTTTTTGGTATTAAAAACAAAATCGGGCATTAAAACGAAAAAGTGCGGTCAAAAAGCAAGGTGAATTTCTTGCTCTTTACAATAGTTTTGTAAACCTTCATTTGGGGCTTGATCAGTAAATAAAATATCCAGTTGAGAAAGCTCACCGAGTTTGATTAAATTTTTCCGCTCAAATTTAGAGCTATCAAGCAGTAAAAATTTCTGCCCAGAGGCGTCGATCATTTTGCGTTTAATAGACGCGTTCAGCTCGTTGGATTCCCAAATGCCACCATTGCTATCAATGCCAGTACAAGAAAACACGCAAAGATCAATATGCAAGCGGAGCAATAATTGCTCAGAGAGCGGCCCATAAAAAGCGGCATATTTGGCGGAATAAACTCCACCAGTGGCAATGGTTTTTACATTGGGTTTATTAACTAAGGCATTGATATTGTGCATAGAATTGGTTACCACGGTGCAAGGAATATCGGGAATAAGCTGAGCAAAATGCCAGCTACTGGAACTGGCATCAAGCCCGATCACCGCCCCTTCAAACACATATTCTACCGCTTGTTGTGCGATGTATTTTTTCGCTTCAGAATTTAACCGTTGTCTTGCTTGAAAGGAACGCCCAATGTCTTTAGACTGGCAACTCATCGCCCCGCCGTGAACGCGATGCAATAAGCCTTTTTGATTTAACGCTCGCAGATCACGGCGAATGGTTTCGACCGATACACCAAATTGCTCGGCAAGGGCATTGACATTCACTTTTCCAGACGCATTCACTAGCTGTAAAATTTGCGATGTTCTACTTGGCATTTTTCCTCCAAACGGTCAAAACAGGCATTAAACCCACAAAAATTTAATAGCCATTTCCTTGCACTTTCTCCCCCTGCACAATCGCAACCCCCGCACTTACGCCTAATCGGGTTGCTCCTGCTTCAAGCATTGCCAGTGCGGTGGCCGTGTCGCGAATGCCACCAGAGGCTTTCACTTCTACCGCATCGCCAACGGTTTGTTTCATCAAGGCGACATCTTCAACGGTTGCCCCGCCTTTGTTAAACCCAGTGGAGGTTTTGACAAAGGCAACGCCCAGTTTTTTACAGATTTCACAGGCTTTCACGATCTCTTCTTTGCTGAGCAGGCAGGTTTCTAAAATTACTTTTAGGGTTTTGCCTTGACAGGCGGTAAGCACTTCGGCGATGTCTTGCTCTACGGCTTGCCATTGTTGTGCTTTCACAAGCCCCACATTAATCACCATATCAATTTCATCAGCCCCTTGCTTAATGGCTTCTGAGGCTTCAAAGGCTTTGACACTGCTCAAATTCGCTCCAAGCGGAAAGCCAACAACAGTGCAAATTTTCACCGCACTTTGTGCGAGGGCTTGCTTAGCAAGCGGAATGTAGGCGGAATTAATGCACACGGAGCAAAATTGATGTGTCATCGCTTCTTGGCACAAGTTTAGAATATCTTGCGGGGTTTTCTCCGCCGTGAGGGCGGTGTGATCAATGTATTTCGCGATCTCTTTGGCTTGCATAGGCTCTCCTTCATCATTAGTCAATTTGGGCTATATCATAACCTAAAAGGGGGAACAGGGGAGAAATTTCTTTAGCCCTTACCGCGAAAATCCTTTAGAATACGCCCTAATATTGATTGTTAAATGAGGATTGAAAAATGATTATTGTAACAGGTGGTGCAGGCTTTATTGGAAGCAACATTGTCAAAGCGTTGAACGAAATGGGACGCACGGATATTGTAGTGGTGGACGATTTAAAAGACGGCACGAAATTTGTGAACCTAGTGGATTTGGATATTGCGGATTATTGCGATAAAGATGATTTCATCGCGTCCATTATGGCAGGCGATGATTTAGGCGATATTGATGTGATCTTCCACGAGGGGGCGTGTTCTGCCACCACGGAATGGGACGGCAAATTCGTGATGGAAAACAATTATGAATATTCCAAAGAGTTATTACATTATTGTTTAGATCGCCAAATCCCTTTCTATTATGCCTCCAGTGCCGCCACCTACGGCGACAGCGATACCTTTGTAGAAGCGCGTGAGTTTGAAAAACCGTTGAATGTGTATGGCTACTCAAAATTCTTGTTCGATGAATATGTGCGTAAGATTTTACCTGAGGCACAATCGCCCGTCTGTGGTTTCAAATATTTCAATGTGTACGGGCCAAGAGAGCAGCACAAAGGCAGTATGGCGAGCGTGGCATTCCACCTCAACAATCAAATTTTGAAAGGGGAAAACCCAAAATTGTTCGCAGGCAGCGAGCATTTCTTGCGTGATTTTGTCTATGTTGGCGATGTGGCAGCGGTAAATATCTGGTGCTGGCAACAGGGCATTTCGGGCATTTACAACTGTGGAACGGGCAAAGCGGAAAGTTTCGAGGCGGTAGCACAAGCGGTATTGAAATTCCACGGCAAGGGGCAAATTGAAACCATTCCATTCCCAGAGCATTTAAAAAGCCGTTACCAAGAATACACCCAAGCGGATCTCACCAAACTGCGCGCCACAGGTTATGACAAGCCATTCAAAAACGTCGCCGAAGGCGTGGCGGAATATATGGCGTGGTTGAATAAATAACTTGATTACGGGCTGACACATAGGTCAGCCCCTACGATAGTTAAAGTATTCTACGGCTTGATATTGAATATTTTTAGTGGATAAATATGAGGTGAAAAGTAGCTTGTAGAGGAGAAGTAACTCTACTCTCTCTATAATTCCATTATGGTGGTATTCGTAATGGGATTTTCTTTTACCTATATTCTAATGTAAAGGGCAAATATAGATGTCCATCTAGAATCAACACGATTTTTAGCAGTAAGAGCTATCAAAATGTTTTCTACACTTTATGTAATTAAATATAGGCTGGATTAGAAAATGTCAAAATTAATAAGAAAGGTAGAAGATACTATGGGAATAATTTCATTATTTGGTAACATACCGATGTTTGAAATCTAATTAATCTCTTTTCTTATAAAAAAAGACCTAGCATTCAGCTAAGTCATCTTGTAATAAGTTTAATATCTACGACTACCTACGTAGAAGTTGAAAGAAAAAATTTGAATAATCTTATAAGATATTCATAGAAAAATTAATTATCTTCTTGTATCACAACCTGGTAAACTACGATCTATCACTTGTGTACCTTCAGCAATAAATTTTACACTAAAAAATCCGGGTTCTAGAGAAATAACTACATCGGAAAGAGCAACAGCACATCTGTCTTTTTCAATAGCTCTATCTACTGCATTTTTTAGATAGGCAATTCCAGATGATTGATCTTCTCCTTTTACTCTTTCTCCGAGAACTAATTTCCCAGAACTAAGATTAACATTTTTTGTACTAGCAAGAGTAAAATCAGCCATTCGCTGAGTAACACAAGCACTCAACATTAAGGAACTGACAATAACAAAAATAGATTTGGAAATAAGTTTCATCATTAAACCTCATAAAATATATGTTAAAATATTTTTTATTATTGATGAATAAGTCCTATTTATCCACACACATATCCGTATAATATACAATTAATAAAGATATTGACAAAAACAATGAATGGTGATTTATGAACGTGAAAGATAAAATAAAATTTAGAAGAGAAGCCAATAAATGGACCCAGGAAGAAATGGCTAATCGGCTACATATGTCAACCAATAATTATGCGAAATTAGAACGTGGAGAGACTAAACTTAGCCTACATCGTTTGGAGCAAATTGCTAATATTTTTAATATTGATATTATTGAATTGATGAATTCTGGAGAAAAAAATGTCACTTTTTTAATGAATGATCATAATACAAATTACTACGGTGGCTCAGAAAAACAAATACAAGAAAATGAAAAATTGCAATTAATTATTGCTCATCAAAAAGAATTACTATCTCAAAAAGATAATGAAATTAATGCTCTAAAATCACTGATTGAATTATTACAAAAAAATAATAGAGATAAACCTTGAACTATTTAGTAATTCATCTAGTTAGGTTACTCTATTGCTTTAATTAAGAAAAAAGTGCATTATGATTTGTGCTTTTTATTTCCTACTAAGCACTCTATATATTAAACAAACCCAAATGAATATCTTAATAATCGGCCCATCTTGGGTTGGCGATATGATGATGTCGCACAGTTTATACCAATGCTTAAAACAGCAATATCCTGATTGCCAAATTGATGTGCTTGCGCCAAATTGGTGTAAACCTTTGCTGGATAGAATGCCAGAGGTGCGTCAGGCGCTCACAATGCCGATTGGGCACGGTACCTTTGGTTTAAGCCAGCGTTATCAAATTGGAAAAACATTGAGAAATCAATATGATATGGCGATTGTGTTGCCAAATTCACTCAAATCGGCTTTTATTCCGCTGTTTGCTAAAATCCCGCTTCGCCGTGGTTGGAAAGGGGAGAGCCGTTATTTTTTCCTTAATGATCTGCGGAAGAATAAAGCGGATTATCCAATGATGGTGCAACGTTATGTGGCATTGGCATATGAAAAAAATGCTGTGCCGACCGCAGAGCAAATGAACATTCCTTACCCTTATCTACAAGTGAATGAGGCAGAAATCGAGCAAACCAAAAGCCATTTTCACGCTCAGCTTGCTCAGGCGGAAAATCGCTCCGCGGTGGGTTTCTGCCCAGGGGCTGAATTTGGTCCTGCGAAGCGTTGGCCGCATTATCATTATGCGACGCTTGCTCAGCATCTCATCGAACAAGGCTATAGCATTCGCATTTTTGGTTCGGCGAAAGATGAAGCCGTGGGTGAGGAAATCCGTGCGAGCTTGCCCGTGCCTTTGCAGCCTTATTGCTTAAATTTAGCAGGGCAAACCACGCTCAATCAAGCGGTGGATTTAATCGCGGATTGTCAAGGCATTGTAACCAATGATAGCGGATTAATGCACGTTGCCGCCGCGGTACAGCGTCCGTTGGTGGCACTTTATGGCCCAACTAGCCCGCAATATACGCCACCGCTGGCAAAAGACGCGGTGATTATCCGCTTACAACAGGGCGGTTTAGAAAAAATCCGCAAGGGCAAAGACAGTGCGGAGGGCTATTATCAAAGCCTAATCGACATCACCCCTGCGATGGTAATGGAAAAATTGCACCAAATTTTGACCGCACTTTAAGGGGGCGAAAGGGGAATTATGCGAATTTGCTTGGTGAAAACCTCTTCAATGGGTGATGTGATTCACGTGCTGCCAGCATTGACGGACGCTCAAAAGGCATTTCCTGATTTGCAGGTGGATTGGGTGGTGGAAGAAAATTTCGCAGAAATTCCCACTTGGCATTCGGCGGTCAATCAGGTGATCCCCATCGCTATACGCCGTTGGCGTAAGCAATTATGGCAGGGGAAAGCGTGGCAGGAATGGCTGGCTTATCGTCAATTATTGCAACAAAATCAATATGATGCAGTGATTGATGCACAAGGTTTGGTAAAAAGTGCTTTGTTCGCCGCCCGCCTCGCCAAAGGGGAAAAATATGGCTATGACAAACATTGTGCGAGAGAACCCCTTGCCGCGTGGTTTTATGATCATCGTTTTTCCATTGATTATCATCAGCACGCCGTTGAACGTATTCGTCAGTTATTTGCTCTTTCGCTTGGCTACCCCGTGCCGCAAACGCAGGGAGATTATGGCATTGCACATCATTTTTCTCAGTCGTTTTCTAGGAAAAAAATAAGCCCGCCTTATCTTGTCTTTATTCACGCCACCACGCGAGCGGATAAGCATTGGCGAAATGAAGAATGGAAAAAACTTGCCCGAGAAACGACCGCACTTGGCTTTGCCGTGCATTTGCCTTGGGGCAATAAAAAAGAAAAGCAATCCGCTGAGTGGATCGCTCAAGGCATTGAAAATGCAGTGGTTTTACCTAAGCTATCCCTCACCGAACTAGCCCAACATATCGCCAATGCCCAAGCGGTAGTTTCCGTAGATACAGGATTGGCACATCTCACCGCTGCGTTGGATAAACCCAATATCACCCTTTACGGCGCGACCAACCCTGATTTAATCGGCACTTATGGGAAAAATCAATTCCACTTGCAAGCCGCAACAATGGCACAGATTTCTGCCGAAGCGGTATTGCAACGCTTACGCCCTTTGCTTTAATTTTATTTCAACGCCCCTTGCAAACGACCTTTATTTTCGCTCAATAATTGCACCGCACTTGGATAATCCAGATCTGCCAGCAACATTAAGATGGCCACTTTGGCGTTATTGTGGGCGGCAGTGAGGGCTTGTTGGGCTTGTTCTGCAGTGCAATCGGTGGCTTGCATGACAATGCGAGTAGCACGTGCCACTAATTTTTGATTGCTGGCTTGCACGTCCACCATTAAATTTTGGTAGCATTTGCCCATTAGCACAAAACTTGCGGTGGTGAGCATATTCAGCACCAATTTTTGTGCTGTGCCCGATTTCAAACGGCTCGAACCCGTCAGCACTTCCGCACCGACAACAGGAGTAATGGCAATATCCGCCACCTGAGTCATCGGTGAATTGGCGTTGCTAGCAATGGCGACCGTGGTTGCCCCTAAGGATTTCGCATAATCTAAACCGCCTAGCACATAAGGTGTACGACCACTGGCAGCAATACCAACTAAAATATCTTGAGCCGAAAAATCAATTTCTTGCAAATTTTCTACCGCACTTTGTGGATTATCTTCCGCTCCTTCAATGGGGTGACGTAAAGCACGTTCGCCACCCGCAATAATGCCTTTCACCATTTCGGGGCAAACGCCAAATGTAGGCGGACATTCGGATGCATCAAGCACGCCTAAACGACCGCTTGTTCCCGCACCGAGATAAACCAGCCGACCGCCGTGCTGAAAGGCGTGGACGATTTTCTCCACCGCCGTGGCAATTTGTGGCAAGCATTTTTCGATAGCCAACGGCACGTTTTTGTCCTCCGCATTCATTAGTTGCACAATTTCTAACGCAGAAAGCTCATCCAAATTCATTGAGTTTGGATTACGTTGTTCCGTGCTAAGTTGCGACAGTTGATTGAGTAATTGGTTGTCTTTCATTTTTTATCTCTTTAGTTTCAGCGAACCCATAGGAGCCTCTAGGGGAAGTGCGGTAAGAAAGTTGCCTATTTTTTCCTATAATTATTTTCAAAACATCTAAAGTGACTTGTTTTTTACCAACCTCAGATTATTTTGACATAATGCAAAAAGTATTTAGCTTTGAGGTTGGGAGAGTATCTACGAGTGATTGGATAATTTCGTCTTATAAAAATGCGATATCAAAGATATTCCAATAATAAAAGAGCGGTAAAAAATAACACTTTTTTACACTTTTTCGATCTTCTCTTTGTAATGCTGACGGCATACGGATACATAGTGGTTATTGCCGCCGATTTGAATTTGGCTGCCTTCTTTCACCACTTCGCCTTGGTCATTTAAACGCAAGACAAAATTGGCTTTGCGGCCGCAGTGGCAGATGGTTTTGAGTTCTTCCAGTTGATCCGCCCACGCCAGTAAATATTGGCTGCCTTCAAATAATTCTGCTTGGAAATCGGTGCGTAAGCCGTAGCACAGTACGGGGATATGCAATTTATCCACGACATCGCTAAGTTGGTAAACCTGTGCTTTGGTGAGGAATTGGGCTTCATCGACCAAAATACAATGCAGCTTTTCTTGCTCCAAATGGTCAGCGATGTCAAGGAAGAGATCCGTTTCTTTGTGGAACAGTTTAGCTTGTTGGCTAATGCCGATCCTTGAGGTTACTTTGCCGACACCAAAGCGGTCGTCAATGGCTGCGGTGTAAACCAGCGTGTTCATTTGACGCTCGCGGTAGTTGTAGTCGGATTGTAGCAAGGTGGTGGACTTGCCCGCGTTCATTGTTGAATAATAAAAATACAGTTTTGCCATAATTAAAGTGCGGTTATTTTGTGAGCCATTTCCAGATGAAATAAAAAAGTAATGCGGTGAGCGACGGTAAGGCGGCGAGCATAAAAATGCCGACCGTTGTGCCTTGCCCCACCCATTCGCCCGCGAGGGTTAGGTAATCCACGATTTGCGATGAGGGGAGGGTAAATAAGGCAATGGCAATGAGGAGTAGCATTAAGGCACAGCCGATCCCCGCGGCACGAATGGCAGAAGAATGAGATTGTTGCATAATTTTTCCTTTTTAAATGTGAATTTCAGTTAAATCCGTCATTGCCCAACGGGGTTTCACTTCGATTTCTAGCGGTGAACTTTCCCCTTGTTTGAGGCGTAAAAAACCTGTGTAGGCAATCATTGCCCCGTTATCGGTGCAAAATTGCGGTTGTGGATAGAACACTTCGCCGCCCAGTTGTGCCATTAATTCGGCGAGAGATTGGCGTAGTTGCTGATTGGCACTTACGCCGCCTGCTATCACAAGGCGTTTAAAGCCTGTTTCTTTTAAGGCTCGGCGACATTTTATTGCAAGGGTTTCCACCACTGCTTGTTGGAATGCGTAGGCAATATCCGCTTTGGTTTGTGCGGTTAGTTCTCCCTCTTCTTTGATCGCTTGCTGAATGGTGTTGGCGGCAAAAGTTTTTAAGCCAGAGAAGCTGAAATCTAGCCCTGGGCGATCAGTCATTGGGCGTGGAAAGATAAAGCGATTTGGCGTGCCTTGTTGAGCAAGACGGGCTAAGGCTGCCCCTCCAGGGTAATCTAAACCAAGCAATTTTGCGGTTTTGTCGAAGGCTTCACCAGCGGCATCATCAATGCTTTCGCCCAACACTTCATAGCTGCCAACCCCATCAACGCGGACGAGCTGAGTATGCCCGCCCGAAACCAATAAGGCGACAAAAGGAAAGTGCGGTGCATTTTCTTCCAACATTGGGGCGAGCAAATGCCCCTCCATATGGTGTATGCCGATAGCTGGCACGTTCCACGCATAAGCCAGTGAACGTGCAATGGTTGAGCCAACCAATAATGCCCCCACCAAGCCTGGCCCGCAGGTGTAGGCGATACCATCGATGTCTTCAGGGCTGAGATTGGCTTCTTGCAATGCCGCTTGAATTAACGGCGTGGTTTTGCGGATATGATCGCGTGAGGCTAGCTCTGGCACAACGCCGCCGTAATCGGCGTGTAAGGCAATTTGGGTGTAAAGCTGGTTGGCGATTAAGCCTTTTTCTTCGTCATAAATCGCCACGCCCGTTTCATCACAGGAGGTTTCAATGCCTAAAATTCGCATTCTGTTCTCTACTCAAACTAAAAAATGTGGCGGAGATTTTACCCTGTTTAGCCCATTTTCACCAGTTACCGCCAAGATTATCCCCCTTTTCTCCCTAAATTTCTCGCTTTGCGAGGAAAAAATCGGATCTTTTCTTTGCTTTTGCGATAAATTTAGATTAAAATTCCGACCCTTATTTATTTGAATAAGCCGTTTGATCGAAACGGTTACTAAATTTTGCAAAATATTAATCAATATTGAGGTGATGGCTTATGCCTATAATTAAAGTTCGTGAAAATGAATCCTTTGACGTAGCATTACGTCGTTTTAAACGCTCTTGCGAAAAAGCAGGAATTTTAGCGGAAGTTCGTAGCCGTGAATTCTACGAAAAACCAACCACAATTCGTAAACGTGAAAACGCAACCCGTGCAAAACGCCACGCAAAACGTGTTGCTCGTGAAAATGCACGCAATGTACGTTTATACTAATTAAAAATTTTTTAATTAAACTCGAGTTAAGCAAGCCGTGAAACCTGTTGGAATCACGGTTTTGTTGTTTTAATCTCTCATCATCATTGCAAAAAAACACCACAAAAATACACCGCACTTTTGTGAAAGTGTGTAAGGGTTATCAAACAAAGCGAGGGAGCAAGATGGCAAATCATATTCCACGTTCATTTATTGATGATGTTTTAGCCAGAACCGATATTGTTGAGTTGATCAACTCACGCGTCAAACTGAAAAAAGCGGGGCGTGAATATCAGGCTTGTTGCCCATTTCATCACGAGAAAACCCCCTCCTTCACCGTTAGTCCGAAAAAGCAGTTTTACCATTGTTTTGGTTGTCACGCACACGGCAATGCGATCAGCTTTTTGATGGAATATGACAAACTTGAGTTTATTGAGGCGGTGGAAGAACTGGCTGCAATGCAGGGCTTGGAAATTCCTTACGAAAAATCACCGCACTTTAATGGCAAAGATCACAACACGCAGAGCAATTATCGGAGCAAAAAAGATCTGTTCCAATTAATGCAGGAAATCGCCCAGTTTTATCATCAGCAACTGCCCTCGCATCTGCCTGCTCAAGCCTATTTACAGCAACGCGGTTTGTCGGCAGAGGTGATCGATCGTTTTCAAATTGGCTTCGCCCCAAATCAATTTAATGCGGTGCTAAAACAATTTGGGCGTAATGCGGAAGAACGGCAGAAATTGTTTGATGTGGGAATGCTTTCCCGCAATGAAAAGCAGGACGTTTACGATCGCTTTCGTAACCGCGTGATGTTCCCCATTCGTGATCGGCGTGGACGCACTATCGCTTTTGGCGGACGGGTGCTGAATGATGAAAAGCCGAAGTATCTCAACTCGCCTGAAAGCCACACTTACCACAAAGGCAACCAGCTTTACGGGCTGTTTGAGGCGTTGCAGGTGAATGATAGCCCTGACACCTTGCTGATTGTGGAGGGCTATATGGACGTGGTGGCACTGGCACAATTCGGCATTGATTATGCGGTGGCTTCTTTAGGCACAGCAACCACCCCCGAGCAAATTCAACTCGCGTTTCGCTCAACGGAACAGATCATTTGTTGTTATGATGCGGATCGTGCGGGGCGTGATGCGGCGTGGCGAGCCTTAGAAAATGCCTTGCCTTTCTTAGAAGATGGGCGGCAAATGAAGTTTATTTTTTTGCCTGACGGTGAAGATCCCGATACCTTCATTCGGCAATATGGCAAAGAGGGCTTTGAAAATTACATCAGCCAAGCTCAATCTCTGAGCGAATTTATGTTTTCCACCCTGAGTACGCAAGTGGATTTTTCTTCCAAAGAGGGGAAAACAAAGCTGGCGGCGTTGGCTGTGCCGTTGATCAATCGCATTGCGGGCGAAATGCTCCGTTTATCCTTGCGGAAAACCTTAGCCCAGAAATTAGGGGTGTTTGATCAAACTCAGTTGGAACAGTTGATCCCAACCAAATTGGAAAATGCCACTACGCACAATCCACCGCCGATGAGAAAAACGCCAATGCGTTTGCTCATCGCCCTTTTGGTGCAAAACCCTGAGCTGAGCCAATTTGTGCCAAATCTAGAAGCATTAAAAACCTTACAAGAGCCCGGCTTAAATTTGTTTGAAAAACTGACCGCACTTTGTCGTGAAAAGGTGGGCATCACCACAGGGCAGATTTTGGAATATTGGCGAGATACGGAACATTTTCGCCCCCTTGAAATTTTGGCGACGTGGGATCATTTAGTTGATGAGGAAAAAATCGGGGAAACTTTTCGCGAAACCTTAAAATTCTTCTTTCTTCAAGTGATCGATAAAAATATTGAGGGCTTGATCGCCAAAGAACGAACCGAGGGGCTTACCCCACAAGAAAAACACACGCTGGCTCAATTATTACAGAAAAAGCAGCAAAATAAATAGTTAATCAGTACCAACAGTGATAAAATCAAGCGTATTTTATCTTCCATAATTACACATCGAGGCGGATACATTATATGGATATGGAGCAAAATCCACAATCTCAGTTAAAATTGTTAATCGCACAGGGGAAAGAGCAAGGCTATTTAACCTATGCCGAAGTGAACGACCACTTGCCAGAAGAACTTGTTGATGCGGATCAGATCGAAGATATTATTCAGATGATCAATGATATGGGTATTCAAGTGCTGGAAACTGCACCTGATGCCGATGATTTGATGCTAAATGAAAATATTACCGATGAAGATGCAGTAGAAGAAGCGACTCAAGTATTATCAAGCGTAGAAGCAGAAATCGGGCGAACTACCGACCCTGTGCGTATGTATATGCGTGAAATGGGCAGTGTGGAGCTTTTAACCCGAGAAGGTGAAATTGATATTGCAAAGCGGATCGAAGAAGGAATTAATGAAGTTCAAACGGCGATTGCAGCTTACCCAGAAGCATTGAATGATTTACTTAGACAATATGCACTGGTTGAAGAAGGGGGAATGCGTCTGGCTGACATCATCACTGGATTTGTTGACCCTAACGCAGTAGTTGAAGAAACAACAGATGAAACTGATGTGCTGTCTGAGGACGATGAAGAAAGCGTGGTTTCTACCTCAATTGAAGAAGAGGAAGAAGACGAAGAAGGCGATGATAGTGGCACTTCCGATGATAGTGATACAGACAATGCGATTGATCCTGAAGTGGCACGGGAAAAATTTACCGCATTAAAAATGCAACATCAAAAAACCTTAGAGGCGATTGTTAAGCACGGTCGTCATAAAAAACAAGCTCGCGATCAAATCCAAGTGTTGGCTGAGATTTTCACTCAATTCCGCTTAGTGCCGAAACAATTTGATGTGCTTGTGCTAGCAATGCGTAATATGATGAAGCGAGTTCGTCAGCAAGAACGCCATATTCAAAAAATGGCAGTTGATAATGCTAGAATGCCAAAAGGAATGTTTCAAAAAGAATTTATTGGGCACGAAACCAAAGAGGCTTGGTTAGACAAAGCTCTCAATGCAGGTAAAGGCTGGTCAGAAAAATTAGCTCAATATGAAGTGCAAATTCGCCAATCTATCGAAAATTTGATTCAAATTGAACAAGAAACAGGGCTAACTATCGCACAAATTCGCGATATTTGTGATGCGGTTTCACAAGGGGAATTAAAAGCTCGCCGTGCGAAAAAAGAAATGGTTGAGGCGAACTTGCGTTTGGTGATTTCTATTGCGAAAAAATATACCAACCGCGGTTTGCAATTCTTAGACTTGATCCAAGAAGGGAATATTGGATTGATGAAAGCGGTGGATAAATTTGAATATCGCCGTGGATATAAATTCTCAACCTATGCCACTTGGTGGATTCGTCAAGCAATTACCCGTTCAATTGCCGACCAAGCAAGAACCATTCGTATCCCAGTGCATATGATTGAAACGATTAATAAGTTGAATCGTATTTCTCGTCAAATGTTGCAAGAAATGGGACGCGAAGCCTCGCCTGAAGAGCTGGCGGAAAGAATGGGAATGCCTGAGGAAAAAATTCGCAAAGTCCTCAAAATCGCCAAAGAGCCGATTTCAATGGAAACCCCAATCGGTGATGACGACGATTCCCATTTAGGCGATTTTATTGAAGATAACACCCTTGAATTACCGTTAGATTCAGCTACGGCACAAAGCCTAAAAGCGGCTACCCACGAAGTCCTAGAAGGTTTAACCCCACGCGAGGCAAAGGTGCTAAGAATGCGTTTTGGGATTGATATGAACACCGACCATACACTTGAAGAGGTAGGTAAACAATTTGATGTAACTCGTGAACGTATCCGTCAAATTGAAGCTAAAGCTTTGCGTAAATTACGCCACCCAAGTCGCTCAGAAACCCTGCGGAGTTTCTTAGACGAATAGTTATCATAAAAAAGCTCGGTTAAATGATCGGGCTTTTTTGTTCAAATTTAAATCGTATAAATTTACTAATTATAGACTTTGTAAATTTATTTCACTATAATCAACTTCGTTTTAGCCCCCATAGCTCAGCGGTCAGAGCAGACGACTCATAATCGTTTGGTCGCTGGTTCAATCCCAGCTGGGGGCACCACTTTTCCACTTAGTTAGTTTTCAAATTTTACTCACCTTAGTATTTTTTTTAATAGCATTTCTCTTAAAATAAATAGCTGATATTTGTTGCTAGGTATATTTCTTTCCAATGATGTTTACCGAAATGGTATGCTGTTCTTAATTGAATATTCCAATGTTTTGAAAGACTATTTGTTAACATTAATGCGAATTCTTTAGTATTTTTTCCACCTGCAATTTTATAATTTTTATTTTCTGAAGTAAGGTATGAATTATTAAACTTGTGAAACCAGTTAAATTCTAAATATGATTGAAGATTTAATGTTTGAATGACGTAGTTTAATTTTATACCTAATCTATTTTTTAGCTGATTTTTATGTTTTATCTCTTTTATCCATAAAGGCATCTTTAAATGAGAGTAAATCAGTTGCTCCTCTATTTGAATATTTAGTGCATTATTTAAGATAGGGTAATGAATTCCATATTCTAGAGAAAATTGTATATTTTTACTTTTATAGTGAGTATTTTCCTCATTAGTAGAAAGCTTATGAGTAAATTGATTCATCACTAAGTAACTATCAAAATAGTGATTTTCTTTCAAATAATTGGCATATAAACCTAATCCAAGTCCAGTAGTTTTTATAGTTGTAATAGCTTCATTAAATACTTTACTTTTTTGTGATCCTATATTCAAAATCAATCCAAAATTTATACCATAATTTTTTCCGTTATAGTGGAGTAATTGATTGGCTATTTGTAAAGTATTTTTGTTTGTATCAATATGTCCTTCGGCTTGCTCAATAGAGTAATGTCCTTGCTTATTTGTATACATTACCCAAAATTTCTGTTTGGGTGTATTAATTAGAGAAAGATAACGATCCGAGAATTTGAAAAAGAATAGATTCTGATTTGCATCTAAATTAGCAAGATGACTAAGTATATGAGCTGGTATTATGCTGTCTTGAATCAAATACCAATTATTCCCCGTATTTTCATTAACTAATTTAAGACGGTATTTATTTTTCCTACGCGGAGAAAGATAGAAACTATCATTTGTTGATTTACTTGTTTGAATGAGTTTTAAAGGGGATTTTAAGGTAGAGTTTGGTGGTATCTTTAAAATAATACTTGTTGTTCCGCGAGCTTCTCCTCGAATAATCATTCGACTTTGATCTGTATAATTGATGATAGGAATATCTATTTCGATGTTTCCATTTTCTCCCGTATAATGACCACTGATTTCAAGAGCGGAATTGTTATTAAGTGCAGATTGTTTTAGAACTAATGTTCCTTGGTTAATTAAATTTCCTTCTAAGGTAGTATTTCTATAAGTAATCAAATTTGCTGATGAATGAACAGTGATATCTTTAAATTGCCAATTTTTTGCGGTTAATTCCCAGCTTCCATAAATATCTAAATATTCAAAGTTATTATATTTATCAGAAGATAACACTTTGTTTTGATCAAATAATATTAATCGGGAATTATCGCTTTGAATATTAATATTTCCTGTTATTTCATTTTCATCACTTAACAGTATAGTGATAGTAGAAGCGGTTGCACTTAGGTTTCCCTCGAGTTTTCCTTTTTGTAAGTCGATATTCGAAACTTCCTGTGAGGTTAGGATAACGTCACTTTTGATTTTGCCGATATTTTTAAAATCTAACTTATTCTGAGCTATTATATTGATATTTTGACCGGATATATTCCCTTTATTTTCAAATTTTGTATTATTACCATTTAAATATAATATTGAATTTTTGCTAATAATCTCCCCTCCTTCTAAATTCAGAAAAATCATATCTTTATCTGCCATCGCAACTATTGCATTATTTCTAGAATTACGGCTTTCGATATGCCCATTATTTCTTAAGATAGCTGTATCAGATGCTCGGATATTTATTGGTGCAGGGGAATGTTCTGTATTGAAAATTTGACCTGTATTCTGCAAAAATAGATTACGGCTTAGGCTCCAAATACCGTATTCATTATAATGTGTACCTTTATTTAATAATGTTCCCATATTTTCAATATATACTAAGCCAGTAGTAGGATTCCAAAAACCAGAAAAAATATTCGAGCGGCTTGATAAATGTCCAGAGTTTCTGATGCGAATGTTTTTTATGCGGGCATTCGAATAGATAATGTACTCTCTATGATCAATGTTGGCTGAGTTAGTATAGCTTGTACTTTTATCAGCTACTGTTCCAGCTCGTTTAGGAGAATCTACCGTGCTAATGATTTCTTGATCATAATGAATAGCATTTTCCATTCTTTTGAGTTCTTGTATTTTTTCAAGAATTTCTTCATCAAGCGAAGAGGCATGCAGTGAGTAAGGCGTTAACAAGAGTAAGCTTAGAGAAATAGCAAGAGAAGCATAGAAAATAAATTTATCTTGAATGTACATAATGATATCTCCTTAAGATAATTTCAATAATTACCAATTTGGAGGTATTGCATTGGTATATGATGAATTTAGCATTCAATTCAATTCAATTCAATTCAATTGGCTATTTCTAGAACAATAGTCGTTTAAGTTTAAAATAAAACAAGGGGAATTTACATACGGTATTGAAGTAATCCAGCGTTATTGCTATTTATTGTGAGATTGCCTTGTTTTATTTTAAACTTAAACGACTATAGTTGCTCATAAAACAATCAATGAATTGTAGGTAGGATAAATAGATAAGGGTACAAAGCTTGAGCAAGAAAAACCGCCTTGGCTTTAACTAACCTAAGGCGGTTTAGAAAATTAACGTAACCCTAGCTCAAAGATCAATGATTCAGCTTGGCAGCTAAAGGTGAAATCAGCAGTGAGGAGGAAGCCCTGTTCTACAGGTGTAATTTGAGATTGAATTTCACAAGGCTCTGTTGCCGCATTTTGGGCTTTTTCGCTAAATTGTGCTAAAGCGGTTTGTGCTTCTGCTTCTGTGGCATAAACACGTTCAATGTGGCTGGTGCAGTTGCTGTTGTCGATAATGGTGCCAACATCAAAGGTGTTGCAGCCTACGCATTCTACGGGATTCTCTTTTTTCATTTTATGACTCCTATTTTTTATAAATGGAAAAAGTGCGAAATTTTACACCGCACTTTATGTTATGCAAAAAGAGCGATAGGCAGCCCCATCGCTCGTCATATTAATTATACATCATAAGTAGTTGATGCCGTGTTACCGCCGCGTCCTGTCCAGTTGGTGTGGAAGAACTCACCGCGTGGTTTGTCTTTGCGTTCATAGGTGTGCGCACCGAAATAATCACGCTGTGCTTGTAAAAGATTAGCAGGCAAGTTTGCTGAGGTGTAGCCATCTAAGAAAGTGATGGCAGAGGCCATACAAGGCATTGGAATGCCCACTTCAATGGATTTCGCCACCACTTTACGCCAGTCGCCTAAAGCGTTTTCCAAGATGTTTTTGAAGTATGGATCTGAGCCTAAGAAAATCAGATCTGGGTTAGCTTCATAAGCATCACGGATATTGCCTAAGAAGCGGCTACGAATGATACAACCTTCACGCCATAATAAGGCCGTTGCACCGTAGTTAATGTTCCAACCAAAGTTTTCTGAGGCCTCACGGATCAGCATAAAGCCTTGTGCGTATGAAATAATTTTTGACGCGAGTAGGGCTTTGCGTACCGCTTCGATCCAAACTTGTTTATCTCCTTCCACTGGTTGAATGGTTTTGTGGAATAATTTTGCTGCGGCAACACGTTGCTCTTTAAATGAAGACACGCAACGAGCAAACACAGATTCGGTGATTAAGGTTAATGGAATACCGAAATCAAGAGCGTTAATCCCCGTCCATTTACCTGTTCCTTTTTGTCCTGCAGTGTCTAAGATTTTTTCTACTAATGGCTCGCCATCGGCATCTTTATAACCAAGAATATCGGTGGTGATGTCGATTAAGTAGCTATCTAGCTCGGTTTTTTTCCATTCTGCAAAGATTTTTTGCATTTCGTCATAGCTTAAACCTAAGCCATCTTTTAAGAATTGATAGGCTTCACAGATAAGTTGCATATCGCCGTATTCAATGCCGTTATGCACCATTTTCACGAAATGGCCCGCACCTTCTTGACCAACCCAATCACAGCAAGGCTCACCTTTGTCGGTTTTGGCAGAGATCGCTTGTAGGATAGGTTTTACATAAGGCCAAGCTTCTGCGTTACCACCCGGCATAATTGATGGCCCGTGACGCGCGCCTTCTTCACCGCCAGATACGCCAGCACCCACAAAGCGAATGCCTTTTTCCGCCAATTCTTTCACGCGGCGGTTGGTGTCTGGATAGTTTGAGTTTCCACCATCAATAATGATGTCGCCTTCTTCTAAATAAGGTAGTAAGGCGTTGATGAATTGATCAACCACCTCACCCGCGCGCACCATTAGCATCACTTTGCGAGGTTTTTCCAGCTTGTTCGCCAAATCCTCTAGGGAATATGCCCCGATAATATTTGTGCCTTTGGCTGGTCCTTCTAAGAACTCGTCCACTTTTGAGGTGGTACGGTTATACGCCACCACTTTAAAGCCGTGGTCGTTCATATTTAAAATTAAGTTTTGTCCCATTACCGCTAAACCGATAACGCCGATATCGCCTTTTTGACTCATAACTTTACTTTCTCCTGTTTCGTTATAATCTGTTGCTTGCCTTTTTAGGCTAGGTTGATGAAATCTGTTGTTGAATCACAACAGATTTCTGCAAAATAATTTGCTGAAATTCTGTTGATGTTGCTGCCCAATCCACAATATCCACTTGCCAAGGTAAATCACTTTCTGAAAACGCATTTTCCACTTCGTATAGCGTCCTTAAAGAAAGGGGCTGTGTTGTCATCACCACCAAATCAAGATCTGAAAAGGGGCGAGCCGTGCCTTTTACCCTTGAGCCAAAGGCTCGTACTTCATATTCACTCAAATAAGTGCGGAGGATTTTTTCCACAATTTCAAGATGTTGGGGTTGAATATCAATCATCGTTATTACGCTGTTGTAATTGGTTGAGCAAGTTTTTGGCAGAAGCTAAAAAACCGATCATTTGTTCATAAACTTGCTGAGCCTTATTTTGATCGTAAGTGTGCAAGGTGATATTTCGCATTTTACGATAGAGCAGCCAATCTTCCACTTGCTCAATCAAGCCTACTTTGGCACTCAAACGTAAAATATCACGGAAATCTGCACTGTCAATTTCATCGGGAGCTTCGGCGAACAGCTTTAATTGGCGTTTCATCATCTTGATACTTAGCTCATAAACAAATTCAAATTTTTGAATGCAACCAGCGATAAGGGTGTCTTGCACAATGTTTTCTTGTGTGGCAAACCATTGCTTATCCGCCAGTTTGGCTAAGGTCATTTCAAGTGAGTTAAACGCTTTTTCTAACGCTGAAAGATCCAGTTGTTCCATTTATTTTCCCAATAAAAATTTCCCAAAAAATCACCGCACTTTCATTTTATTACAACAACTTCGCCGCGTCTTTATCCAAATACCACTCGGTTACGCCGTTTTTCGCCTTAATTTTTGCGGCGGGGTAAGGCAGATTTTCTGCGGGCGTACTTTGGATTTCTTTTAAAATTTCCGCTTTCGCTGCACCGGTTACCAAATAGGTAATGCGTTTGGCTTGCTCGATCAATTTTGCGGTTTTGGAAATTCGCACTTGTCCTGTTTCTGGGCGTTTGGCGATCACTGCTAAATTTTCGTCATCAAAATTGGTTTGATGCGGGAATAATGAGGCGGTATGCCCATCTGCACCCATTCCTAAAATAATCCAATCAAAAACGCCGTCAGAAATGACCGCACTTAATTCCTGTTGAAAGCGTGCAAGCTCTTGCTCCACAGGGGCTTCGCCACGAATGCGATGAATGTTTTCCGCAGGAATAGCAATATGATCGAACAATAATTTTTGCACTTCGCCATAGTTGCTTTCAGGATCAGAGGGATCAACCATTCGATCATCGCCCCACCAAAAATGCAGGTTTTGCCATTGAATGGCTTGGTTGTACGGTGCTGCTGCCAAGGTTTTAAACAAAAGTTTTGGCGTGCTGCCGCCTGAAAGGGAAATATGCACGGGGCGACCTTCAAGGCTGTATTGTTTAAGCTCGTCAGCGATTTTTTCTACCGCACATTGTGCATTGTCAAAAATAACGGTGTTCATTGTATTCTCCAAAATTTTCCCACCGCTCCCCGCCACGAAGAGCAATGGGAGCAATGATGAGAAACGGGGTTAAACTTTTTTCTTCATTAAACCGCTCGGTTTACGCCAAACCCGTCCTGTGCGTGCAATGAGTTTGTCTGCTTCTGTTGGCCCCCAAGTTCCCGCTTCGTATTCATAAATACGACCGCGCGCGGCTTTGTAATCCAAAATCGGCTGCACAAATTTCCAACAGGCGTGTACGGCGTCCGTACGTGCAAAGAGGGTGGCATCACCTTTCATTGCATCAAGCAATAAACGGTCGTAAGCGCTTAATAAACTTGGTTGTGCTAGATCTGCATAGCGGAAATCCATTGACACTTCTTTGGCTTCAAAGCCTGCACCCGGTTTTTTCAATCCGAAACGCATTGAAATGCCCTCGTCAGGCTGAATGCGGATAATCAATTTATTTTCAGGTGCGTTTTGGCTAAACACCGGGTGTGGCGTGGTTTTGAAATGGATCACCACTTCCGTAACCCGTGCAGGCAAGCGTTTTCCGCTCCGAACATAAAACGGCACACCTGCCCAACGCCAGTTGTCGATTTCGCAACGCAAGGCGAGATAGGTTTCCGTGGTAGAATCAGGAGGCACGCCTTTTTCTTCAAGGTAGCCTTTCACTTCTTTGCCATCAATGAAACCACGGGTGTATTGACCTAGCACTAAGTTATTTTTTACATCTTCTTCGCTTAATGGGTGTAGGCAGTGCAATACTTTCGCCACTTCATCACGCATAGAATCCGCATTAATAATCGCAGGGGGTTCCATTGCAATCATCGCTAACACTTGCAAGAGGTGGTTTTGGAACATATCACGCATCGCCCCTGAGCCATCATAATAGCCACCGCGTTCTTCCACGCCGAGTTGCTCCGCCCCAGTGATTTCCACATAATCAATAAAATTGCGATTCCATAATGGTTCAAACAAGCCATTAGAAAAACGCAACACGAGCAAATTTTGCACTGTTTCTTTGCCGAGATAATGGTCGATACGGTAAATTTGATGCTCTTCAAAGAAGCGGTGAATTTGAATATCTAAGGTTTTCGCGGTTTTGATGTCGTAACCAAATGGTTTTTCTACGATCAAACGCTTCCAGCCATATTCTTCCGTATTTAGCCCGTGAGCGGCAAGGCATTCAGGGATCACGCCATATAAACTTGGCGGGGTGGACATATAATAAAGCGTGTTGCCAGCGGTTTGATATTTATCGTGTAATTCATCAAGGCGTGGCACGAGTTTTCCGTAGTCGGTAGCGTCAGAGGTGTTTAAGGCTTGATAGTAAAGATGGCTACAAAACTCATCAAGTTGCTCACCGCTTGCTTTTTCGCTTTTGACTAGTGCTTGACGCATTTTTTCGCGAAATTCTTCGTCTGTCATCACCGTTCTTGCCACGCCAAGCACGGAAAAATGTTGGTCTAAACGGCCTAATTTATACAAATTGTAAAGGGCGGGGATTAATTTGCGGTGCGTGAGATCGCCCGATGCCCCAAAAATCACGATACAATTTCGTTCTGCATTCAGATTATTCATAATGTTCCTACATCTGTTAAAAATTGTTGCTCAATAATATGCCTAAATAGGCGAAATTACCAATAGTTCTGATTAATTAAATTGAAAGACATCGTGCCAGTTTCGCTGACGATTTGCCACCATCACGAAATCAGGATTGACTAAGGTTTCCCGCTGATTATAAGTGAGTGGCTGAAAATGACGATCAAAAATACCACCGCCCATTTCCGCTAAAATAATTTCTGCCGCTGCCGTATCCCATTCGCCTGTTTCGCCTAACCGCACATAGCAATCCGCCGATCCTTCTGCCACCAACGCACTTTTAATCCCGCTTGAACCGATGATATGGAAATCATAAGAAAAAATCGGGTTCAACACAGACCCCACTTTCTTTGCCGCCGAGTGTGAACCGACGGCAATGCGGATCGGCTGTGTAAAATCAAGTGTTTGCGGTAAAAGTGCGGTGGTTTTGTGCGAGGTTTTTTTATACGCTCCGCTACCTTGCATCGCGTAATACGTGCTTTGCGATTGCGGGGAATGAATCACCCCAAGCATAGGGCGGTTGTGATGCACCAAAGCAATCAACACCGAAAAATTGCCTGTGCGATTAAGAAATTGCTGCGTGCCGTCTAAGGGATCGACCAGCCAATAAGTCTGCCATTGCTGCCGCTCCACAAAAGGCATCTTGCAACTTTCCTCTGACAATA
Organism: Avibacterium paragallinarum; assembly: GCF_011765605.1. Lineage (NCBI taxonomy): Bacteria > Pseudomonadati > Pseudomonadota > Gammaproteobacteria > Pasteurellales > Pasteurellaceae > Avibacterium > Avibacterium paragallinarum. Next base: position 2,480,123 of record NZ_CP050316.1, read on the forward strand.
CGGGAAGCCGAGGGGTAAGTGCGGTGAGTTTTTCGATCAAAAATTGGCTCACAAACAAATCCGCTTCCGTTACGGGCGTATTGTCCGCCTTGAGTTCCGACTGAAGATTTTTGCCATAAAAATGATTGAGGTGATCGCCTGCCTGTTCGGCAAGCATTAATACCGATTGCAACAAAGAAGAATGAAGTAACACAACAGCGACCTAAACAATGAAACAATAGGGAGAGTATAACAAAGGGGCTAGCAAAGGGCAAAAGTGGGGGCAGTCTATAGTGGCTTGACCTTATGATGGCGGCGTATGTGATACGCCCCTGCAGTTGGTTGAATAATTCTTGTTTTATAAAAATAAAAAAATAGTGCGGTGCTTTTTAACGCTATTTTTTCTTAATTTTCTCAATACAAAAATAACGGTAAAAAACACCGCACTTTCGTTTTACTTTCAACATTCAAAGTGCGGTGGGATTTTTATGTATTTTTCGCACGTAGGACACGCAGGGCGTAGATGATCACGCCGAGAATGAAAACGGCTAATCCGAGCCATTCGGCGGTGCTGTCCCAGTTTTCTAATGAAAGCGCAAGCGGTGCATCTGAACCGCCAGAAGTAACAGAAGCGGCGATGATAAAGGCGAGAATTACGCCAATTAAGCTTTCCCCCACAATCAAACCTGCGGCGAATAAGGTGCCGTAGCGTTCTGCTTTTTTCTTCACATCATTAAGATTTTTACCGTTGCGTTGTGCATAAGTCGTTAAGTGTCGGTTGATAAACCAAGCTAGCACCGCCCCAATGACGATAGGCATATTTACAACTGGAGGTAAATAAATCCCCATTCCCACAGCGAGGGCAGGCAGGGCAAAGCGATTTTGGCTGACTTTTTTCAATAGTGTATCAATGATGATGAGGGCTAAGCCTAATCCGATCCCCATAAAGATATAACGCCATTCCAAATTACTGGAGAAAATGCCCGTTGCGATGGTGGTCATTAAGGTGGCTTGCGGTGCAGAAAGCGCTTGGCTTGGATCCATATCCGCTCGCGGTAATGCCCCTGTGAAGCCGTAGGCGTGGTAGAGAATTTCTAGCACGGGGGCGATGACGAACGCACCTACCACACAGCCGATAATTAATGCCACTTGTTGACGCCAAGGGGTGGCTTGCACCAACAACCCAGTTTTGAGATCTTGCAGGTTGTCGTTAGAAATTGCCGCGGTGGTGATGACGATTGAACCAGTGAAAATGGTCAATGCAGTGAGAAATTTCATTCCCTCTGGCGAGTCGATTAAGCCCGTCATTTTGCCGAGTAAGAATAAGGTGAGGGAGGTGATGACCACGGAAATAATCCCAATACCTGAGATTGGGCTAGATGATGATCCCACAAGCCCTGCCATATAACCACAGGCTGCGGCAACGAAAAAGCCGATAAACACCGCTAAGAAGGTACACACAATAACAAATAACAGGGCATATTCTGTAGCAATCGGTGCTTGTGCGATGAAGTGGTGAAGGGCCACCATAATCAAGGCGATTGCGGCGATTGTGATATAAATCATTGATTTAGGGGATAAATCAAGTTGTGTGCGATCATTGGTTTGTGCGGAAGGATCTTTTAACGCACGGAAAGATTGTGCCATTCCTTGGATCATCGGTTTCATTAACACCAGCAATGTCCAAATTGCAGCAATGCCGATGGTTCCCACACCGATAAAACGCACTTTACTTTTCCAAATACCCATCGCATAGCCCACCATATCCGCGTCCACAGGCATTGGTGAGGTGCTGGTGAAATAAGGTACGGCAACGCTCCAAGTGAGGAAAATTCCCACTAAAATGGCGATACCGCCCACAATTCCTACTAAATAACCTGCACCTAATAAGGCGAGGGAGAAGCCCATCGGCACTTGGAAAACGGCATTTCCCCCTTTAAACCACAGACTTGCACCATCGGCAATCAGGCGTAATCCATTGGTAGCAAAGCTCACCACGGCGGCAATCACACCACCTGCTGCGATCTCTTTAATGCCACTATCGCTTTTTCCTTCTTCGTGGTTGCCCGCTTTGAGAATTTCTGCAGCGGCAACGCCTTCTGGATAAGGTAAATCACTTTTTGCCACCATCACTTGGCGTAATGGCACGGTGAAAATCACCCCTAAAATCCCCCCAGCTGCACAAATTAATAAGGTTTGCCAAAAGGAAAAGTCTTGCCAGTATCCCATCATCAACAATCCTGGGATCACGAAAATCACTGAAGAAAGCGTACCCGCGGCTGAGGCTTGGGTTTGCACCATATTATTTTCTAAGATATTTGAACCTGAAAACATTTTCAGCACCGCCATTGATATTACTGCGGCAGGGATTGATGAGGCGAACGTCAGCCCCACTTTTAGCCCAAGATAAACATTTGATGCGGTGAAAATCACCGTAATTAACGCCCCTAAGAACATTCCGCGAAAGGTCAGCTCTTTCAAACTAGGCGAAGAAGTTGAATGTTGCATCGTTTTTTCCTCGATTTTGTTATAAAAATGCTTCATTCTATCTGAATTTTATTAGTTCGGATCAAATTTTTGTCTAAATCTTGTCTTATGGCATAAAATACGGAAAAAAACACCGCACTTTAAATATAAGGGGAAAAGCAAAATGGCAAAAAATTCTGCAAAGCAACGGGATAATAAAGAAGATAATGAGGTTCGCTTAGATAAATGGCTGTGGGCGGCGCGTTTTTATAAAACGCGAACCATTGCTAAAGAGATGATTGATGGCGGTAAGGTGCATTATAACAACCAGCGTACCAAGCCGAACAAAACAGTAGAAGTGGGGGCGTTGATTAAATTACGTCAAGGTAATGAAGAAAAAGAAGTGCAAGTGCTTGCCCTTTCCAACCAACGCCGAGGCGCACCAGAAGCGCAACTGTTGTATCAAGAAACAGCGCAAAGTGTGGAGAAACGAGAAAAGTTAGCACTGGCGCGTAAAAACAATGCCCTTTCAATGCCAAATCCTGAACGCCGTCCAAATAAAAAAGAGCGGCGAGATTTGCTTAAGTTTAAATATCAGGATTGATCTTGTGATCGGCAAAATCGTCCCAATATTAAGCCCATTGCCAAGTTGAGTGTGAGCATCGTGGGGAGCATATTCCTAAAGGTGAAATCTATTCTTTTCTTAATGCACTCAGCAAATGGTACAACCTAAAGATTTATTGAGGACAAAATGACATATCAAGCAGACAACGACAAACTTTACCGTTATCTATTTAAAAACCGCGCGGTGCGTGGTGAATGGGTGCGCTTAAATCAAAGTTTTAAAGATACTTTAAACACCCATCATTATCCGAAAGTGGTGCAAAACCTACTAGGTGAAATGATGGTGGCAACCAGTTTATTAACCGCGACATTAAAATTTGACGGCAGCATTACCGTGCAAATTCAAGGGGACGGCCCGCTCTCTTTGGCTTTAGTGAATGGTTCAGACGATCAAAAAATGCGTGCGTTGGCACGTTTGCAAGGCGAAGTGCGTGATGAAATGATCCTAAGCGAGCTTATCGGCAAAGGCGTGTTGGTCATCACTATTACACCTAATGAGGGCGAACGTTATCAAGGGGTTATCAGCCTTGACAAGCCGACAATCACGGAATGTTTAGAAGATTATTTTGTGCGTTCAGAGCAGTTACAAACCCAGCTTATTATCCGTACGGGCGAATTTAATGGCGAACCTGTGGCAGCGGGAATGTTATTGCAAGTAATGCCAGACGGCGTGGGCGAAGAAGGAGATTTTGAGCATCTTGCTACCCTCACCGCTACCGTGAAAGACGAGGAAATTTTCGGGCTAACTGCGGAAGAAATGCTTTATCGTTTATATCACGAAGAAACCGTGGAAATTTACCCCGCTCAGCAAGTTAGCTTTTTCTGCGGCTGCTCACCAGAGCGTTCGGGCGGGGCATTATTGCTCTTGCCAGAGACAGAAATTGACGAAATTCTCGCTGAACACAACGGCAGCATTGATATGCAATGCGAATGTTGTGGAACGCATTATTTCTTTAATAAAGAAGCGATTGAAAAATTGCGAAATGTAGCGGAATAAGACGGTGGAATAAGGAAAAAAGCACGAATTGGGTTCGTGCTTTTTCTTTTTTACAAACAAACATCACCGCGAATAATAATCCTTGAGGGCTTTTCATTTGATGACAGCGTTCGCATTGCAAGCTGGATTGCCTGATAGGCGATTTCATAGAGATTGTGCGAAATGCAAGGAATATGAAAACCAAAGACTTCCGCGTAAGGCACATTATCAATGCTAAAAAGATCGAAATCTTTTTTGAAAACTAATTGTTTTTCAATACAGGCTTTTAAGATCCCGAGTGAAATTTGGTTGTTTAAACCTAAAAAAGCTAAAGGGCGGTGGTTTTTTTCTAAATAATTTTTGGCGACGGTATAGGCTTCGTCCATAAAAAAATCGGCGTGCGACAGGTTTAATTTTTTATCGGCAGATAAGGTGGAGATGAAGCCCGAAATTCGCTCCGAAGACACTCTTGATGAGGCAGGCCCTGCAATGACGACAATATCCTCATAGGCACTCTGGTTAAAATAATTTGCGGCTTCTACACCACAATGGAGGTTATCAATATAAATGCCGTTGTATTTTCCATCGCCAATTTCGCGATCTAATAGGATCACGGGAATATTGAGTTCGTCAAGTTGTTGCAAGTAGCTTGGCTGATAATGACGATCGGAGGAAATGGTTGATAAAATAATGGCATCTGCCCCATATTCGATCAATTTTTGGATCGATTGTTGCTCGATTTGAGCCGATTCATAGGAATCAAACATCAAAATATCATAGTTCAATTCTACGGAAATTTTCGTCATTAACTGGGCTAAGCGACCAAAAAAGGGATTTTGCATATTGGGATTGATGATCCCAATGAGTTTGTTGTGTTTACGCACATTGTTACTGTGCGGGGAAAAATACCCCATTTTTTGTGCGGCACTCAGGATTTTGTTTCTTGTTTCAGGTTTTACTTTGCTTGGATCAGACAGGGTGCGTGAAACCGTGATCTTGCTTACCCCACAAGCCAAAGCGATATGCTCTAATTTAACCTTTTTATGATTTGTTGCCATTAACTTATTCTAATAACCTCTGGATCGGTGAAAATATCAAATTCATCACGGCTTTCACTTGAATATTCCGCAATAATTGCACCTTGATCACCCGCTTGAAACCAATGTTTGGTATTCGGTGGAATGGTGAATTGATCGCCCGCTTTTAAGATTAAGCCTTGCGTTGCAGTGTACCATTTTTTTCGATGTTCTGGCGGCAAAATTTGTTTGCAAAGTGCGGTCAGATTTTGAGGCATATTTTGTTGAGCTTCAATTTGTTGAGCTTCGACGAATAAATACACTTCACCGAATAAACAACGGAATGTTTCTTGCTTACCGATGCTGCCTTCAAAAGGCGGGTGGCGGTGTTCAGGGCAGTTTTGCTGAGGGAAAAGCACCAATAATTTAGCACAATAACGCACGTTATTGACTAAGGTGATAAGCTGTAAGCCAATTTTCTCCCACTCATTCAAAGCAAAATCGGTAACCTCAACATTTGCCCTATCCTTTTCTGATAACGCAATATGTTGTGCTTGTAAAAATGCAATGGTGCGTTCTTGTGCTTTTTGTTTTTCATATTGATTCATCATTTTCTCCCTCGCGGTGCGTTGCTGATCTCATTGTTACTATAGCGAATTTCTGCCAAAAATTTTTTGTGAATGTTTAGATTTGTGAGATCGATCACGTACAAAATCATTTTTATGATGTATTATTTCATTAAATGATAATAAATTATCATAAAAAGATAATCTTTATGTCATCTTTTCCTTAACCCAACCTTAATCAATCTTAAAAAGGAGCATAGAAATGAAAGCACTCTACTTAGATAACGGCAAATTAGCTATTCGTGATAAAAATGATGATCTTGTTTTAGGTGATGATGATGTGGAAATCAAGATCCATACGGTGGGGATTTGTGGGAGTGATGTACATTATTACCAGCACGGTCGCATCGGGCCTTTTGTGGTGAAAGCACCAATGGTGCTAGGACACGAAGCGTCAGGCATTGTTACGGCGATAGGAAAAAACGTTCGCCATTTACGCATTGGCGATCGCGTTTGTATGGAACCGGGCATTCCGAATTTGGCTTCTCATCAATCCCGTTCGGGGTTTTATAACTTAGATCCTGAAGTACGTTTTTGGGCGACACCGCCAGTTGATGGTTGCCTTTGTGAAAAAGTGATCCACCCCGCTGCCTTTACATTCAAGCTGCCTGATAACGTGAGTTTCCGCGAGGGGGCGATGGTTGAGCCACTGGCGATTGGAATGCAATCTGCCACGAAAGCAGGCATTAAACCAGGGGATATTGCCTTAGTGATCGGGGCTGGAACGATCGGCGTGCTGACCGCATTATCTGCCTTAGCGGGGGGCTGTGCTGAAGTCATTATTTGTGATGTGGTTGATGAAAAACTTCAAGTTGCCAAACATTATCAAGGGCTGCACCCAGTGAATAGCCGAACAGGGGATTTACTGGCGAAAGTGAATGAGCTAACTAATGAAATGGGGGTTGATGTGTTGTTTGAATGTAGCGGTGCGGCAGCAGCGATTGCGGAATTAACACAGTATATGGCACCAGGTGCAACAGCGGTTTTGGTAGGAATGCCAATTACCCCTGCCCCAATAGACATTGTTTCCGCTCAAGCGAAAGAGATCACGTTTAAAACGATTTTCCGCTATGTCAATATGTATCCCCGCACCATTCGGCTTCTTGCTTCGGGAAAATTGGATCTCACGCCGTTGATTTCGGCAGTTTATAAATTCCCTCAATCCATTGAAGCCTTTGAGCGAGCGGCATCGGCGAATCCAAATGACATAAAATTAATGATCGAAATGGAGTAACACAATGGCAATTTACGCTGGCATTGATTGTGGAACACAAAGCACGAAAGTGCTACTCATTGATACGGAGAAAGGTTGCATTTTGGCAGAAGGAAATGCACCGCATCATCTCATCAGTGAAGCAACAGGTAAGCGAGAGCAACAGCCGCAATGGTGGATTGATGCCTTAGTCATCGCGTTCAAGCAAGCAGTAGCAAAGTGCGGTATTAATTCGCAGCAAATTTCGGGTATGAGTGTTTCTGGGCAACAGCACGGCTTCGTGCCGTTGGATAGGGCGGGTAAGGTGCTACACCCCGCAAAACTTTGGTGTGATACGGAAACTGTGCAAGAAAATCAAGAACTCGTGCGGCAGCTTGGCGGCGAAAAGGCTTGCTTGGAGGCGATTGGTTTGAATTTGGCAACAGGTTACACGGCATCAAAAATTTTGTGGTTTAAAAAATACTATCCTGAGTTATATCAACAACTTGCCTGCGTATTATTACCACATAACTATATTAATTATTGGCTTACAGGCATTCAAAAAATGGAATTTGGCGATGCCTCGGGAACGGGATTATTCGATATTGTTGAACGCCGTTGGAATACGCAGATCCTTAATCGGATTGATGATTCGGGGATTTTGCAACGAGCTTTACCGCCACTCAGTGAAAACACGCCTATTTTAGGCGTAGTTACCCCCGAAGTAGCGAAATTGCTTGATTTATCCCCCTCGACGTTTGTCGCCAATGGCAGTGGAGACAATATGATGAGTGCGATCGGCACAGGCAATATTCAAGCGGGCATTATTACAATGAGTTTAGGCACATCGGGAACACTTTTTGCTTATTCGGACACCCCAATTCGCCCCGCCTCAAAACTCATTGCCAATTTCTGTTCAGCAAATGGCGGGTGGCTGCCGTTGATTTGTACGATGAATATCACCTCCGCCACAAGCCATATTCAGAAGTGTTTGAAGCAAGATTTAACCTTGTTTAATCAGGCTTTAGCAAAAAGTGAGATCGGGGCAAATGGCATTGTGATCTTGCCTTTCTTCAACGGGGAACGCGTGCCAGATTTGCCCCAAGCGAAAGCCAGTATCCATAATTTAGATAGTTCAAATTTCACTGATGAAAATTTGTGCCGAGCGATTGTTGAAAGTGCAACCTATACATTGCGTTATGGCTTGGATTTATTCCGCCAAGCGGGCATACAGCCTCGTCAAATTCGCCTGATCGGTGGGGGAGCGAAAAGCCATCATTGGCGGCAGATTGTGGCTGATGTAACAAATTGCGAGGTGATTACCTTAAAACATCAAGAAGCTGCTGCATTAGGGGCAGCAATTCAAGCGGCTTGGGCGGAGCGGGCAACGCAACTATCTAAAGCAGAGGCGCACTCAGCACTTCGCTCATTGTGTGAGCAATTTGTTGTGCTTGAAGAAGAAAATACGCATTTACCACAGCCTGAAAATGTGCAGCACTATGCCAAGTTCTATCAAGATTACCTTGATGTGTTAAATAAAATGTATGCGGAGGCTTGATGATGACAGAGCAAAATCTTTTAGAAGTCAAAGGGTTAAAAAAAGCGTTTGGTGATGTCATCGCCTTAAAAGACGCGAGGTTTACACTGAAAAAGGGCTCAATTCACGCCCTATGCGGTGGCAATGGGGCGGGGAAATCTACTTTTCTCAGCTTGCTAATGGGATTTATCCAGCCTGATGAAGGGGAGATTTTAATTAAAGGCAAGGCTTTTCATTTCTCTCACCCGAAACAAGCGATTGACGCGGGCATTGCGATTGTGCAACAAGAATTAAGTGTGATCCCCGATCTTTCCGTCGCGGAAAATATTTATTTAGGCAGTGAACCAAGAAAAATGGGCTTTATTGATTTCAAAACCTTGCATAAAAAGACCCGCACTTTATTAGACAGCCTTGGCTTTACGGATATTTCCGAAAGCGAAAAAATGCGAAATCTCAGCGTTGCTGAACAGCAATTGGTGGAAATTGCGAAAGCATTATCTCACGCTAATGCGGAAATTATTATTTTAGATGAACCGACTTCCGCGATCAGCGAAGAAGATACGCAAAAACTTTTTTCGGCAATTCGTCATTTAACCCGTCAAGGAAAAGGCATTATTTATGTTTCGCATCGTTTATCTGAAATTTTAACCATTGCGGATAGTTACACCATATTTAGAGATGGTTGTTATATCACGCAAGGAAAAATCGCAGAAATAACAAGAGAAATGTTAATTAAACATATTATTGGCTCAGAATTAAACGAGGAATTTGCGAAATATAATCAGCCAGAGGAAAGCCTTTTATTTGAAGTGAAAAATATTTGTTGGAAGGATAAATTACATAATATCAGCTTCCAATTACATAAAGGTGAAATTCTCGGAATTTATGGTTTGGTGGATTCAGGGCGGAGTGAATTGTTTGATTTAATTTTTGGTATCCATTACCCCGACGAGGGGGAATTTTATTTACACCAGCATTTATTATCGAACCATTCACCAAAGCAAGCGATCGAAGCAGGCATTGCCTATGTTACGGAAGATCGGCGTGATACGGGGCTGATTCTTTGTCGTTCAATTAATGAGAATATCAATATTACCCATTGGTCAGCCTTAACGAAATATGCCTTTATTAAAGAGGGGTTAGGAAATGCCAGTGCAGAGGAAATGATAAAAAAATTTAATATTAAAACGCCGAACGCACAGCAAAAAGTCATTAATTTAAGTGGAGGTAATCAACAAAAAGTGATTTTAGGCAAATGGGCATTAACCAATCCAGATTTAATGTTATTAGATGAACCCACAAGAGGGATTGATATTGGTGCGAAAAAAGAAATTTATCATTTTATGTCGCAATTTGCTCAGCAAGGAAAAGGCATTTTGCTGGTTTCTTCAGAACTTTCCGAAATTATTGGAATGAGCGACAGAATATTAGTTTTCAAAGAGGGAAAAATCAATGGCGTTTTAACCCGAAATGAATTTTCGCAGACGAAATTAATGCAATTAGCTTCATAATTGGAGGACGCAATGCGTAATCACGTTTTTTATACCCAAAAAATAAAACCGCACTTTGAGCAATATGGCATTATTTTTGCCTTTATTTTTCTTTGTTTAACCATTGCTGTAGCGGGCGAAATTGCCGTTGCCAATGGAGCTTGGACGGATAATTATTTTCTCAGTCAAAATAATGCCCTGATTATTTTGCGTCAAGTGTCAATTAACGGCATTTTAGCCATAGGAATGACTTTCGTCATTATTACTGCTGGCGTGGATCTTTCCGTTGGAGCAGTATTAGCCCTCGCAGGCATTTTAGCGGCACGTTTCGCGACATCAGGGAGCTTATTAATTGGTGATGTACAAAATGGGTTTTGGTTGCCGATTTTTGTTGCTCTCGCCATTGGTGCGATTTGCGGTTTTATTAATGGCACAGTCATTGCCCGTTTCAATTTACAGCCTTTTATCGTTACGATGGGAATGCTTTCTGTAGCAAGGGGATTAACGCTTCTTTCCACGAATGGCAACCCCGTTTCTCAGCTCAACAATGATTTCCGTTGGCTCGGCAATGGGTATCTTTTTGACACGATTCCCATTCCTGTCGTCATTTTCCTTGTGATCTTTATTCTCGCTTGGGTTGTGTTAAATAAAATGCCCTTTGGACGTTATGTCTATGCCGTGGGTGGTAATGAAAAAAGCACAAGAACATCAGGGATCAATGTCATTCAAATTAAAGTTGCCGTTTATACCTTATGTGGTGTTCTCGCCGCAATCGCAGGGTTAATTCTGACCGCAAGAACAGGTTCAGCCCAAACTAATGCGGGAAATGCCTATGAGCTTGATGCCATTGCCGCGGTGGTGATTGGCGGAACGAGTATGATCGGCGGTGTGGGTACATTAATGGGAACATTTTTCGGCATTCTAATCATCGGAGTTTTAAACAACGGATTAGATTTGCTCGGTGTGCAATCTTATTATCAACAATTAATTAAAGGGATCTTAATTGTTGGTGCAGTAATGCTCGATCCCTCTCGTAAACGTCGTTAATTCACAACATTATGAGGTATTTAACTATGAAATATCACAAACTCTTTTTAGCAATGAGTACATTAGCCGTTGCAACGACAACTTATGCAACTCAACCTGTCAAAATCGCCATTTTAATGTATGGAATGAAAGCCGAATTTGTGCAATTAATGGAAAAATCTGCCAAAGAACACCCTGCCGTGCAACAAGGGCTGGCTAAATTAACCATTTACGATGGTCGCTATGATCCCCTTGTACAGAATAACCAAGCTGAAACAGCAATCCAAACTAAAACAGATGCCATTATTATCAACCCGATGGATTTTGAAGCCAATATTGATGTGGTTACGATGGCGAATAATGCTAAGATCCCTGTGATTGTAACCAATGCTCGCTTGAACACGGATAAAATGACCAGTGAAGTAGTTTCTGATGACGTTGAAGGAGGTTATTTAGAAGCCAAAGCCGTACTTGAAAAAATGGGCTGTAAAGGTAATGTGGTGATTATTGAAGGTCCTAAAGGTGGATCGGGAGAAATTCAACGCGGGCAAGGCAATGAAAAAGCGATCGCAGAATGTGGGGCGGGCAATATCAAAATTTTAGAAAGAAAAACAGCGAATTGGTCGCGTTCTGAAGCGATTTCCCTAATGGAAAACTGGTTACAAAAGCATAAAGGTAAAATTAATGGCATTATTGCTCAAAATGATGAAATGGCATTAGGAGCAATCGAAGCGATTCAAAGTGCGGGGTTAAATGTGAACGATTTTGCGATTGCTGGCGTTGATGGCATTACTGACGCCATTTATGCCGTGAAAGCGGGAAAAATGACCTCTATTTTACAAGATGCGAGAGGGCAAATTCAGGGTTCGATTGATGTCGCGATGAAAGCGGTTTTAGGCGAAAAATATCAGCCAATGTCGGATATTTGGCAGCAATATCAGGCAGATCTAGATTGGAATGGCGGCAATGCTAAACGCTACAACATTCCTTGGACAAAAATCACAGCAGAAAATGCCGATGAATTGTTAAATCGCAGAAAGTAACTTAATACTTTTGAAATAAAAACCTGCTAACACGAAGAAGGTTAAGGCAGGTTTTTTTGTTTAATGAAATCAACAAGGGCATTCGAGCTTTTTTGATTTAGGTCATAAGTGAGAATGATTTTGCTTGAACAACAAAAATTTTTCCAATTTTGCGATCCAGCTAACATTTTTCCTTCTGCATTTAACGTAGAATAGATAATAATCTATTTAAATTAAACATTAATTGAGGTGTTTTATGACTGATGTAACTAAATTAGTAGCAGAACTCGGTGAATTAGGGATCTACGATGTGAAAGAAGTGGTTTATAACCCAAGTTATGAGCAACTTTTTATCGAAGAAACTAAGGAAGGTTTGGAAGGCTTTGAAAAAGGAACGGTTACCCAATCTGGTGCGGTGGCAGTGGATACAGGGATTTTCACCGGGCGTTCTCCGAAAGATAAATACATCGTATTAGATGAGAAAACCAAAGATACCGTGTGGTGGACAAGCGATGCGGCGAAAAACGATAACAAACCGATGAACCAAGCCACTTGGCAAAGTCTGAAAGATTTGGTTACCAAACAACTTTCAGGCAAACGTCTATTTGTGGTGGACGCATTCTGTGGTGCAAATCCAGATACTCGCTTAGCGGTGAGAATTGTTACTGAAGTGGCGTGGCAAGCTCATTTTGTAACCAATATGTTTATTCGTCCTTCTGCCGAGGAATTAGAAAACTTCAAACCTGATTTTGTGGTAATGAATGGTTCAAAAGTAACCAATCCAAATTGGAAAGAACAAGGTTTAAATTCTGAAAACTTTGTGGCGTTTAACATCACAGAAGGTATTCAATTAATCGGTGGTACTTGGTACGGCGGCGAAATGAAAAAAGGTATGTTCTCAATGATGAACTATTTCCTTCCGCTTAAAGGTATTGCATCAATGCACTGTTCCGCGAATGTGGGTGAAGATGGTGATGTTGCGGTGTTCTTCGGCTTATCAGGCACAGGTAAAACCACCCTTTCAACGGATCCAAAACGCCAATTAATTGGTGATGATGAACACGGTTGGGACGATGACGGGGTATTTAACTACGAAGGTGGTTGCTATGCGAAAACCATTAAACTTTCAGAAGAAAGCGAGCCGGATATTTATCGTGCGATTAAACGTGATGCCTTGTTAGAAAATGTGGTGGTGCGTGCTGATGGTTCAGTGGATTATGATGATGGCTCAAAAACCGAAAATACTCGCGTTTCTTACCCAATCTATCACATTGAAAACATTGTAAAACCAGTTTCTAGAGCAGGCCACGCGAAAAAAGTGATCTTCTTAACGGCAGATGCGTTCGGTGTGTTACCGCCAGTGGCAAAATTAACGCCAGAGCAAACGAAATACTACTTCTTATCTGGTTTCACCGCAAAATTAGCGGGAACAGAACGTGGTATCACTGAGCCAACGCCAACTTTCTCAGCCTGTTTTGGTGCAGCATTCTTATCACTTCACCCAACGCAATATGCGGAAGTGTTAGTGAAACGTATGGAAGCCGCGGGTGCAGAAGCCTATCTTGTGAATACAGGTTGGAATGGCACAGGTAAACGTATCTCAATTAAAGATACCCGTGGCATTATTGACGCAATTTTAGATGGCTCAATTGATAAAGCGGAAATGTCCGAATTACCAATCTTCAACTTAGCCATTCCAAAAGCCTTACCGGGCGTTGATCCAGCGATTTTAGATCCGCGTGATACCTATGTAGACAAGGCACAATGGCAAGCAAAAGCGGAAGACTTAGCAAACCGCTTTGTGAAAAACTTTGAAAAATATGCCACAAATGAAGAAGGCAAAGCCTTAATCGCAGCAGGGCCAAAAGCATAATGGCATAAAAAAACATCACTAAAATCCGACCGCACTTTAATTGGGACGTAAAAGGGAAATAAAAGTGCGGTCGTTTTTTTCGCTGTTTTTTATCGTCGTTGTCTGGCTATCTAGAAGTCTTAATGTCTAGATTGTGATCTGTTTGATTTTTCATTAGAATAAGCACAATTTTTGTGGAGAATTAAGGGATAACTTATGGCGAATTGGGACGGAAAATATATCAGCCCTTATGCTGAACACGGAAAAAAAAGTGAGCAAGTTAAAAAGATTACGGTATCCATTCCCATTAAAGTGTTGGAAATTTTGACTAATGAGCGGACTAGACGGCAGATCAAAAATTTACGCCACGCGACAAATAGCGAGCTACTTTGTGAAGCGTTTTTACACGCGTTTACAGGGCAGCCCTTGCCGACAGATTTTGATTTGTTGAAAGAACGCCACGATGAAATTCCAGAACAGGCGAAAGAAGTGATGCGTGAGTTGGGGATTAATCCAGAGGAGTGGGAATATTAAATCGCCATTTTGTTGAAACGGCTGTTGCAATCGTTGAGGATTTTCAGTATAATCCTCAAGCTTTTTAACGAAGCCCTTTAATGTAATCATTTATTAAAGGCGTGTTACAGATTTTGTAATACATAAAATGTTCCCGATTGGGGGACTATAATATTAGGTTACTGCACTTCCCTTTCAATGAAGTTTATGAAAGGTGATGGTGTCAGTTTTATTTTAGCTAAAATTTATTGGAGCTCTGGTCTAATGCAGAACCAAAGAATCCGTATCCGCTTAAAAGCATTTGATCATCGTTTGATCGATCAATCTACTGCGGAGATCGTAGAAACAGCTAAACGTACTGGTGCACAAGTTCGTGGTCCAATTCCTTTACCAACGCGTAAAGAGCGTTTTACCGTGTTGATTTCTCCACACGTTAATAAAGACGCACGTGATCAATACGAAATTCGTACACACAAACGTTTAGTAGATATCGTAGAACCAACAGAAAAAACTGTTGATGCATTAATGCGTTTAGATTTGGCTGCCGGCGTTGACGTGCAGATCAGCCTAGGTTAATTAAGAGGTTATGACAATGATTGGTTTAGTCGGTCGTAAAGTGGGTATGACGCGTATCTTCAATGAAGATGGTGTGTCTGTACCGGTTACTGTTATCGAAATCCAAGCAAACCGTGTAACTCAAGTTAAAACTCTTGAAAACGATGGCTATACTGCAATTCAAGTTACTACAGGTTCTAAAAAAGCGAGCCGTGTAACTAAGCCTGAAGCAGGTCATTTCGTGAAAGCAGGTGTTGAAGCTGGTCGCGGTTTATGGGAATTTCGTACAACTGAAGGTGAAGAATTCACTTTAGGTCAAGAAATTAATGTTGACATCTTTGCAGATGTTAAAAAAGTTGATGTTACTGGTACATCTAAAGGTAAAGGTTTCCAAGGTGGTGTTAAACGTTGGAATTTCCGTACTCAAGATGCAAGCCACGGTAACTCTTTATCACATCGTGTGCTTGGTTCTATTGGTCAAAACCAAACTCCAGGTCGTGTGTTTAAAGGTAAAAAAATGGCTGGACACTTAGGTGCTGAGCGTGTAACCGTTCAATCACTTGAAGTTGTTCGTGTAGATGCTGAGCGTAATTTATTATTAGTTAAAGGTTCTGTACCTGGTGCAACTAATAGTGATGTTATCGTGAAACCAGCAGTTAAAGCATAAGTCAGGAGATAGATGATGGAATTACAAGTAGTAGGTGCAAACGCACTAACTGTTTCTGAAACTACCTTCGGACGTGAGTTTAATGAAGCGTTAATCCACCAAGTAGTTGTTGCTTATGCAGCAGGTGCTCGTCAAGGTTCTCGTGCACAAAAAACTCGTGCTGAAGTGTCTGGTTCAGGTAAAAAACCTTGGCGTCAAAAAGGTACAGGTCGTGCACGTGCTGGTGATATTAAATCACCAATTTGGCGTTCTGGTGGTGTAACTTTCGCAGCAAAACCACAAGATCACAGCCAAAAAGTGAACAAAAAAATGTACCGTGGTGCAATCAAGAGCATTCTATCTGAGCTTGTTCGTCAAGATCGTTTAGTGGTTGTTGAAAAATTTGAAATTGACGCACCAAAAACCAAAGTTTTAGTTCAAAAATTAAAAGATATGGCGTTAACAGACGCTTTAATTATCACTGCAAGCTTAGATGAGAATTTATTCTTAGCAGCACGCAACTTATACAAAATTGATGTGCGTGATGTACAAGGTATTGATCCAGTAAGCTTAATCGCTTTTGATAAAGTGGTTATGACTGTTGATGCAGTGAAACAAATTGAGGAGATGTTAGCATGATTCAACAAGAACGTTTGCTAAAAGTGTTAAAAGCACCTCACGTCTCTGAGAAAGCAACAAATAACGCTGAGAAGTCAAACACCATCGTTTTCAAAGTCGCTTTAGATGCCAACAAAGCTGAAATTGCAAAAGCTGTTGCAGAATTATTTGAAGTGAAAGTTGATTCTGTTCGTACTGTTGTTGTTAAAGGTAAAACTAAACGTCGTGGTACGAAGATGGGACATCGCAGTGACTGGAAAAAAGCTTATGTAACTCTTCAAGAAGGTCAATCACTTGACTTCGTTGAAGGTGCAGAGTAATTACGGAGGAGAAAGAAATAAATGGCTATCGTAAAATGTAAGCCGACCTCCGCTGGTCGTCGTCACGTTGTTAAAATCGTAAACCCTGAATTACATAAAGGGAAACCTTACGCACCGTTGTTAGATACAAAATCTAAAACTGGTGGTCGTAATAATTTAGGACGTATCACTACTCGCCATATTGGTGGTGGTCACAAACAACATTACCGTTTAATCGATTTCAAACGTAACAAGTTAGATATCCCAGCGGTTGTTGAGCGTCTTGAATATGATCCAAATCGCAGTGCAAATATCGCTTTAGTGCTTTATAAAGACGGTGAACGCCGTTATATCTTAGCACCTAAAGGTTTAAGTGCAGGCGATCAAATCCAAGCAGGCGTAAATGCACCAATTAAAGTTGGTAATGCGTTACCAATGCGTAATATTCCTGTTGGTTCAACTGTACATAACGTTGAATTAAAACCTGGTAAAGGCGGGCAAATTGCTCGTTCTGCAGGTAGCTATGTACAAATTATTGCTCGTGAAGGAAATTATGTAACCTTACGTCTTCGCTCAGGTGAAATGCGTAAAGTTCTAGCTGAATGTTCTGCCACCATCGGTGAAGTAGGCAATTCAGAGCATATGCTTCGCGTTCTTGGTAAAGCAGGTGCTAACCGCTGGAGAGGTGTACGCCCAACAGTTCGTGGTACTGCAATGAACCCTGTTGATCACCCACACGGTGGTGGTGAAGGTCGTAACTTCGGTAAACACCCTGTTACA
Source organism: Avibacterium paragallinarum (assembly GCF_011765605.1). NCBI lineage: Bacteria > Pseudomonadati > Pseudomonadota > Gammaproteobacteria > Pasteurellales > Pasteurellaceae > Avibacterium > Avibacterium paragallinarum. The sequence goes on from NZ_CP050316.1 coordinate 2,497,340, forward strand.
CCTTGGGGCGTTCAAACCAAAGGTAAGAAAACTCGCCACAACAAACGTACTGATAAATATATCGTACGTCGTCGTGGTAAATAATATTCATTAAATAAAGAGGATTAGCCATGCCACGTTCTCTCAAGAAGGGTCCTTTCCTTGACCTACACTTGTTGAAGAAGGTAGAGAAGGCGGTGGAAAGCGGGGATAAAAAACCAATTAAAACTTGGTCCCGTCGTTCAATGATCATTCCGTCAATGATCGGATTGACCATCGCAGTCCATAATGGTCGTCAGCACGTTCCAGTTTATGTATCGGACGAAATGATTGGTCATAAACTCGGTGAATTTGCACCGACTCGTACTTACCGCGGACACGCTGCGGATAAGAAAGCTAAGAAGTAAGGGGTAAAAGATGGAAACTATCGCAAAACATCGTTACGCTCGCACTTCAGCGCAAAAAGCTCGCTTAGTTGCGGATTTAATCCGTGGTAAAAAAGTAGATCAAGCGTTAGAAATTTTAACTTTCACTAACAAAAAAGCGGCATCGCTTGTTAAGAAAGTGCTTGAGTCTGCGATTGCCAATGCAGAGCATAATGATGGTGCAGATATCGATGATCTTAAAGTGACTAAGATTTTCGTAGATGAAGGTCCTAGTATGAAACGTGTTATGCCACGTGCTAAAGGTCGTGCAGATCGTATTTTAAAACGTACAAGCCACATCACAGTGGTTGTGTCAGATCGTTAATTTAGTAGAGGAATAGCAATGGGTCAAAAAGTCCATCCAAATGGTATTCGCCTAGGTATTGTTAAGCCTTGGAGCTCTACTTGGTTTGCGAATACACAAGATTTCGCGTCTAACTTAGATGGCGATTTCAAAGTACGTCAATTCTTGAAAAAAGAATTAGCGAATGCTTCAGTTTCACGCATCACAATTGAGCGTCCAGCAAAAAGCATTCGTGTAACAATTCACACAGCTCGCCCAGGTATCGTAATCGGTAAAAAAGGCGAAGATGTTGAAAAATTGCGTAATGCTGTTGCGGCAATCGCAGGTGTTCCAGCTCAAATCAACATTGCTGAAGTGAAAAAACCTGAATTAGACGCAAAATTAGTTGCAGATAGCATCGCTTCTCAACTTGAACGCCGTGTAATGTTCCGCCGTGCAATGAAAAAAGCCGTGCAGAACGCAATGCGTTTAGGTGCTAAAGGTATCAAAGTTGAAGTAAGTGGTCGTTTAGGTGGTGCAGAGATTGCTCGCTCAGAATGGTATCGTGAAGGTCGCGTACCATTGCATACACTGCGTGCGGACATCGATTATAACACTGCAGAAGCACATACAACATACGGCGTAATCGGCGTTAAAGTATGGATCTTCAAAGGTGAAATTCTTGGTGGAATGGCTGCAATTGCACAACAACCAGAACAACAACCTGCTGCGCCTAAAAAGCCGCGCGGTAAAGGTCGTAAGTAAGGAGAATTGCTAAATGTTGCAACCAAAACGTACAAAATTCCGTAAGGTCCAAAAAGGTCGTAATCGTGGAATTGCAGGTGGTACAGAAGTTAGCTTCGGTACCTTCGGTTTGAAAGCAGTTGGTCGTGGTCGTTTAACCGCTCGCCAAATTGAGGCGGCTCGTCGTGCAATGACACGTGCGATTAAACGTCAAGGTAAAATCTGGATTCGTGTATTCCCAGATAAACCAATTACTGAAAAACCATTAGAAGTCCGTATGGGTAAAGGTAAAGGTAACGTTGAATACTGGGTAGCTTTAATCCAGCCGGGTAAAGTACTTTATGAAATGGATGGTGTGTCTGAAGAAATTGCAAGAAACGCATTTGCACTTGCAGCGGCGAAATTGCCAATTAAGACCACATTCGTAACTAAAACGGTGATGTAATGAAAGCTCAAGAACTACGTACAAAAACTGTTGAAGAGCTGAATGCTGAATTGGTTAACTTGTTAGGTGAGCAATTCAAATTGCGTATGCAAGCAGCCACCGGTCAGCTTCAACAAACCCATCAGTTAAAACAAGTGCGTCGTAGTATTGCACAAGTGAAAACTGTATTAACCGAAAAGGCGGGTGAGTAATGACTGATAATATTCGTAGCGTACAAGGTAAAGTTGTTAGCGACAAAATGGATAAATCTTTTGTTGTTGCTATTGAACGTAAGGTAAAACATCCGTTATACGGTAAATTTATCCGTCGTACAACAAAACTACATGTACACGATGAAAACAACGAAGCGAAATTAGGTGATGTAGTAGAAGTTCGCGAATGTCGCCCAATTTCAAAAACTAAGTCTTGGACTTTAGTTCGTGTTGTAGAAAAAGCTGTAATCTAACTGTAGTTATTGCTTTAAAAATAAAATAAGAGCCGATGGCAAATGCCATTGGCTTTTTGAAATTAGATGGATAATAAAGATATTGTCTAATTTACTATATAATAAGTCTTTACACTTATAGGGAAGACAGACGTTTCCGGTGAAACGGCAGGACTTCAAATCCTGTTAAGGTTGCCAGCAATCTTGGGTGGGTTCAACTCCCATTGTCTTCCGCCAATCCACTGTTCTACACGTTTCTACATAAATCCCACTGCTTCAAAAATCCTTGTAAAATCTGGCTTTTCTCTATATTGTATGCGTCTGATTGCGTCTCCGTAAATCTCTATAACGCAATATAATTGTACCAAGAATTGTACCAAGATTTTAAAATTTCTCTACGTTACTCCCAAAAGTAATGATTTAGGCAATAAAAATCTTGGTACAATTACCCTAAAAATCATTTATTTTCATATAGTTAGATTATGTGGCTAGGTGGCAAAGTGGTTGTTTTTTCTTGGTACAATTTTTTAAAAGGTTGATACTATGGCAAGAAAAACACAGCAACTAACAGACACACAGATTAGAAAGGCGAGAGCCGACAATAAAGAAATCACCTTAAGCGATGGTAACGGGCTTTTTATTGTGGTGGCATTGTCTCAATCTAAGATATGGCATTTTAAATACACTAATCCACGCACTAAGAAGCGAACCAAAAAGACTATAGGGCGTTATCCTGCAATCACACTTGCACAAGCACGGGCTAAACGTGAGGAATATCGAGCCTTATTAGCTAAGGGGGTAGATCCTAAAGATTATGAACAGCAACAAAGCCAGTTACAAGCCAATGTATTAAGTCATACCTTTGAAAAGGTGGCGTTAAATTGGTTTGAAGATAGGAAGCTGAAGCCCGATTTTTCAGAACGCACCGCACAAGATACGTGGAAGCGGTTTAATCGCCATATTCTCCCAACACTTGGCAATTACCCTATACAAGAGATAACGCCCTTAATGGCGATTAATGCCTTGAAACCGTTAGAAGTGGCAGGGAAGTTTACCGAGCTTTCAAAGGTGATCACTAAAATTAATGAGGTGATGGCCTATGCACTTCACCGTGGGATTATCCCCACAAATAACCTTGCTAAGATTGGCAAGGAGTTCACTAAGCCGACACCGCAAGGAATGAACACCATAGAGCCGCAAGAGCTAGAGAGCTTTATCACAGCATTTTACCAAGCTAAAGAAAACAATCACTTTAGCCCGCTTTCGTTCTATGCGGTGCTATTAGTGCTTTTGACAGGCGGGCGACCGTCAGAGATAGCGGGGGCGAAGTGGGCGGATATTGATTTTAGTGAAAACCTTTGGGCGTATCGCGTGCAGAAAGGCAATAAGAACTTAAAGGGCGGGCGGTTGCATATTGTCACCCTATCACGGCAAGCGGTGGCGGTATTGCAGAAAATGCGAGAAATTAGCACCGCACTTAGTTTAAGTAGTGAATTTGTGTTTCCTAGCGTTACGGCGAAATCAGGGCATATAACGATTGAAGCAATGCGAAAGGCGATTATTAAAACCCTTGGCAAAGGGAAGCTAACCACGCACGGCATAAGGCACTTAATTAGCACTTCTTTGAATGAGCGTGATTATAATGCGGATTGGATAGAGAAAGCACTATCACACAAGGGAAAAGACCGCATAAGGGATATTTACAATAAAGCGAAGTATTTAGAGCAGCGGGCTGGAATGTTGCAAGATTGGGGCGATTATTTAGAAAGTATCGCGCCGAAGCCTTTTGTTTAATTCCACCACAAAAAACTTTAAAGCCGATCTAATGATTGGCTTTTTTTGTTCGTTTTTTGCCAATAAAATTTTTTTACATGTGCGAGAAAAAACCGTAGACGCATAGACGCATAGACGCACTTAGAAGAAATATAATAATATCAATAACTTATAAAATAGGGTGCGTCTACTGCGTCTATAAAAGGGGCTTTGCGTCTATGGGATTTGCTGGAGGTGGTGGAAATTTAGGCGAAATAGACATAGTGTACAAGTAAGAAAAGGTTATTTTGTGGGTTGATTTTTGATTGATTGTAAATATAGTGTATTTATGCTGCTAAGTAAGAAGAAAGCCAATACAGAGGAAAAGATGAAAAATGAATATGACTTCAGCCAAGGGATTAAAACAAGCTAGGAAAGCAAAAATAAACGCCTATAACAGGCGTTTTTATTCTTTGATTTTCTATAATTCTTTTGAGAATTTTTCACACATTATAGAAATTGCTTTAGTGCGGCTTACGCCTAATTTTTCTGCGATTTCCGCCAATTGTTCAGCGGTTTCTTTGGGTAATACAAAGCCAACTTTTACGACAAGCCCCGCTTCCCGTTGTCTTTTGTTCCATTCCGCCGCTGTTTTTGCTCTGAGTTTTTTACTATGTTCAGTCATTGCGTTTGCCATTTTTTACCTCTTTTAAATGCGATCTAAACTTGATTTTAAGCGAACTTTAACTTAAGATTGGAAGCCATCGGGGAGGTTGCCCCCTCCCCTTTGGATTAGTGTCTAGTAAGCTGGAACGCTCACTACTAACAACACTAATAAGATGATGATAAGGATTGGTTTCATCTTCTTACTTCCTATTGTATGCCCCACTCTGAACAGCGTGGGGTTTGCTGTTTCTAGCCCTTGCTAGATGGTTTATATTATATATATATAAGTAATATAAATCAACTATTCCACCACTTTTTTAGTAAAAAAATCTCTTTTCACGCCTGAAATAATTGTTTAAAAAAAACAGCCTTTGTCTTGTGGCGGAATGGTGAAAGTGCGGTTAGTTTTGTGATGTATTTTTACTACGTTCAAAATAGACAAAAAAACGTTTTTATGATTAACTAAACGCAATTTTAAAATTTTGAGCTTGTTTTATTATGAAAATATCAAAACCTAAACCAATAGAGGAGCTATTTAACCGCTCTTGGGATAAATCGCAAATTCTATCACTTGGAAAATATAAGCCGACCGACGAAAAGGGGCGATATTTACACTGGCATAAAATAAAATATAAATATTCCAGAGAAGCAGAACTTGCGTGGCTTGGCACAAAATTGAGTAGAGCCGCACTGCTTTCACCTTTGCAAATAGGATCAGAGGTATTTTCTTATGCTACCCCTAAATCTTTACTGTCTTTGTTGCATTTCATAGATAAAACAACGGGCGGAAGCATTGGAGCAAGCAATTTAGCAGGACTAGGCAAAGTAGAACAAAGTGCATTTTTATTGAAGTCTTTGATTATGGAAGAGGCGATTAGTTCCGCACAGCTAGAAGGGGCTTCAACAACGCGAAAGGTTGCAAAAGAGATGTTAAGGAGCGAGAGAAAGCCAAAAACGAAAGATGAGATTATGATTGTGAATAATTATCTTTTAATGAAAGAGGCGTTAGCGTTAAAAGATAGCCCGCTCACACCTGAAATGATTTTAGCAATGCACCGCACCGCGACAAATAACGCAATAGAAAATAATGCCGTATCAGGGCAATTCAGATCCGATGATGAAATTCATATTGCGGATTATGATGGCAATATTATTCACCAACCACCGAAGCACACGGAAATATCGGAATTAATTCAAGCATTATGCGATTTTGCCAATACGTCGCATAGTGGTGAAAGTGGCGATTTTATTCACCCCGTTATTAAGGCGATTATTCTTCATTTTCTTATTGGATATATTCACCCTTTTGGCGATGGAAACGGAAGAACGGCAAGGGCTATTTTTTATTGGTATATGCTAAAAAGTGGCTATTGGCTTTTTGAATATGTATCAATTAGTAGATTGCTTAAGGTTGCCCCGGCAAAATACGCAAGGGCGTTTATTTATACTGAAACTGATGATTTAGATATGACTTATTTTATTTATCATCAGGCGGAAACTATCAAGCGGGCAATTTTAGAATTAGAGAGTTATATTAATAACAAACAACGGAATTTCAAAGCATTTAGCGGGGCAATTGTCGCATTTACTACAAAAAAACAAGTTAAATTCAATAGGAGGCAAATTCAAATCTTGCAGAAAGCTGTAAAGGAAAGCGGAGCAATATTTACCGCTAAAGAGGTAAGTAATGAGCTAGGCATTTCAGAAAATACCGCAAGAAGTGATTTAAATGCATTGCTTAACTTTGAATTATTGGGGGTAATAAAAAGCGGAAGAGCAATTTTTTACATTGCCCCGAATGATTTAATTGAGAGATTAAAGGGGGATTAGTGCGGATATTCTGATCCACCAATACTAAAACCGTGTTTACTGATTAAGAAGCCTTGCCTTTTGGTGAGGCTTTTTTATTTACTGGACAAAATTACAGTTTTTTGCTAAATTTTGACCCATTGAGAGGCAATCAGACACAGCGAGAAACAAAATATACAGAATTATATTAGCAATATATAATTATACTCTTTGAATATAATTTTGTATAAAAATCATCAGTTGTTAGGAAATCCCGAATAACTTCATACGAGGGGGAATTTATGACCTATTCACGTTTTAACGAGACAAAAACCGCACAAGCCGCCGCTTACTTGCTTTATAAAGCAGGCGGAACAATGCACCATTTAAAACTGATGAAATTGTTATATCTGGCAGATCGCCTAAGCTGGCAAGAAAACGATTACCCAATAACGGGCGATGATTATTATTCTTTGCCTTATGGTCCAGTGTTGTCTAAAACCCTAGATTTAATGCACGGCGAGACCCTTTCACAGATAAAAGGGGCAAATGCGAGTGCGTGGGATAAATGGATTAAAAGCGATGAGAATTATTCTGTTAAATTGGCGAAGGCTGTAGATGAAAGCGATGAATATTTTTGGGATTATCTTTCTATTAATGATGAAGAAATTTTAACTAAAATTTTTGACAAATACGGACACTTTGAAACCTTTGCACTGGTGGAATATACCCACAATAAAAACTATATTCCAGAGTGGGAAAACCCGAAAGGCAGCAGCAAAAAAATAGACCTGAGAACGCTACTTCAGCATATAGGCAAAACACCGCAAGAAATAGAATATATTTTTGAGGATATGGAACTTAAAGCCGCTTTCGATCGAGCATTTCAAGGGCATTAAGATGAGCGTTAGGCGAAAAATAACCATACTCAAGCCCACAGACTACGGGAAGCAAGAAAACGGCTACTATCATTTATATTTCATTCTTACTGACCCATTTTTTAATGGTGAAACGGGAATAGATAATTGCGTTTTAAGTGTTAGCTGCTCAAGTATCAAAGAGAGAAAGAAATTTGATGATACTTGCGTGATTAAGCAAGGTGAACACGAATTTATCAAAAAGGATAGCTTTATTTTTTACGAGCATTTACGCGTAGATAGTGCCGAAGAAATTCAGCGCGGAATTGATAACGGGAATTTTATCGCTAAAGATGTGATAAATGATGATTTATATCAACGAATTTTAAAAGGCATTTTGAGATCAAAAAGTATAGAACGGCGATATGTTCGATTTTTGAAAAGTGCGATTGCTCAAGATGCTTGTGCAGATATATTCAACTAAATTCAGTAATTCACTTTTTCTTAATAACTAAAATCAAGTGCAACTAGATACGGCGTAATTAACCGCATTGAAAAGAAAGTAACCCTATTTGCTTTTCTGTTGCACTTCCACCAACAAATAGGGCAACGTATAGGGGCGTTTTATGCTTGATTTTGATAAAGCCTATGAGGACGTTATTAACCGTAACTATGAATATGTAAGTTTAGCAGAAGTTTTTGCGGAGATTAGGGAGTCCTATCCTAATCGCTCCGATAATGAAATCGCAACGGTACTGATTAACTTATTTTCCTCTCACAATAAGAAGGCACGCTTAGTAAATGATGATTGGATTAGTAGCGAGTATATCGAAGAAATAGAAGCTTTTCATTTGCCTGAATATGTTCACGATGAACCAATACCACAAGGATTTGAACCGCTTTTACGTACATTGAAAGCCATTGAATATAGTGGAATCAAAAACCCTTTCTAGGATGTATTTATGAAATGGGAAAATGAAGAAGAAAATAGCGTATTTACAACGTCAGAATTAAGAGATGACCCCGAGACTTTTATCACGGATGAACATTTGCGCCGTATTTTTTTAAAGAAAAATATCATTTGCAATCTGTTGCAAGTTCCCTTACCAAGATTTAAAGGGGGATTATCAAACAGGGAACAAATGCAGACATATTCCCGCCCCGAAAACGATATAGAACGACAATTGAGAGAGGAAAATAAGCGAATAAAAGATGAGCTAGCAAAAGCTAAAGAGCGGGAAAAAATCTATAAAGAAAAAATGCTCACCCAAGACCAACAAACCACAAATGCGATAATTGATAAAGTTACTTATAACCCAAGCCAAAGAAGAACACATCAAAAGATAATTTATGCGCTTTTGATGGCTAGAACCAATAAAGATTTTTCTGCCGCTGCTTATTTCAAGGCAAATGGAGATCTTAAAGTATCGACAATTTCACAAGAACTTGTAAAGGATATGGAGCTAAGCGGAATAGCAGGCTTTTCAGCTGAAACATTTAGAAAAGAGCTTGCCAACATATTAAAACTAGAAGAAACACAACAGGCGGATTAACCGCCTTTTTTATTGCCTGAAACTTACCAGCCCAAAACTTACCAAAATTTTAAAAACTTACCAAAATCCCACCATCCTAGACCGCATAAGGCTTCAGCCCTAACAATGGGAAAACTTACCAAAAATCTTTGGTAACTTACCACAAATCAGAAGCCACCTTTTCCATAATCCCCACCAAGCCCAAGACGCACGAGGGCGAACCCAGAACCAACCACCACACAAGGGGGAATAATGGAAACGCAAACTAAAAGACTTCTTTCAGGCGGTGAAGTCTGCTCAATCGTTGGCTTTGGACGCACAAAATTAAATGCTTTAGTTAAAGCCCGCCAATTTCCACAGCCGATCCGCTTTTCACAAAACTTTATCCGATGGGATTTAGAAGAAGTAAACGACTGGATCAACGCACAAAAAGCAACAAGGGGGGAATAATGAACAATCAACCAATCGAAAAATACTACACGACAAAAGAACTTATCGAGCGGGGGATCGGCTCACGCTCAACCGTCGATCGCCTTGTTCGTGCAGGCAAATTAAAACGGGTAAAAATTGGCACCGCGAGCCGATACCCTGAAAGTAGCGTAAAAGCCTATTTAGCGAGCCTTGAGGCATAGGGAGGGGCAGGCAATGCAAATCACCGATACTAGCCGACATACGCAACGAATGGCAATGTTAGCTCGATTAAAACAAGGTTCTTGTTCAACACTGGAATTTAGAGCGATGGGAATTTGTAGCCCAGCCCCGCGAATTATGGAACTGCGGGCGAAAGGTTACGACATTTCCACCAGCAAACAAGACGAAATCGATCACGCCGGCGTTAAACACAAAGGCATAGCGGTTTATACCTTACATTCACAGCCACAGGATTAACCACAATGAAAACACAGCAACAAGCAAGCAAAAAACAGCCGATTAAGTTAGGCAACATTCAAGGGCGAATTAATCAAATTCAGCAACTGGCGGAAGCGGGCGGATTAAATGCCGTATCTATCACCGAGAACGGCAAATCAAAACCCGTTAGCCGCACGGGGATATTTAACGCAATTCATACCGTGGCCCGAGTGGCGGAAATGGAGATTTTTCAAGCACTCAACAAAATCTATCAAGCGAAGTTATTTATCGAAATTGCCACCAATCAAGGCGGAACAATCACCAACAAAGACGGCGAACCGCTCACAAGTGAAGAGCTGTTAGAGCGGGCATTTAATGACCTTAGTGAGGCACAAACACAGCTAGAAAGCCTAATAGACCTCAACAAAGGGAACGCATAACGATGACCGAACAACAGTTAGAAAATGCCGTTTTTGCCAAATTATTTCATAAAGAAACGGTAGCAATGACAGACAGCCGAAAAGTGGCTTATTACTTTGGTAAACAGCACAAGAATATTTTAAAACGCTTAGAAAATCTAAATTGCTCAGCGGAATTTAACCGGCTCAATTTTAAGCCCGTTAAATACACCGACAGCAAAGGCGAAAAAAGACCAATGTACTTAATGACCCAAGACGGTTTTACCTTGCTAGTAATGGGATTTACTGGCAAGAAAGCAATGCAATTCAAAGAAGCCTATATCAACGAATTTAACCAAATGAAAAACTGGATAACTTCACGGGCGAACCTGAAACACGACCAACGCCGATTAAATGACGCGATTAAATTCAGCTTAGAGCAACAGGACAAAGACGACCCGCACGCCTACAGCCGTGAAAATAACCTTGTTTATTGCGTTGCGTTAGGAATGAGCAAAAAGAAATGGTTAGCAATGCGGGGATTACCTGAAGCCGTTGATATCCGCCAATTTCTCAATGAACAAGAATTAGAGCTAATAGATGAGCTACTTTCTGAAAATGCGGTAATGATAAAACTAGGGCTTTCCTATGCGAGCCGAAAAACGCAACTACAAAACACTGCACTTTATCACTTAAGAAAACAAGCGGCATAAGGGGAAACGATGACAACGCGAAACCCTATCACCCTTGCGGATATTGAAATTCAGCTTTCAGTGTTGGCACAAATGGCAAAAGACCCCACCGAGAACCCGCATTTATTGCTTACATTCTTGGCGGAAAGGCTGGCACACACAAAGCGGGATATACAAAAAATCACGCAAGAAATGACCGCACTTTGTGGCGGAAAGGTTGGCGGAGGTTGTGGCGGAAATCTTACCACCACCAACACACAAGAAACCACACAAGACAGCGGAGGATTTCCACCACCGCCGAAACATCAGCCCAAATGGAGCGTTACCCGATGAAATGCCGTATTGCAAAAATCGCGTTATTAGATACCGCCATAGCACACTATTTAGAAAAACGCCCGCTACTGCGATTTATGAGCCTTTTTGATGATAACGAGCCTTACCCCTTGCTTGACGTGGTTGAGCTTCTCAGTGAGCGAATTAAGGGGCAAGAAGCGGAATTTAAGAAGCTACCTAGTGAGGGGCTTGAATGGGCAATCGCAAAAAATAAAAACCAACTGGCGAAATTATTCAAAGCCTATAAGGACGAATTAACCCAATGGGAGGCACCACAATGACAACGAACACCGCAACCACAAACGCACTGAATTTATTACTTGAGCCGATGAAATGCCAATTTCAGCATAAAGAAATCAACGGGATCAACGCACGCAACTTACACCAAGCCTTACAAATCGGGCGAGATTTTTCAACGTGGATAAAAAACCGCATTGAAGAATGTTCATTTGTCGAGGGGCAAGATTTTATTATTGTTGAAAATTTGAGTTCCCCAAAACGGGGGAGCTCAAATAGTGAACGATTTACGCTAAACACGGAGAACGAAAATAAACAATCATCAAAAGCACGCCCGCAAAAGTTGATTGATTACATTATTTCAATCGATATGGCGAAACATCTTTGCTTATTGGAGAAAAACGAAATCGGGCGAGCAATCCGACAGCACTTTATTGAGGCAGAAAAGCAACTTGCACAGATTGCCCCTAACCTACACCGCAACACTGTAGAGCGAACCCAAGCACGACTTGCAACAATCGACCACAATCGAGCAATGACAGACGCAATTAAGGACTATTATCAACGACAAGGCAAAGCCCTGAAACCCTATCACTTCAGCAATGAACAAGTAATGCTAGATAGCTTGCTTTTAGGCGAAAACGTCCACCACTGGAAAGAAAGAACAGGCGTGGCAAATGTGCGAGATAGCTTTACGACAAATCAACTTAATTTGCTCAAGTTATTGCAACAAACAAACACAACCTTGCTTGTTTTAGATATGCCATTTAGCCAACGCAAAAGCCACCTAACCCGCTTGATTGAGCGAGAGGCGAAATAGCACGAGTGGCGGAATTTTGCACGGGGGAAACGTCATTCACACACAAGAAATAGAAAAAATTGTGCAGGTATTGAAAACACGCACAGCTAAATGGTTAAGCAACGGTTAAACAAATTGAACCGCAATCAACCCGCTAACAGTGCGGAATTTTAACGAAATAGAACAACACAGGAGGGCAACCAATGCCAAGACTAAGAAGCGAGGAACTCACCCCAAGAAAAGCGGCGTTCGTGCAAAAGTATATCGAGCTAGGCAACGCAGCCGAAGCCTTCAGAGCAACACACGCCAACGCCGCCAATATGCAACCGCACAGCCTCAGAGCAAGGGCAAGTAATCTATTGAATGATTATCGGGTTTATTACCGCATAAAAGCCCTGATAGCCGAAAAGCGAAAACGCGGCGAAAAACTACCGCACTTTAACGGGCGACCAGAATTTAACGAGGAATAAAGATCCCCCATAAAACTTGACATTAAAACGGGAGATTTACGCCCAAAAGAACAGCGTAAAAGCCTGAAAAGGAAACAAGGCAATGCAACAAAACGGCATTATAGGATTTATCAGCAAACTATTAGCAATCGTACAAATCGGGGGAAATATGAGCGAACAAGGAGCAGACAAAGCAGGCTTAGCCATATCAGACGGGATTAAATTCTTTTTTAAATCGCTAGGAATGGGGATTTTTATCGCATTGATTTTGTGGCTATTGCCTAGTGCATTAAAAGGCTTATCTGAATTTATTCTTGCGTTGAGATAAGCGACTTAATCAATTCACCAAGAGGGAAAGCAATGACCGAAAAACTTACGCCAAAACAAGAAAAATTTTGCCAGTTATATTTAGAACTAGGCAACGCAAGCGAAGCCTATAGGCAGGCTTACAACGCGGAAAAAATGAAGCCTGAAACCATTAACACCAAAGCAAGCGAATTATTGCATAACGGTAAGATCGCGGGAAGGGTAAGCGAACTTAGGCAATTACACCAAGAACGGCATTGCCTAACCGTGGATAAGATTATTTTTGACCTACAAGACTATTTAGCGGTTTGCACGGGCAAAAAGCCGATAATCACAACGACGGTAATTAAAAACGCCCAAGAGGGAACCGCCAACGCCGTAAACGTTGAAGCCTTTATTTTTGAACCTGCTGGGGCTAATAAGGCGTTTGAATTACTTGGCAAGCATTTAGGAATGTTCAGCCAAAAAGTGGATTTAACCTCAAGCGATGGCTCTATGGCATTAGGCTCATTAAGGGATTTATTTTTAGATGGCGACGGCATAGAAGAGGAGAAGCAAGAGCAATAGACAAGCGAGGCGTTAACTGACCCACACAAAAAAAACGCCCTCAAGGGGAGGGCAAGAACAGATTAACTTTAACTTTTAGGGAATAGAATGAAAGCTCAAGCCAATTATAGCCAAAATATGAATTTCGTTCACCAAAATTTTAAACGTTATCAAGCCTATTTTAGAGCAAATATTAGTTTATGTTAAAATATTAACAATATTCAAATACTCACGGGAGCGTTTCTATGATTGTAAAAGGCAATAAACATCATATTGTCAAAAGCGGTAGATACTCCGCAAAACTTACTGACGTTAAGACCATTCAGAGCGGATATGGTGAAAGAATAGCATTCATCTTTGAAATTATTGGGGGTATATATCAAGGCGTTAAATTAGCCCGAACTTGTACCCCAATACTAAAGCCTAACAGCAACTTAACTGAGATCATCCAAAGTCTAAACCACAAACCACTTTCAGCAGAGCAAATTTATGACGGTATTGACGTCTCTCAATTTCAAGGCAATGAATATCAGATTAGAGTTACGCAACGAGAAAGCAAAAACGGCTTTTACTACAGCCACATTGAACAAATAATCTAGTTGGTAGCTACACTTCTAACATCACCAAAAAGCAAAGGCTAAAAGGTATGAAGAAAAAGATAAAGAATAATAGTCAGTATTTCCAAGCTGATTTCTCTCTATTGAAATCTGTTGCAAGTAAAGGCGATTTTAGGCTTCTATCTGCTATGCTTGTATTAAATCGTTTTGCTAACGGCATTCCCAAAACCCCAAAAGAACAACCTTTTAGCATTACCTATGCAGGTGCGAAAGCAATTAGCGAGCATTTAAACTGTCGCTGGGAAACAGGCAAACAGCTTCAGACTGAGCTTTTTTTAAATGGTTATATTTCTAGGCCAAAACAGGCACAAAGAACATTATTTAAAATCAACTACACGGCACTAAACATTAATTTACCCGTTGCATTTGTCGATAGTATCAATCAAGTTGATTCTGTTATATATCGTATAAATCACGCTGAAAACGTTACAGAAAGCGAAAAACTAAATATCTTAATGCTACTACTAACTTTTTATAAAAACCTCTCTATGAGCGAATTAGGGGGCTTTAATGGCGTATTTCAAGAGTGGGATATAGAAAAAACGCATTTTGATACGACTGATGCACTAATAAGGCTTTCTGCTTCTAACACGAATGAACAGAAAGCCTATAATTCATTTATTCAAGATTTTTTACCCTCACAAGACGCCGTTATCACTCAAGAAAATAGTGAGCTATTTTGGGAAACGATCCCACAATTAAAACAACTAGGATTAATTTATGAGGTGATTGTATTACTAGAAAAGCAACACACCAAACAACAGCCCGAGCTGATATTTACGATAAGGATTAACGACTATCACGCAGACAATGCTGATTTCTCGTATGTCAGTTCGGCAATGGACAGCAGTATTGCTTACTACGGTAACAAGGATTTTAACTATGATGTAGATGAATTGTACGATGAAGAAATGTGCCTGAATAACAGCACCATAGGTAGAAAAGCAATTCGCCTAGTTATCCCTTACACCCCAGATAAACAATATGAAATTTTAACAATCTATCGCCCACGCTTCCGTTTTAGCCATCCTGATATTGCACGTTGGCAAAAAATGGAAGAAGAAAATATCTCGCATTTTATTGATGAAGTAGATAAATCTTTGCAGTGCGAACGCGAAAAGAATTGACCTGATTTGATGATTATTAGATAAAAATCTCCACCCAAAAAAGGGGCTGAGTTAAGAGGTTTTTTAGCTGTTCTAAATAACCATAAAAAACCAGTGGGAAGACATATAAGTAGAACGTAAACATATACGTAGATCGTAGATATATAAGTAGAACGATTGTCAGAAAAAAATTTTTCTGACCGTCAGAGCCAAACACAAAAAAATTAAGATGAATAATTTGTACATTCTAGAAATGTGTAGATCGTTTTCTGATGAAAAAATCAAAAAAATGTGAACAAGATCACTTTACAAATTATCATTACAGATTTATGCTTTAAACACTGTAGCAAAATCTACAGTCAGCCGTGGAAAGCTGAATAATGTATCACTGGCGAACAGTAGCACGCCATTAAACCGTGCTTTTTTTGTTCGTAATGTTCGCACACCTAAAGAAAATGCCTTAGGCGTTTTTCTCTCTATGGTAGGGCGTAATAGGCAACCCTTAGAGGTTGGCTGCTTACCAGTGAAGGCAGTTTTCCACCCTGTTACGTTCTACCGCCAAACCGTGGAAAGTTTAGCGGTAACTTCTAAAAATTTATTCACTGGAGTTACAGCAATGAAACACCGAATTTCTTCACCCGTTCACCTTAATATTAATACAATTCATTCTATCGGTTTAGAATATGAATATTTTTCAAGTGCAACCGAAGCAAATTTATCGTATTTTAATACCGCACTTTCAAACAGTGCCGAGCCTCAGAACTCGAACAATATATCAGTGGCGTATAGTAACACGCCTATTAATGCGTGTTTTTTTATGCGTAGCACAAACACACCCAAAGAACGCCTAAAAATGGCGTGTTCTTCTATGGTAGCGTGTTATGGGAAAGGTTTCGCCCTTTGCTGTGTTCCACTGATCGCAGTTTCTGAGCCCGTAACACGTTACCGCCCAAGCCTCAGAACTTTCGCGGTAACTTCTAAAAATTTATTCAGTGGAGTTACAGCAATGAAAATCTTCATCTTTGCGGCAATCCGTCGCACAGACTTAACCAACCAAATTCAAAAAATCCGTATTTTTGCCGAAAGCGAAAAACAAGCAAGGGCAACACTGGCACGGGAATTTATTCTTGTGCTAGCGGGACGCATTAACCTAAAAAACCTTTCTCAAACACACCGCACTTTATCGCCTTTTGCACTCACTTCAACAGTGGCGGAGGTGAAAAATGCGTAATCTTACCTTGACCCCTAACGTAGTAAATTGTAGTATTGAGGGCACTACTACATACAACGGAAACCGCACCCGTAAGACTTGCGGATTTTTTACACCTCAAATTCATATCCAAGGGCGACTAACCCTATCAGATAAAGCCGAATTTGTGGCAAGGTCTATACGTCGAACTAAGGCGGAGTTTATCCGTACGAATAAGGCGAGCCGTTTGTATGCGGTAGTTGAAGCCTTGCCACACCTATTACAGGTTGGCAAATCATTTACTAAAACATACAAGAGAATGTCCACAATGAAAACTATCACAAAACCCACCGCACTTATAGCGGGCGTTTGCCCTATTGCGTTCACTTCAGCTATGGCGGAGGTGAAAAATGCGTAAAAACACCGTTACCCAAGATTTTAAACAAGAATTTTTGCTAGCTCGCTTTTCTGAACTGGAAGCCTTGATTTACCTAGTAAGAAACTATGCCGAAACCCAATACAGCGACAGCGATTTAATGCTAATCAATAGCCTAAAATTGCTTAGCGAAGGCGTGCTAATGGATCTATATAAAGCGATTTCACTTGAAACCGAGCAAGAAAAAGCGGGGGTGAAAAATGGCTAAGCAAACCCAATTAACCCAAGCAGAAAAAGAGTTAGCTTTTCAATTAAATCTTTTAGAAAACGAAATAGAAAGGCTTCACCAGCCCGCCACGCCGATCCACGCTTTAGCCCACTATTCAGATTTAGAAAAGTTTGAACCTTGCGAGCTAGAAGAAGCGTTAAAGGGGATAAATGTCGCCCTTTATCAGCATATCACCTCACTTAATAACCGCGTGGATTTCATTAAAGCAAAGTTAGGGGGAAACAATGACTAAATCAACGACAACCACACAAAACCAGCATTATTTGCAAGCACAATCCCGTTTATGGGAAGCCTATACCATTGTATTAATGGCAAGTAATGCGAATGAAAAAGAAGTGAGTGTTACTGATATGCAAACCGCTTTGCGTGGTGCGTTGATATTAATGGATCAAGGTTTAGAGCATTTAGGGGAGGTATAGAGATGAGCAAACCAACCTTAACACTTAGCCATTTTCCACAATGGAAACGCCAAGGCGAGCTAATCAAACAAGCAAACCGCAAATGTTTTGAGCAATTCCCCGATGACTTCCACCACAAGATTCAAATGAAAAAGGAAGGTCAGACGCTACTTGATGGACTTGCACAAGGGCGAGAATTGTTACTTGAGCTAACCAACAAGCAAGAGTTAAACCCAACCCAGCAAGCGAAGAATAAAGCTTTTAAGCGTAGTAGTAAGTTTTTAATCGGGCTTTTGATGGCGGTTGTGGCGGACGTGGAGACGTTGGAAATCGAACGAATGGAAAGCGAGAAATTGGCGGAGGGTAACAAATGAAAACCGACAAAAAAATTAATTGGGATAGCCTTAGCGAGACAGAACAGCAAGCCATAGGCATTAGCAACGGTAATTTTATCAATGGCACAAATAACCCTGAATTTCCCTATATTGCTGCTGTTTTTGAAGCGGTAGCGGAAGAGCTGGAGAATATCGCACAAGTTGCACCAAATGCAGCGATTCAATTTGCCAAAGAAGCGAATGTTATTGCAAGAAAATTGATTGAACTATCACCCACTCCACCAACAACAAACATTGAGGAATTGGCGGAACAATACAGCGGGGAGGAAATCACCCGCCGTTTACTTGGTTGTGCGGTTTGTCATTTTCTTTCATCACAGCTTACAAGAATGGAAGCACAAATAATCGCCCAATTAGAAACACAAATGCACGGGGGCAACAATGGCAAAATTCACTAAAAACGCACCGCACTTAAAGGAGGCGTGGAATAAAAACGCCTTCGAATTGCTGATTTTGGCAGGCTCTCGTGCGTGGGGGACGTGGAACAAGGGCAAGGGCATAGAATGGCAAAATATCGCCGACGCGTTGCAAATTGAGCCATATAACACGCAAGGGGGAGCAATCCCCCGCTATGATCAAACACCCGTGATTTTAGGCGAAAAACAGCTGGCAAGCCTTGATAATATTAGAATTGCAGCCCCTGATCAACGCTATATTAAAATCATTCAATGCGGGGAACTTTCGCAACAGGAAATCACCGCACTTTGCTTAAACCTTGCCACCACCACGAAAGCGGAAACGGTAGAACTGTTAGACAGTGCAACACTCACCCGCAACGAGGATTTAAGCGGGTATATTCAACGCTTGCGAGAGCAAGGCACGGAAACCGCTGAATTAATCGCACAGACGGGCGAAAGCGAGCAAGAACACACAAAGCCGAATAATCTATCACCTTACATAGAAAAACGCACAGAGAGCGGGAAAACGGGCTTATATCGCATTATTCCAAAGCTAGACAAAGACACGGGCGAAATTATCGAGCGTGTGCAGTGGCTTTCTGATGTAGTGGACGTGGTAGGCATTGGACGCAGTGAAAGCGAAAGTTATTTAGTGTTACAGTGGCAGCTTGAGGGAAGTGGGCAAAAGGTTGTGGAAGCTCTACCGCTTGGCGATATTGGCGAGCGTGAGGGCTGGCGGACATTAAAAAATCGCGGCTTAAAAGTCACCTCAAATTCAACGCTTAAAAACGAATTGGCGGATTATTTACAAACTACGGGCGACCGTAAACTATGGACAATAACCAATCTCACAGGTTGGCAGAATGAGGCGTATTTATTGCCAAATGGTGAAGCCATTGGCGAGCCTAAGCACCCCGTTTTATTCCGCTCACAATCCGCAGGCTTTGCAGGCTACCAAGTCAAAGGCACGTTAGAAAGCTGGCAGGATGAAATTGGGCAATATGTAAAGGGCAATCCAACAATGATGTTAGGCGTGGCTTGTGCATTATCTGCCCCGCTTATTCATTTACTGGACGCTGATAGCTTTGGCGTTCATATTTTCGGCGGTTCGACGAGTGGGAAAACCACCACCGCCAACATTGCCGCCAGTGTTTACGGGCACCCCGAAATTACACGGGTAAGCTGGAACGCCACCGCATTAGGCTTAAGCAATGAAGCAGCCGCACGCAATGACGGCTTTTTAGTGATGGACGAAATAGGACAAGGGGCAAACAAAAAACACGCCGAGCAAACCGCCTACACGCTGTTTAATGGTATTGGCAAAATACAAGGGGCAAAAGAAGGCGGAAATCGTGAAGTGAACCGCTGGCGGATAATGGCATTTTCTACCGGTGAAGTAGATTTAGAAAATTACCTTGCTCAAGCTGGCATAAAAACCAACGCGGGGCAGTTGGTGCGTTTGTTGAATATTCCTATCACAGCGGCGACACAATTCCACCACTTCAAAGACGGTAAAAACCACGCAGACCACCTAAACCAAGCGAGTAAAAAGCACTATGGGGCAATAGGGCGAGAGTGGATCACGTGGCTAATTGAAAACCAAGACGCACTAGCAGGCGTTTATAGCACGATTAAAGATAAATGGCTGGCACGCTTACCACAAAAAGCCAGCCCACAAGTGCAACGTGTAGCAAGCCGTTTTGCCGTGCTAGAAACAGCACTCACGCTTTCGATCCATTTAACTCAATGGAAAGTAGCAGAATGTGGCGAAGCCTTGCTACATTGCTTTAATGAATGGGTAAGCGTCTATGGTTTAGACAGCCGAGAGAAAAAGCAAATCATTGCACAGGCGAACGGCTGGCTATTGCGGAATGGAGCAAGATTTATTGAATATCCATTCAACCCAAACCAGCCCGAGCCAAAAGATACGGCAGGTTATAAAGAGCTTGGCGACAGTGTTTTAAACAAAGACGCCCGCTATTGGATATTCCCACAAGTTTATGTGCAAGATGTGATCGCGGGCTTTGATGAAAGTATCGCTAATAAAGTGCTGGCGGACGCTGGTATGCTTTCCACCACCAACGCTAAGCATAAATCTTACAAATACAAGAAACCGCTACCACGCCCAATTGCAGGCAATAAAACAATCCGCTGTTATGTGCTGGCAGTGCTAGACGAAGAAGCGGAAGAAAGCGAAGAATAGCCCTTTATCGAAGATAAAAATAACGCTCAGCAATGGGCGTTTTTTTGGTTCTATTTTGATAGATTTTAACTATTAATTTCTCTCTAAAAATAACCTGGCCAAAGGGGCAATTCTCGCCTAAATCATCGAATTTTAATCAAAAATCGTCTTAGTGTAGACACAGCATAGACACGCCAAAAATAACAATATTCAATTAAATCAATGTGTTAAATAAAATCGCCGCGTCTACTGCGTCTAAGTGCGTCTACACTCCATAGACGCACTTTTTAGGGGTTAATTCATTGAAAATAAAGGAAATAATTTTTAAAAATCGAGGTGCGTCTATGCGTCTACGTTTTTTGCTTAAATAAATAAAAAAATATTTTTTCGTAAATTTTAGACGAACGCTATTTATAGGTAAAATCTTTCAAAATGCCAATAAATAGCGTGAGTGATTTTTAACCACTAAAAGAACAGCATAATAAGATTTTTTATTTCATAATGACGGCGGTCATATTTCTAAAATTTCCCTTATAGAAAATTCACCACTAGAAAATAGACCAAAAGAACAGATCCACCACAGCGAAAAACATCACACAGAAAAGCCACTTTTCACGCAGCTATAAAACGCCCCTTATACGTCCCGAATAATTGTTCAAGAAATAGACTAAATAGCAAGTGACTTTGAATAATTGTACCAAGAATTGTACCAAGATTTAGGATTGTAAATATAAGTTTTGTTATAAATCAATGTGTTATCGTTGCAATTCAACTCCCATTGTCTCCGCCAATCCACTGTTCCACACGTTTCTACATAAATCCCACTGCTTCAAAAATCCTTGTAAAATCTAGCCTTTGTCGATATTGTATGCGTCTGATTGCGTCTAGGCGTGTCTATGTAACGCAATATAATTGTACTAGAAAATAGAAATTCTGTTGAATTACTCCGAAAAGTGCAAAGTTGATTACTTTATTTTCTAGTACAATTTCTTTTTAAAGATTAGTGCTATGGCAAGAAAAACTCAGTAACTTAATGATAAACAAATAAAAAAGGCAAGAGCAGGGGAAAAGTGATTTTCCTTGATGGTAGCGGGCTTTATTCAATCGTTCTATGCTGTGCTATTAGTGCTTCTAACAGGCGGTCACCCCTCTGAGATTGCTGGGGCGAAGTGGGCGGATATTGATTTTAGTGAAAACCTTTGGGCGTATCGTGTGCAGAAAGGCAATAAGAACTTAAAGGGCGGACGGTTGCATATTGTCACCCTATCACGGCAAGCGGTGGAGGTATTGCAGAAAATGCGAGAAATTAGTACCGCACTTAATCTAAGTAGTGATTTTGTCTTTCCTAGTGTTACGGCGAAATCAGGGCATATTATAATCTAGGCAATGCGAAAGGCGATTATTAAAACCCTTGGCAAAGGGAAGCTAACCACGCACGGCATAAGGCACTTAATTAGCACTTCTTTGAATGAGCGTGATTATAATGCGGATTGGATAGAAAAAGCCTTATCGTATAAGGGTGTAGAATTCAAGAAAGCGAAAGGATTTTTAAAAAGGATTGATTTTGATATCAATCCTTTTATAGTTGTTTGATTGGTTTAGTTTGAGTATGTGGTTATGACTCTATTTTTTACGAGAGTGTAACCCTTTTTTCTCTAATCCACGGTAGATCCATTGCTGTTGTGCGATGGTTATGAGGTTCGATACTAACCAGTATAAAACCAAGCCCGCAGGGAAGAAGAGGAAAAATACCGTGAAGATCACTGGCATAAATGTCATTACTTTTTGTTGCATTGGATCAGCAACTGGCGTTGGCGACATTTTTTGTAATAAGAACATTGATACGCCCATTAAGATTGGCAAGATGTAGTATGGATCTTGTGCCGATAAATCTTGAATCCAACCGAAGAATGGGGCGTGGCGTAATTCCACCGCTTCCATAAATGTCCAATATAAGGCGATGAAAATTGGCATTTGTAAGAGAATTGGTAAACAGCCACCGAGTGGATTTACTTTTTCTTCTTTATACAATTTCATCATTTCTTGGCTCATACGCTGACGATCTTCCCCATAACGCTCACGCATTTCTTGGATTTTCGGTTGTAGCATACGCATTTTTGCCATTGAAGTGTATTGTGCTTTGGTTAATGGGTAAAGGCAACCTTTCACCACAAGGGTTACGCAGATAATGGCAAGCCCCCAGTTTTTCACTAAATCGTGGATGTGGGTGAGCAACCAGAATAGCGGTTTTGCGATAAACCACGCCCAGCCGTAATCCACGGTGAGATCTAAATGATTCGCCACGTCTGCCATTTGGTTTTGCAATTTCGGTCCCGTCCATAATTTGCTAGTAATGGTTTCCGTTGCACCTGCTGGAATGTCTACCACTGGCCCACGATAACCAATCGAGCCTAAATTACGGGCTTTATCCGTTGAAGTGTAAAGTTGGTGAGTGCTATCTTGATTTGGAATCCACGCTGAAACGAAGTAATGTTGTAACACCGCAACCCAGCCCGCTTTGGTTTGGATTGACAGATCTTTTTCTTCCATATCTTTGAAACTGTATTTTTTATAGTTCGTTTCAGAAGAAGAATACGCCCCGCCTGTGTAGGTTGGCATTGCCATACTGCCAGAGCTTTCCACTAAAGTATGGGTTAATTTCGCGTAAGGCTCCACTTCAATCGGCTGCCCGCTTTGGTTGGTGATTTCAAAGTTCACACCCACATCGTATTCACCGCGTTTTAACACGAAAAGTTTGCGATAAGTTACGCCATCTTTTTCAAACACAAATGGTACAACAAGTTCATTTTGCCCGTCAGCCAGTTTGAAATGATCGCCATCGACTTGATAATTGGCACGCCCTGCTTTGGTGTCGATTCCATTGCGTCCAACTAAACCGCTCTGTGCCACATAAATATGTTCAGGGGTATCCTGTAATAACACAAAAGGCGTGTGGGAATGCAGGGTTTCGTCATAATTTAATAATTCAGAACGTACCACATCACCGCCGAGGGTATTCACTTTTAAACGGAATACATCATTTTCTAAGGTAATCACTTTACTTTGAGTAAGGTTAGCAAGGTCTGAATTTGATGCTAATTCACCTTGAGCTTGAGAGGTTTGCACTTGTTCAGTGGCAACAGGCTTCGGACTGTGATAATCCACTTGCCATTGCTGATAAACAAGAAAAGAAATAAAGAGTAGTGCGAGCACTAACAGGCTACGTCTTGAATCCATTATTTGTTCTCTTTGTTGTTATTAATCTTCGGTGGAACAGGATCGTATCCACCCGCGTGTAAAGGATGACATTTTAATATACGTTTTAACGTAAGCCAACCACC